>NZ_JBNPWP010000023.1:0-1062 GCF_050433765.1 Mucilaginibacter lappiensis | reverse complement strand
TGTAAGGGTTTAGTAATTCGATGACAAGGTAGCAGGTTTATTTTGTGTTGTTTAAGGTGATCATATCAATAGGTCTTTTTCCACCAATACCTTGGTGAGGTCTTTCCCAGTTATAGTAGACCAGGTATTGCAGGAGTTCGTCTTCAAGTTCTTCGAGGCTGTCGAAATCAGTGTCCTCGATCAGGTCTTCCTTAAGCGTACGCCAGAAGCGCTCTACTTTACCGTTTGTCTGCGGTCGATAAGGCTGAATATACCTGCGTTTGATACCCGTTTCCATCAGCATCCGCTCAAAAGGGTGGTTACGTTTGTTCTGGCTAACAGCCGGGCCAAACTCCGGGCCGTTATCGGCAATGATCTCTTCGAACTGGATGCCGAACTTCTCTTTGATCATTCGCATACAGCGCAGGGCTGCAAACATGGTAGTTAAGGCGGTAATATCTTCCATAACCTCTGCAAAGGCTACCCGGGAATAATCATCAATGACACAAAGCAGGTAAAGCTTACGATGCTGACCGCGAATGATGGTTTGGCTTAAGTGATGACAATCGATATGACCTAACTGTCCCATGCGTTCTTTAATAATCTTGCGTTTAACTTCCTTATCTGCCGGCTTTAAACGGTTTTTGCCGTAACGCTTCAGGATGTTATAAACTCCCGAAGGCGATGGCTTAAAGTTATCTGATTTCTGCTTAAGCTCGTGAGCTATTTCAAACTTATTGTTGCCCCGCGAGCGCATTTCAAGTACCAAAGCTTCATCCCCAAGCGACGGCCTGCGCGTCCTGTATTTCGGGCCTCGTCTGCCTGGCAACAGGTCTTCTTCGTTACCGGATTGTTTATACCGGTTGTAATACTTCAGGAAGCTTCGGCGGTCGGTGTGATGAAACTCATAGAACTCTTTGGCCAGTTTAAAGCTTGGATGAAGCCCTTGCTTGACCTGTTCATAATCCTTTATTAGAAATCGATAGGTCTGCAAGTAATTCCGTTTCAGGGTGAGGTCGTTCGTGTTGATGCGCATAGCTCTTAATTTAGCTATTCTTGTCCTCGAATTATCTGACCTTTACA
>NZ_JBNPWP010000022.1:0-1427 GCF_050433765.1 Mucilaginibacter lappiensis | reverse complement strand
GGCGAAAAAGCCGTGCTGGGACTGGCTACCGGTGTTACCCCCATCGGTGTGTATGCCGAACTGGTACGCCTGCACCAGGAAGAGGGTTTGTCTTTTAAAAACGTGATCACCTTTAACCTCGATGAGTATTATCCCATGAAGCCCGATGCCGCTCAAAGCTATGTCACCTTCATGTACGAGAACCTCTTCAGCCATGTGGATATCGATCCGGCCAATGTGCACATTCCCGATGGCACCCTGGACCAGGATGCCGTGGTAGCTTTTTGCCTGGCTTATGAACACCAGATCGAGGAACTGGGCGGGCTCGACCTGCAGATCCTCGGTATCGGACGTACCGGTCACATCGGTTTTAATGAGCCGGGTTCGGCTCCCAACTCGGGTACCAGGCTGGTGACCCTGGATGACCTGACCCGTAATGATGCCTCCCGTGATTTTGGCGGTAAGGCCAATGTGCCGACCAAGGCCATCACCATGGGGATCGGTACCATTTTCAAGGCCCGCGAGATCATCCTGATGGCCTGGAGCAAAAAGAAAGCGCCCATCATTAAAAAAGCCGTGGAAGGCGAAATGTCGGGCGATGTACCGGCTACTTACCTGCAATTATCCGACAATGTGGAATTTGTACTGGATGAAGCTGCCGCTTCCGAGCTTACCCGTTTTGATACCCCCTGGTTGGTGAAAGACTGTTCCTGGGACGATAAGGTACTGAAGAAAAAAGCGGTGATCTGGCTGGCTGATACCATCGGCAAGCCGGTACTGAAGCTGACCGAGGAGGACTACAACAACCACGGGATGGCACAGTTAGCCGTGGAACAGGGACCGGTATACAACATCAATATTGATATTTTTAACCAGATCCAGCATACCATTACCGGCTGGCCGGGCGGCAAACCGGATGCCGATGATTCGCAAAGGCCGGAAAGGGCTTTGCCGGCCAAAAAACGGTCTGTCATCTTTTCACCCCACCCCGATGATGACGTGATCTCCATGGGGGGTACGTTCATTCGTCTGGTAGATCAGGGGCATGAGGTGCATGTGGCTTACCAGACTTCGGGTAATACCGCCGTTTGGGATGATGATGTATTGCGTTACATGGAGTTTGCCATTGATTTTACCAACAGCATTGGCGAGGATACCGCGCACCTGAAAAAGTTATACGAGGAAATGCGTGCTTTTTTCCCGCAGAAACAGCCTAACCAGATCGATACCCAGGAGATCCGCAATGTGAAAGGTTTTATCCGCAAAACCGAGGCCATCTCGGGGGCCCGGTACGCGGGTTTGCATGACGACCATATCCATTTTATGGCTTTGCCTTTTTACGAAACCGGCAAAACCAAAAAGAACACCGTGGGTGAGGCAGATATCCAGCTCACCATCGACCTGCTGCAAAAAATAAAACCGCAGCAGATTTTTGCCGCCGGTGATTT
>NZ_JBNPWP010000021.1:0-2685 GCF_050433765.1 Mucilaginibacter lappiensis | reverse complement strand
TGGATATTCCGCTCCATATGGGACCATCGATTCCGACGCATATAGGGCCAGTGATTCCGCTGCAAAAGGGACCAGTCAAGAAAGAGAAAGTGTGTTTAAAGTTTAGTAATAGGGAGTTTTTTTTCAGCGGCTAATCTGAAAAAAGGCTGCCATTCCGGCAATAGTATACCACTTATTCCGCTCCATAGTATACCACTAAGCAGATTAACCTGCCAATAACCATAGGTTTGATTAGGTCACACTAATCGACAAATGGAATGGCAAATAAGCTGCTTAATATGAATAAAGTACGACAACTACTCCTGTTTTTGGAGCGTGAAGCTTCCCAAAGATCAATTGCACGGGAAACCGGAATCAACAGGAAAACCATTGTGAATTACCTGGCCAAGTTTAATTATACTGGCCTGGGTTTTACTGAGCTGCTTGCATTGAATGACCGTAAGCTTGAGGAGATAGTAGGATTGATTAAGCCCCAGGGAGAGGAAACAGACCTTCGCAAACTTCATTTTAACAGTCTGATCGAGCTTCATACGCACGAGCTAGCCAAAGAAGGCGTCACCCGTTTATTGCTTTGGGAAGAATATATCCAGGACTTTCCTCAGGGGTTTCAGTATTCCAGATTCTGTGAGCTCTTACAGGAACAACAGAAGCTCAACGGTGCGGTAATGCACTTTGAGCACCAGCCGGGTAAACTCCTGCAAGTAGATTTCGCGGGGGCTCCACTTCATTATGTTGACCTTTCCACGGGTGAGCTGATCGCCTGTCCCGTGTTTATCGCGGTGCTGCCCTTTAGCGGCTATGGCTACGTAGAGGCCCTGCCTAACGCCAAACTACCGCAGGTGGTGAAAGCCCTTAATAACACGCTGGATTACCTTGGCGGGGTACCATTAGGGGTCAAGTCGGACAATATGAGGCAGTGGGTCTCCAAGACCTGCAGGTACGAGCCGCTGTTCACTGAAATGCTCCAGCAATGGTCTAACCATAACCATATTGCCCTATTCGCTGCCAGGGCCTATAAACCGAAAGATAAACCTGCAGTAGAAGGATTGGTGAAGATTACCTACATGCGCATTTATGCCAAGTTAAGGAACGAAACGTTCCATAGCCTGGCTGAACTTAATCAGGCCATTTGGGCAAAGCTCGACCAGCATCACCAGATCAACTTCCAGAAAAAGACCTTTAGCCGTCAAGAGTTATTTACCGGGCAGGAAAAAGCATTGTTGCAGCCCATGCCTGATTCTGCTTATTATATCCGCCATTATACCAAGGCCAAGGTTCAGAAAAGCTACCATGTTCTGGTCGGTGAAGACTGGCATTACTACAGCGTGCCGTTCCGCTATATTGGCAAGGAAGTGAGGCTTATCTATTGTCAGGATACTGTCGAGATCTATTATAATAACCAGCGGATCGCCTTGCATCAAAGAGATTATCGAAATCACAAGTACACAACGGTAATAGAACATATGCCAGCCAATCATCAGGCCTTTATGACGACCCAGGGCTTTAGTTCGGCGTATTACTTGCAAAAGGCAAATGAGGTCGGACCAAACACCCATGCCTTTTTTCAAAAGCTAATGGAAAGTAAACAGGTTATTGAACAGTCCTACACGGCCTGTCTGGGCCTGCTCAGGTTGATTAAAGCTTATGGCCCGGTCCGGATGGAAGCCGCCTGTAAAAGAGGATTAACCGGAAACAAGTTCAGATATACAGCCATCAAAAATATCCTGGAAAACAATATGGACCTATTAGAAGAAGCAGTTACCAAAGAATACCGGCTACCCTTTCATGCCAACTTAAGGGGACCGGAAGCTTATAATGAAAACTAGAAAACAATAATCAGATGAACACTCAGAACACATTGGACCAGCTGAAATCGCTTAAACTGAGCGGTATGGCTAATCGGTACGAGGCAATACTTTTGCTTCCCGTACATGAACTTCAGGACGTACACTCGCTAATCGGTATGCTCACGCAAGCCGAGACAGAATATCGAGATCACGCCCGAACGCAAAAATACCTGAACTACAGCAAGCTCAGATATCATGCCTTGCCTGAAGATATTTTGTGCACACCTGACCGGGGAGTAACCCGCGAACAGGTGCTCAGGTTATCTGACGGAATGTTTATTGCAAAGGGAGAAAACGTCCTGATAACTGGTGCCACAGGCTGCGGTAAATCTTTTTTGGCTTGTGCCTTAGGGCGTAGTTCCTGCCTGCTCGGATACCGAACTTTATACTATAGCATGAACAAGTTCCTGGAGGCACTGGCCCAGGCCAGGCTGGATGGCACCTATCTTAAATGGATCAGGGCTATCTCCAGTAACAAACTGCTGATATTAGATGACTTCGGGCTGAAGGCATTAACCAACGATTCCAGGATCGCGTTGCTGGATATTCTGGAAGATAGGTATGGCAATGGTTCAACGATCATAACATCACAACTGCCAGTAGATAACTGGTATAACTTTATTGATGAACCAACGCTTGCCGATGCGATAATGGACAGATTGGCAGCTTCTGCGCACAGAATTGCTTTAACAGGCAAATCTATGCGGAATAAGAAAAATCACTAAGTTTACACAAATCATACTGCTTAGTGATGATGGAGCTTTGACTGCTCTTTTACACCTTACATCACTGGTCCCTTTTGCAGCGGAATGGTGGTCCCTATTCGGCGGAATATTCA
>NZ_JBNPWP010000020.1:0-6261 GCF_050433765.1 Mucilaginibacter lappiensis | reverse complement strand
ACAAACTTGCAATGCTTACTAAACCCCTTCCTCCCCCCTTCCCCAGGGAAGGAATCACACTACCCCAGGCTTTCTTTTTATTCAGTGGTGACAGCGTTTTGCAAGTAGGGTTACAAATGTATATACCTGATTACCAGGCGTTCATTGGTGTTCCTTCGCGTTCACGGATGTGCATATGAACACCTGGGAGGAAAGTTGATTGCACAAAAAAAGCCCTTGACTGTTTCCAGCAAGGGCTTGATTTAAGATTGGGCACCGACCTACTCTCCCACGTTTTACCGCAGTACCATCGGCTCTGGCGGGCTTGACTTCTCTGTTCGGAATGGGAAGAGGTAGACACCGCCGATATAGGCACCTGAATATTTTTAATGTTTTCTGGTTCGTGGTTTGTGTTGCCTGGTTTCAGTTTTACCCTTAACCCGCAACCGGACACCCGATCCCGATAAACAATGACATATTATTGAAAGAAGCAGTTGAGTCAGAGAAAACAACAGTATTAGTTTTTGCAGTGAGTGTACCCAAAGGCACACTCACCATTATTACCTGCTATGAGAAAGCTTCGGGCAATTAGTATCACTTGGCTATGATGTCACCACCTTTATACCTATGACCTATCAACGTAGTAGTCTCCTACGACCCTCAATGGAAGTCTCATCTTGTGGCTAGTTTCGCACTTAGATGCTTTCAGCGCTTATCTATTCCCAACGTAGCTACTCTGCAATACAGCTGGCGCCATAACAGATTCACCAGAGGTTAGTCCAACCCGGTCCTCTCGTACTAAGGTCAGCCCCACTCAAACTTCCTGCGCCCACAACAGATAGGGACCGAACTGTCTCGCGACGTTCTGAACCCAGCTCGCGTGCCACTTTAATGAGCGAACAGCTCAACCCTTGGGACCTTCTCCAGCCCCAGGATGTGACGAGCCGACATCGAGGTGCCAAACCTCCCCGTCGATATGAGCTCTTGGGGGAGATCAGCCTGTTATCCCCAGCGTACCTTTTATCCTTTGAGCGATGGCCCTTCCATGCAGAACCACCGGATCACTATATCCGTCTTTCGACCCTGCTCGGCTTGTCTGCCTCACAGTCAAGCAAGCTTATGCTATTGCACTCCACGTACGGTTACCAAGCGTACTGAGCTTACCTTTGAAAGCCTCCGTTACCTTTTTGGAGGCGACCACCCCAGTCAAACTACCCGCCAAACAATGTCCCCCGCTATGCAGGGTTAGACACCAAATACAGAAAGGGTGGTATTTCAACGTTGACTAACTGACTCCTAGCGAAGCCAGATCACAGTCTCCCACCTATCCTACACATCCTGTATCCGATATCAATGTTAAGTTGTAGTGAAGGTGCATGGGGTCTTTCCGTCCCGTTGCGGGTAACCGGCGTCTTCACCGATACCACAATTTCACCGAGCTCATGGCTGAGACAGCGCCCAGATCGTTACACCATTCGTGCAGGTCGGAACTTACCCGACAAGGAATTTCGCTACCTTAGGACCGTTATAGTTACGGCCGCCGTTTACCGGGGCTTCGATTCAATGCTTCGCCTTGCGACTAACATCCCCTCTTAACCTTCCGGCACCGGGCAGGTGTCAGGCCTTATACGTCATCTTTCGATTTTGCAAAGCCATGTGTTTTTGTTAAACAGTCGCCTGGGCCTTTTCACTGCGGCTTCCATTGCTGAAAGCGCCCCTTCTCCCGAAGTTACAGGGCCATTTTGCCGAGTTCCTTAGCCATGATTCACTCGAGCACCTTAGGATTCTCTCCTCGACTACCTGTGTCGGTTTACGGTACGGGTTTTTATAACCTGAAGCTTAGCGGGTTTTCTTGGAAGTCTGATTACCTGAACTATCTCGTCCCCCGAAGGTTTCAAGTACTATCAGCTTTCAGCATGGTCTGCGTACTTAACTACAGTCCATATACCTACGGCCTTTAACGAACTATTCCGTCAGTTCGCGTCAGTGTCACTACTCCGTCACCGCATCGCAGTTATAAAAAGTACTGGAATATTAACCAGTTGTCCATCGGCTACGCCCTTCGGCTTCACCTTAGGCCCCGACTAACCCTGATCCGATTAGCGTTGATCAGGAAACCTTAGTCTTTCGGTGGGCGGGTTTCTCTCCCGCCTTATCGTTACTTATGCCTACATTTGCTTTTCTATTCCCTCCACAGTCGGTTGTCCCTCCTGCTTCGCCGGATAATAGAATGCTCCCCTACCAGATGCATTGCTGCAAATCCATAGCTTCGGTATACTGCTTGATGCCCGTTTATTATCCATGCCCGATCGCTCGACTAGTGAGCTGTTACGCACTCTTTAAATGAATGGCTGCTTCCAAGCCAACATCCTAGCTGTCTGTGCAATCGGACCTCGTTAGTTCAACTTAGCAGTAATTTGGGGACCTTAGCTGATGGTCTGGGTTCTTTCCCTCTCGGCCCTGGACCTTAGCACCCAGAGCCTCACTCCAGCGTATATTATTCAGCATTCGGAGTTTATCTGGATTTGGTAGGATTTGACTCCCCCGCACCCAATTAGTAGCTCTACCTCTGAATAACTCAACCGCCAGGCTGTTCCTAAAAACATTTCGGGGAGTACGAGCTATTTCCCAGTTTGATTAGCCTTTCACCCCTACCCACAAATCATCCGGAAACTTTTCAACGTTTATCGGTTCGGTCCTCCAGTACCTGTTACGGCACCTTCAACCTGTCCATGGGTAGATCACAAGGTTTCGCGTCTACCTCCCCTGACTATACGCCCTATTCAGACTCGCTTTCGCTTCGGATCCGTGTCTTAAACACTTAACCTTGCCAGGAAAGAGTAACTCGTAGGCTCATTATGCAAAAGGCACGCCGTCACGGAACAAGTCCGCTCCGACCGCTTGTAAGTACACGGTTTCAGGTTCTATTTCACTCCCCTGTTCGGGGTTCTTTTCACCTTTCCCTCACGGTACTGGTTCACTATCGGTCTCTCAGGAGTATTTAGCCTTACCGGATGGTGCCGGCAGATTCCCACAAGGCGTCTCCGACCTCGCGGTACTCAGGATCCCACTATCCTATCATTACTTACCCGTACGCAGCTCTCATGCTCTATGGCCGGGTTTCCCACCCCGTTCCGGTTCATTTTGATATTCATGTTGTGGTCCTACAACCCCTATTATGCCGTAACATAATAGGTTTGGGCTTCTTCCCTTTCGCTCGCCACTACTCAGGAAATCACTATTGTTTTCTCTTCCTCTGCTTACTTAGATGTTTCAGTTCAGCAGGTTCGCGCATTTATGCAATTAGTCTTCAACTAATTAGGTTTCCCCATTCGGAAATCCGCGGATCAATTCATATTTGCTGATCCCCGCGGCTTATCGCAGCTTATCACGTCCTTCATCGCCTCTGAGAGCCAAGGCATCCCCCGTGTACCCTTTCTTACTTTCTTCTACTCATACGCTTTTGCTCGTATGGTATGCTTTTTTGATCAGATTGCCGTGTTGTCCGTTACGTGTTGTCTGGTTCCGGTTGCCCGTTGCCTATAACATGTAATTTCTAACAGCCAACAACCGTCTCTATACTGTTGTCTTCTCTTTTTCAATTACTTCTTCCAATATGTCAAAGAACTTTACCCCATTCCAATTAAATGGTCATTTGCATGATATCCTATTCCTTTCGGAAAACGGAGGGTGTGTGGAGAATAACGGATTCGAACCGTTGACCCCCTGCGTGCAAGGCAGGTGCTCTAGCCAGCTGAGCTAATCCCCCTTAAGATGTTTTTCGTCATTATATCATCCGGTCATTATGTCATTGCTTTGCAGTTTTGACTTTTTCCTTTTGACTTTTAACTTACCATTATAGTAGTCCCGAGCAGATTTGAACTGCTGACCCCTACATTATCAGTGTAGTGCTCTAACCAAGCTGAGCTACAGGACTTTTTGTTTAGTTTGCAGTTCTGAGTCTTAAGTTCTGAGTCTTAAGTCTTTTCTGACTCATGACCTCCGACTTTGGACTGCATCCTGCCAACCTGATCCTTCGCTCACCTTTCGGCTTCGCTCCACATAGATGGCTTCATCTTTTGGGTTTCCTTTTTGTGTTTATAATAGATAGCAGAGCTACCAGACATCGACACTGAAACTTGCGTCTCAGATCTCATATCTAACATCTCCTTATCTAATTTTAAGAAATAATCATGTAGGTAACACTGTTATGTTACTTAAGGGAAACTGCTCCAGAAAGGAGGTATTCCAGCCACACCTTCCGGTACGGCTACCTTGTTACGACTTAGCCCCAGTTACCGACTTTACCCTAGGACGCTCCTTGCGGTTACGCACTTCAGGCACTTCCAGCTTCCATGGCTTGACGGGCGGTGTGTACAAGGCCCGGGAACGTATTCACCGCGTCATTGCTGATACGCGATTACTAGCGAATCCAACTTCACGGGGTCGAGTTGCAGACCCCGATCCGAACTGTGAACAGCTTTTGGAGATTGGCATCCTGTTGCCAGGTAGCTGCCCTCTGTACTGCCCATTGTAGCACGTGTGTAGCCCCGGACGTAAGGGCCATGATGACTTGACGTCGTCCCCTCCTTCCTCTCTATTTGCATAGGCAGTCTGTTTAGAGTCCCCACCTTGACGTGCTGGCAACTAAACATAGGGGTTGCGCTCGTTGCGGGACTTAACCCAACACCTCACGGCACGAGCTGACGACAGCCATGCAGCACCTAGTTTCGTGTCCCGAAGGACTTGAGCGTCTCTGCTCAATTCACTAACTTTCAAGCCCGGGTAAGGTTCCTCGCGTATCATCGAATTAAACCACATGCTCCTCCGCTTGTGCGGGCCCCCGTCAATTCCTTTGAGTTTCACCCTTGCGGGCGTACTCCCCAGGTGGAATACTTAACGCTTTCGCTTAGACGCTGACCGTATATCGCCAACATCGAGTATTCATCGTTTAGGGCGTGGACTACCAGGGTATCTAATCCTGTTTGATCCCCACGCTTTCGTGCCTCAGTGTCAATGACACCATAGTAAGCTGCCTTCGCAATTGGTGTTCTGTGACATATCTATGCATTTCACCGCTACTTGTCACATTCCGCCTACCTCTAGTGTATTCAAGTTCTTCAGTATCAAAGGCACTGCGATAGTTAAGCTACCGTCTTTCACCCCTGACTTAAAGAACCACCTACGCACCCTTTAAACCCAATAAATCCGGATAACGCTTGGATCCTCCGTATTACCGCGGCTGCTGGCACGGAGTTAGCCGATCCTTATTCTTACCGTACATTCAGCTTTCTTCACGAAGAAAGGTTTATTCCGGTATAAAAGCAGTTTACAACCCGTAGGGCCGTCTTCCTGCACGCGGCATGGCTGGTTCAGGCTTCCGCCCATTGACCAATATTCCTTACTGCTGCCTCCCGTAGGAGTCTGGTCCGTGTCTCAGTACCAGTGTGGGGGGTCATCCTCTCAGATCCCCTAAACATCGTAGCCTTGGTAAGCCTTTACCTTACCAACTAGCTAATGTTCCGCATGCCCATCTTGTTCCTATAAATATTTGATCATTAACAGATGCCAGTCAATGATGTTATGCGGTCTTAATCTCTCTTTCGAGAGGCTATCCCCCTGAACAAGGTAGGTTACATACGTGTTACGCACCCGTGCGCCACTCTCATGGAAAGCAAGCTCTCCAATCCCGTCCGACTTGCATGTATTAGGCCTGCCGCTAGCGTTCATCCTGAGCCAGGATCAAACTCTCCATTGTAAAATGTTTTGTTTGTCACTGACCCTATTATTAATAATAGAATCTGTATATAATGTATCTTTATACAGTTTCTCTCGTTTTCTCATAACTTTTCTTCCGACTTGCCGAAGCGCATCTTCCGATTGTTACACTACATGATTTTCTATTTCTTAAAAGAACTTCTCAGCTTCCCTATCTCAGTTCCGCCTTATATGTTTTGCCTCATTTACATTCGGCCTAACTTTTCATTTTTGTCCGCCGGAATCGCTCCGGCTTCTCTCTTTGTTTACTCACCAACCTGCGTTAGCTTTCTTCTCTTTTGTTACTCGTTAACCGCTGTCAACTTTCTCTTTTTTAACTGGCCAAAATCGCTTTGGCCCTCCCCGCTTTCTCTCTCAGCGTTTCCGCTTTTTTCCTTCCTTCGTTTCGGGAGTGCAAAGGTAAAAACCTTTTTCTTATTTCCAAAACTTATTTTTTTTATTTTTCTAAGTCCCGTTTCCCGCTTTTCAATCCCCTCTTTTCTTCCTTTCTTGCGGGTTGCAAAG
>NZ_JBNPWP010000019.1:0-42602 GCF_050433765.1 Mucilaginibacter lappiensis | reverse complement strand
TTAGTGATGATGGAGCTTTGACTGCTCTTTTACACCTTACATCACTGGTCCCTTTTGCAGCGGAATGGTGGTCCCTATTCGGCGGAATATTCACAAACTATTGGACGATGTATCTGTCCGGCTGAAAAAGCTTAGCTATTCGGGTGATGGTAAGGTCGAATCCGATAGACATCCAACAAGTACTACCATTCATCCATTGTCCTTCCCTTGTATGACGACTAATTTCGCCCTAATTAATATCACCTAATATATTCTTTATGACAACCGGAAAAACAATTCTAATTGCATCCATCCTGTCGTTCAATTTCGCATTGAATGGTCATGCACAACAAGGAAGAGCTACCCTCGAAAAAATACATGAAGCGATCGTCCAATCAAACCGATTATACAGCCAGGGATTTGAGAAACATCAGGCTGCGCTTGTTGTAGAACGGTACAGTACCGATGGGGCGATCATGGCTCCCAACACCCAAGCCATCACCAGCCGCGAGGGTTTTCTGGCTTTTTTCAATGGTGGCTATGAACATGGAATCCGAAAGGTATATTTTCAAACCATCAAAGTATTTGGCTTTTCAGGCGACTTTGTGAATGAAGAGGGCCTTTACGAGCTGAAGGATGAGAAGGGACAAACTATAGACCGGGGTAAATATATAGTAGTCTGGAAAAAAACGAAACCAGGCTGGAAAATGTACCGGGATATTTTCAATACCGACGTTAAGGCTTCAAAAATAGGCCACGGCTTGAAACATTAAAATCGTCTGCTTACCTTTGGAGATATTACCAAAGGCATTTTAGCTTTTTTGAAATCGTAAGCAAATGAGCATGGCGACCTCAACTTCATAACTCAGTATCTGGCAATTGTTGTTGCTTGCTTAATCGGTATTGCTGTGGAGATAAGCCCTGGGTCTTTGAAAAAATTCTTGAGAAATAAGCTTGATCCGGGTAGCCTAATTCATGTGCAATATCTTTTACGGGGTTTAAAGTAGAAGACAACAATACTCTTGCTTCATTCATAATCATTTTTTGAATCCAATAGCTTACAGTGAACCCTGTTGAAGATTTGATGACCTGATTCAAATAGGGAACAGACAAGCTCAATGCATCTGCGTATTTGCCCGGTTTTCTTATCTTTTTGAAATTGTTTAACAGTAATTCCTTGAACTCGCGGGTTATTTCAGAAAAACGGCTGTGTTCACCTTGCAGCACTGAAGTTGCTATTGCATATTCTTCTGTGATCATACCCGAAATAACATCGGTCAACCCTTTCCTTACTGCGGTTTTGCAAAGTTTATAAATAGGATTCAAAAGCTCTTCGGCAAGAAAAGACATACATTGCGTAAATCGTTCTGCCTTTTTTTTCGATATGGATACCGCTTGATTCCCATAGTAATGTTCATTAAGTTTTAAGCGAAGAGCTTCTTGTAATAAGGAAGCGTTCACTGCCAATACCCAGGTATCTGTTTTCGACTCAACATGATAGCGTAACTGTCCCGGTAAAATAAAGAACACTGATCGGTCTTTCATTTCGATTAGTTTATCATCAACCATCAGGCTGAGATATCCCATTTTTTGAAATAAGAAAACATAGTCTGCATCACGGTGTGGCAAATTTACCGGATCAGCAGCTTCAACGTTCGTAAAATGACTTATATCTATTTCCGGCATTAGCATTTCTTCTAACACATTGCCTGGATTAAAACTTCTAACTTTCATGACTTGATATCTTTTTCGAGCTATTCCGACGGTGGCGGTAGGAGGCCATTAAAATTCCTTTAGTATTGCTGTCAAGAATGTGGACTGCAAAAATCACACTATTACTTTCCAGACAGCGGTTGTCTACGATTACAAGCTTTTCGGTGGTCTCAAAGCCCTCCGATTGTTAAAGACTTGTCCTGCACACACGCGATAGAATCGCCGTTCAGGACAAAATCGAAATCATAACCCCTTTCCTGGAGATTGATAATCAAATATTCAAATGCAGTACCATAAGATAATTAATTGAATATCAGTAAATTGAGTAATAAGTTATCTTTAAAACCTGCGAAATTCCGTTGAAATGATTTCGAAATTATTGATATGTAATCAATTATGTTGCGGATTTGGTGTAAAATTGGCGTAAGATGTAGCGTAGGATCCCGAACCTTTTAGTAAATTTTGATTTATCTTAACCTAATTAAAACATAATTGAAAAAGTTTAAAAATCAAAAAAAATGCTATATTTGGCTTAACAATTAGAGTAAACTTGCTATTTGCGTCATTCGTAGAGTAAGGATCTTTTTAAAATGTAAATTACTGATAATTAATATATTAGAGCGATGGTTCTGAACCCTAGCTCTCCGCTGAAAATACAAAGCCCTGTAAATCAAGTATTTACAGGGCTTTTTTAATTATATGTGTTGATATCGAACCTAGTTTTGAGAAAACGAAAACCCTCTAATTTCGCTAATTAGAGGGTTTTCGTTTTTAAAGTTTGTTAGAAAATAACAAAACTCGTATAAAATCGCAAAACTCATAAGCGTCTTTTGGAGCGTTTTTTAGCCCTAAAAATGACTCACCAAGTTCTGTTTTACAAAGCAAAAACTGATTAATAAAGTGTTCCTCATATCTCAATTAATACCCCTGAATTGAGATCTAAGGAATGTAAAATACCTGTTGTTTTAATTCAATATAACCTTTGACAGCTTTGCCGACATTTAAAAAGAACACATGTTAGAAAAAAGCTTCGGTTTGCTTTACTATTTAAAGCAAACCAAAAATCAAAAAAATGAAAACAGATATATTTATCTACGTATCACGGTAGACGGAGAGCGTCGGGAAATATCAACCAAAAGACAATGGATACCCGAACAGTGGAACACGCAATTAGGCAGGACAACTGGTATCAGCGAAGAAGCGAAAGAATTGAATTCTTATTTAGATTTGATTTCTGTTAAGGTTTATCGGGCGAAAACCAAACTACTGGAAAGTAATCAACCATTAACTGCCGACAACATTAAAGATGTATTGACTGGAAATAATGAAAAAAAGTATTTCATTGTAGAAGCCTTCATGCGCCATAATAAGCAAATGAAAGCTTTGGTAGGCAGAGAGATTGCTCCCGCCACATTAACCCGATACAGAACAGCCTGCGACCATGTACAAAACTTCATCAAATGGAAGTATAAAAAAGAAGACCTGGAGCTTAGGAGCTTAGGAGCTTAGATTACGAGTTTATCTCCCAATTTCTATTCTGGCTTAAAACGGAAAGAAATTGTGTAAATAACACTGCTGTCAAATACCTGGGGAATTTCAAAAAAATAGTCTTAGAGTGTAAACAAAAAGGGTTGCTAACCAAAGACCCGTTTTTGGGTTTTAGAACAAAACGAAATGAGGTGGTACCGATAGTCTTGACCGGGGATGAGCTGACCAGAATAAGGAATAAACAATTCGACACAAAAAGGCTAAACCATGTCCGGGACATATTTCTTTTTAGTTGCTATACCGGCTTAGCATATAGTGATGTTTACAAACTTCGCATTACTGATATAACGATTGGTATAGATGGCGATAAATGGATTATCACGACCAGGCAAAAAACTAATTCAAGCACAAGACTCCCATTGCTTCCAAATGCTCTCGCTATCCTTGATAAATACAAGGACTATCCCAAATGTTTAACCACAGGTACTCTCCTGCCCACCCTGAGTAATCAGAAAATGAATTCCTATTTAAAGGAGATTGCCGATGTGGCTGGTATAAATAAAAAGCTAACTTTTCATACCGCAAGACATACTTTTGCCACTACTATTACGCTTACTAATGGCGTACCAATGGAAACAGTGTCAAAAATGCTGGGACATAAGTCACTTAAACAAACACAGCACTATGCGAAAGTCCTTGACGTGAAAATCAGTAAGGATATGAAATTATTAAGAAGACGTCTGGAGCAGGTGTTAGCAGATTAAAACTTAGTAATGATTCGTTTAGTAAAAAAGGAAAGCGCAATCATGCACTTTCCTTTTTTACTCTCAACTGATCCAAACAGATGATTCAACTGTTACCTGTATCATACACTTGGAATTAATTTATTACCGCCTCTCCGAACCTCTACCCATAAACGCCTTACATATGTATGCAGCATCGTTGATATGGCTTTTGGAAATTATCTATGTTCGTAAACCTGCTTTTTGCGTCAATAGTAGAGTAATGAACACTAACAATTTAACTAACTGATTGTTAAATAAAAATACCGTAGTTTAGAACTCTCCCTCTCCTCTATCAATACACATCTACGATAATTGTATTTCAAAAAGGAAGTTCACCATCCTTAACTACATTGCAATAAATATCTACTAAGCCGCTCGAAATTAGCCGAGATTTGTCATTGAATTTAATATGATATTAAACAAATAACAATGGCAAAAACAATTTTTATAACCGGGGCATCCCGCGGCTTGAAATTAGGGGGTTTTTCATTTTTTAGATCCTTTAAAAACACGAAAAAACGCCCGAAATCGCAAAACTCTACAGCGTCATTCGTAGCGTCTTTTGCCCTGAAAAAAGACTCACCAAGCCCAGTTAGTCAAATTGAAATTACTGTTTGTTATCAGCTCAAGCCCGGAATTGGTGCAAATACCGAAATTGAAATTCTCTAAAATCTGAGACTGAACTTTATAAAGATCAAATTTGACGTTCGGATATAATATTTGGTTAAAAACCAAATCCATTTGGCCTATATATAATTTAGCGATGATTAATGGATCTAATTCAGATCGGATATATCCCTCTGCGATTCCTTTGATCAGAAGGTTTTCCAAACAACTGGTTAAAAATTCCGACTTAAAGCGCTGAACGACCAACCAGGAATCTGTGTAATATCTTTCAAGATCTTGAATCAGTATCGGGTTGATCTTTGCGAATATCTCCAGGGTAAGTCTCTCCATAGCGATCAGTTGATCAATCATATTTTTTGATCGGGAAATATGTAGATCCAATTGCTGTTGCTCGGCTAATATCCTCCCATAAACCCAGGTGTAAATGAGTTTTTCTTTAACGGAATAGTGCTGGTAGATGGTTTTTTTAGAGATTCCAAGATGTTTGGCGATATCGTCCATTGTAACGGCCCTGATACCTGCTTTCAGGAAAAGGTCCTCACAACCATCTATGATGCGTTCTTTAGAGATCATTGATTCATATTGATTTAAGTGGTTACAAACCCTGTCCAAAGCTGCCGAGCATCCTAAAAACAGCTGCTGTTAAAAACACCACTACCCAAAATCCAGACTGAAGGTCAGCTCCCTGTCCAAAAAAACATGAATCTTTCCCCATGATCGTTTCAAATGTTTAAGCATTGCACTATCGAAAGAAACTTTGGTTGACGTGATTAGATTATTTCGTTTTTATGCCGGCAAAATCTCCCCCCTGATCGATAAAGTTATGCCATTGATTGCCTCATAAAGGATTTCATGGTCAATAGCGGAACTTGCTCCTCTATGAATGATATGAAGCGCTATCAACCCATGAATGACAGACCAATAGGTGTAAAACTTCATCCGGACTTCTTCTTCGGGGACCGAAACTTTGGGGTATAAACTTCGGATGACCGGCGTCATCAGCTTTTGAACCAGGTCAGATTCCGGTATATTATCAGTTCCAGGGCAGCAGTTTACATTGATACCATACATGAGCTGATAAATGGACTGATTGGAAAAAGCAAATTCCCAGTAAGCTTTCCACATGGCAGCGATCTGGCTTTGCGCATCTTCCTGTATTAGTCCCGCATGCTCCATCAGCTGTGCCAGTTTTAGATAACCTTTACGGGCAAGTTCCTGAAAAATGGCCTCCTTCTTATTGAAATATTCATATATCATTGGCGGGGTATAATCTATCTGTTCTGCCAGCTTGCGCATGGTCAAAGCATCACAGCCCTCACTCTGTATAATGCACGTCGCCTTATCTAAAATATTGCGCCTGGTATTTTCTTTCAGGCGCAATATCCGTTCTTTACTTCCCATATGAGTTAACATCCGGTTTTGTATTCTGCCGGAAATCCCCATCTAATTTCCTTAAAATATACTTCCGGTTACATGGCACAATTGCGCTGAAATATGTCCAAATTGCTTGGGGCTACCACCTTACTGCTTCCATCCGCCGCCTAATGCCCGATAAAGGTTGACGATGGCCTGCAGTTCCTGCAAGCGGTCATTTACACTGCTTAACTGGGCCGCTAACAAACTTTGTTCAGAGGTTAATACGTCTGTATAGTTGGTGGCTGAGCTATACCGCAATAACTCTTTGGTATATTCGACGGATTTCTCTAAAGCCTGCAACTGTTGCGTGCGGGAACTTTGCTTTTCCACGGCATTTTGGTAGGAATACAAGGCGTTTGACACTTCCTGCCCTGCGGTTAACAGGGATTGCTGTAAGCCATAATAGGCTTCCCGTTGCTGTGCTTGTGCCGTTCTTAACCGGGATTTATTTTGCCCTTTATTGAAGATGGGTTGGGTGATCCCGCCAATGAAATTATAGAAAATGGAATTGTCAAAAAAGTTCTTTAACTGCAGCGTTGATAATCCGCCCTGTGCAGTTATCGTTAATTGAGGGTAAAAGTAGGTACGTGCCAGGTTGGTATTTTCAAAGGCGCTTCTGAAAGCGAATTCTGCCTGTTGTACATCCGGCCGGTTTTTTAATAGCTGTGACGGGACGCCGATCCTAAGGTCGTTTATGGCTTTTTGATCGGTCAACGATGTGCGTTTAATATTTCCCGGTGCCCTGGCCAGTAAAATACTCATGGCGTTCTCCGTTTCCCGTATACTTTGTTTCAGATCTGGTATAGTCACTTCGGCAGCATAACGGTTAGCTTCGCTTTGTACCACTGCCGCGCCATTCACTATTGCGCCTTCTTTTAAGGCTTTTACTGTTTCCACATCCTTGATCCTGATCTCTAAAGTTTGCCTGGTAATGGCTAATTGTTGATCCAGTGCCAACAGGTTATAATAGGTATTGGCAATATTTGCGATAAGCTGTGTTTGTACCGCTCTTTTTGCTGCATCGCTTTGTAACAGGTTGGCTAATGCTGATCGTTTAGCACTACTCAGTTTGCCCCATACATCTGCCTCCCAGCTGGTACTTAATGCTCCCTGGTAAGTAGTGGTTTTTAAGTTAAACGAATTCACAAATTCCGGCGGGAAGTTTAAGCTGGCAGCCGAGGTTTTCGAACGGGTAGCGGTAAGGCTTCCGTCCAGGCTGGGCAAAAATGCCGCTTTGGTTTGGCCAAGGGTTGCCCGCGCTTCGTTAATGCGCTGCACAGCGGTTTTTAGATCCAGGTTTTCCTGAATCCCTTCATTGATAAGATTAACCAGCACTGTGTCAGAAAATAAAGTCTGCACAGGCAGGTTAGCCAGCGATGTGGTGTCCGTTATGGTAGAATCACGGTATAGTTTGTCGGTGCTTAACGCAGGCGGTTGGTACTTTTTAGTCACACAGGCCGCAAATAGCACTGTAGTAACCAGCGCCAGGCAAACTTGCTTTTTATGAGTATGGATCATTTTATGCTGATTTGTCAAATTTTAAATTTTGTGTCGATATGATTAGGCTTGCTGAGACATTACAGGTTCATCTATTGCCGGCTTGCCGGATACCCTTTCTTGTAAGGATTGAAAAATGATGAACAGGATAGGAATTACGAAAACCCCGAATATGGTACCGATGAGCATACCGCCTACAGCGCCTGTACCGATCGATTTATTACCGGATGCGCCTGCGCCGGATGCCAGCATTAGCGGCATCAGTCCAAATATGAAGGCGAAAGAGGTCATTAATATCGGACGCAAACGTGCTACTGATCCGTCAATTGCCGCCTGTAGGATGGTTTCGCCCTGTCGTCTGCGCATTACGGCAAACTCCACGATCAGAATTGCGTTTTTAGCTAATAAGCCGATTAACATGATCAGCGTGATCTGCAGGTAGATGTTGTTTTCTATTCCGAAGATCTTGGCGAAGATGAATGCTCCTGCAAGGCCTATTGGCAAAGATAAAAGTACCGCGAATGGTAGAATATAGCTTTCGTATTGTGCGCTTAGCAAGAAATAAACGAATACCAGACAAAGTATAAAGATGAAAATAGTCTGGCTGCCGCTGGCCAACTCTTCACGCGAGAGGCCGGAGAATTCATATCCGTAACCGGCAGGTAAGGTTTGTGCAGCTACTTCCTTAATCGCTTTCAGCGCATCACCGGAACTGAAACCTGGTTTAGGTGCACCCGTCACAGTAATAGAAGTAAACAAGTTGAAACGACTGATCGATTCAGGCCCGTACACTTTTTTGAGCGTTACGAACTCTGATATTGGCGCCATGGTGTTGTTGGCATTGCGCACATATATATTGTTCAGGCTTTGTGTGGTTCCGCGGTAAGCTGTGTCTGCCTGGATCATTACCCGGTATTGTTTACCAAACTCATTAAAGTTCGAAGCGTATAAACCACCGTAGTATCCCTGGAGGGTACCCAATACCGAATTGACCGTGATACCGGCATCCTTACATTTGGCCACATTTACATCTACCAGGTACTGCGGAAAATTGGTATTGAAAAAGGTGGAAGCATACTGGATTTCCGGGCGCTTACTTAAAGCAGCCAGGAACTTGGTATTCACATCAGAAAATTTGCTGATATCACCGCCGGTGTGGTCCTGTACCTGGAACTCGAAGCCTCCGCTATTACCGAAACCCTGTAAGGTAGGCGGGGCAAAGAACAAGATCGTAGCACCCTTAATAGCCCCGGTACTTCCGAATAATTTACCAATTACCCCGGTCACATCCGATCCTTTGGCGGATCGTTTATCCCATGGTTTTAATTTGATCAGCACCAATCCATATGAGCCGCCGGCACCGCTAAGGATACCTTGTCCTGCTACCCTTACCACCGATTCTACTTCGGGCATTGAACGCACGATGCCGGTTACCTGATCTACAATGGCAGTGGTGCGTTCTAAAGATGATGCGGGTGGCAGCGATATATCTCCAATTATAAAGCCTTGATCCTCATTAGGTACGAAGGCGGATGGGGTGGTTTTGATCAGGAACCAAAATACCAAAGCAAAAATGGCAATGCCTGCTACCGCGATCCATTTCTTGGCGGCTAAGAACCCTACGGACTTTTTATACTTCCCGGTTACGGCGTCAAATCCGGTATTAAAAGCCATATAAAACCGTTGTACAAACCCGGTCTTATGGTGTTCGCCTTCCGGATGTGGCTTTAATAGCAATGCACACAAGGCCGGGCTCAGGGTTAATGCGTTCACTGCGGATATTAAAATTGCGATGGCCAATGTTAAACCGAATTGTTTATAAAACACCCCGGTGGAGCCGGTAATGAAAGATACCGGTATGAAAACAGCTGCCATTACGAGGGTGATCGAGATGATTGCTCCGCTGATATCATTCATGGCGCTGATGGTCGCTTCTTTACCGGATTTAGCTCCCCCATCAAGTTTAGCGTGTACAGCTTCTACGACCACAATGGCATCATCTACCACGATACCGATAGCCAGCACCATTGCAAAGAGCGTTAACAGGTTGATCGTGAACCCAAACAACTGCAAAAAGAAGAAAGTACCGATGATGGCTACGGGAACAGCAATTGCCGGGATTAACGTAGACCGGAAATCCTGTAAGAAAATGAATACCACAATAAATACAAGCACAAAGGCTTCTATTAAGGTATGGATCACCTTGGCGATAGATTCGTCTAAGAAGTCGTTGGCACTAAATATTGTGGTGTTGGTTATGCCTGAGGGATAGGTCTTGGCCGCAGCTGCTAAAGTTTCTTCAACGTTCTTGATCAACTCATGCGCATTAGAGCCGGCAGATTGATAAATAGCGATACCAATAGCCGGTTTGCCGTTCATCAGCGAAGTGCTGGCATAACTTTGGGCACCTAACTCAATACGCGCAATATCTTTTAAACGTAAAAGCTGCCCTTTATCAGCCGAGCGTACCACGATGTTTTCAAACTCTGCCTGGCTTTTTAAGCGTCCTTTGTATTTTAACACATATTGAAAGGATTGCCCGCTGTTTTCGCCTATTTTACCCGGAGCGGCTTCTATGTTTTGTTCGGCAAGCGCATTGTTTACGTCGTCAGGTATCAGGCCGTAAGTAGCCATCACATCCGGCTTTAGCCAGATGCGCATGGAGTAATCGTTCAAACCAAAAGCTGTAGCCTCACCAACACCGTTGATACGCTTGACCTGAGGGATCAGGTTGATGTTGGCATAGTTCTGCAAAAAGGTCTGATCGTAGGCTTTATTATCGCTGGCGAGGGTGAATACCATCACCATACTGCTTTGCTGCTTACTGGTGGTTACTCCTGCCCTGGTCACTTCGGCGGGTAATAAACTATTGGCTTTTGACGCGCGGTTCTGCACATTTACTGCGGCAAGATCCGGGTCTGTTCCTTGTTTAAAATAAACGGTGATGGCTGCTGTACCATCATTACTGGCTTTAGAAGTCATGTAGGTCATGTTCTCTACACCGTTGATCTGCTCTTCCAGGGGCACGATCACACTATTCATCACCACTTCGGCATTAGCGCCCTGATAAGAAGCCGAAACCATCACAGTAGGCGGTGCAATATCAGGGTATTGCGAGATAGGTAAGCTGGTTAACCCCAGTACCCCGAGAATAACGATAATCACCGATATAACAGTAGAGAGTACCGGCTTTTCAATAAATGTACGTAACATAGTTTTTATGTTGAACCCAGCCCAGAAATCAAATTTCCCGGTCGGTGTTTGTTGTGAAAATTATTTAAGGTCCTTGTAAATGGTTTCGCTGCTTTGCGCTTCGGCTTTGATCACTGCGCCATCCCGCAGGCTTGATGCCCCATCCAGTACGATCGTATCACCATTTTTCAGGCCGTCGGTTACGACGTAAAACTGACCGGTAGCCATGTCCATGATCTGGATCTCTGTATTTTTCACCGCCCCTTTCTCACCCACCACATATACAAAATGTTTACCCTGTAATTCATAACTGGCTTTTTGAGGGATCAAAACTGCATCTTTAACGGACTGCGGTATCCGTACAGTCGCGCTTCCACCACTGCGGATCAGCCCTACAGGATTTGGGAATGTGGCCCTATAACTTGCCGAGCCGGTTTCGGTGTTGATGAGACCGCTTATTGTTTCAACTCGACCTTTTTCCAGGTAGGCGCTACCGTCTGACAGGATCAGCGAAACCGGCGGTGTATTTTTTAATTTCTGTTCAAGGGTAGCGCCCTTAACGGTACGGGAGAAATCCAGCAATTGCTTTTCGTTAAGCGCAAAGTAGGCATATACCTGACCGATATTGGATACGGTGGTCAGCGGCTGCGCAGTGGTCGCCGTGATCAGGCTTCCTAATTTATAGGGTATGGTGCCAACAACACCATTCACAGGGCTCGTGATAGTAGTATAACCCAGGTTGGTTTTAGCGTTTGCCAGGCTGGCCCGTGCTTGTGCTAGCACCGCCTTGCGGGCTTTAAGCGTATTTTGAGCAGACTCCAGTTCGTAATGGCTGATGATATCTTTTTCAACCAATGGCCGGGTCTTGTTGACCTGCAATTCCGCGGTACTCACATCTGCTTCTGCGCTGCTGATGGCAGCTGCGGAGTTGTTCACTTCCTGGGCATATTGCGGTGCACTTAACCGAAACAGCAACTGTCCTTTTTTGACCACGCTGCCTTCATCGATATAGATGTGATCGATATATCCATCAATTTTTGGCCGGATCTCGATATTTTGTTGCCCCTGCAAAGTGGCCGGATAGTCACTGTTCAGCGTTGCGCTTTGCGGCGTAATTTTGAAAACCGGATAGCTTTGCGCGGGCGGCGGAGCTCCTGCCGCTGCAGCGGCATCTTTATCTTTTTGACCGCCACAAGCGGATAACAGCACGACGGCCGTAAATGCGGTAAGTTGGAATAGTGTTTTTTTCATAAAAATGGATGGACGATTATTGGAAAGGATATGAAGGATTGGTATCATTACTGGTTCTTTTGTTTGACGTTTTTGTTAAGGGTATTTCAAATTTTTAGCGCAAAATGAGCTTACAGATCATCATTTTTCGCTCCAGTATCAAGGCGTTGAAGCTTTCAATACTGAGATCAAAGATTTTTTTATAAAGGGGGCCCATAACCAATGGGTAGGCCATTAGCGAAAAAAGATTCATCATGAAATGGATCGGATTCATAGGTTCTATCCGTCCGGCATCCATTTCAGCTTTGATCTGCAATAGGAATTTTTCTATTTTTTTTGAATTGTTTTCGAAGCTCAGCTTACAGGTATGACAATTTATTTCTGTAATCAGAAATGTCTCCTGGTAAGGGAAAGCGGTGGTTTCTGTCAGGAACACATCTATAAAATTTTCAATCTTTTTGTTAAAAGGCAGATCGGAATCCATTACAACATCCAGGCGATGGGTTAAACCTTGTATAGCCTCCTGGAATACTTTATCTATCAATATATCTTTTGAGCGGAAATAATAATTCAGGAGCGTACGGCTTACCCCGGCAGCATCGGCGATGTCCTGGGTTCCTGCATGAAGTTTTCCTTCGGCGAAAAATATGTGTTTTGCAGTATCTTTGATCAATTGTTCAGCACCGGTATCCCTGGCAGCCATAAACGAGCTTTTATGATCACGATACCTTATTGTATCATGATGCTGCAAAGTTGCCTTACCAAAGCGTCAAACAACATGTATAAAGGAGGCTGCGATATGTCTAAAAGGAGTATAATTCAGTAATTTGGTAACGGAAAAGTCACTTATTTAAATTATTAGCAACTATTAACCCGAATTAACTTCAATTTCATAACTATCAGTTATTCTTCTGGAAGGTCAAACGCCCCGTCTCTGGGACTTATAGAAGTTAAATAACGGTCTATAGACAAGGGCCCGGATCCGATCACAACAAAAAGCATGAGTAAAGACAGTACCAGCACGGATAGCCAGAGTTCAGAATTAAAGTAAGCGTTGAGGATATTAACGAAGAACACGGCACCAAACACGATCGGGATCTGGATTAAAGCCGCTACGCGTGTAACCAATCCGAGAAAAATAAACAAACCGCCGATCATGTGTGCCAGCGTTACGTAATAGATCAATATCGTGATCATCTCATCCGACAGATTAATGGCACGTGTCCGAACGATGACGTCCCTTAAAAATGGGAAGTGGTATAGAAAAACTATACCCTTGATCAATAAGAATATGCCTAATAACATTCTGATCAGATCGAGAATTTTAGGATGGTGAGCATCACCCCAGCTTTGAAATTTTTGAAAGGTTTTCATAACAATACGATTAAAGAGGCTACCGGAAAGCATGCCCATCCATTGGATAGCTTCCGGTAATGAAATTTAATCAAACGTAAGGCTGATTGTTTCTGGCAGGAATGCCATTAAGGAGACATAATATGTCTATTTTGCCTCTTTGAGTGCTAACTCAGGAAGTTTTCCGGTATTGGCTCGGACTCTTACCGGATTGCATTTTGAAATATTTGCTAAAAAAGAACTGATCGCTGAAATGAAGCTCTTCAGCAATTTGTGCAATGGTCAACTCCAGGTTATCAAGTAATATTTTGGCTTCCAGTATAACCATTTCATGAATAAAATCTCCGGCCGTCTTGCCGCTAACTTCTTTGACTGTCTTTGATAAGTATTTAGGAGAAATGTTAAGCATTGCGGCATAGCTGTGCACGCTCCGGTATACCTTGAAATGCTTCGGCAACAAGCGTAAGAAACGAAAGGTCAGATCTTCTTGCCGGGTTCCTCTAACTTCTTTGATTGATTCCTGCTTTTTATAAAGGGAGCTTATTTCATAAATGAAGCCGGTAAAGATGTGCAGTAACACATCCTCCTGATAAGCCTGTCCGTTAGGTTGGTCTAATTTCAGGTTTAATAAATTTAACAGGTCCAGCAGGATTGCCATTTCATTATTATTCGTATTTAACAGCGGATTGACCATAGAAGACAGGAATTCAAAAGCATCGACGTTCTTATTTTGAATACTGGAACCTAAGAGGTATTCCGAAGTGAACATAATAGATGTTACAGAACAGCCGGGAGGTACCTTAATGAACTGCCGAACTACATGAGGTTGCAGCATGAGCACATTGCCTTGCCTCGCCGTATATTCAATGACATTGAGTTTAACCTTAAATTCCCCTTCGGTTATGATCAGAAATGAAAAATGATCGGACCTGAATGGATATAAAATTGAAAATTCTGCCTGATTCCATACGGTCGAGATCACATGTAAGCCCTGATGCGAATTGACTGCGCCAAGCTGCGCAAGTACTTGTTCAATGGTATGGATTTGGACTGGTGATAGCATCATTTAAATTATATAAATAGATTTTACATTTAGCGATCTTTCATTTAATGATCAATAACCATCAAACGTTTGCTAAATAATCTGTCCAGAAAGGCTGTGAATACACTAAGCATAGTCATAGTTCATTATAAAAATGAATAGCTATTCTCATTTTAGTCATTCATAAAGTACTCTATGCGCTTGTCACAAAGTTACCTACAAAAAACTTTCTTTGGCATAGTGCTTTTCAAAAAGAAAGTGGAATCACTAACTACCTGTTAAATGGTTGCTATAACGAACATAAAGAAATTCTATAGCGGTCAACCAAGTTTGAGCATCCAACAAAATTCAATTAAACCTGACTATTGACTATAATCGTCTATACTTTATTGATCTCCATCATGACTTTGTTTAGATCTTCCCGGATTATCTTCTTTGTTGGATCATGCATTTTCTTGGCGTAGGTCCGCTGTAAATTTTCTAATAAACGACAGTGGATGTTTTTAGTTATTGGTAACAATTAAATCTACTTCTATATTGCCACGGGTTGCATTGGAATATGGACACACCTGATGGGCTTTTTCTACCAGCTCTTTTGCCTGTTCTATGTCCAATCGAGGGATATTCACGGCCAATGTTACTGCCAGGACAAATCCGCCATCATCATTTGGTCCAATACTAACTTTTGCCGTTACGGTTGTTTCTCCCGTTTTAGTTCCGGACTGTTTCACGACAAGGTTCAATGCGCTATCAAAACAGGCAGCATAGCCGGCTGCAAACAATTGTTCGGGATTGGTGTAGTCATCGTTTGCTCCACCCATCGCTTTTGGTAGCCTTACTTCAATATCCAATACGCCGTTATCACTTTTTACGTGTCCGTTACGACCACCTGTTACAGTTACTTCTGTACTATACAATGCTTTCATTTTTTTTAAATTTATTGATTATTTACTTGACTAGAATTTTATTGACTATTTTTTTTAGATGAAGCAATCGCCTTCCGAAAACCCACGGCTTACTACTATTAAGTTTGTTGCAAAATGTGGGTTATAACTAACAGTTTGAATTATAATTTATGGCAAATCGAAACATAAAAAAACTCAACCCATAGCAAAAGCCCAGCTTGTGGCTTATTGTTCAAGCTGGGCTTTTGCCAAAAAAACATTTGAAACGTGTCCTGTATTAACGGGTGATATATCCACCATCTATAACCAACTCTTCTCCGGTTACAAATTTTGACTCATCCGATGCTAGATAAAGTACTCCATATGCTATGTCCTCAGGAGTGCCTATATGTGGAGGAAGAGGTACGCCGCCCCCAAAGGTTGCCAGAGCAGTATTGAAATCAAAGCCTGCCTTTTCCATAATAGGTGTGAAAATCGGACCGGGATGGACGGTGTTTACACGGATGTTGTCAGCTGCAAATTTTTGAGCAGCGTGTTTAGATATTGACCGCACCGCACCTTTGGAGGCACTGTATCCTGCTGCTCCCCCATCAGCCCCATCTCCGCCAAGAAATGCAGCAATGGAAGATATATTTACAATAGAGCCCAGACCATTATTGAGCATATGTGGAATTACTTTCTGCATCCCCAAAAAGACACCGGTTGCATTAACCGTCATAACCTTGTTCCATTGGTCCAGACTTGTGTCAAGGATACCACGTGGTATGTTGATTCCGGCATTGTTTACTAATATATCTATCTTGCCGAATTTTGCTATCGTCTGCTCTACAACACTGTTCCACTCATCTTCTGAACCTACGTTTAGTAATAACGGTAGCAAATTTTCGCTAGCGTTGAATTGCCCCATCTCCTTTTCAAGTAGATCCTTTTGAATATCAGTGGCTACCACCTTGGCACCTTCTACAAGGAACAATTTCACAGTGGAAAGCCCCATACCTCCGGCAGCACCAGTTACAATAGCTACCTTGTCTTTTAATCGTCCCATATAATTTATATTTTTAAAATTAGGGTAAAATTAGCGCAAGCAAATCTATGCTTGCTTATCCGTCACTTGAAACTAATTGTCCATTTATGGAATTTGCACAGATGAAATGGTAATTCTGAAAAGAGAGGGAGATTTTCCCGTTTGTTTTTTAAAATATTTACTAAACGATTGGATACTGCCAAATGCCATCATTTCTGCGATTTCGCCTATGGTATTATCCGAGTAAGATAACAGGGCTTTGCACTCCGACAGGACTTTGTTGTTAATAATTTCAAAAGGGGTTTGGTTGCACAACTTTTTAATTATTTTATGAAGATAATTACGGCTTACGTTCAGTTTTTCAGCATAAAATTCAAGTCCTCTCTGATTAGCATAATTTAAAACCACAAGCTTTTTAAACTCGTTATTGATCTGTACTTCCCTGGCAGTTGATTCATACACAACTGGTTTGTATTTGTCTAAAAGAAAATCGGATTCATTAATTAGCGCCAGAAGAATATTTTTAGCAGAATACATCCAACGATCTGTTTTTGTTTCAGAAGCATCTAAAAATTCGATGGTTTTGCCAAAGAGCGAGCTCATTTTAGCATGGTCAGAATCAGATAAGGTAATGTGAGAGCCAAATTGACTTCTGAGAAAAGAATGTGGCACAATTGATAAAAAACTCTCAGAAAGAGAATCAACAAATTTTCTTGTAAAAAGCACAAACGCTCCTTTTGTTTCAGGGGCTATTTCCAATATTTTCAAGGTCTGATCTGGCCGATAAACAAGCAGGGAACTTGAATTTATATGAAACTTATTGTTGTCAATTTCAATCTGCATACCGCCCGAATCGAGAAGTCCATAAGAATAATAGTCTGGCTTCATTATAAAAGGCTCAAACACTTCTGATATATCCGTAGTATATAAAAAGTCTTCGGAAATATCCCAATCTAGCTTTCTAAACGTTATGATGTTTTTGATGGAATAACTGTTCATAATTTTAATGTTCAAAAAATTAAATATTTTTGCGTAACTCCCAATTTACAGTATAACCTATCCATCCACTATTGCTAATACCTCGAACCTTTATCTGTTGTGGTATTATCCATCTGTTCTTTCATAATCTAATTTTTTCACCATATCTTCTATCAAAAAATCCATCCAATTTATCACATCAAAATGGTAATGTCAGTATCTGCGTTCAATTGAAACTCAAAATGCTAACCACAGCTTCCTTAAATTAATTACACATCGAATCACTCAATTAAAAGACTGTTTAAATTCTAGCGGTGTCATCAATGTTTTCTTTTTGAATAGCTTATTGAAAGACTGCGGATATTCAAAACCCAATTGGTAGGCAATTTCATTTACCGATAAGTTGGTTGCAGTAAGCAGTTCTTTTGCCTGTTCAATAAGATAATTATGCAGGTGTTGCTGTGTGGTCTGCCCAGTAAGATTTTTAAGCATATCGTTCAGATAATTGGCAGATACAAAAAGATGGTCAGCAAAATACTGAACCGTCGGCAGTCCTGCTGTTTCAGTTTTGTCTTCGTTAAAATATTCTTTTAGAATTGCTTCAAATCTTATCAGTAAATCTCCGGATACTTTTTTTCTGGTATTAAATTGACGGGCATAAAACCGGTTACAGTAGCTAAGTAAGAGGTCTATGTGCCCAATTAAAACATCCTGGGTGTGGCTATCTATTCTTTCTACAATTTCCCTTTGTAGATTTTGCATTATACCTGCAATAATTTCGTCTTCGGCTTCTGAAAGATGCAAAGCTTCATTGGTAGCATAGTCGAAAAAACCGTATTCATTTATTTTTTTTGCCAATGGATAACCGTGAAGAAAATCGGGATGAATAACCAACATCCAACCTTCTACTTTTACCGAACTGGTTTCTTCTATCGAAAATTGTTGTTTAGGTGCATAAAAACTCATCGTACCATTATCAAAATCATAATACTGTTGTCCATATTTTACCTTTGCATCAAAATTCTTTTTCAAATTAATCGTGTAGAAATTATAGACAATCGTCATCATTTCTTCGGCGACAAAAGAATTAATATCATCAAGATTTACCACACTTACCAAAGGGTGTGTTGGTTTTTTGATATTCAGGAAGTGATGAAGTTCTGAAACAGAGTTTAGAAAATATGGGTTGCTATTTTTCATTATATATAATTATAAAAAACAGCGGATATTCGATGAACTCATCCGCTGTTTTGAATGTTACAAATTAACGCCTTTCATCATTTGTTCATCATATCGGTTTCCTGTATCTGTTCCTAATGGAATGATTTCTTCCAGACGGCTCATATCTTTTGCCGAAAGTTCAATATCTGTAGCTGCTATGTTTTGCTCCACATATTTTACACGTTTTGTACCTGGGATGGGTAGATGGCCTTTAGCAATAACCCAAGCTAAAGCTAATTGGGAAGGTGTTATTTCCTTTTCTTTAGCTATTTTTTCAATTTCATTAAGTAGTTCCAAATTCTTCTGAAATTGCTCACCTTGAAAACGTGGATAATACCTTCTGTTATCATCCGCTGGCATATCATCGAGGCTTTTAATCTCTCCTGTAATAAATCCTCTGCCTAGTGGTGAGTATGCAACTAAACCAATTCCCAATTCGTTCAAGGTATCCACAATCCCCAATTCTTCAATTTGTCTTTCAAATAACGAGTACTCAGACTGCACAGCCGTAAGTGGGTGAATTTCATGTGCTTTTCTGATGGTTTCAGAACCTACTTCCGAAAGACCTATATATTTTACTTTTCCTTCTTTTACTAATTCGCCCATTGCATCTACGGTCTCTTCAATTGGTGTGTTGATGTCCAATCGATGCAGATAATACAAGTCAATATAATCTGTGCCAAGGTTTTTTAATGAACGTTCTACAGCTTTTTTTACATAATTTTTACTGCCATTAAATGCTCCAGTTGCTTGGTCGTTATCGTCAATTTCAAAACCGAATTTTGTGGCTATTATGTATTTTTCCCTGTTTCCCCGAATGGCTTTTTCAATTAGTTGTTCGTTTAGGAAAGAGCCATAGATGTCTGCCGTGTCTAAAAAATTGCCGCCCAATTCTAATGAACGATGAATGGTAGCAATTGCTTCATTTTCGTCTGCTTTTCCGTAGACATCTCCTCTGAAACCTGTTGTCATACCCATACAACCAAGACCTAATGCAGGAACGATTAATCCCTGACTTCCTAATTTTACTTTTTTGATATTGCTCATAATTTTTTTGTCTTAATTTATAACAAAGTGACATCGAGCTATTTTTACATTTCCTTTTAAAATCTAAAAAGAACTTTACCAATCTTCTTTGCCTCTGTTATTGTTTTAATGGGCTCCTTATTATCCTCAAGTGGATAAGTAGCCGCCACTTCCATTTTAAATTCAGGTGCACCAATAATTCTATAAGTGATCGAATCATTTCCTGCCTTTGCCCCGGCGTTTTTACTGTTTAAATAATCCCTTAATCCAAACCCAGTAATAGTCAAGCTTTTGTAAAGTACATCGCCATTATGAAACTGTACGGGGTCGGCACTTAATTTGCTGTAAATTACAAGCTTTCCCCAATGTTACAGGCACTTTAAACTTCCGTACCTATTTTACCGCCTACGGCATCCAATGCTGCATTTACGTCCTTGCCAACAGTCAATTGCATTACGCTTTCTACTAAATATCTGTAGCCAAATTGATTACTTTGGCACCATAAGTAGTTAAGGTTTCGATGCCTTTTGCATCCCTTACTGTAGCTATTACATTGATGTTGCGTAGCTTTTAAAATTGTATCAATAGTTTTGAAACGATGGAATTTCCCGCTGTAAGTAGCAGCCAATCGCCTGCTTTTACATCTGCACGTTCAAGAAGGCCCCACGCAGTAATAGGGCTTACGGCAACCTGACTTGCCTTGTCAAACGCCCCCCCCCGAGGCAACACAATTACATCTTCCTGAGGTATAGATGCGTATTCAGCCCAGGCATTTTTGCTAAAAAAAGCAACCATAGTACCAATCTCCAAGTCATTAATGTTTCAGTGAAGTGTATAGCATAAACCATATCGTTATTTTTATATTATTGGTCAATGATTTTTAGGTTTACGCCTTTCATACTTTCTGCATCATATCTTGCGCAACTCCACTCTTCGGTTCCGAACCAGAAACGGTCGATGCGCTCGACGTAGACAGTGTCACCGTCCCCTTTTATCCAACCTCGTCATAGCCTTCGGTTATGTCACATGGAGTCCATCGCCATCATGAAGCGTGTGGTGCTTGATGCCAGCCTAAGCGGTAGGGCTTTCTGATAAGTCTCTGATGCCACAAACGCCTCGTAATCTTCTCTCGATTTGAACTTGAACAACATCAGATGGTCGGCGGGCTGTGTGCCTTCGTAGATCTTGGGGTGGCCATCTACCGAGAGGGCCTCAAGCTCGAAGCCCGCGTCCGTGAATTCCTGCATTGCCTTCCCCGCGAGTTCCGCATACTTTCCGTAGCCGACGTGATCGTGAATTTCGACAGCACCGACAATATAAATACCAAGACCGATTGCAGGAACTACTAATCCCTGACTTCCCAATTTTACTTTTTTGATATTGTTCATATATGCATTTATTTTAATTTATAACAAAGTTATGTTGGGTAAACTGATTAAAAGTGTCCAAATCACTTGATGTTGTATCCAAATGAGAGTTGTACTTCTCTATATTGAATTGGCAAAGCATAATCAAGAGGACGGAACGGCAAAATTCATCCACCGCAGCTGCAGATTGTTGTAGAAACCATTTCTATATTCCGATTTCCGTTTGCTCGTTTGAAACATTCATTTTTAGTTATTTTTTAAAAAATAAGGACGTGCCATTTCATCAGCGGTCGCAAGATTTTCTGCACGTTTGCTGATGTCTGCTTTTTGCAATGCGGCTTTTAATGTTTCTTTATCTACATCTTGAGCATAAGATGCTTCGCCCGCTTGTTGTCGCCACGATTCTGAAAGCGAACCACCATCGATGGCATCGAAGCCAATTTCATCAATGAGTTTCATCACAACTTCTTTTTGTTCATCATCATTTCCTGCCACTGATAATGCAATTCTATTTGAATTTCCTGCTGATAAAGCTTTTTCGGCCAAACTCTGTGCACCGATATGATTAAAGGCTTTTATCACAGAATGACCAATCACTTTCGTAGTCCATTCACTGTCCGTCAATCCGTTTTCTATCTCTGTAATTTTTCCGTCACGGGAAGGATAATAATTTCCTGTATCCAAAATAATGGCTTTCGAAATAGACAAAATATCTCTCGGTAATTTTGCCAATGCGTTTTGTGGAATTGAAATGACGACAAGGTCTTTTGCACTTGCAGCAGCTTCAACAGATACTGGATTCGCACCGGTTTTTGTCGCAATTTCGATTAATGTATCTGGTCCTCGTGAGTTTGCGATGGCAACTTGATGACTTAATTTTGTTAAATATCCGGCAAGCGTGCTTCCAATATTTCCGGTTCCAATTATTCCTATTTCCATAATGTAATTTTTTAAAAAAATTTTGAAAAGAATTAGACTGGCCAAGCATATTAAAAGTGTACAGATGTTGTATCCATTATTAAAGCGTAGCCATATCTATAACAAAGCGGTAAAGAACGTCACCTTTTTCCATACGAACGAAGGCTTCGTTAATGTCTTTAATGTCTATCAATTCTATTTCCGCAACAATATTATTTTCGGCACAGAAATCAAGCATTTCTTGTATCTCTGCAGGCCCACCTGTACCAGAACCGGTTATGGATTTATTCCCTACCACCACAGCGAAAGAGGATATTACCCAAGGTTTTGGTGGCAAGCCAACATTGATATAAGTACCATTTGTTCTTAGTGCTGCCAGATAAGGGTTGATGTCATGATCCTGGGCAACGGTGTCCAAAATAAAATCGAACGTGTGGAATATGGATTTCATCTGGTCTTCATCTTTTGACACCACAAAATGGTGCGCACCTAATTTTTTTGCAGCTTCTTCCTTGTTCGGGGACGTGCTGATTACGGTAACTTCCGCACCTAGCGCGACAGCAAATTTCACACCCATATGGCCTAAACCGCCCAATCCTACAACTGCCAGCTTGTGTCCTTTGCCTACTTTCCATTTACGCAGTGGCGACCACGTGGTAATACCGGCACACAGTAATGGTGCTACACCGGGTAAGTCCAGTTTTTCGGAAACGTGGAAAGTGAAATCTTCATTTACAACAATCGTATCAGAATAGCCTCCATAAGTCGGTTTGCCATCTTTGCCCACGCTGTTATAAGTGTAAACCGGCTCTACCTGACAAAACTGTTCATGTCCGGTTTTGCAATCTTCGCAGGTTCTGCAACAATCAACCATAGTGCCTACTGCTGCCAAATCGCCAACTTTGAATTTTTTGACGTGGCTTCCCACGCCAATTATTTTACCGGCAATTTCGTGTCCGGGTACAAGTGGGAAAATCGCATCGCCCCAATGACCGGTAATCTGGTGCAGGTCGGAATGGCAAACGCCAGTGTACAATATCTGAACCTGCACATCATGAGTTCCTAATTCCCGTCTTTCAAATTCCCAAGGTGCTAATTTTTCATTCGCACGTTGTGCGGCATATCCTTTTGCTGGTATCATATTTTATTTGTCGAAGATTTATACGTTTACGCCTTTCATACTTTGCGCATCATATCTTGCGCCTGTCTCTGTTCCCAAAGGGATAATACGTTCTAAGCGGCTCAGGTCTTCTTGTGTTAGAGAAATGCCTGCCGCTGCTATATTCTCTTGCACATATTTCACGCGTTTTGTCCCCGGAATTGGCGTGTGTCCTTTGGCAATAACCCAGGCAATAGCCAATTGTGCAGAAGTGATATTTTTTTCGACTGCTACTTTTTTAATTTCATTTACCAACTCTACATTCTTGTAAAATTGCTCACCTTGATATTTGGGTATAAATTTTCGGAAATCATTTTCGTTAAAATCTTCAGGCTTTTGTATTTCGCCATTCAAAAACCCTCTCCCTACTGGTGAATAGGCAATTAGACTGATGCCTAACTCTTTCAGCGTATCCAAAATGCCCAATTCTTCAATTTCCCTCTCAAACAAGGAGTATTCGGATTGTACTGCCGTAAGCGGGTGAACTTGGTGTGCTTTTCTGATGGTTTCAGAACCTACTTCCGAAAGACCTATATATTTTATTTTTCCTTCTTTTACCAATTCGCCCATCGCTTCTACGGTCTCTTCAATTGGCGTATTGGTGTCCAATCGATGCAGGTAATACAAGTCAATATAATCCGTGCCAAGGTTTTTCAATGAACGCTCTACGGCTTTTTTTACATAATTTTTACTGCCATTGAATGCGCCAGTTGCTTGTCCATTATCGTCAATTTCAAACCCGAATTTTGTGGCTATAATGTATTTCTCTCTATTGCCTTTGATGGCTTTTGCAATTAGTCGTTCGTTTAGAAAAGGACCATATATATCTGCCGTGTCCAAAAAACTACCGCCCAATTCCAATGAGCGATGAATGGTAGCAATCGCTTCTTGTTCATCTGCTTTTCCATATATATCTCCACCGAACCCCGTGGTCATACCCATACAGCCCAGACCAATCGTTGGTACAGTAAGTCCCTGACTGCCCAAATTCACTTCTTTAATGTTGCTCATAGATTCGTTATTTTTATTTATAACAAAGCTATGTCATGCACCCTGATTAAAAGTATCCAAATCACATAAGGTTGTATCCAAAAAATCTTTTTCTTTCGGTGGGTTAATCGTCCTTTTTAAGCCATTAACGAACGATATCCAAGTTGTGCATACCTCTGTTTACCCGTACGGAATTCCTCGTTTCTACGAGAAAAAAATAGCTGGGTAGGCAATAAGGTTTTGAACTCCGGTTCTAACGCCTGGTTTCCGATGATTTTTTTTGGACTGGCGTTTTCATCGTGAAGGGCTTTGAGTTCCGGATCTACCTTGTGATACTGGGGCTTCGAAGATCAATTCCTCTCTGATTGATTGCCGCTGTGCAAGGCTATTTTTACAAAGCGTCGGCATGACAACAGTCTGTTCAGCTTCCTGGATGATTCGAAGTTTCTGTTCAACTGAAAAACTCCTTCTTGATTTTGCCATGACTTAAATTTCCATGACTAAATTGAATTTATAATTTAGTCCAGATCTTTAGGGGGCTATATCACTACCACCAACTGAAAACAACAGGTGAATAGCATTCAACCTATTGATGTGGTGAAATGAATTGATTTATCGATGTAAGTTGTGTTGATGTAATTAGCCATTCATTATTTTTCCGCACAAAAACATATGTTATAAGTTATAGTTTCTGTCACCCTTCTTGTATTGTCGCCCCGCATTTGTGTAATCTTCCTCCACAGTAAATTGTTCCTGTATATTTGCTATAGCTACATCGTTTGTGATAAACCTTAATTCTTTTATTTCATTCTTGATAGAAGTATGTTTAAAGACATCTGCATTAATTCTGCTAAGATTTTGAATTATTTCCGCTTTGCTTTTCCAAAACATTCCCGAAAAATTAATAAGAGTGGCATCCTCTGCGAAATACGCAATACCTATTTCAACAAGCTTACTTTGATTCCATGCGTCTTCCTGTTTTTGTACAATGGTTTTGATAGCTCTTGCATCAGCAGTATTCTGTTGTGCGGACAAGCTATAAACACTAAGCAAAAAGTAGATTATTAATAAAAGATTTTTCATTTTTCAGTTTTATTGATTATAAATATTTAAGAAAGGAGAGGATGCAGATATTTTACAAAATGACAAGTGCTTTTTGCAGGCAGGACATTGCTAATTGTCCAACCCGGAACTGAAGCCTCATAAAGAAATAAAAGTACAAGGTAACAGCAACAGTATATAAAATAACCTTGAACGTGTGGAATACAGATTTCATCTGTTGTTCCTCTCTGGACACTACAAAATGGTGCGCACCCAATTCTTTTGTAGCTTTTCTTGTTCAGCGAAGTGCTGATAACAGTTACTTCCGTAGCTAGCACCACAGCAAATTTTACACCCATATGCCCTGCCGACTTTTCAGATTAGATATTAATCAGTTTCTCAAAAATATCTGTAGAATCGCCTTTTAAATTTAACTGATCAAAGTAATTAAACCATCCTTCACTTACCATCAGCTTTTGAACTGCATCTGCAAGATCGTCAGTTGGAATTGTCCAGATGACAAAGAAATTATAACCGGCACGATGAAGGGTGTCCTGGTCATTTTCGCTCATGCTAACTATAACTACACCTTGATCCATCAGTCCCTTCGAAGAGTCGTTTACGTGAGTAAGGTAAGCGGCTCTTTCTTCTTTGCTTAGATCGAGCCAGGCTTGTGTGGGTGTAAAAAGTTCGATAAAATACTTCATAATGCTATTGTTTAATAATTTTGTTAAATGATACTGATCTAAGTAATTTCAATCTTAATAGTTGGATACTTGATTAGCTGCTGACAAAGGTATAGGCAGTCAAAATAGTATGAGCTAGACAAATCGTGCCATTAATGTCACTATTGGTGCTTTTGTATTGATCGATCAAGATGTTTGATACCGGTCAAATATCCTGGGTGCTGCTCACTGTCATAAATTATGAGTGAGAATTGCTAAAAAATCTGTTTATCTTAATCGTTATGAAATCAATAGTTCAGTATAATTTTGTCAATGAAAAATATGGTAAAACTTTACTGATAGATATTGTTCCGATTTCTGAAATCAATAGGTACATAGAAAAAGAGCCCATCCACAGGCTTACTTATTATGATATGACTTTTATAACCAGTGGAAATGAGAAAGTTTTTATTAATCAAACTGAATTGCATGTCAGATCAGGGGATGTGATCTGTTCTATTCCTGGTGAGATCTGGAGTTGGCCGAACCATACCGCAATGCAAGGCTATGTGTTGCTATTTGAAGAAGAATTTCTGTTTTCATTCTTCAACGACAAACAGTTTATCAACAAATTCAGGTATCTGAAACATGGTCGTACTTCTCCGTTGTTGCGGCTTAACAAAAAACTCTTTAAAACCGTTGTAGCTCATTTGAAGCAAATAAACAATGAAATCCAACTGGGCGTTAGCAGCAGTGAGCATGTTCTCAGGGCATTGGTCTATCTGATCCTGGCGCTGCTTGAACGGGCAGAGCCTGTACCTGTTAAGACGATCGATACAGTCACGAAAGAAGAACAGGCCAACAGGCATATCCAGGCCTTCGTAAAGCTGGTAGATGAGCACTATTTACAATCACATGATGTTCGGTTCTTTGCTGATAAGCTTTTCATAACGGCTAATTACTTAAACAGGATGACGAAAGAGTATTTAGGGTCTACGTCCAAATCGTTTATACTTAGCAGGGTTATTCAAGAAGCGAAAAACTTACTCAGCTATACCAGTTTATCAGTTGCGGAGATCAGCAATCAATTAAAATTTGAAACGCCGAACTACTTTGTACGTCTATTCAGAAAGTATGTGGGGATGACACCAAAGCAATACCGTGATAAACAATCTTGATAACATTGCCTCAGGGACTTCGTTCAACGGCGAAACCCTGGTGTCGAGGAAACTCCAGCACCCGAAAGGATTTCCAATAAAGTTCTAAGAAACCCGAGATAGCTTTCGATGAACACTAACGCTTTTGTAAGAAACTCAGGTGAAAGCTGGCTTTATTCTCGATGGACTGGAACTGACTGGTTTTGCAAAGATGATAGATTGGTAATCAGTGTAAAAATCGTACTTAACACCCATATTATTAAGGCATCCAGCGATTACTGGGTTCGGGAATATGATTAAAAAATCCATTAGGCAGTTAATCCAACTGTGTAGCCTGTTTTATAAGTGTCCAAATAACCTTTAATCGATTGTGCGGTTCGAAATTTTCAGTAATTTGCGGTAATTCTCTATTCAATTTTCAAATGACATTTGAAGTGCTTTTTAGAATTTCGTCGGTTCTTTCGCTCAAAACTAACAATCAGATTATAAGATTGTATTTACAGATCCTAAAACAAGATCTTTTATATTAAAGAATATGACCAGAATTATCATTATAGCGATAATTGTTTTACTGCCACGTCTGTTAGCTGCGCAAGCTCAAACTGATGTCAATGTTAAGAGCAATGGATATTATTTGAATCCGATTTTTGCAGGCGATTATCCTGACCCGAGTATATTGCGTGATGGTAAAGACTATTATATAGTGCATTCATCGTTCGAATCCTATCCGGGATTATTAATTTGGCATTCAAGTGATTTGATTAACTGGACGCCGGTAACGCACGCCTTAAAAAAATATGTAGGGTCTGTTTGGGCACCAGACCTGATTAAATACAAGAACAAATATTATATCTATTTCCCTGCGAATAATACAAATTACGTGGTAACGGCCAACTCAATTGCAGGACCATGGAGCGACCCTGTAGAACTCAAAATAAATTATATCGATCCAGGTCATTTCATTGATGCCCGGGGCAAACGTTATTTGTATTTTAACAATGGCGGGTATGTTCCCTTGTCGGATGATGGACTTTCTGTTGCCGGCGAGATCAAGCATGTGTATGATGGATGGAAAATACCCACTGAATGGTCAATCGAATGTTTCTGTATGGAAGGTCCGAAAATGGCTAAACGCGGTGATTATTATTATTTAACGGTGGCTGAAGGGGGAACAGCCGGACCTGCCACGAGCCATATGGTGGTTTCGGCACGTTCTAAGTCGCCTTTTGGACCATGGGAGAATTCTCCTTATAATCCTATCATCAGGACAAAGGGAAGTTCGGAAAAGTGGTGGTCAAAAGGGCACGGCACTTTGTTTGAAGATGCCAATAGGAAATGGTGGATGGTTTTTCATGCCTACGAAAAGGGGTTTTATAATATGGGTAGGCAAACATTGTTGGAACCAGTTGAATGGACCGCCGATGGCTGGTATAAAATACCTGATGATGTCAAAACTGACCGGCCAATTAAAAACCCTTTAAAAGCTAATTCAACCAGCTCTTTGTCATTAAATGATAATTTTGACGGCAATACTTTGAAACCACAGTGGGGTTTTTTTGGCGGCTACGACACCAGTCGGTTTAGTGTGGCAGATAAACGTCTAAGCGTCAACGCGAAAGGCAATTCGGTTGCCGATTGTTCGCCGTTACTGCTCGTCCCTTCCAGCCATTCTTATGTCGCACAAGTAGAACTGCAAATGGAAGGCGAGGCAATAGGTGGCCTTGTATTGTTTTATAACGGCAACACCTATTCGGGTATATTGGCAGATAAGGAAAATATACTAGCTAATCTTAAGGGCTGGCAGTTCCCAACCGTACGGTCAGTCATAAAAAGACATGTATTTCTTCGCCTTAAAAACATCAATAGCACCGTGGATATGTTTTACAGCGTTGATGGAAAAAAATGGGTTAAGATAGAGAATTCGGTCGAAGTGTCTAGCTATAACCATAATGTCCTCGGTGGTTTTGTGAGCTTAAAACTTGGGCTCTGTTCTATAGGTAACGGAGCAGTTACATTTAAGAATTTTATTTACAAACCCATTAAATAGGAATAGCATCTATTTCAATAACAATTCAACAATAAATTAGATTGTCATCAAAACATATAATGTGTCGCAAAAGGATCACAAATTATCCCAGCGGGATCACGCTTGTTTTCCTTCAATAGTTACCCTCTCTCCTACCATTGTTGGAATATGTTTTCTATTTGAAAAAAATAAGGTTTGTGACCATAGCGCTATTCGTAGAGTTTAAAATTAGATCTTTCATTGACACACTGATAATTAATCTCAAAAGGAAGCCCTGGAAAAATGGCAGCGCTTGAAAAAAAACAGGTAAACGGGAAATGGTGTTAACTAAAAAGCTGACACCATTTTTCATGCCAACACCTTCATATTTGCAGTTATCGGTTCTTCCCAATTTCGTTTATTCTGATGTCATTGAGTGAATGCGGAATCTTCAGACAAATGTCTACTTACTAAGATAAAGAGTCAAAGGGGGTATTATTTTTGCAGGAGCTGACGTTTAACGCGGCTTAGGGTATCCTTTGTGATACCAAGGTAAGACGCGATGATATGCTGAGGAAAACGTTCTAACAGTTCGGGATAACAGGCGATAAAATCAGTATAGCGTTTTTCTGCAGTGGAGCTTATAGATGAAGTCAGCCTTCTTTGATTTGCAATATTATTTCTCTCATCAAGCTGGTGTATCATTTCACAAAATGCAGGAACTTTCTTTATTAGTTGGAGGGTATTATCCCTGTTGATCAAAAGCATTTCGGTATGCTCCAGGGCATCGATATTATAAAGGCTCGGAGAAAGCATCGCCCAGCTTTCACGGTCACCCATCCACCAGCCTTCCACACCCAACCTCACGATATGTTCATTACCTTTATCATCCACCGTATATTGTCGCATGGCTCCTTTTACGATAAACGCAAAATATTTGGACTGATCACCCGCCTGCAGCAAATATTGCCTTTTTCTTAATTTGGATGGAATGAAGGCTTGTTTGAGCAGCACCTTTTCATCTTCTGAAAGGGGTTCAGAATCATATTTTTTAAGGTAGTCAAAAAAAGCCTCGTACATAATAACCTCGCGGATCTTTATAATATTAAATATGTTTTTAATATTCAGTGTTTGTTTAAACAAATATATGATTTATTACGCATTTCGCCCGGTACAACCCTCTATACGACACCGCAACTGAATGGATGACATTAAAAATATACGTCAACAATTTCCGGTTGATGTCCCACAATGATCGGTTGTGGTACGCCTCATCAACTATTGAAGATAGAAAAACAGCTCCCTTTTCCGGAACTCAGGACCTGCAAATTGCGGGTGCATAAAATAAACAAATGCTGGTATTCACGATCCGCCTCCGCGTCCGGAAGCAGCCTTTACCGATCACAACATTGGACGACCCGGTAATGGGAGCATCCACAGGATCAATAAGATACCCGAAATCTGAAATACGCCTCCCCCGAAACCCATAGACATTTGTCTACTTTTTTTTTCGTCATATATCATCTTTCTCTTTTTCACTTTGGCGGAACTTTGCTTTTGTCTATCTAAAAACAAAGTATCATGCAAAGAGGATCGGGGAAATTTTCGAATACATCTTTTATAAATCACCTAACTGCTTTTCAAAACTTCAGGAAGACCGCCCGCCTAACGGACGGCCAGGAGCGGAATTTTGATCGCGGATCGGCCTCCTTTGATACCCGCCCATTTCATTTCAATAAATAATCATATAAAATCAACAACATGTCAAAAATTGCAAAAACAGGCCTTGAAGCCCTGTTGACTCCGGAAAACAGTATCTTAGTATTGATCGATCACCAGCCTTTCCAGTTCACAAACCTGAACAGCCACGAGCCCACGATGGTCATCAACGCTGTGACAGGTCTTTCCAAAGCAGCGAAAATTTTTAATGTACCGACCATTCTGACCACAGTTATAGAAGAACGCGGTGGTTTGATCATTAAACAGATCCAGGAAGTCTTCCCTGAACAGAAACCCATCAACCGTACTTTCATTAATACCTGGCAGGACCCTGCTGTTACCGACATTGTAGCAGCAAGCGGCCGCAAACAACTGATCATAGCAGGTCTGTGGACAGAAGTTTGTGTGGCTATGCCAGCGATCCAGGCAGCAGGTGAAGGATACGATGTATTCGTGGTAACAGATGCCTCCGGGTCGGTCTCAAAAGAAGCTCACGATATGGCCGTACGCCGTATGGAAGCGCATGGCATAACGCCGATCAATTGGCTGGCTGTTGCCTCTGAATGGCAACGCGACTGGGCCCGTACCGAGACCGCAGGCCAAGCGGCTGGTCTCATGATGGAGCATGCCGGCGCAAGCGGGGTAGCATATGCCTGGGAACTGCAGCTATTGGCTACACCTGTACCAGCAGCGCAATAACAAATGGAAAAGCAACATCCTGAACTATCCGGGGTGTTGCTTTTTTTATCCGATCACACAATCACAGCTACTATTAAAATATGACCGACGAAGCAGCCATCATGATGGAAGATAACCTTAACCAGGTTTGGAATGAAAGAGATCCTGCCTCAGGTTGAAGGCCATCGAAAGAATTTACAGCACGACCGCAAATCTTTACCACGTAGGAGATCAGGTTACAGGTTTTGATGCGATCAATATCAGCGTATCGGCCACACAAAAGATCCTGCCCTCAAATTTTGTATTCACCAAACTCAAACCGGTGATCATCAATAACAGTATCGGCAGGCTGATCTGGGGAGCGGGTCCTGAAGGTCAGTCCCCCGTTGCAACGGGAATGGACATCGCCCATTTTGAGAATGGCAAGATCAAGTCGCTTTATGTCTTTCTTGATAATTAAGAAAACAATTGCATCACTAGATCAAAGAGAATAATATTAAATATAAAGAGCACAAAATATATAACCTATAAAAATGACGAATAAAGAAATTGTATTAAAGGCAATGAAAGAATTTTTCGTTGACCGGGATATCAATGCGATTGGACGTTACTGGCACGAATCATATGTACAGCACAATCCAGCGATGATCAACGGTCATCAGGGATTAAAGGATATTCTTCTGCACATTGAACCGGGCTTCGAGTGGGTTCCAGGCATCTTCATAGAATCAAATGACCTTGTATTAGCGCACAGCCAAGTGCATGGTTGGGGCCCGGTGCCATTGATCGTAGTAGATATCTTCAGGTTCGAAAACGGGAAAATAGCAGAGCACTGGGACGTCGTTCAGGAAGAAGTGCCTGCCGAAAAAACGGCGAGCGGTAACCCGATGACATCATTCAATTTGATCAACTCCGGAAAATGAAAAATAATTTAACAGGCAACAGGTTTCTGGCTGATCTGGGAGCGTTCAAGGCTGAGCTATTTTTCGAGTCGGATGATTCATTAACCTTCAAAATTGTGGAAGGTGGCGGGCCAGGAGAACCAGGGCATACCGAGAAAGTACAAATCGCGATTGCTGAGATACGTCCGCAGGTCTATATGGTAGCCTGGAATGAGGCTACAGGTGCGACCGTAACACATATTGAAGACCATGAAAATGGGATCCTTTATAGCAATGCAACATTGCCGGACGGTAGCTTTTATACGATGAAGGGAACGATAAGCCCTATATAAGATCAAAAGTCATAACACAGATCTTAAAATTGTTCGGTCGCAGATCTTACAGTTGTTATAAATAAAAAATTTAAAGCAAAAAAGATTGGAATTAATAGAAGCATTGCAATGGCGGTATGCCACAAATTAATACGGCGACAAAAAGGTATCTGATTGGATATTCTGAGTAGCTATACCATCCGATTCCGTGCGCCTCAGAGCATTGAGTTGTGTTTGTAATATGGAATTTCGCAATTAACAGTCAATGAATTAATTTGATCTAAGTGTTACGGTACTACCTGTTTGCAGTTTTCGGAATAAGGTGGTCAAGCCTCCCGGAATGTCCAATTTCTCTATTAAAATGGGATAATTATTAGAGATTTTGCTCATTACGTCAATCGTAGAGTAAGGCGCTTTTTAAAACCTAAGTTTTTGATAACAAATACTTTAGAATGATGGTTCTGAATTCTCCCTCTCCTAACAACAAACTTCAGCGATAACTTCTTCTCGAGAAATGCCCCAAAAACGGTCATGCCCATACAACCCAACCCAATGATGGGGACAACCAAACCTTGGCTGCCCCATGCAATTTGTTTTATTTCCATAACTCAAAGGTCGCTCAACCCTTTTTGGCGGATGTATGCAACCCCCTGAAGATTGTAAGCAAATCAGGGACGATGGCATACCGGATGTAATAATATATTTCGTAGGTGAACTTTCCAAACGAAGGTATATTTCTCCTAAAGCGTTTAAAATCACTAAATCTCATAGTATCGCTCCAGTATCTCTAATTCGTTTATTTTTCTCAATTGGTCAATCAAGCAGTTCGAATTCTACCCAGTCTGGGAATCCTCCATCCTCAGGGTTTTAAAACTGCTTTCCCGCCATTTTCCGATACGTAGCTGATCGCTTCATTGATCTCTTCTAACTTGAATCGTTCCCCGATTTTGGTTTTAAAATGAGGTTGATGAATCAGTTGGCCAATTTCTTTCAACGCCTCCGCTAATTTATTTGAGTTTTTAACGGTCTCAGTACTGGTATTGGCAAAAGGCCGAATACTGACATTTTTTACAGCTAATAAGCTGGTGTGAAAACTAAAGGGCACGCTATCGCAGATAAATCCGTAAGAATAGATCACCGAACCTCTTGGAATTAAAGGTAGTAACTTGTTTAAGATCTGCCCGCCCACACCATCAAAAATGGCCGTCGTCGAAAGTTCAGCTGCAAGGGCTGTAAGCTGCTGATCGAAATCAGCATCACTTTGAACCACGATATTTTTAGCACCAAGGGCCAGTAATTCATTCTTTCCGTTTTCATTTCTTACAACAGAAATGAGTGGAAAATCATAAGCCAGGCAAAAGCCTAATAGTGCGATACCTGTTGCCGAATTGCCCGCAGTGCTGATAATACCTTTATGCCCCTCAGCTGTAACCTGCTTTAAAAAGGCGTAAGGAGTTATTACGTTCACTACAGAACCTGAATAGGCTTCGGTTACGGCATTTTCAGGCAAAATCACACAGTCCAGATAATGTACCTGTGCAAATTCCGACCATGCGCCCACTATGTTTTCGCTGTATTTCAACTGCCGGTAAAATGCTACATTCTTCCCCTGAAATTCCCCAGGTACGTCATCCCCGGCATTTAACACTGCACCCGCGCCGGATACGCCCCTGATATCATAAAGACTTTTGACAGTTCCTGCAGGTGTAGGATATTTCAGAAAAAACTTATCGCCCGAATTGATTGTGGATGCTTCTATCTTAACGATCACGTGACCTGGTTCGGCCTTTTGGGGTTTGGGTACTTCCTGTACTTCTAAATTTCCGTTTAAAAGTACCAACGCCTTCATTGTTGTTTTCATAAAACAAATGTCAGGTGAATGCGCTTAGGCAGCCAATGAACAAGCTTAAGAAATACCCTTAATCTAGTTTAAGGGTTCAACGTTTATGCGCGAGTTCGCTCCTGACCTTGCTCAGGAACTCCGGCGTAATTCCCAGGTAAGAAGCAACCTGTGTATTGGGTAAACGTGTCGCCAGCAAAGGTGACCTGTTTACAAAACCGATGTAGCGATCTTCGGCGGTTGCGCTGATATTTTGAAGAACACGGTTTTGCAGATCAATATATTTACGCTCAATAATTATCCGGAAAGTACTGTTTAATTTAGGGTAATTGGCATACAAATAAATCAAATCAGACCGGCTAATCTGCAAAATAACTGATGGTTCTACCGCTTCAACAAATACGTTGCCGGGCTTTTCTGCATAAAAGCTTGACAGATCGCTGATCCACTCACTTTCGATAGCGAAATCCAGGTTATGTTCCTTCCCCGCGCGGTCAATGGCATACATTTTTACACAGCCAGATACCACAAAGGTAAAGTGCTTACATACATCGCCCTGGTGCAGAATAAAGCCCCGCCGTTTAATCCTGCGTTCGGCAAATAAAGCACATAGTTCGCCGATTTCCTTATCATTCAAAGGAAATGCGGAACTCATAAATGCTAAAAGCGATTCCCTGCTATTCATCTAAGCGCTAAATAAAAGTTATTCTTTGATATAAACTAAAATGTCTTATTCAGCTACTACATTCTTTTTACCCCATTCTGCTAATAGCTGCATCACGTCGTTGAGGGACATCCCCTTTTCAGTGAGTGTATACTCCACCTTCGGCGGCACTTCCGCATATACCTTTCGATTAATGATACCGTCAGCCTCCAGTTCTTTTAAATGTCGGGATAATACTTTTAGTGCTATACCATGAATTCCTTTATGGAGTTCACCAAATCGCCTGGGGCCTGATAGTAACATCCAGATAATAACGGGTTTCCACTTGCCGCTTATGATATTGATTGATCCTATTATTGAGCAATCACAATCCAGCTCTACTTTTTTTTCAATTATTTTTTCTGCTAACATGCTAATAGTGTGTATTAGTGTCTTTAATGTCAATACTTGACAAATGTGCCATTACTTGACAAAGGTAAAGTTTTGGATCAATTTTGTTAAAAAAATGAAAATGAAAATTTTAATTATAGGTGCCACCGGTACCATTGGAAAACACGTAACCGCCGCATTACAAAACGACCATGAAGTAATTAAGGCAGGTTCAAAAAATTCTGATATTCAGGTAGACATATCATCAATCGAGTCCATAGAAAACTTTTACAAACAGGTCGGTAAATTCGACGCCTTAATTTGCGCTGCCGGGGACGCGCAGTTCGGGCCTTTAGCAAGTATGAAGGATACTGATTTCAGGATTGGCATTAACAGTAAATTGATGGGCCAGGTTAACCTGGTCTTAATTGGCCAGCATTATATTAATCCGAAAGGGTCGTTTACTTTAACATCAGGTGCTTTAGCCGATGACCCGATTGTAATGGGGGCAAACATCAGTACGATGAATGGAGCAATCAATGGCTTTGTAAAGGGCACAGCAATAGAGTTGGAGAATGGGGTGCGTATCAATGCGGTCGGTCCTGATATTGTTGAAGAATCTACAGCCTATTTTTCATATTTCCCTGGACACGTTCCGGTTACCATGAGCCGGGTTACCCAGGCTTATGTCAAAAGCGCTTTGGGCGGACAAACCGGTCAGATCTATAAAGTGTTGTAACATGCACTCAAAAATTAAAGAATTTAAAAAATGGTTTGTATTCAATAATTGAATTACAAACAAGTAAAATAAAAATTATGAAAATACTCATTTTAGGGGCTACCGGTAGAACCGGTCGCCTTATTGTTGAAGAGGCACTAAAGCAAGGTTATGATTTAAATGTTTTAGTACGAGATAAAAGCAAAATATCCTTTAATTCAAAATCTATTAACGTATTTCAGGGAACACCTACCCGGAGCCCAGATTTGGCGGCTGCAATGCAAGGCTGTGATCTGATCATAAGTGCTTTGGGTATCGTCAGAGCCTCAGATGCTCCCTGGTCTAAATTAATAACCGCCAAAAATTTCATATCTGAAAGCATAAAAAATGCGATTGCCGAAGCGGGTCAACAAAACGTAAAACGATTAATTACTATCTCTGCGTGGGGTGTTGGGGACACCAAAAAACAAATCCCTTTTTGGCTCAGATGGTTAATTAAATATACCAACATGGGCCCTGTTTACGCGGAACACGAAGTAGAGGAAAAACTATTAGCCAATTCAGACTTAAACTGGACGGCTGTACGGCCTGTTGCCTTAAATGATTCCAATAAGGTAAAAACTTTAAAGGTGAGTTTTAATAACTTCCCTAAGCCAAGTTTATATATCAGCAGGCAAAGTGTAGCTAAATTCATTGTTGATATCGTGAAATCCGATAAGTACGATAGGAAAAGCCCAACTATTTCTGAAAATTAATAAGGTGGGAAGATGCAATCACAAAATTAGCATGGTATGAAAGCAATAAAAGTAATTGGATTTATTCTACTCGGTTTGTTGGTAATCGTGGCTGTCGCCGGCACTTATGTAAAGGTAGCACTACCAGACACAGGCGCGGCACCTCAGCTTAAAATAGAACGCACAGCAGAACGGATAAAACGCGGCGATTATTTAGCCAACCACGTTACTGTTTGTATGGACTGCCACAGCACCAGGGACCAGCGTTTGTACGGAGGCCCGGTGGTGGGCGGCTTTGGAGCCGGAGGCGAAAAGTTTGATCAGCAGATGGGTCTTCCCGGCAAGTTTTACGCATCTAACATAACTCCCTATAAATTACTCTGTTGGACAGATGGCGAAATATTCAGGGCGCTAACTACCGGGGAGAACAAATTTGGCAAAGCAATCTTTCCACTAATGCCCTGGGATCATATAGGGCAGATGGATAAAGAAGACGTATATAGCATCATTGCTTATTTGCGTTCAATTCCTGCAATTAAAAAAGACATACCGGCGTCAGAAATTGACTTCCCGGTCAATTTTATCATTAATACCATGCCGCATAAGGCCAATTTGGGTAAGTTACCATCGGAGAAGGATACTATCAAGTATGGCGCTTACCTTGTTAACGCCGCCGGTTGTGTAGATTGTCATAGTAAAAGATATCACGGGGATATCATCCCTGGGACAGAGTTTGGCGGTGGAATGGAATTTAAGCAGCAAGGCCGTGTTGTACGTTCTGCAAATATCTCACCGGATAAGCTAACCGGTATTGGATCATGGAGTAAAGATATATTCATCCAACGATTTAAAAGCTTTGAAGGCAAAGAAAAGCAAGCTGCTAAACTCAGCCCCGGCGATCCGCAAATACCAATGCCATGGTATTTGTATGCTGGAATGAAGGCCAATGATCTTGCGGCAATCTATGCTTATCTAAGAACAGTTAAACCGATCAAGAATCAGGTTGTTGCGTTTCAAAAGTTTTGAAAGCTGCGGAGCAAAATTCGTAGTTTTGGATCAGGATCATAAGATCAGCAAGTTACCCACCTGTTATTATTTGCCGATGGCAAATTGGCGGCTTACAGCAAATTGGTACCAGCTGAATTACTACAGAAACCTTTAGTAACCGCTAACTAAATACGTTTATTGTTTCCAAAGTTAAATTAAACATATTTAAATAAGTCGGTATTACCAGCCCAATCTTAACTTAACAATATTTTTAAAAGTATTGCCAACCGGCAAAGGCTGTCCGGCTATCACGATCTTAGCTTTTTCAAAATAGTCAATTTTACTAATGTTTACGATGTATGATTTATGTATGCGTGCAAAGCACTCCCCGGGTAATGCCTGTTCAATATTCTTCATTCTTTCAAGTGTCAGCAATTTTCCTGTGGTTAGGTAAAAGATCAGATAATCGCCCAAACCTTCGATATAAAGAATGGTAGAAAAATCCGTCTTTTGAATTTTGTATTCCGTTCGCAGTAGCAAATAGCCGGAGCATTGCTGTGGCAGTAGTGCTCCAATGCGTTGTTTGGCCTTGGCAATGGCAACCAAAAAACGCTCGAAGGTAACGGGTTTCAACAGATAGTCGATCACATCATACTTATAGCCTTCCAACGCATACTCTGCATAGGCTGTGGTGAGTATCACTTTAGCTTCGTTATCTTTCAGCGACTCCATGATCTCGATACCTGTGATCTCTGGCATTTGTATATCCAGCAATATCAAATCCGCCGATTTTTTCCTGATGGCCTCAAGCGCTTCAGCCGCGCTTGTTGTTTGTAGTATAAGTTCCAGCCCCGGCGCTCTTTTAATGTATCCAGATAACAACCGGATTGCAGGATGCTCATCATCCACCACAATACATCGTATCAGTCTGTTATTTTCCATAGTGTAATTGCAGTTTTACAATGAACAGGTTATCAACTTCGGTAATTTCCAGCCGGTGAAGGCTTGGATATAGCAGGTTGAGCCGCTGTTTTACATTATTAAGGCCAATACCGCCGGTAATATCTTTTTTGTGGATGCCGATTACATTAGCACAACTGAAGTTCAACTGATGTGGATCGCTGTTAATCTCAATTTTAAGCCAGTTTTCTTTTACGTTCACCTGCCCATGTTTAAAGGCGTTCTCTATAAACGGGATCAATATTAGAGGCGGAATATGAGCGGTTTCATCAGTGCAATCTTCTGTTATCGCTATCATAGTTGGATGCTCGAACCGGAGCTGTTGTAAAGCGATATATTTTTCAATATAGCTGATCTCGGTGCTTAAGAGAACAGTTTCACCACTGTTATATAGCATATATCGCAGCAAGTCCGATAACCCGGATATGGCAGGTAAGGCCTGCGCATTTTGCTCATACACCAGCGCGTAAATGTTGTTGAGGTGGTTAAACAGGAAATGCGGGTTGATCTGCGAGCGCAGGAAAGACAATTCAGTCTGCCGGTTTTGCAGCTGCAATTCTACCTGCTGCAATTCTCTATACTGCGCATACCTGACCAGGTAAAAAATAGCAGCAAAGAGTGCCTGCGCACTGATAGGAATGATGACCTGCTGAAAATAACGGCTCATGCGCACGGGCGCATCCTCAAAAGCCCTGGTCCAAAACAGGCAAGAAAAATAAGCCGCCACACACATAATCGGCACGCCAAAAATCAATTGCAGGTATTGCCTGCCCGGATGAAACCGGCATAGCAGTAAGTATAGGCCCAGCGCCAGTAAATAATAGATCAGGATATCGCCTGCAAACTGTAACCATTCGGCCGGGCTGTGGCTACCTTCGCCAAAAGAAAAGCGGCCATGTAGCAATCCCGGTAATTGCCTGGCGACAATAACCAGCGCGTAAAAAACAAAAAGCCCAAAAGAGAACAAGGGTACCCTTTTCTTCATAAAATCAAAGTTATCACAATTTGTGTTCGCCTGTACAAGAAGTACTTGCCTGTTTGTCGAGGAGTTTGGGCAGTTGAACGATGTCTCCGGTTTCGCATTTACTTACAACTTACTTTAGCTACAACTTAAAATAAACGATTATGAAATTACAATCTTTCTTTGTGTTCCTGCTGTGGCTATGCCCGGCATTACTGCAGGCGCAGCCAAAAACAATGAATGCTTATTTTGAAGAACTGGGGCAACGCAGGCAGCATAACGGTAATATTTTAGTGGCCGATGAGGGACGGGCGATTATCAACTTTTCTTCGGGCTATGCCAACTTTCGCACACGAACGCCAAACACGCCTGCATCCCGTTTTAACCTGGCCTCTATATCAAAGGTTATAACGGCAACGGCTGTTTTGCAATTGAGGGACAAAGGTAAATTTAACCTTGATGATGCTGTGGCTCGGTATCTGCCCGGTTTCCCCTACAAGGAGGTAAAGATCCGCCACTTACTAACCCATACCTCGGGCCTTCCGGACCTCGAACTCTTCGAAGATCTTGTAAAACAGTTCCCGGATACGGTTATTACCAACCGCAATGTATTACCCGAATTGGCCAAATGGCAACGCGGATTGTATTTTAAACCCGGTAATGAATTTCGTTATTGTAATACCGAATATAATTTACTCGCCTTACTAATTGAAAAGCTAAGCAACATGTCTTTCCCGTCTTATCTCAAAAAACACATTTTCGCACCGGCAGGGATGAAAGATACTTACGTAATCTCTCTCTATCAAAAAGACGACGGTTTGATTGCTCAACCGCAAATGAAACCACACCCGGGATATGATTCTACTTTTATAACGGTTGATTCTATTGCACGTTTCAAATACCTAACTTATAATAACAGCGGCACCAACGGACAGGCGAACGTAATGAGCACCACAGCCAATATACTGAAGTTTGACCTGGCTTATTTTAAAGGAAAACTACTGAAAACAAGCACTATGCAGGAAGCGATGACACCCGTTAAGCTAAATAACGGAACTGTGTATTACGACCACCGAATGGACACCATGGATGGCGAAGGAAAGATGACGTATGGTTTAGGCTGGGAAATTTTTGACCAGCCTTCTTTCGGCAAATCTGTCGGGCATGGTGGATTTAAGTTCGGGCTGGCCACCTTTTATCTGCATAACCTCACCAAAAATCAAACCATTATCGGCTTTGACAACACAGCGGGGAGCGAATTTGGAAGGTTCATTACCTCCGCATTATCATTATTGAACAACAAACCGCCGATGGAGTTCAGAACCAGCAGGTCGTTAGTAACGCTTTACGGCACCGCGCTGGTAAAACAAGGGGCCGACCATGCCGCTGCTGTTTTTAATGCAAATAAGGCCGATAAAGCGGGCTACTATTTAAACGAAGGCGAAATGAACGATCTGGGTTATAACCTTTTCTACATGTCATCATTCCCGGGCCACCGCGAAATGGCGCTGGAAGTATTTAAACTGGCCACTTTCATTTTTCCCGATAGTTTTAATACGTATGACAGTTATGGGCAATTACTAAAAGACAGCAATAAAAAGGTAGAAGCTATATTGATGTATAAAAAATCAATAGCATTAAATCCTGGCAATGAGGATGGTAAAAAAATGCTAAGCCAATTGTTAAATGCACATGGTGTTAAATAAGTAGCTTTTCAACAAGTAGAACAGGCAATTCTAACGCTCGCAAGGCTAATTAAACCCTGAATTAGATACTGCTAACTATTAAGTTGGCAAAATTCCTTTAAATTGTTTTGGCCACATCAGAGTTCCACCACCAATATATTCGGATAGCTTTTGCCATCATACGTAAATGCCGTAAAGGGATGGTCAATGATCATGATGTTACTAATAGGATAAGCGGTTGGCTTACACAAATTATTGGTTGCAACTTTTGAAACGGTGTAGGCAAGTGTTGCCCTTCCGAACCCCGCCAGTTTGATCTGATAAGGATATTGGCCGGCGGTTTCATGGAAAACAGAAAATTGCAGCATCCCGTTAAAGGGTGACGTAGCTCCCTGACTGACTATTCGCCAATTGGCAAATTCTTTGCCGGTGTTGTTATTGATGACGGTAATGTCGCTGGACTTAATATTATCGCTAACAATCAGGTTTTGTCCGGTAGCTTTATCTACAAACTTGACCATGATTATGCTGGGCGGCGTTTCATTCAACAAACCGTCACAAGGGTCAGCGGCTGATTCTTTCTTTTTACAGCCACCGGCGAGTATGGCAAATGTTAAGAGCATGAGCATTACAGATCGTAGGGTCATGTTTTTTTGATATAGGTTCATAAAAATTTAAAAATCAGTGATGTATAGCAGTATATACGCATGGCTAAATAAAAACGCTACATATACAGGCCAACTGGCCCGGCTATTCTCCGGCTGCGCTTGCCGTTACTGTCGAACCGCCCCTTCTGTACCGCCAAACCGGTAGGTGCTAGTAAACTTGAAATAATCGTTGCCATAACACCGGTTAACAGGACAGCTCTCGGCGATCCGAATCAGCCCTTGTGTAGATATAGATCCGGCAAGTTCTCCATTTGATCCTGCGTTCAATGTGCATGACGGTCTCGTTATTCTCTATCTTATGGAACATATTGGTCTCGACCACTATGGCTGATCACTAAGCCTTTATGTTCGATGTATATCTTGAGTCTCGCCAGTGTACAGAAAATCAGTGATGACAGCAGCAACGCATAGGGATCGGGCCCAGGCTCTTCCGCCCCGTTTTTGGTTCGTCTCTGATCAGCATGGAAAAACCAATTTGGTCGACTACTCTTCGCCAGTTTTCTTTCTTTTCCTAAAAGGTTGAACTTAAGCACAGGTGCTCATTTTAAAATTCGTTAAAGGGATCGATCAGGAGTGGCTAATCCACTCTGGTCAATTGAGTATGCATGTAGTATATAAAATTGGAATT
>NZ_JBNPWP010000018.1:0-56562 GCF_050433765.1 Mucilaginibacter lappiensis | reverse complement strand
TTTTCTTATTTCCAAAACTTATTTTTTTTATTTTTCTAAGTCCCGTTTCCCGCTTTTCAATCCCCTCTTTTCTTCCTTTCTTGCGGGTTGCAAAGATGCGAATCTTTTTGTTGTTTGTCAAGTGAAATTTTCACTTTTTTAAACTTTTTTTTATTCGCTAATTCTTCAAAAAACAACGCCCTTTTTCCTTGAGCGGCCACAAATGTACAGAGAAAACTACTTACGTACCAAGAGAAATTTGCAAATAATTAAAACAATTCTGCAACTACCTGAAAACTAACCCAAAATTCATCGGCAACAACCCTATTTTGCTTATAAACATTAGCATTTACCTTATTTGTATATTTGAAAAGTATATGAGCAACTACACATTTCCCAAAAACTTCATGGCTTCATTAAGCGCAGAAAACGGATTTGATGAGCAAAATTTTATAAATGCCCATCAGTTTTTAGATGCACCTACCTCTATAAGGTTAAATCCTTTTAAGCTTTCGGCCCTGAAAACAGATCAACAAGTGCCCTGGTGTGCCGATGGTTTTTATTTAAACACCCGTCCATCGTTCACTTTCGACCCGCTTTTTCATGCCGGATGTTATTATGTACAGGAAGCATCGTCTATGTTTATTGATCATATACTTAAACATATCAGGCAAAACAAGCAGCAACCGGTAAAAGTACTTGACCTTTGCGCAGCACCCGGCGGCAAAAGCACGCTCCTTAATTCAGCTATCGAAGCCGATGATTTGCTGGTGGCCAATGAAATTATTAAAACCCGGGTACCTGTATTAACTGATAACCTGAGCCGCTGGGGGCAATCAAACGTTATTGTAAGCAATAATGATCCAAAAGACATAGGCCGGCTGAAAAGTTTTTTTGACATTATACTGGTTGATGCACCCTGCTCGGGCTCGGGCATGTTCAGGAAAGATCCACAGGCCATGAACGAATGGTCTGAGGCCAACGTAGAACTTTGCCACCAGCGGCAGGAGCGCATACTGGCAGACATACTGCCTGCCTTAAATCAGGATGGATACCTTATATATAGTACCTGCTCTTATTCGCACCAGGAAAACGAGGATATATTGGATTGGCTTTGCCTGGAGTTTGACCTGGAAAGCATACGTATACCTATATATAAGGAGTGGGGTATTGTTGAAACAGAATCGGCACAGCAAAAAGCGTGGGGATACCGTTTTTATCCGGGCCAGGTAAAGGGCGAGGGCTTATTTGCCGCCTGTCTTAAAAAGAGAGACAACACCGGCGAACTTGGCTCCTTTAAAAACAACATGCAACAAAAAATTAGCAGCAAGGAAATTGACCAGGTGAAAACCTACATCAACAATCCTGATAATTTTTATTATTTTAAAGTGAACGACGACTGGCTGGCCATTAACCGCGAACACAAGGAAAGCCTGAATATTTTACAGCGACATCTATACCTTAAAAAATCGGGAGTACGTGTAGGTAAGTTAATGGGAAAAGATCTGATACCCGATCATGAACTGGCTTTAAGTACTATTATTAATAAGGATGTTGTTTTACAAACCCCGCTTAACCATGACCAGGCTATACAATACCTGCGCCGCGACAACATCGACATAAACACTACAGAAAAGGGATGGAGCCTGATGACCTTTGAAGGTCATGCACTGGGTTGGGCCAAACTACTGCCTAATCGTATTAATAATTATTACCCGAAGGAGATCAGGATTATAAATCAGGCGCCAGCCCCCTGAAGGGGGAGCTTTTGATTAGCGTGGGGGAATTTTCTGAACTTTTGTCTGAACTATGATTTATGGGATTAAGGGATTACCCGGATTTTTTGTACTTGTAAAGTTAAAGGCCCTAATCATCCTTAAATCGGGTTCAAAAAATAGAGACACATTACATGTGTCTCTATATGAATAATTTGCAAATCAAGAGTTCCCCCTTTAGGGGGTTGGGGGGCCTAATAACCTCCTATTGATAACAGCACCAGTGTGCAGGCATATTCTGTTTCGATACCTTTTTCATTGGCCATACGGCGTAGTTCGGAGTTTTCCGTTCCGGGATTAAATATGATTCGCTTGGGCTTGGTATCTAATATATAATTATATAAGGATGGTTGGTTTTGCGGACCAACATATAAAGTTACCGTATCAATATCATGATGGATGGTTTCGGGCTTTTCGATGGGTACGCCTGCAACTTCTCCTGTTTTTATTCCCACATTTACTATGGTATGTCCTTTGCTCACCAGCCTGTTTGATGCCAGGTAAGCGTATCTGCTGGTATCAGGGGTGGCCCCTAATACCAATGTTTTTTTGTCAGCCATTTATTATTCTGTTTAATAGCGCGATCTGGGCCGAGTGGTATATATGGTGCTGTATCAGTCCGTTGATGAGCTCTTCATAAGTTACACCGGTTCCCAATTCGCGGTTCCTTTCGTCGTTAATAGCTTCACTCCATTGTTCCGGGGGAAAGTTTTGGATGACGCCCACCAAATTTACATTAACCAGTTTCAAATCATCAACATAATTCTGCCATTTTTGTTCCTCGGGGCTGCCGGTTTCGGGCCAGTCGCCGCTGATCGGCACTCCTGCGGTTAAGCCGTTCATCCTGTCCATCACTTCTTCTGTCCAGGCAATCATGTGTAAAACAATCTCAGCTATATTATGGACTGAACCGGGCGGCTTTTCATAGGCAGCTTCAAAGCTAATGCCTTCAACAATGTCATAAACCGGCGAACCATACCAGGGATCGCCCGATAATATGTTTTCTAATTGGTGCGAAAGTTCTTTTGAAATGCTCATGATAATATTTTTAAAGTAGCCAATGCGCAGTTAATACCATCAATAGCAGCAGAAATAATGCCACCCGCGTAACCCGCACCTTCGCCACACGGAAACAAACCCTGAACCTGCGGGTGCTGCAGCGTTTCTTTATCGCGCGGAACTTTTACCGGCGACGATGTGCGCGATTCCACTCCTACTAATATAGCCTCGTTAGTATAATAGCCCTTCATTTTTTTACCGAATGCAGGTAATGCTTTTTGTAACCGCCGATGGATCCATAAAGGTAATACTTCCTTAAGTTCGGTGCTTTTGGTGCCCGGCAGGTAGGAGTTTACCGGCAGGTCATTTGATAAACGGCCTTCCACAAAATCAACCATGCGCTGCCCGGGCGCTACCAGGCTACCTCCGCCAGCTAAAAACGCTGCATGTTCTATCTGCTGCTGAAAATGAAGCATTTTAAACGGATCATTATCATCGCCTGCCACATCTTCCATGTTGATCTGTACCACTGTGCCCGAATTGGCAAAGGGATTATTTCGTTTTGACGGGCTCCAGCCGTTCACCACAATTTCATTAGCCTCGGTTGCGCAGGGAGCTATGATACCGCCTGGGCACATACAAAAGGAGAACACTCCCCGGTCGTCCACCTGCTCTACCAGGTTATAATAGGATGGCGGCAGATCGGGGCCGCGGTATTCACAGTGGTACTGTGCGCGGTCAATAATTTCCTGCGGATGCTCAATCCGTACACCTAAGGCAAAGGGTTTAGCCTCGATCAATATATGCTGATGGTGCAGCATCTCAAAAACATCCCTTGCTGAGTGGCCGGTGGCTAATATCACCACATCTGATGTTAACTTTTCGCCACTTGCCAGTTTAACACCTTTTATTTTGCCCAACTCCACCAATAAGGCGGCAACTTTTGTATCAAACAATATTTCGCCGCCGGCATTCAATATGGTTTCGCGCATGGCGGTAATGATCTGTGGTAGTTTATTGGTGCCGATATGCGGGCGGGCATCAATCAATATATCCTTAGATGCGCCATGGGCTACAAACATTTTCAATACCTGGTTCACGTCGCCACGCTTGGTTGATCGGGTATATAATTTACCGTCGGAGTAAGTACCGGCACCGCCTTCGCCAAAGCAATAATTTGATTCGGGGTTAACAAGGCCCTGTTTATTGATGTTGGCCAGATCACGACGGCGTTGTTTTACATCCTTGCCCCGCTCAATAATAACCGGCTTTAATCCGGATTGGATACACTGAAGTGCAGCAAATATTCCCGCAGGCCCTGCACCCACAATAATAACCGGGCGGCCAAACTGTACATCGGGATAATTTATCGTAAATATTTCGGGCTGAAATGCCTGATCTAAAAATACCTGTATCTGCATACGGTAAACCACCTTACGGCCGCGGGCGTCAATAGAGCGCTTTAATACTTTTACTGCCGAAATATTTTGGGGCTGGATATTTAACGAAGCCGCTGCTAAACGCGTTATAACAACTTCGTCTTCCTGTTGCCCGGGAGGGCATACTATCTCTGTTTCTTTTATCATACTAAATGCCGGGTTTTTATCCCGGATTTGTGCAAAGGTAGGAAACCCCCTCTAAATCTCCCCCTTTGGGGGGAGACTTTTGAAAAATCACAACTTAAACATTCTTAAATCGAGTTGATATTTAAAGCCCTCCCCGAAGGGCGGATTGGGTCAAACTGTTCGCCAGTGCACAACAACCGTCCGCTATCGAACAGTTTTAAGTGGTCTTAAAATTACAAACATCTAATTATCAATACATTACAACATGGCATCTATATTGGCATAGGGTCATTATAAAAATAACAACAACAAGATGAATATCGCCGAAGACCGCTTGATGACCATTTGGGAAGGATGTTTACAAAACGACCGCAAGCAACAGGAACAACTATACAGATTATTAGCACCAAAAATGCTGGCAGTTTGCATGCGCTATGCAACTGATAAAGACGAAGCGCAGGATATACTGCAGGAAGGTTTTATAAAAATGTTCAGGAACATGAACAATTACCGTGGCGATGGCAGCCTGGAAGGGTGGATTCGCCGCATTATGGTACATTGTGCAATTTCGCGCTATCGTAAATTAAAGCCAATGGTTTTGGTTGATGATTTTGCTACTGAAAGCAGTATGCCTATGAGCAAATCATATAACGATAACGAGCTGGAAGCAAAGGACCTGATGAAACTGATACAAAAGCTGCCTAAAACTTACCGTTCCGTATTTAATATGTATGCCATTGAGGGTTACTCGCACCAGGAAATTGGTTCATCATTGGGTATGTCTGAACTGTTATCACGCACTACTCTGTACAGGGCACGCAATATATTAAAAGATATGATCAGTCAGCTTACCATGCGTGAGCAACATTGTTTGGCAGGGTAAACCTTACCCTGCCCCCTTTTTGTCCGAACAATGGTTCAGGCAAAAAAGAGATTACCTTAATTTTCAACAACCCTATGCCAGTTCAAGCGTCCTCTGCTTGAACTTATCCTATTATAAACACCCTGCCTTAATTTCTAATAAATCATTAGTTTATACTAATTAATCTCCGGCTTTATTATTAATTAGGATCCTGATTGTTCTTTAATCGTAGAAATCATGGTTCAGACAAATGTTTTAATTATCTTTAGAGATGTGTATCTTGACATGTTGTCATAACAATTACTAATTGTAACAACGGTACGCGTTTTGTAATCTAAATGAAAAACACATCTCAAAAAAGCATAATTAAATGAAAAAGCTATTATCAGTAATATTAATTATAACGGCGGCCATGACATTAAGCTCATGCAGTTATAACAGCATGGTTAAAATGGACGAAAACGTAAAAACCAAATGGGCGGCCGTTCAAAGCCAGTATCAACGCCGCAGCGATCTGATACCTAATCTGGTAAATACAGTTAAGGGCGCTGCTAATTTCGAAAAAAGTACGCTTACTGCAGTTGTTGAAGCCCGTGCTAAAGCAACAGCCGTTCAGGTTGACCCTACCAAATTAACCCCAGAGTCAATCAAAGCTTTTCAGGCTGCACAGGGCGAATTAAGCTCGGCATTGGGCAGGTTGCTGGCAGTAACCGAAAACTATCCTAACTTAAAGACCAACGAAAACTTCCTGGGTTTGCAAGCCCAAATTGAAGGAACCGAAAACCGCATACAGGTGTCCCGGCAGGATTTTAATACCGCTGTACAGGAATTCAATACCAAGATCCGTTCGTTCCCGGCCAATATAACTGCTAAAATGTTTGGCTTTAGCGAAAAGGGCTACTTCACTGCCGAACCCGGATCTGACAAAGCGCCTAAAGTTCAATTTTAATTATCATTGATTTCACCGATTGTTGAGATGATTACGCTGATTATAATATAATCAGTGAGTATCAAAGCAATTACAGAAGCAATCGGTGTAATCTTTTAAAAATCAGTGAAATCATAACTATGGCAGTATTTAACGAAGAAGAGCAGCAGCGGATTCGCGGAGCCATTGAAGAGGCTGAGAACCGCAGTTCGGGCGAGATTCGCGTGTGTATTGAAAAAAAATGCAGCGAAGATGTACTTGACCGCGCGGCCAAATATTTCTTTCAGCTTAATATGCATAAAACTACACTGCGCCATGGCGTATTGATATATGTAGCTACGGTAGACCGTAAATTTGCTATTATAGGTGATGCAGGCATAAATCAGGTGGTTCCGGCTAATTTTTGGGATGACACCAAAGAAGAAATGCTGAAGCATTTTAAGTATGGCGATATTGTGGAGGGTATTGTTACCGGTTTAAAAATTGCCGGAGAGCAGCTGCAAAAATATTTCCCGCACGCACAGGATGATAACAATGAATTGCCAGATGATATCTCCTTTATGGATGGCAATTAATCTTTAAACTTATGTTCAAAAAAATCATATTGTTCTTTAGCCTGTTGCTTTGCACTTTTATAGCATTTGCGCAGGATTTTCCAGAGCGGTCAACTACGCTGGTTACAGATTATACCAACACCCTATCTGCCGACGATAAGCAGCGTTTGGAAAATAAACTGGTTGCTTTTAATGATTCTACCTCTACTCAAATTGCTGTGGTGATCCTTAAATCGGTAGGCAGTTATGACATTAATGCTTACGGAGTAGCGTTATTACGTAAATGGGGAATTGGGCAAAAAGATAAAAACAATGGCATTTTAGTGTTGGTGGCCATGGGCGACCGTAAAATGTCTATCCAAACTGGTTATGGGGCCGAAGGTGCTTTGCCCGATATTATAACCCAGGAAATAATTCAGCGTGATATGAAACCCCACTTTAAGCAGGGCGATTATTATGGCGGTTTGGACGCCGCTACCAACAACATCATAAAATACACAAAAGGCGAATATAAGGCCGAGAAAAAAGAACAAAAATCGGGCAAAAGCGGTGGCAGTGCACTTATACTAATCATTATTATAGTAGTTATCCTTATCGTCGTATTCCGTAACCGTGGTGGTGGCGGCGGCGGTCGGCAGATCATTGGCCGCAGAGGGGGTGCAAGTCCGTTCTGGTGGTTTTTAGCAGGCAGTTTGCTTGGCGGAAGCGGCAGGAGCAGCGGTTCTGACTGGGGCGGTTTCTCAGGAGGGGGCAACAGTGGTGGCGGCGGTTTTGGAGGTTTTGGCGGTGGCAGTGGCGGCGGCGGTGGATCAAGCGGCAGCTGGTAGTAAATTCAGACCCTAATTCCAAGCCCCATGTTTAAAGATTATATATTAAACGAGTTAGAAAAAATTACGCTCATGATGGCCCGCCTGGCGGGCCTTAAAGCAGAAGCCAAGCCTGACGAATTTATTAAGCTGGCAGATACCATGCTGGAGAATGAGTTTGATATTAAACTACAGGAACTGCTTGAACTAACTACTGATGAGTTTGAGCTCTTATTGGAAAAGCAAAACTATCACCCTGATAAGCTTGAGGCTCTGGCGCAGCTATTATACATGTATTACGAGCCATTTAACCCGAGTCCCGAAACCCTGTTGGCATTGCAAAAGGTGTTACTCATTTTTGACTGGTTAGAGCAAAAACACCACCGCTCATCGTTCGAAAACATCAATAAACGAAATTCCATCTATCAATTTCTACAAAACAACTATGTCTAAAGATCTCACCTGGAAATTACTTTCATCCCACTATATACATAAAGGCCCCTGGGCTACCCTCCGTGTCGATAAATGCGAAATGCCCAACGGTCGCATTGTTGATGATTACTACGTTTTAGAATACAGCAACTGGGTTAATGCAGTTGCTATAACCGAAGACAATAAAGTACTCATGGTTAAACAATATCGTCATGCCGCTGGAATCATATCACTGGAAATTCCTGGCGGGGTGATTGATGGGAATGAATCGCCGGTAGAAGGCCTGCGCCGCGAACTGCTGGAAGAAACCGGTTACCAGTTTGACGATTTTGAGCTGCTTTGCACCGTTTACGGCAATCCGTCTACGGCCAATAACCAAACTCTTACCTATCTGGCTAAAGGTGGCAAAAAAGTTCAGGAGCAAGCACTTGATGATCATGAGGAACTAATTGTTGAAGAATACACCATCCCCGAAGTAAAACAACTGCTGCTTGAAAATAAAGTGGTACAGGCCATGCATTGCGCCGGCTTGTTTTATGGTATGGTAAAGCTGGGGGTTTTGTAAGTATCATTACTCCGGGCAATTATCTTTACGGCGGGTATCAACTATATAAATGATCTTCCAGCCATCCTTAGTTTTCATCAGCTGGAAAACATCAACTCCGCAATGGCTGAATTTATCGTCTAAGTAAAATTTGTATGGCGCCCAAACGCTGGCCAGTGGGCCGTCAATTTTAATATCTTTAAAGGTTACCCGTTCGTCCCATACGCCTTTATGCGGTGTGCCTACCGCTTTTATAAAATCATCCGCGTTTTCGGTTTCAAGGGCTACCGAGCCATCCTTTTTATTGGCTACCCCCTGAAAGGCAATACCTTTAGCAAAAGTCGACCGCAGCAAAGTACTGTCGCCCTTGCGCATGGCGTCAAACATTTTGTTAACCGTTTGTTTTATGGCATCCTGGTCTGTTTGCTGAGCAAAGGCATTCATTGATAAGATTATGATGAGGTTTAAAAGGAGTATTTTTTTCATGTTAAGCTTAGTAAAAATTGGGAAACTAAATATATTCAAATTATATTCAACCGATAAACCTTATCAATGAAAAAGATCGCCTTTATATTATTACTATCCATACACACCTGTTTACCATCTGTAGCCCAGACTGCTTATGAGCCTCAATTATTAATATTAGCCCCTGGCGATCATAATTTTGACCCAAGTCTCCAAACAGAAATTGACGCAAAGAATGCAGAATTAACTAAGATGGCTCTACAGGCTGAGGCATCATTGGCTGATCCAAAGGCTGGGAGTAATGTTCAACCTGAGAATATCAAACTGATGCAACAAAGTAGCATCAGTTTTCTTCAGCACATGGATATTTTCAAACAGGTTTCTTTTTTATCTCAACAATATCTCACCTATCGTTTTTATGAGCGGTTTACTAATTGCCTGGTTTTACTGAGAGACGAAAAGTCAAAAGACAATTTAATGGATTTGCAAAAGCTGGCCAAAGAACAGCAAACACCATATATACTAAACTTACCTAAAATTTCTTTTTATAAGCAAAATGGCCAAACTTGGTGCAGACTGCAACTACAATTATATGAATTGAAAGCCAACAAATTGCTTGTTGATAAGGAGTACCAGGGCAATTGGAATAACCCCGGATTTGAATTTTCTTGCGAACAGGGCTCTATTGGTTGCACGATAAATAACGCTATGGCAGCAGCCATGCCCGATGTGCTTTTTCAAATAGCATCACACAATGCTACTTTAATTAATGAAAAAGAGTTGGCAGAGAAAAGAGCGGCATTTATTGAAACAACTATTTACCCCCAAACTGTTGAGGCTGCTTTAATAAAAAAAGTAATCTCCATTACGGACAAGGAAATTAACCTGGCAGATCTGTATCAGTGTTTTTATAATAGCGACAGTTCAAAATTCGTTGCGTTTTTTATCAAAACTATTGACAAAAAAGATGCTAAAACCTTACTGGGTGATAAACAGGATCAGAATGTTAAAGTTATAACGTCAAAAAACATTCATGAGCCAGGTTATCTGGATCAAAAACCTCAAACTTACGCTTACATAGTTAAGGGAATATTATATGAGAACAAGTGGTACTATGCAAAATCAGAGGTAACCTACTTTGATGCTGCCAGCTTAAATGGAGGCAAAATTGACTATTTGAATAATTTACAAGAATGGGGCTTTTTTAAGGACGACACAGCCGAACCAGGTCTGGAATTTTGGGAAGGTAAGCTATTTGAAAAGATAACCGACAAGCGAAAAGACCCCAACTGGGAAAAATATAAGAATATGTGGGCCAGTGATGAGTTGGAAAACCGGGATTATATAGGCTTATATACACTGGTGGCTGACGAGCTAAAAAAAGAAAAGGAAACGGAGGATAACAGTTTTCGTGATGATGTGAAAAAGAATTATCTTTTCCCATTCTATGATAAGCAGGTTAAATTAAAACTTAACCACATCAAAAGATATACACTAAGCGACTACAACCTCATATATCCAAAGGATAAACATGTTGTGCTTAATCCCATATCAATTACAGATGAAAATGGCGGAATATCGGTAAGATATTTTGTGTTGCTGCCTAAAACCAATGAAATATATGAATGGCAATTGGTTAAACCTAATGTTTTAAAGAAAGGCGATTACACAGACAATGTTATTACTAAAACGTTAGGCACATTAACCAAATGGGATTATTCAAACAATACCTTAGATGATGATACGTTTTGGAATAAAAAAGTACTCCTTAAGGATGGTAGCAGTTATAAATATTTAAAAAAGCTTCAGTAAACCGAGTTACCTTTAACAGCTTCCCATATCTTCACCGCCTCAACTGCCTCTTTCACGTCATGCGCCCTTAAAATATTAGCGCCCTTCATCAGGCTTATAGTATTTAAAACCGTGGTTCCATTCAGCGCTTCGGCAGCGGTACCACCCAGCAAACTGTAGATCATTTTTTTGCGGGATATACCCACCAACATAGGTAGCCCGAGTATATCAAACTCCTGCAGGCGATTCATGAGCGCATAGCCATGTTCGGGCTTCTTGGCAAAGCCAAAGCCGGGATCAATAATAACATCATGAACACCCAGTTGCTTTAGTTGCTGATATCGGGATACAAAATAATCAAGCACTTCTGTAAATACATCATCATACTGCGCCAGCTGGTTCATATTCTGCGGGTTGCCTTTCATGTGCATTACTATATAAGGCACCTGCAGGCGGGCTACAGTAGCAAACATATCCTCATCCAACTGCCCGCCGGATATGTCATTAATAATATGCGCGCCGGCTTTGATGGCCGTTTCGGCAACTTGCGCGCGAAAGGTATCAATAGACTGTATTGCATCAGGAAAAGCGGATGCGATGGCCTCCACAACGGGCAGTAAGCGGTCGGTTTCTTCGGCAACGGAAATATCAGTGGCGCCGGGGCGCGATGAATATGCCCCGATATCTAAAAAAGTGGCCCCTTCGACCAACATTTTTGCGGCTTGCTGCAAGGCTTCATCAACACCGGGTTTGCGGCTACCGGCATAAAATGAGTCAGGAGTAATGTTAATGATCCCCATAACTTTTGGAGAAGATATGTCGATAAGTTTACCACCTGCATTTAGGGTAACCTTTTTATGAAAAAATGTATCTTTAGCCAAGTCAGTTTTAGTGTTGCAAAGTTTAAATGTTGTAAAGTTAAATTAACTTTGCAACATTGGCGCAGCCCAACATTTAAACGTTTAAACATTAAAACATTTCAGCATTTGGCTAACACATCCGCAGAATACGACGCAGTTATTAACATATGTAAGGGCCTTTTCATGAAAAAGACTCGCGATTACGGAACCGCCTGGCGCATATTGCGCCCGCAATCCATCACCGATCAGATATTTATTAAGGCCCAGCGCATACGTACACTTGAAGAAAAGAAAATATCAAAAGTAGGTGAGGATATTACAGGCGAGTATATTGGGATAGTAAACTACTGCGTTATAGCCATGATGCAGTTGGATTGCACTTCAGATACTCCTGTAGAACTTGCACCCGACCATGTGGAAAGGTTATTTGATGAAAAGGTATTGGAAACTAAAGAGTTAATGTTTGCCAAAAATCATGACTATGGCGAAGCCTGGCGCGATATGCGCATCAGTTCATTAACCGACCTAATATTAATGAAGCTGCTGCGCGTTAAACAAATTGAGGATAACCTGGGCCTTACCGAAGCATCAGAAGGGGTAAAGGCCAATTACCAGGACATGCTGAACTACTCAGTATTCGCTTTAATTAAACTTGGAGTATAATAAACTAATAAATGAAAAACAGCCTCATTTGGTTTTGCAGGATAGCGGTTGGCCTGCTATTTATTTTTTCGGGCCTGATCAAGGCTAATGACCCATTGGGTTTTTCCTATAAACTGGAAGAATATTTTGAGGTTTTCCACCTGATGTTTTTAAATGGCTTTGCCCTGAGTATTGCCATTTTGTTATGTGCTCTTGAAATGCTTTTGGGTTTTGCTTTACTTATAGGTGTACGTGCAGTAAAGGTTACCTGGGGATTATTGCTGCTCATTATCTTTTTTGGTTTCTTAACTTTTTACTCAGCCTTTTTTAAGGTGGTGCAAACCTGTGGTTGTTTTGGCGATGCCATTCCACTAACACCTTGGCAATCGTTCAGTAAGGACATGGTTTTACTGGTGTTGGTATTGGCATTGTTTATTAATCGCACAAAAATAAAACCTTTGTTTAAGCCTAAAACTGGCGATAAATGGCTGATCGGTGCCGCCATTGTATCCGTAGGGTTTGGTATTTATACGTATAACTTTATGCCTGTTATTGATTTTTTACCTTATAAAATAGGCGCCAATATATTGGATGAAATGAAAACGCCACCGGGCGCACCACTTGATGTATTTGAAGTTACCTATACCCTCAAAAACAAAAAGACAGGCGAAACCAAGATCATGAGCGATAAGGAATATCTTAAAACCAATATCTGGAAGGATGCCAACTGGGAAGTTGTAGGTAACCCGGAAAGCCGCCTGATCAAAAAAGGTTTTGAACCTAAAATACGCGACCTTTCCATACAGGACGGGCAGGGCAATGATTATACTAAAGAGTTACTCTCCAATCCTTTTTACAGCCTGGTCATCGTAGCCTACGATCTTGACAAAACCGATGGCGAAGCTATAAACCGCTTAAATGCGCTGGCCATAAACGCTACCGAAAACTATAACATACGCACTATATTGCTTACGTCAAACTCGGCACAAAGTGCAAATGCTTTTGCCAAAGCGCATAAAGTAATGAGCGAGATCTTTTATGCCGACGGCGTTCCGCTTAAAAGTATGGTGCGCGCTAATCCAGGAGTTTTATTGCTTAAAAACGGTACTATCATTAATAAATGGCATTATCACGCTATGCCTACTTATGATAAGCTGGTAAAACAATATTTTCAACAACAATAAGCGATGATCAGCTACCTCATCCGCAAATTATTTTACGGACTGGCGGTAATGCTGGGTGTGGTGCTGGTGGTTTTTTTTCTGTTTAATATTTTACCTGTCGACCCCGCCAGGATGACCCAGGGCCAGCGTGCCGATGTACAATCACTGCAGGCTGTGCGTAAGGAATTTGGTTTGGATAAACCCATCCCCATACAGTTTGCTTATTACCTGAATGATCTTTCGCCGGTAGGCATCCATTTAAATACTGCCGATGAGCAACAGCGGTATCATTACGCAAAACTATTTGCAGTGAGCAATACCAAAGTAGTAGCACTGAAATGGCCTTACCTGCGCCGGTCATACCAGACCCGTAAAGATGTAGCAAGTTTGTTAATGGAGGTTATTCCCAATACATTGGTGCTGGCTACAACAGCTATGATATTTGCTATTATTATAGGAGTGTTTTTAGGCGTATTAAGCGCGGTAAATAAAGATACCTGGATAGATAAACTGGCCATTAGTTTTTCAACTTTGGGCATATCGGCCCCATCGTTTTTTGCGGGTATCATTATTGCCTGGATATTTGGCTTTGAGCTGAGCAAGTACACGGGCTTAAACATGTCGGGCAGTTTGTATAGTTATGATCCGTTCAAGGGTGAAGTAGTCAGCATCAGGAATTTAATATTACCCATGATCACTTTAGGGTTGCGACCGCTGGCTATTATTGTGCAACTTACCCGCAACGCCATGCTTGATGTTTTGGGTCAGGATTATATACGTACAGCAAAGGCAAAAGGCCTGGGCAACCGTACCATTATTTATCGCCATGCCCTTAAAAACGCGTTAAACCCTGTGATCACGGCAATTGCCAACTGGTTCGCGTCGCTACTGGCAGGGTCATTTTTTGTAGAATATATTTTTGGTTACAACGGCCTGGGCAAAGCAACGGTTGATGCCTTAGAGATGTCGGACTTTCCCGTAGTGATGGGCTCCATCCTTTTCATCGCTTTTATTTTTGTGGTGATCAGTATTTTGGTTGATATTATTTATGTTTGGATAGATCCGCGGGTAAAATTAAGCTGATATTATTATGAAGTATTTTTTAGTCGGTTTTATGGGCTGTGGCAAAACCACGTGGAGCCGCAAACTGGCTGCCAAATTAGGCTATGAATTTATTGATCTTGACCATGTACTTGAAGACAAGGCTGGCATGAGCATAGCGGAGTATTTTTCGAGTTTTGGTGAAGATGCGTTTCGACAATTGGAATCAGATGTGCTGAAACAAACTGAATATCCCGAAAATATAGTAGTATCAACCGGGGGTGGTTTGCCTTGTTTTTTTGACAATATGAATTGGATGAATACCAACGGCAAAACCCTGTATATAAAACTATCGCCCAAAACCCTTGCCGACAGGCTCGAAAATAGCAAAACCGTACGCCCGGTATTACAGGGCAAACAAGGCGATGAGCTGGTTGAATTTATTACCGGTAAACTTGCCGAGCGCGAAGGCTATTACTTACAGGCCGGCCATATTGTTGAAGGGATTGATATGTCGGTTGAGAAACTGGAGGAAGCTTTGGGAATCACGGCAATTTAGCGTAATAATTATCTAACGCGTCATTGCGAGGTACGAAGCAATCTCTATGCTGTACAGAGCTAAGACAAACTTGCATGATGACCTGCCTATGTAGAGATTGCTTCGTACCTCGCAATGACGTCTTTCTATTTTTTCCCTAACCTACCTCAAATAAACCGCATCTTCTTCACCGGGCTCATCAAGCACCACATCCACATGTTCTTTTATTACTGTTGAAAGCGCCACGCCGGTAAAATCAGTAGTGATAGGAAAACTTTTATGGTTACGGTCAACGAGTACAGCTGTACGTAGTTTTTTTAGAGGAACATCCAGAAACACCCCAAAGCCATAGGCCAGACTTTTGCCGCTGTTCAGCACATCATCAACCAATATCACTACCTTGTTGTTGCAATCCTGCACATCAAAATTAATTTTGGCCTGTAAAGTGCTGCTTTGTTTTTCCAGTTCAATGGTCAGTAGAGTGCTTGTAAAAGGGGCAATACCATCCAGAACGGTTTTGATTCTTTCGGCAATGTGATTACCGCGGGGTAATATGCCGGCTATCAGTATTTCCTGTTCGTCAAAGTTATCTTCCAGTATCTGGTAAGCAATACGGTCTATCTTTTGTTGTATCTGCTGCTGGTTTAATATCAGGAGTTTCTTTTCGGACATAAGTTGAATATAAATAATGTGGAACTTCCTAAGAAGTTAACTTATGCGGTAGCAGGAGCCCGGTTGAGAAACAAACTTTTATCCATGATTGCTCCTTCATAAAAGAAGGGGCCGCACATGTCAAATTTATATAAATATATTTACTTCGCATACGGAACATATACAAAATTTGCACCCTCGGGTACTACTACAAAAACGCACATAAAATCGTTCGGATTTTTGTAGCTACTGATAAAGCGTTCCTTCAGTTCGGGTTTTATTACTCCACGCTCAGTAAATTCCTCGAGAGTTGAAGCGTGTATACTCCATTCAGAATTAAGGTCATTCCTGTCCAGTATCACCTCACCCAGCTTCAGTTCATGCTGATGGGCTATAAAAATAGGATATGACGAAAGACCTTCCACCATGATCTCGACAGCTACCTCATGGATAGAGTCTTTAAAAATTTTAAGATCTCGCTCCAAACTTAGCAGCGGACTTTCCGGTGCGGTTTTTTGGCTTTCGTTACCTTCGTTTAGCAGGTCTTCGGGTTGCATATTATTGACCGTTGATTTATTTAGATTACGTTGATACTTCTTTTGTCTAAACCTTGATTCGCAGGATTAAAGGATTTCCTTGATTTTTCTCTTTTGTTTTGCTCTTTTATCTTATCGTCCTTATTCCTTTGTCCTACTATCCTTGCCCGTCAGTCCTTGATCCCTCAAAACCAATAGCACAACATTTTCTACGTGCTGGGTGTGGGGGAACATATCAACGGGTTGTATTTTTACTGTATCATATTTTTCTTTTAGTACCAGCAGATCGCGGGCCTGGGTGGCGGCATTGCAGCTTACGTAAACAATTTTTTCAGCTTCAATTTCCATCAGGCGGTTAACCACGTCCGGATGCATGCCCGCGCGCGGTGGATCGGTAATAATTACATCCGGCTTGCCGTGCTCGGCTACAAAATCGGCCACCAGCACATCTTTCATATCACCGGCATAAAATTTTGTGTTAGTGATGTTGTTAATAGCCGAATTCACTTTAGCATCCTCAATGGCGGTGGGCACATATTCCACACCAACAACCTCTTTTACATGACCGGCAATAAAATTGGCAATAGTTCCGGCACCGGTGTATAGGTCATAAACCAGTTCGTCGCCTTTAAAGCCTGCAAAATCGCGTGCTATTTCATAGAGGCGCAGGGCCTGTATACTATTGGTTTGATAAAATGATTTTGGCCCAATACGGAATCTGATACCATTCATTTCTTCATGAATATACTCCGGGCCTTTAAAAGCTACTACGTCCTGGTCAAAAATGGTATCATTCTTTTTTTGGTTGATGATGTATAGTAATGAGGTGATCTCCGGGAAACCGGCATCAATAAAGTTCATCAGCTTATCCACCTCCTCTTCGCTTACATAAGCAAATACCACGATCACCATGATCTCGCCGGTTGATGAAGTACGTACTATCAGGTTACGCAACGCACCTTCATGGTTACGCAGGTTATAAAAAGAATAGCCTTGCTCAATTACAAAATCGCGGATGCTGTTACGAAGCTCATTTGATGGTTCTGCCTGCAGGTAGCAGTGTTTCACATCCAATATTTTATCAAAACGGCCAGGGATATGAAAACCCAATGCATTCATGTTCAAGGTTTCGTCTTCCCTGTTCTCGCCATCATACAACCAGCGTTTGTCGCTAAAAGTATATTCCAGTTTATTACGGTAGTAACGGTCGGCAGGTGAAGGAACAATATCCATCATGCCGTCCACATCAATTTTGGCTATGCGGCCGAGGGCATCGGCAACAGATTTTTGCTTGAATTTTAGCTGCCCTTTGTAGTCCATGTGCTGCCATTTACACCCGCCGCAAGTACCAAAATGCTCGCAAAATGGTTCAACGCGATATTCAGACGGTTGCTTAAGCGCGATGATCTTTCCCTCACCAAAATTCTTTTTGCTTTTGTAAACCTGTACATCGGCAATATCGCCGGGAATGGCTTTATCAACAAAAAGCACAAAATCGTCGGTTTTACCTACGCCCTTACCTTCTTCGGCAATATCAATGATCCGAACATCCTCAAAAAACTTCTGTTTAGCAACTTTATTCATCAGGCTGCAAAGTTAACCGTATTTATTTAATCCTGAAACGGTGAGAAAGAAGTAAGAAACAAGCGTTAAAGAGACAGAAAATAAGAAGCGGTAAATACTGAAAGGAACGGGCAAAGGGATACCCTGTCGCTTAATAAGCGAACTATGATAAGGTTATAAACGACCAACTAAGCAAACAGGCTCATTATATAAGATACAAAATCATCTGTATCCATATCGGCTATGTCAAATTGCTCATCAATCAGATCTGAAAATTCTGTTAGTTCGCGGCTCATGATATAATAATTACTATGCTAACATAGTAATTATTATACTAAAAACCAAATTGGTATACAGTATTTTTTAAATTAGGGTGAAGCTTAATCGCCTCACCCTAAGAATTTAGTGTTTATCCCAATTTATTTTACGGGAAAAGTACATTAATACAGCTACTATGATAAACAAAGCAATACTGCCTATCATTAGCGCAAGGTCTTCTAATTGAATGATCACGAAAATGAACACGTAAAATATCGATAGGATAAAGGCAAACAACAACGCCGCCATCTTATTTTTTAACAATGATGCTATAAACACCGCTACAAGCGTAACGGTTGATACGGAAGCCACCAGGTAGGCCCAGTTGTAGCCTATTTGCTCTGAAAAGGAAAGCAACAGCGAATAATAAATGATCATAGCCGCGCCAACCAGTACATAGTTAAATATATGGATCCTTTGCTTGCGGATCACCTCGGTCAAAAACAGGGAGATGAATGTAAGCATGATGATCAATAACGAATACTTGCTGGTACGCATGGTTTTTTGGTACTGATCAACAGGCAGGCGCAGTTTTATGCCAAACACAGCATCTCCCAGCCTTTTATCATTACTGAGCAGGGTATCATTATTTACCCACTGCTGCGGAAACGGCCGGTTATAATACAACATGCGCCAGCGGGCGGTAAAGCCTTTGCTGTCAACTTTACGCTCATCAGGTAAATACCGGCCGTCAAAACTTGGGCTGCTCCAGGTACCGCTGGCTTCTACATCTGTAGTTTTACCTAAATGTAAAAAGCTTAGTGCCTGGCTACCTTTTAAGTCTAACGAATATTCAAATGGAACTTCGCCATTTTGTGCGGTTGAAATATCAATACTGGTTTGCAAGCCGCTGCCAAATAACGAGGTATTATCAAATATGGGCTCGGCCGTTAAGGTTTGCCCGCCGGCTTTTATAACCGGGTTATTCTTTAACCCTTTCAAATCACTTATACTAAAAGTGATACGGGCCTTATTCAGTAAAAGCTGATCGGGAGTTAAGGAAAGGCTGTTCAGATCGGCCTTTGAAAAATTACCCGATACTTTTACAACGGAATTGTAAACGGCTACATCAAATATACCCCGATGCAAAATCTGTGTGGTGAGCGCGGCTTTAATATGCAGATTATTGGGTAGGATGTACAGGTTCTCCATTACCTCGCGGGTGCTTTCTTTTTGCGTTGCATCCACAAATTTAACCTGCGTTTTGTAGGGGATGATAAGCACCGGGCCTTTTATTACCTGGCTACCCGACCATTTATCGGATACATCCTGCATCATATCGTCCTGCCGGTTTGCCCGCTCGGTGATCAGGTTTTGGACCAATGATGATGGAATAAGCAGCACAATGATCAATGCTCCGATAAAAATTAATTTAATGGTTACCGACTCCTTGAGCCAATCCATCAGTCCGCGTTTTTGTGGTTCTTCTTCAATCATGTTTTGTGACAATTAAAAGCACTTTGTATTTCAAAGTTTAAGATTAAAATAAAAGGCTTCTGAAAGCCGTATCAATAACATAAAAGTACTTTGTTATTCAAAGTAAATTAAAATAATCTATCAATCCAAATATTTTACACATAAAGTTCCATACCTTTATAAATGACCACTCAGGAACAAATATATAATTGGTTAATAATGGGACTTCAGCAATCGCCTGTAAAATTTTCGGAAGTGTTTTATTACGACAAACGAGATAACCAGTTCTTTTCCATTTTAATGACCGATTACTTTTTATTTGAGAAAAATGGAGATTTAGCAAAAGAAGCAAGCTCTTCCTACTCAGAAAATACTTTAAAACTGCTTACCGACAGGATAAGAAGAATTAATATTGACAGTAATGTGATTGCCTTACCCAGACTTGGCAGTGATGGTGATGACTATGTACTGCAAGCCGAGGCTTTTCTGAACTTAAATGCAATTAATATTGATGAATCAACCATTTGGGAGGTTGAAGAAAGCGGATCAATAAATACTAAACTACAATAAAACTTACACCGAAATAGCCGCCTTTACCAGATAAGGAAGGATCTCCTTTTGAAAAGAAACAAAGTTTTTGCGCACATCTGAGTCGCTTACGGATGTAAAGGCAAAGCTGAATACGATACTTTTACTGCATTTTATTAAAAACCGTAGTCGTTGCTGGTAAGTTTCATGCCTGCGGATACCTGGTAATTGGATAAAGGAAGCCATCAGCAATTCCTCCAGCTCGTTCGACAGGTTCTTTAAAAACTCCTGCGAATTGGTTGATTCGCGAATAAAATCCCAACCGATAAATTCATTACATACCGTGTATGATAAGCGGCAGGTTTTCATGATGAGGTTGTTTAAATATGCTTCCTCATCCATCTCTGGTGTATTATGGTGCACCAGTTCGTCAACACTGGCCTTTATGTAATCCATTAACAAAACATGTAAAACAGCCTCTTTACTATCAAAGTATTTATAGATAGTAGCTTTGGCTATTTTGGCCTTCCTGGCAATTTCATTAACACTGGTTTTATGGTACCCGAATTTGCGGAACAGGTCCTGTGCCGCACGCTTAATACTATCTTTTATTTTATCGGCTTCCATGTATCAATTAATAACTTGAATTGTGAACTGCGTTGTTACTACCTGGTATGATCTGAGTGCCCGTGTAGCAGGTGCTTTTACAGGCGTTCCATCATTTAAAGAAAACTTTGAACCACTACAAGGGTCGGTAACTGTAAAGCCTGTGTCATCTAATGTAACGGCACATTTTTTTTCGGGCTGATAGCTGCTGCATCGGTCATAGGCTACATAAACACCATCCCCGCGACGGTAAATTATCAATCCTGCAACACCATAGCCATTAATTAAAACCGCCCCGCCCTGGCTATTAAGTGCGCTTAAACGAGGGTCTGTTTTTGAGGCTTCAAAGTTTACCGGGAGGCTCGGAACAGGATCTCCTTTTCCGCAAGAAAAATAACAAATGCTTATTAATATAACCAATATGAGCTTCCTCATAAAATTTCGGTTTGGAATTGTTTTAAAAAGCGAACATCGTTCTCTGAGAATAAACGCAGATCACGGATAACATATTTTAGGTTCGCTATTCTTTCCATACCCATACCAAAAGCAAAACCGGTATATTTTTTACTATCGATGCCGCAATTTTCCAAAACGTTAGGATCAACCATGCCGCAACCTAATATCTCAACCCAACCGCTATACTTGCACATATTACAACCAGAGCCCCCGCAAATGGTGCATGACACATCCATTTCGGCAGATGGTTCAGTGAACGGGAAGTACGAAGGGCGGAAACGCACTTTAGTACCCGCGCCGTATAGCTCCTGTACAAAGTGATAAAGCGTTTGTTTCAGATCAGAAAATGAAACGTTCTCATCAACATACAAACCTTCAACCTGGTGAAAAAAGCAATGCGCACGTGCAGAGATAGCCTCGTTACGATAAACCCTGCCCGGCATAATAGCCCTGAAAGGCGGTTTGCCGTGCTCCATCATCCTAACCTGTACCGATGAGGTATGTGTACGCAGGGCGATATCATCCTTGCCGCTGTTCTTTTTAATGAAGAAAGTATCCTGCATATCCCTGGCCGGGTGTTCTTCGGGGAAGTTCAGGGCCGAAAAGTTATGCCAGTCGTCCTCAATCTCTGGCCCCTCGGCAACCACAAAACCCAAGCGCTTAAATATATCAATGATCTCGTTACGCACCAAAGACAGCGGATGGCGTGAACCAACTGCAAAATCGTCACCAGGCAAAGTGAGGTCAAGTCCTAAGTCTTGAGTCTTAGGTGCTGAGTCAAAATTCTCCTTTAACTCATTATATTTTGCCTCGCCCAGTTGTTTAAACTGGTTTAGTACTTTACCAAATGTGCGTTTTTCTTCGGGACCTACAGTTTTAAATTGCTCAAAAAGGTCTTTTATAATTCCCTTGGTACCTAAAAATTTTATACGAAACGTCTCCAGTTCATCGGCGTTAGCCGGCGAAAAAGCATTTATCTCAGCAGTATATTGGTCAATTTGAGCTTGCATTGTTATTGTGTAATTAAAATTATCGGCAGTAAAAACCGGAATGACTCAAGCTTATGATGCTTCTGGATCTCTCCTCCATCATTTCAACAAGTGTGCAAATATAAAAAATCGATGCTTATTATTTAATCACTGCTAATTCCTTACCCACTTTGGTAAAGGCAGCTATAGCTTTATCTAAATGATGTGTATCATGCGCTGCCGATATCTGCACCCTGATCCGGGCTTTACCTTGTGGTACTACCGGGTAATAAAAGCCGATAACATAAATACCTTCCTCCAGCATTTTTGCAGCAAACTCTTGCGCCAGTTTAGCATCATACAGCATAACTGGTACAATAGGGTGTACACCTGGTTTAATATCAAACCCGGCTTCGGTCATTTTTTGACGGAAGTATTGGGTATTGCTTTCCAGTTTATCACGTAATGCGGTGGTTTCGCTCAGCATGTCAAGCACAGCTATGGATGCACCGGTAATAGCCGGGGCAAGCGTGTTCGAAAACAAGTAAGGGCGAGAGCGCTGGCGCAGCATATCAATAATTTCTTTACGACCGGATGTAAAACCGCCTGACGCGCCCCCCAATGCTTTACCTAATGTGCCGGTAATTATATCAATTAGGCCCATTACGTTATGATGCTCATGCGTACCACGACCTGTTTTACCCATAAAGCCCGAGCAATGGCTCTCATCAATCATTACCAAAGCATTATATTGCTCTGCCAGTGCACAAATCTTATCTAACTGGGCAATGGTTCCGTCCATACTGAAGGCGCCATCAGTTACGATGATACGATGACGCAGATCTTTTGTAGCTTTTAATTTTTCTTCCAGATCGGCCATATCATCGTGTTTATAACGCTGGCGCTGGGCCTTGCATAAACGCACACCATCAATAATGGATGCATGGTTCAACTCATCAGATATAATGGCATCCTGTTCATTAAATAACGGTTCAAAAACACCGCCATTGGCATCAAACGCGGCAGCATATAATATGGTATCTTCTGTACCCAGGAATGCTGATATTTTAGCTTCCAGTTCTTTATGAATATCTTGTGTACCGCAAATAAAACGTACCGACGATAAACCATAACCATGGGTATCCATCACAGCTTTTGCAGCCTGTATCACTTTAGGATTGCCCGAAAGCCCCAGGTAATTATTGGCGCAAAAGTTTATTACTTCCTTGCCCCCCTGTACGGTAATATCAGCGCCTTGTGCCGATGTAATAATGCGCTCTCTTTTATATAATCCGGCATTTTCAATGTCAGCAAGTTCCTGCTGTAAAACTGGCTTTAGTGTATTATACATATAATATGCTGTTTAAAGGGTGCAAAATTAAGCATTACCGCGCATTTGATTAGGTTAATTGAACCTTAAATATTTATTAAGTACGTTTTAAAACATTTTACAGGTAAAAAGTATTTTATTAATTAAAGACTATGAGAAAACACATACTATTGATTCTTATCGCTTTATGCTCTATAAACGCCTCAGCACAACAATATCTATTATCGGGCCGCATAACCGATCAAAAAAATAGTATTATTCCTTTTACATCTGTATATATCAGAAATTCCACCTATGGTACTACCGCAAACGAAGATGGGATATATCAGTTTAAGCTTAATCCGGGTACCTATAATGTAGTATATCGCTTTGTTGGCTATAAAGAAAAGACGATAAATGTAACCATAGCCGATCATGATGAACAGCTTAATGTGCAGATGGACGATGAGGTTTTTGCCACAGAACGGGTAGCAGCCACATACCAAAAGAACCGCGATGCCGCTGATACCATCATGAAACAGGTTATTAAAAAACGAAAATATTATGTTGAAGAAGCTGCATCTTATTCCTGTGCGGTTTATATAAAGGGCGTACAAAAACTGATAAGTGCCCCAAGATCCCTGTTATCACGAGAGGTAAGAAGGACCCTTGATCTTGACTCAAATGGCAGGGGTATACTTTACCAGTCAGAATCATTGTCTGACTTTAGTTTTCAAAAACCCGATAAGGTTAAAGAAGTTACTGTGGCTAACCGGATGGCCGGTCAAAATACCGCGTTTAGCTACAATAAAGCTTCGGACCTGCAGGTAAATTTATACCAGAATGTGTTTTCTATAAATGGATTAAGCACCCGGGGGTTTGTATCACCTCTTGCCTCTTATGCCAGTATTTTTTATCAGTATAAATTATTGGGGACCTCAGTTGAAAATGGTCGTACTATTGACAAAATACAGGTAATACCACGCCGCCAGCACGGGCAGTATTTTCAGGGCAATATTTATATTGTTGAGGGCGACTGGCGTATATACAGCGCCGACCTGTACCTAACCAACAAAATGAGCAACCTTAATCTGGTTGATACCCTGCAGATACGGCAGCAGTATATAGCTATTACGGATAGTGTATGGATGCCAGCTTCTGTACAGTATAACTTTAAAGGTAAGGTGTTTGGTTTTAGGTTTGGCGGCTACTATAATTCCATTTATAATAACTACAAAATCAACCCAACTTTTCCTGAAGGCTTTTTTACCGGCGAAGTATTAAAGATCGATACTGCTGCCAATGCAAAAAAGGAAGATTACTGGGCATCAGTACGCCCAGTTCCCTTAACGGCACAGGAAGCCCGGGACTATCATAAAAAAGATAGTGTAACAGCTTATCAAAAAACAGATCAGTACCAGGATACACTTCAACATACCAAGAACCATATTAATTATCCGGGTTATTTAATATTTGGCTACGACGCCAGCAGCCCGGGTGAAAAAGACTCATTGCATGTATTCCCTTTTATACAAACATTTTATTACAACACCGTAGAGGGTTTTGGCATTAATGCTAAAATCAGATATACCCGTACCATTGATAAATTTCACTCATTCAGCATAACGCCCAACGTACGTTATGGCTTTACAAATAAATTGTTCAGCGCCAATATATACAGTGAATACAGGAACGATCCTTTTCATGCCGCTAAATTCTTTGCCGGTTTTGGCAGCGATGTGCTCGACCTGAACAATGTAGGCACGCGTTCTTTATATTTTAATACGCTAAGTACATTGCTCAGTGAAAATAATTATGTAAAGTATTACAGATCGCAATATGGCATGTTTGGCTATCAGCGTGAAGTATTGAATGGTGTATTGCTTAACGGGAACTTCACCTATGCCAGCCGCAGCCAGTTGTATAATACCTCCTTCGGCCATATCAAAAATGTAAAGAACCGTGAATATACATCAAACAATCCTTTGGCCCCACCTGGTACCCCGGCTGACGATCATTCGCTCTTGTTTCCGCAAAACCAGGCACTAACCTTTGCCGCTTCGGCCACTTTTACATTCGATCAGCAATATGAAACCAGGCCCACAGGTAAATTTAATATACCCTCAAAATATCCAACGTTAACTATAAATTATCGCAGGGGCATTAAAGGCGCATTTGGTTCAGATGTTGATTACGATTTTGCATCGGTTGATATTTCGCAAAACAATGTAAGGGTAGGTTTAACCGGTTTTTCTTCATTTAAATTAAACGCAGGCGCTTTTTTTAATGATAAAAAACTTTACTATATGGACTATAACCACTTTTTGGGCAATCAAGGTTTAACCTTTGACCCAACCTATGTGGGTAGTTTCCATTTTTTACCCTTCTATACCTATAGCACAAATGGCGCTTTTCTCGAGGCTCATTTTCAACATAATTTTGCCGGGTCCATTTTTAACCACATCCCCATTTTAAGAAAACTTAAATTGGAAGAGGTTATTGGAGCAAATTTCCTTACTACAAAAAGCAATACCAACTACCGTGAATTTTACGTGGGTGTGCAACGACTCATCTTTAGGGTTGATTATGGTATATCCTATGCCGGCAATCAAAAATACATACAAGGGTTCAGGATATTTTACGGTATAAGGTAAGGGGAAAGGATAAAGGTAAAAGGCAAACGGTTGCAAATATCCAATAACGAATGTCGAATTTTGAATAACGAAATAAGAAAACATAATACCGAATAAGGAATGTTTAACGTTTGTGCTGATGTAAAACCTTTCGCCTTTTACCTTTCACCCAAAACCCTTATATTTGCACCTCATTTAACACTGTTTGCAACAGTATCAATGGTTTATGGCAATATATAACACACTACTTTACTATTGTTATTCAACAATAGCTGATGCGGAGCAATTTGCTGCCGATCATTTAAAATTTTGTAAAAGTTTAGGATTAACCGGTCGCATCATAGTAGCTACCGAAGGGCTTAACGGTACCGTTTCGGGCACAGCCGAAGCTTGTAAAACCTATATGGATACAGTACATGCCGACGAGCGCTTCGCCGGTATCGATTTTAAAATTGATGAAGTTGATACACCTTCGTTTGTAAAAATGCATGTACGTTACAAATCCGAAATTGTACACTCAGGCCTGCGCGATCCTCATATCATTAACCCCCAACAACAAACCGGCAAACACCTGGAACCAAAGGATTTTTTGGCAATGAAGGACAGGGACGATGTAGTAGTTTTGGATGTACGTTCAAACTATGAGCATTCATTAGGCAAGTTTAAAAACGCGGTAACGCTGGATATTGAAAATTTCAGGGATTTCCCGGCAATGATCAATGAACTGGCCAAATACAAGGATAAAAAGATATTAACCTATTGCACCGGCGGCATCAAATGCGAAAAAGCATCGGCCTTACTATTGCATGAAGGCTTTACCGATGTGTACCAATTGCACGGTGGCATTATTAAATACGGTAAAGAAGCCGGGGGCGAAGATTTTGAGGGTAAATGTTATGTGTTTGATAATCGCCTTTCGGTTGATGTGAACAGCGTTAACCCTGTGGTGATATCAACCTGCTTTAATTGCGGCACAACAACCCATAAAATGATCAACTGTGCCAATCCAGAGTGCAATGAGCATTTTACGCAATGCGATGAATGTGGCACTAAAATGGAAGGTTGCTGCAGCGACGCCTGCCAAAGTCATCCGCGCAAAAGGGTTTACGATGGAACAGGCTATTATGTAAAAGTACCGCAGCCGGTAAATACAGCCAAGAAAAACAACCTGCAATTAGCTGATTAAGTTTACAACAAATCATATAAAGCTTACCCAAACGGTAAGCTTTTGTTTTTTATCCAATTCAAACTGTATTTTCGTAATATTAGTTAGGCTTTGGGCCGATGCTGTTTATTAACCTATGCGTAGATCTATCCTGATTATTATAAGTATTGTTTGCACCTCTGCTTGGTACGCCAGGGCGGTTGATATAAAAAGCATCGGTGTGCCTTATGTGCAAAATTACCCAAAAACCATTTACCAGTCGGGCAATCAAAACTGGTCGGTAACAAGGGATGAGCACGGCATCATGTATTTTGGTAATGCCGAAGGTTTATTGGCTTTTGACGGAAAATACTGGCAACAGCACCACATGCCAAACGGGCTCATTGTACGGTCAGTCTCGGCCGATGGTAGGGGCAAAATTTACGTGGGGGCCTTTGGCGAGTTTGGTTACTGGCAGGATAACAATAAAGGTTTCTTAAAATACACCTCACTAATAAATCTGGTACCTGAAAAATACCGCCCTATCAACGAAGAAATATGGAAAATATATGTTGATGGTGACAGGGTGATCTTCCAGTCGTTTGGTGCTATTTACATTTACTCAAAAGGAAGCGTCAATGTAATAAAGGCTCCAAGACCTTACCTGTTTTTATTTAAAGCAGGTAAACGTTTCTTTATTGAGCAGGTATCTGCTGGGTTATTTGAATTAAAGAACAACCATATGGAGTATGTGCAGGGCAGTAATACATTAGGCAATAGCGGTGTACTATCCATACTTCCCTTTCAGGGCAACAAATACATTATTGGCACCGCTCAAAATGGCCTGTTCATTTACGATGGTCAAAACATAAAACCCTGGGTCAGTCAGGCTAATGACTTTTTAAAAACCTATCAGCTTAATAACGGCGCTATAATACCAGGTAAATACTTTGCCTACGGCACCATACTGAACGGGATAGTAATAATTGATACCGCGGGTAACGTGATACAGCACATTAACAAATCAAGCGGTTTACAAAACAATACCGTTTTAAGTTTATATACCGATACCGAGCAAAACCTTTGGGCAGGTTTAGATAATGGTATTGATCGTATTGAGGTTAACTCTCCGCTGTATTTTTATTTTGATAAAACCGGTAAGTTCGGCACCGTTTACGCCAGTATTATATTTAATAAAAAAATATATCTGGGTACAAACCAGGGGCTTTTTTACAGCGATTGGGTACCCGATAATAACAAGCCTTTCCAGTCATTTGATTTTAAGCTTATTCCTGGTTCGCAGGGGCAGGTTTGGGATCTCTCTTTGCAGGATGGGCGTTTGCTGTGCGGCCATAATGACGGCACTTACCAGGTAAATGAAAATACCATTACCAAAATTTCGACAGTGACCGGTGGGTGGATCATTAAAAAACTAAGCCAGGATATGCTCATACAGGGTACCTACACAGGCTTGGTGGTTTATAAAAAAGATGCATCCGGAAACTGGATATTTAGCCATAAGGTTGATGGCTTTGGCGAACCCTCGCGCTATGTTGAGCAGGATAGTAAGGGGCAAATATGGGTAAGCCATGCTTATAAAGGCATTTATAAATTAACCTTGAGCAGCGATCTTAAAAAAGTAACCTCAAAAATATATTATGATAAGCAATACGGCTTGCCAGGCAGTTATAATGTTAATGTATTTGATTTAGATAACCGTGTTGTTTTTTCATCAGACTCGGGCTTTTATATATATGACGATATTACCGACCGCTTTTTTAAATACACCCAGTTAAATAAAAAGCTGGGTACCTTTTCATCATCAGGCAAAATAATAAAAGCCATAGGCAAAAAGTACTGGTTTATTAACCAGGGGCACGTTGCACTTGCAGATCTTTCTGTTCCCGGTAAGCTCAGTATTGATACCAACAGGTTCACGATACTTAACGGCCAAATGGTACAGCATTACGAAACCATAAACCGAATTAACAATTTAACCTATCTGATCAGTATCGACGATGGATTTGTGATATTGAATGATGGCGATGCCCTGTTGCCAAACCAAATGAAAATACCCCCGGTATTAATACGCCGCATTGAAAACGTAACCGATAAGGTATCTGTGATAAGTGATATGAATAGCAGCCATAACGTAATTGAAATACCTTATACTCAAAACAATATCCGTATTGCGTACTCACTGCCATATTATAAACAGGCCAAGATCAAGTTTCAATACTATTTAGAGGGTTATTCAAGGCAATGGTCTGATTGGGCTCCGCAAAGTCAAAAAGAATTTACCAATCTTGATCAGGGTACCTACCACTTTAAAGTTCGCGCCAAAATAAACGATCAGAATATATCGGCAATTACCACCTTAACCTTTACCGTATTGCCGCCCTGGTATGCAGGTAAGGCCGCTATGATTTTTTATATATTATTGCTGGTTTTGGCGTATTACCTGATCAGGCATTATTACCGCCTTAAATTAAGGCGGCATCAGCAACGTATCCATCAAAAGCTACAGGCAGAAAAGGAAGAATTTTTAAAGCAGGAAGCCATAGCGAATGAACAGCACATCATCAATATAAAGAATGAACAATTGCAGGCCGATTTGGCCAGCAAAAGTCGTGAGCTGGCAAACTCGGCCATGAACCTCGTTTATAAAAATGAGCTGCTGCAAAAAATAAGTGAAGAAATAGCCCACCTTAAAGATAATACAGGCAAAAAATTGGCCGATGATCAGTTACGCAGGATACAAAAAGTAATTGACGAAGGCATGAATGATGAACGCGACTGGAACATATTTGAAAAAAGCTTTAACGAAGCCCATGAAAACTTTTTCAAAAAACTAAAATCCGGCCACCCCGATCTTGTTCCGAATGATCTTAAACTATGCGCTTACCTGCGCATGAACATGAGTAGTAAAGAGATGGCTTCGCTATTAAACATTTCCCTGCGCGGCGTTGAAATACGCCGTTACCGCCTGCGAAAAAAGCTCAATCTGGAGCACGATAAAAACCTTGTTGAGTTTCTCATTGAACTATAATACTACATCATTACCTCTCATAACCCTACTTGACCTTAGTGTACCTGGCTATATATGTGTAGTATGTATAATATACACTAATTGGTTTTAATAAACTGATAATCAATTTATTAAAAATTAAAAACATAACCACTGAGAAAGTGTTCTATATATGACGTATTAATGTTGAGTTAATATTTTTGATAAAACTGTATTATCTCCTCAGCTTTGTCAAATAATAAACCAATTATTTTCAAACCACTTACTTACTATTAACCACTATGAAAAGAATCTTTACTATTTCTGTGTTGGTGCTATTCTGCCTTTTTTTTGTTAATGCTTCATTCGCTCAAAACGCTACGGTAAAAGGCAAGGTTACCGATGCATCCACAGGCGAGGCCTTAATTGGCGTAAGCGTTTCCGTTAAAGGAACCACCACAGGGGCGCAAACCGACGTTAACGGTGCTTTCACACTGTCAGCACCACCTACCGCAACACTTGTTTTTACGTATATTGGCTATACTACCTTGTCGTTGCCCGTTAATAATCAAACCGAATTAATTGTAAAACTGCAACCCGAAGCTAAGGAACTGCAGCAGGTAGTAGTTATTGGCTATGGCACCCAGCGCAAAAGGGACGTAACCGGCTCCGTTGCCAGTGTAAACGGAAGCCTGTTAGCAAAGCAACCTGTGCAAACTCCTACACAAGCCCTACAGGGTAAAGTTTCAGGTGTCCAGGTACTATCATCCGGACAGCCAAACTCAGCACCTATTTTACGTATACGCGGTACCGGTTCTGTACTTGCCGGTGCTAACCCACTATATGTAGTTGATGGTGTTTTAACTGACGATATCAGGAACATCAATAGCTCAGATATATTAAGTCTTGACGTTTTAAAAGATGCTTCGGCAGCCATTTATGGTGTTCGTGGTGCCAATGGTGTTGTTATCATTACCACCAAAAAAGGCAAAAGCGGTCCGGCTGTAGTAAGTTACGACGCTACTGTAGGTTTCAGAGAAGTTGCCAATCAAATACAAATGGCAAATCGAGCACAGTACACCGACTATTTAAAGGATGCCAACCCTACAGCCGACGTTAATGCACCGGTAACATTCCCCGGCACTACTGATTGGGCTAAAGAAGTAGCACGTAAGGCGTTCACCACAAACCATAACATTTCAGTTGCAGGTGGCGGCGAAACCAATACTTATTTTATCAGCGCTAATTATCTTGATGACCAGGGCGTTATTAAAACCAATGGATTTCAACGCTTTACCATTCGTGCAAATAATGATATCAACATATCTAAAAAGGTAAAATTCAGCGAACAAATATCGCTGAGCCGTGGCGCCGAGCGTACAGTTGATTTTAATGCCATTTATGGTAATGTTTACAGGGCCGCACCAATTATTCCCTCAGTTATAGATGGCAAATATGGAAACACTTCTGCCTGGGGTAATGTGGGGAACCCGCTTTTACAGTTAGACAAGGCGAACAGATTTACCCTGGGTAACCGTGTACAAGGTAATGTAGCTTTAGATTATAAGCCAATCAGCTCGCTTACTTTGCACTCTGCATTTAATGCGGATGTTAAGTTTAACAATCAAAAAAATTATCAATACCAGTTCCATTCCGATGATCAAACGTTTACTGTTGGCGGCGGCAATCAACGTCAGGATAATAGTTCCCTGTTTATTCAAAACGATGATTCATACCAGTACACCTGGGACAACACCGCTACCTGGGACAAAACCTTCGGCAATCACCACTTTACTGTTTTAGGTGGTATAGTTACTGAAAAATTTAAATCAAACTTTCTTAACGGAACACGTCAGGATGTGCCTGCCAATGAGGATCAATGGTATTTAAATTTGGGTAACCCCGATGTTAATGCCAAAGATGATAACGGAGGTGGGTTATTTACCAGGCAATCATATGTTGGCCGTATAAATTATGGCTATGGAGGCAAATATCTGTTAAGCGGCTCTTTCAGGCGCGATGGTAGCTCCAAATTCAATGAGCACTGGGGTAATTTTTATACTTTCGGCGGCGGCTGGGTAATTTCGGAGGAATCCTTCATGAAGGATAACCACATATTTGACCAGTTAAAACTACGCGCAAGCTATGGTAAATTAGGTAATGATAATATTGATCAGGCGCTATACATTATTACCGCTACGTCAAACCTGCCCTACTACTTTAATAACGGCACACTCAATTTGGGTAGTGTAATACAGGATATTAAAGATACTAACTTAAAATGGGAGACTACTAACCAGCTTGATATAGGCTTAGACTTTGCCATATTGAACAGCCGTTTAAGTGGTGAGATTGACTATTACAATAAAAAGGTAAAGGATGCCTTAACCCTGGTAACTTTGCCTGGTATATTAGGCGACCCAACTAATGATTTTGTAACTAATGCCGCCTCATATAGCAACAAGGGTATTGAACTTGGTTTAAAATGGAATGATAAGATCAATGATAAACTTTCTTATTCCATAGGTGGCAACATCAGTTACAATAAAAATAATGTAGATGGCTTGAATGGTGGCCAGGCTTTATTAAGAGGTGGTGCAAATGGTAAAACTATAACCAGCACAGATAATGGCCAGCCCATAGCCAGCTATTTTGTATTGCAGGCAACAGGTGTTTTCCAAACCGCGGCCGAAGCAGCAGCAGCCCCTACCAATACCTTTGAAGCCAATAAGGTTGGCGGGTTAAAATACGCGGATATCGACAAGAATGGAGTTATTGATGCTAACGATCGGGTTTTCGCGGGCTCTTATCAACCTAAATATTATGGCGGTTTTAATTTTAGTGTTAATTACACAAACTTTGATTTGAGCGCTGACCTTACAGGTAACTGGGGCAACAAAATTTATAACGGTAAAAAGAACTCCCGGGGCAGTGAAAACGACAACATTGAAGCCGGCTATGCAAACAGTCGCTTTACTACTGCCAGGCCATCAAATACCGATCCTTCTGTAATTACTTCAGCTACGCCTCCGTCAACTTACTTTATTGAATCGGGCGCTTATCTGCGGTTAAACAACCTTACATTGGGTTATACATTACCATCGGCTATGCTTAAACGGGCTAATATTTCACGATTAAGACTTTACCTGACCTCACAAAACCTGTTTACTTTAAAACGTTACAGCGGTTCATCTGCTGAATTGTTCCAAACAGATATTCTACAATCAGGCATTGATGCTACCAACTATCCGGTAACCCGCACTTTTGTTTTTGGCGTGAACCTTCAATTTTAACTTTCAGCATTATGAAAAAGATATATAATAAAAATTTAAACATTATAGCCGTTTGTATGCTGGTTGCAACAGCAACGCTAAGTGCTTGTAAAAACTACCTTGACGTTAGTCCGCAGGCTGCTATAACCCAGGACCAGATAGCTTCTGATCCGAATCAGGCCAAAAATTTGGTAACAGGTATTTACAATGTATTTTATATAGGAGGGTTTGAACCCGATATTGATAGCTTTCAGTTTGTGATCTTGAGCGATATTGCGTCTGATGATGCCGATAAAGGAAGCTCTCCGGATGATTACGGCGATGCCAAACAAATTGATAACCTGCAAACTTCAGCATCAAACGGCGTTGTAAACAATGTTTGGACAGGCCTTTATCAGGGCGTTGCCCGTGCTAACCAGGCGCTGGATAAATTACAAAACGCGCAATTTGACGCCGCTACTAAAAACGCGCTCATTGGCGAAGCCCGGTTTTTGAGAGCTTATTTTTATTTCAACCTGGTTCGTTTATATGGTGGCGTACCATTGCTTGACAAGGTTCCTCTGGCCAGTGAGGCTAATCAGGATAAATACCAGACACGTGCAAGCGCTGATGATATTTATAAATTTATCATAAGTGATTTAGATTTTGCCGTTGCCAATTTACTTGACAAAAAGGTTACGGAAGTAGGTCGAGCGAATATAAGTACAGCTCAAGCTTTAGAAGCCAAAGTGTACCTGTACATGAAAAATTATCAAAAAGCCTATGACTTGTCTAAGGCGGTTATAGATGGTAATAATTATTCACTTGTTAAAGATTACTCGCTTATTTGGCGTCAAAGGGCCGTAAACGGAGATGGTGGCAATAATAACTCCGAATCAATTTTTGAGATACAGGCCGGTATAAATAAAAGCTGTACTGCAGGTATTAACCTATACACAGTATCGCAGGGGCCCCGTGCCGGAGGCAAATTTGGCTGGGCCGATCTTGGCTTTGGTTTCAATAACCCATCTGAAAGCTTATTAAATGAATATGAGGCTAATGATGTTCGTAGAGCAGCTACAGTAATTACTATACAGGATCATGGCACTGTACTTTGGGATGGTTTCCGTATTCCGAGCCGCGATTCGGTACAAAATGGCACTTATAGCTATAAAGCTTACCATAGCCGTACAGCCGAAGACAATTGCGGTGGCAGTACAGATCGTTTACCAAAGCAGGTACGCATTTTACGTTATGCCGATATTTTGTTGATCAATGCCGAAGCCGCCTTTCAACTTGGCCGGGTACTTGAAGCAACTACCAACCTGAATCTTGTACGTACCAGGGCCAAATTGCCTGCTGCAACAGCTTCGTTAGCAACAATATGGCATGAACGCCGCATGGAGCTGGCCGAAGAACATGACCGTTTCTTTGACATTGTTCGTCAGGATGCGGTGCAACCAGGTCGTGCGGCTGCGGCATTTGCTGCACATGAAAAAACATGGGCTGCTAAATACGCGTTGTTTCCTATCCCGCAAACACAAATTGATTTAAGCGGTGGCAGATTGAAACAAAATCCAGGATACTAAATAATTGGTTTAATAAAAGTTGGTTGATTGAGTTATGAGGTTTGTCTGTCTATACCAGGCAGGCAGCCTCTTTTAACTGCCCTTTGATCCCTGTAAAGGAGATCGCATACATATATCTACATGAAAAAATTACTATTCGCCCCATTTATACTGCTGATTGCCGTAAGTTGTTTTGCCCAAAAAACCGAAAAAAATACTTCAACAGGCATTAAGCCGGTTGGCATTATAAAAAATTTAACCGATAGCGCGTTGCTTGATGTGGTACAACGCCAAACATTTCGCTATTTCTGGGATTTTGGTCACCCGGTAAGTGGCCTGGCCCGTGAGCGCAGTAATACCTCTTTTGATTATGGCAATGAGGTGGTAACCACCGGCGGCTCGGGCTTTGGTATCATGGCCCTTATAGTTGCCGACAAGCGTAAATGGATAAGCCATGACCAGGCCGTTGACCGTATGGTGAAGATCGTTAACTTTTTATTTAAAGCCAATTCTTTTCATGGCGCTTTCCCGCATTGGTTGAATGGCGAAACCGGCAAAGTAATTCCTTTTGGCCGCAAAGACGACGGTGGAGATATTGTGGAATCGGCATATTTATTTCAGGGATTGTTATGCGCCCGCCAGTATTTTACTGGTAATAATCCAAAGGAACAACGCATACGCAATGTGATCAACTGGATGTGGGGCGAAATGGAGTGGGACTGGTACACCCGCGATGGCAGGGATGCATTGTACTGGCACTGGTCGCCAAACAACGGCTGGGCCATGAACTTTCCGATACATGGCTTTAACGAATGCCTGATCACTTATGTACTGGCCGCCTCTGCAGACCGCTATCCGGTTAGTGCCAGTGTTTATCACGGGGGCTGGGCCCAAAGTGATTTTTTTAAGAACGGAAAAACCTTTTATGGCATTAAGCTCCCCTTAGGATTTGATTATGGCGGCCCGCTTTTCTTTTCGCAATATTCATTCCTGGGCTTAAACCCTAAAGGCTTAAAAGATAGGTATGCTGATTACTGGGAGCAGAACAAAAACCATACGCTGATCAATCATGCATACTGTGTTGATAACCCTAAAAAGTTTAAAGGCTATGGCGAGAATTGCTGGGGGCTTACCGCCAGCGATAATTTTGAAGGCTATAACGCCCATTCGCCTACTAATGATCTTGGGGTCATAACACCAACAGCGGCATTATCTGCATTTCCTTATACTCCTGAATACTCTATGAAGGCCCTGCGCCATTTTTATTATGACCTGGGCGATAAGATTTGGGGTGAATATGGCTTTACCGATGCCTTTAGCGAATCACATAACTGGTATGGAAAATCATACCTGGCTATTGACCAGGGCCCAATTGTAGTAATGATAGAAAACTACCGTACCGGCTTGTTATGGAAACTATTTATGAGCTGCCCTGAAATACAGAACGGGCTTAAAAAGTTAGATTTTACAAGCTCAGCGCTTGTTAAAAATTAAGAAATAAACGGCATTTGGAATGACCTACAGTGTTTGCTCTATAAGCGTATAAGATTTCTCCTCGTACCTCGTTCGAAATGACATGGAGGATTAAATGAATAAAAATATTGAAAAAATATAAATCAAAAGGCGTTAAATTTGTTTTAATAACACCTGCCAGTTGTGGCAAAAACAGATTTAAACGCATCAAATGATCTACAAAAAATTTATCATAGGAATGCTAAGTTTACTCTTAGCATTTTCTTTTTCCGCACGTTCACAAAATTTATCATCTTTTGACAGGGGCAGCCTTATTGTTAAAGGCGATACATTACCTTACCGGCTATTATTCCCAAAACATTTTGATCCTACTAAAAAGTATCCCCTGCTATTTGTATTGCATGGTGCCGGGGAGCGTGGGAGTAACAACGAGGCACAATTAAAATATGGACCTTCGCGCTTGTTGCAGGATAGTGTAAGGGAAAAGTATGAAGCTATTGTGGTTTTTCCGCAGTGCCCCACTAATAGCTACTGGTCAAATGTGCAGCAGGAAACCGACGCCGCTACTCAAAAAAGAAAATTCGTTTTCCAGGTAAATGAGCAGCCAACTATAGCCATGCAATTGTTATTAGGCTTGGTTGATCAGTTTTTGGATAAGCCATTTGTTGACAAACACCGTGTTTATGTTGGCGGCCTTAGTATGGGTGGTATGGGTACATTTGAGATCATTGGCCGCAAGCCAAAAGTGTTTGCCGCCGCTTTTGCCATATGCGGTGGTGATAATACCCTGAATGCCAAAAAATATGCTAAAAAAGTCCCCCTGTGGATCTTTCATGGCAGTAAAGACAGCGTTGTACCGGCTGATCATTCTGAAGTGATGGTGGCAGCAATTAAGGAAGCCGGCGGTGACCCTAAATTCACCCTCTATCCCGGTGTTGACCATAACAGCTGGGACTATGCCTTCAAAGAACCAGAGCTGTTAAGCTGGTTGTTTTCGCACAGTAAGTAGTTAGAGGTTTTGAGTAGGGAAATTTGAGAGCTCCACTCTGCTCGCAAAATACTTCGCGCGTCATTACGAAATACGAAGCAATCTCAATGCTGTACAGAGCAAAAGGGAAAGTTTAGAATCTGCATGCTCGACCTGCTTGTGTAGAGATTGCTTCGTACCTCGCAATGACGCGCGGCAGGAGCAATTATTCCTGGTCAGGTTTTGGCGGGAGGTTTTTCATATTAAACCTGGGCTTGTAAGCAGGCTTAGTGGCAGGCTCTTCAGTAGCAGGAGGAGTATCCGACTTTTCTTCAGTCTTTTCAACTGGCTTTCCTTCGTTTTCAACAGGCTTGGATTTAACCATTCCTGGTTGGAAACGTGGCTTGTAGGCCGGTTTAGCAGCGGGAGTTTCTGCAGAAATTTCTGTTTTTTCTTGATCCTCTGTTTTATTCTCTTCTGGAGTGGTTTCGTTTTCCGTGGGTTTAGGCTTTGTCATACCCGCCTGGAAGCGTGGCTTGTAAGCCGGTTTCATGGCTTCAGTAGCAGGTGTTGTGTTTTCTTCCTTCACCTCGGGCTTTTCAGTCGCGCTTGTTTCACTGTCCGCCGCCTTTGGTTTCATCATAGCAGCCTGAAAGCGAGGTTTAAAAGCAGGCTTGGTTGCGGTATTTTCAACAGGTGGCGTAGTTTCTGCTGCTTTGGTCTCCGGTTTTTCTTCGGTCGGTTTAGCTACATTGGGAGCCCTGAACTTTGGCGCAAAACCTAATTTAGGGTCAGGGGTGCCCGGTTCAATCAAGCTTTCGGTAATGGTTTGTTCGGCCAGTTGGTTCTCTATGATTACTTTTTCTGTTTTTATTTCCGGCGCTGCCGGGAATTGTCGCCGTAGCTTATTGAACCAGTACTTTTTGGTATGGTCAAAGCTTTTTTCGCCCATTTGTTCGTAATGAGTTTTGAATTCAGAAAATAGCGATTGCTCGCCTTGTTCCAAGGCAACCAGGTCGATCTTTTTCTTTTTAAAAAACTCTTCGAAAGTCATTGGTTTTAGCTGTTTAGAAACAAGAATCAAGACACAAGATAAGTTATGGTTCTTGTCTCCTGATTCTTATTTCTTGGTTCTATGAAGTTGCTACATCCACATCCAGCTTATTAAAATGGATGCCTTTATCGGTTTGTTTCCAGTCCTCACGCTCCTCATCAGTAGCATTCAGTAATTTCGGGAACCACTCCAACGGAAAAGCCTGTTGTTTGCCATCCGCTTTTTCCACAAAAAGTAAGCCGTTAGCAAAGGTTACCTTTATCTTTTTCTCTTCCTTACGTGAACTGAATAGTGGCATAATGTTAATTATTTAAACCTGTTGTTGCGGGGTACGAAACAAGCAGATCAAATATGCTTTTCCATTCGCCCTGTATAGCATAGAGATTGCTTCGTTCCTCGCAATGACGATTAGTGAAAAATCAAAATTACTCCGCCATATTATGGTAAACAGCCTGTACGTCGTCGTCCTCTTCCAGGCGATCTATTAACTTCATGATATCTGCAACCTGCTCTTCGGTTACTTCATGAAATGATTGTGGTACACGCTCTAATTTAGCCGATTTTACATCAATACCCAACTCTTCAAGCATTTTTTGCATTTTGCCAAAGTCTTCAAAGGCAGTATGTATTACCGCAATATCATTCCCATTTTCATCCGCCTCCACAAATAAATCTTCCAAACCGGCATCTATCAGTTCAAACTCCAACTCTTCCAGGTCACGCTCGCCCGGCTCAAATGTAAATACAGATTTACGGGTAAAAATAAAATCAAGCGACCCGGTTTTACCCAATGATCCGCCATATTTAGTAAAATAACTACGTACGTTTGCTACCGTACGATTGGTATTATCTGTAGCCGTTTCAACCAAAACGGCAACACCATAGGGCGCGTATCCTTCGTAAACCAGTTCTTCGTAATCTTTTTCATCGCGGCTTGTTGCCCTTTTTATAGCAGCCTCAACGCGATCTTTAGGCATGTTTACTGCCTTCGAGTTCTGAACTGCTGTTCTTAAACGCGAGTTGGTATTAATATCGCCACCGCCGGCTTTTACAGCCATTACAATCTCTTTACCTAAACGTGTAAACTGCACGGCCATTTTAGCCCAGCGCTTAAATTTTCTTTCTTTGCGGAATTCAAATGCTCTTCCCATGTTTTCTTAGCCCCCAGCCCCCTAAAGGGGGAGCAGGAGTTATTTTATTTGTTATACCATAAGCCTACTCGCTCCCCCTTCAGGGGGTTCGGGGGCTCTAAATTACATTTTTTAAATTGGTTAGCATATCATTGGTCATTGTCGCCAGGTCATACTCTAACTTCCAGCCCCAATCCCTTTGAGCATAACTGTCGTCAATTGATTTTGGCCAGCTATCGGCAATGGCCTGTCGCGGATCGTTTTCTGCGTAGCTTATTTCAAAATTAGGGATTAGTTTTTTTATTTCATCGGCCAATTGGGTAGGCGTAAAGCTTATCCCCGCCAGGTTGTATGATGACCGTATAGTCAGCAGATCGGCCGGAGCATCCATCAGCGATATGGTGGCCCGTATGGCATCATCCATATACATCATTGGCAAAGCGGTGTCTGCAGATAGAAAACTTTGATAGTTCCCTTTTTTTAATGCTTCATGAAATATATGCACCGCATAATCAGTAGTACCACCACCCGGATTAGCCCGCCAACCTATAAGGCCGGGGTAACGGATGCTGCGCACATCTAATCCATATTTAGTAAAATAATACTCGCACCAGCGTTCGCCGGCCAGCTTGCTGAAACCATAAACCGTATTAGGATCCATTACGCAATACTGCGGCGTATGATACTGCGGCGAATTAGGGCCAAATACCGCTATGGAGCTTGGCCAAAAAACTTTGGCAGTTTTAAACTCTACCGCAAAATCAAGTATGTGTATGAGGCCGGTCATGTTCAGGTCCCAGGCCAATTTGGGTTTTTGTTCGCCTACGGCCGATAATATGGCTGCCAGCAGGTAAACCTGTGTAGGGCGGTGCTTATCAAAAATGTGGTGCAGATTATCCTTATCAAGCACATTAACAATTTCATAAGGCCCGCTGTGGCGTATAGCATAACCCGGATCATTGATGTCAGATGCTATTACGCTTTCGGCACCGTGGATATTTCTCAAGGCCATTACCAGTTCTGTACCGATCTGGCCGTTGGCGCCTATCACTAAAATCTTTTCGCTCATGCAAATTTTGAGTTTAGGCAAAGGTAAAAATTTGGGCGAAATCTGTTGAAGTAGTTGATTAAGTTTATTGAAGAATGAATTGTGGTTTTGAATAGTTCAATACCCGCTCCTGGCCATTGCCTTTTACTTTTGCTGCACCAAAAGTAACAAAAGTGCTTTTTCTTTTTAGGCTTCTTTGCCGCACATGGCCTCTACCCTGCAAATCAGCCAGAACCACGGCTGCAAAAAGTTGCCCCACTTTGTTCCCTCAATTCCACCGCTTCGGCAAATATTTGCTATGCCCTTTACCACGCTCAAGGCCACCATTGTTCTGCCTGATTTCGTCCGAAGCGAGCTGCACTTGTCTGAAGCAGAATTTTCTGAATTTTTCACGAGTTAATTTTTACCCGTTCAAGAGGGCTTCGCTGTTTAAAAATTGACAGAATAATGAATCTGCTCTCCCTCCGGAAATGATTAGTAAAATATTCTTCCCCTCAGCAGATAAGCTTCGGGTAAAATCAGACAGAACACCGTGGCCTCTGTGTAGGGAAGGGCATTAGCAATTTTTACTGAAGCAGGGGTAGCGGGAACGAAGTGGAGTAAAAATTAAGCAGCCCGTGGTTCTGTCTGATTTGCGGGGCTAAGGCCTTGAGCGTAAAGAAGCATTTCTGCTGAAAGCCTTTTTGGTTACTTTTGTGGCGACAAAAGTAACTGGCCCTCCCGCGGCCAGGAGCGGGTATGCAACATGCATTCACATCATGCTAATCTAAGATTGCATCGTATCTAACAAAACTACCTCACCTATCAACTACAAATTACATAGACTAAGTTCTATAATAACTGTAAAAAAATTCGCATATTTGGGGTTTAAGTTTTTAATACATAACAATTAAACAAAAATGAAAGTCGCAGTAGTAGGTGCTACAGGATTAGTAGGCACCAAAATGTTGCAGGTTCTTGAAGAACGCAACTTCCCCGTTACAGAATTAATCCCCGTAGCTTCAGAGAAAAGTATTGGTAAAGAAATTACTTTTAAGGGTAAGCAGTTTAAGGTGGTTTCTGTTGAGGATGCGATTAAGATGAAGCCGGACGTAGCTATTTTCTCGGCCGGCGGAAGCACTTCATTACAGCAAGCTCCACTTTTCGCGGCAGCAGGCACAACTGTTATTGATAATTCATCGGCATGGCGCATGGATCCAACCAAAAAACTGGTTGTACCCGAAGTTAATGCCCATGTGCTTACCGCTGAGGACAAGATCATTGCCAACCCAAATTGCTCAACCATACAAATGGTAGTGGCCTTAAAACCGCTGCATGATAAATATAAAATAAAAAGGGTGGTAGTTTCCACTTACCAATCGGTAACCGGCACAGGCGTTAAAGCTGTTGACCAGTTATTTAACGAGCGTAATGGTATTGATGGCCCTAAGGTTTATCCTTATACTATCGACCTGAATGTTATCCCGCAGATTGACGTATTTACCGAAAACGGTTATACCAAAGAGGAAATGAAAATGATCCTGGAAACTAAAAAGATCATGGGCGATGACAGCATACAGGTAACCGCTACAACCGTACGGATCCCGGTTATGGGTGGTCACTCAGAATCAGTGAACGTAGAGTTTGCCAATGATTTTGACCTGAACGAACTAAGGGAGCTATTGGCAAAATCACCAGGTATTGTTGTGGTTGATGATCCTGCCAACCTGAAATACCCAATGCCCCTTGATGCGCACGATAAAGACGAAGTATTTGTTGGCCGCCTGCGTCGCGACGAAACCCAGCCAAATACTTTGAATTGCTGGATAGTATCAGACAACCTGCGCAAGGGCGCTGCTACCAACGCTGTACAAATTGCTGAATATCTGGCTGCTGCTCATTTAATTGGTCAGCCGGTTGAAGCATAAGTAAAATAATTTAATTCGGATAATATTTTAATAGGGATGATCGTTTGATTATCCCTATTTTTATATCCGAATGTTAACTATGAAAACCATTAAGCTGATAGTTGTTTTCTGCTGCTGTTTAATTTCAGCCCACTTGTTTGCGCAGAATAGCCCGCTGGCAATTGAAAGCGATCTGCTCCGGATACTTCAAAAAGTAAATTACTACGGTGCGCACAAAAAGGAATGGAAAGCCATTGATTCGCTGCAAAAGCAAAACAAGATCTTCGCATTTAAGCTTAAATATTATACATCCAAATATCCGGCAACCATCAGTCAAAGTTTTACTTCGTTAATAAAAGAGCGTTTAGTTATTGCAACTTCTGCCGATGGCATGTTCCGTACCTATTCATGGAATACCCAACTGGGTGTTAAAGGGTTTGATATTTATAATGTGCTGCAATACAAAGCCAACAACCAAACTGTTTCATTACTTAAAATGGATACTGTTGGCAAAAAAGGCAACCTCCCGCTTTGGTATTCAAAAATATATACTTTCACCGCCAACAATAAAACCTATTATTTAGCCCCATATAATTCCGTTTACTCACCTATGAAAGCAGGACAGGGTTTAAAAATATTCACTATTGAAAAAGGAAAACTCATTGGTAATCCGCCGCTTATAAAAACCCAAACCGGCGTATACAGCCAGCTGCACTATGATTTTGATGTAAGTTCAATAGCTGACTGGAAAGCTTACCCAAGTATTTACTTTGATAAGTCTACACAAACCATTCATACACCGCTTGTTGATTATAATCATAAAATGACCCATAAATTGATCACCTATAAATTCACAGGCCGTTTTTTTGAAAAGTTAAAAAGTTAACTTAGCCAAATGATATCCTTTGCTCACCGTGTTTTTATGGAAGTTGCTGCCAACCTTAGTTTTAGTAAGGCCGCGCAGGTATTGTTTGTAACGCAACCGGCTATCAGCAAACACATTAAAGCGCTGGAAGATCAGTATAAAGTGCCCCTGTTTGAGCGCAAGGGCAACAGCATCCTGCTCACCGAGGCAGGCAACAAACTGAACGAATACCTGCAGCAAGCCACCGAAATTGAACGAAAGATAGAATATGACCTTTCGGTGCTGAGCAACCTGTCGCAGGCGGCGGGGCATTTACGTTTGGGGGCCAGTACCACCATTGCACTATATATTTTACCATCCATACTTTCCGGTTTTCAGCGCGAATATGCCAATGTGGATGTACAGCTGGTGAACCGTAATTCCGAGTATATCCTGAACGCCCTGTTAAACCATGAGGTTGATATCGGCATTATCGAGGTGGATAACAAACTCACCACAGTATCATACAAACCCTTTATGAGCGATGAAGTGATCCCGGTATGCTCGGCTAAAAGCCCCTTGGCTGGCCGCTCGTTAACTTTAAAACAGTTGGTTAAAACGCCGCTGGCTGTGAGGGAACGCGGATCAGGAACATTGAACGCGGTATTAAAATCACTATCCGCACTCCATATCAAGCCTGCCGACCTATCGGTAAAAATACGCCTTGGTGGCACCGAGGCTTTGAAAAACTTTTTACTGGCTGACCAGTGCCTGGGCTTTATGCCACGCCCGTCCATCATCCGTCAACTGGCCGAGGGCGACCTGGTCGAGGTACCTATCGAAGGCCTGAAGATCACCCGCGATTTCTTTTTTATCCGCCGCAAAGGAACAGAGGATTATGGCCTCACCAGCAATTTTATCAATTTTGCGTTGGGGCATATTACTGATAAACAATAGTTTATATTTTTATCAATATCTAATTTCAAATACTTAAAACCATACCGTAATCCACCTGTAATTATATAATACTTAATTTTTATAATCTAAAATTAATATTATATATTATGGCAAGTTTAAGTAGCAGAAAAGTAGCAATCCTTACCGAAGAAGGATTTGAACAGGTAGAGTTAACAAGCCCTAAAGCAGCGCTGGAAGCAGCCGGCGCAACAGTCCATGTAATATCGCCCAAAAGCGGCACTATCAAAGCATGGGATAAAACTAACTGGGGCATTGAAATTAATGTCGACAGCAGTTAAGTGAAGTTAGTCCGGATGATTATGACGCATTGGTATTGCCCGGCGGTGTATTAAATCCCGATAAATTAAGGCAAAATAAGGATGCAGTTGCCTTTACATCAGCATTTTTAGATGAAGGCAAACCTGTAGCCGCCATATGCCACGGACCACAATTATTGATAGAAACCGGATTGATCAGAGGCCGCAGACTAACATCATACCCATCCCTGCAAACCGATCTTAAAAACGCCGGCGCCAATTGGGTTGACGAGGAAGTAGTCGTTGATCAAGGTTTGGTAACCAGTCGCCGACCAGCCGATCTTGATGCATTTAATCGTAAGGTTATTGAAGAAATTGGCGAAGGTGTACATCATGGTGCATAGTAAAGCTTCTATTTCGGAGAGTATAACAAAAAAGTACAATCGTAAATGATTGTACTTTTTTGTTATGGAGCAATTATCTTTACCCCATGCCTGTTAAAAAAGCCCTGATCATTGGCGCCGGAATTGCCGGAATTGCCACAGCTATCCGTTTGGCCGTAAAGGGTTATCAGGTTGCAGTTTTTGAAGCCAATAATTATCCTGGCGGTAAGTTATCTCAATTTGAGCAGGAGGGTTTCCGCTTTGATGCCGGGCCCAGTTTATTTACCATGCCGCAATATGTAGATGAACTATTTACGCTTGCCGGTAAAAACCCAGCTGATTTTTTTAAATACCAAAAGCTGGATGTAGCTTGCCGGTATTTTTACGAGGATGGTACCAAATTAACAGCTTATGCTAATACTGATAAATTTGCAGCTGAAGTTAATAAAACTACCGGTGAACCTGTTGAAGCAGTTAAAAAACACCAGGCCAACAGCAGTAATATTTATAATATCACCAACCATATTTTTTTAGAAAGGTCATTGCACCTGCTAAAAACTTACTTAAACAGGGATGCAGTGAGATCAATTTTCAGGTTTCCGCAAATTGATGCATTCCGGACCATGCATAAGGCTAATGAAGGTTTTTTTAAGGATGACCGTATGGTACAGTTTTATGATCGTTATGCCACGTATAATGGCTCAAACCCTTATACTTCCCCGGCTACACTTAACGTAATACCACATCTGGAGCAGCAATACGGCGTTTTTTTTCCGGAGGGAGGCATGTATAGCATCATTACCTGCCTGGTAGGATTGGCAGAATCATTAGGGGTCAAATTTCATTATGGTTCGCCAGTGGATGAAATCATTTTAAAAGATGGGTTGGCAACAGGTATAAAGGTTAAGGACGATGAGATAGCTGGTGATGTGGTAGTATCCAATATGGATGTGTGGTTTACCTATCATAAATTATTAACGCAACACCTGCATTTATTCCCTAAAAAAATACTGAGCCAGGAGCGCAGCAGTTCGGCATTGATATTTTATTGGGGTATCAAAAAAGAATCACTGGAACTTGGGCTGCATAATATTTTTTTCAGTACCAATTATAAAGCGGAGTTTGATCACATCTGGATAGACAAGAATGTATTTCAGGACCCCACCATTTACCTCAACATCAGCTCAAAATATAAGCCCGATGATGCACCTGAAGGTTGCGAAAACTGGTTTACTATGATCAATGTACCCGCCAATACTGGGCAGGATTGGGATAAACTGATTGCTGCCGCCCGCGAAAACATATTGAAAAAACTTACCCGCATACTGGATTTTGACATTAGTAAATTTATTGTATGCGAAAGTATACTCGATCCGCGCAGTATCGAAAGTAAAACATCCTCCTACCAGGGTTCGCTTTATGGCACCAGTTCCAATAGCCAGTTTGCAGCGTTTTTAAGACATGCCAACCGGTCATCAAAAATTAAAAACCTTTACTTTTGCGGTGGCAGCGTGCACCCCGGGGGTGGCATCCCTCTTTGTTTGCTTTCGGCTAAAATTGTGAGCGAGTACCCCCAGCCCCCTAAAGGGGGAGCAAATTGCTAAAATAGAATACATAATGAAAAAGGCATTAAAACCTTACTCCCTAATTACATTATAAAATAAAAAGCTTTTAACTTTATCCCTTCAACTTTTATCTTAAACACTCCCTTTAGGGGGTTGGGGGGAACTATGGATCTACAACTTTTTGACAGGCAGGTTTACACCGACCGCCGGCATATATTAAAGCAAAATATTGGTTCAGACGGCATTATCCTGTTACTGGGTAACGAGGATAGCAGCATGAATTATAAAGACAATTGCTACCCCTTCAGGCAGGACAGCAGCTTCCTTTATTACTTCGGGCTTGATGTGCAAGCATTGGCCGCGGTAATTGATACTGATACCGGCGAAGAAGTGATCTTCGGTAATGAGCTAAGCATTGATGATATCATCTGGACAGGCACCCTGCCGTCGGTTCATGAAATGGCTGCCCTGGTTGGGGTTACCCAAACCAAACCTTATGATCAGGTAATGCATTATGTGCACAAAGCCATAACATCGGGTAGGCGGGTACATATTTTACCACCTTATCGTCCCGAAAATAAAATTAAACTGGCTAACTGGCTTAACGTAAGTCTGCAGGATGTTGCCGATCATGTATCCATCAAACTCATTAAAGCAGTTATTGCACAGCGGGTAATAAAATCGCCGCTGGAGGTTCAGGAAATGGAAAAAGCCGTTTCCATTAGTGTAGATATGCAACTGGCGGTAATAAAAAACACCCGGCCGGGAATTAAATCCTATGAGCTGGTGGCTAAAGCACATGAAATGGCCATAGCCGCTGATGCACGTTTGGGCTATCCTGCTATTATAACTCCGCACGGCGAAACGCTGCACACGCATTACTACGGGCATACACTGCAAGATGGTCAAATGTTACTATGTGATATTGGCGCCGAAAATGCTATGCATTATGGCGGCGACCTTACCCGCACATGTCCGGTTGGCCGTAGTTTTACTAACCGCCAAAAGGAATTGTATGAAGTAGTACTAACCTCGATGAATCATGCTATCAGCATGTTAAAACCAGGCGTTAGATATAAAGATATACACCTGGCGGCTTGTCAAAAACTGGTTGAGGGCCTAACACAGGTTAACCTGATGAAAGGTGATGCTGCCGAAGCAGTGGCCGCTGGTGCGCATACCATGTTTTTTCAATGCGGCTTAGGCCACATGCTGGGCATGGACACACACGATATGGAAGACCTGGGCGAACCATACGTAGGCTATACAGATACATTGAAAAAAGACACCGTATTCGGACTTAAATCGCTGCGTTTAGGCCGCGAGCTTGAGGCCGGTTATGTACTAACGGTGGAGCCTGGTATTTACATCATCCCCGAGCTGATAGACCGCTGGCAAGCAGAAAAGAAGTATGCCGATTTTATTAATTACGATGTATTGAACACCTACCGCGATTTTGGTGGCGTGCGTATTGAGGATAACTTTTTAATAACCGATACAGGAAGTCATTTATTAGGTAAATATTTGCCGAAGACATTGAAGGAAATTGAGGGGTTGAAGGGATAAAGAATAAGATATCAAACTCATACGCGTCATTGCGAGGTACGAAGCAATCTCTACACAGGCAGGTTAATTATGGGAAGTCTAAATCTTTATAGTTACTCTGTATAGCATAGAGATTGCTTCGTACCTCGCAATGACATGATTGTTTTGTGCCTGATAAATCCTAATTCTCCCTTACCATTTTCTCCAACGCATCTATCCATATCGGCGAATCGTTAAGGCTTTCCACGAGCTGAACCTTTTCGCCGCCTAATGCTTTAAACTCGTCGCCGTATTCGGTTGTTACTTCGTAAACGGTTTCCAGGCAATCAGCTACAAATGCAGGACAAAATACCAGCAGACTTTTCTTGCCTTCTTTGGCCAGTTTGGCTACAATTTCACTGGTGTACGGCTGTACCCAGGGATCGTTACCCAGGCGCGATTGAAAACAAATGGTATATTTTTCCTTCGGGATATTTAATTTTTCGGCAATCAGTTTTGCAGTGTGGTGCGATTGTGCCGAATAGCAAAACTTATTAACATCGGTGATAGTCTGGCAGCAGTCATTTGCTTTTAAGCAATGCTGATGGGTATGATCGGCCTTGATCAATTGCCTTTGTGGCAAGCCATGAAAGCTGAACAGCACGTGGTCATACGTTTCGGGGTTGTATTTACTTGCGTTATTTGCAAAGGTCGCTATCATCCCTTCGTTATCATGAAAGGAATTAACAAACGTGATATTGGGTTTGGTTGGCCACTGCAACAGCAGCTCCATCACCTTGTCATAAACAGAACCTGTACTGGCCGATGCATATTGTGGAAACAAGGCAATAACCTGTATACTGTCAACTAAAGCATCTTTAAGCCGATTAAGGGCTGCTTCAATAGTTGGGTTTTGGTAGCGCATGGCCAGTTCAACAATGTAATCATCGCCAAGTCGCTGTTGCAGGGCTTTTTGTTGTAAAAGGCTGTAATGCATTAATGGCGAGCCGGTTTTATCGTCCCATATAGCCTGATATAATCTGGCCGATTTTGGCGCCCTGAACGGAACAATAAGACCCCGTACTAAAAGGGTACGACCTATCGGATTAATATCAATTACCCGCGGATCCATCAAAAACTCATTCAGATAAGTACGCACATCTGCCGTTGAAGGACTATCGGGGGTACCCAAATTCACCAATAAAACTGCTTTTTTACCCATAATTTAATTTCGCTGCAAAAATAAAAAATAAATGCCCCCTAACCCCTAAAGGGGGAACAAATTACAAATAAATGATGCCCCCCAACCCCCTAAAGGCGGAGTAAACAGACATAACCTAATCGTTTGTAAATCAAAAAACTCCCCCTTTAGGGGGTTGGGGGGCTTTCCACAACATCCACCAGGGCGTACCGGGCGAATCATGGTGCTCATAATGATATCCAAAAAAATAGCAGGATAAAAAAGCGAGTAAGTGGTTTCTTGACTGGCTGCGCGATTGATGCCTGTTATCATGCTCGCCCTTATGAGGTTGATAAGTGCCGAAATAAAACAATTGCAGGGTACTTAACAGCGATGGCACCACCCAAAACATAATCAGGTTAGGTTGCGGGATCCATAATTTTAAAATATTAAACAAAATGGCCATTACCACAATTTGCCAAACGGATAAGTAGTTACGAATAAATCTTACATACCAGCTCCAGAAACCACCTTCATGATAATCAGGATCCTGATTGGTATGTACGTGACCATGGTGCTGGTGGTGTTTGGTATACAGTTTTGGATACCAGAACGAAGCATATAGAAAAGTACAAATGTAGCCAATAAGGTTATTTATAGTGCGATTAGGTGATACTGTACCATGCATAGCATCATGAGCGGTTATAAACAACCCGGTGTACAAATGCATCTGCACCAAAATAAATACATAAAGCAGGGGATTAGCAAAACTGAAATGCCATTGCATCAATAAAATAATTGATGCGGCCCAGCAGCCAAGCACAAGCAGGGCAATAAATAAACCTGTATTTGAAGGGCTTTTTTGCATGTGTGGTATAACAGCAAAAAGCGTGCTGTTAAAATTTTTCCAGTTCGGCTTTTACTTCCTGCATCAGCCACATGGGGGTTGATGTAGCTCCGGCTATGCCAATGGTATCATTTGGCGAAAACATGGCCTTATCCAGTTCGCTTGACGATGATATGAAATAAGTATTGGGGTTATGTTTGCGGCATACCTCAAACAGCACTTTACCGTTTGATGATTTGCGACCCGAAACAAAAACAATTTTATCAAACCTACCCACAAACTTAGGCAGGTCCTTATCGCGGTTTGATACTTGACGACAGATGGTATCATTAGCTTTAAGGTTATATCCACGTGCTATCAGCTCATCCTTTATACCATAAAACTTTTCCATGCTTTTGGTGGTCTGGGTGTACAGCGTAATATTTTGTGGCAGTTTTACATTATCCAGCTCGGCAATGTCCTGGAAAACCAGGGCTTCGTTATTGGTTTGCCCTTCCAGCCCAATTACTTCGGCATGGCCGTGCTTACCAAATATGAGTATCTTCTCGTTGGCATCGTAGGATGTTTTTATCCTGTTTTGCAGTTTTAAAACCACAGGGCACGATGCATCTATCAATGTTATATTGTTCTCTAACGCTATGCGATAGGTATCGGGTGCTTCTCCGTGTGCACGGATCAATACCTTTTCGTTACGAAGGTTTTTCAGTTCGCTGTGTTCTATAATGCGTAGCCCCCGGGCTTTCAGCCGTTCAACTTCTTCATCATTATGCACAATATCGCCCAGGCAGTACAGATATCCTTCGTCGGCCAGTATTTCTTCGGCCATATCAATAGCATATACCACCCCAAAGCAAAAGCCCGAATCCTGATCAATAGTAACCTTTAACTGATACTCTCCCATTGCGTTACAAATTTACTGCAAAAATAACCTTTGATTGCAATGATTGTGTGATTATTCACGTGTTATATAAATTTTAATATGTTCATGAGAATGCCGCGCCTGGTCTCGTTGATTTTTTCAGGTCCCTTAATTCACAGTACCCAATGCCATAAAAAATATAAACTGCATAAACAGCAATACAGAGGCTATCATGCTTTGCTGTTTAAATTTAAATTTTTCAAAAACAAAAAGCATCAGCGCACTAAGCATGAACCAGCAGATATAATTTTTAATGGGGATGTTGTTACTTGTCCAATGCCAGTAATCAAATTGAGTGGCAATGGGCTCAATCAGCAGATCGAGCAGTACCAGTATTACAGCTCCCCCTATTATCCGAAACAACGTGTTCTTAATCCTGCTCCGCTGCATAAATACACCGGTCGAGTAGATTAGTAAAAACCAGTTCACACCTATCATCAGGGGTATACTAAACAATTTAATGCCCAATGTTTCCCCATAAACGTAACTGCCGAATAGCCAGCTGGTATGTACTCCCGTAAATTCGGCCATAAAACCCATAGTAAAGATTAGCAAAGCAAAAAGCAAAAATTTGCCGTTGAATCGGTCATGGGTATATAGCACTACACCCACCATGAGTAACAAATGCCAGGGTACTATTTTTAAAAACAGCACATCAAAGTAAGGAGTAACAAAACCAACAAAGCCAACAACATGAAACAGCACAATAATGATAATGGCTATACGATGGACAGGTTTCATGGTAACTGGAAACAGCTTTTTCAAATTTTGCGCCCTTTCCATACCGTTGTTTTGGTGAGGTATTTTTGTATGGATATAACCGCTATAAGCAGCATGTTTAACATTTGCAGGGGATGCATAATAATGTTGCTTACAGCGCTTTGGTCTGACAATAGCGAGATCATGGTACGGGTGAGCATAATTAAACCCAGCATAAAAAATATCAGGGGCAGGTTAAGGGTCATGATCACGATCATGGGGCCACCTATAACCAGCACTATGTAAATTAAAAAACCAATGATACTATAATTAAATGCTGCCAAAAAGTTTTTACCAAAACCGTTTATAGCTTCGTCATAACTTTTATACATGCGGCAACTTATCATCCCGTTGGCCAGCAGCGCCTCGCCGTTATAAGCCTCTGCTTTTATTAGCCGCATGATCTCAACATCCTCAACCACCTTGTTTTTAACCGCATTATGCCATTGGTGCTGATGATAAATGGCCGCATCAAACAACATGAACTGGCCACTTGCAGCTGCAACGGTGGCGTTTTTTACCAGGTAAATTAATCGTACGGGCAGCAGGTTTAATAATATAAAATGCATCAGGGGTACTACTGCCTTCTCGCCGGGGGTTTCCATTTGCTGGTTGGTGAACAGGCTTAATAAACCCAGCTGGTGCAAATGCATCCGGTGTACCGAGCTATTGATCAAACCCGGTTTTACCTCTTCATCGGCATCCAAAAAAAGCAGATATTTTCCATCGGCATGTTGAGCCAGCTGATGACATGCATAATTTTTACCTATCCATCCATCGGGCAATTTGGCCCCTTTTACTACCTTAAAACCTGGATGGTTTGCTGCAAATGCCGAACAAACCGCATAGGTATCATCTGTCGATTCATCATCTAATATGATCACTTCATAATTCATATAATCCTGCTTATGAATGGAGCGGAGCAGCGTTAATATATTATCCGCTTCATTGCGGGCCGGGACCAACACAGACACCCTATCGTTATACTGCTTGCCAACCCGGTGTAATTTAGGGTTCGATATAAAATTGAACAGGGTAACCGTAAAACGCAGGATGATAAAAAAAAGGGTGATTAATATGGCAATGATCACTTTTTATAATACTATTTGGGTTTGCAGCTGTTTTGCTGAATCATAATGTTGCTGATAGGCTGTTGCCAGCTCGTCTATATCTTTATAAGTTAAACTTTCGCTTAAAGTTTTCAAATAAACGTTAACACTGGGTTTTTTATATTTAAAATGTTCAATAAATGTTGCAGCAAACATTAACTGGAAATTATTTTGAACTCCGCTCATAATTTTCATTAAGCCTTTTTGAAAAACCATTTTATCTGTAAAGTTTGAATAAAGTTTACCTTGAGGGAAAATAAGCAGCATGTTTTGCGGATCGTTTAATAACCCTGCAGCATAATCAAGCGAAGCCATCATATCCCTGGAGTTTTTATTCACCGAGAATGCGCCCATATATTTAAAAAAAGATATCTGGCGTGCGGTATTTTCCAATATCATGACATGAAATTTTTTGCCCAGCAGTTTATGGTTTAAATAATACATCAAAAAACCATCCCACCAGCTAAAGTGATTAGCCAGCAATAAAATGGCCCTATCCTGAGCAACAACTGCACGATCAAACTTAACCTCATGAAAATTACGCCCCACTATCCACAGGATATAATGATGAAAAAACCAATGTATCAAACTGTTTTTTTGCGGATGTATCATGTGCTGCAAGATACTGATTGAAACTTTAATTTAAATCAGTGAGGTATATTAACCTGGTTTTTTAACGCCTGCTGATGAAAATCGTTGATGCGTAGTTTCAACTCTTCAAATGGTACTTTGCCTGCTACACCGCAATCAAACTGATGAATATAGGCCCGGGGTTTCAGTCCCTCAAAATAATCAATCAGTGTACACTGATAAACTATCTGACAGGGGCCTTTGATCTGTTTAATGAGCCGTTCAATACCTTTTTCAACGTGAATGTACGTGATGTGGTTGGAACAAAGTTCGCCTTGCGGAAATATGGTGACCAGGTTTCGCGGATCATTCAATAATTCGGCCGAATAGGCCAAAGATTCCAGCATATCACGCGACCCTTTTTTCATGGAGAACGCACCCCAGTATTTAAAGTACCAGTGATTCACAAAATGATCATACTGCATCATAATAAAAAGGCGGCGCTTTAAATTAGTGAAAGCGGCATAGTTTGCAAAAAAACCATCCCACCAGCTAAAATGATTGGTAAGCAGCAATATGGAATGCCCCGCCCGCGGCTCAAACGGCAAAACATTTACTTCCTTAAATTTACGCCCCATCCACCGGCGCATAAAGCGGAAGAACCATTTACTAAAAGTATCATTTCTGCGTGATGGCAACATAAATCTATCGTACTAAATATTCATCCAGTGCCTTAATTACCAGCCAGTGCCCAAGGGCCAGCTCATGCACTTCGGCATTATCCAACATACCAATAAAAGGCATAGCTGCCGATTTAGGGAACAACTGATCATTTTTCCCAAATATTAGCAAGCAATTAATTTTATATTGGTTTATCAGCGAGGCAACCTTTTCCACATTAGGCTTCAGTAGCCGTATCAAATTTAGTGTATAATAAGTATCCAGTCGCTTTTGCTCGGTATCTATTTCGTTATAGGCTATCTGGTACAGGTTATCGTCAATTATACCTGTTTTATTTACGCTTTTAAGTACAAATGGTGCCAGCCATTTACTTTTGGTAACCTTGCGAAACAGCAATTTGCCGATTGGGTTATGCAGCAAAAAATGAAAGCCCTTGTATACCGAAAGTCCGTCGGGAGCCATTAATATAATATCGTCAATGAGGTGTGCATACTCTTCTACCAGTATCAGGGCCAAGTTTGCGCCAATGGAGTAACCCATAACTGAAAACCGTTGTTCGCCATAAATCTTGAACCACTCCTGCATATAACTATGCACCATATTTTTAGGCATGCCTGCTATGATCTGTTCTTCGGTCCATCCTTCAAGTTTGCTGCCGCCATGAAAAAAATGATCAAAACCGTAAATGTGATATTTAGGTAATATTGATTTTTCGAGTACGTGAAACTGCTTACCCGTCATCCCATAGCCATGAAAGGCCAGCAACGGTTTTTGGCCCGAACCATATTCATGAAAATGCGCTTTACCCAAACCGGGCAGATGTAAAAAACCCATTAATAGCCCCCTAACCCCCTAAAGGGGGGAATTTTCGATGTGCAAATATGCAAAATTTAGAGAGGAGTTACCTCTTTAGGGGGTTAGGGGGCTTATATGCGCCATGATCATTTGTGTTGCCCCGGTATGTTCCTGCACATACTGGAGTATCTTTTTACTGGTAACATTATAAAAAGCCTCATCGGTAATCAAAGTATCCGTTATCCCCTTTAGCTGGGTTTCATTACCAATACTGAAGCCTGCCTTTAGGGCTATCAGTTCGCGGGCTTCATTAAATTTTAAATAATTGGGACCAAAAATTACAGGCAAACCAAAGGCCGCTGCCTCGAGCGTGTTGTGGATACCTACCCCAAAACCACCGCCTATATAAGCGATATCACCATAAGCATACAATGACGACAGCATACCGATATTATCAATAATAAGCGTTTTGAGTGGTGAGTTATGCGTTTTAAGTAAGTCTTCTTTTGAATTTTGAATTTCGAACTTTGAATTATCTTCCAATTCTGAATACCTTATTGCTGACCCCTTAGGCAAAAGCTCCATAAGCTTATTAATTTTTTCCGCGCTTATTTCATGCGGTGCAAAAATAAATTTCCACCCGGGATATAAAGCTGGTAATGTTGCCAGCAGCTTTTCATCTTCGGGCCAGGTACTGCCGGCTATAAATATTTTTTGCCCGTTTTTAAATTCGTTTACTAATAATACCGGCTTTGGCTGCTGTACATTGGCCCAAACCCTGTCAAAACGAGTATCACCGCTTATGGTTACGTTGGTAAGGCCAATGTTATCAAGCAATTGTTTTGATTGTTGGTCCTGTAAAAAAAAATAAGTTACAAAGGTTAAAATTTTACGGTGCAGGCCTCCATACCATTTAAAAAACACTTGTCCGGGCCTAAAAATACCCGAAATTATATACAGAGGGATGTCCTGCCTGTTAAGCTCATTAAAATAATGGTACCAGTACTCGTACTTGGTAAATATGGCTACATCAGGTTTTATATGATCAATAAAATGGAGTGCGTTTTTTGGGGTATCCAAAGGCAGATAATAAACAGCATCAGCAAGAGGGGTGTTCTTCCTGATCTCGTAACCCGATGGTGAAAAAAAAGTAATTACGGTCTTTTTATCAGGATGCCGCTCCCGCATGGCTTCTAAAATTGGCCTGCCTTGTTCAAACTCGCCAAGTGAAGCAAAATGAAACCAGATACTACCGTTAAAATGCCCAAAGTTTTGTTGTTTTCGACCTTTTATCCACAAGTTTGCCTTTGCATTAAAAAACGACGCGAGCCATATGGCGAAGTAATATAATTTGATCCCAATGTTATATAAAAACATCAATTTAAGTATGAATGATTATCTTAGCCGGGCATAAAAGTAATAACAATAATTACAATAAATAACTATGGCCCGCCCATATGCTGCAAATGTTTAGCTGAATTGATGGTTTACGGCATCCCAGCTTTAAGGATATAAAAATGTTATTTAAAAAATAAGATTACTTTTGACAGACGTAAATTTACAGCCAGCATAAAATAGCCAGATGCGGATTTTATTATCACCGTACTGAAAGAAAAACAATTAAAAATGGCAAACCGTAAACGGATATTAATAACCGGAGCAGCCGGGTTTTTAGGTTCGCATTTGTGCGACAGGTTTATAAAGGAAGATTACCAT
>NZ_JBNPWP010000017.1:0-64267 GCF_050433765.1 Mucilaginibacter lappiensis | reverse complement strand
AGGTCGTTCGTGTTGATGCGCATAGCTCTTAATTTAGCTATTCTTGTCCTCGAATTATCTGACCTTTACAATTGCGAGGTACGAAGCAATCTCTAAGCTATACAGAGCAAACTTGTATAGTTGACCTGCCTAAGTAGAGATTGCCGCGCTACGCTCGCAATGACAAATTTTTATACCTATTAACCTTATAAATCGCCCTACAACCCTATCTTTCCATTCACCAACTCAATAATTTCTGCTTCCAAAGCGATCGCTTTGCGTTCTACCTCATTACCCCGGTAAATAATATCCACTACAAAATCCTTATCCTTATAGCCAGAGGCATTGATCTTCACGTTCATAAAAGCGCCTAACACGGCGGTACGGGCGCAAAGGGCGGCAACACCGGCATCCGTTACGGAATTAGGGTTGCCAATTTCAACCATCGCTTTTATTAGGTCCATACTGTTCAATGCGGCCTGCATCACCTTAAATGGAATTTCGATAGCATAACGTGTGGCATCCTGTATGGCTTTATCCCTTGCGGCTTTTTCTTCATCCGTCGACTTAGGTAAACTAAACGATTCCATAATGCGGTTAAACGCTATAGTATCCAAATCAACCAGGCTGATCAATTCATCTTTGTAAAGCTGCGCTTTTTCGGCCCAATCACTAAATTCCCCCCAACGGTTATCCCAACCTTTTTTATGCGAACTCAGGTTAGCTACCATACCTGCCAGCGAAGCGCCCAAAGCACCCACGTAAGCCGAAATTGAACCGCCACCCGGCGCAGGGCTTTCACTGGCGGTTTCATCGGCAAAATCAATAAGGCTCATGCTTACCAGTTTGCTGGCCGCTTTGTCTTTTAACAGGTATTCAATAATGCGTTCCTCGGGGATAAAGGGACCAAGCTCATCCAGTCCCATTGATTTAATGGCGATCTTGATCAATTCCTTTTCGCTTACGCCAACAGAGCGCTGTTGCTTGCGCAGAAAATATTTACCTGCATCAAGCATGGCTTTCAGGGGTATCAAACCCACCAGTTCGCTGCCCGTAACACGGATGCCGCGCTCATTGGCTTTGGTGCAAACTTCATCAAAAGCCTTGTGTACCGGGGTTATCTCAATATTGGTGAGGTTCATCGAGATCTGCGCTACGCCATACTCCTCAATATACCAGCCAATGGCCTTTACCGCTTTTAATGAACCGGGGATTGATCTGGGTTTGCCATTTTCGTCGGTGATAGCTTTACCGGTAACGGGATCGCCCTCACGTAACACACGGCCAGCCTCGCGCACATCAAAAGCAATGGCATTTGCCCTGCGGGTTGATGTAGTGTTGAGGTTCACATTATAAGCCACCAAAAAATCACGTGCGCCAATCACGGTCGCGCCACGTTTGATATCGTTCTCCGCCGGACCAAAATCGGGCGCCCATCCCAGTAGTTTGATCTTCTTAAAAAAGCCTTCATACTCGCCCGCTCTGATCACCGACAAATTACTGCGGCTTTTATTAGGTTGTGCCTGCTCATATAAATAAACCGGGATCTGCAATTCCTCACCAACCCGTTTAGCCAGTTGACGTGCATACTCCGCGGTTTCTTCCATACTGATATTGCTGATGGGTATCAGCGGACAAACATCCGTAGCGCCCATCCGTGGATGCTCCCCTTTTTGTTTGCTCATATCTATCAGTTCACCAGCCTTTTTAATAGCACGGAAAGCGGCTTCGATAACCTTTGCAGGTTCACCCACAAACGTTACCACGGTTCGGTTAGTAGCTTTCCCCGGATCAACATTCAACAAACGCACACCTTCCACCGATTCCACCTCATTCGTGATCTGTTTGATAATATCAAGGTTTACACCCTCGCTAAAATTGGGTACACATTCAATTAGTTTCTGGCTCATTTTATTGGTTCATTAGTTCACTGGTATCATTAGTTCATTGGTCTGAGCAATCGCTCTTCTCTATTCTAATTCCCTCCCTTGGGAGGGGTGCGGTTGGTTTGTGCAGTAGCAGGGAGGGGTTTCTACTTCCATATAGCTTGCAAAGTTTTTAAAACCCCTTCCTCCCCCTTCCCGAGGGAAGGAATCGCACATATCTCCACTTTAATTTTTTATCCCCGAAACCCACACCTTATCCGGTTTCAATTTCCCTTGCTGATATAATATCTCCCGGTAATCATCACATGGGTAAGCCTGCATGTCGGCAAGCTTTCCTTTGGCTAAAATACCACGGTCGTTTAGTTTTAGTGCCGATGCTGCTCTGAAAGTCAGACCCGCGAAAACCTCGGCAGCGCATAACTTTTCGGCAGCGCCCATTACAGCTGCCTGCATCAACAGATCACCCATCGGTGCCGAGCCGGGGTTCCAGTCGCTGGCAATGGCGAGGCAAGCCCCGGCATCCAGCAGTTTACGGGCAGGCGCGTAGGACATCCCCAATCCTAAAGATGCGCCGGGTAAAGTTACAGCCACTGTATCAGATTTAGCAAGCATGTTGATCTCATAATCAGTACTGGCCTCCAAATGATCTGCCGAAACCGCCCTTGCTTTAATAGCTACTTCGCTGCCGCCTGTGGTAAACTGATCGGCATGAACGGTAACTTCAAAACCCATTTGCTTGGCTTTGCTTAGGTAATTTAGCGCGTCGCTGGCATTAAAGGCACTTTCTTCAATAAATATATCAACCCGGTTAGCCAGTCGCTGTTGTTTAATGGCCGGCAGCAGGTTTTGTAAAATATGATTCAGATATTCCTGATGCGTTCCATCAAAATCTTTGGGTAACATGTGCGCCGCAAGGCAGGTAGCTACAAGATTTGCATGAGTTTTATCTGCTGCAGCTTTGATGGCTTTTAACTGTTTCGACTCACCCTCGATACTTAAACCGTAGCCGCTTTTAACTTCAATCGTAGTAACACCTTCGGCCAAATGGCGCTGCACACGTTTTAACAGTAAGTCGGTTAAAACAGCCTCATCAGCGGCACGGGTTTGGGTAACAGAATCCCATATACCGCCACCTGCTTTGGCAATTTCCAGATAGGTTTTACCAGCGGTACGCAAGGCATAATCCTTTGCCCGGCTGCCCGCGAAACAGATATGCGTGTGGCAGTCAACAAAACCCGGCAATAATATATGGCTGCCTGTAATTTCTTCTATTTGCACCGATGGATTGGCAGATCTTAGTTTTTCAAAATCACCAACCGCCTGGATCAGTCCATCCTCTACTAATACCCCTCCCTGCGGGATGATCTGCAATTGTTCATCCTTCAGGGCACCTTTTAAGGGCAACCCTGTTAGTGGCAGTATTTGTGCGAATGGACCTATTAGTTTTTTCATTTGTTATGTACTCTTTATAAAGTATGTCATTGCGAGCGATAGCGTGGCAATCTCATCAGGACAGGTAACCGACCTTGCCTGGCCGAATTGCATGAGGAGATTGCTTCGTACCTCGCAATGACGCGTTTTTTAATTTAAAGTTATCAGACTTACGAAGTTTTAAAAACTTCGTAAGTCTTTTTTACAACTCCGCAATGACACGTTTTTTAACCTAAAGCCCTTCCCTTCAGGGGAGGGTTGGGTGGGGCTCTCCTACCACACCTTCAACCCAAACTTATCTGCCCATTCCTGTGCTTTGTCGTAACCGGCATCGGCATGGCGGAAGATACCCATTGCCGGGTCGTTATGCAAAACACGTTTGAGACAGGTGGCTGCACGGTCGGTACCGTCTGCAAGCACTACCATGCCCGCGTGTTGTGAGTAACCCATACCTACCCCACCTCCATGATGAAACGAGATCCAGGTGGCCCCGCCCGAGGCATTGGCCATCAGGTTGAGCAGCGGCCAGTCGGATACCGCATCCGAGCCATCCTTCATGGCTTCTGTTTCACGATTTGGTGATGCTACCGAGCCGCAATCCAGATGATCACGACCGATCACTATCGGGCCTTTCACCTTGCCTGTTTTTACGAGGTCATTAAATAACAATCCGGCCTTTTCCCTGTCGCCCATGCCCAGCCAGCAAATGCGGGCAGGTAATCCCTGAAAGGAAATTTTCTCCTGCGCGTTTTTAAGCCATTTAATCAGTGGCTTGTCTTCAGGAAATAGTTCCATCAGTGCCCTGTCGGTAATAAAAATATCCTCCGGATCGCCTGATAAAGCTACCCACCTGAAAGGGCCTTTACCCTCACAAAACAGCGGACGGATATAAGCGGGCGTGAATCCCGGAAAATTAAAAGCATCCGGTTCGCCGCCTTGTTTGGCAAACTCGCGCAGGTTGTTACCATAATCAAAAGTAATAGCTCCCTTGTTTTGTAATTCCAACATGAAGCCTACATGCCTGGCCATACTTTTTAAGGATAGTTTTTTGTATCCCACAGCATCACTTTTACGCAATGCGGCAGCTTCTGCTAATGACAGGCCATTCGGAATATATCCGTTCAGCGGGTCATGCGCCGATGTTTGATCAGTTAAAATATCGGGGATAATATTGTCTTTTAATAGGCGCGCCAACAGATCGCCGGCATCACTTACAAGGCCAACCGACAAAGTTTCTTTTTTTGCGATGGCTTCTTTTACCCAGGCAACAGCCTCATCATACGAGTGCGTCATCCTGTCGATGTATTGTGTATCCACCCGTTTTTGGATGCGTGTTGCATCAACATCGGCACCTAAAAAAATGCCGCCGGCCATTGTCGCGGCCAGTGGCTGAGCGCCACCCATACCGCCCAGTCCGGCACTCACGATGAGCTTGCCTGACAGATCGCCGTTAAAATGCTGGTTGCCACATTCAACAAAGGTTTCGTAAGTGCCCTGTAAAATACCTTGTGTACCTATATAGATCCAGCTACCGGCAGTCATCTGGCCATACATCATGAGGCCTTTGGCGCGCAATTCGTTAAAATGCTCCCAATTGGCCCATGCCGGTACCAAATTACTATTGGCTATCAAAACCCTCGGCGCCTCGGGGTGACTGCGGACTATGCCCACCGGCTTACCCGACTGGATCAGCAGGGAATGGTATTCATCCAATTCCAGCAGCAGCTCAATAATTTTCCGGAGCGATTCCGGGTTACGGGCCGCCTGACCAATACCACCATACACCACCAGTTCATCAGGGTTTTCGGCCACCTGACCATCAAGGTTGTTGAGCAGCATCCGTAATGGCGCTTCTGTTTGCCAGCTTTTGGCATGCAGCTGCATGCCGCGCGGTGCTTTGTACACTGGGTGGCTGGCATAGGTTTTAATAAATTCCGAACTCGTCATGGCTGAGATTTATATGGTTGCTGATGGCTGCTTCATTGGCTGTTGCCAGCAGGGAGCCATCGGTAATTATTTGATGTAAGTTGTTAATGTCGTCTGCAAAAACACGGTCGTCTTGTATATGTGATACGTGCTCTCTTACTTTCGCATGTATCGCCTCAATAACCGGGGTTGATTTGAGCGGTCGCCTGAAATCAACAGCCTGCGCGGCGTATAGCAGTTCAATGGCCTGGATATATTCCAGGTTATCTATCACCTGGTGTAGCTTGCGCCCGCTAATGGAACCCATAGATACATGATCTTCCTGCCCTAAAGAGGTGGGCACACTATCGGCACTGGCGGGGAAACACAGGGTTTTATTTTCGGTAACCAAAGCCGCCGTGGTGTACTGCGGTATCATTAAACCAGAATTGAGCCCAGCATCAAGCGTAAGTAATTTAGGGAGACCGTAACGCCCTTCGCTCATGAGGTAACAACGGCGATCGGCAATATTGCCCAGCTCCGCTGCGGCTACGGTAGCATAATCAAGCGGCAAAGCCAGCGGCTGGCCGTGAAAATTGCCCCCGCTGATGGTATCATCAGCATTAAAAATTACCGGGTTATCGGTTACCGAATTAAGCTCTATTTCAGTCAGTTCTTTTAAATGCAGCCAGGCATTGCGTGATGCGCCATGTACCTGCGGCATGCATCTTAGCGAATATGGGTCCTGCACCCTATCACAATTTACGTGTGATGAATTGATCTCTGATCCGGTTAATAATGTAAATAAGCGATGAGCTACCAGCTTTGTACCTTTAAACGGACGGATGGCGTGTAAACGCGCGTCAAATGGTCTTGCCGAACCCATCAACCCTTCCAACGACAGGGCGCCGATCAGATCGGCACGGTTCAGGGCATCATTTAGTCGCTGCACCGCCTTTACAGCAAAGGCCAGTATAAATTGCGTACCGTTGATCAAAGCAAGTCCTTCTTTAGGGCCTAATACCAATGGCTGCAGGTTATGTTTTTTCAATAATTCGTTGGCTGGCATCAGCTCGTCATTTTCGTATACTTTGCCCAAGCCAATCAGCGGTAAAAACAAATGTGATAGCGGGGCCAGATCGCCAGAGGCACCAACCGAACCTTTTTCGGGAACTACCGGGATAATATCATTGTCAATATGCCAGATGATCCGCTCCAGCGTTTCGGGAGCAACACCGGAGTAACCTTGCGCCAAAGCCTGAACCTTGGTGATCAGCATCAGTTTGGCAATTTCCTGAGGGATAGGTTTGCCAACGCCCACACTATGGCTTTTCAGGATATTACTTTGCAGCAGACTGGTGTCTTCCTCAGATATGCGCGTATCACACAGCGGACCAAAGCCCGTATTGATACCGTAAACGGGATGATGGGCATGTACAATTTTTTCCACCTCGCGCCATGACGCGCGGATAGCCCGGTCGGCTTCGGCATTAATGATGCCCTTTGTTTTGCCGGCTGCTATATCCAGGCAAATGCCTATGGTTAAATGATCGGTACCATAATTAAATATACTATTCATGGTGGGTAGGTTTAGGTTGTTTACTAAGGTTGCGACTGATGCGATTGGCCAGGGGATAGGTTTGCAGGGCGCTTTCCAGCGCGGTAATGGCCGGCAATAACTCCTTGCAGCCTAATTCACTGTTCATCATTTCGTTCATGGAAATATCAACAGCATCCCAAATGGGCTTTATTCGCATAAGCAGCTCCCTGCCCTTGTCGGTAAAGGTTACCTGTTGTTTACGGCCATCCGTTGCGCTGGTGGTGGTGGTTAGTAATTTTTTTTGTTTAAGATTGGTGATCAGCTGACTGGCCGCGGGGTGACTCACCTCTATATGCTCGCTCAGTTCTTTTATTGATAACGTATCATGCTGCGACAGCAGGTAAAAAACAGGGAACCAGCTGGCTTCAAACTCAATACCCTCCTGCTGATAAGCACGGTTGATCTCAGACAAAAAAGATTCGCTGATGCGCCTCAAACGGCTGCCCAAAACCAGGTATCCTAAACGCTTATACAAATTCATGATGCAATTTATATAAGTACTTATATAATTGCAAATTTATTTTGATGTGAAAGGAATTTGCTAACTCCATCTAACTATGGGTAGGTTTTGGCTGAAGCCAGCTTTTATGCATTTTTATCCGTTGGCTAAAGCCAACGGCAATGAACACGGTGGCTTGAAAAAAATGATTAAGTATTCATTGCCGTCCCATTTATGGGGTGGTTTAAAAAGGTGATCATAGACTTTAGCAATAAGCAGGCAAAGTGCAATTGATCAATCACCGGGTAAAAGACAAAGGACACCAAAAATCACAGCTACTGTTATAATGGTTCCAATCAGCGCGATCAATAAAGCCCTCCATATGGTGTAAGCTTGTCCGCCGGCAGTAAAATGGGTTTTAATTTGAGCTCCCTGTAACTGCTGTACAATTAAGTAGGTAAGCCATGAATAAATCAGCGGAATAATTATCCTGGGGATCTTGACAGAATCCGGAACTAAAAATATTCCTCCAAATATCACAATAGTTGCAATGATGGAGTAAACCCAGGCCATTTTTGCCTTACCGTACTCATTGAAAACCTTATAGTTTTCGGCCATCAAATAACCGGCAACTAATGGCCCTCCTACAAAGGTAGCAACCTGAATTGTTTTTATTTTGTAGATTTTTTGTCCTATAGCCGGCTCAAGCCAGGTTTGATCAAGTGTTGTCATATAGATTTAGGTTGGGTATGTTTAACTACCGTAAACATAAAGTAATTCGGAATATATAGCTACAAAACGGCTTGTAATTTTTCAGTGAGATATGGTCACTCCCGCGCTTTCTTTTGCTCCCTCAGCATCTGCCCGTAATCCATGTGGCGCACCATGGCGTTTATGGTGTAGGCAATTCGGTTGGCACGGGTTTGTTCGGTTTTGGCGCTATCTATCCATTTTATAAAATAGCCACGGTGGCTTTCAACTATGCTGTTAAAAAACTCGCCTGCTTCAGGTTCAAATTCAAAACACTCCAGCAAATCGGCAGGTACGCTAAACTTAAAATCATCGTCGGGTTCAATCCGTACGCGTAACATGGCGCCGCGATGTTTATGCAGGGCCTTACAGATCTCTCTTTTTAGCGCCATGATAAAATTGCCTTCGCCCATAGGCATCAGGGCCATACCCGCAACCAGCAGTTCGTCTAATTTACCCTTAACCCTGAATGATTTTTTATTGCCGGGCTTCATTTCCTGTGCTACATCAGCCGGAATTTCAATATAGGTCCAGCCGGTTTTTTCGCCCTGTTCTCCAAATTGTAAAATAATGGTGTTAAAGTCGACCATAAAGGTGCTTAAATATATTATTTGTTGCTAAGTATTTAAAAAAACATGCAATATGTTAAATGATTGTTAAATCGTCAAAATTTATAACATTACTTGTAACGTTAGGGATATAGCTGATGTCTTATGAGTATAAAATTAATTAATAATAATAAATAACCTTAAATAACAATACAATGAAAACTTTAAAATCAATCATGCTTGGCTTAGCTTTACTGATAGTATGCACCGCTGCAAAAGCAAACGATAATACAGAAGGCGAAAATTTAACAAAAAATTACGCTATCAACACTTATGTTGATGCCATGACCCGTGGTAAAGTACAAGGGTTAAATGAAGTGATAGATCAATCAGCAAAATTCAGCATGTTACGCGGAAAAAGTGTTTTGAGTTTCACTAAAAACGAAATGATCGAATCATTAAAAGCCAACAAAAATGTTGACCAGGATTGCACAACCAGCACTTCAATTGTTGAAAGCAATTCTGATTTAGCTGTTGTTAAGGTTGATATGCAATTTGATGGTTTTGTACGCAGCAATTATGTAACTATTGCCAATACCGGTAAAGGTTGGAAGATCACCAACGTTTACAGTGTTTTCAAATAAAAGTTTAGTTTTAGTTTAGTGTTAAATATGTAAGTAGAGAGCCCCGCGATGCGGGGCTTTTTATTTACTTCATTTTTCTTGTAACGTATTGAAAATACACGTTGTATTATAGGTATATCTCAAATGATATCCAAACAATGAAAAATATCAAAACATTAAAATTAATACTATCCGGCATTGCTTTACTGATAGTATGCAATACTGCAAAAGCAAGTAGCTATGCAGGTGGCGAAAACTTAACCAAGACCTATGCTATCAATACCTATGTTGATGCCATGACCCGCGGTAAGCTACAAGGATTGAATGATGTGGTTGATCAAAATGCAAAATTCAGCATGCTTAGCGGAAAAAAAATCCTGAGTTTTACCAGAGATCAAATGTTCGAATTATTAAAACTTAATAAAAATGTAGAGGAGGATTGTACCACCAGCACCTCAATTATGGAAAGCAATTCTGATTTAGCTGTTGTTAAAGTTGATATGCAATTTGTTGGTTTTGTACGCAGCAATTATGTAACCATTGCCAATACCGGTAAAGGTTGGAAGATCACCAACGTTTACAGTGTTTTCAAATAAAAGTTTAGTTTAGTGTTAAATGTGTAAATAAAAAGCCCCGCGTTGCGGGGCTTTTTATTTACTTTATTTTTCCTGTAACGTATTGAAAATAAACGTTGTCTTATAGATATAACTCAAGTGATATCTAAACAATAAATAATATGAAAACATTAAAATTAATACTATCCGGCATTGCTTTACTGGTGGTATGCAATGCTGCAAAAGCAAGCATCTATGCAGATGGTGAAAATTTAACCAGAACCTACGCTATCAATACTTATGTTGATGCCGTGACCCGCGGTAAGCTGCAAGGATTGAATGATGTGGTAGATCAAAATGCAAAATTCAGCCTGCTTAGTGGAAAAAAAATCATAAGCTATACCAGAGATCAGGTGTTTGAATCATTAAAACTTAATAAAAATGTAGAGGAGGACTGTACCACCAGCACCTCAATTATGGAAAGCAACGGTGATATAGCCATTGTAAAGGTTGATATGCAGTTTGACGGCTTTGTACGCAGCAATTATGTAACCATTGCCAACACCGGCAAAGGCTGGAAGATCACCAATGTTTACAGTGTTTTTAAGCAACTTTAGTCTTAGTTTAGTGTTAAATGTGTAAGATAAAGCCCCGCTATGCGGGGCTTTATCTTTTTAGTTTACCAGGGGCTGCAGCACCGATTGCCATTTATCATAACCCATAGGGTTCAGGTGAAGGTAATCGCTTTTAAACAAACTGGAATCGGGAGTGGTTGTACCGGGCTTGTAAATAGCAGGAACCAGGTTAACAAAATGGCTGTTTGGCTTATTTTTTAAATACCCTTTTATCATGTCATTGGCCATTGCAACCGTTGTATAATTTTTAGCCCTCACCGGACTTGGTTTTATCGACATGAAATAGATCTCGGCCCCGGGTAATTGCTGGTGGATCATGGTCCATAGTTTGGTAAATTCATCAGCCACAAATGTGGCCGGTTTACCATCGGCAATATCATTTTCGCCGGCATAAATAAATATCTTGCGCGGGTGGTACGGGAACAGGATATAAGGCGTATAATAATCAACCAGCTGCCATAGCTGGCAACCACCAACACCGCGTTTAATAATGGGCTTGTCGGGAAAGCGTTGTTCCAGATCGCTCCATAGGCGGATGGATGAGCTGCCAATAAATAATATACCATCGGATTTGGGGAAGCTTAAACTATCCTGGTGTTTAAAATCCCGGATCTCGTTATCAAACGGAAAGCCTTGCTGGGCAAATACATTTGCCGTAAAAGCGCAGCCAATTAAAAATAAAAGTAGTTTCAGTTTCATTGTTAAGTAGTTAACCGTTCCTCAAAAAACAAAAATGGTAATTGGTTTTCGATGCCTTTTATTACCCATACAGGCCCCTGCCCGGCGTATAATATGATCTTGATGGGCTTGTCTTGCTTTTTTTCAACTTCTGCCAGTACCTGCAAACATGATCCGCAGGAGGTAACCGGTTTGGAGAGCATAAATTCATCTGTTTGAGCGGTAACCGCCATAGCTTCAACAGGGTCATCCGGATGGTTGGCACCCCAATAAAACAGCGCTACACGCTCGGCACATAAACCCGATGGATAAGCTACGTTTTCCTGGTTGCTGCCATAAATGATTCTGCCGCTGTGCAAACGCAGGGCCGCCCCTACCCGGAACTTTGAATATGGTGAATGTGAGTTTTTTAACGCGGTGGCCGCCTCAAGGCACAGATCATAGTCGGCGGTGTCAAGATCTTTTAGCGAATCATATTCGTCAAAAGCAATTTTTATCTCATGGTTAATCATAACAATTTCCCCTTAAAAAAAGCGGGGGAAACAAGATAAGGATTATTTTTGAAATAAGTTTTTTTTGACTGTGATTTTGTCTGAACCGGGATTAAACAGATTATGAGCGACACATGTGATGCCAGGAATAAAATAACGTTACTGCGAGGAACGAAGCAATCTCTATGCTGTACAGAGCGGATACCAGGTTACAAACCTTGAATATTTGACCTGCCTGTGTAAAGATTGCTTCGTTCCTCGCAATGACGCGTTTAAATTTAATCCAGGTTCAGGCAACCTTACACCGCTACCGGCAAGGCCAAACTATCCGCTTCTTCGGCAACCAGCGGATTGATGCTTTCGTCATCTTTCTCCACCCGCAGGTTGTTTACAATATGCAGCTGGCGGCTCGGCGTATTTTTGCCCATGAAATATTCCAGCAGGCCTTTAATGTTGGCATCCTTCAATATCACCGGGTCAAGGCGGATGTCTTTTCCAATAAACAGTCCAAACTCATCGGGCGATATTTCGCCTAATCCTTTAAAGCGGGTTATCTCTGGCTTGTTGCCCAATTTGGCAATCGCGTTTCTGCGTTCTTCGTCGCTGTAGCAATAAATAGTTTCCTTTTTATTACGTACGCGGAACAATGGTGTTTGCAGGATAAATACATGCCCAGCTTTTACCAGGTCAGGAAAAAACTGCAAAAAGAAGGTCATCAGCAGCAGGCGTATGTGCATACCATCCACATCGGCATCGGTAGCTATTACAATATTGTTATAACGCAGGGCGTCCAGTCCGTCCTCAATGTTCAGGGCATGCTGCAGCAGGTTAAACTCCTCATTCTCATAAACCACTTTTTTGGTTAGTCCGTAGCAGTTTAACGGTTTACCCTTTAAGCTGAACACAGCCTGCGTCATTACATCGCGCGATTTGGTGATAGACCCGCTTGCCGAGTCGCCCTCGGTGATAAACAGGGTGGTATCCTGGCGGCGTTCATGGGTATCTTCAAAGTGTAGCTTGCAATCGCGCAGTTTACGGTTATGCAGCGATGCTTTTTTTGCGCGCTCATTGGCCAGCTTTTTAATACCGGCAATATCTTTACGTTCCCTTTCCGACTGCAAAATGCGTTTCAGCAATGCATCGGCAACGGCTGTATTTTTATGCAGGTAGTTATCAAGTTCCTTTTTAACAAAATCATTGATAAAACCACGAACGGATGGTCCTTCCGGGGCAATGTTTTGTGAGCCGAGCTTGGTTTTAGTTTGCGATTCAAATACCGGCTCCTGTACTTTGATGGCAATAGCAGCCACGATAGAAGCACGGATATCGGCCGCGTCATACTCTTTTTTATAAAACTCGCGGATGGTTTTTACCACAGCTTCGCGAAAAGCGGCCTGGTGCGTACCGCCCTGTGTGGTATTTTGCCCGTTCACAAAGGAGTAATACTCCTCGCCATAAGCCTGGCCGTGGGTCATGGCTATCTCAATATCCTCGCCTTTAAGGTGAATGATGGGATAGCGCAGGGTATCTACATCGGTATTGCGGGTAAGCAGGTCATAAAGCCCACGTTCTGAAAAATATTTTTGACCGTTAAAGTTTAGCGTTAAGCCCGAGTTAAGGAATACGTAATTCCAGATCATGCTCTCCACAAACTCCGGTATAAAGCGGTAATGCCTAAAAATGGTATCGTCGGGAATAAAGTTAATGGCGGTACCGTTGCGCTGGGTGGTTTCCTTTTCCGTTTCATCACGAATTAGTTCGCCTTTGGCAAATTCGGCCAGCTTGGTACGGCCGTCACGGTATGATTGTACAATGAACGTGTTCGACAAAGCATTAACCGCCTTGGTACCCACCCCGTTTAAGCCCACCGATTTTTGGAATGCTTTACTATCATATTTACCACCGGTATTGATCTTTGATACGCAATCGATCACCTTACCAAGGGGTATACCGCGGCCATAATCGCGCACAGATACTTTATGATCGCTCATGCTTACCTCAATGGTTTTGCCCGATCCCATTACAAACTCATCTATCGAGTTATCAATGATCTCTTTCAGCAACACATATACCCCATCATCATATGCCGAGCCATCGCCCAGTTTACCAATGTACATTCCGGGGCGTAAACGGATGTGTTCTTTCCAATCCAGTGAGCGGATACTATCTTCACTATAATTAACTGGTTCTGCCATTTATAAAGTAGATTTTAAAAATAGGCGCGTATACGCACCCGTTTGCAAAAATATAGTTTCGGTTTTGAACTTATCGCTCAAAACTGTCAACTTATTAACATTATGTTATTATGGTTTAAACTTAAGGCAATTAGTGGCCCTATCAATGTTCTTAAAAAACTCGGGGTCTTTCTCGTTGGTAAAACAAACCATCATAATAGTACCGGTGTGGTTTCGCTGCAGGGTAATTAACAAGGCGTATTTATAATGCTTGGTAGCTGGCAGATCGAGCAGGTTAAGCAGATATGATTTACCGGCATCGGCATTATATCTGTCTAACACATTTTGCGGCATGTTACGTACAAAATAATTCCTGTCGCCCGTAAAAGCTGTGGCATGGGCCTTACCCATATCCAGGTACAATGAATCAGGATTTGCAAGCTGGCTGCTGCTATTATCGTTTTGCGATCGTTCGTAACTGGCCCAGTTTTCTTTTTGCGATTTTACCTGGAACCATACTTCAAAATCCTTATTCGGCATTTCCATGGCATAATCAAAAGAAAAGTCCTCATTATTTACCGCCGCTATCTCTTTAAATCCTTTTGGAAATGTAAAAGTAATGCTGGCCTGAGCTAAAAGCTGTGAAAACTCCTTAAGCTGAACACTTACCGGGGGTGTATTTTTAATTCGTACGGGTACAGGCTTCCTTTTACCAGAACCTGGTAACTGCTGACGCTTTACTTGTGCACCACCGCTATTCGTAACAAAAAACAAAAGCACAAGCTGTAATAATATTTGCTTAGTTTGTTTCACGATAGCTTTCATTTTCAGCGAAAATACAATGTGCCTTAAAGTAACTTTATAAAAGTATAAATACAAATCAAAACTAATTAAAATTTAAAGAAATGAACAAAACGCAAACAAGCTACTCATTATTCATTTCAGTCACTCTACAAACGCATTATTGACCAATTTATTTAATTTTGGTTAATTATCACCAATAAAAAATATTTACAATTAGTGTTTTCAGCACTTGTTTATATCTTTATTACTCATATAAATGAGCTAACAAGCTATCAATATTGTGTAAAAAATCTGTTATACATCATAAAAATACACTATATATCTGCAAAAATATGAAATACGAAGACATCCCACTTATAAATAACGAAGCCCGGCATAACTTTGAACTCACGGTTGAAGGTGTACGTTCCTTTATTGATTATAAATTAAGAGGCGACAAGATATATTTGATACATACCGAAGTTCCTGTGGAATTGGAGGGTAAGGGGGTTGCATCGGCCCTTCTTGAGAAAGCATTTACTTACCTGGAGCAGCACCATTTAAAGATCATACCGCTTTGTGCGTATATACTGGTATACCTCAAACGCCATCCCGAATGGAACAGGTTAAGAGCTTACCCGCTTGAAAGTTAATAGGGCGATGTGCTCACTGCCGTCCATCCGCCATCAACTACTATATTTTGCCCGGTGATGTGATTTGCCTGTGGCGATACTAAAAACAAAACAGCACTGGCCACATCCTGCACGGTAGCGGGCCGCCCCATAGGCGTAATACGCGACCACGTATCCTGGTAACCGGCATCTTCCATGGTGCGTTCGGTAAGGGTGGCGCCGGGGGCCACGGTGTTTACGGTGATCTGATAGGGCGATAACTCCACCACCAGGCTTTTGGCCAGCATTTCAAGTCCGGCCTTGGTCATGCCATACGCCGCCAGGTCCTTATGCGCCTGGTGCCCCGTTACCGACGACATGAACAATATACTGCCACCACTCTGTTGTTTAATGATCTGTCTTGCTGTTCGCTGGGCTAAAAAGAAACTACCCTGCAGGTTCAGGTTCATTACACTTTGTAAGGATGACGCCGGGTAATCCAAAAAATCGCCATATAAGGTGATGCCGGCATTGGCAATGGCTATGGTTAGTTTACCAAATTGCTGTACCGCCGTATCAATCATTTGCTGTATAAAATTTATATCGGCAGCATCGCCGGCTAAGTCGATACAATTGCCACCAAGCTTATTAATAGTTTCAGCAGCTTTAACTGCCAGCTCATCATCCACATCATTAATAAGCACAGCCGCGCCCTGCAGGGCTATTTGTTTAGCAATTTCAAAACCTATGCCCTGCCCTGCTCCCGTTACAATAGCTACCTGCCCGGTAAAATTATTAGCTGTCATTTTTTTATTTAGGTTGATACATTAATCTCAATTCAATTCCAGTTCCCCTCTTGAGAGGGGGCGCGTCGGTAGTGCGGTTGCAGGGGTGTGTTATTATTCGCCCTAAAAAACACACCCCTCCACCCCTCTCAAGAGGGGAATCGCTCCAGCCCGCTGCGCAAAATCTTACTTTGCCAGACTTACAATTCAGTAATTCAATAACTCATTAATTCAATAATTAATGCGAATCTCTCACCACTTCACTCCCCGATCCGCCTTTTAAAAAGTCGAAATCAGCCCCCAGGTGCGCCTGTTCCACGTGGGTTTGGTATAAATGCACATAACCACGCTTGGCTATATTGGTGCTCAATACAAGCTGTTCTTTTCTGGCTGCTATTTCTTCGTCGCTTACTTCCAGGTGCAAGGTCCCGGCATACACATCAAGGCTGATGATATCACCGTCCTGCACAATGGCCAGGGTGCCACCAACAGCCGCCTCAGGCGATACATGCAGCACCACTGTGCCAAAACCCGTACCGCTCATGCGCCCGTCAGATATCCTCACCATATCCCGCACGCCTTTGTCCAGCAGTTTTTTGGGGATGGCCATATTACCCACCTCGGGCATACCCGGATAGCCTTTGGGACCAACATTTTTTAATACCAGCACGTTGGTTTCATCAACCTCCAGTCCGGGATCATTTATCTTGCGTTTATAATCTTCAATATCTTCAAATACAATGGCACGCCCGGTATGGATCATCAGCTCAGTACTTGCCGCCGATGGTTTTAGTACCGCGCCGTTCTCGCACAAATTACCTTTTAACACTACAATACCAGCCACCTCATTAAATGGCTTTTTCCAGGTAGCTATCATGTCGCGGTTAAAACATTCGCTATGCTCATAATTGTGCCTCATGGGTTTGCCACTCACTGTAATGGTATCGCCATGCAATACCTCATGCAATTCTTTCATTAAGGCAGGTAATCCCCCGGCATAATAAAAATCCTCCATAAAATATTTGCCCGATGGCTGCAGATTGGCCAGCAGCGGGATGCGCTTGGCCGTGGTGTTAAAATCGTCCATATTCAGATCCACCCCGATACGGGCGGCAATGGCCAGTAAATGGATAATAAAATTGGTTGACCCGCCAATAGCCGCGTTTACGCTGATGGCATTTTCAAAGGCCTGCGGCGTAAGTATGTCTGACAGTTTAAGATCCTCACGCACCATATCAACAATGCGGTTACCCGACAGATGTGCCAGCACTTTACGGCGCGAATCGGCAGCAGGAATAGCAGCGTTTTCGGCCAGCGAAAGTCCTAATGATTCTACCATACAGGCCATGGTTGAGGCAGTGCCCATTACCGCGCAATGCCCACGGCTGCGGGCCATGCAGGCTTCGGCGGTATACAGTTCCTCATCGCTCATATGGCCGGCCCGGTGATCTTCAGAAAAACGCCAGATATCTGAGGTACCTATATCATGCCCGCGGTATTTACCCGTAAGCATAGCCCCGCCCGAAACTACAATAGTTGGTATATCAACGCTGCAAGCACCCATGATAAGGGCGGGTGTTGTTTTATCGCAACCGCAAAGCAGTACTACACCATCAAGCGGGTTTGCCCTGATGGATTCTTCCACATCCATGCTCACCAGGTTGCGGTACAGCATGGCGGTGGGTTTTATCAGGGTTTCGCCTAATGACATTACCGGGAACTCCACCGGGTAGCCGCCCGCCTCATAAATACCATTCTTTACAGATTCGGCCAGTTCCCTGAAATGCGCGTTACAGGGCGTCAACTCCGACCATGTATTACAGATGCCAATCACCGGCTTGCCCTGCAGCTGGTGCGCCGGGATACCCTGATTTTTCATCCAGGCCCGGTATATAAAACCATCCTTGCCCGTTTTACCAAACCATCCCCTGCTTCTAAGTGGTTTATTGTCCATAAGTTTATTGGTATTTTGAAGGTTCAATAAGCAAATATATATTTCTGTAAATCGTTTTAGGCAATTAATAGCAGATAAAAGTTGTTGGAGACAACTCCAACAACGGCGTGAGACAACTCCAACAACGGCTTGAAAAATTGTGTTATGGAAATGATGCAGACGACTCACCCCGCCTGCGCTCCGCGCGGCACCCCTCTCTTCGCCTGCGGCGGAAAGAAGGGGATGGAATGTTAATATTAATTTGTTATCCTGAGTTTTAAAAACCAGCGGTATCTAAAGATTAAATGACGTAGGGAGCGGATGGCTGCGCGATTCCCCTCTTGAGAGGGGTGGAGGGGTGTGTCCTTTTCATCGCACGTATAAACACACCCCTGCCACCCTCGATTTCTACGCGCCCCCTCTCAAGAGGGGAACTAAAAACAAACACGTCATGGGTAGCGATAACAAAGGATCTATTCGCTGATATGCAAATCGCAGAACAGATGCTTTACTCCGTTCAGCATGACAAATTTTTTACCTGCCCTCTTTCCGGCGAAGCCGAAGAGAGGGTGATCCAGCGAAGCGTAGATCGGGTGAGTATACCTGCTTTTATTCCCACTCCCTAATGCATCGCATTTTGCATATATTGCAATTCTTTAAAAAGAAAACCCATGATCATGAGATATTTCCTGGTTTTGCTATTTATGGTGAGCCTGAACTGTTTTGCACAGGACTATAAAACGCAGATTGCCGATTACCGCAAAGGTTACATGAATGATTTCCTGAAGGATGAACGTTCCCCGCTAAAAAAGGATGATCTGCAATTTTTGCGTTTTTATGATGCCGACAGTACATACAGGGTAACAGCACAAGCCGAGGTTGTAATGAACGGACCTGCTTTTTTAATGCCGGTATTTAGCGGTGCGGGCCAGCAATATGAGCGTTATGCGGTGCTGAAGTTTATGCTTAAAGGTAAACCCATGCAGCTAACGGTGTATAAAAGCATTGCATTATCTAAAAACCCACTGTATAGCGATTACTTATTCCTGCCGTTTACGGATGATACCAATGGTAAGGATACCTATGGGGCCGGCCGGTATATCGACCTGCGTACCGGCGACTTTAAAAACGGCACTGTAGTGATTGATTTTAATAAAGCCTATAATCCATACTGCGCTTTTGCAAGTGGCTACGCTTGTCCTAAGCCACCGGATGAGAACCAGTTAAATATTGCTGTGGAGGTGGGCGAAAAGCTATTTGGTAAAGAGGTGAAACATTGATTGTAAAGGGAAATGAAAGGAGTTTTAATTGCAACTTTTGCGTTCATAATGCTAACTCAAGTTACATGGGGGCAAAAAAGAGAACCTATAATGTTCCCTCCTCCAATACTTAGCATCTCTGATCCTGAATACATTAATGCTTGTGAACTTCCAAATCATAAACACGAATTGGTTTACACACGATTTGCATACAACGGTGTGGATGAATACTGGAGACTATCTCCCATTGATAAAAAATGTAAAGACTTTGACGGTAATACTGATTTAGAAATTCCCGATAGCGTTTATCTCAATCCCCAAAACCTAAAATTACTTAAATATGTTCATGAACACTACTGGAACAGCTATTTAATTATTGATGCTATTGGCTTTTTCGATAACAGCAATAAAAATGGATATGGGCATTTAGGAAGCAATACTTCTCAATTCACAGTACAAAAATTCGTTAATATCCAAAAAGCAAAAAAATAATAAATATCGTGCCTCCCGCACCCCCATCCTCACTCCCCGCACCTCCTCAAAAAAACTCTTTACAAATTAAAAAAAGTAACCTATATTCACATTTTCAAAGCAAGTGTTACTCTTACACTAATTATAAACCAATATACTGATGTTCAATATGATCAAAAACTTACTCCACCTAAATGTAAAAATAAAACAATCGATTGCGTTATTGTTTTTGCTGACAGGTTGCATAGCGATTATACCCGCAAATGCAACTGTTAAATCCTTTAAAAAAGGTGTTGATGGCGTTACCTTTTCTTTGGATAAGGGACTGATGAAAGTATTGGTTCGCCGTGCCGATATTGTTGAAGTAAAGTACACCATATTTGATGCTTTTGAAACAAAACCATCCTTAGTGGTTAACAATAGCTGGAAAGCGCCAACCGCTTACCAGGTTACCGAAACCAAAACAGAGGTGATCATCACCACGGCTAAATTAAAGATCAGGGTAAACAAGGCCACCAATGCCATAACCTACACCGATTTAAAAGGCAACATCATCACCGCCGAAGACAGCGACAACAAAACCATTACCCCGGCTACTGTTGCGGGCATCAGTACCAATACCATCAGCACGCAATTCATATCGCCGCAAAACGAGGGTTTGTTTGGTCTGGGCTGTCACCCGCTTGATTCCCTGTCCATTAACTATAAGGGGCGCAACCAGGAATTGCTGATCAAATACCTTACCGGCGCTATCCCGGTGCTGCTATCAACCAAAGGTTATGGCTTGCTGTGGGATAACTATTCGGCCTCCAATTTTTATGGCGCCGAGGCTGATAACACTAAATTCAAATACGTATCCGAAAGCGGCAAACAGGTTGACTATTTCTTCTTCTACGGCCCGTCATTTGATCATATTATTGATCTGTACCGTACCGCTACAGGTCGTGCGCCCATGTTTGGGAAATGGGCCTTTGGCTTGTTCCAGTCACAAGACAGGTATATGAGCGAAGAGGAGATCATTGGCGTTAAAGATAATTACCGCAACAACCATATCCCGGTTGATGTAATTGTGCAGGACTGGTATTACTGGGATCCGTTGCCTATCGGTTCGCATGTGATGAAGCCCGAGCGTTACCCGCATCCACAGCAAATGGTTGATGAACTGCACAAAGCCAACATTCACGCCATGATATCCATTTGGCCGGTATTTGGCAAAGGCACACCCAACTATGACGCCCTGGAAAAAATGGGCGGCTTAACCGATATTACCTGGGACAACGTAGTTACCCACACGTTTGATACTTACTACGATGCCCACAACCCCAAAGCCCGCGAGCTTTACTGGGACCAGGCCCGCGACAGCCTGATAAAACGCTATGGCTGGGATGCCTGGTGGATTGACCAGTGTGAGCCCGACAATGGCGCCCTGCAGGATGCGCGCCGCCAAAGCAATTTCAGCATTGGTAAGGGGATCGATTATTTTAATACTTACTCTTTGCAACATACCAAAGGCGTTTATGAAGGCTGGCGCAGGGATATTCCCGGCAAGCGTGCTTTCTTTTTGGTAAGGCAGTCATTTGCCGGCGAGCAGCGCAATGCTTCCACCTTATGGTCGGGCGATATTGAGTGTACTTTTAAAGATTTTAAGAACCAGGTACCGCAGGGTATCAATGCCTGTACATCGGGCCTGCCTTATTGGACTTCAGACATCGGCGGTTATCACTTCCACTGGAAACCTGCCGACTGGTCGCAACCCGATAAGCGCGAACTGTTTACCCGCTGGTTCCAGTTTGGCACGTTCAGCCCCATATTCCGCATTCACGGCAAGGGTGAGCGGGCATTGTTCAGCAAAAACTGGGATGATAAAACCAAAGCCATTCTGTTAAACTTTGATAAGCTGCGCTACCGGCTGATGCCCTATATTTATTCACTGGCAGGTCGTGTAACTACCGATAATTATACCATTATGCGTTCGCTGGCCTTTGATTTCAGGAACGACAGCAAAGTTTACGGCATACCTGATCAATATATGTTCGGTCCGGCATTTATGGTGAACCCGGTAACCGAACAATTATACACCTCGGCCGATGCCGACAGGAAGGCCAAAGCCCGCCAGGTGTATCTGCCTGCCGCCAGCAAATGGTACAACTTTTGGACCGGCGAACTGCTTGAAGGAGGACAAAGCATTAGCGCGGCCGCGCCTATCGAAATTTTGCCATTATATGTTAAAGCCGGCTCCATTGTTCCGATGGGTCCGCACATGGAATATGCTACCGAAAAACCGGCCGATAACATCGAGCTGCGTATTTATCCCGGTGCCAATGGTTCGTTTATGTTTTATGAGGATGAGAACGATAATTACAATTACGAAAAAGGCCAGTATGCCACTTTCTCTCTGAACTGGAACGACAAAACCCGCAAGCTCACCATATCCGATACCAAAGGTAAATTCCCTGGTATGCTTAAAAACCGCACGTTCAACATCGTGATGGTAAAAGGCGCGCACGGTGCCGATGTGGAGATAACTGATAAAGCCGATAAGGTGGTAAAATACGCCGGTAAAGGAATGGTAGTTAGCTTATAGATAAGAAAAAGCAGAGGCAGTGCGATTCCTTCCCTGGGGAAGGGGGAGGTAGGGGTTTATTGGATTATTAAATATTAATCACATGTATAAACCCCTACCTGCCATCACGTAGTCCGGCACGCCCCTCCCGTGAGTAATAGCCTATGAAAAGACAGGATTAAATTTTAAAGTGTTGGCCTGAGCGATTCCCTCCCTTGGGAGGGTGTAGGGAGGGATTTATATGACCTGTCTCACGAATAAACCCCTCCCTGCCACCGCACAGTCCGGCACGCCCCTCCCGTGGGGAGGGAATGGAACCAAAGCCATGCTGAACTTGTTTAAACATGTCACATGCAAATAAATGTAACATGTTCGCTACCTTGCTTGTGCGATCCCGAAATAATTGAGATCAACTTCTCTGAAACCTACATAATTATTAACTTGCCCGTACATAAATCGATTTAACAACCCATCACACCAGCATTAATTTTGAACGTTACCCTTCCCCTATCGCCAGGAAAAATAATATTAATGCTGGCTTTGTTCCTGTTCGCTTTTCAGGCAAACGCCCAAAAAAAGAATGCCGGTTACCAGTACCACATCCGCAAGTCGGCCGGGCCTATCACTATTGATGGCATTATGGACGATGCCTGGCTCAAGGCAGATTCGGCCAGTAACTTTTTTATGGTTTTACCTATGGATACCAGCCGGGCCAAAATGCAAACCGATGTGCGCATGACCTATGATAATAACAACATTTACATCATAGCCACATGTTATACGCAAGGGCCGGGGCAATACATGGTAGAATCCATGAAGCGCGATTTTAACTTTGTAAAAAACGACAACTTTATATTTTTTCTTGACCCTTTTGATACCCGTACCGATGGCTTTAGTTTTGGAGCCAACGCCGCCGGGGGCCAGTGGGATGGCACCATGTATGAGGGTGGCAAGGTTGATTTGAGCTGGGATAACAAGTGGACATCAGTGGTAAAAAACTATCCCGACCGCTGGGTATTTGAAGCCGCCATCCCCTTTAAAAGTATCCGCTACAAAAAAGGCGTTGATGTGTGGGGCATCAACTTTAGCCGTAATGATCTTAAAACTACCGAAAAATCAAGCTGGACACCCATACCCAGGCAGTTCCCTACCGCATCGCTGGCCTATACCGGTTCGCTGGTTTGGGACGAGCCACCTCCTGATGCCGGTACCAATATCTCGATAATTCCCTACGCGCTGGCGGGTGTATCTAAAGATTATCAAGCCAAAACCGGAGTGGCCTGGCGCAAGGAGATCGGTGGTGATGCCAAGGTAAGTCTTACCTCATCGTTGAATCTTGATCTTACCGTTAATCCCGATTTTTCGCAGGTAGATGTGGACCAGCAGGTGGTTAACCTCAATCGCTACGAACTTTTCTTCCCCGAAAAACGTCAGTTCTTTTTAGAGAACGGCGACCTGTTCGCCAACTTTGGTTATGCCGATATCCGGCCCTTTTTTTCGCGGCGTATCGGGCTTAACGCCCCCATCAGGTTTGGAACCCGGCTTACCGGTAAAATTGATAAGGATTGGCGCGTGGGTTTAATGGATATACAAACCGGCGCATCGGATGTTGCCGCTACCCCGGCGCAAAATTATGGCGTACTTACTTTGCAGCGCCGTGTTTTTGCCCGCTCCAATATTGGCTTTATGTTCATTAATAAAGATGCCACAGGCACGGCAACACCCGGCAACCAATACAACCGTAATGTGGGTATGGAGTTTAATCTGGCATCGTCAAATAACCTGTTAACGGGTAAGCTGCTGGCTATAAAATCATTTACCCCGGGATTAAAGGGCCGTGATGTGGTAGCAGCCGGTCACCTCCAATACCTCAGTAAATACTGGACAGCTTATTTGCAGGAAGAGTACGTTGGCAAAAACTATACGGCAGGAGTTGGTTATGTGCCGCGAACGGGTTACAACAAGATCAGTCCGTTATTGCTGCGTAACTTTTTCCCTAAATCAGGAGCCATTTTAAGTCACGGTATACAGCTTACTTCCAACTATTATTTCGACGAAAGTTTTAAACGTACCGATAACGAAAGCACCCTTGCCTACCTCATTACCCTGCGTAACCGCAGCACGTTTACCCTGTCGGCTATAAATGATTATATTAAACTGCTGGTACCTTTTGATCCAACCAATACCGGCAAAACACCTTTGCCCATCGGCACGCAAAACCATTGGAACACGGTTGATGCCCAGTTTGCTTCTAAACCCCAGGCCCTGTTCACCTATCTTGCCGAAGCCGCCTACGGTGGCTATTATCAAAACGGTCACAAAACAACCATCATCGGGCAGTTGGGATACCGCTTTCAGCCTTATGTAAACATAGCCATAAACAGTTCATATAACGACTTGCGCCTGCCCCAGCCTTATGGCAATACCAGTTTTTGGCTGGTTGGTCCGCGTACCGATATTACCATTAGCAATAAACTTTACTTTACCACCTACTTGCAGTATAACGGACAAATTAAAAACATCAACACCAACATCCGGATGCAGTGGCGCTACAAACCCGCGTCAGACTTTTTTATTGTTTATGGCGATAACAACACCCCTTCGCCGTTTACCGTTAAAAACCGCCAGCTGGTTATTAAGTGGACTTATTGGTGTAATATTTAGAAGTAACTATGAAATTGTCCCAATAAAAAATATAGACTTGGAAAAAATCGTTATTTATTGCCTTGTATTTGTCGTCTTTTGTGTTTTGAACACATTCATTTATCGCAAGAGGAGAAGCTATCTCTTAAAAAATGGAATTTCTGCTGTGGCAAAAGTAACTGGCATTAATAAGACATTGATAGAGACTGGTACAGTGAATATATATGCACGACCAGTAATGAAAATTATTTTGGAAATTGAAACTGCGGGTACTTCATATAGACAAGTAACCATAAAACAAGCATTTGAACCCCAGAAAACGCCAAAAGTTGGTGATATTGTTAATATATTAATTGACAAAAAAATCCTGATAATGTAAAGATACTTGACACTGTCTAACCCGTGCGAGTGTGTAGCACACGCGGCACGCGTGCGCCAGCGAAGAGAGGGACCTATCATCCTATTATTGGCATGAAGCACACGCGGCACGCATGCGCCAGCAAGAGGACATACTTGCGCCAGTAAAGTTTGATATTTATTTTAATACTTGTTGTGATATTATTTTAATACTTTTGTATCACAAATGCCTAAACCATGACAAAACAATTATTCTCCCTCATTTTCCTGTTAGTGTGCCTTTTTAATTTGTCGTGTAATAAAGATCATTCATCTAAGCCGGTAGTAACGGAGCCGCAAAAGCTTTATAATATACATTTTACTGCTTCCGGCGTCAGTAAATTACCCCAAAGTTTAACTGATAAAAAATTAGCCGTTAATGGGCTTAAAACCAATGTTATTGATATTAACTCCGGTTATTTAAAAACGCTTTACTACGCGGTTTATGATGTGAATGGCGTCCAGGTGCATGCTTTAAGCCAGGATTCAACAACAGCCAATTTTGGAAGCTTCACCGATAAACTTCCCGCCGGTAATTATAAAGTTTCCGTTGCGGCAGGAATGTCGGGCCTGGCATTTAAAATTGGATACCGACACGACGAGCCTGTTATTTACTACAATGATCTATATGTAGATAGCCCGTTACCTGGTCCGTTTGGCTGGAAAGACACATTTTATAGCAATTTTTCATTGGTAGTAGGTAACACCGATATTAATCAAAGCGTTAACCTAACCCGCCTGATAGCACAACTGCAGGTAAATATTGAAGACCCGTTACCAGCTACAGCCAAAAAAATTGTTATTTCAACAGGTACTGATTATGAACGTTGTTTTTTAAGATTTGACACAGGCGTTCCTGTTGAGTACGACGGCATAAAAAATATTTCTGATATTACTACCATCGCCGGTAGCGCTATAGGAACTACCAACTACAAAATATCTAAGAATGTTTTAACCATGGGCAAACCCTTTACTATTACTATAACATGTTATGATGCAAATTCTAAAATACTGGGGCAGGTAGCTGTGGGCGACGTAGTTTTTCAAAGAAATACAATTACATTATTGTCTGGAAAATTATTCGGTGGCGGCAGCCCCGGTAATGTAACTTTAAACACCCAGTGGAATGTTACTCCTATCACCATCCATTTTTAAAAAAAATCATTACTACAAATAAAATGAAGAAGAATCATTGGTATTTAATGTCGTTAATGGTATTCATGTTATCCTGTAAAAAGGAACATACAAATAATGTTGTTATTAATAATGGGCCGCACAAGATCACCTACAATGTTGGTTTTTCGCAAAGTTCCATAAGTATCAACTCAACTAAGTTACAAGTAAACAGCAGTGATAAAACAGCACATGCGGTCGATGACCTGGTGGATGTTATGTATTTTGCTGTTTATAATTCGGGAGGAAATAATGTTCACACCAGACGTGTGATCGTTAATAACGATACCTATACTTATGTTGATACACTCGCGCCCGGAAAATATACGCTTGTGGTGGCAGCCGGTAAAACGGGATTCCAATTGGCCAGGGATATTATACCTGGTATTGGACATGGCGTGCTCCCCGCTGAAACTCCAACCAGCCAGCTGGGTACAGATGTGTTAAAATATTCAGGCACTTTTACCCAGGATGCATTTTACAAAAAAATTCCCTTAACTGTTACTAACAGCGATTTTAGTCAGAATATTAGTCTTGACAGAATCACTTCACAGATAGAGGTAAATATTGAAGACGCGATACCTGCGAATGCGAAAACGGCTTTTATATATATGCATGCGCCCACACAGATAGGATATAAGTTTTATATCGGAAGTGGCACTGCGGCACTCCCGCTTTCGGGAGCAGAAGGTGATCCTAATGGGGATTATTCTTCTGCTGTCACAATTCTTCCTGCTGATATTGGAACGGTAAATTACAAGCTTTACTCAACCCCTTTTTTATATATCTCCCCATTTACAGTAAATCTGTATTTTGTGGCGGAATATAATAGTTTTAATAATTTAGGGTTTTTACCAATGATTTCGCAAAAAGTTATTCCGAATGTTAATGGTGCAATTAATACCCGCACGGTATTAACAGGGAATATGTTTGGTGGTAACCCCGCCAATGGCTCAGGCAGTTTTCATATTTTTTTAGATACCGCCTGGAACAGTACCCAAATAATTAAAAAATTTCCGTAATTTAATGAGGCTTGAGGTATAATACCGCCATTTCGTTAAAATAAAAGCCTGCACTTTGTTGATTTTCAGGCTTTTTATCTTGTATAAAATTGGCAAAGAGAGAGGAAGCATAATATCTTGCTTCTTGCTGACCAAGCGCTCGCTACCACCATGTTATTAACACGAAGCATACGCGGCACACGTGCGCCAGCGGGGGGTTATTAAGTGGACTTACTGGTGTAATATTTAGATTAAGCAAGGGGCCTATCATCCTATTATTGGTATGAAGCACACGGGGCACGTGTGCGCCCCCGCTACCGCAAACGTGCCACTTGTGGTCCGCATGCTAAGTATGCATTATGTGATCATTACATTCAATAATTTCCTTGCTTCCTGCTGACAAAGCAAGGGCTGCATTATACAAGACCTCAGCCAGTCAATCATGAACAATCCTAACCTTCCTTTCTAATCAAAAAAATGCATGTCATTCCCACAAATTGCTGATTCACAGCCAACAGCTGTGCGATTGTTACCAAATTGATGTTTTTTCCTGTTGCAAATAACACTATTTTGTGTTATCAATTTATAACCAAATACGATCCATACGAAAAGACACCATTTAATCGTACTGGCATAAAGCTACCGGTATTAAGTTCAACAGATTATGAAAGCTTTAAAAATCCTGTTCATCGCTATAATATTATTAGCTGGCTGCTCCCGGGAAAAAGCCGGAGATATGCCCGCTCCTGTAAAGGACAACCTGAAAATTACGTCGCCGGAATTTACCGATCAGCTTTTGTTTGTTAACAAAAATAATTACCAGATACTCACAAGTGAAGCTGCTACTTTTTCCTCCGCAGACCCGCATATTCAAATTACAAATTCGGGTTTGATCAGGCGGTTAACCTCAGCCGAAATCGTGCCTGTTGAAATTACCTGGAAAAATACTGCTAAGCCTAAACTTATAATTTACGCGCTGGGTGCAACCGACATCAACCAGGACCTTCCTTATAAACATTACCATGGAGCTTTAGCCACCAATGCTTTTGCTGCTTATCAGCAAGGTTGGAAAACATTACAAACATTTCCGGCAAAGGGTGAAACCTATGCCATCGTGCTCAGGCATGCAGATGCAAGCATTGGTGTTGACTTTTCTGTGAACCATTCCAATATGGGGCCACCCAACTGGTGGAAATCTGCTGATTCCGCACTGGCAAGGCAACTGAACGCCCAGGGAGTACAAAGAGCTACCATATTGGGTCAGGTTTTTAAAGATCTCAGTTATCCGATTAAAAGAGTAATCAGCAGCGAGTTTAACAGAGCGCTGGAAACGGCAAAGCTCATCAATGCCAGCCCTGCGCCAGTCCTCGATGGCAGGATCAATCACCTCAGTCATACGGTATATCCCGATGGCTTGTTTAAAGGGATGCTGTCCATTATTCAGGAACAACCAGTCGATAATCAGATTACCCTCATCATCGCCCACCACCCCATCAATGAACCCCGGTCAGCTACGGGTTATCCCAGCTTCCCTGATGTGTCGCCTTTTAACTGGACGGGCGCTTATCTGATTAAAATATCTCCTGATAAAACAGTTACTTATCTGGGTGCTGTATCCTGGGCCATGTTTAAATACTGGAGAGATATTAAATTTCCTCAAACCTGATCCTACCTTGCAATTGACAAAAATTCGCCAATTACCACTTTTCGTTAAAATTAACAAAGCCATGGTCATAAAGTATGCAAGGCTTCGTCTATTTATACATTATTGGCTCATATTCATATAATTACAACCTTATGGCGTTTTTTATAATTAACTTTAAAGAAACAGCCAATTATCATGAGAAACATTTACCTGTTATGCATTGCCATATGCATCGTTGTTTCGTCCTGTAAGAAAGATTCAACACAAAACCTAATTTCTCCCCCTGAAGTGAGTACAAAGCTCCATGAAGTTAGCTTTACGGTTCCTGGTTTCGAGAGCACCACTCAAAACTTAAGCACCAACAGTACCCAGGCGAGCGCATTGTTAAAAGATCAAATAAAGTACCTGCATTTAGTTATTTATAAGGATAGGGGAATTGTAATGGATCCTCCATTCGAACTATATCCTCAATTCGCAGCAGGTCCTGTTAAAGATATTATTCAGAAGTCGACAGATGCCAATTTCGGGACTTTTAAAGCATCTTTAAGTGATGGGCAATATTGGTTTTATATAGTTGGAGATCAGTTGGCAGGTAAAATATTTGGTGAAATTACACACGGTTCCGGCGGTATTTACTGGACACTTCCATATTACCACCTGGATAATGCGCTTTTAACTTCGGGTATATATTTTAGCGGGTTTGATACCCTGATAAAGGCGCCTATCAGTAAAGCGATTACACTTAAGCGTATGGTAAGTAAGCTCACTATTCGCATTACCGACGCGATACCCGCTAATGCTGCAAAGTTTATTTTGACATTCACCGATTACCCGCCTGCTTTTGACCTGTTTAGCGGAAATGGAAAATTCCACGGAAGAGAGGACATTTTTGACAGCGCGGTGTTTAGTTACAATATTAGTGCATCACAAATTGGGAAATCAAACTTTGAATTTAGCACGATCGTTTTCCCTTACCAATCTTTCTATTCAAGCGGGATAACTTTAGATTGTATAGATAAGCTGGGGAATGTTATAAATCATAAGGTTTTGCCGAGTCAGGGTGGTGACGCTGTCCTCATTAAAATAAACACAAACTACACATATACCGGCGCCCTTTTTACAAAGGCCGCACAATTTACAGTTAGTTTGGATACCAAATGGAATGCGCCGGTAAACATACCTTTCAGCGTTAGTTATTCAAAACCTATTAAAAGCAATTAAATTCATTAATTCCCAAGCGCTTTCAAAGCGTCGTCTTTTCTTCTGCTACCGCATACGTCCCACCTGTGGTTCGCCCTGCTAAGTATGCATTATGTGGTCATTATATTCAATAATTTTCTGGCCCGTTGCTACCAGGCAGCCATGGCCAAACTACTTTCCTTTTTCAGTTGCCCGAAAGGAAAAGTGGCAAAAAAAGGCTCATATCTTATCCTAATTTATATCTTTACGACAAAACAGGGATTAATTTTAAAAATTATCTAACCTTATTAATTTTTAAATATGTTAGCAAGCGATAAACAAACCAGGAATATAGCGTTAGATGTAATACGAGGTATTGCTGTATTAATGGTAATGTTTTTTCACATAAAAGAACCTATTATCGCGCTTTCGCAAAGTTTTACTGATCAGGTATTCAATATATTTAAATCGGTGATTTTATTCTTGAAAGCCGGCGGCTGGATAGGGGTCGATTTCTTTTTTGTGTTAAGCGGTTTTTTAGTTTCGGGGCTTCTGTTTAAGGAATATAAGTTAACAAATACAATAAATCCCGTTAGGTTCCTGATCAGGCGGGGGTTTAAAATTTATCCTTTGTTTTTTGTATTTCTGATAGCAACCTTACTGTTCGAAATAGTTTCCCTTCATTTTAATTTACCTGTAGCTGTTGAGGCTAAACAAAAATATTACTGGTGGGGTTACATTCTTGATGCTATGTTTATTCATAACTACGCAAATGGACGATGGGGCCATTCCTGGTCATTGGATGTAGAGGAGCATTTTTATATATTACTTGTGCTATATTTTGTTTACCTGATTAAAAGAAAGCATTCAAGTAAAAAATCACTTTCGCCTGTTGAAAATAAACTAAACTATATAGTTGTTACCAGAACCTATATATTTTTAACTGTTGTAGGTATAATAGCCCGATTGATAGCTAATATTTATCATCCTGTTTTTAGGGCCCCTACCCATTATGCAGCCACGCATTTCAGACTTGATGCTTTGTTTTTCGGAGTTTATTTAGCTTATCTATATCAGTTTTACCCAGAAAAACTAGCGTTTTTCAAAAAGTATAAGGTTTATCTGCTGATATTAAGTATCGGTTATCTCCTAACAAATTACGTATTTGACCGGCAGGTAAATAAGTGGATGTCGGTTATCTCCCTTGGTGTTCACCCCTTATGTTTCGGCTCTATCCTAATGATTGCTTTAGAATCAAAAAGCAGATTTTTCAGGAGCATATTTATGGCCACAATCGGAAAGCTTTCTTATGCAATATATTTATGGCATGTGTTTGTAGGCAGTTACATCCTGGTTTATTTCCCCATTGTTGCAACTAACAAATTATATTGGATTTATTACCTGTTGGGCTATTTTATCATTTCATTGGTGGCTGGTAAGCTATTTACGGCATGGCTTGAAGTTCCCTTTTTAAATATCAGGAACAAATATTTCCCGGCTAAAACCCCAGCTCCTGTTATTGCGAACAGTGTAACAAGTGAATCACCCGCAGCTTCGGTACCGGTTGTTTAACTACTGAGGTGTGTCGTAATCAGGCTAAACACCCAAAAAGATGGACGGGAGGTGAACACCACCGAAACTTAAACCTGTTTAACAAATAAAACAAGCACTATGGCATTCCCGCGTTAATGGATGGCAGCGGATACCGGCCCTGTGCCTAATGCCTGCAGCAGTATGAGCGTACAGCCCGGCCCAAAGGAAACGCCCAAATCCTTCCCTTTACACACTTTACAATTTGTGTAAATAAAGTGTATAATGAATTTACAATTTACCTCGTCAATTGCAACTTAGTTTAATTAAAATTAACTTGTACTTAATACTGATTATTATATAAACCTAAATACAAATTTGTTGCATCATGGCTGATTCACGCAAAGAGATCTTGGACGACAATAATCATTGGGATAAGCTGTTCAAATTATGCGCATATGTAATTGGTTCTGTTATCATTTACTGCTTTTTAATAACTTTTATTCCGATACCGAAAGATAATATAGAAACAGCGAGGCAGGTATTGATATTTTTTATAGGCACCCTGGTGGGTTATTGTTTTAACTTGCTGAGTCCGGGAATATCTTCAAAAAAATCTGTACCATCACAACTGACTGTTACAGGCGATAATACCAGCATAGGCGGTACAACCACTACTGATATTGACCTTACCTCAAACGATCCTAAAAAACCGGCTTAAAGGGCCAAAGACATGCAGAGGGAACAAACCCCTCCCTGCCATTGCGCTCATAACAGCAGCACCCCTGCCTTAGGGAGGGAATTTTGGAAAAACTTCAAGCCCTCCCTTGCTGCTGCACCCGGCTCCAGGGAATCCCGAACCTAAAACAAAATTCCGTATCTTTGCCGCAAATGCAATTAACAGACTCCATAACGCCAACCTGGGAAAAGGGCTATAACAATTATGGCCCCTGGCTGCGCGATAAATATAAAGGGCAGCGGGTGTTTAAGGTTATTGTTGACGGTGGCTTTACCTGCCCCAACCGCGATGGCTCCAAAGGCTATGGCGGCTGTACATATTGCAATGTTGATTCGTTTACACCATCAGTAAGTCGCAATGCGCCAACCGTTCGTGAGCAGGTAATACAAGGTATGGAGCGCGCCCGCAAAGGCAACAAGGCCGATAAGTTCATTATTTATTTCCAACCTAATACCAATACCTACGCCCCGGCGCATTATTTGAAGATGATGTATGACGAGGCACTGAGCTATGGCACCGAGGATATTGTGGGCCTGAGCATAGGTACCCGTCCGGATTGTATTGATATGGAAAAGATAGCCCTGCTCGAGAGCTATACCGACCGTTTTGATGTCGACCTGGAAATGGGCATGGAATCGATATATAACGATACCCTGGCGCAGATAAACCGTGGCTGCAATCATGAGGAGCTGATAAAAGCCCTTAAACTGGTTGAAAACACCAAGCTTGATATTTGTGTGCATACCATATTTGGTTTCCCCTGGGAAACGCATGATATGATGCTTAAATATGCCGACGAGATAAACCGTTTTCCGCAAATTAAGTTTGTTAAATTTCACCATCTGCACATTGTTGAGGGTTCGGTAATGGGTGTAAAATACAAACGCGAACCTTTTAAGGTTTTCAGCATTGATGAATATGCCGATTTCCTGTGCGAACTGCTACCCCGTGTACGCCCCGATATCGTGATCCAGCGCCTCTTCGGCCTGAGCGACAGGGAACTGCTGATAGCACCCAACTGGGGCCTCAAAAAATCAGAGATACAATATTATATAGACCAAAGGATACTGAGCCGTGGCGTAGTGCAGGGTTCGGCTGTCTGAATCAGAATTTACAGAATTTAAGAATTATTGAATTTGCATTACAACAAATTCAGTAATAACATTTTGTTAATTCTTAAATTCTGTAAATTCTGATTCAAACAATTGGTATCAGTTTTGTAACCCCCGGGTTGAAAATATTGGTGTAATAGTTAAATTTATAGCTACTTTGTCACAACGAGCGCAACAAAATTACATTCCTGCCTTAACCGGTGTACGCGCATTGGCCGCTTACCTGGTGTTTATATCGCATTTTGCCTATGTTTTTGATGAAAGTTTTCCTCATATTATGCAACGCTTTTTTGGCGAGTTTCACATTGGGGTAAGCATTTTCTTCGTGCTATCAGGCTTTTTGATAACTTTTAGATATTATAATAATTTTCATGGTTTAAGTAAGGATTGGTTTTTGCAATACCTTAAAAACCGGGTGGCCCGCATTTACCCCATGTACTTTTTACTTACAGTAGCGGCCTTTGTTTATTACTTTATCACGAAAGATCAAACCATTACCAAAGGCTATGCGCACCCGGTTGCCTTAATGCTCATGAACATTACTTTTTTACGCGGTTTCTTTTACCAGTTTTGGGATACCGGCATAGCCCAGGGCTGGTCACTAACGGTAGAGGAATGTTTTTACTTTTCGGCACCCATCGTATTTTTAATAGCCAAGCGCTTTAATAAATTTTATATACAGCCGGTTATTATTACCTGTGCGGGCATTTTGCTGTACTTTATATTCAGCCATGTAAACTGGTTTGGCTTTTTTGGCAATTTTACGTTTGTAATGTTGTTTACCTTTTTTGGGCGCTGTTTTGAGTTTTTTGTGGGGATGCAACTTGCCCGTTATGTACTTAAAAAAGGGTTTAAACGTACCAATAAAGTAAATTATACCTATACAGGCTTTGTACTGATATTTGTTTGTGTGTTTGTAATGGCATTGCAGCCTGTGCCCAAAGGCTGGAACGCCGGAGTGGAGAGCCCGGTGGGCCTCATTGTTAATAATTACTTTTTATGTATTGCGGTAGCCCTTTTCTTTTACGGCATACTTACCGAAACCACCTTATTTAAAAAATTCCTGGCATTGCCTTTTATTGAGCTGCTGGGCAAAAGCTCCTACATATTTTACCTGGTACACCTGGGCTGGATATATAACCTGCTGCATGCGCAGTTTGATAGCTTAAATGATCAGGTTTTTGAATTGTATGATAAATGGGGAGTAGCGTGGCATTCACCTTTTGAGTACGATAGCCTGAACCTCTTGTATGCTTTTATAATATTAAATATCATCTCTGTAACCCTGTTTAAACTTATTGAGGAACCGGTTAATCATTATATCCGCAAATCGGGGTTTTTGATCAAATATAAACCAACGCATACCAAATCAATTGTTTAAAACAGTTTTAATTAAATAACAATTAAAGCGGAAGGCATAGCAATTTCTATGCTGTAAAAAGCGTATAAGCATATCGTATACCCGCTCTTGGCCGCGGGAGGGCCAGTTACTTTTGTCGCCACAAAAGTAACCAAAAAGGCTGTCAGCAGAAATGCTTCTTTGCGCTCTTAGCCCTTACCCTGCAAATCAATCAGAACCACGGGCTGCTAAATTTTGCCCTGCTACGCATGCTCAATTCCATTGCTTCTGCAAAATTGCTAATGCCCCTCCAACCCACACGGCCACCAAGTTCTGCCTGCTTTCGCCCGAAGCTTATCTGCTGACATGGGAGTTGAATAATTGAAAGTAAAATCTTGGCAATCTCTTAATCCTATAAATCCTGGTTCAGACATTAGCCGCACAAGCCATCATGTTCTGCCTGCTTTCACCCGAAGCTTATCCGCTGACGGGGAAGAAGGTTCTACTAATTCTTTTCAGGGAACGATTTTGATTTGCTTGCATGATATTATCTAAATTCTAAAGTTCAGAAAATTCCATATAGATAAATGCAGCTCGCTTTGGGTGAAAGCAGACAGAACATTGGTGGCCCTTGAGCGTGGTAAAAGGCATGGCTAATATTTGCTGAAGCGGTGGAATTGTGTGAACGCAGTGGGGCAACTTTTTGCAGTCCGTGGTTCTGCCTGATTTGCAGGGCGAAGGCCTTGTGCGGCAAAAAAGCCTAAAAAGAAAAAAGTATTTTTGTTACTTTTGTTGCGACAAAAGTAAAGGGTCCCCGCGGCCATAGCGGTATTGAACTATTATCCTTTATAAACCCCAAACATCCTTTCAATAGCCTTTTCGCGAAAGGCGAATATTTGTTTAACCTTATTACCAACAAAAACGCTATTGCTCAATCGGCCTATCACACCATAAGGTATGGCGTAGTGTAAAATATCGTTCATTATAACACCACCAGCTATCTCCTTAAAATGATGCTGGTGGTGCCATAGCGCATAGGGCCCAAAGCGTTGCTCGTCAACAAAGTATTGTTTTTCTACAACGTGGGTTATTTCGGTCATCCAGTCCATCTTGATACCCAATAGCGGCGCTATTTTGTAGGTAATGATCATGCCCGCGTACACTTTGGTGCTGGTGGTTTGGTCAGACGTTACCACGAAGCTCATGTCGACTGGCGTAATTTTGGCCAGGTTCAATGGCGACGAGAAAAATTCCCAGGCCTCATCTAAAGTAATAGGTATGGCCTGCTCTGTTTTTAATACGTATATTTTCACCAATTGCTGACAAACTGTAAGGACTAATTGTTTTAAGCAGCCAGCAATTTACCGCCTGGTAGTGCCCACAGGCAGGTCACGGCGCGACCACTCGCTCCAGGAGCCAACGTAAAGTTTTGCCCCGCTGATGCCCGCATACTCCATTCCTAAAAGGGTATGGCAAGCTGTAACGCCCGATCCGCAGTGTACAATAACGCCGGTGTGCGCTACCTGATCAATGGCATCGTCATAAAGTTTACGTAAAGTTTCGGCAGGCAGATATTTGCCATCGGCATCAAGATTATATATATAAGGCAGGTTAAATGCGCCGGGGATATGACCTGCTATAAGGTCTATTGGTTCTGTTTGGCCCTGGTAACGCGGGGTTTCACGTACATCAATTACAATGCGGTTCGCGTCATGCGCGGCAACTCCGGTCTCTTCAATATCTACTGTGCCTTTAAAGCCATCAGTAACAGGGTATGGGCTAACCGGGGCTGGTGTATAAACATCCGTACTCAATGGGATGCCGGCATTTACAGCAGCCTGCAAACCGCCATTTAAAACCTGCACATTGGTATGGCCAATTGCCCGGAGCATCCACCAAAAACGGGCACCGCCAAACGCGCCTGCTTTATCATCATAAACAACAACATGGCTTTGGGGTGTAATGCCTAATTTGCCTAACAAGGCTGCAAAGTCCTCAACATCAGGCAAGGGGTGCCTTCCGCCTATGGATGCATCGGTAACGGGAGCTGCCAGATCTTTATCCAGATCAACAAAAGCCGCGTTTTTTAAATGACCGTCAAGATAGCGTTGGTGGGTATTTTGCCCGGCACGGGCGTCGATAAGAATGGTGTTCGCGCCGGACAAAGCCGGATCGTTGATTTCAATTAGTGGCGACATAGCATATTCGATTTATAGAAAAATCAAATATAAATACACCGCGGGTGTTTTACACTTTTTACTGCACTATTTTATTGGCACAGTATGAACTTGCAAAAGCCTCGGGTTTGGCCTTAAATACAAAGCCCATGCTTAAAATATAACCCATAGCCTCATGCAGCGCCTGGTTTGATTTAAACATTGGGTTGGTATTAATATCGGCATGTACCTCCAGCTCCACATCGTACAAATCAAGCAGATCGCAAAGTTTGTAGGCAATATCAATTGATTTTTGAACCTCGCTCAGCATACGCTCCTTAATGCTCATTTTTTGCGAAGTACGCTCCTGATGAATGAACATAAAAGCTCCCCGCTGCTCGCGCACGAAAACAATAACGGTAGCAAAATCAGTAACGGTGCCTTTTACTTGTGAGTCGGTGCCGATACATACTTTGAGTTTGTTACCGAGGGCGGCTTCGCGTTCAATTGCCTTTTCAACCTCTTCCATAATGGGTGATTGGATCACCTCTCCACTGAATTTTCTCCAGGTCATAAAAATTGTTTTAAGTAAATTTTAGCTGACCTTTTTTATCGGTCTATAAAAATAAGCGATAAGATTCCATATTAACGTAAACAAGATATGATTTATTTGTTAACATTTAACTGAATATTAACAAGTTGTGGAATTTGTGTGAACCCTGGGTTTATGCCAATAACCTCAATATGAACAGAAAATCGTTGTTTAAACAATCTAAAGCATAAATCAATAGAATGATTGACTGTTTGAGGGGACGCAAACAGCAGTAATAAAAAAGTATTCTGAAAATTCTATAATTCCGAAAATTCTGATTCAGACAAAATATCAGGATCCCAACGCTGCCCTGATCCGGTTTTCGGCTTCAAGCACAAGTTCTTCAATCGGGGCATTACCTGGTTCAATGGGGCTAAGTACTTCCCAGGTCATGGGGGTAAAAGTATTTAGCGGATACATGCCATATCGTATCATTTTCCAGGAATCTTTAATGGCGATAGGTACCAGCAGGGCTTCGGGGCATTTTTTTAGTATGGTAGCAATACCCCCTACCTGGAAACTTTTCACCTCGCCATTTTTGGAACGTGTGCCCTCAGGAAATATCACTGCCGACCATTGATTCTCTTTCATGCGGTTGGCCAGTTTTATAATTTCGGCAACGGATTGACGCGAGTCTTTACGGTCGATATTGGCGCCGCCGCCATATTTTAAATTATAAGAGATAGAGGGAATGCCTTTGGTCAATTCAACCTTCGAAATAAATTTAGCATGATATTTACGCAGGTACCAGATGAGCGGCGGTATATCAAACAGGCTTTGATGGTTGGCCAAAAATATAATTGGGCGACCGACTGGCAGGTTTTGCTTATTGATAAAAGTAATCGTATTGCCCAGCAGGTAAGCTGTACTTAGCAAACACAGGTTTAAAACATCAACAGCCCTTTTATGTGCTGCATAGCCAAATAAGCGGAAACATACCCACTGTATAGGGTGAAAAATAAGAAGTGCTAAAAAAAATGCTGCAGTAGCAAGCGGGGACAAAATATAGCCTAAAAACTTTTTCATCGACCACCAAATTTATACTTTTTTAAGTAAACCCATTGTTTTTATAAACGGTTTTCTGACAAAAGCAATTGTACTTTAAGCACAGCTGCTACCGTTATAGAATCGGTGATGCTGCCGTCGCAAACCATGCGGTACACTTCGGCAAGGGGTACTTTGTTAACTATTAGCTGCTCAGTATCTTCAGGTTCGGCCTCAAACTGGGCCAGACCGCGGGCCAGGTAAATAATGCTCAGTTCGTCGCTTACCGAGTTGCTCAGGTGCATGCGCTGTATTTCGGTCCACTGGGTGGCTTTAAGACCGGTTTCTTCCAGCAGCTCACGCTTAGCAGATTCCAGCGGATCGGTACCTTCTGGTGCGCCGCCCTCGGGCATTTCCCAGCTATATTGATTCAACGCAAAACGGTATTGCCCTACCAGGTAGGTGTTCATTTCATCATCAAGCGGTAAAACGCCAATGGCCATGTTTTTAAAATGCACCTTGCCATAAATACCCGGATTACCCGATGGATTGATCACCTGATACTCGGTAACGTTTATCCAGGGGTTATTATAAATAGTTTTTTCGGAGGTGATTGTCCAGGGATTTTCTTCGGGGTGATGCATGGCGTTAAAAATAGTAAAAGCCCCTCTAAATCTCCCCTAAAGGGGAGACTTTTATATAAATAGCAAGCTATTTCAGAAAGCTCCCCCTTTAGGAGGCTGGGGGGCGGGCCTCTTATTTAAAAAACGTCAAATAAATCTGTTTCACTACATGGTATGCGGCGAATGAGAAAAACAGTATGGCAATACCGGTATTGATGAACCGTGTGCTCAGGGCAAATTTTTCCTGTATATACTTAGCGAACTTGGCATAAAGGAACAGGCACAGGAAAGCCCCCGCTGCAGAGCCGATACTGAATATCACCAGGGCAATCCTTCCGTCCAGTATCCATTCATGGGTGATGAGGTAAGTACCTGTTACCATCCAAAAGGGTACCTGCATAGGGTTTAAAAAACCAAGCAGTATACCGTATTTGATGCTGGCATGTTCAGAATAATGGGTTTCGGGTGGTTTTTTACGGTGTATCCAGGTAATAGTGCCCAAAACACCAAACAGGATCACCATGATCCAGTCAATAATAACGGTCAGTCTTAACTCGCCGGATAACCACCTGGCGGCGTGCATAATAAAGTAGGTGAAAAAAAATTCAACGCATGAAAAAGCTATAATAAAACGTAAAGCTTCTTTTAAGCCACGGTTTATGGTGATCTGTATTAAAGTAAGATTAATGTTTCCGGGTGGTATATAACCAATAAAATTTGCAATAAGCCCGATAAAAAAGGTTAGGAAAATCATCGGCGCAAAGATAAGTTGTAAATGTGCAGATTACAAATGTGCAAATATGCAGATGTGCAAATGTGCAGATATGCGGATGTGCAGATTACAAATGTGCACATCAAAAAATCATCCGCACATTTGCACATCCGAAATCTGCACATCTGGTTTAAATCTGCACATCAAGACAACTATTTGCACATCAAATAAATCATCTGCACATTTGCACATCTGAAATCTGCATATTGATTAACATGCCAACTGATAAAATAGTTTCCTTACTGCCATCCGCTACCGAAATAGTTTGCGCCCTGGGTCTTGAAGATAACCTGGTAGGCCGCTCGCATGAGTGTGATTACCCCGCGTCAGTAAAACAATTGCCGGTATGTACCGAAGCTAATTTCCCCGATAACCTGGGCAGTGCCGAAATTGATGTGCGGGTAAAAGAGATCCTGGCCGATGCCCTGTCAGTGTATACCGTAAAGCGTGAGCAGATAAAACATCTGGCGCCAGATGTAGTGATCACCCAGGACCAGTGCGAGGTTTGCGCTGTTTCATTAGCCGATGTGGAACTGGCATTGGATGATTACCTCGACAAAAAAGCACGTATCGTTTCCTTACAGCCCAATAGCCTGGAAGATATTTTTGCTGATATCACTACTATTGCAACAGCGCTCAACATACCCGAAGCTGGCGCCGACCTGCTGGAACGCCTCATAGAACGGGTTGATATCATTAAACATAAATTAAAATTCAGCGAAAGCAGGCCAACCGTTGCCTGTATAGAATGGCTCGACCCGATGATGGTATCCGGTAACTGGGTTCCGGGACTGGTGAACATTGCCGGTGGTACACCCATATTAGTTGCGCAGGATGGCAAACATTCCCCTTATGTGCAATGGGAAGATATTCGTACACAAGACCCCGAGTTTATAGTAGTAATGCCCTGCGGTTTTTCCATAGAGCGCACCATGAAAGAAATTAACCTGCTGCTGGAGCTCCCCGGCTTTGCCGATATGAAGGCGGTAAAGAACAACCAGCTTTTTATTGTTGATGGCAACCAGTACTTTAACCGCCCTGGTCCGCGTATTGTTGATTCTATCGAGATACTTGCCGAGATCATCCGCCCCAAACAATTCGCGTTTGGTTATGAGGGTGAGGGTTGGATCAGGTTTGGGGTGTAGAGCGGAGACGACTCACCCCGACATCGCTACGTTCGTCGCCCCTCTCTTCAGCTTCGCTGGAAAGAGGGGCTGAAAAAAACTTACACACGCGTCATTACGAGGTACGAAGCAATCTCTATGCTGTACAGAGTCGCTCTGTAAGTCGGGGATTGCTTCGTACCTCGCATTGACGCTTTTCTATTCAACCACTGACAAGTTCCCACTTATTAAAATTATTTAAAAAGTATAGTTGAAATTTTGAAAGGTTATTTATATTTACCTTTCAATTCATTATCAATCAATACTAAACTATGCGCAAAATTTTTACAACGATGCTGATCGCGGCATTTTTTATGAGCACTGCTTTTACAAATACTGATGAAATAAAGTTTAAAGTGGCCGATCTGCGCATGAGCTGGCAGGTGGTTGATAATAATTACCAAAACAAAAACCGGGCGCTAACTGCGTTGGTGATCACCAATAGCGGGCATGATGTATTGCCTGCCGGCGGGTGGAAATTCTATTTCAATTCGGGCCGGGGTTTTACCGAAAACGCGGTGAGTGGCAATGCAAAAATAAACCAGGTAAACGGCGATTTGTACAGCATCACCCCAACCGATGGTTTTAAGGAACTGAAACCCGGTGCATCTACCCGTATAGAATATATTAATGACGACCCGGTAGTAAATGCTACTGATGCCCCCGAAGGGATCTACATGGTTTGGGATGCGCAGCCCGACAAAGGATATTCCATAACATCATTCAACATTGAACCCTATAAACCCACTTACCAGGGTCTGGTAACCCCCGAAATTGTTTTTGACAGGAATAAAACTACGGTCGATATACCTGCCGATCAGCTGCCTAAGGTTTTCCCTACACCATTGAGCTATAGCGAAACAGGCGGCAGCTTCAGTATAGATGATAAAATTAGCGTTGTTGCCGATCATGATTTTACAAAAGAGGCCGACTATATTAAAAAAGATCTGGCCGGGTTGTTAGGGAAACCATTGGTTAATACCGGTAAATCAACAGGCGCTATCATATACTTAACTAAAGTGAGCAGCATTGCCCCTGAAGGATATGAGTTAAAAGTAACGCCAAAAAGCATTACTATTAATGCCTCAACCGCTACAGGTGCTTTTTATGGTATCCAATCATTAAAAACATTGATACCAGGCTCCGCACTCGCTAAAACACAAAAATCCATTCAAATACCTTGTGTTGATGTTAAGGACGAACCCCGCTTTGGCTACCGTGCTGTAATGCTTGATGTTGCCCGTAATTTTCAGCCTAAAAAGCAGGTGCTGAAACTTATTGAAGCCATGAGCCTGTATAAGCTAAATGCCCTGCACCTGCACTTAACCGATGACGAGGGTTGGCGTTTAGAACTGCCGTCATTACCTGAACTCACTTCGGTTGGCGCCAAACGCGGCCATACGCTGGATAGCAAACATTTTTTACCGGCATCGCACGGTTCTGGTCCGGATGTGAATAATACCGTTGGAACCGGATTTTATACACGTGCCGATTATATTGAAATTTTAAGGTATGCTACCGACCGCCATATTACCGTGATCCCTGAAATTGAAACACCGGGACATGCCAGGGCACCGATCAAAGCCATGGACGCGCGATATGAGCGCCTGATGGCCGAAGGTAAAAAGGCCGAAGCTGAAAAATATCTGCTGCGCGATCTGAACGATAAATCGGAATACCGCTCGGTGCAATACTGGAACGATAACGTGATCGATGTATCACTGCCATCAACCTATAATTTTGTAGAAACCGTGGTGAGCGATGTTGCCGGTATTTACAAAGAAGCCGGTGCGCCATTGCCAACCATCCACTTTGGCGGCGATGAAGTACCTCCGCATGTTTGGGAAAAATCACCGGCATATCTGGCTTTAAAAGCAAGTCACCCCGAAATACAAGACACCAACGACCTGTGGTATTATTTTTATGGCAGGGTGAATCAGATCTTAAAAGTCAAAGGCATCCGCCTTTCGGGCTGGGAAGAAATGGCCCTGCGCAAAACCACCCTTGACGGTAAACCGGCATACGTACCCAATCCTGATTTTACGAATGAACATTTACAGGCCGATGTTTGGAACAATGTTTTAGGTGGCGGACAGGAAGACCTGGCTTATCGTTTAGCTAATGCCGGTTACAAGGTAGTGCTTACCTGCGTCACCAATTTGTATTTTGATATGGCCAATTATAAGGCCTTTGATGAGCCGGGCTATTACTGGGGCGCTTTTTTGGGTATCGATAAATTTTACTCATTTATCCCTTATGATTATTTTAAAAATGCCGACGTTGATAAGAATGGTAACCCCATTAACCCATCATTATTTATAGGCAAACAACGCCTAACCGATTATGGCAAAAGCAATATAGTAGGCCTGCAGGGCGCGCTCTGGGCCGAAACAGTAAAAAGCACCGAACGCATGGATTACATGATATTTCCGCGTTTGCTTGCTTTGGCCGAGCGTGCCTGGGCAAAGGATCCGCAATGGGCTACTGAGCCTGACCGGGTTAAAGCACAACAGGAATACCAGCAGGCATGGTCGGGTTTCCTGAATGTGTTGGGTAAACGCGAGCTGCCCCGCTTAAGTTACTATGAGGGCGGCTTTAATTACCGTATCCCAAAACCAGGCATTATCCTGCAGGATGGCAAATACCTGAGCAATGTGGAATTCCCGGGTTTAACCATCCGCTACACCACCAACGGTAAAGATCCTGACGAAAAAAGTAAATTATACACCGGTCCGGTAAGCTATAACGGCGGCGTGATCAAGTTCCGCGCCTTTGACACCAAGGGCCGTGGCGGCAACATAGCCGAAGGTGGAAGCAACAGTTTGAATCCGTAAGCTGTTACCGCTGGCGTGGTCAGTCGCTAAATGAGATTTGCATATGGGAGACGGATTACATGCGTCTACATGCAGTCGCTCGGCTCCAGCCGAGTGACTATTATTTTCCGGCGTCCCGCCGCAGAAACCTATCGATAATTTATTTCGCAGGCCGGAGGCCTGGTAATAGTCGTCACTCGGCTGGAGCCGAGCGACTGCGGAGTTATTATTTGCTAAATGAGATTTGAGTATAGGAGATGCATGTGATGCGTCTTTTTCATTTTATTCTGGCTTCAAATTCCCTCCCCACGGGAGGGGTGCGGTTGACTTGTGCAGTAGCAGGGAGGGGTTTCTGCGCAATTAAACTTGCACTATTACCAGTGGCAGATAAAAAATCCTAATAATCCCTTAATCCGACAAATCCCGGTTCAGACAAAATCTAAAAAACAACCCCCATCCCTACGGTATAATTCCGCAGCGGCGATGGATTATAATAGCGGTTGCCAACGGCGTTAAGGTCATTACCCAGGCTGTATTTTTCATTCAGGATATTATCAGCCCCTGCATAAATTTCCAGATGCGTTTTACGACTAATGGTTGGCTGCCAGCTTACTTTGGCCTGTAACAGGTTGTAATGCCCGGCATAAACGGTATTGCCATCATTAAGCGGGATCCTGGAGGTGTAGTTATGCTGCGCGAACAACGAAATATCCTGCGGAAATTTCACCTGCAAACTGCTTACAAAAACCTGCTGCGGTACGCCCGTGAGATCATTGCCCGAGTAATTGGTAGTAGCATCGGCATAATCCCTGAACTTAAATTTGCTGAAAGTGAATGATTCATTAAACTGTAACCCGCGTATAAAATGGGTACTGTTTTGGCGGATAAGCCAGTCGGTAAATGATAGTTCAACACCCGGCTGATTTGTTCCGCCGGCATTAATGTAATGCTCGGTTTCGTCGGCATTTACACGGCGCACAATGGCGTTGCTAATACGATAGTAAAAGGCAGATACATCCAGGAACATGGTTTCGTCCTGGTTGCGCAGGCGGAAACCCGTTTCATAGTTCCAGCCGTATTGTGCTTGCAAGGCAGTGTTCACAATATTATCGGTTGGCCTCACTTCGGCAGTGGTTGGGGTAGAGTAACCCCGGCTTACCGATGCCCGCCAGATAAAATCGTTGGTAACCTGGTAGCTCAGGGCCAGCCTCGGCATCAGCTGCGGGGTAAAGTTGCGGTTGGTAAACCCGGTTTGGTTAAGCGGATAAATGTTTTTAAAATCGTACTCGTACCAGTTAAGGCTCAGGGCGGCTTCCAGGTGCAGGCGCTTAAACATATCGGCCGAGTAACGGGCAAATATAAAATGCTGATTGCTGTGTATATCGTCACTGGTTTGGGTGGTGTCCTTTACCCCCCTGTTATTGCCGTAATTGCTGATGCGTGAGTTGGTTTGCTGCCACTCCATCCCCAGGTTAACCTTCCAGTTGATGTTTTCATGAGGCAGTCCGGCCAGTTCAAAATAAGTGCGGAAACCGTAGGTGTTTTCGCTGCGCTGTTCAAAATTAGTAATGAACGGATTGGCAAAATCAACATGGTTGCCAAAAACAGCCAGTACGTTACGGATACGGTCGCTGAAATGGTATTCATTAACCAGGCCGCCTAAATACATGGTAGTGGTGATACCAATATGCTGTTGAATAGCTCCCGGAACAACAGGCGTAGGCTGCCTGGCCTGCCGCGGATTGGCCGCTAACTGGGCAAGGTTTAACCCGCCTGGAGTTTCATAAGCCAGATCAGAATACAAGCCCAGGAAGCGCAGTTCGTTTTTGCCGCTATAGTTCCATTTATCAGCAACTTGCACATAGTTGCGGCTCATGTTGCTGTTTTGACGATAACCCTGATAAGCCTGGTAACTTTGGTTTATGCTCAGCAGATTTTTGCCGAACTGCTGTTGTATGTTTACCTTTTCATGAAAAAGACCGTACGAACCGGTGTTAATGCCAATTGACCTGTAACTGCTATCGGTATATTTGTTTGTGGGACTTAACAACATAACGCCGCCCGAGTTGGCGCCAAACAAACTGCCATCAGGGCCCTTTAAAATTTCAATACCGGGAACGCTGGCAATATCAATGGCATTTAAATAAGTATTGCCGCCGGCATCGGTAAGCGGGATCTCATCAAAATAGATCTTCACATCGCGCACCCCAAAAGGCGAACGCAGTAAACTCCCCCTGATAGATAATCTGTAGCTCCCCGGCGAACGCTCCTCGGCCCTTACGCCCGGGACGGTATTCAGCGCGCTGACAAAGGAGTTATCGGGCTGTAACTTTAGCTGCGCCGCACCTAATACGCTTACTGAAGCCGGTACACTTAAAACAGGTTCTTCGCTCAAATAACCTTTAACGGTAACAGTTTGCAAGTGCGTTACTGTATCTTTTTTTTCAGTTGGTCTTTTGATTTGGGCACCGGCGCTTATTGCGGCAGCAAAAATGAAAAATATTGTAGTATAAGTTTTTAGCATGGGCTGATTGGCAGAAAGCCAAAAGTATGTGTTTTGGCCCATAAAACTATATTGCAGGGTGTAAACAAATTGTGACTCGCCAGGGTCATCATTTTTTTCCGCCTGATCCTCATTTATTATGCATGCATAACATCTACCTCAAAACAATTACTAAATTTGTGTTGACCAATTATTGCCCGCATGGAAAGCATTGTCCCATATAAATCCCAATACAAGATCCGTTTTGTAACAGCCGCTTCATTGTTTGATGGGCACGATGCTACCATCAACATTATGCGCCGCATACTGCAAAGCAGCGGTGCCGAGGTGATACATCTGGGCCATAACCGCTCTGTTGATGAAGTGGTTAACTGCGCCATACAAGAGGATGTGCAGGGCATTGCGCTCACCAGCTATCAGGGCGGTCATCTCGAATACTTTAAATACATGCATGATCTGCTGGCCGAGCGCGGCGCAGGTCACATCAAGATATTTGGTGGCGGTGGTGGTGTGTTCCTTCCCCACGAAATTGAGGAACTGCAGGCCTACGGCATCACCCGCATTTACTCGCCCGACGATGGCCGCACCATGGGCCTGCAAGGTATGATAAACGATATGCTGCAGCAGTGCGATTACCCTACTGTTACCAAACTCAACGGCGAGCTTAAACACCTGCCCGAAAAAGATGCAGGCGCTATTGCCCGGCTGATCACGATGGCGGAGAATAGCCTCACCCAGGCCCTCTCTAAAGAAGCGGACTTCATCATGTATGGTCACCCCCTCTCCTTTGGAGAGGATTTAGGTGAGGCCGTAGTTCTCGGCATTACCGGCACCGGAGGCTCGGGCAAGTCGTCACTGGTTGATGAAATTGTACGCCGTTTCCTGATGGCGACCGACAAAACGCTGGCTATTATCTCTGTCGATCCATCCAAACGTAAAACCGGCGGTGCCCTTTTAGGCGATAGGATAAGGATGAATGCCATTAACAACCCACGGGTATATATGCGCTCGCTGGCTACACGGCAGGCCAACCTTGCGCTATCCAAACATGTGCAGGAAAGTATCGACATCTGTAAAGCTGCCGGGTATGATCTTATCATTGTGGAAACATCGGGCATTGGCCAGTCAGACACCATGATCACCGACTATTGCGATGTTTCCCTCTATGTGATGACCCCGGAGTTTGGCGCGGCCACCCAGCTCGAAAAGATAGACATGCTTGATTTTGCCGACCTGGTGGCCCTCAACAAATATGATAAACGCGGCGCCCTTGATGCCATCCGCGATGTGCGCAAACAATATAAACGCAACCACCAGCTTTTTACCGCCAAGGATGATGAACTGCCCGTATTTGGCACCATGGCCTCACAATTTAACGATCCAGGCATGAACACCCTGTTCACCGCCATCATGAAAACCATTAAAACCAAAACCAGTGTGGATCTATTAGAGCGTGGTTCGGGGAGTGGGGAGCGTGTAGCTGGAATAGAACCGGGTGAGGAATCTGAAAAGATCTACATTATTCCACCCGACCGTAACCGATACCTGGCCGAAATTGCAGAAAACAGCAAGGCCTATGATGATTGGGTAAACGAGCAATGCAAAATTGCCCAACAAATGTTCCAGGTAAAGGGAGTGATTGACCTCTACCTCACCCCGGCCCTCAACAAAGGAGAGGGAGATAAAAATATGCAAGGCAAAGTCCTCTCCTTTGGAGAGAAGTTAGGTGAAGTTTTCAGGGCTCTCGAATCCCAACTTCACCCCGAATGTAAACGCTTGCTCAAAGAATGGCCCGAAACGGTTAAAAAATATAAAGCTGAAAACTTTATTTATAAAGTACGCGATAAGGAGATCAAACTGCCGTTGTATTATACTTCGCTATCGCAATTGCAGATCCCTAAAATAGCATTGCCCAGGTATGAAGCCTGGGGCGATGTGCTGCGCTGGCTGCTTACCGAGAATGTACCTGGGGAGTTCCCTTATGCAGCCGGTGTGTTCCCTTTAAAGCGCGAAGGCGAGGACCCTACCCGCATGTTTGCAGGCGAGGGCGGGCCCGAGCGTACTAACAAACGTTTCCATTATGTATCACTTGGTCAGCCGGCGCATAGGTTGTCGACCGCCTTTGATTCGGTTACCCTGTATGGTGAGGACCCACATATCCGCCCTGATATTTATGGTAAAATAGGCAACTCCGGCGTAAGCATTGCCACGCTTGATGATGCCAAAAAGCTGTACTCAGGGTTCGATCTGTGCTCAGCATCCACTTCCGTATCCATGACCATTAATGGCCCTGCTCCTATGCTGCTTGGCTTTTTCATGAATGCAGCCATTGATCAGCAATGCGAAAAATATATTACCGAGCATAAGTTGGAACATTTGGTGAAGGCGAAGTTTAAGGAATTGTATGATGATAAGGGGCTGGATAGACCGAGGTATAATAGCCTCACCCCGGCCCTCTCCAAAGGAGATAAGTTAGGTGAGGCCTCTTTACCCAAAGGCAACAATGGCTTAGGATTAATGTTATTAGGCCTAACCGGTAACCAGGTACTCCCTGCCGATGTTTATAAAAAGATAAAGGCCTACGCCATATCCACCGTTCGCGGTACGGTACAGGCCGATATTTTGAAGGAAGACCAGGCGCAGAACACCTGCATTTTTTCGACTGAGTTTGCGCTGCGTATGATGGGCGATATGCAGCAGTATTTTATCCAGGAGAAAGTACGTAATTTTTATTCGGTGTCTATATCCGGCTATCACATTGCCGAGGCCGGTGCAAATCCTATTACACAGCTTGCCTTTACGCTATCGAACGGATTTACTTATGTGGAGTATTATCTGAGCCGGGGTATGCATATTGATGACTTCGCGCCCAACCTGTCATTCTTTTTCAGTAACGGTATTGATCCCGAATATTCGGTGATCGGTCGCGTGGCCCGTCGTATTTGGGCCAAGGCCATCAAAAATAAATACAAGGGGAATGATCGCTCGCAAAAGCTCAAGTATCACATCCAAACCAGCGGACGGTCACTACACGCGCAGGAGATCGATTTTAATGATATCCGCACCACATTGCAGGCGCTTTATGCCATTTATGATAACTGTAATTCGCTCCATACCAATGCTTATGATGAGGCTATTACCACTCCTACCGAAGAATCTGTCCGCCGGGCGATGGCTATACAGCTCATCATTAACCGTGAACTTGGTCTCGCTAAAAACGAAAACCCCATACAGGGCGCTTTCATTATTGAGGAGCTAACTGACCTGGTAGAGCAAGCCGTACTTACTGAATTTAAAGCACTGAACGAGCGCGGCGGCGTACTGGGGGCGATGGAAACCATGTACCAGCGCGGCAAGATCCAGGAGGAATCACTGTACTATGAAACCCTGAAACATTCAGGCGAATACCCCATCATCGGCGTTAATACTTTTTTGAATAAAAAGGGCTCACCTACCATTATACCATCCGAGGTGATCCGCGCTACTGAGGAAGAGAAGCAATATCAGATCGAGACTTTGCACGCCTTTCAGCAACGCAACCAGGAACATATACCCCAATTAATTAAAAATCTGCAACACGCGGCCATAGCCGGCCACAATATTTTTGAAAGCCTGATGGAAGCCTGTAAATATTGCTCTTTAGGGCAGATCAGCCATGCGCTGTATGAGGTTGGCGGGCAGTACAGGAGGAATATGTAAGCCCCCGGCCCCCTGAAGGGGGAGTTATTAAGCAAAGTAAAATATAACTACACTGCGCTCGTCTGTGACCTAACATGTACCAATGCAAGTAGTTGTAGATGTTAAATATTTCCTATATGCATCAATTTGGCTAAAGCCAAACTTGTTGATTTTTATCCGTTGGCTAAAGCCAACGGCAATGATAAATACAGTGAATAACAACATGGTTGAAAAAATTCATTGCCGTCTCATTTATGGGACGGTTTAAGAAATTGTTACCTGGCTTTAGCCAAATAAACCCTGTCTGTCCATCCTGCGCTCGTCTGTGACCACAGGTGTTGGGAAGACGAAAATTCCAAAAAAATTGTCATTTAGAGCTCGGGCGGCAAGAGCAAGAGGGCGAAAGAGAAATCTTCTACGCAATGCAAAGCTTTAATTGCAGATTGTATAAGATTTCCCCTCGTTCCTCGTCGAAATGACAACGTTTTTATTTCTTCCCAACACCTGTGGTTTAAACGAGCGCAAGGTTAAAATATAGCGCAGGAAACATAAATTTGCCACATGCAACCTCAACATCAGGAAGACCAAACTTTTACCAAACTAACTGCCGACCAAATAACCGGGCATAGTCGTACTTATGAAAACTGCAAATTCATCAACTGTGATATTGCCTATGCAAACCTTTATAGCGTTGTGTTTATTGATTGCGTGTTTGAGGGTTGCAACCTGTCATTAGCCGATGTAAGTAACGCGGGTTTTCAAAACATCACCTTTAAACATTGTAAACTAAGCGGAGTGAATTTTAGCAAGGCCCTTGACTTTTTGTTTGAAGTCCATTTTGAAAACTGCATCCTGGATAACGTCGTCTTCTATAAAAAGAAAAATAAAAAAGCAAAATTCAGTGATTGCTCCATGGTAGAAACTGATTTGACTGAGTGCGATTTGACCGATGCTAAATTCATCAATTGCAACCTGAACCGGGCATTTTTTAGTCGCACCATATTAAAAGGCGCCGATTTGCGGACCTCTTATAATTTCACTATTGACCCTGATGGGAATACTATAAAAAAGGCCATGTTCTCGCTGCACGGCTTGCCGGGATTGCTGAGTAAATACGATATCAGGATTGAATAATATTGTAACTATTATTTAGTTATATTTATTCTTCACAATAAACCTTATGCGAAAGATCATCCTGCTTGCTGGTGTTTTGTTTATTAGCGTCGCCGTTTATGCTCAAAATCTTGAAAAAGCCTGTATTAAGTTTAACGACTTTAATACAACCGTTTTAAAAGGTGACATTAAAAAAGAGGCAGCGCAAAATGCTATTAAAGAGGTATTGCAAAAAATAAATCAATGGTACATGCGTCGCAGTCAGCTTGATATACTACTTGGTTGGACTTTTCCACTGCAAGGATATAATTATCATGCCATCGGTGGTAACGGGGATGGGTACTCAGATAAGGGCTATCATTACATTGATGGCAACAAACACACCGCTCATCCTGCTCATGATATATTTATAAACGATAAAAATCAGGATTGCATTGATGATCGTACTAAAAAACCGGTAGATGTGCTTGCTGTTGATTTTGGTATTGTAATAGCCTGCAGCAATGAATGGGAACCTACAAGCAATTTACGCGGAGGTAAATATATCTGGATATATCATTACAATACTTTCAGTTATGTCTCCTCTTCCAAAGCAGTAAATTCCAATATGGAGACCATTACTTACTACGCCCACAATAACTGCATTTTTGTAAAACCTGGTGATATGGTAAAACCTGGTCAAAAAATTGCCGAAGTAGGCCGTACCGGATTTAATGCTTTTAAGAAACGGTCGCCAACGCATTTACATTTTTCGGCATTCCATTTGGTTAATGATCTGCCGGTTCCTTATAACCCTTACTCCCAATTAAAAAAGGCTAAAACGTTATGAAAAGCTTTTTGCTGCTGATAGGAATGTTATGCTGGATCAATCCGGTTAAAACAGACAATGTATTGAGCCGGTTTAAAATCCCTGCTGGCTATCAGCGTAGCACGACTACGGCAGGAGGTTTTGGTACATGGCTTCGGGCTTTGCCACTTAAACCTGTGGGTACACCAGCCAAAACTTACAAAGGCGACATTGCCCGTACCGAACTGTACACAGCGGCTATTGTTGATATGAGCATTGGCAACCAGGATCTGCAGCAATGTGCCGATGCCGTAATGCGCCTGCGTGGTGAATACCTGTACCAGCAAAAAAACTATAAAGCTATATCCTTCAACTTCACCAGCGGCTTCCGCTGCGATTTTGTGCATTATGCCAATGGTTACCGCTACAAGAACGACAACTGGGTTTTAAAAGCAAAAAAAGATTACAGCTATCCCCGTTTTATGCGTTATATGAGCCTGGTGTTTAGCTATGCGGGTACATTATCGCTGCAAAAAGAATTAAAAAGCGTTCAAAACAGCAGTACCCTTAAAACCGGAGATATTTTTATACGGGGTGGCTCACCAGGACATTGCTTTATAGTGATGGATGTGATTGAAAACGCGCAGCATCATAAAAAGTTTCTGCTGGCGCAAAGCTTTATGCCGGCGCAAAACATCCAGATACTGCAATATGATAGTGATCCCTGGTTTAGTATGGATAAACGAAGCGATATTTTGTACGGCGAATTGATCAGCAAGAATTATTTAAAGCGGTTTGAGTAATAACCGCTATGGCTTTATACCGAATTTGTCATTCTGAGGAACGAAGAATCTGTTCGGCGATTAGCAAGTACGTGAATAGATTTTTCACTACGTTCAAGAGTTAGTTCTTCGTTCCTCAGAATGACAAAACTTTTATATATTATCTTTTCTCCACCCTATCATAAAACCCGCCGAAGGAATTCACTTTTACGGCCTCTTCATTAAAAAAGTCGCCGGGGAAACCGAGTTCAATGGCGCTGGCATCATTTAACCTTTTTAGCTGATCCTGGCTTAGGGTCACCTCAACTGTTTTCAGGTTATCCAACAGTTGATCAACTTTGGTAGCACCAACTATCGGGATGCAGGAGAAACCTTGCTGACGGGTCCAGTTTAAAGCGACATGACTTTCTGATACGCCCAGCTCTGCAGCAATATCAACAACGGTTTGAGTAATGTTTCTACTGCGTTCGTCCAGTCGTTTACTTTCGGGTTTAATGCGGCCATGATCACCGCGCAGGTATTTACCGGTCAACGCGCCTCCGGCTAATGGCGCCCAGGGTGTAACCGTCATCCCGAAATGTTTAGCCATCGGGATCAGCTCACGCTCCGCAGTGCGGGCCAGCAGGCTGTATTCCACCTGTAAAGCTATGAATTGACTCCAGCCCATCAGTTCGGCCAGGGTATTGCCTTTGGCTACCACCCAGGCAGGCGTATCGCTTATAGCGGCATAGGTAATCTTGCCTTGTTTTATGAGGTCGTCAAGGGCACGCAGCACTTCATCTATCGGGGTAATATTATCCCAAATGTGCAGGTATAACACATCAATAAAATCAGTTTTTAAACGCCTGAGACTCTCCTCTACACTGCGCATCATATTTTTACGATTATTGCCCGACGCATTGGGATTGGTCATATTATCCTTTAACGTGTATTTGGTGGCCAGTACAAAATAATCGCGGTCATGATTACCCATGTATTCGCCTATTATTTTTTCGCTGGTGCCCAGTTTATAAATATTAGCCGTATCTAAAAAGTTGCCCCCGGCATTAGCGTAGGCATCCATAATGGCAAAGCTGGTATCCTTATCGGCACCCCAGCCGGCTTCGGTACCAAAGCCCATAGTGCCCAAACATAATTCTGAAACTTTAAGGCCCGAGCGGCCCAGTAATTTGTAATTCATATAGGTAGTGTTTTTGATATCCCTTTTCAACATGTCATCGCGAGCGTAGCGCCTCACCCAACCCTCTCCTTCGGAGAGGGATTTAAAATATTTTTTTAAAAGTCTCCCCCTTTGGGGGAGATTTAGAGGGGGCTTCCTCGCAATGATATAGCTTATATAGCAAACAATAACAAAATTGCTTTGTAATATTAAACATTGCAAATGTATTACCATGAAAATTATAACCCTGCATAGTGCTATCCACACAAATGAGTTATACAACCTGTTGCAGCAAAAGCTCAACCAGTTTTTTCATGAGCGCAGGCAAAGCAATATTAACTTTATTATTGAGCGCAAGGGCGATACTATTGAAATAAGTCAGCCGGAAATGTATGAAGGCTTTTTGTTCAGCATAGTGGTAAATGGCACCCAGTTGCAGATAACCCGGTCTGAGCATTACGTGAATGATGTAAATTCACTAACCATTGAGTCCATACTAAACCATCTGTTTAAGGATCTATCTGGTAGCAAGGGTACTGATTTGGTGCAGGAAGGTTAAAAGAATTGAAATATAATTTTTAGCTTTAGCATAAAATCTACCTGTTATGCCTAAAAATTATTACCTGCTTATCCTGCTTTTATTTGCTGCTTTTACAACACATGCGCAAAAAACGGTTGATGCCAAAGGCGAACCTGTAATTATTAACCGCGATACCCTCTTTAAATTTTATACCGGGCAGGGTTTATTTGACGCGAAAGAACGGGCAGGAATAGTGACCAAACGCATAGAAGCCCTGGTTGAGCGTATTGACTTTAATCCCGACTCACTTACCTTAAAAAACGACACCTCAGTTTCCGTAATTTCCTACAACTCCCAAATTATACTGGCTGTAAATAATAAGGATGCCACATTCTCTGAACTAAACCGCCCGCAACTGGCAGCCAGTTACCTTGACATTTTGAAAAAAAAGCTGGGTAATTATTTTACCAGTAACAATAGCAAACAGGTTATTATTAATATACTGGAGGCCGTTGCTGTTATTGTGCTGCTTATTGCTTTAATATGGGCATTGAATAAGGGTACAAGATGGGCAAAACTAAAAATATTAAGAAGCTGGGAAAGCCGGATGGATAAACTGGCTGCGCAGGGTGCACCGGTTATGTATGCCAAACGCCTGTTACCGCTCATTACCGGTTTGTTACGCATAGTAAGGTTTATACTAATTATTATACTGATTTACCTGGCATTACCTGTTTTGTTCTTCATTTTTCCGGCGTCAAAACCTATTGCGGTGCAGCTATTGAGTTATGTGGTAAACCCGTTTAAAAAAATATTGCTGGCCTTACTGCATTATATACCCAACCTGCTAACTATTGCTGTTATTTATATAGTAACACGGTATATAGTAAAACTGATAAAATTTATTGCCAACGAGATTGCGCAGGGAGCCATCACCATTAATAGCTTTTACCCTGAATGGGCTATGCCTACTTATAATATCATCCGGGTGCTGCTGTATGCCTTTATGTTTGTGGTGATATTCCCCTATCTGCCTGGCTCAGATTCAAAGATATTTCAGGGAGTTACGGTGTTTTTGGGGATCTTGTTTTCGTTGGGATCTTCATCGGCCATAGCAAATATGGTATCGGGTATTGTGCTTACTTATATGCGCCCCTATAAAATTGGCGACCGTATAAAGGTTGGCGAAGCTACAGGCGATGTGGTAGAAAAAAACCTGCTGGTAACCCGTTTGCGTACTATTAAAAACGAAGATATTACCATACCCAATGCTACCATATTAAGCGGACACACCACTAACTACACCACCGTAGCCAAAACTATGGGCCTTATATTAAATACAACCGTTACCATTGGGTATGATGTGCCCTGGCAAACGGTGCATAACCTGCTCATTACCGCAGCCGAAGCTACCGATGGCGTATCATCAGAACCCAAGCCTTTTGTACTGCAAACAGCGCTTAATGATTTTAATGTGAGCTACCAGGTAAATGCCTATACCGCCTTATCAAACCAGATGGCTGGCGTTTATTCCAGGTTGCACCAAAACATACAGGACAAGTTTAACGAAGCCGGGGTCGAGATCATGTCGCCGCATTACACCGCATTGCGGGATGGCAACCACATACAAATACCGGAAAATTATGTGCCCGAAGGATACACAAAACCTGGTTTTAAAGTGGATGGAGAGTGAATTAACAGCACCGGCATGTGCGATTTCCCTCTTTTGAGAGTAATAGCCTATTATTGGACAGACGACGAGAATTAAACGCGGTATCGACTCACCCCGACATCGCTGCGCTTGTCACCCCTCTCTACGCTCCGCGTAAAGAAGGGATTTCAACATTTTTTTCCTTTACCCTCTTTGCGGCGAAGCCGCAGAGAGGGTGGTCCAGCGAAGCGCAGACCGGGTGAGTCGACTGTGGACGGTGTTATTTCTCCTCAAAGTTTGATAGCTGTGTTGGCTTGTGCGATTCCCTCCCAACGGGAGGGTGTAGGGAGGGGTTTATGCGGCCTGCATCACGAATAAACCCCTCCCTGCCATTACACAAACCATGCGCCCCTCCCCAAGGAGGGAATTTAACCTACTAAATCTTGTCCTATCAGCATATACCCTGCGTATAAGATCTCTCCTCGTACCTCGTTCGAGATGACAGGTTTGTTATTTTCCCTAAAACAAAAAGAGGCGCATCATCTGCGCCTCTTTCCAATATTTTATGAGAATAACCTATCCGTTTATCCAGCTGAATTTGTACTCCAGCATTGGGTTTTTCATGCGCTCGGCAACACGCAGTAAGCGCGATGGCAGGTTCATGATATAATCACGCGCCTTTTCGCCGGCTTCATTCAGGTCGGTAGTGCTTTCAATGTGCCAGTCTTCTATCAGTTCTTTCAGTATATCCACATAATCAATAGCGGTATAAATACCTAAGCGCTGAGCAGCATCGGTAAAATGGCCAAAGGTTTGACCAATTTTTAAACCTACCTCACGTAAAAAGTGAGCAGGCATAACAATTTTTTTACGCATCATATCCTCAAAGGCAATCATGGCCTCGCTCGGATCAACCTCAAATATCTTTTCGATAAAATATTTATAAGCTTTTGCATGACGTGCTTCATCACCTGCAATAACACCGCACATTTTTGACAGCAGGGTATCACCATCTTTTTTAGCCTGTGATGCCACGCGCCTGTGCGATACATTTGTAGCCAGTTCCTGGAACGAAGTATATATAAAGTTGCGGTAAGGATCGGTACCGGTACCTATATCAAAGCCATCGGCTATCAGGTACTGGGTTGATACTTCCATCATGCGCATATTAACACGGCCCGACAGGTAGAGATATTTATTAAGCAGATCGCCGTGACGGTTCTCTTCAGAGGTCCAGTGGCGGGTCCATTTCATCCAGCCGCCTTCTTCGTCTTTCGAAACACCTTCAACCATGGTAAGCCATGATTCATAGGTTGGCAGGGCTTCTTCGGTAATGGTGTCACCAATTAAAACCGCAATAAGGTCATAGCTTAAACCCTGCGCGCTTTCCCGCAATTCTTTAATTTCGCTGAAAAAAGAGTCTCTTGTAGAATCAGGTAAAAAATCGGATGGCTGCCAGATGGTATCAACGGGCTTTAAATATTCAAACATTTTTTCAAGCATAAATGTTTCAATATGCACCATTACTTCCTGACGTTTTTCTTCAAAAAATTTCATAACAACTCTTTATCACACAAAGGTAATCAATTAAAGAATAATTACATTATTTCATTTTTACAGTATTGGATTAAATGGCGTTTTTCATGCAATCTGGCAAGGTTTTGATAGCTGGCAGGAGGATCCCGGTAGCAAGGGTAACAAAATCATGTTATTGCGAGGTACGACGCAATCGCGGACTGTACAGGTAATGAATTTATATAGTTACTTACAAGCGATGATGAAAACATCTATTTGCCATCCCGGTAATTGTTTGTTAATTTACAGGGCTTGTTTACTACATGAACCTTAAAATAAATACACCCAAACAATCATTAAACAAAGCCTATCTTAAAGAGAAGATAAGCCGTAGTGATATTGAGCTTTTCAAAGCCCATTTTATCGATCTTATGGGTAAAATAAATGATAAGGGTGATGAGGAACATCTGAAATCATTAATTGCCGATTTTTTAAAACTTACCTGGTATAATAACTCACAACATCAGATAAACCCCATTGGAAAAAATGACCTGGTGATACATACAGGTAAATCGCCCAATGATCCTTATGGAGTGATACTGGAAGTTAAAAGTCCGTCTAATACAGGCGAAATGATAACTGCCGGAAAAACTAATGTAAAGGCCGTTCATGAACTCATACTTTATTATTTAGATGAACGCATAACGCGCAACCGCAATGAGCTTAAGCAATTAATTATTACCAATATTTACGATTGGTACATTATTGATGCTAATGAGTTTGATAAAAAGATTTATCGTAATACGGCTATTAAAAAATTATATGAGCTAAAAAAGTCAGACAATAAGGACAATCCCTGGTTTTATGATGAGCTAAAAAAATTGCTGGCAAGTCATACGGAACTATCAGTTGATGTTACTCATTTTGATATTCGCGATTATAAAAAGGTTATTACCAATGCCGATAAGCAGGATGATAAAAGCCTGATTGCACTTTATAAAATACTATCACCCGTACACTTACTAAAGCTGCCTTTTGCAAATGACAGCAATACACTGCAACCAAAGTTTTATTCAGAATTGCTGCACATTATAGGGCTTCACGAATATAAAGAAGGCAGCAAAAAACTGATTAACCGTAAAAACCCCGGCGAACGAAATACGGGCTCATTACTGGAAAATGCCATTATTCAGTTGGATAGTCACGATAAAGTTTCAAGGGTGGATAAGCCTTCGCAATATGGCGATAATCAGCAAGATCGTTTATACAATATAGCGCTTGAACTGGTGATCACCTGGGTTAACCGCATCTTGTTTTTAAAACTACTGGAAGCACAACTGATCAATTATCATAAAGGCGATCGCAGCTATACTTTTTTAACCAAAGAGAAGATTAAAGATTTTGACGATCTGGATAAATTGTTTTTCCGTGTATTGGCCAAAATACCGGGCGAACGTACTGAGGATATTCAAAAACTATTTGCTAAAGTACCTTACCTAAATTCATCACTTTTTGAACCTACTGAGCTGGAACATCAAACCCTGTTTATAAACGGACTGGAAGATTTTGTACCCCTGCCAGTCATTAGTTCAACCGTGTTAAAAGATGCAAAGGGCAAAGCGCTGAAAGGCAATCTGGATACTTTAGATTACCTTTTTGCTTTTTTAAATGCCTATGATTTTAGCAGTGAAGGTGCCGAAGAAATACAGGAAGATAACAAACAGCTAATCAATGCTTCAGTTTTAGGACTAATATTTGAAAAAATTAACGGTTATAAAGATGGATCGTTTTTTACGCCGGGCTTTATTACCATGTACATGTGCCGCGAAACTATTCGCCGCGCGGTGGTGCAAAAATTTAACGAAACCAAAGGCTGGGAATTAAAAGAATACGATGAACTGTATAATAACATACAGGATAAAAAGGAAGCAAACGCCATTATCAATAGCCTCAAAATCTGCGACCCAGCTGTAGGTTCGGGTCATTTCCTGGTATCAGCCTTAAACGAGATGATCGCTATAAAAAGCGACCTGCAGGTATTAATGGATAAGGATGGCCGCACGCTGCGGAGTTACGGCTTAATAGTTGAAAATGATGAGCTGATTATTACCGACGAGAACGGCGATATTTTTGAATATAACCCCAACAGCAAAGAAAGCCAGCGCATACAGGAAACCCTTTTTCACGAAAAGCAAACCATTATTGAAAACTGCCTTTTTGGAGTTGATATAAATCCCAACTCGGTGAAAATATGCCGCCTGCGTTTGTGGATAGAGCTGTTAAAAAATGCCTATTACAAAGCGGATACCAAAGAGTTGGAAACCCTGCCCAATATTGATATCAATATAAAAACAGGTAACTCACTCATTAGTCGCTTTGCGTTAGATGCCGATTTAAAGCAGGCTTTGCGCAATACCAAATGGAATATAAACGACTATAAAATAGCGGTAGGCACCTATAAAAATGCAACTGACAAAGCATCTAAACATGAGCTGGTAAGGTTGATTGATAGTATTAAAAATAGTTTCCGTACCTCCATTAGCCGCAATGCAAAAGAATACAAAGAACTAAGCAAACTGCGTGGGCAATTAGATAAATTGTTAAGTACTAACGAAGATCTGTTTGGTACAAAAAAGAATAAAAAACAGTTAGAGTTAGAACAGCGAAGATTAGAAATAGCAATCGGTAACCAGGAAAGCGCTATTGAAGAAATTAAGAATAATAAGATTTATGAAAATGCCTTTGAATGGCGCTTTGAGTTCCCAGAGGTATTAAATGATGAAGGTGATTTTTTAGGGTTTGATGTGGTAATAGGAAATCCGCCATATGTTAATAGTAAAGGAGAAAAATTTGAAAAGATCTTCAAGGAATACTCATTGTCCAATTATAAAACATCTTACTATCAGATAGATACATATATTCTTTTTATCGAAAAGGCAATATTACTAATGAAAACGGAGGGGTATGTAACATATATAACGCCTAATGCGTGGCTGAATAATCTTTTTCTATCTGAAGTCAGAAAGTATTTTATTGAAAATATGTCTTTACTTGAAATATGTAATATGCCAAGCAGCATATTTGAGGAAGCAGTCGTTGATACAATAATTATAAAGGGCAGCAAGACAAAAAAAAATATCGATACTCAAATAAAGGCCTATGCAAATGAGTCATTTATCTATAGGAATAAATACAAACAAAAAGATTTCTTGCTCAATGATAACTATAGCATTAATATTTTTCAAGATGAGAATAACTACCGATTACTAAGAAAAATCGAAGAACGATCTCGCAAATTAAAAAGTTTCAGCAGTATTGCGCGTGGAGTGGGAGTTTATCATAAGAGAGTAGGCCATACTAAAGATCTAATAAAGCAAAACCCTTATCAATCTAAAGAGAAGAAGGACGAAACTTTTGTTCCCTATTTGCGGGGAAAGAATATTAAATCTTTTTTGGTAAAGTGGGATAATGATTCCTTCATAAGTTATGGTACATGGCTGGCAGAACCAAGAGAGCCAAAATATTTTGATGGTAATAGAATTCTTTTACGGCAAATACCCAGTGAAAAACTAATTGCGACATTTATAAACTCGCATTTTATAGTTGATCAATCAGTGTTTATTGCTCGTTTTGATGGTTCGGATGCTTACACCAAAGCAGTGCTTGGAATAATTAATTCCCAATTGATGATATATTATTTTAGGAACAAATATTCCGAATTTGATGAATTATTTCCCAAGGTCAAGCTCCAACATTTTAAAGATCTCCCTATCATGACAGAGTTAAATAATAACGCTGAGGAAATAGCTCAAATTGTAAATGAAATAATTTCATTAAAAAATGCAAATACTGATTTCAATTCCAGAAACCTCGAAATCCAAATCGACCAACTTGTTTATCAGCTTTACGACTTAACAGAAGAAGAAATAAAGATCGTAGAGGGCGGGGCTAAATAGCAACGATATATGATATATATTAAAGGACTGATTATGTATTTGATATCCATTACTCGATATTCTCTACGCCGATGTTTTTCTCATTAACATCATCGAACTCATTTTATCACCTGGACATTAACTTGTTAACCAAGCCTACAGCAATATGAAGTTCGCGGCTGATCTGGCGCTGGCTGAGGCCTTTGGCAGAGAGTTCAACCACTTTTTGGGTTAATAATTCCTGCTTCAGCATGTTGCGGGTACGCAGGTGCAGGCATTCGTGGCTATTGCCCTCAAACTCAAACTGCAAAAAGTTTTGGGGCTTTGCAATGCGGCAAAGGCATACATTATCTTCGCCATATACCTGTGCGATGCTGCGCTGCTTAATTTGCTTGAGGTAACGCAGGCGCTGGTCGGCGTTACTTGTACCTATGGCAAAGGCGCTGTCGGCAAGGTTGATGAGCAGTTTGCTGCCATGCAGGTCATCGGCCGAAAGTGCCGAGCCGGGGTTACGGCGTTTGGGTGTATGCGCCAGCACCAATATGGACAGGTGATGATCGGTTTTGAGCGCTTTGAGGTTTTTCATGAGGCTGAGGGCCACAGCAGCATTTTCGGTACCGCCGCGCAGGCAGCTGATGTTATCAATAATAAGTACAGTGGCTTTAACTTGTTTTATCTTGTACTCGAGGCCGGCAATAATATATTCATCATAGTTGCTGTAGTTGCCCTCCATTTCGGCATCGGGATTAAACTGAGCGCGTAAAAAATGATCAGTAAAACTGTAATTGCCTTGCGGGTGCGTATAGCGTTGATAGAATTGCTTGGTGCTAAGTTCAAAATCGATATAAAGCACTTTGCTGGGTTTAACATCCAGGGCAAACTGCGCGATTGTTTTGCCATGAGCTATACTGTTCCCGATTTGCACGGCCAGCACGGATTTACCAACGTTAGTATCGGCAAAAAGCATACAAAGTTCTCCCTGGTGCCAAAATTCACCGAAAAGCATTTTAGATTCAGGTTCACGTTCGCCAAGTTCCATCCAGCGGTTGCCGGTGAAAACAGTAAACAGGTAACGGCATGTTTCAGGGTCGGGAATGGCTGCTATTTTTGATCTTTTAGCCGGGCGCAGCGGATATCCGCGGACTTCGGCACGGATATTTTCGATATGCAGCGGACGTTCGGCAGAATAATTTTGGTGGGACATTTGAATAAAGGTGAAAGTTAAAGGAAGGTTTAAAGCCCTTAGTAAGAAGTCAAAAGTGTATTCGATATTATTTTATGACTCAGGACTCAAAACTCCTGGCTTATGACTTAAAGGCTAAAGCTTGTACCGTATATTCAAATATAACAGGTATAGATGATGAAAGTGGTGACAGTGTTTTGTCAGTAAGGCTGTATATGTATTTACCTGATTATCAGATATTCTTTAGTGTTCATGAGCGTTCACGGGTGTGCATATGAACACTTTCGGGAAAATATAAGCACAAGCAAACGTATCGCAAGTCAGCGCATTACGATAGCGGGGCCCTTCTGTATTGTACAATTGTTTAACCTGCAAATAACTATTCTTAAATTTGTTTGTTTAGTTAAACAACTGTTTAGCAATTTATTAACATTAAATTTCACGTTATGGCTTATCTGAAAAACACATCGCTGGTAATAGTATGTTTACTTTGCACATCGTTTACATTCTTTCACCATGGCTGGGCTAATTATGATCAGACTAAAGTGCTCGATTATAAAACCATCATTGAGGAATCTGTTTATGAAAATCCGCATGCTATTGCAAAAGTGAAATACCAGGGCAAGTTATGGACGGTTTATCTGGCACCTGCAGGCCGCATGACAGACCGTGGCCTTTCTGCGGATATGATTAAAAAGGGTACCTCCGTAAGAATAGTTGGCTATCCACATAAAACCATAAAAACCGAGATGCGTGCTGAACGGATATATGTTCAGGCCAAAAAATTTGAGTTGCGTTAATTGTGGCTCCTTTTATAGCTCAATTTTTAAGCTGGTTAGAAGCCTCATCCTGGGCGGTTAGCATCCGTCAATCGTTATGGTTATACCCGGCTTTGGAAATTGTACATATTGTAGGAATAGTCATTCTTGTTGGAGCAGCACTTATGTTTGATCTGCGCCTGTTGGGTTTTTCCAGAAATCTTTCGATAGTGTTTTTGGCCCGCCATTTATTACCCTGGTCACGCCGGGGATTGTGGCTTATCATTCCTTCCGGGATTTTATTGTTCATTACAAATGCACAAGCACTGGGTGCCGATCCAACTTTCTGGCTCAAAATGATCTTATTAATTCTGGCCGCACTTAATGTGCTTGTGTTTCACAGGTTTATTTTCCGGAACCGTTCTGATTCGGAAGTTCCAAATATTTCCCCTTTGAATAAGATATCTGCAATTATTTCCATTATTGTTTGGGTGGCAATTATAGCCTGCGGGCGTTTACTGGCTTATTAGTACAGCATTATGGCGGTGGGAGTGGCTTGCTGAGCGCGGAGATATATGAAGCGCTGGGATAACAATTACCAATTCCAGCTATTGTAGAGACGCATCACATGCGTCTTTTTTATGAGCCGGGATTTCTCTTTATTGGCTATTAAATAAGCCCACAGGGATTCTGAAGATTATAATCCCCATATATATTCCCTCCCC
>NZ_JBNPWP010000016.1:0-71821 GCF_050433765.1 Mucilaginibacter lappiensis | reverse complement strand
CTGCAAGTAATTCCGTTTCAGGGTGAGGTCGTTCGTGTTGATGCGCATAGCTCTTAATTTAGCTATTCTTGTCCTCGAATTATCTGACCTTTACAATTGCGAGTGCAGCCCACTCTAAATCTCCCCGGTAGGGAAGACATTTATTTTTGAGCCCTCCCTTCCGGGGAGGGTTGGGTGGGGCTAATTGCTTCCTTCCCCGCAATAACATAATGTTTCACCTGTACATTCATCAAATACCCGTATAATTTAACGGGGTAATTTGCTTTAGTTCCTGTTTAATAGCATCACTTATATCTAACGTATCAACAAAGGCTGCTATTGTATGTCCGTTAATTTGTTGGTTGGTACGTGTCAGGTCTTTTAACGCTTCATAAGGGTTAGGATAGCCTTCGCGTCTTAATATGGTTTGGATAGCCTCGGCAACAACTGGCCAATTGGCTTCCAGATCTGCACTAATAGCCTCTTTATTCAGCAATAGCTTATTTAAACCTTTTACGGTTGATTTTATGGCAATCAGGGTATGAGCAACCGGAACACCAATATTTCTTAAAACGGTCGAATCAGTAAGATCGCGTTGCAATCTGGATATAGGGAGCTTGGCGGCAAGGTGCTCAAATAAAGCATTAGCAATGCCCAGGTTACCTTCCGAGTTTTCAAAATCAATCGGATTAACCTTGTGCGGCATAGCTGATGAACCTACTTCGCCGGCTTTTATTTTTTGCTTAAAATAGTTCATGGATATGTAGGTCCACATATCGCGGTCCAGATCAATCAGGATATTGTTTATCCTTTTCAATGCATCACATTGAGCGGCAAAATTATCATAATGTTCAATTTGAGTGGTAAACTGCGAACGGCTTAAACCCAATACATCATTTACAAAGTGATTACCGAAGGCTTTCCAATCCTTACCCGGATAAGCAATATGGTGCGCGTTGAAATTGCCGGTAGCACCACCAAACTTGGCCGAATAAGATACCGACTTTAATTGCTGCAGCTGACCTTCCAAACGTTCAACAAAAACCTGTATCTCTTTACCCAGGCGCGTTGGCGAAGCAGGTTGCCCATGTGTATGTGCCAGCATAGGTATCTGATCCCACTCCCGGGCATAGTTTTTTAATGTGTTAACTAATTCATTTATAGCTGGATAGTAGCTATTATTTATGGCAAGTTTAAAAGTGTAGGGGATAGCTGTATTGTTAATATCCTGCGATGTAAGTCCAAAATGGATGAACTCTTTAAAGGGTTCGAGGCTTAATTTATCAAACTCTTTTTTGATGAAATACTCCACCGCTTTTACATCATGATTGGTTGTTTTTTCAATCTCTTTTATGCTTTCAGCATCAGCTTCACTAAAATTTCTGTAGATGTCGCGTAACTTTTCTGATAGAGTTTTATCAAACTGTTGCAGTTGGGGCAAAGGATATTCAACTAAAGCGATAAAATATTCTATCTCCACAAACACACGGTATTTGATAAGTGCGTATTCAGAAAAATAGTTAGCAAGTTCAGCAGTTGTATTGCGATAGCGACCATCAATTGGTGAAATTGCTGAAAGAGAAGTAAGCATCATGTTCTTTTAAATTTTTGCAAAGGTAAGAAATTAGATGTGCGGATCACAGATGTGCTGATATTCAAATATGAAAATTGAAATTCTTTAAGTTAGATGTCCAATTTTCAAAAGGTCAATAGTTATAGTAAAAAATATAACAACATTGATAATCATCTGTATACCTCCAAATTTAATGACCTTTGTCTTGTAAATGTAATTTCAATTGGAAACTTTGAAATCAAAAAATGTTTCCTTAGTTTTGACCCGGAAAGTCAATGAGTCAAATAGAGAGAATAATACAAGGTAGCGAAGATCTGTTTTTAAGAGCAGGTATCAAGAGCATAACAATGGATGATATAGCCAAACATATTGGTATGTCGAAAAAAACCATTTACCAGTTTTTTAAGGATAAGAACGAACTGGTTACCTCATTGGTTAAAAAGAAACTGAAAGATGATGAAAATCAAATAAATGATATTATCAGCAAATCAGAAAATGTGATTGAGGAAATGATCAATATGATGAAATGCTCTGAAGATGTATTTTCAAGGATAAACCCGATAGTAATGCATGATATGCAAAAATATCACCCTGAAGCCTGGGCGGAGTTTCAGAAGTTTAAAGCTGAGATCCTGATCAGTACACTGGAAGAGCTTTTAACAAAAGGTATGAAGCAAGGTTACATTAGGACAGATATTGACGTAAGGATAATTGCAAGGATGAGGGTGAGCCAAATTGAACTTGGTTTTAATACTGAAATTTTCCCGGTAGCGGAGTTTAATACCTGGAAAGTGCAGATACAGTTTTTAGATCACTTTAACTATGGCATTTGCACACTTAAAGGTTACAAGCTTTTAAACCATTATAAAAACATACATGATGAATAAAAAACACTGCTGACATAGGGCTGTCATTACCGTATATGACATTTGAATCGGCATCATAGATAATTGATTAATAACCCAACCACAATATATAAAATGAAATATCTACTTTTTACGGCAACAGTGTTTTGTGCCTTAGCCTTTAAAAGCTATGCGCAGGATGCGCCACCTAATAACCAAACATATAATTTTAGCGTTCAGGAATGCATAAACTACGCTTATGAGCATCAGGACTCGGTTATAAATGCTAAGCTTGATATAAAAAGCGCTGAATACAAGGTTAAAGAAACAACCGGTATTGGACTACCCCAGGTAAGTGGAACAGCCACATTTCAGGATTATTTAAAAATACCTACAACTTTATTGCCCGGAGAAATATTTGGCCAGCCTGCAGGAACTTTTATACCTGTACAGTTTGGGGTTAAATACCAATCAAGTGTTGGTGCAACTGCAGACCAAATTCTGTTTGACGGTAGTTACCTCGTAGGCTTAAAAGCATCCAAAACTTATAAAGAGCTTTCTATCAGAAATCATACCCGTACACAAATTCAGGTTAATGTTAGCGTAACTAAAGCTTACTATCAGGTTTTAGTTAGTAACGAACAATTAAGATTGGTGAACGCCAATATCAAACAATTAAAACAGCAGTTTGATGAAACCGTAGCGCAAAATAAACAGGGAGTTGTTGAGAAAATTGATGTTGACCGGATCTCGGTTCAATACAATAATTTAGTGACCAGCCGCGAAAATACAATTCGGTCTCTTGCATTAAATTATCAGGTTTTAAAATTCCAGATGGGAATGCCCATTGAGAATAATCTTTCCTTAAAAGATAAGCTGGAAGATATTAAACTGGATGATACCGCTGATCTTGCAGCTGATACTTCATTTTATCACAACCGCATTGAATACAATTTAGCCGAAACAGGTATTGAACTTAAAAAACTTGATTTAAAGCGTCAAAAATCACAATACTTACCAACGCTGAAGGCCAATGCAACTTATACCTCATCTTACCAGAATAACAGTTTTGGTAATTTGTACAAAATGAACTTTCCTTCAAGCTACGTTGGGCTTACTTTAAACATCCCCATATTTAATGGATGGCAGCGTTTAAACCAGGTACGGCAATCTAAAATCGCGGTTTTAAAATCGCAAAATGATTTAGAGAATTCAAAGAACGGACTAAAACTGGAGGCCAACAGAGCTAATGTAACCTATATTAATGGACTGCAAAGTTTGAATAACCAAAAAAGAAACAGGGAATTAGCAGAAGAAGTGCTACGTGTTTCTAAAATAAAATATCAGCAGGGAGTTGGCTCAAGCATTGAAGTAACGCAAGCGCAAACATCGCTTGATGACGCAAATGATAAATATATACAAGGACTTTACGATGCTTTAATAAGCAAGGTTGATCTGGATAAGGCATATGGCCGCATTAAATAAACATTTACTAAACCCACTATATAAAAAAGACATGAAAAAACTACTATACATACCCGCTTTCATTTTTTTTGCGGCTTGCTCAAGTAAACAACCTAAGGATAAAACAGCCGAGCTTGCTGACCTGAAAAAACAACAGGCTGATCTAAATTCAAAGATCACCAAATTACAGGCCGAAGTAGGTTCAAAAGATTCATCTAAAACTACGGATGTAAGCACAATTGCTATTAAACCAACCCAGTTTACCAATTATGTTCAGATACAGGGTAAAATTGACGCGCAGGATAACGTAACTGCTTATCCGCAGGCTCAGGCTATAATAACCGGCCTGTATGTAAAAGTTGGGCAGCACGTAAGTAAAGGCCAAACGCTGGCTCAACTTGATAATAACGTATTGCTGCAAAATATAGCACAAAATGAATCACAGGTTAGTTTAAACCAAACATTGTTCAATCGCCAAAAAAATCTTTGGGATCAAAAAATAGGTACTGAGGTACAATTTTTGCAGGCACAAACAACGCTGCAAAGCAGTAAAAAAGCATTGGCTGCGTTAAAACAGCAGGCAAGCCAGTATCGCATTGTATCTCCTATTAATGGAACTGTTGATCAGATGGACCTTAAATTAGGCCAGGCTGCCTCACCGGGCCAAACAGGTATCCGTGTGGTGAATGCTGATGTTTTAAAAGTTAAAGCCGATGTGCCTGAATCTTATGCAGGCAGTGTAAATACAGGTAACGAGGTGAAAATATTAGTGCCTGATGCACAGGATTCATTAATTACCAAAGTAACTTTTGCAGCAAAGGCCATTGATCCAACATCGCGCAGCTTTGGTGTCGAAATAAAATTACCCATACGTAAAACCCTTCGCCCTAACATGACGGCCATTATTCAAATAGCTAATTACACCAAGGCAAACACGGTAGTAGTGCCGGTTAAGGCTATTTTAAAATCAGAAACGGGCGATTATGTGTATCTTAATCAAAACGGAACTGCCAAAAAGGTGAATGTTAAATCAGGAACTACTTATGCCGGCAATACAGAAATATTATCAGGATTAAAAAACGGCGACCAACTGGTAACCGAGGGTGCCACTGAAATTGAGGATGGCGACAAAATAAAAGTATTACAGTCTGCTAATTAATTATTAACGTTTGATCTATTAATTATGAAAGATCTGAATAAAGAATTTGGGCCCTCAAGCTGGGCCATTGAAAATAAGACCGCTATTTACGTGCTCATATTTTTGGTTACCGTATTAGGGCTTATCAGTTACAACAACCTGCCTAAGGAAAACTTTCCGGATATTGCACAATCAAAGGTATTTGTAACTACCACATTTGCCGGGCAGTCGCCGCAAAACATTGAGAACCTGGTTACCAGGCAAATAGAGAAACAATTAAAGTCACTAAAAGGGCTTAAAAAAGTTACCTCAAACTCGGTGCAAAACGTATCTATTATTACCGCTGAATTTAATGCCAATATTGATATTAAAGACGCGAAAATTGATGTAAAAGATGCGGTAGATAAAGCTGAACAGGATCTGCCCCAAAATGATGATAACCTGAAGGAATCAGTAATATCTGACATTAACGTTGCTGATTTGCCCATTTTGTATATCAATATTTCGGGTAATTATGATCTGAAGAAACTGAAAGAATATGCTGATGTTTTAAAAGATGAAATAGAAAGTTACAAAGAAATTTCAAAGGTAGATGAAGTAGGGGCCTTAACTCCTGAGATCCAGGTAAATGTCGACCTGAATAAAATGGCAGCTACACAAATTGGCTTTAATGATATTATTAAGGCAATCGGAGACGAGAATATCCTTTCATCGGCAGGTACTGTTAAAACTGATGGTATACGCCGCAGTATTGATATTAAAAAGGATTTTAAAAATGCAGATGAGGTGGCCGCTATGGCTATCCGTAATCCTAAAGGACAAGCAGTTTACTTAAGGGATATTGCCGAGATTAAAGATTCATTTTTAGAGCAGGAGAGTTATGCACGTTTAAAGACCAACGATAACCCCAACTTTAAAAATGTAATTACCCTTAACGTAAGTAAAAGAGCGGGAGAAAACCTTATTGAGGCATCTGATAAGATCAATGAACTGATAAAACTGAAACAAAAAACAGTATTTCCCAAAGGGCTTGATATTGTTGTAACAGGAGATCAGTCGGATAAAACACGTACCACGTTAAATGATTTGATCAATACCATAGTGATCGGCTTTATACTGGTAACCGTTATTCTGATGTTTTTTATGGGTACTACCAATGCTGTATTTGTAGCGCTTTCTGTACCATTGTCGTGTTTTATAGCATTTTTAGTGATGCCTTCCATTGGGTTTACCCTCAATATGATCGTGCTGTTCTCGTTCCTGCTGGCACTGGGTATAGTGGTTGATGATGCTATTGTGGTAATTGAAAATACACACCGTATTTTTGCCAATGGTAAAGTGCCGATAAAGCAGGCCGCTAAAATGGCAGCCGGCGAAGTATTTCTTCCTGTGTTTTCAGGAACTATGACCACTTTGGCGCCATTTGTTCCTTTGGCATTCTGGAATAGTTTGATAGGACACTTCATGTTCTTCCTGCCTATTACACTGATCATAACCTTACTGGCATCATTGGTGGTAGCTTATATTATTAATCCTGTTTTCGCGGTTGATTTTATGAAACCGCACCATGAAGGTGAGCATGATAACCCACGATTTGACAGAAAAACGACTATAACCGTGGGCGTTATGGCAGTATTGGCCATATTAAGCTATGCAATGTTTTTTGCAGGTATCTGGACAATGGGTATGGGCAACTTTTTGGTGCTTGCTATACTTTTATACCTGTTGAATCATTTTATTTTATTGAAAATAATAGACAGGTTTCAGAAAAAGGCATGGCCGCGTTTTCAAAGATGGTATGCAGGTTTGCTTGAAAAGGCAGTGCGCAGGCCGTTAACCATATTATTCGGCACTATAGTTTTGTTTATCCTGACTATTATGTTTATGATAGCCCGGTCGCCAAAGGTTGAATTTTTTCCATCAGGCGATCCAAACTTTGTTTACGTTTATTTAACCATGCCAATAGGTACCGATCAGGCTTATACCAATGAGATCACTAAAAAAGTTGAAAAGCGTGTAGCCGAAGTGGTTGAGCCTGATAAGGACATTGTATCATCAGTGATATCAAACGTTACCAAAGGGGTAACCGACCCAACAGATGAAGACCAGGGCGACTATGAAAATAAAGGTAAGGTAACCGTAGCATTTGTAGAGTTTGGCAAGCGTAATGGTAAAGACACCAAGGTAGTTTTAGCCAATATACGTAAAGCGGTACAAGGTATACCAGGAGCAAAAATTGCCGTAGCCCAGGAAAACAGCGGCCCTCCGGTACAAAAAGATATCAGTATTGAGATCATAGGGGATAATATTGACACGCTGGTTGCAACTGGTAACCGCCTTAAAAACTACATTGCCAAACAAAATATAGCAGGTATTGAAGGTCTTATTGCCGATGTACAAAGCGATAAACCCGAGGTGGTTTTTGACATTGACCGTGAAAGAGCCAATCGTGAAGGTATCAGCACTGCTCAAATAAGCCAGGCTCTGGGCACGGCAGTATTTGGTGCAAAGGCAGGTGATTTTAGAAATACCAAGGAAGATGATTATCAGATCAAAGTACGTGCATTAGAAAATCAGCGCAGCAATCTTGATGAACTGAAAAACATAAAAATAACCTATCGTGACCTTGCTACGGGCGGTGCCATACGTCAGGTACCTATATCGGCCTTTACGGATGTGCGTTATACCAATACCTATAGTAACATTAAGCGTAAACAACAGCGCCGCGTGCTTACTTTAGGTTCAAGCGTTATAAAACCGTTTAATGCGAATGAGGTGAATGCCAATATTTTGCAGGCTATTAATAACTTTAAAAAGCCGGATAATGTGATCATAAGGCAAGGCGGTGGTCAGGAAGACCAAATGGAAGCTATGAATTTCCTGTTGGGGGCTTTGGCTACATCATTTGGGTTGATCTTGATTATCTTAATGATCCAGTTTAACTCTGTAGGTAAAACATTCATTATCATCAGCGAGATCTTCTTCAGTATCATAGGTGTTTTGCTGGGTGTAAGTATTTTCGGCATGACCATGTCTATCGTTATGACAGGTATAGGTATCATTGCCCTTGCAGGTGTGGTGGTACGTAACGGTATACTGCTGGTTGAATTTACGGATATGCTCATTGAGCAGGGGGCCAATTTGCATGATGCTGTGGTAGAAGCAGGGCACACCCGTATGACCCCGGTATTATTAACAGCTACAGCGGCTATTTTAGGTTTGATACCATTGGCGATAGGTTTTAATATCGACTTTGTAGGTATGTTCACCCACTTTGCCCCGCACATACATTTTGGTGGCGATAACGTAGCATTCTGGGGCCCATTGGCATGGACAATGATCTTCGGCTTAGGTTTCGCTACTATTATTACACTTATACTGGTTCCATGTATGTACATTATCCGTTATAACATAAAAGCAAAGCTTTTTGGTAATAAAAAAGAGGAAAAACATACAAAAGTATTGGAAGCAGAAACTGTATAGCTTAAGCTGCATAAAAATAGCCGTGTCCTTAGTAAGGACACGGCTATTTTTGTTTTACAGGGTTTATTAGAATTTAAACCTGCTGATCAATCCTTTTAAGTGTAGCCTCTTAATTAACCGGTTAAGCCTTTTTTCATTTTTACTTCCCGCGTCAAGCGTGTCAAATACCAGGCCTGCCGTTACAGCATAAACAGCATGATGAAAACCATCAATAGCAATAGCCTTTGCATCTTCTTTATAAATGGGAGGGGCAGCTTTAAATTTAGGTAAGATAACCATAGCTGTACCCCAGATTGCTCCAAAATGAATCAGCGTTGCAGGTATGCCTTTTAGTCCGGTTAGTGAAATTAATCCACGGGTTACACCCCATACAGTTCCGTATGACCAGTGTATCTCCTGCGAAAGTTTTTGTTTGTCATCCGAGCTCGCGGGTTTTAAACCGGCTGTTTTTTCCGCGACTTTAAGCGGTGCTTCACTCGGTTCACGTTTGGTTATCTTCATTTCTATTATCTGAGATATAGTTATGGCAGCCGTGGCCACCAACCCCGCAAGCAATCCTTTACCTATTGCTCCACCCAACTCGCCCAAGGCATTGTTTTCATGTAGTTTCATAGTTTTAGTTTTGATGTACTATTTACAACAATGTAAGTTGCTTATTGATTTATGTTTTTAATTAGAACATAAATTGCCCTTCTGGGGTTCTACTATTAACAAATAGAACAACTATGCATTTAAAAATATCAAAGCCGTTTTGGCAAGTTATTAGCCTCGGTACTTTGGCAGGTATGCGATCAACATCGGCGCCTGTTATTACCAGCCATATATTGAGCCATCATCACTCAAAAAACCTGGAGCATTCTCCTTTAAGATTTATGCAATCGGCCAATGTGGCCAAAGTGCTGAAACTTGTTGCCTTGAGCGAGCTGGTGGCTGATAAATTACCATCAACACCTAACCGTATTAAGCCCGCGGTGCTGGCAGCACGTGTACTGTCGGGCGCGCTGGCCGGAGCAAGTATTTATAAAGCAATAGGTGGTAAAGCCATAACAGGTGCGTTAATAGGGGGCGGGGCAGCATTTGCATCAACCTTTGGTAGTTACTTTTTGCGCAAAAGTGCTGTTAAAAGCAGCCATATAATTGACCCTGTAATTGGCGCCATTGAAGATGCCCTTGTAATAGGTAGTGGCATGGGTTTATCACGTTTGGCTTAACCCGCTGTTTTAGGTACAACATATTTTTCCAGATCCTTTATTTCATTTCTTGATTTAGGGAGACTACCAGGATAATTTTGCTGGATATAAGTGATCAGGTTTTCGCGAATGTAACAACGCAGGTCAAACGCATCTGACGAGTTGCTGGCGCTCATCAGTACACGGATCTCTATGGCGTTTTCCTTACTATCGGTTACCTGAATAATGCTCACTTTTTTATCCCATAGTGGCGATTTTACTATCAGGCGGTCAAATTCTTTCCTGATCTCGTCAAGGGGTATGGAATAATCCATATATAAAAATACAGTTCCTAATATATCTGCCGAACTGCGCGTCCAATTTTGAAATGGTTTTTGTATAAAATAATTTATAGGTAAAATGAGCCTTCGCTGATCCCAGATCCTTAATACTACATAGGTTAAGGTGATTTCTTCAACCCGGCCCCATTCACCTTCAACTACCAGTACATCATCAATACGTATAGGTTGTGTAAATGCTATCTGGAAACCGGCAAGCAAATTTCCCAGCGAGTTTTGAGCGGCAAAACCAACAATGATGCCACCAATACCTACACCGGTTAACAGTCCGGTTCCAATTTTACGCATACTTTCAAAACTCAGCAAAATAATGGCTATGGTTACAAAAACAATGATCACCACTAAAAGCTTGCGCATAAACTGAATCTGCGTGCGTATTTTACGTTCCAAAAGATTATCTGCCTTGTTCAGGTCGTAAGCGTGATAAATATAGTCTTCCAGTATTCTTACAGAGCGTACCAGGATGCCGGCAAATGAAATGGTTAACAAAATTTCAACGGTTTTATCCAGTGGTGCTATGAATGCATTGTCCATCCGCATAAAGGGTAAAAACAGGTTAAGCAGGAACAACGGGATAAAATAGGTAATGGCTGTGCCCAGATTAACTATTATTGACCTGAAGAAGGAGTAGGAGGTTTCTTTTTTCGCATAAAATTTAAACAGGTGGGTAACTATAAATTTTATAATAAGCCCAACCAGTATAGCAATCAGGGCAATTATAAGATCCCAAACAATAGATGGGATACGCTGTGAAAATTCGAGCAGATCAGGAGGCAACCTATTTTCTGTATTCATAGTATATATGTTATATAAATCTAATCTAAAAATAGTAGGAATGTAAAATTGTTTTAGCAATTGCTAATGTGTTAGGTGTTGATACATATATTTACAGAACTTTTGATAATTTTGTTAAAAAAGTCAGGAATTTAATTTGACTTACACTATTTTATATAATTCATATAGCAAATGGCTGCAGGCAATGACCATCAGGATATAAAAAGAGAGAAAATTTTAGAAGCTTCTTATCAGCGGTTTTTACATTATGGTTATTCAAAAACCACCATGAATGAAATTGCCGGCGATCTGTCAATGTCAAAAGCTTTGCTGTATTATTACTTTCCTGATAAAAGTCAGTTGTATATTGCAGTGATGCGTAAGCTATCAAATGATTACTTAAAAATTTTAGAAGATAAAATAGATACTTTTACAAATCTTAAAGAAGCCTTTGTTTTCCAGATCAATACAAATCATGACTTTATTGTAAGTAACTATAATTTCTTTGATTTTTTCAGGCTTAATGAACAAAACCTTCCTGATTCCATATGGGAAATTGTTGGCCAGGTTCATTTGTCGGAATTGAATTTATTAAGCAATGCGATAAAAACCGAAATTGAGCGCGGCACTATTAAACCAATAGATAATCCCGGTGAGATTGTTGACCTGCTGCTTGATGCCTTACACGGTATAAGAGTTGGCGCGGTGTCGCAAAAGAAAACAAGCTTTCCGCGTAAAGAACATTTAGAAGAAATACACACCAAAAAACTATTACTGATCGATATTTTTATCAAGGGATTGATGTATTAAGTATTAGGATCTCAAAATTGATTTACTGTCAGTTATTGGTCAAAAGATTGATAGTCAGGCATACGCCGAATATTATTAGATACCTTTGTTCTGGTAAATAATTTCTAAATGTGGTTTTATTGCGTTAGATGTTATTCAAAGAAACTTCCTATTTAATAAGAGGTGATTGTTTTAGAGTGATTTAGCAGAATGGAGCATATCCATTCTGCTTTTTTTATGCTTAAAATTATGCCGTCAAAACTAATTGGAAATTTATCAGGATTAATCAGGTACATTTTAGCAAGGCCAGCGGAAATGCTTTGAAAATGGAATCAACAGTGATATGATCAGTATAGGCGGATGGTTTACCGCTTAATAAATTATCCCATTTTATGGGCGTATGCTCAGGCAAAATGATCTGAGTATTTTCCCAATCAATATCGCCGGGATGGTTGCTGCCAGCATTTATTTGTCCTAAATGCAGCGGTATAGCTATAATGTACCAGTTATTATCATTTTGGCGGGCATAAGCCAATACATTACCCTTGTATTTACCATTAACCTTAAGTGGTATATAGATGCCGTTTTTAAATGTTTCCGTATCAATTTTGCGCTCATTAAATAAAAGCTGTGTAAGCCAAAGTTTGATGCCGGCATTGTAACGACTTGTCCAAAGCCGGTCAATTGATGTTTTTGAGGCCATCAATTCCTTTAAATTATGCGCTCTTGCCTCATAATCAACCGGACGGCGGTTATCAGGATCAACCATGCTCAGATCCCAAAACTCGCAGCCCTGGTAAACGTCAGGAACACCGGGGCAGGTAAATTTTAAAACTGTTTGTGCCAGCGAATTGATAATGCCATAGTCGGCAATTTTTATTTGAAGCTGCCGAAAGCTTTTCATAAAGGTACTTTCGGGCTGTATTATGGCATCCACGAACTTTTTGCAGCTTGCTTCATAGAGTTCATTCGGCTCGGCCCATTGTGTATGCAGCTTGGCCTCACGCAATCCCTTTATCAGGTATTCTTCCATGCGGGTATGAAAATCATCCCCATCCTCGCCGGGCATTGGGTAACTGCCTGCTATACTTTGATAAATCAGGTATTCATCGTTGGCATCGGGTACTTTATTTGTTTTGTATTTGCTGTTAACCTTTTGCCAGTGTGTAACCATATTCAGCCAATCATCTGCAATATCAGTTAGTACATTAAGTCTGGCCCTCACACCTTCGCCGCGTTTAGTATCATGGGTAGCTGTAGCATTAATGGATAATGGCCATTGCTGTTGCCGGGTAACCATGTAATTATGGAATTCATCTGCCGATAGCCCAAAGGTGAGTGGCGTATCGCCAACCTCATTATGGCCAATAAAACGATCGTAAGTATACATTAGGGTATCTTCAACACCTTTGGCCATTAGCGGGCCTGTAAACTGCATACAGCGCAGGTAGAAATTTAGTGCCTTTGGTGCATAATCAGATGATGGGGCATTTTTAAAAAAGATATCCTCAAACAGCGCAACTGTTTTCTTTAATTCAGGTTTAGCTTCCCTTATTCCTTTAAATATATATTGTATTGCTTCTTGTTCGGCCTGGGGCAAAGGAAAGCTGTTGCCATAATACCTGTAAACCGGGCACCTGATCAAAAACTCAGCAATTACAGTTTTAATTTGATCGGGTTTTATTTTAATGGTACCGGCCAGTTCCAGGTCGTAAAAAAGCTGGTAAAGATTTTCAAGTTCCCCCGCCATGTGCTCATACAGTATCAGCGACTTTTTGTTTAATATAGATTGAGTAATGGATGATTTATCGGCATTAAAATTCCTGTAGAAATCAGCAAACTGCTTTTTGCTTTCTGCTTGCGTAAACAGATTGTTTACAACAGCCAGAAAATCATAACCGGTATTACCTTGCACCGGCCAGTTTTTGGGGAAACCTTCTCCATCTTCCAGTATTTTTTCAACCACGATGTAAGTTTCGTTACCTGTTAATTTACGCAAACGTTCAAGGTAAACAGTTGGGTCATAAAGCCCATCAATATGATCTAAACGTAGGCCCTGAATAATGTCCTTATCCAATAACGTTTTAACAAGTTCGTGGCATTTATCAAATACTGCAGGGTTTTGCATGTTGAGGCAAATGAGCCCGTTGACAGTAAAAAAACGACGATAATTAATTTGCTTTTCGGTTTCCTGCCAATAACATAATTGATAATACTGTTCGTCTGATAACTGCTGCAATAGAGTTGGCTGCTTGTTAATCCGCTCAACGCAGTTTTTTAAATATTTTTTAGTTGGCAGTTGTTGATACAGGGATTTAAGCTGCTGTTTTAATTCGGTAAAGCGGATGTTGTATGTTTTATCATCATCACTTTGTTGTAACTCCTTTGCTTCTTCAATTAACAGATGGATAGTTTCGAGCTTATCTTCGGTTACAGTTTGCAGTATGGAAATATAGGCGTGCAGATTTAAAGGATAATATTGATCTGCATAGGTAAATACAAACTGACCATCCCTGAACGCTATTTTGATTTGCCCGTCATTTAACGCATCCTCAAACGGCAAACCTAAAAGAGGAACCATCACCCTGCTGTGGTACACTTGTGCCGACCATATAATGTCAAAAAAATCAACGTATGCTGAACGCTTGCCTTTCTCCAGCACATCCATTAACCAGCTATTGTTTTGGTGGAAAGCCATGTGGTTTGGTACAATATCCTGTAACCAGCCAATGTTCAATTTTTTGAGGGTTTTGCTGATATTTTCCAGTTGCTTCAAAGTTCCTATCTCAGGATTAATGTGTAAAGGGTTAACTACATCATAACCATGGGTGCTGCCAGGCGTGGCTTCAAAAATAGGAGAGGCATATATAGTGCTAACCCCTAATTGATGCAGGTACGGTATAATGTGCTCAAGATCTTTAAAAGTAAAATCTTTATTAAACTGTATCCGGTAGATAGCAACGGGGTTATGCATAATATTGGGTATATATCAGGATAGACTCCGGAGGTATTGCCATTACACCTGTACTGATTATTTGCGGTGATGAAACAGGTCCATTCCATCCCGGCCCGGCAGAGTCAAATAGTTTTTGCCATTGATCTACGCCTTCAGGTATCATCACATTTTGATTGATATTGGCGAAATTCAACAAACAAATTACGCTCTGCTCGTCAGTCCATCGTTGTAAAATCAATGTATTGCTGGCTGTATCTACTTCAACGCTCATGTTTTTACGATTGGGACTTTTTAGAGCTGGTTGATGCTTCCGTAATCCGATCAGGGCTTTGTAATACCTCAGCATGGTTTGGTGGGGTTCCTGGTCAAGTATATCCCAGTTTAGTTTGGAGTGTTCAAAGGTTTCTATTGCCTGCGGGTCAGGAGCTTCACCGTGAGCATGGAAATCTGCAAATTCAGCTTTGCGTCCTTTTCTTACAGCCTTGATCAGCTCTTGATCCGTATGGCTTACAAAAAACAGGAACGGGTTAGGCTCACTTCTTTCTTCGCCCATGAATAGCATGGGCAAAAACGGACTGATCATTACGGCTCCTGCCATCAGCTTTTGCATTTCAAAACTAAACAAATGGCTTGAACGCTCGCCCAGCATCCGGTTACCAACCTGGTCATGATTTTGCGAAAACACCACGAACTGCCTGCCATTTACATCATCAGTACTGGTGCCAAATGTTTTTTGTCGTTGCTCAGAATATTGGCCGTGATATACATAGGCATTTTCATAGGAGTTTGCCAGATCGGCTATGCCATTAAAATCTGTATAATATCCATTTCTTTCGCCGCCTGCTGTTACACGCAGGGCATGGTGAAATTCGTCGATCCATTGTGCATCCATGCCGTATCCACAGCAATTTACGGGGCTAATGAACCGGGTGTCATTCAGATCACATTCCGCAATAAGATAATGAGTTTTTCCGGATGCCTGCGTCAGTTCGGCTACCTTCCCGCTGATCTCCTGCAAAATATGTTTTGGGCCAAAATCTTTAATAGCATGTACTGCATCCATCCGCAAGGCGTCCACATGAAAATCACGGAACCACATCAGCACATTCTCTATAAAATAACGTCGAACCTCATCGCAGCCGGCATCGTCAAAATTGATAGCCCTGCCCCAGGGTGTGGGGTATTTATCGGTAAAGTAAGGCCCGAATTGACTAAAGTAATTACCCTCAGGGCCCATGTGGTTATATACCACATCTAAAACTACAGCCAGTCCTTTATTGTGGCAGCTATTGATCAAATGCTGTAAACCCCGTGGTCCTCCGTAGCTGTTTTGCACCGCGAAAGGAAAAACACCATCATATCCCCAGTTCCTTTCGCCGGGGAATTGAGCTATGGGCATAATTTCTATCGCGGTGATACCAAGTTCAATCAGATAATCAAGTTGCTCTTCAATGCCTTTAAAAGTGCCATCGCGGGTAAATGAACCGGTATGGAGTTCGTAAAATATATAATCAGCCAGCGGAGTGTTTTTCCATGTGGCATCTGTCCAGTTAAAAGCGTTTACGTCAAATGCTCCTGATGAGCCATGCACGCCATCCGGTTGAAAAAGTGATGCCGGGTCAGATAGTTGTTTGTCATCTACATCAAACCAATATTGGTCATTAGGTTTAATCTCACCGGTGGTTAATGTCCAATAGCCGTGCTTTTCCCTGATTAAAGGAAGCATTTGTTTATCAAGTTTGATAAAAACCTTGCCGGCATTTGGTGCCCACAACTTTACCTCAGCAAGTCCCGAAATATTAAAGTTAACACCTATTGATCTGTTATTGATGTTTAGTGCCGCCATTATATACCAATTGGTGTTTAAGTAATATAACCGATCTCCCCGCTACCTGTATGATAGATTCAGCGCTATATTTGCAGGTATTTTCATCTATTTGCTCTTTACCGGTATCTATCAGTAGTTCCCAATCCTTGGCATATTCAATTTTGGGTAATTTGTAACTTAATGGTTCATCATGCGCGTTAAAAATAATGTAGAAACTATCATCAACTACTTTATTACCTTCGGCATTAACGCTATGGAGGCCTAAACCATTTAAAAAAACAGCTACCGATTTGGCAAAATCATGACTCCAGTTATCATCGGTCATTTCAGAACCGTTGGGTAAAAACCAGGCTATATCAGCAATGCCATTACTTTTTACAGGCTCGCCCTTAAACCAGTTTTTCCTTGAAAAAGCGGCGTGATCTCTCCGCAAACTGATCAATTTACGTGTAAAAGCCTGCAGCTCCTTATCCATTGTTTTCCAGTTTATCCATGAAATTTCATTGTCCTGGCAGTAGGAGTTATTATTCCCTCCCTGTGTGCGGCTCATTTCATCACCAGCAACCAACATGGGTACACCTTGCGAAAGGAAAAGCGTAGTTAAAAAATTCTTTTTCTGTTTCTCACGCAGCTTATTGATAACTTCATCATCTGTAGGGCCTTCCACACCGCAATTCCATGAACGGTTATAGTTTTCACCATCATTATTATCCTCACCATTGGCTTCGTTATGCTTTTCATTGTATGATACCAGATCGTTCAAAGTAAAGCCATCATGCGCGGTGATAAAATTGATGCTGGCTGTAGGCCTGCGGTATGATTTGTACAGGTCAGAGCTTCCGGTTATGCGGTCGGCAAATTCTGCCAGTGTACTTTCACTTCCACTCCAGTAATCACGTATACTATCACGGTATTTACCGTTCCATTCTGCCCACCCCGATGGAAACTTACCCACCTGGTAACCGCCTTCGCCCAGATCCCAGGGCTCGGCTATTAATTTTACCCGGGATATGATAGGGTCCTGGTGAATGATATCAAAAAAGGCGCTCAGACGGTTAACTTCATGCAGTTCACGGGCCAGCGTGGCGGCAAGATCAAAACGGAAGCCGTCAATATGCATATCCACGATCCAATACCGCAGGCTATCCATCATGAGGCGCAGCACATTGGGTAAATTTGCGTTCAGGGTATTACCCGTACCTGTATAATCCATGTAATACCTCTTATCATCATCTTTGAGGCGATAGTATGAAGCATTGTCAATACCCTTGAAAGATAAAGTAGGACCCATTTGGTTGCCTTCGCCGGTATGATTATACACCACATCAAGAATTACCTCAATCCCGGCTTTATGCAACTCCTTAACCATGTTTTTAAATTCAATAACCTGTTCGCCAAGTACACTGCAGGATGCATAGCGGGCATCTGGTGCAAAAAAACCAATGGTATTATAGCCCCAGTAATTGGTGAGGCCTTTTTCTACAAGATGCCTGTCTGTAAGAAAATCATGAACCGGCATTAATTCAATAGCGGTAATACCCAGATCTTTTAAATAAGCAATAGTAACGGGATGTGCTATAGCCGCGTACGTACCCCTGATATCTTCAGGTATTTCAGGGTGAAGTTTGGTGAGCCCTTTTACATGAGCTTCATAGATCACCGAATTATAATAGGCTATGTTGGGACTTTTATCGTCCTCCCAATCAAAGTTATGATCAATAACAACCGACTTGGGGACAAATGCCGCATTATCCGTTTCGCTAAAGCTCAGATCTTCATCAGGGCTGCCTACTTCATATCCAAATAAGGAATCATCCCAATCAATTGTGCCTGCAATAGCCTTTGCATAAGGATCTATCAATAGTTTGTTGGGGTTAAAACGATGACCGTTCTCTGGCTCATAGGGGCCATGCACCCGGTATCCATATAATTGTCCGGGTTTTAAGCCGGGTATGTATATGTGCCATATCAAGTCAGAAAATTCGGTGATCTGAATTCTCGATGATTCTATTTCATCATTCACTGTAGTAAACAGGCAAAGATCAACACCTGTTGCATTTTCTGAATAAAGCGTAAAGTTAACCCCATTACCATCCCAGCTTGCGCCAAGTGGAAATGGATTGCCGGGGTATGTTATTATTTTCATAAATGTTCAGGTAGTTTATTTATTGTTACTAAACTTCAAATTGAAATTAAAGCTAATTGTTTTGGGCGGATAATTTTTTGTTCTGATCAGCATTTAACATGATTGCTTAAAAACGTCAATAATACATTTCCTTTTTTTTAAATAAATTAATTTATAATTGATTGGTATTAATTATAAATGTAAATTTGAGTAACCTAAACAACGAAATTTATGAGCAAGAAAATATTCATCGTTGAGGACGACAATGATTTGTCTGACGAAATACAATCGAACCTGAAAGGAGAGGGTTATCACACTGCTGCTTATCCTGGTAAAAATTCTATAAAGGGTGTTATACTGCAAATGCCCGACCTGGTGCTGGTGGATAACAAATTAAAAGACGGTTTAGGGAGCGAACTATGTTCGGCCCTTAAAAAACATCCTTTAACCAGCCATGTCCCGGTAATACTGATATCGAGGGGTGAAAACCTGGCTAATGTAGCCCGGGAATGCGGTGCCGATGCTTATTTAAATAAGCCATTTAATATGGCCAGGCTATTGGAAACGGTAGATAGGCATTTAAATCATCTTGTTTAATCTGTTATAATTTATTGCTCACCATTTTTTAAAGATCACAAATACGGCCAGCACGATGAGCCCAAATCCGGCCAGGTGGTTCCAACCCAGCTTTTCGTCTTTAAAAAAAATGAGCGTGAATGACATAAAAACCACGAGGGTTATAGCCTCCTGTATAGTTTTAAGCTGAACCAGTGTAAAAGGCCCCCCATTGTCTTTAAAACCACCCTCATTGGCTGGTACCTGAAAAAGATATTCAAAAAATGCCAACCCCCAGCTAATCACAATTATGGAGAAGATCCCCAGGTTTTTACCCCATGAATATTCCTTAAACTTTAAATGCCCATACCAGGCAAACGTCATGAATGTATTGGAGATAGTTAAAAATAGAATTGTTTTTAATCCTTTCATGTATTAATAATAGCTAATGATGAGTTAAACAATTTACCTTGTCAATGTTTAAGTTTTCAATAATATTTATTTTTAATTGAAAAGCCGCGCATGATGTATAATTACATCTTGCACGGCTCAATAAAGAATGGTTATTGCTTATGCTTTTACAGCTACATCATCATGGTCAGTACCGGTAACTACATCATACCAGTCTGCTATATCTTTTTCAAAAGCGGCTGTTTTTTCCCTGAACCGTTTAAGGGTGTCGTTACCTAAAGGCAAGTGGACAGGAGGATTTTCTGCAGCGGCAAGTTTAACAAAGGCTTGTGCCAGTTTTTCAGGATCGCCTGGTTGTTGGTAGTTAGCCTCTGTGGCAAACTGACGCATAGTACCTACAGTTTCTGCATAATCATCAATAACGTTTGCTGTACGGCTTAGGGATGATGTATCCAGAAAATTGGTGCGGAAAAAGCCAGGAGCAACTACAGTAGCATGTATGCCCAGTGGCGCAAGTTCCAAAGCCATACCTTCGGTGATGCCCTCTATGGCAAATTTAGTTGAACCGTATAAACCCCACCCATAATAAGCGCCTAAACCACCAACTGATGATATATTGATCACATGACCTGAATGTTGTTTGCGCATGTAAGGTAATACCGCCCTTATCACATTCAGCGTACCGAATACATTCACTTCATAGTTTTGCTTTACCTCCTGGTCTGTAGCTTCTTCAACAGCGGCTAGTAAACCATAACCTGCATTGTTTACCAATACATCAATACTGCCAAAATGATCAATGGCTTGCGCGGCGGCTTGTTTTGCTTGTGCTTCATTGGTAATATCAAGGGTTACCACATACAGGTTTTCATTGTTATTAAACTGAGTGGCCAATTCTTCTGGTTTGTTACGAACGGTGGCTACTACTTTATCACCTGATGCTAATACTGCTTTGGTAATATTCAAACCGAACCCTCTTGAGGCACCGGTGATGAACCATGTTTTTTGAGTTTTCATTGCTTTGATTTTTTGTTTGTTTTGATATATCAAAGATGAGGAGAAGCGGTAGGGTAGCTTATAACAATAACAAAGCGTTTATTATGAATTTCAAAGATTGATAAATAAAGCAAATGAAATTAAACTGATTAGTTAAGCATGATGAGCTTTTCTGAATTCGGCAGGGGTGAAACCGGTGTTTTTTTTGAAGAAGAGGTTAAAGCTGGGTTGTTCGGCAAAGCCAATGCTATAACTTATATTTTGTAAGGTCCAGTCGGTTTGTAACAGCAGCACTTTGGCTTCTTCAAGCAGCCGGTTACGGATATGAGTGCTCACATTTTGCCCGGTATGCTTTTTTAATAAAGCATTCAGGTGGTTGGGATGTACCGATAGGCTGGAGGCAAACTCCTTAGCCGTTTTTAATCTTATTGGGGTTTCGTAATTAATACCTGAAGTTTCTGTTTCCAGTAGGTTAAAAAATTGATGGATATGATTAAATTCTTCAGATACACTATCAGGTTTAGGGAAACGGGCTACTTTCATGCTCTCCACCATTAAAAGCTGTAAATAGGCCTGCATGGCATCTTCCTTAAATTCACTTGCAGATAGCTCTTCATTTTTCATACTACTGAATAAATGATTAAGTATCGGGAGCTCACTCTCTGCCAAACGGATTACGCTTTTATGCTTTTCGTTAAATAAACCAAACTTATCAATGGTAGCTTTTAGCTGTGGGTGGCCGTTGATGAAGGATTTTTTGAAGAGTACGTAATAACCGCCAGACTCATCTGAAAGGTTTTTCCATGAAATAATATCATTGGGATGGATATAAAGCAAGGTTGGCTCTTCAATATAATAGGTGTTGAGCCCCATGGTGAAAACGCCGGCGCCTTTTGTTACAAGCAAAACTTTATAAAAATCGCGCCGGTTAGGCGATAAGTAGTTGCGGCACTCGTGCTGCTCGCGGTTAAATACCCTGATGGTCCAACTTTCATAATAATCACGCATAACCGGTATCAGATCAGGCAGATCGCGCAGGGTGTCAATAAGCCGGTTGTCTAATGTGGTTTGCATGAATTTATTTTTCTGTAACTCAAAATTAAATATTGTAAACGGTATTATTAAACAGGATCGCTTTTTATTGTATGCCGCGTGTAACGGGCATAATCCCTAAGCTCTATAGCATTTGCTGCCTCATCTACCGTCTGCTGCATTTCCTTCAGGAATCTTTTAAATATTTTTTCCTTCCAGGGTAATTTAACCAGTATGCGCAACATCGTGGTTTGAAACCATAGCTGTGTATTTGATTTACTTACCATCTCTTTTAAAACAGTTATTCCCAATTGTTGGTTGGCCCTAACAAACCATCTCATCTGGCTTTCGTAGTTGTTAAATGCTCTTCGATGATCTCCGGAAGCGGCTGCAAGTTCTCCGGCTAAAACATATGCACCAACTAATGCCAAACTGCTGCCCTGGCCAGATGCCGGTGATGGGCAATAACCTGCATCGCCCAGTAACACCACACGGCCACTTGATAAACTATTCATTTTTACCTGGCTTATGGCATCAAAATAAAAATCGGGTGTATCATGAATGGCATCTAATATTTGTGAAATAGCCAGCCCTTCATCCTTAAACTGATCAATAACCATTTGTTTTTGCTGTGCTGTATTACGGTGACCATGATCTGTTGCCGGCGCCGCAAACATGAACAATGCTTTTGCTTCCTGATTTTCGCCTGTACTGTATATGTTTACAAGCTTATTCAATGCTGGATAGCTGAGTTCCCAATGATCAAGGTCAAAGTGATTGGGTATAGTGAAGGTGGCTACATAATACCCCAAATGTTTAATAGTGGTGTTTTCCTTTTCAAATGCCAGTTCCCGCACGTTCGACCTCAGGCCATCGGCCGCTACAATCAGGTCAAATATGCGCGGTTCTCCCTGTTTAAAGCTAACGGTTACATGCTCATGAGTTTGGGTTATGCTGGTAATGGAGTTATTGAAAATATATTCCGTTTGATCTTTGGTTTCGTTATAAAGGATCCCGGATAATTCACCCCGCATGATCTCCACATCGGTATCCTGTCGCATACCAAATATATTGGGGTCATTAAGGTCTACATACCGCTTACCTGCCGCGGTTATCATGGATGAACCACGCATGGCAGTATTTAATTCTTTTACCTGATCTAAAATACCCATACGCCCGGCTACCTCCGTGGCAACCCCGCGCAGATCAATCCTGTAACCTCCTTTTCTAAGTTCGGCAGCCCGTTCAACAACAGTTACATTAAACCCATAATGGTTTAGCCAATAAGCCAATGCCGGACCGGCAATACTTGCACCTGAGATTAAAATATTTTTGTTTTTTAGGTCGCCGCTCATAAGTGATCATTAAATATTGCTTTCAAATATCATAACATACCCATGGTATCAATAATAGATTTCGGCCAATTAGCCTAAATCATCGGTGAATGGAGGTAAGAAACCGGAAAAAGGTTTGCCCATTATTTAAAAACTTAAACGAGGGTGACGATATAGTCATCCCCATTTAATAAGTTTGTTTTTTTAGGGCAATGATCAATGATAATTTTTCACAGGCGCATGTGGATAAGGAGATAAAAGATTCCTTTTCCATAAATTATCTATCGAACCAAACATTTGATGGCTTGTCTGTTTGCAGGATAAATTACCACCGCATCTTTATGCTTTCAGAGGGTAGTGGTACACTTTTGGTAGATGATGTTGCCTATCAATTATCTGGTAGTGAGCTTTTTTTATTGGCAAAGGGTCAGTTATATGCATTTCATCCCAATACCCGTATAACCGGATATGAACTTTCATTTGGCGACTGTTTTTGGGAAAAGGCTCCTGATAGCGCCAGTAATTGTAAAGCGGTATTGTTTAATAACGCAGCAGCCAACCAGCAATTACCCTTAAATAACACAGATCAATCAGAGCTGGATGTGCTTTTTCAGGCGCTTTACCAGGAACTTATAAAGGACGATTACCCGAATAAGCTGGATGCTTTGGCTGCGTATTTAAAAATCATCATGATCAAGATAGCTAATGTGAACGCTGCTTTAATTCATGGATATGATAGCTATGAAAAACAACTTTACAGGGAGTTTATAGAATTAGTAAGCAAACAATACCAGGCAACGCATGAAGTGGCCTATTTTGCAAGTCAGTTAGGGATCTCTGCCCGTAAGCTGTCTGATCTGTGCAAACGTTGCAGTGGAAAAGGAGCTAAAGACATCATCAACGGACAGCTTATTGCGGAGGCCAAGCGTTCGCTGCAATTTTCATCAAAACCGGTAAAAGAGATCGCGTTTCATCTCAATTTTTCTACCCCCGATCAGTTTAGTCATTTTTTTAAGAAGAATACACAGATCTCGCCTCATGATTATCGTGATCGTTTTGTAAATATTGGCATGTGATTGGCGGTTTTTAACATTCCGGGGCCGCTTAAACCAAACTATTTTTGTTGATATAAAATCAACAAAAAATATGTCAGTAAATAAAGTAAAATCGTTAGCCGGAATAGTTATTCCCGATAGCGCTATTGCCAACCAGGCTACCGAACTATTATTAGAGCACGGTACAGAATTTATTTATAATCACTCCCTGAGGGTTTTTCTGTTTTCGTCGCTCAACGGAAAACGTAATAATTTACAATATGATCCGGAACTGCTTTACGTGAGTTCTGTATTTCATGATCTGGGTTTAACCAAACATTACAGTAGTCCTGACCTGCGCTTTGAAGTGGACGGGGCCAATGCTGCCCGCGACTTTTTGAAAAGCCATGGCCTGCCCAAAGAATCTTTACAGCTGGTGTGGGATACCATAGCCTTGCATACCACTATAGGCATTGCCGAACATAAAGAGCCGGAAGTTGCACTTATGTATTCGGGAGTCGGTCTTGACGTAATGGGCGAGGGGTATGAAAACCTAAGTGCAGAACACCGTGAGGAGATCATCCAGGCATTCCCGAGAAATGATTTCAAGAAAAATATAATCCCAACTTTTTTTAGCGGTTTTGAACACAAAACAGAAACCACTTTTGGTAACATTAAAGCCGATGTATGTGCCTTTATGATCCCGAATTTTCACCGTAAAAACTTTTGTGATTGCATTCTGCATTCACCGTGGAGTGAATAAGTTATTTAATGATTCAGATGGTGTAAACATCATTTGAATCATAAATGTTACATCCTATTAATTATATATTAATTAAATATTTATTTGTGACCGTAGGTTTGTTGTATCCAACCAATAAAACCTGATTATGAATTTATCTACATTAACACCTTTCAAATGGGTACTTATCCTGTTCTTTTGCCAGGCTTCTATCTGCTTTAGCAAAGCATCTGTTTATCACCCCGTATCGGCCAATAACGACGATTTTAAATTTGATAAAAAGATTTCGCGGGTAGTACTGGAAAACTATTTAGACCGATCAGTCACCATGCAAAGCCTGTTGGTAGGTAAAGGTAGTTTTGATGATAACCTCAGGATGATAAAAAACATTGGGGCCAAATTTATAGGCAGGGCAGTATGCCAGTGGGGCGAAGAAGCTGATATTCCAAAGAACCTGCAACAAGAAAAAGAGCTGGCCGCCAGGGTACATGCCAGTGACCCCGATATAATTTTGCAGGCTTGTATTTTTGAGATAGTAACGCCACAGGTTGATCAGCTTGCTGTACCCGACTGGGCATTTACCGCCTTAAATATGCCAGTACAGAAACGAAATTTTAGTTATGCTGATATGCTGTATCCCGACGGGAAGTTTAAAAATCAATGGGGCAAAGGTTCTGTACCTGATGTAAGCAGGCTCGAAACCATGCTTTTTTTCTACTACCTCGCTGTATCATATATTAATATAGGTATAGAGGGTATCCATTTTGGACAGGTGGAGCTGATGAACAAAAACGATCCTCAATTGGATAACTATGCGCAGATATTAACCCTGATCAGAAATTATGCAGCCAAGCATGCCCGCAGGCACATGATCATATGCGATTCGCATGTACCCAGCGGTGGCTTTGTGCGCAATGGAAAATTGCTGATGGATTTTCATGCTTTTCCGTTACGAATAATGGAAACCCCTGATAAACCGGAAGAGGCAATGCTCAAGGTAGGGCATACAGACGCGCTTTATCTGCGCAGTAAAGGCGGCATTACCCCAAGTGGCTGGACTTGCGAACATTTACCTTATCTGGTTGAATTTGATAACTATGGGGTAAGCAAAAAGCCAGGCCAGGCAAATGCCGGTGACATTCCTTTTTGGGTTTGGGGTTATGATGAGATCAGCTGGTTTGCACATCAAAATAAACAATACCGTACCCAATGGCTGCATTACGCGTATGATTGGGTCAAAAGAACTGATCCTAACGGTCACCTTGAAATGCCCGGCGGCAGGCAAACTACATCACCGATTGATAAAAAACGATGGTACTATGCCAATAACCCGGGCACTGCGGTACCCGATGGTCATGGCGATGAAGACACCATCCGCGATATATGGGCGGCTGCATCTGAAAATAAATAGGCAGCAGTTATTTACAGCTTTTACCCGTTTTATGATCTGAATATCATCCTTAACGATTGATCTTTTGATAAATAGGCTGTGGCCCAGTTATACAGTGTTTTTAACTTGTTACGGTAGTTTACCAACGAAATTAAGTGAATAAATAACCACATGAACAAAGCCAGGATACCGCCAATATGCAGCTTGTTTTTAAACAGGTCAACAACCGCTTTATTACGGCCTATAATGGCCATATCGCCTTTATCAAAATAATCAAAGGCGCTAAGCGGCTTACCTTTTTGCATGGCAATAAAGTTTTTGGCTAAGTTGCGGCCCTGCTGTATAGCTACCTGCGCCAATTGAGGGTGGCCTTTAGGATAGCGTTCATCTGTTATTTGAACGCTGGCATCGCCGATGGCATAAATATTATCGACGCCGGTTACTTTGTTAAATTCATCGGTTATCATTCTTTTTCCAACACCTAAACTGGTTTCAGGAATGCCTTCAAAAGTATTGGCAGTGATACCTGCTGCCCATATTAGTGTTTTGGTTTCAATAGTTTCGCCGGTTGATAAAGTGACTTTGGTTTTATCAAAATCCTTCACCTGGGTGTTTAATTTCACTTTTACGCCTAATTCTGTTAGTACCTTATAAGCTTCCTGATGAGTTTTATCACTCATTGGGCCTAACAGGTTTTTACCGCCATCAACAATATAAATACCACCAGGAGTACCTTTAAGTTCGGGGTAATCCTTCAGGAAAATATTTTTCTTCATTTCGGCCAGCATACCTGCAATTTCAACGCCTGTAGGGCCACCGCCGGCAATAACAATGGTCAACATTTTTTTTCGTTCTTCACGATCCTGGGTCATAGCGGCCTGTTCCATAGTTTGCAGTAAACTATTACGCATGCGCAAAGCATCATCAATGGTTTTCATTGGGATGGCGTTTTGCTGAACATTTTCCATACCGAAAAAGTTTATCCTGGCACCTGATGCAAACACCAGGTAATCATATTTAAGTTCTTCGTCAGTTAAATGTACGGTTTGTGCTGACGGATCTATTTTTACCACATCGGCCATGCGGTAGCTTATCCTTTTATTCCTGAATAGTTTGCGAAACGGATAGCTGATATCCGATGCGTCAAGAAAGCTGGTTGCCACCTGGTAAAGCAGGGGTGGAAAGTAATTATAATTGTTTTTATCAAGCAAAATAACCTGGTAGTTTTTGTCTTTGGCAACTTGTTCTGCAAGGTTTATCCCTGCAAAACCACCTCCAACAATCACGATTTTTTTAACCGCATTCTGGACAGTGTCCGCGGTTGCTGGTATAGTTTTAGGAGTGCTCATTTTAGTAAATGTTGATAGTGTACTTTATACACAAAGATACCTATATTTTACTACTTGTACATACTTTACCAGTGTTATTTGAGGTAATATAAAAGTATTGACAATGAGATGAATAAAGCGTTTTGTTTATGCCTTAGGATACTCTAATATGATCAGGAATAGGCTTTTTGCCCGTGATTTATGGTGATTAAAACCACCTGATTTGGGGATAGAAATCTATTAATTTATTAGTGAGTTTTGTTCTATAACTTATTTGACTTACATGGAAGATATAATGTATATGGAGCGATTAGGAAAATGGAAAGTTTATATTTTTATTTATAAAACATCCGTTAAAAATAAAACCGACAAGGAATTTATAGCCAATGTACTTGATGCGGTTTTTGGAGAAACAAGCTGGACAATTGACCTTACAGACGAAGATAAAGTACTGCGTGTAGAAAGCCTTTATCATGACCCCGATTTAATAAAGCAAGTACTCGCGGCCTACGGATTTTTTTGTGAGCAGATGCATTATTAGTAAGCTCAGTAATCAGATTAACTGGTACGTTGGCGTACCGCCTGCAATTTCTCAGAAAATGGTTTTGAAAAAGGCAAAAGGACAGATAAATGATTATGGCCCCACAAAAAAGTTAGTGCCGGTAAAGGTCAGCCTCTCCACTTATAATTAACCTGGAGTATTTATCTAATGCAAAATAAGGGCAGGTTAAACAAAAAATGGGTTAATGATCATTAACCCATTTTTAAGAGGATATGTTATGATAATTTAACCAAGGTTAACAGTACCACCAGCCGTTCCTGCCGCTTTTCTTCGGCTTCTTAACTTGATGATCTGGTATGTTGTACCAACTAAATACACTACGAACCAAATTCCCAGCCACATTTTTACTACAGGTGAATCAGGGCCGCTGGCCAATGGCTGTTCAATTGGCAATCTTGTTAATGACTCGACCGTTGCCGGGATCATAGAGAAAAAAAGTGTTAACGACATGAGGATGATCTGTACATAATCGGCACTTTTTCCAAAAAAACGGATCGACCGGGCATAAACAGCAATGGGCAGCAATACCAGGATAATTACACCAAGTGCGTGACCGGCAGAAGGGTGCCCGGTTTTCATGATCGGAAATCCGGTAAGACAGGTAATGATCGTTAAGATAACGTATAACCTGCCGGATTTGGTTCCGGGACTTATTTTCCCGTAACGAAATAAAGCTACTACGGCAACGATGATTGCGAGCACACTGATTATAGTGTGAATAATTCCAAGGATTGAAAGATGATTAGGCATGAGGATGATTTTTAAGTGTGAACAGGATTTAAGTACTAAATATAAAAATAACCTTAATGCTAAACAAATCAGGATGTTAAATAATCAATAGCAAGCAAAATCCTATCTGCTCTTTCTAAATTTGGTTGTAGTTAATATCTACACAGGTTTTAAGCTTTAATATTTATTTTATTTTGCGTTAACAACATAACAGTTTCTTTGGCCGGAATTAAAACTGCTTTATATTGCACCGCGGTTTTACATTAAATAATTAACATGAATAAACTTACAAAAGGAGTTACAGTATTAGGGCTATTGGCAAGCATCTGCATAACGGTAAACGCACAAACAAGAGAATATACTGTTGCCGATGCTCATTCTCATAATGATTATAAGAATAACATTCCTTTTTTACGGGCTTATGAAAAAGGTTTTGGCTCCATTGAGGCTGATGTATTTGCTGTTAACGGCCAGCTTATGGTGGCCCATGATAAAAAGGATATTAGTGCCAGCAGATCATTAAAAATCTTATATATTGATCCCTTAATTGAAAAGTTTAAGCGTGACGACCAAAGAAAACTAAGGCTGCTGATCGAAATAAAAGAAGATCATAAAGCAATATTACCTCTGGTAATAAAAGAACTGAAGCCGCTTGAAAAATATTTCTCCTATTCGGGGCACCCAGGCAGATTATCCATCGTAATGACCGGGGCGGTACCTCCGGCAGCTGAACTTAATAATTATCCTGATTGGATATCTTTTGATGTAGATCATTTAAATGGATTTACACCTAAGCAATGGCAAAGGATAGGGCTGGTAAGTTTTCCGTTTGGTAAATACACCAAATGGAATGGCAAGGGAGTATTGAACCGTGATGAGATCAGCAGGATAAAGAGTGGGATTGATAGTGTACACAACTCCGGGAAAATGATCCGTTTTTGGGAAACCCCCGATACCAAAAGCAGCTGGCTGGCTTTGATCAGGTTAGGTGTTGATGTGATTGGTACGGATAAAATAGAGGAGTTGGGCGACTTTTTAAATAAAAAACCACATGATGAATATGTGTCACCGGTCCCATACCAGGTATATCATCCAACCTATAATTCTGATGGTTCAACTAAAAAGGTTAAAAATATTATTTTATGTATCGGCGATGGTATGGGTTTGGCACAAATATATTCTACCTATACTGCCAACCGCGGGCAGTTGAATATATTTCAAATGCTCAATATTGGGTTCTCCATAACTAATTCGGCCGATGCTTATATTACTGATTCGGCAGCTGGAGGCACTGCCTTTGCTACCGGGCAAAAAACAGATAACCGGGCAGTTGGAGTTGATCCATCGGGCAAACCATTAAAATCATTGGCAGTATACAGCGCCGAAGCCGGAAAGAAAACCGCGGATATTGTTGCCTGCGAATTAACCGATGCTACTCCTGCGGTTTTTTATGCACATCAATCAGAACGGGCCAATGCTGCAGCTATCGCTAATGATATGGTTTCAACACCCATTGATATTTTGCTGGGTTCAGGGTATAAAGATTTTACACAAAAAGTTAATGGTGAAACGCCTTTGGATAAACTGAAACAAAAAGGCTATACTATTATCCGCAATTTTGATGAGTTTTTGAACTCACCGGCAAAAAAAATCGTTGCATTGGTGGATGACAGTGTAACCCGGCCCAAAATGGAGGGTAGGGGGAATTATTTACCCCAGGCTTTTAACAAGGTAACCGGTGTTTTTAAGAACAACCCTCAAGGTTTTTTTATGATGGTTGAAGGTTCGCAGATTGACCATGGTGGTCATAACAATAACCTGAAACAGATAATTACTGAAAATGCCGACTTTGACCGCGTAGTAGGTGATGCTTTACGCTTTGCTGATGAGGATGGCGAAACATTGGTTATTGTAACTGCCGATCATGAAACAGGTGGTTTAACCCTGCTTGACGGCAGTATTGCCAATGGCTACGTTAGGGGCGACTTTAGCACCAATGACCATACGGGTACTCCTGTCCCTGTTTTTGCTTATGGGCCCCATTCTGGTGATTTTAAAGGGGTATATCCTAATACCGATATCTTTAACAAGCTGCTGGCTTTGATCCAGGCAAAGCAATAATTTAAATGTAGTTTTTTAAATAAAACTTTGAAAGCAAACGCCTTAAATGATTTATTTAAGGCGTTTTGCTTTTGATAAATACGGCTTATAATTGTATTATTAACATTTAAAAATATTTTTAACTATCAGATAATCAGTTTATTAAATTAATAAACTGGTGTCAATTTGTCACTTCGGAAACGTTTGCGTATTTTAATTAAAATTCCTGTTCTTCGGTTCACATTTATCTCTAATTTAGTTTTGACCAATTATAAACCAGGTAGTATTTGATTAAGGCCCCTGCAGCCGATGGAATGAGACCAAGCAGGCTATGTTTTGGCCGGTCTGGATGTGATGGTGTAATATATTACAGTTTATAGTAAATTCCTGGTTTGATTTTGACGATTTTCATTATAAATGGAATGGTATTAACTGGTTTTAACACCGGTATCAGATCAGTAGTTATGGTGCTTTAAATGGACAACCCTAACAACTATTTAATTAAAACAATGAATATTACAGCCCCCGTGATTTGCCTTAATAAATGCAAGGCCACCTTGAGCACCCTGCTTGCTGTTTTGGTTTTATTATTACCAAAAATACTTTTAGCCAATACTATTACGGTTTCTTCAATTGCCGATTTGCAGACCGCCATTAACAAGGCTAAACCTGGCGATCAGATTATGCTTACTGACGGGGTTTATACAACCACAGAAGATATTATTGTTAATAATAAAGGTATTGAGAAGAAGCCCATAATCATTGCTGCACAAAATTTAGGCAAAGCCGAAATTACTGGCAAGGGCGGCTTTAGCCTGGTTAGTCCGGCAGCTTATATTACCATACGTGGTTTTAAATTTACCCATGCGGCATCAAGGGCTAAAACGGGTATAGGTACAAGTTTTTGCCGGTTTACACAAAATGTTTTTGAAACCCCGGGTGTTGGCGAGGACCTGACTGTTGCGGGTAGCGATCAGGAGGTTGATTATAATACTTTTCAAAATAAAAATGCGCTCGGCCGGTTTATAGCCATACGTGGCGAGGGTAAACAAATTGCCGAAAGGTTACATATTCATCATAATTATTTCAATAATTTTAGCAGCCAGGGTGGTAAAAACGGTGCCGAAGCCCTTCAATTTGGTCTAAGCGGGTTTAGCTTATCATCAAGTAACAGCATAGTTGAATACAATTTATTTGAGCGGTGCGAAGGTGAAAATGAACTCATCTCAGTTAAAGCATCAGCCGTAACACTCCGGTATAATACCATTCGCGATTGCCCGGCACAATTTACTTTACGCCATGGTAACAAAAGTTTGATTTATGGAAATTACTTTTTTAACACTCCCGGACTTAGGATATTTGGTGATGATCATCTGATTTACAGTAATTATTTTGAGAATTGCAGTACCGCCATTATGGTTGGTAACGGTGATGGTGAAGTGGCAGATGGCGCCCAGTTAACCGCCCATGACCGGCCGGACAGGGTGCTGATCGCTTTTAATACATTGGTTAACAATAAAGATAATATTGTTCAAACAGGCCGTAAGAACGGTATGGGGGCTACCCATATTACCGTTGCTAATAACATTATCCAGGGTGGTGGACCGGCAGCTTCTATATCGGGGCCGTATACTGATTCAAAATGGCAGGGAAATATAGTGTTTCATGTTAACGACATTGGTAATATGCCATCAGAAGGATATACCATGGTTGACCCCAAATTAGTTAAAACAGCTGCGGGTACCTACCATATTCAGCAGGGAAGCCCTGCTGTTGACCACGCTTCAGGATCATACCCGGAGGTTACCGTTGATATGGACGGGCAGGCAAGGGTTGCGCCGTTTGATATAGGGGCTGACGAGGTAAGCAATACGACGGTTACACCACATGCGCTTAATTTGGCCGATGCAGGTCAAAATGCTAAACACTAATTTTATTGTTTAATTTTAACATTGATAAACTTAAAAATCTAACACTTATGCCCGAAACAATTTCAATGTCGGCATTCCAAAATGGCAATAAGGAAGCTTTTAATCATGTTTTTAACATGTTTTATAAGCGGATCTGTTATTTTGCTGCTGGCATTGTAAATGAAGATTGTGCTGAGGATATTGTTCAGGATGCTTTTATAAAATTATGGGAACGCCGGCATAGCTTTAATAATTTGAATGCTATAAAGGCCTTTTTGTACTTAACTACAAAAAACAGTTGTATCAATACTTATAAGCACCAAAAAATTGTTGATAAGTTTGAAAGTGATCAGGTTGAAGAGATCGATGAAACAAATATTATTTACCATTTAATTGAAGCAGAAGTATTAGAAGAGGTTCAGCAGGCTGTACAACAATTACCTCAAAGCTATAGAAAGGTAATTTATCTTAGCTATTTTCAAGGGCTTAGTAACCAGGAAACTGCAGATTATTTGAACGTTTCTATCAATACGGTTAAAACACAAAAGGTTAGGAGCCTGCGTATCCTGCGCGAAATATTAAAACACTCTCCAACTGCTTTGGTACTTTTAATGTCCAAAGTTTTATAACAAAACCATTTTCTTTTCGGCTGATATCATGCATTGGCGCGCCCCAGGTGTACCTCAAGTGCAGTATTTTGTCAGTACAGTCATAATCTCAAATGCTTGATTATCAGATATTGATTAGTGTTCATGAGCGTTCACGGGTGTACATATGAACACTATAAGGGTTTTCGCTATCGCTCAAGAAATAGTTTTTCCGATACCCCTCGGGCTCAATCTTTTCAAAAAAAATAAAAAATTTTCATCAGCTGTCACCCGCTGGGCGCGTATAGCTGTTTGTATAGTATCAAATGGAAAAAAACGATCATGACTTTTATGTTGCTGAATTGATCAGCAAACTCTTAAACGGCGATATCTCGACGGAAGAGAACTTATGGTTAAAGGAATGGGTAAAGGAAAGTGCCGATAACCGTGCGCATTTTAAAAAATTAACTAATCCTGCTTATCTCGAAAAACAGATGGAGCTGTGGAATTCATTTGATAATGACAAAGCCTGGGAAAAACTTCAGGAAAGGTTGGATATAAAGGAAGAAAAAAAACGCTTTAACTATCTGTCATTATTAAAATATGCAGCTATTGTTGTATTGGTATCAGCCGCTTCTATGTTACTATATCGCGAATACAGTAAGCAGGCAAAAAACACTGCTAACCAATCCATAGCCCATGAGCAAATTCATCCGGGGAGTAACCACGCTATATTGGTGCTGGGCAATGGCGAAAAAGTATCGCTTAAAAAACATTCAAACCTATCCTTAAAAGAAAATGATGGCACTGCTGTATCCAACCAAAATAATGTGCTGGCCTATAAAAATAATAAACAACAATCTGCTGAAGACCAAAAGCTTGTATACAATACCATTATAGTTCCGCGTGGGGGCGAGTATCAGTTAATATTGGCCGATGGATCAAAGATCTGGATGAATTCTGCCTCTACTTTACGGTATCCGGTTGCGTTTTCAGGGAACGAGCGAAGGGTGTATTTAACCGGCGAGGCTTATTTTGAAGTTGCCAAAAATGCCCGTATGCCTTTTGTTGTTAAAACCGACAAGACAGAAGTGCAGGTTTTAGGCACTCATTTTAATGTAAAGGCTTATGATGATGAAAAAAGCAGTAAAACTACATTGCTGGAAGGTGCCGTCAGGGTGCAGTCGCAGACAGCGATTAACGTGATCAAGCCAGGGCAACAAGCCATAACTGATGATCTTGGACAGCAAAAAATAACCAGCGATATCAGTATTGATGAAGAGATTGCGTGGAAGAATGGCCTGTTTATGTTTAAAAATGCAGACATCAAAGGCATAATGCAACAGGCCTCGCGATGGTATGACTTTGACGTAGTATATGAAGGTAAGATCCCTGAAATTCAGTTTAGCGGCCAAATGTCGCGCAGGGTTGATTTTTATGGATTCATCAATATATTAAAATATGCCGGTTTGAACTTTAATGTCAACGGCAAAAAAGTAATCATAACTAAATGACCGGGTTAATGTGTGAGAAGATTAACCCATATCATAAACTATAACCAATTATTCAATTAAATTAAAAAATGATGAGAGAACGAATACCCGCCACACCATAAAGGAAACATATTCCGCGCGTAATTATAGCAGTATCTGTATATAATACGCTTTTTATTAGAACGATGCTAAAAAACCGGGAAGTGCTGTAACACTCACCCGGTTGTATCTGGGCAAACCAATTATCCCTGACAGCATAATTGAAAATTAGACGTTAACCCAAACCGTACAAAAGTATGAAATTCATTTTTAAGTCCATACCGGGCAGATGCCCCGCTATAACTAAAGTTTTATTGATTATGAAATTGATTGCCATCATCATGATCACCGCCTTTGCCAGTGTAAGCGCTAAAAGTTTCAGTCAAACTGTTACGCTTCATGAAAAGAACGTATCGCTCAAAAAGGTCCTGGAATCCATTGAAAAACAAAGTGGGTGTCATCTTATCCTGGTTAATGTAAAGCCTGACCTGTCGCGTATCAAGCTAATGAATTTTGATATGGATCACGCAAAGATCGAAGATGCGTTAAATGCCTGTTTTCGCGATCAGCCTATTACTTATAAGATAATACAGGGAACCATAATTATTAAACAAAAAGAGGAAACCGTTAAAACTGATATAAAAGCCAGTATTGATATTCAGGGTAAAGTGGTTGATGAAAAAGGACAGCCCCTAATTGGTGTTAACGTAAAAATAAAAGGATCATCAGCGGGTACGGTTACTGATGTACAAGGGAATTATACCATAAAAGTACCTGATGAACGTGCCATATTGGTATTTACCTACGTGAGTTTTGAACCGCAGGAAGTAGCGGTTGGCAGCCAGAAGCTGATCAACGTTACGATGAAGGATGCTACCAATAACCTGAGTGAGGTAATTGTGGTTGGCTATGGAACACAAAAGAAAGCCGATTTGACAGGCGCTGTTGCTACGGTTTCGGGTACCGAACTAAATAAAAGGGTAGCAACTGATCCAACACAATTGCTACAGGGAAAACTGCCCGGATTGTCTGTTGTTCAGGGATCAGGTGAGGCAGGTAATGAAGGTACAACGTTGCGTGTAAGGGGTAACGGTACTTTTAGCGGCGCGGGTAATTCGCCATTTGTTATAGTTGATGGTTTACCCGGGAGCCTTACCGCGCTCGACCCGCAAAACATTGAATCAGTAACTGTATTAAAAGATGCGGCATCGGCATCAATATATGGTACCCGTGCGGCCAACGGTGTTATACTGGTAACTACTAAGCAGGGCAAGGAAGGTAAAATGCAACTTTCATATGATTATAACCTGGGGATAACCAGGCCAACCGCATTACCTACTGATCTGATCTATAATTCGGCACAGTACATGACCCTATGGAACCAGGCAGCCACTAATTCAAACTATCCCAACAAATTTACGGATGCTCAAATCGCACTTTATCAAAATCCTTCAGATCCTAAGTTATATCCAAATTACAATTGGCTTGATGCCATATTTAACACAGTAAAGGTACAAACACATCATTTGGGTATAAGTGGTGGTAGTAATGGCACTACCTATAATGTAGGTTTAGGCTTTGTTGATCAGCCCGATGTTATGCTTGGGTATTATTATAAAAAATACAACCTGCAGTTTAACCTGAATTCTAAATTAAATAAATGGGCAACATTTGGTTCAAATATTACTTTAAATTATAGCGAAAGAGGTTTTACCTCAAGAGGCAGCCAGGACCAGTTCTTATCGGCACTGTCACAAACTCCTTTATATGGTCCTATATTGCCTGACGGTAGTGGGAGGTATGTAAATTCAGTGTTTCCAAGCGTTCAAACACCCAATAAAAACCCGATAGCTATTGCCCAGAATGCTATCAATAAGCAAAACGACTATTACATTCAAAGCAGTTTCTTCTTAAATATTCGCCTGTTGAAGGGCCTGGAATGGCGTACCAATGCCGGTTTTAACTTTGATTTTAATAAAACCACTGATTTTAAGCCTGTAATTTACCAATACAATTGGTTTGCACAACCTGCAGACGCGCCTGAGCGTACGCTTGATGTAAACGGACAAGGTATTGATGTAACCGATAATAATTCTTTTTACCCAATTGCTTATACACAGCTTACCTATACCCGGTCAATCAATAACGAGCACAACTTCAAATTACTGGCCGGTACGCAGGTTGAATATAATAAATCACAAAATTTAGAAGGCATCCGCAATTTGCCTTTTGCTACTAATACCCTGCAGGAAGTTGACGCGGGGCCCATATCATCACAATTAGCCAACGGAACAAGCAATATTTATGCATTACACTCATACTACGGACGATTAAATTACGATTATCAGGAAAAATACCTGCTGGAGGCAAATGCCAGATATGATGCATCCTCCCGTTTTCCGGCAGATAACCGATGGGCATTTTTCCCATCTGTATCTTTAGGTTGGGTAGTAACCAAAGAAAAATTCTTATCGAACGTAAGCTGGTTAAACAATTTAAAATTCCGGGCTTCACTGGGTAGTTTAGGTAATCAAAACATAGGTAACTATCCATACCAGCAAACCTATAATTTTAAAAGCTATTACAACACCAGAACCAGTTATGCTTATCCTTTTCAGAGCACCACGGTTACCGGTGGAGTGGTTAATAACTCTTTAACTAATCCCGATATTAAATGGGAAACTACCCGGGTATTTGATATCGGTACCGATTTTTCGGTGCTCAATAACAAACTCAGCTTTACGGTCGACTGGTACAACAAGCTAACCTCCGATATCCTGGAAGTAGCTACGCCGCTTACCCCGCTGTATTATGGTCTTACCGCACCAACTATCAATTATGGTAAAATGAAAAATACCGGTATTGAAGCATCTTTTCAATATACTGACCGTTTTGGCCAGGTTGGTTTTTCTTTTGGCGGAACCATACAGGCTAATAAAAATACCTTGGTATCATACGGTGCCCCGGCCCCAAATACGGCAACCAATACCATTAACCAGGAAGGGCAGCCTTATGGCAGTTTTTATATGCTCAAGTATGTTGGGATATTCCAATCAGCAGAAGAAATAGCCAATTCGCCTACACAGCAATATAATCCTCAACCCGGTTATATAAAATATGCTGATACCAATAATGACGGAAAAGTTGATGATAGTGACCGGGTAATAGTACCCGGGGCATATCCCAAATTTGATTATTCCTTTAATACAGGTGCAACATGGAAAAACTTTGACCTTACCGTTTTCTTTTATGGTTCTTATGGCCAAAAACTATATGTTAATGGCTGGGGTATACAACCCTTTAACCAGGGATCGCCTCCACCAAAAGAATGGCTAAATGCCTGGACGCCTACTAACCATAGTACTACCATGCCAATGGTTTATGTTTTAGGGCAGGGCAACATCAGCAGCAATGCCAATACGGCATCTACCTATTATTTACAGGATGCTTCTTTTTTAAGATTAAAAAACGTTCAGTTGGGTTATAATTTACCGCAAAAGTTTGCTAAACACCTCTTTATGTCGGCGTTGCGCATTTACTTCGCCGGCGATAACTTGTTTACGTTCACTAAGTTTCCGGGGCTTGATCCTGAGCGGGTTGCTTCAAATACAAGGTTTGTTACACACCCCCAAAACCAGGTTTATTCTTTTGGTGTAAGGGCTACATTTTAACACTTATTTATTGAAATGACGATGAAAACAGCAATAAAATATTTGATGATCTTTTTAATGGCCACTTTATTGTTTGCCTGCAAAAAGAATCTTTTAGATCAAAACCCGCCGGCTGATATTGATAGCAAGGTTTTTTGGAAAACAAAAAATGATGCAGATATAGCATTGGCTGGTATCTACAGTTTTTTTATCCAGGGATTTAACTATACCGCGTCTGGTAATACCGGACAAGGCTTTGGGGCTGGTACGCCTTATTGGGAAAGTTTGAGCGATAACGCATACAGCGGTGCCTATTCAAACATCGCGCAGGGTGCTATTACACCAACTGTAGGCGGTTTGCAAACAGACGCCTATACTACATCATATAGGGCTATACAGGCATGTAATACTTTTTTAGATAACGTACGGAAAATTAATCTGCCTTCGGCCACCTTATATCAATATATAGCTGAAGTTAGGTTTGTGCGGGCCTATTGGTATTTTATGCTTACCCAGCTATATGGCGACGTGGTGTTGTCTACCAGCCAAATAACTCTTAACCCGGCAAACAACCAGTTAGGAAGAACGCCAAAATCAGTAGTTACCGATACCATATTGAACGATCTGACCTTTGCGGCCAATAACCTGCCCAATACTGTTTACAGCGGCCACGCGGTTAAGGCAACCGCTTTGGGTTATATGGTAAAGGTATATTTATCAAGACATCAATACCAACTGGCGGCTACCACAGCTAATACGATCATTACCGATGGGAAATTCAGTATTTACACGGGCGGGTATAAAAACTTATTTCTAAAACCCGGACAAAATAGTAACCCCGAAATTATCTTCTCTGGCCGTTACCAGGTTCCAACGGCTTTTAGTCCTGCCGATTATTTATACACATATAGTTCAAGCTTTCAGCCGTTGGGCTATTTGGTTAATGATTATGAATGTACAGACGGGCAACCTATTGCCACATCGCCTTTGTACAACCCGGCAAAGCCATATATAAACCGCGACCCCAGGTTATTGGCCACTATATTAACTCCCGGAGTTTTATATAAAGGTGGTATCCCATTTGTTCCGGCAGACCTTGGTGCTACAGCAGGTTTCCTTAACAAAAAAGGTGTCGATTCAACCCGTGCTACTGTAATTGGCACGCAAAGCGATCAGGATTGGGTGTATTTAAGATACGCCGATGTTTTATTAATGTATGCCGAAGCTAAAAATGAAGTTTCTGGGCCCGACCCCAGTGTTTATACCGCTATTAATGCCGTTCGTACACGCCCCGGTGTAAATATGCCACCTATACCAGCCGGCCTTTCTCAAGCTGATATTCGCGACCGCATACGACATGAAAGAAGAATAGAGCTGGCACTGGAAGGGCAAAGATACTTTGATCTGAAAAGATGGGCTTTGGACAGGGTAATTATACCAACTATTAAAGATCCGAACGCCGCCCAGCGAACATTCCCACTGCGCGATACCATTTGGCCAGTTCCGCAAACAGAAATTGATATTGCCAAAGCGGTAGGTAATAACGCATTCAAGCAAACGCCTGGTTATTAAAATATTTATTTAAAAAATAAATGAAAATCATTAAAAACGTAAAGGCGGCCATCTGTCTGATATTGCTTGCTATGGCTTGTCCATCTATATTATTTGCTGCCGGTAATATTATTGTTTACAGTCCCGACAAGCAGGTCCGTTTAGAAGTGTTTGATCAGCAGGGAACTATATCATACAGTGTTCATTACAAAAATAAAGCGGTTATCAATACCTCTGCCATGCAGATCAGCATTGACCAAACAATGCTCACCAGCCAGGCTACTATTGGGGAAAGTACAACTTATAACATAAATGAAACCTATCCCTGGTATGGGGCGCATTCCATAGCTGTAAACCACTTTAATGGCGCAAAAATTAAGCTACTTCATGGTAAAATCAGCTTTTTACTTGATGTAAGGGTGTTTAACGATGCGGCCGCTTTTAGCTTTACTATACCGGGCAGCAAGAACAGTAGCCGTATCCCTGATGAATCAACTGAATTTAATATACCTGCCGGGAGCACCATCTGGTATCATGATCTTAACGGGCACTATGAAGGGCAGCATGTAAAAAAACTGATCGATTCTGTGAAAGCCGGGCAGTGGATAGCGCCACCTGCCACCTTCAAACTCCCAGATGGCACCGGGTATGCTGCTATTGCCGAAGCTGATTTGAAAGATTATGCAGGGATGGCTTTACAAGCCAACGGACAAGGCAAGCTGATTTTACAATTAGCTGATCATCACCCCATATCACATCCTTATGAGTTACGGTACAGCAAGGACGATATAGCGAGGGTTTCAAAACCCGCAGCAATCAGCGGAACTATTAATACCCCATGGCGGGTGGTCATGCTTGGTGCTGATCTGAATACCCTGGTCAATTGCGATGCTGTACATAATTTATGCCCCCCGCCTGATAAAAAATATTTCCCCGAAGGGATACACACCGCATGGGTAAAACCAGGCCGGGCAGTTTGGCAATATCTGGACGGAGCCGGCGATAAAACTGTGAATAACATGAAGGAGTACTCCAGGCTTGCCGCCGAACTGGGATTTGAGCATAACATACTGGAAGGCTTTTGGGGAAAATGGAGCGATGACGAAATTAAAGATCTGGTAAGTTATTCCAAACAACGTGGTGTGAGCATTTGGGTATGGATGCACTCCAAAAATTTACGCGACTCCAGTGTAAGGCACGCCCAGTTTAAACGCTGCCATGATTTAGGGATATCGGGTTTAAAAATTGATTTTTTTGATAATGAAGCTAAGGAAGTTGTAGACCTGTATCAGGATATTTTATTAGAGACAGCCCAATTGCATTTAATGGTCGATTTTCATGGCGCCAATAAACCTACAGGCCAGTTGCGCACATGGCCAAATGAACTGACACGTGAAGCGGTTAAGGGTATGGAGTCGAGTAAATTAGAGGATAGGGCCACCCATAGTACAACCATTCCATTTACTCGTTTTTTGGTCGGCCCGGCAGAATACACCCCGGTACATTTTGGCGAACGCCGTAAAAATACCACGTGGACCAATCAAATTGCCAGCGCGGTTATTTTAAGCGCACCGGTATTAACGTATGCCGCCAGTCCGCAACATTTATTGGCAAACCCCGGTGTGGATATTATTAAAAGCATTCCATCTATATGGGACGAAACAATTGTATTAAAGCCATCAGAAATAGGAGAGCTGGCTGTATTTGCACGCAGAAAAGGGAATACCTGGTTCCTGGCCGTTATGAACGGGACTCAGCCCAAAAGCATTCAGATACCGCTTAGTTTTTTAAAAACGCCTGCTAAATGTACCAGTATTAATGATGATCCTGATAACACGGGTGCTTTAAAAACGGGACGTTCAACGGTAAAAGCTACAGATGTATTGTCATTGAATTTAGGCGTTGGTGGGGGATACGTAGGAAGGTATACCATACAGTAATGAATACTCAAAATTTATAAAGCCGATCAAATGAGAAAGATCATAGTTTATTCGATATTATTTATATTCAATTTAATGATAACGCCTTTATTAATGGCGCAAACTAAAACGGTTACGTTAGATTATTTTTTTAATAATGAGTACCGTAAAAACCCGGCAGGAGGGGCAGACCGTTTTCACTACACCTGGGAAGATACCAAAAGCAGCGGTTTCTCCATTTTGGGGGATATTTTTAAAAAGAACGGGGCCAGTCTGCAAAGCCTTGAAAATGAGCCAACTGCTGAGAGCTTAAAAGGAACAGATATTTACATTATTGTTGATCCTGACACTAAGAAAGAAACCGCAGATCCGCATTACATCGAAACCAGACATATTGAAGTTATTGCCAATTGGGTTAAACAAGGCGGTGTGCTGCTTTTAATGGCCAATGACAGCGCCAATGCCGAACTGCCGCATTTGAATAACCTGGCAGCAAAATTTGGGATCCATTTTAATGATGATTTGTACAAACACGTGATAGGAACTCAATTTGAAATGGGGGCTATAAACATCCCTGCGAATGATGCCATATTTAAAACCGCCAAAAAGATTTACCTGAAAGATATTGCCACACTTAAACTATCACCACCGGCAAAACCCGCATTGGTTGATAGCGCGCATGTGATTGTTGGTACAGCCAAATACGGTAAAGGTTTAGTGATAGCTGTGGGTGACCCGTGGTTATATAATGAGTATACCAACGGACGACTGCCTGCAGCAATGGGGTTTGATAATGATAAAGCCGCCGATGACCTGAGTAAGTGGCTGCTAAAACAGATCCCGGTAAAAAGTAAATGATAAAGGTGCCATTGTTAATAGAATCATATTATTGATAAGTAATGCTTTCAGAAACTGAATTGGTCATATTAATTAAGGCAGGTGATATACAGGCCTTTGACGAGTTTTATAAAAGAAACTGGCGGGCTTTGTATCAAATGGCCTATCGTTCAACCTGTTCGCAGGAGGATGCGAAGGACCTTGTACAAACGGTTTTTATCAGTCTATGGAATTGCAGATGCAGCATAAACCCCGAGCGTTACAATACTTCCTATCTTTTCAGGATATTGAAAAATAACATCATTAATTTTTACAAACAGGATTCGGCTCGGAAAAAGAGGTTAGAAAACTTATTACATCCTGATAGCACAAACCACTATACCAATGAGGATAACTTGATAGCCAAAGAATTGTCTGTTGTAATTGAGGGGGAGATCAGGGAGTTGCCCAAAAAAATGCAGGAGGTTTTTATTTTATCAAGGCAGCAAAACTTGTCTGTTAGTGAAATTTCAGAAACCCTTAACATTACCCAGCGCACGGTTAAAAATCAGCTTTCAAATGCTTTGAAAATATTACGGACAAAATTGGGGATGCTTTAACAAGGTACATTTTTATAAATAAAAATGTAAATAACTCTGGTACCTAAACCGCTTGGCTTTGTATATATAGTATCAAACCAAAAGCTGCCTTTAAGCAGTTGATATAAACTTAAAACAGATTATCATGATGCAATGGCGACGGCCCGCCTCTGGCTATAAAGTTGGGGAGGATCATCTTCAGGACGAAGAAGCTATGCGTGCTGTAGAGAAAGAAATGCTTCATCATATCCATAAAGAAATTTTTGGAAAATGGCATTTTATAAAAACCTCTGCAGCTAAGTATACCATGGCTGCCTCTTTATTGCTGATGTGCTGTTCTGCACTTTTTTACATGAAATTATCGAAAGATAAAACTAACTGGATAGCTGTAACTGCAAAAAAAGGCAATATTAAAATTGTGACGCTGCCCGATGGATCAACTGTTTGGCTCAACTCCGGCTCGGTAATTAAATTTCCTGAACGTTTTGGCAAAACCAGGGAAATACAATTGGTTAATGGCGAAGCATATTTTGATGTAAAACATGATAATAATTCGCCATTTATAGTTCGTTATGGCAGCTTACATGCCCGGGTGTTAGGAACCGCGTTTAACGTGAAATTTTATAAAAACGTGAGCGATGTAAGATTAACGGTTACCAGGGGACGTGTTGAGGTTGGTAATAAAGCTACAAGTTTTGGTGTACTTACGCTCAACAAAGAAATGATTTATAACCAAAAAGGAGCTACCCATCTGATCAGAACAGTAGATGCCGAAAAAGTAGCTGCCTGGAAATCAAATGAGATCAATTTGTACAGTGTTCCATTTAATGAGCTGGCCATGAGGTTAGAAAATACTTATAACGTTCACATAAATTATGATCACGAAAAAATAGATCATTTAATAACAACCATCCATTTTTCAAACGGTAACAATTTACAATATGTGCTGGAAATTATTAAAACCATCCATCATTTGGATTATATGGTAAAAGGAAAGGAGGTTTATCTTGAAAAAAGCCTGAACAATTAAGCCCTGATAAAGCCAATATCCCAGGCTGAGGGCCGGGGATACTGACAAAAGTGTAGATATAAATTATTGGCAGGTTCCAAGCTAATCCAATAATTCACCTTAGTTTTTTTTAACAAAAAACCTCGTAAAGATGATAAAAAAACATACTAAATTATTTACTTTTTTTAAGAAAGTATCAATGATTGTTATTATCGGCATAATGACATTTAGCCAGATACAAGCGAAAGGAACAGAGGATCAGGTTTCAGACTACCCTGTTAAAATTTCGTTTGGTAACGAATCATTGCAAAGCTCAATTGATAAGCTTGAAAAACAATCAAATGTTAAATTTTCCTATAACCCGGCAGACTTAAAGGGTTATACCACCACTCCGCATAAATTTCAAAATGAGCCCCTGGGCAAAATCTTGAATTACTTATTTGCTAAAACCCATCTGTCTTTTAAAGACGTAAATACAGGAATAGTAATTTATGATAAAACAGCATCGTTAAAAACAAGTTTGCTAACGGATAAAGCCGATGATCAAAGTGTAAAAAATGAATCGGCCGATATTACAGTTACGGGTAAGGTATCTGATTCAAACGGTCCGTTACCAGGTGTTTCTGTAGGGATTGAAGGTAGCGGGAATGGGGTAATTACTAATGCAAATGGTAATTATACGCTCAAAGTAACTCCGAATGCAACCCTGAAATTTTCTTCTATCGGATATAAAACACAACTGATAGCTGTTAACAATCGAACGGTCATTAATGTCACCATGATAAGTGATCTAAAATCACTGAATGATGTTATCGTGGTTGGTTATGGTGTTCAGAAAAAATCTGACGTAACAGGCTCAATTGTTTCTGTTAATGAACAGGCACTTCGTGACATTCCGGCTGCTAATATAGGTCAGGCATTACAGGGGCAGGCCGCTGGTGTTGATATTCAAAAAAGTAACGGTAATAGTCATCCGGGTGCTGCGCCCTCTATTTTGATCAGGGGAACCAGATCTATAAATGCGTCCAATTCACCTTTAATTGTAGTTGATGGTATTCCTTTTAACGGAAGCCTTAATGATATAAACCCTGATGATATCGTTTCGTTAGAAGTATTAAAAGATGCCTCATCAACCGCTATTTACGGATCAAGGGGTGCTAATGGTGTTTTATTGGTTTCTACCCGTCGCGGAAAAAAAGGCGGTACAACTGTATCTTATAGTGGTTATGCCGGTTATAACAAACCAATGGGGCATTATAATATCATGAACGGGCCGCAATTTGAAGACCTGAAAAAATGGGGCCTGATTAACGGGAACCCTGGCAAATATACAGGGATTGATGATCCGGCCTTTTTAACGGATGGCTCTTTTGCACCACAGGAAGTGGCATCAATTAAAAGCGGACGCAATACCGACTGGCAAAACCTCATCTATAAAACAGGTTTTGTAACCGATCATCAGTTGGGTGTTTCGGGTGGTAACGAATTAACTCAATATGCCATATCAGGTGGGTATTATAACGAAACTGGTATTTATTTTGGCCAGTCATTCGTGCGTTACTCCCTCAAGTTAAGCATTGACCAGCAATTAGGCAAAAATGTTAAAATTGGTTTAAGTAGCTTAAATACCTTAAGTTATACCAATGGCGAAAACGCGAACCCACTTGGTCAGGCGCTCAGGGCAAGCCCGCTTTCAACACCTTATGATGACGTTACCGGCAAATTGGTAGGTTTTACCGCAGGGAGCGCTAACCAGGTATGGAACCCCCTTGCTAATTTTGTTCCAGGCGCTGTAGCCGAAACGCGTAAACGGTTCGGGACTTTCACTACGGCTTATGCTGAGGTTAATCTGGCTCCTGGATTAAAATACAGGTTTAATGGCGGTGCCGAAATACGGCCCGATATATACGGAAACTATTATGCCAGCGCTACCACCAATAACCTGGGTGGTGCATCAACCGCAAATAACCAAAGTACTTACAGCTACAACTACACGCTTGAAAATATTTTAACTTACGACAGAATAATCGCGCAAAAGCACCATATCAATTTTACCGGTCTTTACAGCTTGCAGGAAAGCCAGTTGCAGTCGAACTCATTTAGTTATAATAATATTTTATCAGACGGTGTACAATATTTTAACCCGCAGTATGGATCAAACCTGAGCGGATCAGGGTCCTATTCAAAATGGGATATCATCTCTTACATGGCCAGGGTAAATTATGGTTATGCCAATAAATACCTGGTTACCTTAACTATGCGTTCAGACGGGTCATCGCGCCTGGCCCCGGGTAACAAATATCATGTGTTCCCATCAGCAGCCGTGGCCTGGAATGTTACACAGGAGCCTATGTTAAAGGATTCACATGTGCTATCAAATCTTAAATTAAGGGCAAGCTACGGTACGGTAGGTAACACAGCGATTGATCCTTACCAAACCCTCGGTGCTTTAACATCAGTTAATTATAACTTTGGCTCTACTAACCTGACCGGCGCTTATCCAACAAGTGTACCTAACCCCAATTTAACCTGGGAGTATACATCTACGCTAAACATCGGGACTGATTTTGGATTTTTTGACGGCCGGATCACGGGCGCGGTTGATGCCTATCGTCAGTCTACCCGGTCATTGTTGCTGCCATTATCCTTGCCGCCAACATCAGGCATACCTAACAGTATTTTAACCAATGTTGGGCAAACTCAAAACAAGGGTATTGAAGTAAGTTTGAGTACCATTAATATACCAGGCAACGGCCGAAGCAGCTTTAGCTGGACCACTAACTTTAATATCACTTTCAACAGAGGAAAAGTAACCAAACTATCGAGTGGTGTTACTCAGGATATAACCAATAACCTGTTTGTGGGACAACCTATAAATTCCATATTTGATTATAAGAAAATCGGGATCTGGCAAAATACAGCCGCCGACACGGCTCAGGCTAAAAGTCTGGGGTTGACCACCACAGGTACAGGATCTGTTATAGGTACCATTAGAGTAGAAGATGTAAATAAGGATGGAAAGATCAATGCCAGCGACAGGATTATACTCGGATCAAATCAGCCAAAATATACAGGCGGGTTTACTAACCGTATTGCTTACAAGGGGTTTGATTTTACAGTGGTTGGCGTTTACAGGGTTGGCGGATTAATAACTTCGAGGTTATTCCAGAGCGGTAGTTTTATCAACACCTTCCAGGGTAATTATAATAATATAAATGAGGATTACTGGACCCCAACCAATCATCAGAATTATTATCCTAAGCCAAATTCAGCGTCGACCAATACGCCTTACTCATCATTGCTAAGCTATTTTGACGGTACTTTCCTTAAAATAAGGAGCATGACCTTAGGTTATTATATGCCTGGAGCCATAACAAAGCGTATTAAAGCCAGATCATTAAGGATATATGCAACGGTGCAAAACCCATTTATACTTTTTTCACCGTACCGCGATACATTTCATGGTCTTGACCCGGAAACAGCCGGAACCTTAAACGTGGATACGCCTCCCACAAAGTCAGTTACATTCGGTATTAACATGACACTTTAAATTGAAATAAGATGAAAAGGATATCTATATATTTATACAGCTGTTTGTTTTTAGGTTTGATAACTACAGCTTGTAAAAAAACACTGGTAGAAGACCCAAAATCAACCCTTACCCCGGCTTTTTTCTCTACAAGCCAGGGCTTTCAGGCCGGTCTTACCGCGGCTTATGCCGGGTTCAGGACTATTTGGGGTCCTGATAGTTATTTTGAAATGACCATACCCGGAACCGACGAGTTTATTGCCGGCAATGATGGTAATAATGGCCTGGTAAAATATAACAGTAACTTTAACACCGCAGATGGTATAGTTGCCGGAATCTGGAAAAATTGCTACACCTATATTAATACTTGTAATGGGTTGATCAATAATGTCCCGGCCGGGGTTGATGCCACAACAGCGGCAAGTATGGTTGCCGAAGCTAAGTTTCTGCGGGCAAATTACTACTTTATATTAGTACAGTCCTGGGGCGATGTAACCTTGAATAAAACCTTTCAGGCAACTCCAACAACCTCTGCCACGCGTGCCCCAATGGCTGATGTGTATAATTTTATAATCCAGGATTTGAAAGATGCTGTAGCTGTACTTCCTGCAGGCCCGTTAACCAGCGGTGTGCTTCCGGGTAAGGCTACAAAGGCCGCGGCTATGCACATGCTGGCTAAGGTTTATTTAACAAGAGCAGGTTCATCGGCCAAGCAATCAGATGATTATAAAAACGCCTATACTACTGCTACTGATTTGATCAATAATGTTGCCCCGGCTGCAGGCTTAAGGTTACAGCCGGATTTTGCAAGTGTATATGCAGAAGGAAATGAAGCTAACAGCGAAATATTATGGACGGTACAACACACACCAACATTAGCTTATAACGGGTCGCCTACACAAAATAACAGTGGCCCTGATAACTTATTGTGCCATTTATTTGCACCTAAATATGAGGTGCAGCCAGGTATGCAGCGCAGTACACTTTATGGCCGCCCTTATATACGTGTGATTCCTACGCATTGGCTCACTGATACGGTATTCAGTGAAAGGGTGAACGACCAGCGTTATAAAAAAACATTTCAAACCATGTGGTTATGTAACAACGCGGCCTCTATACCTACCTGGCCTAATCCTTTACCAGCCGGTGCCCCCGCAGGCGCCCAACCCGGTGCGCCTAAATTTGCGGTTGGTGATACAGCGATATGGATGCCAGGTTATGAAATGACCGCTGCACAAATTGCCAGCTATCGTTACCAGGTTATCCCGCCAAGTAAATATAGTATTGCGCTGTCACCTACAATGATCAAATATTTTGATACCAAACGGCCTGATCAAAATTCACCCTCCAGCCGGCCAATCATTATATACAGGTTAGCAGAAACCTATTTAATTGCCGCCGAGGCATTATATATGGATGGGCGTGCCGGTGATGCCGTGCAGTACATAAACAAGATACGCGAAAGGGCTGCCTATCCATCAGGTAACGTGGCAGCAATGGATATCACTGCCGATAAACTTACGTTAGATTTTATTTTAGATGAGCGGTCAAGAGAACTATGCGGCGAACAAATGCGCTGGACTGACCTGGTGCGAACAGGTAAATTGCTGGAACGGGTAAAGCTGCATAATACTGATGGAAAAAGTAATATAAAGCCTTTTCATGTATTACGACCGATTCCGCAAACACAGATCGATGCAACAATTACCGGTACGCCGTACCCTCAAAATCCTGGTTGGTAAACCAGGGTTTTGAGGTATTAATTTGTATACAAAACCTATGAATAATAGTATGAAAAGTAAACTGTTCAGATCAATGATGGCACTTACAGTGTTCGCTGTAAGCATAACGCTTTATGCCCTAAAACCGGCGGCGGATGTAGTACCCGATGCCGATAACGCGGGTTTAAAATTACCTGCCGGATTTGGTGCCTTAAAAGTTGCCGAAACCGGTGCAAAGGCAAGGCATTTGGTGGTTACCCCGCAGGGCGATATTTACGTAAAACTGGCGAGGCCAACAAAAGAAGGTAAAGGTATTTTGGTGTTCCACGAAGCCCCAAACGGCAAGGCCGAACTTAAAACAAGCTTTGGCACTTACGGCGGTACAGAGGTTTATTTAAAAAAGGGATATCTGTATGCATCCTCAAATACCGAGGTATTCAGGTATAAAGTGAACGATAAAAATGAAGTGATCAATCCTGATGTGCCCGAAAAAATAGTTACCGGTTTAAAGGCAGGCCGCCAGCATGAAACCAAATCATTTGCATTGGATAATGATGGCAATATTTATGTAAACATAGGTGCCTGGTTTAATTCGTGCCAGGAAAAAGACCGGGGCCTGCATTCACCCGGAATACCAGGTTGTCCTATACTTGATTCTATGGGCGGCGTATGGCAGTTTAAGACTGACAAATTAAATCAAACCTATGGCGATGGCGTAAGATATGCGACAGGCTTAAGAAACATGGTAGGTATGGATTGGAACCAGCAGGATAACCAGCTTTTTGTAATGCAGCATGGCAGGGATAATCTGAACAGTTCATGGCCAGAATTGTATACCACCAAACAGTCTGCAGAGTTACCCGCCGAATGTTTATATGCGCTTAAAAAAGGTGATAATGCCGGTTGGCCATATATGTACTACGACCAGATTCAGCATAAAAAGATCCAGGCTCCCGAATATGGTGGCGACGGAAAAAAAGAAGCCGATGCTAAATTCATTGATCCGGTTGTGGCTTATCCCGGTCACATGGCGCCCAATGGTTTGTTGTTTTATACCGGCGATCAATTCCCGGCAAAATACAAGAACGGGGCCTTCATCGCTTTTCATGGTTCCTGGAACCGTGCTCCTGAACCTCAGGCCGGGTATTTTGTGGTTTTTCAACCATTTAAAAATGGAAAGCCCGACGGTAACTGGGAAGTATTTGCTGATGGCTTTTCGGGTTCACCAGAAAAAACAGCAGCGGGTCGTGCCGACCACCGCCCTTGTGGTCTTGCCCAGGGTGCTGATGGTTCTTTGTATGTTACTGATGACTCAAAAGGCACCATATACCGTATTGTCTACACTAAAAAGTAATTACCCCAATGAAGAAATATGTCACGGTCATCATCTTTATTTTTAGCTGTGTTCAGTTAATGGCCCAGGTTAAAACCAAAGCCAAACCCCGGCCTGCAGGAACTTTAACCGCTTCAGTGGTCAGCGGCAAAAGCATCTATGTAAAATATTGTTTAACCTGCCACCAGGCCGATGGGGGCGGAGTGCCGAATATGAATCCCCCGTTAATTAAAACATATTATGTGTTGGGCGAGAAAACCCGCCTGATCAAAGTGGTGCTTAATGGGTTCTCAGAAAACGTTGATATTGATGGTGAATCATACTCCAATATCATGCCGGCACATGATTTTTTGAAAGACAAGGAAATTGCAGATGTGTTAACCTATGTCAGGAAAAGTTTTACCAATAAAGCGGGGTCAATTAGTACAGCACAGGTAAAAACAGTAAGGGCCGCTAACAAAAAGTAAATCACTATTTATAAAACAGATATCCAATTTAACAACTCAAATAATGAAATCATTTTTATACTTATTACTGATCGGTTGCTCGACAACAGCATTTGGGCAGGCTACCAATACCGAAGATATAGTCCGTCGGGTTGCTGATAATGTAATTCAAAATACCTCCTTTAAGTTCATCAATACCAGTACCAACGAAAAATATGATTCGACCAAAGGTTTAGCTTCATCGCCCGACATTAAAGCCGATAGCAAGTACAATAAATGGGCTTATGTAAATGGTGTTTTAAGCATAGGTATGGTGCAAACTGCTGATGTGCTTAACGATAAAAAATACTCTGATTATTCGCAACGCAATTTCGCTTTCATTTTTGATAACCTCGGTTATTTTGATGCACTTCGCAAAGCCAAAGCGCCCAAGGTGGAGTATAATGCCGTATTTAATATCACCAACCTGGATGCCTGCGGGGCCATGTCGGCAGGACTATTTGACGTGGATGCACTGGCAAACAGAAAGGATTATAAGGCTTATTTAAACAGATCGGCCGACTATATTTTAACTAAACAGATGCGCCTGCCCGATGGCACACTTTCGCGCCCTACCCCACGTAATATGACCCTTTGGGCCGATGATATGTTTATGAGTATCCCGTTTTTAGCTCGCATGGGTAAGCTTACCGGCGATAGCAAATATTTTGATGATGCTATAAAACAGGTAGAGAATTTCAATAAATATCTTTATGATCCTACTACAGGTCTTTTCTTCCATAATTATTATTCAGACGATCAAACCAACGGTGTTGGCCACTGGGGCCGCAGCAATGGCTGGATAGCCATGGCAACGGTAGAATTGTTAAATCATTTGCCGGCAAACCATCCCAAACGCCCGGAGCTGATCAAATTTCTGCTGAGACAAATTGTGGGTTACGCCCGCTATCAGGATCAGACTGGTTTATGGCACCAATTGCTTGATAAACCAGATTCATACCTGGAAACATCGGTTACAGCCATGTTTACTTACGCCGTGGCCCGTGCAGTAAACCAGGGTTGGATCAATGAAAAATATATAGCCATAGCCCGCGAAGGGTGGAAAGGATTGGTTACCAAAGTTACAACTAATGGTGAGTTACAAGATGTTTGTATAGGTACTAATATGGATACCGACATTAAATTCTACTACACCAGGCCAACCGAGTTAAACGATACCCATGGTTTAGGAGCTCTGTTATTGGCTGGAACCGAAATGCTTAAAGCAGAAAGGAAAAAATAACCATGTACAGGTCGGTTAGGTTATTGTTGGTTGTCATTCTTACCGTAGCATGTAATTTAAACTTATTTGCTGCCGATGTGGATATCACCGCTTATGGAGCTGTGGGCAATGGCACAACATTAAATACAGAGGCTATTCAAAAAGCGATTGACGCGTGTTATAAAAGTGGTGGTGGTAAAGTTGTTATCCCTTCGGGGATATTTTTAACAGGCACTATCTCGCTGAATGATAATATTACCCTGCAATTCAAAAAAGGTGCTGTTTTACTGGGCAGTACCGAAGTTAACGATTATAAGAATCTGGATCCGTTTGTAGACGGACTTGGTATAAGCGTTGGCTGGGCGCTGGTAGTAGCTGTCGATAAAAAAAATATAAGCATAGAGGGCGAAGGCACAATTGACGGTCAGGGATCAAAGCTTAAAGCCCAGCAAATATTAACCGATACCCGGCCTGAATCGCAGCGTTGGGGCAGGCGCCCGTTTTTATTACGTATTGTACGCTGCCAAAATGTTGCTGTAAACGGTGTTACCCTAAATTACGCTGCCGCCTGGACATCACATTACTTTCAATGTAAACAGGTAAATATTAAAAATGTAAAAATTGTAAGCAGAGGGGTAGCGCATAATGATGGTATGGATATAGATGGCTGTCAGGATGTTACTATTAAAGATTGTGATGTGGTAAGCGGTGATGACGCCTTGTGCTTTAAAACAACATCGAGCAAAATGGCCTGTAAGGATATCGTTGTTTCGGGCTTGCGGTTAAAAAGCGGGCAGGGAGCTATCAAAATCGGCACTGAATCCATGGCGGCATTCCAGAATATCAAAATATCGCAATGTTATATTTACGATACAACCAATGGTGGCATCAAACTGCTTTCGGTTGATGGGGCAAATATCAGTAATGTTCAAATTAGTGATATCACCATGGTCGAAGTAAAAACACCAATCCTCATTCGTTTAGGTGCAAGGTTAAGTGTATTCCGTAAAGATCAGGATACACAGCAACCTATCGGAACCCTGGAAAATGTGACCATCAAAAATGTAAAAGCAAAAGCAGCAGATAACGCGCAACTCATGCCGCCATCGGGTATTTTAATAACGGGTATTCCAGGGCATGACATTAAAAACCTGACTTTAGAAAACATAGAGATAAACCTGGGAGGTGGTGGCAGTAATGAAAATGCCCGGCAGGTTGTACCCGAGGCCATTGATAAATACCCCGAAGTAAAAACATTTGGTCCGCTGGTACCGGCTTACGGTGTTTGGGCCAGGCATGTTGATGGATTAAAACTCACTAATGTAAAATTTACTTTGAGTCATAATGATCTCAGACCTGCCTTTATCTGCGAGGATGGGAAAAATTTGGAGTTAAATAATTGGACAATTCCTGAAACTACCGGGGCCCAGGCTGTAATAAGATTAGAGAACGTTGCCGGGGCGCATATAAATAATAACACAGTTACTGGCTCGGCCAATGCATTTGTGCGTGTTGAGGGCAGTACAAGCCGTGGTGTGCATATCCTGAAAAATAAAATCCCTGGTATTCAAAAGAAGGTTGAACTATCTGCTGATCTGAAGGCCGGCACGGCTGTTTTGGATTAGAAGCAATGAATTGATAATTATCTAAAAAGGAATGAAGGCAAATATTTACAAAATACTTTTAGGCTTGATTTTTATGTTGCCGTACACGGTTTACGCTCAGCAAGTTGCTTTACCACAGCAAACAGATCGCTGGGCAATTCAGCCTGACGGAAGTATTAAATGGACCATTAATGGTAGGCTGCCACATACAGATCATATTGAAATGTCGGGCGAAAAGGTATCTGTCTGGGTTCAGTATGGATTAGACAGCGCTGGCAGATCATCTATTTCCAGAACCGTGGTGTTCCCCACATTCAGGATGCTGCCCGATGGTACCCGTACCCATATTGATTATACTTTTCAGGATAGTGGACTGCCCCGGTTTTACATTAATAACCGGCAGTTAAAAACCGACCTGGCCAGCGGGAAAAAGTCGGGTGATCTTTCGTATAATATCAAAAGTATAAGTCACAAAGGCATTATGCAGATCGAGGCTACAACGGGTAATCCCGCGCTGGTAAAAATTGACCGGAGTATTTTTCCATCAGTAAATAAACCTATGGTTATTGAAAAGTTTGTGTTCACCAATATCATGGATAAGCCAGTTAATATTTCTATGGAATACCTGCGGCATGAGGTCAGAACGGATAGCCTTAAAAGTAAAGTAAGGCCGCATTCTATCATCATGGGATCTGCGAACAGTGGCAGCCGGATAGTACAACCCGGTGAGCATACCACTTTTGCCGTTTATTATCTGGCAACAGATTTCCCCGCTCAGCCCATTACTGTTGATGCAGATGCAGAGGAAAAAGCCCGTGAAAACCGTATAAATACTATTTTACCACCACTGCAATTAAAAACCCCGGATACCTTATTGAATACTGAGTTTTCATTTGCCAAGATCCGCGGAACAGAGAGTATTTACAAAACCAAAGTAGGGTACTTGCATAGCCCCGGTGGTCTGGCTTATTATGCCGCTATATGGGCAAATGATCAGGCTGAATATATCAGCCCGTTCTTCGCGTTTTTGGGGGATAGTATTGGTAATCTTTCGGCCATGAACTGCTACCGCTTATTTGCTAAATATATGAACCCGGAATATAAGCCCATACCCAGTTCCATAGTTGCCGAAGGCGATGCGGTATGGAAAGGTGCCGGTGACCGGGGCGACCAGGCTATGATCGCTTATGGGGCTTCCAGGTATGCATTAACTTATGGTCAACCTGATTCTGCAAAGAAATTGTGGCCGCTCATCACCTGGTGTCTGGAGTTCAGTCACCGGAAATTAAATGACCAGGGCGTAGTTAATTCAGACCATGATGAGTTGGAGGGGCGCTTTCCATCCGGTAAAGCCAACCTGTCAACCAACAGCCTTTATTATGATGCCTTGATATCCGCCGCCTATCTTGGTAAACAATTGCATCAGCCAAAAGCACAAACAGATGAGTATTTAAAGCAGGCGGCTATGCTAAAAAGCAATATCGAAAAATACTTTGGCGCAAATATAGAAGGTTTTGATACTTATAAATATTACGAAACCAATGATGTACTGCGCGCCTGGATCTGTCTGCCATTGACCATGGGGATTTTTGACAGGAGCGAGGGGACGATCAACGCACTGTTTTCGCCCCGTTTATGGACGGCTGATGGATTAGCTACACAGGCCGGTAAGGAAACCTTTTGGGACCGATCAACCCTGTATGCGCTTCGGGGTGTATTGCAGGCTGGCAAAACCGAAAAAGCAATGGATTATCTACGTTATTATTCTCGTAGAAGACTGTTGGGAGAGCATGTGCCATATCCTGTAGAAGCTTATCCTGAGGGTAACCAAAGGCATCTGTCTGCCGAGAGCGGACTTTACTGCAGAATATTTACTGAAGGACTGTTTGGTATACGGCCAACCGGTTTTAACGGTTTTAATTGCACGCCACGGTTACCAAAAGGTTGGAATGAAATGGCCTTAAATAATATCCACTCGTTCGGTCACATATTCGATCTTAAAATATCACGTCAAAGCAAGGAGAAATTAAATATTACCATAACCGAGGGCAGCAAAACAATTAAATACAAAATAAATGATGGTGCTACACAGGCAGTGTTGTTATAAACATCAAATGACTCAAATCAATGAACAAACTTTTTAGATATATTCTGCCTGGTTTAATGATAGTTGTTGCCCATTACAGCAACGCGCAAACACATCAACTGGAAAAGCTTTGGGAAACCGATACCGTTGTAAGAGTGCCCGAATCAGTTTTACCTGATGCTAAGAAAGGCATATTATATGTATCCGAAATCGACGGAAATCCTAACGCTGTTGACGGTAAAGGTGGCGTTGCCAAAATTGCGGTTGATGGAAAAATTATTAATCTGGACTTTACAATCGGTTTAAATGCACCTAAAGGATTGGGACGCTTTGGGAATGAGTTGTATGCCGCTGATCTGTCGGAAGTGGCAGTTATTGATATCAATACAGGTAAAGTCAAAAACAAGATCGCTATTGACAGCGCCAAAGCTTTAAATGATATTACTGTTGATAATAAAGGGATTGTTTACGTATCAGACAGTAAAACTAAAAAGATACACCGTATTGAGAATGGTCATGTAACCACATTTTTAACAAATATAGGTGGTGTAAACGGGCTCAAAGCCGTTGGTACTGATCTTTACATATTGGGTGGGCAAAAATTTATGAAGGCGGATAGCGAGGGTAAACTAACGCAAATAGCCATGCTAAGTTGTGGCGGCGATGGTATTGAACCTGTTGGCAACGGCGATTTCCTGATCACCTGCTGGTCGGGGCATATATTTTATGTAACTGCCGATGGTAAAATAGAAACCCTGCTTGATATACAGGAGAAAAAAGTAAATACTGCCGATTTGGCTTATGATACCGTGAAACACATTTTGTATGTACCCACCTTTTGGGGTAAAAAGGTAATGGCCTTTAAGTTAACAACAGTTAAATAATATGAGGTTTTATAAAATACGTTTTCTTAAAAAATACTTAGTTTTTGCAGGTTTGGTAAGCACTGAATTTGTAACCGCGCAAACACGCAGTAATGATGCAAATTTAAAACTGTGGTACACTAAACCTGCTGCTGTTTGGGAAGAGGCGCTGCCTCTGGGTAATGCCACCACCGGGGCCATGGTGTTTGGCGGGGTTGACCATGAACATTACCAGCTTAATGACCATAACCTGTGGTCGGGCTACCCTGAAGCAGGGAATAACCCGCAGGCATTAGCGCATTTGCCCGAAGTGAGAAAGGCTGTGTTTGATAACGATTTTAATAAAGCCGCCGAAATATGGAAAAAGTATTTACAGGGCCCTTACACAGCCCGATACCTGCCATTGGGCGATCTGCTGCTTAACTTTAATCTGAAAGACAGCATACATTACTACCGCGACCTGAACTTAGACAACGCGGTCTCAACAGTGAGGTTTGAGGCGGGAGGAGTACATTATGTTCGCGAAACATTTATAAGCTACCCGGATAAAATTATGTTGGTACGCATTACCGCCGATAAAAAAGGTGCCATTAATTTCACAGCTAATTTGCAAAGCAAGCTTCATTTTAGCTTAGCTGGTGAAGGCAACAGTAAGCTGATCCTAAAGGGTAAAGCTCCAAGCTACGTGGCCAACCGGGAATATGAACCACGCCAAGTAATTTATGATGAGCCAAAAGGCGAGGGTATGAATTTTCAGATCAACCTTAAAATAAAGAATGTTGGCGGGCGAGTAACTACTGCTAACAATGAACTGCAGGTTAGCGGTGCAAATGAAGTTGTACTTTACTTAACCGAGGCTACCAGTTTTAACGGGTTTGATAAATCGCCGGGTTTGCAGGGTAAAGATCCGGCTGTTGAGGCAAATGCCAGTTTGCTTGCGGCTTTGCAAAAAACGTATGAGCAACTCAAACAAAGGCATATTGCCGATTATCAGCGGTTGTTTAAACGGGTTGACTTTAATTTGGGTGCTGATGCCGGTATGGTAAAACAACCAACTGATGAGCGGCTTAAAAACTTCAGTGTAACCAATCCTGATAAACAATTGCAAACCTTATATTACCAATTTGGGCGTTATTTGCTGATAGCGAGTTCAAGGCCGGGGAGTGCGCCCGCCAATTTGCAGGGGATCTGGAATGACCAGGTGATACCACCCTGGGGGAGTAATTTCACCACGAATATCAATACCGAAATGAATTACTGGTTGGCCGAGAACACTAACCTTTCAGAATGCCACCAGCCTTTGTTTGATTTTCTGAAGGAGCTTGCCGTAAACGGTGCCGTTACCGCCAAAGTAAATTATAATATCAACGAAGGTTGGGTAGAACATCATAACAGCGATATATGGGCCAAAACATCAACAGTTGGTGGTTTTGATCACGACCCTAAAAGCTCGGTAAGATGGTCGGCATGGCCAATGGGAGGTGCCTGGATGAGCCTGCATTTGTATGATCATTACCTTTTTACAGGTGATAAAGGATTTTTAAGCAAAACCGCTTACCCCACTATGAAAGGGGCGGCTCAGTTTATGCTGCACTGGCTGGTAACTGATCCTAAAACGGGTTATCTGGTAACAAATCCTTCCACCTCACCCGAAAATACCATTAAAATAAGTGGTAAGGAATACCAGGTAAGCATGGCCTCTACTATGGATATGTCTATCATCCGGGAGTTGTTCCAGGATTGTATCAGCAGTGCAGGGGTATTGGGTACAGATAAAGTATTTGCTGCCCAGGTAAAAGCGGCTTACGATAAACTTTATCCCTTTCATATAGGTAAGCATGGCCAGTTGCAGGAGTGGTTTAATGATTGGGATGATCCTGCAGATACGCACCGGCATATATCACATTTGTTCAGCCTGTTTCCGGGCAGGCAGATCTCCGTTTTTAATACGCCAGAGTTGGCAGCGGCTGCAAAACAATCCATGATCTATCGGGGCGATGTAAGTACAGGCTGGTCGATGGCCTGGAAGGTAAATTGGTGGTCGCGAATGCATGATGGTAACCATGCCTACAAAATATTAGGCGCTGCATTTAATTATATGGACCCCTTACAAAAAAAGGAACAAATGAGCGGTGGCGGTACCTATCCCAATTTGTTTGATGCCCATCCGCCATTCCAGATTGATGGAAATTTTGGAGGAACTGCCGGTATGACCGAAATGCTGTTGCAAAGCCAGAACGGTGAAATAGAATTGTTACCCGCCCTGCCTGATGCCTGGGCCGATGGCAGTATCAAAGGCATTAAGGCCCGCGGAAATTTTGAGATAGCTATTGACTGGAAAAAAGGAAAATTGAGCAAAGCGCTAATCAAATCGAACTTAGGCGGTAATTGCCGGTTACGGACACCAATACCCGTTAAAGTGGTTGAGGTAAGCGGTAAAGCAGCTATCGGCACCAATAAAAATATTTTAAATACACCGCCCGTAACGCCAGTTTACCAAAAGGCAGATGATGCTAAACTGACGGATATATCCTTTAATAAAGGTTATGTAATTGACTTTGTTACCCAAAAGGGCAAAACCTATACCATTATACCTAAGTAACATGATGAAAAATTTAAAATGCTTTTTGCTGATTTGCTTGCTTTGGAGTTTCTCCACAAGACTATACGCGCAAGCCATCACCTGGACAGAAGTAGAACCCGGAATATGGAAAGGCGTTATTGGTAAGCCCGAGGAATTTGATCTGTTGAAGACTGCCGGTGTACAACCTTATCATGCAGGTTTACAACAAATGCCAAAGACTGGGTTTCCATTGCCACAACAAGAAATTACCGGTAGCGTACAGGGTGGTAAAACCTACCTGCGATTTCCGTTAGAAAAAAAAGAGCAGCTATTTGGTTTCGGCTTAAATTTCCAAACCGTGTTTCAGCGCGGCAAAGTGCTTACACTACATGTAGATAATTATGCAGGTAAAGACAATGGGCGTACCCATGCACCTACGCCTTTTTACGTATCATCAAATGGTTATGGTGTGTTTATCAATTCGGCCAGGTATATCAATGTATACGCCGGTACAGCGGTAAGGCGCGACAGTAAGATTGCCCCGGATGTAAAAGACAGGAACCTTGATAAAACATGGAGCTCGCATCCATACTCTGATGGTGTGGAAATGCTGGTGCCTGCTGCCGGTGTGGAGATCTATGTATTTGCAGGCCCTACCACCTTAGATGCGGTTAGGCGTTATAACTTATTAAATGGGGGGGGCTGTTTGCCCCCGCGCTGGGGCCTGGGCTTCACCCAGCGTATGCAACGGTTGACCGATGCACAGGGCGTTGAAAATGAAGCAAAGGCATTTGAAGAAAAAGGTTATCCGCTTGATTTTATCGGGCTTGAGCCAGGCTGGCAAAGTAAATCATATCCTTGTACTTTTGAGTGGGATGCAAGCCGGTTCCCTGATCCTAAAGGTTTGGTAAAGGACATGCTGAAAAAGAATATCAGGCTTAATTTGTGGACTAATCCTTATGTATCGCCCGAGGCGCCACTTTATAAAAGTATTTTACCTTACAGTGGTTCGCATACCGTATGGAATGGTATAGTACCTGATATCAGTATGCCTGAGGCCCGGAAAATATTTTTCGGCGAACTGGAAAAAGGCAAAATTGATATAGGAGTCAGCGGTTATAAAATGGATGAGGTTGATGGCGGAGATAATTATTTGTGGCCGGATGTGGCAACTTTTCCTTCAGGTCATGATGCCGAACAGATGCGCCAAACCTATGGCTTAATGATGCAGCGTTATACCAGCGAAATTTACCATCAGCGCAACCAGCGCACCTTTGGCCTGGTTCGTGCATCAAATGGTGGCGGTTCGTCATTTCCGTATGTCATCTATAACGACTATTATGACCATCGGGATTTTATAACCGCATTAGTAAACAGTGGTTTTGCCGGTGTGTTATGGACGCCGGAAGTGCGCTCCTCCAAAACAGCCGAGGAGTGGCTGCGCAGGTTTCAGTCGAACGTTTTTTCGCCTATGGCTATGATCAATGCCTGGGCCAGCGGTACCAAACCATGGTCGTTTGCTGAAGTTGCCGAACAGGTAAAAACAATGGCCAATCTGCGTATGCAAATGATGCCTTACTGGTATAGCGAGTTTGCCAAATATCACTTTGAGGGTATCCCGCCTTTCAGGGCCATGTACCTGGAAGATGGCTTTGTTGGTGCAGAAGTCCAAAAAGAGAACAAAAAAGTAAATCTGGAAGAAAACCCTTATGAAGAGGCCATAACCAAAGAGGTTAAAGACCAGTACATGGCTGGTGAGTATTTATTGGTAGCCCCCGTATTTGCCGGGCAAACCAGCCGAAAAGTGATCTTACCAAAGGGTAAATGGTATGACTTTTATACCGGGAAGTATGCCGGTGATGGAGAAGTGATCAACGTTACACCAGGTTTGGATAAAATACCTGTTTATGTAAAAAACGGCGGTATTATACCCTTCATGCCGGTAATGCTGCACGCGCCTAAAGCAGGGCAGAAGGTTGACCTGGAGGTTAGATATTATGGTGATAAGCCAGGAACTTATTCCCTGTATGATGATGATGGTGAAACGTATAATTATGAAAAAGGTAATTATGCTTTTCGGCAGATCAAAGTGCAGAAAGTAAACGGAAAATTAAAGGGCACTATTGCACCTGCATTAAAGGGAAAACCGGATAATGTTGGTAAGGTAACCTTCAAAACCATGACCAATTAAATCTGAATTTAAGCTGTAACACTGATTATCGTCGTAAAGCCAGTTCTATCAAGCCTGCCAGAATGACTACTGGCAGGTTATATCCCTGGAATTCCTGCCTTAAAAGCTGCAAAGCTTTGCCTATATGTTTTTCTACGGTATTGACTGATATACTCATTTTTTCCGCAATTTCCTTGTAAGACAGATGCTCATAACGGCTTAAAGTAAAGGCATTCTTGCATTGCGGAGAGAGCCGGTTGACGGCCTGCTGCATTTTTTCCTCCATTTGGCGCACATACAATCCGTCGGTTAGCTTGTCAGCCACGTCATCCTTATGAAGCAGGGTAAATTCCTCAATATGCTTTGACTGTATGAACCGGGCACGTAATTCATGCAAAGCTTTATTACGAAGCATTGCATACAGCAAACTTGCCACTTCACCATCGGTATCCAATGTTTCACGTTTTTTCCAGATATCTACAAACACGTCCTGTACCAATTCAGTCACAACGTATTCGTCTTGCAATCTCTTGTAAGCATAAGTGGAAAGCGGCGTAAAATAACGAAAATACAAAGCCTCAAATGCTTTTTTATCTCCGCAATGCAAAGCAATAAGCAGTTCATGGTCACTGTATGTAGTTAATTTGGTCAAGAATATTGGCTTATCTGGTTAGATAGATGTTACGCAAAATAAATATTTTTCATGGAAATCATTAAAAAAAGTAAATAGATATGGCGGTAATAGTTATTTCATGCAATATGTTATTATATAGCCTGAGTTATGGTAGACGATTACCACATCAACCTAATAAAAAAATACCTGGAGGATAAATGCACGCCCGCTGAAAAGCTGGAGGTAGAGGCATGGTTTGAACTTTACCGTGGTGGCGACCGCGAATTTTTTGATAACGACGAGAAGCTGATCAATCAAGCTATGATGAGATCGCTGGTTGACATTCATCAAAAAATAGATTCTTCACAAGCACCCGAGGATGAAGATAAAATAGTACATCTGAAACCTAAATTAAAACTTCGCTGGATAGCCATCGCCGCAACCGTTTTACTTTTTATAATGGCCGGTAGTTATTTTACTGTCCATAAAAAGGCAGTAGTACAACCGCTTGCCAAAAATCATTTGTTAAAAGGTGATACGCTAATCGGGAATAATAAAGCTATTCTTACCCTGGGTAATGGGAAAAGAATTGTGCTGGATGATGCTAAGGAGGGTCGGCTTGCGGTTCAGGGTAATGTAGCTATCACAAAAGCGACAGATGGCCGGGTTATTTATAATGCTACCGGCCAAACTTCAAAAGTGCCAATAAGAGGCGAAATAGCTTCTAATACTATAACCACCCCAAAAGGAGGGCAGTACCATATTGTATTACCTGACGGATCATCGGTTTGGCTCGATGCGGCCTCAAGTATAACCTATCCCCCCGAATTTACCGGCAATAAAAGACAGGTTCAGTTAATAGGTGAGGCTTATTTTGAAGTGTCGAAAGATCCCACAAAACCATTTTGTGTTAACGTGGATAACAAACAACAAATAGAAGTATTGGGAACCCATTTTAATGTTCAGGCATATCCCGATGACCGTGATATTAAAACAACATTACTGGAAGGGTCGGTAAAATTACTTTACAGAAATAAGCACGCGATTTTAAAACCCGGCCAAATGGCTGTTAATGATCCGGATAAGTCATTACTTATTAAACCTGCAGATATGTACGAAGTGATGGCATGGAAAAACAACATGTTTGTATTTAACAATGAAAATATAAAAAGCATCATGAAACGGCTTGCCAGGTGGTATGATGTGGATGTTGTTTTTGAGGGCAATATGGAAAAAGTGAATTTCTTTGGAAATTATTCACGATCCAAAAGCCTGGCAAACCTGCTTAAAAATATTGAATTAACAGAAAAAGTTCACTTTAAAATAGAAGGAAGGAGGGTTACCATTATAGCACAATAACACATACAGTTAATCCAAAAACCGGGAGTGTTTCGACCACCCCCGGCATGATTAGCAGATGGGAACTAATACGGATAACAAACCAATTGAGAAACGTCAACCAATATTATTAATCCTAAATCAAATGTATAAAATATTTACTGCACTTAAGTGCGGGAACATGACTCGCTGTACGCTAAAATTCCTGCTTACTATGAACCTTACTATTCTATTTCTGGCAGCTTTCTTTTTACAGGTAAATGCTGCGAGCTATGCTCAGGAGGTTAATCTCAGTGTTAAAAATGCTCCTATTCAGGAAGTATTTAATCAACTAACCAAACAAACGGGGTACAATTTTATTTGTGATGCTGATTTGATAAAAAAGGTAAAACCTATTACCATAAGCGTTACCAAAACATCCCTGAAAGATTTTCTTGGCTTGTGCTTTGTAAATCAGCCCGTTGATATACTTTTTAATAATGACAATACTGTAGTTATTAAAGAAAAAATCCGCACCAAAACGCAAAGCATTGAAAATACAAGTATAACCATCTCCGGAAAGGTTACCGATAACAAAGGACAAACACTGCCAGGTGTTACGGTGACCGAAAAAGGCGCTAATAATGCGGTTATTACCAGCATATCCGGTGATTATTCTATAAAAGTAGCTGGCCCTGGCGCATCACTAATATTTTCATTTCTGGGTTTTAACTCCCAGGAAGTAAAGGTTGGGGACAGAACAACTATCAACATCAAATTAACCGAGAAAACAAACGATTTAAGTGAAGTAGTAGTGATTGGGTATGGAAGCCGTAAAAAGGCCGACTTAACCGGAGCTATTGCTACCATTTCCTCAGAAAATTTAAAGGAACGCGCGGTTGTTAACTTTGGCGAGGCGATGGCTGGCCAGCTGGCAGGCGTACAGGTTCAGCAAGTTAATGGAGCGCCGGGCGGCGAAGGGCTTGCTATAAGGGTAAGGGGCACCGGATCCATTACGCAATCCAATTCACCCTTGTATGTGGTTGATGGTTACCCTATGGAAGACGGGGCTTTCCAGCTCATCAATCCCGGGGATATTGAAAGCCTACAGGTGTTGAAAGACGCATCATCAACTGCCATATATGGGTCAAGGGGGGCCAATGGTGTTGTAATCATCACTACAAAAAAGGGTAAGGTTGGTCAGGCTTCTATTAGCCTTAACGCTTTTAGGGGCTATCAGGATAGAACAAAAACTATCCCGGTTTTAAACAGGGATCAGTATGTACAATGGTTTATGGATGGGCGCAATCAGGCATGGTTGGATCAGCCTGTAATAAGCGGCGATCCTAATACCGGGCCGCATACCATTAATGACCCCAATAGCCGCCGGAACCTGTATCCGAGCTCTGGTTCATTATATGTTATACCTGACGGAACTAATGGCTTTAAATACAATTTTTTAGATCCTAAGTCTGTGGCGCAAATGCCCGATAATAACTGGCAGGACCTGCTATTTCGCCTTGCAAAAATGGAACAGTACGAAGTGTCAATAACCGGTGGTACCGAAAAGACCAAGTACGCCTTTTCAGGAAGTTTTATGAACCAGGATGGTATTATATTAAATACCGGTTATAAGCGATTTAATTTCCGAAACAACGTAGAATCGCAGGTAAACAACCGGTTAAAAGTAGGTTTAAACTTAAATGCCTACAGTTCCAATGGTAATGAACAGGTGAACGGTAAGTACTCACCGCTTCAGTTTGCACTGCAGCTTCCCCCAATATTTGATTTGCGTAACCCCGATGGCACGTACGGATCAATGGTACGTAACCCCGAGGTTTTTGCAGGCGATGTGGCCAACCCTATAGGCATAGCGGAGCAAGTGAACACCTACCGTAAAAAGTATGGCTGGTTAGGAACGCTTTATGGAGAGCTGGATCTGATAGATGGTCTTAAATATAGGATTAATATCAACGGAAGTATTCAGGATAATAATCTGCAAGATTATGAGCCCTCAAATGTAGATTTAGATGCATCCAAAGCCCCAAGACCAGCACGAGCTTATAACGAGCGTTATACCGATTATGATTGGGTAATAGAGCAAACGCTGTCTTATAATAAAACATTCGCTAAAAAACACGATCTGGTTTTGTTGGGCGGTTTTTCCAGCCAAAAGCATAGCCAGGATTATATGTATGGCGAGGCCCGTGGCTTCCCAAATGATAATATCCAAACTTTAAATGCCGGTAATATGTATCAGCTCAACAATTATAAAACAGAATATTCTATGATTTCGTATTTCGGCCGCGCTAATTATACCTATAACAACCGCTATCTTTTTACCGCTACTGTTCGTAGCGACGGATCATCCCGCTTTGGTGAAAATAAAAAATGGGGTGTATTTCCGTCGGTATCAGGCGCGTGGCGTGTTAGTCAGGAGGATTTCATGTCGGGTATCGCTGGTACGGTTAATGATTTAAAACTAAGGGCCAGTTACGGTATCGCCGGGAACAACCGCATTGGTAATTATTCGGCAATTGGTTTGCTCAATACAGGCTTTTATTCAACAGGCGGTGTTTTGCAAAGTACAGTAAACCCATCTACCGTACCTAATGATAATCTGGGATGGGAAAAAGTGCTACAAAGCAATTTTGGTTTTGACATGGGTTTGTTTAACGATCGTATCAGGCTGGAGGCCGATTATTATAGTAGTAAATCGATTGACCTATTGCTGAATGTGCCCGTACCTACCATAACCGGTTATACCAATCAAATTCAAAATATAGGTAAAGTACTGAATAAAGGTGTTGAGTTTTTATTAACTACCAGGAATTTAACCGGCGAGTTTAAATGGTCAAGCAATTTCAATATCGCGTTTAATAAAAATAAGGTATTGGAAGTGGGCCCCGGCGGACAGCCAATATATGCCAGTGCACCCAATGCAAATAACTCCTTTATAACCTTACCCGGACAACCTATAGCCAGTTTTTACGGCTATGTTTACCAGGGTGTATTTACAAGTCAGGCGGAACTGGATAAATACCCCCATTTGCCAGCAGATAAAGTTGGCGATGGCCGTTACCTGGATGTAAATGGAGATGGTAAACTTGATCAGACAGATAAAGCGCTTATTGGCAATAACCAGCCTAAATTTACAGGTGGTTTCAGCAATAGCTTTTCTTATAAGAATTTTAGCCTGTCCACACAGTTTTCCTTTTCTTATGGGGCGCATGCGTTCAGCTTTTTCAAACGTATGGTTGGCATTTATCATGGCGACAGAAACGCTTTGCTTGAACAGGTAGATCGCTGGCGGTCGGTGGATGATCCGGGCGATGGTATGCATTTCAGAGCAACCCGCAACCCAACAGGTTGGCAGCGTGATCCATCCTCTAACTGGGTAACTGATGCGTCATACTTGCGCCTTCGTAACGTTACGCTGGCATATGATTTTACAAAAAGCGCGATAAAATCCCTGAAAATAAATGGACTGCGCGTGTATTTAACGGGCCAGAATTTATTTACCTGGACAAAATATCCAGGCTATGATCCGGAAACAAGCAGCGAGGGTACCGGGCTTACCCGCGGAGGTGATTATCTGGGATATCCTGCAGCCCGCAGTCTGATTTTAGGTTTAAATCTCACTTTCTAATTAATGATTTAAGAAGATGAAAAAATTAATAATAGCCACATTTAGCTTATTGCTGCTGTTTTCATGTAAAAAAGATTTTATTGATTTAAATCCGCCGTCTAATCTGAACTCTTCGACCTTTTACAAGACAGAAAGCGATATGAACCAGGCTGTACTTTCGGCATATGCCGGTTTGCTTGATGAATATAGGAATCCATTTATCAGGCTTGGCGAAATACGCTCCGATAATACTACTTATTCCTGGCTGGCCGGTAACCCTGCCGACGATAATGGTATAGATGTATTTGCCTCGCCGCTTTTACCCGAAAATGGATATCCTAACAATTGCTGGAATTTGGGTTATAATGTTATTCTACGGTGTAACATCGTTACCAGTCGTATCGGTAATGTTACATTTAAAGACGAAAAATTGAAGAATCAATATACTGCGGAAGCAAGGTTTGTACGGGCTTTAATGTATTTTTGGTTGAACAGGGTTTTCGGCGGTTATGCGCTTAATAATGAGTTATTAGGAGTTATTAATGTTGATAAGGAAATTACACCTGCCGAAGCTTATAAATTAAACCGGTCGTCCTTGCAAAGCACTTATGATTTAATTGTGGGCGATCTTAAATATGCAGAGGAGAATTTGCCCGCTTCCTATTCCGGAAACAACATAGGCCGCGTTACCAAATGGGGTGCTAAAGGCTTGCTAAGTAAAGTATATATGACAATGGCTGGTTACCCGCTAAATAAAGGTGCAGAATACTATAACCTTGCCATTCAAAAGGCCGAAGAGGTTATTAATACCTCAGGAGCGACTTTAGTGCCCAGTTATGCAGATCTGTTTGATGTAGGTAAAAAGAACAGCGGCGAGTCGTTATTTGAAATTCAGTTCCAGAAAGGCAGCCCGAACGGAGCTACGGGAAGTCCGTGGAACAATGACTTTGCCCCGCGTTTTTCAGATAAGGAAGTAGTACTGGTAGGCGATAAAGGCGGCGTAAACTCGCCAACAGGTGATATGTCACGTGCCTATGAAACGGGAGATCCCCGGAAATATGTATCAATGCGCGACAGTTGGATCAGTTCAAAAAACGGGGCTGTGCAAAATGAAAGATATGTGCGTAAATATTATGATGTGGCAACCTCAGGCAGTGATAACGGTAATAACTGGATTGAACTAAGGCTTGCCGATGTTTACCTTTTAGATGCCGAAGCATTGGTACGCACCGGAGGAGATAAAGGCAAGGCGATATCATACGTAAACAAAATAAGGCAGCGGGCAAGAAATACAAAGGGCGATCCCTCAATTACACCACCCGCCGGTTTGCTGAAAGACTACACCTTAGCCGATTTTGCCAATGATAACGCGCTGTTGCTGGCGATAGAAAAAGAGCGCCGGGTTGAGCTGGCTTTTGAAAACCATCGCTGGTTTGACCTCGTTAGAACAGGCCGGGCCAAAGATGTGATAATTGCCGAGCAGTCTGTTGATGGATTTGCCCCATTTACCTGGAGCGATAATATGTTAGCCTATCCTATTCCAACGCCTGTAATGCAATCCAATCCGGGTAAGATCATTCAAAACAGAGGGTACACACAATTTTAAAAACTTAAAAATATAAAGTCATGAATATGAAAAAACACATTTTGCTTTTAACTGCGGGCTTTTTTTGCTGTATTATTTCAGTAAAAGCGCAATTGCCATCGCTTACTAAAAAAGAAATTAAAAATGGATGGACCTTATTGTTTGATGGGAAAACATTTGATGGTTGGCAAAAAGCAAATGGCACACCATTTACAGGGAAAGGTTGGAAAATAGAAAACGGAGTGATCAGCGTAAACCCGCAGGACGGGCGCGGGGGTGATATTGTGACCTCAAAAGAGTTTTCGGACTTTGAATTTTCTCTTGATTTTAAGCTGGAAAAAGGAACCAACAGCGGGGTTAAGTACTGCTTAATTAAAAATACCTCTTTAGGGTGCGAATACCAGATTATTGATGATGCCCATCATCCTGATGCAAAGCTGGGTATAAATGGGAACCGTCGTCTTGCGGCATTATATGATATTATGCCACCTGATACCACAGCCAAGAAAAGTAAACCATTGGGAGAATGGAATAACATCCGTATCATCTCAAAAGGAAAGCATATTGAGCATTGGCTTAACGGCAGGAAAGTTTTAGAGTACGAGCGCGGGAGTGAAGCGTTTAAGGCCCATATAGCCGAGAGTAAATTTAAAAATGAAAAGGGTTTTGCTGAAGCGGAAAAATCGCCTATACTTTTGCAGGAACATGAAGACGTGATCCATTTTAGAAATATAAAGATCAGGGTACTTTAATTTAACAAAATTCATAGTTGCATTAATGGTGCCGGCCATAACCGCATCATCATTTAATTTTATGTTTCAATTATAAACAATGGAAAAAAGACGCGAATTCATCAAAAAAATGGCTGTAACAACAGCCGGCCTTGCCATTGGTGGCAAAGCATTTAGCTTTACTGCCAAAAGCTATAAAAGAATTATTGGGGCTAATGACAGGATACATGTAGCCATTATAGGCCTTAACGGGCGTGGCAGCAGCATGGCTGGTACCTTTGCCCGTCAAAAAAACCTGGAAATAGGCACCGTATGTGATGTAGATTCAAGGACTATACCTAAAATTCAACAAAAAATAACAGCAGCGGGGCAGACAACCGCCCCAAAAGGCGAGAAAGATTGCCGTAAAGTATTACAGGATAAGAATATTGATGCCATTTATATAGCTACTCCTGATCATTGGCATGCACCATTAACCATTATGGGTTGCCAGGCCGGCAAGCACGTATATGTAGAAAAACCGGTAAGCCATAACCCTCATGAGGGGGAGTTGGCTGTAGCCGCGGCCCGCAAGTATGACCGGATAGTGCAAATGGGGGCACAGCGCCGCTCATCGCCTGCAATGATACAGTGTATAGAAGAATTACATGGTGGTGTTATAGGCCGGGTTTATTTGGCTAAGGCATGGTACACCAATAACCGTAAAGCTAACTACCTGAAACCTGGTACTGTGCCCGACTGGCTGGATTATGATCTGTGGCAGGGGCCAGCCCCGCGCACACCATACCAGGATGGACTGATTCATTACAACTGGCACTGGTTCTGGAACTGGGGAACCGGTGAAGCTTTAAACAATGGAACACATGAAGTTGATGTAGCCCGCTGGGGATTAGGTGTTGAATTTCCGACCCGGGTAAGTTCGGTAGGAGGCAGGTACCAATTTAAGGACGACTGGCAAACACCAGATACCCAGATTGTGGCGATGGATTATCCGGGCAGGGTATCACTGATGTGGGAGAACAGAAGCTCAAACGGCAGGAAGATAGAAGGTGCTGACCGCGGTGTAATATTTTATGGTGAAAATGGCAGCGTAGATACAGACGGCGAGGACTATACTATATATGACCTGAGTGGCAAACTAGTAAAACAGGTAAAATCAACCGCCCCGCAAAGTGCAGTTGAGGGTAGGAACACCGCCAGCCCAAGCCTGGGTATGGATAGCCTTCACGTGGCTAACTTTCTGGACGCTATCCGTAATAACCGTCGCCCTAATTGTGATGTGGAGTTAGGCTACAGGAGTGTGATGGCTATGCAGCTGGGTAATATTTCCTGGCGTGTGGGCCGTGATCTTCATCTTGATCCTAAAAATGGTCATATTTTAAATGATCCTGAGGCACAAAAATTGTGGAGTCGTACCTATGAGCCAGGCTGGGAGCCTAAAGTGTAATTGCAATTATAAACCGTAAGTAAATTACAAATTAGTTTAAAAATTATTATGAAAAGAAGAGACTTAAGCCTCATAATCATCACTGCATTGGTGATGTGTATCCCTATAGGTATTCTGGCCCATAAAATTAATGACCAGCCCACATTGCCGGCTGCCGCCTATAACTGGAAGGATATTAAAGTAATACCAACTCCAAAGGGCGAAAGGAGGGAAGTATTCAATTCGCCTACAGAAACCCTTGACCAGCTGGAACTTCATATTACCACCCTGAACCCTGGAGATTCTTCACATGCTCCTCACCAGCACCCCAATGAGGAACTGATTATTATTAAGGAGGGCAATGTGAGTGCTATGGTTGCCGGCAAATGGCAGCAAATTGGTCCAGGATCCGTAGTTTATGAAGCCGCAAACAGTTTGCATGCCATTAAAAATACAGGCAGCACCCGCACTACCTATTATGCTCTGCAATGGAAGACGGCTAAAACGGGGAAAACAGTTAAAGTCAATTAATGATATCCAAAGATGTATGATGGAGAGCAAACTTAAAAACTGGTTTAATTTATGAAGAAAGAGGGATGATCAAACGATCATCCCTCTTCATTTTGGGTCGGGGAGATTGAATGCGTTATACTTAATTTACCTGACATATGATTGAA
>NZ_JBNPWP010000015.1:0-111086 GCF_050433765.1 Mucilaginibacter lappiensis | reverse complement strand
AAAGACAAACCCTCTTCCTGGTGCAGGCGTACCAGTTCGGCATACACACCGATGGGGGTAACACCGGTAGCCAGTCCCAGCACGGCTTTTTCGCCCTTACTTTGCTTACCGCGGATCAGTTTGGCGATCCTTGCGGCAACGGCAACGGCTGCTACCTGCTGGTTGCTATAAACGCTTACCGGCAGCTTCTCGTACCGGGTCTCTTCCAATAAATTTAATCGGGCCATGTATCAGTATTAATAAGTTTGTATGCTTGTTCTAAACAAATATATCAGATATTTACGTAGTGCAGCTATTAATTTAACTTTTGTAAACCCCGCAACAAATAGTAATTTAAGCCCATGTTATCGCTTAACCAAAATTTGCAGAAGCTTTTTAATATCGCCCATAAATCGACTAAAACCGGTATTGGTTTAATGTCGGGCACCTCGTTGGATGGGTTGGATATTGCCTTGTGCAGCTTTACGGGCAGCGGCTTGCAAACTCAATTTAAATTGTTGCAGTTTACCACTATACCATATCCCCAAAGATTTAAAGATGAGGTGCAGCAGGTATTTGCCCGCAAAACGGCCGATCTGGAACAGGTTACTTTATTGAATGCTTTTATTGGCAATTATCACGGTGAACTGGTTTTGGAGGCACTCGCAGACTGGGGAATAGATCCGGATACGGTAGATTTTATAGCCAGCCATGGGCAAACCATATACCATGCCCCAAAGCGACTGCACCGGCAGGCCAACTATCCAAATGCTACCCTACAAATTGGCGATGGCGATCATCTGGCCGTAAAAACCGGCATCCTGACTATCAGCGATTTTAGGCAAAAACATATCGCGGCAGGCGGGGAAGGGGCTCCCCTGGCATTGTATGGTGATGTTTTATTAGGCAGCAAAGCAGGCGAAAACAGAATATTGCTGAACATAGGGGGGATCGCGAACTTAACCTATCTGCCTGCCGACGGTGAGCCGGCTAAAATTTTATGCACGGATATCGGGCCGGGAAATACCCTGATCGATGCGGCATGCCGTAAGTATTTTAACGTGGCTTATGATCAGGATTCGGCTATTGCCAATAGCGGTAAAGTAAATGAGGATCTGCTCAGGGCGTTACTTCATCATGCCTTTTTTGAAGAAGCATCGCCAAAAACTACCGGGCCAGAGCTGTTTAGTTTAATTTATGTGGAGCAGGCACAGTTTAGGACAGGAACTGAACATATCCGTAATGAGGACCTGGTATGCACGTTAAGCATGTTTACCGCGGTGGTTATCGAGACTTTTGTTAAGACGAATATCATGGCAGACAACCTGCATATATTTGTTAGTGGTGGTGGTGCCAGAAACCCTTTTATCATGACGTATTTGAAACAGGCTTTGGCCGATACCCCGATCACCAATACCGCCAGTCTTGGGATTGATCCCGATGCAAAAGAGGCTATATTATTTGCCCTGCTGGGTAACGAGGCCCTGTGTGGCGAGCCGATGACCATTGGTAATAATCCCGCGGTGTTGATGGGCAAGCTTAGCTTTCCGGGTTAAGCATTAGAATTGTCGTGCTGAGGTGGATGGTTCTATCGTTCACTTAGCACGTGGGATCCCGAAATAAATTCGGGATGACTCTGAATTTTAAAGGCCGCTCTTTCCAACTTGCTTTTTTACAAAAACAAAACATATAATTCCGTACTTTAGAATGATATGTTGCCTTTACTAACCTCCGCACAAATACGCCGGGCTGATGCTTACACCATAGCCAATGAGCCTATTACGGCTATTGATTTGATGGAGCGGGCCTCAAAAGCCTTTGTTGGCTGGTTTATCAATCATTTTCCTGATAAAAAGCAGGCTATATCATTTTATTGCGGTATGGGTAATAACGGTGGTGATGGGCTTGCCATAGCCCGGATACTAAGTCAACATCAATATAAAAAGCTTCATGTTAAGATAGCCCGCTTTAACGACAAGGCATCTGATGATTTTAATATTAATCTGGAGCGGTTAAAGCAAACCGCGATCCCTGTGATTGAAATAAACAAAGGTGAAGACCTACCCGATGAAGATAGCACGATTATTATTGACGCTTTGCTGGGCGCCGGTTTAAACAAACCCCTCTCAGGTGATTATGAACGGTTGGTAAAGTATATTAATAAACTTAACAGAACTGTAGTTGCTGTTGATGTACCAACCGGATTTTTTTCGGAAGGTGAAGTACCACCCGAGGCAACGGCCGTAAAAGCCGACCTGGTGATCACTTTTCAACAGCCCAGGGTTAATTTTCTGTTGCCAGAATCGGCACCCTATATTAACTGCTGGGAAGCGGTAAGTATTGGTATTAATGAAAAATACTTACAGTCGTTAAATTCGGCATATCAGTTTATAGAGGAGAAAGATGTAAGGGAGTTGCTTAAACCACGTCACCGTTTTAGTAATAAAGGTACTTACGGGCATACGCTGATCATAGCAGGGCAGGCAAAAACTATGGGTGCTGCATTATTGAGTGCTTCGGCTGCTGTACATGCTGGGGCGGGTTTAACAACAGCATGTGTCCCCGAAAGCGGACTTGCCGCCTTAAACAGTTACCAGCCCGAAATTATGGCCATTGTAAGGAGTGATCATAAGCTGCCCGAAATTGAATGGGATAAATTTACTTCGGTAGCCATTGGGCCGGGTCTGGGCAAAGGTGAAGATGCTGTTGCCTTGTTATCGGCCGTTACTAAAAACTATAAAAAGCCAGTGGTTATTGATGCCGATGCACTTAATTTACTGGCCGAACATAAGGGCCTTTTACCATACTTACATGCCGGGAGTATTTTAACACCCCACATGAAGGAGTTTGACAGATTGTTTGGTAATCATACGAGTTGGTGGCACCGGTTGCAAACTGGTATGGAGCAGGCCCGCAAACTCCAGGTGTATATCATTTTAAAGAATGATTATACCATAACCATATCGCCCGAGGGCAAAGCGTACTTTAACCCTACGGGTAACGCAGCCATGGCATCAGGGGGTATGGGCGATGTGCTTACCGGTATCATTGCCGCTTTGTTAGCTCAAAAATATACATCTTTACAAGCCTGCCTCATCGCAGCTTATGTTCACGGAAAAGCCGGCGACGAACTGGCCCTTCCAAATCGTTTGAACGTGGTTTTACCGGGTAAGCTTGCTGCTCAGTTGCCGGTTACCATGGCAAAATTAATGGCATAAAAAAAACGGTTGCAAGTATTATACAACCGTTTTTATTAACTATTAACTGATCTTATAAAGAACTAAATACTCAAAATTTAAAGGTTAGATTTCATGATATAAATCACCTTTTTTAATCTAACTGGTAATAAGACGCCCGAACTACCCTAATAGTTACAAAAAAACGAATATTTGGTTTAGATTTTAGTTAAATAATTGTTAAATAACATGATAAAGTAACGGTTTGTTTTCCAAAATAACGTAAAATGGCCTGAATTGTGTATAAAATGTGATAAATAAGCTCATTAATGCTCCAAAGGCAACAGCGCATTTATATGATGAAAATAATAAATAGGAGTGTTTTGGTGGAGCTTATATTTAGAATTTGCCCAGCACCATCATTTGATCCATGGTTGGATTAACGCTGCCGCCTTTTGGTTCAAGCGTTACGGCAAAGGCATCGGCCAGTGCTATCGATTTCATTTCCTTCATGTGTGTAGAATCGGCTGTGGCATCAAAAACACCAAGATCAACCGGTTTGCCGCCCACCAGTGCCCAAAGCTGGTATTGGTGATCCTTATCGTTATGAGGTAACTTCATGTTACGCATATCGATCATTACTTTTTTCTTAGCCGGGCTAAATGCAACCATTACAGCCATATCTGGATTTTTTGTTCCCTGCAGCTTTAGTAATTTAAAAGACGGATCGCGGAAAACGCTTAATTCCTTATCCATTAAATTTACCCTGTTTGTAAAATGCTGGTTTTGTAATTGCAGTGCTATGAGCTGGCCGTTTGATTGTTGCAGACGTGAATACACACTTACCAAAGCAATGGTACTTGCTATTAATAGTGCCAGGCTGGCCGCAAAAGCATATTTATAAAAATTATTTCCGCTGGGTTTTGATAAAAGTACGATATTGTCTTCCTCGTAGGAGTCACTTTCTTCGTGATGAGGGGCGGCGGTAAAATTCCTGTCGTCGCCCAAATTGGTAAGGACACTGCCTAATATACGACCGCGTAAATTTTCTGATGGATCAACCGCGTTTTCTTTAGCATATAGTTCCATGGATAGCTCAATTGCATCCAATTCTGCCTTAACGGCCGGATGTTTTAAAGCCATTGCCTCCACCTGCAACTTTTCGTCTGGAGTTATGTCTCCCAAAACGTAAAGTTCCAATATTCCGGTTTCTATATATGCTTTTATATCTTCCACTTCAATTAAAATGTTTTCTGAGTTGTTGTATACCCATCCTCAACCGTGTTTTAATGGTGCCAAGCGGAATGCCTAATTCATCAGCTGCTTCAACATGTGTAAAACCCTTAAAATACACCAGATCAATAATTAATTTTTGCTCGGGTTTTAATCCCTCAACCAGATCTTTAATACCCATCAACTCGGGCTTGTAAACCGTGCTTTTTTGCTCGTCAATGAAAGTTACGTTATTTTCAATCTCCTGGTTTTTATTCTGATTTTTAAAATCTTTTGATCTGATCTTATCTATTGCAAGGTTGCGTGCAATATTAACCATCCAGGTAAATAAGCGGCCTTTTTCGGTACTGTAACTTGAAAAGGAATGCCAAATTTTTACAAAGGTTTCCTGTAAAATATCCTCGGCTATAGTGGTATCAATAACAATGCGTGAAATTACGCCAAATAAGGAAGCAGAATACATATCATATAAAGCTTCGATAGCGATCTTTTCATGATTTCTCAATGAAAGTACCAGTTCTTCTTCGGTCAGTGATATTTTATGTTTCTTACTCAACTGGGTGAATATATAAAGGAATTACGATATATCAAACAGATGCTTTTCTGCGTGATAGGATGAACGAACCAGCGGTCCGCTTTCCACGTATTTAAAACCCTTATCTAATCCAAATTGTTTGAGCCTGGCAAATTGATCAGGATGGATCCAGTCAATTACCGGGTGGTGGTTACGTGTTGGCTGTAAATATTGTCCTAAAGTTAGGATATGAACACCTGCAGCCAGCAAATCGTCCATGGCCTCTAAAATATCGTCTTCTGTTTCGCCCAGGCCCAGCATAATGCCCGATTTGGTGCGCAGGCCAGCTGCCGATACATGTTTCAGCGCTTCCAGACTGCGATCATACTTGGCTTGTATACGCACTTCTTTGGTAAGGCGGCGTACAGTTTCCAGGTTGTGTGATACTACTTCAGGCCGGGTCTCTAAAACGCGGGCAAGGTTATCCCAGTTACCCCTAAAATCGGGCAGCAGGGTCTCTAAAGTAGTATCGGGGCTTTCGCGGCGTATGGCGTTGATGGTTTCGGCCCAAATAATGGAGCCTCCGTCTTTCAGGTCATCACGGTCAACCGAGGTTATAACGCAATGTTTTACCTGCATTAATTTTACCGAAGTTGCTACACGATTTGGCTCATCAACATCAACAGCTAATGGCCTGCCGGTTGCTACGGCGCAAAACGAGCACGAGCGGGTGCAAATGTTACCCAATATCATGAAAGTAGCTGTGCCGGCTCCCCAGCACTCGCCCATGTTAGGGCAATTACCGCTCTCGCAAATGGTATGCAGTTTATGTTCATCAACCAAACTGCGTACGTGAGTATACTCTTTTCCAATAGGAAGCTTAACCCTAAGCCAATCGGGCTTACGTTGTGGTTGGCTAACAGGAACTACCGGCAAATCAATCATAGTGCAAATGTAGTTAAAAACCAAATAACCCTTTATGGGTAGTATGGCAAGTTGTATAAATTATTACAGTTAGTTGATAAGATTTAACGAAAGAAGAATCAGTATTTTAATTGAGAGGTATCTTTAACAAAAATAACTGGTTGTGTTTTATCCCCCTCTATTAAACCGGTTACACAAATAAATTTGCTTTTAATCGGCTTGAGATAACCAATAATATATGGTGATAATCTGATAATTAAACTTTTATGTTCAACATCAGCACCAAGTCTAAGTTCAAAAATCTGCGCATAATGCGAATTTACCCTGCTGTATACAGTATCGCAAACCGTAACCGTTTTTCCTATGTAATGAGATGCCCGCTTAATCTTAATAAGCTTTTGAGCGGACAGATCAAGGGGAAATAGGGTAATAAAAGAAATTAGGATCAGGAATTTCATAATCTAAAGATCGGTTAATTTTGTCCCGCGAACATTACGCCCCTAATACACTATTTTCTTAAATTCCTTATAAGAAACTATTAATTTAAAACTGACATGGCTTCGTCAACCGAAATGGCGCCGTGCGACTGGTCAAGTATACATTCGCCATCCTTTATTAGTAATAACTGAGGCGACTCATGGTGTACCTGAAACAGTTGTGCAACCTGGCCGGATAAATCGCGGTGATTGATGAGGTCTAAAAAATAAAGAGACATGTCCTGGGGTAAATCTTCCCAATCCAATTCAAAACGTCTTTTTGCCATCATGCTGATGGAGCAACGTGTGCTATGTTTAAAAATAAGGCTGTAACCCTTGTGCTGTTTAATACTATTCAGTTGTTCTGCCGACTCCAACAATATCCAATTCATAAAAAAATAATATATAATATACTGTGTTATAACGTAATTATAACACAAAAACCGTTTATAGGTTCAATTGAAAATAAAAAATGACATTTACCTGTTAACGGCCGCCTTTTGGATATGAGCCATAAGCTGGGCATAATTTATTAGAGCATGATGAGATCATACTGCCAAATACCAGGGCTATTAGCGCTATGTAAATAATTTTTTTCATTGTGTTATACTAAACAGTTTTACGTTAATCAGCTCTTTAATGTTTCGGCAAGGCTGGCCATTTTTATAGCTGTAATGGCCGCTTCATCGCCTTTGTTACCATGTTTACCACCAGCACGGTCAATGGCCTGCTGCTGGTTATCAGTGGTTAATACACCAAATATAACAGGTTTTGAATATTTAATAGCAACATTGCTTACACCATTTGCTACCGCGTTACAAATAAAATCAAAATGGCGTGTTTCGCCCTGTATCACACAGCCTAAGCAAATTACTGCATCTAATTTATCATTTTTTAATAATAAATCAGCACCAGATGTTAATTCAAAACTTCCGGGTACGGCATACGTGAAAATGTTTTCGGGCAATGCTCCGTTATTAACCAGGCTTTGGTAAGCGCCCTGGTAAAGTGCATTGGTAATTTCGGCATTCCATTCGGCTACCACAATGCCAAAGCTGTATGCTGCCGCTGAGGGGATTTCAGTTTGCGAAAAATCTGATAAGTTTTTAAGCTGTGTAGCCATGATATTTTTATTTCGGATTTCGGATGTTCGATTTCGGATTTATTTTTTTATTTCGGATGTCGCAATTCTGATTTCGGAATTTGTTTATAAAAAAAACGATCTCGGATTTAAAGGCTTTGTAAGTCAATAAATCCGAAATCGAACATCCGAAATCCCAAATCGGTTATAGTTTTGCTTCTACGCGCGCTATATATTCGTCAATATTTTGTGCTTCGGGGCTTTCCGGATATTCTGTTTTTATCCTTTTGTAAGCCTCGTCGGCAGATTTATTGTCTTTTTGCTCTTCGTAAACCAAGCCAAGCTTTTTTAAATAAAACGGCGATAAAAACTTGTTTTTTGCTTTATCAACTGCCTTGTTAAAATAAGTAACAGCTTTATCATAGTCCTTTAACTCAACATATGCATCGCCAGCGCTGCCATAAGCTTCAGCGGCTACCATAGTGTCGTCGCCACGGTAGTTGTTTAAATTGTCAACAGCTTTGCGGTATTCGCCTTTGTTTAAATAAGCGGTACCTAAATAAAAATAAGCCAGGTTAGCAGCTTTGGTATTGCTGTATTCGCTGATGATCTTTTCGAAACCAGGATAGCTGGCATCGCCTTTAATAGCTTTGTCCCAATCTTTTTTGGCCCAAAAATCCTGCGCAACGTGCATTTGATCGGCGGCGGTAATTTCGCGTGGACCTAAATACAATTTCAAATATAAAAGGTAAATAGCAATAAGGGCAATAATAGCCCCACCTATAAACAATAGGCTTTTTTGATTCTCGCGCACGAAATTGCCGCTTTGTCCAAAATTATTATCTGGCGCTGCAATTTTGGTATTCGCATGGGTTTTTGACATTGTTATAACAAAATTAAGTGTGCAAAGTTACGGTTTTCAAAATTTCTGGCAATACCTTTTAAATTAATTCTTTATGAGGTGCTTTTTTGTTGATTTTGTAAGCGGTTTGATCATTACTTAAAGGCTGTCTGAACTGGAATTATTCTGACCATGATTCGTGGGATTAAAGGATTTTCCAAACGCCCTCTTTCCGCCGAAGGCGAAGAGAGGGATGACGAGCGAAGCAAAGCCAGGGTGAGTCTGATCATTTACAATTTGAATTTTATGCCTCCATTGGCAACAAAGCCATCTAAAGGCGCATATATATCCTTAAACACCGGGTTAGTAATGCTGCCGGTGTAAATGGTGCCAAATTTTGTTTGCCGGGTATCGGTCAGGTTCTCAAAATTGATAAACAACGAGAACCGGTCCCATATCTTTTCGGCCATCAATCCGGTAGTCCAGTATGCCTTGCCGGTTGTTCCATCATTTAAATATTGCGGACTGAAATAGTAAGCCTCCAAGCCAATTTTTAATTTGTTCTCCACCTCGTAAACCAATACATTATTTAACCTGTTTTTTGACACCAAAGGGTAATTAGTAATCGTGTTATTTGTATGTTGTGTAACATGAGCCAGCGTGTAACCAATAAATAACTTAAAATTAGCGTAGGTCAATTTAATATTAGTTTCCATGCCTTTCGTGTTCAGGTCGCCTTTAGGTTGCTGGTACTGTAAATCACCGTTTGATATGGATGTAAGTAGTATAGGATTATTGATCCGGGTATAAAAAAACAATTGGTTGATACTGAAACTTACCTTGTCGTCAAATAAACCGGTACGGTAGTTAATATCGTAGTTAACACCGTATGAGCGTTCGGCCGTGGTGTTTTTAACATCAATAGGCAGTACATTTCTAAACTGGATACGTTCGGCATCCTCAGTAAATACATTAGGCGCTTTATAACCTAAACCACCGCCAACCCGTGTTGAAAAATGCGAATTGATTTTTAGCAAAGCAGATATGCGGGGCAGAATAAAAAATCCATATTCATTATGATAATCACCTCTTAATCCACTCTCCAGGGTCAACTTTGGTGTGGCATCCCATGTGTTTTGAACAAAACCCCCGATCGTGTTATAATCATAACTCCTAAGCGGAAAGCTGCTGTTCTTATCCTCGGCAAAGTTTTCAGACAGGTAGTTTAACCCGGCAACCCAATCAGATTTTTCGCTTGCCCGTGAATATGTTGCTTCGCTGTAGGTTGAAAACTGGACACCTGAAAAGCGATAATCGGGTAAATTAATAGCCCGGTCAAAATAACTAAGGCTATTTTTGAATACTATTTTTTCCTTGTTACTCAACGTGCGCTCAAGGGATACCTGTGTACTGTATCTGCCTGTTTTATTCTCTTCAAAATAGCTGTGCTGCGCGCTGCCATGCCCCTCAATGTAATGAAGATCGCCACCGATGCGGTTTTCAATTGTGCTGTTGATGCCTGTGATCAGTGTAGTTTTATCATCCAGATAAAAGAATAATTTAGGGTTAAGTGTAAACCTGTTAAACTTAGGTATGGCTGTTAAATCAATGCCCGCAGGGTCATACGCGGTGCCATGATTATATGCTGCAAATACAGTCGCCCCAACTTTTTTAAATTTTTGTGAATAAAAACCACTGGCATCTAAACCTAATGCCGAAGTACCATTTAGCAGGAAGTTTAATTGCCGCTCGTTAGTAGGTGTTTTGGATATTAAGTTAACTAAACCAGCAATAGCGCCCCCTCCATACAAAGTTGATGATGATCCTTTTATAACTTCAACCTGTTTCAGGTCAAGTGGTGCGATCTGTAATAATCCCAAACCTCCCGAAAAGCCGGAATACAATGGGAAACCATCCCTGATAATTTGAGTGTACTTGCCATCAAGTCCTTGGATGCGGATACTTGAATTATTGCTTGTTGCTGATGTTTGCTGGGTTTGTATGCCTGTACTTTCAGCAAGGATCATCCGGATATCTCCCGGCTTCATGTTGGCTTTTTCATCAAGTTCCTCACCCGAAATAACCTCTATCCTGGTAGGGACATTAGCAATAGTTCTGCTGCTGCGTGTGGAAGAAACTAAAATTTCATTTAATTCTTCGACGCCCTCCTTGCCTTTAGGCTGAAGCAGGATGAACATTGGTGAAGCCTGTTCAAAGGGAAATGTTAAGGTGTCTGTCAGGGTTTCATAGCCTATATAGCTAAAGCGTATAACCTGTTTGCCTGAAGGTATATTTGTTAAAATAATTAAACCTGCTGTATCGGCAGTGGCCCCTTTATTTATACCCTGTATTAATGCGGTTGCCCCAATAAGGGTTTCGTTAGTTTTAGCGTCTTTAATAATGGCTTTAAACGTATGTTGAGCATACGCCATAGTAGTATATATCAATGCTATAAAAAGCACTATAAGTTTTTTCATGAAATATGGAATTAGTTAATACAAAATTGCCAGCTGATAAGCTGTGGATTTGAGTATTAACCTAACCGGGGTGGTTGCCAAATTGATAAAGCAACATGGTCTATATAAAGCTGCTCATAAGTGTTATGGTGTTTAACCGGCTTTTGAGGGAGTATAAATGAGGGATAACTAACAGTTTTAGTGACGATGAACCCTACACATGAACCGCATGAATAGAATGGCGAACAACTCTGGCATTCTTTCTTTTTTGGTGAATGTTTAGTTACGGATGCGCTAACCGTAGTTTTTTTGTAACTACAGTCATTATCAGTACAGCAGGGCTTAATGGAAAGCAGCAGCACTAAAATAACTGATATAAAGCACAAAATTTTCACGGTGTAAATGTAAAAGAAAATAAGATAGCTATAAAATGTAAAGCGTTTTGCTGTCCTAAAAATTTCATAAATCCCGGTGCGGGCAATTATTGTATAATTGAACTAATTGAGCAAATGAACCGGTGAACTAATGAACAATTCTAACTAAATTTGCCGTCCCATTATGTATTTGCAGCAACTGTCAGTTATCAATTTCAAGAATTACGAGGAGGCCGAACTTGTTTTTAGTTCGGGGGTAAATGCCTTTACCGGAAATAACGGTGCCGGCAAAACCAACCTGCTCGATGCCATTCACTACCTGTCGTTATGTAAAAGTTATTTTAACCCCATTGATAGCCAGCAAATAAAACAGGGGACAGATTTTTTTATCATCACCGGTGTTTTTAATAAAAACAAACAGAACGAAGCAGTGGCCTGTTCTGTTAAGCGCAATCAAAAAAAGCAATTTAAACGCAATAAAAAGGATTACCAGCGCCTGGCCGATCATATTGGCTTGTTGCCGCTGGTCATGATATCGCCGTATGATACCAGTATTATTACCGAGGGCAGCGAAGAGCGCCGTAAATTTATTGATAATGTAATATCACAAACGGATAACTATTACCTCGATGAGCTGATCACCTATAATAAGGTACTGGCCAACCGTAACGCGCTTTTAAAACTCATTGCTGATACCGGCCGGTATGACCCAAACTTGCTGGAAGTGCTTGATGAACAGCTGACGAGCTCGGGCAACCGCATTTTTGAACGGCGTAAAGCTTTTATGGAAAACTTTACGGCTATTTTTAACAAGCACTACAGTTTTTTAAGCGATGGTGCCGAGCAGGTTGAATTGGCTTATGAGTCGCAGTTATTGCAGGATGATTTTGCGGCATTGCTAAAAAAGAGTGTTGAACGCGACCGTGCGCTGGAGCGTACCACGGCAGGCATACATAAAGACGACCTTCAGTTTGGTATACACGGCATGGCCATGAAAAAATTTGGATCGCAGGGGCAGCAAAAATCTTTTTTAATAGCGCTTAAGCTGGCACAGTATACTTTTTTATATCAGCAAAAAGGGTTTAAGCCATTACTGCTGCTGGATGATATTTTTGACAAGCTTGACGAGGAGCGGGTTACCAAACTGATGAAAATGGTCTCGAACAATGATTTTGGACAGGTGTTTATTACCGATACCAGCGTAAGCCGGGTTGAAAATATTTTTAATAAAATAGCTGTGGATGTAAAACTATTTAAAGTAAGAGGAGGGGCTATTGATGCGTAAAGCTAATGACAAATCGTTAAAGGATGCTATTGAGCAAATGCTGAACGTTTATAAAATTAAACGCCGCTTTGATGAAACGGGGGTTTTAGCCGCCTGGCCCGAACTGGTTGGAAAGCCGGTAGCTAACCGTACTAAAGAATTATTTATCCGCGATAAAAAACTGTTTTTACGTATCGAATCGTCGGTAATAAAAAACGAACTGATGATGATGCGTGCGCAGATAATGGAAAAGATAAACGAGAAAGCTAATTGTATACTGGTAGAAGAGGTTATTTTTCTTTAGAAAAACGCAGCTTTTATTTACGCCAATATCATCATTGAATAAAACAAAAGGAAAAAAACACAGGCGTAATTAACTGATTTACACCTGTATTTTTTTGAAAGTTAAAATTTTTCGAAAGCCGAAAAGAAGAAGCTGCCTTCAATCTCAGCATTTTCATCAGAGTCTGATCCGTGAACGGCGTTTGCTTCAATTGATTTTGCAAATAAGTTACGGATAGTACCTTCTTCGGCTTTTGCCGGATCGGTAGCTCCTATCAGTTTACGGAAATCTTCAATAGCGTTATCTTTTTCAAGTATAGCCGCTACAATTGGTCCCGACGACATGAAGTTAACCAGGGCACTGTAAAAAGGGCGCTCTTTATGTACTTCATAAAACTGACCGGCTTTTTCGGGGCTTAATGAGGTATATTTTAAGGCGATTATTTTAAATCCGCTCTTGGTTATCTTATCTACAATAGCACCAATATGCCCGTTTGCAACCGCATCAGGCTTTATCATTGTAAAAGTTCTGTTAGTTTTCATTCTTGCTTTTTAAAATTGCCGCAAAAATAGGGTTTTGCATCTGTAACATAAAGCTTTTTGAATTAAATAAGATGGTTTGTATTTAATTTATTTATTTAGCTTTGCAACTCTTTTTTAAAATTGATGTTAGATTTAGTTGCGCTTAAAGAACTTTTAGCACACCCTCAAAAAATAGTGATTACTACCCATCATAAACCCGATGGTGATGCTATGGGGTCGTCGTTAGGTTTGTATAATTACCTGATACAGCAAGGCCACCATGCCAAAGTAATTACCCCTACAGATTATCCTGACTTTTTAAGCTGGATGCCTGGCAACGAGGATGTTATAATTTATACGGAGCATACAGAAGAGTCTGCTGCTTTAATTGCCGATGCTAAACTGATATTTTGCCTGGATTTTAATGCCTTAAGCCGCATCAATGAAATGGGTGTGCTGGTAGGCGAAAGCAGTGCTTATAAGATCATGATCGATCATCACCTTGAACCCGAGGATTTTGACGATTACCGGCATTGGAACATCAATGCGTGTGCTACTGCCCAGTTGATCTATGATTTTATTGTTAATGAGCTGCATCAGCAGGAATTGATTAATAAGGATGTAGCCACTTGTTTATATACCGGTATCATGACCGATTCTGCATCGTTCAGGCTGCCCAATACCACATCAACCGTGCACCGCATAGTGGCCAACCTGATTGATGCCGGCGCTGTTAACTGGCGCATACATGAGCTGGTGTACAATAGCGCGTCTGAGAACAGGCTGAGGTTCCTGGGACATTGCCTGGCCAACTGTTTGGAGGTTTTGCCTGAGTATAATACCGCTATTATATCAGTAAGTAAAGACGATTTAGAGAAATATGACGTTGATACTGGTGATACAGAGGGGATAGTGAACTACGCTTTATCAATTGCCAGCATCCGTTTGGCAGCATTTATAGTGGAGCGACGCGATAAGGTAAAACTTTCGTTACGCTCGAAAGGTGAATTTCCGGCTAATGAGATCTGTAAAAAATATTTTAACGGCGGCGGTCATCGCAACGCGGCCGGAGGATTCTCAACGGATAGCCTTGAACAGGTTGTACAACAATTTAAATTAATATTACCCGAATACAAAAAACTATTAATACAGTAAAAAACTAAAAATGAAAAGAAAATTAATGTTTCTGGCTCTTGCGGCTATAGGTTTAGCAAGTTGCAATGGTGGGTTTAAACAAGGAGACGGCGGCTTGCTTTATAACATTCACACCTCAAAAGGCGGCGTCAAAATTAAAGAAGGCGATTTTGTAAGTCTTAACATGGTGGTTAAAACCGATGGCGATTCTGTTTTAATGAATAGCTATGACAGTGGCCGGCCTATGGCCATGCCAATGCCTAAAGCACAAGCCAAAGGCGATATTTATGCGGGTATTAATTTACTTGGCGAAGGTGATAGCGCAACTTTTAAAATAGCTGCCGATTCGATATTTAAAAATGGCCAGCAACGTCCTCCGGGCTTTAAAGGTAAATATTTGGTGTTCCAGGTAAAAATCGACAAAGTAATTGCAAAAGGCGCGCTTAATGAGCAGGTTTGGCGCGGACGTGTTACCGATTATTTAAAATCACAGGCTGATGCTGTTAAAACACAGGAACCAGGTAAGATCAAAAAATATATTGCTGATCATAACTTAAAGGTTGAGAAAACAGCATCAGGTTTATTATATGTAATTACCAACCCTGGCACAGGCGAAAAACCTGCCGTTGGTGATACCGCTGTTGTAAACTATACAGGCAGGTTAGTTACCGGTAAAGTATTTGATACCAGCGTAAAAGAAGTGGCTACAAAAGAAAAAGTGCCGGTTGACCCAATGCGTCAGCTTGCGCCTATCCGCATACCAGTTGGTGAAGGTAAAGTAATACCAGGTTGGGACGAAGGCTTGCAGCTGCTGAACAAAGGAGCTAAAGCGATATTTATCATTCCGTCTGATATTGCTTATAAAGACCAGGGAGTAGGCCCGATTGGCCCATACACTCCAATTGTTTTTGAAATGGAGATGGTAAACGTTGTTCACCCTAATCCAAATGCTCCAAAACCTGCAGTTCCGCAATTAGCGCCGCCTGCAACAAGATAATTTAAAGAATTGATACAGCCTTCCTGACCCTTGGTCGGGGAGGCTTTTTTATTAGATACCCATGAAAAAAGCTATTTATTTCCTGCTGCCTTTGTTTGCTTTGTTAACTGCAAGGGCCTATGCCCAGGACCCACGGCCTAATATGCAGGGCACACCCAAAGGTGCATTTTACCAGAAATTTACCAACAACACCGGCGAAAAGATAAAGCTTAACGATGTGATTACATTTAACTTTATCCAAAAAACCGACAAGGATTCAGTCCTGTTCAGTACCTATAAATCTGGTAAACCGGTGCAGGCGCAAATACAACCTTCACAAAATGCCGGCGATCTGATGGAGGTATTCCCACTACTGGCCGCTAAAGACAGCGCGCTGGTTAAAGTACCTACTGATTCTGTTTTTAAAGGACATGAAGAGGCCCGCCCGCCATTTTTCCCTAAAGGCAGCTATTTAACATTCATCCTTAAAATAGAAAAGGTACAATCCCTAAATGATGCTATCGCCGAAAAAAAAGCGGAAGCTCAAAAACTAAAGGATGGTGAAGCCGCTGCTGCCAATAACTATGTAGCTACAAATAAAATTAACGCGGTAACTACGGCATCCGGCTTAAAATATGTTGTTACCCAGCCATCGGTAAAACGCAAACCCCTGGCTGGCGATACCGTGCTGGTAAATTATACCGGCCGTATATTAAATGGTAAAGTTTTTGACTCCAGCATTGCTGCCGAAGCCAAAAGCGCGAGTTTAGATCAACCCGGCCGCACGTACGAGCCTATAAGCGTTGTGCTTGGCCAGGGCCAGGTGATCCCGGGTTGGGACGAAGGGCTGCTTTTATTGAACGAAGGTTCAAAAGCCACTCTTATCATCCCATCGGCCCTCGCTTATGGCGAAAAGGGTGCAGGCCAGGATATCCCGCCATACAGCACATTGCTATTTAATGTGGAGCTGGTAAAAGTTAAACCGGGCAAACATGCCCCTGCTTCAAAAACCGGGATCATGAATCCGGCAAAGAAAAAGGTGTACAGAAAAACACCAGTAAGTAAAAAGAAAAATTAGCACAAAAGCCTTCTGCCAAAAAACAGAAGGCTTTTTTACTTTTGTAGCATGGTATTAACAGACACGCATACCCATTTATACTACGAAACCATAGCCGATAAACGCGCTGAGTTAATGGAGCGCTGCATCAGCAATAATATCAGCCGTTTATTTTTACCTAATGTTGATCTGGCTTCGGTGCCGCTGGTGTTTGACCTGGTACGTGCTTATCCTGATCAGTGTTTTCCTATGCTTGGCTTGCATCCATGCTCGGTAAAAGAGAATTGGGAGCAGGAGTTAAACGATATTAAAGCGGCGCATCAGCAAAATAAAATTTTTGCCATTGGCGAAATTGGTATTGACCTGTACTGGGATAAAACTTTTTTAGCTGAGCAGATCGAAGCTTTCAGGGTGCAGATCAACTGGGCAAAAAGCCTGAAGCTGCCCATCGTTATCCATTGCCGCGATGCTTTTAACGAGGTGTATGAAGTGCTGCAACAGGAGCAGGATGAAAACCTGAGGGGCATATTTCATTGTTTTACAGGTACGCTTGAGCAAGCCAATAAAGTAACCGCGCTGGGTTTTTACCTGGGCATAGGCGGGGTAGTTACTTATAAAAACGCCGGTTTGGACAAAATCATACCTGAAATTGACCTCAGGCATATAGTTTTAGAGACAGATTCTCCGTACCTTACGCCCGTTCCGTTCCGAGGCAAACCTAATGAAAGTTCGTACTTGATTTACATTGCACAAAAAGTGGCGGAGCTGCATCAAACAGATATGGATACCGTGGCCAGTATAACCACCGAAAATTCAAGAGTCCTGTTTGGTGTATAACAACAATACTTGTTTAATGGATTTATACTATATAAACCTTATTTCATGAGTCAGATACTGATCATCTATACCGGGGGTACTATTGGGATGATGAGCGATCCTGTTACCAAGGTGCTCAAACCCATTAATTTTGAGCAAATAATGGATAATGTACCCGAGCTGGAGAAACTTAATTGCAGAATTAAGGTACACTCTTTTGAGGAGATCATTGATTCATCAAACATGAACCCGGCCATCTGGAGCCAACTGGCCAGTCTTATTCAGTCAAACTATCATGATAATGATGGTTTTGTGATATTGCATGGCTCCGATACGATGGCCTATACGGCATCAGCCCTGAGCTTTATGCTCGAAAACCTGGGCAAACCCATCATATTTACCGGCTCGCAACTGCCCATAAGCGCCATACGTACCGATGCCAAGGAAAACCTGATGACCGCCATTGAAATTGCCAAAGCAAAAAAAGGCGACCATGCGCGCGTACCAGAAGTTTGTATCTACTTTGATTATAAACTGTTCAGGGGTAACCGGGCGTTTAAATATAATTCATCAAAATTTGAGGCGTTCCGCTCGCCAAACTATCCTATACTGGCCGAATCAGGGGTTCACCTGCGTTTTAGCGCCAATGATATCAGGCACCCACAGGAGAATACCGAGCTGATTATCCATAACAACCTGATCAGCGATGTAGCCGTATTGAAGCTTTATCCGGGCATTGGGCACAAGGTGGTTGAAACCATTTTAAATGCCGATGTGCGGGGAGTTGTAATGGAAACATTTGGTGCCGGCAACACTACTACCGACAGTTGGTTCATTGATCTGCTCAAAGGCGCTATTGACAGCGGTAAGGTTATCATAGATATTTCGCAATGTAAAGTTGGCACTGTTGAACTGGGCCGGTACGAAACCAGCAGACAGCTGAAAGATATAGGCGTAGCCAACGGTTATGATATGACCTTTGAATCGGCAGTGACCAAAATGATGTACCTGCTGGGCATGTTTGATGATCCCGCGATGGTTAAACATTATATGGAGCAGGATCTGAGGGGTGAGATAACGGTATCGTAAATACAAAAGCGACACAATTTATTTTGTGATCCTGAGCGCAGCGAAGGACTGGTACGCCAACGCAAGTTTGCAAACAGATTCCTTACTATTGCTCAGCATAGCAAGGGGATATTTTGTTTGTACATTGCCGGTTAACCGATCTTTTATTCCTCCACATAAATCAAATATGAGTAATTTCGCCTAATGGATATAACAAAACCAACCATACTTGTTGTAAACGACGACGGAATAACCGCCCCGGGAATAAAAGCGCTAATGGATGCCATGAGCGAGATAGGCAGGGTAGTGGTGGTGGCACCAGATAGTCCGCAATCGGGCATGGGGCACGCCATTACCATAGGTAAACCACTGCGTTTAGATAAAGTTGAAATATATGAAGGCTTTGAAATGTACCGTTGCTCGGGCACCCCGGTTGATTGTGTAAAGCTGGCTGTAAACAAAATATTTAAAGGTCAAAAGCCTGATCTTTGTGTATCAGGGATTAATCATGGTTTAAATAATTCCATCAACGTTTTGTATTCCGGTACCATGTCGGCCGCTGTTGAGGGCGCTATTGAAAGCATCCCGTCTATCGGGTTTTCTTTAGATGATTTTACCCTGCAGGCCGATTTTAGTCATTGTATAAAATACGTTAAAGAACTGGCACTGCAGGTTTTGGCAAACGGTTTACCGCAAGCCACATTGCTTAATGTTAATTTCCCTGACAGTAATAATATAAAGGGCATAAAGATCTGCAGGCAGGCTAATGCCAAATGGGCCGAGGAGTTTGATGAAAGGGTAGATCCGCATAAACGACCTTATTATTGGTTAACCGGTGTTTTTCAGTTAAATGATGGCGGTGAGGATACCGATGTTTGGGCGTTAGAGCACAATTACGCATCGGTAGTGCCTATACAGTTTGATATGACCGCTCACCATGTCATACCATTTTTAAATAACTGGAAGTTTAATGTTTAAATCAAATAATATAACAGCAGGTGTCATTTATGGATTGATACTACCGGGCATCAGTTTGTTCGTTTTTTTGTACCTGTTAAAGGGTAATTTTTTAATATTTAACAAGCCTGGTGTACCCTACCTGGTGGCCATTGGTTTAAACTTATTAATAGCCCGATTTTATTCAAAAAAAGGAATGGATAAAGCAGCTATCGGTATTGTAGCGGTATCCTTTATATTTATGCTGGCGGTGTTTATATTTAAATTGCAACCCATTAAATGAAATATTACCTGGTAGCCGGCGAAGCTTCGGGCGACCTTCATGGAGCAAACCTGATGAAAGCCCTGAAAGGACTGGACCCAAATGCGGAGTTCCGGTTTTTTGGCGGCGACCTGATGCAGGCCGAAGGCGGTACCCTGGTAAAACATTATGCCGATATGGCCTACATGGGCTTTGTTGAAGTAATTGCAAATTTGCCCACTATTTTAAAAAACCTCAAGCAATGCAAGCTGGATATTAACGCATGGCAGCCCGATGTTTTAGTGCTGATTGATTTTCCGGGATTTAATTTAAAAATTGCCGCCTACGCCAAAACTATAGGCTTGCAAGTAAACTACTATATATCGCCCAAAGTATGGGCCTGGAACCAGAAAAGGGTACTCAAGATCAAAAAGATAGTTGACCACCTGTTTTGCATATTGCCTTTTGAGGTTGATTTTTACAAAAGCTGGGGCATGGATGTTGATTATGTTGGCAATCCACTGCTTGATGCCATAGCCGCCTTTAACCCTGAAGCCGACTTTTTACAGCAGCATAAGCTTACAGGTAAAAAGATCATTGCCCTGTTGCCTGGCAGCCGCAAGCAGGAGATCAATTACCTGCTGCCTCAGATGATAAGCGTTGCAGATCGCTTTCCCGGTTACCAGTTTGTTATTGCCGGCGCGCCATCATTTGATAGAACATTTTATGATCAGTTTTTAGGAGATAAAAATATCCCTGTATTATTTAATGCTACTTATAATTTGCTGAGTAATGCGTATGCGGCTGTAGTGGCCTCCGGAACGGCTACGCTCGAAACCGCTTTGTTCAATGTGCCGCAGGTGGTAGTTTACAAAGGCAATGCCCTTACCATTGCTATAGCGCGCATGGTGGTAAAATTAGAGTTTATATCGCTGGTTAACCTGATCATGAACAGCGGGGTAGTGAAGGAGCTGATACAGGAAGATTGTACCACCGCAAAAATTAATGCCGAGCTGGATCTGATCATCAATGATAAAACCTATCGCGAAAATATGCTGGCTAATTATGACCGGCTTGATGAACGCATGGGCCAACCCGGAGCATCCGCAAAAACCGCTGCATTGATTGTAAAATATGCCTCAAAATAAATAAAGCCCCGCTAAAATGGAGCTTTATTGTTTTCATAGGGTGATGTTATATATATTGATCAGGCTGCTGACAATGTTTGTTGTGCAGCTACCTGGTGGTTGCTTTATGAACTGTTTTCACAGTGAATTTTTAAGCGGCGCTCGGTAAAAATTGAGTTTTAGTTTTTAAAGCTTTTAAATCATTCATAATGATTCTTTTTAACTGATTATCAAAGCCTGTTATTAATTTATTGATCGATGGTTTTTTATTAGTCTTCATAGTTTTAGTTTTTGTTTGTTGTAAGTTTCTGTGTTATTTTTTATCGTCTTCGTCTTCGGTAAGGTTATCTTTTCGGCGTTTGGCTTCCTTGTATTGCCTTAGTATCTGCTCTTCATCCCGTTCATCTGATGTTTTTGTTGGCTCTACCGGATTTTCCCATTCCTTCTCATCTTCCTTAACCGTTTTCTTTTTAGCTTCCATAACAGTTACGTTTAATAAGTACTATTCCAATTCGATGCCAAAAATTCAATTGCAGTAAAAAAAAGTCATTATAGTGTGCGATTTTTTTTACAATAGGATGTAAAAGCCTGTTTTTAAGGGGTTTTTATACCGAATAAAAATTTGGTTTTTCTGTACAGGTGTATAAAAATTTATAAAAAAATGTTATCCTAACCGAACACTTTGCGAACAGTAGTGCTAATTACGTACATGTTTTTGATAGCTGAGCAGGTGTGCTGCCAATGCTATTATAGCTAAACCACCGCCAATAGCGCATACACCGGTCCATTGATAATTTTTCCAAAGCAGGCTGGCCAAAAATGTTCCGGAGGCACCGCCTATAAAATAAGACACCATGTATACCGTGTTTAAACGGTTGCGAGCCTCAGGTATCAGCGCGAAGATGATAGACTGGTTAGATATATGTGTAGCCTGTACGCCCATATCTAATATGATCACACCAATAATTAATCCGGCAATGCTATTACTCGAAAAGTAAAAAACAACGTATGATATCAGTACCAACAATAATGTGTATCCCGATAGTTTGTAAGAATTCATTTTATCGCTCAGGCGGCCCATTAAACCTGCTGCCAGGGCGCCAAATGCCCCAACCAGTCCAAATGCCCCGGCGGCGGCACTGCCTTCGTTAAACTGGGGCTGCTTTAATAAAAATACAAGTGTTGTCCAAAAAGCGCTGAAGCCGGCAAAGCACAAAGCCCCTCTGAAGGCGGCCATACGTAACTTAGGTTGTGTTTTAATTAAATGTATGAGCGATGTCATGAGCTTTTTATAATTACCCTTGTAGTCGGGTTCAACTTCGGGTAAAAAGAAAAATATCATGAGCCACATGGCAAGCATTAAGCCGGTGGCTATGTAATACATAGACCGCCATCCAAAATGTTCGCCTACAAAGCCACTTAAAGTTCGGGAAAGCAGTATGCCTATTAAAAGACCGCTCATGATAAAACCTAATTTTTTGCCGCGTTCATGTGGTTTTGCCAGGTGGGCGGCCATGGGTATCAATAGCTGTGGTATTATTGATGATAAGCCAAGCAGGAACCCGGCAATGGTTAATATCAGAATAGAAGGAGCAATAGCACTGATCAGTAATGAAAGTATCATTAATACAAAATCTATCAATATAAGCCGCTTGCGTTTTACCATATCGCCCAGGGGAACAATAAACAGCAGGCCACTGGCATAACCAATTTGTGTAAACAGCGACAATTGCTGGGCCTTTTTATCGGTTATATTAAAAGTGTGTGCAATATCGGCCAGTAGCGGTTGGTTATAATATATGTTGGCCACCACAAGTCCGGTTGCAATGGTCATGATCCATAAAGTAAACTTGGTTAAATGTGGATGGTCTTTGGATGTATGTGTAGCGGTCATTACTTATAAAGTATAAAATTCGCTGCAAAAGTGACAAAGCATTTTTAAAATGATGCTTGTTTTAAGTAATTTTTATCATACAATAAACAATAAGATATAATTTCCAGAGTTTTATATTTTGACAAATCAGATGTGTCTTGTGATGATTTTTGTGATTTTATATTAAAAATTTACTTTTCTGTATTGGATTGTTGATTTTGGAGCGATATTTAAATTAAAACGGAGATGAAAATTATTTTTTCATTGAATTTGTGATCATTTAATGTTAAATTTTGTTAAAAAGTTAATTTTTTATACAAATAAAATCACCCGACGCAATAATTTGATGGTTATTTTGTTAATTGAGTATACAATTTTTAATTAAATAAAAAATTGTAACATTTTTAAAGTTTTATTAGTATTTTTGATAATCAAACAGCGGATATAAGTTTATTTGATAAATGTTACAAAAAAATTACAAATTAAAATAATAGAATTTAAAAACTTAGTGTTACTTTTACACTATAATAAAAACACATAAAAAAGTCTTCTCATAATTTAGGTTTATAATTGGTTAGTAAAGGCCCCTGCCCATCAGGGGCTTTACTTGTTTAAAAGGGTTTTGTTTTAACCCGTGTATTCCAAAATTAATTATCTTTTTATACTAAGTTTCGCGATTAAGTGCTTACCTGTTTTAAAACAGCTTTGGGTTAAATACCGGCAGTGAAGGGCGATAAGAAAAATAATCATTCAGGGGTTTCATTTTATTGCATAATATAATATATTTGCAACCCAATCCGGGGGATTAGCTCAGCTGGCTAGAGCGCTTGCATGGCATGCAAGAGGTCATCGGTTCGACTCCGATATTCTCCACTGATTATCAGGCACTTACGTATATGTAAGTGCTTTTTTTATGCTTTATCGCATCATTTTCCCTAAATGAATTACTTATAATACTAACCCACGACCTTATTTAAATACTTGAATATGAGTTGTTTATTGCAATTTAATTGATAAAGTGTATGCAAGAGGTCGGTATATAGGTTAGATAAATCTCTATCTTAATTCTGATTTTTCAAAAAAGTAAAACAGGGGTAAAACATTCTTATTTAAACTGTTAAGTATTAACACTGGATCTTTTAAAAGGAACTCTATTAGCTACTTTTTGATAGTAACAATAGAAGAGAAAATTATAAGCAATTGCGTGTTTTAACTTATCCGAGATGCTCCTGTAAATCATTGATCGTTTTTAGCTATGTAAATAAGAGACGGTTTTATTTATACTTTGATTTTACAGGCTTTATATGTACATTGATATTAAGGGATAACTCAAACAATTTGAATACATGATCGGAATCTGTAAGTTATGTAGAGAGGAGAAAGAGTTGATTAAAAGGTCGCACATCTGGCCCAATTTTATGTATAAAGGCATGCATGATGATAAAGGTAGATTGTATGTTATTAATTCACAAAGACCCCAGAATCATTTAACAGTTCAATCAGGTTCTTACCAGCAATATATATTTTGTGCCAAATGCGACAACGAAATTTTAGGCAACCTGGAAAGGTACGCCAGTAACAATTTATATCGAAAAAATTATTTAGAATCAAATGAAGATTTCGAGCAAATTTACATTCAGGAAGATATGAGTATCATTCGGTGTCATAGCTTAGGATATAAAAACTTCAAACTATTCTTATTATCCCTATTATGGCGGGCAAGTATTTCAACAGAGGCTGTATTTGGAAATTTCAAGTTATCTGACGAATTAAATGAATTTTTAAGAGAAGCTATCTTTACAGATGCCATTGTTGATGATGCCGCCCTTCCATGCGTTTTACTGACCGCTGCTGGAATTGACCCTGAAGAAAGCTTTATTGCCGTTGATGCTACAAGGCCAGGATTTATCAAATTTTATATCAATGCTTTTGTTTATACTTTTTATTGGGAGCCAAATAAAAAAGATGCGACAACAAGAATGTTAAGTATCGGAATGGATCATCCGATGGATATGATGAAGGTCCCTATTGAAAGATGGAATGAAATAAGGCAATCAATAATCGATGCGACCGTAAGGGCGAGCAAAGCTAATTTAAAATAGCTTTAAGTAGGACACTTTTAGTCCACATTCAACTCATATACACATCATCTGAAAGTTTTATGTTGCCTTCCTTTTTGAGATTAAAGCATTAACAAAAAGGTCCTTTACTAAGGAAAATTTTCGCTAAAAAATCATCAAAAAATGAATGGAAATTGAGAAAAATACTTTTTTTTATAAAAATAGAATTTCAATGTGCCCTTAAAAACCTCTTTAGAGTATTTAAAACGGCGATTTTTAGCAATTTTTTCTCAAAAAACTCTGCCAAAGCTCTGCCAAAAACACCCCAAAATACATAAAATGAAAAATCAAAAACTGCTCTCAGAGCATCAAAACAGTCGTTTGTTCACGGCTCCGGAATGTCCATCCTCGATCACCAAAAAAGCCTTTCAATGTAAGTTGGAAGGCTTTTTTTTACTAAAAGGCTGGTTGAGTAAGGCACTACAAATATGCCTCACTCATTTAACCAATTTCATTTATTCACTTCTTAAACTTCAACTTGTTATTAATATTCTGTCCAATTATCCCCCCTACTTTCACACCTCTTTCGCAAGAAATACGGTAATGGATACCTGCATATAGCCTGGCAGCGCCGATTTCTTGCGCTAAAGCATCAAAAGAATCATATGGTCGCGGGGCCATACCCAAGTAATCGTAAGAGTGATCGGTAAAATGATAATTGTTCCCAAACAAATCTGTAAGGATCGCTGAAAAAACTCCTGCAATGGCACTATGAGCAGAAGTGAAATCAGGGAAATTTGGTGCGGGAAACAACGAATTCCATGTTGAATAGCCCAACACGCCTCTTATATAGGTTATTGGACGTTCCTGGTTATATTGATACTTAATTTTCCAACAACCAATGCCTGCATCCACAATACCAATGCTTACTTTGGCAAAAGCCATAGCGGTAAAATCCAGTTGTGGATTTTCCTGCTGCAATACCTGGCGTAAAATGGAAAGATAGTGGCCTCCGCCAAAACCGGGGTTATCGCGGTAGTATAACGCTATCGCAGTTTGCTCGGGGGTAAGCGTTTGAGAAATATCATAGACTTCTTTTACCATTTTATAATAATCTGAAGACGGATCTGTTGAATAAACAGGCGGTGCAATGGGTGTACTTCCATCTAAACTACCTTGTACCATTAGCCGGTTATTCCCCCAATAAGGCCCGAAAGGTGCTGCTAAGGCAGGGGGCGTTGGAACCCACAAACCCGGACCAACAGGCGGAGTATAAGGTGCATTCGCATCTGCTGATCCATCAGTTTTTGACCAATCAAAAATTAATTGGGCAATTGATTTTCCAAATTGTACCGAGCGTTGAAACTTATCATTACCCACTTCAGCCTTGTAAGTACTGTTTAAGCTATTTTCCAATGAATCCATTGCCGATATATTGGCGGCAGAAGTCCCAGGGAAAAAATTACGGCTCATGGCGGCCAATGCTGCATTAGCACAAGTGGGCCAATGATATGCTAATCCTGGAGTTGTTTGAGGCATTGCGGGCATACCTGTTAGCTGTCCGGACAAAGTCTGATAAGAAGGCATCCCCGGCACTACTGATTCATACAATGCAATAGCACTATAAGTAAAATAACGCGCCGGAGGCAATCCTCCTATTGGGGTGGCGTTAGTACGGAACAAGCGAAGCTGCATATCAATCCATTTAAATGCCACTTCCGATGAATAGGTATTGGTTTGATTTAGATGGCCGGGGTCGTCTTTTGGTCCTTTTTCTTTTTTACAGCCAGAAAGAAAAAGAAGGCAAATGCCTGCAAGCAATATCCACCTGGTGGATGTGAGCTTAGTTGAATTTTCCATTTTGAAAGTTTAAAGGGTGAAAGAATTTGTTAATATTTTCTTAAGAATTATCGACATGCTTATTGCTGTATAAATTGCATCCAACTGTCAATGATATGGTAGTTATAGATAGTATCAGTAACCAGAATGGCTTTGATCGAAAAAAAAGTGTATGTATCTGATTTTGAACATTATTCTGTAGGTGAGGCCCATTTACTTATGAGGCTCATTTACTTATATTTCAGTGCTGCAATCTTCTTTGCATTCAATAAAAGAGTTCGACATTTGTACTTTTGGGTCACATTAACCGGGTATATAAGTCGGAAGCTTCGAAGAGAAGGAAGTCGGGATCCGGAAGCTGGATAAGATTCACCATCCTTATCGAATGGTGTGGCAATGCCTTGTGCTGTTATTACTGCCATAACGGTTGCCTTTTTTTGTTGTAAATAATCTTAATATAAATGTCTCTATATAAAATTAGATTATAAATATCAGATTATCAAATCTTAAAAGAAAATATTTAATATTAAAAGAAAATATTTAACCCATTAGGAAATATTCTTAATTTCAGAAGCAGACGCTTAATTTTTCTTTTAGAACTATAAATTCCCTGCTCACCAGATATAATGATAAAACATACAGTGCTATTAGACTAATAGCACTGTATGTGAGTAATGTTTAGCCAATGATATGGTATTTACCAGAATTTTACATAAAGTGCGGTAAGCAGTAACAGCGTTACTATGATCAAAGCTAGGGTTGAAGGCTCAACTTTGAACATGCTTTTATCAAGCACAAATGCTTTAGGATTGATTTTTGGTCCGGCAAAGCTCACCAAAACTATGGCAATAACGGTGAACAGGAATGATAGGCCCATACAGATCAGGAAGGGTATTTCATAACCGCCATGCCCGTTAGGGAAGGCTGTATACAGCAATGTTTCGTTCCCAAATAACCTTGGTGCAAAATTGTTAAACAATACAGACATGGCAAAGCCGGTAATGATTCCGGTGATGGCTGCTGCTCCTGTTGTACGCTTCCAGAAAAATCCCAATATGAATATGGCAAATATCCCCGGACTGATGAACCCGGTGTACTTTTGAATAAAGGTGAACCCACCCTCACCACCTATGCCTAAAAGGTCTTTCCAGGTAAGTATAATGGAGAATACTAATGCAGCTAATATGGTAAGCTTGCCTACAATTACCATCTTTTTTTCGCTGGCATCCTTGCTGATGTGTTTTTTATAGATATCTAAAGTAAAAATAGTAGAGATGCTATTAGCCTTACCCGCAAGTGAAGCCACAATAGCAGCGGTAAGGGCGGCAACAGATAATCCTTTTAACCCGGTGGGCAAAAAGCCAAGTATAGCCGAGTAGGCGTTATCTGAATTGAAATGCCCGCCCGATGACATTTCTTGCTGTAAGCCGCCATTTTTGTATAATACATAAGCAGCAATACCAGGTAAAACCACAATGATCGGCATAGCCAGTTTCATCAGGCCTGCAAACAGGATCCCGGTGCGGGCCGTTTTTAAATCAGAACCCAAAGCTCTTTGAGTAATGTATTGGTTACAGCCCCAGTAGTTAAGGTTCACAATCCATTGGCCTGCAAAATACATAGCTATCCCCGGCAACGCCAGGTATTTGTTGATCTCAGATTGCGGAGCGCCTGGTTTTGGTTTTTCCATCATCATTTTAAAGTGATCCGGAGCGTCTTTAAACATGGCGTGCAAACCAGCCATAGCATCTTTACCCAGGCCAAAATGTTCACTCACCAAAGTAAGTGCTATATATGTAGTAGCCAAACCGCCTACAACCAATACCAATACCTGTATAACATCAGTAAAGCCAATAACCTTCATACCGCCCAGCGTAATGAACAAGGCAAAAATAGACAGCGCGATAATGATCTCGTGCAGGTAACCGCCACCTGCCAGGTTATTAATGGCCAGTGCCCCAAGGTAAAGTATAGAGGTAAGGTTTACAAAAACATAAAGAAACAGCCAGAAAATGGCCATCACAAAGCTCACCGTTTCGTTATACCGGGTATGCAGAAACTGCGGCATGGTAAAGATCTTGTTTTTAAGATACACGGGGATAAACCAAACCGCCACAATGATAAGCGCGATGGCCGCCACCCATTCATAGGCTGCAACTGCCAAACCAACAGCAAAGCCCTGTCCGCTGGTACCAATAAATTGTTCAGCAGAAATGTTAGAGGCGATAAGTGATGCACCAATTGCCCACCAGGTAAGCGAGCCTTCGGCAAGAAAGAAATCATGACTGCCCGATACGCTGGTCTTTTTTTTGCGGCTATGTATCCAATAGCCATAACCTGATACTACTATAAAGTAGATCACGAATATGACATAATCAATGGTTGAAAATTTGCTCATGTTTGGTTTAATTGATTAGTTTAATTTATTGTTAGCAAAACATACAACCGATTTCCCATCGCGGGTTGTTTGTTTGGGTGTTTATTTTGTCTTTATTACACGTTATATTTTGTCATCCTGAGCGCAGTGAAGCATCTATTCTCCAATATGCCCATGTCTTTTGTCCTTCATCCTTTGTCCTTCGTCCTTACTCCCTTGTCCTTTGTCCAACAAGGGCGTTCCCTGCGGACCGGGCTATCCGCTCATACTGCCCGGGCCTTAACCACAAGGCCGGTATCCGCTTCTATCCCTAACGCAAACCTTCAAAAGGCCCGTCTATTAAAGAACGTTGTCATTTCGAACGATAGTGAGAAATCTTATACGACTTTTCATACTATGCATGTCAGCTTAGCACATCGCATAAGATTTCTCTTTCGCCGCCCGCTTATTCCCCCCTTGCTCTATCGAAATGACATTTTTCTTTTATTAAAAAAAACGTGTACACACAGTAGCCTTTGGAGAGGGCTGGGGTAAGGCCTATTTATAAGCCGCATCATTCCAGCGTATCTCGTTACGGAACTGGTCAATACGGGTGTCTTTTCCTATGCGTAAAAACTCTATCCCCGCCATGTCCGCAAAATCCTGCAGATGCTCGGCAGTTAAATTTTGACTATAAGCGGTATGGTGTGCTCCACCCGCGTAAATCCACGCGGCGCAGCCGGTTTTCATATCGGGGTAAGGTTTCCATAATACCCTTGCTACCGGTAGCTTAGGCAGGTCGTGCTGTGGTTCAACAGCTTCAACCTCGTTAATTAATAAACGGAAGCGGTTACCCATATCAACAATAGACGCGTTAAGCGCCGGGCCGCCAGCCACATTAAATACCAGACGGGCAGGATCGGCTTTGCCGCCAATACCCAAAGGATGCACCTCAAGCGATGCTTTGCCATTAGCCAATGATGAATCCACCTCCAGCATGTGCGAGCCTAATACCAGCGCGTTGTTAGGATCAAAGTGATACGTATAATCTTCCATAAAAGCGTTACCGCCTTTTAAGCCAGCGCCCATTACTTTAAAAGCACGTACCAGGGCAGCCGTTTTCCAGTCGCCCTCGCCTGCAAAACCGTAGCCATCGGCCATTAATCGCTGCGAAGCAATTCCGGGCAGTTGAGCCATGCCATGCAGATCCTCAAACGTGTCTGAGAATCCTTTGAAACCGCCATCTTTCAAAAACTTACGCATACCAAGCTCAATCCGGGCTGCTTCATAAACTGATGAATGTTTTGCACCACCTTTTTTCAAGTCATCAGCCATGGTATAGGTAGTTTCGTATTCATCTACCAGTGCATTTATAGCATCATCGCTAACCGCGTTGATCACCGCAACCAGATCGCCAATGCCATAAGTGTTTACCGAGAAACCAAACTTCAATTCAGCTTCTACCTTGTCGCCATCGGTAACAGCTACAAAGCGCATGTTATCGCCAAAGCGGGCAAATTTGGCTCCCTGCCAGTCATACCAGCCTGCTGCAGCGCGTGTCCAGGTTTCTATTTGGTTCAAAACCTCGGGGTCCTGCCAATGGCCAACCACTACTTTACGGTTAATGCGCATACGTGACACTATAAAACCAAACTCACGGTCGCCATGAGCGCTTTGGGTCAGGTTCATGAAATCCATATCGATAGTGCTCCATGGAATATCACGGTTAAATTGGGTGTGCAGGTGCAGCATCGGTTTTTTAAGAATGCTTAAGCCCCGGATCCACATTTTGGCCGGCGAAAATGTATGCATCCAGGTAATAATGCCTATACAGTTTTCGGCTACGTTAGCCTGTTGCAGGGTGGTGTATATCTCGTCGGTACTTTTAACAACAGGTTTGTAAACTACACGCACCGGGATTTGCCCTGCGCCATCAAGTCCTGCTGCTATTTGCTGCGAATGTTCAGCTACCAGCTTTAATGTTTCTTCTCCGTACAGATCCTGGCTCCCGGTAATGAACCAAACTTCAAATGTTTTAAGGTCGATCATTATAAATTATTATTGATTTAGTGATTAGTTTTTAATTTATGGACGACAGCCGTAACAGGGCCGCACCGTGTGTATTGATACTTTGCTGATATTTTGTTTTGTATGTACCGATGTTTTGCTTTTTCCACAGGTCCCTTACGGTTATTTTACCTTTTAAGCCTATTGAAGTAAAATCGATAGCTACATTTTTCGGATTATCGCTGATATTGAAGAGCGCTACATAAATATCTTTGCTGCCCTGAACATGCGAGTACCACGCCATAGCACCGTCCTTTTTATATAGCTGACGAGGGTTTTCACCCTTTTGATTGGTGGCAAGTACTTCGTCATTGGTAAATAGCCTTAGTTCCAGCTCCCGGTTTTCGGGCAGGTTGCCGCCCAGCATCAGGGGCGAGCGATAGATACTCCAGAAGGTCATGTGGGTATACAATTCATCTTCGGTAAAGCGGCTGTAGCGTTCCACACCAACCGGACCGCGTTTTGATAGCTTGCCAATCTGGATCATATCACAATCGGGCCAGTGACCGGGGCCGCCTACGCCTTCCCAGCTTTTGGCATAATCAAACATGTGGAGTACTTCTTTCCAGTTATCCCAAAAATCATCGGCCATGCGCCACATATTGGCGTATTGAGTAGCATGGGCTGCCTGGCTAAGCGGTGTTTCGCCTGGCGAAAGACTAAACGCCACCGGCCTGCCGCACTGATCAATGGCTTTTTTGTAGCCTTCAACCTCGGCAGCGCTGTACGGGCGGGAAAGGTCATCTACCTTAATAAAATCAACACCCCAGGAAGCATAAAGCTCCAATAGTGAGTTCAGGTATTCCTGTGCGCCCGGTTTTTTCATATCCAGCCCATACATGTGGTTCATCCACGGGCATTTGGAGTTGGTATCAGCAACCATATCGGCAGTAATGCCGTTGGTGCCTTTTATGGGCGACTTTGCCCACACCGCCTGCCTCGGGATACCGCGCATTACATGGATGCCAAATTTTAATCCCTGAGCATGAATGTAATCACCAAGTGGTTTAAAGCCGTTACCACCAAATGCTGATGGGAATTTATTGGGCTGAGGCGTTAACCTGCCCCATTTGTCCATGGTGAGCCAGGGTAAGTATGAGCCATCCTGTAATCGTAACTGAAAAGGGTTGCCGATGTTGCTGCCCGGCGGATTATCGTACGACCATAAAAAATCAACTACGATGTATTGCCAGCCAAAGGGTTTTAAATATTTGGCCATGTAGTCGGTGTTGGCCTTAACCTCATCTTCATGTACAGCCGAGCCAAAACAGTTATAACTGTTCCAGCCCATAGGCGGGGTTTCGGCTACAGCAGTGGTTTGGGCTGACGCCTTAATGCTAAAAACGATGGCGGCGGTAAATAATATCAGATAACGTAATTTCATATGATCAGATGTTAATTATTGACCGTAATAAGAATCGGGCCCGTGTTTGCGTTCATAATGTTTTTTAATGAGCGAATCCTTTAGCCTCGGCGCGCTGTTATTGATCTGTTCGGTGAGGTAAGCCATTTGGGCGACAGCCTCTAAAACAGCGCTGTTGTATACGGCTTTTTCGGCGGTTTTGCCCCAGGAAAAGGGGGCGTGGTTACCCACTAAAACCATCTCAACCTCACGATAATCTATCCCCTTATCCTTAAAACAATCCATGATCTGATAACCAGTTTGATACTCATAATCGCCCGATATCATTTTATCGTCCATCGGTGGGGCGCAAGGGATATCGGTGGTTAAGTGATCGGCATGGGTGGTACCAAAAATGGGAATGCTACGTTGCGATTGCGCCCAGGCGGTAGCATAGGTAGAGTGTGTATGCACAATACCATTAATATGCTCCCAGCATTTATAAAGCACCGCGTGGGTTAATGTATCTGACGATGGGCGCAGATCACCTTCAATGGTTTTCCCGTTAAAATCTACGATCACCATTTTTTCGGGTGTTAACTCATCATAGGGTACGCCACTTGGTTTAATAGCAAAAACACCCAGCTCTCGGTCGGCCGCGCTTACGTTGCCAAAGGTGAACAGCACCAATCCAAGTTTTGGCAACTGCATGTTAGCCTCATAGGCGGTTTGTTTTATATGTTGATACTTGCTCATTGCATTAAATATTTTGAAGTTCGGCCGTGGCCTTTACTACTTGCCCGGCTACAAATTCGCCCAGGTTTTTATATTGATTATACCGTTTATTGTAAACTTCTTTAAGATTGATGTTTGGATAATATTCCTGATCAAACCCGCGGCCCATAGCGGCCATAGCCTCTTCAACCGTAGGATAAATGCCTGCTACCACGGCGGCAAACATGGCTGCTCCTAAAGCGCAGGTATGTTTAAACTGGTGAATGCGGATAGGCATACCCAAAACATCGGCCATCATTTGCATTACAAAGGGTGATTTTTTAGCTACCCCACCAATACCTATAATGCCTTTTACCGGGATGCCCTCGCTTATAAAGCGGTCAACAATACTTTTGGCCCCAAAGCACGTAGCCTCGGCCAAAGCACGGAAAACCCGTGGGGCATCGCTGCCTAAACTAAGGCCGGTTATAGCACCCTTAAGCTCCTGGTTGGCATCAGGTGTGCGGCGGCCGTTAAACCAGTCGACAGCCAGTTCATTAGCTTCATCAATAGGGAGCAGGGCTGCCTGCCTGCTTAGTTCAGGGATAATGAGGTCTGATAGCTCAGCTTTTAAAGCTTTGGCTGTAGCCGCGTCAATTACCTTTGATTGTGATAGTAAGTTATTTACAGGCCACGAAACAATGTTTTTGAACCAGGCATAGGTATCGCCGAATGCCGATTGCCCGGCCTCTAAACCAACCATGCCGGGAATAACCGAGCCGTTTACCTGTCCGCAAATACCACGAACCAGCTTGCCCTCCATACCTGCGGTAGGCGCAACCAAAATATCGCAGGTTGAAGTGCCCATTACTTTGCTTAAATGGTAAGGCTCAATTTGCCCGCCCACAGCGCCCATGTGCGCATCAAAAGCACCGGTACCTACTACCACATCGGCAGGCAGGCCCAAACGCTGCGCCCATTCGACACTTATTGTGCCCGCGGCTTCATCGGCAGTATAGGTATCTGTGTATAGTTTGTGAGTAAAACCTTTTAATAGAGGGTCAAGGGAAGAAAAGAAATCATCGGGTGGTAAACCATCAAACTCCTCGGCCCAAAGGGCTTTGTGCCCGGCGGAGCAGCGCCCGCGTTTCATGGCGGTAATGTCATTACCACCGGTTAACAGGAAAGGTACCCAATCGCAATGTTCCACCCATGATGCAGCCGCGGCTCTCACCGCTTCATCAGCCCGCAAAACATGCAGCAGCTTGGCCCAAAACCACTCCGATGAATATATGCCACCTACATATTGAAGGTAATTGATATCAAACAAAGCGGCATGCGCATTGATCTCGGCGGCTTCTTTAACTGAGGTATGGTCTTTCCAAAGCACAAACATGGCGTCGGGGTTGTTTTCAAAGCCAGGTGTTAATGCCAGCGGGGTACCGGTACGGTCAACCGCTACGGGGGTTGAGCCTGTAGTATCAACCGATAGCCCCTTAACAGCCGCCGCAACATCAGCGCCGGCCTGGGCAATACAATCCTTAATGGTGGCCTCAAGCCCATCTATATAATCCTGCGGGTGCTGCCTGAATTGGTTTGCGGCCGGTTCACAAAATAAACCGTCGCGCCAGCGTGGATATTCATACACCGACGAGGCTATTTCTTCACCGTTTAAAGCGTTAACAATAACGGAGCGCACAGAATCTGATCCGTAGTCTACCCCAATCACAAATTGGTCCTTGCTCATAAAAGTTTATAATGATTGTCAAAAGAACACTTATTTTTTTATAAAAAACAATTTTTTATGAAAAATATTTCAAAAAAGAAAAAGACGTGCTATAAAAGGTGGAAATTACAGGGTATCCGGATTAGGGATAAAGTTCATGAAAGCCTGGAATTTGGCATAGTAATTTTGCATATTAAGTTGATAATAATACGCGCCGCGTTTTGAGCCGGCCTTGTCTTTGTCAGCCAGTTTAATGAGCAAACCGGTGGCCAATACCCTTTTACTAAAATTACGTTTATCAATAGTGGTATTAAAAACGCACTCGTACAGGGTTTGTAACTGGGGGATAGTAAATTTTGTTGGTAAAAGTTCAAATAGGATAGGGTGCATGGCCGCTTTATAACGGATACGTTTGCGTGCCTGCTCCAGCATTTCCTGCTGGTCAAATATCAGTTTTGGTGTGCGTTTAAGCTGGAACCACTCGGCATGATAATCTGAACTGATCTGTGTTTCATACTTTTGAATATCGATCAATGCAAAATAAGCTACAGAAACCGTGCGCTCCATAGGGTCGCGCTGGGGATCGCCAAAAGTGTATAGTTGCTCCAGATAAACACCCTCAAGACCGGTTAGCTGTTTAAGGATACGGTTGGCAGCCTGATCAAGACTTTCATCATTCTGTACAAAGCCACCCATCAGGCTCCAGTTCCCTTTTTCGGGTTGGAAACCCCTCTTGATCAGTAATAGCTTTAAAACTTCCCCGTCAAATCCAAAAATTATGCAATCAACAGCCAATAATAGCCTGGTCTGTTTAGAGTATTTGAGCATTTTATTTAATAAAAATTTTGGTACAAAAGCAAATATAAAACAACAATTGATGTAAGTATAAATAAAAGAAATATCAAAAAAAAAATAAAAAGGGGTATTCAGGCTAAATTGGGCTCATTAATGGTGTTGAAATGACAAGTAAAGAGCCAGTTGCAATATAATTGTTTTTAAAACAATTATTAACACAAACTTTAACTTTTCTTCTTTTTTGATGATTTTGCCACTTTATTAAACTGCAGGGAAAGGTTTATCCAATGGTCAAAGTCTTTAGTTGTTTGCAGATTTTCTATATCTACATATACAAAATCCTTCATTACCCTGCCGCCATGTACCATTTGCCGGCAATTGTCCTTTTCCAATTCTATAGCCGACTGTTCGCTGCCAATGCGGCATAAGAGGCCCTGATCGCGCAGGCAGATACACATTTTATCATTAACCATAAAACACATTCCCTGAAACATTTTTACTTCTTCAACCATCGGTTGTTCGCTCAGTGCCTCACGTACCCGGTTAGCTAATAATTCATCGTATGCCATAGTGGTATTAAATCTCTTTTATTAAAAATATGTCATTTCGACGAACTGGGTGGCCTTGAGCGTTGTGTGAGGAGAAATCTTGTATGATTTGGCCCGTCTGTTAATCGCTTGTATAAGATTTTTCGCTATCGCTCAAGAGATAGTTTCTCCTCGCCCCCTATGCTAATCCCTTCCTGGCTCGTCGAAATGACATGGTTTTTGATTGATTTTGTATTCAATTACTAAACACGTTCACTAATATAAAATTTATTCACACAAGTTTTTCCAGGTCCTTTTGTATCCGGGTTTTTTCGGTAGTGGTTTTAGCCAGTTTCAGCGCGGTTTGCAAATGCCGGATAGCTGTTTGCTGATCAACACCGGTGTACAAATGTCCTAATAATACATGGTATAAGTGATTGCCGTTAAGCTGCAGTTTTTCGGCTTCGGCAATGGCTTCTTGTTTCCCCCTGGCTTTGTAAAGGGAATAAGTGCGGTTAAGTGCGGCAATGGGCGAGTAAGCAATTTGCAGCAAACGGTTATATAACTGCAATATACTTTCCCACTTTTTAATGGAATCGGTTTTAATGGTGTGCCAATAAGCGATGGCTGCCTCCAGGTGATATTTATTTACCTTTCCTTTTGATGCCAGGTTGAGGTAGTGGTTCCCTCTTGATATCAGCTCATCGTTCCACAAATTGGTATCCTGTTCATCATAACGTATCATTTCGCCGTTATCATCTGTACGTGCGTCAAAGCGCGAGGCATGGAAACACATCAGCGCGATGAGGGCATTGGCATCGGGTAGGTTGGTGCTCTCGTTTTCAACAAGTAAATAGGTAAGGCGCATGGCTTCCAAACACAGGTCCTTACGCAGGGTGGTATCCTTATTGCATGAATAATACCCCTCATTAAATAACAGGTACAGGGTTGTTAAAACTGCTTGTATCCTGGTGCCGATCTCGGCTTCAGGCGGAAACTCGATCTTTACCTGCTGCTCTCGTAATTTTTCTTTGGCGCGGAATAAACGCTTGTTGATGGTTTCTTTATTGGATAAAAAGGCATCCGCAATTTCATCTATCCCAAATCCGCAAAGTATGCGGAGTGCCAGGCCAATCTGGGCTTCGGGGGTTAGGATAGGCTGGCAAATGGCAAACATCAGTTGCAATTGGCTATCCCTGATATGTGCATCAGACAGGTCGATCACCATTTCTTCCCAACCGTCATGATCAGCTTGCAAGGTGGGCGAAATCTTTTGTTCAAATAATTTATTGCGTCGTAAATAATCCTTAGCCCTGTTACGGGCAACGGTATGCAGCCATGCTACCGGGTTTTCGGGCAATCCTTTAAGTCCCCAGGTTTCGGCTGCGATTAAAAAGGTATCGCTGGCAATATCCTCCGCAACTTCGGGGTGCTCAAAACCAAAATGCCGGTACAGTACCGATGTTATTTTATGGTATTCGGTACGAAATAAATGCGGCAGCAGTTCATTATTGTTCATTGTGGTTAATAAATGCCCCCCTTATTTGAAGGGGGCTAAATTATTTACATTTCCATAGGTATAATATTGCGTACTTCAACATTGCCGCCAATGCGCAGTATAGGGCAGCCCTTTGATATTTCTGACGCCTCATTTATGGAGGCCGCGCGAATAATAATATAACCACCAATGGCTTCCTTGATCTCAACATAAGGGCCATTGGTAATAACGCCACCGGGTTTTACTACCTGGCCATCCGGATCAAGGCGGTTGCCGGGACTAACTAACTTGTTTTGCGCGGCAATACTGCCCATCCAGTCTTGCCAGTCTTTCATCATGGCTTGCAATTGCTCAGGCGAAGGCTGTGCTTCGCCGGGAGTAAAGTTTCTTCTGAAGATCAATAGAAATTCGTTCATGTTGTTTAAATTTTAGTGATTAAAACGGTATGACGATCATACTTTATGAAATTGGACAGACCGCGGTAATTTTAATTGATTGGAACTATTGATAGCCCAATATACAGTATTTTAAAAGCTGGCGGTAAATTATAATTTGAAAAACTTAACCCATAAAAGTGCAGCATTTTATAAAAGCCGATAGCTAAACATTTAAAAACTTTAAAGCGGCCGAAGGGTATTTTTAAGTTGCAGGGTTTTGTTACTTATTTAATGGTTTTTAATGGATTATTGTTAAATTTGTTCGAAAGCAATCCCAAAGCTGACAGTTTGCCTATTAACTGCGTTGTTGACAATCCGGCGGAAACAAGAGTTTGTTCAAACTAAAATAATGAAGTTATACCTGTTAAACCTATAAGCAGGTTGTCATTATGCATCACTGAATCGATAATAAAATTAGGGTTTGTGGGTGCAGGCATTCTTATCTTTGGCTTTTTACATAGATAGCTTTTATTTATTTTTATCTAAATCTACAAACAACCAAAACTACAGGCAATAAATAATCAGTTGTTGCTCATTAAGAACACAGAATAGCCTTAGAAATGCTTTTTTTTAATTATTAAGCATTGATTTGAAACAAATTCGCAATTTTAATATCTAAAGAGTATGGAAGGCCACAAAATAATACAAGCAGTTACCGATTTATTTAAAGGGGCTGATGAACGCGATTGGCAAAAGGTGCGAAACGTAATGACTGACAGCGTTTTGCTGGATTATCAATCAATGACAGGAATAGAGCCTGGTATGCAAACACCAGCGCAAATAACAGATGCCTGGGAATCTTTTTTACCCGGCTTTGATAAAACCGATCACCAGCTGTCGGAGTTTAGGGTAAAGATCCACGGGAATGAAGCCGATGTAGACTATATAGGCAAAGCCGATCATTTTATAGGGGATGAGGTTTGGACAATTTCAGGAAATTATCAAACCAAATTGGTGAAGCAAAACGATACCTGGTTAATTACCTACCTCAGGTTGAATTACGATAGACAAAGCGGTAACACCGCGCTGCCACAACAGGCTAAAGCCAGGCTGAGCAAGCTGCAATCTTAATGTAAAAGATTATGGTGATAGCCGCACATAGCTTGTCGGCATTTTATGCGGTTATTTGAATTTCATAGCTTTGATCATGCAACCAACCGAAACACTTCAGGAATTTTACGAAGGGCATCCTGACATGAAGATGGTGCCTGTAGGAGGCAACAATCAGAATGCCGGGCATTTTAACGTGTATCCCCGTGGCGAAATTTGCCATAACGTAACCAGCTATCATCGTCGCGATTTTTATAAGATATCGCTTAGTATTGGTGGCGGTACATTGTACTATGCCGATAAGGGGATCACTTTTGATAGATGCGCGCTTGTTTTTTCGAATCCTAATATTCCATACTCATGGGAAGCCGCCCCGGTGAAACAAACAGGCTACTTTTGCCTGTTTACTGAAGATTTTATCAGCAGTAATAACCGTAATGAAAGTTTTATCGACTCGCCATTGTTTAAAGTAGGGGGCAGCCCGGTTTATTTTGTGAATGATGAACAGGTGAAAACCATCAGCGATTTGTTTTGCAAAATGCTTGACGAGATTGACTCTGATTATATATATAAGTATGATCTGCTGCGTAATTATGTTAACCTTATTGTACATGAGGCCCTTAAATTAAAACCGGCAGATAGCTTTTTTAAACACGGTAATGCATCATCGCGCATAGCGACTTTATTTATGGAGTTGCTGGAGCGCCAGTTCCCCATCGATTCACCAAACTATGCGCTGAAACTGAAAACCGCTGCTGATTATGCCAGCCGCTTATCGGTTCACGTTAATCATCTTAACCGCGCTGTAAAAGAAATTACGGGTAAAACCACCAGTATGCACATTGCCGAACGTGTAGCAAAAGAGGCAAAGGCCCTGCTCAGGTACACCGACTGGAACATTGCTGATATTGCCTATAGCCTGGGTTTTGAATATCCTGCCTATTTTAATAATTTTTTTAAAAAGCAAACCGCGCTTAATCCTAAAGCCTTTCGGGCTTAATTGTTTGAATTTTATAATTTTCGGTTTGATAAGTATAATCGCCCCGGGCTTTAGCGGCTATATATTTGTATAAAAAAACAAAAACCTATGGAATACAGAAATTTAGGAAACACCGGCGAAAAGCTATCGGCCATTGGCCTGGGCTGCATGGGAATGAGCTTTGCTTATGGCCCGGTTGATAATGAAGAATCAATAGCCACCCTTAACCTGGCGCTTGATCTGGGTATTAACTTTTGGGATACTGCCGATATGTATGCCAATGGTAAAAATGAAGAGCTGATAGCAAAAGTGCTCAAAACCAATCGCGATAAAGTATTTATTGCTACCAAGTTTGGTTTTAGGGTACATGACGAAAATGCTCCTTATATGGGCAGTGGTACATCAAATGTTTACTTTGACGGATCACCGGCTCATATTAAAAATGCTGTTGAAAAAAGCCTGAAACGCTTAGGCATTGATACTATTGACCTTTACTATGCACACCGTATTGATCCTAACGTACCGGTTGAGGATATGGTTGGCGCCATGGCCGAATTGGTAAAGGAAGGTAAGGTGCGTTATCTTGGTTTGTCAGAAGCTTCGGCTGCAAGTATCCGCAAGGCACACGCGGTTCATCCAATTGCTGCCCTTCAAAGTGAGTACTCATTACTAACCCGCGATGTAGAGGGTGAAATACTGCCTGTTCTGCGCGAGCTGAACATTTCATTGGTACCTTATAGCCCGCTGGCGCGTGGTTTAGTAACCAACACCGTAAGTAAGGATGCACTTGCTGCCGATGATTTCCGCAGAATGTTGCCCCGTTTTAGTGATGATAATTGGGACAACAACCAAAAATTAGCAGATGCCTTTGCCTGTATAGCACAGCAAAAAAATATAACTCCGGCGCAGTTGGCTTTAGCCTGGGTACTGGCACAAGGTGATGATATTATACCTATACCAGGTACCAAGAAACGCAAATACCTGCAGGAAAACGCCGGGGCGGCTGATGTAAAGTTATCAGCAGCCGATCTGCAGGATATCAGCGCTCTTTTATTAAAATATCCCGATACCGGTAACCGGTACAATGACGCCTCATTGAAAATGACCAACTTGTAATGAAAGCTATATATTTTGAACAAACAGGGGATGCCCAAAGTGTATTATCAGTAAAACAATTTGATAAACCAACACCAAAAGCAAACCAGGTAATTGTAAAACTGCTGGGTAGCACCATAAACCCGGCAGATTTTTTCTTCATCAGCGGTACCTATCGTTTTAAACCCGAGTTTCCGCAAATTGCCGGGCTGGAAGGTGCCGGTATTATTGAGAGGGTTGGCGAAGGCGTTGATCTGCCGGTTGGCACATTGGTTTCTTTTTTTAGCAAAAACACCTGGGCCGAATATGCCGCTATACCCAAAGATGATGTGATGGTATTGCCACCTGATTTCCCGGTAGAAAAAGCAAGCCAGTTTTCGCTGAACCCGATGACCGCGTGGGGACTGCTGGAGCGCGCTGATGTTAAAGCAGGCGACTGGCTATTTCTAACAGCTGGTAACTCGGTGGTTTCAAAACTTATTATACAATTAGCAAGGTTGCGTAATATCAATGTAATAGCGGCCGTAAGGCATGAGCAAAGTACAGCAACATTAACCGCTTATGGTGCTCAGGTCATCAATGTTACCCAGCATGACCTGATAGAAAGCGTACAGCAAATAACCAACGGCGTGGGCGTTAATGTAGCACTGGATGCTGTGGGCGGCGAAACCGGTACCAGTGTAATAAAATGCCTGCAAGCCAATGGCAAGCTGATCATTTATAGCCGGTTAAGTCCAAACCCTATGCAGCTTTATAATTCAGATGTGGTTTATAAAAATATATCAATAAGCGGTTTTGGCCTCCGGAGTTATTTGCAAAGTAAAACAGAGGAGCAGAGAGCTGAGATCATTCAATCGCTTATAAAAATTATTGGCGATCCCGGATTTAAGATGGAAGTTGCTGCAAGCTATGCACTTGATGAATATAAGGAGGCTACAAAAACAGCGGCCGAAAGTAAAAAGGGGGGCAAAGTTCTATTCAAATTTTAAAACGGGGCATGAATAAGCAACTTGTAGTAAATAAACTTTATATACTGCCGGCGGGCTACGGAATACTCAGGGAGTTTTTCTTTAATACCGATCTGGGCGCTGAAAATCCACAGATGGTACATTCGCCGCTTTGTATTTATTTATTGGATACCAGCGATGGCCCAATTCTGATCGATACAGGTTTTGCAGAAGTTTGCCTGAACAACCCAAACTACTATGACGGCAGCCCGCTGGAAGGGTTGTTATATCCATACATGAATAATGAGCATCGCATACCCGATCTGCTTGAAAGTGCCGGTTACAAACCGGAAGATATTAAACTGGTAATTTCAACCCATTTTCATAGCGATCATTCCGGTGGGCATAAATATTTCAAGGGAACTCCCATCCTGGTGCAGCAAAGTGAGCTAACGGTTTTGGATGATGAAACCTACTCACCTGCCGAATGCCGCTTAAAAGAACTCAACTACCAGGTAATTGATGGCGATTACCAGCTTTGCGATAATATTAAACTCATCTATACACCCGGACACTCGCCCGGGCATCAATCTGTATTGATCAATACGGTAAACTCTGGTTATGTATTGCTTTGCATTGATGCCGCGCTAACAGAGGGCATCTTTAAAAACAACGTACCTTATTTTGCCCCCGACGCTGAATTGGCTACTGCATCCTTGAATAAAATAAAAGCTATTGCCAACCAATACAACGCGCTGGCAATTTTTGGGCACGATGAACGGCAGGCTAAAAGCCTTAAAATTTACCCTGAATTTTATTAAAACCCTATTAAATATTGTCTGTCGCGATATGGTAATGATCTGTCGTGAAATGATGATCGTTTGCTGATGTTGCCGGCGTAAGTTTGAAGCATCAAATAATAGCCAAATTATGCGTTTAAACAGATAGAGACGCAAACAGCCCGCAAAGGTGATTATCGCCCCTGAGTCAGTAAAATTTTGTCATTAATAAGTAACAAAATGCTAAAAATATTATCAAAATTAAGTTAGTAAATAATTATCCACTAATTTAGTTTCATGCCTTTTGTACGAATAAGTTTGTTAAAAACATTGCCATCAGATGCGAAGGACAAAATATCAAAAGCGGTCCATCAATCCTTAATGACGGAGTTTAATGTCCCCCTGGATGATTACTTTCATGTTATTGAAGAACTGGATACCGTGCAGCTTTATTATCCTGAAAACTATTTAGGAATAGCGCACACCGGTAATATGGTTTATGTACAAATAACGGCAGGCTCGGGTCGTAGTTATGAGCAAAAGGAAAAGTTATATGCTTCTATTGCCAGTAAGATAGCCGCCGAAACTCCGGTTTTAATTAATGATGTGATCATTATCCTGGTTGAGAACGGCGGTAAGGAAAATTGGTCGTTTGGTGCGGGTAAAATTCAAAACCTGAGTCATATTAAGGTTGAAAAATAAGTTTTAGTGGATTTAAATATTGCTTGCAATATTATTTAACTGTTTGGTTTTACACAATTTTATAATGACTGTAATCTTGTAACGAACAGGTAGATACATCAGGATCGTCCTGAATTAAATAACTACTATTAAAGATCAAAAACAATGACTGCTAAAGTACAAATTTTACCAAGAGTCGCCATTCGTAGTATTGGCGGAGGCTTACTGATGATGGCCCTTTTTACCATGATGTGGACAGAGATAGCGCAGGGTGGCTTACAAAAGCATGATCATCATATTGTATTAATTATGTTTTCTACGTTCAGCTTGCTGTTTGTGGTGTATGGCATTGCCATATTTCTGGCTGCTAACAGGTTCCCAAAGTTTACCAGTGAAAGTGATGTGGCCGAGGGGAAGAATATGACTAAACGGTTCGGGATTATTTTTGGCATTGAAGGGACCGCTATACCGGTGGTTTCGGTTATACTGGTGCTCATTGGGCTTCCACAATATACTTTGTCTGCTATTGCTTTAATAATTGGATTGCATTTTTATCCTATGGCAAAAGTATTTGACAGGAAAGTTGATTACTACGTAGCCACCTGGACCTGCCTTGTGGCCATAGGCAGCATTTTTATGACAGCAGGCAAAAATTATTCGCAAACATTTACACTAACTATTTTGGGTATTGGGGTAGCGTTAGCCACCAGCACTTATGGGTTTTATATGCTGTTTACAGGGTATAACTATATTAAAAAACAATAGCAGGAATCGGGTTTTGGGCTGGCTAAGCCTTTTTTAAAATTACATCTATGAAAAATCATCATTATCAAACAAACGTCACCTGGACTGGTAACACAGGCGAGGGAACAAAAGACTACCGGGGGTATGAACGAAGTCACGACATTAATGTTGAGGGTAAGCATTCTATTTTAGGTTCATCAGACCCAAACTTTCGCGGCGACAAATCAAGGTACAGCCCTGAGGATCTGTTAGTAGCATCAGTTTCCTCATGCCATATGCTGTGGTACCTGCACCTTTGCACTACAGCCGGCATTGTAGTAACAGCCTATGAAGATACAGCCGAAGGCGTAATGCTGGAGAATAATAACGGCAGTGGTTGTTTTACACTGATCTTGTTAAGTCCGGTTATTACCATCAGCGATGAATCCCTGATTGACAAGGCCAATGAGTTGCACAAAGAGGCCAATAAAATGTGTTTTATTGCCAACTCCTGTAATTTTCCTATACTGCACGAAGCAAAATATAAAATTGCTGCTATCTGAAAATACCAGCGTAAAAAAATATTTATGAGCCCTCTGAAAGATAAGGTTGAAGCGTTTAATCAGCTTATTACGAATGATGAAACGGTGAAAGCGATGGAATTATATTACAGCGATGATGTGGAACTTCAGGAAAATGAGACCACGCCCCGCGCAGGAAAACAGGTATGTATCATTCGCGAAAAGGCTGCTTTAGCAAAATTCGACCTGGTAGTTGAAATAACAAAACAAGCTATTGATGATGTGAATCAGGTTGTTTTTAGTGAGTATTTGATGGTTATCACCAATAAAGAGGATAAAAAAGTTACACACAGGCAGGAAATATCTGTGCAGCAATGGGAAAACGGCTTAGTAAAAAAAGAAAAGTTTTATTATAACCAAGCCCCATTATTATAACCAACAGCTAACAAAAAGAGACGCATGTAAAGCGTCCCTTTTTGTTAAAAATATGCAGATCAGGATCAGTTACCCCAAAACTGATCTTCCTTTGCTTCGTCGGCAGTGAATATCTCGGCTTTAATGATCTTGCCATTATCAACGGTGTACACATCTATATTATCCACATCCAAAATGCCACCGGCCGGTTGTGACGCGTTCCAGTGTAGCAGGCAGGCTATGCGGTTGCCATTAACGCTGATAGTTTTAATATCAGTAAGTTTTAAAGTATTGGCAGACAGCTCAAACATTTTACCCACCATTTGAAATACCTCGGCACTTGAACGTTTTAAGCCCGATACCCTGTTGTTGCCTGGCTGTACCCACTCCATATCAGGGTGCAGCAGTGTGCTCAGTTGTTCAAGATCGCCTACTTGTACCGCGTTTAAAAATTCTGCTACTACTTGTTTTGCTTCGTTTTTCATGTTGTTTGTATTTGATTGATTATTAATTGTGTTAATTGTTTGTGCATGGCCATAACTTGTAATGGCAAGCATGCAGATGATAGCGCCGAGTTTCATTGATTTTTTTCCTTTCATTTAATACTCCAAAGGTCGCTTGGAAATGGAGGTCATAGATTACCTTTGCGCGACATTCGCTTACCATATCGCGCCAATTTTTTATAAAGCAATGGAGTACCCTTACCTTTAGTGCAGCAATAAATGAATGATGGAAGATCAGCTTAAGAAATTGATAATGGGTTTACTGGCCTATGCCGCGCAACGCGATCTATCGCCCGAAACCCTGTGCCGCCTGTCGAATATTACGATTGCAGAATTGCAGACGGATACCCGGCCCCTCACTCAAAAACAGGTGAGCGACCTGTGGCTTAACGCTATCCATTTAAGTAAGGATAAGCTGTTTGGTCTGCATTTTGGCGAATCATTGCAACTATCAGCACTGGGTATTGTTGGCGAGATCATTAAAAGCAGCGAAACGGTGGGCAGCGCTTTAACCATCGCGGCATCATTAACCCATTTAATAACTACAGCATTTAAGCTGGAAGTAACACGGCAGGATGATACCTTTTCGGTGGAATTTATTCCCGCTATGCCCGATTGGCAAAATTCGGTACCGGCTATACAAACGCTTGATTTGCTGATGGTTTTTGTAGTACATGAATTGGATGGCCTGATGCTGAAAAAGATAAGTCCGCTAACGGTCAGCTACGCCCGGCAGATTGATGATGATGTTGAATATGAACGTGTAATGCGCTGCAAACCGGTGATGAACTCAGCCGGTAATAGCATCATGTTCGATAAGAAATACTGGGATGAGCCAATCATCACCGCGAATTACGAGCTGCAAAATATACTGCTTCAAAAGGTGACACCAGCAAAAGCCGCTATAAGCGAAAATCAAACGCTCAAAACCCGCATCTATAATTATTTGCTTGTAAACTCTTATTTGGGTATTGTGTCGTTAGAGGATATCGCGTCGAACTTTAACGTAAGTGCCCGCACGCTGCAGCGCAAATTAAAAGAAGAAGGTATCAACTTTCAGCAACTGGCCGATGAGGCGCGGAAATCATTAGCCATTAATTATTTAAAGGCAGGCTCATACCCGGTTAAAGAAATATCATACATACTGGGCTACAATGAGCTAAGCGCTTTTACCCGCACCTTTAAACGGTGGACAGGCATTACCCCGGCTATTTATCAGAAGAATTATAATTGAGTTTTGCTGATTCTCTTTTTCTTGACTCTAAAAGTCTTGTATCTCTCGCAGTTTGCTTCGGGTGAAATCAGGCAGAACTTGGTGGCCTGTGTGGCTGCAGGGGCATAGCAAATATTTGCTGAAGGAGGGATACGAGCGAACGCAGTAGGGCAACTTTTTGCAGCCCGTGGTTCTGCCTGATTTGCAGGGACAAAGGCCATGTGCGGCAAAGAAGCCTAAAAGAAAAAAAGCATTTTTTTTACTTTTGTTGCGACAAAAGTAAAAAGCCTCCCGGCATAGGGACAACAACGTTCAATACATTAAACAACTCACATAAACCCAAACAATAAACAACACCTGCAGCGGCATACGGAACCATAAATATCGAGGGCCGCTGCCATCATAAGTCCCTTTTTCCATATTGAGGTGTTTTATGGCGGCATTAATATTGGCCGGGGTAAGCACTTTGAAAAATATGATGAGCAGCCAGGCGGTAATTGTTCTTGTGGCGGGTATAAGCAAGCCTGCGGCCGAAGCAATCTCCAGCACACCGGTAATGTAAATGATTTCTTTTTTGAAGGGAATAAATGAGGGTAACATCATAGCCATTCCCCTGGTATAAATAAAATGACCGATGGAAGTAAAGACCATCATAACAGCCATGGCTATTTGTGCCGATAGCCTGATATTATACATATCTGTTATTGCAGTAACTACTATGCTAATGCCAAAAGCGATAAACAATACAATTAACGGTTTCATGTTTATATTTTTTCTTCAAATTTCCGCATACCGCGAAAAGCAAACAATGAACCCAAGTTAAGTAATTCGCCGGCGGATGCGGCTCAGGCCTTGTGGGGTAATGCCAATGTATGATGCGATGTATTTTAAAGGGATCTGCCTGATGAGGTGCGGCTGCTCGGTAAATAAATTCAGGTAACGCTGTTCGGCCGTATCATTTAATAATGATAGCTCACGTTTGGATTTTTTCAGAAAGATATCTTCGCCTGCAAGGCGGCCAATGGTATTGCCAATTTCAGTTTCGGCGTATATTTCCTGCAGGTTTTGGTGGGTTAAGCTCCAGAGTGTAGTATCAGTAAGTGTTTGAATTTGGTAGGTAGAGGGCGCACGGGTTAAAAACGAATCATAGGCGCTCACAAAACTGTTCTCAAAAGTAAAGGCAAAGGTGAGGTCATTGTCGTCTTTGGGAATATAGTAGCGCACAATCCCAGTTTCCATGAACGACAGATAATTTTCAATTTGCCCGGTTTTTAAAATAACTGTTTTTTTGGGGATCACATGTTGGGTAAGCTTTGATGAAAATATGTGCCAGTCTTTATCACTAAGTGAGGCCATGCACTCTAAATATTCCCGTATTTGTTTCATAAAGGTGAAGATAAGCACTAAGGCTTATCTTCCAATAGGCAAACCAAAATCACTATTAAATTACTGATCTTACTAATAATACTAAGCGCTTATTGGTTGCCTGATCTTTTCCATGTTGCGGGCTATTTCAATATCCGGGCTTCTATATTTGTACTCCGGGATACTGGCCAGTGATGAAGCATGTACCTGCAAACCCAAACCATAAAACTGTTGAAAGCTCATGATGAGCGGTCGCCATTTATCAGGATCAACCCGGTTGGGGTCATTATGCATCATGATCGATTCTTCCAGGTATACCTGTACTATTTTTAATTCCATGGTTACTATTCGGCCGCGTTGTTGTTCGTTATCTTCACTAATAGGGTGTATAGCAACAACATGCGCTTCCAACTGCACGGGGCACTCCATAACCCGTGGAGCCGTTACCTTTTGCGATGGCACCGGGGTAAAGCCGGCAATGCCAAATTTATCAGGTTCATAGTAGTAACCCCGACTTTGTTTTACTTCGGGTACGGGGTTTACGCCGGTTTTAAGTGCCAGTTTGTTAACAGCCTGTACCTCATTAACCGATGGCAGGTTTAAAACACACTGGCCTGTACGTTTAAGGTTTTGCACCGTTTTTGAAGTGGTGGCCATACCAATGATGCAACGCCAACCGAGCCAAAAAGCCGATGACATAGGAGCTAAATTATAGGAGCCATCTTCATTCATGGTACTGATCAACACCACCGGCGTGCCGAAATAAAGGATGGCGGGTTCGCTTACTTTGTGCATTTTGTTATAATTTTTGATAGATATTAAACAATTAAAAGCAATGCTATTTGCTTATTCAAAATTGCTCAATAATGCACCACTGTAAAACCCGGAACTTGCTGAGTTTTATCATCAATAGATAATCCAGAGATACTTAATGATGTATCTGTTTGCTATCCGCGGGAGCTTCGGCCCTGTCAAACATGCCATAATCCCTTACTACGTTGGCTATTCTTAAATGGTAATCTTTAAACACATACGCGCGACCTTTTGACTGGGCGTCACGATGAATCTCCAGGTTGCGCCATTGCTTCACTGCTTCCTCATCGCGCCAAAAGGATAACGACAATATCTTCCCAGGATCGGTAAGACTTTGAAACCTTTCGATAGAAATAAAACCGTCAATGGTTACCAGTGCGGGTTTAAGGTAGGCGGCTATATCCAAATATTCCTGCTTTTTGCCTTCCTGGGGCATCACTTCAAAAATTACAGCTATCATCTTTATATATTTTGGTTATGAACTTAACAGTTCAAAGTTACGTGTGTTTAACTGATGATACTTCGGGTTAGCGTGAAGTGTAGGTAGTCGGAAGAAATTTAGGAGATTAAAAAGCTGGTAAAGCGCGTTTCATCTGTTAAACTTGCCCAGTTACAAAAGCGGAGTTTATTTTTCTTCTTTAACAAATTCCAGGGGTGTTAAATCGGCTATTTGTTCCCAGCCCATATGCCCTTCAAATAACAAACCACTCGAAGGGCTAAAATTTCCCTGGCTATCTAAGCTTACATTGCTATTCATTAAGTTTACCAATGTAATTTGCCCCAGCGGGATCTTTGCCCCCTTGGGGCGATGGATCTGGTTACCACTGTTTATAAACGCGAATGATTCTTTTTCTTTTGTATATAATACAAACAGGGCGTCCTTGTAGGTCAGGTTCTTGAAGTTTTTATCAGTTACGGTTAATAATGAATCAAACAAAACAGGGTGTTCGTCAAAAACAATAGGTTTTTCCCCGTCATACTTAACGCCTGGCGGTGGTTTATTAATGATTTTAAATACTTCAAATCCGGAGGTGTAAAGTTTATTATTATAAATTGATTTCAAAAAGTGGGTTATGGAACCATTATAAGCGGTTTGGCGATTCCTGTTCCAAAGGTCTGCCTCTTTAGCCGATCCTGGAACCATGTCCTTAAATGAGGGATAGCCCTGGTACCCTAAAATGTTGTTGATATTATCATGTTTAAAATCAGTAAGCAGGTATTTGATCTGGTATCCAAGGGCATTATTTTGGATAATCAAAAACTCATCGGCACTTGCAGTTAATATTTTCGACTGCTTATCATAGTGGAAATAAAGTACTTTGGGGTTTAATATTTTGCAATTTTTGGCATTGGGTGTTGTACCTAAAAATTGCTTTTCAAATTCCTCAAAATGGTCTTTCCAATTTGTTTCGGCCCTTATAACAACCTCACTTAATACATTGGTATTGATTTTTAAAACCAGGTTGATCTCAACCGCTTCGCCTTTTACAATAACAGGAACCGATTGTGGAATGAACCCTATCATGCTTACTACCAGACCGTAAGAACCCGGCGAAATTTTATCTAAATGGAATTTACCGTTGTTATCGCAGGCGGTTATAGCCTTTGTGCCGGTCAAAAAAACGGTTGCTCCCGGCAGTGGTCCTTTATCGTCTTTTATAATACCGTAAATGGAATAGTTTTCCTGGGCATGAAGCTAACCCTCCAATACATATAAATATAAATAGGAGCAAGTAGTTTTTACCCGCCCTGATATAGTTATAGTTGTTTAATAAATTAAACCACATAATAATCCCAGTTTATAGTTAGGGGAAATTACCGATTTATTTTTATTAAATAGTTTAAAATTACAGTTGAGCCTAATCATTCATCCCGTACTTAGTGTACGGTTTTCAGCGCCCTTTTTTAACACTGTCAAATTTGATCTAAAACGCATTATTTTTGATGATTTTTAACAAAAAACGTTCAAAATGATGTATTTACATCTAAAAACAGATGAAATTAAACACTGCCTTACTTAGTGTATTAATCACTCATCGTAATTTGAAAACCATGCCATCCATTTCCTCACTGATATGGATCTGGCATGCCAGGCGGCTATCGGGCCCGACATTGGGCAGAGTGTCCAGCATGTCGAGCTCATTGTCGGTTGCGATAAAAAAATGTTCCGGACCTTCCAGTACCTGAACATGGCAGGTGGCACAGAGGGCCATGCCGCCGCAGGTGGCCAGCACATCATATTCAGAAGCTTTTAAAACTTCCATCAGGCTAAGATTAATGCCCTCGGGTATTTCAACCGGGGCGCGGTGACCCTCCCTGTCTTCAATAAGTAAGTTGATCATGGTTAAAACTCGGTTACGCCGTAAACGGTGGTGTATTTGAAACTTAGCTTTTGTTCGGGGTAAACATATTTAAACGCGCTCTGGGCCATCAGGGCAGCTTCGTGGAAACCGCATAATATCAGCTTTAATTTCCCCGGATAGGTGTTGATATCGCCTATGGCATAAATGCGTTCCACACTGGTGCTGTAGTCGCGGGTGTTTACTACAATGGCCGAGAAGTCGATGTTCAGTCCCCAATTGGCAATAGGGCCAAGTTTTGGGCTAAGCCCAAACAGCGGGATCAAATGATCGGCAGCTATATGACTCGCCTCGTTATTGCGGTCAAGCAGGGTTATTTCCTGCAAATGGCCATCGCCGGTTAAAGCAACCACGTTCGATTTCAGGATCAGATCTATCTTGCCTTCGCGGGCCAGTTCAAAAACTTTTTCGGCAGAATCCGGCACGCCCCTGAAGGTATCGCCCCGGTGCACCAGCGTAACGCGTTCGGCAACATTGGCTAAAAATATAGCCCAGTCAAGCGCCGAATCTCCACCACCGGCCAGTACCACTTTGCGGTCGCGGAACATTTCGGGGTTTTTAACCATGTAAGCCACGCCCTTGCCTTCAAATTCCAGCAAACGGTCAATCTCCGGCTTACGGGGTTCAAAGCAACCCAGTCCGCCGGCTATAACAACCACCTGGCAGTGTACGGTAGTGCCGTCATTGGTTTGTATAAAGTAAGAGCCGTCATCATTTTTTGTCAATGTTTCTACCCGCTCGCCCAAACTAAAAGTAGGGTGGAAGGGTGCACCCTGTTCCATCAGCCTGTCCACAAGCTGCTGAGCGGTTATATCAGGATAACCGGGGATATCATAAATAGGTTTGTGCGGGTAAATTTCAGAAAGCTGACCGCCAACCTGTGGTAATACATCAATTAAATGGCAGCGCATTTTTAGTAAGCCTGCTTCAAAAACGGCAAATAAACCCACCGGGCCTGCGCCTATAATGCAAATATCGGTACTAATATGTTCCATAAAATCGCTTTTTAGTAAGCGCTCAAATGTGGATACAAAGCAGCCCTGATACAAATGATATTAAGTAATGTATGATTACTTTAAGTTATAATTGGCCAGGCAAAAACGCTTGAAAAGGTCAATCAATTTGTTGTTCTTGCCATGCAGCTGGATGAACTGAAAGGTGCGGAAAATCTCCATTCCCTTTATTTCGATAATGCTAAGCTCATTATATTTCAGCTCACTTAATACCGACTGGATAGACAGGAAAGTGGCCGTTTCTGAATATAAAAGGTACTGTTTTATGGCTATGCTGCTCTCCAGTTGGATCTCAATGTTCAGGTCCTTGGGGGCGATATGCTCCTCGGCTAGGGCATTAAATATCACATCAAGCGTACCTGACCCGGCCTCGCGCAGCACCAAGGGGATGTCCAATAATTGTTTAGGAGTGATCTCGGCCTTTTTTGATAACTTATTGTTTGCCTTGGTTACCAATACAATTTCGTCTTTGGCAAAAGGCGAGTATGCCAGTTGTGGCGAGTGGGCAGCTCCTTCCACTATGGCCACATCAATTTTTTCGTCGAGTATCAGTTGCGAAATATGGTCGGTATTACCCTGTATAAAGTTGAAGGTAACTTCGGGATATGTTTTTTTAAAGAGCGCCAGTATTTTAGGCAAAATGGTTTGAGCCACGGTAGTGCTGGCGCCAATGTGTAGGGTGCCTGCCTCAATATTGTTCAACTGGGCCAGTTCGGTTTCGAGGGCGGTATAGGTTTGGAATATCTTTTCGGCATATTGTACCAGCACTTTGCCGGCTATGGTAAGCGCTATGTTGTTGCCATTGCGTTTAAACAGTTGTATGCTCAACTGCTGTTCCAACTCCTTAATGTGCTTGGTAACAGCGGGCTGGGTAATAAACAACTCGTGGGCAGCCTTGGTAAAACTTAACCTTTGCGCAACAGTATAAAAAACCTTTAACCTGAAATCGAAAATCATTGGGTTAAATTTAGTGGTTTTAGCAGAGAAAACAGGATTGAACTATTTACTCCTTTGAGCATTTGAGCAAGTTTGCGAAAGGAGTTGTGGTACAGGCAATAACAGCCAAACAACATACTAAGGTAATTCTTGTAATAAGATAGATGAATGTTTCCATGCCTATGAGATTTATTTCGGGGTAAAATGTTACAGTGGTAAGTAGCAGGAAGGATAAAAAAAGCTTGGGGACGGTGCGATTCCTTCCCTGGGGAAGGGAGGTAGGGGTTTAGGGCGACATGACAAGCTTTATATCGCATGTATAAACCCCTCCCTGCCACTACACAATCCGGCACACCCCTCCCGTGGGGAGGGAATGGAAGACGGGCGCACAATCTACTAATGTTTGCCTGTGAGGACTTGGGGAAAAATAAATCGCGGTAATCCTTAATCCGATGAATCAAGGTTCAGACAAAGTGATTGCGCGTGGAAACCCCTCCCTGCCCATACACTATCCAACGCACCCCTCCCGTGGGGAGGGAATGGAAAGCAAGCCAGCTAATGATATAAAAATTCCTTAATTTTCCCACCAAAACCAACCCCATGCAAAACGACCTGCAGCAAATTTTTGGCCATATTGATATTTACCTGTTTGATCAGTTATTGAAGGGGCGCTTTAATGATTGTAAAACCGTGCTGGATGCAGGCTGTGGCGGCGGGCGTAATCTGGTATACTTTCTAAAAAATAACTATGAAGTATACGGGGTAGATCAAAGCGCCGAAGCTGTTGCCATAGTTAAGCAGCTATCGGCCCTGTTGGCCCCGGCTAATGCGCCAGGTAATTTCAGTGTGGCCGGGGTGGAGGATCTGCCCTTTACTGACGACTTTTTTGATCTGGTTATTTGCAGCGCGGTACTGCATTTTGCCCAAAACCAGCAGCATTTTGATAGTATGGTGCGCTCCCTTTGGCGGGTATTAAAACCGGGTGGTTATTTATTTGCCAGATTGGCTTCGGATATTGGCATTGAAACCCTGGTTCATAGTACAGGGAATGGCCGTTACCTGCTGCCCGATGGTTCCGAACGGTTTTTGGTAAATGAGCAAACCCTGCTTCAGTATACTCATGAATTAAACGGTACACTTTATGAACCTATAAAAACTACTAATGTGCAAAATTTGCGCAGTATGACCACCTGGTGCATACAGAAAAAATAGATTGCCTCCCACGTATTAATTCATTGTTAATTAATAAAATAGTATATTTTTGGTGTATAGCTTTTTAAGTTAACCCAATTAATGCCGCCGCATACCCTAAAACTATTTTTACTGCTGATTTTTACACTGACTTTTAGCAGCGTTATAGCACAAAAAAAAACGAGGATTTTAAAAGATGCCGCTGTCGCCATCTGTAGCGGTAGTTTGGGCGATCCGGTATTTAATCAGGATTTTGGAACAGGTGCAGGTGTTGGCGATCAATTACCTGATGGTGTTACAAATTTAACATACGTATCCAACTGTCCGAACGATGGGTCATATACCATTACGCATTATAGCGGTGGTTGTCATAATACCTGGCATACCGTTTATACAGATCATACAGGCAATGGCAACGGTTTTTTTATGATGATAAATGCCAGTTACGCGCCGAGTGTTTTTTTTACCCAGCAGGCACCTGTATTATGCGAAAATACTACCTATGAGTTTTCGGCCTATGTACTAAACTTACTAACAGCTGCTGCAAGTGATAATACAGTTATACATCCCGATATTGAGTTTTCGGTTGAAACTATTGATGGCGCCGTATTAGCTACTTATGATACCGGTATTATACCCCCAACAGCAGGTCCGGTGTGGGTGAAGGAAGGCTTGTTTTTTACCACGCCCGCCAATACCACACAGGTTGTTGTAAAAATGATCAATAAAGCGCCGGGGGGCAATGGTAATGATCTGCTGCTTGATGACATCACTTTCAGGGCCTGCGGACCGGTCATAAAAACCGGTTTTAATACCGTAACAGCCAATCAGCCCCAAAATCAGTGCGTAGGCGAATCCAAAACTTACATCTTAAAATCGGAGGTTGGCGAAGGGTATATCAACCCCAGGATGCAATGGCAAATAAACACAGGCGATGGAAACGGATGGGTTGACATTGCCGGTGCAACTTCAGATACTTACACTTTTATACAGGGTGCGGGCACTTTCGGAACTTATCAATATAGGCTTGCGGCTGCGGCGGGTCAAAATATAACATCGGCACATTGCCGGGTTTTTTCTGACCCCCTTACGGTTACGGTAAACGCTTACCCGGTGGTACCAACTATACAACCGCAAATAGCCTGTGAAGGAGATGCTGTGAGTTTAGAGGCAGGTGGCGGGGCAAGTTATTTGTGGAGGGGGCCCGGGGTAACTGCTGCTAATAAAAATCAAAATCCGCTTATTATTAATGCGGTAACTCCTGCCGATGCAGGTAATTACTCAGTCATTGTAACTTCGGCAGCGGGTTGTTCAACATCTGCCTCAACAACACTTGCCGTACATTTAAAACCGGTTGTTACTTTAGATGCCATACCATCAGGTATTTGTAAAGGAGCTTCCATACCGCTTAAGGCATCTGCCCCAGGTAATAATCAATACAGCTGGACACCCACAACCGGCTTGTCTGATCCATTCTCACAAAATCCTATTGCTAACCCGGCCGATACCACAATTTACACCGTTAAAGTAACTGATGCTGATAATAACTGTTTTGAAACAAAAACAGTAACGGTTAATGTGCTGCCCCCGCCGGTTGCCAATGCCGGAGGCGATAAAAAGATATTTGAAGGCCAATCTGTTAAGCTGGATGGCTCTGCCAAAAGTGGTGATGTATTTTATTGGACACCGGCCGATTACCTGAGCGATCCGCAATCACTAACCCCGCTTGCTAACCCCACTGATGATAAAATTTATACCCTGCACGTAACGTCAAATTTTAATTGTGGTATTGATACAAACAGTGTTTTTGTTAGGGTTTATAAAAAGATAGTGATCCCCAATACATTTTCGCCCAATGGCGATGGCCGGAATGATCTTTGGGATATTGAAGCGCTGGTAACCTATCCCCAAAGTTTGTTAACAGTTTATAACCGCTATGGGCAGCAGGTTTTTAGAAGTATAGGCTATGATCATCCCTGGCGGGGGACTTACAATGGTACCATATTACCACCAGGCACCTATTATTATGTGATCGATCTTAAAAGCGGCGCGCCTTTGTTATCTGGTTGGGTGCAGATCATAAGGTAAGCCTCACCTAAATTCGAAGAATTGTCATTTCGAACGGTAGAGAGAAATCTTATGCGACTTTTCATGCGGGCTTTGTATAGTGTAGAAGATTTCTCTTTCGCGCCTCCCTCATTCCCCCTTAGCTCTATCGAAATGACAATTCTTCGAATTTAGGTGAGGCCATACTCATTATAAATAGCTATTTATATTAAATACTAACTGTAATGCTACTACTTTTATATATGCATCACGAACATCACTTACAAAGCTCAGATATTATCAGGGATATTGTTATTGGCATGTCTGACGGATTAACGGTGCCCTTTGCACTGGCCGCCGGATTAAGCGGGGCCGTAAATTCATCGCATATTGTGATCACGGCCGGTATTGCCGAAATTGTTGCCGGTTCCATAGCGATGGGACTGGGTGGTTTTTTGGCCGGCCGAACCGAGGTTGACCATTATGCATCTGAACTGAAACGTGAATATGCGGAGGTAGAAAAAGTGCCCGAGCAGGAAAAAATGGAAGTAAAGGAGGTGTTTGCCGCCTTTGGCCTGTCAGCAAAACTACAGCATGAGGTTGCCGAAGAAATGGCAAAGGATAAAGATAAATGGGTTGATTTTATGATGCGTTATGAACTTGGCCTGGAAGAGCCGAAGGCAAACCGGGCTACACAAAGTGCCATAACCATTGGCTTATCATATATTGTCGGGGGGATTATTCCGCTATCACCCTATTTTTTTATTGCCGATTCGCTGCAGGCTTTGTATTATTCTTGTGGCATTACCATGATTTGCCTGTTTATATTTGGCTATTTTAAAAGTAAAGTAACTGGCCAGCCAAAAATAAAGGGCGCTTTGAAAGTACTATTCATAGGCGCCATAGCCGCTGCCGCCGCGTTCTTAATGGCAAAACTTATCACGGGGTAATATCAAAATTTTATAAACTTATCTATCTGCTCGTTGGTAAATTTCAGGGTGTCGGCATTTAAAAGCTGTCCATTTTGGTCCATTTCCTTATTTATGGAGGCTATGTGGATCTTTAACGACATGGTATTGAGGTGGATGTAATGGCAAACGCCTGTAAAATGATCAATGCCCCTAATGTTACCATATTTTCCTGATGACAGACCAACCAGGGCGGCTTTCTTTTCATAAAAGCTTTCTGGGTAAGCGCAGGCATCAATAAATACCTTCAGTACACCCGGAAAGCTGCCGTTATACTCCGGTATTATAAATAAAAATTTATCTGTTCGGGTAATAATATCCTGTATAGGCATAAACTCGGGGCTCCGTTTGCCATAAAGATCAGTTTGAATTAAATTGGCCGGCAATTCGGCAAGTGATAATAAACCCGCTTCTGTTCCTTTTTCACGAAGTTTTTGCTGATAATACTGAGCAAGTTTAAGTGTATGGCTGCCGGGGCGGTTTGTTGCTGATATTATAGTGATCATTTAGTAGTTTTGATTTATTGAATTGCTGAATTATTGATTTTTGGTCTTCGATAATGAATAGTTTATAAATTTAATATCATTCAATAAGTCGATAATTCGGTAATTCAATAATTAATATTGTTTGTAAATTGCCGAAACCTGTGGATTTCGGAATTGTTTTAAATCCGTATCTTTATCACCAGATAAAAACTTTACGAAAGTAGAAATTTCTAATTCTATTTAGCGTTGTTATAAATCATTGAAATATAAATTTTTGAAAATATAGAATGAGTAAAATAATTGCTTTAGCCAACCAGAAAGGTGGCGTAGGAAAAACTACATCATCTATAAATCTGGCTGCAAGTTTGGCCGTATTAGATTTTAAAACCTTGTTGGTTGACGCCGATCCGCAGGCTAATTCAACATCGGGGATTGGTTTTGACCCCCGTAACATTAAGAATAGTATTTATGAGTGTATCATTAACCAGGTTGATCCTCATGAAGCTATCCAAAAAACAGACACCCCTAACCTTGATCTGCTACCGGCGCATATTGACCTGGTAGGTGCCGAGATTGAGATGATTAACCTGAGCGGGCGCGAGTACAAAATGAAACAGGTTTTTGAAGCTGTGCGCAATGAATATGATTTTATCATTATTGATTGCTCGCCTTCATTGGGTTTGATCACCATTAATGCGTTAACTGCTGCCGACTCGGTAATTATACCGGTACAGTGTGAGTATTTCGCGTTAGAGGGATTGGGCAAATTGTTAAACACCATAAAAATTGTACAATCGCGCTTAAATCCGCAATTGGAAATTGAAGGTATACTGCTTACCATGTACGATGTGCGCCTGCGCTTATCAAACCAGGTGGTTGATGAAGTTAAAACGCATTTTGAGGATATGGTTTTTGATACCATTATTCAGCGTAATACACGGTTAAGCGAAGCCCCAAGCTTTGGCGTATCGGTAATTATGCACGATGCAACTTGTAAAGGAGCAATAAATTATTTGAACCTGGCACGCGAAATTATTGAGAAAAATGGCCTGACAAAAAGCGAGGCAAAAACAGAAACAGCAACAGTGTAAGCAATGAGTAGTGAAAGAAGAAATGCCCTGGGCAAAGGATTAAGTGCGCTGTTGAATGATTCTGTAAACGTACAACCGTATAATAAAACTAAGGATAACAATAAAGATAGGGAAGCCTCAACATCAGCAGTTGAGGTTAACAGCCTGGGATCGGTAAATGAGATACAATTGGCCGAGATCGAGGTAAACCCTTTTCAGCCCCGTACTGATTTTGATGAGCAGGCCCTGGCCGAACTGGCCGACTCCATTAAATTACAGGGGCTTATACAGCCTATAACTGTAAGGCGTGTTAACGCGCATAAATACCAGCTCATATCTGGCGAACGTCGTTTCCGTGCATCAAAAATAGCTGGTTTGACACAAATACCGGCATATGTGCGCACGGCCAATGACCAGCAAATGCTGGAAATGGCACTGATTGAAAACATTCAGCGCGAAAACCTGAATGCTATTGAAGTAGCCCTTAGCTTTCAGCGTATGATTGAGGAGTGTAACCTTAAACAGGAAGAACTGGGCGACAGGGTGAGCAAAAACCGGTCGACAGTTACCAATTACCTGCGCCTGTTAAAATTGCCGCCAAGTATACAGGCATCTATTCGTGATGGGGCAATTAGCATGGGTCATGCCAAGGCGCTTATCACTATTGAAGACCCCGCCAAACAATTATATTTACATCAGCATATTATTCAGCAAGGTTTATCCGTTCGTAAGGTTGAAGAATTAGTTCGTGACATGCAAAAGGCACCGGTAAAAAAAGAGGGCAAACAACCCGAGCCGGTATCATATCAATTGCAAAAAATACAAGACGACCTGGCTTCAAAGTTTAGTACACGGGTAACACTTAAGGTAGGCAGCAGGGGGAATGGGGTTATTGAAATACCATTCCTTTCAGAAGATGATCTGGGCCGTATCCTTGAGATGCTGGATTGGTAAAAATTAGTATCAAGTTTTAATATCAAGTATCAGGATTTTTGAAAGTGTATAAAAATGCAATGTCATGATACTAACTACTTGCTACTTCAATTGTATTTTCTTAAAAATGTATAAATTTTTGTTTGTTATTGGGTTTATCACGGTGTTTACCTTTGCAGCTCAGGCACAGGTTACAGATACGGCTGTGGTGGGCAAAAGCGATACGGTGAGGAAAGCATCAAATACAGCGCCGGGCTCTTTTGCTCCTCCTATAAAAAAGGAAAAAACCTATCATCCCGATAGCTTGCACAGTCCGCATAAAGCAGTAATGCATTCCCTGATGGTGCCCGGATGGGGCCAGTTGTATAACCACCGCTGGTGGAAAGTGCCAATTATTTATGGAGGTGTGGGTTTGCTGGCTGCGGCCGTAATATTTAATCAGAAATATTATACCCAATTTATAACCCTTGCAAAGTATAAGCGACAAGGTATTGCGCCCGGTCCAAATGATAAGTATTATGCCGAATACAATGCGTATGGAAGTGGTGTTTCTGAGTCGGATTTTGCAAGCGCTGCTGATGGTAACAGGCGTAACCGCGACCTAAGCATACTTGGTATTTTGGCCACATGGGGTATCCAAACCATTGATGCTTATATTGACGCCAAATTCATACACTCCTACACGGTTGATAATGACCTGGCCATAAAAGTTACACCTGGCGTTTTAAACCAGCCAGTTTATGCACAAAGTACTAATGTCTCTTTTATTCCGGCTATAAAAATTACCTTTACGTTTTAGGATTGGTATCATACAGTTAGTATCAAGTAGTTAGTATCAAGTATCAAGATTCTTGACCTCTTTACATGAAAAATGCAGCAGTCTTGATACTTGATACTAACTGCTTGATACTGAATAATAATAAAAAGTAAATAATGAAGATAGCATTACTGGGCTATGGAAAAATGGGCAAGATCATTGAAAAGATCGCCATTGGCCGCAAGCATGAAATTGTTTTAACTATTGATCATGATAACCTGCATGATCTTACTGCCGAAAATTTACAAAAAGCCGATGCGGTAATTGAGTTTACCACGCCATCATCTGTATTGGGCAACATTGACCATTGCTTTAACGCGGGGGTACCTATTGTAATAGGCACAACTGGTTGGTATGATAAAATACCCGAAATAAAACAAAGATGCGAGCAGGATGGCAATTCACTAATGTATGCATCAAACTTTAGTGTGGGGGTAAATATATTTTTTCATGTTAACCGTTTGCTGGCCAAAGTAATGAACCGTTACCCGTACTATGATGTACAGGTTGAAGAAATTCATCACACCCAAAAAATGGACGCGCCAAGCGGTACAGCCATAACCATTGCCGAAGGTATCATTGAAAATCTTGATTCAAAACGGGAGTGGATCAACGTGTTAACTACCGATGACAAAGATGATGATGAAACGGTTACTGATAACCAGTTGCTGATCGAATCTATGCGTATTGATAACATTCCGGGTACACATACCGTTATTTATGATTCAGAAGTTGATATGATTGAATTTAAACATACCGCGCATAACCGTAATGGCTTTGCCTTAGGCGCGGTATTGGCAGCCGAATGGATCCACGATAAAAAAGGTTTTTATTCGGTGGAGGCCATGTTTGATTTTAATAGCTAATTACGTTATCAATAAATGGATACAGGAGCTTATATTGGGGTTTACATTATTACGGCCCCTTTATTAATTTTAATGACCATAGGCTTCTGGCAATTGTTTAAAAAGGCCGGTCGTGCCGGTTGGGAAGCCCTGGTTCCTGTTTACGGTACCTATATTATGCTAAAAATTAGCGGCAGGCCATGGTGGCTGCTATTGCTGCTTATTATACCCGGTGTAGGCATTATAGTTGAATTAGGCATTTACATTGATTTTATAAAATCATTTGGTAAAACAAAACTGCGCCAGCAGGCCGCAGGCGTGCTGCTGGGGTTCATTTACTTACCTAAATGGGGGTTTGATGAAAAAACCAGTTATTTAGGCGCTTCGGCAAGTGCTGAGTTTCAGGAAAAATACAGGCAGGACCTTAAAAGGTCATCGGCCCGGGAGTGGACCGAGGCCGTTATTTTCGCTGTAGTGGCCGCCACGCTGATCCGCTCGCTTTTTATCGAGGCCTATACCATACCAACCCCTTCAATGGAAAGCTCGCTTCTGGTGGGCGATTTTTTATTTGTAAGCAAAGTTAATTATGGCGCCCGTTTGCCCATGACACCTGTAGCCTTTCCGTTTGCACATCATACCATGCCACTTACGGGCACCAAAGCCTATTGGGATGGCATCAAATTACCATATTTTCGTTTGCCTGGTTTAAGTGAAATTAAAAAAGGCGATGTAGTGGTGTTTAATTATCCGATGGATGCCGATTCGCCATTTTACAGACCGGTTGATAAGCGTGAAAATTATATTAAACGTTGTCAGGGTGCCCCAGGCGATACCCTTAGCCTCATTGATGCCCGGGTATATGTGAACAGCAAACCTGCCAAAATGCCCCCACACGGCGAAATGGAATACATGGTACGCGCTGATGACAGCAGGTTTGATCCACAGATGATATATGATCTGCATTTGTCAGATATTCAGCAATTCACCAATCGGGATTACATGATGAATATGACGGAGCATTCGGCCCAAATGCTTAAGGGATATTCGAATATAAAAACGGTTACACCCAATGTACGATTAAGAGGGGTTTATGACCCCGAAATATTTCCGCACAACCCGCATTACAGGTGGAACGTTGATAATTTTGGCCCCATCATTATCCCCAAAAAGGGTTGGACTGTAAAGCTGGACAGTCTTACGCTGCCATTTTATAGCCGGGCCATTGCAGTTTATGAAAATAATAAGCTGCAGGTTAATGGGAACGACATCACCATAAATGGCAAAAAAACAAATAGCTATACCTTTAAAATGAACTATTACTGGATGATGGGCGACAATCGCCATAATTCTGAAGATTCGCGTTTTTGGGGGTTTGTACCTGAAGACCATATTGTAGGTAAAGCTTTGTTTGTATGGATGAGCTGGGATGCAACTTCGCCATCGGCTAACAAGATCAGATGGAGCCGCTTGTTTAGGGGGATAAACTGATTTTAGATGTGCAAATCATGAATAGATGTGCAAACTCAAATATATAAATGCATAGTAACATATAGCTTACACAACAGTCATAGGTAATAAAAAATAATTATATACATTTAAAAAATCTGCACATTTGAAATTTGCACATCAAAATACATGAACTGGAAATTCTGGAAAAAAGATAAAAGCAAAACCAAGAAAAAAAAAGGCGCTGTTCGTGAGTGGGCCGATGCCATTGTTTTTGCAGTTATAGCCGCTACGCTGATCCGTACACTTTTTATTGAGGCATATGTGATCCCCAGCGGATCTATGGAAAGCTCCCTGTTAATTGGCGATTATTTATTTGTAAGCAAGGTAAATTACGGAGCACGTACACCCATAACACCAGTGGCATTTCCGTTTACTCATCATACTATGCCATTGATAGGTACAAAAGCCTATTGGGATGGCATACAATTGCCTTATTACCGTTTACCCGGCTTTAGCGATATTAAAAAGGGCGACGTTGTGGTTTTTAACCTGCCAATGGAGGCCGATTCGCCTTTGTACAGGCCGGTTGACAAGCGCGAAAATATTATTAAGCGCTGCCAGGGAACCCCCGGTGATACCCTGAGCGTGGTTGATGCCCAGGTATATATTAACGGTAAAGCCGAAACCACTGCCCCCCAAGGCGAAATGACCTATGTGGTAAAAAGCGATGGCAGCCAGATAAATCCGCAGCTGATTGATGAACTGCATTTAACCGATATGGCGTCTATCAACAATACCGATTTTAAGACCAACACTACCGTGGCCTCGGCCAATACATTAAAAGGTTACTCCAATATTAAATCGGTTACGGCTGATATTGCACCTAAAGGAATACCTGATAATCTTAACCCGGTTTACCCTACCGCGCATCCACAGTATAAAACAACCCCGAGCTTTCCTAAATACACCTGGAACCTGGATAACTTTGGTCCGGTCATTATACCCAAAAAAGGGTGGACGGTAAAGCTGGATAGTTTAACTTTCCCAATCTATGGCCGCGCCATTGAAATTTATGAGCATAATAAAGTAAAGGTAGTTGGCCATGATATTTTTATCAACGATAAAAAAGCCGATACTTACACTTTTAAAATGAACTATTACTTTATGATGGGCGATAACCGCCATAACTCTACAGATTCGCGCTTTTGGGGTTTTTTACCGGAAGATCATGTAGTTGGGAAGGCACTATTTACCTGGATGAGCATTGATAGTACGGCCTCTTTTGTAAATAAAATACGCTGGAGCAGGTTATTTAGAGGGATACATTAATTGATAAAATAATATAAAGCTAATAAAGTGAACGTTGTAGAATTTGTAATTGCATTTATAATACTGATCATTTTGCCTTATGTAGGCTTATGGAAACTATTTGAAAAAGCCGGAGAGCCGGGTTGGCAGGCTATCATTCCCCTCTATAATTTTTATGTAATGATCAAACTAAGCGGCCGGCCGGCCTGGTGGTTTATACTGCTGCTTATTCCCGGTCTTGGTTTCTTAGTAGCTATAGGCATCGTAGTTGATTTTGTAAAATCATACGGAAAATTTTCATTAAGCGAACACATTGCAGGTGTAGCTCTATCTTTCATATATTTCCCTAAATGGGGTTTTGATAAAAATACCAAATACTTAGGCAAGTCGGCAAGCCCGGAGTTCAGGGAAAAATATAAGATCTCCCTTAAAAAGACTGCCACACGCGAATGGGCCGACGCTATTATTTTCGCGGTAATTGCCGCTACGCTGATCCGTACTTTTTTTATTGAGGCTTATGTAATTCCCAGCGCATCAATGGAGAGCTCCTTATTAATTGGCGATTACCTGTTTGTAAGCAAGGTTAACTATGGCGCCCGCTTGCCCATGACGCCTTTGGCTTTTCCTTTTGCGCACCATACCATGCCGCTTATTGGTACCAAGGCCTATTGGGATGGTGTTGAGCTGCCCTATTACCGCTTGCCAGGCCTTAGCGATGTTAAAAAAGGCGATGTAGTAGTTTTTAACTACCCTATGGATGCCGATTCGCCTTTGTACAGGCCGGTTGATAAACGCGAAAATTATATTAAACGCTGCCAGGGCACACCCGGCGATACCCTGAGTGTGGTTGACGCGCAGGTTTTTATAAATGGTAAAGCTGCTATTACACCGCCACATGGCGAAATGAAATACGTGGTACAATCAGATGGTAGCGAGATCAATCCCCAACTGATCAGCGACCTGCACTTATCAGATATAGCACCTGTTAACAATACCACTTTTAAGGTTAATACAACAGCACAATCAGTTAAAGCTTTAAAAGATTACTCAAATATTAAAGCTATTACGCCTGATATTACGCCCAGGGGGATAGCAGATCCATTAAATACGGTTTATCCTGAGTTATTTCCAAAGTATAAGATCACACCAAACTTCCCTGATTTTAAATGGAATGTGGATAATTACGGCCCCATCATTGTGCCTAAACACGGATGGAAGGTAAAGCTGGATAGTTTAACATTCCCGGTTTATGGTCGTGCTATTGAGATATACGAAGGTAACAAGGTGCAGGTAGTTGGCAAGGATATCCTGATCAATGGTGTAAAAACCGACAGCTATACCTTTAAACTAAACTATTACTTTATGATGGGCGATAACCGCCACAACTCCGAAGATTCACGTTTCTGGGGTTTTGTGCCCGAAGACCACATTGTAGGCAAAGCGCTGTTTATTTGGATGAGCATTGATGATAATGCCTCCTTCCTGAACAAAATAAGGTGGAGCAGGTTGTTTAATATTATACATTAAGCCCCCTAACCCCCTGAAGGGGGAACTAAAGGTTTTGATGCCCGCTTGTTTATTGAGCGGGCATTTTTGTTTGATAATAGGGATGATACCCTCTCCGCGCGTCATTGCTGAGGTACGAATCAAACAATAAACTTTTGTCATTCTGAGCATAGCGAAGAATCTAATCTACAACATGCATAGTTCATGAACAGATCCTTCGCTATGTTCAGGATGACAATTTGAGAGAAGCAATGACGTGGTTTTTAAAGGCAATCCATCAGGACTATCAATTCCCCCTTCAGGGGGTTAGGGGGCTGGGCTTAGGGGGCTCACCCCAAACCGCTCGGCCAATGCATTCAGATCAGTAACCACGGCATCAACCAGCGGGATACCGTTAATGCTCCGGTGATTTTCGGCTTCCAGTTCAGGTTCGCCGGGGATAATAACTTTTTGCATGGGATCAACCGTGGTAGAGGTTTTGAAGCGGGCTATCCAGTTATCAAGGTGTGATTTAAATTCATCAACCGGCCGAAAACCATCAACCCGCATGGCGCCTACAAAATGCCCTATGCCTTTACCAACCGGGTTTTCGGGGGGATCAAGAAAAGCTACAAACGGTGGCACCCAGGGGCCGTAATTGGCACCCGATAACACCGCCGACAAAATATCAACCGTAGCGCTCAACCCAAAACCTTTATGGCTGCCGTGATCACGGTCGCTGCCCAACGGCAACAGGGAACCGCCCGATTTTAAAGCATGGGGATCAGTAGTATAATTGCCGCGCTTGTCTTGTATCCAGCCTTCGGGCACCTGTTTGCCCAGGCGCTGGGCAATTTCCAGTTTGCCATTGGCCGCGGCAGAGGTAGCCAGATCAACCACCACAGGCGGGTAATGGCCTGCGGGGAAGGCATAGCACATTGGGTTTGTACCCAAAAGCCGCTCGTTAGAGTAAGTTGGCGCCACCAGCGGACTTGCATTGGTCATAGCAAAACCTATCATATCTTTTTCAACCGCCATTAACGCGTGATAACCTGCAATTCCAAAGTGGTTAGAGTTACGTACCGATACCCACCCTGAGCCATATAGTTCGGCTTTCTTGATGGCCACCTGCATGGCATAGGGGGCAACCACCAGGCCCAGGCCCGCGTCGCCATCAACGGTGGCCGTGGTAGGCGTTTCGTGTACTATCCGGATGTCGGGTTTGGGATTAATGCGGTTCTTTTCCCATAGCCTCACATAGCCGCTCAGGCGTGCCACCCCATGCGAGTCAATTCCCCGCAAATCGGAACGCAGCAAAACATCGGCAGCAAGGGTTGCATGTTCGGTACTGCAACCAATGGCCAGAAAAATATTTTGTGTAAAAACACGCAGGGTTGATGGGTTTATAAGCATGGTATATTAAAATAAGATGTGCAGATGTGCAAATTTCAGATGTGCAGATGGCTTTGTGTAAATTGTAAATGTCTTGATGCAATTCTGACATCTGCATATTTGCACATCTGAAATCTGCACATTTAAGTGGATAAATATATCAATTATCCAGTCGCTTTAGTAACTCCAACCCTTGTGCCCACTCGCCATAGCCCGATGCTACATTGATATGACCGGCATCGCCAATATTAACGAGCTCGCTGCCCCAGCTGTTGGCAAACAGGTGTGCCCGTTCAGTATTTACATAATAATCATTATTGCTGGCCACCACTATGCTTTTAAAGGGGAGTTTTATTAAAGGCACAGGTGTAAAGCCGGTGGTGCCTGATGGGTAGGTATCAGCTTCGGTATCGCTGGGGGCAACCAGTAAGGCTCCTTTTATGCTCACGTTATATTTTTGCGCCCAATAAGCTATGGCGGTGCATGCCAGGCTGTGCCCCACCAATATTACAGTGCCGGGGTCATGCTGCTGTACATAACTATTTAAGGTAGTTATCCAATCGGTGCAAATGGGGGTTTCCCAGTCTTGCTGCTCAATGCGATCAAAATTAAATTGCTTTTCCCATAGGGATTGCCAGTGTGCGGGGCCAGAGTTACCCAAGCCCGGATGAGTGAGGATGGTAGATTGAAAGATCATTTTATAAATATAACTATCAAAACAAATTAACTCCCCTTTTAGGGGGCTGGGGGGCTCTCGGCTATTTCCTTGATCACTTTGTTCCGTTTTTCCAAAAGCCGGGTCATATACCATTTTAAAAAAACAGCATTGGCCACATGTCCCCAAAAACCATGTGGCGATTCAAACATAAATATATCCTTCATCAGGGTTTGATCTTTTACGGGGAAAAAGTAATGCTCATGCCTGAAACTTTTAAACGCGCCTTCCACCATTTCGTCGGTAAAGAAGTTGGGATATTCAAACTCGGTGATCTTTGAAGTTAGGGTTTGCCATTTGCCCAAATGCCTGGCCCGCCAGGTAACGGATTCTCCCAGCTCAATCAAGCCGCTGGTACGGCCTGCTATCGCTGTTTCGCCGGTTTGCCGGGTTGAAGCTACATGAACATCAATGCTCCTGGCCAGGTCAAAACATTGCTGAATAGGGGCATTGATGTGGGTAGCTAATTCAATTATGGGCATGTATATTGTGATTACACCGATTTTAACGGATGATTACACCGATTTTAATTGATAAGATGATTTCACTGATTAATCCACACGGACTAATCGGTGAAATCAAAAACTATCGGTGGAATCACAAAATACAGTTTAAAATTCCGCATTCTTCGGGAATCTTGGGAAAGGGATCACATCGCGGATGTTGCCCATGCCGGTTACAAACAGTACCAAACGTTCAAACCCCAGGCCAAACCCGGCATGCGGACAAGTGCCGAAACGGCGCGTATCCAGGTACCACCAAAGTTCATCCTTAGGGATGTCCATTTCGTCCATGCGTTGTTCCAGTTTATCCAAACGCTCTTCACGCTGCGATCCGCCTATAATTTCGCCAATACCCGGGAACAGGATATCCATGGCACGCACAGTTTCGCGGCCGTTGGCATCAGGTTCGTTCTGGCGCATGTAAAATGCTTTGATCTCCTTAGGGTAATCGGTCAGGATCACCGGTTTTTTAAAGTGTTTTTCAACCAGGTAACGTTCATGTTCACTTTGCAGGTCGGTTCCCCAGCCTTCAACCGGGTACTGGAACTTTTTCTTTTTGTTCGGGGTCGATTCTTTTAAGATCTCAATAGCCTCGGTATAAGTAAGCCGCTCAAAATCATGATCCAAACAAAACTGCAGTTTCTCCAGCAGGCTCATTTCCTGGCGTTCGTTCTGTGGTTTTTGCTTTTCCTCTTCCTGCAGGCGCTGGGTCAAAAACTCCATATCGTCGGCATTTTTATCCAGCGTGTATTTGATCACATATTTCAGCATGTCCTCGGCAAGGTCCATGTTGTCGTTCAGATCATTAAAGGCAACCTCGGGCTCAATCATCCAAAACTCGGCCAGGTGGCGGGTGGTGTTGGAGTTTTCGGCACGGAAGGTTGGGCCAAATGTATAAATATCGCTCAGGGCCATAGCACCCAGTTCGCCTTCCAGCTGACCGGATACGGTAAGGTTGGTAGGGCGGCCAAAAAAGTCCTGTTTAAAATCAATCTCGCCGGTATCTGTTTTAGGGATGTTATCCAGGTCAAAGTTGGTTACATGGAAGGTTTCACCCGCGCCTTCTGCATCTGATGCAGTGATAACAGGTGTATGCAGGTAAACAAACCCACGCTCCTGAAAAAACTGGTGTACCGCGAAAGCCAGGCTATTGCGCACCCGGAATATCGCCCCAAAAGTATTGGTACGGAAACGCAGGTGGGCGTGTTCCCTTAAAAACTCCAGGCTATGTTTTTTAGGCTGGATAGGATATTTTTCAGGATCGCTATCGCCCAGTACTTCAATATCAGTTGCTATAACTTCAACTGTTTGGCCTTTACCCTGTGAGGCTACCAGTTTACCAGCAACGCTTAAAGCGGCGCCAACCGTGATACGTTTCAAAAGGGCAGGGTCGGTGTTTTCAAAGTCAACAACAATTTGGATGTTGTTATTAGTTGAGCCATCATTCAAAGCAATAAAACGATTAGAACGGAAGGAGCGTACCCATCCCTTAACTGTTACATCAATTTCTGTTTGCTGGCTCTGCAGCAATGCTTTGATCTTTACTCGCTGGCTCATATAGTATGTTTTTTAGAGCCGCAAAAATACAATTAATTATGTAAAGCCACTTTGAATTTTCCGCTTAAAAAGCTAATACTATCAGGCTGGGTACCTGCCGGGATGTCAAAGGTTTTAACAAATTTAAGATCAAAATAACCCTGCAGTATTTTGTCGGTTGCATTAAATGCAACAACTACTACCGTATTACTATGTGTTGGGCTAAGTTTATACCTGGCTATTGTTGCATTATCCCTGATGATGTAATAATAGCCTTCATTGTTTTTTAGCGTATAGTAACCCGGGTCATCCACCCGGAGCTTGAAACCAATTATTTCTTGCTGCCCTGCTGTGGTATTGTTGCCGGTTACAATAGTGGTATCCCGCTCTATAGCAGAATCTGAAGGGTCGCCTGCCCATTCTACGCCATTTTTTTGGGCGAGGATAAAATTAGGAATGGGTGGAAAATCACAGCATTCCTTTTTGGCACATGATGCAAAAAGCAAAAGCGTTACGAAAAGTAAATAAAGCAGGTGTTTTTTCACAACGATTGAACTGTAACAGGTTATCAATAACTGGTTTTATAAATATACCTAAAAGTTGGTATTACACCTTTACTTATCAGCTATTTGCTAATTTATTGTTCGTTATGAATGCTTAGTTAAGCCCGATCATTAATTGGGTAAAACTGCCTTGAATTTTCCGTTTAAAAAGCTGACCTTATCCGGATAACTACCGGTTGGGTTATCATACGTTTTAATAAATTTCATTTGAAAAGTACCTGTTACAGTTTTGGTGCTTTGATCATAGCTGGTAACCGTTACCTGGTTGGTAAAGGTATCATCGAGTTTATAACCGCTAACTGATACATCACGACCAACAGTATTAAAATAGTAGGCTTGATTGCCTTTTAGTGGATAACTAATGGCTGTGGTGCTCGCTTTTATTAAAAAGCCAAAGTTTTCTTCAAGGCCGGTTTTAAAGTTGCCGGCATATACATTAATGGTATCCTGCGAAAATACAGTAGTTGTAGGGATCCCTTCCCATTGTACGCCACTTTTTTCGGCCATAATAAATGCGTCCCTTTTAGGTAGAACACAGCAATCCCTTCTTTTGTAACAGGACGTCATAAACAAAGCCGTAGCTGAAAGTAAAATAAGTAGGTATTTTTTCATGATAATAAGGTTTTTATACAATTACGGCGAAAAAGAAACTTTTGCTACAGCGACTTAAATATTTTGCGAAGCAAACTTTGATAAAGGTCTTATTAAAAAACGATTTGCTTAAGTTTGCCACTCATTTTATTATCCTGTTTATGAACCCTAAAGTGAGCTTGGTTATCGGCATTTTATGCATCTCGTTTTCGCCAATATTTGTAAAGCTTGCCGGGGTTGCGCCCATTGGTTCTGCATTTTACCGTGTGTTTGTTGCCTGGGTTTGTTTGCTGCCTTATTGTATCATTAAAAAGAAACTGCGTATTGATAAAAGGCAGCTTATTATAGCGGTAACAGCAGGGGTGGTTTTTGCATCAGACGTGGCCGTTTGGAATATCTCTTTGTTAAAGATCAGCGCAACAGTATCAACCCTGCTTGCCAACCTGGCCCCGGTTTGGGTGGGTTTGCTGAGTTTTTTGCTTTTTAAAAAACGCTCAGGAAATTTATTCTGGATAGGCACGCTCTTAGCGATCATTGGTATGGTAGTATTGGTAGGCTATCAGCACATTTTACATCTGGAACTCAACGCGGGTATTTTGCTTGCGGTATTGGCCAGCTTGCTGTACGCAACCTATATCATGATTACCAAAAACATCATGGCGAGTATAGATGTGTTTACCTTTATGTTTTACAGCATGTTGGGCGCCAGTGTTTTTTTATTCCTGATAAATAGCTCTATGGGAAATACGATCACCGTTTTTTCACTAAAAGTTTGGCTATGTTTTATAGGGATGGGATTAATTTGTCAGCTTACCGGTTGGCTCACCATAAATTACTCATTAAGATACCTGGAATCAACCAAAGTGGCTATAGCCTTACTAAGCCAAACGGTATTTGCCGGATTACTTGCCGCATTCCTGCTGAACGAAAAGCTTGCAGTTAATGAAATCATTGGCAGTGTAATAGTGCTTGCCGGCATAGCCGTAACATTTTTAAAGCCACGTAATCAGTTAGTATCAAGTAGTTAGTATCAAGTATCAGGATAACTTCATTTCTTTTTTTATAAACAACTCATCATACTTGATACTAACTACTTGATACTTGATACCCGATACCCTACATTTGCATTTTAGCACATGATCATAAAATCCACCATCGACCGTATTATGGAAGCCACCGACATTGTGGAGGTGATTGGGGAATTTGTGCAGCTAAAAAAACGCGGGGCAAACTATGTGGGCCTGTCACCATTTGCCAATGAACGTACACCATCGTTCACGGTATCGCCGGCAAAGGGCATCTTTAAAGATTTTTCTACGGGCAAAGGTGGTTCGGCAGTTACCTTTTTAATGGAGCTGGAAAAATTTTCCTATCCCGAAGCATTAAAATGGCTGGCCAAGAAATACGGTATCGAGGTTGAGGAAACCATTGATCACCCAGAAAACAAGGAGGAAGATCAGCGTCGCGAAAGCCTCATGATCGTGACGGCCTTTGCCGCTAAGTTTTTTCATGAAAGCCTGCTTGATACCGATGAGGGTAAAAGCATCGGCCTGAGCTATTTTAAAGAACGCGGTTTCAACACCGAAACTATTAAAAAATTTGAACTGGGTTACTCGCCCGATCAATGGGAAGCTTTTACGGGTACTGCCATAAAAGATGGCTACCAGGAACAGTTTCTGGTAGAGAGCGGCCTATCGGTTAAACGAGATAACGGTAACTTATATGACCGCTATCGTGGCCGGGTAATGTTCCCGATACATAGTTTTACTGGCCGGGTAATAGCCTTTGGCGGGCGTACCCTTAAAAAGGATAAGAACGTACCTAAGTATGTAAATTCACCCGAGTCTGAGATCTACCATAAATCAAATGTACTTTATGGCCTGTACTTCGCCAAGAAAGCCATACGCGAGGAAGATAACTGCTATTTGGTTGAAGGTTATGCCGATGTGCTTTCGGTTCACCAGGCTGGTATCGAAAATGTGGTAGCATCGTCGGGTACTTCATTAACTGTAGAGCAGATCAAGCTGATCAGCAGGTTTACCAAAAACATCACTATTTTATATGATGGCGACGCGGCAGGTATTAAAGCTTCCCTGCGCGGGCTGGATATGATATTGGAAGAAGGCCTCAACGTGAAAGTGGTTTCTTTTCCTGATGGGCATGATCCGGATTCGTATGTGCGCAGTGTAGGTACCAACGCCTTCAAAAAACATATCGAGGAAACTAAAAAGGATTTTATCCTTTACAAAGCTAACCTCCTTTTAAAAGATGCCGGTAATGACCCTATAAAAAAAGCCGGTGTGATCCGCGAGATTGTGGAGAGCATAGCTAGAATCCCGGACTCGATCAAGGCATCTGTTTTTATCAAGGAATGTAGTTATATATTACAGATAGATGAGCGCGCCCTGCTATCCGAACTAAATAAAATGCGCCAGGCCAAGGCGAAAAAGGATGGTCAGCAGCAGCAAACCAATACCAGGTATGCACCGCAGCCAGACGAGCCGAACTTTTTTGATGAGCCCGAGGTAAAGGAAACTAAAGAAGAGCATTTTCAGGAAAAGGAGATCATTCGTTTGCTGTTATTGTATGGCAACAGAATGATTGACTGGGATGGCATCGCTAATACCTATATAGGTCCGTTTATGATAGCAGAGTTGGGCGATGTTACTTTTGAAGACCCATCATGCAAGCTGTTTGTTGAATTATACCGGCAGGAGGTAGAGAATGGCGTACTGCCAGAGGATTATTATTTTATTCATCATCAGGACAAAGGCATTGTTGATCTGACGGTTAACATGCTGGCTACCAAATATACGCTAAGCGAAAATTGGTACGAGATGCATAAGATCATGATACACGATGAGCAGGCCAACATGAAGGCTGCCATTCTGGGTGCCATATTTCATCTTAAAAAACATAAGGTGGGCAAAATACTGGAAGGCCTGCGTACCGAACTGCAAAAGGCCGAGACCGAAGCTGATCAGGAAATATTGCTTAACCAGTATATCCGCATGAAAAAAGTTGAAAAAACCATCTCCGATTTCTTAGGGTCGGTAATTATCAAATAAATGGCTCAACACCTTGATCTGGGCCGCACCGGCGAAACTTTAGCCAAAACCCACCTGGAAAACACCGGTTACGAAATACTGGACGAAAACTGGACCCATGGTAAAGCCGAGATTGACCTGATTGCATATAAAGACAAGGTTATTATATTTACCGAAGTTAAAACGCGCACCGGCAACGGTTTTGGCGAACCTGAGGATTTTGTTGATGCCCGTAAGCAAAAATTACTGGCCGAGGCGGCAGATGAATATATTTACCTCATGAACCACCAGGGCGATGTACGGTTTGATATTATTGCTATTTTGTTCGACAGAAATAAAAATTATATACTAAATCATATTGAAGATGCGTTTTGGCCATCGGCAACCTAACATTATGAATAACAAAATTAAAGGTCTTTTTTTAGCCGGCGCTTTGCTGGCATTTGGCTGTAACCATAAATCAAGTGATAGCGCGGCAGATTTTAGCATCAGTCCCGAAGCTGGTACTACCTACAAAGCGGGTGATGAAGTAAAACTAAAGGTTGGTTTCCCTGCCGATGCCAAAGTAGATTCGGTAGTGTACCTGCTGGCATCTACAAATATAAAAATGGGTGCCGATTCGGTTTACTTACCTGTAGCCACCAAAATAGGTGTAACCAAAGATACATCAGGCATCAGCCTAAAAACAGATACTTTGCCTTTGGGTATAAGGGTAGTAACCGCTAAAATTTATGCTGGTGGTAAAAGTCAGGATGTAACTACTAATATTCTGTTGCTTGCAGCCAAAGCGCCCGAACATTATACCTATAAGGTTGAGAAAGTGTTTCCGCATGATACCAGTGCCTATACCGAAGGATTGCAGTATGAAGATGGTCATTTTTATGAAAGCATTGGCGACTATAAACGCTCTGCATTACGTAAGTTTGATCTTAACACCGGCAAAACCCTGTTGAAAATAAAACTTGATGATCAATACTTTGGCGAGGGGATATCGGTTGTGGGAGATAAGATAATACAGCTTACCTACCGCGAAAAAGTGGCATTTGTTTATGACAAGAACACGTTTAAACTGATCAAAACCTTCCCTAACAATTTAGGTCCCGAAGGCTGGGGAATGTGTTTTGATGGCAACAAACTTTATAATGACGACAGTACTAACCGTATCTGGTTTAGGGATAAGGATACTTACCACCCTACTGGTTTTATTGATGTTTGTGATAACACTGGCCAGATTGACTCTATAAACGAACTGGAGTATATTGATGGTAAACTTTATGCCAACATTTATCAAAAAGATACCATACTGGTTATTAACCCTAAAACAGGCGCCGTAGAGCAGTTAATTGATATGAAGGACTTATATCCTATGGCCGACAGGCCGCAGGACAGGGATTGGGACAATAATGTGCTTAATGGCATAGCCTGGGACGCCAAAGGCAAACGCCTTTTTGTAACCGGTAAAAAATGGCCTCAATTATATCAGGTTAAGTTTGTAAAAGCCCCCTAACCCCCTGAAGGGGGAAGCGAAGCTCCTAAATCTTTAGAGGAAATAATAATAAGAAAAGGGCCTGAAATTTCAGGCCCTTTTCTTTATGAATATGTTAATCAAAAACTCCCCCTTTAGGGGGCTGGGGGCCCTTACCTCCAAGCTTTATATTGATTGATCAAACCGTTGGTTGATGAATCATGGCTGCTGATCTCACTGTTGTCTTTTAATTCGGGTAATATTTTACCCGCCAGTTGTTTACCTAATTCCACACCCCATTGGTCAAAGCTGTAAATGTTCCAGATAATGCCCTGTACAAATATTTTATGCTCATACATGGCTATCAATGAGCCTAAGCTGTGTGGGGTTATTTTTTTAAGCAGGAACGAGTTTGTAGGCCTGTTGCCTTCAAAAACCTTAAACGGTGCAATGGCTGCTATTTCCGCGTCAGATTTACCTGCGGCTTTTAATTCGGCAATTACTTCTTCCTCTGTTTTGCCGTTCATCAGGGCTTCGGTTTGGGCGAAGAAATTTGACAGCAACATGTTATGGTGCTCACCAAGCGGATTGTGCGATTGTGCGGGGGCTATAAAATCGGCAGGGATCAGTTTAGTGCCCTGGTGTATCAGCTGGTAAAACGCGTGCTGTCCGTTGGTGCCCGGTTCGCCCCAGATGATAGGGCCGGTTTGATATTCCACGTGTTTGCCATTACGGTCTACATGTTTACCGTTGCTCTCCATATCGCCTTGTTGAAAGTAAGCGGCAAAGCGGTGCATGTATTGATCATATGGTAAAATGGCGTTGGTTTCGGCCTCAAAAAAGTTGTTGTACCAAATGCCAAGCAGCCCCAGTGTAACTGGGATGTTCTGTTCAAACTCCGCGGTCCTGAAATGTTCATCAGTGGCATGGGCTCCTTCTAACAGTTCAACAAAATTGTCAAAACCTATGCTTAAAGCTATAGAAAGGCCAATAGCGCTCCATAAAGAGTAGCGGCCACCAACCCAATCCCAAAACTCAAACATGTTTTTGGTATCGATGCCGAATTTTTCGACAGCGGCAGCATTGGTTGATAAGGCAGCAAAGTGTTTGGCCACATCAGCTTCGGTTGCTCCGGCGGCTAAAAACCAGTCGCGCGCGCTATGGGCATTGCCCATGGTTTCCTGGGTAGTAAATGTTTTTGACGCGATCAGGAAAAGCGTGGTTTCAGGATCAACCTCTTTTAGGGTTTCGGCTATATGCGTTCCATCCACGTTGGATACAAAGTGCAGGTTCAGGTGATTTTTGTAAGCCTTTAATGCTTCGGTCACCATTACAGGGCCCAGGTCTGAACCGCCAATTCCTATGTTTACTACATCGGTAATTGGTTTGCCGGTATAGCCTTTCCAGGAGCCCGATATAATGGCGTGGCTAAACTCCTTCATGTGTTCAAGCACTTTATTTACATCGGGCATCACATCTTTGCCATCAACATAAATTGGTTTATTGCTACGGTTACGTAAGGCGATATGCAGCACCGGACGGCCTTCTGTAGCGTTGATTTTTTCGCCTGAAAACATGGCTTCAATTGCCTCATTTACCGAACATTCCTTAGCCAACTGTATCAGCAGGGCAATAGTTTGCTCATCAATACGGTTTTTGGAATAATCGAGTAAAATGTCCTCAAATTGGATGGAGAATTTTTTAAATCGCTGATTATCAGTGTCAAATAATTCTTTCAGACTTTTTGATACAATATCAATGTAATGGTCTGTTAAATATTTATAAGACTGGGTGGTGGTAAAATCTGTATTTGGCAGCATAATTGAGTAGTTTTTTACAAAAGTAAGAAGTTAATTGTTGGCTGGATGTTAAATTCAAAACTAACAAATCTTCGTGTTATTTTAACACTGCATACATAGTGTTTGTTTTACACCAAAAAATTACGATAATTTTAAAAATATTTGACAATTGTTTTGATATTTAAAATAATTATTTAATATATTTGTCTTGTTGGTAATCAAATAAGCGATTTATCATCAATTTGTAAATTAACACATATAAAAATACGGGCCATGTTTGAGAAACTTTTTTTGCTTGTAAAAAATAACGCCGGGACGGCTGTTGTTAACAACCCTGTAATTCCTGTAAAACATCACGATGCAGTAATGATTGAAGCTTCAAGTTCGATTATTGAGGTTTTAAAGGGCCAGATGGAAAATGGTAAGTTGAAAGAACTGATAAAGTACTTTCAATCGTCAGGTATTTACAATCATTCATTAGTTTCGAGCATAGTTAACAGGTTTGCTAATCGGTTAAATACCTTTTATCATATTGATCCTATACATGCCCTAGAAATCGCAAATGGGCTAATACCCAAGGTGATGCAAGAATTGGTAAAAGCGTCAAAAAGCGAACAGATTAAAGAATTTGGATTAACTAACATGCTAACCAAGCTAAATGGTAACCGTGCAGACCTGAGTTTGCTGGTTAACAAACTAATGGTTGCTTAAAATATTATAATCTATACCTTGTAAGGCCTGCAAATTGATAAACAATTTGCAGGCCTTTTTATTTAAGCCGATTATCAAATTGTATATATTTGCCAAATGACTAAAGAACAGATTCTGGATTTAAGGGATAGAGCAGCTTCCCTGAGGAGGCATCTTTGACATCGACAAGAAGCTTGAACAATTACAAATAGAACAGGAAATAACTGTTGGCCCGCATTTTTGGGATCACCCCAAAGAGGCCGAAAAGGTGCTGGCATCCATCAAAGTAAAAAAAGTATGGACCGATGAATTTCAGAAAGTAGTATCGATAATTGAAGATACCGGTGTACTATTTGAGTTTTACCAGGGCGGCGACGCTACTGAGGTCGAAATGCAGGAGCAATACAACATAGCGATAAAAGCGGTAGAGGAACTGGAGTTTAAAAACATGCTCTCGGCCGAAGAAGACCAATTTCATGCTGTATTGCAAATTACAGCTGGTGCCGGCGGTACCGAAAGCTGCGACTGGGCAGGTATGCTGATGCGTATGTACATTATGTGGGGCGAAAAGAACGGTTATAAAGTGACCGAACAGGATTATCAGCCCGGTGATGTGGCTGGCGTTAAAACCGTAACCCTGCAGTTGGAAGGCGATTTTGCTTATGGCTATTTAAAAGGCGAAAACGGTGTTCACCGGTTGGTGAGGGTATCGCCGTTTGATGCCAATGCCAAGCGCCATACTTCGTTTGCATCGGTGTATGTTTACCCATTGGTTGATGATACTATTGAGATTGATGTAAATCCGGCTGATATTGAATTTGAAACCTTCCGCTCGGGTGGTGCCGGTGGGCAGAACGTGAACAAGGTAGAAACCGCGGTGCGTTTATACCACAAACCTTCGGGCATTATTATCAAAAACCAGGAATCACGTTCGCAGCTTCAAAATAAAGACAATGCCATCCGTTTATTAAAATCGCAGTTGTACGAAATTGAGATGCGTAAACGAATGGAGATCAGCAATACCATTGAAGGCAACAAAAAGAAAATAGAGTGGGGATCACAGATCCGTAACTACGTACTCCACCCATATAAACTGGTGAAAGACCTGCGTACCGATCATGAAACATCAAACGCGCAAGCTGTACTTGACGGCGAGCTTAACGAATTTTTAAAAGCATACCTGATGGAATTTGGCGGACCTAAAAGCTAAATTTGAATATACAGGTCATCCCGAATTTATTTCGGGATCCCACATGCAAAGTCGCCGATAGGCATGGTGTACACATGTCATGTGAGGTGCTGAAACAAGTTCAGCATGACATTCTTATTTAAATGATATATAATTATTACAAAAAAAACGGCGCTGCATTATGCAACGTCGTTTTTTGTTTCGGGTAGAAATTGTAATTTGCCCATCCATTATAACCTGATACAACCTGATCTATGAAAACCATTTTATCCGCTTTTATTTTGTCTATTGCAATAACTACGGCTTACAGCCAGGAAAAATCAATCCCGCTTTATCCCAATGGCGTACCTAACTCAAAACCCACACCCGCAACTTATATCGAGAAAACAGATAAGAATTCCTGGATAACACAAGTAAGTCAGCCCACACTTACGTCGTATTTACCGGCTAAAGGCACAGCAAACGGCACCGCGATTGTTGTTTGTCCTGGTGGTAGTTATGCGGGTTTGGCTTCGGCACATGAAGGCACTGCTGTAGCGCAGGAATTTAATAAAATAGGGGTTACAGCCTTTGTGTTAAAATATCGCCTGCCAAGTGACAATATTATGCAGGATAAATCTATCGGCCCGCTACAGGATGCACAAACAGCTATACAAATGGTGCGCAAACATGCTGCCGAGTGGGGAATTGATCCTAATAAGATAGGTATCATTGGTTTTTCGGCAGGGGGACACCTGGTGTCAACAGCCGGTACGCATTTTGATAAACCCGTAAATGAAAATAAAGATATCAGCGTTCGTCCCGATTTTATGATGCTCATTTACCCGGTAATAACTTTTGGCGAACAGGCTCACGTGGGTTCAAGAGAAAACCTGATTGGCAAAACACCATCGGCAGCGCAAGTGGAATTATACTCGAACGAGAAACAAATTACTGCCAACACGCCACCCACCTTTTTAGTACATGCCGAGGATGATAAAACTGTACCGGTGCAAAACAGCCTGATGTTTTACGATGCCCTGCTCAAAAATCATGTAAAAGCCGAAATGCACCTGTTTCAGGAAGGCGGCCATGGCTTTGGCTTAAACAATTCCAAAAATAAAGGCAAATGGTTCGACTGGGCTACAGCCTGGTTAGATGAGAATGGATTTTTGAAAGGGAAGTAATTGATAAGTCTGGCTGGTTTCACCGGGGGGCTCTACTCCAATATCCCCAACAACTCGTTCAATTCATCAACTTTATCCATAGAGCCTAAATTTTCGTAGGCGCTTATCAGGTTTCGGAGTACCCGTTTTATGATGTCGGTATTGGAGCAGGGTTCGTAAAATTGCTTATCGAACTTAAGGTTAAGCTGTTTCAGGAACATATCCACATCGCGGCGGCCAAATATAAACCCCTTGTTAAAGGCATTAATATAAAACAATATGCCGCTTTCAAACACGCTTTGCTGGCTTTCGTCAAGGTAAGCTAAAATGAAATGCTGGGGCAGATTTACGCCATATACGGGGATATCCAGTTTTTGGGCAACAATAGAGTAAATGATGGCCAACGATATCTGGTTGCCTTTTTTAGTCTCCAGCACCTGGCTCAGGTAGCTGTTTTGCGGGTCGAGGTGATTGGAGGTATTACCGCTAAAACCATATATATTGTAAAAAACATGATTAATGAGCTTTATCTGCTCTTTGGGACTGGCCTCATGCATCATTTGTATCCAGATGTCGCGTTTAATGGTCTCCACCTGGTTAACTATTTTTTGCTCGTCAAGATCGGGGTATTGGTAACGGTTAATGATCAGTATACCCTGCAGCAGGTCGAAGGCGCCGCTTTGGTGCCAAAGTTTTAAATCGTTTTTAAGTGTACCGAACTGAATTTCATGTACCAGGTTGGCTATGCGCTCCTGTTGTATGGCGTCAAAAGCCTGCTCAAACGCGGTTTCAAGAAAGGCGATTGCCTCAACACCGTACGATAGCAATTTATCATGCACGTGCTCATATATCTCACTATCAGGGTCGTCAAGTAAGCGGATCAGGGAGTTTACTTCTGTCGGATTTATCATACACTGTAACGCTAAAATACTAAACCTTTATTTATTTTTACAGCGATGTTAAATTTTAGGTTCGTTAAGGATTACCTTTTACACCGCCTTAAGGCAAAAAACAGACACGGCTTGCACTCTCCGTTTGTTTACAAGCTGGTTGATTCAGTTATTTACGATTATACCGACTCAAAAGTATATCAGGAGATTGAAAATATCCGCAAGAAATTACTTGTTGACAATCGTGTGATAACCATAACCGATCTGGGTGCGGGTTCGCACCTTAATAATAAACGGCAAAAGCAGGTAAAGCGTATTGCTGCCAATGCCTTAAAACAACCAAAACTGGCGCAATTGCTTTACCGGTTGGCAGCTCATTTTAAACCGCGTAATATTATTGAACTGGGCACCTGTCTGGGCATTACCACCCTTTATCTGCAAAAGGCCGCTCCGGATGCCCATGTGTATACCATGGAAGGCTGCCCCCAAACGGCTGGAGTTGCCAAAGAAACATTTAAACAGGCCGGCTTGGATGCCGTTGAGCTGATAACCGGTAATTTTGATGATAACCTGCCAGGGGTGATCAATAACCTTGACCAGCTTGATTTTATTTTTGTTGATGGTAACCATCAAAAAGATGCCACCCTGAAATATTTTGAATGGTGCCTGCCCAAAGTACATGAAGATACCCTGCTCATTTTCGATGACATTTACTGGAGCGAAGGTATGAAGGAAGCCTGGGCGCAGATCAAGGCGCACCCCCAGGTTACTGTAACGGTAGATTTGTTTTGGATTGGCCTGGTGTTCTTTAAATCGGGCCGGGTGAAGGAAGACTTTTTGATCAGGTATTAAATAGATCAGGGAAATTAGAGCAAGGAGTAAGGATTTTGCGCCCGCTCAGGGTTTCCTTAACGGCACACCGTGCCATAGCCTATGTTATTACCTTAATTAACGTATAATTGTAATATGCGTATTGCTTTAAAAATCATACTCGGACTAATTGTATTTGGCTTTATTGGGGGATGCATATATTTTGTAGGTGGTGTTAGCGCTACATACCCCGCCAATCAGGAAATACGATTGCAATGGAAGTGTTGAACAGTTTGGAAGCGCGATACAAAGGATGGCCCTTTCTGATTCCGGTATAAATTTGAAAATATCACGGCGGGATAGTAGTCGTGCTGATGACAGCGGCAGAGATATGGTTATTAAAATTAAAAGAGATACCATTAATGTTTTGTATGACTTAGTTTGTGATGAAGAAACAGGTCAAACTGAGATCAAACTTGTTGGTGCGCACAATTACAATAATACAGTTGGAGGTTACAGAACAGAGGATACCGGTGTAAAAGAGTTTCTGAATTATTTTGAAAATGATTTTTTAGATAAATTAAACAAGCAACAAGGCATAACTTTAAATCCGGATAAATCCTTTTTGGGGAATTTCTCTCTATACTGAAAATTGCTCACTCCCCCTTCAGGGGGTCGGGGGGCTTAAAACGCCTGTCCTAATCCCACATAAAAACCGCTTTGCCTGGCTTCTCCCGCAACTTTTTGACCAATGCCATAGTCGGCACGGATGCTGAGTCCTTTTTCTATATCAAAAAAGTAACGCAGACCACCGCCGTAATTAGGCTTCAGTTCGCTAAAGCTAAAATCTTTATTAAAAACTTCACCGGTACCTATAAAACCAACCACGCCAATGCGCTCGCTCAGGCGGTAGCGCAGTTCGGTTTGGCCAACTGTAAGGTTGCGGTCGCGATAACGGCCATTATAGTATCCGCGCATAATTTCGTCATTGCCCATAGTAGGCAGCAGGAAAAATGGCGATTGCCCGCCAATCAGGCTTTGGTCCTGTATGTCTATCCCCAGTACCAGCTTTTTACTCAAAGAAAAGAACTGAGTGTACTCTATATTAAAAAAGCCGCCTTTATAATCAAAACCGGATATGCCTTTGATCAACTGCAGCGAACTGCTGATGAGTGCACCACGGGTTGTATAGGTATTATTATTTCTGCTGTCAAAAATAAGGCTTGGGCCAATATATACACTTGTACCTCCGTCTCTGAACTGTACCCGGGGATCTGTATAAAAAATACTGTTGGGCTGGCCATCGCTAAAGCTGTAATGGTCACCGCCGGCAACAAGGCCCACATAAAAATTATCTGCTACCTTTTTTTCGGCGCCAAAATTTACTTTAACCCGTTTTTGGCCAATACGGTCGGTATTGGCTTTGAGCGTATTATTGCCTATACCGTAAAAATCAAAAGGGAAATTAATATAGCTTATACCTGCGGTAATATGATATTCATTTTGTGGTGTCCAGTAGCTGGTGCTCAGGCTTAACCTGTTTTGCCCTTTGGTAGTAATGGTGGCATAACCAAATACGTTGGATACCCTGGTGTTGGCGCTCACGGTATCAGTATAAAAGGAGTATAATCCGGCGCCGCCGGCCTCAAGCCCGGTTTCGGGAGCCGAACTTAATACGGGTAAAATAACAAAGCTGCTTTTCTTGGTAGTATCCTTATCAAAATACATTTTCCTGATAAATTTTGGCAGGAGATGCGTTTGCGAAAAAGCGGTTTGAGCACCAATAAATATTAATAGTGTAGTTATTATTTTTTTCATAGGTAGTAGGCCGCAAATATAAAGATTTATAGATGTGCGGATGAGGGGATTTCAAATGTGTAGCTGATTTTGTCTGAACCAGGATTTTTCGGATTAATGGATTATCATGATTTTAATAATTGCATATCAAATCCATTAATCCAAAAAATCTGTTTAATCCCGGTTCAGATAATCTGCACATCTAAAATTTGCATATCCGCACATCGTAAAAATGTCTACTTTTGTGCCGAATTTTATTGATACACTATGAGCATCACAAGAGGACCTATTTCGCAGTTTATTGAAAAAAACTACCTGCACTTTAACTCAGCAGCATTAATGGATGCCGCGAAAGGATATGAAACGCACCTTGACGAAGGCGGTAAAATGATGGTTACCCTTGCGGGCGCTATGAGTACGGCCGAGCTGGGTATTTCACTGGCCGAGATGATCCGCCAGGATAAGATCGCCATCATATCATGCACAGGAGCCAATTTAGAAGAGGATATTATGAACCTGGTAGCGCACTCGCACTACAAAAGGGTACCTAATTACCGCGACCTGAGTCCGCAGGAAGAGTGGGACCTGCTCGAAAATCATTATAACCGTGTTACCGATACCTGTATCCCGGAGGAAGAGGCTTTCCGCCGTTTGCAAAAACATATCCACAAAATATGGAAGGATGCCGAAGATGCGGGCGAGCGATACTTTCCGCACGAGTACATGTACAAAATTTTACTAAGCGGCGAGCTGGAGCAGTATTATGAAATTGATCCTAAAAATTCATGGATGCTGGCCGCTGCAGAAAAAAACCTGCCTATTGTTGTACCCGGATGGGAAGACAGCACCATGGGCAATATATTTGCATCCTATATTATTAAAGGTGAGCTAAAGGCATCAACCATGAAAAGTGGTATTGAATATATGGCCTGGCTTGCCGACTGGTATACCAAAAACTCATCAGGCAAGGGAATTGGTTTCTTCCAGATAGGCGGTGGTATAGCAGGCGATTTCCCGATATGCGTGGTACCTATGCTTTACCAGGATATGGAGATGCACGATGTTCCGTTCTGGAGTTACTTTTGCCAAATATCAGATTCAACAACCTCATATGGTTCTTATTCTGGCGCTGTACCGAACGAAAAAATAACCTGGGGCAAACTGGATATACATACGCCTAAGTTTATTGTAGAGAGCGACGCGACAATTGTAGCTCCCCTTATATTTGCCTGGATATTAAAACAATAATTGAAATTTTCAATAAGAAAGTAAGACAATCAGTAATCCGAAAAAATACATCATCAGTCAAAAAGCCCTCCTGTATTGTTTAAAGGGCTTTTTGTAATTATTTAGAACGATTATAAATTATACGTTACTGTCATTTATGTGTCAGCGATACTGTAATAAATTTTACTTTTGTGCCTGTAAATATCAGATGGTGCATACATCTTTACAGCGGTTTAAAACATTAATATAAAAATTATTTAGCATAAATACACTTTATGAGAAGTTTCTCATTGATTCTTAAACAATTCTCAAGGTCGGTTTTACTGATTGCCGGGTTTGCTTTTTGGGGTTTTTCAAATGCTTATGCTCAAGCCGATGTGGCAAAAGGCGAAGCGATTTTCAAATCCAAATGTACTACCTGTCACAAGATCGATCAGCAATTAATTGGTCCTGCGCTTGGTCCGCAACTTACTCAGGAAACGGATGACAAGTATCTTACTCAGTGGATACAGAACAACCAGGCCCTGATCGCTGCTAAAAACCCTAAGGCTTTAGCAATTTACAATAAGTTTAACCAGGCAGGCATGACGGTGTTTACCGAGCTTTCTGACGGTGATGTAGGCAATATTTTAGCCTATGTACGCGGTGAGTACAAAGCTATGCAGGAAAAACCCGCCGCCGGAGCTGCTGGAGCTAATGCACCGGCTGCAGAAACTGGACCGAGCAGCATGGTTATATGGGGCTTAATTGTTGTTATCATTATCGCATTTATTGTAATACTGGTATTAAACAAGGTAGTAGCCACTTTAGAGCGCCTGCTGTTAAAAGGTAAAGGTGTTGTTATTGAAGAAGAGGCTGGCGAAGTTGATGAGCATGGCGTTGCTACTGATAAGAAAAAAGAGCTTATTAAGGCGATCCTTAAAAATAAGAAACTGGTATTCTTTATACTGGTATGTGGTACTATTGCAATGGGCAGCTGGGGCTGGGTTACTTTGTGGAACACTAACGTGCACACAGGTTACCAACCGGTACAACCTATTAAATACTCGCATGAGTTACATGCCGGTACCATGAAAATTGATTGTCAGTATTGCCACTCAGGTGCTTACAAATCAAAAAATGCTTCCATACCATCATTAAACGTTTGTATGAACTGCCACAAGGTTGTTAAAACCGAGTCGCCTGAGATTCATAAAATATATGATGCTTTGGGATACGATCCTAAAACACAGAAGTATGACAGCACAGCGGCTAAACCGATTCAATGGATCAGGGTTCATAACCTGCCAGATCTGGCTTACTTTAACCACTCACAACACGTAAAGGTTGGTGGTATTAAATGCCAAAGCTGTCATGGACCGGTTGAAACCATGAAAGAGGTTTACCAATACTCACCGCTTACCATGAAATGGTGTATACAGTGCCACAAACGTACCGAAGTTAACGGTAAAGGAAACGCTTACTACGATAGCATACTTGCTGCTCACGATAAGATCAAGAAGGGCGAGAAAGTTACTGCCGCGGTATTAGGTGGTATTGAGTGCGGTAAATGTCACTATTAATAAATAAGAATTTTTGCATTACAGTTTATATAGCTTAAATGGACAGCAATAAAAAATACTGGAAAGGTTTAGAAGAACTAAACAGAACACCAGAATTTGTTGAGAAAAATAAAAACGAATTTGCCGAGCCAATTCCAATTGAGGAAGTGCTTAGTGGTGATGGTTTATCAGCTAAAACTCCGCGCCGCGACTTTTTAAAGGCGCTTGGCTTTGGTGTTGGTGCGGTAACCCTGGCTGCTTGTCAACGCGTGCCGGTACATAAATCAATCCCATACCTTATAAAACCTGAAGAGGTTACACCTGGTGTTGCCAACTACTATTCTTCAACTTATGAAGGACAGGCTATATTGGTTAAAACACGTGAAGGTCGCCCTATTAAAGTTGAAGGTAACCCTAATGATGTTTTTTCAAAAGGCGGTTTAAGTGCGCAGGCCCAGGCTTCGGTATTGGACCTGTATGATGTAAATCGTTTAAAAGATCCAAAATTAAATGGCACCGATGCCGGCTGGACCGAAATTGATGCTTTTGTGATCAAAGAACTTGCCGCTATTAAAGCAGCTGGCAAAAACATCCGCTTAGTAACATCAACTATTAACAGCCCATCTACTTTAGCGGTTATTGCCGATTTTATTACGGCTTATCCAACTGCTAAACATATTACTTACGACGCTATATCTTATACAGGTATTATACAGGCTAACCAAAATAGCTTTGGTAAAGCGGTATTACCTCATTACAATTTTGATAAGGCCGATGTAATTGTAAGCTTTGGCGCTGATTTCCTTGGAACATGGATCTCGGGCGAGGAGTTTACCCGCCAGTATGTATCAAACCGTAACAATAAATCGCTTGTAAACAAAAAGATGTCGCGCCACATCCAGTTTGAAAGTGGTATGAGCTTAACCGGTACCAATGCCGACGTTCGTATCCCAATCAAACCATCAGAAGAAGGTATCGCGCTGATCAGTCTTTACAATGCCATTTCAGGTACTACTTTACCAGGTTCAAAAAAACTAACAAATAAATCAGCAGATAACGCAATAACTATCGCGGCAAAAGAATTAGTAGCTGCCAAAGGAAAAGCTTTAGTTGTTGCAGGTTCAAATGATGTAGCTACACAGATTTTGGTTAATGCCATCAACTCCCAATTGGGCAGCTATGGTACTACCATTGATCTGGATAACCCATCAAAACAGTATGCTGGTAACGATGCTGAGTTTGTTGAGTTTGTAAATGAATTGAACCGTGGCGACGTAGCAGCAGTATTATTCCTGAATGTTAACCCTGCTTACGATTACTTTAAAGGGGCTGATTTTAAAGCCGCGCTTAACAAAGTGCGTTTAAAAGTATCATTTGCTGATCATAACGACGAAACAGCCGGATTATCAAATGTAATTGCGCCAAACCATCATTACCTGGAATCATGGGGTGATGCCAATGCGCTTGAAGGTTACTATACCGTTGTACAGCCAACCATTAACCCGGTTTACAACACCCGCCAGGCTGAGCATAGCTTATTAATATGGTCTGATAATGCTGTTAAGGATTATTACACCTATGTACGTAATAACTGGAACACTAACCTGCTTCCAAAAGGTGGTTTATCTGGCCAAAAAGGCTGGGAAACCGTGCTGCAAACAGGTTTCATCCAAACACCGGCTAATACACCGGGTACTTATACCTTTAACCGCGATTTAAACGGTGTTGCGCAAACTATTTTAAGCCACAGCAGCTCACTTACTGCTCCTGATGGTAAATACGAATTACAGGTTTATCAATCTCAGGCAATTGGCGATGGTAAGCGCGCTAACAACCCATGGTTACAGGAATTGCCTGATCCGGTATCGAAAGTTACCTGGGACAACTATGCTGCTATTTCTGTTGCCGATATCAAGAAGTTGAAACTGCAGGAAGGTGATGTAATTAAAGTTGAAGCTAATGGCTATACCGTTGATGTACCTGTATTGGCTCAACCAGGCCAGGCCCAGGGAACCATCTCCATAGCACTTGGTTACGGCCGTACAAATGCTGGTCCGGTAGGTGATAATGTAGGTAAAAACGCATTCCCTTTCTACAGCTTCCGTAACGGAACATTCCAAACCACCGCGGTTTCATCATTTAAGGATACAGGTATTAAATCGCCGCTTGCGCAAACACAAACCCACCACTCTTATGAGGGTCGCAGTGTAATACGTGAAGCCACATTTACTGAATACAAAAAGAATCCTGCCGCGCACAGCGGAAACGAGGGCAGCCATAAAGACTACGATAAAGAAAGCTTATGGGATATACCAAGCCATGACCGCCCTGTTTATGACTGGGTTATGGCTATTGACCTTAACGCCTGTACCGGTTGTGGCGCCTGCGTAGTAGCTTGTAACGCTGAAAACAACATCCCTGTAGTAGGTAAAGACGAAGTACGCCGCCGCCGCGAAATGCACTGGATACGTATTGACCGTTATTACAGCTACAAAGAAGAAGGTAAAGCAGAATCAGTTACTGAAGAGTATGAAATTGCCAAACTGGATAACTTTGATAATGTAACAGTAGTACACCAGCCAATGCTTTGCCAGCACTGTGATCACGCTCCTTGCGAAACAGTTTGCCCGGTATTGGCTACCGTTCACTCATCAGAAGGTTTAAACCAAATGGCATACAACCGTTGTGTAGGTACACGTTATTGCGCAAATAACTGCCCATACAAAGTACGCCGCTTTAACTGGTTTAACTACTGGAACGATTCACGTTTTGATAACTACCTGAACAATGAGCATACACAATTGGTATTAAATCCTGATGTTGTAACCCGTTTCCGTGGGGTAATGGAAAAATGCTCTATGTGCGTTCAACGTATACAAGCTGGTAAATTAAAAGCTAAAATTGAAAAACGCCCGCTTAAAGATGGCGAGATCAAAGTTGCTTGTCAGCAAACCTGTTCAGCAAACGCTATTGTTTTCGGTAACAGGAATGACCCTAACTCGGAAGTTTCAAAAGCATTGAAGAGCGAAAGAACTTACTATGTGCTTGAAGAATTAAACGTACAGCCAGGTATAGGTTACCAGGTAAAAGTTAGAAACGTATCTGAATTAGAGGCTTAAAATTTTTATATATAGAGATTAAAATATATGGCATCTCATAGTGAATCAATAATAAGGGAACCGTTAATAACGGGTAAGGACATTACCTATGGTCAGATCACTGACGATATATTGCGCCCCGTAGAAAATATGCCAGGAAAAGCCTGGTGGATCGGTTTTACAGTGGCATCCTTAGGCGCAATGCTTTGGATATTTTCCATCAGCTACACCTTTTGGTATGGAATTGGATCATGGGGACTAAACAAAACAGTAGGATGGGCCTGGGACATTACCGGTTTCGTATGGTGGGTAGGTATTGGTCACGCCGGTACGCTTATATCGGCCGTATTGTTACTGTTCCGTCAAAACTGGCGTAACTCCATCAACCGCTCGGCCGAGGCCATGACCATCTTCGCGGTAATTTGCGCGGCCACCTATATCGGTGCTCACATGGGCCGCCCTTGGATGGCGCTTTACTCGCTACCGTTACCAAACCAGTACGGTTCTTTATGGGTTAACTTTAACTCGCCGCTTATCTGGGACGTATTCGCGATATCAACATACTTCTCGGTTTCATTGGTATTCTGGTACACAGGTTTATTGCCTGATATCGCTACCATCCGTGATCGTGCTACAGGCATACGCCGCCGCATTTATTCGGTATTATCATTCGGATGGACCGGTTCTGTTAAAACCTGGCAGCGTTTTGAAACTGTATCATTAATATTAGCGGGTGTATCAACACCACTGGTATTATCGGTACACACCATTGTATCAATGGACTTTGCCACATCGCTTGAACCGGGATGGCACACCACTATTTTCCCTCCTTATTTCGTTGCAGGAGCTATCTTCTCAGGTTTTGCCATGGTGCAAACACTGTTGCTGGTAACCCGTAAAGTATTAGGATTGGAAAACTATATCACCATGTTCCACATCGAATCCATGAATAAAATTATTCTGGTAACGGGTTCAGTGGTAGGTGTAGCGTACATTACCGAGTTCTTTATAGCTTACTACTCAGGTGGCGAATATGAACAATACACTTTCTTAAACAGGTTTATTGGTCCGTATTGGTGGGCTGCCTGTATGATGTATGGCTGTAACGTATTGATGACCCAAATGATGTGGTCGAAAAAAGTAAGGACCAACATCGCCATTTCATGGGTATTATCAATCATTGTAAACATAGGTATGTGGTTTGAGCGTTTTGTGATCATTGTAACTTCATTACACCGTGATTACCTTCCGTCAAGCTGGGCTATGTTTTACCCAACCTGGATTGATGTAGGCGTATTTATAGGATCAATAGGTTTGTTCTTTACGATGTTCCTGTTGTTCATAAGGGTATTACCCTCTGTAGCTATGGCCGAAGTAAAATTATTACTGAAGAGCTCAAGTGAGCAGGCTAAGAAGAAATTAATAGCCGAAAACGCCCATCTGGAGCCAGCTGAAGTAGAGTTCTACAAAGAAAATTTGATCAAGTTTGATAGTATTGACCATTCTGAATACGAAAAAGTATAATAACTGATGAGTAGCACTAAATTTATATTAGGCATTTTTGATGATCCCGATGACATGATGCACGGGATCGATAAACTACAAAAAAATAGTATCCCTATTTACGACGTTTACACGCCGATGCCTATACACGGTATTGATGCCAAACTGGGTATCAAGGATTCAAGATTAGGTTATGCAGCTTTTATGTTTGGCTGTATGGGCGGTACAACCATCTTTACGTTGGTTTACTACTTCCTGGCACATGACTGGCCAATGGATATTGGTGGTAAGAACTACTTTCCTATTCCGGATTTTATCCCGGTAACCTTTGAGTGGACGGTGTTGTTTGCCTCATTTGGTATGGCATTCACCTTCTTTTTTGCAACGCACCTTTTCCCGGGCCGCGCACCAAGGGTAATGGACCTGCGGGCAACTAACGATAAGTTTGTAATTGCTATCGATGCTAAAGGAAACACACCACACGAAGATATTAACAGTATATTAAAAGAAGCTGGAGCAAGTGAAGTTAAGCATAACGACAGAAAATATGTTAGCTATGAATAAATTTAGAATATTAGGAACAATAGTTATCATTATCGCAGCTTCGATTGTAGTTACGTCGTGCAAAGATAAAAGGAGTACCGGATGGGAGTACGCCCCTAATATGTATGAGCATCTCGCATACGATCCGGATCAAAAGAATCCGAACTTTAAGGACGGAAAAACCGCGCAGGTACCACCAGCCGGAACAATACCCGTAGGTTTTGTGAAGTTTGATTATCCGAACACAAAAGACGGCTATGAGCTGGCAAGCGTTGAGGTGAAAACCGTAATTGCCCAAACCCAGGCTAACTATAAAGATGGCAAAATTTTGTTTGAGCATTTTTGCTCACCATGCCATGGTGCTAATGGTCAGGGCGATGGTTTGGTAGTGCAGCACGGATATCCTGCTCCGCCATCATACTCAAAAGGCCAGTCATCACGCGGTGGCGCTATGAAAGACTTAACAGACGGTAAAATATATCATACCATTACTTACGGTGTAAATGCAATGGGATCTTACGCTTCGCAGCTTGATCCTCAGGAACGCTGGAAAGTGATCATGTATGTTCACCATTTACAAACTTTATAAGAATTAGAATTGAATGAAGACTCATAATAGTTTTGACGAGCAATTTGAATTTACCGGACAGGCAAAAACATTGAGCATAGCAGCCATAGTTATTGGTGTTATAACCATAGCCGGTGGCTTTTTAACCGGTAACGGTGAACGTACATTTGCCAATTTATTGCTGATGGGTTACTACTTTGCCTGTGTTTGTACAGCCGGTGTGTTTTTCTGTGCTTTACAATATGTAGCTCAGGCTGGCTGGTCTGCTTCTTTGCTGCGTGTGCCACAGGCATTTGCCAGGGTATTGCCTATAGCAGCTGTTATATTATTAGTTATAATAGGAGCAGGTTTAACCTTAACTCACACTACCGAAGTAGAGGGCAAGCAGGTTGTTGCTCCCTTTTTATATAAATTATGGCACGCACACGGTGTTACCACACCGGGCAGCGAAAATTACGACCCCATTTTAGCAGGTAAATCAGGTTACTTAAATGTGCCTTTCTTTTTTATCCGTTTAGTAGCATTTTTAGGTAGCTATAGCATTTTTGGTTGGTTACTTGCAAAATATTCTGAAACTGAAGATGAACTGGGCGGTTTATTCTACTACAGAAAAAGCTTTACCATTTCGGCAGCGTTTTTGGTGATCTTTGGATTTACCCAACCAATATTTTCTTTCGATGTGGTTATGTCATTAGAGGCGCATTGGTTTTCAACCATGTTTGGCTGGTATAACTTTGCCGCCATGTGGGTAAGCAGTTTATCAATCATTACCTTAATGATCATTTGGTTGAGGAAACAAGGTTATATGGAATGGGTATCACAAGATCACCTGCATAACCTGGGCCAGTTAATATTTGGTTTCTCTATATTCTGGACCTATGTTTGGTTTGCACAGTTCCTGCTTATTTACTATGCTAACTTACCCGAAGAGTCTGTTTATTTCTTCAGAAGATGGGAGCCTGAATTTAAACCATGGTTCTGGTTAGTTATTATTTTAAACTTTATGGCTCCATTGCTGATCATCATGTCCCGCGATTCAAAACGTGTTACCAGAGTATTGAGGGCTACTTGCTGGATCTTAGTAGTGGGTCACTGGCTTGATTATTTTATAATGATAATGCCTGGTACCGTAGGTCCGCAGTCTGAATGGTATACAGAAATTGGCTTGATTGAGCTTGGTGTTTTTATAGGCTTTGGCGGGTTATTTATTTTCCTGACATTGAATGCGTTAAGCAAATTCAAATCGCTTATTCCTAAAAAACATCCGTTCCTGCAGGAGAGCCTTCATCATCACATATAATAATTGTTATTTTTGCAACAAAATACAGAATACCAAACTGACATTAAAATGGGATTCAGAAAATTTATAAATTCTAAAACATTACTATCGTTCTTCGCTGCGTTTATGCTCCTGGGTACAAACCTGCTGATGGCGCAAACTGAAGCAGCTGCAAGTGCAACCGGGCAACCCGAAGCCCCACAGGTTGACTGGACAGGTGTTGCCTATTATTTGCTACTATTTTTCCTGGTATGCCTTGGAGTAGCCGTAGTAGGTAAAATTCTTAAAATATACGATCTGACACTTCAGATACAAGGCAAAAAAGGCCTTAAGTGGAATACCGTAATGGCTGTAGTTTGCCTGGTGTTCTTATTAGCAGGGTTATATGGTTCTTACTGGTCATTTACAGTACAGGGAAGCATGACCTTGCCTGAGGCGGCATCTGTTCATGGTGTTAAAATTGATGAGATGTTTACCATCACTACTGTTTTAACCATGATCGTATTTTTTATCACCCAGATATTATTGTTTGGATTTTTATTTCAATACAGGCATTCGGAAAAACGCCGGGCTCACTTTTTGCCACATAACAATACCATTGAAAAAGTTTGGACCATAGCACCAGCTATTGTTTTAACCATATTGGTTGTGTTTGGATTTTTCACCTGGCAAAAAATCATGGATAACACCGATGCTAAAGGTGAAGTCGCAGCAATAAATGTTGATATTACCGGTCATCAGTTTGCATGGGAGATACGTTACCCTGGTAAAGACGGAAAATTGGGCCCTAAAAACTTTACGTTTGTAAGTGCTGCAAATAAATTAGGCGTTAATTTTAAAAAGAAAAGCAGCTTTGATGATCTTTCGGCCGATACCATGTATCTGCCTGTTAATAAGTCAGTTAGGTTAAATATACAGGCACAGGATGTAATACATAGCGTTTACATGCCGCATTTCAGGGTTCAGCTTAATGCGGTACCGGGATTGCCTACCTTTTTTAAATTTACCCCAACTATTACTACTGCGGAAATGCGCAGAAAAACAGACGACCCTAAATTTGAGTACTTAGTTTATTGCAATAAAATATGCGGTGGCGGTCACTACAACATGCAAAAAGTTGTTCGTGTAGTTAGCGAAGCCGAATACCAGTCATGGTTATCAAGACAAAAACCTTATTTAACTGATGCGTTAAGAAAGGAGCTGCATTTTGCCGCAGCTGGTCAGCAAAAAACAGAGTCACAAAATAGGTTAGCGTTAAATAATTAATATAAGAATTAAGATAAGCGATATGTCAACATTAGCAGTTCACGACCACGGAGTAGCACATCACGACGATCACGGTCACGAACATCATCATAATCAATCTTTCCTGTCTAAATACGTATTTAGCATGGATCATAAAATGATTGCCAAACAATTCCTGATCACCGGGATCACCATGGCAGTTATTGCAATGATATTATCTATTCTGTTCAGGATCCAGTTAGCTTATCCTGATAAAACATTCCCATTGTTAACAACACTATTAGGTCGTTTTGCACCTAACGGACGTATAAGCGCCGATTTTTACCTGTCGCTGGTTACCATACACGGTACCATCATGGTATTCTTTGTGTTAACAGCCGGGCTGAGCGGAACTTTTGCCAACTTATTGATACCTCTTCAGGTAGGTGCGCGTGATATGGCTTCGCCATTCATGAACATGCTGTCATACTGGTTCTTCTTTTTAGCCAGTGTGGTTATGCTATCGTCTTTCTTAGTTCAAAAGGGGCCTGCCAGTGGTGGGTGGACCATTTATCCGCCATTATCGGCATTGCCAAAAGCCATGCCGGGTTCCGGGATGGGTATGACGTTGTGGCTCATTAGTATGGTAATGTTTGTGGCATCATCATTAATGGGTGGTATCAACTATGTAAGTACCGTATTAAACATGCGTACAAAAGGTATGGACCTTTGGAAAATGCCTTTAACTATATGGGCTTTATTCCTTACTGCTATTTTAGGTATCCTGGCATTCCCTGTATTAGTTGCAGGTGTGGTGTTATTGATATTTGACCGCAGCTTTGGTACCAGCTTTTATCTGTCAGACATTGTATTGAACGGTGTGCAGCAACCTTACGAAGGTGGTAGCCCTATCCTGTTCCAGCATTTATTCTGGTTCCTGGGTCACCCTGAGGTATACATCGTAATTATGCCGGCAATGGGTATCTCATCTGAGGTAATGTCGGTAAACTCACGTAAACCTATCTTTGGTTACCATGCCATGGTTTACTCACTTATTGGTATCACCGTATTATCATTCATTGTATGGGGACACCACATGTTTGTAACCGGTATGAACCCTTTCCTTGGTGGCGTGTTCATGATCACTACATTGATCATCGCGGTACCATCGGCGGTAAAAACATTTAACTGGCTGGCTACTTTATGGCGCGGTAACATCAGGTTTACTCCTGCTATGTTGTTTGCTATTGGTATGGTGTCATTCTTTATATCAGGTGGTTTAACCGGTATATTCCTGGGTAACGCTGCATTGGATATTAACCTGCACGATACTTATTTTGTTGTGGCCCACTTCCACCTGGTAATGGGTTCGGCAGCTATATTTGGTATGCTTGCAGGTGTTTATCACTGGTTCCCTAAAATGTTTGGTAAAATGATGGACGAGAAATTGGGCTATCTGCACTTCTGGTTAACCTTTATTGGTGCTTACCTGGTGTTTTTCCCAATGCACTTTATGGGTTTAGATGGTGTACCTCGCCGTTACTACGCCTTTACCGAGTTTGTAAGCATGCAACGCTGGTTAACAGTAAATACCTTTATTACATGGGCGGCTATTATGGCAGCTTGTGCACAGGTGGCTTTCATATACAACTTTATATCTTCTATATTCATTGGTGAAAAGGCTACACAAAATCCATGGGAATCAAATACCCTGGAATGGACCACACCAGTTGAGCATTTACACGGTAACTGGCCAGGCGAAATACCAACTGTTTACCGTTGGCCTTATGATTACAGTAAGCCAGGTGCCGAACATGACTTTATACCTCAAACAGTTCCTTTTTCACAAACCATGAGCTCAAATCTTCCTCATGATTTTGAAGATAACCCTGCAGGTTTAGAGGAGCTTAACAAATTTACAAGTACGCTGAAAGCAAACGAGCAAGTAAAATAATTTTAATACTTATCTGATCTTTTAGGGTACCGTGTTAAGTCTTAAGTCGGGAGTCTTAAGTTCTCAGTAACAACTCAGAACTTAAGACTTAGCCTTCAGGCTTAACATCGTACCCTAAATTTTTAGAAACATTTAAATGAGCATATCCGCATCTAAAAATAGGTTCCAGAAAATCAATCTCATAACAATCATTCTGCTTTTTGTTCTGATACTGGCAGGTGGCGTTGTGCGTAGTTCAGGTTCTGGAATGGGATGCCCCGATTGGCCTAAATGTTTTGGCAGGTATATTCCTCCTGTATCCAGCGCCGATCTGCCTAAAGACTATAAGCAAAAATATGTTGACCAGCGCTTAGCCAAAAATCAGCGTTTTGCTAAAACACTGGATGTATTTGGTTATAGTGATCTGGCCAAACGTATCCGCGACGACAGATCGATATTGGTACCCGAAGAATTTAACGCCAGCAAAACCTGGACGGAATATATTAACCGCTTAATTGGCGCCATATCCGGACTTTTCCTGTTGTTATCTGCGGTATATGCCTTTAGCTATTGGAAAAGCAGTAAGAGAATAGCTCTTTTAAGCATATTTAACGTAATACTGGTTGGCTTTCAGGCTTGGCTTGGGTCAATTGTGGTATCAACTAATTTGGTTGCTTGGATAGTTACGGTACACATGCTGCTTGCACTGGCTATATTAGCCATACTGATATATACCTATCATCAGGCAAAAGTACTGGGCAACAGTGTATTAAATACCAGTCCGCTCATATATGTAGTTACTTTTATTACCTTGATATTAAGCATTTTGCAGATAGCTTTTGGTACAGAGGTACGTGAAAAAATTGACGCTGTAGCGGCCCATTTTCAAGGCGGCTACCGTAACAATTGGATCATGAGCGCAGGCGATATATTTTTGCGTCACCGCGATATGGCCATATTGATATTTGTTATTAATGTATTGTTGTATGCTTTGGTGCGCAAGCGTTTTAGCAGACACTCTATACACCAGCAGTTAATGAGCTTCACCTTTTTGATGATCATGCTGCAGATTGTTACGGGGATATTATTATCATACTGGGCCCTGCCGCCGTTTGCACAGGCAGCTCATGTTGTTTTGGCAAGCCTGATATTTGGGGCGCAGTTTTATTTGCTTTTAAATTTACATCGGTCAGTTAACGTTAGGGGAATAAGTAAATGAAGTGGAGTGATTTTTCGAAGCTGATCAAATTAAGGCTCACTTTTTTAGTGGTATTTTCGGCTTCCATATCATTTTTGATAGGTAGCAGGGCAAATGGCCATATTGATTGGGTAAACTGGGTAAAACTTATTGTAGGGGGCTTTTTGGTAACATCAGCAGCCAATGCTTTTAATGAGATCATTGAAAAAGACCTGGATAAGCTAATGAAGCGTACCATGGACCGCCCTATCCCGTCAGGAAAAATGACCACCGGGCAGGCGTTGGTTTTAGGCTTGGGTATGGGTATGGCCGGAACCTATTTATTAGGCAGCCTTAACCTGTTAACCGGATTGCTATCGGTATTCTCTATTTTGTTATACGCGTTTGCATACACGCCGTTAAAGCGTAAATCACCGATTGCTGTGTTTGTGGGTGCCATACCGGGCGCATTGCCACCGCTTATTGGCTATGTGGCCGCTCAGCCAAATGGTAGAATTGATGAGATAGCCTTAATCCTGTTCGCGATACAGTTTGTATGGCAATTTCCGCATTTTTGGGCCATTGCCTGGGTTTTGGATGATGATTATAAGCTGGCCGGCTTTAGGTTGCTGCCAACCGGTAACCGCAATTTAGGAAGTGCGGTAATTACCTTTATATTTACATTAATATTGCTACCCGTTAGTTTATTACCATATTTTTATCATCATGGAGGTTATTGGTTAGCCGGGGTATCCTTAATATGTAGTTTAATATTCTTGTACCAGGCTTTTGGCTTGTTACGCACACGGCAAATAGAATCGGCTCGCAAATTAATGTTTGGCTCATTTATGTATTTACCCATAGTGCAATTAATGTTTTTATTTGATTTTATAGGAAAAGTGAAATGATGGCTCAGATACAAAAGAATAACGACAGGCTTGATCTGGCTCCCAAAAAGTTTAACATGTGGATCTTTATATTCACATCGTTTATGTTTTTTGCGGCTTTAACCAGCGGGTTTATCGTTTACAGCGGGGGCAGGGGGCATGGCCTTAATGTAATTATGCCCGATGCATTCAAATACAGTACTGCTGTTATTATATTAAGCAGTATTACCTTGTTTTTAGCGCAAAAGGCGGCAAAGGGATTACAGTTTGCCAAACAACGCATGTTTTTATGGCTCACATTTGCTTTAGGTGTTGCCTTTTTTATAATCCAGCTATATGCGTGGTATGTGTTAACGTATAAAATGAATATATACTTAACGGACCCCAACGCGTCGCGCTCGTTTGTTTATATATTTACAGGGATGCATTTATTACACATAATTGCAGCTATATTGTTACTATTGAATACCCTTAGGGGCACATACAGGAACATTCCACAGGTACGGAACTTGTATAAAATGGAAATGACTTCTATTTTTTGGCATTTTCTCGGAATTATATGGATTTATCTGTATGTTTTTTTACTTTTGAACCAAAATTAATACACCCATTATTTAAGTACAAATGAGTACAACAGTATCACAAATTGATGAAGTAAAAACAACTCCGTGGTCTGGAGGGAGATCTCCCTTCAATGTTGAGTACGGAAAAATAATGATGTGGTTTTTTCTCCTTTCGGATGCATTTACCTTTTCGTCATTATTAATTTCTTACGGCTCATTGCGTTTCAGCGCAAGCGTATGGCCAGCGGCAGATAAAGTTTTCCAATCGGTACCCGGTTTACTTGATAGCGGCGCGCCGTTAGTTTTCGTGGGTATAATGACCTTTATCCTTATTCTTAGTTCCGTTACCATGGTATTAGCTGTTGAGGCCGGCCATCGTAATGCAAAAAAAGAAGTTATCTGGTGGATGATAGCTACTGTAATAGGCGGCTTTATGTTCCTGGGATGCCAGGCTTTAGAGTGGGCTCACTTACATCATGAAGGTTTTTGGTGGGGAAGTACGCCAGCGCTTGAGGAATTAGGAAAGTTCTTTAACGAAGGTGGTACGGAAGCTGCAAGGCACATGACCGCTCAGGAATTTGCTAATTTATTCTTTACCATAACAGGTTTCCATGGTTTCCACGTATTTACGGGGGTAATTATCAATATCATCATTACTGTTAATGTATTGTTGGGTACTTACGAAAAACGCGGCAGCTATTTAATGATCGAAAAAGTAGGTCTTTACTGGCACTTTGTTGATCTTGTTTGGGTATTTGTATTTACATTCTTTTACTTAGTATAAAAAAATTATATATGTCAGCAGAATCACAAGAAGTTCACCACGAAGAGGGCGAACATCAAACAATGACCAAGGGAAGGATAGTAAAAGTGGCTCTTATCTTGTCTGCTATTACTGCAGTTGAGTTTATTATAGCACTGCTACTGGTACCAAAAGGCATTGTTCCAATACAATATGCAAATCCGGTTTATATCGTTTTAACACTGTTTAAGGCATTTTATATCGTTGCGTACTTTATGCACTTAAAGTTCGAGAAAATTGGTTTAGCATTAGCCATTATAGTGCCCATACTATTTATAATCGGTTTAATCCTGGTACTTACTAACGAGAGCCACCATTGGGTTAACCTGCGGGGATAATGAAGGCCGCTATATGGAAAAAAATTATAATCCTGGTGCTCATATTAGCAGTACCAGGATTTTTGTATTATTTACTTACCGCTAAAGGTAAAAACAGGTATAAACCGCTGGCCATTTACGGGCCAAAGGTGGTAGCCAAAACTGGTCACAAGTTTCACGGCAAGTTTATTCCGGATACTATTTACCATAAACTGCCTGCTTTTAACCTTACTGATCAAAACGGCAAGCCGGTATCTGAGACCACTTTTAAAGGGAAAATATTTGTAGCAAGCTTCTTTTATACACATTGCCCGGCAGTGTGCACCACCATTAACAGAAATTTGGGCTACCTGGCCGAAACATATATGAAAAACAAGATGGTGTACTTCGCCTCCATCACGGTTGATCCGCAGCATGATTCAACCACTGTTTTAAAGAAATATGCCGATAGCCTGAAACCCGCGTCAAACCGCTGGTTGTTTTTAACGGGTGATACCACATCTATTTACAGCCTGGCCCGCAAAGGGTTTTTGGTTGATGCCCTGAAAGCCGGTGATGACGATTACATATACAGCGACAAGCTGATCCTGATTGATCAGGATAAACGCATCAGGGGGTATTACTCGGGCGCTAATACCAATGATATTAACCGCCTTACTGACGAAATTAAAGTATTAATAGCCGAAGAGTTGCGCAAAGTTGATAAAGCCTTGTATTAGACATAAGAAACAAGATGTAAGAATCAAGAACCAGCATAAGGGATGCTTACACTAATGATAAAACAAAAAATGAATCTTGACTCTTTTGTCTTGATTCCTGAATCTTAAAAGAATGACTGATAAATTTATATTCCGCTTTGTTGCGGCAGTTACCATATTTGTAATAACAGTAGTTATCGTTTTAAACAGGCACCTCATCCCCGGGCCCGCGGTTGCCCCGGCATTTACCCCTTATTTGCCCATGCTTAATGCCGCACTGAATGGTACCTGTACCATACTGTTGCTTACCTCATTATACTTTATAAAACAGGGCAATATAAAAGTTCATAAAAGACTTAACATCATTACCTTTTGCCTGTCGTCATTATTCCTGGTATCGTACATCCTGTTCCATTACCTGATGCGTACCGATACCCTGTATGGCGATGCTAATTTTGACGGCGTGCTTTCGCCGGCAGAGCGAGCCGCGGCGGGTGGTATGCGTACCTTGTATCTTAGTATATTAGTACCGCACATTGTGCTGGCTGCAGGTGTTTTACCGCTTATTTTACTGAGTTTTTACCGGGGATTACAAATGCAGGTAGCCAAACATAAGAAACTGGTAAGATGGGCGTTCCCTATATGGTTATATGTTACGGCCAGCGGTGTTATTGTTTATTTGATGATACAGCCGTATTATCATTTTTAGTTAATAATTAGTTAAATTTGCCTATATGAAAACAGGTTTTAAAATTATATTATTTGTATTTGCCCTGGGCCTTTTGGTTTGCAGCAGGCAACCTGTAAAAGCTCAATGCGCGCAATGCGCCGCTACTGTCGAAACCAATAGCCAGTCGGGGGGTAATAAAGCAAAAGGCTTAAACAATGGTATTTTATTTTTATTAGGTGCGCCGTACCTGGCCGTAGGTATTGTTGGCTTTATATGGTATAAAAAATATCGCCGTAAAAACGTGGATATCAACATACGTAAAGAAAGACTGCACCTGAACTAAGGTTCGTGTTTCGTGTTTTCGGGTTCGTGTAATGTTTATTATGTACCACGAACCACACCCCTCGAACCACGGGCCCGTACCCGACCCACATCTAATGTACAATATTATGCCTCAAACGCCAAAATCATGGGCCATGCTTCACTGTAAATGCCCAAGATGCCGCAGGGGGGATATGTTTCAGGGAGGGGCTTATAGTTTTTCGAACAGGATAAACCTCAACTGCCCGCATTGCAATTTGCACTTTGAAATTGAACCGGGCTATTTTTATGCCGCCATGTATGTAAGCTATGCCTTAAACGTAGGCGAAGCATTGGGCCTTGCCTGGCTTACTTACCTGATAACTCATAACTCCGATTCGCCCTGGTTGTATTTAAGTGTCATAATTTTAGGTTGCTTTGCACTTGCACCTATAAATTTCAGATATTCGCGTGTGCTTTTATTATATTGGTTATCACCCAAAATACATTATCAGCCCTATTTAGATACCGATGATACACCAGGAAAGTCTTGAATTTTTAAAAGATCTTGCTAATAACAATAACCGTGAATGGTTTTTAGACAATAAGGCGCGTTACGATAAGGCCCGCGAAAATGTTATTGAATTTACCGCCCAATTGCTAAAGGAGATGCATAAGGTTGATCCCGCTATTGACGAGGCGCTCGACCCAAAAAAATGTGTGATGCGCATTTACCGTGATATCCGTTTCAGAAAAGATAAAACACCTTATAAAACTAACTTTGGTATAAGCCTGCCTACACAAGGTTTAAAGTTAGGCGGCGCCGAATACTATTTGCAGATACAGCCCGATGGTAACTCGTTTATTGCCGGTGGATATTGGTTGCCCGAGGCAGCACACCTAAAAGCTATACGCCAGGAAATTGATTATAATGCCCATGATCTGCGACAGATCATTGAGGACAAAGAATTTATTAGGTTATTTGGCGATTTTAAGCAGCAGGAGCAATTAAAATCTGTCCCGCGGGAATATAGCGCCGATAATGAGAACATCGACCTGTTGAAGCTTAAAAGCTTTATTGCCTGGCACAAACTGACCGACAAAGAGATGACTAAAAGTAACATTGCAGCACAAATAGCAGGGGTATGCAGCCACATATACCCGCTTAATGTGTTTTTAAGAAATGCCCTTGCCTAATATATTTAAACCCAATATTACAATGAAGATCAAATATTATCTGTTAGCCGTTGTTGTTTGCTTTAGCTTTTATTCCTGTAAGATCATGTCGCCGAAGGCATATAAAGCACTTATAGCTGAGCGCGATTCATTAACCACTCGTACCGAAACACTGGAAACCCAGGTTTTTCAGTTAAAGGCCGATACTATGCGCCTGAACCGGGAGTTAGCTAATCTGAGGAATAACAACAGTACGCTGAACAGTAACCTTAGCACCAGTTCATCAAAATTGAAACGTTTGGCTGCCGACCTGGAAAAGCGTGAGGCCCGTTTAAAAGAGGTGGAAGATATTTTGCGTAAACGCGATGAAGCAGCTAATGCACTTAAAAATAAGTTGCAGCAGGCATTGCTTGGCTTTCAGCAAAGTGGCTTAACAGTTGATATACGCAACGGTAAGGTATATGTTTCACTCGCAGATAAGCTGCTGTTCCCATCGGGCAGTATTATTATTGACGATAAGGGTAAAGCGGCCCTGAAGCAACTGGCCATTGTGCTGAATAAGGAAGCAGACATTAACATGGCCATTGAGGGACATACCGACGATAAGAAAGTAATAAACCTGGGCCAGATCAAAGACAACTGGGACCTGAGCGTTTTACGTGCCACATCAGTAACGCGCTACTTAACCGAAGTTGAAAAGGTTGACCCACATCGCTTAACCGCTACCGGTAAAAGCGAGTTCCAGCCCATTGACCCGGCGCCTACCAACGAGGCCCGCGCCAAAAACAGGCGCATTGAAATTGTGCTGACGCCAAAACTGGATGAGTTATATAACCTCATCACCAAATAAACAAAAAAGGTGCTTCGGAAGAAGCACCTTTTTTGTTTATTTAACCGCGTGTCATTGCGAGGTACGAAGCAATGACGCGCGAAGAGTGTTGAATACGGAGAGGGTAGAGGATAGGGTGATTTTAAATCCTTTACTCCACTACCTCCATTAACGTATTAAACATCACAAACTTTTCGTCAAAACGCTCCTGGTGGAAGCCCTGGAACTTGTGCAGGTGGTTCATGTAGTATTGTTGAAACTGTTCAATACTATCGGCATTATATTGAATGCAGTAGGTAACGCCCTCGTTAGGTGAGTCGATAACCGTTAATATTTTATAAGAGCTGAAACAGCCGGTAGCCATTATAGCAGGTATGTGAACAGTTCTGATCCAGTTAAGCCATTCGTCATGAATGCTTTCATCAATTATTATAGTGTCGTTATATACAATCATCGTGGTGCAAAAATAGTTAAATGGTTCATTAGTTCATTGGTTGAATGGCATGAATTATAACCATGCTTAATGAACTATTTACTAATTTACTAATGAACAAGTGAACCAATAAACCATCTACGAATCCGCCTTATCGCCCCTTAACAGCCTGAAACGTTTGCGGGCTTCATTTATCCAGAGGCTGCCGGGATAGTTGGTTATAATTTTCTGATACCATACCTTGGCGCTGGCTTTATCATTAAGGCGATTATCATAAATATCGCCCAGCATAAAAACGGCATCATCAGCCCATAGGTCGTTGGGGTGTTCATCGGCTATTTTTTTTAACAGCGGTACGGCATGGGCATAATTTTTTTGCTGTATCAAAATGCGCGATTTCGACATCAGGATATCATCGCTCAAGCTGTTCTTAGGAAATTTTTTATCAATACTATCTAATGTCATGATGGCCTTATCTGGTCGTTCAGCAAATATCTGCAGATCGGCCCGGGCATAGACCTTTAAGGCCCCACCTACGCTATCAATAGCGGTATTGTCAGCTATCAGCAGCAATAAATTAAGCGCGTCATTGGCAATTAACTGCGATGTGGCGGCCTTTAATACATCAAGCTGTCCTTTGGCCCAGGTAAAGTCGCCAGTATAGTAGGCCAGTTTGGCGTTTCGGAATTTGGCGTCCTGGTTTATATCGGTATTGGGAAAATCTTTTTCAACCTGGCTATATAGCAGGGTAGCCTCCCAGGGTTGGTTATTGATGAGGTATACATCGCCGAGGTCAAGCTTGCAGGAGGCCAGCAGCTCGGGCCTGATGTTGGGGATGTTTACAGCATCCTCCAGCAGTTTTTGCGCCTCCTTAAGTTTATGTAGTTTAAATGCCTGTAACTGTGCCAGCTTTTGCATGGCAAAAACGGTGCTGTTGTTACGGCCAAATTCGGTAAGCAGGTCGGTATAATCCTGTTCAAGCCCTACCAGATCGGCAGGCAGGTATTTGCCCGATGTTACCTTTAAATTTTTTGTATTGATCAGTTCAATTTTAGCAGGGATATACAGCGACAGGGTTTTACCCTTGCTTATAATAAACTCATATCCCCGTATGGCAGCATCATAAGCCTCGTTGGAGTTAAGGGTGCGGCACAATTCAAAAATACTGCTGCCATCGTCATTTTGCCTGCGGCTTAAAGCCAGTGCCTGGTTCAGGGCAAGGTCAAATTCCTTTTGCTGCATATACTGCCAGGTAAGCAGTTCGGTATAAATAATTTGCTGCGGGTCTTTTTGTATCCGCCTTAGTAAAGCACCTTTCAGCATGTTATAATCGCTATCGCCCTCATATATGGTAGCAAAGGCGTTTTCGGCCTGATTAATAAAATTAGGGTTCGCGGGTAAAAAATTCAGGTATTCTTCGGTCAGGGCAATCTTGTCTCTTTTAAAGCGGTACAGGTTTATCAATTCGTAAGTAAATGCCTCATTGTTATTCATTATTTTGCGGCCCTGCTGAAATATTTTTATAGCATAATCGAGGTTTGAGCTCTGGTAAAACTGACCAGCCAGGTTTGATATTTCGTTACGGTCGGCAGGCAGGTTTTTTATGAGGTCGTTATATATGGCATCGGCTTTATTAACGTTGCCCTGCTGGGTATAAACCGTGCCCAGCAAAATCTGATATTCATGAGCTTCGGGATGTTTACGTACCAGTTTTTTGGTCGCGCTTTCGGCCTCATCAAATTTTTTAAGGCTTAGCAGCGTATTAATGTAGTAGGTGTAGTAAGCTTCGTTATTCTGTTTATACAGTTTCTGGTATATTTCAAGTGCCTTTTGAGTTTCGCCGTTAGTGCTGTATTGCTTGGCCAGCAGCAGGTCGTTATCCTGCGCAAAAAGGCTGGCAGCCATTGTAAAAACAAGAATAATAGTACTGAATAAAGCCCTCATCTGCTCAAAAATAATCAATTAATATTTATAGTTTAGGCCGTTTCTTTTAATATTCATATAACGCTTTAAACGGGTAAAATTGTAGTGACATTTTGATAACATTAAGTTATTTAACTAATTTGACCAGAATAATAAAATGGGGAAAATTCACCATGCTGGGCCAATTGAAACACCTGCTACTAATTGTTTTTATAGTCACCTTATGTTCCTGCAAGGATAAGGTAAGGCAAATACCTATAATTGATTTTTTTAAGACCCCCGAAAAAAGCGTTTATAAAATATCGCCCGATGGCAAGTATGTTTCTTATTTAAAGCCATATAAAGATAAACAGAACCTTTTTATACAATCATTGGCCGATGGTAAAGAATGCATGGCAAGCTCGTTCACCGATTATTCGATACGGGGCGATTACTTCTGGACCTATAATAACCAGCTGATTTTTAGCCAGGACATTATTGATAATGATAGTTTAAAAATGTATGCTATTGATGTAGCTACCCAAAAGATGCGCATTATCCTGTCGCAGGAAAAGGTACGGGTGAGCCTGGTTAACCGCAATAAACAACAGCCCGATGTGATCACCATTAGGATGAATAAGCGCGATCCCGCAAATTTTGATATATACCACCTTAATATAAAAACAGGCGAATTGCAACCTTACCTGGTAAACCCGGGTAATATAACAGAGTGGTTTCCGGATGCTGATGGTAAAATACGTTTGGTTAAATCATCAGACGGGGTAAACGAAACCATTTTATACCGACCCAATGATAATGCGCCCTTTAAACCTATTATTGAGAATAATTTTAAGAACTCGGTAAAACCAATTGCTTTTACAGGGGTAAAAAACTATTTCTATGCCCTGTCAAACGTTAACCGCGACAAAACAGCGCTGGTTGAAATCAATGCGGAGGATGGCAAGGAGCAAAAAACAATTTTTAGCTGCAGCAAAGCCGATGTATTATATGTTGAATATTCAAAAAACAAACGGCGGGTTGAGTTTGCCGGTTGGGAAGAAGCAAAGCCGCGTAAACATTTTTTAATACCGGCTATTGAGCACATATACCATAATTTGCAGCAACGTCCGCAGCTTAAGGGTAACGAAATACGGGTGATAGACCGGGATAGCGCCGAAAATAAATTCATTTTAAATACCTATACCGACCGCAACCCCGGTTCTTATTATCTGTATGAAAGTAAAACAGATAAACTAACTAAACTGGGCGACATAAATTCAAGTTTGGTACCCAATGAGTTATGTGCTATGCAACCCATTACCTATAAAGCACGTGATGGCTTGCTCATAAATGGATATTTGACCTTACCACTGGGCACCAAACGCACCAATTTACCCATAGTGGTGATGCCGCATGATGGCCCCTGGAACCGCGACTCGTGGGGGTATGATGAGCAGGTACAATTTTTAGCCAACAGGGGTTATGCCGTTTTTCAGGTAAATTACCGTGGATCAACCGGGTATGGCAAGGCTTTTTGGAGTGCGGGCTTTAAACAGGTAGGCGGTAAAATACAGGATGATATAACTGATGGGGTAAACTGGCTTATTGATAAAAAAATAGCCAACCCTAAAAAGATAGCCATCTTTGGCGGTCGCTTTGGTGGGTTTTCTGCATTGTATGGGGTATCGTTCCATCCTGAGCTTTATAATTGCGCCGTTGTACAATATGGGCTTATTAATTTTTTTACGTTTATAAAAGATGCACCGCCATTTTTTAAACCATATTTAAAAATGACCTACGAAAAGGTTGGAAATCCTGAGACTGACGCCGATCAGTTAAGGGCCATTTCGCCGGTATTTCATACGGATAAAATAAAAGTTCCGTTAATTATTTTTCAGGGGGCAAAAGACCAGCGTGCAAACATTAGTGAGTTAAATCAGTTTGTACGTGAGTTGCGTAAGCGAAACGTTGATGTGAAGTATTTTTTAAAACCAAATGAACGCGCCTTTTTCAGAAGCGAGCATACCCGTATGGAAATGTATGCCGAGATAGAAAAATTCCTGGAGAATAACATGCGGGTTAAACCTTAAACCCCTATGCAAGTACATAAAAATGTTTACCGCAAAAATTTTTCACTGATCATCATATTCCTGGTGCTCATATCAGTGACTTTTGTGGTTGCACTTTTTGTATCCTTTAACCTTACGGCAAAATATGTGGAGAACGAGTTTGCTTCTAAAAAAATAGAAGTACTTGAGCAAACCATTAAACCCTACAATGATTTTTTTCAAAACAAAATACCCGAGGTAACCTCCTATCAGGGCTTTTTAGATTCGGCATCTGCAGCTAAGTATGCGGCATCGGTTTTTCATGACTATGCGTTTGTAAAAAAAATTGTTTTTTATGATGTGCTGATAGGGAGCAAGACCAATATTACTGTCCGTAAAAATAATCTGGACATATCGGTTAAAGGGATATACCAATATGGGATACTGAACGGTAAAGTATACGGCACTAAACAGACCAGGCCTGCTGATGAATCTGATTTTAGGGTTATGGCCGATAAACTGAGTGACTTTATTGCTTTTTCAGATACCTCACGTGTATCAACCCAGGATGAACTGTTTAAAACGTTTTGGGATGTAAAATCAGATAAAATAACCTATACTAATATATTGCGGCGCGAGGATATCAGGATATACCGCGAACTACAGCAGTTTAATACCCCTTCGGCATCATATAAACAAAATATGATGACCTTTTACCTCGATCCGTATTTACTAAAGGTAAAAAACTCGCGGCATGAGCTGTACCAGAATGTATCGATACAACCCGTAGTGTATGATCCTATTGACAGCGAGGGTGATAAAATGATAACTGAGGTGTCATTTCCCGGGGCCTTTTCTGATTATAAACTGTTTTTTAGTTCGGAACAAGGTTATCTTACGGCCGAAATTAACCGCCGGTTTATGCCTATTGGTGCAGTGGTGTTATTGATATCGCTTTTTTTGGTGCTGATAGGCTGGCTTATTTACCGTAATTTAAATGTTAACCTGAAGCTGTTTAAGCTGCAGTACGATTTTATAAACAATTTTACCCATGAATTTAAAACACCTGTAAGTGTGATTAAAATTGCCGGTTCAAATTTACGCGGCGATGGTGAACTTACCGAAAGACAGCGTAAGCACTACGGTAAAATTTTAGATGAAGAAGCGGATAAGCTGAACGATCTGATGAATAAGCTGTTATCATTTACCCAGCTCGAAAACAAATCCATCACCCTAAAAAAAGAAGAAATAGTTGTTGATGATTTTGTTAGGCGATATATTGATACCTTTAAAATTAAATATCCCGATTTTAAATTGAACTTTAAGGCGAGCGGGGTTCGTACATTTTATGCTGATCCGGTACTTTTGGGTAGCGTGTTTCAAAACCTGATTGAAAATGCTTACAAGTACTCGCATCCGCAGAAAAAAGAACTTAACATAAATATTGCACATGAAAAGAGGAATATTGTGTTTTCATTTGTTGACAGGGGCATAGGGATCCCTAAAGAGGAACTGAATAATATTTTTAAGAAATTTTACAGGATAGAGAACCAATATAACCAAAATGGGAGTGTGGGTTTGGGTTTGGCATTTTGTAAAGAACTGGTTAATTTTATGGATGGAGAAATAACTGTTCACAGTAAAATTAATGAGGGCTCAGAATTTAAAGTTACGCTTCCATACGAAAATTAAGATATGAACAAAGAAATTAAAATTGCGCTGGTTGAGGATGATGAGAACCTGCGTTTCCTGGTGGCAGAACGTTTGCAGTCAGAAGGTTATAAAGTATTGGAAGCCGATAATGGCGACGATGCCGAAAATATAATACTGGAAGAACAGCCCGATATTGTTTTGCTGGATTGGATGCTGCCCGGTAAACCCGGATCGCAGGTGTGTAACAACATCAGGGAAAAAGGTTATGACAAGCTTATTATTATGATGACGGCCAAAGCCCAGGATGTTGACAAGATTGAGGCTTATAACTTTGGCGTATCTGATTATATTACCAAGCCTTTTAACATGGATGTGCTGGTTGCGATGATTGATAATAAGATCAAATTTTCGTTGAACAGCGAAAAATCAGAGTCGTACAGGTTTGCCAATATGGAACACCTGCCAAATACCCATTTGCTCATCAGGGATAATCGCAAAATTGAGCTTACCATTTTGGAAAACAGGATATTGCTTTATTTCCTGAAAAACAAGAACAAGGTTATAAACCGCGAAGAACTGATGATGGAAGTTTGGGGTTACAACGCCGATGTAAACACCCGCACCCTTGATATGCACATTGTGCGCCTCCGCAAAAAAATTGAAACCAACGCCGATTCGCCGCAATACCTGCAAACTGTTAGGGGTATTGGGTATAAGTTTGTTTATAATCAGTAAGGGAAAGCGACTCATCTTGATATTCTCCACCATGTCATTGCTGTAAGGGTTTAGTAATTCGATGACAAGGTAGCAGGTTTATTTTGTGTTGTTTAAGGTGATCATATCAATAGGTCTTTTTCCACCA
>NZ_JBNPWP010000014.1:0-129800 GCF_050433765.1 Mucilaginibacter lappiensis | reverse complement strand
AATTCCAATTTTATATACTACATGCATACTCAATTGACCAGAGTGGATTAGCCACTCCTGATCGATCCCTTTAACGAATTTTAAAATGAGCACCTTAAGCGCTTAAGTTTAATCTATTAGAAAAAGAAAGTTAATTGGCGAAAAGGGTGGATAATCCACACCTGATTGACCCCCGCTTGGCCAATTTCAAAATGCCCACCTTTAGTGCTTAAGTTCAAGATCTTAGGAAAGAAAGCGAATTGGCGAAGAGGGCAGTGCTATTGCGGCCGCCATAGATCAGCTATTTCTGTAAAAGAACTATACGGATCATTTCTAGTAATGGCTGTATAATCTGATAATGACAATAGGTTTGTTGGCAAAATAATTTCATTTATAATAAAAGAAAAATACCACCTCTGACACACTGCTGTCATAACCTGGATTTAATTTTGCTGTATAAAATTTAAAACAGACAATAGGATCATGAAAGATTCATCAGAAACACTTGATCGTTTCCATAAGCTTTATTTTTTTATCAATAAACAATAGAAACACCAGTAGAAATAGTAGTGGTGTTGGTTGAAATAACTGATATATTTTTAACGCAGCCTCTACTGTCTTAGTGTATATTATCCCCGCAGCACTGGCTGTTTTTTGTTGAAGTGCCGATAATTCACCTGGCGATGAATGTCAAAGCCCGCGGCAAATTCCTTAAAATCGGCGAAAAAAGCTCCGGTTGCTCCATCGTGGCGAAGTGGCTACATTCTGGCATATCTTTCCAGTGAATGAAAAGGGGCTTACCGAAAAAAGATAGTTCAGTTTGTACTTAGTTTAAACGCGTAGTGGCCAATTAGTTAAACATAAGCTTGTTTAATCTGTTATTAAATTCATGGAAGATATAAAGATCGTTTCAGGCAATACCGAACAGCAAGTGTGGGTTGGTGTAGCGTCCATCCTCCAGGAAGATATATTTGATTATAACTTGCTCATAAAACAGGGAAAAAAGCAGATCAAATTATATATTGGCATCGATTTGGGCGGAGGCTTTGAAGCTAGCTCGGCATTAACCCAGCTGAGTGCGATTCTGTCACATAAAAATACCTTTAAATTCGCCATACATGATAAAAGTTTTATCGACCAGGTTGGTAAATTTTTTGGCATGCAGGATGTGGAAATTGGCTATCCAAACCTGGATAAACACCTCGTTATTAAAACCGACAATAAGGAAAAGGTTCGGCATGTATTTGCGGATGCTGATATACAAAAAGTTTTTTCAATGCTTGAAAGCTTTGACTGCGGAATTTATGTTGATACAGATGAGAATGACAAACAACATGCCTATCTGGAACTAAACATTGACGAGGGCATTAATAACCCTGCCCAATTACGAAAAATATACCATGCCTTTTATAAGTTGCTGATGAATATTGAACACCAGTTAAAAGCCTGAGTTTCGCCCAGACCCCGGCTAATATGTAATTGTGACGACAAATACGATGACGATCCTATTGGTTTAGTCTACCTCGGGAATACTCCGAAAAATGCTACTTTGCTTATTTACAGGACAATCCCTGTTTATCGGAAACACTAAAGATTATTCTAAGAGGAGGCCTACAAAGACGCCAAGTGACGGAGCACCTTACCCGGTGCTTCTAATGGTACACTGAAACGCTATGAATTTTAATCCAGTTTTAAGGGAGGACCTACAATTTGCATGTCATGGTCGTTAAAAATTTTGGCAAGTTCCTGTTCTGTTGGCTCATGATCTAAAGCCTGCATGGTTACAAAAAATTCTTCAAGTTTACCGGCCGGCTGCAATGTAACCGTCATTTTTCCTTTTTCGGATACTTGGGTCCAGGCATGAGGTACATTGCGGGGTAAAAAAATACTTTCTCCTGTACGTAAATGAAACTTGTCTTTGCCAACCTGGAAATAGTAGGCGCCATCTAAAACGTAAAATATTTCATCCTGCAAAAGATGGACATGCAGCGGTGTACCCCGGCCCTGCGATAAACTTGTTTGCTCAAAAATGGCCAGGTCACCATCGGTATCACTGCCGGATATTTTTACATCCAATATGTTGGAATTGACCCCTTTTAATTTAATATGGCCATGTATGCGGCCTTCTCCCGCGTTTATTTTAAAGCCCTTGTTTATGCGCAATAATCTTTTTACATCAATAGCAAGGGATGTTAACGGCATCGCCGCAAACATTAGCACGGAAGTAATAAAATTATTTCTTTTCATGATAAAACGATTTGCATTGGTATATAAAAAGGACCTTACCGGCGTATTACCAGGTTGATATAAAAGTAGTTATAATGATTTAGTTACGCTAGCAGAATGGTCTTCAATAGCAAACTTTGCGGACAATAATTTGGCGGCTAAGGAGCTTACCATTGCTCCGGCTGCCAGCTATTATCTTACTCTTGTATCTGTTGCCACCCAGTTTACTTCCCATGTTTTGCCGCCGTCAGCAGAAAAGGCTTGTTCAAAGTGACAAGAGTTGGCTGTGATATCAGATATTATAAACCGGACTAAGATTGCTCTGCCATTATATGTTTCCTGATCGTAGAATTCTCCTCGTCCATTTTGGAATTGCCCTATAGTCGGTTGGCTCATAACGCCACTGCCGCTACCGGAAAAATTCAAGCTCCATTGATGGGCTACTATATTATATAGGCGCAAGCTTAACGCTTCAATATGTCCTGAAGGACCTGTCACATCGAGCTCGACCAGGTTGGCACGACCGTTCCAAACCTTCCTGACCACAGTGGTACCGCTGTATTCGACCCATGACGATGAACCTGTCAGAGGCTCCTGTAAACGTTTTAACGCTGTCTTCCAGGTGCCTATTTCAAAATCGAAGTCATGCCTGCCATCACGTTGAGTAATTCTATTTATATCATTATTTTGTTGAGCATGCACAGAAAACGCATTAACTGTTATTGCACAAATCGCAGTTAATAAAATTAGCTTGTTAGTATGTCTCATATCACCTAAAATTAAGGTAAAATTGCCCTCATAAAAAAGGAATTTTAATATATTTTCTGCAAACCTACAAAAAGCGAATTTTATACTGGGTAACGAGTTTTGATTTGCCCTCCTTTAAAGGTTTAACCAAAACTTCTAAAAGCGCAATGGAAGAGGTAATGAAAGTAAAATCTCCATTATCATTCGAAGTAAAATACGCCATTAATTTATCCTGGTAAGTTGAATGGCCTTCGATGAAATAGATTAGCGGAGCAGTATCCAGAAAAATACGCTTTTGATAAAAATCAGCATTATTACCACTGTCTTTCCTGGTCGATATATCCGTCAATACCGGTATTGCTCCATAGAGAAGAACCTACGCCAGATATAGAAGTTAACTTTGTTTTATTTTCCTTGTGTTCAGATTTACGAATTAACAGTGCAAGCTTTTCTAAAAGGTTAAGCTGGTCTTCCTTATTCAAGCGTTTAACCTGTAATAAGATGTCATTTAAGAGGGGCTCGACTTCGCACGGGGTGCGGTTAGTGCGCCTAGTAGGGCTACCGAATCGGACAAGCTTGAAAATCAAGTCTTGTCCGATTTTTTGTCACTAAATATCTCTCGACTCAAGATCTTGTTTACTGATTCGCACGGCTTGTTCAAGCATACCTTTATGCAATAATTTTTTGGATATGACACTACGCTGAAAAGCGAATAACTCCATGTTCGTTTGTCACAATAATTCGTTCAATAAAACACTATTTGCTATATATCAGCAAGTTGCTAATCTGGAACAGTGATTGATTAATAAAAATACCGCCGGGGTTTTAAGGGCCCGGCGCTTCGCCAAAGTGAAGCCCAAGAAGCTTCCCTTGAAAGATGGCTTGCTTCAGTAGCTTCAAGACCCCGGACGATGCGTGTCTTATTAATTGTCTTGGTAGAGCTGTACGCCTTCGGGTCTTTGCAGGTCCTGAAACGAACTTTGAATGTAAGAGCACAGGTTCTTTCGTTCCGGACCCGATTTTAATTCCCCCCTGGAGCCGAACACAATAAGGCCGAGTGCAATACAATGACCAATGTCCAACCGCATATCGGGCCGAAAAAGGTTGATTTAGGAATTTCTAATTATTGTCTTTTGCTTCTTATTTCTCACATAAACTCATAATGAAGCGGAGGGGCAAGCCATGTTTTGGTCAGGCTTCCCTGGACATCCGCATCCCTTGGTCCTAAGGATTTGGTAATGATCCGGCAGGGATCACGGCATAAGATTATCATAGAACCCGGTCATTTCTTTACAATTTTTTCACAATTATAGTCGACCCATATTTGCAAGCTATTTTGCTGTTAGTTTTGAATAACCAATTAAGTTACCATGAAAGCAAAAGTTATCAAGATGATTTCGCTTAGCGTATGCATGTCCGGAATTCTACCGTTACAAAGCTGTAAAAAAGACACGCCATTGTCTAAAATTTCGGAACAAAAAAATATTAGTTTAGCTACTTCAACAGCAAGTTCATTGACTTCATCCTATGTAGTGAGTACAGTAGTTGGCAGGAATTCCGGGACCAACTTGCCGTCATTGCCATATCCTTGCTATATATGCAGTGATGCTGTGGGATCGATGTATGTTACTCTACCTTTCAGCAATGCAATTTACAAAGTGAGCCCTCATGGAATTTACAGTAAATATTTGAGTTATGACAGTCCTTACGGCATCAAAGCGGGGGCGAACGGCAGTGTCTATTTTGTAAGTAGATATTCGAATACCGATGGCAGTATTGATACCAATGCTATAGTTAAAGCAGATAAGAACAAAAAAATAACTGTTCTGCCGGTGAAGGAAAAACTTACGCAGATCCTTGACTTAGCGATAGCACCTGACAGCAGCATTTACATGGCCGATTTCCTCAACAACCGAATTATTAAATTTACAAAACAGGGAGGTACGAGCATACTTGCAGGAAAAAAGGGCGTGCGCGGGTATGCAGACGGGCAAGGCGAAAACGCACATTTCACCTATCCAACTTATCTCAAATTTGGGGAAGACGGTTACCTTTGGGTCGTCGATGGCGGAGGTATCGATGTGGGGCAAAGTATAAGGAAAATCAGCAAACAAGGCAAGGTAACAACTGTCTATAGGTTGAAACCCGACTATAAAAATCTCCATTACATTGAAACTTTTGCCGTAACTAAACGAGATAAAGACTATAATCTATCTCCATATGAAAATGTGTTTTTCTTTGTCAGATCTTTTTCGGACGGAAATAAAGTGGTATCAAACCAGTTGTTTCATCTTTCGTATACTAATGTTCTTACTCCTATTACCGGAAACTTACCCGAGGGTTACCAGGATGGATCTGCATTACAGGCAAGTTTCAACGTTCCGACAGGGCTAACCGTAAACCCAAACGGTATATTTGTGGCGGATCAAGTTAATGGTGTCATCAGAAAAATAACAAAGCAATGATACTGGTCTTATTTGATAGGTTACTCGAACTTCAACTTATGACCGGAGTATCACTGCACTATTAGATATTCTTATACATTTAAACTTATCTAATAGTATTTTCTATTAATCTCAAGTGCGCGCAGATGTCATACCTGGATAAACCCCGTTAAGTTGCCCTCCTCACCGGCGCAAAACGGCACGGCTGAGCTGTTAAAGCAAATATTTCTCGTCGGACCTGAAAGCGTCACCAGCTGAAGTAAAGTGCGAACAATAAGCGGCAAGCGGTGTTCATCTTTTATGAGAAATCCATTAAAAAAAGATAACCACACGGCACTGATCGGTGCTATCGCTATAGGCGCGGTGGCTGCAGGCGCCATCGCTTTTCTGTTCCTGACCGAAATCGGCAAGGACACCCGCAAAAGCCTGAAAAAGAAAATCAAGTCGTTTGCTAAAGACGCGGCAGCGGATGCCGTCAGCAAAAAAAACAAAATCAAAAGGAAAGTGGTTAATGCTGTGGCCAATCACGTCGTAAATAAAATGGCCGGCTAACTGGCTTTTAACTCCAGGAAACGGATCAAATGTTCTTCCAGTAAATCGGTATTGTAATCCGAATCGGTCGCATGAACAGTAACGATCAGGACGTCGTCTGTTACCGTGATGGTCAGGGCTGGGCCGTCGATTACTTCCGGGAACAGCACATTGATCACATCATACACATGCGCGTATTCAATCGCCAGGTTGGAACCCAGTTTTTCATTGATATAATCCGCGAATTCCGTTTTTAACAGATCAAACAGCTTTTCTGCGCTGAGTGGTTTAACATTTTTGATAGCTGCCATAGGCATACATAAGCGCCAGAGGCGCATAAAGTTTGATACGTTGGTAAAATAGCTGCAGACGCCTTATGCAACACGCTTCGCCAGTGAAAAAATGGCACTCGCCCTGAAAAAAATTCAGCCTGAAACTGCCGGATTTTCATTTTTTCTATCATCATTTTGGATTGGCATGTTGCTTGTAAGAGGTACAATGATCAGTATGATCGGTTTAATTAATTATTGTTCATTTATTTTTTAAAGTAAAATTTAAAGGAGAAAAGGCCATGACCTTAGTTAAATTTAACAACAACCGTAACAATTCATTATTGCCAGGCATTAATGATGTTTTTGAATCCATCTTTAACGACACGTTCGTTAGCGACCGTATGGTTACCCGCGTGCCTGCTGTTAATATCAGCGAAAGCGAAAATAACTATCATGTAGAACTGGCTGCACCGGGTTTGAAAAAGGATGATTTTAAACTGAACCTGGAACGCAACAACTTAACCATTTCGGTGGAAACCTCCGCTAATCAACAGGACAACGCAAAAAATTACAACAAGCGCGAATACAGCTACAGTTCTTTTGTGCGCTCGTTTACGCTGCCTGAAAGCGCGGACGACAGCAGGATCGATGCCTCTTATACCGACGGCATCCTGCACATTGATATCGCTAAACGCGAGGAGGCCAAATTGGTGCGCCGCCAGATCGAGATCAAATAAATGTAATTATTTTAAAAATTATTTTTTAAACCGAAGGGCTCCTGCTTACAGGGGCCCTTTGATTTTAACATCCTATGGAAACGCAATTTTATATTTTACTTAGCGTCAGCACGCCGCAGGGTTTTGTGAATTACGGGAAATATTTCTTTGGAAATGGGCGGGAAGCAGCTTATGAACTTTTTAACAGCTTAAAAGGGAGTCAGGATACAAAGGCACCGTTACATATCGACCTGATGGAAACCGTTGGTGATTTGCCGGTGAAGATCAAGACTATTTGCTGCACGCTGGAAGAACTTGGCTGTAACAGCAAACTCATTGCCAGGGAGATCTTTCGCTTAAAAAACCTGGAGGACATGTGATGATAGCTAACAATGAGGATGACTGGGCCGGGCTGTTTTAATAAATCAGGAGGTTTTAAACAATAGCGGCAGTGGGAGGTTATATTTAAAGATAACACGAAACACAATGGGAAAGCAACATGAGACCTTTCCGGGAGAGAAACCGGAATATCCGGTGCCGGAAGAAAATCCGGAAATAAGCCCGCAGGAAGATCCGGCGGAGCAGGAAGACCCGCAGATCATACCGGACGAGTATCCGCCGGAAAACAATCCGCAGGAAACGCCGCCCCGACCAGGTATTCTTTAAACATCGGGTGTGCGGGTCGTAGCGGATTAGCTTTAATTGTTTGACGCTTTCTGGTTTGAACGCTATTAAGCTCACTTTGATATGCAGTAAACCGGCGGTGTACGTTGTAGCTATTGGTTGAAATCTTTTCGTGCGCGCCGTTACCTGGACGCTTTTTATAGAAATTTAATATGGAATGTTTGCGCCAACCTTTACTTTCAAAACTTGTTAAGAATATCATGCAACAAGAGATCATCAAAACAAAATACAACGACAGCGAACTACAGGAATTTAAGGACCTTATTGTGGAAAAGATCCGGATAGCCCGCGAAGAGCTATACGAACTGGCCGGCTCATTAAGTTCGGCCAACACCAATGGTGACGAAGCCGCGATTGCCGGCAAGACCCTGGAAGATGGATCAGCCACTTATGAAAAGGAACAAACCAATCAACTGGCTGCACGTCAGAAGAAATTCATCGAACAACTGGAAGGCGCCCTGACACGTATCGAAAATAAAACTTATGGGATTTGCCGCTCGACCGGTAAGCTGATACCGAAAGAACGCCTGCGTGCCGTTCCGCATACCACCCAAAGCATGGAAGCCAAACTTAGTCAGCCATGAGCTCCGCATTTGTCAAAGAAGGAGAGGCCAGGCACCTCAAAGACGTGGCGCCAAATCTGGGCGCACTGCTTTTTTTCCTGCGCGTGGAGAATAACGGAACAGTCATTCGTGACGAGAAATATTATCACAGTGAAAAACCCGGCCGCGATGTCTATGAAATGAGCGATGGGCTGAGCTATGCGCTGGATGACGAACACCACTGGTACATTATCCTGGACTGATGGCGGAGGAATTCTTTGGCGGCACGAGCGGCCTGCAGCTCGACCGGCCTAAACGGGATTTTCCACCGGAGCTTAGCCATTTGTCACGCCTGGCTTACTATGCCCTGCAGGAAAACAGCATTGAGATCAACAGTTCGTTTTATAAAATACCACAGGCAAAGACCGTGACACGCTGGGCAAGCGAGGTGACCGAAAGTTTTCGCTTTACCTTTAAACTTTGGAAAGAGATTACCCATCAGAAAAACCTGTTGTTCTCCGAAGCAGACATTGCGCGTTTCATGGAAGCGATCCAATTACCGCAAACGCAGCAAGGTTGCCTGCTTGTTCAATTTCCACCAAGCCTGCAAGTAAGTGCTCTCCCGCAATTGAAAGCGTTGCTTGTTATACTTAAAACCTATACCTGGCCCATCGCCCTGGAATTCCGCCACCGATCATGGTACAGGGATGAAGTTTTTGAACGCTTAAACCAGCACCAGGCGGCCATGGTTTTGCAAGATATGCCCAAATCAGCCTCGCCTCTGGAGCTTACCGCCGATGACCTGGTTTACCTGCGTTTCCATGGTCCCTCCGGCAATTATAAAGGCAGTTATAGTGAAAGTTTCCTGTATGAATATGCTTCGTATATGACAGAGTGGCAGCAGGAAGGTAAATCCGTTTACGTTTACTTTAATAATACAGCGGGAGCCGCCCTGCAAAACCTTCATTTTCTAAAACATTGCGTGGAAGAACAAAACTAGCATCACGATGCGGCCGAAAATATGCAGCTGAGTTAATAGCTGGCCCAGGCCCATAATTTCCTTTGTTTCAAATAGGCGGGATTGCCTTCTTCGGCATAGGCTTCCCCTCGAATATGGTTTTCAGGTAAGCGCTTTCATGGTCATATTTAAAGCGATTGATGAAGTATTTGCCAGATAACAAAGGTAGAACGGCAGGATAAGCATCTCCAGTTGATGACGAAGATGGATAGTCTCATGCCGGATTAAACGCTGACCATTCGGTACCACTCCGGCAAAGTGTACAACTACCGTCAGGTGCCCGAAGAAGTTTTTAAGGATATGAGTTTTGGCGCGATATGGCTTTTTATATACTCGCTCTATGATCATCATTTGGACATCAGCAAAAAAACTAGCCATCAACGGAGACTATATTATTAAAAAAACGGATTCAATTTGCCAACTCCAACTTTTCTACAGTTTTGGTTAATATCTTAATGCGAGTCTATCGCTTTGTTAAGCGACGGAGTATATCCTGATAGCTGCCTCAAATATTAATATCTTGTTCAGTAATCCCATAATATGATAAGCGATCCTAAATATCGGTCTTCGAAATCGAGAATGACAAAACAACAGGAAAAAGATATCTTAATTTACGATAAGATAATCAACTATATTACGCGTATAGACGAGGAGAAAGATGCCGAGACACTCTGGATGGAAATGAAACCTTTGGGGCATCAAATGAGCATCAGTGCTTTTAACACCAGATTGAAAAAGCTTGTAGAAAGGGGAATAGTGGAAAAAAAGTCGTTGGGATATAACAAAAATTTTTACAGGATAAGTACTGACGACAAGCCCCAGTATTCGGGAGCATTTTAAATGCTGTTATATAAATCAATAGTTCGATTCTTTGTTTATTCCATGTCTTATGTGCGAAAAAATAGTCTTACAGGAGACAGACGCGGCGGTTATGGAAACACTTAGCCTGGTCCTGGAACTGGAAGGTTTTGTTGTTTTTCCATTAGCGGCTGATACTGGAGATCTCATTGATTATATCGACCAGATTCGGCCACATATTATTATGCTGGATTACAAGCTGGATGGGCATATCTGTATAGACATGTGCCACCGGATCAAAGAAAAATATCCACACCTGCCCGTTATTGCAATGAGTTGCAACTGCAATATCCACGAAGAATATAATAAGGCCGGCTTTGATGCTTATATAAAAAAGCCTTTCGATTTAGACCGATTATACTATATCGTGCGGAAATACATTGCGAAGCCCGGTAGTGCCTCAGTTTGAAATAAATGTTAGTAATAATCGTTTTGTAAATATTACAAGCCGATACGTTATTGCCGAACCTGTCGAGGCCTCCAATAGCGGGGGGCTTTTTTGGTGTCTCAGGCGGAAACGATACCATAAAACATTAAATCGGAATGAAAACCAGAATGTACTTCCGGCTCCCAACTTGCTGTTAACGCAGATTTTTCCTGGTGTCGCTTAATGACTTCTGAACTGATAAATAGGCTTAGACGGAATAATGGCTTTCATTTCCATTAAGCTGGTATTAACGGTCGAAAAGGAAGGGTTGTTTATCCGCTGGCATGCCAGGCGCATGATCGGTTACAGTGACTTAGCAGTTGTTGCTGCGTTACTCAGGAATTTGACAATTACTCTTTCAATACGCTCCGTATCCGCGTTAACTTTATGATTCAAGTTATTATTATAAAATTTGCCCGCAATTTGATGATATAACCTATATTTATTAATATGTTTATTCAGCAGTTTGAAGTCATTCCCGAGCTGCAGCCCTACGTAAAACTGATATGTACAATGGACTGCGAAGCTGATGTAGACACAAATCATATACGTGTACTACCTGATACTTGCGTTGAACTATTTGTGAACTATACCGATACCGCTGTGGCCATTATTGGCAACGAGCTGTACAATCGCAGCATTGTTACTTTTCGGATGAGCCGTCACTCGGATGTGCAGATGCGCAAAGGCGCTGGTTGCGTTGCCATTTGTTTTTATCCGGGAGTGGCGTACAGGTTCTTTCATTTACCGATGCATATATTAGCCGACAGAACTTTGGCATTGTCAGATTTATGGCATGGTATGGCGGCAGAAATAGAGAATAAGCTAGCTGATGCCTGTAATCATAAGGCACGTACATGTATCGTACAGCAATATTTGCTGCGACAATTGACGCAAAATGAATACGACCAGCAGGTAGCCTATTGTCTGGAGAGGATACAAAGATCAGCTGAACACATGCCTGTAAAGCAGCTTACTAATGATACCAGCCTTAGCCAACGCCATCTTTCACGAAAGTTCCAGCAGATTGTGGGCTTATCACCCAAAGAATACCTGCGTGTCTGCAGGTTCATCAGGTCGCTCAATCACCTGAAAAAGTATCCTTTACTTTCACTAACCGAGGTGGCTTACGAAAGTGGTTATTACGATCAGGCACATTTTAATCGTGACTACAAGGCTTTTACAGGACACACGCCCGGGCAGGTCGCGCTTGCGACGAATATTTTGTATTGATGTCCGTTTTGTACAATTTGAAATGGTCGGTTCTACCCACTTTTGTTTTACAAAAAAAATGATTGATATGCGAAAACTAATATTGGGACTGGCCATAACTTTAGATGGATACATTGAAGGGCCAAATGGTGAATATGACTGGTGTTTTACAGACCAGGACTATGGTTTAAAGGAATTTTTTACCCGTGTGGATGCTATCTTCATCGGCCGTAAAAGCTACGAAATGTTGCAACAGTATGCCGATAGCAATAACGGAGAAACTGTACCCGGCATGCCGGCAATGACGGAATACATATTTTCCAGAACACTTACATCAGTAAAGAAAGGCGCCGTGCTTATATCGGAAGATAGTATTACTGTGGCGCGAAGGATAAGAGAGCAGCCCGGTAAAGATATATGGCTCTACGGCGGTGCATCGCTTACTGATGCACTCCTTAAAGAGGGTCTGGTAGACGAACTCTGGTTGTCGGTGCATCCTATACTCCTTGGTAGCGGTAAGCCTCTTTTCCGGGAAAACGATAGTCGCATTCCAATCAGTCTGCTGGAATGCAAAACTTATGAGTCCGGTTTGGTATCGCTCCGATACCGTATCGGTAAATGATTTTTTGATCTGCTATTAGTGCGGGTTTCGCTTTTAGCTATTTATTTTGGGGCGGATATCTTTAAATAGATGTAAACTACTAGGATAGCAATGGTAATTTAGTTGACCGAAAAGTGCCGACAGGGAGCTAGGTAAAATTCAGGAAAACTGTATTTGTCAATTATTTTCTCATTTATTCCGCCCTTAATCTGTCTATCGGATTTGCCCTGGCAGCCTGAAGTGTTTTTGTTCCGATGATCAGGATGCAGGATAGTATAACGATCAATAAAGTAGCAATATATGGCTCAGGACCCGCATCAGGGTGATATTTATAGATAACCTGAAAAATAAACTTACTAATAAATAAATAACCTAAAGCAGAGCCGATAACAAAGGCAATCATGATAATACGTATGAACTCCCGGTTGATCAATCCGATAATTTGCATCACCGAAGCCCCAAGAACTTTACGCATGCCGATTTCCTTACTTCGTTTGTCAATATTCAACGCAATTTGTGCAAACAATCCTGACGCCGACAGCAATAAGGTAACTATTGCCAGAAAAAACGCGATCAACTTGAAACCCTGCGTCATTCTGATCTCTTTTTCAATCAGGTCTGATTACAGGTAGCCCCGGTATGGTCTATTAGGGGCCACTTGGTGCCAAGCCGTTTGTAGGAGCCCGTTTACGCGGGCCAGGTTCTTTTCATCTGTCCTCAACACCATAAATTTATAGTCGGCAGGTTTTGCCATGTGAAGCACACAGGGCGGTACAAGGTCGTGTAAGCCGAATTCTTTATAGTCACCTACAACGCCAACTATGGTGTATTTTATACTATCGAGGCTTATGCGATGGCCAAGCGGGTGTTTCAGGCCCAATCGCTGGACAAAGGTTTGGTTAACAAGGATGGATTCACTGGCATCTGCGCCGGTTTCATAAAAATGACGTCCCTGAACTAATTGAATACCCATAGTTTTGAGGTATGCTTCCCCACCGATATTTGCAGCCTGCACCTGAATCTTGTCATTATGTGTTTGGACCGTTTGCGTGTAGGTTCCATCACCGATTTGTTGGGTACACCCGGCTATACTCTTTACCTCCGATAATTGCTGAATAACATGGCTAAAAGCGGTGTATTCCTGCGGACTGTTGATTTCTGCTACAGCTATCTCATTGATCGCGTATCCAAAGTTGGCTTTCTTCTGAAATGATGCATTCTGCGACATGACAATACCGACCACCAGCGCAAAGCAGGATAAACTGAACTGAGCAATCAGCAAAAAACGCGTAAAACGATTGGAAGAACCGAGCGCCGTTTTCCCTTTAAGAATTTTTACCGGCTGGAATGAACTGATATACAAAGCCGGGTAAAGGCCTGAAAAGATCGCACTGAAAGCCGGAGTTATTAGCAAAAAGATCCAGAAGCCATAGTCCTTGCCTAAGTCAGGCGAAAGATCAACGCCGGTGAGTTGCATGACTGTCGGTAATAACAGGCGGACAAAAAATAATGCAAATGCCGATGCAAAAGTACACAATACCAAATTTTCCGTCAGGAATTGCCAGATCAATTGCCTCCTGAGGCCTCCGATCACTTTACGAATGCCTATCTCTTTTAACCGACCGCTGGCAAAAGCAATAGAAATATTGGTAAAGTTAAAGCAGGTTATCATCAAAATAAATAATGACATGATCGCCGGTACAATAACCAATACGCCACGGGGATTAACGGTAAGCTGGCTGCCATAAACGTATCCTGGCATATCAATATCTGAACTCGTTGCTAAATCGGAGAAAGGCTGGAGGAAAAAGCCAGCTACAGGCCAATCAATATTGTTGCGATTATTAACGTGTACGTACGGATTAAGGATGCCTGTTATCAAACCAGCGGATTGATTGTTTTTTAATTTGACAAAGGTGGTAATGCGATTTGCTTTTTCCCAGTTATTGGATAGTGTTTGATTTCCGTCAGCGCCATTATCAAAAGAAGTAATGATGTTGAACTGAAGACTTGAATTTGCGGGGATTTGCTTAGCCACGGCAGCTACGGTATACACCTTCGGATTTCCATCTGATCCAATGATCGTCAGGGACCGACCTACGGGGATTTCCTTAGAAAAGCATTTTTCTGCAAAAGCTTCGCTAATGATTACCTGGCCAGGCTGGTCAAAATCGGAAAGATTTCCGGATTTTAATGGTAAGGCAAAAAAATAAAATATGGCCTTATCGGCGTATTGGATATGTTCATCGAATGTATTCTCCTGATGCTTTACTATAACCGCAGCACTGCTCAGTCGGGCAACCTGCTCCACTCCGGGTACATCCCTTTGAATTGCCTGGGCCAACGGCAGGGGTACAACACCCCAGGGCTGCTTACTGCCGTCAACAACGCGCATACTGTTGAGTCGATAAATATGCTCGGTCCCCGTGTAGTTCTGGTCAAAATTAGCCCGGTAGTTATAGTTAAGATAAGCCACTATACAGCAGGCAATCGCAAATCCAAGCCCGCCGATATTGAGGATAACATAAATTTTGTTACGCCAAAGCACACGGAAAGCAATCTTCAGGTAGTTCGAGAACATAAATGTGATATGAAATGTAAGTCGTAGCGTTTTGTAAAACTTTTAAAAAGTGCTTCAAACTACTTAATTGGCAGTTCAATTACTATGCCAGCAGACTGAACGGCAATTTACAGGTAAACCGGGATTATTTCCGCGGCTCTCCGTCCGAATCCGGACGGTGTTTATGGAAAAGCGTACGATATTAGTACACCAACTCTGTTAAAACCGAAACGAGTCAAATAGCAGCGGCCTATGCGGCTTGTTGTTAGAAAAAAAATTGACCTTATTAAATCTGATGGGTTTTCCCGGGGAGGTGATAAAAAGGGATTACGTCCTGCCTCACAGCCACATAAACCAAAATTCGTTATAAATCACTAAAGCGGTTGGCCATATATTTAACCGCCCGTACTTCTGATTGTCCACTGGTCAATAACGTATTTATGTCGGTTAGGTTCAGGCCTATTGAATCTATAGTGGGATTAAATTTCCATAACATTTCTATCTGCTTAGTGTGAGCTAAATAGGTGGCGGGTTCGGGCCATTGATAAGGAAAGTAGAGCCCGTCCAGAGCGAATTCTTTCAGCTCGTACTCTACTCGATCAACAAGAGACTTTCCTGCCGCCTTTCCAAAGGCCAACCGCGATCAGTCCTGCCGCCAAACCCAGCGCGAACTCCATAATGATGGCGGGCAGGGCCGGGTATAACTGGTGCAACCAGGCAATATTGTGCCTGAAAATCCCGCCCGATACCAAAAGCAAGGCTATCGTTCCAATAATACTTAAGGCTGTGATAATAACCGGTAAGGACTTGACCAACAGGCCACCAAAACCTGCGTAGAAACCTTTATTACCGGGATTTTTGATCAGCTTAAAGCCCGTATCATCCATTCTGACGATCAGGGTGGACATTCCGGAGCCATTGATCACCGCGTTCCGGAATAGCAAACAAATTGTTTCGAAACACTTTGACCATATTAATTAATTAGCCCAGTTTTTTCTTATTGCCGACACAACTCGGTGCTCTAAAGAGCACGGAATAGACTGGTCAAGCTTTCCAGAATGTCCATTTAAGGGACCAATCTCATCTGAGAACATATAAAATCAAAGAAAGCAGAAAAGCTTGGAGCCCTTGTTTCAGGTTTGCAGATTAAAACTCAAATGGCTGATTGATCTGTGGACCCCAATCACTGTTCACGCCTACATTAAACCCGGTTGAGAGATTGAATAGTTTTCCGGAAAAAGTAACAATCGTGTTTGCCTCAATCACCCAACTGCCAGTCGGAACTTTTCGGTCAACCTCGTTACCATTGAGATCATAGTAAGTGACGTCTATCCAAAGTCCGCCCTCCCAAAAATAATCGCCCATCGTTAAACCGGTCTTACCTACATCCCCGGGTTTAACAATGTACGTTTGTGTTACGGTTTCACCACCTACGCTATTCGTGACAGCCTCTACTCCAGTATACAGATCAAGGATATCCGGTACGGAATTGAAATTGACAACAATTTTAGACACTCCCGGAGGTATAGCATCTGTAAACTTTACATTTACACGGCCAACAATCCGGTCAAGCTTTACATCCTGATTGCTGTATTTGCTAACAGTAATCGGAATCTTTTTATAAAAGTTGTCTCCTATGCTGTTCGGGGGCCGATGAAAGTTTTGTCCTTCATAGGCTAAAAATAAACCGGGAAAATATAACGTTTCGTTCCCTGTAAATACCAACACGTCTGAACGGGCCGCGCCGATGATAAAAATGTTGTATTTTCCCGCAGGCAATGTATCGGTAACTCTCCCGAAATTCGGATCGGTTGATTGTTGTTTGATGGTTTTAATGACGTTCAACGAATCACTCTGTTTGGTTACATAATAATATAAGTACTTGAAATTATCTTTCAAGGCTGAAGTTTTTTTTGCAGCACTCTGTACCGATAAAGTTCCGGTTTGTACATCAAATGGTGCTACTGCGAACGAAACTGGATATTTTTCAGCGCTGTTTTCTTCGTGTTTGGCGGATGGAATTCTGTTTTCTTTTTTACAGCTTATTAAACCTGCGGACAGGCCTAATAGAATGATAAGTATTTTTTTCATAGTATTGATATTATAAAATGGTTGAATAAATGATATTCCCAAAGGTAAATTGATGCTTGTCAATCTGTATATCTCCATAAACGTTTGTTACTTTTTTGTTCATTATTGTGTAATCAATTGAAAAATAGGAGGTTTAAAGATGCAGGGATATTGCATTGCAAACGGAGCCCATGAAGTTGCTATGGGTGTAGTAATTATTATAAATACTTGAATAAGTAGTATTTTAACTAAAAATATGCAGGTGGCCGGCGATACTGCCAAACAATTATCTGAACGGTTCGGTAAGATCAATTAGCAAATGGAAAGTGTATCCATCAACAGTGATACGTCGATGAGTCGTTCGACACAACTCGATTACGCCATACCTGCCTCAAAAATCGCAGGTCTTTCATCCGGTGAATTCGTTGGCATGGTGCCCGATGATCCTACCAATAAGATCGACCTCAAGACCTTTCATTGCCAAATACAAAATGATCATGACGTCATCCGCACCGAGGAAGACAGTTACCAATCCATCCCAGTAATCAGGACAACGATTAAAGACGATATATCCGTTAATTATCATAAGATCAAGGCGGATATAGACAATTTGATTGATGGCGCACGGTAATTATTTTCAAAACCATTAAAAGCCGCTTCGCTATTTAGCGAAACGGCTACCAATTTATAAAACGATTACAGGTTGCTTAGCAAACCTGTAATTCAATCTATGTGTTTTTAATAATCATTATTACCAAACTCGTTTCCATTTATTATAGCGTCCAGGAAAGATTGTGGTATGGGGCGCACAACATGTTTCTTTTCATTAAAATTTAACGCCACAGACGGGTTGGTCGACTGGAAGTAAACTCTGGTAAGTTTGCCGGTGCGTTTCAAATCAATCCATCGGGTGTGCTCTCCGGCCAATTCGCGGGCTCTTTCGGCCAAAATGAAATCAATATTCACTTCTGCCGGGGTAATTACCATTTCATTCTCGCGACCTATTATAGCGGCACGTTTGCGTATCATATTAACATATTGTGCAGCTTTAGCCTGGTCGCCGGTGCTAAGCAGGGCCGCTTCGGCCGCAATCAGATAAACCTCACCCAGGCGGATAATCGGAAAATCACCCATCCAATATTGGTTGGTATAAACCCACATCTTGCTCGAGAACTTTTTAAATGCCGGGAATATATTGATCAGACTTGGCTCATAGTGAAATTTATGTCAGCGATTGATCACATGTTAATTTTCTAACTCCTTTCCAATTGCCCTGCTTGCTATGCAATGCGCATAGGTAAATTGACAAAGGAAGCAAATCTAACTTCGTTGACGCTTATCTGAGTTAAGATGTTTCTCTTCATCAATGGATTTTAATCGAGAGCAAGTTTATCGCCTGTAAGCATTGTGCAAATGAAGAGATACATTACTAATATTTTTTAGGGTGCTTTTGGGTATTTTTTTGCTTGGTAAAATCAATAAATTGATTAACCGCTTTTACAAAAGCCTCGTTTTGTTCCGCATACAATAAGTGCCCGCCATTGATTTTTACGATTGTTTGATGCGGAAATTTGAATAGGTGGTAATGGTTTATACCAATAGCATGGTCTTTTGTCCCCGTAATTATTAAAACCGGCACTCTTATAGCCGCGGTCAATGTAGTGTAGTTTTTAAAATATTCCGGATAAAGCATTGAGGCATTTTTATCAATTACAGGCCCCAGTATTTTATAAGCAAAATCGTTTATGCGGGGATATATTGAATCAATTTTATCCAGCGCCTTAATCGTATTAACAGAGTCGGTAAGTAGTTTGTATGCTAAGTGCTTTTTACTTAAACGCTGTCTTAACGTAACTTGTACCGAAGATAACGACTGCAGGGAGTGATCACTGATCACGGTGTCTTTACCTAAGAGTCCATATCCATATTTAATCTGTTCAAGGAGTGACTCAGTATTTAAAAAATGAAGCGTGGAATTAACCAAAATGATCCCTTTTACATGCTGAGGATATTTTTTAGCATAATTAATGAGGATGACGCCGCCAAAAGAATGGCTAAGCAAAAACATTTTTTCAATATGAAGTTTTGCTCTTAGTTCATCCATATCCCGCAAAATGCGGTCCATGCTGTAATCTTTGGCATTTTGCGCACTGCCCGAACCCCTTTGGTCCATATAGATCATGGTTAAAAAGCTTTCGAGCTTATTGCCACCCAATTGTTCAAATGATCGGTAGCCGCCGCCTGGCCCTCCCGGAACAAACATACATGGATAACCTTTTCCTGAAACATTCACCGGTATCTTGACATGGTCTGACGTTAGGAAAGTAAACTGCTTACTATCAACTGGCTTTGATTGTTCCCGGCGTGCGGCCACTGACCAAAAGGCTAGTAGTAAAAAAATACCAGATAATTTATATTTCATTCCCGCTAAATTAATATAAGTTAGGTTCAATCTAAAGTTTGTTCTGATTTGCGCCTGATGGGAATAGCAATAGCAAGTAAAAATCCGGGATCAAAATAATTCTTCAACAAGGGGGTGCGCCTATAAGGCGAAAATAAACTGTTGCCTGACCGCGATGATGCGTTTGATGCTAAAATATTTTATTTAGCAGCGTGCCTTTTGCTCTGGCAGCCTTATGATGAGCTAAATAGTAAGCCCTCACGGCTTACACCAAACAATGCACAAATAGCTGCCAGGGTATATTTTGACCGCTTTTGCCGCATTCTTAAGACTGTTTGATACCACGCTTTTTTCGGATCTTGATATGTAAGTCACTTTCAGCTACCTCGATCATTGTTTCCAAGGCAAGGTTCTTCAATGGAGATAGCTCTAATGCTTTAGTAAGCTCATGTATCTTCCCCAGGAGTAACTTGGATTCCTGGCTTTGGGCATCCCAGGGACCAATGAAGAACTGTTTGCATTCAGTAAAGTAGGCAAATTAAGCTTGCCTGCCCATGCTTTTATGGTGTTTCCTGGAATCCGGTATGGCTTTTTCGATGTGTAAAAAGTCCATAAGCTGCAACACATCAGCGCTCTTTAAGTCATAGTTGAGAGATTGACCGGACATCGTGCTCCGGCCATGCCCGCGGTTATCAACCACAATTACCTGGTGCGTTTTACACAGCAGAGGTACTTCGAAGCCCCAAACATCTGAACTCCCAAACCCTCCATGCAACAGCATGACCGGATCTTTCCCGTTTTTATTAAAGACGGCATAATATAGCTTAATGTCATTGACAGGAGCCAGCCCGCTTTGATCTGCAGGAAGCATTGGCGGTTCAACCGGCAAGGTTTGCCATAAAGGTGTCGCCGTAATGGTCTGACCAAAGCCATACCGAGGCATCAGAAGGATCGCAATTAATATGATCCATGCGTTTTTCATCTTACAATACTTTTATTTTCTTCTGATCCGCTAAGTCCCCAATGGATCATTTTTCCTGATCAGGTTGATCCCGAACAGATAGGGCATGATAAAAGGAATGGCCGGAATAGCTACCAGGTAGCCGGCTGTACCAAACGGTTGCGGCCAGTTAGGCGGCATTAATGCCAGCAACATAGCCATTAGACCGCAACCTATATACCAACGGAACGCGGACCGGCTCAGTAAGCCTGTTATTTTGAGTGAAACTGCAAAAAGCACGATTGCGAGGTATATCATTGCAACCTCGGCCACGCTGATCACATAAAATAAACTTTTTATGGGACCATACCAATCCGGGCGCTTTGCGGTAGGGTTTGCGGTAAATAGCCGGAAAGCATCATTGAGGAAATAACCCCAGAATGCCATATTGATCATAAACAGGGGGATTGCCATACTTAGCACTGCAAATGCTAATACTGAGTACAGGTTTTCGCCGCTTGTCTGTAATTGCGTTTTTAACAGCGCAGCGCCCGATAAAAGCAATAGGCCACCAGCCATCAGGATAGTGTAGCGTATTTGCTGTTCGGCAGCAGCGTCAACCCAGCCTCGCATCGTAGAGGGCAGGGGCCCCATACCAGCGAAGATGGAAAATAATAACCAGGGTGCAAATAATAATAGCGCGGTAATAACCTGTTGTCTACCGGATCGACCTTGCTTCCAAAGCCTGCATCCGCCAAGGTGAAGGGCAGAGAGCATCATCAGGCAGGCATTTAGCACCCAAACGGATAAATATATTGTATAGCTTACATGTCCTATACCAAAACCAATAGCTACCGTTGCCGGGGGAACAAGCCATAGGTATGCCAGGCTCAGTTGTTGTTTAAATGGGGCGGGTTCTTTATACATTGATTTATTTTATTCCTTTTTCAAGTTTTGCATTTTGTCCGGCGAGGATCTTCCACGCACCGTCGCGTTTTACCAGTACAATCATCCTCCGGAATTCAAACGTTTGCCCGGGAAAACGTTCGTCGCCATCTAAGCCGGTGCGCACATGTGATATGGCAAGGTTAGGGTACGGGTAGGTGATATCTTCAACCGCACGGGTATAATAATGGGTGGCTTTAAAATAGGTGGTGTGCACCTGCTGATAATGGAATTGAATATCATCCCTGCCTTTGTAATAAGCACCAAACCAATTTACCCAGGTGGCATCAACAGTGTAGTTATCGGCCAGCCCTTTAGGATCATGCCGGTTCCAGGCATCTTCATAATTTTTAATGAGTTGCCTTATCTGTGTGTTTTCTTTAACGGTGTCTGTTTGCTGGCCGTAGGCTTTAACACCACACAGCCAGCACAGACAAACTACGATGAACCTGAAACTATTAACTTTCATAACTTGTTTATTAATGAAAAAAAATTGAGCTTAAAAAGCTTTTAGTATATCAATTGGTGGCCCCACGCGTTCGAAGCCATGTTGTTTCCTGAACTTGTCCTGTTCGGCTTCGGGTTTGCCTTTCATCTGTCCTTCGCTTATAGCTATAAAACATTCCTCCATTTTACCGGCCGGCTGAAAAGTAGTGAGCATCCGGCCAACACCTTCTCCTACCTTTGAAAACGCATGCGGCACTCCCCGAGGACCAAACACGCTATCGCCGGGTCTAACGCGGTGCAGTTTATCGCCCACTTTAATCACAAACTCTCCCTCCAGAATGTACCACCATTCATCCTGGTTATAATGAAGGTGCAGATTTGGTCCGCCTTTTTTTACGCGCGACGATTCATACACATACAAATCGCCATCCGTATCTTTAGCTGATACTTTGGTATAAAAAGTGTCCCCGTCAAATAAGTTAATAGGTTTCTGAAAACGGCCGGCCCCGGCATTAATTTTATACCCGGTTTTTTCCCGAAGTTCTTTATATATTTTGGCAATGCCGCTAACGGGGCTGGCTAAAACAACGCAGGTTACGGATAGCATTCGAAGGAAAGCATTACGTTTCATGATAGCAATTTTATTTAGTGAACAGATCGTCTGCAGACCAGGTTGGATTTTTGGCGTAAGCTTTCCAGAATATCTGGTCTAAGTCGAGGTCGAAATTCGTTTTCCAACTGCGGGTGTTGGTCAAAATCACAAAATTAAATCCATTATCCAAACGGGCCTGTTCAGTCGCCGTACCGGGCAGACTTCCCGTATGAACATAGTTATTGCCTGTAATGCCCCAGCCGCATCCATAAGCTGTATTGGCTGTGGAGCCGGTATACATCATATTTAAGGTTGATGGTGTAAGAATATCCTTACGCACCGGAAATTTATCAATATAAACCAGGAACCTGGCCAGGTCGGCAGCTGTAGCGATCCACCCCCCGTGCGAATCCATCCGGCTGATATTGTAAGCATAAGGATCTTCACCATACTGGCCGTAGTAAGTAACTTCCTTTGGCAGTTTTTGGGCAAGTGTGTTACCACCAATGGTCATGTCTGTGATGCCGATAGGTGTCAATACCAATGTTTTTATCGCTTCTTCATAGGTTTGTCCGGTAATTTTTTCTATCACCCGCCCCAATATACAGTAACCAAAATTCGAGTAGGCATAACTGGTTCCCGGTATATGGTCAAGCGGACGGTTATCTAAAGTCCAGGTGATGAGTTGTGCAGCCGTCATGGTTGGGTTGGTAAACATCGGGTCGTTGTTATCATTAGCCCAACCTCCGGATGTGTGGTGCAGCAGTTCGTCAATCGTAATATCGGTAATATGCGGGCCGTAGGTTTTAGTACCATAGGTTTTACCTAATATACCGCCGTCGCCAAATACTTTGTCATCCAGCTTTATCTTGCCCTGATCAAGCAGCCTCATAAGGGCAACAGAAGTGAACTGTTTTGAAAGGCTCGCTATACGGTATCTATCGCTGATAGCAGCTTTAACATTCTTGGATTGATCACTTGTACCATACGCTTTCAGATAAATCAGCTTTTCGCCTTTGGTAATTGCTACAGATACTGCCGGAACATTATAAGTGGTCATAAAAGTATTTACCTCGTCATCTAAAGCGGCAACGGCAACTTTACTGGCAGCAAGGGTATCAATGACCGTTCCTGTATCTGTTCCCGTGCCGGTTCCTGTACCTGTTCCAGTATCCGTTTTAGTTATTGAAGGCGTGTCTTTACCGCAGCTCGCAAAAAGCAACAAGCCGGCAACAGCCAATAATTTGGTAAATTTTAGCGCATTCATTACAAAGCAGCAAATGCCGTGCTCATAATTTTTTTTCATAGGTATTAGGTATTTATTGTTTAATTAATAATTGAACCCCGTTTAATTGCGAAAGCCTGTCAGGGAGCCCAAAGAGACATAAGTAGCTGGTAAAATACTTTCGCGTTTGTTGCAAATGCTTTTGAGTTTGTTGTATACTTAATCAACTACGTAAACAGACATTTTAAATTTACCCCTGGTAGCACTGCATCATTATTTTAGACAGGTGCCTTATATCAAGGCCTATTTGCAGTTGTAAGTAAACGCATTTACGGCCGAACCACTAATGGCCATGCTAACCGGAAAATTTTTATCGTTGTATTGATAGGTAATGTTTGCGTTAATATTCACAGGTGCCGACCCAAAGTTTTCTACCAGTTTCCCGGAAATTTTTACCGGGTTATTTTTGCTCAGTATTGCGCAGCGGCTTGCCCAATAACGAACCTTATCCAGGTTATATGCTGCAAAGCCGGTAAAATCTCCGCCTATAAACTTCCAATATTTTGAAATGGCCGTGTATGGGGAGGGCTTATCGTCATAGGTGATATTTAGTAAGTCATCAGAAGTTTGTTTGTGATCGATACGGGTTTCACCAGTTTGTGGTATGTAGAACCTCCGCTCGTAATCATATAAAATTTTTACCTGTGTTACGTTATCATTGGCATCATAAGTAAAATTGAGTTCAACTTCGGCAAGTTTGAAATGCTCGGCATCCTCGGAACCGTTACCGGCCATAAAAACAGTGGTCAGGTGTTTCTTTGAGGCGTCATATAAGAATCCAAACAGCGAGTCTCTTTTTAACGAGGAAGGTGGATTTGAAGCAGAAAATACCTGGTGTACAAATTCCGGATTACCGTCATAAACGTTTCCGCTGCCACCAGTATAGCTATAAGTAGTTTTAATGATGCCGCTGTAATGGGTACCATCACCACCAATCGACTGAGTAGGGTAGGTGTCAACAACTTTAGCAGCTGTAATGGTTTCAACAAAAGGCCCATAGTAATAATTGGGGCCTGTCATCTTTATAAGATAACCTTTATCATCGTATTCAAATATCCGGGACCCGAGCGCCTGGTCAACATCGCCCGTAATAGCGCAGCCCGTGATATTTAGCACGGGAGGAGTAGGGTTATTGGAGGGTTTACCACAACCATACAAATGAATTAATAAGCTACCCATGAGTAAGGCAGCAAGCGCGGATCTGGCAATGCTTTTTCCATCTTTCTCTGAAATAATGCCTGCCATCTCATCTTTTCCGGGTCTTGAGGAGATGTTTTGCATCCTGCCAGATGTAAAGTGGGTTTGAAGTGTTTTCATTTTATGGTTGATTTTATGGTTTGATTTTGATAAATATGTACAAAGTAATGGGGGGTATCTTTTTGCGCCAGGCGCAAAAAGATACCAAGGTCAATCGGAAGCTAGTTTTATGGGTATCGCAACATCTTTTCCAACATCAAGGATGTGAAAAACAAGACTCGAGGTGTTGTTGGGCACCTCAAAGATTACGGTGCCAACCAATTCGGCATGCCGCTCAACCAGTTCGCTTAAATCTCCTGAAGGTGCGGTAAGTGCCCCGTCAATGGCAAGCCTGAAACCCTCGTTCCAAAAAGTAGCCGGCGAATAGTTACTGTTGTTTTTGTATTTAATTTTAATTTTCAGCGAGCTGCTTTCAGGTGTTATTGCTTCAAGTGATGAACTAATGATCTTATATTCGTGGTCTTCTATTTTTATCTGCGTCATTGAAAATACTGGGTTCAATTTTTCAACCGGCTTTTGTGGGTCTATTGGTTTACTTATTAAACTATCCGCCTCATTTAAAGCTCCCGGTTTTGTTTCGGCAGATACTTTGTTTGCCGCCGCCGGTTTACTAAATAACCCCGCCCCGTTTAATGCCACAATTAATCCGGTAATGGCTGTAACTATGCCGGCAAAGCCTGTAATAATTCCCGGCAGGGTCGTCCAAAAGCTCTTTTCATCGGGCATAACGCTGTTTGTTTTGGTTTATCGTTTTGGGTTAAGGGAATTGCTATGTTCCCGGTTATTTCTGTCAATAAGCTTTTTCTTTTTTTTGCTGTCCATGGCCAGGGTTACTATGGCATATATGAAGACGGCCAACATTGCCAGGATCTCTTTGGTGTCTTTTTTGACAATACCGTCTACCACGCAAATGGGGCCCAGCACTGCCATGCAAATAAGGGTCGGTTTTCTCGGCAATAAAATGGCCATGGTAAATAATTAAAATGGTTAACAAATTTTGAGGTGTATAAAAGCTTATTGTACAACCAGGTCAGCTTCAATATTTAGTTCATTGTCTGCTTTTACCTTGTCCCAAACGTGTACTTTAACGTGATAGGTTTCGCCGGCTACCATTGGGCTTGCAAGGGTAATGTCTCCGCGCAATTCGGAGGCTTCCGCCGGGGGATGCCCCTGGTCACCTGCAAACAGGTCGTCGGCTTTAAGTATGGGAGTCCCCTTCTTATCGGTCACCACAAGCATCATCCCCGGAAAAACTTTACCGTCCTTAAGGGCATAGTTGTTTAGTCCGACCGCTGCTATAGCTATACGGGTATTTAAGTTTACTTTATTATCGGTCATTCGTTTATTAGCCGGATCGATCAATAAAGCATCCTGCACGATAAAGCCGTTGTAACTGAACGATAAACCGGTGCGGAGGTCTTTTTTGGCACCTTTACTATAGTTGCATCTGCTAAAGATCAGGCAGTTGAGTAGCACAGTAAGCAGTATTGCTAAGGTTGTTTTTAGGCTTTTCATAGGTATGTAAGAATATTTTGTGAAATGATTTGGAAACGCGTTAAACAGTACCAATACAAGTTATAAGACAGTCGTAATCATTTCACAAATAAACATACCCCATCCAGAATAAATTTTCGCGTATGTTGCAAATCCTTTCGAATTTGTTGCGGTTTTTATTGGCAAGCAACAATTTTGCTTAAATGCTAAAGGTTAATGGCTATGGATTAGGCTTCTATCACCTTACTCGGGGCAAAGCCAAAATGGCGGGAAAAACTGGTGGAAAAACTGGCCGGACTGCCAAAGCCAACCATATAGGCCACCTCCGATACGGTTGCCGCGCGACGTTCCAACAGGTCATGCGCATATTGCAGGCGAACGATCCGGATCAGTTCGCCGGGGGACTGGCCAATGAGGCCTTTGAGTTTGCGGTGCAGTTGGGTGCGGCTAAGCCCAATACCTGCAGCAAGCTGATCGGCTCCGTAACTTTCTTCGTTGAGGTGGCTTTCCACAGCCTGGCGTACCCGCGCTATGAATTCCTGCTCAATGGTAGGCAGCGCAGTGGTATCCTTAAACCACAGGTCGCGGATGCTGTAATGCAGGCGTAATTGCTCGCGTACACTGATGAGGTTTTCTATCAGGGCAAGTAATTCCCGTTGCTCAAATGGCTTGGCGAGATAAGCATCGGCACCTTTTTCAATCCCTTGTATACGGCTGTCCAGTCCTGCTTTAGCAGTTAAGATGATAACGGGGATATGGCTGGTCTTTTCGTCTCTTTTAAGCGTTTCGCTTACCTCGTAACCGCCTACCCGGGGCATCATCAGGTCGGTAATAACCAGGTTTGGGATATGCTGCAAGCCAAGGGCTATACCTTCTTCGCCATCTGCCGCCGTTATTAGCCGGTACCTGCCGGCCAGCGATTGTCGTATAAATTCCCTCAATTCGGGATGATCCTCGATCACCAGGATGAGCGGGCTGCTTTCATCGGCTACTAATACTTCGTTGGCATCGTTCACTGGCGTAAATAACTCATCAGGCAAGATTTCCACTGCCGGTTCGGAAACCGCCTTGGCAAGTTCGCAAGGCATATCTATCCGGATCTGTGTATACAAACCTTCGGCACTCTCGACCGCTATCTGCCCACCCATCAGTTCAACCAGATCTTTGGTAAGTGCCAGGCCAATACCCGTACCTCCTGCCGACCGGGTATCGGACGGATCGGCCTGGTAAAAGAGCGTGAATATGTAGGGCAGTTTAGCCGCAGGAATTCCCTGACCCGTATCCCTTACTGTAAGAACAAAAGCGCTGTTGGGTACTTCTGCATTTTGCCATAGTATTATTTCTATCTTTCCCTCGTCGGTGAATTTTATAGCGTTCGATAGCAGGTTCAGCATGATCTTATCCATTTTATCCCGGTCAGCTAAGACCCAAAGTGTGTCCCGGTCGGCAACGAAATGCAGATGAATGCCCTTTTGTAAAGCCAATGATTCGTAGGAGAGTGTGTGCAGTTTTACAAGCGCCACCAGATCTACCGGTGCCAGGTTCACATCCATATGGCCGCTATCTACCTTGCTTAAATCTAACAGCTGGTTGATCAGTTGCAGCAAACGTTCCGCATTGCTGATGATCAGCCGGAGGTTTTTATTGGTGTCCCCTGAAGGCGCATACAGCAATTCCTTGGCCGGGTTCATGATCAGGGTAAGCGGTGTTTTAAACTCGTGCGTAATGTTGGTGAAAAAGCGCGATTTAACGGCATCCAATTCCAGCAACTTACTGGCCTGTTCTTTCAGCTCTGCGGTGCGCAGCTGCACAACCTCCTCCAGCCGCCGGGCTTCGGTGGCTATCGATTCCGTTTTTTCGGCCTCCTGGGCAAGGGCCCGCGCCGATAGATTTTCTACCTCCCTTAGTTTAGCCGTAAGCTTTTGATTGGTACGCGCAAAATCAAGCGCCAGGTAAAGCGATAAGCAAAGCGGCAATACTAATGATCCCGCGCCCATTACAAACAAACGCATAGCATTCTGCCCGTAATGCCAAACATGAAATGTATCATCCCAGGCGAAAAAATAAACCAATATGATGGTGCCGGTGCCGATGCCGATAAGCCATGCATCTTTTTGCCCCCTTTTTATGACCTGGGCTACCGACCACAGCCCATCCATCATAAAAACAATATAGGCAACGGAATAATAGTCATCCCATTTCTCCACCCTAAAAACCCAAAAAGTTAAAACATAACCTGTCAGGTAAAACAGCGTAATGCCCGTTAAGGCGGCCATGCGCCAACGCGGCAGCCGGTGGTAATGGAGCGCATAAAGCAACATGACCGCCGACCACATGATCAATGCCTTACAGGCAAAGGTCGTAAAATCAGCAACGTATTGTACCGAAGGATAGGGCGTTAAATAAAATTGGTAAACAGCCATGCCATTGATACCGATCAGCAATACAAACAAAGCATAATACACGTTGAGTTTTTGCCGGGGATAAAAAAGAAAGAACAGGAAATGCAGCAGGCCAAGTACCAGCTGTGCAGCGGCAAATAAGGGCAAATAATCAAGCAATTGTTTGTCGGTACCTGCTTTTTCAGCACGTTTTACATAATCACCTAGCGAAAGCTGGAACCCATAGAAATTGGGGTAAACCCCAAAGAAATTGGAATAACGGATCGCGAGCAGATGAGGGCGGGTATCGGCAAACCAAAGCGGGATGAGGTCTCTTGGCGCACGAATGGCTTGCATCTGCTTCGCCGAGTGGCCCACCTTGCCGTAACCACCTATCGGTTTGCCATCCATAAATATTTCAGAAGCACCATCGTGATTAATAGCGATGAAAAGTTTCGTGTTCACCAGTACTGTATCCGCCCTTACCCATAAACCAAACCAGCCCATGCCCCGCCAACGTCGTGGCGCATCGGTTTTGCCAAAAATGGTATGGTGCAGGGTGTCCCAGCCAGCTGTAGAAGTTACAGGTTGTTTATTGCCGGGCAAATCACCGGGGTGAAAAAACCAAACCGAATCATCGAGGAGAACCCGATTATATTTACCAAAATCACTGCCGCGTATTGCGGTTGGCTGCTGAGCAATGGCCCGATTTATCAGGCATAATAATGCCAGGCACCCCAAAAACGTGCAACACCTTCTGTACTTATATGAAAAAATATTCCTCCTATCCATACAAAATACCCGGCAACCCTAGTTTCTCAAAAATAATACTTTAAAATCGGGCGGGCAATGGTAACGGATAATATAACAGCATAATGGTGGGAGATTAAGTTGATCTTGACCACCTGGATTCCAGGGTAAGTCTTAATGATAAAATCTGCCCGTTTAGCTCCGGTCACAGAATGGCTGGGTGCATCTTCAATAGCTTTGACGTTAAATGTCCGCTAACAATTAAGCCCGGCATATAGCCAGGCTTTCCCAAACAGGATGCTCTTTTATTTTAGTTTGCTGAATTTTTCTTTTCCGTTACTTCTTTTCGGATACCGGTAGCGACAACTTTGATTTGTTGCAGTGCATTCCGCAAACGGGTACCGGCCGCTTTGTTTGATTTCTCATAGAATGCCTGGGCATCATGTTCAGCGCTTTCAACCAGCGCCTTTAATTGGGTGAATTTTCCATGTGTTTAAAATTTAATTGAGCACAAAACTAACAATTTAGATAAATGTTAGTCGTCGATCTTATCTATCTTCTTTTGTTCTTCTTCCGGAAAATCCACATACTTAGACATATCCTTAACAAATCTTCTCGCGAAAACCGCGCCTTCGTCCTTGCTTTTCATCACGTCGTCATCGCCCAGATCGACATGCTCCCCGTAGATCGCTTTTTTCAATTGGACCCTCCCGTGAATCTCGTCAAGCTTTCCTCTCACTTTTCTACCATGGTATAATCGGCTACACCGTTTTGCAGCAGTTCAGCAAAACTCGAATAGGGGGAAGGTCAACTTTCATCATCTTCTGCATGACCTCGCCCCATTGCAGCACTTCATGTACCACAAATTCTTTATTATTCCGTGACTGGAACTCCATTACCATCGCCAGGAACATTTCCGGTGTCCGTTAAACCCAGGCTTGATCCTGAACAGCTTCAAAAAGAAATTTAGTAGTCCCATCGCCCTTAAATAAAGTGAGAGCCCGGCTTATTATAAATATAAGCATAGCTGTTCCGCTTTGTCAAGTTTCACCCTACATATAAAGGATATTATGGCAAGCCCTCCGGGCCGGGCTACGCTGTATCTGCTTTGCAGGTATCCGCTGCTCCCTTGCGAAACCCACAATCATTCCGCAAACTTTTCAAATCAAAAACCAGCTTCTCCCCACAGGGTTCAGAGCGAACTATAATTGATTTTCGCCTTTATAACCTCGCCAATGCCATAATCCGAATAATATGCATTTGCTTCGGGATGAGTGTAGGATTTTAATAAACTATTCAAACAGCGCACCAGTGTTTCGCCTATCCAGTTCCGGCGGGATCAGCTAAACTAAAGATTGATATCAGGTCTTTGCCGGGCGACAAGGTGTAGATATTACAGGTCCTTTTCTTTGCGCATCATGCTAAGAAAGGCCGCGGTTATGCCCAGGTAGCTGGCAATATGCTTTTGGGATATACGCTGTTCCAGCCCCGGGTAATGTCTCCGGAATTCGCGGTAACGCTGCTCGGCGGTTTTTGACAGGTTAGACGTAACCCGTCGCTGAAACATATCAAATCCGTTTTGCGTGAGGATGCGAAAAAAGCGCTCGAACCTGGGTGCCTCGGTAAATAGCCGTTCGAGCGCAGGCAAGGAAAAGTAACACACTTCTGTGTCTTCCAATGCCTGGATGGAGTTGGTAGCAGGTTTCGCTTTAAAAAAACTTACAATATCGCAAGCCCACCAGTTCCCGGGGTAAAAGCAGAGGTTGTGTTCCTGCCCGTCCTTATCGGTGTTGTACATGCGCAGGCAACCTTCGTTAACAAAGTAAATATGCCGTTCGATCTCGCCTGGGCGCAACAGTATGCTGCGTTTGGTAACTGTCTTACGTTGCAACAAGGCAAGCACTTGCTCCTGTTCGTCAGGGGCAAGTGCTATATGCAAGGCAAAATTGGACAGGATAAGCTCGGACATATCAGCAAGTATAACCTTTAAAAGTCAATTTTGCGTGTCATGAACAATTTCAATTCCGCTGTTCCGGCCTCACGAAGCGGGTTAGCTATTTCATGATATACATCGCTTTGCGCGATAGTTATGAACGCTTCAGCATTGGGATATTCTACCAATACTATCTCGTCCCATTGCTCGTCCTCATCGGCAATTATATTAGCTACTACCTTGCTCACCAGTTTTAGGCTGACGCCTTCAATACCCAATTGCTGCACCACCTGGTTAAATGCCGGTATATACTGTTCAAAGTAGATCTTTTTGTCCCTGAACTTGATCATGTTCAGCATCAACACAGGCCCTTGGCCCGGTTCAATATTCGGTAATGTTATTTTCATGATTTCCTGTTTAAAAAAAGCCTACAATGCGGGTGATGCGGTTCTCGCTGTCAAATTCAAAATAATCCATGCCCTCAACCGGGTATCCTTCCGGGCGTACGGCCAGCCAGCGGAAACGGCCGCTTTGATGATGTACCTGCGGTTCTGCCAGTACCTGAAACGTTCGTGGTCCCATTTGTCCGTACGAACTGATGATCAGGTCGGTGATCGCGTCCTGCCCGGAAATGGTATCCGTTAACCTGTCGGTGTAGGTACCATCAGGGGCCCAGCATTTACCGATCTTTGCCATAATGGCTTCTCGTTCGGTCTCATTCCATGCACTCGTATAAATGAGAATGGTTTGTTCTATGCTTTTGATGTTTTCCATATAACAAAGTTCGGCAGCTATTGCCGGAAAAAAGTTCAGGTAGTTGAAGAGTTTAAATTATTTGAAAAGCACTTATGGAAAAAATGATATGGTCTGTAGGCACTTACGCAGCACCTTATTATATGAAGTTCTGAATTTTAACGGCGATTGGCTGGTTTTTCTTTTTGGATAATTTGCTGAGTTACAGAGAATAATAGGGTCTAAACTGTGGACGATCTCACTCACGAACAAATCAATGGTAGATACTTTTTTCTTTGGCTTTTCAACGAGTTTCTCGTGAGTGATCTGGCTATGTCACGTATCCCAAGTCGAAAATCTGATCAGTGGCGGATCAAGTGATCAAGGCGGTATTTAATTCAAGCTAATATACGCTGCAAGGAGCGCTAAAGAAGTGAATGCCCGGCAGCGGACGATCACATTACTCAGACCATCATAGAAGACCTCGGCGTAAAAATTGGGGTGACTGTAAAGAGCTACTTTTAGTTTGTCTTCCACACGCATATCAACAAAAATACCCTGCATAGCCGTGGCTGCTTTTTCTTCAGTTTGAGTATGTTGAAATCATTAAGTGTCATCACAATTCGTAAGATTCCCGAAGGTAAACAAACAAACCTGGCCGGATATCATCCAGTTGTGAGATCCGGATATGATTTTCGAATTTATTACCTGTAGCTACGCTTTTGATGACCGGTTTCTCGGGATGCAGAACCTTCGAGTAAAATTTCAGGTCCAGTTCCTTTTTCATCGGCCGGATAATAAGAAAACCTACGCGTCGGGTGAAAACAATGCAATTGGGCGTCACTCCAATCAACACCTTTGGCCAGTCCGCGACTTCGGCCAGGATCTTGTCAAAGACAAGCAGGCCATTTTACAGGCGGATGATTACCGCCATTACCGTCATGTCGACCGAGCCCATGCCGCACAGGATGTGGCTCTACAGGTTTATTGGCAAGACGTCTATGAAAAGTTAATTGCGCTGCGGTCTTGAAAATCGCGCCGCCCTGCCACTTGCTGCTTTCATCCGCAGCAGGCAGAACGGCGTGTTGGGTTGCCAGACTTTCAGCAAATCAAGCCGCTACTCCCTTTGCTGAAATACTGGCCTTAAACCATAAGAATGATGGTTAGGCTGGGCAATTGAACTTATCTTCAATTATAACTGAACCCGCGTTTGCCGGGCCGGATGAGTAAGCTGTGCGACACTGATATCCCGCTGGAATGTTCCCAATGTGCCGGCACCTTTGGCGCCTCTTTTGTTTAAAAACAAGTGATCGATACGCACGGGACCTTTGAATCAGCCCTGCCTTCGTTTGATGTGAACTTTCCGGTTGGACGACCCAAATGCAATGCTGCCCGGCGTTGACCATGATCTTTTGGCATTTCCGGGATAACAAGTCAATAATTAAATGTAAACGCCTGTCCCGCGCTGTTGGTGACTGTGATTCCCCAGCGAAAGTTGTCCGATTTGCCCGATTCAATAAGGATTTTGTCATTTACCTTGCTGCCATTGTTGTCGAACTGAATGCCTAACGGCGGGAAATTGTTGTCCAGTCCGTCGTTGGTGTCATAACTGATACTGTAATGGTTTGTAAACGCGCAGCCCGAGGATGAACAAGCTGAGCGCGACTCACTGAACTCGAAAAATCGTACCGTGCCGTCCAGCGTCATCCCATCAGTAATATAATTCTTAAATGTAATGAGCATATCAAAATTAGTAGTGCTGGTGCTTGATGATGAGGACGAAATTCTTGTTTTATAGTAGCGGCCATTTATCACCGCCTGTCCTCCGTTTGGCCCGGATATCGTCTCATCTTTATAGGTTTTTTCCGTTTTAGCGATCATCGGTTCAAGTGTCGCTGTCCACAAATTATTGATCTTTAAAAAGGCTGCTTTCGCAGTGGCTTCATCGGTAATTGCCCTACCGGATGCACCCCCGGTGCCTTCTTTTTTACAGGCGCCAAAACCGATAGTGATTACAATTGCTAAGATAAAATTGAACTTTTTCATACGGGTAATTTTTAGTTGATGATTTCTGTATCAAAATTACCGCAGGCATTTTTGGGCAGCAATAGAACAAAAGTTACATAATAATCAATAAATTAGCTTCCGGCTTAATGTAGTTAAACGATGAAGTTCGCCTCGCTGACCGGGCTGATGTTCCTGTGCCTCCTATTAACTGCTACCGCGCAAATGCAGGTGGGCCTGAACAAGGACAGCCTTAAAAAAGTCTTAAGCAATCAGCCTGATGATAGCCTGAAAGCCAGGACGCTGATCACCCTTGGCCAGCAGTATGAAAGCAGCCAACCCGACTCAGCCGTATATTATTACCAGCTATCAAACCAGTTAAGCCAGCAATTACATTACCCCGCCGGCGTAGTGCGTTATATTGCTAACTATACGGCAGTTTTAAACGTGCAGGGGAAATTTGATGAATCACTAAAATTAAACCTTCAGGCAGTTGAGCTCAGCCGCAAAGCGGGCCTGAAACAGCAGCTCGTGAAATCGCTGATGAACACGGGTGCGGTTTACCAATATAAAGAAGACTACGCCAGCGCGGCTCATTATTACCTGCAGGCGCTTCCCCTGTTGGAAGCAGCGGGCAGCACGCAAAATTTGTCATTGGCTTATGGTAATCTTTGCGGCCTCTACCGTAACCTCAAGCAATCGCAAAAAGCGTTAACTTACGGCCGTCTTTCGCTAAAATATGCCGAAAGCGATCATGACCTTTATGCCACCGCTTCTGCCTGTATTAATGTTGGTAATGCCCTTAAAGATGTTGGCGCAATAAAGGAGTCTATTAACTATATGACCAGAGCGCATGATATCGGAAAAAAGATCAACGATGAAAATTCCCAGGAAACAGCGTTGATAGGTCTTGCCGACGCCTATCTCCAGTTGAACCAGCCGGACCGGTACATAGGTTATTTTCGTCAGGCCCTGCCATTGGCAGAAGCCATTGAAGACGTTTCGGGTAAAGCCTATGCGCTTAACGGGATATGCCTGGGCTTATTCTGGCAGAAGAAATATCCTGACGCAGAAAAATTATTGAACAGCAGTATGCTTTTTGTACAACGCCATGATCAGAAAGAAGTATGGAATAAAATGCTGCTGCTGATGTCGGATGTGCAGATCGCGATGGGCAAGGCTGAGAATTCGCGCATCTACCGAAGCCGGTATGATTCCATCAGCAATATATTGCTGAACGCGCCTTTACTGAAAAATATCCAGGAACTGGAAACGAAATACGGCCTTGAAAAAAAACAGCGGGAGATCCTGCAAAAAAACCTGCTGTTGGAACAAAAGGAGCGCGAAACCCAGCGCCAGCGCCAGTGGCTTATCGTTACCGGCGCCGGTATGGTTTTCCTCGCGTTACTGGTTTTACTGATCTACCGGTTCTATTTGCAAAAACAACAGTTGAATACCAAAGCGCTACAGGTATTGAAAGCCGAGCAGGAAAGCGAACGTTTAAAAGCTGTTTTGGAAGGAGAACAGCAGGAGCGCCGCCGGATCAGCCAGGAATTGCACGATGATATGGGGGCCGGCCTCACCAGGATGCTCTTTCTCAGCCGGACCATGGGAACTCCAAATGAAACATCCGGGAAAATAGCGGCAACCGCTGAAGAACTTATCGGAAAAATGAACGAGGTGATCTGGACGATGAGCGACGAACAGGATACACTGGACAGCCTGGTTGCCTATATCCGGGCAACTACCGCAGATATGTTGGAAAATGCCGGAATAAACTATACGTTTCAAGTAAATGAGCCTATGGGTACCATGCCTTTGAACCGGGAATTTCGCCGAAATGTTTACCTGGCCGTAAAGGAAGCGGTGCACAATGTGATCAAACATGCAGCAGCTTCCCATGTACAAATTATAATCTCCAATAATGGAAAACTGGAGATATTGGTGCAGGACAATGGTAAAGGATTTGAAAATAACGGACAGCGGCGTGTGGGTAACGGGATGAAGAATATGCAATCCCGGATGGAACAGTTGAACGGCAGTATGGAAGTTTTATGTAAGGAAGGAACCCAGGTGCGCTTTGTGGTTCCCTTACCCGTATAACTTTTGTTATACGCAATGATTGTATGAAACTTAAGAACTTTACGGTATGGAAAAAATACTTGTCAGTATTGTAGAAGATATCGCCGAGATCCGTGAGGGCCTGCGTTTCATGATCAATCAAACTAACGACTTTTCTTGCCTGGCCGTTTATGAAAATACGGCGGATGCTTACCGGGGCCTGCTCAGCAATCCGCCACAACTGGCTATCATGGATATTTCACTACCCGACGGTACTGGCCTGGACTGCATCCGGAAACTGAAAATAGCAGGCAGTACCACGCAATTTATGGTATTTACCATTTACGAAGATAGCGAACAGGTTTTTGAAGCACTGGCTGCCGGAGCAAGCGGCTACTTGTTAAAGAACGCCTCGCCGGGTAAGATTGCTGAAGCATTAAGAGACCTGCAGGATGGCGGATCGCCGATGAGCGCATCTATCGCACGCAAAGTGGTGAATTCCTTTAGGGCATCTGACGAGCAAAATAAACTTTCCACACGTGAAATGGAAGTTCTTGGCAGGCTGGCCAAAGGCTTTTTGTATAAAGAAATCGCGGACCAGTTATTTATCAGCACCGGGACGGTACGGCAGCATATTCATCACATCTACGAAAAGCTGCACGTGCAGAATCGTACAGAAGCCATTAACAAAATATTTGGCAAGCAGGGGTAATCTTCACCGACGACCGTACTAAATGTAACTTTTGTTCTATTTCCATGGCTATCCGTATGGGGTAATTTTGAGTAGTCATCAACAAAATTATTCCATTATGAAACAAATCACTTCCTTGCTGCTGTTAGCATCACTGCCGTTTTTAGGCATGGCACAAACCAAAGAACAGGCACTGCAAAATGTAAAGGAACGTAAAGGCTGGTACATCGGGATAGGCGGTTACGGGGCCATACAAACCACCCATTGGAAATATGAGCAAACTCCACCGCCAACGGGCGTACCGTTTTATAACGCGGCAGCGGGCTTTGACCATGACGTGAGCCGTACTTTGCTGGCCTTGGGTATCGAAAAAAAATCGTTGTTTGGAACTCCTGCATTAAGGGACGGCATATTTTCCAATCACTACGACCATTATGGCAACTACATCGATACGCATTATGACCCCATTTTTAATTTCGTGGATTTTGATTTCGGGGCCGATATACTGTTCAGCCCATCGGCCAAAACAACTGCCAACTGGTTAAGCGATGAAAATAACCAAATTTCTGCCGGGGGTATCACTGCCGGTGCCTATGTTTATTTCAGGGCGCAATGGCTTATCCTGCTCAATCCAAAACTCAGGATGAGCGTGCTTTCAACAGCATTTGGCGCGCAATATATGTACCTGCATAATAATGGAAAAGATGTCGCCACGCAGGCTTTGGTAAAAGATTTTAATTACGACAAAGGCTGGAATGAAAACATCACGATAGCCTATCTTTCCATCGGCACCCTTGGGTTTGAAACCTCCAAATTCAGCATTACCCCTGAAGTAAGGGTTTTCTCGCTGGGCACCTCTTCAATTACCTTGAAACCGGAGCGGCTTATCGGGGATGTAAAGGCGGATGGGCAGCCATCGGTGATCACTTATGGAATCAAGTTCATGAAAAAACTTTGAAAAGTATTTTGCCAATTTGAGGAAGGAGAGGCCAGGATGGTTGATGTCTTAACCCGTTAGTTGCACATGATTTTTAGGTTTTATTGAGTAGTTTGCTAATACTTAATCTTTGCAGGATAATGAAAAGCAAACAAAACACGCCCGACAGCGAATGGGTACCGGTTCACCAAGAGATAGGCGGAAATGTCGTTCCACCCGAAAATTACACTGGTCAAAAGTTGATCATTATGGGAAGTACTTATTCTATATTGTCAGATAACGAAGATGAAGGCATCATCAAAACCAACGGTAATAAACTTGCGAGCCCAGTCTCGGGAACTTAGATTTCGTCCCCTGACTGGGCAGAATTCGACCCAGCTTGTCGAAAGCTTAAGAATATTAGCTGAAACTACACCTTAGCTTACGCCTTTTTTTATGCCGTAAATTCCAACGCTGCTCCACGAATAGTTTCCAATATAATTTCGGTATAAGAATAGTGTAAAGCGGTAAAACTCGAAGCAGGGATTATTTGTTGCTTCACTCAAATTACCAAAAAAGAAAATGTGACATATAGTATTTAAGTATCATGCAGGCAATGCAACTAAATAAATTTTAGTCTTTTAGCAGCAGCTTGAGTAAATTGCGCATAATTATATATTTGTACAATGTCCAATTTTGAAGCGTTTTTCGATTACATTCAAAAAATATCAGGCAAAGTGCTTTCCGAGGATGATAAGCATTTGTTGACAGCACATTTCATATCCAGAAAACTCCGAAAGCGGCAATACTTTTTACAGGAAGGAGACGTATGCAAATATATTGGGTTTATTGTGAAGGGCTCCGCCAGAACTTTTACGGTAGATGAAAAAGGACATGAACATATCCTGAAATTAGCGGTCGAAAATTGGTGGCTGGCCGATTTTGAAAGTTTTTACCGGTTAACGCCAAGTCGCTTTAATATTGAAGCGCTGGAGGATCTGGATATTCTGCAATCAACCAATGCGGAAATTGAGGAGTTTTTGAAGCAAATCCCTGCCTTTTCAGCGATGTCGAACGTGATCAGTCAAAACAACACCATTGCAACCCAGAAAAGAATACAGAATATTAGCTATTCGGCTGAAGAGCGCTACGAGGAATTGATTAGCGATTATCCTTCTTTTCTACAGCGTTTCCCGCAAAATATGATTGCTTCGTATCTTGGTTTATCATCTGAAACTTTGAGCAGGATAAAGAAAAACGCTTTAAAATAGTTCGTTAGCAATTTCAGGCTTCGCTATTATACAAATGTCCTGTTAAGTTGAATCGACCGGGAATCTTCTCTTCCCAAGATAATAAAAAAATCTGCCTGATCAATGTCTGGATTCGCAAGGGTAATTTGTCAATTACTTCTACTTTGAACGCCAATTCGTAATTTGCCAACACTATACTTCCCTGGATAGGAAACAGTGCTCAACAATGGAATATAGGCCGTTGTGTTCTTTCAGACGATCTACATCTTTGATTTTTTCACTGCTGCCTTAAATGCCTATTTTATAATCAGTTACCATATTTTTTTGATTTAAGTCAACACTTTGAGGTGACATTTATCGGGTGTATTTAATGATTCACGTCAGCATGCAGTTCGTTATGATACAGCATCTTTGATTGTGCTTCAGAACGGAAAAAACCTGGAGGATTTGAATATAATTAATAATAAAAATCATGAGTAAATTAGAAAACAAGGTAGCGGTAGTTACCGGTGCTTCCAAAGGTATAGGTGCAGCTATCGCCAAACACTTTGCTGCAGCAGGCGCAAAGGTTGTAGTAAATTATGCCTCAAGCAAAGAGGGCGCAGATAAAGTAGTGAAAGCCATAACCGACAATGGAGGCACAGCCATTGCAGTACAGGCCGATGTATCTAAGAAGGCTGATGTAACCAGGTTGTTCGAAGAAGCGAAGACAGCTTTCGGCACTGTGGATGTTTTAGTCAATAATGCAGTTTCGCAAGGATACGCACCTATTGAACAGATATCGGTAGAGGCTTTTCATCAAAGCTTTAGCGTTAATGTGCTTGGGCCAATCCTGACTATCCAGGCAGCTTTGAAACTTTTTGGCAATAGGGGCGGAAACATCATCAATATCAGTTCGGGTGCCAGTAAATACCCACTTCCGAATGCCTCCTTATACTCATCAACGAAAGCTGCATTAGATGCCTTCACCATTGCTTTGTCGAAAGAACTGGGTGCAAAAAACGTTCGCATCAATTCTATTTTGCCGGGCGCTACGGATACGGAAGGTGCAGCCAGCGCGGGCGTTACTGCAGGCAGTGAGTACGAAAAGATATTTGTTGAAAAAACACCCCTTGGACGCAGGGGACAACCCGCAGATATTGCGAAAGCGGCAGTATTTCTGGCTTCCGATGACGCAGCGTGGATCACAGGAGAGCAAATTTCAGTTTCGGGTGGTATGTATGGTTTTTAATTCGAAAAGCTAAAAATTAAAGTCAGTTAATCATATCTATGGTTAACGGTGGTTTACCAAACCATATAGTAAATATATTAAGAATTACACTATGAAATTAATAGGCATCCTTGGCGCCGGGCATATCGGCAAAGCCGCAGCCACTCAATTTTTGGCAAATGGTTGTCAGGTTTTGATCAGCAATAGCAAGGGACCTGAAACACTTACCAGTGTTGTCTCACAACTTGGAACCGGAGCAAAAGCTGTAACAGCGGCCGAAGCTGCTGCAGCGGACATTGTTTTGATAGCAGTACCCTGGCCAAATATCAAAGATCTTACAAAACTCACGGACTGGAACGGAAAGATCGTGATCGACGCTTCCAATCGTTTTGAACAAGGTGACGGAATTGAAGACGACGGACTGGCATCAAGTGAAGTTGTTCAAAATTATTTACCTGGCGCAAAAGTTGTAAAAGCTTTTAACACCCTCTTTGCAAAGGTACTTGCCGAAAATCCGGCTGTTGGAAACGGGAAAAGGGTTCTTTTTATTTCCGGCGACGATAAAAATTCGAAAGCTATCGTGAGTGAAATTGTCAGTAAAATTGGCTTTGTGCCCATCGACCTCGGCACGCTTGCAGCCGGTGGGAAATTACAGCAGTTTAGATGGCCGCTAAATAGTCAGAATTTTATTAAACTTTAAAAAACTGCACAGAGGCACAGGCAAGCAAATTTCCTGCTCAGATGGGATATAAATTTTTTAATTCATTAATGGAAAATGAAAGACAAAGAAACACGGGATAATATCCGAATGGTGGAGGATTTATTTGCAGCATTTGGCCGGGGTGATGAGCAAGGCTTGCTGACGCTTGCGGCCGAAGATATTGAGTGGATAACTCCGGGAGAGGACTGGCCGCTGGCTGGTACGCGGCGCGGGCACCCTGGATTATTGGATTTAATTCAGAAGTCCACCGAAAAGCTGGAAACGTCATTCCCGGAGGCCCCAGAATTTGTAGGGCAGGGAAACCGGGTTCTGGTTATTGGCTTCAGCACAGGGAGGGTTAAAGCTACGAATAAAAAGTTCGAGGACCATTTTGTTATTGCCATTACCGTTCAAAATGGCAAAGTGACTAACGTTAGGGAGTATGTCGACACGCAAGCAATGGCGCGAGCTTCCGAAAAGCCGCAGGTTTAGGTTTCACCGATAGGGCATTAATAATTTTACAAAAGTATAATTTCTTTAAAATCCCTGCTTCGCCCGGAAACAGGGATTTTTTCCATTAATGAGATGCTGAAAATCAAAAAATAAAAGATTTAAGCAAGAGAATGATCCCCAGACTGGGCAGAATTCGAACCAATTAGTGGAACAATTGAAGCTATTGAATAACATTGAAACGACAAGCAAACTCGATTTTATTTGACACAGAACTCTTGTCATTAAATAGTCAAGCCTTCTATCTGGAAAATATAGGCTTGACTATTGAAAAAAGCAAATGTATTTTATCTAATAAGCACAAAGTACTGCTTTGGATTATTAGCGCATATGATACCTGTCCCATTAAGCAAGTGATGGAAAAAAGGCCTACCAACTTAAATGGTCCGCCGTTCTATAAGTCTATCCCGTTTTCCGCAACTTATTTACCATAAGTATATTTAAGGAACTTCTTTAATTCCGTTGGTTTTCTTCCCAGTAAATATTCAAGATCACTTTTCTGTGTATCGAATTCACCATTACTTATAGCAGTAGAGAACGCGCCTAAGAATCCGACAACCTCTTTCGGAACGCCGGCATTGCTAAGTGCATTGCTGTAAGTATCCAGGTCAGGCTTCAGATAGGGCACCTTTTTACCGGTAATATCAGTCAGGAAGCCTGCGATATCTTCGAACGAATAAGCGGTATTGGCGGTGATCGCGTATGTCTTGTTCTCATGTCCGGGAGTCGTCAGCACTACAGCTGCCGCTTCGCCAATATCCGTTCTGGGAACAAAGGGAACCTTGCCGTCACCGGCGGGAAAGAAGATACCCTTCTCTAAAAATCCTTCTCCGGCAAACTTGTCGATCGAGTCAGCGTAAAGCGTGTCGTTAAAGATAGTATAGGCAAATCCGGACCGTTTGATATATTCGGCAGTACCCCTGTGTGCCTTGATCACGAATGGAATGGCTGTTCTTTCATCGTCGTTAATTTCCTGACTGATATAAAGGATGTGCTGTACACCATTCTTCTTAGCGGCGTTGATTACGTTCTTATGTTGCGCAAGCGTATCTGCCGTCACATCATTCGAAGAGATCAGGAAGAGCTTGTCTACACCCTCTAAGGCATCTACAAGCGAATCGTAGTCATTGTAATTTCCTGTTTTTAGCTGAACACCTTTTTCACTCAAATTTACTGCTTTGTTTTCATCTCTTACCAAAGCGGTTATTTCAATGGCCGAAACACCTTTTTCTAAAAGTGATTGGATTGCTGCATTTCCTAAATGCCCTGTTGCACCTGTTACTAAGATCATAATTTATTAAATTTATATTTATTAATTACTTTTGTTACACAAAGTTACTAATGGTGATTTCAAAAAGTAACTGTTACCTTTTGGTAACAATGGGAAATAGTGGTAACCTAAAAGTGACTAATGGAAAATAAAATGGAAAATACCCCTTGTCCGGTTACGGCGACGATAACTATGATCGGTGGAAGATGGAAACCGATCATCCTTTACAATCTGTCGGACCATACCAGACGCTTTGGTGAAATAGCTGTACGGATGCCTTTAATATCCCGGAAAGTGTTGAGTGAACAACTGAAAGAACTGGAAGCGGATGGAATGATCAGCCGCCAGGAATTCAAGGAGATACCGCCCCGTGTAGAATACTCCTTAACTGAGTTGGGGAAAAGCGTTAGGCCTTTATTGATACATATGGCAACTTGGGGTCAGGAAATGGTATTGAACGCCCGATCAATTAAAGTAAAATGATTGATTTTTATGCCATTTAACTGAGATTCTGAAGCACTATTAACTTGAATCGAAAATGTAAGCACTGACCTGTGATCCCAGACTGGACAGAATTCGAACCACATAGTAGAACAATTGAAGATTTTAAACGAGTTACCACTCGTATAAATGGATTCGATTTCTTACGGGCTGATTGACACTTACTATAAAATTACAAAAGGCGCTTACCATTAGCACATTGCGGAATTCTTCTTCTGACTGTTTAAGACAATAGCTTCATCCCTTTTTATTTTAAGGCTGAATTAAGTTAATTCAATAAAGACTTCTACAAAGTCCTAAACCCCATATGAACAAACTGGTATTGCAGTAAATGTCTTTTACTCTATCGCATTATTTTAGATAATACTTCATTTTTTAAGTATTTGCTAACGGGTATTTTATGTTTTCCAATGAAAAGATTATTTCCTTCTATACTTTCCACTTTGTCAAAGGCCACCAAATATGACTTGTGTGTTCTCGCAAACTTATCCTTTGGCAATTTTTCCAGCAAAGCTTTGATAGTCATATGAGTTACCAATTTTTTGTTTGGTAGATGAATAGCCACGTAGTTCTCCATTCCTTCAATGAACAGCACATCAGAAAACGCTATTTTTTCCAGTTTGCCATCTACCTTAACGAAAAGGTAATCCAGGTAGCTATCCGGTTGTTTTTTAGAATTAAAATAAGCTTGGGCCTTCGAAACGCCTTTTAAAAAACGCTCATAAGATATCGGTTTCAATAAATAATCCATAATCTCCAGCTCAAAACCTTCAATGGCGTATTGCTCAAACGCCGTTGTGAAGATGACTTTTGGCGGATTTTTGAGCGTTTTCAAGAACTCAATACCTGTGAAATCCGGCATTTGAATATCGAGGAAAAGCAGGTCTACCGGGTTTGCCCTCATAAATTCACTCAACTGGAAAGCGTCTTCAAAAACACCCCTAAGTTCCAGAAAATCTGTTTTATCGACATAACCCCGCAACCCTTTACGTGCCAACGGCTCGTCATCGGTAATAACACAACTGATCTTATTTTTCATAAGGAATTTTTAATTCAGCCGTAAAAATCTGGCTGTTATCATTTATTGTCAATTGATGCCTGCCAGAATAAAGGAGATCGAGCCGTCGTTTCAAATTTTCTAAACCGATACCACTTGCTTTATTCGTTTTTTTTCTGGTTAAGGATATCGTGTTCTCGACTTTAAGGATGATAAATTCATCGTCCAGACCAGCCTCGATAGATAACTTATAGTCACCGCCAACAAACTTAAACGCGTTTTCGACCAATGGGAGAAATAGTAGCGGATATACCAGCTGTTCCTTCAATTCCGGATGGAAAACGATTTGCAGGCTGAGCCGCTCACTGCTGCGGATCTTTTGCAGCTCGATGAAACTTTGCAGATATCCGATCTCCTGGCTTACCAGAACTTGGTGCTGCTGGTCATATAGCTGATAGCGCAGCAGGTCTGAAAACTTTTCAATGCTTCTTTTCGCGCCGGATGCATCATCATCGATCTGGAAATAAATGGTATTAAGGGCATTGAAAAGGAAATGAGGATGATACTGCGACCTTAAAAATTTAAGTTCGGTCCGCAAGTGGTCATTGGTTACTTTTTCCAGTTGCATCTTATTGTCCACATAAGCTTTTAGCCAGGTGCTGCTGCGGGTAATGCCGTAATAAATTACGGCATATAAGGTAGGGATCATATTAATGTCGATAATGTCCACTAATGAGATCCAGTTCCAATGGAGAGCAATATCCATTGGAACATATATCGCATTGACCAGTAACAGGTTGGTGCCGACTACTATCGCCAACTCACGCACCACATTACCGTAGTTTAGCTGCACCGGTCGCCGTCTATCAAAATTCCTGAAAAGTATACCGAACAGGTAAACCAGCGTGTAACCAATGATCACCGAGCAGGTAATTTCAACAGCGTTTACAAATAAACGCCTTTCCCAAAAACGTTCGTTAACTTCAGTATCATGTAATAGCCTGATCGTAAAATAGATCAGCAGCCCATATAAAGCAGGAAAAATATATTTCTGGAAAAACCTCATGTCTTATGCTCCAAATCTAATAAAGAAAGAGCTATGGCTGGTTTTATTTCTGCCTGCGGCGGTTCAGCCTTTTTGGGTTTATCCAACGGTTTCATACCGAAAAGAAAACGCATAGGTGCATAAGGCTTGATAAGCAGGTGATACGTAAGCACCGTTATGAAAAAGGTTATGCCAACCGTGTAAATATATTTTGACAGGATGCTCTCATTGGATACCTGAACAATGTAAAACGAAACGAGCACAATAACTGTTTGATGAAGGATATAAAACGGGTAAACAGCCTGGTTCAAATAATTAAGCGAGTGATGAGGACGGTTTAAATACCGCTTACCATAGCCAATCAGCGCCAGCACCCATGCCCAGCCTATAATGGCTTGTAATGAGGTAAACAGGTAATAGAAAATCGCATTTTCAAAATGCCAGCCGGAATATCCCGGCTCAATTTTATTCCAGCGCATATATTCCCATACAACCAGACTGAGAAAGCCAATTGTAAGCGCGAAATGTCGGTTACGTTCCAAACTGTCCATCAGTTTGGGCTGTAGGATGCAAATAAATCCCGCAAGTAGGAATAGCAGCCAGTACACAAAATAACAGCCATCATCTACCAAATTATTGGTCTCGGGCAATTTTGCAGCCAATAATCCAAACCACACAACGCCGGGCACCATGAGCACATAGACCCATTTATCGTTTGCCAGTAAGGAGAGTTTTTGTTTAAATCTGTTACTTTTAGTTGATACCAGCCAGGCAAACAGCGGTGCAAACAGTAGGTCGTAAATGAGCAGGTATCCAATAAACCATAGGTGGTTCCAGCCCAAGCTGCCTTTGGGATACGGTATAAAACCAAATACCGTTTTGTAAAAATCCCAATAGCTTCCTTTGAAACCAGTGGTTAAACGTTCCATATAGATCTGCGGCGGTACAATGATGAACACACCAACCAACAGGGGTATAAAAAGCCGACGGAAGCGCAAGCCGATGAAGCTTAAAGTAGAGCGTCGCTGCATCATGTAATAGCTTACCGTACCCGATATAAAAAAGAGTAACGGCATCCGAAAAAGATGCATAAACAGGTTCGATTCCATCATCAGGTTGCTGGTTTCGTGGTTCTTAATGTGCCAGCCCATATCACTCGCATAGGGCATGGCCGAATGAAAGAGTAAGACACCTAAGATGGATAGTATCCTGAGCCAGTCGAGGTAGGTTTGTCGTTGTGTGGTTTCCATGTGATCTGTTTAAGTTCAAAGGAAGCGATTTGCTGAACGCCGCTTGAAAACATTTTGACCACAGGACGGTTTATGGTGACCAACAGACAGGTTTAGTATCATAATCTTAAATTATAAAAAATGTTCGAAGCCCCCAGACCTGGACGGAATTCGAACCAAATCTTAGAGGAATTAAAATTCTTAAGCGAATTGCGGCTGCTTAATGTATAGGTCCGAAAAGCGTCCCTTAGGGGGCTCCTTTCTGTCAGATAATTTCATGTTTTAAATCCTGCAATTCTTTCAAAAATTCCAAAGCCTTTGTTACTCTTGTCCCTGATGATCTCTGAATGAAGTCCCTCACCCACTTCTTGTCCATATTTTTATAGGTTACTTCGTTATAAAACCAAATGCCCAGTGGTACTAAAATAATTAAAGCCACCATTTCTAAAGTCCACCAGCTTCCGTTTGATTTTGCTATAATATCAAATTCAGCCAAGGCCTTAATATCAAAGTCCTTAATGACTTTTGTTAAAATTGTTGGGTATGCTAAAAACGTGGGGATAAACAGCACAGATAATTTGGCATAATTAATAATATGCGTTTGCAGCATTACCAGTGAACTTTGCATGGTCGCCAAGTCTTTACTAAAATCCATATCCCTTATTAAATTAATTTGCTTTATGGCATTTTTCAAAGTAGTCAGGTAAAAAACCGATAGTGCAATTGCCGACATTGCATAAGGAAATTCAGAAATGTTTTTAAATAGAAAGCCAATTAATAATATGATTGCGATTGAATGAAATATACACTCGATCACCCTTTGTCGATACAATGGTGCAAGTTTTGATGCCACCTTTTTAACCTGGATCAATGCTACGCTTTCCTCGTTCAGTTTTAGGCTTTGCTCTAATTTTATATCGTTTGAAAGCCAGGTCTCTTTTAACTCATCTAATTCCATGATTTCTAATTTTATTTGTTTGAAAAATTTGTCCTTAGTTTGTCTTTGATCCGGTTGATCTTAGTGGCCACATTTGTTTCTGTAAAGCCCGTGATCTCCGAAATCTCCCGATGCGATTTATTGTCTAAATACAGCAGGATAATTGCTTTGTCGATTTCTTTCAGTTCATTTATAAAATCCTGCAATAGGTGGAGATTTTTTTCCACTTCAGTTTTGTCCGTCGACGTTTCTTCAAAAACAATCAGCCCTTCCGAAATAGGATCATGATTTTTGAACTTTTTTTCCTGGCGATAAAAAGATATTGCTACGTTCAGCGCGATGCGGTACATCCACGTTGAAAATTTAAATTCAGGCTTAAAACTGCTAAACGATTTCCATAAGTTGTAAATAATTTCCTGTGCCAGGTCATCCTTATCGTCTTTGTCGGAGCAATAGGAGTTGCAGATTTTGTAAATTATTCTTTTATTTCCCCTTATAAGCCTTGTGAATTCCTGGTCCCTGGTCATCATTTCCTGGTTTATTTTAGGTTGTATTTATTTAACATTGGTACCATATAATACTTTTAACGTTCTGCTGCTGCATGCGGGTACTACCGACAGATGCGTTTCACCGTCAAATATCTTTACTGTAGCCGATAACCCTTTGTAATCATGACTTTTCATCGCATTTGTAAAAGCATTGAAAGAGGCAATCATATTGGCATCTTCAAAGCCGCCAACCGAGAAGAACACCTTGGCGGTCAGTTCCGAATGATGGCTGGCATAATCATTCTCAATTCGTACCATTTCACTATTATTCCACCAAAAAGAAGGGCTGTTTATGCCATATCTTTTAAATAGGCCCGGCTTTTTCAGAAGGCAATAGCCTGCAAACAGCCCTCCAAGTGAATGCCCCGATAAGCCACGGTCGTTGGTGGTTTTATAGTGTTTTTCAATAAATGGGATCATATCATTTTGCAGGGTGTTAAGAAATAATTCGGCGCCGCCTGATTTTAGTTTTCCTTCCGGAATGTTCATAATTTTTGACGTAAGTGTATCAACTTGCGGCATACTTGACGGAGTAAAGTCATTATTCCGGCTTGCAAGCCAATCGGCATCCGTAGTGCAGCTGTCTTCAATACTTACGATAATTATGTCTTTGATTTCCTTACCTAAATCCATCACGTCCCGAATGGAACCCATACCGTTAAAAGAAAATTTGCCATCTAAAACGTATAAAACGGGGTAATGTAAAGTGTCTTGTTCTGAATAGTTTTTCGGAAGCAAAACACCTAACTGGTACGTCTTATGATTGAAAGCTGATTTAATGCTATGTATTTTTATTCCCCGAATTGGGGCGGGGTATAAATTTTGCCCTTCCGATTTTTCAGAACATAAGCTCAACATAGCAATGAAGATCATATTTACAACTATTAAATTTACCTTTTTCATGACATTAATTTTTTGTGCCGGGCATTTTAAAAATTACCTCATCTATGGCATTATTTAGTTTGACTGTTTTGGTTTCAATAGAAACAGTACCAGCCATAGGGTTTGAAGTTTCCGAACTCATGGCGAATTTTATTCCTTCGATTTCTTTATAATTCAAAAAGAATAGTTCAACTACCTGTCCGTTTTGAATAGTTTTGAATTTTGATATCAGACCAGTCGCAACATCTATCCATACTTCAGATTCCGCACCACTCTTAGGGAATATTTTCAAATGGTATGCATCTTTATCTTTTACTTTTTCAGGAGCCAGAAGCGCTAACACGGTGCCTTTTTTTGCATAATCTAACAAAGGAAATGGGTCGACCTGGTTAATAACACTTTTAGACGTCTCCTCAGGCATTACCTGGGGTTCACCATTACCGCCCATTATTATCGGTGTAATTGCCCATGCCGTAGTACCGTCAAACGCCTGTACCAAATTATTCCCCATAATTTTTGAATCACTTTTCACGGCCTTGCCCACTAACACGGTTGTCAGGTTTTCAATTTCCAGTCCCCGCACTTTTACGGTGTTTTCCATGATCAAAGATCTAACTTCATGAAGTTTCGCAACGCCGCCGATAGCGTTTAGGTTTTTGGTAACTATTTCGTCAACAGACTGAGCCAGGAGAGTACCAACAGAAAGCACCAAAACGGCAGCAGATAAAATTATTTTTTTCATTTTTTTAGATTTGAAATAATGCCTACTCTATTTAGTTTTCGGCTTCCTTGTTTTTGTTTTGATATATGATTCGCACAGGGTATTAAAATATCACAGTTTTTTCCAGTTTTATTTTTTTTTGGCATAATAAGAATGGAAAACTGGCTAATTAAAAATGCTTCTGCCCTAAGAAAGATAAAGTAAAGGTTGATGTTGTGTTGGAAGTTAAAGGCCAGCCTTTCACATTGGCTTGTCGCGAAAACATATTTGCAAAGGACAAAGCTTTCCTTTTGAATAGGATGCTATTATAGGTTACTTCAAGAATCTGAAAGTATTATCTGTAACGGTACAGATTCAATTTCCTAAACATTTGTTTGCAGCTACCGGAGCTGATGTCAAAGAAATTCAACGCAGATCACTCTCTTTAAAAGCCAAAAACCATTTAGAGCTTGCGGATAAACCAATTCTTTTACCCCAAGGGAATCTTAAAATTGAAATCGCTAATATGTTCGTAGATTGAATCTATAAAAAGAAACCCGCTCTACTTTCGTAAAGGGGCCATTTTTATTTAAAAAAAGGCCCCGCAAACATGCGAAGCTTTTGTTCCTGAGGCTGGGCTCGAACCAGCGACCCTCTGATTAACAGCGGGAGTGATCGTGTATGTAATTAATTACTAATCAGGATGTTATTTTATAATCCTAAATTTTTATTAAACATTTGAAATCAAAAAATTGGATACCCCAAAAGTATGACCTTCGTTCAATTTAAAAAAAACAAACCATAACTCAATGTTTACTCGACTTACAGAATTTATATTTTACCGCGTTTTAAATTTTACATGATATAAAAAGTTGCTTGCTTGCTTTTTGGCGCTGGTATCGGCATATGCGCCATTTCCATTAAATTGCGCTCTATTGTTTCAGCTAGGGTTGTCATTGGTGTGTCCGTGGGCTTATTTTCAAAAGGGTCTTGCATTAATATTGCAGTTCGTTCTATAGCGATGAACAATACGGGAATTATGGTTGCTAAACAAATTTCGATTGCCCAGTGATGATCGTCCAGGCCGAAAGGGAATATAGTCGTAAGTACATAAATTAAAAAGTGAATCAGTACACTATATGCACGGGGAAACACCGTGTTTTTTATGCGTTCGCATTTGCCCATGGAATCGGTTAACCGTTGGATGCTGTTGTCTAACTGAACCTGTTTGTTCGCGTTAAGATTGTATTGATCGCTTAAGGCACGCAATTGTTCAGCATGCGCCGACAACAAAAGATTAGGCCGGTTATTACTATCGGTACCTAACTGAGCGATGTATTGATCCACTTTCTCTGATGAAGGGCATTTTCTTAAACTTTCAGCCAATGCGTAGCACCAAATAGTTTGGCGGGTCGCAAACTCTTTGATATAAGTTGATTTTTTATCATGATTTGGAAGAAACTGAATCAATTGACGTATGAGCGTACGACTGTCATTCACGATGGCTCCCCAGATAACCCGCGCTTCCCACCAACGTTCGTATGATTGCGCTGTGCGGAAAGCCAGCAGCAGGGATAAAAGTGTTCCAACCATTGCAGATACGCTCAATGGGATGGTCAGGTCTTTAAAGAAAGTAAGATAATCCAATGCGCCGACCAAACAAGCATACAGGAAGATAGCCAGTACATCCCATTTGATCAGTTTTAGAAAATAAGTAATTGAAATTTGTTTGGCTAGTAACATATTATTTATCCGTAATTATTTGGACCGGCGATATTGCGTTCGCTGGAGCGATATTTAAACAGCGATCATTTCAGAAAGTTTTATTCATCAAAAATTGAAGATTAGCTTATTTGCTGCTTTTCTGCTTTTATACCACCTTTCTAGTCATTGTTAGAATTGATGTGCGGTTTGATTATCTGCACTTAAAGCGCTTCCTAACGCGCATTTCAATTTATTTAACCCAGCTAAAACCAATTGGATAAAAATAGGTTTTTACGACAGAAGGTTGTTAATTATCCAGACCATTTATGCCGGTGGTTACCGGTCTTCGATAATGTTTTTGTAAAACGCCGGTATTGCTTTTATAATCTTAGTAACCGATAAAATGTTGACTCCAATCGCTCATCAACCTGCGGCAGCTCCGCTAAAAACTTCAATGGATCAAAGAGGCCGGCAGACCACTGATCGTAAACTACTGATCATCGGTTCCGGTATTTCTTCCCAAAGGTTGTCCTCCCCACGGCCGCCGGTTAAAACGGATAATCCATTGTTTAAACAGGAGAAGGTGGTATTCACGCAAAATGCCCTTTCTGCTTCAAAAATATTCCCGATTACTTTCAGCTATTTACAACAGCTATGGTATACAAAGGTGCTGAAAGTGGTTTATAGGTCGGGCGAATCCATTTATAAGGTAGTGCTTCGCAGCGCGGTAAGTCCCGGGACGAATGTTTGCTGGCTACAGCTTCGCCGGAAAGGCTGGTGTTTGCTTTTAGGTCATGGCCTTGATGAAAGATTGCTATCGGCAATCACTTCAGCAATTCTGTCCCAGGAATAATCATACAAAATCATGTCACACCGCAAACCTCCATCGTTTGTACTTCCGGCTATTTCATTTGATTGATGATCTTGAGAGCGTAACGGTGTAGTTTTTGACGTAACTTTTGCATATCAATTTTGTGGATCTGATTCAGCACAATTATCCTTCTTAACTAGCAAAATTGATTTTGTCTATAGGAAGTTCCTTCAGGGCTATATGGACTAGAGTTCACTCTTATCCAGGAATACCCCTGTTCCAGTCATTTTTACCGGGCCATGATACAGGCCATGGTGATCCTTGATCCCTAATTTCACTTTCAGTTCCTGATGCATAGCGGTTGTTAAATATTTATGCATTTTGACCCGTGCTCATGAATTAGCTATCTTTATTCTTCAACTTATCCATCATGAACAGAAGTAAATTTATAAAAGGATTCCTGCTGGCAGGGGCTTTCGTGTATACACCCTTTCGAATAATGGCGCAGACAGCCAGGAAAAGAATTGGTAAAGGTTTTTTCGTGAAGGTAGGCAAAGATAGGTTTGATAATAGTATCGGTCTGTTGGAAGGGGATACTTTTTTTACAAAGGTTTCCACCAAGGACACCGACGGTGATATTTATGTATTTGAATCGACGCGGATAAAAGAAGGGGGGCCATCCCTTCATTATCATTTTGACCAGGATGAATGGTGGTATGTTTTACAGGGAGAGTTCCTGATCAAAGTTGGAGAGCTCACTTACGAAGCCAAAGCGGGTGACAGTGTATTTGGTCCCCGAAAAATTCCCCATAGTTTTTCAAAAGTGGGTGAAGGGGAAGCCAAACTCCTGATGTTCTTTCAACCGGCAGGAAGAATGGAAGAGTTTTTTACCAAGCTCAGTAAGGGAGCCGCGAAAAATATGACAGAAGCGGAACAGGATAGATTCAGGGAGGAGCATGGTTTTAAAAGAGTTGGTCCCCCACTGAAATATTTTAAGAAGCTTTGATTAAACGACTCCGGTTATTTTATTAATTACTATTTTAAGGCGACTACATTATAAAACAATTGAATAGCGAATTGAGCATGAATCTCCAGCCCCCAGACTTATAAAATAGGCGAGCCTTTTGTTTCTTTTACCTGCTTGTTGCTCAGTTTGTCATTATGATAGGCTTAGGCAGGTCAAGTCTTAAATGGTCAATGTGTCAGGAAGCCTTCGCAAGTGTGTGTACCCTTTTGACGCCCCTGTTGGCTTTAGCTGAGGTGATCTCTTTCGCATATCTGCCACACGATATTTTTCTTTCAGCAAACGGAGCAATTCAAAGCTAAATGCATCTTCAAGCGGCATATGGTGATCTCCCATGGTCTTTGCATGCAACCTAAGTTGTGACGCCGGTACGCGCAGGTTTTCATGGTTGATACGAGTCAGTCCGGTTACCGGATCCGTTCCAAACACCACAAAAGTATCGATCTGCCGGCCATCCTGGTCGGTAAAGATCACCGAAGCGTTTTCGTTAAAGTGTTTCATACCTCTTTATTAATCAAAAACATGCCAACGCAGCTTCTGGCACCGCATAAATGTATGCCCTGTATAGCAGTTTGGACAATACACCGGAAAATGTCCACCCGGCAGGAAATCTATCTCTAATTTGACTTTCACCCATAGTCTGTCTTCGCATAAGCGACTTCGTAGAGAAATCTGACGAATGACGTCCGGTTGAAGATAGACTATCAGGCGCAGAACATCCGTGAAGCTCAACGTAGCTATATATTAATCGACTGAGAATTTGTGACTTCAATACTATGTCGTTGTCCGGGAAGGGGCGATGCCAAAAACTTTAATTACCGGTTATTGTTAAAAAATAACTAATCAAATCAGTGAATTATGAAAATAAGGAGATTTTTAATTGGCCTGGTGATCACCTCAATGGTATCATGTTATGTAGATGCGGGTGCCACAGCGATAAAAAAACCGCTAAAGTACCAGCCTTCATCGGTAGTTCCCGCCGTTGAAGGCTGGTACTTTAGAGCCATAAGCGGCTATCCTGCTGCTATTACTTTTGAGCCGGTAGTACTATTCAAAAACGGTGATTATTGGGAGGCAGGCGGTGAGGCATTGGAAAGTTTAAATATGGCGGAGGATAAAAATAAACATCCTAAAGCTTGGGGCACCTGGAAGAAACAAGGCCAAACATTTTTGCTGACCAACAGTAAAGGACAAACTAATGATTACGAACTTGGCGGAGGCAACTGGTTCCCTGCCTATGCTTATACAGGTGCAGTAAAACTTAAGCCGGCTTATGAAAAAGTTAGCGGTGGGGACTATGGCAACGGTCTAAATGCTTTAACTATTAAAAAAATTACTTTGTTAGATGGCACCCATTTCAACGAAGGTACCAACGGAGGCATTTCAACAGGAAACGCTGCGGCATGGAAAAAGTCATCAACCGGCGGGACTTACCGGATCTCCGGCCACACTATTGAATTCATTTATAATGACGGCAGGGTCGTGAAAACATCCTTTGCGTTGGGTGCCAAGGGTTCGCCTGCAAGACCAGATAATGCACTAATCTTTATTGGTGGTTATGCTTATACAGACACCGAATAACCTATAGCTCTAAAGGAAGAAATATCGAAACGACGGTGGGTTGGCCTTCATCAATCTATACAGTAGCCCTGCATCAGTTTTGTATGGAAACTTAAAAATCCGGAATGAAGATGTTATTTTTTGCCGTTTATGATTTAGGCTGAACCCGGCGAATTCTCATGCTTTGTGGTAAGTCTTAAATGCATTAAGATGAAATGTAAGATTTCATCAGTTTAATTTGGGATTCAATTGAAGACAATTTTTCGTTATTCATTTATAGAGCTGCTCCGGGGGCGTGGGAATAACGAATCTTACGCAATTATGGATTCAAAAAAATCCCGGAGGGTTTTGTATTACCCTGTTTTCTGTTTTAATGTCAGATTTTAAAATGAAGGATGAATATCTTTGCCATGGGCGGATTCTTTCAGCCGTACTTTACACGATCAATAAAAGACTTTCCTGCTGCCTTTCCAAAGGCCAACCGCGATCAGTCCTGCCGCCAAACCCAGCGCGAACTCCATAATGATGGAGGGCAGGGCCGGAAATAACTCGTGCAACCAGGCAATATTATGCCTGAAAATCCCACCCGATACCAAAAGCAAGGCTATCGTCCCAATAATACTTAAGATTTTGATAATAACCGGTAAGGACTTGACCAACAGGCCACCAAAGCTCGCATAGAAACTTTTATTACCGGAATTTTTGATCAGCTTAAAGCCCGTATCATCCATTCTGACGATCAGCGCGACAAAGCCATAGACGCCGATGGTTGCCAGCAGTGCAACAACGGAAACGGTGATGATCTGTATAGCCAGGCTTTTTTCCGCGACAGATCCCAACGCGATGATGACGATCTCTATGGACAAAATAAAATCGGTTGTGACTGCAGATCGGACCTTTGCTTTCTCTGCCTGCTGATCGTTTAGTTCACCGGCCGCAATTACCTGCCGGCCTGTTTCCGGACGATGAAAAAAGTATTCCAGTATTTTCTCCACACCCTCAAAAGCCAGGTAAAATCCGCCCAAAATCAGGATAACGGTAACCGCTACGGGAAAAAACGCACTCAATAATAAAGCGATGGGAACAATGATCAGTTTGTTCAGCAATGAACCTTTTGTAATAGCCCAAAGCACGGGTAATTCCCGGGAGGCCAGAAAACCGGTCGCCTTTTGCGCATTCACGGCCAGGTCGTCACCCAAAATACCCGCAGTTTTACGCGATGCTATTTTCGTAGCGACCGCGACATCATCCATCAAAGCACCTATATCGTCTAAAATCGCAAAAAAGCCAGATGCCATATGATAGTGTAAGCTTGTAAATATAAACTAACAGATTATTATTTTGATGATAGTGGCAATGCCAATGTTAATATGGCTGATGCCCTTTTCATCTTTCGAAGTATGATCCTTTTGACCTAACAAATCCTAAACCTAATCGTTTTTGTAAGAATTGTTGCCTTCTTAAGATACTACATTTCAAATTAGGTTTCCAAATAACGCTTTGATGATTTTTTTTGCCTAAATTTAGTTGAGGCTAATATAATTTTAAACGAGCAATGAAAAAGAGGTCAATATTAATTCACTTTTTAATTTTTGTCAGTTACCTTACTGCATTTTCGCAACAAACGACTAAAGACGGGTTAAGAAAAGCTATTATATGCCTCACTTATGATGATGGGTTAGAAACGCAGCTTTCAACGGCTGTCCCTCAATTAAATGACTTCAATTTAAAAGCAACTTTCTTCCTTAATTCTATTCTTGGCTCTTCGCAATCCAACAAAATCGGACAAACACCAGAATCAGTTCTTGCATGGACAAATGTGGCCTTGCAGGGGCACGAGCTAGCTAATCATACCTTATTTCATCCGTGTCCGGAAAATCTTGGTTGGAACAAAACATTAGCTATTGATAATTATACGGTTGATCAAATTATAAAAGAAATAGAGATTAACAACGGTATGCTTTCGCTGCTTGATCCTAAGAGAAAGTCGAGGTCTTTTGCATTTCCATGCAATAATATTCTTGTAGAAGGTAAAGATTACTCAAAAATTATTAAAGAAAAGGGATTAATCACCTATGCCCGTGCCGGAGGAGACGAAAATAGTATAATAACAAATTTCCAATCATTGAATACGATGCAGGTTCCATCCTGGCATGTGTTTACAAATACAACACTTGAACAACTCATCGCTTTTGCAGAGAAAGCCAGGCAAACAAAGGGAATGGGCGTATATCAGATTCACGGTGTTGGTGGCCAGGTATTTGAGATATCATCCGAGACCCACAAAGCATTCTTACAATACTTAAAAAATCATGAAGATGAATATTGGGTTACCACATTTTCGGAGGCCATGAATTATATCTCTAAGAAAAATCCTCTATAATATTTAGTGTCAAATGTTATGTTACAATCAGTCTCAACAAACAACGTTTTAATCATAAGCCAAACATAGCGGTCCCTCAATCCGCCGCCACATTAACAGGCTCCCGAAGCCTTTTAATTTTACCTGACTGCCAACAAATGGTAATATAGGCTTAAAATCGTAGAAAAGCAGGATAATTACAAGGGGCCCTCCATTCTATCGAAAGGAAGCCCCTGTTTATATTGACCAGGAAATTTACCTGCAAAATTAATTGCAATCTTCAACTGTCGCTTCGACCTTTCGTGTCTTACTCAGCCTGTACATCTGGAACAATAGGGAACTAACTATTAATAACAAACCTGCATAAAAGGCCAATGATAGCTCACGTCCTTCCTTGTAAATTAGTATCGCAAGCAGGATGGTGACAACGGTTCCAGGTTAAAGGTTAGACTTACCGTGAAGGATGGTATTTTCTTCAGTGCACTGTTGATCAAAAAATACATCAATACCGTGCAAAAAGACGACAATACCAATAGCCAGCCGAAATCTGCCGTCGAAGGGATTATGGATACGGTCGAAGAGATCAGGAAAAATAAAGGCATGACCAGTGTCAGGCCGATACAACCCCCAACCATCTGCCATAACAAAAATGTCCCACCTTCATGCTGTTTAACAATACGCTCACTGTAAAGGGTGTACAATGCAGAAAACATGGAAGAAACAATGCCCAGGATAATTCCTGTACGATAATGAGCATCCATGCCGAATATCAGCGCGATACCGCAAAGCGTCAGTCCGCTAAGGAACAGCTCCTGAAAGGATACACGTTTTTTATTAATTATCGGTCCGAGCACTGCGTTGAAAAAGCTGCTCAGTGCAAAACAGACCACGCCGACCGAGATATTGGAGTATTTGATGCTTCCGTAGAACAATAACCAATGGAGACCAAGTAAAAGACCCGTAAAACCGATCTTGAACTTGTCGGGGCTGGTGGTGGATGACATGGAACGCTTGATGGCAAAGAAGACTATCATGATAATGGATGATAAAAATAACCTGTACCAGCTGATTAGACCCTCGTTCAAAGTGATCAATTTGCCGAATATCCCGGTAAAGCCGGCAAGGATCAGCGCAATATGTAATTTGAAATATGCTTGTTTCATTTTTAGAAGCTGTAGTCCATTCCTGTCCATTGATGGACGGATAGGGATTTAATAAATATATAATGGATAAATATGGGTGTGAAAATTACATCAATAAGAAGCCATGACCGGTTGAATAAAAGGTCACGCAGGCCATTATGATATAACTTTTAAGCTATAAAAATGATACTGGAGGAGGAAGACAGCTTGTGTTCAGCATAATCGTATCAGACCGTTAAGTTTCCCAGTATCGCAAATATAGAAAATAATTGGATTATCATAGTCATCAGCCTGCAGCCGCTTCGCTCGGTCCCCGAACCTATACCATCATTTGAAAGGTTATGAATGACCGCTATCCGGCAGCCGCGTTCATTGCCCTGGCGATCAGGCCTATCACGAAAAGTAACAGCAAAGGTTCATGGTCTAAGGTGTTTTAAAACGGATTATCCTGACTTTGTATTGTTAAAAATTACGAGCGAGCCTGCTACATTAGTAAAATCAGAGAACGGATCAGTTTCCATCATTTGTTACCGCACCGCTCAGCCCACTGCCAGGGCCAAGATTATGCTTCAGCAATTGTTATTACTTTTCTCTATAGCGGGCGAAAAAATGGTGCTTTTCGCAGGTGAACAGGTATCAGTAAAACCGCATCAGTTTGTTATGTTAACCGCCGGCAACTGTTTGATGACGGAAATAGCCGCGACGAAGGGCAACGACTATCATAGTTTACTGTTATTTTTTGATGGCAGGTTCCTGAATGATTTCTTCGCCCGTCATATCTTTTTATTTTGTGGACAGGCTACTGCTGAAGCCAGGCCCTGCCTTTGAGCTGCCTTAATATCTGGAGATAAGAGTTTCTTGGTAAAATTAACAAAGCAGGTTCCTTGAGATGTTGGATCCACCTTAGCACATCTCAGGGCTATTGTTTTCGTTTAGCTGATGTACAAAAAACTACAGCGTCTGTAGGCCCTTCTCTTTCCAGCTTTTTATCCTTTTCACCCATGCATCTGCATGTGTGTAATCAGTCTGGTGTAGATCGCTTCCCACAAAGCGGGTCATGGTGTAAGGCGTTTTTAGCTCCATATGGGCACAATCTCGCCGGCCAGCGGTATCAGTTATCACAGCACCGATCTTCAAGTCATGGCAATGTACCAAACAGTTTTTGTCTGGCTTTCCAATCCTTGAACCAATCTTTATGACGAACCTCGAGGAACACCGGAATGTCCCGTGGCAAAGCGTAGTTGGCTCCGGCGATTTTACCGCCCGCGACCTGGTAACCGACGCGGTAGTAAACGCCAGTATGCCTGCACATAAAAACTCGCCGGGTGTTCGTCTAATAATAGCTCCATAAAAAAAATCATAGATTCGGCCTGGCCTATGTGCATTAAGTTCATCCTAAGCATCTGCGGCAAGCATTCGCATTATTATACCATCCGAGCTTTACGATGCCTTAATAGGATTGCGGCATTAAATACTGTGTGGATAGTAAGTGGATAAATTCCCTTTGCGTGGCGGTATTAATTGTGATATAATGGAAATGGTTTCACAATCTGTTATACAATAAAATTGGCGGCAAATAATGCTACGGGCTATTGGGTATTTTTAAATAACCAATATGATTAACCATGAAGAACTTCCACGGCTTTTTCGGCAAAGCATTACTGTTGCTGATGTTATGCGCCGTTTTGTATTCTTGTAAAAAAATCCAAAGCGACGTTACACCAAAAAAGATTAAAGCGGTCATTGGGCCGCGCGATACTACACGAGTTATTACCGTTATACCAGCCGAAGGCCACACGTTTAGTGATATTCAAGTATGTTATGACGGAAAAGTTTTTTTACTAGAAAATGGAAAGCTGAAGCGGCTTAATGGTACTGGGTTAATGGATGTTGATGTACCGGCCGGATTTTATGCCGATTTCAATCCGCTATATTTAGGTATTTCAAAAGACTTTACCTTTTATTTAAGAGGGTTCAACGGAATAAAAATTTTTAAAGGGGGCCAGTTGCTTCACTTTTACAAAGTTGGAGAACCGCCTTTGCAGAACTTCACCCAACAAAACTTTGGCAGCCTTGAAATAAGCCCTGATGAAGCCGATCAGTCCATCATATTCGGAACCGTAAGGCGTGGATTTGATCCCATATTATTTTCGCTTTACAAGATCACAAAAGACGGACAGCTTGGCTTTATACCCTTTGATGAAACCGACCAGACCCCGCAGTCATTTATGACCTGTTTTGCAACCGGTGCACCTGGAGATTTATGGAACGCCGGCTTAGGGCAATTTAACGATTTATATTACGGGATACTTTATAAAAACAGTTTAACAGACAATCCATTTACCTATTCGCTTACAGAAGGCTATGGCGCCATGGTTGGAAGTGTGCATGAATCCTATCCGTTTGAAGGGCCGCTTACCGATGTGCAATTGGGCGTGATGGGATGTATAGAGATTTCAAAGGATGCGAAAACGATGTATCTAAAAACGGGTGCATATCACGATGGTACAGGCGTGAGTACGCTGGGCAATGTATTCTGCATAAAAAACGGCATTATAACTAAGATTGCCCAAAATGTTGAGAACAAAAGGATAGCGGTAACTAATGACGGCAAAACTTTGTACCTGGCAGGCAAGGGGCTTACCAAGCTTGAATTAAATAATTAAAGCCTCCGATAACTGCTTTTGCAGATTTAAGAATGATTTTAATTAGTTACGTTTCTTCCGCGTTCATATTCAAAGGCGACCCTCGAGTTGTTGTAATTTTCTAAATTTGGCGCTGATGGAAGCGGAACACACAAACCTGGTCACTTATTCACCTGCGGCCGTATTGAATTTATTCAATAACTCGATCTCCGTCAGCCAGACCAAAAGGATCATCCAGTTAAAAGGGATTTATGTGCAGGGCAAGGGCGCCCTTTACAGCGGCTATTTTTACGACACCTTCCGGGACGAATCTTCGGATGCCGCGATCACGATCCTCGTGCCGCCGCTTATCCGGAACGAATTGCAGCCGAATAAAACCATCACCGTTAACGGCTTTATTACGCGACGGATCATGGGTACCTCCGGCAGCATACAGATACAATTGACCGTAACCGACCTGGTCGGGCAAACCCAGAACAAATATTCGGACGATGAGATCAAAAAGATCGAACTCATGCAGGCCAAAGCCGCTGTGGGTTACCGTGACGTTTACAGCTGGCTGAAAGAAAAGATCATTAACGAAGAACCTTTCCGGATCGGTATCATCATCGGCAAAACCGGGATCATCGACAATGACATCAAGCACCAGCTGCGCGAGTCCATCGGATTTTACGACCTGAGCTTTCACCGGGTCAACCTGAGTTCAGAACAGGAGATCCTGGCTGCCATCGACCGTCTGTATACCGAGCATTACGGCCTGATCGCCATTTCCCGCGGCGGCGGCGAGAACCTGGACATTTTTAATAAATTCAGCCTTGCCGAAAAAGCCATCGGTCTGGAGCCTTTGTTCATCACCGCTATCGGGCATAAGGACGACATCAGTTTATTACAGAAAGTCGCAGACAAGTCGTTTATCATCCCCTCGGAACTGGGCCAGTTCCTAAACGATACCTACAACCATACGGTCGAAGAACTGCAAAATTCCAGGGCCAAACTGATCGAATCCGTCAAGTCCCAGCTAACAGCTAATTACCAGAAACAGATCGAAAACCTGAATGAAAAGCTCAAAGCCCATGAGGAACTCAGGCTGAAAACGGCTGGTGATCTGGAGCAGGTGTATAAGGAAAAGATAGACCTCCTAAATGCCCAGATGGCCGGGGAACAAAGGCTGCAAGGTGAACGGATTGGCCTGTTGAGCGAACAGATCAGCAACTACAAAACACAGGTGGCCAGTCTTGAAACCAAATCTTCCATAAATTGGACAGTGGTCATCATTGCGGTGATCCTGGGTATTGTTATTGGGTTTTTGTTAAGAGGCCGTTAAAAAGGTAAAGCGGCTTCCTGACGCCCTTTATTTTTTCAGTACTGTTTCCGTTTTCGATAAGAACAGTTCCAGCGCATCGGCAATATTCAGATCCATGCGTTCTGCCAGGATCGTCAGCCACCAGATACATTCGCCTAATTTATGCGCCAGTTCAGGTCGGGTATCGCCTCCTTTTGGCCAGCGACCCTGTTGCGACATCGTTAAACGGCCCACTAAACCCGCATCGGTCAGGAAGGCCAACGCATCCTCCTCTACGGTCCACTGACTGCCATGGTGGATAAGTTCCAGCTCATGGTATTGTTCCCTTATTTTTTTTGATCTTTCGACCACTTCGCTTATTGTTATATCGCTCATGGGTATTATGTTTTGAAGATTGGCCGATTCAAGCGGTCATCATTAGTTTTTGTTTTAAACAACCGGTTACAGATTCCAAGTGCGAATAACGCCTAATTTTCTGGAAAACGCACGCCGCTGATCTGCTCACATAAGTCCAAAAATTGCTCCTGGACGCCCGCATCATCAGCCTTTAACTGATAATGGGCTTCGCGCTGATGATGGAAATAACGGCCGCTCACCAGTGCTTCAGGCTCATTACTTACCGCCAGCCACACCTGTGTCTGAAACCCTTGCTCTAAATTATCAGGCGCGCCCGCACCACCCATTTTGGTAGGCACCCAGCCCGGATCAAGCGTATTGGCATAGACACCGACCCAATTCCTGGCGGCGGCTTTCGCTAAGATCAGCCCGTGCAGTTTAGAATCGGAATAACTCGCCAGGGGCTGGTCGCCCTGCAAGCCTTTTAGCGAAGGGTCGCCTGATAGGTGCATACCTGAACTCAAATAGATCAGGCGTTTTGGTGGATGGATCAGGCAGGTCAGGATATAGGGTGCAATGGTGTTTACCGCCAGCAGCAGCGGCAGGCCTTCGGCACCGGTTGCATAGCCGGTCACCCGGTAAACACCCGCGTTGTGAATGATGGCGTCGAAACTACCTATTTGGTTAACCTCGGCTGCCAGCCGTTTGGTCTCTTCCATACTCGACAGGTCTGCGGCCAGTGCAGCCTCCGCCCCGGGAACTTTGGTTAAGGCTTCTTTTGCACGTTTTTCATTACGGGCATGCAGTACGACCTGATGGCCTTGTTCCACTAATTCCCTTGCTGCCATTTGTCCTAAACCGTCGGCAGAGCCTGTTATAAATATCCTTGCCATTATGTTCAACTTTATGTAATTGAACAATTTTCATTACTTGCAGTTTGCCCCCGGTGATTTTAGCGCCGGAGTTAATGGCTAAGCTGGGCCAGCTTTTCAGCAACCGCCTGGAGCAGGTGCACATTGATCTCGGCAGTTGTAGCAGGTTGTTCGGGATGCGCGAGTGCCCGGTAACCGCCTTCTTCATCCGGCTCAAAGGTAAAAGTGGTTTCACCGATCAGCACGGCGATACGGTGGTTATAACCCCACCGCTCGAAACGTGCTTTAAACTCATGTTCGGTGCCCTGATAAGTAACGGTTATGATAAACGGTTCGTTCATAATCCAAATTTGATCTTGCCCGGGTCGGTGACAATGATCTCGGGTTTACCCTTGTAGTCGATCACTTCGCCTTCCACGGTGATGATTTTGTTTTCCATTTGATTACCCAGTTCCCTGGCTTTGCCTTTCAGCGCGATGGTCAGTAGCTGGTTTGGATATGCTGCGCCTAAATTCACCAGTACCATGCTACCGATATCCCGGCTGCTGTAAACTTTGCCCTGGGTGTTCACGGTTTTGCCGATGGCGTTTTTTACATCTTCCAGTTTAACGGTTACGACAGTAGCAGGGGCAGCAGCAGTTGTCGGGACCGTAGTGATCACCGGTGCTGCAGCGGTATTGAACAGTTTATTGAGCTCGCCGGCCAGTCGGATGCCAGCCTGGTCGATACGCTTGCGGGTTACTATGATATATTTCTGGTAATAAGCCTCATCGACCTCTTGTCCGGGTTTGGTGCTGGCGTATTCGCTGCTGATCTGGTAACTTTCCCAGATCCATTCCATGGGGCTGTCAGCCTGCCATTGTTTGATCTGGGCAGGAGTTGCCACATTATAAGTTTTAGCGATATCTGCCTCGCTTAGACCTTCATGGTCGATGAGCTTGCTGTCCCACAGGCTGTGCAGGTTCGTGCCCTTATGATCGAAACGTACCTGTATGGTATTGCCGCCTTTATCTTCCTTCCGGCTGATATGCATCGGCTGGTGCGCGTCCCCAACCAGATGGATCAGGTATTTTAATGCTTCATTTTTTTGATCAGGCGTCAGGCTGTTGTCTTTTAAACTGGCCTCCGTTTTCAGGATGGCGGTATATACGTTATTGTCGCTTTGTAGTACGGTTTGTACGAATTGTTCATGCGATAAACCCAATGGCAGGTTTAAGAAATGCTACGGCGCGGTTTTGCGATTTCTGTTTTCGTCTGCCCAGGTAGCCACGTCAGCCATGCCTTCACCTTTCAGGTAGACGGAAACTACGTAAGCGGTATTGCTGGTCAGGTGTTTTTGCGCGATGGTCGCCACAGCGCGGTGACCTTTAAAACCCCAGGAAATCAGTGTGATCGAAGCGCCCAACAGGCAAAAATTAAACAGTTTCTTCATGTTGCTAATATAAACGGCGGATGGTTTTAAAATCAATATTGTTGGTAAAATATTAAAGGACTAAGCGGAAAGTGAGGTTAACCCTGGCTTTCATAGGTTTGATTGATTTGGCGATCCGGTGCTCCCAGCACTCCTGTAAACCGGCTTTCATCAGTAAGAACGAACCGTGTTCCAGGCGTACTGAATAATGTTCGCTGTGATTTGCCTTATTACGGATATCAAAGCTGCGTACCTGCCCGAAGCTGACGGAGGCGATGATGGGGTTTTTGCCTAATACGCTTTCACGGTCGCTGTGCCAGGCAACGGAATCATTGCCGTCGCGGTAATAATTCAGCAGGACGCTGTTGAATTTGATGCTGGCTGCCTGTTCAATCTTTTCTTTGAGCATCAATAGCTCCGGTGTCCAGGGATTGGGGTTGGAGATTTTACCCGATACGGAATAGGCTGTACCGATGTCGCCATGCCAGGAAGTAAGCCGGGGTGTCAAATATTCCTTATCCCACATTTTTTGGGTGGATTGTTTCCAGGGTGTTGCTGTGATGAATTTCTGCAACAGATCGTTGCCGGTTTCCCCATCAATAAAGCCTGGATAGTATGCCAATAGTGTATTGGGCAATCCCTTGCTCTGTCCTGCTTCTGCAAAAAAACTTAGCTGTTCCATGTTTTAATCCCGTTGATAGGCCTTCATTTTCGGATATTTTTCATCGCTGTACCAGGGCTTTTGGGGCCGGTTCGCGGGGAAGCCATGTTGTTCGCGGTAAGCTTTGCGTTCGGCGGTGAAATGCCACCAGCGCTTACTGTCGTCGCGGTTTTCGATATAATGGATGAGCAGGCGGTAGGAATCCTCTACGCAAGGATCGGCCCAGGTGCCACAATGCTGTTCAAAAGCGTCAAAAAGTGCTGCCGCGGTTTTTCCCTGGAGTTGATCGAAATGATAATAACCCTGGCTGATGAGCTCTTCGGCAAAGTTGATACCGAGCGAGGGTATACTTTGAAATGCGGCGAGGGCGTTCAATTCCCTGGCGCGTTCGGGGCCGGCTTCTATGAGGGCAGCGATCTCGTCCGGCGCGTAATCGGGTAACAGCTTTTGGCTGATCTTTTTGGCTTTTAGCAATTGCTTTTCCGGCATGGTCAGCCGGTAGTTAATCGTTTTTTTCATAACCTTTCTACATAATTGATAATAAAATCCGCAAGCTGTTCCTGTTCTCCGATAGATAATAAGTCACCGTCATAGATCCAGTAACCCCGGGCATCGAACAGGATACAGCCGAGTTCGTCCGGGTCTTCGTCAAAGGCGGTACACAGCCGGTAGCATTGCGCTGCTTTGGAGTGGAAGCGGTCGGGTATGATCCTGATCACTTCATCCGGTCCATTTTTGCGCCTGACAAAGGCTTTGGCCTCGCGGGTTAAATAGCTGTTGGCGGTCATATTTGATCCTTTTAAAAATAATTTTCAAATATAAACAAAATGCTAATATTTTTAGTATTAGTTTTGTAGTCCATGATTTAAAGATGCCGGAAAGTAAAGCCCATATCATCAGCGAGCTGCGCAAAAACTTGTTGCAATGGGAAGGCTATAAGCCGCCGGTTACCGATGCGCAGTCGGTGGTCGGTCTGGGCCCGTTGGAAGCGGCTTTCCCCAATGGAGTGTTCCCGGTGGCGGCGGTACACGAACTGGTTTGCGGTTCCAGTGAACAGGCGGCGGCCGGCGGCGGTTGGGTGACAGGTATCCTGTCGGCGCTGTTGCAGCAGGGTGGTATCTGTGTCTGGATCGGGCGGGCGCGGCGTTTGTTCGCGCCGGCGCTGGCGGCTTTCGGGGTGGCGCCGCATCAGGTGATCTTTATCAGTTTGGCGAAAGACAAGGACGCGCTTTGGGTGATGGAAGAGGCGTTGAAATGTACCGGGCTGAAAGCGGTTGTTTGCGAGGTGCGGGAACTCAATTTCAAGCAATCCCAGCGACTTGCTTTAGCGGTGGAGCAAAGCCGGGTAACGGGTTTTGTGCTGCGGAACGCTTCCGGTAAATTGAGTTCAACGGCCTGCGCGGCGCGCTGGCGGGTGAAATCCTTACCGAGCGCGGATTTAGGGGGCTTGCCGGGTTTGGGTTTCCTGCGCTGGCAGGTGGAATTGTTAAAAGTACGTAACGGGCAGCCGGGTCAATGGGTGCTGGAATGGCAGGACGGGCGTTTTGTGCCGGTCGAACAGGTTTTGATATTGGAAGAAAGGCAGGTAGGGTGAGCGATGCAAAAGCGTTTTATGGCGATCTGGTTCCGGCATTTGCTGACGGACGGGCTGGCGTTCCGCCGGCAGGAACTGCGGGCGCTGCCTTTTGTACTGGCCGCGCCGGTCAAGAACCGGGTGGTGATTACGGCAGCCAGCGCTTTAGCGGAACAGCAGGGCGCTTTTACGGGTATGGCGGTGGCCGATGCGCGGGCGGCGGTGCCGGAACTGGTGGTGGTCGATGCTACGCCGGGTAAAGCGGCGCAATTACTGGGGCTGCTGGGTTTGGGCTGTATCCGTTACAGCCCCATTGTGGCAGTCGACCTGCCGGACGGCTTGCTGTTAGATATATCAGGCTGCGCCCATCTCTGGGGCGGCGAACGGGATTATCTCAAAGAAATCGTTTTGAAATTAAGGGCGGCGGGCTTTGATGCGCGGGCGGCGATAGCCGATACGCCGGGTGCGGCCTGGGCGGTATCGCGGTTTGCGCGGGTGTCACCTATCGTTCCTATTGGCGGGCAAACGCCGGTACTGGCGGGATTACCGCCGGCGGCTCTGCGGCTGGACGTTGGGGTGTTGGAACTGCTGCAAAAGCTGGGTTTCCGCACCATCGGGCCCATGCTGACGATGCCTTCGCCTACTTTGCGGCGGCGGTTTGGCAAGGAGTTGTTGATCCGTATCGACCAGGCGCTGGGACGGGCGGAGGAGGTGTTGGTGCTTATCGTGCCGCCGGTCCCCTATGTGGAGCGGCTGCCCTGCCTGGAGCCGATCAAAACGGCGGTGGGGATCGGGATCGCTATTGAAAAATTATTAACGGAATTGTGTCTCCGGCTACAGGCCGAGGGCAAAGGGCTGCGTAAAGCGGTGCTGAAATGTGTGCGGGTGGACGGGCGCACGGTGCAGGCTGGCATTACGACCAACCGGGGTTCGCATAGTGTTTCACATTTGCTAAAACTGTTTGGTTTGCAGGTCGCGAAGATCGAACCGGCTTTGGGCATTGAATTGTTCGTACTGGAAGCGCCGAAAGTAGAGGACATGGAAACGGTGCAGGAGCAGTTGTGGGTGGTTGACCGCGGGCTGGCGGATACGGCGCTGGCGGAGTTGCTCGACCGCGTGGCAGGCAGGGTTGGTGCAGAAGCCATCCGGCGCTATCTGCCGGCGGAGCATTACTGGCCGGAACGTTCGGTGAAAGTGGCGGCTTCGCTGACGGAAGAACCGGCCGCCGCCTGGCCGGTAGCTTTACGCCCGATGCGTTTGTTAACCGAGCCTGAACCCATCGAAGTCATGGCGCTGGTGCCGGATAATCCCCCGAAAACATTTACTTATAAGGATAAACGACATCGTATTATCAAAGCCGACGGGCCGGAACGCATCGGGCGGGAATGGTGGCAGGACAGCGGCGAGCACCGGGATTATTATGTGGTGGAGGACAGCGAGGGGCAGCGTTACTGGGTGTTCCGTTCGGGGCATTATGACGGCGGCGACGCGCGCTGGTATTTACACGGGTATTTTGCCTGATCAGTTTAGAGTTTGAAAATGAAAAATGTGAATTTAGTGGCAGTTGTATTGACGTAATGAAACCAGGACAACAAGTGCAATGTGTATTTTAAGATTGTTTAAAAAAAAGTTAAAAGTGGTGACTATAAACTAATTAGAAACATTTTAATAAAAAACTTTAGGTACATTTATATCCGACCCGTAAAATATACGTATATCCTTCAGTTAGCTGCAAAACTTGGTGAAATGAAATATCTTACAGTTTTATTGCTCTTAACATTTGTCTTTGTCAATGATATTTTTTCACAAGGAATTGAAAAAATATCTATTGAACTAAATTCAATGATGCCAGATGGTGACGGAAGCCTAAAGATAAATTCGACAGAAGAAATTGGTTATATTCAACGAATCGAAGCCATTAATACGCTTAAATACGTTGAACCTGATAATTTTTATTTTTCCGTTAAGCCTTTATTGAAACTAAGTCAATTTGGAACAGCCAAAATCCGTGAGAACGCAATTTCAGTGCTGAAAAATGCAAAGCCTTCAGAAAAAGATATAACTGAGGGTGTAAATGTTTTAAGTGCAACACATGACCACGGACTAGAAAGCAATGCATTATCATACCTTTTGATTATGAATTGGAATATGAATAACAAAGAATATTTCGGGCTTTTCAGTAATTCTACAAGGCACAAGTTGCTTGGGAAATTAAAATTGATTTCAAGTGAAAACCGACCACAGCCCGATTATTCTTGGGCACCAAACACCGGAAGAAGAGCTAATGATCCAATTCCACCTGAAGAGGCCACTATGCCGACCTTATTAAACATTTTGAACAAACTTGGAATATCTGTTCCGAATTATGACTACCACTATATACTTTTAGAAATTTTTGTCACTCAAGAAGTTTTTATGAAAGGAGAGACTGAATTTACAAAATTTACCATATTGAAATTTATAGCTGAACAGTTTATAGCACATGAAAATTCCGGGGATCTTCAACTTCGTTATCTTTTCAATACTTTTAAATTTTCAGATTCTGACCTAAATGAAATCGTAAATACTATTGATAAAAACAATACAAGTTATGATGGTCTTTTTGAAAGAATAATTATTCAATTATTGACGAGAACTAACGCTACTAGCTTCAACAGTAGTACACATTTGAATATTACTCAGATATTTGCAGACAACGTAAGTGTTTGGCAAACTATAACTTTAAACAATGAATTAAAGGATAAATTGTCCCGAACGTTATATGCACTTTTGTACAATGTAATGGTTTTAGAACCAAGTAAACCATGCGTGCGTCCCTTTATATCTTACATAGAATATTTTGCAGAGGCACAGTACATCGCGGCTTTTTGCAGACATATCTTTTTTAATAAATCAAAAGGACTTTCTACTTTTTTTAGAAGCCGAACTTTGTGCTATCCAAGGGCTCCTGAATATGGCTTGTTTATGCTTAATTTAGCAAATGATTTGGAAAAATTACCGAACTAATTCTGCAGCTAACAACAGTATTGCCAATAGTCTAAGTGGACGTGCGGGCAATTGGCAGCATATCGTTCATAAGCCATAAACTTAGCATACCGGAGATTGGCGTTGGATCGGGTAGCATATCGAAGATGCTTTTATTAAAGCAACATCTTGATCCATAATGATCGATTCAGTATGTTAACGATCCGTTTGGAAACAGCCAACGCAAACCGTAAAAAAGCACGAAAATTTCTGTTAAAGAATATTATTCTTTCTTTCATTCTGGGCGTCTCCATACATCTTAGGCCAATCTATAATAAAATGCATGCTATCGTAATGACCAGGCGGTTTTCCGTATGCTGCGATTACCTCGGCGTATAAAGCTGCTCCAATTGTTGTCTTTTCTTGGCTGAGTGGGTGCGTGTAGTCCGAGTTTTGTTGATATTGGAATACTGGTAAAATCTCGCCCATCCCGAAGTAAATGTTACTATATTGGCTTGGTTGAAAATAATCGTCAATATTGAGATCCAGGGTTGTGGTTAAATTATGTTTCGCCAATGCCTCGATGAAAAACGGCTTAAGAAAAGAATTATATAACTTATCTAGCTTATCAAATATCAGCAGATCATGATTGCCAATAGAAATTTCTGGCATAATATCTAAACCGTTAATTACGTATCTCAACCCACAGCAAATCTCAATAAATATCACCAGTGCCTGAAAAACATCAACTTGGTTGTTGAAATATGGACGGGAAGAAAAGTTAGTTTTGTGAAAAACAATGTCGTCACCCACATTTCGGTCATGGAAAATTTCGTTTCTGAATTGAAGAAATTCATTAACCCGCGCGATCACACCTGATTTTCGCAAAACCTCACCTTCAACAGGAAAAGTATCCAATAGGAAGCCTAGACGTCGGGCAATTGACTTACCGCTCCAATCTTTTGTGAAATCCTGGCTATTCCGCAAACAAACTATTTTGCCAATACAGTTGACAAAGGATTCTAAAGCTAAAAACCAAAGCGCAATAGATACGTTGGAACGTCGGCCGTTATTGACAAAGGTTGACTGTTGCTCTAAATCTTTAATGTCTTCCATTGTGCTATAGAAAGCATGGATTGCATAAAGAGTGTAGGACATTTCAATGGCCTTTTCAGGACCATATCGCTGTAAGGACAGGTATGGTATCAAATATTTATTTGTGCGAAAACCCTCCAGATTTCTTAAGTTGACTTTTTGTTTCATAAAATACTAATAGCTAACTCCAGATTTTTATCTAAATCTAATTGTTTAATTGCGAGTATTAATAAGTTATGTAACGTCAATCTTCCGCAGTATAACCAAATCATGTGCTCTTCTATGTTATCATATCAGAGCTTATAAATATGTTCAAAGATCACATTATAGTACGCATACTATTTGCGTAGCTAAAAATATTCTGCCGAACTTGCTGAAGTTAGAAATTAACGACCCCTATCTTTGAAACGTTAATATCACTTATTTAATACTAAAAATATTAGTATTTTTGTAATGCATTTTTGGATATGGAGTACGCAGAATTACAGGTTACTTCTAATTTCAGCTTTCTCCGCGGGGGCTCGCACCCACATGAACTGGCGGAGCAGGCGGCGGCTTTGGGCTATTCGGCTATTGCTATTACGGACAGGAACTCCCTGGCGGGGATCGTGCGGGCGCATATGGCAGCTAAGGCTGCGGGTATCCGTTTTATAACTGCCTGCCGGCTGGACTTGGTTGATGGGGCAAGTTTGCTGGCCTATCCAACGGATATTGCTACTTATGGCCGTTTATCAGCGCTACTAACTTTGGGCAATTTGCGGACGGAAAAGGGCAAATGCGAATTGTACAAGGCGGATGTTTACGCGCATAGCGAAGGGATTTTATTTGTTGCGGTGCCGCCGGATAAGCTGAACAGTCGCTTTGAACTGGATGCCGGTTTTTTGGGTGATTTGTCGGAATACCGGCGGGCTTTCGGGCGTTCGCTTTATTTGGCGGCCTCTTTTAACTATCAGGGGCAGGATGCCAAGCGGCTGTTCCGGTTGGCGGAAACGGGTGTGCCGTTGGTAGCTACCGGGGATGTGCATTACCATATCGCAGAGCGGCGGGAATTGCAGGATGTATTGACTTGTATAAGGGAAAAGTGTACGATCCATACGGCAGGCTTTCACCTGCACCCCAATGCGGAGCGGTTTTTAAAGCCATTGGATGAAGTAGCACGGCTGTTCCGTGGGTATCCTGGTGCCTTAGCTAATGCGACTGTTATTGCCGATACCTGCCATTTTTCGCTGGATGAGCTGAAATACATGGAACCGAAGGAATTGCTGGAGGACGGCTTGACGCGGCAGCAGCGTTTGGTGAAACTGACCTGGGAACGGGCGAAAGCCTGTCTGGGCGACCCGGTACCGGAAAAGCACCGTCAGCAGATCGAATTTGAGCTGGCTTTCATCGAACGGCGCAACCTGGCCTGGTATTTTTTGCGGGTGTATAAAAAAACGCAAAAGGCGGAGGACTTGGGTATCCTGCACCAGGGGCGCGGTTCGGCAGCGAACTCAACGGTTTGTTTTTGTTTGGGCATTACGGCGGTGAACCCGGCCAAATCCAGGTTATTGTTTTCGCGTTTTATGTCAGAGGCGCGGGACGAATGGCCGGATATCGACGTGGATTACGAGCATGAGCGGCGGGAAGAGATCATCCAGTTCATTTATGAGGATTACGGGCGTGACCGGGCGGGAATTGTAGCGACGGTGACGCAGGAACGGCATAAGGGCGCGATCCGGGACGTAGGTAAAGCGATGGGGCTTTCGGAAGATACGATCAAACGGATCGGCGCGACCATTTGGGATTTTTGGGAAGAAGGTTTTGATGAGAAACGATTGCGCGACCAGGGGTTGAACCCTAAAGACCCGCTGATCCTGAAGGTGTTGCAGCTAACCTGCGAACTGATGGGTTTCCCGCGGCAGTTGGGCCAGCACACAGGCGGGTTCGTGATCACGGAAGGTAAACTATCCGACTTCTGCCCGGTGCTGAATGCGCGGATGGAAAACCGGACGCAGGTGGAATGGAACAAGGATGACCTGGAAGATTTGGGCATCCTGAAAATCGATGTGCTGGGTTTGGGGATGCTGACCATGATCCGTAAGGCTTTTGATCTGGTGTTAGCGCATTACGGTATCCAGCTGACTTTAGCCAATGTGCCGCAGGATGATCCGCTGGTTTATGATATGATCTGTAAAGCCGACACCATCGGGGTGTTCCAGATCGAGAGCCGGGCGCAAATGTCCATGCTGCCGCGTTTAAAGCCCCGCTGTTTTTACGACCTTGTGATCGAAGTGGCGATTGTACGGCCTGGGCCCATCCAGGGGGATATGGTGCACCCTTATTTGCGGCGGCGTAATGGCGAGGAACCGGTGGTTTACCCGTCCAAAGAACTGGAGGAGATATTAGGCCGGACATTAGGGGTTCCGCTTTTTCAGGAGCAGGCGATGGAGATCGCGATTGTGGCAGCTGGTTTTACCCCGGCGGAAGCCGACCAGTTACGGCGGAGCATGGCCTCCTTTAAGGCGAACGGTAAGCTGCACCTGTACGAAAAGAAAATGGTGGAGGGGATGGTAGCCCGTGGTTACGGGGAAGACTTTTCGCGGCGGGTGTTCAAGCAGTTGCAGGGTTTCGAAGGTTATGGTTTCCCGGAGAGCCATGCGGCTTCGTTTGCCTTATTGGTTTATATTTCTTCCTGGCTGAAATGTCATTACCCGGATGTGTTTTGCGCGGCGCTGTTAAACAGCCAGCCAATGGGTTTTTACCAGCCGGCGCAGATCGTGCGGGATGCACGCGAACACGGGGTACAGGTATTGCCGGTGGATGTAAACTATTCGGAATGGGACAATACGCTGGAACAAAAAGGCGGGAAGTTTTATACCGTGCGTTTAGGTTTCCGCCAGGTCAAAGGCTTAAGGGAGGACGATATGGTGCAGTTAGTAGCTATGCGGGAGGACGGTTACCGGCATATTGACCAACTAAGGGCGACGGGGGTGCCGGAAGCGGCGCTGGAAAAACTGGCGGACGCGGATGCGTTCCGTTCTTTGGGTACCGACCGGCGAATGGCTTTGTGGGAGGTTTCGGCTTTGGCGGATAGGCCTGTCGGGCTTTTTGACGGGCAATTATCGGAAACGGTTTTAGAGTTGCCGGTGGAATTGCCGGCAATGACGCGCGGCGAGCATGTGGTGCAGGATTATATTTCCACGGGGCTTTCGCTGAAAGACCATCCGATTGGCTTGGTCCGTCCACAATTGACGCGGTTGCGCAATGTGCGGGTGAACGAGTTGTTGTATAAAAAAGATGGCGATATGGTCTGCATTGCGGGTTTGATCACGGTGCGGCAACGGCCTGGAACGGCCAAAGGCGTATTGTTCATGACATTAGAGGATGAAACGGGTTCGGCTAACCTGGTGGTCTGGCAATCGCTCTTTGATAAATACCGCAAGGAAATCGTGCAGTCACGGTTGCTGATGGTGGCGGGAAAATTGCAAATTGCCAATGGGGTAACGCATTTGGTGGTCTATCGCTGCTTTAACCTGACGACCTTGCTGCGGAGTTTGACGGAAACGCCGGTTGATATGCCACAGACACTGGCGCGGGGCGATGAAACAACCAAACCGCTCAATTATGACGGGCGTTCCACTTCACCGGCAATATCGGCCGAGGGGGCGTTTCATAAAGGGCGGAATTTTCATTGAGCATCATTATTGCCGTAGAAATGGAACAACTGGACAGACAGGTGATATAATACTTTAACTTATTGTTATCGCAGCACCGGTATATTAATATAGCTATCATTAAACCACTTTATTGCTAAAGGCGTTTTGGCGTCTTTTATGCTTTCATCGCTCACATTTTTACCGGTGCCGTAATTGATCTGCTCAAAAGGGCTTTTGTTAATGTTAAGCACTATTACAATTTTACTGCCTTTGCCTAAGCGCCTGCTGGTGATATAGGTATTGCTGAAAGGGATGCTTTCCATTTGCCCGGGCGTAAGCAGGCTGCGTTTCTCGGTACTCGTTGCATAGCTGGCCCTGCCCATAAAATACGACAGGAAAAAATATTTCTCATCGGGCATCTGCTCAAACAGTAATACATGGTAATCCATATCTTTTTTATTGATGATGGTTTTCAGCAGACCTGAGAAAGCCCCGCTGATGGTTAATGGATTGGTTAATGGTGCGCTGGTGAAAACCATTCCGCTGGTATTCAGACTATCGTAAATGATTTGGTTTTCGTAATAATAACTGCTCAAACCATCACGGTTGGCAAAGTCTATCTTTTGTGACAGCGCAGCCTTTCTTAGTGGCTTAAGCGGGGAAAGGTGGGGACTATCGAGATAGAATTTCAGGGTATCGGTACTCATTTGTTTTAGCGAAGGTATGTGCCGCCACTCATTGTCCCCCATCACCTCAAAGTTAAACCTGTTTTGCAGTATCGCCGGTTTCGGCCTGTTTTTAAACACATAGTCAAACCATTGGTAGATAACCTCATGGATATTGATCCGTGCAACACTGTCAATTCGATAGCCGTTATAAACCGAATCGGGGTACCCCTGTGATCCAAAGTGGCCGTAAGGGCCTATCAGCACGTACTGATCTGCTTTGGGGTTATGCTTCATCAGTTCGCGGTAATAGTACATTCCGCCTATCTGACCGCCATCGTAGTAGCCTGTGGTCGTGAGAACCGGAATATTGATATTGGCGAACTCCTTTTTATAGGGGATCATATCCTGCCAGTATTTATCGTAGGTGGGGTGCGCTACCCAACGCTGAAACATGGCGTTAGCGCCCCGGCCGGTTAAACTGTCGAGCGAGCGGTAAGCATAGCCCTCGTTGTACCATTTCCAGTATAGGTCGCCCCATTGCGGGCTACCGTAATCTTTTTGGTCGAGGAATTTATTGTTGCCGGTATAATACGTCCAGGGGAACGCAAAGCTCATTTGCACGTTGTTGGTCATAGGTACATCCAGCCCAGGCGCCACCGCGGCCGATGGCACAATGGTTTTAAGCGCCGGGTGCAGTTTTTTGGTTGCTGCCCATTGGGTAAAGCCGTTGTAACTGCCGCCGTACACGCGGTAATATTATCAATCAGACCAATAGCAAAAATTACGCTTTTGGCTATTTCAGACTGGCAGAAGTAGACACTAAAAGCTATACGATTAAGTAATTAAATTTTGTGCGTGAGGAAAAAAACGGAATTATTCTCTCCATCAAACCGGTACTACAGCACCAAAATATTATTTGCAATATGACGTGGCCGGCAAAGTGACCGGGATATGCAGTGATGCAGCGATGACTGTACCGATAGCAACTTATACCTACGATGAGGCCGGTAATCGTATTAAAATGGTCAATGCGATAGGGACCACTTATTATGTCTACGATCCATCGGGTAATGTGCTGGCTATTTATACCGCGACCACGGCACTTCCAACGCCGTTGCTTGCCGAGTTGCCGGTAAGCTGGCTGACGCTGACGAAATTATTTGGGCAGTACTCCCGGCTTGATTTTGAGCAGCTTTAGTAAGAACGACATTACGCCCATTGCTTAATATTTATTTACACAATCTATATCTTTTTAAAGATAATTATTACATCATCGTGCTGCCAAACTGTATTACAATTTCCCGTTCCAATGGCATCCTTTTCGGGCCGGGCTCGCTATATCTGCTTCGCAGGATTCCGTTGCTATCCCATGATGGTGAAAAAAGAACTACAACATCAAACAAATATTGAACATAGAAAACATTAATTTCATCCAACTCCATGGAATATGCTAATAGCGGACATGGAGACGTTCGCTTTCGGTACAGGTAACTGATGCTGTTAAATGGTAATTTCCTATATATCAATTGGTTAAAAATTTGGAACAACGTTTGGGCTACATATAGTACTTGAATTCATATATATTTCATATCGACATTTATGACCTGGCCTTTCTGGGGCTTATTTTTATCGGGTTTACTTTTGCGCTGCAATTAGGATTCGCTAAAAAAGCAGACCGGGCTGTAAACCGGTTTTTAAGTTCGGCCTTGGGTCTGGCCTTGTTGGGGTTGGTATGGGTACTCTTAAGGGACGCAGGTCTGGATTATTATTTCCCCCGCTGGAACTGGTTACCTTTAAACTTTTCACTGGCGATCGGCCCGTTGATATTTTTTTATGTCTTAAAAATTACCCGTCCGCAATATCAATTCCGCTTGAAGGATCTGTTGCATTTCGGCCCTGCACTACTGGAATTGGGTGCCCTGATATTACAGATCAATGAAAGCAGGAACACCGGAAAACCAACCTACGATACGCTGATCTTTCAGCAATGGAATCCATTACTTCAAATACTGGTATTTTTTTCGGTTACCATTTACTTGTACTTGTGCCGGAAACTGATCGAAAGCCATTATCATCGGATGGAATTTATAGCGGGTGACCGCTTTCGGCATGAATTCCAATGGCTGGATCGCTTGCTGAAATATTTTGTTCTGATATGGTTGCTATGGATACCTTTTACCGCAGTGGATTATTTTTATTACCATAATCATTTGGGTGCACGCTCCTTTTACCCGTTGTATCTCCTAAACGCAGTCATTTTCATCAGGATTACGATCATGATTTATTTGAGGCCGGAAGTTAGCAGGCTGGTGGAAAGGGCTCCACTTCAGCATGGATTGATTCCGGCTGAACTGAAGCACAGAAGCGCCTGGTTGAAAAATATGATGAAAGCCAACCTTTATTACGAGGACCCTGAGCTGAGCTTAAGTTCTTTAGCCGACAAACTTAAACTGCATCCGCATGAACTTTCGCGGATCATCAATACAGCCCTTAAAAAAAACTTTAATGACTTTATCAACGAATACCGGGTTCAGGCAGCGGTCCGAAAAATGCAGGACCCCGCACTTAATCATTTAACACTTCTGGGAATCGCGTATGACTCGGGATTTAATTCACAAAGCACTTTTACCCGGATTTTTAAGCAGGTGACTGGTAAAAGCCCGATGGAATATAAAAATGGGCTGAAAAAAGAGTGCCCAACTTATCATTTGGGCAGTCGCGACCGGTTTGCGCCGTTAATTTTGAAGCATGAACCTCCTACCAAGTGGTCTCATGACAAAGTAAAGCGCAACCATATGTTTAAAAATTATTTCAAAATCGCCTGGCGCAACCTGATGCGCAATAAAAGCTATGCTACGATCAATATTACCGGCCTGGCCATAGGTATCGCCGCCTGCCTGCTCATATTCCTGGTGGTTCAGTTTGAAACAAGCTTTGACAGCTACCATACTAATAAAGACGGGATATATCGTATTGTGACGGTAAACAGCGGCCCGGATGGAACGCATGCCGGTGGCGGGACACCATTACCACTCACCGATGGGTTGAAGCTTGATTTCCCACAAATAAAGCAGTTCGCCAATATCATGAAAAATGACGGATCACACTACGCTGTGGGTGAGGGGCGCAATGGGGGGGCATTGAAGAAATTTAAAGAGGATCTGGCCTATTACGCCGATCCTGGATTCTTCCAGGTTTTTGATTTTAAGTGGCTGGCGGGAGATAAACATACCGCTTTGGCAGAACCCAACACCATGGTATTATCCCGCGATGAAGCTGATAAATTTTTTGGCGACTGGCATAGCGCGATGGGAAAAATAGTGCGATACGAAAACAAGCGCGATTTTAAAGTAACGGGGATCTTTGAGAATACCCCGGTCAATACTGATTTCCCTATGAAACTTGCGCTTTCCTGGGTCACACTTATCGAAAAAGGCGGAGATCTTGGCGGCAATGCACAGGATTGGATAAGTACTTTTGGCGACCGGAATTGCTATATCATTTTGCCTCCGCAGGTAAACGAAAAACAATTTAACACCGACCTTGCCGCGTTTGCAAAAAAGCATGTGCCCGCGCCGTACAATAAAGGTAGGATCTTTCAATTACAGGCGTTGAAAGAGATGCATTATAACACAGAAACAAGTTTGTACAGCGGGCACCCGTTCAGTAAGCAATTAATTAGTGTAATTAGTTTGATCGGTTTATTCCTGCTGATCATAGCCTGCGTTAACTTTATCAACCTGGCTACTGCTCAGGCTGTAAATCGTTCGAAAGAAGTAGGTATACGCAAAGTTCTGGGCAGCAACCGCTATCAATTGGTGCTGCAATTTATCAGCGAAACTTTGATTATTACCTTTTTTGCGCTTGTACTCGCTGCTGTGATCTCCATGGTGGCTTTACCGATGTTGAATAACCTGCTCGAGATACAGCTGAGCGGAAATTTCCTGGCTGATCCAATGGTGCTCTTGTTTTTAGCGGGAGTGCTCATTGGTGTAACCTTTTTGGCCGGGTTTTATCCGGCGCTTGTGCTATCTGGATTTAACCCGATAGCGGCATTGAGGAATAAGATCAACGCCGGACGCACGAGCGGGGTATCATTGCGCAGGGTATTGGTGGTTGCACAGTTCTGCATAGCGCAGTTTTTGGTGATCGGCACGCTGGTATTGGTCTACCAGATGAATTATTTTAGAAGCAAATCACTCGGGTTTAATAAAGAGGCTGTGATTACTGTTCCTTTTCCCGGGGATAGCACTAGCAGAACAAGGGTGAACGCATTGAAAGATCAGCTTTTAAAGCAAACGGGAATAAAAGACGTAAGCGTTAGCCTGTACGGTCCGTCGGATAACGGCGGCTGGTTCAGTGATTTTAAATTCAATAATTCGCCCAAACAGGTCGACTTTGCCGCCTGCCTGAAATGGGCCGACGCTGACTATTTCAGCTTATACGATATTCAATTTTTAGCCGGTGGTCCATATAAGAAAACGGATACCGTATCAGGTTATGTTGTTAATGAAACGCTGATACATAAGCTTGGTATTACCGACCCCAGGCGAGCCATAGGCAAATACATTATGCTTTGGGATGACAAGAAATTAAACGCCCGGATTACGGGTGTGGTAAAAGACTACAATGTGGCCTCACTTCGTAATGCGATCCCGCCTGTATTGATGGGCCCCTGGAAGGGGCAGTATGCAAAGTTGAATATCAAAATCGAGCCCCGGAACGTGAAGCAAACCCTTGCAAATATTGAAAACCTATGGAATAAAACTTTCCCGGAAGGTATCTATGAGTATCAATTCCTTGATAAGACAATCGCCAATTTTTACAGGAACGAAGACAAACTGTCCACGCTTTATAAAATTTTTGCCGGTATAGCGATATTCATTTCGTGCCTTGGCCTATATGGTCTTGTATCGTTCATGGCTTTACAACGCACTAAAGAAGTAGGCATACGTAAAACATTAGGAGCCTCTGTAGGGCATATTGTGTACCTTTTTTCCAAAGAATTTACAGTACTTATCGTCATCGCATTCGCCATATCAGCCCCGATCGGCTACTACTTCATGCATCAATGGCTACAGGACTTCACCTATAGGATTACCATTGGCCCGGACATATTTATGGTAGCGATTTTGCTATCCATAGTCATTGCCTGGACGAGCGTAGGCTACAAAGCTGTTAAAGCGGCACTGGCTAACCCGGTAAAGAGTTTGAGAAGCGAATAAAATATCTATACGGCATGCCAATCAACTGTTGGATATTCTTTGCGGGCGGGACAGATTTCGTAGTGAGCGCATTAACAACGATTGATTTCAAAGCATTAGGCGCATCCCGTGATAATCTGTTAAAAGCTTAAAAAGTGACTAAAAGTCGTTTGAAAATTCTCTTTACCGCATACCTTAACAATCAAATTGCGCGCCGGGATTTCATGGAATTAATGGCTTACATAGCTCAACCTTCATCGGATGACGAATTGTCCGAATTAATGTTGGCGGAATGGAGAAAAATTGACGACCCGGAAGTTTTTGATGAGCTCAGATAAACTCGGATAAATTATTTCTGGTTTCATGACCATTTTTTCACCTGAAGCTGGAATTGTATCCGGTATTATTTTACAATGTTACTTAGCTTCTGATTTTATTAAAAAAATGGAATTGCCCGCTGAATTAGCAAAGGTTAAACCCGAGGGTACTCTTGTATTAAACATAAACGCCCGCCGTTCGATATTCCACGAAATACCAATTGGTTACAATAGAGCTAAGGCGCTTATCCGGCCGCATTACACTTAATACCACTCCATTATCCCGAACGGCATATCTATCGCCTTTGTATAAGCAAACTAATTCTCGATTAAAATCATGTTTCTGTGGGATTATTCATTTAGGCGATAGTGCTTGACCTGGTTTCCTATTTTGATATTTTTACAGTGAAACGTTAACTGTAAAAATGAATCCTTTCTTCCTTGCCCTAAAAGCAAAAAACCTAACCGTAGAGATCCACCATCATTCGGCCTATCAGATCGTCTTATCGAACGACACACCCTTTAATTCGACCATCAGCGGAACGCTGTACGAACGGATCCACGGTTTCTTAATAAAACCGCATGTGCCACATTTTTGCGCGGCCGAAAAAGGAACGCTGAATGTTTTAAATATAGAGCCTTATTCGAATATCGGTTTAGAGCTGGCCTCCAGATTTGCAGCAAATGAGGAATATGTTGTCTTTGATTCACCATCCGAAACCAATGCTTTTTTTCAGACGCCCAAAGACAGTTTAGCTATCAGCCAAATAGTTGATGCTTTGCTCGCTAAATTACCGGCTACAGCCTATGATGAAAGAGTTGCCAAAATAGCAGACTATATCAAATCCAACTATTGCAAACAAAACATCACACCGCAAACATTTGCCGATATCGTTTTTCTTTCGCCCTCGCGTTTAGCTTCACTCTTTAAACAACAAACCGGCAGTAGCCTATCCAAGTATTTATTATGGACCAGGTTGCGCCAGGCAATCTATCTTACGCTTTCTGACAAAGACAGAAGCCTTACCGAGATCGCCTACGACACAGGCTTTTATGACTTGCCCCAATTTAATAAGTACATGTATGAGATGTTCGGCATGCCTCCTAAAGCCTTAAAATTCAACAGTGACCTGATCGAGATCTATTAGGCTATGAACCAGCCTTGCAGCTTTTAACGGCTGTTAATCAAGATATAAATGAAGCGCTTTAATTTTTCCATTTTCTACGATGGCCACGTCCATTCCACTCGCAACAGGTTGCTCACCTGAAATGCCAAGTGTCCAGGAAGCTATTTGAACATCATGGTTGGTCTGACTTGGTTTGCTCAACTGAAAAGAAAATTCCGTTGCCCATTCAGATTGCAAACCCGTTATGAGGTTATTGATTGCTTCATAGCCAATAATTGCATTGCCTGAATCACTTTCAAAAAATTGGATGTCCTGGTGGTAAATCTGCTGCATTGCCTGAAGTCTTTCCACTGAATTTCGATTATTCCAGATAATTAGTAAACTATCTTCTAATAGTTGGGCCGGGTTTTTCATATGCTGATTTTTTCAGCTAAAGATAATTCTATAATCGAATACCGCAAATTTCATAAGGGGGTATTATAACAGTGATTTGATACAAGTTTACTGATCAGCCTGTCCGCACCTTTGTGATATCATTTTAATCAATTAAAAATAATATCATGAAAGCAATAGTATATCAAAAGTTTGGACCTGCGGATGTGTTGCAAACTGTAGAACAAGAAAAACCTGCTATCAAAGCAGATCAGGTACTGGTCAAAGTAAAAGCATTTTCTATCAATCCAATGGATTGGAAAATTCGGAAAGGCGAAATGACCCTGATGTCCGGTTCAAAATTCCCAAAGCAGACCGGTACTGATTTCGCCGGTATGGTTGAAGAAACCGGATCTGCCGTCATTGGCATAAAAAAAGGCGATGAAGTTTTTGGGGTGGTAAAAAACATGATGAAAGAAGGCGTATCAGCAGAGTACGTTGCTGTAACAGCTTCACTTGTCTGGAAAAAGCCCGCTAACATCAGCTTCACCCAGGCTGCCGCTATACCTGTAGTCGGAACTGCTGCTGTTACCGCATTAGAAAAAATGGGCAACATCCGTTCGCAAACGAGCATTTTGGTAAACGGGGCTACCGGAGGCTTTGGTATGTTTTTACTGCAATTATTAAAACAACGCGGCGCTAACATAACCGCGGTGACCAGCAGCCAGGGAGCAGCCTATGCAAAAAAATGGGGCGCAAACTCCGTGAAAGATTACAAGAAGGAAAATGTGCTTACTCAGAAAACCACTTATGACTTTGTTGTCGACCTATCCGGCAAAATGGGTTACAAAAGTGCTAAACAGATCATGAAGTCTAAAGCCCTATTTTTAAATCCTACGCCAAAGCCAATTGACATTCCGCTATCGCTGTTAGGTAACTTATTTAGAAGTAAAAAGCATGTGGTCATCCTTTCCAACCCATCTGCCAAAAATACCGATGTTCTGCTAAGAGCCTTGAATAACGGGCTGGAGATCGAAGTCAACAAAGTATTTCCATTCGCGCAATACAAAGAAGCTTATGAATATGCGGAGCGTGGCGGTTATATGGGTAAAGTAGTTATAGCGATTGACTAAGATGCTGACCAAGATCGATCATACCATCAAGTATGGTAAGCAGCATGACGGCTTTGGCATCCAGATTTTGTATCCAGGGCTTATCCAGCCAGAATTACACGATACAGGCTTTTCCACCATAGGTAGAATAGACCATGCCCGGATAACATCAGGCACACTAATCCCCATGCACCCTCACGGGGATGACGAGATCCTTACCTATTTGAGAAGCGGCCAGGTTAGCCATTTGGACTCGGAAGGCCATACCTGTATCATCTCCAATCAAAATTTGATGTTGATGAATGCGGGTGCCAGCTTTTCTCACGAAGAGCGGGTGCTGGAGGAAGGCGGTGTTTTAACCGGGCTGCAAATATTCATCCGGCCGGAGACTGCAGGTCTACCACCCCAGGTTCAATTTTACGATTTGCCGGAAATTTACAGCGATAATAACTGGCGCAAAATAACGGGCAAAGGCGACGATTACCCGTGGCAGATCAGAAGCAATACCTGGGGAAAGTGTTTTGATCGAAAACGAAAATCCAAAAATCCGTGCAGCGGAAACCAGTGACATCATCTTATTCATTACTCAAACCGATGCGGTTCGTTTTGACGGCGGCATGTACAGCGGCAATCTGCACTGACGATCAGAATAGTGATTTGATACAGGTGTGCCGCAGATGATCAGCGCATCTTTGTATCGTAATCAAATAAAACAACATCAAATGACAACTCCTAAAAATCCAGAAATAACGGTGGTTGTGACCATCGATTCTCCCATTGATCAAGCTTTTAATTATATCGCCCCGATCAACCTAATGCACATCTTTCGCGGGAATGCGATGATTCCGGCGATCGTTGATACCAGTGTCAAAGCAGGCTGGAATAAAGCCGGGCTGCAGAGAACCGTTTATTTTGCAGATGGCTCAACCTCGCAGGAAAGCCTGCTCACTGTAAACGCCCCAACATCATTTTCTTACAAGAACGAGCATTTCACTTCGAAGGTTCTTTCGGCTCTCCTGAAACGACTGGAAGGCGAATGGCTGTTCACCGATCTGGGCAGCAACCAAACCAGGATCGAGTGGACTTACCGGGCGGTCCCTGCCAACTTTTTAGCCAGACTGATGGTGGAATTAGTGCTGATGAAAACGGTTCGAACTATGCTGACGGATGCCCTGGCAATCATTAAAAATGATCTGGAGAGCGGCCAACTGGAAAACGGAACCACCTGGAAGTAAAATAAGAACAGTGATTTGATACAAGTTTAAGGCTGTCAAACACAACATCTTTGCATAGTAATTAAACAACAACAATTAAATAATTCTACCATGAAAAAGAACATAGTCATACTCGGAGCTACCGGAACAGTAGGTAGTAAAATATCCGGGATCCTTTTAAACGAAGGGCATCAGGTAACCCTGATCGCCAGGCACATCGAGAAATTAGAAAAGCATCGCGCTTTGGGTGCTGAAATTATTGCAGGTGATATTACTGATATAGAAACGCTTACCAACGCCTTTAAAAACGCAGATAGCGCATTCATTCTGTTACCTGACAATGTGAAGGCAGAGAAAACCAGAGCCTACCAGCGAATGGTTACCGGCACGCTGATTAAAGCCATCGAGGACTCCGGCATCAAACACATTGTCAACATGAGCAGTCTTGGTTCTCATATGCACGAAGGCAACGGCATCATGGCGGGTACCGGCGAACAGGAAGTCAGGTTAAATCAGTTGAACGATGTAAATGTATTACATATCCGTTCTGCTTATTTTATGGAGAACTTCTTAAGGACAATAGCTTTAGTGAAGAACAAAGGCATCAATGGTACCGCGGCAGTTGGTGATCATGCCATACCAATGGTGGCTACTCAGGACGTGGCAAAGATAGCAGCCGGACATTTAGCCAGCCTCGACTTTAGTGGTAAAAGTGTTCACGCGGTGATGGGGCCAAGAGAGTATACCTACAGGGAGTTTACGACCTTGATAGGCAAAGCTATTGGCCAGCCTGAACTGCCTTATGTGCAGGTACCTGTCGGGCAGATCAAGCAAACATTTTTAAGCAACGGCTTTGCAGAAGACTTTGTAGATAACCTGCTTGAAATGGGAACGGCGATCAAAACTGGCTTTATGAATTATCAAAAAAGAGATGATTCGACAACCACTTCTACAACAGCCGAGGATTTTATCAACCAGGTTTATCTGCCTGCCTACAATTTATAAAACAATACATAATCAGTAACATAAAAAATTAAGATCATGAAATTATTGGGAAAAGCAACTTTAGGAAAACTAACCTTAAAGAACAGCATGGTGATGTCGGCTATGACCAGGAGCCGGGCTGACTTAAACGGTGTGGTAGGCGATATGACCGTTCAATACTATACCCAAAGAGCCGGTGCCGGGCTGATGTTTACCGAGGCCATCCGGATCAGTGAAGAAGCGACCGGCAGTCCGCTGACTCCGGGGATCTATACCCCCGAACAGATCGCTGCCTGGAAGAAAGTTACCCAAGCCGTTCATGCCCATGGTGGCCTGATCGTTGCCCAGCTTTGGCATACCGGTCGTGCAGGTCATTCTATTGACCGGAATGGCAAATTGCCTGCAAAATACCTTGATCATAAATGGCATATAGGGATGGATTAACTGGTACAAGTTATAAAACATCACCCTTAACAATTGTAACAATATGATTATACCAGGTGGAGAAACGAACAGTAAAAGATTTAACGAAAAGCCTGAGTGACGACATTCAGATACATGTTCTGATTTGTTAGGACAATGTAAATTGGAGGTCACCATTTGTGACCTCCAATTTATCAATCCTCTCCTGGTTTATAACCTATTCTTTTTCTTTGCCCATGTTCAGGTATCTGTGGTATCCGATCAGATATTTCATCGAGATACCTAAAGATGATGTCCATGCTTTTATCCTGACTATCCAGTTTTCCTTTGATTTTTTCGATAGCTAACCATATTTCAGTTTGGTCAGACAGCGTTTTCCTTAGTTTGACAAATACATCAATGATTAAAAAGCTTACAGCAATAGCTCTTTGACTTTTAAGCACATTTGAAAGTTGAAGTATGCCGTGCTCAGTAAATGCCATAGGTAAATACCGGGAGCCACCGCGACCATCGTTTGAGGTCGCAAAATGCGACCTCAAAAACTAAAACTCGTCTTGTGTTAACTCAAACATATAAGTTTCGGCAGGAAACCGCTCAATATTCCGTTTTACCTGTTCTTTCAGACGTTTAGTTTCAACGTTATAGAGTTCGGCTAAATCACTGTCCAGCATAACCTTTTGTCCTCGTATTAAGTAAATTTTAGTAGTGATAGCCTCATCAGGCAAAATTTGATCTTTCATCGTTATATTCATTTAACTGGTTAATAGTTATCAGCTGCAATCTTAAGGTCGCAAAATGCGACCTTAAGACCTATTCGCATGAAAGCTTTAAGGTTCGTCTATAAGGTCACATTTTGTGACCTTATAGATTTATCGCCTATGACGCGACCAACACATAATTGTATTTTAGCAACGTTTTAAGCTGTTTAACCGGTTCCAATATCACTGTCACACCTTCCAATTCTGCATCAGGTGCGGTCACCGCATATTTTTCGCGCAATGCTGCCATATCCATGGCGATCTTAGCATGCATGACTTTGGCATAGTGTTGAGTCTGCGCCAGTGTGGTATGTCCAAGCATTTTGGCTACGGTTTCTATCGGCACACCATTGCTTAAGGTGATGGTCGTTGCAAAGGTGTGGCGTGCCCGGTGAAAAGTAAGCGCCATCCGGATACCGCAGATATCACCGATCTCCTTCAGGTAGGCGTTCATTTTTTGATTAGAAAGTGTTGGTAAGGCCCGGTCCTGATTAACGCATTTTGGATGACTGGCATATTTATCCAGTATTTGCAATGCTACGGGTAATAATGGAATGGGACAGGGTGTTTCGGTTTTCTGACGTGGAGTGAATATCCACTGTTCGCCGTCAACGCCTTTCATAATCTCCGACCGCTTCAGTTTTTTCACATCTGCGTAGGCTAATCCGGTGTAACAAGCGAATAAAAAAATGTCCTTAACATTATTCAGTCGTTCATTTTCAAAGTCGTTTCTAATAATTGTTTCTAGTTCCCATTCGGTAAGCGGGTCACGGAAGACTGGTTTTTTTGTCAGTTTAAAATTCGCAAATGGATCCCCGGGCAACCATTTATTCTTCACACAGATCAGTACGATTTTTTTGAAGTTAGCCAGGTATTTAACCGTAGTGTTGTGATTGCATTTACGAACGGTTTTCAGCCAGAATGCATATTGTTCAATAAAGAAATAATCGAGTTTGCGAATACTTAGGTCTTCCAACTGGTACTGCCATTGCATAAAGGCCCTGGTATGATCAAAAGAGGTTTCATAGCGTTCTAAAGTACCTTTAGCGAAGTCCTTACCAATAAGCGCCTCCATTTGCTTGTTATGTTCTGCAAACACCTCCATGATCTTTTTTCGCTGATACTTACCGATCAGCATGTCGCGAAGCAACTCTGCGGTGATGATTTCCTCATCCTCTATAAGTTGTTTCCGTGCCTGAAATACTTTGTTTGCCAGGGTATCTAGGTAGAAATTTAAGTCCTGGGCATCCTGCTTGACGCCGGTGGCCCGGCCTTTTTCCTGATCCCAGCGGTTTTCCCACCACTGCATTTTGGTGGATCGTTCCACCGGGTGTCCATCTACGGTAATGCGTAAATAAATGTACTTTTTAGGCTCGTTTCCTGACTGTTTCAGGAAGAACAGTAACCCAAAGCTTTTTTCCAACATAATTGCTACAATTAAGAGTGAATAAATGTCGAAATACAGCGGTTGGGAATCAAGATGTTCACCTCGTGAACAACTTGATAGTCAATAAGTTAAGTGACTATTCGTGGCAATTTTTCTCAAAATATAAATTGCCACGATTTTGCCACGAACTTTTGAGCATTTTTGGTGTTTTTTGGGCAGTTGATTCGAATAAAAAAACCTGTAAACTATTGGTTTACAGGGTTTTGTTCATTTTTGATGATGTAAGGAGCGGAGAGCTAGGGTCATGAACTATGTGCCTCTATGCGCTGGAAACGCTGTTTTTGGCGTTTTTTTCGAGAGAACTCTACGAATGACGCATTTCCCTTTGTTTCACTCTCTCAACCCCAAACAAGGTTTTTGAACCTTGTTTTTTATGTGCTGATAATCAGTATGTTACATTTCTTAAGTGTTCCTTACTCTACGTATAACGCAATTGGCAAGTTACTCTAATTGTTAATCAAATATAGCGCATTTTTCTTTTGGAAGAAATCTAATTGTCGAAATACCCCATTTATTTGGGTTGCTCAAACCCGTTCCAACTTCCTTTTTAGCAGTTTCATATCATTACTGATTTTTACGTCAAGGACTTTAGCATAATGCTGTGTTTGTTTAAGCGATTTGTGACCTAACATTTTGGACACTGTTTCTATTGGTACGCCATTAGTGAGCGTAACTGTAGTCGCGAAAGTATGTCTTGCTGTATGGAAAGTTAGCTTTTTATTTACGCCGGATAAATCAGCGATCTCTTTCAGGTAAGCATTCATTTTTTGGTTGGTTAGGATGGGTAGGAGAGTGCCATTTGTTAAACACCTAGTATGACTCTTATATTTTTCAAGAATTGCCAAAGCATTTTGAAGCAAAGGGAGTCTCGTGCTTGATTTTGTTTTTTGCCGGATTGTATTGATCCACTTACCACCATCTACGCCAATTATTATATTAGAAGCGCGTAGTTTATAAACATCACTATAAGCTAAGCCGGTATAGCAGCTGAAGAGAAATATATCCCTGACGTGGTTGAGCCTTTCCGTTTCAAATTGTTTATTTCGTATTTTAATAAGTTCATCCTTTGTTAAAACAACGGGCGTTACTTCATCTCGTTTCGTTCTGAAGCCTAAAAAGGGATCTTTAGTTAACAATCCCTTCAATATACAATCGAGGACAATTTTTTTGAAATTGCCGAGGTATTTAACAGCCGTGTTATTAGCACAATTTTTCTCTGTTTTAAGCCAAAACAACAATTGCGATATAAACTCATAATCTAAATCCTTTATCTCAAAATCTTCTTTGTGGTACTTCCATTTAATGAAGTTGCGTACATGATCGTATGCTGTTTTATAACGAGTTAATGTGGCAGAAGCAATCTCGCGGCCTACTAAAGCTTTCATCTGTTTATTATGACGCAGAAAGGCTTCCATGATGAAGTGCTTTTTTTCATCTTGTCCAGTTAGTACATTTTTAATGTTGTCGGCGGTTAATGGTTTACTGCTTTCCAGCAATTTGACTTTTGCTCGATACACCTTTACTGAAATCAAATCCAGGTAAGAATTCATTTCTTTAGCTTCTTCGGTGCTGCCAATCGCCCTGCCCTGTTTTGCATTCCATTGTTCAGGTATCCATTGTCTTTTGATGGATATTTCCCGGCGGTCGCCGTCTACTGTAATACGTAAATAAACATATCTATTTTCATTTTTTTGATTTTTAGCTTGCTTTAAATAGTAAAGCAAACCGAAGCTTTTTTCTAACATACGATCTTTTTAAATGTCGGCAAATCTGTAAAAGGTTTTATTGAGTTAAAAGAACTGGTGTCTCAGAGTTTCTGATTATCCAATAAAGGCGCAAAGCCAAGGAATAGGTATATATCCCGGCTATCTTTCTACCTCAGATGCTACTACCATTAAATGCGGTTAAACTGCTTTCCATTATGAGATAGCAAAATTGAAAGGCTATTAAAATATTGGCAAATCTTATATGGTGCTAATAACCTACCGCATCTAATCATTTACATCTAAGTTGCCAATTGAATTTATTCTAGAAAGAGGAGGGGGAGAGTTCAAAACTTAAAGTATAACGTATTGAAAGTCATTTATCTTCACTTAATGTTTCGACATACTCTGCTATTTACGCAATGATAAGGTAGCGGCACTTTTGAATAGGAGTAAATATCTATTTTTGAAAAACTAAATCTTAAAAGTGCTTTTTAATCTTAACAAAGATCAATTTTGAAGTAGGCGTATTGCTTTTTTTAGCAACACTATCTATTGGCACCAAAACATTAGTTTCAGGGTAATAAGCAACCGTGTTACCTTTTGGGATATTATAGGGTACAATCACAAATAGTTTGGCAACTCTAACTTTGTCGCCATGATAATTGAAAATATCCACTTTATCACCAGCCTGAAAACCCCCATTTAAAATATCTACTTCGTTCATGAAAATGACCCGGCGTTCATTATGGATACCCCGGTATCTGTCATCAAGTCCGTAAATCGTTGTATTAAATTGATCATGGCTGCGAATGGTAGCAAGTCTGTATTCGTCAGCTGCCATCTCATGTTTTGGCAATTCAGTAATACTGAAAGGTATCCTCGAACCGAATTCATTAGTTTCAAATCTTCCGTCCCGGGGGGCATTAGGTAAGTAAAATCCGCCCGGCTCACGCACTCTCTTATTGTAGTTATCAAAACCCGGGATCACTTCTTCGATCACATCGCGCACCGCATCATAACTTTTTTCATATTTATCCCAGTCAACTACCGTACGATCCCCAATAGTTGCCTTAGCTAACTTACAAACTATCTCGTTTTCACTTAGCATACGATCTGAAATAGGCGCCAATACGCCTTTGGACATTTGTATTACACCCATCGAGTTTTCGCAACTTATAAACTGAACCTCGTTGTTGATTATATCTTTGTCACTACGCGCATAGGTTGGCAAAATCAACGCTTCCTCACCATGAACTAAATGGCTTCGGTTAAGTTTAGTGGAAACATGCACCGACAGGTTTAATTTCCGCATCGCTTCGGCAGTGTATGTGGTATCCGGTGTTGCCGATAAAAAATTACCTCCCATGGCGAAAAATACTTTTAATTTACCTTCATGCATTGCCTTTATAGATTCAACGACATCAAATCCGTGCTCCCGTGGTGGCTCAAAACCAAATACTTCTTTTAGCTTATCCAACTGTTTTGCATTAGGTTTATCATAGATCAGCATGGTGCGGTTACCCTGAACATTACTGTGGCCCCTGACCGGGCATAAACCCGCGCCTTTTTTACCTATACTTCCCTTCAAGCTGACAAAGTTGACGATCTCCTTGATGGTATCAACGCCATTTTCCTGTTGAGTAACGCCCATTGCCCAACAAAAAATAATGCGCTTTTTGTATTTCAGTAATTCAGCAGCTTTTTTTATTTCGTCGAGCGGAATCCCAGCCTCTATGGCCAGGTTGTCCAGGTTCTCTTTTTCCAAACGGTGCAGGAACGCTACATAACCCAGCGTGTTTTCTTTTATAAACTCTTGATCAAAAACTTCGCCGGGATGCTCTAACTCCGCTGCATACAGCAATTTTTCAAGCGCTTTCAAAAGCGCCATATCACCGTTTATTTTTACCTGCAAATAAATGTCAGCCAGCTTTGTTTTGATACCCAATATCCCTTTAACGGTCTGTGGGTTTTTAAATCCCGTTAAACCCGCTTCATGCAAGGGGTTTATCGCGATGATCTTTGAACCATTTTCCTTTGCTTTTTGCAAAGCTGAAAGCATCCTTGGGTGATTAGTGCCCGGGTTTTGTCCCATAATGATGATCACGTCAGTATCATAGAAATCATTCAGGGTTACGGTACCTTTCCCGATCCCTATAACTTCAGATAACGCTGTTCCTGTAGATTCGTGGCACATATTTGAGCAATCGGGCATATTATTTGTACCATATTCCCGCACGAAAAGCTGATAGGTAAATGATGCTTCATTGCTGGTACGTCCCGATGTATAAAATGTCGCTTCATTCGGGGATGCAAGACCATTCAAATGAAATGCGATCTTTTTAAAAGCATCGTCCCAACTAATAGGCTCATAATGGGTCCCTCCTTTAGGCAAATAAACCGGTTCACTCAGGCGACCTTTTTTCCCGATATCATAATCGCTTAATTTAGCCAGATCCTTTACTGAATTTTGGGCGAAGAACAAACTGTCAACTTTTTTGGTGGTTGCTTCTTCAGCCAGCGCTTTAGCTCCATTCTCACAATATTCCGCGATAGGAGAACGGTCATCATCGGGATCTGGCCAGGCGCAACTGGAACAGTCGAACCCCAATTTTTTATTCATGTGAAAGAGCCCTTCCATACCACGGGCCACGCCAGCTTCCTTGAATATGTCGTCCATTGCAGCTGTCACCGCAGGAATTCCTGCAGCCCAGGTTTTTGGATCAGTAATTTTGAGGCCTAAAAGTTTTTCAGGATTCTCTGCAGCCGGGTTGTTATTTTCCTTGCTCATACTGTTTGTTAGCTAACGGGTTAGGGTAATTATCACTCTGATCCTCTGCAACATTGTCGAGGCAGGTGAAATCTTTTTCAACAAGTATCTGTATATCTCCGTCACGGTTACTAAAGCCGACCTTATCTGTATGGATAAGTTCTTCGAGCATGCTATGCGGCATGCTTAAGGTGATCTTGTAGTCGATAAAAGTAGATATCAACACCTCACTTTTGGTTAGTTGTATAGCGTAAACCAATCTATTACCCGAAAAATTGGTTTGTTCTTCCAGGTAACTTTCCTTATCTAACCGGTCTACATCTGTACGGGTTAGTCTGTATCTTAACGAATTTCCTTTAATGCGTATTTTCATAAACAGGTAATAATATGCGTTGCGGTGTGGTATAAATATTAAAACGATTATCTCTTAAAAAACCTGCAAGTGTGATATTAAACTCATCGGCTAGTTCAACGGCAAGGCTTGAAGGTGCACCAACGGCTGCGATGATTTGAATTCCAGACATCGCTGCTTTTTGAACCAGCTCAAAACTTGCCCGGCCACTTAATATTAATATATGTCGGTTTAACGGCACCCAACCTTTGGCTAGTGCAGCGCCAATAAGTTTATCTAAGGCATTATGTCGGCCAACGTCTTCCATTACCAATAATAACTCACCTGCTGAGCTAAACAAAGCCGAGGCATGTAAGCCGCCCGTATCTGCAAATACTGCCTGATGCCGTCGCAAAATAACTGGTAGTTGAAAGAGCAAATTGCTTTCAATTACCAGATCACCGACGTGGGGATTAATAGTACTTACCGTACGAATTGCGCTGATTGATCCCTTTCCGCATACTCCACAACTAGAGGTAGTATAAAAATTTCGTTCTGTGTTTTGGAGATGAGGAACAACGCCTGGTTTTAGGTTTACCTGGATCACGTTTTCTTTGTTTTCAACGCAGGCAATAAAACAATGATCAACGTTCGATATATCCGCCGGATCTTTTACAATACCTTCTGTGAACAAAAATCCGGTGGCTAACGCTGCGTCGCTACCAGGCGTTCGCATAGTGACGGAGATGTTTTGAACCCTTCGGTCTCCATCAGCACCAAATTCAAGTCTGATCTCTAAAGGCTCTTCTATGGCAAGGGAGTCCTTCCTGTCAAAACCTCCGCCGTCAATTACTTTCTTTATCAGAATTTGTTTAACCGCCTTTTCCACTACTTAAGATTTAATCTGTTTAGCATAACCATAGCAACATCCGTGTTATAGATTGGTTTATGTTTGACGATATTGAAGTTAGGTTTTTACCCCGAGATTACTTGATTTGTTAATTTTCTGAGTTATTAACATTCGATATATATAACCCTGATTATTATTGTTGATACCTCTGTTCTTTTCGATGACCCACAAGCCTTCTGAATTAATCTTCTGATTGTATTTAAATGCTATAAAGTTAGCATGAGCATAATTTACTAAGTAGGCAACAACCAATTTCCAGACCTCTATATTTCGTTAGGAAACCTGCTAAAGAACGAAATTTAAAACATCTGTTACTTTTCATTTTTATATACAATTATCTGATAATAAGATTGTTGAATGTGTGGCACGTGCTTGGTATAAGCAGCTATATAAAGAAACGGTCATACGGTTATTTTAAAGCAAATCAAACATATATAGGCATCAATAAAATGAATAACATTTACTTAATAACGCACTTTGTTATGGCAATTTGCATAATAACATTAGTTCAGATATCGCTTACGTCTCCTGAAACTAACAGCGATCAAAATAACAGAGTATTAAGCGATCCACTCTTTAAAAAAGGTATAAGGTTGATCGAACGGACTGGAAAGACCGTGTATAGGATAGCAATGAGTATACTAATTACTCATTTAAAATAGCACTTAACCGATTTTTTAACACAAATAAATACATCATGAAAAATTCAATTAAAATCAGTGTTCTTACATTAGCTTTGTTCTCCTTTTTTGGACCAGATGTAAAAGCTCAATCATCCACAACAACAGAAACCTATGGATCCGGGATCAGACTCAGTATTGGCGCTGATGCTGGTATTCCTGTGGGCTCGTTACGAAATGGATACAGATGGGCTTTTGGAGGATCTGCCCAGGCCGATTTCCCGCTTATCAAGGATGAGTTATACATCACATTAAACAGTGGATACAATAATATTTTTGCAAAAAATAGTTCCAATTTAAATGACATTCATCTTATCCCGGTAAAGGCAGGTTTGAAATATTTTCCCGTGAAGATTTTTTATGTACAGGGAGAAGCGGGTGCATCGTTCCTGACAAATAACAATAAGGCCGAAAAATCTGCAACATTTGTTTACGCACCCCAGATAGGGGTTCTATTGCCTGTTGGCGGCAAAAGTTATATAGATGCAGGCTTTAGGTTTGAAGGCAATACCAAATTTTATGAAGCCGGTAAATCAAGTAATTTTCTGGCATTGAGGATAGCATACGCTTTCAGCCTTTAATCTGGTACATATTTTTAAGCCACTACATTCGTGTGGCTTAAAAATATGTACCATTGCCTGACTTGGCTTTAGCCAGATCTTACCCCTAAATTTCATTCAGTTACCGATAGCTTTAATGCTGTCAACAAGATGTTTTATTAAAAGCGATGTCTGATCATCGCCCTGAAATGGGTTACCGTGATTAAACAGCGGCGTAAGACCCGGATATGAACGTCGAGGATAACAAATCATTGCAATGCAAGAAAACGATAGCACACCATTTATTGTAGCTCCTAAAGCCCATGGCGCCGAACTTAATTTAAAAATATCAGCCCTTGACGGTTTTACAGCGAACAAACAAACCCTATGTAGCGAAGTTGAACGGATGCAATCTGCCATAAAATCTCTCAAACTGGGAACTTGGACCTTCGACATTTCAACAAATTTATTGTTGGTTTGCCGCAGATGCAGGGAGTTACTTCCTACATTAGGTGATGGTAATGTCAAAAGCAGCGAACTGGTCGCCCTCGTAGATACTGAATATAGCAGGCAAGTTTTAAAAAACTTTTATTCGGCATTTAAGACAAATGCCCCATTTGATATAGAGGTGCCGATTGTTGTACCGAATGAATTTAATGCTAAATGGGTAAGGATAACGGGTGTAACCACTTTCAGCGGTCCAAATTCCTTACCGAAATTGCATGGCTCCATAGAAGACATTTCGGACCGGAAATTCAGTGAGCTATTGAAACAGGATTACCTGGCAATTGTAAGCCACGATTTAAGATCACCTCTGTCAATTATAAAACTATACATGCAGCTATTTGAACGTGAAATCATTAATTCTGGCAACCATCTTATCCGGGAAATGCTAAAGAAATCCGTGTTACAAGTCGATAAAATGAATAACATGATCGAGTGCTACCTGGAAGCTTCCTTGAACTGTAAAGGAGAGATCACTCTTACCCAGGCAAAATTTGATATCAAACAATTATTAGTTGAAATAATAAATGATTTGCGCCTTGTATACCCGGGTTATCTAATTATCCTTAACCCTGCTCCGGGACTGATGGTGTTCGCTGACAAGGGAAAAATTAGCCAGGTTATTCAAAACCTCCTGAGCAATGCAATAAAATACTCTTCGCCAAAAGATGTAATTGCCATAGACATCAGAACTAACGACAATTATGTGCAGGTAGAGATTCAAGACCATGGAATAGGAATAAAACCAGCTGACCAAAAACAAATATTTAACCGGTTTTACAGAGCTAAGCAAGTAACCAATATACCGGTTAAGGGATATGGAATAGGATTATATTTAACAAAACAAATTATAAAGCAACACCATGGTGACATATGGTTGACAAGCGAGTTTAATAAAGGGTCAAAATTTTATTTTACATTACCTTATTCGTGTCCTTGAATTTATATTCATGCCCGCAGTTTTTTAAAGAATATTTATCTTTAAAAATTGTACTATTATTAGTCACTGCAAACTATGGAAGCTAAAGAGTTATTAAAAGGTCATATCATTAAAACAGCCGCTCTTACTGAGGAACAGTTTGAATATTTCTTTTCACATTTTAAAAAGCAGGATTTTAAAAAAGGGCAGGCGATAATTACCGATGGCGATGCAGTAACTTGTGAATATTTCGTGATTTCGGGTTGCTTAAAAACTTTTTATATCAACGACGACCTGAAAATGTTTATCCTTCAATTTGCCATGCCTACCTGGTGGGCATCGGATTACAATGCTTTATATAGTGGTAGCAAAGCTACGGTAAACGTTGACTGTATCACGGATACAGTAGTTCTTTGTTTAAGTAATGACGATAGGGAGAAATTGTGTAAAGAGCTTCATCAGGTGGAACATTTTTTCAGATGGCGAACCAATAGAGGGTACGTCGCCGCTCAAAAAAGATTATTGTCTTTTATGAATAATGATGTAAAACGAAGATATGAAGAACTTTTAAAATTATACCCTGAATTATACAATGCAGTCCCCAAGCAACTGATCGCTGCATATTTGGGGGTATCACGTGAAACGCTCAGCAGGCTATAGTGGCGGCAATATAATCATCTCTTAATAATTTTTTCTTGCGCATACGAATGTGATGTAGATCACATAATCACCTCAGAAATGTTGCTTTTCTTTATGGTGTAAATGAAGAAACAAACCATAATTATTACCGGTGGTTCATCTTACATCGGTAAAGAAATAGTGCGCCGCTTTTTGCAGAACGGAGATAATGTAGTCCTCCATCTATCTGCAAATGAAAATTTAAAAGACATCTATCTTCAACTCGATGCAGCTGAAAATTTGGCTTTGGTAGGGGGAAAGGTCAACGACCGGCTTACCGGAGTTAAATTATTGGCAAATGCCATTGGAAGATTTGGGTCGGCAGATGTATTAGTGAATAATTCAGGTGATCTTGAATCGAAACCATTCTTCAATGTTGATGAAGTTTATCTCAACCAAGTCTTAGATACGGGCTTCAAAGGGGCTTTCTTTGCGATTCAGGCAATTATTCCTCAGATGCTCAAGCAAGGCCATGGCATTGTGATCAATATTGATGCACCATTGATTAGCCATTCGCCAGGAACCGAATTAAATTCAAATTTACTGTTACCTAAAGGAATCATGCATTCGCTTACCTTGCTACTGGGGGCGGAATTCGGAAATAAGAATATCCAATTCAATACGATAACACCTGGTAAACGTAGCGACCGAGACATAGGAAAGGAGTACTCCGATGGGGTGAATGAATTGGAGCTTATTGCCCAAATGGTCTATAATATCGCAAAGGGTAATATCAATTCTTAACTCCGATTATTAAGGAAAGAAGAGGAATTATCGAATTATTCCTCTTCTTTTAAAGTATTCATATATTTAATTGCTTGCTGGTAAGCAGTAGGATCTTGCTTTCGGCGGTTTACTAAGGGTATGACCTTTGTGCCGATCAATTCGATAGAACGCATTAACTGCGCATGGGTCAACCCTGCATTATCCATTTGAAAAGTAAACCGGTCAATGCCACCCAAAGACTCACTGTGATCGAGCAATTTCTCAGCCACCTGCTCAGGATCGCCAATGACCATTGCACCCTTGGGACCTCTAAGTGAATCGAATTGCGCTTTTGTTACCGGTGGCCAGCCGCGCGCCCTGCCGAGTTTTGTCCAAAGTTCGGCGTACCCCGGATAATAATCGGCAATGGTTTGTTCATTTGTCTCACCTACATATCCGGGGGAATGCAATCCCACTTTTAACTGCTCCGGTGCAAATCCGGCTCTTCTGCCGGCTTCCCGGTAAAGATCTACCAATGGACGAAACCGCTGAGTTTCGCCGCCAATTATCGCCACCATAAGCGGGAGGCCAAGTGTTCCGGCACGTGCAAATGATTCAGGCGTCCCACCTACGCCCAGCCATACCGGCAATTTCGCCTGAAATGATCTTGGATAAACCGGCTGGTTTTCCAGCTTGGGTCTAAACCTTCCATTCCAGGTGATAAATTCCTTATCACGAATCTGTAAAAGTAAGTCCAGCTTTTCCCTGAACAGCGCGTCATAATCATCGAGGTTGTAGCCAAAAAGCGGATAGGCTTCGACTGAAGAGCCGCGGCCGACAACCAACTCTGCGCGACCTTTGGAGATGAGATCCAGCGTCGCAAAATTCTGATAAACGCGAACCGGATCTGACGTGCTTAAAACGGTGTCATCTTAGTAACCGGATCCGGAGGAGGCCTTGGTAGGGCCGCGGCGCTTACATTCGCGTGGGAAGGTGCCAGGATCATCGGCTGTGATCTTCATGAGGTCACCAACAATGAAACCGTCGAACTAGTGCGTTCCTCCGGTGGAGAAATGAAAGGAATAGCGCCAGTTGACCTGACCGACCACAATCAGGTCCGTGACATGGTCGAACAAAGTGTAGCTGTTTATGGTGGTCTGGATGTGGTTTACAATAATGCGGCCATTCAATATTTCGGTCCGATGCCTGATTTCTCGATAGATGATTGGCGGGCTACCATTGCAGGAGAGCTTAACATTCCTTTCTTCGTTTCGAAGTACTCATGGCCGCACCTGATCCGTCGTGGTGGAGGCACTATCATCAACATTGCATCAATGGCGGGCATGATCGCCGGAGCCAACCCGCCGATGATAGGGCATGTCGCCGCGAAGGCAGGAGTCATCGCCATGACCTGCCAATTGGCGCTTGAAGGAGCTGAACATGGAATTCGTGCCGTAGCGATCAGCCCGGGACCTTTCTTAACACCTGCCAGCGACCGGGACCTTGGAGACGATCAGGCAGCCAGGGCCGCAATTACCGGAAAGACACTTCTTAAGCGGTTCGGTCATCCTTCGGAATTGGTGGAACTCGCCGCTTTTCTTGCTTCGGATGGAGCGTCGTACATTACGGGGGCTAACTTTCCGGTAGATGGCGGCGCAACCGCCTGGTAATAATTTATTACTGCGAAACCGTTAAGCTTTCACTGGTTATAAGGCGCTAACTGAATAGGAGTCAATGGTTATCATTTTTAGCATACTTTTTTTCGATCCCCAATTTTTTTATCCGCGAATTTAATGTTGAGGGATGAAGTTCCAGTAACTCTGCCGCCCCACCCTGGCCGTATATCTTCCAGCTGCACTGTTCCAGCGCGAATAAAATATGATCCCGTTCGTTGTCGATCAGTGACTTTACGCGCCCATTGTTTGCCGCCTCCGCCGTTTTGTTTGGTTCGGATAACTTTACAGAATTCACAATAGGCCCATTAGTTAACAGCACAGCTCTGGCGATGGTGTTTTCCAGTTCCCTGATATTGCCAGGCCAACTATAATTGATCATTGCCTGGATCACATGATCTGCCACCCCGGTGATCTCTTTTTTTTCCTTGCGGGCGTAAATATTTACAAAGTGCTTAGCTAAGGCTACGAGGTCCTCCTTACGTTCCCGCAAAGGCGGTAACAGTATAGGGAAAATATTGATGCGATAATATAAGTCCAATCTAAATCTGCCAGCCGCTATCTCTTCTTCTAAATTTCGGTTCGTTGCGGCGATAATTCTAACATCTATCTTTTTTGTTCGTCCTCCTACTGATTCAATTTCTTTTTCCTGCAATACCCTCAGCAATTTCACTTGCAATTCCAGCGGTAATTCACCGATCTCATCCAAAAAAACAGTGCCCTCATTTCCCTGTTCAAATTTCCCAATTCTTTTATCAGTTGCACCCGTAAAAGATCCTTTTTCATGACCAAATAGTTCTGACTCGATCAGGTTCGCCGGAAGAGCTGCACAGTTCACGGCTATAAATGGCTTTTGTTTACGCTCTGATAATCGATGAATACTTTGGGCGATCAATTCCTTTCCTGTACCACTTTCTCCTAATATCAGCACAGATATATCCGAAGTACCCACGATTTTAACATTTTCCAAAACCTCTGCCATACATTCACTTCCCCCAATAATCTCTTTGAAGTCTGTCGGCTTTATGTTTGCATCCGAAAGCTTTGTATTACCGGTTGTTCCCTGATTTTGGCGGTGCAGATACCATGCAACATCCAGCATCACCAGTACATCCTTTTCCCTAAAGGGTTTTACCAGAAATCCATAAGGTTTGGTTGCCTTGGCCGCATCAAGTATCTGTTTGTTAGAGTTTGCCGATAGGTATACAAAAGCGATATTTCGCTCTTTTAACGTTTTAGCCAGATCTATGCCGGTTAAATTACCTTTCAAATGAATATCCAGTAATACCAGGTCTGGTTTTTCATCATCACTGATCTGTAATGCTTCGGGTACCGAACGGGCAATTTTACAAACTATATAGCCTGCCTTTCGCAGGATAGAACGTAGATTGTCAGCTTCGATAAACTGATCTTCTACTATAAGTATCTTTGTATTCATATCTCTTGTATCTCTTCTGTTTTAAATGATTCTAATATAATTTCAGGGTTGTTTAAGGGATCATGTTTAAAAATTATAATTATCCTTGTCCCATTAGCAAGCTCGAAGCTGGTCTCAGCGTCGATATCTTCGCTAAGACCTTTTATTAATCTCAACCCTAACGACTCGGGTTCTTCATCATGATCGATTTGTGGCATACCAATACCGTCGTCGGCAAGTTCTAATATTGTCTCATTTCCGTCATCGGCCATATTAATGGTAATCACACCATTCTTTTTATCAGGAAAAGCATATTTTATAGAATTCGTAACAGCTTCATTAATAATAAGGCCTAAAGGGATGGCATGTGAAAGACTAAGTGATATTGGCTGAATATTCAGTTTGAACCGGATGTTGTCGGAAACACCAAAACCGTCTTCTAATGATTTTACTAACTCAGGAATATACGTCGCCATATTAATGGTTTTTATATCTTCTGACTGATATAGTTTTTGGTGGATAAGCGACATGGCAAAAATACGATGCTGGCTGGTTTCGATAGCCTCCAGCGCATCATTTTCCAGATAACGGGCTTGGGATTCCAGCAAGCAGATCACGGTGTGTAAATTGTTTTTCACCCTGTGATGTACTTCTTTTAGCAGCCATTCTTTTTCAGTAAGTAAATGCTGCAACAACTGGTTTTTATGGGTGATAATATCGTTAACTGATTTCTTTTGCTTATAGTATTTATAAAATAATGCACTGATCGCAATCATGATCACCACGCCACCGATAGTGATGTTCCTTTGCAAATTCGCATTTTGCAGCCTTGCTTGCTGAACAGCTGCTTGATTATGCAAATCTTTTATAGATTGTTCTTTCTGAGCCGTTTCATACTGAATAACAAGCTCCGCGAATTTATTGTCTTTGTTAATAGTGAAAAGTGAATCCTGCAACTTGTCACGTTTTTCTAAGTTTTTTACCGCAGACAGATAATTACCGGTGGCCAAATTATATTTATAGGAATGACTATAAAAATCCGCTAAATACCGCAGATCAGGTTTATCTGAATTTTTAAAAATTGTCTCAGCATCATCAAGATATTTTTTAGCTTTTGCAGCTTGATTTAATTTTAAATAGATACCCGAAATTTCATTATCACAAATGATAGCCCAATAATTAAAATTGTTTTCCCCCAAATCTTTTCTAAAATCAGGGTCTAAAATTTTATGATAATATTTTAGCGCGAGTTCGTTTTTATTTATTTTATTATAATAAAGACCTGTCACCTTATAAAGCATCGCTTTATAAAAAGCGGGTATAGTGTATTCCTCTTTTGTAGCTATTTCCAGTGCAACACGTGCTTCTTTCAATCTGTCTAATGCCAATAGTGCTGACACTACGTTACATTTATAGGAAAACTTTCTGGGATCAATAACCATTGCTTTATTTAACCATTGGAGCGCTTGGTTATAATTTTTGACGATGTAGTTGTACCGAGCAATTTCCTCATATAAAGTCGCAGCCATCTCTGTATCACCGCTAGCTTCCGCGTTTTTTATACCTTCAGTTGCGTAAGTCATTGCCCGGTAATAGTTTCCTTTAAGATATTCTATCCCGGCAAGCCTTTCATATGTATTTTGTAGTTTCTTATAACGTAATTTTTTGTATTCCGCCAAAGCCTGCAATAGATCTTTTTCGGCCGGATTATACTGGAAACTATTAATTTTAATGTCAGCAATTTTTACTAACATATGAGTTGCGTTTAATGCCTGTTGATCAGCTATGTATAAAGTCCGCGACCGCTGGTAGTAAACCATCTGTTCAGTGTCATGATCATATTTTCCATTATTTTCATACAGATCACCTAACAGTGCCCAGCAATCCGCCTGTTTTCCTAACTTACCTGCAATGTGGTAATTATTTATTACCCGCATAAAATAGTGCTTGCACCGCTCCAAATCACCGACTTTCGCAAAGTAATTCCCCATAAGAAGTTCGGTTTTGTATTGCCATTCAACCTCACCTAGCTCATGGCTTAACCGGGCAGCCTGATTTATAAAATTGTAAGCGGAGTCCAGCTCCTTTTTAAACTGGCCAGGCTTTGAAAGAAAGTAGCTACCCAGTTTTAATTGAAGGGCTATCCGGTTAGTATCCGGCTTGCTTTCCTCAATTGCTAAAAGCAGTTCTTTTGAGGTTTTCAACTGCGAAATTTGAGCGGTAACGGTCTTAACAAGAAGTAAGAGCAAAAAGCCCGTTGAAATTAATTTAAGCATAGCTTCCTTCAATTAGGTTAGTTGAACTCAATATGCTGTTGGGGTCATTTAACGGGTCAGCTTTAAAGACAATAATTATCTTTGTTCCCTTGCTAACTTCAAAGCGGATTTGCGCTGTAATATCCTCACTCAGCCCTTTTATGAGCCTTAGGCCTAATGATTCTGATTCAGCCTCGTAATTTACTTGCGGCATTCCTATACCATCATCGGCTAAATTCAATATTATTCGAGTTCCATCATCAATCATCGAAATTGAAATTTCACCTTTCCGGTTATCAGGGAAAGCATATTTAATAGAATTCGTTACGGCTTCATTGATGATAAGCGCTAAGGGGATGGCATGCGATATGCTAAGATTGATTGGCTCGATGTTTAGCTTAAAGTGAATTTGACCCGCAGTACCAAAGCTATCTATTAATGACTGAACCAACTCCGGAGCATAATCAGCCATGTTTATCGTTTTGATATCATCAGACTGATATAGTTTTTGGTGGATAAGCGACATGGCAAAAATACGATGCTGGCTGGTCTCGATCGCCTCCAGTGCGTCATTTTCCAGGTAGCGGGCCTGCGATTCGAGCAAACAGATAACCGTGTGTAAATTATTTTTTACCCGGTGATGCACTTCTTTTAGGAGCCATTCTTTTTCTGTAAGCAGGTGCTGAAGGGATGCGTTTTTGCGGGTTATCTGCTCACTTGTTCGCTGTTTTAACCGGTAGCGGCTAACAACTACAATTAACAGCAGTGCAAGTAAACAACCCGCAATAATCATCAAATCACGAATAAGCTTACCTTTTTTGAGTTCAGCTTGTTGAGCGTCACGCTGTTTATGGAGTAGTTTAATATCCTGATCTTTTTTTGCAGCTGCATATTTAACCGTTAATTCATTCAATTTTTTCTGCTCGTCATATCCGGCCACAGCCTCACTGGCCTGTTGGTATATGATATGGTCGTTAAGCGCAGCTTTAAAATCACCCTCCAACGAATCTATCTTGTATAAGATGCTATATTTTAAGGTATTGTAGTTAACCAACGTTGTTGAATTTGGGTTTATTTGATTTAGAAATAAACGGGCTACGGAAGTTTTTTTTAAGCTGATATAAAATAAAGCACTTTGAGCGTAGGTTTCAGATAACTCGCCATAAGTGTCATTGTAATTTTTAACAACGTTCAGTATTTTCCTGTATGACAGATCGGCAAGCGAAATTTTACGCATGCTATTGTAACAGTAGCCAAGGGTAGTAAGTATCTGTACCTTTTCCCACGTAGTTTTGGGAGGATATTTGGTAATCGTTGAATTTATTAATCTAATGCATTCCTTCGGTCTCCCGAGGTCAACAAGTGCCGTAGCCAGGTATAAAAAACTCTTATACCAAAAGAAATGTGTCTCTTCACTTTTTATTTCAACCCCTTTTCTGTACCAGGGAATGGACATTTCGGGTTTATTAACGTATGCATAAACAACCCCAATTCGCATATTAAACCCCCCGGCGAATTGATTAAGGCCCGACCATTTCATGTTTTCCAAACCAGCGTAGGCCGCTTTTAAAGCGTCCGAAAATTTACTGTTGCTATTATAAACAGCAGTCAGTAGATAATGGGTGAACAGTTCATGTCTAAACCCGGATGAACGCTGCATAGCAAGTACCTGCTTAAAATTATCTTCTGCTAAGGCTCTATCATTGGTCATGTAATAATCTGCAAGGAGCCAGCGCGATACAATTTCATTCTCTACCAGATGCAGGCGATGATAAACAGTAATAGACTGTATCAGGTAAGGCAGCCTTGCGGTATCCCGCGAACCAAACGTTTTACTATATTGTTGTAATGCAGCTGCTTCAATCTCAGTCTCGTTTCCTGCTTTAGCCGAAGAAAAGATGCTCGAAATAAAATTCCTGCTCCTATCAGTGTTACCTCTTTGATATTCAATGTCGCCCATGATCAAGTTTGATTCTTCATGCCACTTTTTTGAAGGTTTGACACTATTCAGATTATTGGCAACCATTGCGTAATGCTGAGCGCTATCCAGGTCACTTTGCAAAGCATGAGGCTGATGTAGGTACCAAAGTGCCAGGAGCAAGAAAGACCTGATTTGATCTTCACCCTTTAATTGTTTCGAGAGCTTTTTGGATGCGGTTATTTTATTTTCGTTAAGTAAACGGGCGGTAGCGGAATGTTCATCTCCTTCAATACGATCGGTATAAGGAAGCATAAATGGCTGATCTGTAATTCTTGATGCGATTAGTTGAACACTGTCAGCATCAAGATGGGATTGTGTGATTGTATTTATAAAAATAGCCGTGTTCACAGCCAATAACCGTTTTTGTGCAGTGGAATATATTTTTAAAGCTTCCTGCGATGAAATTGATTGTTTGGAAGCTGATGTTTCCATCCTTTCCGGCGCCTGGGCCGCGACGCTAAAAACAAATATCAGCAGTAAAAAACCAATTGATATTGCTCTAAGCATAAGAGGCCTCCTTAATATTTGTCGACTCTAAGTAGCTGCCTGTGTTAATCAACGGGTCTCGTTTGAATTCAATAATGACCTTTGTTCCGTTGTGAATATCAAAATGGACCTTCGCGTCAATATCTTCGCTAAGTCCTTTTATCAATCTTAAGCCGAGTGATTCAGGTTCAATATCGTTATCGATCTGAGGCATGCCGATACCATTATCAGCCAGTTCCAAAATGATTCGTTTTCCCTCTTCCTTCATTACAATCAATATCTCACCTTTACCGTTATCAGGAAAAGCATATTTAATGGAATTGGTTACCGCCTCATTGATAATCAGCGCCAGGGGGATGGCATGCGAAAGGCTTAGATCTATCGGTTCAATATCCAGATTGAAGCGTATCTGTCCCGCAGTGCCAAAACCATCTATTAATGATTTAACCAACTCCGGTATGTAAGTAGACATATTTATAGTTTTAATATCATCAGACTGATATAATTTTTGATGGATCAAAGACATAGCGAAAATGCGTTGCTGGCTGGTTTCGATGGCTTGTAATGCGTCGTTTTCGAGGTATCGGGACTGGGATTCTAGCAGGCAGATCACAGTGTGTAAATTGTTTTTTACCCGGTGGTGCACTTCTTTTAGAAGCCAATCTTTTTCGGTAAGTAAATGCTGTAATAAGTCATTTTTATGGCTGATCACTTTGTTGTTCTTTTTTTGCAACCCGCTTTGCCGATAGAGCAATAGAGCAATGACCACAAGTAAACCCGAGCCACCGATAATCCAATCCCTGGTGTTTTCAGCACGCTCAAGTTTTATCTGTTCCAGTTTTTCTTTATTTCGCATCAGGACGAGGTCCTTTTCCCTTTCTTCTGTTTTATAGGATATATTTAACTCCTCTATTTGTTTGTTTTTTGCTATATTGAACATCGAATCTTTTAGCGTGTTACTTGCCCGCAAATGACTGATCGCATCTTTGTAATTTCCCAAAGCCGAATCGGCCTGGAAAAGCGAAAGTTGAACATTTTGCAAATAGCTAATGTCACCCACCTCTTTAAAGTATTTTTGCGCTTCAAGGAGGTATAGTTTCGCCCTTGAATATCGACCCGTTTTTATGTAGAAATCGGATATAGTTCTATAATTTATTCCAGTATGGAGATTGTAGTCATAGTCAACTTCTTTCACCCGCTTGATGGAAAGCATTTTTATATAATGACTTTCTGCAAGCCGATTGTTATGAAGCGCAAAGTAACAGTCCCCTAAAATGCCATGCAGGACAGCATTGTCACGCCCGTCCAAAGGTTTATGTTCACGTTGAATGCTGGAAATGAACTTTAAAGCTTCCTTGGTTTTTTTTTCCATCAACAGATTTTTGGTGATGGTTGCTGAAATCCTATAAATAAATTTGGAGCCGTTTATAGCAATAGCACTACTGAGCGCCCTTCGTGCCCAATGCGTACTCAAGGAATAATTCCCTAAGATCCTGTGAATGAAGTATAACCGACCGTAAAAGGTCATGGCAGCCGATGAATCTTTGGTGGCCTGCATAATTTTGACGGCTTTCGTTGCATACAATAGCGCTTTCTCATACTGCCCCCTTGAAGTATAAACCGCTGTCAACAGATCTGTTGAGGACATTTTGTCTTCACTGTCCGCTTTAGAGTTATTTAAAATTTGAAATAACTCTTTTTCAGCCAGATCATATTTGAGTTGCTGAAGATGAATATCTGCGATCTGCCTTAGGTAATAACACTCCTTGTACGGTTTTAACTCGTGACTTAATACAACCGCACGCTGGTAATACTTAAGTTTAAGCTCGTTGTGTTTTGAATCCGAAATGGTATATTTCCCAAGTGCCGTTAAGGCTCGTAATTCACCTTCCTTATCACCAGTTCTCCTACAGTCTTCCAATGTCGGTAGAAATCGGGGGGTGTAATCGATTTTAGGGTTTTGAGAACAAATCGTCGCTAAACTTATTATATCTATTGAATGCTTAAATCTCAACACTTGGTATTTCTTATTTAATTCGCGGGCCTGATCAATATAAATCTTTGCGCTGTCAACAATCCCCGCGGTTTCATATTCATCGGCAAGTAGAATTAAATTATGTATTCGGGCTGTATCAACTACGCGTGTTTGTAATACTTTTTGTAATGAGTCCCTTGAATGCTGGTTCTGTGCAAAAGCTATTAAGCTAAAACTAATCAACGCCATGGTTGCTACCCACTTGAACATGAGATTAATTAACGTTTTTTCAATCGTCGGTGCTGCCGGTTCAGCACGGACAGTGTTTAACAGTAATACGTTAAAAATCTTTGTGCTCATAACTGTGGCTTTCTTTATCAATAACTGAATTTAATTCGACAGCATTTTGCGATGGGCTAAATACTTACTTTATTCTATTATGAAGATTTATTTCCCGAAAAATAACCTTGATATCCAGTATTTTGCGTGCCGTTAAATAAATTTCTAAAAAATATCTTTTAAAACCAAATTGTTTAAAAGCTTGCAGGGCGTAGTTAGATCGTGTTACCACGATATGTCAAGGCGGGTTTGCGTAATTAGCGAAATGTAACGGTTTAATCTATCTTAATATTTTATAAAATACTGATAAGCAATGTTTTAATGTTGGCACAATAAATGAATTGGCCCTTGAAACAAGTCGGAAATAAAATATTAAAAAAAATGAAAAAGACTAACCAAATCCTTCTCGGTACCATAATCGCAACTGCTATTGTTGCCCAGGGCACACCCGGCAGCGCGCAAAGTGCAAATACCGGTAGCTCCTTGCCGGATGAATCGATACGCCCATTTCATGTAAGTATTCCCGCTGCTAAACTAACAGACCTTAAGCGCCGGATCCTGGCAACCAAATGGCCCGAGCGTGAAACCGTTAAAGATAGATCGCAGGGTGTACAACTAGAAGTGATGAAAAAGTTGGCGCACTACTGGGCAACAGGCTATGATTGGCGCAAAATGGAGGCTAAGCTGAAAGTGATACCTCAATTTATCACAAATATAGATGGGCTGGATATTCATTTTATTCATGTTCGTTCCAAACACAAAAATGCTTTGCCCATTATCATAACACATGGTTGGCCAGGATCCATCATTGAACAAATGAAGATCATCGGCCCGCTAACCGATCCTACCGCTTTCGGTGGGAAAGCCGAAGATGCGTTTGATGTCATCATACCGTCACTACCGGGTTATGGCTATTCAAGCAAGCCAACAGCTACCGGCTGGGACCAACAACATATTGCACGGGCATGGGTTACCCTAATGAAACGTATGGGCTATAAACGATTTGTTGCTCAGGGCGGCGATTGGGGAAATGCCGTTACCGAACAGATGGCGCTGCTAACACCGCCCGAACTGATCGGCATTCATACCAATATGCCGGCCACAGTGCCCGCCGACGTTGCCAAAGCGCTTCAGTTTGGCGAACCGGCACCGGCCTCCCTTTCTGCTGATGAAAAACATGCCTACGATCAGCTCGATTATTTTTACAAACACGGTCTGGGTTACGCTAATGAGATGGCAAACCGTCCACAAACTTTGTATGCTATCGAAGATTCACCAGTGGGACTGGCGGCATGGATGCTCGACCACGATGCTACCAGTCTTGCGCTTATTTCGCGTGTTTTCGATGGAAAGACTGAAGGTTTGACCAGGGACGACATTCTGGATAACATCACCTTATACTGGTTAACCGGTACGGCTGTTTCTTCCGCCCGGTTGTACTGGGAAAGCAAGCTTCCCTTCTTTGCGCCAAAGGGTATTACCATACCTGTAGCGGTAAGCGCCTTTCCAGACGAACTGTATCAGGCCCCGCGTAGCTGGACAGAACAGGCGTATCCTAAACTTGTGTACTATAATAAGCTTGATAAGGGCGGTCACTTCGCAGCTTGGGAGCAACCAAAAATATTTTCCGAAGAAATGCGGGCAGCATTTAAAACACTGCGCTAATACAGGAAACCTACTGTTTAGCACAGGTCGAAAGTGATCTACATCACATTAAATAAGGCATAGGTGTCTATGTGATGTAGGTCACACGCCCGGCTGCGAAATGCTACCGTAATTTGTTCTATAATTTAAAACATAAATAAAATGGAAAATCAAAAATTCGAAATCGTAACTCCTCAAAGCAACATTGACTGGGTGGGAAGAAAAGTAACTGGTGCGCATAACGGCACCATCGCCATCAAAGAGGGCGAAGTAATTTTAAACGACGGGAAACTTACCGGTGGTAAATTCATCATCGACACCACATCCATAAAAATACTGGATGTAACCGACCCTAATTTAAACGGCCAGTTTTGGGGCCACCTGGCTTCTGATGATTTCTTTTCATCGGAGAAATACCCGGAAGCTGTTTTAGAAATAACCTCAGTTTCAGGCAATCATGTTGAAGGTAACCTAACCATCAAAGGCATTACCCATCCGGTGGCATTTGATGTTGCCGTTACGGTAAACGGTGACCAGTTAACTGCAAAAGGCAAAATAGTTATCGACCGTACCAAGTATGATATGAAATTCCGTTCGGGCAATTTCTTTACAAACTTAGGCGATACGCTGATCTACAATGATTTTGACCTTGATGTAAACATTACTGCCAAAGCCGCTTAATAAGCGGCCCTGGCCTAAAAATTAAAACCATGCCATACGTAAAATTAGAAGTGACCCGGGAGGGCATCACCAGAGAACAAAAGCAAACGCTGATCAAAGGCATCACCGATCTGATAACCGATGTGCTGAATAAAGACCCGCAATTAACCCATGTGGTGATACAGGAAATAGAGCTGGATGATTGGGGATTTGCCGGCGAACAAGTATCGGTTTTGCGGGAAAAAGGTATTACGGCAGATAAAAAATAACACAGTGAAAAAACAAACGATAATCGTTACCGGTGCCTCTTCTGGCATCGGTAAAGAAGTAGCCCGTCACTTTTTAGAAAAAGGCGACAATGTAGTGATCAATTCATCTACGGCTCATAAATTAGAACAGGTATACCAGGAATTAGGCGCGGGCACAAACCTGGCTTGGGTAGCAGGAAACGTAAGTGATAAAAGAACCGGTGAAAAACTGGTGGCAACCGCGCTGGAAAGATTTGGTTCGGTAGATGTACTGGTAAACAACGCCGGGATTTTTGAAACAAAACCATTCCTGCAGGTGGATGAAGCCTACCTTGACCGCTTTTTAAATACCAACTTGAAGGGAACCTATTTTACCACACAGGCGGCTATTCCGCATATGCTGAAACAACATGATGGCGTGGTGATCAATATCGGGACACCTTTGGTTAATCACGCATTGGGCGGAGTGCCGATCACGGCGCAAATGGCATCAAAAGGGGCGATACATGCGCTTACTATACAGTTGGCAGCCGAATTTGGTAAAGATAACATCCGGGTGAATACCATAGCGCCAGGCACCATCCGTACACCGATGCACGGCAGTAAGGCCGATGAAGGCGCAGGCTTGCATTTGTTAAACCGGGTTGGCGAAGTGGAAGACATTGCCGAAATGGTTTATACAGTTGCAAAAAGCAATTTCATCAGCGGTGCAATCATCAATGTAGACGGCGGCATGTCAGCCGGGCATAACTTAAACTAAATGAAAACGATTTTATTAACCGCTTTTCTGTCCTGTATTTTACAGGTATCAAAAGCACAAAATCAAAATAAAATGGAAACCAATCAACAGGATAAAGTAGCGATCACACAGGCACTGGAGGATCTTTATCTGAAAGGCATATATGAAGGTGATATTGACCTGCTTCGTAAGGTCTATCATTCGGGCACATTGGTATTTGGAGATATCAATGGGGTGCCATATGCCAAAACGCTTGATCAATACCTGGATGGTGTAAAGAATCGCGTGAGTGTCAAAGACTCCGGCAAACCGTTTAGGGGAATTATTACTTCCATAGATGTAGTGAATTCCATTGCTGTGGCCAAACTACATGTTAAAATGTATGATTTTAATTACGATGAATTCCTCTCTTTTCATAAGATTGACGGAAAGTGGGTTATCGTCAACAAAATGTTAACTGATGTAGCCCAATAAAAAACAGCATCATGTGGTATCAAACAAAAGCAACTGAAATTCTGGGTATTCAATATCCTATCCTGCAGGGGCCGTTTGGCGGTAACCTGTCATCCGTTGACCTTGTCTCAACCGTATCAAATGCCGGTGGGCTCGGTGGATATGGCGCATACACGCTAAGCCCGCAGGAGTTAAGCGATATTGCCCGTCAGCTCAAGGCTGCAACCGATAAGCCTTATAATATCAACCTGTGGGTTTCGGATACAGATGCGGTAGGCGGTGTTGTTTTAGATGATCAATTTAAACGAGCGCAAGAACTATTCAAACCCTATTTTGATGAGTTAGGGATAGAATTGCCGGGAAAACCTGCGCCATTCAAAACCCGTTTTGAAAATCAGGTAGAAGTCATCCTTCATGAACGGCCTCCGGTGTTCAGCTTTATGTTTGGTACCCCATCTGCTAATATTCTGGAACAATGCCGTAAGCTGGGCATTGTCACCATCGGTGCTGCAACTACGCTGGATGAGGCCATAGCATTGGAAGCAGCGGAAGTTGATCTGATCATTGCTTCGGGCTTTGAAGCAGGCGGGCACCGTCCATCGTTTCTGGCACCGGCCGAGTCGTCCACAATTGGAACGTTTGTATTGCTACAACTCATTAATGAGAAAGTAAAAACACCTGTTATTGCCGCAGGTGGTATAGCCAACGGCAAAGGCGTAGCAGCGGCGCTGGCACTTGGTGCCGATGCTGCACAAATAGGTACAGCTTTCCTGGCTACCGATGAATCAAACGCCACGGCCATTCATAAACAAATGCTGTTTTCGGATGCGGCAAAGTACACCACTTTATCGCGGGCGTTTACAGGAAGATTGGGAAGGGGCATAACCAGCCGTATCGCCAGGGATCTCGTACACCAGGAAAAAGGGTTCCTGCCTTTCCCTCTGCAAACGCAGTTTATGTCACACATCCGCAAAGCGGCTATCGAACAGGAAAAGTGGGATATGATTCTGTTTTGGGGCGGGCAGATAGCACCGGTATTAAAACATACCAAAGCCGGTGAATTGATGAGTGCCCTAATAGAAGAAACTACCGCATACTTTGAAAACTTAAAAGCTTAAGACGATGAAAAAGGCGATCAATGTTATTTATCTCGGTGGCCCGACTATCATATTAGAGATAGCCGGTTTAAGGCTCATGACCGATCCAACGCTTGACCCTGCGGGTGAAGTATTCAAGATCAATGACAAGCCTGCTTACTCAAAAACTGAAGGCCCGGCAAGAGTTAATATTGGCAAAATTGATGCCGTGCTGTTAAGTCATGACCAGCATGGCGATAACCTCGATAATGCAGGGAGGGAGTTTCTGAAATCGGTGCCGAAGACATTTACCACCAGGATAGGAGCAGAGAGATTGAAGGGCAATGCTATCGGATTGGCCCCCTGGGATACCGCCATTTTAAATGACAAGATTACCATCATATCAACACCTGCCAGGCACGGCCCGGCCGGAAGCGAACATCTTACTGGGGATGTCACAGGCTTTATCGTATCAACAAAAGACATCCAGATATATATTACCGGGGATACGGTTTTCTACGATGGCATTAAAGAAGTTGCCGAAAGGTTCAAACCGAAATACATATTCATTTTTGCAGGGGCAGCTAAGCCACGTGGGCCGTTCAATGTAACCATGGGTACCAACGATGCTATTGATACAGCCTTTGCTTTCCCGGAAGCTACGATCATTCCAGTACATTTTGAGGGCTGGTCGCATTATACGGAGACAGGTGAAATGTTACGGCAATCCTTTAGCGCCCTGGGAATTGCCGAAAGGCTGAAAATACTAAAAGCAGGGGTAAAAACAGAACTGTAAAACAACAAGCACAAGCATTTTTTAAGCTGGAAAACATCCGGACAGGAGATGCTATATCTAAAAATTAAATATTAAAACTATGAAAATCAACAAAATTCTATTCGTTGTAACATCTCATGATGAGTTGGGCAACACCGGCAAAAAAACAGGACTATGGATCGAGGAATTTGCTGCTCCTTATTACAAATTACGTGACCTTGGTAAAGAGATCGTGATTGCTTCACCAAAAGGCGGGCAAACACCAATTGATCCCAAAAGTGATCTTCCTGAAAATAAAACCGAAGCTACTAAACGATACTATAGCGATGCAGAAACGCAGGACAGGCTGAGTAATACGGTAAAATTAAGCACGGTTTCAGAGAGTGATTTTGATGCCATCTTCTATCCGGGCGGTCACGGCCCAATGTGGGACCTGGCCGAAGACAGAGACTCTGTAAAGCTTATCGAAGCATTTTATTATAACGGCAAGCCTGTAACATTGGTTTGCCACGCTCCGGCAGCTCTAAAGTATGCAAGAACACCGGAAGGGCTATGGCTGATCGAAGGAAAAAGAGTGGCCGCCTTCACCAATACAGAGGAAGAAACCGCCGAACTGACTAAAGTGGTGCCCTTTCTATTAGAAGATATGCTGAAACAAAGGGGCGCAAATTTTCAAAAAGGAGAAGACTGGAAGCCGTTCGTAACGCGCGATGGTTTGCTGATCACCGGGCAAAATCCTGCATCATCGGTATTAGCGATCGATACCTTACTTGACTATGCCGAAAGGGGCTAATAAAACTAAATCAATCACTAAAACAAAAGGCAATGAACACACCGAAAGTTTGGTATGTAACGGGTGCTTCCCAGGGATTGGGGCTCACCCTCGTTAAAAAATTATTAGCGTGCGGATACCGGGTTGCTGCAACTTCACGTAATGCGCAAACACTCAAAACAGCAGTCGGCGTTATCGACAGCAACCGCTTTTTGCCATTGGCTGTGGACCTGAATAACCCGGATTGTATTGACGAATCCATCAGGCAAACGCTTGCCGCCTTTGGGGGGATAGATGTATTGGTCAACAATGCAGGCTACGGTATGACTGGGGTTGTTGAAGAAACCGCAGAGGAGCATATCAAAGACATTTTTAGTGTGAACGTTCTTGCCTTAATCGAAGTGACTAAAAGGGTGATACCGGTAATGCGCGAACAAACATCAGGGCATATTATCAATATTGGCTCGGTGGCCGGTCTTGCCGGTGCGCCCGGATGGGCAATCTATTCAGCTACTAAAGCAGCCATCGCAGCTTTTTCTGAAGTCCTGGCGCTGGATGTCAAAGAATTTGGGATTAAAGTTACCGTGATTGAACCCTCAGGTTTCCGGACAGGTTTTTTAACTGAAAGCTCACTGGCGCGGATTCCCAATATTACAGAAGGATATAACGCTGTAAAAGACACGGAGATCAGCTACTTATCAGCAAACGGAAGCCAACCAGGCGATCCTGAACGCGCGGCGGAAATATTTATTGATATGGCCGAAAGCCCGGAAGCGCCGGAGCACCTGTTTTTGGGCCGGGATGCTTACAACCGCGCGGCAGAAAAGTTAAAAGCGATGTCAACAGAACTGGAAGAATGGAAGGAAGTCTCCATTCATGCCGATTTTACACAAGACATTTAACCTTTAAGATCATGAAAAAAATAAATTTTTTATTGACACTCTTTTGCCTCGCTGCGCTGCTCAAAGCAACCCGCACCCATGCCCAGGGCTTACCAAATCATAAGTTTGGTGAAATCTACCAGGAGAACATTAAATGGTCACCGTTCCCGGCATTTCCCCCAGAGGCGCGCCTGGCTATTCTCGTAGGTGACCCCAAAAAGCCGGGACCGTATGTAATCAGGGTAAGAGTACCCGCCGGTGTTATTCTGCGGCCGCACCTACATCCTGAAGACAGGATATACACCGTGATTTCCGGCGTCTTTTATATCGGTATAGGCACCAAATTCGACGCTTCAAAATTAAAGGCGTACCCGCCCGGAAGCGTGGTCATTCTACCCGGAAACACACCACATTTCCATTGGGCCAGATCCGGCGGCTATGAAACGCAGGTTACCGCTAACGGCCCCCTGGGGATAAGTTATATAGTTCCATCGGATGATCCGAGGAATAAAAATATCAGCAAATAAAACATAAACGAACAAGGAAATGGAAACTAATAAAAATGAGGGTGCTACAACAGGCCCCAAAGTATTTTTAATAACAGGAGCTTCGCGTGGATTTGGCAAATTATGGGCTGAAGCATTTTTAAAGCGTGGCGATAAAGTAGCTGCCACCGCCAGGGATATCAAACACCTTGACGAACTTGTGGCCAGATATGGCGATACAGTATTACCTATAAAGTTAGATGTAAACAACAGGTCGGAAAGCTTCGAAGCTGTGGAAAAGGTGCGGGCCGCTTTCGGCCGCATTGACGTTTTGATCAATAATGCAGGTTACGGCTTGTTTGGTGCGATCGAGGAAACTACAGAGCAGGAAGCCCGGGATCAAATGGAAACGAATTTCTTCGGCTTGTTATGGATGAGCCAAGCCATACTCCCGCTGATGCGGGAACAAAAAAGTGGTCATATTATCCAGGTATCCAGTATGCTCGGATTAGCAACGCTACCTGTTTTGGGTTTATATAACGCTTCCAAATTTGCAGTTGAAGGCCTGAGCGAAACCTTAGCCACAGAGGTAGCTGGTTTTGGGATTAACGTCACATTGATCGAGCCTAACGGCTATTCCACAGATTGGTCGGGGGCATCAGCCATACGCACAAAAGAAAATGAAGTTTACGCGCCATTAAGAACAGCTTTTTATGGAAGCCTTACACCGGATGCCTGGGGCAAACCTGAAGCTACTACGCAAGCCATTTTAAAACTTGTTGATGCGCCAAATCCGCCCCTTAGATTGCTCTTAGGTAAAGTTGCATTTCCGCTGGTAAAGCAAAACTATGAAAAGCGGTTTGCCGAGTTCGAGGAGTGGAAGGACGTTACCGACGCAGCGCACGGTTAATTGAAACCAATAAATAATTCTCAAAGAAATATTAAACCCGATGAAAACTATGCGAACCCTATACATCACCATCCCTGCGATCTTAATTGCCGCGATCGTCGTAGCTGTTACACCAATACAATTTACGCCTGAACAAGATAACAAACCGTCGTTGCAAGGTGCAACCGGCTGGTTGAATACAACGCCGTTAAAATTGGAAGAGTTGCGTGGAAAAGTCGTGCTTATTGACTTCTGGACCTACACCTGTATCAACTGGCGGCGTACCATGCCCTATGTGAAGGATTGGGCCTCAAAATACAAAGATCAGGGATTGGTGGTGATAGGTGTTCATACCCCTGAGTTTTCGTTTGAACAAGAATTAGGGAATATCAGGAACGCCAACACAGAAATGAATATTGGTTATCCGGTTGCGGTTGATTCCAATTATGAAATATGGAACTCCTTCCGGAATCATTATTGGCCGGCGCTTTACCTGATTGATCCGAACGGAAAAATACGCTATCAAAAGTTCGGTGAAGGTGATTATAAAGAAATTGAAATAAAGATCCAGCAATTGCTAAGGGAGCTTTCGCCAAAAAACACACCACTTCAAATTACAGCAATTCAACCCGGCGGCGCTGAAGCTGCTGCTGATTGGAGCAACGTTGAGTCGCCTGAAAATTATGTGGGTTACGGCCAAACGCAGGGTTTTGCTTCCCCGGGTGGAATAATTAGTGATAAGTCGGTAATCTATACTGTGCCGTCTGGCCTCCAACTCAATCAATGGGCGCTTAACGGAGAATGGACCATCGGCAAGGAAAAGGTTTTATTAAACGGGAAACAAGGCAGGCTAATTTACCGGTTCCATGCCCGCGATCTTAATTTAATTATCGGTCCTGGCGCAAAAGGAACTCCAGTAAAATTCCGTGTCACTATTGATGGGAATATTCCCGGAGCCTCGCACGGGTTAGATATAGACGAAAATGGCAACGGAACGATAACGGAACCGCGAATGTATCAATTGATCCGCCAGCAGGGGCCGATCATCGACCGGGACTTTCAAATCGAATTTTTATCCCCTAAGGTTGAGGTATATGATTTCACATTTGGATGATCAAGAGCTTATACTAATAATTCAAAAAAGTAAGACAATGGAAAAAATAACAAAAACTACAGAGCAAATAGAAGGAACTCCGGTTCGATTAACCCGCCATAATCCCGGTTACTGGCAGCTAACGTTAGATGCTCCACCCCTTAATTTGTTCGGCCCTGAACTACTTACCGGATTGGAAGAAGTGGTGCGCCGTATGCAGGCCTCGCCCGAATTGCGTGTGATCGTATTTGACAGCGCGCTACCGGATTTCTTTATTGCGCATTTTGACGTGGTAAAAGGTGGCGAAATAATTGCCCGCAAAACACCTTCGGGGATACTGCCGGTATTCGATGTTGCGGTAGCATTGCACGAGTCGCCGGTTATTTCGATTGCTGCTATCCGTGGACGCGCCCGTGGCGTAGGTATTGAGTTTGCAGCAGCCTGTGATATTCGCTTTGCGGGCGATAAAGCCATATTTGGTCAATTTGAAGTGGCTGTTGGAACGATCCCTGGCGGAGGCAGCATGGAGTTTCTGCCGCTTTTAGTAGGGAGAGCACGAGCCCTGGAGATCATAGTAGGCGGTGAAGACATAGATGCGGGTATAGCCGAACGCTATGGGCTAATTAACCGGATGATAACGGATGATAAACTGGACGATTTCGTGCACAATTTTGCACTTCGTATTAGCCAGTTTGACCAGGTGGTAACCGGACAGGCAAAAACTTTGGTGAATAAGCGAGCACCAAGGCCATCATTGGAACATATGAATGAGTCGCGAGCCGCGTATATCCAGACTGCCAGCAGGCCGGAAAGAAAACCTACCATTGAAAAACTCCGGGCCTGGGGCTTTCAGCAGGACGGTGATTTCGAATACAACGTAGGCGCTTATTTGAACCGGATCAGTGAGCATAACATTGATTAATGGATCTACTTAACGAATTGAAATAATTAACAACTTAAATAATAAGAAAATGGAAAACAGCACTAACGGGAATTCACAAGTGGATGACCAAAATGCAAAAGTAGTTTATACCGCAAAAGCACACACTGTCGGTGGTCGCGATGGCGGTTCGTCACGTACATCAGACGGCCGTCTGGATGTTAAACTTTCTTTACCCGGCGCTCCTGGAAATGGCACCAACCCCGAACAATTGTTTGCTGTAGGCTGGTCGTCCTGCTTTTTCAGTGCCTTAAAATTGGAAGCTGCCACCAGGAAAGTGAGATTTCCGGCAGATGCGGCAGTTGACGCTGAAGTAGACCTTCGGCTGTCGGAAGAATCTGGATACTCTTTGGAAGCTCGTTTAAACGTAAGTCTACCAGGTATTGAACCGGAACTGGCTCGGGCTATTGCCGAAGGGGCGCACTTATTATGTCCTTATTCAAAAGCCACTCATGGTAATATTAAAGTGGAAACTAATATAGTTTAACCGTGACGTACCAAGGATGTGATTCTCCGCAGGTGGGAAAACACTTTTTGGTCAAAAGAGAAAAATTTTTCATTAGGAATTTAAATATCAAGCATATGTTACAGAAACATAACTATGATCGCCGCAGGTTTTTAGGAGCTGCAGCGATAGCCATGGCGGCCGGCCCACTATTGATGATAGGGGGGGCAAATGCACAGCCTGTTAAAACTGGCCCGTTAACTTCAGGTAAATCAAGCACGAAAATCAACGCATCGTCCTCATTTGATATTAAGCAGATCAATGCTGGTTTATTGAATATTGGCTACGCTGATTTGGGGCCGACAGATGGCAAAGTAGTTATACTATTGCACGGCTGGCCATATGATATTTACAGTTTTGCTGATGTTGCACCGTTGCTGGCAGGAAAAGGTTATCGCGTGATTATGCCTTACCTGCGTGGCTTTGGAACAACCCGCTTTCTTTTGGCTAAAACCTTCAGGAACGGGCAGCCATCCGCTATTGCTCTTGATATCATAGCGTTCATGGATGCGCTCAAGATCGACAAAGCCATTCTTGCAGGGTTTGACTGGGGCGCGAGAACTGCTGATATTATCGCGGCGTTATGGCCTGAACGCTGCAGCGCCCTGGTCTCTGTGAGCGGCTACCTGATCGGTAGCCAGGCAGCGGGAAAAATACCCCTACCACCGTCTGCTGAACTGCAGTGGTGGTACCAGTTCTATTTCGCTACAGAACGTGGAAAGGCGGGCTATGACAAATACCGGAATGACTTTAATAAACTGATCTGGAAACTGGCATCGCCCAAGTGGAACTTCGATGATGCCACTTTTGACCGTTCGGCCGCGGCTTTTGACAACCCGGATCACGTCGCTATTGTGATACATAATTACCGTTGGCGACAGGGCCTTGAAAAGGGTGAATCAAAATACGACGATGTAGAGAACAAACTTGCAAAAGCCCCGGTAATTACTGTACCAACTATCACCTTGGAAGGTGACGCCAACGGTGCGCCTCATCCACAGCCGAGCGCGTACGCCGCAAAATTCTCAGGTAAGTATGCCAATAAGATTATCGATGGTGGTATCGGGCATAACCTGCCGCAGGAAGCGCCGCAGGCATTTGCAGATGCGATCATTGAGGCTGAAGGTTATTCAAAATAAGCCGGTTCAACAATAATTTAAATAACACAATACTTAAAATTAAAATGTAATTATCATGGAAAATGAACAAATTATCGTGGATTCCAGCTTTTCAGCTGTGATCAACGCTCCGATCGAAAAGATCAACATCCCGGAATGGTGCTTTTCGCTTCCGGAAGCTGAATACCAGGCATGCTCACCCGCGCACGTGGCAGCAGGTGTGACAACCTCACCCGAAGGAAAAAGAATGTCTATCAATGTGGAGATACTTGGGGGCAGCCCAATGGTACAGCACTACATAGAAACATTGTCAGAACCGGGACACCTGATCCTGGAGTCGGTTTCAGATGTGTTCTCACCCACCGGCCGCGTGAATATTTTGGTACATTGGGAGCTGAGCGTAAAAAAGATCGACGAAAATAGCTGCGAATTTACGAACCGGGTAATTTCAAGGCCCACAGAAGGCTTTTTAAAAGGCCTGGAAAAACAGGGGATACCATTTGATCTGTTTAAAACCCAGCGCCAGCCGGTATCGATCTATCACAACCAAAGTGAAACGCCGTTGTTCGCCAAAAGCATCGAGCGACATGCTTTGAGACAAAATTAATTTTATCATAAATAAAATTTACTGAAATGGAAGCTCAAACTTATGAACGCGAAAGAACAGCGTTGATGTTTATCGACCCTTACAACGATTTTTTATCAGAAGGGGGAAAGGTGTGGCCAAGGGTTAAAGATGTTGCGGAGAGTAATAACTTATTAAATAACCTCCGGACGATTGTTAAGGCCATCAGGCAAGCGGGTATCCAGGTTTTTATCGTGCCCCATAAACGATGGGAGCCAACAGATTACCAGTACTGGAAATATCCCAACCCAACGCAAGTGGGTATCATGAGCCGTCATTCCTTTGCCAAAGGTACCTGGGGCGGGGAATGGCACCCGGATTTTGCCCCCCAGGAGGGTGATATCATTGCCAAAGAGCACTGGGCCCAAAGTGGTTTTGCCAATACGGATCTGGATATGTTGCTTAAGCAGCATGGGATTACCCACGTGATCGCGGTGGGCTTGCTGGCTAATACCTGCGTGGAAAGTACCTGCCGTTTCGCGATGGAACTGGGTTATCATGTGACCCTGGTAAAAGACGCAACAGCTGCCTTTACGCCGGAAATGATGCACGCTGCCCATGTTTTGAACGGACCCACTTTTGCCCATGCCATCTTAACGACGGGAGAGCTGGTAGAAGCCTTGCCCGCAGCTTTACCCGAAGCATAATAAATTAAGTTGAGCAACAAGCCTCCGATGACGGGGGCTTGTCTTATTACCTTTTCTTTTAATGTTTCCGGTTAAGCCTTATAACCGTTAATCTCAATCGGTTGAAGTGGCTATCAGGTTTCGCCATACATAAATCATTCCTTCTAAGATAATGCCTGTCACGTTGCTCCAATTGGGGGGCAACTAGAGTCAGTGGACAGAGCGGTTTGGCTTGGCCATTGCCTTGCCTTTTTTTTAAGGTCTACTCTGGCAAATACAGGTACGAGGCTCATAAGCAGGTGAGCAAAAGGGAGCTATAACATTAGCTTTTAATGATAATTTTATTGCCGAAATTTATCAAATTAGTGCTTTTTATGAAAGAACTGCTAAGAGCCCATTTCGAGAAAATAATTCAGCTTACAGATCGTGAGTTTGAATATATATACAGTCATTTTGTACATAAGAAACTGATTAAGCATCAGTTTCTTATTCAGGAGGGTGAGCTGGTAAAAAACGAGTTTTTTGTGGTGAAGGGCTGTTTGAAATCGTATATGATAGATAGCGATAATAAGATGCATGTGCTTCAGTTTGCCCTTCCCGATTGGTGGATAACAGACTACTACGCGCTCTACAATCAAATCCCATCATCGTTATATATTGATCCTGTGGAATCGGCAGAGGTACTTGTAATTTCGTTGGCGGATAAGGATAAACTTTGTGCCGAACTGCATAAAGTTGAACATTTTTTTCGGAAAAAAACTAATTTCGGTTATGTTGCTCTTCAGCAGCGTGTATTGGGCTTGATCAATACCAACGCCCGCGATAGGTATGAGCAACTGATAAAACAATATCCTGCTTTATTTCAAATGGTGCCGAAGCAATTGATCGCATCTTATCTTGGGGTTACCCGTGAAACCCTTAGTCGCCTATACAAAACCCACCAATAATTTGATATATATCACACGAATTTTTTGATGTATGTCCTGTGTGAAAACCTCAAATCTTCAAACCTTTGCATTAAATAAAATTCAAAGGAAATGAAAATGAAAATGAGAATTAAAGCAAGTGCAATATTATTAGGTTTACTTTCAATAGTAAATTTAAGCGGGTTTTCGCAAGAAAATCAATCTGCGTTACCGGTAAATTCGAAGGCGAAGAAAATACTCTTCGTTGTTACTTCGCACGATCAATTAGGTAACACCGGCAAAAAAACAGGGTTATGGATAGAGGAGTTCGCAGCGCCCTATTTTTACCTTACCGCTCAGGGGGCACAGATCACCATCGCCTCTCCAAAAGGCGGTCAGGCTCCGATAGATCCTAAAAGTAACGATCCTGAATTTCAAACTGAATCAACCCGGAAATACTTTGCCGATGTGGCTACGCAAGAAAAACTGGCCCATACTGTTTTGCTTTCAAAGGTAAATCAAAAAGATTATGACGCCGTTTACTACCCTGGAGGACATGGGCCGATGTGGGATCTATCCGAAGATAAAAACTCGGCCCGCCTGATCGAGTCCTTCATCAAAAATCAAAAACCGGTAGCTTTGGTGTGCCATGCACCGGCTGCATTGAAAAATGTTAAAGCCGCGAACGGACAACCATTAATAAAAGGTAAAAAAGTATCGGCTTTTACGAATACTGAAGAAACTGCTGTGCAGCTAAACAAAGTTGTACCTTTTTTACTGGAAGATATGTTAAGGTCTAAAGGAGCCGATTATCAAAAAGGGGAGGACTGGCACCCGTTTGCAGTTCAGGACGGCTTATTATTTACCGGCCAAAATCCGCAATCATCTTTACTAGTTGCACAAAAACTGATGACTTACTTGTCATCTTCGGTCAACTAACTCTCCGAATGAAATCTTTAAGCAAAAAAGTCTGCAAAATTGCAGGGCACTGAAAAAGTGGCTATTTATCAAAAGAGGCTGTTTTCAATTTTGAAAATAGCCTCTTTTTCTTTGCTGTATTTGGATACATAGTAGAGGTAAACTAGGCATCAAACCTCAAGATGATGGTGCTTGTTGCTTAATATCATGTTGCGAAAATCGTTTTTATCAGGCCTTGTAACCGTCGGTGATGGATCTGTAAAACTCGGTATAAGCTTTGCTCATACCAACGTCGTTCCTTTTTACGAAGACGGTAGTCATTTGCGAAATATCGGCCGGCAGGCTAAATACTTTAAGGTTTTTATATTGATAAAGTTTTTCGATCAGGGCAACAGGCATTAAAGTTACGCCTACGTTCTTTTCGACAGCATTCAATATTCCCTCCAAGGTATCCATCTCGATCAGGGAGATCTTGCTGACCGGCCAGTCTTTGGTTAGGCGCTCGGCAAGTTTACGGTAGGAGCACCCATCGCTGAAAACAATCAGCTTCAGTTTCCGACCGCTTTGTTGAAGTTGTTCGTAAGATGTGATCAATGAGGAGGCAATGATGCCCAGTTTTTCCGTTAAGATCGGCTGCACGGAAAGGCGCGCATCGGTAATATCTCCGGCTACGAAAGCGCCGTCTAACTGGCAGGATAAAACTTCTTTAATCAAAGCTTCAGTGGTTCCCGTCTTCAACTTAAATTCCACATCGGGATAAGTTTCACCAAAGTGTTGTAACATTCCGGGAACACGCAAAGCGGCAGTAGTATGGATACAACCAATCCTAACCAAACCTTTAACCGGCTGTTCGCCGCCGTTAATCGTAGCCTTGGTTTGATCGATCATTAACAAGATCTGTTTAGCGGTTTTCAGTAGCTCTGCACCGGCATCAGTCATTTGGATGGATCGAGACGTCCGTGCGAATAGTATCGTATTAAACTCCGTCTCCAACATTTTAATTCTGGCGGTGACGTTGGATTGCACAGTATGTGTTGCGGCTGCAGCCTTGCTGAAATTACTATGTTCCGCCACTGCCTGGAAAATTACCAAATCATTTATTTGCATAATTAATCACTAATAATGATACAAATATATCATTATTAATTGTTTTTAATGTTCATTTTATGGAATTAGTTTTGAATATGGAATTAGCTATCAAAAAAAAATCGCGGAGAAGTTTCGCTATACCCGCTCTTACAGGCTTTGTTACCTTGCTCATCAGTAATGGCATTGGCCGCTTCGGCTATCCGCCGTTAATACCGGCGTTAGTTGATGCTAAATGGTTTACAGTTGCTCAGGCAGACTACCTGGGTGCAGGTAACCTTACCGGATATATCATCGGCTCGATGGCGGGAACTTTTCTCAATAGGTATGTGGGATCTGTTACGCTGGTACGGTCGATGTTATTACTGGTTGTTGTGTCTTTTATTACCTGTGCATTTCCGCTTGCCTACCCGCTGTATTTTATGATCAGGTTATTAGCCGGCTTTGGTGGTGGCGTGATCATGGTGATCACCGCCCCCACGATATTTAAACATACCGCGCCCGAGCGCAAGGGCTTGGTAGGCGGCGTTATATTTTCCGGGGTTGGTATTGGCATTGCCTTAGCCGGTACGCTCATCCCTTTTTTGGTTAGCCAGGGATTGGAAACCACTTGGTTTGTTTTTGCTGCAATAGCTTTTATCTTAACGTTGGTGATCTGGAAAGGCTGGCCCGAGGGGAGTAATGAAAAACACATTTACGTACCTTCTCATCGTCAAAGTTCCGGCAAGGGGATGCTATGGTCGGGGGCTATAATTTTCCTCATCCTTTCTTATGCCTGTAATGCGGTGGGATTTGTTCCGCATACCGTTTTTTGGGTAGATTTTATTAGTCGGGGACTGCACCGGGGAATTGAACAAGGTACGCGTTTCTGGGTACTGCTCGGACTGGCGGCAGCTGTTGGGCCGGTGCTGACTGGCATAGTTGCAGATAAGATCGGTTTTGCCAAAAGCATTCGCATCAGCTTATTGGTTAAAGCAATTGGCGTAATCTTACCACTGGTGTCTACCGCGAGCTGGAGTTTAGCATTATCAAGCATATTTGTCGGCAGTTTGGCGCTGGGTATCAGTTCACTGGCGGCGGGGCGGACGGCAGAATTGGCGGGTCATCAGCATCAAAAACAGGTTTGGAGCAGGATGACAGTTATCTTTTCTATCACTCATGCCGGTACTGCCTACCTCTTATCTTTCCTTTTTTCGATTGAGCGTTCCTATACACTGCTTTTTGAGATCGGTGCTGCAACGCTGTTGGCAGGCAGTATACTTGATTACTTATCATCCAGGTTCGGAAAACCGGCGGCTTAACTTATTTTCAGTTAGGTGTGAAATGGATTGGTTACTTGTGATATTTCGTTGTTCAAGTTATTGTTTAACGAATTTTCGAATATGAAATTTAATCAGATGTGTTAGTATGTGTTTGATAATAAGCGCATTAGGCATTTGGCATGATTTATATAATGGGATAATCCTATAAAGTACTAAAGATCAATCCAATGGGCATGATATTCAAAACTCCACGAATAATAAACCGCGCTATAACCAGGCAGGTGATAAACTTACACAAGCAAGGATATGTCAATGATTTTTGTTTATGTAATAAGCATTTGCTGTGTATGCAAAATGCTGTCAATTTTCGTGTTAACGATGTATGCATAAAAGTCATCGATCAGGTTTATGATCAGCTCAGCCGGCGCTTTAAATATATCCATACCATAGATACATGTAATGGAGAGAAAGGTGTCATGATCATTGATCAGATCTTCACTAACGCCTCGGCTTAATATTAAATCTAAAAATCAACTAATAATGGACACTCAAATTGGAATCATAACGAACAACCGTACACAGGTAGCACACGCTTTAAGCGTTTTTCTTGCTGATGAATTTGTACTTTTTACCAAAACAAAAAATGCGCACTGGAATGTTGAGGGTGCAAACTTTCATGGCTTGCATCTTTTTTTTGAAGAACAATTTAAAGTGCTGGATGAAGTAGCCGATAGCATCGCCGAACGCATCCGTTCCTTAGGCCACTACGCTCCAGCAACATTAAAAGACTTTCTTGACCTGACCCATTTTTCAGAACAATTACATGAAACGAATGATGGCCCGGGCTTTATCAAAGAATTGTTAAATGACCATGAAAGTTTAATTATGCAGTTTCGTCAAAAAGTTAACTACTTCGCGAATGACCTGAAAGATGCCGGTTCCAGCGACTACATTACCGGCCTGATCGAGGCGCACGAGAAGATGGCCTGGATGTTAAGAGCGCATCTGAAATAGGAGTTTAGCCAACATCAGGTACGTTGTTAAAGAATGGACTATAGCTACCAGCGAATATTGCAACCTTAACATTTAAGAAGGCAAACGGAGTTCTGGGTTCCGATACCGTACCCAAATAAAGCAGGTGAATAAGCCAGCTGCCAGTCTACAGGTCAATCATTTTTATATTTTGAAAATTAGCGTTATGAATATTACACTTAAACAAGCGGAGTTGGCTATACAGGCTGCGAAAGAAAGAGCCTCGCAACTGGGTACCCTAATGAATATCGCGATCGTGGATTCAGGTGTCAACCTTGTCGCGTTTGTTCGTATGGATGATGCATGGATTGGAAGTATAGATATCGCCCTGCGCAAAGCCAAAACGGCGAGTTATTTTAACATGGAATCCGGCGAGATCGGGAAATTATCGCAGCCCGGCGGACAGGGCTGGCAGATTGAACATTCAAATGGCGGACTAATTACATTCCCGGGGGGAGTACCTATTACAAATACGACAGGACAAATTATTGGGGCGATCGGTGTTTCCGGGAGCACGGTAGAACATGACCAGGCAGTAGCCCGGGCCGGTGCCAAAGCGGTGAAATAACTGCTAAAGTCCGTGACTGTAAAATTGACTGTATTTGTTGATAATGTACAATGCAATGCCCATCATTCAAAAAAATGATTACGTCGGAAACCGGAAGTCCTTGGTCGTATTTGGTTGAAAGTAAAGGGAGATATCAGACATATAATGCAACTAATTAGCCACCCTACCTTCCAGTATACAATAAAAGGAACAAAAGGCAAAATAACTTAAAACATAAATTATGGAAACTAAAAATTTCAACATCGAAACCTCAGAAAGCATCATTGCGTGGACTGGCAGAAAAGTAACCGGATTCCACAATGGAACAATCGCAATTAAATCAGGTTGGCTAATTGTAAATGAGGGAATAATAACCGGTGGCAAATTCATCATCGATACTACTTCCATCAAGGACCTTGACATAAGCGACCCTGACACTTACGCGAAATTCATTGCCCATTTAGCTTCAGACGACTTTTTCTCTTCTGAAAAATTTCCCGAAGCAGTGTTTGAAATCGTTTCGGCTGCAGCTGAAACCGAGGCGGAATATGCCATTTTGGGGAATTTGACCATCAAAGATATTACTAATCCTGTATCATTTAAAGTGACTGCATTTGTTGAGGGAGATATCATCAAAGCCGCTGGCAAAATCACCATTGACCGTACTAAATACAATATGATTTTTCGTTCCGGCAATTTCTTTGAAAAGCTGGGTGATACATTGATCTATAACGACTTTGACCTTGATGTCAGTATCCTAGCCAAGGAAGCTAACGTTTAGGATATGGATACATTTTTAAAATAAATGAATAACGCCACGAAAATCTAAATTATTCTATGTCGTAGTTAATATCGCCGTATGCAAGTGCCACTGAGGTATCAGTATACGGCTTACTCTTACAAAGGTTTTAATTCGCCCTTTAAATTGTCAATATCGCCTAAAACCGTTCCCTAAAAGTTAGGAAAAAGCGGTTAGTAACATTCAGAAAACGTAGGAAAGATGAAATTATTAAAGTTGACAGCAGTGATATTCATATTCTTTTTAATGGAACCCCAGCAGGCAAGTGCGCAAGACGCCCGATTAACTAATGAAAGAGAAATTAAGGTCGCGGAGTATTCATCAAAAACGGTATACAAAACGGTAATGGTAAATGGCCTTAAAATATTCTATCGCGAAGCCGGGTCAACAAAATCGCCAACGATTTTACTGCTGCATGGCTTTCCGTCATCGTCACGTATGTTCAACTCATTGTTCGCGCTGTTGAAAGACCACTTTCATCTCATAGCACCAGACTACCCGGGCTTTGGTCATAGTGATTATCCGTCAACCTCCGAGTTTCAATATACATTTGATCACCTGGCAGAAATTATGGACAAATTTACAGAGGCAATTCATCTGAAAAGTTACAATTTATATTTGCAGGATTACGGAGGGCCAATAGGAATGAGGATGGCGATTTTAAATCCGCAACGGATAGCCTCCATCATAATCCAAAATGCCGTAAGCCATGACGAAGGCCTGTCACCATTGTGGGCAAAAAGAAAGGCCTTTTGGAAGGATAGTGCTGCTAACGTGCAAACATTAATTGCTAATTTTACGTCTCCTAATGCGACCCGTCAACGGCACATAGGCGGTTCGCCACACCCCGAAGCGATAGACCCTGACACATGGACTGACGAATTAGCCTGGCTAAACACTCCGGGAGTTTTAAAGGCCCAGATTGACTTATTTTATGACTATCAGAACAATGTTGCCAATTATCCAAAATTCCAAAAATGGCTGCGGGTACGTCATCCACGTTTGTTAGTTTTGTGGGGGAGATATGATCTTTCATTCACCGTTGCAGGCGCATATGCCTATCAACAAGATGTTCCTGACGCTGAGATCCATATTCTGGATGCAGGACATTTTGCACTTGATGAGGCTGCACCTGAAATTGCCAGCTACATCCGACAATTCCTACGTCAATAACAATATGAGGATGAGACGGGGTAGTGTATAAATCAGGTTGTTAAATCAATCGGGTAAAGAACAGGTATTTACATTTCTTAAATCTCAATTCAGGGATACTAATTGAGATATGAGGAACACTTTATTTAATCAGTTTTGCTATTGTAAATAGACTTGGTGCGTCATTTTTAGGGCTAAAAAACGCTCCAAAAGACGCTCATGGGTTTTGCGATTTTATACGAGTTTTGTTATTCTCTAACAAACTCTAAAAACAAAAACCCTCTAATTAGCGAAATTAGAGGGTTTTTGTTTTTTCAAAATTAGGTTCGATATCAACGCATATAATTAAAAAAGCCCTGTAAATGCTTGATTTACAGGGCTTTATATTTTCAGCGGAGAGCTAGGGTTCAGAACCATCGCTCTAATGTATTAATTATCAGTAATTTGCAATTTAAAAAGTTCCTTACTCTACGAATGACGCAAAAA
>NZ_JBNPWP010000013.1:0-210360 GCF_050433765.1 Mucilaginibacter lappiensis | reverse complement strand
ACATGTACAAAAGTGGAAACATCATGGTTATAAAACTCAAAATTCTCCAGCTTAAAAAGGTGTTCAATGTTACGCAGGTCGCCGGTAATGAGGTTATCCATACCAATTACATGGTAATCTTCCTTTATAAACCTGTCGCACAAATGCGAACCTAAAAACCCGGCTGCTCCGGTTATTAATATCCGTTTACGGTTTGCCATTTTTATTTATTTTCTGGGTGATAAAATTTGTATTAATAAGGGAAAAATCTGCTGTTGGTTACACTTCTTGCATTCTTAAAAGTAAGTCTCTGGTTTCTTTTCCTGTGAACCGTGCTGATCTTGTCTCCAAAAAGAAGCATTGATAATACTTTGTTTGAGCCGCACAACAATCTGAGTAGCAGAGGGAAACTTAGTCCTGCAATCAATCCGGTCAGTATCTGTAGCGGAATATTATGTACAGATAATTTGGTCAATAACATCCTGGATGCAATGGTTCCAAATATATGAAACAGGTAAATGCTATAAGAAAAACCGCCAAGCCAAACCAATTTGCTGTTTTGATAACCGAGGCTTATCATCAAGATGCAAGCGGTTGAGCCAACACCAAACGTTAAAAGATTAGCAACTATAACAGGTGAATCCGCATTAAATATATATAACTGATAGCCTAATGAAAAGACGAATATTATGCCTGCTATTTTAATTATACCTTTTTTAAATATAACCTCATAAAATCTTTTTAGTGACAGGCCCAAGATAAAGAATGTTAGTAAAAAGGGTACCCTGTTCAAGCTGAAATAATTGAACTTGAAAGGTAATAATACAAAGATCAGCGCTGTTATTAATAGGCAAATCATTGCAGATTTTAAAGTATTAAGCGCTTCAAAGTTTTCGAGAACGATAATAATCAGAAACACGATCATCATTCCTTGTAAAAACCAAAAATGTGTGTACGGATACACATAAATACGCCAAATATCATTCAGCTCATTTTGGGAATTTGTTCCGGGAATAACGTATTGCAACAGATAGAAAAGAGTTGATACCACAACTAATGGTATCAATAGTCGATTAATTTTCCCAGTGATGAATTTGGAGTTGGAAGTAAACCTTGAAACCGGTTTATAAGCATAAACAAAGCCCGATATGACCGTAAATAACGGTATTTGAATATATTGATATACAAAATACAAAAATCGCCATACAGAGTCATTCGCTACTTTTAATCCATTATCTGATACAGATCCCATGACGTAGCCCAATACTATTAAAATTATGGCAAGGCCCCTAAGCGTTTCTATACTTAAATTTTTATTAGTCTGGCCGATTTTCATTGTAACATAATTGAAGACAGAACAATAAAGTTTTCAAATTGCTCAACATGAATTTAACTGAACGATATGTTCACAGCTTCGCCCTTTCACTTACAAGTTATAGCTGGAAATAAGGGCTATTTGAGACTATCCGATCAAAATAGTTTTGCAAAACGCCAACAAAATATTAAAAATCAATAAGAATTTGTTTTTAAACAGGCGTTTTGATACCTAATTGTAAAATTGTGTACACAGATGAGAAATGAGTGAGTAAGATTGGCGTAATTTGATAAACCGGCTTGTTCTGAGCCGGTAAAATAGCGGGGAATGAAAAGATTAGTTGGGAAGGAGTTTAGCAGGATGCTATAACGGCTAATTAAAATAAATTAAAAAACCAATGTACAAAACAGGTCGGCCTGCTTTGTACAGTGGTTTAAATTAATCTAATAAAGTTAAATTATAATGTCAGATTACTGGCAGCAAGTTTCTTTAACCAAACTGTATAAGGAGTGCTCCATTTTATGATGCCATAATTAGCTTCCAATGCACTGCTTTTTTGAGGTTCATTGAACAGTTCATAAATGATAGCGACTTTAACCTGAGGGTTGCTTTTACACTTTGCTATGAATTTTGAAAGAAATGCATTCTGATCTGTTTCATACGTACTTGTATTTTTATACCTCTGGTTTATTTCTGTGAACCAGATAGGTTTGTCAGGAAACAGAGAGCCCAGCTTTTTAGTAATATCAGGAATGTTGTTGGGTGGGTTTGGAGCAATTGCTTCCATTTCAGAATACCAATGATAAGCTACAATATCAAATTTTACACCATTCCAATCAAGCATTCTAAGAAAGCCATAATGTAACCAACCAGCAGCTATCATAGTTTTTGCGTCAGCATCTTTTGATTTAATGCCTACATCCATACCTTTTAAATAAGCACAAACAACATTAAACTTGGCACGATCGTAATCATTCTGGCTTGCTCCGGTTCTATTGGGCAGCAGCAATTTGAGTTCAAGGTCATTACCAAGCTCGTAATAAGTAAAGTATTGACCATATTTAGCTGCAAAGTTACTCCCCAGTGTTTTACCTGCCGTATAAGCGGCCGATGTGCTTGCCGAAAGGTCTAACGTTCGGGTGTAAAGCATGGGTAAGATCCTTACATTACCGGCCGCAGCAGCTTCTCTAAGGGGCTCAAATAAGTAAGGAACGGTTATGGTTCCGTCAGATGTGGTTTGGATATCCACCCGGTACCAGTTCATTCCCATGCCTTTGATTAATTGAATTTGCTTAGTAGGCCCGGTTTTGATATAAGGTGCATCTCCCAGTGGGTGCCCTGATATACCTAATTGTAAACTGGAGCCGCTGACTGAAATTTTACTGGTGGTGCTCACTGCGGCCAGTGATTGCATTTCTTGTGAAGGTTGAGGAGTTGTTTCTACGGGTTGAACGTCATCTTTTCTCGAGCAGGAGGCTAAAATAATGCAGGCGAGGCCCGTCAAACTTACGATTTTAAGTTGATTTTTTTTTAACATAAGCGGGTTTTTTTAATTAATAGTATTAGCTAAACGTTACTTTCGTTAAAAATGTTGCATTAAATGTCTTAATAATTAATAAATTGGTAAATCTAAAATCACTTAAAACAATTTTGATTTGCGTTTAAAGCGCCATTTGCTTTCTTTTTGAGGGAGTTATGAAATACTTAGTGTATTGAATTTGTTACAAAAAGACTAAGGAAAAATTTAGCAAAATGATGCCAAATTTACTTTTAAGGCAAATTTAGGATAGATAACAGCAAGAAAAAGTCTGGCAGAATTTTACTTTAATTGCCCGGAGAGGCATTAAACGCACAGGGCTGTGAAATAAAAATTAACCAGCTAAATTAATGACATAACGCCAGCATAGCCATTATGATTCAATCATAATGGCTATGCTGGCACAAAATTTTCAGACCGGTAGCTAAACTTCTTTCGGCAACTCAAAAGCGTTTTCAAATGAAGTATACTCAGACGGTATTTTTCCGTCCGTACTCCGTAAAAGAGTTTCGTTGTATTTTTCCAGTAATGTTAGATATTTGTTTTTCCAGCATTCCTGTTCTTCATAATCAAAACTTAAAGTGTTACGCAAAGGCTGCTCAGGTACCTGATAAATAATTTTGAAGTCATCTGGTTCAAAAATTTCAGGAAATTCCTGGGCAAAGTCATGCCGTATAATGCATCCAATCCTAAGTATAACATCTCTTTTTAAATGTTTTTGATTAAACCAGTTATAAATGGATCTTCTGTTTACTTGCATGCACCTGGCCAGGTCACTGATACAATAACCATTTTTTCTAACTCTGTACTCTACTATTTGGCCGTAATGTTTATCCATGACTTAATTAAGTAAAATAACCTTTTAAATAATCTTGTTCAGTTCAAAATAAGCTTTATCAAAACGGATCGGCACGTTATCTGATCCTTAAATTAGTATTAATAATGAATGCTTTCTTGATTATTAATACCTAAAACCCAGAAACAAATATTTAAATCTTATTTGCTAAATCAAAAAGCTTTAACAATATACATATATTATTGTAGATTGTTTTAAAAAACAATAAAATAATTAAAACTTTTATAATTTAAAGGGAGATTCCCTGCATAGTATAAACTTGCTAAAGGGATACTTTGTTTTGATTAACCTATCAATAGGCTTGAGGAAGTGTTGAATCAGACTAATTAATGGTTAATATAATTGCTTGTAAGAGCTCACCAATTACGGTTTTAATTAGCCAGGGTTTTACTAAAGGATTATGATTAGGTAAGTGTTTTTTATTGATTGATTTGTAAACCCCGGAATGTTTGGTCAGGGTTCAAAAGGGATTATCAAATACTTTGCGTTTCGATAACGGATAGCTCAATCTGATTTTTATACAATGCAATTAAGCTACCGTTTAATAAACAGGTAGTGCAGAATAGCTTTTAATGGTTGGCTAATTTACCTTTTGCTTTAATCTGTTGTATGCCCAAACCAGAATATTCGCTAAAAACAATATTGCAATTAATATTTCCATAACTAACATAATTAATTAGTTGAATATTCTATCCTTTAAATTCTAATGAATCAATTGATAGTCAATCAAATCTATAATTTAAAATGCTCATTTTTTTGAAATCAGCTTCCCATTATTTGCACAATTTAATTCACACAATTCCAGTTATTAAACTCTAAATCAATCCAGGGTTTTGATGAAAGCCTATCTCAGAAGTTGTTGAATTTAATGATATGAAAATGTGCATTTGTCTATTTGTTTAATAGCTTATTGTGATAGTTTTTTGTCAATTTCTCAAAGTTCTACACTTTTTCACATTATGATATACACTTTTAGTCAAACCTAATTTCTACTCCATGGATGTTCTATTTTTACTTAACTAAACAGTATGAGTATGAAAAATTTTAACAAAAAATTTAGCTGGATTAAACCAGCGCCCATTAGTATTGTGCCATTTTCATCGATCTTATACAAAGGGAAAAAGGCAGCTTTACTATTCTCAGCTATCATCTTGCTGTCTGAGTCTGGTTGTAAAAAAATTACCAATGCGGCCCCAACCGAAGATTATTATGGCTACGGCAAATTAGTAGTAGAGTGTGAAAGCAAATGTCATATTTCTTTTGGTGTACCTGATAAAATGAATGTTTATGATATAGAAGCTAACACAGCCACTTATTCTTTCAGATATCAAACTAAGTACAATTTAGATATTACTATAACTCCTACAGATAAGGATCAAACAGTAACGATGGCAGTATACAGCAGAGAGGAAAAACAAATATTCCGCAACTCTGCTGTCAGGAAGCTTAATGAACCATGGGTATCCCATATATTAGTTCCTTAAAAATTAATAAAGTGCCATTAGTTTTTAATGCCACTTAATTAATTTAATGTTTTTTAATGCTATTATATTGTGTTTCACTGGTTCTCCAGGTATAACTATTGATATTTTTCAACCAGGTATAAACGTTCTGCCGTTAATGGTACCGGTGAAATTGTACGGTTGTGATTTTTTCAAATACTCCCTTCAAAAAAGAAACCGTATTCTATTCAGAATACGGTTCTAATTAACTGATCTGTACTAAAAAAGTTTATTACATATTACTTTCTATTTTGTTTATTAATAGAGAATTATATTTTTCTAATAGCTCAATATATTTATCTTTCCATAAAGATGGATTTGGTGCTTCCCAGAATAAAAGATTATTTAATCCAGACGGATTTTGAATATCAAAGTCATCTTTTCGGAATAGCTCAGGAAATTCAACCGAAAAGTTATGGTTAATAATTATCCCTATCTGATAAATGATATCCTTTTTTAAATATTTTTGATTAAACCAGTTATATACAGACCTCCTGTTCATATGAGTTATGCGCGCGAGCTCGCTAATACTAAAGCCATTTTTTCTGACAATTAACTCAACTATTTGACCATAATGTTTATCCATAATCAATTTATCTATAGTTTGAACGAGTTCTTAGTGGTTTTGATAAATTATAATCTTTTGAAATATAAGTTCAATGTGTTAAACATGTAAAAGCCTTATTGCATTTTTTAAGAAAGCAATGGCTGATTTGTATGAGAAAGCTCCCGCTGATTTATTTTTACGGTAAGAGCACAATTGATATTATCTATAACCATAACAACCGATCTTCCCTGTATCTGAGCTATTTCTCCTTTATGATTTAAAAGCGGGCCATTGATAACTTTCACCATATCTCCAACATTAATATTTTCTAAAGAAATAGCTTCAATATCTGCATACTGTTTTACAATCAACTTTATTCGTTCAATTTCTGCATCCTTAATTGTAGCCGGCTTACCACCACTGGATATAAAATTCACTATTCCGGAGGTTTGCATAATTCGGGACTGCTCCCATTGGCCTGCCTGAACAAAGAGATATGATCGAAAGAGCGGCACTTCAATTATTTTATGTCTGTCAACCCATTGCTTGCTTGTTTTAACAAGCGGGCAAAAAGAATTAAAATTTTGCTCCTTTAATAATTGATCAACTTTTTTTTCCCACCTCGATCGCGTATAAAGAACCATCCAGTTTTTTTCATTTTTTTTCATGAGTAGCTTATTAAATAGACATAGTATTTATTGATTTTGTCTTCTAAATCCTTTTTGCCTCTCTTTTAAATGTTAAAAAATGTCCTCTAACATTGATTATTCTAAATTAAACCAAAAGAAGGCATGATTTCGGACTATGATAAGGTTGTGTACCAATTTGTGAAAACCTGTAAAGCCCGGGTGTTTTTTTGCACAGTTATGGCTCTTTTATGTTAAATATAATCCACAACGAATTATTGAGGGCGGTTAGATCGCAATAGGCGGCATCGTATTTTTTTTCTCACTATTACACAATTACTGGACAAGTATCCTAACAAAGGGGCTTTTTTAGCCCAGAATAATTAAACTTGTGACTAACAATAAGCGATATTTTATTTGCCATGACGCTTGCTATGTAAGTGAAAGAGCGAAGCATATTCAAGATTTAAGCTGTAACATTCGGGTCTGACAGACCTGGTTTATTCATGGGGAATGCTACGAATTACTGTTTCATTCCGAAGATCTTTCATTACTGGTTCCCTCAAATTTACGGTTGACTATATGTATTATGGCCAAAACTTTGACACTTAGAATTATATTATTGTTTTGTTTAAACACATTAGGGATCAGTAGTATTGCGCACGCTCGTTACTGGAAAGAGATGGCATACTCAAAATTTGATACCTGCGATCATGTGAGTACGTTACCCTGCAATGCAATAAAGGTTAATTTACCGTATAACTTGTCATTTAATGCGGGCGTAAGCAATAGCATAACCGATAAAAATGGGTTAGGAACGGGTTTTAAAACAGTAAATAATTATTCGGGTGTAAGGTTAGCGGCAGATGGGCAGCCATCTAATACCCAGGTGCCTGGTTATGAACGATCAAAAATAACGGTGACCGCCGGTCGCCTGCAGCTGGTGAGTAATAAAGGGATCGATTTTCTGACCAGCAATAATCAATTGAATGTTCTTGGGGTAAAGATAAGCACAGTTAAAAAGCTGCAGTTAGAGGTAAAACTAATAAATCCCTATAATGGCACACAGTCACAACAGGCAGGCTTATGGTATGGTTTAAACGATAAAACCTATGTAAAGCTAAATATAAGCGGTAATAAGGTGGAGTTAAGGAGGGAGCTTAATGATGTGTCAAGCGGCGGAACCGGGAATGCCAACCCTGATCAGCGTATAACAGCTGTAATAAGCGGGCTTAATACCAAAACGGTAACACTGCGTTTAGTGATCGACTCGACAGCGCATACAGCAGAGGGTTTTTATTCAACAGATGGTGTAAACTACACCAGTACCGGGGCCAGCTATACTTTGAAGGGAGTTAATATAGCGGGGATGGGCTTAACCGATAGCACAGCTTATGCAGGTATATATGCAAGTTACCGTAATGGATCCACAGCTATAACTTATAATTTTGATGATTTTGCAATATCCAATCTTGAACCCGCTTTAAAAACACTGGCCTTTTCACAAAGCACGTTAAAATTTACCTTAATAAAGGGGGGCCATGTTATACCACAGTCTGTTTACATCCAATCAAGTCAGGGGCATCCGGCTTTTACGCTATCAAAAACAAATGCCGATTGGTTGAACTTACCTCAAAACCCAACTGACACTATAATATTTAACTCAAATATTGTAGATTCTACTACTAATGCAGGGAATTATCAGGCGATAATTACGTGTTCCGCACCCGGATATCAGCCAGCCACATTGTTAGTTAACCTTAATATTATAGATGCCATAAGGCAACAAATCGCCAAGATTAACTTTCAGGATGCGCAAACCGTACCTCCTTTGGGTTATATGAAAGATTATGGGCAACCCTTTGGCCCAAGAACGGGATTATACCAGGGAAGCGGATTGGAGTTCGGTTGGAGAAAAAGATCTGACGCGAGTCCGCTCAACTTAACTGCAAACACGCGTAACCGCAATACTCCCGAAGATGTTTTACTGGCTACTTTGATACATATGCAGGCTAATACAATTAGCGGCACATTTAACGGGGTAAAAACTGAAGGTTATTGGGAAACAAAAGTACCCAACGGGGTGTATGATGTAACCGTATCAGTTGGAGATGCTTTAGTTAACTCGGCACCTGAAAGTCATACCATTAACATTGAAGGAGTAAACTCGATAAATCATTTTATACCAAGCGGTAAACAGGGCAGTATAGGTCGTTTTAAATCGGCAACAACAAGGGTAACTGTAGCCAACGAGTATCTGACAGTTAATGCCGACGGAGGTACCAATACCAAACTCAATTTTGCCAGCATTGTTCCGGTTTCCTTAAGTCCTTATTTATATTGGGCTGTGAGTAATCAAAATTTGCTTATTAAAGCAGGAACACCGGCAACCAACTCGTTTTCGGTGTCTTTAGGCAGTTCAAATAATTTGGCAGCAACATATAATGTTACAGTAACTTATGCAAGTGGAGCTACTGGATGGTTAAGTTTTAACGCCACACAAACAGGGGTACAGCCCAACGTAGGGTTTAATTATACAACAGCTAAAAATTTACCCCTGGGCCTTTATAAAGCTACGGTAAAAGCAACATCGGGCCAATTTACAAGTGCAGTATTTCCAATACAAATAAGTGTTGTTGATAGTTTAAAACCATATGTTATTTCGTCAACCCCACAAAACGGAGCTGTGGATGTTGACCTTGGCACAGTCAGTATAGCAGCTAATAATTTGCACGTACCTGTTGTAGCCGGCTTCCAGGGAGGTGTTGATAACAGTACTATTACAAACACAACAGTAAAATTATACAAACAGGAAGATGCTGTCTTAACGCTTGTACCCGGTATAGTGCAGGGAACCGGCGGCGGAGATGCCATAAGTTTTTCCCCCTCATCAAGCTTGCTGCCTAATACTATTTACAAATTTGTTATTACATCAGGTGTAAAGTCATATGCTGGTGCTGCTTTTGCGCCATATGAAGCTACATTTACTACTAAAGCAGCACAAATTGATTCATCTGCTCTTCTTAATGCTCAATTCACCAAAGTTCCTGTTCCTGGTACACAAAACAAAAAATATTGTTCTTTAAAAATCGGGCCTGATGATAAGTTTTATGCTTTGAGGCTTGACGGAACAATTGAAAGGTACAATATTAACCATGCTAATGGTACGCTTACCATAGATAAAACGATAAGAACCCTTATTAACAAATATGGGACACGTTCTGCAATAGGTTTAACTGTTGATCCACGATCAACAGCATCAAATGTAATTTTGGTGGTATCACACTCCTCGTCGGGACTTACCACGGCACCGGCATTTGATGGTAATATTTCACTTTTACAAGGCGACAGTTTGCAGGACGAACAATTAATAATAACCAAACTTCCGCGATCTACCCGTGATCATATGGTTAACGGATTAGCTTTTGGCCCCGACGGTGCGCTTTATATTTGCCAGGGGAGTAATAGCTCAGCTGGCTCGTTCGATAACGATTGGCAAAGGGCCGAAAGTTTGCTTTCAGGTACCGTTTTACGCCTGGACCCCAATAAGCTCAATGGATTAACTTTACCGCTGAATGTTCAAACCAGCTCTAATCAAAGTATCATAAATAATGCACCGGCAGTTGCAGCAACAATGAGCGATGGTACCTATAATCCTTATGGCAGCAATTCACCGTTAACTATTTATGCTTCGGGTGTTCGTAATGCTTATGATCTGGTTTGGCACTCTAATGGTCAGCTGTATCTTCCAACCAACGGATCTGGCGGCGGGGGTAATTCTCCTGCTTCAGTAAATGGTACACGCCGGCCTGATGGTACATTTTATAATGGCCCGATTATACCAGCTACAACAGGTGTACAAGTTCAAAATGATTGGCTGTTTAGAGTTAACCCGGCTAAACCGGTAGGTTATTATGGCCACCCTAATCCGTTAAGGGGGGAATATGTGATAAACAGGGGATTTGCTGATAACCCGCTGTATTCGCCCTCAGTGGTGGCAGATGCGCGTTACCGCCCTGCATACAGTTTTGGATTAAATAACTCGCCAAACGGCTCATTAGAATATAAAAGCGCCACTTTTAACAACGCGTTAAAGGGAAAATTATTGGTTTGCAGATTTAGCGGCGGGGGAGATATTGTTGTCATGGAACCCGGTTCATTAGTGCAAACAACTTATCCAGGCAATGATGATCATATTTATGATATTGTAAAAGTTACCACAGGTTCAGGAAACAGCGGCCTGGTTGGAATGTCGGGATTTGCTAATCCGCTGGATATTGTGGAAGATGTTACTAACGGCAATTTATATGTAATTGAGTATAACTGGAACGATAACCCAAATCTTGTGGCGCAAATTACGCTTTTAAGGGTTGCAACGTCTTCACCTGCCCCAGCTATGCTTGCGGTTACGGCAGTACCGAAAACCCAGGCCAATGAATACCAGGACAAGGAGTATGAAGTAACATTAAGCAACAAAGGCGATGGAGTATTAAAGGTAAAAGATATTGGTATTTATGGCCCTGATGCTTCAAAATTTAAAATAGCCGATATACCATTGCCTGATAAAAAAGCTCCGTTAGTATTGAAAAAAAACAGTTCATTATCTTTTAAAGTACTTTTACGATCATCAACTAATAAAGCGTTACAGGCCAGGCTTAAGGTTACAAGCGTGGAGGATACTATCAAAGAAGTAGCCATCAATAACACACCCCGGATAGACTCCATAGTAAAAGGTGCAGGCGAAAAAAAAGAAGTAAAAGATCAGAAAAATGACGGCCGTGTTTTACAGGCCTATCCTAACCCCAATGGTGGAGGACCGCTTTATATAAAACTGAGAAATTTTAAGGTACATGAAACGGTTACTATTTCCCTATATACTATGGATGGTAAAAAACTTAAAACTATTGAACAGGTAACAAATTCACAGGGGGAAATGGATACCCGATTTGACATTAAGCCGGATAAAAATAAATACTATATCGTTAGGGCGGTTTATTTAACTGGAGTTAAGTATGCAAAGATTATTGTAAATAGTTTTAATTAAAACCGATGCCGGGACACGATATTATTAACTTCTTAGATGTACAAAATGGGTAATACTTTCTTAAAAAACATTAACAGAAGAATTTATTTATACACTATTTTATTTTGCGCTCTGGTATTTTTTGTTTGGGCTAATTATAAAACAATCATTAAAGCATCTACTCATAGGCATAAAGAAATTTCAGAAGCGTTACTTGGTTTGGCCGAAGTTCCGGTGATAGAATCCGTTAAGATAAATTTTCAAGATGATAAAACAAGTCCGCCGCCTGGATGGCTAAAGGATACCGGCGGGTCATTTGGATACCGGCCAGGTATTTATGAAGGTGCACAGCTTCAGTATGGATGGAAAAAACGGGAGGATGGTAAGCCGGTTGATCTCAGGGGTAACGCGAGGGCACGCACAGAACCTGAAGACGTTTTGCTTTCAACTTTTGTGCATATGCAAGCCAATCAAATCAATTCTTTTTTGTACGGGAAATTTAACGGAGAAAAAACCGAGGGTTACTGGGAAATAAAATTACTTAACGGTGTATACAAAGTTACTGTTGCCGCAGGTGATGGAGAGGTGGGTAAGGCTTATGAGAATAATTGTATCAATGTTGAAGGGGTTAAAGCGATATCAAACTTTTTGCCGTTAGGGCGAATCAGAAGCCCCGGCAGGTTCAAAACAGCCACAGTAACTGTAACGGTAAGCGATGGTTTCTTAACGCTTGATGCTGACGGTGGTACTAACACAAAAATTTGTTATGTTGAAATTGAGCCTGTTACCATAACACCTTATGTATACCTATCAGCAAGTACCCAAAATTTACTGATTGAAAATACCAGTAATGATACAAAAACATGCACATTAAGGCTTAATAATTCATTGAAAAGCGATATAGCCTATGTTGTAAAAACTTCGTATGCAGGTGCGTACAAAAATTGGATAAGGTTTTTGCCAGGAAAATCGGCCAAAGATACATTACTGAATTTAGATTACTCGTTTGCAAAAAAATTGCCGGTAGGCAATTATATGGCAACCATCCGGGTGTTTGCTGATGGATTTACCAGCGCAGTAATAAATCTTGAATTAAGGGTGGTTAATCATAGATCGCCATATGTAATATCATCAAACCCGGTTAACGGTGCCCGGATCATTAATAATTTAACAATAGCAGCCAATAACCTGTTCGTTCCTGCTGTAAAGGGCTTTAAAGGCGGGGTTAATAATGGTACAATAAACAGTAAAACGGTTAAATTATTAAAGATCAGTAATGGCGAGATCTCATATGTGCAGGGGAGTGTTCAGGGGACCGGCGGAGGGGATGCGATAAGCTTTTCGCCATTAAGGCCACTTGAGGCTAATACCATATATAAATTTATAATAACCGATGGTGTAAAAACATACAGCGGCGCTTCATTTTTACCATTTGAAACAACTTTCTCTACCGGAGTAGCACAGGCAGATTCAAGCAATACCCTAAAGGCGGCGTTTACGAAAATATCAATTCCGGGAACACAAAATAAAAAATACACTTCTTTAACTTTTGGCCCCGATGGCAAGTTTTACGCGTTAAAAATAGATGGCAGTATCGAAAGATTTGATGTTGACCATAGCCGCGGCATGCTTGAGAATATGCAGGTTATTAATACACTCGTAAAAAAACACGGGGAAACAACCGCAATAGGTTTAACATTTGATATCAAATCAACCGCGCATAACCTTATTGCATGGGTTTCATTTTCATCATCAGGTTTGGTTTCCGCACCAATATTTGATGGTAATATATCCAGATTAAGCGGTGATAACCTGCAGAACGAACAACTGATTATTACCAAATTGCCCCGGTCGACAAGAGATCATATGGTTAATGGTATGGCATTTGGACCCGACAGTGCTTTGTATATATCTGTTGGAAGTAATAGCTCCGCCGGAAAATATGACAAGGGATGGCAACGGGATGAAACATTATTAGCTGGCGCCATACTAAGGCTTGATAATAAAAAACTGGATAAAATAAAGCTCCCCCTTAATGTACAAACCAGTGCCGATCAAAATTTAATTAACCATGCTTCGGCCACTTCGTTAAAATTACCCGATGGTACATATAATCCATACAGCATAAATTCCCCGCTTACCATCTACGCGTCGGGCATACGTAATGCCTATGACATGGTGTGGCATAGCAACGGACAGTTATATGTTCCTGCAAATGGATCAGGGGGCGGGGGCAATTCACCAGCATCTGTTAAAGGCACGCGAAGGCCCAACGGAACTTACTATAATGGCCCTGACATCATTTCAACAATGAATGTACCGGTTCAGCATGATTGGTTGTTTAGAATAAACCCTAACAAACCGGTAGGCTTTTTTGGGCACCCCAATCCACTTAGAGGCGAGTATGTTATCAACAGAGGGTATAGCGATAACCCTGTTTATCCGGCTAATACCAAGCCCGATGTAAATTACCGCGGTGCCGCTTTTGATTTTGGTTTTAATAAATCGCCGAATGGTGTTATTGAGTATAAAAGCAATGCCTTTAATGGTGCTCTAAAAGGAAAACTATTGGTTTGCCGGTTTAGCGGGGGGGGAGACATCATGGTTTTGGAGCCCGGGTCAGGTATTAAAGACCATAGCAACATCCATATTCAGGATGAACATTTATATGATATTGTACACACGGCTACCGGTGCCAGTAATTATGGATTGGAAGGAATGGCCGGGTTTGCTAACCCACTTGATATTACGGAGGATGTTACGAATGGAAATTTATACATCAGTGAATTTAACTGGAATGAAAACCCAAACTTAATATCTCAAATTACCCTTTTAAGGGTAAATAAAAAACCTGAGAATCAAACTACCGCAAAGGTTTCAATTTCAAAACATCATTAAACAAGTGATATGAATCTGTAAAACGCGATTGCTGTAATCAATCAGTAAGTTTCTCCTTAGTTTCTTTTCTGTCAGAAATTAACCCGTTTTAACGGTTTATAGAAAAATTACCGTCCCCCTCAACAATTTTAAAATGACTGTTATGAAAAACATCAATTACCCAGGATTGGGTTTAGTAAAGCTGTGCAAAACAAATTTGATATTGGCACTTTTAAGTGTGTGTTGTAATTCCGTTTATGCGCAGGATGGCTGCAGCCCATTAAGTACCCTTCCCTGCACATCGCTGCAGGTTACTTTACCTTATAATTTATCGTTCAATGCCCCTGTAAGCAACACCATAACAGATAAGAATGGGCAGGGAACAGGTTTTACCACAGTAAATAATTATTCAGGTACAAGATTAGCTGTTGATGGCCAACCGTCTAACAGTCTTGTGCCTGGCTATGAACCATCTAAAATTACATTGACCGGTGGCCAGCTGCAACTGGTGAGCAACAAGGGAATAGATTTTTTGACCAATAATAACCAGTTGAACATACTGGGTGTAAAGGTAGCCACGGATAAAAAGCTGCAGATAGATGTAAAAGTAATTAATCCCGCTAATGGTACGCTGTCACAGCAGGCTGGTATATGGTATGGATTAAACGATAAAACGTATGTTAAGTTAAATATAAGCGGAAATAAGGTAGAGTTGAGGAAAGAACTGAACGATGTATCCAGCGCTGTAGCCGGAACCGCCAATCCCGATCAGCGTATAACCGCGGTAATCAGCGGGCTTAATACCCAAACGGTGAGCCTGCGCCTGGTAATTGATCCTGCAACTAACACAGCCGAAGGTTTTTATTCAATTGATGGGGTAAATTATACCAGTACAGGTGTTGGTTATACCTCAACAAAACTTAGCATAACGGGTATGGGCCTAACCGGTAGTACAGCCTACACTGGTATATCTGCTACATACCGTAATGCCTCAACTGCTGTTACTTATAATTTTGACGATTTTTCGATTACAGCAACTGATATTCCGGTATCTCAAAGTGTAAATATAGATTTTTTACCCAGCGGCTCTGCCGTACCAACCGGTTACACCGGAGATATAGGTTTACCTTTTGATGCAACCCGCAAATATGGTTGGATAGATCCTGTTTCTAAACAACCGGTAGATCTTCAGGCCAATATGCGTATCCGCGCCGGTACTGGCGATGCAAAACTACGCTCGCTGGTACAAATGCAAGCTACGACTAACAACCAAAAGCCTGGGACCTGGGAATATGCAGTAGCAAATGGGCCATACAGAGTAACAGTAAGCGCTGGCGATGATGGCTATTATGATAGTAATCATCAAATAAATGTGGAGGGACTACCAACTATAAGCGATTTTATACCTTCTTCACAACAAAAATACAGATCGGCAATATCAACTGTACAGGTAACCGATGGGAAATTAACCATTAGCGCTACCGGTGGGGTCAATACCAAGATGAACTACTTAACCTTTAGTCCGGCTGTTACGGTTACGGATGTTACCATTCCAACTGCAAGTGCCAGGTTATCGGGTTCACTTAAATCGGCTGGAGTTTATAACGATCAGGTACAGATATTTATTACCGCGAACGATCTTGGTGGTTCTGGTCTTGCCTCACTTCAATACGCTATAAATAATGGTGCATATATTAATTATACAGTACCATTTATTATTAATACTCCGGGTAATTACAGCCTTAAAGTAAAGGCAGTTGATGCAAATAATAACCAAATAATAACCAGTGATTATATTTTTAGTATAGCTACACAAACAGCAAGCGGAGCGTATATGGTTTTAAAAAATCCGGATGCCTTTCCTTCAGATGACCGCCTGGTTTTTTCATTAATTCAAACCCCATGGCGAAGAACGAACCCTGACACAACCCCATATAATGCCAATCATGATAAAATAAAGCTTAGGATAAATAATAAAGGGACAGGAAAGTTGAACCTGAGTAAGTTAACTTTATCTAATCCCACAGCATGGAAAATAGTTTCTGTAAACACAGATACCACAGGGGCAGTGCCTATAGGAATAAACCCGGGAGCATTTGTAGATGTAACTATTCAGTTTAGGGCTAAAAATGCCGCCTCAAGAATCAAAGTATTTACTGATACCCTAACAATTACCAGTAACGACAGTATATCCTCATTGAAAAAAGTTGTACTTAGTGGAATTTGGCAGATTGCCGGCGAAGGCACTAATGAACCTTATGCAAGTCAGATAATACCTGCATTTGGTTTTAAGACAGCTACGGGTTATGGGCATGATGATGGTAATATTGATGGCACCACCCGTGTACCCAATTCAAGTGAAGTAGATGCAGCTTTTTTTGTTAGGGCCGATCCAAGTAAGCCGGTAACCGTTCATCAAATGGCAGCATATCATGGGTGCTGCTCGGCAGTTGAGGCTTTTAAATATTATGCCAAAGGTTCGTCAACGCTTACAACATTGTTCACACATGATAATTTAGATGGCCAGTCGGTATTGCCCAGACTTTCACATACGGCCAGTTCGCCCGCTCAGGGAACATTTAATCCCACAGGGTCTTTTGGAATGAAGATAGGAAGTTCATACTCTGACAGGACAAAAAACTTTAACGGACTTATCGGCATCAGATTTTTAAAAGTGATGAACGCCGCCGGGAATATTGTGCCTAACGCTTATATTATGGACTGTGATTACCTCGGTACCTCAGCTACCAATTATGATTACCAGGACAATATATATTATGTTGAAAATATAAAACCAGATTCGGGCTCAGTACATTATTCAGACCTGGCCGCTACTCCAACATCGGCTATAAACTTTAATCCAACCCTTACAGGAGCATCAGCATCGGTTACAATTTCTGTAAAAAATATAGGAGTAGCTTACCCTGATGGCACCAATGATTCGCCCATACAACTAAAGGGCGTAACAATTACAGGGCCAAATGCCAGTGAGTTTAGCGTAACTGCACTGCAAACATCAACCCTTGCCGTACAGGCAATGACGCCTTTAACTGTAAAGTTTACACCGGCTTCGGTGGGTATTAAAAATGCGGCTCTGCTGGTAAATTATAATAGCGCGTCGGCACCACTCCGCATTCCTCTTTATGGTATTGGCAATAGCAGCACCAGTACTGTGAATGTTATTAAACGAGTAAAAGGCGGGGCAGATGCAAATGTAACCATAGGTAACAATTTATATGAGTCTGACAAAAACTATCGTAAAGGATCTATTAAACTGGATCAGCAGGTGGTGAAAACTAATGTTGCCGGTACTGATATTGATTCTTTATATGTTACTTATTTATCTGCAGCGGCAGATCTTGCTGAAACAAGGTATGAAATACCGCTTTCAAATGGCAACTACCTGGTTAGAATGCATTTTGTTGAAAATTATTGGACTGCCCCCGGATCAAGGATTTTTAACACGTTTATAGAAAATCAGCTGGTACTAAGCAATTTTGATATTTTTAGTGAGGTAGGCTACAGAGCTGCCATAGTAAAAGATTTTAGCACTACTGTAAACGATGGTGTTTTAACATTAAAATTTAATCCTACGGCTAACCGTGTTGGGCTTGCGGGGGTAGAGTTATTTCAAATTTCAAACACATCCTCACTGACATCAACATTAAGTATTAACAAATTAGCCGATAGCAAAAAGAAAATAACTGTTTACCCTAACCCAAACACAGGGAATAGTTTTTATTTAAATGCCAGTAATTTTGGTAAACGCGAAAATGTAGTGTTATCAATCAGCAACATGTTTGGCAAATTAATACGAACCGAAAAATTTATGACTGATGACTTGGGGGCTGCGAATTTATATATCAGCCTGTTTAACAAATTAGACAAGGGTGTTTACATCATCAATGCCACATCATTCTCAGGGAATTTATACTCAAAACTGCTCGTTGAATGAGGTAATTTCTCACTTTTCTCACCCACTACACAGAGTTTTACATAAATGTATCAACACCAAAATTCGGAAGGTATTCTTTAATATTTTAATAATATTTGTTTGAGTTCAATGAAAATAGCAGTGCTAAACAGCCATAATTTTCCATTGCTAATAATTTGACTGAAAAAAACTAATACACTGTAAGTGAAAGGGCGAAGCTTTGTCACCGAGTCAAATACTACACGATAACAACGGCCTTCCCAACTACATTTTATTAACTGAAAAACAGCTATCTAAGGGATGGAACTAATACTATAATCATTAAAAGCACCTAATAATTCACCTTAATTTATATGAAAAAGTTATATTTTCCGGTATCCCTATCATGTGTGGTCATTATGCTATTCCTGATGTGCTCTTGCGGCAATACCAAGAAACTCAGATACTTTCAGGATATTTCTGAGGCAAACACTGCTGCTCCACTGGCATTGGCCTCCTATAATGAAGCTATTATTCAGCCTGATGATATTTTGGCTATAAATGTTAATACAACCGATCCGGCTGCTACTATAAGTATCAACAGCAGAAACGGGGTTTATGTAAATAGCAGCAGTCCGCAATCCGGATCTGCAAATCCTTTGTCTGGGTACCTGGTTAGTAAAGATGGTGAAGTTGAGATACCTGTATTAGGGAAAATTAAATTAGCAGGCTTAACCACGGTACAGGCCAGGGCCGCAGTCAGAGAAAAAGCGGTAAAATCATTCAATGACCCGGTGGTGGATGTAAGGTTTACAAATTTCAGGGTTACCGTATTGGGGGAAGTGAACCACCCGGCTTCTTACATTCTTCCAAATGAGCAGGTAACGTTGTTAGATGCCATTGGATATGCGGGGGATTTAACAATTTACGGGCGCCGTACAAATATATTACTTATACGTAAAAGCCCCGATGGAAGAAACTTCTCGGTAAAACTCGATATGACGAAAAAGGATTTGCTTAATTCTCCTTATTTCTACCTGAAGCAAAACGATGTAGTTTATGTTGAGCCATTGAAAACTAAGGTTTTAAATAATGATAATAACCTTGTCAAATACCTTTCACTCGCAGCAACATTATTTACAGCTGTGATCTTAGCTAAGCGGTATTGGTAGCGGAGTTTAAAATGGCATTAAAACGCCATGCCCGTACCAATTGAATATACCGTAAAAATGATATTGAAAATCTATCTCAAAAGGAAAACATCATGAATTTTAAGAGCATTCTGTTACAATTTAAAACTTACTGGTATTTATTTGCAATAAGCCTTGTACTATGTATAGGGCTGGCTTACGTTTATAACACTTATGCCACAAAGCAGTATCTTATTAGCAGTTCATTGCTTTTGCAACAGGAACCCAATAACCCCGACGCCTCTTCGACCTACGCAAATGGTGGGGTTTCATCTGTATTAAACATTAATGAGCTTATAAAAAATGAAGGTGACGTATTAAGATCGCGCAACCTCATAAAAGAGGTGGTGCAAAACCTGCACCTAAATATCAAGTTGTTTTTAAACAGTGGTTTTCTGGCATCTGAAATATATAGTGCGGCACCCTTTAATGTTGAAATACTCCATACCAAGGTAGATTCGCTTAGAAGGCGCGAATACGTAATTGACGTAATAAATAACAATACGGTACACATTGTTAACGAAGATGAAAACATTGACCGTAGTGTTAAATTTGGTGAACAGATAAATCTTCCACAGTATAATATCAGGATTGTAAGACGATCAGGTGTACCAATTTATCAGCAAACATATTCCACACAAATCGCATCTGAAGATGACGCGATATCTGATATAATTAAAAATTACGATGCGGAATTTACAGATAAAGGTACCACAACTATGGCTTTAACTTTATATTACCCTAACTCCGAAAAGGGTGAGTTGATACTGCAAAATTTGATGAATCAGTATCTGAAAGATAATATAGAGCACAAGAAAAATGTGATCGATAGCACGATCAATTTTATTAATAGTCGTTTAGCCGTAGTTGGTGATGAATTAACTAACGTAGAAAAAAAGTACCAAGATTACCGCAGTAGTAATAATATCACCGATATTGAGGAGCAGGCAAAAGTATTGGTAGGTAATGCAAGTGAGAATGATAACAAATACCAGCAACAGCAAATTCAGCTTTCAATTATAAATGATCTTAAAGAGCGGTTAAATGACCCTGAAAATGTTCAGGTTATCCCAAGTTCATTAAATATCCAGAATGCATCTTTTGCCGCAAGTCTTAGTCAGTACAATGAACTGTTAAATCAAAGGGCAAAACAAAAACTATCTTATACAGAAACCAATCCGGTAATTGTTAATTTGGATCAGCAAATAGAGGTAGTACGGCATAATTTACTGCAAAGTATAGACAGCTACAAAAACGAGATGGAGCTGAGCAGTAGCGGAATAAATAAGCAAACGAATGTTTTGAGCAACTCTATAAGGAGTGTGCCGGGTAAACAGCGTGCCATCATGAACTATTCACGGCAACAAGAGCTTAAACAGCAGTTATATGTATATTTGCTACAAAAAAGAGAAGAAACATCAATGGCTAAGGCTGCCGATATGCCTTATTCCAGAATAATTGATAACGCCAAAAGCACCAAGGAGCCGGCAAAACCCATAAAGTCTATTATATACATCATGTCGTTCTTTTTAGGATTGATCATACCCTTTGGTATGGTGAATACCAAAAAAATGATGGAATCTAAAATAAGTTCTGAAGATGACATTGAGAAACAAACCAATGTAACTATTATCGGGAAAATAGGGCATCAATCATCCAGGGAAAAGTCAAGAGCCGATGTTTTTTCCAGGTCGCAGGTAACAGAAAGTTTGCGAACATTACGAACAAAACTCAGAAATATACTTATTGATGGGCAACCAAATGTTATTATGATCACCTCAAGTATTAATGGTGAGGGTAAAACTTTTTTAACGCGAAACTTAGGAAATACCTTAGCTATGACCGGCAAAAAAGTAGTACTGATTGAGCTTGACCTGCGTAAACCTAAGTTATCCCAAACTTTGGGTATAAATAATGAGGATTTTGGTTTCTCAAATTATGTTCTGGAAAATTTAGATACAAAAAGCCTGATTAAGCCCAGCTTATTTCATGCAAATTGTTTTGTAATTACTTCCGGACCGGTTGTAGCCAACGCCAGCGAATTATTGCTTAATGATAAACTGAGCCATATGATTGAGGATCTGAAAAAAACATTTGATTATATCATCATTGACAGTTCGCCGGTGGGCCTGGTTTCAGACGCTTTGATTATTCAAAAGCATGTTGATATTACGATTTATGTTTGCAGGCACAATTATACAGATAAGGCACAAATTGAAATTATCAATGAAATCAGAACAAAGGATAATGTAGATAATTTATACCTGGTTATCAATGACGTTAATTTTTCAAAGTCGGGATATTTTGGTTATGGATATGGTATAGGATACGGTACAGAGAGGTAAATTTTAAACTGTAAGTATTTGCATTCATATCCCAAAACCGGTTATTGTAATATCTGCTTTTTTTAATCTAAATATGATACATAGCCAAACATTGTACAGCTCGGTTCAGGATACCGGGACGTTTGTCAGAAGATATGTAAATATCATGATGCTGTTTTTTCCGCTTACTTCGTTTGTACTTGTTCCTTCAATACCAGGTACAACAATTATCGCGGTGCTGTCGGGGTTGTTATTTTTAATTATCCCGCTATCCCCATTAAAAGAAGAAAAAAGACAGTTTTTCCTGGAGCTCACCTACTTTTTTTGCATCATAATTTTTTTAAGCGTAGGATCTCAGTTCATTAACCTGGTGAGCAATTTAAAGCTTGGGAACGATTTGATACTGATTAACAAAGGTGATTATACAAAAACATTTTATCGTATCTCACACATAACGCAGTCATTGTCTCTCATCGCTGGGTTTATAATATATGGCTACGTTAAGTATTTTGCCGATGAAACCACTATTAAGTACATTTACTGGGGACTTCGTTTGCTGTGCTTCTATGCCTTGTATGAATTTATTTTATACGCGGTAACCGGTATAAACGGAGATTTCATGGCAAACCGTACCGTAGGATACGAAAGCAGATCTGCTTCATTATTTCAAACGTTTAGTTTAGGAGGAATTAGTTTACTGCGCCTAAAAGGTTATACCGGAGAACCTTCCATGTTTGTTTTTACCGTATTTCCGTTTTGGGTTGTAACATTTGCACTAAAAAGACGCTTTGATATGTATCTGCTGTTATGTTGTTTGTTGCTCACATTTTCAACAACTGCTTACTTTTTTATATTGTTATTCATGTGCTATTGGTTTATCTATAAAAGGCAATTTCAAATTTTCTTTTATCTGTGTATTGCCATAGTAGCTATATGTTTTGTTCTGCAGCTAAGTATATTCCAAAAGTTACTTGATAGTTTATATAATTTTGTTTTCGCGGGTAAAATGGACGGGGATAGCTCATCTTCAAGAGAAAGAGGGAAAAGCTTTATAAATCAGATTGAATACTGGGCAAGTCTCAATGGATTTAGCCAGATGTTTGGGATAGGCTTTGGTTATGTACGTTCAACTGATTTCTTTTCAACCCTGTTACCCAATAATGGGATCATCGGATTTTTTGTTTTTACCTGGTTTGTTTTAAGGAATATTTGGCTTAAAATATCTGTACCCATCCTCACTACCTGTTACAGCGTGGGGCTGATCATCGTTTATTTGATAATGATGGTTTCTGTTCCTGAATTTGCTTATCCTTCATTGTGGATATTTATAGGTTTAGGCTTTGTACTGGAAAGAATAAGCCAGAAGCCTGAATTTAAAAAAGCTTTACTCAGCTAATATTTCCCTTAGTATTTAACCCTTGATATGTTATGTTAAAAGGTTGCAGCACTTTCCTCTCTGTTGCCCTATTATGCTTTGTTTGCACAATAGCTAAAGCCCAAAATACAGATAAATCTTTTGTATGGGGAATAAACGGCCATCCGTTAACCCAAAGAGATTACAGTAATAATTGGGATGAGCAAATAAGTGCTCTAAATGACCTGAAATTAAATAGCTACAGGCTTGATGTGTTGTTGGACCCCGATGGATATGCTAAAAAAGAACAATCCTTTATTAAAATTTTAAACGACTTAAAAAAAAACAACATTGCTGCATTGCCTGCAGTTATGCAAAGCGGGCTTAATAATGCAGATACAGATTCAATATACCAGAAAGGCTATAAACAAGGGATGAATTTTGGCACCCGGTATGGCGATTATTTATCGGTAGTTGAGGTGAATAACGAGGGGGATAATAAAATAAGGTTGCGAAACAAGCCTGGAAGAATCAAGGATGGTGAATATGATACTGTAAAAGCAAAAAAGTTTATTGCCGGAATAAAAGGTTTTATTGATGGGCTAAAAGCAGCTAAACCTAATGTAAAGGTCAGCCTGTCAGTTAGCTTTACCCATTTTTACTATCTGCAGCTGCTAAAAGATAACCAGGTTAATTATGATATAATAGGATATCATTGGTACTCAAATATGGGCGACATTATAAATGTAAAACCAGCTTTTGGTAATGTGTTATCTTATATAAGTAAAAGATTTAATAAGACCATCTGGATTACAGAGTTTAATTATTTTAAAGGCACAACAAGTGCAAATTTCGCAACTCAGAGTGACTATATCACGCAGACCATTAAAAAGATACTGGATCAGGGAATCATTAAAGGGTTTTTCATATATGAATTATTTGATCAAACTTATTTAAAAACACGTTACCCTTTTGAAGCATGTTATGGTCTTATTTATAAAGACAGCATGGGCCGTTATATTAAAAAGGATGCCTACGAAAGCTATAAGCAAATAGTTGGAAAATAAATCTCAGGATCTTCCAAGGCTTACAAATTGCAAACATGAAATCCTATTCATCAGCATTTAATCTGAATGAACTAAGAAGTGATCTGTTGTTACAGATTAAGGAGTGGTTAAAGAAAACAAAATTTATAATCAATGACGCTAAAAAGGGATCTGTCAAACAACGCGAATCTGGCTCAGCACGGATGTCTGTGTCATATATTACTCCTATGATCAAATCAGGCAATAAGCACTCTGCAAGCAATGAAGAAAAAGAAAACTTTTTTTTGCTGATAAGCACAATTGATCAGCAAGAGAATTTAAAAGTATTATTGAGAGCATTCTCATCTAAAGAAATAAGAGGTCATAAATTAATCATCGTAACAAAAGAAAAAAGTGAATCATTTCATTTAATTGAATGGGTTAAATCAACCAATGTTACCATAATTAATAGTTTCGACAAAGAGTTGGTTGGCTACCTTTTTAAAAAAGCCAACGCGTTTATCAATTGCTCATCCAACGATCTTTCCAGGCTAATTATCATTGAAGCTATAAATAATAATTGTCGTTTAGTGCTTTCGGATATACCAGCTTTTAAAATGATAAAAGATGAAAAGACAACATATTTTGACCCACTTTCTGAAAGCTCAATTATCAATGCTATTTTATCAGTACCAGAAAAGATATAAGCCAGCCTGAACCCAAGGCAGGTAATAAATCTTATTTCAACAGCCACCGGCTTATTAACAAATGTCTGGTCAGCGATACAATCCCCTCATCCAATATTGTAATGAGATGAGTAAAGGAATTTTTCAACCAATAATTAACAATATATGAAAATTGCAATTGTGCATGATGATCTTGTACGCAAAGGCGGAGCAGAGCAGGTAGCATTAAGTTTTCACAATGCTTTTCCCAATGCTCCTATTTACACGCTGGCGTATGACGCGAATAGTACCTACCCCGAGTTTAAAGATTGTAATATTAAAGTTAGCTGGTTTGGGCAATTCATTAAGAGTGAGAAAAATATGAAGCGCCTTTTTTTTCCATTGGGTGTTTTAGCCATGCAACGTTTAGATTTAAGGGAATACGATGTGGTTTTACAATCAACCACGCACTGTGCTAAATATGTACAAACAGCAGATGATGCACTTGTTATTACCTATTGCCATAATCCGTTCCGTTTAGTATGGGATACTGATTCATATGATAAAGTTAAGCAGGCAAACAGATTGAAAAGGACACTTTATGGAAAAGTTATTTCGATATTAAAAAAAATTGATACAGATGCTGCAAAAAGAACCGATTGGTTTATCACTAATGCGCAAGAGGTGGTGCACCGTATTAAGCAAGCTTATAATCCCCTAAATGAAATTACAGTAATTAATCCGCCGGTAAGGTGTAGTAATTTTTATGTTTCTAATTCAGTAAGCGATTACTATTTGATAGTATCACGTTTTGAATCTTACAAAAAGGTTGACCTGGTTATTGAGGCTTTTAATAAAATGCCCGATAAAAAGCTGGTTATTGTAGGTAAAGGCTCCCGGGAAAAAGAGATAAAGGAAAATGCCGGTAATAATATTACATTTTTAACCGGGCTAGACGCCGCCGATTTGGCAAGACTTTACGCTAACTGTAAAGCTTTTATTTTTCCACAGCTGGAAGATTATGGAATTACCCCGCTTGAAGCCAACGCGTCTGGAAGGCCTGTTATAGCCTATGGCAAAGGCGGGGTTTTAGATACAATGATCCCTTTTACAGATGATTCATCAAAAGCCACTGCCGTGTTTTTTAATGAACAAACAGTACAAGCGCTACAAGATGCTGTTAATCTGTTTGAACAATTAGAGTTTGATCCGGCTTTCCTTCGGGCGCACGCCCAATATTTTGATGAAAGCCAGTTTGTATTAAAAATCAGGTCATACGTACAGAGTAGATATCTTTCTGAAAGAAAAGTTGTACCTCTAATACTGAATACAGATAGTTCTTACAATAATTTGGCATGAAAGTTTTACTTATAAGCAGCTTTTATTACCCCACATTTGTTGGCGGGGCCGAGATATCCGTTCAGCTATTGGCAGAGGGATTAACAAAGGCAGGTAATCAGGTATATGTACTTACTACGGGCCCGGTTAATAAGGTTTATCGTGTTAATGGGGTTGCGGTAATAAGCTTAAAGCAAAGAAATATATATTCTACCTATAACGGTGTTGCCCATGTAAATGGGATTTTTAAATCTTTCTGGCACCTGCTTGATAGCTGCAATATGTTTTATCATTTCAGCTTTTCATCAATCTTAAAAAAAATACGTCCCGATCTTGTTCATACAAATACCATTCAGGGTTTTTCACCTTTTATCTGGAAAACTATAAAAAGCAATAAAATCCCTCTGGTACACACCATGCGTGATTATTATCTGCTTTGTCATAAATGCAGCTTGTTTAATAATAATAAAAATTGCGAAGTCCTATGTCAGCCATGTAAGGTAACCAGTAGCATAAAAAGAAATTTCATGTTATACCCTGATCATTTCATTGGTATAAGTCAATACATACTAAATAAGCATAAAGCCTTTTTACAGATCCCTGATCAGTTTAGCAACGTGGTATATAATGCTACCAAAAATTGTTTAAATGCAACGGTAAAGCCAATCACAGAAAAAATACATTTCGGGTATATTGGAAGAATAGCAGAAGATAAGGGTGTGTTGTACCTGGCAAATGAATTAGCTAAATTAACTGACATACAAAAATCAGTATTGAAAATTATTTTCGCTGGTAAAGGCGATCTTCAATTTATAGCACAACTTGGTGATATATTAAAAAACATTCAATACGAATTTATAGGTGTATCAAAACCAGATGATTTTTATAAGCAAATTGATATTTTGATAGTTCCGGCTTTGTGGAATGAGCCCTTTGGCAGGACGGTGATAGAGTCCTTATCTTACTCGGTTCCTGTTTGTCAGTCAGATAGGGGGGGGCTCAAAGAAATCTATGATCCTAACAGCTCTTGGACCTATTCGCCTGATGAGGGAAACCTTTCAGTTATAATAAGTCACATTTTGAGCAATAAAGGCGAAATAGCCGAAAAAAAGAAAAATTGTGTAAAGCACGCCCAAAAATTTTCTGTAGATAATTATATTAAGAATCATCTGCTTTTATATCAACAAATTACTACCCCCCGGCCCGAATTACGCAAAACGGGAATATATCCGGTTTTACATAATCAATTGAATTGATTATAAAATTCTGCATAAACCGACACAAACAATATGGTTACGGATCTAAAAACACGTATTAAATCAAATGGGTAGTGTACTTACTGAAGCCGCATCTACTACGGATAAAAAGTTAGTCGCTTCTGGAATATTTTGGAATTTTATCCAATTGGTTATAAACCAATCTTTTAATTTTATTTTAAAATTGGTGTTGGCTAAGCTACTGTTTCCAAGTGAATTTGGATTAGTAGGCATGGCAACTGTATTCACAGGGTTTGTACAGATACTAAATGATTTAGGTGTAGGCTCAGCACTCGTGCAGCGGAAAGATGAGCATTTGCGTAACGAACACTACCACACAGCTTTCTGGACAGGAGTAATTTGGTCTATTTTATTATTCCTTATTATGAGTTTTGGCGTAGGGCCTTTGGCTGCCATATTTTACAACAAACCTATTCTTACAACCATTATCCCAGTCCTTAGTATCGGTATTTTAGTAAGCCCGGTAAACCTGGTGCATAAAGCACAGCTTACCAAGCAAATGAAATTTAAAAAATTGGCCTTTATAGACAATGTATCAAATATAGTAGTTGGCGTTATTGCCCTTATCATGGCTTTAAAGGGAGCCGGTGTATGGGCTTTGGTTTTTAACTCGGTGGGTAATGTGTTTTTTGCGATGCCACTATTTTTTAAGGCTACTGGCTGGAAACCTGCTTTTATAATGGATAAACAAGCCTTTAAGGAAGTTTTTGGCTTTGGTGTTTATACAACAGGTTCAAACATATTGAATTACCTGTATAATAATATTGATTATTTACTGATCGGAAAACTTTTAGGTGCAACTTCTTTGGGTATATATACTCTGGCTTTTGTATTAACAGATACTTTTAGGGGTAGGTTAATGGCTGTTATTAATAATGTGATGTACCCAATTTATGGCAAAAATCAAAATGATATGGTTTCGCTTAAAAAGTATTACCTCAAAGTGGTGTTATTTAACTGTTTGTTTGTTTTTCCGGTAATGATTTTCTTTGTAGTTGAGGGCAATCATTTTATTATTAGTGTTTTTGGTGCTAAGTGGCAGCAAACGGTAGCGCCATTACAGATATTATCAGTTTCGGTAATGTTTCACCTTTTGGTTAGCGGTAATACTTCTTTATTGAGGGGGTTAGGCAGGCCGGGCCTGGAAATGAAACAGCAGATTTTTAAGGCGCTGGTGTTTTTACCATCATTAGCATTGGGTATATATTTTTACGGAATAATTGGAGCTGCCTGGGCTGTATTGCTCAATAAAATTGTAGTGGTTTTAGTAGCACAGTATTCGTTTAATTATCTCATTCCAATAAAAATATCAATAGTCGAATTTTTCATAGCCCTTAGGGCTCCCATAATTGCGTCTGCCTGCAGCTTTACTATAACATATTTGCTAAACCTTGCAGGGGTAAACTATATAATAGGAGGCTTGGTTCTCTGCATTAGTTATTCTGGAGTAATTTATTTGATGATGGCTGATGAGCTCAAAAACACATTAGCAGGTTTAAGAAAAAAGCCTGTACCCTCTGTGCATAAAACTAATTAATAGAAAGATGATCTCGGTAATTATTCCCTGTCACAATTGTGAGAGCTTTATAAACAGATGTGTTGATAGCGTTTTAAACCAAACTTATCAGGATGTTGAAATTATTTTAGTCAATAATAACTCGTCTGATAACTCATTAGCGTTATTAAATAAATATCAATCTGAATTTCCGGATAAGATCTTTGTCTTTGAGGAATCTAAGAAAGGCGCTCCTGCGGCCCGGAATCATGGTTTATATAAAGCCAGGGGCGAATGGATACAATTTTTGGACGCTGATGATGAGTTATCTCCGGATAAGCTACAAGGACAGCTTAACATAGCTCTGGCCACTGGCGCCGATGTAGTTGCAGGCGCTTGTTTACTTCTGTATAAAAAAGAGAATAGGATTGTTCAAATAATCAGACGGGCTGATAAAGACATTTGGAAAGGTCTGATCACGTCAAATTTGGGTATTACCAGCTCAAACTTATGGCGTAAACAGGCATTTTTTGATGTTAATGGATGGGATGAAACACTAAGCTCTTCACAAGAATATGATGTGCTTTTTCGGCTTTTAAAAAACAATGCTAAAGTAGCGGTTGATAATTCAGTAAAAACAACAGTTCATTTTTCTAATAACTCTGTTTCCAAAAGCCGGAACAAAAAAAAAGTGAAACAAATACTGGATAACCGTATCAATTTGAGGTTGAAAATTAAAGATGAATTACAATCATCAAAAAGACTTACACCCAAGTTGGCGCAGGCTATTGATACATACATTTATACCGAGCTCATGGATAACTATCTTGTGATACCTGAGTATGTAAATGAGCTCATGAACAGATACCATTTAGACGTTAAATACTCCAAAATTGTAAAGCTTAATGTAAAGGTGTTTTTGAAACGCTTGTACGTCCTTTTGGTTATCACATAAATTATCCGCTGTTAATAAGACAATTGCCTTACATAAACCCTGATTTTATTATGAACAAAGAGAAACAAATGGTGTCTATAATTATCCCCACCTATAAAGATTGGGATAGATTATCTTTATGTCTAAACTCGCTTGATGAACAAACCTATGACCACGAATTTTTTGAGATCATTGTAGTAAATAATTATACGGAAGATAAAATCCCTGCGGGTTTTTTTATTCCCCAAAACTGTAAAGTGATCACCGAGAAAATCCCCGGATCGTATGCTGCCCGTAACACAGGAATCGCGTTGTCAAAGGGGGCAATTATAGGCTTTACTGATTCAGATTGCATTGCGGATAAAGACTGGATAACAAATGCGGTAAAGTTTTTAGTAAACAGTAACGAGTGCGATAGGATAGCGGGCAGGATCAATTTATATTATCACTCAAAAAAGCTCACGGAAGCTGAATTGTATGAAAAAATATATGCCTTTAATCAGGATCTATATGTAAACCAGGATGGAACCAGCGTTACAGGCAATATGTTTAGTTACAGGTATGTTTTTGATAAGGTGGGGCTGTTTAAAGAAGACCTGTTATCTGGGGGCGACTATGAATGGTCAATAAGGGCCCGCGATGCCGGCTTTAAAATTAAATATGCTGATGATGCGATAATTAATCATCCGGCCCGGCATAGCATAACTGAGCTGATAAGTAAAGCAAAGCGAGTAGGAGGAGGACAGGCTGGCTTTGATAAGCCAGGCAATAAAAGTAAGTTACAATCAGTAGTAAGTTTCCTATATGATTTGAGGCCCCCGGTTAGAAGTATTAAGTTAATTCAAAAAAAAGGGAGGGAACTTCATTTAGCCGAAAAAATACTTGTGTTTTATATCAGGTATTATTTATCTGTAATTACCGCCCGCGAAAAATTCATGGTTAACTTGGGTAAAACTGCCCAGCGGCAGTAAATGTTTTATCATTAAGATTGTTTTTTATTCATTTAGTCCAATGGTATTGGAACACGGATAATTAAAAAAAAGCGGTTGTTTAAAGCATATTTATCATGCCGAACCAAAACGGGGTACACAAAAACGACACACTATTTCTCAGTTTTATACATAATTTTCCCATTGATTTAATTCGTCCTGTTTTAAGCAAGGTAAATTGTATTATTGTTAAGTATTTAAGCTAATGATTAATATAATCATAAATGATAGGTTAAGACATTATCAGTTTGTGAATAAATAATATAGTTATACTTCAGATAACTATGTCTTTTTAATCATAAATAATAGATTAAGGCTTATCAATTGTGAAAAAATAACATAGTTATTTCAGATAGCTATGTCCCTCCCTAATTAATCAAGATCATAACAAGCATTAATTCAAATCACCATGAAAACACGTTACTTATACCTGATTTATTTACTAATGTCGGTTACTGATATTGTAGTTGTTAATTTATCATTTTTGATAGTAAATGACTTTTTTAATTTGAAGTCAAACAATGATATGAGTTCACTGATAGTTGCCAACTATCTTTGGATACTTGCAGCAATGTTTTTCGGACTTTATACCAGTAACTTTAAACATAAACTGGAGGATATATATAGGTTAACAATCAAAAGCTTTCTCCTGTACACTGTATTGTTTTTTTCATATATCCTGCTATCAAATCATCATTTATCGTTTACCATATTGGTGATTTTTTATGGACTAATGCTGCTGGGATTGCTTTTTATCAGGTTTATAGGTTCTGCTTTTGAAAGGAGTTTGAAAAAACATTTTAAAATTACCCGCCCGGTTGCCGTTATTGGTTTAAATTCTATGGGTTTGCGCCTGGCCGGATTTTTTCAGGATCGTGATAGCCATTTCGCCTTCGAAGGTTTTTTAAATCAGGATAACAACTCCTATCTGGATAAACAAGGACAAATTTTGCCAGCTATATTAGATCAGATGAATTCTGCGGCAAAAAGCGGAATCAGGGATATATATGTTTGCCTACCGCCCGAGCAGATTAGAGAATATGATTTTTTGCAAAAAGAAGCCGAAAAACATTGCCTTCGTTTAAAGCTGGTTCCTGATATGTCCAATACAATGACAGATCGTTTAAAACTAAGTTACATGGGTGAGTTTGCTGTTCTTAGTAACAGGAATGAGCCTTTGGAAGAGGTAGAAAACAGATTTAAGAAAAGGGTATTTGATATTTTATTCAGCTCATTGGTAATCATATTCTTATTAAGCTGGCTTTATCCAATAATTGGATTAATCATAAAAATACAAAGCCCGGGCCCCATTTTGTTTAAACAATTAAGAAGCGGTAAGGATAATGGTTCATTTTTATGCTATAAGTTCAGGAGTATGAAAATGAATAACCAAACTGATAAACAGGCATCAAAAGACGATGACCGGATCACAAAAATTGGCAGGTTTTTACGAAAAACCAGCCTGGATGAATTACCACAGTTTTTTAACGTGTTGCTGGGCGATATGAGTGTTATTGGTCCGCGGCCTCACCCATTGAATATGACCACAGAATACAGGGAGATCATAAATCAGTATATGGTAAGACACTTTTTAAAATCAGGAATAACCGGATGGGCACAGGTAAATGGTTACAGAGGCGAAACAAAAGACCCGATTTTGATGCAGAAAAGGGTTGAGTTTGATATTTGGTACCTGGAAAACTGGTCAATGTGGCTTGATCTGAAAATAATTTATATGACTGTTGCCAATATTCTAAAAGGAGAAGAAAACGCCTATTGATCAAATCTTTAAATCTCAAAAACTATGAAGGTAGACTTACTAAATCATTTACAATTGGCAAGGAAGCCAACAATTCTTGTAATAGGTGATCTGATGGTAGATCATTATATATGGGGAGGTGCCAGCAGGCTTTCTCCGGAAGCACCTGTACCTGTTGTTAATATAAACAGTGAATCAACTACTTTAGGCGGTGCAGGTAATGTGGTACAAAATCTGGTATCATTAGGGGCACAGGTGACAGTTGCCGGAGTTATTGGAAATGATGCTATGGGCAACCAGCTTATTAAGCTATTGATAGATGAAGGCGTTGAAATTGATGCTATTATTAAAGAGGAAAACAGAACAACAACCATAAAAACACGGGTGCTTGTAGGTAACCACCAACTGGTAAGGTTAGATAAGGAAGTAACTGATATATTATCCACAAATATCGAAAACGCCTTGATGGATAAGGTGATGGCCTACATGGCCACTGCAGATCTGGTTGTTTTGTCTGATTATAATAAAGGGTTATTTTCACCACTATTAACCCAACGGATTATAGAGGCGGCCGAAATTCAAGGCAAAAAAGTCATCATAGATCCTAAAGGGTCTGATTTTAGAAAATATAAAGGTTCTTATATCATTAAACCCAACCGTAAGGAATTGGCCGAAGCAGCTAAATCAGAGCACATCAATTCAATGGAGAGTTTAAGACAAGCCGCTGATGTTATTTTTGAACAAACCGATGCGGATTATCTTGTAGTAACATTATCTGAACAGGGAATGGTGATCATGAGCAAACATGCCCAGATAGCATTACCAGTAAAGGCCACAGAGGTTTTTGACGTTACGGGGGCCGGAGATACCGTTTTGGCAACCATTGCTTATTTCCTTGCCGTTGGATTAAACCTTGAAGAAGCCTGTGAATTGGCCAATCACGCTGCAGCCATTGTTATACGTCACTTGGGGAGTGCTACTACCACTGTTGATGAAATTATTAAGGGATATGGCCGAAAGCGAAAAACAAAGGTTAAAGCCACGATTTAAAATTATGGCCTAACGTTAAAAGCAAAATCTAAATAATCAACCCTAAATCTTAATTCATTAATATCAGCCCAATGGTTTCAGAAGAACTTAATGAGCATTACAACACTATAAAGAAAGTTATTGAAGTACTTGTTGCAGATATTGAGGCGGGCAGCGAACTAATAAGTACCACTATCAAAAACGGGAATAAGGTATTAATTGCCGGGAACGGTGGCAGCGCCGCCGACGCCCAGCATATTGCCGCAGAATTAACCGGCCGTTTTGTTAAAGAACGTAAGCCATTGCCGGGTATCGCGTTAACTACCGATACATCTGCAATTACCGCTATTGCTAATGACTATGGATATGATTTTGTGTTTTCCAGACAATTAGAAGCATTTGCACAGCCGGGCGACCTCTTTATTGGTATTTCAACCAGTGGGAATAGTCCGGGAATTATAAAAGCGTTTCAAGCGGCGCAAAAGTTAAACTGCAAAACAATTGGTCTATCCGGCAAAAACGGGGGAAAGATGAACGGTATCTGCGATGTACATATCGTCGTTCCGTCAAATACCACTGCCCGTATCCAGGAAATGCACATATTGATAGGTCACATACTCTGTAAGGCTGTTGACGATTTGTTTTAATAACCATGCAGATAAGCTTTGAGCAAATATTGCTGGATAAGATACAGGACGCCAATTCCCTCATACTGCGGCTGCAAAGTTGGCAGCATAAAGGTGAAAGGGTAGTTTTTACAAATGGAGTATTTGATTTGCTCCACATAGGCCATCTTACATACCTTGCAAAAGCAGCCGGGCTGGGCAATAAACTCATTGTCGGCCTCAATGCGGATAGTTCGGTTAAGCGCATAAAAGGTGAAAGCCGACCGGTTAATGACCAAAACAGCAGAGCTGCATTATTGGCTTCATTATTTTTTGTAGATGCTGTAGTAATATTTAATGAAGACGATCCACTTAATTTAATAATTAAGCTTAAACCCGATATTTTGGTTAAGGGAGCCGATTATTCAGTTGATAGTATTGTCGGCGCCAAAGAAATTATGGCTAACGGTGGTGAGGTAAAAACAATTGATTTTGTTAATGGATATTCCTCTACATCAATAATTGAAAAAATTCGAAATCAGCAGATCCCGGATCAGCCAATTAAATAAAATACCAGGCAACTTGCCCAAGTTAGCCGTTGGAATTATAAATTCCCGTTGCCTTAACGGTTCAAAGATTATAATTTCCCAAACACCTTTAAGGTGAATTTTGGATAGCTAAATCTGAATATACCTTCTCCTTGTCGCTGTAAAACGCTTAATAAAAGCTTGTTACAGCGAAAAAAAACCTCAATAATAAATTTTGTAAGGCCCACCTGTTATACGAACCATGGTTTAAAAATGTTATGAAAACTACCTTAAAATGAAAGATATAAAGTATAGATTTTATCCCAATACATCCGGGAAAACAGTGAGCAAAATTAAACTGATTGATAAGTTATTATATACACTATGGAGAGGGACAGAAAAAAAGTTTACCGAACAAACTATTAATAAAATAACTATTACTCAGCTTGCCCATATCGGTGATATGATACTCCTTTTGCCGGCCTTAAAAACACTGAAATGTAATACTAATTACCATATCAACTTATTGGTAAGTAGTCAAAATTTTAATATTGCAAGCCGGTTAAAATACGTTGACTCAGTAAGTGTTGCAGATGCGCCCTACTTTGCAAGGAATAATAAGGTATCCTATTTAGGTTATATTAACCAGTTAAATAAAATAAAAACAGATTTGATTTATGATGTAAGGGGAGATCTGCGAAATAACTTTTTTATACGTTTTTTTACTCGTAAAAAACTGTTTCTTGGCTATGATGTTGGTGGAGGCGGGGCCCTTTTGGATGTAGTTTTGCCATTTGACCATAAAGGTCATATTTCTGGGTTGCTTAATCCGCTTTTTAGCTACTTAAAATTACCAGAAAATCATTTATCTGATTACTGGAGCGAGGAGGATATGCCTTATGATGAAATAACTGATCATATTTTCCCAAGCCAGTTTCTGGTGGTTCATATTGGTACAGGTGCCCAGGCCAGGAAATGGCCGGTTGAGTTTTTTTTAGAAACAATTGCAGCAGCATCAAAAGAAATACCTGTTTATGTTTTGGGTTTAAACCAGGACCTGACAGTTGAACAGCTTAAAACCATTTCTGAAATGCCAAATGTGATTACATGCATTGGCAAATATTCTATTCTTCAATCAATCTACGTATTAAAAAAGTGCAGTTTGTTTTTAGGCTTGGATTCAGGCTTTTCACATATCGCTGCTTTACTGAAAAAGAAAGTTATTATACTTTTTAGTGGTACAGTAAATAAAGAAGTATGGAAACCATTTAGTTTTTTTGAAGATCAGATATTGCTCTTAAACAAAGAGGTTCCCTGTGATTACGGCACAGGCTGTGGAAAACTGGTGTGCGATGATAATATCTGTATGAAACAAATTAAATCAGCCGAAGTAATTGGCAAAATTAAAATATCATTAAACGACCTGAAATTAATATCTTGAGAGAGATTAGCATCAATAACTTATTGCTAAAGGCGCGTTTATCATTAATGATAAACACACGGCTGGCCGGCTTGTTATTTTTTTAATTGTTAATTATTGAGAGCTAATGGCATTGATTTGATTTAATAAGGTATCTAAACGATGATGATAATCTTTGAAGTTTAACTCAGCTCTTTCAATGGCTGTAATCAATTCTTCAAGTTCAATTATTGCGGCCTGGTGTTTGGTAAACCCATTAATAACAGACACTTCGCCATTGAAATAACTGATAAATTTGGGGCTCGGCGTTGTCCAGAGCTCATTTCTCAGATAGTCAATTTTCATTTTTGCCGATCTGATCAAATGCAAGATCTCCACGTTTTTATGGCATCTAATTAAATTTAAAGCTCGTTTTCTTTGTCTGTTAATCATTCTTTCCATCTATACTAACGGTAATACAATTAAGGGCTATCCCTATAAATAGTTAAATAATAATTAGTGATCGGAGTACCGGGATATTAATTATTAATTAACTTATATATTACGTAAAATCCGCAGGAATGTTACGTTTTTTATTTTTTTTTGAACATTATTTTTAAAAAAAAACCAAATTCCACTGCCTTAGCCGTCGCATTAACCCAATAAATGCTATTTTAAAATATACGGCTCATTAAATTGATATATCTATATTCAATTTTTCATGGTGGGCTTCTCCTCCATGAGTAACTAATTTGAGATTTCTTTATGAAGTAATAATGAATTTTATTGTAATTTATAGGATTTGACAAGAGGATTAACTCCACATTAAATGTTTACCCTTTTATTACTTTAAATTGCTTCGAAAAACTCAAAAGGGACTACTCTTTCTGCAAATCTGCCCCGCTATTGCTAAATTAAAGCTCAATAGCGATTAAATCTCCCCCGTAAGTAAATTAATAAATTTTAATATATTTAATTAACTTTAAGTTAAATATTGTACAAATAAGACCATGCAGGTCTTTTCTGATAATTCAACGTATTTCCTCTTTGCAAATTAATGAGGTGTTTCTTGAATTTTATGGTGAAATTAGTTGAAATGAAATAGCTTATTTAAACAGACATGATGGCTATGGTCATAACCCAGGAATTTTTTGTATATTATTATAAATTAAAAAAGTGATTTAATAATATTTTTTATCAATTTCTGTTATTTTAGTAAGATGTATACAATAGGCAAAAAGATCAAATATCTGCGCTTTCAGAGAGGATGGAGCCAGGAGGATGTTGCAAAACGTGCGGATATTTCTATTCTGGCTTTATCAAAGATTGAAACTGGGCTAACCGATATTAATCTATCAAAACTTGAACGCCTGGCTGTTTTATTTGAAATGTCTGTAATTCAGTTAATTACATTGGAGGAGGTTAAATCAGGTTCCGGACATATGGATGAATTGGAGATGGCTAATAGACGCCTGATGGACCAGGAAGCTGAAATTATAGATCTGCAAAAAAAGATAATTGAATTGTTTGAAGAGTTGCGGCGTTCCAAAGCGACAGCATAAGTAATGCATATATATGCTTACTGATAAAATTCTGCTCTTAAGTTTCGGAAGTACATAAATGAGTCGGGGAATTTTTTGCCTTTCTGCAATGCGTTTGGTAGGTAATAGGGTGCTGATTATAAGCGCTGTCTGAGAGTCTTTCTTGCCAGCCGGTTGGCCAATGCAGTGAAACTTTTAAACTCACTGAAAACAGGGTAATCTAAGCTTAAATATAAAAAAAGGGAGAAAAGCACCCCTGCTAATCTCCCCACTATTAATTAAAAATAACCCACTTTTAGGTAGATTATATTTATCTAAACAATATGTGTGCCTAACTCGTAATTAGGTGTAAAAAATGTACTCAATATATGCTCAATACTCATTCAGCTTCAGAATTAGATAGTTAAGTATTATTATGTATTTTTAAATATTCTTATTTGTTGTATGTTTTTTTATAATGTGTGATTGATGCCACTTTTTTAGGACACATTGGCTTTTATTTGGATACATTGTATAACAATGATAACAAGGTAAACGCTCCATGAAAATTAGTCTTTTAACAGAAACAATTCTGCAAAGTCTGTTTGTTTAAAATAAGTTAAATGTAGCCGTTGCAATATTTATCCCAATAACTAAGCATTAGCTTTTTACCAAAGCTTGTAAAGTTCATTCCCATGGATGGCGTAGGTGTAAATTCACCAAAAACACAGCCTTTCCGGGTAGCATATAAATCAATCCGCACAAACATATCGTAGCTTTTGCTCAAAGTTTTAGCTGTTTTAACCATTTCTTTAAAACAAGCGGGGGCCTGCTGATTAAGTTTGGGCTTATAATTAAATTGTACTTTTTTTACCAGGTTCCAATCCTCATCATAAAATGCACCAAATCCGCTTTTAGGGCTTAATCTGTTAATGACATATAAGCATGCTATTTCGCCATTGAAACAATAAAATTTATAGTCTGTAAGTATGGCATGATTTCCTTCCTCGTTCTGTAAAAACTCTTCAACTAAAAATTCAAGATTTTGATTTTTAGTTACTTCCCGTTTCATGGTAGTTCTTATTTCTTCGTGTGTGTATTGTTTTTTATCAAAAAGATTTTGCCCGTTATCCATAACAAACACATAATTGCAAGAATGGCCTATGGTAGGGCGAATAACATAATAGGGTGGAAGTTTTGAAAAATCAAGGTTTTCAACATCGGCACCTTTCCAGTATAAATCCGGCACCTGGCACCCATGCATTTGGGCAAATTCACGTGCATTATATTTATTGCTTAATTTTCTTTGCCAGTACGGAGCTGCTTTCCATTTTTCAATGCAATCGTGCTGACTCATAGGCATATTTCTTATTTTTTCGGCCTGTGAATCATTCCAAAATGTCTCGTATCTTTTTTTTATCCTTTTTGAAAACTGTCCATGGTTTCTCAGATAATGAACAATACGATCAAACATATTAAAGCTTTTAATCAACATAAGTTATATGCGGTAATGATTTCACCGCAGTTTTGTTTATACAATTTATGCAAAAAAAATGAGTTACAGCTTAAAATATAGGCCTGATCAAAAATTGTGTAATAGTGTGTAGCCTGTGTATGGGAATTTTTTTTATTTGGTTTGTTCTTCTAATTAGTAATTAAATAAGTAAATAATACGCCTGCTAACATTTATACAATCAAGCAGTAACGCCCTCGGGCGCACGCCTTTATCTTTCAGTAGTTAAGACAAGCCTTTTGATACGTGACCCTGCCATTCCAGAACCTGAATACCAAAATTTAGCAACGTAATATCACCTTTAAGGAAACATATTCGTAAATTTCATCTACATTTTTTGTAGTTCATCTACAAAATTTCACGCATTATTCTATAATCCATTACTTAGTAAAATGCAGTATACCATAGCCTCCAACACCCAAAAAGCCATAGCAAAAAAAAGCACATGGATATACCTTGTCTACTGGGTTATTGTTACCGCTATTTTTTTGTATGACAGAACTTACCTTATTGTAAAAGCCGGCTTGCCCAGTTTTTTTATGTGTTCAATGGTAAGAATGGGTTTATTGATCGTGCTTGCCTGGGCTAATATCCATTGGCTTATACCACGTTACCTTTTACTTAAAAAATATGCAAGTTATTTTGGCCTGGTTATTCTGCTCATTATAGCCTACCTGTTTGTACAGAGTTTATATGATTATTATTTATTTGGGTTTGTGCTGGGGCCAAACAGAAACGCAAACTTTTCGTTTTCCCTTATCTATAATTTCACCCATACCGCGTTGTACCTATTGTTAATAATAGCACTTAAATTCAGTATTGACTGGTATGAGCAAAAAAAGTTACTACAGGAAATGCGGGTAGAAAAACTACAGGCCGAAGTCAATTATCTCCGCTCGCAGGTAAACCCACATTTTTTATTCAACGCGCTGAACAACCTGTACGCTTTAACCATACAAAAATCAGATAAGGCGCCCGATATTGTATTAAAACTGTCTGAGCTTATGGATTACATGCTGCATGAAAGTGATGAAGCCTATGTACCCCTTGAAAAGGAGATCAGGTATCTTGACAACTACCTGGAGCTGGAAAAGCTAAGGCAGGGCAATCATGCCGACATTAGGTTAACTGTTAACGGCGATGCCGGTAAGTACCTGATACCCCCATTTTTAATATTGCCCCTGGTAGAAAACGCTTTTAAGCATGGTATAAGCAGGGCCGTTCATAATGCTTATTTGCATATCAACATCCGCATAAATCAATCGCTTGAAGTTGTTATAGAGAATAATAAACTCAATTTTCATCAGCGTAATAAAAATGGGGGTATTGGCCTTTTGAACCTTAAAAAGAGGCTGGAGCTATTATATCCAGACAATCATGTATTGAAGATCACAGATCAACCCGACTATTATCATGTATTACTAAAAATAAACCAGCCATGTTAAACTGTGTTATCATTGATGATGAGCCTCTTGCCCGGGAGGTGCTGACCGGTTATCTGGAACGGGTGGATTATACCAAACTGGCAGGTAATTTCAGTAATGCATTTGATGCCCTGCAATTTTTGAAAAGCAATACAGCCGATGTTTTATTTTTAGATATTGAGATGCCCGAAATGAACGGGATTGACTTTTTAAGATCATTACCCCAGCCGCCGATCACTGTTTTTACCACGGCCTTTCGCGATTACGCTTTTGAAGGATTTGAATTAGGGGTTATTGATTTTTTGTTAAAGCCTATCTCCCGCAGCCGCTTCCTGCTCTCGCTCGAAAAAATAAGAGAATTTCTTGCTTTGAAAACAGAAGGTGCCAATATCGAAATTGACCATGATACCCCTGGGTTTATTTTTGTTAAGAGCGGTGTGCGTAGGATAAAGCTCTACTTTGAGGAGGTTTCTCATATACAGGGATTGAAGGACTATGCTATTATTTACACCTTCGACCAAAGAATCGTTATCAAGGGTTCTGTAAAATCAATGCAGGAGATATTTCCTGAAACACGCTTTATAAGGGTGCATAAATCATTTATTGTTGCTAAAGATAAAATACGACGGATAGAAAAGAACAGGATCATCATCAATGATCACCAGATACCAATAGGCCGCAACTATAAAGACGAAGTGGAAAGGAAAATTACAAGCAGTTAAAAACCATAAATAATATGAAAGCTGTAGCAAACATATTTACATTATTTTTAACCAGTATGTATATAACAACCATGCATACCAATTCGCAAGCAATAGTAGCCAATAACAATTCATCGGTTCCTGCTGTTTTCGTAGCAAGTACCCCTTGCAGTAGTGGTACAAAACCTTTGCCCGGTATCCCCAGGAAAGCTGATTGCGAACTCATTAGATGGGAGCTCAAACTTTTTGGAGACATAGGAAAACAAACAGATGGAACATACATACTGAATTGTGTTTATGGAATGCCAAAACAGGGCACAAGAGGGTTTATAAATGGTGGCAACTGTCTTCACCGGGAGGGGAAATGGACTATTATAAAAGGTAGGGGAACAAACCCTTCTGCCACTATTTATCGCTTGGATCCGGATAAGCCCCTGGTCTCGGTTTCATTGCTCCGCTTAAATGAAAATCTGCTTCATTTATTGGATAGCCATCAACAATTGATGATAGGAACCGGTGCGTGGAGTTACACACTTAACAGATTACAATGATGAAACAGCTTGTTTTTATCCTGTCTGTCTGTTTTGGTTTGTCATTAACCCATAATGTCAAAGGCCAAACAGCAGCTATTGACAATAAGGTGTCGGAAAGCATTACGTTCCGTGAAATGCCAAAGGGGACAGCAATTTACGGGATATTTGAAGGCCGTACACCGTGTTTTGAAATAAGCCGGCAATTGGGAACAAACCTGCCGCCCGATTGCGATCACCTGAAATGGCAGGTTATTTTTTTCAGGGATCCGCTAACGCTGAAACCGACCACTTATATATTGACAACAGAAATGTTTGATGGCCGGCCATTGAAAGGACAATGGAAGATCACCAGGAGAACAAAGACTGACCCAAACGCTACGATTTATGTATTGGAAACCAGCCTGCGGGGCAAACCTATTTATCTTTTGAAAGGCGATGAAAATGTTCTATTTATTCTGGATGAAAACCGTAAATTTAGGAGAGGAAACCAGGATTTTAGCTATACCCTTAACAGAGTTCACAAGGTACTGCGCTTGTCTGGTCAGTAAATTGGCAAAGCTTCATCCGGAAGTGTGAAAATTGCAGGCATAGTGGAGCCGTAGTTGCCAATTTCTGAAGGGACGCAAAAACGTTAAAACTCTACTATACTTGCCGTTCATCTACTATATTTTGAAGCGACTGAATGATATAGTTGTTTTGTTTCAGGAACCCCAATAAACAAAAACGCATCATGAAAAATTTAGCATTCATTTTATTTATTACTGTGCTGGCCACCACTTGTTTAGCCCAGACTAAAAAGGTTGGCGGCGTGTGCGAAGGCTGCGAGGCCATTTATGAGAGTCCTATTCCTTTTGAGCAATTGAAATCCTTTGTTTTGCTGCCGGGTACAACCTGGAACGGTAAAAAACCTTTAGGTATCAACGGCGTTGTTTACAAGGCTGATGGCAAAACCCCTGCTCCGGGCGTAGTATTGTACCTGTATCATACCGACGAAACCGGTCATTATCCCAAAAAAGGTGATGAAAAAGGCTGGGCCAAACGGCATGGCTATATTCGCGACTGGCTGAAGACAAATGAAAAAGGCGAGTACAAATTTGGCACGCTTCGTCCTGCTTCCTATCCGGATAGTCCTGTGCCTGCTCATATTCATGTTACTATAAAGGAGCCTGGCATCAATGAATATTATATTGATGAGTTTCTTTTTGCCGATGATCCGTTGTTAACAGCAGAAAAGCGAGACCACCTCCCAAACCGTGGCGGCAGCGGCATTGTAAAACTCATTGATGTGGGCAATATGTATAAAGGGGAGCGAAATATCTATCTCGGTAAGAATATTCCTGATTATCCGTTGAAATAAAAAGTCAGTTCTAAACAAACGATCCAAGTAGTTTTGTATATAGCTACGTCCGGACTTATAGCCCGGTAATACTATTCATCTAAAATGGGAACCTCTAAAATCAATAGGATAGCATTGTTGGAAAGGGCCTCAAATTCTACTTCGTCAACCTCCCATAGGGCCAGGCCGTCGCCCTCATGCATTAGCCGGTATTGTACTTCCAGTTCTCCCTGAATAACAAAAATAAATACACCGGTTTTAGGATTTTTTTTATGATAGATGGCTTCCTGTCGCCCCCTCAATTTACCAATGGTACCGGTATAGCCGGCATTTTCTGCCCCGGGTGTAATCTGGCTAAAAATCTCTATCAGCTGGTAGCTCTCCAAATCAAACTTTGATTCACAGGACAGTGTTTGATTATCAGTGGTTTTTATCCATAACTGCAAATATTTTACAAGATGATCAGTGTAAGGATTTTTTGTTGTACAGGTGCTGCCGGCTTTCAAATGCAATACCTGCACGGCGCCGGCTTCAACCAGGCCTTCGTGGCTGGTACTATCCCAAAATGCTACAACACCAACAATTGGGATTAAAATAATATCTGTATCTTCTTCAATCAGCCATTTTAAAGATTGTCCGCCGCCAAGCGTATCTTCGTTTAACACATAAAGCGAACCAAAAGGCTTTTTATGCTCCTGCTGATATTTGCCAAAATTAAAAGTATTATAACTGCGAAACCATTCCGTTTCATTAAGGCCGCGTTCTTCTGCCAGGTATATTTTTCCTTTAGATTGTGGTAACATCTGCACTTTTCTTTTTGAGGGAGTAAATACTTAAGTAAGGCTGCATGGAAAACATCTCAGTTAAAATACCGCCATGTTCATCCTGCACACCGCCATTAACCGAAACGAGTAACTGGTTGTCTATGGTATCATACCAGGTAAGTGGTTCTGATATGAAATTGATGCCTATCTGGTGTTTGGATATATCCCTGATATCAGAATTAATGATCTCGAACTGGTAGCCCTTAAACGGGAGAAACTTTTTTCCGGCATTGTTAATAATATCGGGCACTTTGCCGTTAAGCTGTTTTAGGTATCCTATAACCGAAGCGCTAACAAGGAAGTGTAATTTTTCGGCTCCCGGAACATGATGAATTAATTCGCCAAAAGTAAAATATTTTTTATCCGGGTTGATGGTTTGCGCCTGCATTAAAAATTCCTTGTAGGTATCTGCAAGCACCAATTTTTCCCATGGCTCCCGGGAGGCAGCAGTGATGATTTTTCGGTATAATAACCGTATGATGGCTTTTTCCATGAGATTAAAAATAAGCAAAGGCGTTATGAATAACGCCTTTGCCGGGTGGGTTATAGTGGATAGGGGAATTAAGCTGCTACATAAATGGTATGGGTAAGTACATATCCCGCTGAAACACTGCCGGTAACGGTTGACAGCTCATTGGCCAGGGAATCGCTGAACACCATGTCAGCTGTATTGGCCGTGTCTTGTTTCCCCCGGTTGGAATAAGGCGATACTGTGGTGTAAACAGTATCGCAAATGTCTGTTGGAAATGCGATCTGCGTGATGAGCAATGATGTACCTGATGAACTATAGATATGCGCGTGAATGTGTGGTGCCCTTGGTGAATACCACCCCGGGAAAATACTGGTAAATGTCACCAATCCATTAGCATCGGTAGTTTGCCTGCCGCGCAAAAAGTGCGAGGAGGTATAATCAACGCTTGCGTAACCACCGCCGGGGGTGTCTGTATATTCTGAATAATACCCTACGGCTGTACAATGCCATATATCAACCAATGCGCCGGATAAAGCTGCACAACTGTTATTGGTATTGCATATCGTTATTTTAATAGTGAGGGCTACACCGGTTTGTCCATCAACAATATTGCTTCTTACATAGGAGGAAGGGGTAATTGTAGGATAAGGGCCCGCGGTTTCAGAAGACGTTACTGAACATGAACCACTACTGGATGATGAGCCGCTGCCGGATGATGAACTGCTGGAAGATGTACTGGTTGTAGTTGTAGTATCTGCATCTTTTTTGCAGGAATTTGCCAAAGGTGCAATAAAAGCTACCCCTAAGGCAGCAATTCCGCTTTTAATGAATGATTTACGTTCCATAATAGTTTAATGGAGTGTCTGAATGCTTATGAAGTGAAATTATAAATTGAAACATTTTTGTTACAATTAGTGTCGATAAACGCCTGTATTGTATCGGTTAAAGCTGTTTTGCATTGTTAATTATCCTTGAAAGTACTTTGTGCTTCTCCCTTGGCTTCGTTAAATTCTTTTACGCCACGGCCTAAACCCCGCATTAGTTCAGGTACTTTTTTACCTCCAAATAATAGTAATACAGCTACAATGATCAGTATTAATTCAGGTGCTCCTAATCCGCCCATAACTTCAATTTTTAATTTGTTAATTATTAATAGTGATCAAATGTATTTATAGCCATATTGTTGTTATATAATGTATCGATGAATAATGCGGATGTGTCGGTTAAGCCTTTGTTAAAATGATGCGTTAGCGTTTATTGCGGTCGTTAATCCAGCTTTTGAATAAGCCAAAACTTACCGTAATCAATCGGCAATAAGTCCCTTTTGTCATCAAACTGCCATCATGTTTCTGTTTTTAAAATCTTTTAGGCACCTAATCGTCTTAGCTACATATGAAGAAACGAATCCCTGCCATCGTGCTGTTATGGCTGATCATTGATATTTACTTTTTTACAGCGGTTGAAACGCTGACCCATGATATTTCCCTATACCTGGCTTACTGGTTATTTGACGCCTTGTTGGCTGGTACGATACTATACAGCGTGATAACCGGAAAGACCAAACTCGTGTCCTGGCTAATGGCGCTGATGCTGCTGTCCTTTATACCCAAGCTGGTGGGCTCCATAGTCCTGATGCTCGAAGATATCACCCGCCTGTTCCGTGGTTTCCCTCCGCGCAGTTATGGTGTGAGCGAATTTGTGTTGGTTGTAGCCGGTACACTTTTTCTGCTATTGCTGTTCGGGATCACTCGTGGACGCCACTACTATAAGGTGCGCCGGGAAACGCTTTATTTTGATGATCTGCCCGAAACTTTTGACGGTTTTACCATTACGCAGTTATCAGATATTCATTCCGGAAGCTTCAGTGACAGGCAAGGTGTGCAAAAAGGGCTTGACCTGGTAAACGCCCAGGGAAGTGACGTGATTTTATTTACTGGTGATTTAGTTAACAACCAGGCAACTGAAATGGATCCCTGGATACCGGCCTTTGCTGAACTGGAAGCGCCCTATGGCAAATATTCGGTGCTGGGTAATCATGACTATGGCGATTACATGCAGTGGGAAAATAAAGCAGCTCAATATGATAACCTGAATCGCCTGAAGCAAGTGCACAAAGAAATTGGGTTCCAATTATTGCTGAACGAGTCCATGCAAATTCAGAAAGATGACCAGTCTGTCGCGCTGATCGGTGTTGAAAACTGGGGCAAAGGTGGTTTTCATAAATATGGCGACCTCGAAAAGGCGGCGGCCAATGTGCCGGATGGAGCTTTCCGGATCTTAATGTCACATGACCCCTCGCACTGGGACGCCGTAACGGTCGACCATCACCAGCACATCCACCTCACGCTTTCGGGGCACACGCACGGCATGCAATTTGGCTTTGAACTATTTGGTTTTAAATGGAGCCCGATCAGGTATATTTATAAGCAATGGGCAGGCCTTTACCAAAAAAGCGGCCAGTACCTGTATGTGAACCGCGGCTTTGGTTTTCTCGGCCTGAAAGGCCGCGTGGGCATCTGGCCCGAGATAGCAGTTATCACTTTAAAGCGTAAATCATTAGTTTAGCTGCATGAATCCAATGACCGGTCCCTTGTTGCCCGCTTCTTGCCTTGATTTTATGCGCGATCTTAAAAGTAATAATGCCAGGGAGTGGTTTGCTCAAAACAAGGAGGCTTACCAAACAGAGCTGGGCTTTGTTGAGGCCTTCGCCGATGCGCTATTAAATAATATAAGCACGCACGATATCATCGAAACACCTACCGGTAAAAAGAGCCTGCACCGCATCTACCGGGATACGCGGTTCTCTAAAGATAAAACCCCGTTTAAAACCAACTGGAGCGGTGGCTTCCGGCGCGCCACCAAATATCGCCGTGGCGGCTACTATTACCATTTTGAGCCGGGTAACAGTTTCGTGTTAGGCGGGTTCTGGGGACCAAACCCACTGGATTTAAAACGGATCAGGGACGACATCGCCTTTGATGCTACACCATTACGGGATATCCTCAGCAGTGTCACTTTTATCGACACCTTCGGTAAGCTGCTGCAGGGCGAACAATTAAAGACCAGCCCTAAAGGCTACGATCCGGCTCACGAAGCCATTGATCTGTTGCGCTATAAACAATTCCTCATTATGCGGCGATTTTCGGACCAGGAAGTTTTAAGTGACAATTTCTTCCTGGAGGTCTGCCAGGCCTTCCGGAATATGCGCCCATTTTTTGATTACATGAGCGAAGTGCTGACCGCTGATGTGAATGGACTTGCCGTTTAAGATAAACAGCTCCTCCCATCAATTCTTTATCTTTGGTTCATGCATCTCAAAGTGGGAGTAGCTCAAAAACAGGAAGACTGGCTTATTAAATAAATGATCATGTTACAGAATCGCGTTGATCCGCAAGGAAATATCATCAAAAGCAGCGCCCGCGGCGTTTGGATGGGCAATCGCGGTCAATTGCATGGTAGTGGGAAAACAATCCTTCGACCCTTTAAACATCAAGCCTGGATCATTTGCCTGCTGGAATTTAAAGGCAGGCACCGGCAGGTAATGTCGCCAAATCTTTGGACAGAATTATTTTTTTTGGATGAGGCTACGGCATTTTCGGCGGGGCACCGGCCTTGCTTTGAATGCCGCCGTGCAGACGCCAATAGTTTTAAAGCCGCCTGGCTGAAGGGCAATCCGGAATTTGAGTTTCCTGACAAAGTAGCCATAAGCAAAATAGATCAGATTATGCACCAGGAAAGGATAGCTAAAAACGGCGGCAAAGTAACATTTGAAGCAGCTGTCAAAAATCTGCCAAACGGTACCTTTATACAAATAGAAAATGAGCCTTACCTGTTAGCAGAACAGTTGATATATCACTGGATGCCATTTGGGTATGAAAAAGGCATTCCGCTGCCATCGTTATCAACAGTCACAGTGCTAACCCCAAAGTCTGTAGTCAATGCCTTTTACATGGGCTACCAGCCTCAGATGGCTATCCTTGAATAGAATAATTTTTTACCGCCGCTGATAAGGCCGATAGTATTGCTCATAAAACTGTTTCTTGAAATCTTTATAATGACTTACCGCGCCAATCATATTCAGCAGTTTAATATAATACCAGGCCAGATCGATCTGCATTGGCTTAAATCCGCTTCTGGCACTTTTGGGGAATAGATGATGGTTATTATGCCATTCGCCAGCTACAAGTCCCGGCCATAACTGATTGATGGATTTGTCTTTACGACTGTAATCGGTTCCGTCCCGTTGCTTGTCTTTGCCTTTTGCATGGCCTTCGTAATTAAAGGTACGTACCCCGATAGCCCAGAACCCGGCTGCACCAAATAAACAAAAGGCCAGGGCATGGCCACCCATCAGGTAAAACGCGAGGTACCAGAATGACCAGTTGAGTATCCAGGATAGTATTGCGCGCCATGGGTTTACATATGAGCCCCAGCGCTGGTATTGCAAATAAGTATTTGCTTTTACCCCTGTGTGTTTCATCAGTGACTTTACCCGGTTGTAATCATCCTCATTCAGTTCTTTGGCTATGGGCTGATGATTTACATCTGCTAAAAAACAATAAAGAAAACCAGCCTGTGCATTGTAAGGATCGCCTGGTTTATCAGATTTGGAATGATGCACGTGATGCGATATGACGTAAATTTCTTCGGGGATAACACAGAGCGTTAAGTTCTGGGTAATAAAACGCCAGAATTTGTTACGGAAGGTGTAAGCTCCATGCGTACAGTAACGGTGGTGCCAAATGGTACCATGTGTACCCATAATGATCATTCCATAAACAAAGGCGGCCAGTATGGTCCACCAGCTTAAAAAATAAATGACAAAGAGTACAAAGAAAGGAATCAGGTATAATACCTTTAGCCAGCTAAAAAAAGGAAGCCAGTTTTTACGGGTTTTAAATACATTTAACCTTGAAAAGAACTCGGTTAATATTTGTTTGACAGTGGGCTTAATTAAAACCGACTGTTCGTCCGTCCAACCGTAGGAGGGAGTTTGCAATACATAATCTAAAAAGGGCATCAGCTAAAAAATTTAAAGGTATCGGGCTCATATAATATAATAAGAAATGTTGATTTGATTCAGGATCGCTGCCGTTGGGGGTTAAAGGCAATAAGGTATTGCAAATGGTTTTTAATGACTGTTTTAGTATCCAATTTTTTTTCCGGATCGGATACAATCATCACTAATTTTTTTTTGATTAATTCAAATAATTCTGCTAATATTTCGGGTAATACTTTAGCCGATATAGTGGGGTAATATTTTTTTTCAAGGACTGATTTTTCATCAGCGGTGGCTAAAATAATCTCCCATGCTTCATCGGTTCTAAACCAGTGCTCTTTGGCGCTGTTATTCAGATCAAACAAAAACATTTTGGCCTGGAATTCAATTGTTTGACTTGCCATGTTAATTGTGTTTTTTATTGGTAGAAATGAGCTCCTCTTTGGAGGATGTGTTTTTGGAAGCCTGGTAATCAGACTGATCTTTTTTACTATTCAGGCTTGGTGCTTTTTTGTGGGCTTTACTGCCTTTATCTTTACTCATTGTTTTTTTGTTTAATGTTAATTTGATATTGATAATCTGCAGCCGCTGGTGCAGGAGCTGCATGGAATTTAAAATACTTTCCGGAGTTTAATGATCCGCATCCAGTGCATCAGTTTCATGATTGGGTAAACGGGGTCAATCTCAAACCATTTTTTGCCAAAGTTGGCGCTGTTGGGATGTTTGTGATGATTATTCTGAAACAGTTCGCCCAGCATTAAAAAGTCAAAGGGGGTAGTGTTTTTGGATTTGTCTTTATTGTCAAAATTCGTATAGCCATATTTATGACCGCACCAATTTACAATAGCGCCATGTATAGGGCCCATTAAAAAATGAATGGGTAGCAACAGGAACATCCACCAATGGGTGGCAAAAAACACATAAAAACAGGTATAAGCTACACCAAAGAGCAGTCTTGACAAGGTGGAAGAACCCATCCGGTCAATTAAAGGCCATTCCGGATAATGCCCACCAAATCTGGCTTCCGGATCCTTTATTCTTTTCAGATGGTCACCAAATGTTTTAAAAGTAGCCTTTGTCATTTGGATAACGTTGGTGAAAAAATGAGGTGAATGCGGGTCCTTTTCGGTATCGCTGTAGGCGTGATGTTCCCGGTGCATAATTGCGTAAGCCCTGGGATTTAAAAAGGAGGCGCCTTCAAAAAGATAGGCCATGATATAAAATACACGCTCCCAGAATTTATTCGTAGTGAACATGCGGTGAGAGGCGTAACGGTGCTGGAAAAAAGTCTGAAAAAAAAGTGACAGGAACCAGTGCGCAATAAAAAAAATCAGGATCAGCATAAAAAATGTATTAGTATTAATAGCAAGTAAGGCATAAGACAAACATGGTTACCCTTATAAAGGAATCATGCATGGTTAGTTAGATGGGATAGAAACAGATGAAGTTTTGTTCTCTGTGGCCTGGATCTGCCTGATGAGATGCAAGCTTGAAATTTAAGATGCGCTTGAGATCAACGGGTAAAATGTTTGTGGTTTAAAACCAAAAACTACAGGTACTGTATAGTCAATAATTAAGACTATTATATAATAGTTAAACGTTTTATACAATTATTTGTTGTTAATATTTTATAATTAATTTGTTAAGCCTAAAGACCCTTTTCCATCCAGACAAATTAATAATTAGTAACTTTACAATAAGTTTATTTCTAATTAAGACAACGTGGCGACAGATAAAATAACTATACTTTATGTGGATGATGAAGCAAACAATTTGTTTTCGTTCAAGGCTACTTTCCGGATAAAATATGAGGTTTTAACGGCGCTGGGTGGAGATGAAGCCTTGAAAATATTGACAACTAATAAGGTACATATAATCATCACAGATCAGCGCATGCCTAAAATGACAGGTGTTGAATTTTTAGAAAAGGTATTGGATAACTTTCCTGATTCAATAAGAATCCTTTTAACAGGCTATGCAGACATGGCAGCGGTGGTAGATGCAGTTAATAAAGGGAAAATATTTCACTATATAACCAAACCATGGAAAGAAGAAGAAATGGATTTGGCCATAAACGCGGCATATGCAGCCTACCTTGAAAAAGCTCAATTAAAAGAGATGAATGAAAAGTTGGAAGGCTCAAATGATCAATTAGAGTTTTTGCTAAGACAAAAGCTACTTTCTTAATAGTTGATTGGGTTAAATAGCAGATCTTATCTCCTTTAATAAGGAAACCAGTTTTTCTTTGGTAAGAGGTTTTTCTATGATGCTATTTACTGTTTCATAAGTAAGTATTCTGTCAATATCGCCGGGATGGCTTGCAGATGATAATATCGTTAACACAATAATCCTATAATTTTTTTTAGTCTCAGCAGGGAATTTTTCAAATTCTTCAACAAATTTTAACCCATTCATTACAGGCATTTGTAAGTCGAGCAAAATTATGGTAGGAATTGACGTATCCTCAATAATGGTTTCACTTATTATTTCCAGGGCATGTTGTGCATTTTGAAAAGTCTTAATAATTAAGCTCTTAGTACTGCGTTCTAAAAACTTCTGGGTAACAAAGCGGTCCAGTTCACTATCATCAATTACTATAAACGAAAATTCTATATTCATCAGATAGATGGAATTGTAACTTTAAAGGTTGTTCCCTTGTGCAAAACGGAGTTGACTTCTATTTGTCCGTTTAATTTTAATAATGCGTTTTTTACATTATATAATCCCAGGCCAGATCCTACTTCTGCAGAGTTTGAACGATAAAAAAGGTTGAATATTTCCCCAACGTGGCTCCCCAAAATGCCTATACCGGTATCTTTCACGTAAATTGTTGCTACTCCTTTCTGTATCTCAACAATAACCTCAACAGATTTATTGTGGCTTTTTTTATTCTGATATTTAAAAGCATTTGATAAAAGATTATTAAGGATGAGCCTTAACGGGGCTTTATCGTTACGAAAAATTTCGTCTTGTGTAACACTTATATTAAACGCTACATTATTTATTTTTGAATTTACTGTATAAATGGCTTGCAATTCATCAATAATTTCATTGAAATCAATTTCTGTTATTTTTAGTTCCCCTCGTTGTAAACTATAATAATCATGCATGCTTAAAACATAAGTATCCAGTTTCTTTAATGATTTTTCCATTAAGAACAACATCTCTTTCATATCTTCAATATCATCCATCTCACGTGCCAGGTTAATTGCTCCCAAAATCCCGGATAGAGGGCCCCTGATATCATGGCTAACACTATAAGCAAACTTATCCAGTTCTACATAGGCTTTTTGTAATTCATCATTTTTAACAGAAAGCATTGAACTGGCCATATAAAACTTATTAGCCTCATCTATTGCCGAAATAAGTTCGGCCTCAGTCCATGGTTTCTGTATATATCTAAAAATATTCCCTTTATTTATAGCGCCAATTATGGATTCAACATCAGCATAGGCCGTTAGTAGGATACGTACCGGAAGCGGGTGGCTGATCTTGATTTCTTCAAAAAAATCAACCCCGGTTTTTTCGGGCATACGGTGATCACAAAAAATAATCCTAATTTCAGGATGATTATTTAGGGAATCTATAGCCTGTGGGATGGTTACAGCTGTTAAAATTTGATAATCAAACCTTAAGGATGCTTTAAATCCTATAAGATTATCCTGCTCATCATCTACATATAATATTTTAATTTTTTCTGACATTTAGTAGATGGGAGTTTTTACATTTTTGTGAAGTTTATGGGTATTTGTAAAACAAATTCAGTCCCCTCACCCTGCAAACTATTAACATTAATAAACCCATTATGTTTTTTGATAGTATTATAAACAATTGACATACCCAAACCTGTGCCTTCTCCAACCTCTTTTGTTGTAAAAAAAGGTTCAAAAACCTTTTTTTGTGTTTGGGCATTCATGCCTGTTCCGTTGTCTTTTATGCTTATGAATATATTTTTTTCATCATGGGTTGTTATGATGGTTATTTCACCACCAGTATTTTCACCAAATCTCTTTTGTACGGCATAAATAGCGTTTGAAATAATATTTAAAAACGCCTGATTTAATTTTCCCGGGTAACATTCTATCTCGGGCAAATTACCATATTCTTTAATGATTTTTATTTTACTATTTAGCAGGTTATTTGCTATAATCATGGTTGAGGCAAGCCCCTCATTCACATCTGCTTTTTTTAACACATCTTCATCCAGGCGCGAAAAAATCTTCAGTCCTTTAACAATTTCAGCAGTCCGGTTGGCCCCTTCATTGATCCCTTTTATTAGATGGTTGATCTCTGATGTAAGGTAGTCAAAATCCAAATTTTCTTTATACTCCTTTATCTGTTTTTGTTTATCAGCAGGGGGGGAGTCAGACATACCTAAATTTTCAATCACCGTTAGGGCATTGAACATTATATCAATGTCACGTTTTAAAGGATTAATATTTGAAGTTACAAAATTAATGGGGTTATTAATTTCATGGGCTATGCCTGCGGTTAATTGGCCCAGGGACGCCATTTTTTCTGATTCTACCAGTTGGGTTTGGGTCTGCTTTAAATTTTCAAGCGTATTTTGGAGTTCCCGGTTTGATTCACTTAATTCAATAGTGCGCTCATTTACCTTTAATTCTAAACCTACATTTTGTTCGCGAATAATCCGTTCGTTTTCTTTTAAGGCATTTACTGTTTCTGCCTGCGATTTTTCCTTTTCGGCTTTAAATATATTTATCTTATCGGCCAATGCGAGCGACAACAAGGTAACTTCAAAAGCTGTACCTAACTGCATGGTATAGTTTGTGAAATTATTATAAGGTAATACACCTAAATTTCGCAATACAAACAAGATTATACCGGTCAAAAACAGCGTCCAGGCCAATAAAAAAAGTCTTGCTGGCCTGTAGCCATTGTAAGAAAGCTTAATTACAACTATATACACACTAAAGGTTAGGCATAATGCAGAAATATCGATCATCCTGTAGCTGGTTTGATCAAAGCCAAAAATTCTTAGCACAATAGCGGCTGCATACAGTAAGATCACCATTTTAAATACCCATCCCATTGCAGGCATTCGTTGTTTAACGCCTAAAAATGATTGTGCAAATATTAAAAGGGAAATACCCGCCAACGCCGGGAATATGACGATGCCTAAATTAAAGAGTTCCGGATGATCAGGAAAAATAAAGCGATAGGTGTAGCCCGATAATGAGGTTTGCGTAAGGCCAATTAATAAAGTATAGGATACATAATATAAATAACTGATGTCTCTGGTAGAGATGAAGACGAACAAGTTATAAAGTACCATGACTGATAATAACCCAATGAGTCCTCCCCAAAGTAAATCATGGGTAAGTTTTGATTCTGCTATTTTTAGTGGTGTACCTAAAACTAAGGGCAAAATCATCTGCTCATTGCTCCTCACCCTGAGGTAAAATGTAGATGTGCTGTCTTTTGGGATTTTTACATCGAAAAGAAAATCCTGGTGTTTATATTTTCTATTTCCAAAAGGTTCTTTATCGCTTAATTTTACTGCGTTGTATACCCCACTAACCGGAAAATGAAGTTCGCATAAACTTAAGGTAGGGTACTCCAGATTAAGCAGAAGCTGATCTTCTGAACTTTCATTCCTGATTGTAAACCTCAGCCAAAAATCTGATGAACTCAGTTGTAGATTTGGCACCTCAGACTGAGAACTCCTAAATCCGGAAGACATGCGCACTGATTCAATTTCAAGACGGCCGGTAGGATCCTCCAAAATAGAGACGTTTTGACCAATAACCATATTATCTCCCTTAAAAACAATTATTTTTTGTGCAAATCCTTTTGGTAAAACAAGGACTTGAAGAAATAAAAGTAGGAGATAAAACCTGTTCATATTAACTGGTAAAAGATTTAGGCCGGATGGTCAATTATAAATTGGTACAGAAATTTAATACTAATCTAACATTAATACTTCGTCTATTGGTAATCTATAAGCTTTTAATGCAGGTTCTTCGGCTACGGCAATCTTAGTAAAAAACACCTCAGCACGGTCATTTCCTAACACAGCAATTTCATCCATTTTTTTTCTTAAACCCATAAGCTCCTGAATAGTTTCGGTATCTAAACCTTCGCCCTTGCCATGTAATATTCTTGAAAACAAATAAAACGGAGAAATTACCGGATGTACGGCCAGATTAAGATTAGTAGCTTCTAACCAGAATCGCTCCATAGCACGTCCGCCTTCAAAAAAATTCATCAGATCGTATTTCGGCAAAGTAATCATACATAGTGCCGATGCTGTTTTCACGATTTTTTTTGCAAGAGAATCAAATCCGTATCCTCCCTTTAGCTTATTAATGGTTCTGATCACACTTTCGTCCCTAATGATGTTTAAAGCTGCCAATTGGGAATTAGTAAAGCCCAGGGTTTTTACATCGATGCCATCTTTTTTAATTTTTGCTTCTTCGGAGGTCCATCTCATTTCATGATTAATAAAATCATGATGTCCGGCCGGATTTAAAAGCCGAGCCCTGTCACATGCACCAACAATATCCCCCAATTCTTTTAGTTCATGCTCATCTGTAAAATATTGAAACCTTGCTCCCTGAATTGACTCGGTAATAGCTGCCAACTTTTGAAAAACACTTAACGAAAGTTCCGTTTTGGGCGAAGGGTTCCTATTGGTGTGGCGTTTAAAAATGGCTTTGTCGAGATTAATCAATTCAGGATTCAACTTATTTCCAGCTTTTTTGAAACGAATGGCTGCAACTAATTTTTCATTTTCAATATCGGGCAAAAATTCATAAAATGGTTCTATCCCTTTACTCAGCGCATGGATATACAAATTTTCATATGCAGCACCAAAAGAAATAAATGAAGCGCTTTTCTGAAAATCACCAAAAGAAAAAGAGCGGTATTGGTCATGATAAAGAAATAAGATCCCATCACGATACAACCATTTCCAGGGCTGGTCATTCCCTGTTGAAGGGGCAGCACAGGCAGCAGTAACCAACTCATTTATTATATCATGATCAGGAGCTATGGTATCAGCTTTATTTTCTGCCTGATACTTATTAACTAATAAACGCATTTCGTCTGCATGGAGCGGTAAAAAAGGATTAACAGGTACTTGTGAAATAAATGGTTCAGGTACCTTATCACTCACTATCTCATCCAGATCAATATAGTATCTTCCTGAATCGTGAAACTGGTTCAATAGAATACGTCTGCAAACGTCAGCCCCCACAGCTCCACCCAACGCAACAGAGCTTGCCAGCTGCGGCCAGGTATTTATGGTTTGTTCAACCTCTATCATAGAAGCCTTTATTCGTAATGATACATTTTCAATACCCAGCATTTGTAAAACAAGGGGTATTTTTTCTTCATTAGTTAATCCTTTTATACTTTCAGGATCTACATCTTCTACTGTTCCATGTAATATAGGCCGGTCTGGTTCCAGGTCAAACCGTTCTACATCCAGCATCCCCCGGTCACTGGTATCCATCACTACCGGTATTTTAAGCGCTCTTGCCTTGAAACGCGACATTATTTTTATATCAAGCCCATCGCATTCATCCACCAGGAGATCAAGCTTTCCATTTTTCAAAAAGAAATCATTCATATTCTCCTCAGTTAAACCTTCAAAAAAACAGGTTACATTAAGGAAAGGATCTATTTCAGCAATTTCCCGGGCCGCGATTACTACTTTGGGAAGTCCCATATTGCGAACCCCGGTACGAATGCGGTTTAAATTACTTAATTCTAATTCATCAAAATCAGCAAGGCGCAGTTCACCAAACCCCCGTTCCATTGCTAATGTTAGCGCTATAGACTGTCCAACAGAAAGACCAATAATGCCGATCTTCTTTGTATGTATTATATCTTGTTCTGCCCTGGTTATTTTATATTGATTCCTGTTCGTACGAACTTCAACAAATTCACCCTCGGCCAGCAGATGTACCAATTGTTGATTCCATGGATAATAAACCCATGTTCCATATTCCTGAATATCTTTTCCTGCCAAATGCTTAGTAATAAGTTCGGGATATTCATCTTGTTTAATTTTTATTGAAGGATTACGGCACTTGATCAGTTCCTGCAGCTGACTATATATTTCGTCACACACAAATGTAACTTTAGCATCTTCAAATAGCCTGTTAAAAGTTACTTTATCCGATTTATCATCCAGTCTTAATATGATTGGCTGGTAAACACTTTTTGTATTCTTAAAGTCTGCCAAAAAAGTTGATATGTTATTCATCTGTATTGTGATTAAGAAATTCTTAACGATTAGAATCTGAATAAGTTACCATTTATCAAAAATAAATAGTTTTTAAAAAAAGTCCGGATCGTTGTTGTCAGTTTTACTTTTCAAAAAAGTCTTTTGGGCCGATTCAATAGTTTGAAATAAATTCCATTTATCAAGGTTCGGGATCTGGAGTTCAAAATCAATGCTTATTTTCTTATTTTTTAATTCAAGTATCTTTAAATTATTAGGATTAGCTCTCATTTGAGATATCAAAAGCTTATCTTCCTCATGAGCTTTACTTAAAACCGGAACATCCTTTAAAATCATGGCTGTTGCAATAAGATCAAGTTTCGGATAATAAAATGTTCCTTTATTGCCGATACTGTCTTCGAGTACCATCCCACAATTCACAACCGGTTTTACAGTATAGGGAGCACATAATGCGAAGAGTGACTGTATGCCGATCTGGGATGAAATGGCAATGCCTGTGCGTATCAGCAAGGGGGTTCCTATTCCATATCCCGAAAGCTCATGCGAATTCCACAGACCACATATCTCCCCGGTGCCATATGGAGCATATTTCCGGACCAATTCAAAAACCGATGGATCTAATTTACCGGTAGCCTGTTCTATGGGCAAAGGCTCTGTCCCCCCTGAAACATGTACCCTTGCACCTCCATATACCTCTTTCCCATTTAATGACTCTACAATTATTACAAAAGCAGCAGGATTTTTTGCCCATTCATTTTTAGAAGATGTAACCTTGGTAACACCAATACTGGTTAATACCTGAGTATGGCCCTGAATAAACAACTCACAGGTTTCAGGTTCATCAATAGCCCTGAACGCCCGAAGCCTGATTTCCGGCTTTTCCCTATTTAAACTTTCTCCCATTTCATAAAAATGATAGCCATTAGTAAATATAACGGTCTCTATACTACATCATTTGGTCAACCCTTTTGATAGGGTATTGTAAACCGCATGCAACAGCCCTTGCCTGCATCACTGTCAATATATATACTGCCTTGCTGCAGATTGATAAGTTGCCGGCAAATATATAATCCCAAACCAGTTCCCGGTTTCCCGTCAGTACGGTTAGCCTGGTAATAACGGGTAAATAATTTAGCCTGATGTTCTTTTGGAATACCTATTCCCGTATCAGTGATACTTACATCCAGTTCGGCGGTATGCTCATTTATCGGGCGAATAAAGGTTTTGACTGTTACCCCACCATCGTCAGTATATTTGATAGCGTTGCTTAAAAGATTGATCATAATCTGTTTCAGCCTGAACGCGTCTCCTTTAACTTTGATTTCTACTTCATCTGTAAATTCGGAAGTTAACTTTATCCCTTTTTTTTCAGCCATAAACTTCATCGTTTCCACTGCTTCCCCAATTTCATGACAGGGATCAAAAGTAACCAGCGTAAGAACACCGGTTTGCTGATGATCCATTTTTCCGGCATCCAGAATATTATTAACCGTTTCTATCAGCATTGTTGAGGAAAGGTTAATAGAGGCCAGTTTTTTTTGCTGATCTTCAGAAAGCACGGTTTTATTGAGCATATAAATAGTACCGGTAATTACCGTTAGCGGGTTTCGTATTTCATGGCTCATTGTTGCCAGTATTTCTGATTTCTGACCCGCAAGCATAACCGCTCTCTCATTCTCCGCTAAATAATTTTGTTCAGCTACCCGGGCCTTACGAATGTATATAATGAGTAAGATAATAAAGATCAGCACCATGCTTATGGCTATTCCCGTGAACTTATTCATTTCACTGGTAGCTGCCTGGTATTGTTTCAGTATTTCGCTCCTGCCTTTTTCCCATAGGCCTAAATCAATATCCCTTAACTGTTGTAAAAGATCGTGTAGTTGCGTAACCAGGCTAAGGTTGGCTGCTATTAATTGTTTATTTGATTGAACAAGCCGACCATTTTTCTGATTTAATTCTTGCAATAATTTCCCAATAACTTCCCCATGTTTCCTGTTAAGGGACCGGATAACAGAATCCCTGACCTGTTTTTCCCTCCTAATGGTTAAAGTTTTGACCGTAGCCTGGTTTTTGTTAGTAATAGCATCCTTTAAACGCCTAAATAATCCATTCTTTTTCCCTTTGTTATTGACGCTTACTGTAGTATCTGCCGAGTACTTTTCTTTTATACTCTGTTTAAAGTAAGTAGCCCTGGTCAAATTCCCAGGCACTGCAGCATTAATACTTTCTATGGTAGTTACTCTCAAAAGGGAGTCGAAATCATGCCGCAACACAAATACCTTTTGAGAGAGCAGCAGCTTTTTTTCAAATGATTCTGAAATATGCTGTTCGCTCCCGGGGAAGTATTTAGCGCTATCCGCCTGGTATTCTCTTAATACAGATTCTATCCGGCTAAAGATGCTTTTGAGTTTAAGCTTATAGTCTTCCAGCTTGTCACTGTGTCCATATAAACCGGCCTGCTGAAAATCGTTTTCGGCCCTGTTCAAATCCAAAAGGATATTGCTAATGTCCTGTGTTTTGGATGGCTCACTAAACTGGCTGCTTAATTTGTCAAGCTTTTGTACAATGGAATACTTTAAGACCAATGAGCCGGCAGTAATCAGGAAGGTAAAAAGCAAAAAGATAATAAACAGGCGATAAAGGTTTTTTGATGCCGTTCCACGTTTTATTAGTTTTTTATTCATCAATAATATGCCAAGTCTTTAATTTTTCCTGCGATAGTCACTTCTATAACTTGGATCGGTTATGTCTGGTATCAATACAGGGCATAAATATATTGAGAAAAACGATATCACCTCATCAATTAAACCGTCATCATATTAATTTTTAACATCGTCCTGTCCAAATCTTAAAAACAAAAGAAGTGTTATGTCAGGTAGTTTAACTATTATAAAATGATACTGCTCCCCGCAAAAGCCGCCAATTGTTTATTTGTGCTGCCGGCTTACCGGCCTGCAATAGTTACGGGGTTAATACACAATTGGTTGCATTATCTTAACAAAAATTATAGAGCTTCACAATCATATTATCAAAAAGCCGTTAATGTAAGGCCAGGGGCCATTGAAACTAAATTTGGATATGTAAAGCCCCTGTCATTCCTGCAGCAGTGGTAACCCACTTAATCGATTCAAAGGGGCTATTTATCGATTCTTGGTCATTCTTATTTGCGCAGCATTGTACTTTTGATATGAACCAATCATCCGCTTTTATTTTCGGTGAGGATGCTTGTAGCTCTCAATGATTAATATGAAATTAAAAAAGATCCTTTTACTGCGGCAACCGATAGCTTGCCTGCTTATTATAGTAACCCTAAACTCCTGTAAAAAAGAGAAAATCGCAACGGCAACCATTAATCCGGTTACAGTTGGTTTGTATGAATATACCAGCGGGGGTGGTAAAAGGATATTTATCCCTATTACACAAATAGGTACCCAGTCGTTTAGCTATTTTGGGGTATTTGATACCGGGTCATCAGGTATAACGATAGATGCAACGGGCATCCTGCCAGCTTCCATGATCACCACATCGGGCATACAGGTAACCGGCGACTCGGTAGTTGTAAACGGGATTACCGTAACTTCAAAAACCGGTACAGTAAGTTTTGGCGATGCTACAGGCACCACTAAAGAATATGGCAACCTGGCCTATGCCAGCATTAAAATAGGTAATACATCGGGAAATTATACATTTAAACGCGTTCCCATTTTTTTGTATTATAAGATAGTTGATGGAGATGGTAAGAAAATGGCTGCACATTCGGCTGATGTTTTTGGAGTGGGGCCAGGTACAAGCTATGCCAACAGCGAGATAACAAGTCCGCTAAGATATTTTGATACAGGTACGGGCCTTATAAGCGGTTTTAAACTGGCCACCTTAAATGCCACGAGCTTTAGCAGCACCGGTACTTATGTTTCCGGACTGCTCACCATGGGGCTAACCACCTCAGATCTTTCATCAGCTGGTTTTATTATGCATCCGCTTACTTATTATTCAAGCGGTGGTTATTCGCCAAATATACCCGGAACCATTTCCTACAGCGGAAAAACCATTGATGCACAGTTCCTGTTCGATACCGGAACGCCATCGGTTACTATTATTGAAGATAAACTGGCCACAACTTCATTGGGTCGGTTACCTGCAAATTCTCAGGTAACTTTAACCACCAATAAGGGTTTTACCTATACATATACTACCTCAAGTACAGGTAACCTTACCGAGATACAAAATCCTAATAACACAGCCGATTACCGGACAATTCTGAGTATCGACTTTTTTTTAAAAAACGAATACCTTACAGATTATACTAATCACCAGATCGGGTTAAAGAATAATTAATCTCCTAAAGTTGTTTTCATTTTCCCGGTTCATCGATACATAGTTGCAGGCATTACTATGCCAGTAATAAGGTATCGTAATCAAAATTACTTAGCCTTATTGGTGTCTTATAATTATACCTCTGCTTTGCTCTTAAAGCCAGTTTTATTTATTAAAAAATAAACTGCAGTATTATTATCTCCAATTCCTTTTTTTTTACTAAAATAATTAAGTAACTTTATTATAACCAATTTATAACCAGTTTATTTCCAAACCCCTAACCAGAAAGGAGCTCATTATGGGATGTGTTAGAAATATCTTATGTACTAAAAGCAAATCTCCAATTTTTGTAAGCCCGGATATTACTGTTTTTGAAGCACTGGAGTTAATGTACGAAAAAAACATAGGTGCCATTTTAGTGATGGAACAAGGAGAATTCATCGGCATTTTCACGGAAAGAGATTACGCACGTAAGGTGATCCTAAAAGGGAGAGCTTCCAAAGAAATCCTGGTTGGGGAAATCATGACAGAAAATCCGGTTACGGTATCCTCCAGCAATAGCATAGAAGATTGCATGAGGTTGATGACCGATAAGTTTATAAGGCATTTGCCGGTAATAGACGATGGCAAATTAATGGGTATTGTTTCCATTGGCGACGTAGTGAAATACATCATCGAAGAGCAAAAATTCATTATCGAAAACATGGAACATTACATTAAAGGCGAAGTATAATTATTTATAATTCCTAAGCTAAAATTCAGGGAAATACCCCATTCAAGGACAAAAGCAGTTTGTTGAGGTTGTTTTATAATATAATAATTATGAATGTATCAAACCCATCCAGTGTACCGTTCTGGCCATTTATAGTTTACGGTGCTTTTGTTTTAGCCTTAATGATCCTTATTATTTCCCTTTCCTATTTTTTGGGCCAACGTCATACAGATAGGGCCACCGGCCAGCCTTACGAATCAGGCATATTAGAAACCGGGTCAGCAAGACTGCGTTTTTCGGCCCAATTTTACCTGGTTGCCATGATGTTTGTCATCTTTGATATCGAGGTGGTATTTATTGTTTTATGGGCCTTGGCATTTAAAGAACTCGGGTGGCCGGGTTATCTCAGTATTTGTGTTTTTATTGGGCTGCTGGTTGCGGTGTTAATTTATGAGTGGAGCCTCGGAGCATTGGATTTTGGCCCCGATGGCAAGAAAATTCTGAAAGCGTATAAAAAACTAAACCTAAAGAAACCTGTAATATGAAATGGTGGCTCAGTAACCCGGCTGAACCGGCAAATACGCTAAAAGGAACAGGTTCTTTTGAAGAGTCTGTGGGGCAAAGTGTTATGCTTACCACAGTTCAGGATTTACTGGCCTGGGGACGAAAAAATTCGATGTGGCCATTTCATTTTGGCCTTTCATGCTGTTTTGTGGAAATGGCCACCAGTTTAACCAGCAAATATGATGTTGCACGTTTTGGGGCCGAAGTGATACGGGGAACCCCCCGTGAAGCTGATGTAATGGTTATAGCCGGAACTGTTTTTGTGAAAATGGCCCCCATCATTAAACGCTTGCACGAGCAAATGATGGAGCCAAAATGGGTAATCTCCATGGGCTCCTGCGCCAACTCAGGCGGCATGTATGATATTTATAGTGTTGTACAGGGAGTAGATAAGTTTTTACCGGTAGATGTATACGTACCCGGATGCCCGCCCCGGCCTGATGCTTTTATGCAGGGGTTGATGTTGCTGGCGGCCTCAGTAGGCAAAGAACAAAGACCTTTAAGCTGGGCCATTGGTCCACAGGGAGTTATAAAGCCCGAACAAGTATCAATGAAGGAAGAAAAAAGGGAAGAACGAAAAAAGATGATCGATTTTCGCTCTCCCGATGAGATTTGAACATGATTTGATACCTGTATCAGGCTATTAGTATTAAATAAACCTAAATAAAGTTTAAAAGAGCATGGATAATCATTCAGGCTTGGCAGATGAATTGACCTCTAAATTTGGAGAGTCTGTCTTTACTCAGCAACTTACAGTTGATGAGATGACTACTTTATGGGTTGCAAAAGAAAACATAACAAAGGTACTTAGCTATCTTAAGCACACTATCCATCATCCGTTTGAATTATTGTATGACCTGTGCGCTATTGATGAGCGGAGCCAGGCTAATAACAACGGATCGCCATCGTCTGATTTTACCGTTGTATATCATCTGCTTTCATTTAAACGAAACGTCTTTATCCGCCTCAAAGTAGCCTTACACGGCAGTTTTCCATCCATGCCATCCATTAGTTCTTTATGGAAAAATGCCAATTGGTATGAACGCGAAGTTTACGATATGTTTGGCATAACTTTCGAAGGTCATCCCCATTTAAGCCGTATACTGATGCCACTGACCTGGGAAGGGCATCCTTTGCGAAAAGAACATCCGGCAAGGGCTACTGAAATGGGCCCATTTAAACTTTGGGACGAAAAACAAGACCGTGAACAGGAAGCCCTGCAATTCAGACCGGAAGACTGGGGATTAAAAAGACATAGTGAGGATGCCGATTTCATGTTCCTGAACCTTGGCCCTCAGCATCCCGGTACACATGGCGTTTTACGCATCATTCTGCAGTTAGATGGCGAAGATATTGTTGATGCTGTTCCCGATATTGGCTTTCATCATCGCGGAGCAGAAAAAATGGGCGAGCGCCAGTCATGGCATACCTATATACCTTATACCGACCGGGTAGATTACCTGGGTGGGGTGATGAACAATCTGGCGTACTTGCTGGCAGTTGAAAAACTGGCCGGCATTACCGTTCCTGAAAAGGTAAAGGTAATGCGCATCATGTTATGTGAATTTTTCCGCATCGCGAGTCATTTGGTATGGTACGGCACTTTTGCCCAGGATTTGGGGCAGCTTTCTCCCGTATTTTACATGTTCACCGATAGGGAGAAGATATTTGATATTGTTGAAGCTATTTGCGGAGCCAGGATGCACCCTAACTGGTTTAGGATTGGGGGAGTTGTCCAGGATTTACCGAAAGGCTGGGATAAACTGGTGCGCGATTTTGTTGCTTATTTCCCCAAACAACTCAGGGAGTATCATCAGATGGTGATGCGTAACAGCATTTTCAAAGGCCGAACCGTTGGTATTGGCATTTACACCCTGGAGGAAGCCATAGAGTGGGGGGTGACCGGCCCGGGTTTACGGGCTTGTGGTTTTGAATGGGATTTCAGAAAAAAACAACCTTATTCTGGTTATGAAAACTTTGAATTTGATATCCCGACAGCACAAAATGGCGATTGTTATGATAGGGCCAGGGTACGTGTTGAAGAAATGTGGCAAAGCCTGCGCATTATTGATCAATGTGTGAAAAATATGCCTGAAGGGGATTATAAGGCCGATCATCCTTTAACTACGCCACCCCTCAAAAAACACACCATGCAGGATATTGAAACGCTAATTACTCATTTTTTAAATGTAAGCTGGGGCCCGGTAATTCCAGCTGGCGAAGCGATGAGTTGTATCGAAGCCACTAAAGGGGCCAACAGTTATTACCTCACCAGTAATGGCAACACATCGCCCTATAGGGTCAGGATCCGAACGCCCTCGTTCCCGCACATGCAAATGTTGCCATATATCAGCAAGGGGTATACGGTTGCCGATTTACTATCCATTTTAGGGGCTATGGATTATGTACTGGCCGATATTGACAGATGAAATAGGCGAAGAATAGAAGTTACAGGATAAAATAAAAAGATATGCTATCAACGGATGAAATTAGGAAGATAGATCATGAGATCGCACTTGTCCCCGTTCGGAAAGCTGCCTGTATTGAAGCATTGAAAATTGTGCAGCATCATCGTGGATGGATTTCGGATGAAAGTCTTCATGCCATAGCCGCCCATATGGATATGTCGGCCGAAGAACTGGACAGTGTGGCAACATTTTACAACCTCATTTTCCGTAAGCCGGTTGGCCGCAATATTATTTTACTGTGCGATAGCATCAGTTGCTATGTAATGGGTTATGAAAAAATTTATGAGCACCTGAAAACCCGGCTGCATATCAAATTTGGAGAAACCACTTCTGATGCCAGGTTTACCCTTTTACCCAATCCTTGCCTCGGCACCTGCGATCATGCCCCTGCATTAATGATTAATGATGATCTGTACCGGGATTTAACCATCGATAAACTGGATGACATATTAAAAGAATATAAATAATAACATGGAAACGCCACTCACACAGCATATCAACATTAATCGCCCCCCGCTTAATCTTAAAGATTATGTGCGTGTGGGCGGTTATCGGGCTGTGCACAAGGCAATTACCATGGCCCCACAGGAAATTACAAAAATGGTGCAGGAGTCGGACCTTAAGGGCCGTGGGGGTGCAGGTTTCAATACTGGAATTAAATGGAGTTTTGTGCCCATGAATGATAGTGCGCAAACCAAATACCTGGTTGCCAATGCCGACGAAATGGAGCCCGGAACTTTTAAGGACCGCCTGCTGCTTGAAGGCAATCCCCATCAATTAATTGAAGGTATGATCGTATCTGCATATGCTATACAGGCTAATATATCGTATGTCTTTTTGCGCTGGGCCTATAAAAAGGCAGCCCGGCTCATCAGGCAGGCCATAGATGAAGCGTATGCAGCCGGTTATCTCGGGAAAAATATTTTGGGTACAGGTTTTAACCTCGAAATGCATTTGCATACAGGTATTGGCCGATATATGTGCGGAGAAGAAACCGCGCTGTTGAATGCGCTGGAAGGAAAGCGGGCCACTCCCCGTACCAAACCTCCCTTTCCGCAGATAAGCGGTTTATTTGGCAAACCCACCATTGTTAATAACGTAGAAACGCTCTGCAACATTCCGCATATTGTTAATAACGGGGCTGATTGGTTTAAAGACCTGAGCCCCGGAGCTGATGCCGGAACTAAATTATATGGCATCAGCGGCAAAGTAAATAAACCCGGCTTATGGGAATTACCAATGACAACTACCATGCGGCAGCTCATTGAAGAACATGCTGGCGGAATGCAAAATGGCTTCAAATTCAGGGGAGCCCTTCCGGGTGGTGCTTCTACTGATTTCCTGGTGACGGAGCACCTGGATATTAAAATGGATTACAAATCGGTAGCCGCGGCCGGCAGTCGCCTGGGCACAGGTACAATGATCATTTTGGACGATCAAACTTGTCCGGTTGGTTTTGTGCATAACCTGGAGCACTTTTTTGCACAGGAGTCCTGCGGCTGGTGTACACCCTGCAGAGAAGGATTGCCCTGGACAGAAAAGATTTTGCTATCGATTGAAAATGGAGAAGGGCAACCGGAAGATTTGGAGTTGTTAAAAATGCATACTAAATATTTGGGACCAGGTAACACATTTTGTGCCCTGGCACCTGGAGCAATGGAACCGCTGCAAAGCGGCCTGAAATATTTCAGCGAAGATTTTGAAAAGCATATAAACGAAAAAAGATGTCCGTGGAGGTAAAACACAATGGCAGCAATTTATATAGATGGTAAAGTTTATGAAGTAAAACCTGGCAAAAATTTGCTTGAAACCTGTCTTACGCTTGGTTTTAACCTGCCTTATTTTTGCTGGCATCCCGCTATGGGGTCGGTAGGAGCCTGCCGCCAATGTGCCATTAAACTTTTTAAGGACGAACAGGACACCAACGGCCGTATAGTGATGTCATGCATGGAAGCGGTGAAAGACAACATGTATTTGTCCGTGAACGATCCCACGGCCAAAGCTTTTCGCTCACAGGTTATTGAATGGCTCATGACTAATCACCCGCATGATTGCGCGGTTTGCGATGAGGGAGGTGCTTGCCATTTACAGGACATGACCGTGATGACAGGTCACACTTACCGTCGGTTCCAATACAAAAAGCGCACCTATAAAAACCAATATCTCGGGCCTTTTATCAATCATGAAATGAACCGCTGCATACAGTGTTACCGCTGCGTTAGGTTTTATAAAGATTATGCAGGTGGAAAAGACCTTGATGTATTTGCAGCACATGATCATGTTTATTTTGGAAGGGCTCAGGATGGTATCCTGGAAAACGAGTTTAGCGGTAATCTTGCTGAAGTTTGCCCTACCGGAGTTTTTACCGACAAAACCCTCAAGGAACATTATACCCGGAAATGGGATATGACCATGGCTCCCTCTATTTGCCAGCATTGCAGCCTGGGCTGTAATATTATTGCAGGCGAACGATATGGTGAACTCCGGCAGATCACCAGCCGCTTTAATGGCGAGGTTAACGGTTATTTTATTTGTGACCGGGGCAGGTTTGGGTATGAATTTGTAAACAGCATAAACCGTATTCAGCAACCTTTAATACGCAGTAAAATTCCAGATGCGGCGGATAAACAAAGTTTATATAGCCACCTGAAAGGGATTTTATCAAACAACAAAGTAATAGGCATTGCCTCCCCACGGGCATCATTGGAAACAAACTTTGCCCTGATGCAATTGGTAGGAAAAGAAAATTTTTACCAGGGGATTTCCGAGAATGAAGCCCAGCTGATGCGAACTATCCTCCATACTGTAAACTCAGGATATATCCATACGCCATCTTTAAAAGAATCCGAAGCGGCCGATGCGATTTTGATACTGGGAGAAGATTTGACCAATACCGCGCCATTGCTGGCGCTGGCCCTGCGGCAGGCTGTAAGTAAAAAGCCTTTTGAAAATGCACAGCAAATAAATATACCCTCCTGGCACGATGCCGCGTTACGTGAGTTTGCCCAGCAGGAAAGGGGGGAGCTTTTTATAGCTTATCCCACTCAAACCAAGCTTGACGAGATTGCTTCCGGTAGCCTGCACATATCGCCCGACGACATTGCACGTTTAGGGTTTACCATTGCCAATTGTCTGAACAATACGGCCCCTGCACCAGGTGATATGGATGATGATAGACTAAAACTTGCCCGGCACGTTGCGGATATCCTGAAAAACGCCAAAAAACCATTGATCATTTGCGGAACAAGCTTGAGTAATGAAGCTATTCTTAAAGCTGCTTCGAACATAGCATTTGCCCTGGGCACTAAAGATGAAAAGGCCAGTTTGTGCTTTGTGGTTCCTGAATGCAACTCGATGGGGTTGGCTATGATGCAGGCGCCATCATTAAACGAGGCAGCGAAAGTTTTGGAAAATGGCGAGGCTGATACCGTGGTTATTGTGGAAAATGATCTGTACCGCAGAGGCGCTAAAAAGGATATTGACAGCTTTTTTGACCATTGCAAACAAGTAATTGTGCTTGATCACTTGCATAATGATACAACTAACCGAGCCACTGTATTGATACCGGTTGGCACCTTTGCTGAAGCCGATGGAACAATGGTTAATAACGAAGGAAGGGCACAGTGTTTCTTCCAGGTGTTTATGCCAAAAAATGAAAATTTAAGGGAAAGCTGGAGGTGGCTGGACGAGTTCAGGCAATTTAAAAATGGAGTAGGTCCGGAAGATTTGACTACACCGGATGATTTGTTAGCTGAAATGGTTGCACTAATGCCGCAATTTAAAGGAGCAGAGACCGTTGCTCCACCTGCTGATTTCCGTATTTCGGGACAGAAAATTCCCCGCGAACCGCATCGTTATAGCGGACGTACTGCTATGTTGGCCAATATTAATGTAAGTGAACCTAAACCGCCCGAAGATCCTGATTCGGCTTTATCGTTTACGATGGAAGGCTTTAAAGGAATGCCACCTGCGCCTATGATCCCATTTTATTGGGCGCCGGGCTGGAACTCGGTACAATCCATTAACAAATATCAGGCAGAGGTTGGGGGGGCTTTGCAGGGTGGTGATCCGGGCAAAAGGTTATTCCCGGAAACCCCGGTTACTGAAAATGCATTTTTGAACAATGTACCTCCTGCTTTTAAACCATCGCCCGGGGAATGGCTGCTTGTGCCTTTTCCGCACATCTTTGGATCGGAAGAACTTAGTATTTACACATGCGGTATTGCAGAGCGGTCCCCCAAGCCATATATCGCCATTAACAAGCATGATGCGGAAAATTTAAATATCAACGAAAGCGATACTGTGCAGGTACAGATAGGGGATCAGCATTATGAACTGCCCGCAAGGATAAATGAGGAGCTGCCTGAAGGCGTGGCAGGTGTCCCTTTCAATATCCCCGGACTGAGCGGCATTGGCTGGCCGGCAAAAGGAATTTTAACAAAAGCTGTGATATGAGTACAATAATTCAATATACCCTGATGATTGTAATTGTATTGTTTACATTAACTACAATTGCTGCCTGGCTAATTTGGCTTGAACGGCGAATGCTGGCGCTTTGGCAGGATAGGTATGGCCCGAATCGTGCTGGCCCGTTTGGTTTGTTTATCGTAGTTGCCGATACTATTAAGCTTTTTTTTAAGGAAGATTGGATTCCCCCGTTTGCTGATAAAACAATTTTTGTGATTGCTCCAACTATTATTGGGGCTACGGTACTTATGGGTTTTGTGATTATTCCGTATGCACCAGGCTTGCTCATTGCCGATCTGAATATTGGGTTGCTTTTCTTTCTGGCCATGTCATCCCTGGGTGTTTACAGCATAGTATTGGGCGGTTGGGCCTCAAACAACAAGTATTCCTTGCTCGGGGCATTACGGGGTGCCTCGCAAATGATCAGTTATGAAGTGTTTATGGGGCTCTCACTCATGGGCGTGGTGATGCTTTCGGGCTCGTTCAGGCTTACAGATATTGTACTTGCCCAAAAAGGGTGCTGGTTTATCATTACTCAACCGGTAGCGTTCGTTATTTTCATGATTGCGGGTATTGCCGAAACTCACCGGCTCCCGTTTGATATTCCGGAAGCCGAAAGCGAGCTCGTGGCTGGGTTTCATTCGGAATATTCAGGGATGAAATTCGGGATGTTCTTTATTGGCGAATATCTGGGCATCACCCTCATTTCTGCCATGGCGGTTACGCTGTTCTTTGGCGGATGGCTGGGCCCGGCATTCTTGCCGCCTTTAATTTGGTTTTCACTGAAAACTTTTGTTTTTATCCTGTTTTTCATCTTGCTAAGGGCTTCGCTTCCGAGGCCCAGGTATGATCAGCTGATGGAATACGGTTGGAAAATATTATTACCTATCGCTTTATTAAACTTACTGATAACTGGAGGGATCGTATTAATGATGAATAAATGATGATGTGATAATGTGTATTGCGATTACCTAAGGGCGGGCCGCGACAATGTAAATTCACCCTTTCACCAATGATAATGTAAAAAAGAGAAACGATGATCAGCATATTAAGAACCATAGGGCTCACTTTTCTGCACATGTTCAGAAAGAGGGAAACCATCCAGTATCCCGAAGAAAAGGTGGTACTGCACCCGCGCTGGCGGGGGCGAATTGTATTGACCCGTGACCCGGATATGGGGGAGCGGTGCGTGGGCTGTTATTTATGTGCCGCTGCTTGTCCCGTAGATTGTATTTCATTACAGGCTACCGAAGACGAGAATGGCAGGAGATACCCGGAGTTTTTCCGCATCAATTTTTCAAGATGCATTTTTTGTGGTTATTGCGAAGAGGCTTGCCCTACATATGCCATACAGCTGATTCCTGATTTTGAGATGGCTGAATATAACCGGCAAAACCTGGTTTATGAAAAAGAAGATTTATTGATAGATAGCGAAGGGAAATATCCGGGTTACAATTATTACAAAGTTGCCGGATTAGCTGCAGGCATAAAAGGAAAAGGTGAAGGAGATAACGAGGATCCACCAGTTGATATACACAGTTTATTACCTTAAAAAATGGACGTCGTTTTTTACATAACCGCTTTTGTAACCGTGATCTCTACAATCATGGTCATCACCAGGCATAATCCGGTACATGCGCTGCTGTACCTCATCATTTCTTTGTTATCCATGTCTGTGATCTTTTTTTTGTTGGGTGCGCCATTTGCGGCATTGCTTGAGATCATCATTTATGCCGGGGCTATCATGGTGCTTTTTATTTTTGTGATCATGCTTTTAAACCTGGGCAAAGAAACAGCAAAGCAAGAAAAAGAATGGCTTAAACCAAAGATTTGGATTGGTCCTGCAATTTTGTCGGCTATTCTTTTTGTTGAGTTTTTTTACCTGATCAATATAGCTCATCCCACATCGTACAACCTGCAAACTGTTGACCCCAAAGCTGTGGCTGTTTCCTTATTCAGGCCATACCTCATTGGGGTAGAACTGGCAGCCATGTTATTAATGGCAGGAGTGGTTGGCGCTGCACACATAGGGCAACATAAAAAAATGATTTTGCATCGATTTTTAAAAGAAGAGGATCCATTATGAAATCATCCGTATCCATAGAAATAGTCATGTTACTGGCAGGTTTACTTTTCGTGCTGGGCATTGCCGGTGTCATTATTCGAAAGAACATCATTTTTATGCTGTTGTCTGTTGAAGTAATGCTGAATGCTGCTGGTTTAGCCTTTGTGGCGGCAGGTTCACGCTGGGCACAGCCGGATGGGCAGGTGATGTTCATCTTTATCCTGGCTATGGCAGCGGCAGAGGTATCAATTGGACTGGCACTCATTCTGCAAATCTATCATCAGCATAAATCATTGGATATAGACAAATTGAAAGAAATGAAAGGATAGTTTTTTTAACAATTTAATAAATAAAAATACTATGAGTAACCTGTTATGGCTTGTACCAGTTTTGCCCTTTGCCGGTTTTTTAATACTGGCATTGGCAGGCAAGCATGTATCCCGTGTTTGGGTTGCCATAATTGGTGCAGGAAGCGTAAGCCTTTCAGCCATCATAGTACTCATGATCGGTATTGGTTTTCTGTTACATCCTCCGGCAACCGGTAACTATTCCCAAACCTTATGGACCTGGATGCAAGTAGCTGGTTTCAATCCTAAGATCACGCTTTTTCTGGATGCACTATCACTCGTTTTTGTTTTTGTGATCACGTTTATAGGTGCCCTGATACATATTTACTCGGTAAGTTTTATGACCGGCGACAAAGACTATTCACGCTTTTTTGCTTGCATGAACCTGTTTGTATTTTCCATGCTCCTGTTAGTATTGGCCGATAATTTATTACTGTTGTATTTGGGTTGGGAAGGTGTGGGGCTGTGCAGTTACTTACTCATTGGTTTCTGGTATGAAAGTGAGGTTAACGGATATGCCGCCCGCAAAGCTTTTATCATTACGCGCATTGGCGACACAGCCATGGCCATTGGGCTTTTTGTAATTTTTTACCAGTTTGGCACATTGGCTATTCCTGATATTTTGGCTAAGGCCCCGGTTTTATGGCAGCAGGGGGCCTCAATAGCTACCATTACGGCCCTGTTGTTACTTGCCGGTGGTGTGGGAAAATCGGCCCAGTTGCCCTTACAAACCTGGCTGCCCGATGCAATGGCAGGGCCATCGCCCGTGAGCGCGCTAATTCATGCCGCTACTATGGTAACGGCAGGTGTTTACCTCATCGCCAGGATGCATGTTATATTCCAACTTTCGCCAATAGCGCAAATGATAATTGCTGTGATTGGAGCGGCGACCTTATTCATCGCTGGTTTTAGCGCCCTCACACAATATGATATAAAACGGGTACTGGCTTATTCTACCATCAGCCAAATTGGGTATATGTTTTTGGCATTGGGTGTAGGCGCGTGGACGGCAGCTATTTTCCATTTCATGATCCATGCCTTTTTTAAAGCCCTTTTGTTCCTGGCAGCGGGTGCTGTGATAGAAGCCTTGCATCACGAGCATAATATGTTTAAAATGGGCGGACTTAAAAATAAGCTTCCGGTCATTTTCTGGACCTTCCTGATCGGTTCGGCCTCATTGGCGGCATTACCATTGATAAGCGCCGGATTTTATAGTAAAGATCAGATACTATGGTATGCCTGGGCCAGCGAAGGAGGGAACCCCTGGCTATGGTTTATTGCCCTGCTTGGAGCCTTCATTACGGCAGTTTATACCACCAGGATGATGATCGTTGTTTTTTGGGGCGAAGCTAAAACAGAGATTGGTCATCATCCCGGCAAGCTCATGACCGTACCTTTGATCATCCTGGCCTTTTTTTCTCTTTTTGCGGGCTTTATAGAACTGCCGCATAATTTTGGCCATTTCAGGCTTTTTTCAGACCTGCTTCACCACGTATTGCCCGAAACGGTTTTAAAGGCTGGTATGGATGCCGAACTGCAATTCCAGCTCCTGGCCCTCCTGTCAACTTTTGGCGGGATTTACCTCGCTTATGTGTTTTATTACAAACAACCGCAACGGATTGAAAAATTAAGGCAATCGGGATTTGTTATGAACCTTTACCTGTTTTGGTTTTCGGGCTGGGGCTTTGATAAATTATACAATGTATTGTTTGTGAGGCCTGTGGTTTTTATAGCCAATATCAACAAAAATGATGTGGTTGATAAACTTTACCAGGGTGTCACGTTTGTAACTATCCGCCTTTATCGTTCATTGTCATTTACCCAGTCGGGCTCATTAAGGTGGTATGTTATGGGGTTGGTTATAGGGGCAATAATCATATTAAGTATACAAATAATGTTATGATATTGGTTTGTGTTATCGGTATATTAATGGGAGGCGGTTTACTGGCGCTTCTGTTGGGGCAATGGAGTAAAAACCTGTCCCGGTGGATAGCACTGTGTACAGTATTAACTGGTTTTATTGCTTTGGTAGCTTTTTGGATTGACCAATACCGCACCGACAATATCCATCTTTCAAACACCTGGATGATTGACTACCGGCATGATTGGATCCCGTCATTTGGGATAAGCTTTCACCTGGCTGTTGACGGGTTAAGCCTGATAATGCTGGTGCTAACTTTTTTCCTTGGAATTTTGGCGGTGCTGTGTTCCTGGAACGATGTGAGAGAACGTGTAGGTTTTTATTATTTCAATTTACTTTGGATACTGGCCGGAATTTCAGGAGTATTTATGGCGATGGATCTGTTCCTGTTTTACTTCTTCTGGGAGGTCATGCTTATCCCGATGTATTTCCTGATTGGTATATGGGGGAGCGAAAACCGGGTATATGCTGCTTACAAGTTTTTCATTTTTACCCAGGCCAGCGGTTTGCTGATGCTGCTGGCTATCATTGGCTTATATTTTATTCATGGCAATAATACTGGTATTTATACCTTTAATTACTTTGAGTTACTGGGAACCGCTATTTCGCCTCATATTGCTTTTTGGCTGATGATGGGTTTTATGATTGCCTTTGTGGTTAAATTACCCATTGTGCCCTTCCACACCTGGTTGCCTGATGCACATAGTGAAGCGCCTACTGCCGGTAGCTTAATACTGGCAGGGTTACTATTAAAAACAGGAGCTTATGGCATATTAAGGTTTGTTCTTCCTTTATTTCCGGAAGCTGCACGGGAGTTAGCGCCCTGGGCAATGCTTGTCGGCGTGATCGGGATTATTTACGGAGCTGTCCTTGCTTATTCACAAACCGATCTTAAACGCCTGGTGGCTTATACAAGTGTTAGCCACATGGGCTTTGTGATACTGGGAATTTTTGCTTTTAATGAACTGGCGTTACAGGGCGTGGTAATGCAACTTGTTACCCATGCAATAAGCACGGGGGCATTGTTCATTATGGCAGGGATGCTGAAAGAACGCCTGCATACCCGTGACATTAACCACATGGGTGGACTTTGGACCCAAATGCCACAAATGGGAGCTATAGGAATGCTGTTCGCCATGGCATCATTAGGCTTGCCCGGATTAGGGAATTTTATTGCTGAGTTCCTGATATTATTAGGCGCTTTCAAAGCCAATATATGGCTTACCGTTATTGCTACAGTCGGACTTATTTTTTCGGCCATTTATTCCTTACGAATTGTACAGAAAGTGTTTTTAGGGCCATCAGAAAGATCGGATCAGGTTCGTGATTTTTCATTCAGAGAAATAGTAGTAATGGCAGCGTTCACACTATCCATTATTTGGCTGGGTTTGTATCCGCAACCGGTAATTAATACCGTTAAGCCGATGATTAACAAATTAGAGCATATTTTTTTAACTGGAAATAAAAGTGTGCTAAAAGGGAACCATCAGGTAACGCCATCAAACGCACATAAATATATAGTCAAAAAATAAGAAGAACGCTATGTCAGGTAACGATTTTTTTGCTCTTACGCCATTATTATTACTTGCCGGTTCTTCCGTGCTCATCATGCTTTTGATTGCCGTAAAATTGAGTCACCGCGTAATCCAGCTCAGCAGCCTGCTTTTATTTACTGTCGCCTTTTCTTCTCTTTTTTATATTCAAAAATTGCTTCCTTACCATATTGATCCATTGCTGGTCATAGATGGGTTTTCGGTATTCGTTATGGGCCTGATCATTTTTTCGAGCCTTGTGGTCAATATCCTTTCTTACATTTATTTTGAAGAAAAAGAGGAAAGTCCTAAAGAATATTACGTACTGCTTTTTCTGTGTACACTGGGGGCTTGTGTGCTGACAGTAAGCAAACATTTTATTTCTTTATTCCTGGGCCTTGAAGTCCTGACCGTTGGTTTATATGCCCTGATTGCCTATTTGCGGGTGAGGCATCATAATATAGAAGCGGGAATTAAATACCTTGTTCTGGCGGCATTCTCTTCAGCCTTTCTTCTTTTCGGGATGGCCTTAATTTACCTTCAAACCGGAAGTATGGAATTTTCAATGATTGCCCGCAACTTAACTTCATTTCAATCATTATCCCCGCTGTTTCTTACAGGTTTGGGAATGGTGTTAGTAGGCGTGGGATTTAAACTGGCTGTGGTCCCGTTCCATATGTGGACTGCCGATGTATACCAGGGGGCGCCCGCACCGGTTACCGCCTTTATTGCTACCGCATCTAAAGGCGGCGTGTTTGCAGTGCTGTTCCGCTTTTTTATAATGATTGATGGTTTCAGGTTCAAGGTTGTAATGCTTATTTTAATCTGCATTGCCGTTGCTTCTATGATTATTGGCAATCTGCTCGCAGTACAACAAAAAAATGTAAAACGTATCCTGGCTTATTCCTCCATTGCGCACCTCGGTTATTTATTAGTTGCCTTTATCCCTGGCAGCATGATGAGCATAAAAGCAGTTAGCTTTTATTTAATGGCCTATTTTATTACTACCCTTACCGCTTTTGGCATCGTGACCGTTTTATCCAATAAAGAAACGGATGCGGAAGATATCGAGAGCTATAAAGCATTATTTTGGCAACACCCCGTTCTGGCCTGCATATTTAGCTCGGCTTTACTTTCCTTAGCGGGGATACCACTCACGGTTGGCTTTGTTGGAAAATTTTATATCCTGGCTGCGGGTCTCCAGGCAGGGTTTTGGGTAATTGCTTTAATCCTGGTTGTCAGCAGCGTGATTGGATTGTATTATTATCTCCGGATTATAACCACGATGTTCGCCGGACAAAAAAGTATCCTGTCTGAAGGGAAAAAAGCGAACCCCATTTTTTATATGGTAAGCATTATAGCTTTATCAGCCCTTAGTTTATTGATTATTTGGTTTGGGGTTTATCCATCAGGAGCAATGGATTTTATGGGATATTTTAAACTCAAATAGTATGAAGTGAAATGGTCAACAGTTCATTGATCAGTAAATCACTGACTTAAGTAGAAGCATTCCTGCATTTGTGGTAAATTGGCAACCCCTTTATATCTTTATTGAATAGTTTTGATTGAAGTTTTATCTGCTTTCTTGCTTTTGCTGCTACCCCATTCTCTAAAAAGTCGTACTTTTAAACCGTCTTATCAGGTCATGATAGTGGCAACATTTAACTATAAATAAGAAGTGTATGAACGCCATTCACAACAAAGATATTGGAACAAAACAAAAAGCGCTTGCCATTAATCTTGATACTGAAATTTATGGCTCATTCGCCGAAATTGGCGCAGGTCAGGATGTAGCTGCTAATTTTTTCAAGGCCGGTGCTTCATCAGGTACTATTGCCAAAACCATGTCGGCTTATGATATGACCTTTTCTGATGCTATTTATGGTGTACAACAAACACGCCGTTACGTAAGCGAAGCCCGGTTGATATCGATGCTTGATCACGAGTATGGCCTGTTAATTGAACGCCTGGCCGCACAGCGTGGGGATTCAACAACCTTTTTTGCTTTTTCTGATACCATATCGGCACTCAATTATAACAAAACAAATGATGGACATGGCTGGATGGGCGTGCGTTTTCAGCTGGAGCCTAAAGGCCCGTTTAATGATGTGGTGCTGCACGTAAAATTATTAGATAACGATAATAATTTGCAGCAGCAGGCAGTGGGGATCTTAGGCGTAAACCTGATGTATGCCTGCTTTTACTATCATGAAATACCACCAGTGTTTTTGCTTTCGTTGATGGACAACTTGTCGAGAGACCGTATTCAAATAGACATGATCCGTTTTGAAGGGCCCGATTTTACTAAGGTGGATAACCGCCTGATGAGTTTGCACCTGGTAAAATATGGCTTTTCGGATGCAGCTGTATTTGGTCCCGATGGTAAAAATATGCAGCCTACTGAAGCCTTGTATAAAAAGCATATTGTAGTGATCCGCGGGCGTTTCCGTCCTATCATCAATGTACATTTAGATATGCTTAACACCGGCGTTAAACAATTTTTTCAAGAGCCCGATGTTGATAAGAAAAATGTTATAGTTGTTACAGAACTTACCCTGCAATCGTTAAAAGAAAGAAACGCCGACCAAACTGCCGAAATTGATGAAAAAGATTTCCTTGACCGTGTGGATATTCTTTGTTCACTTGGGCAAACGGTAATGATCTCTAATTTTCATGAGTATTATAAATTAGTGGCTTACATGTCAAAGATCACCAAATTAAAGCTGGGAGTTGTTCTGGGCTTTCCAAATTTGGAGTATATCTTTTCTGAGGAGCATTATCAAGATCTTCCGGGCGGGATTTTGGAGTCTTTCGCTACCTTGTTCAGCCGAAAGGTAAAGTTGTTTATTTATCCTACTTTGCGCGATGGGGTAATCTGGAATTGCCTGAAGTATAATCCGCCACCGCATCTTATAGACCTGTACCGTTACCTGATTGCCAATAACAAGATAGAAGACATCAGGCATTACAATGAAAATAATCTTCACGTGGAAACCGATAAAGTGCTGCAACTCATAAAACAAGGTGAAGAGGGCTGGGAAGAATATGTGCCAGCCGATGTGGCCACTATGATAAAAGACCGGGCTTTGTTTGGTTATGCCAGTGAGATTGATCCAACCAAAGAAATTACCGCAAACGGCAGTGACCCTAAGACCGAATTAGATCCGGCTTAAATTGTTTTGGTAGTACCATAAAAAATGCGTTCCGTATCTCACCCCGGAACGCAGCACCAAGTGGTTCAACTAAATCTCAGATCTCCTGTTTAGGATCCAAGTTCTTTTTGGTCAGGCAGTATATTACTCGCTTCTTAAACTTTTTACCGGATTAATTAGTGCCGCTATCAAAATGTTCAGCACTCCGGATGTTGCCAAACCGGCAATATTCAAAAAGCTGAAAGCTTTGTTCTTTACCAAGGCACGTAAGGTGGTTTTGAAGTAATTCCTTATCATAATTTCAGGTTAGGAGTTAAATTGCTTGTTTCCTCAACGAAATTATTCGCAAATCTGTGCCATGTGTTTAATTATTTGATGATGAGATATTTATGTGGATTTTAAAAATTGAGATGTATCGAAATCGAACATTTAATGTTCGATTTTAGAACGAATGAGCTAAACAATTACAGATAAAAATGCATTCCGCATTTCCACTACCTATTTAACATCACTACAACGTTTTCGTAAATTATTATGGATCGCTTTTGGTACCAAAAAGCGTAAGGCTTGTATATAGTGTATGAGCTGTACAAACGTTAGCTCATAACCAATTATCATTCATAGCAAATCGTATTTATTAAATATTCAATTTACTATTATAAACCATAGCGGGTAACCGATCCCGCTGAAAAATAAACCAAGATGAAAAAACTCTTTATAGCATGTTTGCTATCTGTATTATTTATGCCTTCCGTTTTTGCTCAAAAAGAACTTACCCGCGACGAACGCATGCAATGGTGGCGTGAGGCCCGTTTCGGCATGTTTATTCACTGGGGCGATTATGCCGAATTGGCCGGCATGTATAAAGGGCACGAGGTAGGCCGTGGCGGCGAATGGATCATGAACAGGGCCAAAATCCCGGTAGCTGAGTACCAACAGTTTGCCAAAAAGTTTAATCCGGTAAAATATGACGCCGATGTTTGGGTAAAACTGGCTAAAGAAGCCGGCATGAAATACATTGTGATCACCGCAAAACACCATGATGGCTTTGCCATGTTTAAATCAAATGCCAGCAAGTGGAATATTGCCGATGCTACACCATATGGCAAAGATGTTTTAAAACCCTTGGCAGCGGCTTGTCATAAGTATGGTATTAAACTGGGTTTTTATTATTCGCAGGCGCAGGACTGGAATAACCCAGGTGGGGCGGTAGCACGCAAAATAAGCAGTGAAGGCTGGGCAAATCCCGATTCGGCCAAGATAGATGCCTATACCCAGGAACACAGCGGTCACTGGGACCCGGCACAAACTACCGCTACCATGGCCGATTATATCGATAAGGTAGCCGTTCCGCAGGTAAAAGAGCTGCTTACCAATTATGGCGAGGTGGCGGTGATCTGGTGGGATACACCAACCAACATGACCGATGAGTACGCACAAAAACTACATGACGTGTTAAAGCTGCAACCCAACATCATCAGTAATGACCGGCTTAAACGCCCCAATTTTGCGGGTGACTATAAAACACCGGAACAAAAAATACCCAACCTGAGTGAGCTTGACGGCAAAGATTGGGAAACCTGTATGACCATGAACGGAACCTGGGGTTATAAAAGCTTTGACCATAAATGGAAAACCCCCGAAACCCTGATCCACAACCTGATTGATATTGCTTCAAAAGGGGGGAACTACCTGTTAAACGTTGGTCCAACTGATGAAGGGGAGTTTCCGCAGGAAAGCATCAATTCATTAAAAAAGATGGGCGAATGGATGAAGGTGAACGGCGAAGCCATATATGCTACCAAGGCAAGCCCGCTGCAACCACTAAGCTGGGGGCGCTGTACCCTTAAGCCCGCAGGTAAAAACACCATCCTGTATTTTTCTGTATTTAACTGGCCTGCGGATGGTAAACTGGTAATTCCAGGATTAAAAAATAAAGTTATTAGCGCTAAAATGCTCGCCGGTGGGGCCAGTTTAAAAACCGATGCAAGTAATGATGACATAACTATAAACGCACCTGATAAGGCTATAGATAATATTGCTACGGTAATTAAGGTGGAAGTAAAAGGAACTGTAGGTACGCAGGGAGTTAAAGCCACTGATAAAATGAAAACTGGTGCGATTGATTAATAACTGGAGATATAGCAATAATAGATCAAGTTGAATGAAGCCACAATTACTTAAAGTATCAGCCGGTCCTGCTCAATCTTTTAGTGTTCGGCAAGATCTTGTTCCCTGTGTTAACAACCGTTGGCATTACCATCCGGAAATAGAGCTGATCCATTTTAAAAAAGGTAGCGGGACCCAATTTATTGGCGATAATATACGGCAATTTAAATCTGGTGATATTGTAATGGTAGGGGCTTATCTGCCACATTACTGGCGGTTTGATAATATTTATTTTGCTCCGGATAATGATGTCCCTGTTGATATTGGGGTCGTCCATTTTACCGAGAATTTTTGGGGAAATGATTTTTTGCAACTCCCCGAAAACAAGATGATCAAAACTATTCTGGAAAAAGCCAGGCGCGGGATACAAATTACCGGCAAAACTAAAAAGGTTATTGCCGAAATTATGGAAAGGCTGTTTATTGCTGAAGGGTCAAAAAGGATAGTTTTGCTAATAGATGCCCTTACTGCAATTGCCGAATGTGATCATATGGATAATTTATCATCAATAGGGTTTAGCCCTAATGTGGAAGAATCGCGAAATGATTGTATCAATGTTATTTATAAATATTCGCTGGCAAACTTCAAAAATAAAATACATATGGATGAACTTGCCGACCTGGTAGGGATCAGCCCAAACTCTTTTAGTCGTTATTTTAAATCGCGTACACGCAAAACCTATTCTAAGTTTTTGCTGGAGATTAAAGTTGGCCATGCTTGTAAGTTGCTTATAGAAAATAAGCTGCCATTAAAACAATTATGTTATGAAAGTGGCTTTAACAATTTCGCCAATTTTCATAAATACTTTAAGCTCATTACGGGTAAAAGTCCTTTAAACTATCAAAAGGAATTTATCCGGGTAAAATCCTAATTCTTTGTATGAAGAAATTTATATTATTTACCTACTTAACTATTTTTTATAGTGCTGTTATTGTAAACGCGCAAGCCCGAAAAGAAATAGTTATTGCTACCAAAAATGTAAGTGTTATACTTACCATCGGCGCCAATAACAGGGTATATCAGTCATATCTGGGCAAGCGGTTTGTAAATCAGGATGATGACCGGTTAATACCCGGTGGTAAACATGAAGCCTATATTACTGGCGGAATGGAAGACCTGCTACAGCCTGCCATCCGTTTAACACATAGTGACGGTAACCCATCGCTCGAACTGCAATATGTAAGCCATGACGCGAAAAACCTGGATGATAATGTTTCGGAAACAAACATTTTGCTGCAGGATCCCAAATATCCGGTTCAGGTAATATTGCATTACCAGGCTTTCAATAAGGAGGATATCATAAAATCATGGACAGAGATCAGGAACAATGAAAAGGGTGAAATAACCTTAGATGATTATGCCTCATCCATGCTGCATTTTGAAGCTAAAGATTACTGGCTTACACAATTTCATGGCGATTGGGCCTCTGAAATGAAAATGCAGGAAAGCAAGCTTACCAGCGGGGTAAAAGAGATAGATAGTAAGTTAGGGACGCGTGCTGATATGTACCAAACCCCAGTATTTTTCCTGGCCTTGAATAAGCCCGCAGATGAAACAACCGGGGAGTTGATAGCCGGTACATTAGCCTGGACGGGTAATTTTAAATTCCATTTTGAAATTGATGAACGCAACGCGTTAAGGGTGATATCGGGCATTAACCCTTATGCCTCGGCTTATAAATTAAAAAAGGGCGAAACTTTTATCACTCCAGCCTTTATTTTCACTTACTCAACCACAGGAAAGGGTGAAGCCAGCCGTAATTTGCATAAATGGGCACGCAATTATGGTGTGCTTGATGGTAATAAGCCACGCCTTACATTGCTTAATAATTGGGAGGCTACGCATGTTAATTTTGATGAAAAGGAATTGGTTAATTTATTTGATGACGCCACAAAATTGGGTACCGATCTGTTTTTGCTTGATGATGGATGGTTCGGTAATAAATATCCACGTAATAACGATAAAGCTGGGCTGGGGGATTGGCAGGAGAATAAATCGAAATTACCAAACGGGATAGGTTATCTGGTTAAACAGGCCGAAGCTAAAGGGTTAAAATTTGGTATCTGGCTGGAGCCCGAAATGGTAAACCCTAAAAGCGAATTGTATGAACAGCATCCTGACTGGATCCTGAAGCTATCCAACCGCAACGAAAACTATCAGCGCAATCAATTAGTACTTGATCTTACAAATCCTAAGGTGGCCGATTATGTGTATCATGTTGTTGTTGATATGTTAGTCAAGAATCCAGGTCTGGCTTATATTAAATGGGATTGTAACCGCAGTATGACCAATGCATGGTCGCCTTATTTAAAAGACCGGCAATCTGCTTTATATGTTGATTATACCTTGAGCCTGTATAAAATATTGGATCGGATACGGCAAAAATATCCACATTTACCCATTATGCTCTGCTCTGGTGGTGGAGGGCGTACCGATTATGGCGCTTTAAAATATTTTACTGAATTTTGGCCGAGCGATGATACCGATCCCCTGGAGCGCTTGTATATACAGTGGGGATATAGTAATTTTTTCCCAGCCTTAACCATCTCAAGCCATGTTACTTCATGGGGAAAGCAATCTATCAAATTTAGAACGGATGTGGCCATGATGGACAAGCTGGGCTATGACATTAAGGTTAGTAAAATGACGGATGAAGAAGTGAAGTTTAGTAAACAAGCCGTTAAAAACTATAACCGGCTAAACAATACAATTTGGTTTGGTGATCTGTATCGTATTGTTTCGCCGTATGAGGAGAATCGTATGGTGGTGATGTATGTAAATGAAGAAAAATCAAAAGCTGTTTTGTTTAATTATAACCTTAACACCCGGTACAAGGAAGTATTAAACAGGGTGCGCTTGCAGGGCCTCGACAGCCATAAACAGTACAAGGTAGAAGAAACAAACCTTGTGCCTGGTACCAAATCAAACCTGGCAGAAAACGGACATGTATTTAGTGGCGATTATTTGATGACGATGGGACTTAATTTAACACCTGGAAAATTAATACCCTTAACCAGTATGGTGATAGAAATAAGTGCAGCGAATTAATAAATCATTTACGATCATGGAGTAACTCATTCAATGCTATTGGCCATCTTTTTCTGTAGGAAAAAGGTGGCTTCTTGTTTTTTGCAAAGAAATCTTTCAATATAAGTACAGCTTGTGTAAGCGCTTCTCAGCCCTGAATATTAATTTCAATTATGACCGGTTGATCAGACTTTTTTAATTGCCTGAATTAATGAAAATGACGAATTGAAAATATCTTGTTATCACTCTTTTTCATTAACTTCAATCAATTAAAATAATTATGTTTCGACGCTTACAGAGCAGGGTCAACCGTCATTTCGAACCTATTTTTTTATTACTTCTGACCGGTTTTTTGCTTATCGGCAGTATGACCCTGAAAGATAATTATCTCATCGTAACCAAATATAGCCCTTCGGGTATCATTAGCTGGGAAATTAATACCAGTAATGCCAGGAGGGATTCCATTTTGAAAGAATGGCAGGCCGGCTTTAAAAAAGATCAGGTTTATACCAGTAAATCTACTTACTCAAAAACTGTAACCGGGATTGATACGGTAATTTTCCAGAACAATGCCGACTATGGCCTTATTGTGTGTTATGTAGGGATCCTGTTTATTTTAATTATCCGGATAGGGTATCAAAAGGTAAACCGCCATCGCCGTGTGATCTCGCAGGGAATGGTTTTCAACTTTATAGTTTTAGCTGTTCTGGCCGGGGTGCTGGATGTATTTGAAAATATCGGGACCAGCCGGATGCTGCACCTCTTCCGGCTTAAAGAAGCATTGCCCGGTGTCTGGACCATCTGTATTTTTGCATGGGCAAAATACCTGTTGTTGGCTATTGTAGCCAGTAAGTTGCTATATGAATCATTTAAGTTAGGTAAGCCGCGGTTTTGGCTTGATTATGTATCAGCGTGGCTGGGGAAATTACTTACCTACTCCTGGCGGTTCCGTATTGTACTGCTCACGCTGCTAACCTTTTTCATGGGGATATTTGTAAGTGATCAGATACAGGATATGCTGCTGTCAATCAACACATCCCGAAGCGCTAGTTTTTATTTCCTGGCCTCAACCACGCTGCTGGCCCTCATGTGCTGGCATTTACCAAAGGCAATTGATAATTCCATTAAAATAAGCTATAAGGCATTTTTTATGGGACCTGTTGATTTTAATACCCGGTTGCAGGCCGGCGCCAGACCAGCCGGTAAAGTAGATGTTGGCCGGTTGCTGGGTGCTGCCGCTTTTTTGATCCCAGCTACGGGTATACTGCATACTATGAACGTTTACCATATTAATTACCTGCTTAACGGAATATCCCCGCTGGTTCTCCTGGTGGCCTCCTTGGGCTTTTATAAAATCGTTTTGCGCTATAACTGGATTGACCGCATATATAAATCAGGAACAACAGTGATTCAATGGCGTTATTGGTTGACCATAGCACTGCTGTTGCTACCAATGTTTATATGGGGGTACGGATATGGTAAACAAAGCCGTGAGCCTTATTTTCTTGCTTATTTATCACTTGACCTGGTCTTTTTATCGGTCATGTTTATGATTACGGTCACCCTGCGTACCAGCGTTCCGGCTATTGCCAAATGGCGTGCCGCGCCCTGGATCATTTTCAGTGGGCTTGCCGCTATGCTTTTTTTTATCTTATGCAATTTTCCGCCTATTTTAAATGAGCTTACCAGTGGCAACCGCTTTTATACCATGCCCATAGTATTATGCGCCATTGCCGGTTATTTATTGTTTTTTTCCTTTTTGCTGTTTGCGGGCAAAAAAGTGGGTATCAGCATGATCACTTTTTTATTGCTGTTTACCCTTTACCGGTCAGTAAGCACCATCACCACCTATCATGAAGCTCACGTTCAAAAACAAAAGAACTATCAAAAATCGCTGGATTCATTAAATAATTATACAGAGCAATGGCTAAACAGCCGTAAACAGGAAATTAAAGCTTTTGTTGCTCAGCATCCTGGTAAGTCTTATCCCGTATTTTTTGTAAATGCCTATGGCGGGGGTATCAGGGCTACAGTATGGACAACCATGGTTATAGGTACACTGGATAGCTTACTCAAGAGCGGGTATAAGGGTGACAATCAGGTGAAGGATTTTCAGCACTATGTTTTTTCCTATTCTGGTGCATCAGGCGGCACGGTAGGTTTATCATTGCTTTGCAGTGCCCGTTATCAATACCGGCAAAATGTGAGCGCCGATACAGTTTTTTACCCGGTTAATTCCCTCGCCGTTTACCGGAATGATTATCTTACTTCGGATATTGTTGCTTTGCTTGGAAGGGATATGCTGGCATCTGCGCTGGGAATAGCGCCATGGACCGACAGGGCAAGATTGATGGAAGAGGACTGGGAAAGGCATACTTATGCCCATCATATGGATCTGGGCGTCACAATGGGTAGGATGTGGAAGGGAGGCAATTACGAAGTGCCGCTGCTGTTTGCCAATACATTTGATGTGGATAGCGGAAAAAAGGGTATATCGGCGCCAGTATTATTGGATAGCCTTGATTTCCCATCAACGGTATTTTTGGAACAGGAAATTGAGGATCCCGGCGACCTGCGACTGAGTACAGCGGCTTTTCTGAGTGCCAGGTTTCCTTATGTAAGTCCTACAGCTAAATTAAACGGAAAGCATCATTTTACTGATGGAGGCACCTGGGATAATTCCGGTGCGGAGACTTCGCTGGGGGTGTTGAACGTGTTTGAGAGGGTACGCAGCAAGCTGATTAAGGAAGATTCCATATTTAATTACATACAGCCGCAATTTTTGTCTCTCCCTAATTCGGTTAAACGGACCGAGCCAATAGGTAAGCCCAAAAATTTATTTGAGCCGCTGGCGCCACCGGTAGGCATATTGAATAGCAGGGTAGGCTATATGAAAAAATCAGATGGATGGAACTACTCTCTTTCTAAAATGAAGCATTATGGTTTTTATTTATTCAAACCTACTACTGATCAGGTACCCAATACAAGTATATGGCCGGTACTGCCACTTGGCTGGCAAATTTCAGATTATGCTATGAACAGGATGCAGGTAAGTGTATTAAGAGATAGTGCTGAAATTAATAGGGTGTTAGCTCGTTTTGGTATCGTCAGAAAAAAGGAGAATTAACTTACATTTTCAAGCCATCTATAATAATTAGGGAAAATATCCGACGGTGTCTCTCAAAAGGCCGTTTACTAACAGGTAAACGGCCTTTTTACTTATAATGCCGCTGTACAATCAATCCTTTTATTCGCTAAGTTTCCCCATGGTTAACAAAAATTTAATTGTGGGTTAAGCGTATCGCGAAAAATATTTTTTTGAACCGATCATAATATTCCTATCGTAACTATACCCTACAAAAGCACTACAACGCTTGTGATTTATGCGTATTATGATATTTGTAAATCATTTATAATCAGTTATTTATAAAATATTATATAGATTTACGCTTATAAAACAACCTGAAAGCCTTTATCCCATCTGCCTTAATATCACATTTTGATATTCATAAGTCCCGCAAATGTCTGTTAACAGGCCGTTTTGACCGAGCAAAGTTTAGATCGACAATTAACAAATATTTATAAACCACTTAACTATTAACTTATGAGATCAAATTTTAACTCTTATCTGCTCTGCGGAGTAATTATGGTATTATTTGCTTTATCATCCTGCCGTAAGGATAACCGGAACGACATTATACCGGCAAATGAACCTGCTCCAAAAGAAAATCAAACCACACATGCGGTAACGGCGGCAACATTTAAAGTAGTAGGCTACTTACCCAGCTGGGAAGGGGATGTAAACGGCATCCAGTACAGCAAACTAACGCACATTAACTATGCCTTTCTTACCCCAACAACCGGCGGAGGTTTAAACCCGCTCGATAATTTACCAAAATTCACCAGCCTGGTATCAGCTGGGCATAATAACAATGTTAAAGTACTTATTGCTGTTGGTGGCGGCGGAGGCGGCGATGCTTTTCATACCATAGTAGCGAGCTCCAGTTTACGTACCGCTTTTGTTAACAACATGGTGAACTTTGTAAATCAATATAATGCCGATGGCGTTGATATTGACTGGGAATTTCCATCAGTTGGCACCGAGGCTAATAATTTTTTATTGATGATGCAGCAACTGGCCACAGCTATGCATAACAATGGCAAGCTGTGTACTGCTGCCGTTATTTCAAATGGCGCCACTTATGTAGTAAGCGGTTTGTTTACTGCCGTTGATTGGCTCAACATCATGGATTATGACGACAATAACTTCCAGCACTCCACCTATCAATCCGCGGTTGACTGTTTAAACTACTGGAACAGCCGCGGTCTGCCTCTTGAAAAAACCATTTTAGGTGTGCCATTTTACGCGCGCGATAACCGCTACGATTATTCTACGGCTAATTATAACACGATACTGGCACAAGGCGGCAGCCCCAATTCAGATACTTTTCAAAACTTTGGTTATAACGGTATCTCTACCATAACCAGTAAAACCAACCTGTCTTTTGACAGGGGGATAGGTGGTATGATGATCTGGGAATTAGCGGGCGATGCTACCGGGGCTAACTCCCTGTTATCGGCCATTCATACAGCAATAGTTGCACATGGCGGCAGCGGTGGTGGCGGTACAACTACCGCCCCGATAGGTACCGTAATATCTCTTAAAGGTTTTAACAACAGATATGTAAGTGGCGAAAACGGTACTCAAGCCATGACCTGTACCCGCACCACCACCGGCGACTGGGAGCATTTTACCGTAATTGACGCGGGTGGTGGCAAAATATCGCTGCGCAGTATGGGCAAATATGTATCCTCAGAAAACGGAACCATGGCTATTACCTGTAGCCGTACTACTGCAAGCGATTGGGAAAAGTTTGACTGGATCCCTACTACTGATGGGAAAGTTACTTTACGGGGCAATAATGGCAAATTCATCAGCAGCGAAAATGGTACGCAGGCGATGACTTGTACCCGCACCACCGCATCCGGGTGGGAAGCTTTTGGGGTAAATCAATAATAAACTAACCTATCATTAACCAATAATCAATTAATTTATGAAAACAAATTTAAACTCCTTTCTGCCATGTTGTATAGCAGCGGTGCTTTTTGCACTTTCATCTTGCCGAAAAGATAATAACTTTTCACCATCAGCCCCAACTCCATCTCCCGATGCAAATCCCAGATCTTTAGGTACATCAGCTATCCCCACCGGCTTTAAGGTAGTGGGTTACATGCCAAGCTGGGCAGGCGCTGTTAACCAGGTTCAGTACTCCAAGCTTACCCACATTAATTACGCGTTTGTAATACCAACCTCATCAGGTGGCCTGGGTGCAATTGATAATATTCCGAAGCTGCAAAGCCTGGTATCAACCGCTCATGCAAATGGTGTAAAGGTGTCTATCTCCATAGGCGGATGGAATGATGGCAACGATAGTGGATTTGAATCGCTGGCTGCTAATTCAGGATCGCGTACTAGTTTTGTCAATAACATTGTCAATATGGTTAACCAGTATAACCTTGATGGTGCTGATATTGATTGGGAATATCCGGATGACGGCGCCTCATCAAATAATTATTCAACCCTGATGCAACAGTTAAGTACAGCTTTGCATAACCAGGGCAAACTGTTAACCGCGGCAGTTATTTCTGGCGATGGCTCCAGCATTCAGAGCAATGTGTTTGGGTATGTGGATTTTTTAAACCTGATGGCCTATGATGGCGAGGGTTCAAATCATTCACCGTATTCATTGGCCGCATCTTCATTAAGTTATTGGCTTGGCAGGGGTTTGCCTAAGACAAAAGCCATATTGGGTGTGCCATTTTATGGCCGGGAGCCATACACTTCCTATGCCGATATACTTGCAGGTGGTGGTAGTCCTAATTCAGATACCTGGAACGGGATAGGTTACAATGGCATCCCTACCATTCAAAGCAAAACAACACTGGCCCTTAACCAGGGAGGCGGTATTATGATGTGGGAACTGTCACAGGATGCCACAGGCGCTAACTCCCTGCTATCGGCTATTTTCACTACGCTTTCTGGCGGCACAGGTGGGGGCACTACTGCGCCAATTGGGCAAACCATAACACTTAAAGGGTTTAATAACCAATACGCAAGCGGCGAGAACGGCACACAAGCCATGAGGTGCAACCGTCCAACAGCATCAGCGTGGGAAACATTTACCGTAGTTGACGCGGGCGGCGGCAAAATATCGCTGCGCAGCATGGGCAAATATGTATCCTCAGAAAACGGAACTATGGCTATTACCTGCAACCGTGCCACAGCCGGCGACTGGGAAAAATTTGATTGGGTACCCACCACAGATGGAAAGGTTACTTTAAGGGGTAATAACGGCAAATTTATTTCAAGTGAGAACGGCACGCAAGCCATGACTTGTACCCGTACCACCGCATCGGGATGGGAGGCATTTGGAGTAAATCAATAATAAAGACAACTATGATCAACAGCCGTTGCATATTGTTGCACCGGCTGTTTTTGTTTAATAATATCCTGACTATTGAAAATTCGGGATAATATCCAAAATAATTTCAATTAAGAGTAAGGGTAAACCGGGATCAACGTGTTTTAAGGGGAAAATAATAAAAAAAATAACCCCAAAACTCATTATGAAAACAAGAATCCTGTCATTAATTGTTATAGTCTTAGTTTCTTTTAAACTGTCAGCCCAAACACAGCCAAGTACACCAGTACAACAAAGCCCGCCCGCCCCAGTCAACCTGCAATTGGGTTCGTTCGAGGCTGATTACACCTATTCGCCATTTAAGGTTAATGGCAAGGATATGAACATACAACAGGTTAATGGTACACTTACATTACCTGTATATAGTAAAATGCAAAATGGCAAGCTTGACTTTTTTTTGGCCGGGGTTGGGTACAGTGGCCTGTTTCTTTCGGGTATGGGATCTGAGTTTGGAGGGTCAAAATTTCACTCATTTTCGGTACCGCTTACTTTTCAGAAATCATTTTCGCCTAAGTATGCCTTGATCGTTTCCGTTATACCATCACTTTCATCTGATTTGAAGGATATCTCTGGTGAGGATATGCTTTATTCTGGCGCTGCTATGTTAAGGATCAAAAAGTCAGATAGGTTTTCTTATTCGATAGGGGCAGCATTCTCCAAACAATTTTTTGGAACGCTACTGGTGCCAATAATTGGTATTGACTGGAACATCAGCGACAAGCTGAGTTTTTCAGGAACATTACCGGTTTCTGAAAAACTAAAATACCAGCTATCAAATAAAAGCGCTACGGGTATAAATATTGATTTTGGCATTGGCGGAGGGTCATACCGCTTGTCAAAGAAAATGAATTCTGATTATTTCCAGGCCCAGCAATTTAAAACCAGTTTGTTTTATGAATATATGCTGGCAAAAAACTTTTCGATAAACGTAAGCGCGGGATATAACTTTACCCAGCAATTAGACTTGTACTCCAAAGATCAAAAAGTAAACTGGGCACCTTTCAACAACTTGAATAAGCGCGTGCCTTTGGCCGAATTAAAGAAAACGGGTGTTGCAGTTCAAACCGGAATTAACTATCGGTTTTAACAAAGCATTTGAATTAGCGGTCGGTAAATAATGATCAAACAAACTTATTTAACAACAACAATGATCAGTAAAATGATAGAGGTTTTTAAAACGGATGTTCAGGATGTTGACCAGTCAAAACTGATCATCCGAAAATTGACAGAACATTTGCCTGGCAGTCGCGTAAACTTCGACCTGGAAGATTGTGATAATGTTTTAAGAGTTGAAGGAGAAAATTTCTCAGCAGAAAGTATTATCCGGTTGCTGAATAATTGCGGCCATCAATGTGAGGTGCTTTTTTAGGGAATAAATTGTTCAGCGCAAATTTCTGAAAGTATTAGCCAGTCGGATATTTAACCCTAGAAGAAAAGTCAAAGCCGGTTCTTGCATAAGAACCGGCTTTATTGATGCTTAGAGTCAGGAATAATTTAAGAAAGCTTTATTTTATCCCATAGCTTACTTTCAACCACCTGAGCTATAACCTGTTCCCTGTAATTTCTGCTAATGGGTATGCGATGGTTTAGTATAAAGATCTCATTGCCTTCGATACCTTCAATTTTACTGATAGATACCATATAGGATTTATGTACCCGGATAAAAGACCGGCTGTCTAAATTTTGCTCTAAACTTTTTAGGTTTAACAGGGTGATATATTTGCCTTTTCCTGTAAAAATGGTCACATAATTTTGCATACCCTGTACATACAGGATATCATCGAAATATATTTTCTCGTATTTGTTACCGCATTTAATAAAGAAGTAATCAGCATCCGGTACATCCTTTTGCTGCCCCGGTGAAGCTGAATTGGTAAGGAGCCGGTGATAATCTTTAGCTTTATGGGCCGATTTAAAAAAACGGTCGAATGTGATGGGTTTTAACAGGTAATCCAATACGTTTAACTGGAAACTTTCTAATGCATAACTGGGATAAGCCGAGGTAATTACCACCATAGGCGGATTTTGCACGATCTTTAAAAAATCTATCCCATTCATTTTGGGCATCTGTATATCCAGGAATATCAGATCAATCTGGTGCTGGTCCAATAGTTTGATCAGTTCAAGCGGGTTTTCGCAGGTCGCGGTCAGATGTAAAAAATCAACCTCTCTAACATAATTAGCCAGGCCCTCCCGCGCTAATGGCTCATCATCAATAATTACACAGTTGATCATCATATATCTGTTAGTGTTCAGGCCATTTGCAGTGTCGACGACAGTTCAAACTCGGCTAATGTAAGCTGCAGTCTTACCTCAAACCTGTTCGTGTTATTTTGTATATCCAGCTCATATTGCTCAGGATATATCAGGTCAAGTCTTCTCCTGACATTTTTTAGACCAATACCCCCGTAATTTAATACTTCATTAGCTGCATCTGTTGATGTGCTGTTGGCAATAAACAGATTCAGCTGTTGCTGATCCAATGCTAGTTTAATGCTGATCCAGTTGGGGCCGTGGGTATGCTTGGAGACATGTTTAAACGCGTTTTCAACAAAGGTCATCAATATAAAAGGGGCAATACCTAAATGATCTGCAAATGGCTCTTCAACTTCAAAGGATACATCTATGTTGTTGTTTTGCCGGAGTTTTTCAAGTTCAATAAAGTTTTCGAGATAGGTAAGCTCTTTACCCAGCGGGATCTGCTGGTCATTACATTCATATAGCTGATACCGCAATAACTCAGAAAATTTGGCAAGGGAAGCCGATGCCATATCAGGGTTTTTATGGATCAGGAAAAATATGGAATTAATACTGTTAAACAAAAAATGCGGGTTAAACTGATATTTTAAAAATTTAAGTTCTGTTTCCAGTTTTTCTTTCTCCAAGAGTTGTTGTCTTCTTTCGGTTTGTATCCAATTCTTGGTTAACTTAATACTCATGGCAAGCGTCATACTGGCCACGGTAGAAGGGAGCGACGTGCCAAAAAAATGAAAAAAACTGCCTGCTTCGGCTCCAAACATCGTCTGAATAGTACAGTGCGCTAAATAGGCACTCAGGTAATACCCGGTATTAATTAATGAAGCCGCGCAAACTATAGTTACGGTGAGGTAAATGATATATTCGGTCAGCTTGTTTTTTTCGAGGTATCGCGGGATCAGAAAATATAAATTAAAATATACCGCCAACGCCTGGAAAACTACATAAGCAAGGATCTTTACCGTATAAGCCGAAAAAAACATGGAGTGTGCAGCTTTTAAAGGATCGCCAACAGCCAGCAGCCACCACAAATAATGGTAAACACACCAAAACGGAATATGGTATAGCTTGTATTTAAACAACCAGTTGTTATTTGAACTATTAACTGATAAAGCGCTCATTTCCTTTTGGTAACATTTTATCTAAGATACGTCAATTGTATTTATTTATACAGCGCTTTTACATGAACCACCTTAAATAATTGACCAATTACCTGCACCAATGTATGAGTGGTGATTTTAGCGTTCCGGCTAATGTTATATTGCTTTTTGGTTGATTTTCTGCGTTTTATCAATTATATGCTGCCGCTTGTCATTCCCATTTTTTAAAGTTTTTACTCCGCTATTTCTTTGGGTTAGCAAATAAAAAACGCCGAACCCACATGAAGACCCTTTGCTTTAGCTTGTTACTATTTTGTTTATTACAAGATACCTTTGCACAGGTATCCGGAAAAATTACCATTAATAATGGCCAGCCACTTTCATTTGCAAATGTATCCGTGCTAAAACGCACCGATACATCGATAGTAAAAAGTACTCAGACCAATGAAAATGGCACTTACCGGATGGCAAATATCTCACCCGGCATTTACGTGCTCAGGTTAAGCAGTATTGGGTACCAAACCTGGATTTCTCCCGCGTTTGAGCTAACCGCTAATAAAACTGATAAAGATTTTGGAACCATAGTAATGAATGAGGCTACCAGGCAGTTAGGGGAGGTGGTGATACGGGCCAATAAGCCATTGTACCAGCAAAGGCCTGATGGCATGGTGGTGAATGTTGGAAACAGTGTACTCACTAAAGGGAGCTCGGCTTTACAGGTTTTAGAAAGATCGCCTGGAGTAGTTATTGATCGCCGGAATAATGGTATTAATTTAAATGGTAAAAGCGGGGTAGTGGTAATGATGGATGGCAAACTCATGCGTATGCCGACAGATCAGGTGGTCACCATGTTAAACGGTATGAGCGCCGATAATATTGATAAAATAGAATTATTGACAACTCCACCTGCCGGGTACGATGCGGAAGGTAGTGCAGGCTTGATCAACATTGTATCAAAGAAAAATAAAAAGCAGGGCACCAACGGTTCATTTACCCTGAGCGGCGGGCACGGCTGGGGCGAAAAGGGATCGGGTAGTATTAACCTGGCTAAAAATACCCAAAACACTAATTTATATGGATCCTATTCGTTTTCGCACAACAGGACGTATAGTCACCTGTTTATCACAAGCGCACAATATATGCCCTTTTTAGGGGGAGATGCAACTGTTGTTTTTACCAGCGTTACAAAACGCGTACAAAATGATCACAATGCCATATTGGGAGCTGATTTTAAGCTAAACCCCAAAATAACTATTGGAGGAAGTATCACTTATAACAACAGTAATTCACCGGCCACTACTTATAATCATGCCTTGTACACCGTTTTGCCCGATTCCTTATTGACATATGATGGCCGTATAAGTGGTTTGAATGCCTGGAATAATTTGATAGGCTCTGTTAACCTTGAAAAAGTGATCAGCGAAGGAGAGAAGGTCAATTTTGATGCAGATTACATCTATTATAAAAACGACAGCCCCACCGATGTACAGAGCTCCTTTGTTAATAAAAACGGCGAGCAGGTGTATGCCGATAATAGCGTTAATGCTCCGCTGCAAAAGGGTTTTGCAAATACTTCGATAAAAGTAGGTGTAGCCACAATGGATTACACCAAACAATTAAACACCAAATTAAAATTGGAAACGGGTATTAAAGGCACTTATACCACAAGCTCAAGTTCATCGGGAATAGAAAGCCTGACGAATGGTGCTTGGGTTAAAAATACCGAAACAGCTAATGATATTTACATGAAGGAGGGTATAGGAGCTGCTTATGCTTCTGTTAATGCGCAAATAAACCCATCAACCAACCTGGTTATAGGGGCAAGGTATGAGTATTCCTATACCAATATGGATGATCCGCATACAGGGGAAAGCCTGGTAAACCGTAAACTTGGGGTGCTGTTCCCCAATGTTTCGTTTTCTAAAAAGCTTAATGACAATTCTGAGTTGCAATTGTCTTACACCAAAAGGATTAGCAGGCCCACTTATAATGACCTTGCATCCTATGTAGCCTACAGTGACCCTACGGCAGTTTATACCGGCAATCCTTTTCTTAAACCTACCATTACCAATAACATAAAACTGGGTTATAATTACCGGGACTATTCATTTTCATTGCTTTTTAGCAGAGATGATCATCCTATAACAAGGTATCAGCTAAGCACGGGGCCGTCAAAAGATCTGCTGTACATTTCGCCGCAAAACCTGACATTTCAAAACAATATAACCTTTCAGGCCAACGTGCCGGTGAAAGTCAACAACTGGTGGGATATGACCTATAGTTTTACCGGAGGGCTAAGTCAGCTTAAAGGTGCTGGTTATACTATCAACCCGTTCGAAAAGAGCTACTTCATTTATTCCCTGAATTTCAATGAGTCATTTAAATTGCCCAAAAGGTTTTCCTTTGAATTATCGGGCTGGTACAATTCCTTATCCTATAATGGAACGGTAAAAGTTGACGGTTTTGGCTCCCTGAATGCAGGGATAAAAAAAGAATTAAAAAACAATGGCGGCAGTTTTCAGCTCTCTGTTGCTGATATTTTAAGAACCGTACGCATACATGTTCATTACGGCACTGTAACACAGGAGGCTTTTGCTATAAAGAGCCATGTTGATGTTCAAACAGAATCTGCTAAGTTTCCGATCATAAAACTTACTTATTCCAGGTCATTTGGCAGCACCCGTGCTGGCCAGGGTAACCAGGACAACGGTAGTAAAGACGAAAGGGACAGACTAAGGAAAGATTAAAGTGTAAATTAAAAATATTAAAATGATTTTTTAGTACTGACATACTGCTGTCACCACCCTATATCATTTTTGTATAAACTTAATGGTATTTAATGAATGAACAGGATAGACAGGCTTTTGGAGATGCTTGCAGTTTTACAAACAAAAAAGGTTGTAACGGTTGACTATTTAAAAGAAAAATTTCATATCAGCACCCGTACGGTATACCAGGATATTCAATTGATTGCTGAACTAAGGATATCGGTACAGTACGAAAGCGATAAAGGTTGCATTATTTTGAAAGGGTACTACCATTCTCTGTCCGGAGATCAATCTTCAGACCCTGGTGCCCACGTTTCACAGAGCATCATACTCATACCGGCGGCTCTAAAAAACGACATAATGACCCTGATTTCAGCCAATGAAAGCGAGAAAGGCAAGTTAAAATAATGTCAGTTATTTCAATATAACTGTAATGATCGGGGTATTCTTAATACAAACTTAACACTGGTGTTTTGTTATCTAAACATGCCCGAGCGAAATTTGCAATCCGTATGGAAACAGTAAATATGCCCTTATTACATACATTAGATGGATTTGAATGCATATTTAAAGACAATTACTCTCCTCTTTTTCGCTACGTAAATTCTATAGTGAATGACGAAGATATGGCGAAAGACATTCTTTCTGATCTGTTTTTAAACCTATGGCAGCAAAAGGATAAATTGCAAATTAATGAGCTAAAGCCGTATTTGTTTCGGGCTGCAAAAAACGGCGCGATAAAGGCCCTTTCAGCCCGCTATCAAACTTCACAACTACCCGATGATGCATTCAATATCCCGGAGAATACTTACAATCCGTTCGAGAAATTTGTTGCCAAACAATCCATAAAAATTGTTGAAGATCTTATCAACAGGCTGCCATCTCATCGCAAAGAAATGATTGAGTTAAGATTGTTGGGTTTAAAAAATGCCGAAATAGCCCAGGTGCTTGACATATCAGAGAAAAAGGTAGAATATAATATGCGGGAAGCTATTGAACAGCTGAGCCATGCTGTACAAAATCGCAATCTGGATAAGGCAACCATTGCAGGCGGACTTATGCTGATCAATATAATCTTTAAAATAATATAACTCTTTGTTTGGCGATTAAATAAAAGCCATAGCATTTCAACAAAAGCCGGGATCATATTCCGGCTTTTATTGTTTTGATGGTACTTAACAAAAGTTTAACATATAAATAATTATTTCTTTAGGTGGAAAGCGACCCTGTAATGCTCTTTAAGTAAAATTAAAAAGCGTGAACTGGGAAACAATATTAAATTATGTAAATGGCGAAAGCCGCCCTGAAGAAATACAGGAGGTTACCGATTGGGCCGATGAGCAAACGGAACACCGGTATTTACTCACTTACCTGGAAAGGAAAAAAAGGCAACTTGAACAGCCCTTGAAGCCAGGCGATATTGACGAACAATGGTTGCATCTCCTCAACAGGATCTTCGGATCGTCAGAATCAAACAATAAAAAAGATTTTAAAACATCGCGCTGGCTTACCGGTATTGCTGCCAGCTTATTGCTGCTTTGTTCTTTAGGATGGCTTTATGTACATAATACAAGGTCACAGATTGAAAACACTACGCAAACTTTACAAAGCGCTCAAAATTTAGGTGGTCGCCTTACGCTGCCCGATGGCACAAAGGTGTTCATGGCGCCTAATTCAAAAATAAGCTATAACAACTCATTTGGTAGCGCTAAACGCGAAATACAATTAACAGGCGAGGCCTTTTTTGATGTTAAGCATGACTCGCACAAGCCTTTTATCATCCGTACCGATAATCATTTAGCGGTAACGGTACTGGGTACATCTTTTAATATTTACGCCCGCCCAAATACAAATACCGAAGTAAAGGTTGCCACGGGGCTAGTGGGTATAACCGAAAATAACCACACACATTTTGTAAAGGCCGGTCAGCAACTCATTTACCAATTAAGCACGCATAAAATAACCATTAAGGAAGTAAATGCTCAGGATGCATCGTCGTTGCAAAACCAAACCCTGTTTTTTAAAGAAGACAATGCCGATGAAATAGCCGAAAAACTGCAACGGTGGTACAATATTAAAATAGAAGTACAGCCATCAGCCAGGAAACGCGCACGCTTTAGCGGCGAAATGAAGGATACAGGCATTGATCATCTTTTACATGGCTTAAGCTATGCTACAGGTCTGCATTACCACTATAAAAACCCACATACTGTTATAATATTCTGATTAAACATGAAACAACTTAAACTTTTATTTATTAGCAAAAAATTAAGCCCGCTTTTACTGCTGCTGCTATTTTCAGTAATGGTAAAAGCACAGGTAAAACCATCAGATCAGTACAGCTTTGATCAAAAGCGTATCAGCATACAAACAATAGTAAATACCCTTAAAACCAAATATGGCTATAAGGTTTCTTTTGGCACTGATATAAATATGAACAGCCAGGTTACATTACCAGATGAAAACCTGCAGTTTGATAAACTTGCCCAGGTATTACAACAACAGGCCGGCATTGGCATTAAAAACATTGATGGCAACCTGGTTATTAAAAAGCTGGATATGATTACAGTTAATGGCTCTGTTATATCGGCAGATGATAAATTACCACTTGTAGGGGTTACCGTAAGCGACCTGGCAAAGAAGCTGTTGCTTTTCACTAATGCCGATGGTAAGTTTTCTGTTTTGGTACCGGAGGGTAGTACCATAAACTTTTCTACAGTTGGCTACACCACCCAAAGCCAGGTTTTTAATAAAACTACGGCGGGTGTAACCATCACCTTAAGCCAATCAAACGCTACTTTGAATGAGGTAGTAGTTACCGCATTGGGCATTAAACGTGATGAGAAAGCATTGGGCTATTCGACCAGTAACATAAAGGGGCAGCAACTTACAGACGCGCTTTCAAGCAACTGGACCGATGCGCTTTCGGGCAAAGTTGCCGGGTTAAACCTGATCCGCTCAAACAGCGGACCGACCGGATCGAACAAAATTATTTTAAGAGGCCAAAATAACCTTACCGGTGATAATGAAGCACTAATTGTTATAGATGGAGTAGTGATCAACAATGGTAGTGGAAGGCGCACAGGAATTGCCGGCGAAAACGTGTATGGTACAGGCAGTGATAATATGCCTGCAGATTATGGCAGCAGTATCAATGATATTAATCCTGAAGATATTGAAAGTGTTTCTATACTAAAAGGTCCCGGCGCCGCAGCTTTGTACGGCCAGCGGGGAGCCAATGGCGCTGTCATCATCAACACTAAATCAGGCAGCTCCAAAAGAAAAGGTCTTGGTATAACCGTAAACTCCAATGCATCTATAGAAAAAATTAACCGCTGGCCCGATTTGCAATATGAATACGGACAAGGCCTGGCCGGTGCATCTTATTATTCCTATGGTGCAGGACCTGATGGTGCAAGTACCAGCGGTACAAGTTCGGCTTACGGCCCACGGTTTGACGGGCAAATGTTTTACCAGTTTGATCCCATAACCCAAAAACAATCAACCGTCAGAACGCCCTGGGTACCTTATAAAAACCAGACACGTGAGTTTTTTGATACGGGCCAAACGTTTACCAACTCAGTAAGTATTGATGGCGGATCAGATAAAACCACCGCCCGTTTTTCGGCAACCAATGTAAACAACAAATGGATAGTGCCCAATACCGGCTATGGCCGTAATACGATTGCCTTATCCGTAAACTCCAAGATCAATGATAAACTTACGATAAGCTCAAAAGTAAATTATCAGAACAAATTCAGTGATAATTTGCCCGGAGCTGGCTATGGTAACCAATCGCTCATGTACTGGTATATTTTCTGGCAACCCAGCGCCGATTTGAACTGGCTTAAAAACTATTGGAAAAACGGGCAAACAAACCGGGCTATCGAATATCCGTTCAGCTCATTTCCTGAAAACCCTTACGCGGTTTCGTACGAGTTTATAAACAGATCAAGCCGTAATGCGGTAACCGGAAATGTTCAGGCTACTTATAACATCACCAAGGAGCTAAGCCTGCAGTTAAGAACCTCATTAGATATGGGGTACGAGCAGCGCGCCCAGGAACGTCCTTATGATGCCGGAACCAAATTTCCTAAAGGTTCCTATCGCACACAAAATATTTTTTCGCAGGAAGTAAGCGGCGATTTCCTGTTAAGATATAACAAAGCGATAAATAAGGATATTACCATAACCGGTACAGCGGGAGGCAGTATGCTAAGAAATACTTACAGGGTAGACGAAGTAAGGGCCGATTCACTGATCAATCCGGGTGTATATACCATGGCCAATACTGCCGGTACATTGATAACCATACCCAATAGCAGCAAATACGCCATTAATAGCTTTTATGGCCTGTTATCAACCAGTTTTAAAAACTATCTATACTTAGACATTACCGGCCGCGAAGATTGGAACAGTGTTTTGGCAACACCACGAAGAACTGATAAAGCGGGATTCTTCTATTCTTCGGCGAGTGCCAGTTTTATTTTGTCGGATGCTGTTAAGCTGCCGGAAACCATCAGTTTTGCCAAAGTTAGGGCATCAGTTTCCAGCGTTGGCAGTGGAGGGCTTAATCCATACGCAACTGCATACGCTTATCCGTCAGCAGGGAGTACTTATCCGGGTGGGCTAAAAAATCCTACAACGTTGCCTGATGAAAACCTGGAACCATTAAGAACCAATACCATTGAAATTGGATCGAACGTGCAGTTTTTTAAAAACCGCCTGGGTTTTGACCTGGCATTATATTCGGGTGTTACCAAAAATCAGATCCTTAACCGGGTTGTTGATGCCTCATCTGGTTACAGCAGGCAGGTGCTTAACATCGGTAAGGTTGCTAACAAGGGTATAGAGGTGGCCATAAATGGTAGCCCGGTATCAAACCCTAAAGGGTTTACATGGACAACTAATTTTACATTTTCGGCCAATAGTAATAAAATAAAAGAATTGGCAGACAGTGCAGTTGTGCTCCAGTCAGGTCCAACCGGCGGCGGGCAGCTTGTGGCAAAAGTAGGAGGTAGTATGGGCGATCTGTATGGCAGGGGTTATCAGCGTGCTCCTGATGGGCAAGTGGTTTTTGATCCGAAAACAGGTGTTGCATTAATTTCGCCCGATATTTTATACCTCGGTAATACATCACCTAAATGGAAAATGGGGTTAAGTAATGATTTCAGATATAAGCAATTCCATTTTAGCATATTATTTGATGCACAATATGGTGCCGTGGCTTACTCGCTTACTTCCTATAAACTGGCCGAACAGGGAAAAACGACCAATACGCTTCCCGGCAGGTACAATGGCATTATTGGAAATGGTGTGGTGCAAAATCCAGATGGAACATATCGTAAAAATGATGTTGTAGCCTCAGATATTGATCAGTATTACCAATCAAACTTTGGAGCTAATAACGCGGAAGGTGCCACGTACAGTACCAATTTTATCAAACTGAGGGAAGCCCGGTTTGATTATACCCTTCCACCAAGGTTAACCTCCAGATTAGGCATACAGCGGGCTACTATCGGCGTTTATGGCCGCGACCTGTTCATATGGACAAAATGGCCTGGTTTTGATCCGGAGTTTGGTACGCTTAGCGGCTCTGATATTACACAGGGTTTCGAGATAGGGCAGTTTCCTTCAACCAGAACCATGGGCGTTAACCTTGTTATTTCACTTTAATCTGCTATAAAATGAAAAGAAATATTTATAAAATTATTTTTGTTGTAATACTATTTGCTATAATACAACCATCGTGCAAAAAAGATTTTGAGGCGATAAATACCGATCCTAACACTTCACCTATAGCATCACCAAAACAGCTCCTGGCGCCGGCATTGGTTAGCGTCTTAACCACTAATATGCTGCGCTGCCGCACTTTTAATAATGAACTGATGCAGGTTACCGTAAATCAAAGTGATTCAGAAGGGCAGGTTTTCAGGTACGATATCAAAAACACCTGGGGCGATTATACCTGGAATAACTGGTATATGCAGTTAACAAATTTTAAGTCGATCCACACTATAGCCAGTGATTCGCTTACTTTAGACAAAGGATACCAGGGGATATCACTGATCTGTCAGGCCTGGATCTACTCCATGCTTACTGATACTTATGGTGATGTGCCGTACTCACAGTCAAACCAGGGAAGTGAAGGGAATTTAACACCGGCATTTGACAAACAGAAAGATATATATCAGGGAATATTTAAACAATTGGAAGAGGCGAATACGGTGCTTACCGGAGCGGTCAACGTTGTTGGTTCAAGCGATCCGGTTTTTAATGGAAATGTTTCACTGTGGCGTAAATTTGGCAACTCGTTATACTTAAGGTTATTAATGCGCATATCGGGTAAGGCAGAGGTTTCTGCCGATTGCATTGCCAAAATTAAGGACATTGTTGATAATAATGCTGCTACATACCCTATTATGGCCAGCAACAATGAATCAGCAGTTTTAAAATGGACAGGGTCGGGTTATCTTACCTCACCATTTATTGCCGGTGTAAGGGCGCAGGACTGGACCGCACCATCCATGGCATCCTTCTTTATTGATAATTTAACTAAATGGGCCGATCCTCGTTTGTACCAGAACAGCTGGTCAATAGCTACCTACAATGGTGGTTATGTTGGTGTACCAAGTGGTTATGCTCCGGGTAACGCGCCGGTTAAAAAATCCTACTTTCTTTCTACCACCTCCACTAAAACTTTAATGAGTGAGCCTTTAATGGGTAATATCATGAATTATGCCGAGCTGCAGTTTATCCTGGCCGAAGCTGCTGCCAAAGGCTGGATATCAACGCCTGCCCAAACCTATTATGATAAAGGGGTTATCAATGCCATTACCCTTTGGTTGCCTACCTATGCTATTCCGGTTGCTGATTATGAGGCTGGTGCGGATATTACCTGGGATGATACAAAATCTCTTGACGAAAAAATGGAGATGATACACGTGCAAAAATATTATACCATTTTTTGGACAGACTTTGAGCAATGGTTTGAATATCGCCGGACCGGCCACCCTATATTACCTAAAGGAGCGGGGCTGTTAAATGGTGGCGTAATGCCTGCCAGGATAACTTACCCTGTTTATGTACAATCTGCTAATCCTACAAGTTATAAAGCGGCAGTGGCATCGCAGGGAGCCGATGTAATAAGTACTCAGGTTTGGTGGCAAAAACCATAATTGTTTTAACAGTATAATTTATCATGATATAAATTGAAAAAATGAAAAAGATATTATTTTATATGTTCCTTTTGTTTTCCTCAGCCGGTATTTTGCCTGGTTGTAAAAAGGGGAATAACTATCCGGGCGGAGTTATAGCTCCAACCATAGCCATTACAGATATAAGAACCATATACAAAGGAGCGGATGTAACGCTTGATACCAAAAACATGTTTGGCGGGCACCAAATAGTTGGTATTGTTGTTTCTGACCACTCAGGGGGTAATATGCCTGCTGGTTTATTGGTAGTACAAAATAACCGCCGCACAAAGTTAAGGGGGATATCTATACCCATTGGTGCAGCAGCAGCTACTTATGCTCCCGGAGATTCGGTAATAATAAATGTAGAAGGCGGGGTTTTAAAACGTATTGACGGTACTTTACAAATAACCGGTATCTCAACCAGTGCTATTACAAAAGTTTCTTCGGGTAATGCGGTGATCGGTCAAAGAGTAGCCAGTAGCGCTATCCTGGCAAATCCGGATGCCTATGAAAGTACTTTAGTTGCTGTAGTTAAAGGAGGCTTTGACCCGCTGCCTGCCTTAACTGATAAATTTGGAGGCGACAAGATGGTAAACGATGGTTTCGGGAACATCACACTGCATACGGAAGCAACAGCTGAATTTGCAGGTACCGGATTACCTGTAAGTGCTAATTTTACAGGTATCATATTCGGAACTACCGGTCAGGATGGTGTTGTTATTCCGCAGTTACGTATGCGTAAAAGCGATGATGTGCGGATACTTAGTTCGGTTATAGAGATTACACCGATTGTTATCAGTGGTTTTATTACCGACCCTTTAGGTACCGATGCTAATTATGAATATATACAATTGGTGGCTACAAGGGATATCGATTTTTCGGTAGAAAACTTTACATTGGTTACCACAAATAATGCCGGGGCATCAACACCCGCAGGATTTCCTACAAAAGGGTGGGCAACCGGTGATTTGAGGACCTATAAGCTTGAAATTACATCAGGCAGGGTAACTAAAGGTTCATACTTTTACGTTGGTGGCACAGGTAAAAAAATAGCAGGTTCAGCTTCTACTGATATCAGTTCTTCTAACTGGGTAACAGCCTTTAATTATTCAACTTCTGATAGCCCTAATTTTAATACTACCAGTGTTCCGGCAACGCATGGTACCAAAACAGGTAATTTGTTGGCAAATAGTGGCAACGCCGCAGGAATTGCTGTATTTGCCGGAACTAACATAACTGAAACCAGCAAACCTGTTGATGTAATATTTTATTCGGGCGGCGGTAGTTTATATGATCCTAATACTAATGTGGGTTACCGTATCACTAATACCGATTTTTATGACCTGAAGGACTTGATCACCCTGGCTGATCAACCTTTCTACAAACAAGGCAGTAATACGCTTTTCTTCCCTTACCCAACGGCTGTTTCTGGCACCTATGCTCAGCTTGGTGGAGAATATAATGCTACATTAGGCAAATGGACGGCTGCAAGGACATTAGTTAACTTATTGCTAACAAACTCTTCTGTTATTACCGATATAGAAGGAACCGGAGCAACAAAACTTAAATAATAGCCGGTGGATTGAAAAAGAAATGGGGTAGGCTTTAAAGCTTACCCCATTTCTTTTTTTGGAAAGATCCAATGAATCTAACTTCCAGACGGTGTTATTACCACCACTTTAAAGGAAACTCAATTTTATCAACCGATCCAACAATCAAGTCTGGCTTGAAAGCATAATGGCCCAGCTGATCTTTACTGGAAATTCCTGATAATACCAGTATTGTTTTATAACCCATCTGTACACCACCCTGAATATCTGTTTCCATAGTATCTCCAACTACTGTTGTTTCTGCGGTTTCCAACCCAAGAAACTTGCGTGCAGAACGCATCATTACGGGGCTTGGTTTACCGGTCACAAATGCTTTTCGGCCAGTGGCTTCTTCTATCATTGCTGTTGTGGCGGCAATCCCTAAATTATTCCAGCCTGGCTTTTTAGGAGATGGGTCCCTGTTAGTGGTAATAAATTTGGCACCGGCCAGGATCATATCAACAGCTCGCTGAACCATTTCCAGCGTAAAATTTCTGCCTTCTCCTAAAACCACAAATTCGGGATCTGTATCAACCAATGTAATGCCATTTTCATGCAGACTGGTTAATAAACCGCCTTCACCAAGTACATAGGCGGTACCGTTGGGGCTTTGATCTCCCAGGAACTTACCCGTTGCCATAGCGCTTGTATATATATGTTTGGGTTCAACAGTTATCCCTAATCTTTTTAGCTTACGAACTACCTCAAGACTTGTTCTTTGACTATTATTTGTCATAAAGGCAAAGGGTATTCCTTTGTCCAATAAATGTTTGATGAATTTGTCTGCTCCGTATATTAATTCTTCGCCGCTGTATATAACGCCGTCCATATCAATTAGTAGTCCTTGTTTCATTTTTTAGAATTTTATTAGCTATTAAGGTTTTTGTTAAAACAAAGTAAGGTATATTCCATTAATAAAATCTCAATTATATTACCATATTATGTTATGTCAAAAATATCAATCAACGGTACATGAAAATAGTAAAGTCTTCATCGCTGTAATCGTTTTTTAAAAGCACCTGTTTGCTTAGGGAAAGGCAATAATCCATAATCTCTTTTGGGTTGTAAGCAACTATTAGTCCGTTGGGTATAGCATGGCTTAACAGGTTAAAGGCAAAGCCCAGTTTGCAGTGTGCATACAGTTTGAAAATTGCCTTGAATATAAACTCCGGGTCAAGGCTGTAGTAGTTAAGCGAACCACTGGCCACTACATAATCTGTAACAGGTATAAGGCCATTAACAAAATTCCCGCAAATAAAGGAGGTCCCCGGCCATTCCCCATAACGGCGAACCGCTTCATCCAGCAGTTCAGGGATCTGTTCTATGCCACAATAAAAAACTTCGGGATAGAGCCGGTGAAGATACGCGCGGAGGTCTCCGTGGCCGCAGCCTGCATCCAATACCGTATGACCATTCAGGTCAGCAATCTCTGCAAGCGCTTTAAAGCGGATTACCTGACTTTGCAAATCTCTCCAACCCAAAGCAGCGGTTCCCTGGTTGCCATGCAACATGATCATGTACCTGTGATATTGAAATACAGCCGTCGAATCGGTTAAAATGCTCATTAATTTGCTCTTTGGTTAAACTAAAAATCGTTAAAGGATAATTTAAGTGGTAATTACGTGTTTTTTTTGCGTAAAACTACTTGATTTTTAAATAATGCTTTGATTTTGAGCGATATATCAAAATAGTTGTTTAGATTTATTAAAACATTCATCATGAAAATAGCGCGGTTTTATATCAGCCTTGTATTGCCCCTATGCCTGTTTTTGGGTTGCAGTCCACTCATGTCAACATTTGATCAAACTGCATACATGCAGGTTACTTCCTTAAAGGTAGATGCACTTGATCTGATGGATAAAGCTACCGAAAATTACGCGACCCATGAAACGGAAGTAAAAACTATTCAGCTGAAAATAGATAAGGCTATTGAATATGATACGCACCGTCCTCATAATCAAATTACCAACCAGCTGTGGACTATTCTTAATAACCCGGATGGGCATTTATTCGGCGGATTCGTGGGAAAGTGGAAAAAGGACGGTACATGTGGTGCTACTTTTATCCAGGAGGAGAAGAAACTGATAGGAAAGGCTTTTGATCAGATAGCCGAACTTGAAAGCAAAAAGATAAAACCATCTGACGTAACAACAAATCAATAAGTTTAACCATGGCGATAGATTTTAAAAACGTACTTGAAACGCTGAAGAACGGTGTTAAAGACTTAGCTGAAAAGAATTTAAAAGATTTTGTAGCTTCAGCAACAGCTGACGGCCAGGCTATTATTACTGACCTTCAGGATGATCTGGAAGCCTGGACCCAACAGCTCGCGAATGGGGAAATATCTAAAGATGACTTTACGTTCCTGGTATTAGGGCAAAAAGAACTAATTCAAATGATTGCCTTAAAACAAGCGGGATTGGCCCAGATAGCTGCCGACCGGTTTAAAAATGATGTTTTTAATCTGATCTCTAATACAATTGTAGGCCTAATCCCTTAAGGTTTAATACATATAAATACCATTATGCAGGGCCAGGTAACTCAAAATGCTACTCAATCTGCCCAATTTTTCATTGTTTTCTAACTAAAAAGATTGCAAATCTTCCTTTTTCGCCCTATAAATTGAATTTTTAATGAGAAAATTAAATTATTGTACATAAAATCTATAGAAATAGTAGTAATTGTAAAAACAATTATTTACATTTGCCCAAGAGATAAAAAACATAACATAAAACAGTTTTAAAAGCACAAAAAAATGCAATCCGACCACACCCCAATTTCCGGCCTTGCTGCTTATCAACTTCCAACTGATTTTTCTCTTCGTTTTTGTTGTTGCTGTTGATCCAGCCATCAAAAGATCTTTCTTTTCCATCAATTATTGTCGTGCGGCAACGATCTGATTTCTAAATTTTCTTATTGAATTTTATAAACAGTGCAACTATCAGTACACAAAACTGAATTTGCCTATAACCTGATATTTTAATCACCTTATACAAATTTATTATGACCATTAATGACGTATCCCTGCTGGGAAAAAAGATATTGGTAGGTGTTATAGTAACCCTGATACCCTTTATCATCATTTTCGGTGGCCTGTGGCTTACTAAAAAATTACTTTCTGAAAACCATAAACCCGAACAAGTGTCCACAACTTCAACTAAATCAAACTAACTATGAAACTGGAACCAGCTACCCAAAAAAGAATTGTAAAAAATGCCCTGCTTAGTTTGCTAATATACGCACTGCCCATTGTGCTGATGTTCGCGACCTTTTATTTTACCGGCCAACGTCCCTGGGAAAAGAAAAAGCAGGAGCAAAAAATATCCCAGGCTCCTGTAAAAAGTAAATCTGTAAATCCTTAAATACCAATATCATGATTGAACTGATAAAAAAAGTAATTGACAACCTGAACGGATATGGTTTTTCCGTTTTAGTGTTGGTGCTCGGAGTGCTCGAGTTCTCTTTTGGCCTTTATAAAAAACGCTGGAATAAAAATGAACGTTGGGTAGATATTGCCTGCTTTACCATTCCCAAATTAATTGTAAAACCAGTGGTCGCTTATTACGGACTTAAAGTTTTACCATCCATATTACCCGGCTTTAAAGATGCTTTTAACTGGGTGCCATTTTTCTGGGGATTCATCATCATTGCCGTTGCAGACGATCTGACCCAATACTGGTATCATCGCCTGCACCATGAAGTTCCGTGGTTATGGCGGTTTCACCGTACCCACCATTCAGCATCATATATGGGTATGGCTATGGCCAGCAGACAAAATGTGATCTATACACTGTTTTTTTCGCAAACTTATTTAACCACTGCATTGGTTTACCTCGGTTTGGGTATCCCCGCTATTATAGTAAAAGGCATAAAAGGCACTATTACTACACTGGCACATTCCAGTATCCCGTGGGATAAACCTTTTTATCAATATAAAGTACTTCACCCGCTGGCCTGGGTATTGGAACGTACTATATCTACCCCAGCCACCCATCATGCGCACCATGCTGCCACTACTGATGATGGCGTAGGTTATTATAAGGGCAACTTTGGTAATATGTTCTTTTTATGGGATGTTATTTTTGGAACGGCGCATATCTCTCGTCAGTACCCTAAAGCGTATGGCATATCACATTATGAAGGCGACCAATGGTATGCACAGTTATTGTGGCCCATTTTTAAATCGAAGGTTCCTGGAAGTGAACTTGCTGCCGATGGCCCAACAGTTAAAGCTGATGTACCATTAAAGGAACACCAACTTTACAGGCCCGAAAAGCAAGAGAATGCAGGAGGGGAAATATCTCAGGAAACATATGATCTACAGCCTGTAAAAGTATAATGTCGGGCTATAATAAATTCATGGATCTAAAAGAAGTTAACCGGATATTGTTAATAATTGGTGTAACTGTCACAGTCTTTTCTGCATGTAAACAAAAGGAAAAAGCTAAAAATGCAGCTAAAGCCAATGTTGTTGCCGAAAAGAAGAAAGCCATATGCTGCGAATCAAATATTCCGAGCCGGTTTAAACCGGCTCACTTAACCGGGGCAGTACTGACCGGGCCCGACACCAGTCATGATCAAATGGTTTGGGTCCCGGCAGGTACTTTCAGAATGGGCGCGGATAATGAACAGGCCGAAAAGGATGAATACCCCAAGCATAAGGTAACGGTTGATGGCTTTTGGATAGACCGTACGGAAGTAACCAACGCGCAATTTGAAAAATTTGTTAAGGCCACAGGTTATATTACTACAGCCGAACAAAAACCAGATTGGGAGGTGTTAAAAAAACAAATGCCTCCGGGAACTCCAAAACCAGCCGATAGTTTGCTGGTAGCCGCTTCCCTGGTTTTTGTTCCATCCAAACAGCCGGTAACCTTAAGCGATTATAGCCAATGGTGGGCCTGGAAGTCGGGGGCCAGCTGGAAATATCCGCATGGTCCCGGAAGCAATATAAAAGGCAAGGAAAATTATCCGGTGGTACAGGTATCTTATTATGACGCACTGGCTTATTGTAAATGGGCCGGTAAGCGTTTACCTACCGAAGCTGAGTGGGAGCGGGCCGCAAGAGGTGGGTTAAACGATAAGATATACCCATGGGGTAATGAAAAAATAAGTGAGGGAAAGGCCAAAGCCAATACCTGGGAAGGTGATTTCCCATACAGGAATACCCAGCATGACAAATTCTATTACACAGCACCCGTAAGTTCATTTGCACCCAACGGGTATGGCTTATATGATATGGCTGGCAATGTTTGGGAGTGGTGTGCCGACCTGTATAGTTATGGATATTATAGTACGATCAATAAACCTGAGGGAGTAAAAGATCCTGTCGGCCCATCAAAATCATATGACCCTGACGAACCTTATGCCATTAAGCGGGTGGTTAGGGGAGGCTCATTTTTGTGTAACGACAGCTATTGTTCAGGATACAGGGTATCCAGAAGAATGAAGACAACCGAAGACAGTGGTATGGAGCATTTAGGCTTTCGCTGCGTAAAAAATTAAGTTAAAAATACCCCTAATAAAAATAAACAGAAAAGAATATGAAAGAAAAATAACAAATCCGAACAAAAAAATAAGGGAAAAGCAATTGCTTTTCCCCAAGCGTTAAAACAACGAAACAGGGATCGATTGGCGTTGAGCCTGTTTCAATGGTGTCATTTTAAACTATTTCAAATTTATGCAAAATATTGCAAAAGTCGGGAAAGGCTACGTGCTGTTCGTGTCCCGGCTTGTACAACAATTCACACTTCAAATCGCGACAGGCGATTTTCAATACAGGCAGTTTTACCTGCTAAGCGTAGGATCCAATAAAAGGTATTCATTAGTTGCTCTTCATTCGTCCAGTTTTTTAACCTCTTTAACTAACTCTCCGACGACATGAAAAAACTTTTATTAATCCCATTACTACTCACTTTTTTTATCCCGTTTAGCTCATTGGCCCAACAAACACAGCCTATTATCAATTCAAAATTAGTAGGCCGGGTAATAGATGGCACTACCAAAGAGCCACTGCCTGGTGCCGTGGTACGCATTGAAGGAACTACTCACGTGGTTTCGACCAATGGGGAAGGAAAGTTCAGTTTTGTTACCGGCCAAAAATTTCCTTATAAGTTGATCATCACCTTTATTGGCTACGAAAAGCAGGAGTTTATAGCCGATGGCAGTCCGGTAGAGATAAAGATGAAAGATATACAGAGCCAGTTGAACCAGGTGGTTGTGGTTGGTTACGGAACGCAAAAACGAAAAGATATTACCGGTTCCGTAGCCTCTGTCCCCAATATCGCGTTAAAGCAATCCGTACCATCATTGGACAGGGTATTGCAGGGAACCATATCAGGTATCCAGGTAACCCAGGCCACAGGTCAGCCGGGTGCAGGGGTTACCGTTCAGATACGTGGTGTTAACTCCATTAATGCGGTAGCCGAGCCTTTGTATATTATTGACGGGTTCCCTACTTCAAACAGTAACTCATTAACGGATGCCGGGGTAACCAACGGGCCAAAGATCAATCCATTAGCTTCTATTAATACATCTGATATTGAAAATATTGAAGTATTAAAGGATGCCTCGGCCACCGCGATATATGGTACCAGGGGCGCCAATGGTGTAATTATCATTACCACCAAAAAAGGAAAATCAGGTTTATCATCCATTAATTACGATGGTAGTTATGGCTGGCAAAATGTGATCAAAACCATACCGTTGCTCAATTCAGATCAGTGGGGTGCACTCCGTAACGATGCATTAATTAACACCGGGAAAACTCCCCAAACCCCTGCTCAGCTTAACCCTTATAATGCGAATACCGATTGGCAGGGCGCAGCTTTCAGAACAGGGAATTCTCAAAATCATAACCTGTCTATCCTTTCAGGAACTGACAGGACACGCCTTGCCTTTTCTGGCAATTACTTTAAGCAGGATGGTATATTACAGAATACAAATTTTGAGCGTTACGCGGGCCGGGTAAATGTGGAGCATGATTATAATGATAAATTGAAGATCTCATCATTTATTACAGGGAGCCGCATCAGTGCACAGGTGGCGCCTCAGGGTGTAGTGCCTGCAATTTTGCTGATGACACCAACTACCCCGATATATAATCCAGATGGGTCATTTTTCATAAAAAACGTATTTGAGGGAACTTATGGTAACCCCATCAACACACTCTATAACCAAATTAATACCACCACCACAAGTCGTATCCTCGGTAACATATCAGGCGATTATAAGATCACTGATGATTTGACCGCAAGGGTTTTGGCCGGTGTTGATATTATTGATAACAAACAGAACCGGTACCTACCAGCCTCTGTGTATGAAGGATCCGGCTATTCAGGACTGGGCGAAACCGGGACACTCAATTCCACCAACTGGCTTAATGAAAATACCCTGACCTATACTAAAAAACTGGGGCTACATAATCTGAATATACTGGCAGGTTTTACCCAGCAAAAGTTTAAAGCCGAGGGCTCAGTAGCCGGCTCTTCTGGTTTTGTAAGTGATTATGATACATATAATAACCTGGGTTCTGGCAGCATTACCTCTATTTCAGGCAGTGGGTTTGCCATAGCACCTTCTTCATCATCCAATACCTGGGCGCTAAAATCATACCTCGGTCGTATCAATTATGGCTTTAATGGCAAATACCTGGTTACGCTTACTTTACGGGCCGATGGGTCTTCGAAATTTGCTCCCGGCCATCAATGGGCATCCTTTCCGTCTGCAGCCGTAGCCTGGAACGCTTCAAGCGAGAGTTTCCTGCGCAATGTAGAACAGATCAGCCAGCTTAAATTCAGGTTGAGCGCCGGCCAAACCGGTAACAGCGATATCCCTGCTTACCAATCTTATTCCCAACTGGGTTATTACCGTTACAACTTTGGTAACACTACGGTGGCCGGTTTTGCTCCCAACAGTTTAGCCAACCCAAACCTAACATGGGAAAAAACAACGCAATACGACTTTGGTTTTGATCTGGGCTTGCTCAAAGACAGGATTAGTTTTACTGCTGACATTTATTACAAGAAAACAACCAACCTGTTGCTTTATCTACCACTACCGGCAACAAGCGGACTTACCATCATCACCAATACCGCCATTACCAACCCACAGCAATATGAAAATGTTGGTTCGGTGGAGAACAAAGGTTTTGAGCTTAGCTTAAACACCCGCAATTTTACCGGGTCGTTTGTGTGGAATACCAACCTGGTTTTTGCTATAAACCGCAATAAGGTGCTTAGCCTTGGTGGCAACGGTGTTAACCAGTTTATACCTGATTCATCCCTGCCTTCTATTTTAAGGGTAGGTCAGCCCATAGGTTCATTTATAGGGTATAAAACTAACGGATTGATACAGGCGGGAGGCACTGCGCTTACCCCAGCAGCTAATACATCTCCCGGCGGACAGGCCTACCAGGATATCAATGGCGATGGTAAGATCACCCAATCAGCAGATCGTGTGATCTTGGGTAACTCACAACCTAAATTTACCGGCGGTATTACCAATACATTTTCTTTTAAGGGCATTGATCTGAGCGTATCCCTGCAAGGTTCTTATGGTAATAAGATCTACAACCAGCAAAGGAGTGTACTGGAGCTGGGTACTGGTTATACCAATGCCACTACTACCTTACTTAACCGCTGGACACCAACTAATACCAACACCGATGTACACAGCGCTTTCCAGGACCCTGCTGCAACCATATCTGACCGCTTTATTGAAAATGGGTCTTATTTAAGGGTTAAAAATCTAAGCCTGGGTTATACCATTCCAACATCGATTGTTTCCCGGTCGCCTATAAAAAAGATCCGGATCTATATAACCGCCCAAAACCTGGCTACCTGGACCAAATATACTGGGTACGATCCTGAAGTGAGCAGTAATGAACAATCGGCTATTACCTCGGGTGTGGATAATGGTGCCTATCCAAACAATAAATCCATCATTGCAGGGGTCGGTATCACCTTATAAGGCAGCTTTATTTTGATTTAAAACACATGAAAACGAAAAATATTAAATATCTGATCATACTGATTGCCTTTGGCGCTGTTTCCTGCGCCAAGCTGAATGAAGACCCGCGGTCCTTTATCCCGGCAAATCAGTTCTATAAAACACAGGCCGATGCTGTGGCCGCTGTTAGTGCCGCCTATTCACTATTAAATGCCGGCTCCAATGCCGTACAAACACCCTATAACACACTGTTTAATACCGGGATGAATTTTATGGGCGATGATGAAGGCCCGGGGCCGGGTGCTACCAATGCCGATGTACGCTCACAGGCGGTGCTTGGTCATTCATCGTCAGGGTTGCGCATTTTACAAATATGGCAGCAGCATTACGCGGGTATAAAAAAAGCCAATATCGCTATTGATACCATACCGCATATACAATTTGATGCTACATTGAATAAAAGGCTGGTAGCCGAGGCCAAATTTTTAAGGGCCTTATATTATTTTAACCTGGTGCGTTTATATGGTGATGTGCCGCTGGTGCTGCATGACCAAACCTCCATTAACCTGTCCGATCTGCAAGTTCCCAGAACCGCGGCGGCTACTGTTTATAAGCAGATAGAGGCCGACCTGACAGCGGCCGCTACCGATCTGCCAAATATTTATACCGGGGCCGATCTGGGCAGGGCAACCGCGGGAGCAGCTAACGCACTGCTGGCTAAAGTTTACCTTACTGAGCGTAAATGGGATAAAGCGGTTAGCCAGGCCGAAGTGGTGATCAACGGCCCTTATGGTTATGACCTGTTTGCTAATTATGCTGATGTATTTTTACCCGCATCAGAAAATGGTAAAGAGCATATTTTTTCGGCTCAGTTTAAGTCCAATTCGCAAGGACAGGGTAATAACCAGGCTCCCCGGTCAATACTGAATGGGATACCCGGAATGGTGGGCAGTTATGCCGATCAGGTAGTATTTTATTCGGTGCCCGATGCTACAAAACCTAACGGTGTAGATAAGTTCTTCAGTATTTACAAGCTTTATACTGTTAAGGATAAAAGGAGAAATGTGAGTTTTGTAACCCGTTTCCAAAGCCCAACTACCAATCTATATTATGGCAAGCTGAATGATGCCACTATCCCCGGCGATTCGATACCCTTTTTTAATAAGTACTACGATCCAGGTGTTGTTTCCAACGAAGCCGAATCAGGTGCTAATGTATCTATCATCAGGTTTTCAGAGGTATTGCTGATCCATGCCGAAGCAGAAAACGAGCTTAACGGCCCAACTGCCAAAGCTTATACTTCTATTAACAGGGTGAGGGCCCGCGCCGGGCTTGATGCCTTGTCGGGATTGAGCCAGGCTGATTTCAGAGATGCGGTTTACCTGGAGCGCCGTCTTGAATTTGTATTTGAATATCAGCGCTGGTTCGATCTCATCCGTGAAAAAGATGCCAGCGGTAATGGCATACTCGAGGCCAGTCTACTCAAAGTAGGCAAAACTAACGTAAGCAAAGGGGCTAAGGGCAAGTTCTATCTTTTCCCTATCCCACAGCAGGAAATTGATAACAGTAACGGAAAGCTCACCCAAAATCCTGGATGGGAGTAAATAATATAATACCTAAATCAACTTTGATATGAAATATTTAAACTTTAAAATCTTCTCTCTTAAAAAAAATAATGGCTTACCGCTGGCTATAGCCTTTGGTTTGCTGATGACACAAGGGGCAAAGGCCCAAAATAATCAACCTTATGGCGGCGTAGTAGGGAAAACGCTTAATGATTCAAAGGAGTGGTGGCCTGAGCCTCATAAAGCGCCTACTGGCGCGCCAAATGTAGTATGGATCATCCTGGATGATGTAGGTTTTGGAGCAACAAGTACATTTGGCGGTATCATTAAAACGCCAAATTTTGATACGCTTGCCAATAACGGCTTACGGTATACCAATTTTCATACGGCGGGAATTTGTGCGCCCACACGTTCTGCTTTGCTTACTGGTCGTAACCACCATTATGTCCACGAAGGCGGCTTTTCGCATGTTGCTTTATCTGCCGGTTTTCCGGGTTATGATGGCAGGATCCCTTCTGATAAAGGAACCATCGCCGAAATACTACGCGAAAACGGGTATAACACTTTTGCGGTAGGCAAGTATGGCTTAACACCCGATGAGGATGCTACCGATGCCGGTCCGTTTGACCGCTGGCCAACAGGTAAAGGCTTTGATCATTTCTTCGGTTTCCTGGGTTCGGCAACTGATCAGTATAAACCTGATCTGGTAGAGGATAATGCCCATGTAACACCGGATGGCCGCCACCTCACCGAGCAGATCACTGATAAGGCAATAGGCTATATTACCAGGCAGCATAAAGTAGCGCCCGATAAACCTTTCTTTTTATATTATGCACCAGGAGCCACACACTCACCACACCAGGTAGCAAAAGAATGGAGCGACCTGTACAAAGGCCAGTTTGATTCGGGTTGGGACGATTTCAGGGAAAAGGTGATAGCCCGTCAGAAAAAGCTGGGCATTATACCTGCTTATGCCAAATTACCAGAACGTAATCCCCGCATAGCGGCGTGGAAATCATTGCCTCCTGCAGAGCAAAAGCTATACGCCCGTTTCATGGAAATTTATGCTGGTTATTTAACCTATACCGACCATGAAGTGGGTCGCCTGGTAGGCTATTTAAAACAAAGCGGACGACTGGATAACACCCTCGTATTTGTGATCATCGGCGATAACGGAGCCAGTAAGGAAGGAACGGTTCATGGGGTAATCAACCCTAAAAAGAACTCCGCCAAATTGGTTGCGGAAGATACTTACCTGAAAACAAATCTCGAAGATATTGATGATATAGGCACCCCGCAGGCTACTACCAACTATCCTTTAGGCTGGGCGCAGGCGGCCAATACGCCATTTAAATACTGGAAACAGGACGCCAATTCTGAAGGAGGTACCCGTAATCCGCTCATCGTTTATTATCCCAAAGGAATTAAGGATAAAGGCACTATCCGTACCCAGTATGGCCATGTGATAGATGTACTGCCTACCACACTTGAATTTACAGGCATTAAACTACCTGAATACATAAGAGGTATTAAACAGGATACGCTGCAGGGAACATCGCTGGTTTATTCGTTTGATCATCCTGAAGCTGCAACAAGGCATAATTTACAGCATTATTATATTTTTGGTTCGCGCTCTGTATACAGTAATGGCTGGAAAGCAGAGGCTGTGCACCACCCGGATAATGTAGAGCTCGGTGATTTTAAGGTTGGGCAAAACATACCTGATAAAAGTTTTGATGATGATATATGGGAACTTTATAACCTGAACGACGACTTTAACGAACGCATAGATCTGGCCAAAAAAAATCCTGAAAAGCTAAAAGAGCTGAAAGCGGTTTTTGAAGAACAGGCTAAAAAGAACAACCTATATCCCTTTATTGATTGGTACGACGTTTACCACCAGCGTATACATCAAAACTATAAAAAGTAACCTTAAAATCATATCATCATGAAATACGATCATAAAAAAGCTTTTGCGATAGTTGTTATTGCTTTAAGTTTTACATTGCCCGTGGCAGCGCAGACTACTATTAAAGTTTCTGCCGCCAATATTGCGCCCTCAGATGCGGCAACTTATAAGGGAGTGGTGGGTAAAACCCTGGCCGAATCAAAAGAATGGTGGCCGAAACCACTTAAGGCACCTAAAGGCGCGCCTAATATTGTCTGGATATTGCTGGATGATGTAGGGTTTGGCGCATCGGGTACCTTTGGCGGGCTCATCAGCACCCCCAACTTTGATACGCTGGCCAATAATGGGTTACGGTATATTAATTTTCATACGGCGGGTATTTGCGCGCCAACACGTTCGTCACTGTTAACCGGGCGTAATCACCATTATGTGCATGTGGGTAATTTTTCTCATGCCTCAACAGCAGCAGGTTTCCCGGGGTATGACGGCAGGATCCCGCCCGATAAAGGTACTATTGCCGAAGCTTTACGTTCCAATGGCTACAGCACCTTTGCAGTTGGTAAATGGGGTATAACACCCGATGAAGATACTACTGCCGTTGGGCCTTTTGACCGCTGGCCTACCGGTAAGGGTTTTGATCACCATTTCGGTTTCCTGGAATCTGCTACAGACCAGTACAACCCGCCTCATTTGGTAGAGGATAATTTCCATATAAAACCTGATGGCCGCAATTTGAACGAACAAATTACGGATAAGGCCATCGGTTATATTGATGCGGCTCATAAAGCAGCGCCAGATCAGCCTTTCTTTTTGTATTATGCTCCCGGCGCTACCCACGCACCGCATCAGGTAAGCAAGGAATGGAGCGATCTGTATAAAGGTAAGTTTGATGAAGGCTGGGATGTTTACCGTGAAAAAGTTTTCGCCAATCAAAAAAAGGCAGGTTATATACCAGCCTATGCCAAGCTGCCTGAACGTAACGAGCGCATCCAGGCATGGAAAAACTTACCACCCGACCAGCAAAAATTGTATGCCCGTTTTATGGAAGTTTATGCAGGTTACTTGACCTATATTGATAACCAGGTGGGCCGTGTGATTAGTTATCTGAAAACTTCGGGTCAGTTTGATAATACCTTGGTATTTGTGATGATAGGGGATAACGGTGCCAGTAAAGAAGGAACTGTTCACGGCGTGATCAAGCCTAAAAACTTGGCGTTGACCACACCAGAGGCAGATTATATCAAAAACAATGAGGCCGATCTGGAAGCGATAGGTACACCGGAGGCATCAACCAACTATCCGCTGGGATGGGCACAAGCTGCCAATACTCCATTTAAATACTGGAAATCAGATGCCGATGCCGAAGGAGGCACCCATAACCCATTGATCGTTTATTATCCAAAACTGATCAAAGAAAAAGGTGGTATTCGTAACCAGTATGGTCACGTTTCAGATATATTTCCTACTACTATTGAAGCCGCAGGCTTAAAACTACCAGAATATGTTAAGGGCATTAAACAGGATACCCTGCAGGGGAAATCACTATTCAACTCATTTAATAATGCCCAGGCTGCATCACTGCATACCAAGCAATATTATTACATTTTTACCTCGCGCTCTATTTATAAAGATGGCTGGAAGGCCGAAGCCGCCCACCGCCCGGATAATGTTGATCTGCTCAATTTTCCGCAAGGCAAAACCATCCCTGAACGCAACTATGATAAAGATGTATGGAAGCTGTATAACCTGAACGAGGACTTTAACGAACGTATAGACCTGGCTAAAAAATATCCCGAAAAGCTAAAAGAGCTTCAGGAGCTTTTTGATGCTGAGGCTAAACAAAACCACATATACCCCTTTATTGACCGCGACGATATAAACAATAAAAGGATCCATCATTTAGAAAATAACAACTAAACAATTGATCATGAAAAATTTAAAGACCTATTTACTGGTGATGCTTATATTAGTTACAGGTATTGTAAAGGCGCAGACGGCACTCGGTAATCCACCCTTATTATCGCTTGAAGCATTTGCTGCAAAGCTTAACGATGCAAAAAATGCACAGATCCTGGATGCACGCTCGGCAGAGGAATTTGCACAGAACCACATTAAAGGCGCGATTAATGTTGATGCCAAAGCTGCTGATTACCAGCAGCGCCTTGATGCGCTGCAAAAAGATAAACCAACTTTTGTTTATTCCATTGCCAATGGCCGGAGCGCGGCTTTATCACGCGAGCTGCGTGCAAAAGGATTTAAAGATGTAGAAGAGCTTCCCGGTGGTTTGGCCAACTGGATAGGTTCGGGACACCCCATTATTTCAACCACTAAAAAAGGTTTTTCCTTATCAAAAGCGCAGTTTATAGAGCTCACCGGTTCATCCCAACTGGTGCTGGTTGATTTTGGTTCCCGATACTGCGGTGCCTGTAAAAAACTGGTGCCTGTACTTGATTCCCTGAAAGCTGAAACAGGTTTTACACCTAAGATCATCAGCATTGAAGTGTATGATAATACTGCGCTGGCACGTGAGCTTAAGGTAAATGTATTACCAACCCTGGTGCTTTACCAAAACAAAAAGGAAGTTTGGAAAAAGCAGGGTTTTTCATCAGTAGCACAGGTAGAAGCTGCCGTTAATGGGGTAAAAACAGGCTTAGCAAGTACAAAATAAGCGCAATTAGCATTATAAATTAATAAGTCATCAAATTAATAAGTCATCCCGAACTTGTTTCGGGATCCCACATGCAAGGTTGGGTATAAAGGTATATAGCATGCCTACAGCCACCCTGTGAGATCCCGAAACAAGTTCGGGATGACCTTTCATAGGAATATTCACCAACATACCACCAATGTTAAAACGAATAGCTTACCTTATTTTATTCCTGTTCTTGTGCGATAATGCCTTTGCACAAGCCCCAAATACTAAGCCCAACATCGTGATCATTTTAGCTGATGATATGGGCTTTGCCGATCTGGGTTGTTTCGGTTCGGAAATTCATACCCCCAATATTGACAGGCTGGCTAAAGAAGGTTTAAAAATGACCCAGTTCTATAACGCAGGTCGGTGCTGCCCTTCACGCACATCGCTGTTAACCGGCCTATACCCACACCAGGCTGGTGTAGGTGATATGGTAAAGTATAAAGGTTCGCCTGCTTACCAGGGTTATTTAAATGATCATTGCGCTACCATTGCCGAGCTGCTAAAAGATGAAGCCGGTTATAATACCATTGTATCTGGCAAATGGCATGTGGGTTTACAGTCATCTGCATTAGCTTATAACCGAGGGTTCGACAAATCTTTTACCATGTTGAATAACGGCAGCAGCTATTTTAACTCGAAGCCTTTGTATAATGATGGAAGCAAGATCACCTTTATGCTTAACGATAAAGAAATCATAAGGAACGACACCTCGAAGTACCTTACCCAGGCCATTACAGATTTTGCTATAAGCTCATTAGACGAGATCAAGGATAAGAAAGATCCATTCTTCTTGTATGTGGCCTATAACGCGCCGCACTGGCCCATACAGGCATTGCCCCAGGATATTGCACGTTACAAAGGCAAATACCTTAAAGGCTGGGACAAGCTGCGTCGTGAACGCTATGAAAAGCTGCTGGCAAGCGGTATTATCAAAAAAGAATGGAAACTATCTGAAAGGGATAGCAGAGTGCCCGACTGGGATTCGTTATCACCCCAGGAAAAAGATAAATGGGACATCCGCATGGCTATTTACGCGGCCATGATTGATAGGATGGATGCAGGTGTGGGCGAGATCATGAACAAGCTAAAGCAATTAGGAAAAGATAAAAATACCATCATACTTTTTGTATCAGACAATGGTGGCAGCGCCGATGAAGTAAAAAGTCTGGCAACAGTGATCCAAAAAAACGGAACGCCGGGATCAGTTGAATCAATCGACAGTTATGAAATTCCCTGGGCCAATGTAAGTAATACCCCGTTTAAACTATTTAAAAGAAATACGCACGAAGGTGGCATTGCCACTCCATTTATAGCCTGGTTTCCGGGAGTTATAAAAGCAGGTAGCACCAATACTCAACCCGCCCATTTTATTGATATTATGCCTACCTGCCTTAACCTTGCCGGGGTTAACTATCCAGCTGAATTTAAGAACAGAAAGCTAACGCCATTGGAAGGGGTAAACCTGGTTAATATATTTAACAACAAACTCTTTAAAGGTCACGATGCCATTTTCTGGGAGCACGAAGGGAGCAGGGCCATCCGAAAAGGGAAGTGGAAGCTGGTTGCCGAAATTGATAAACCCTGGGAGCTTTATGACCTGGAAGCCGACAGATCTGAAACTAATAACCTGGCTGCCAAATATCCGGATAAGGTAAAAGACCTGGAGACCGAATACCTGCAATGGGCACAAAAAGTAGGCGTGGTCGACTGGAATAAGATCAAAGCATTATAGAATGATGCAGTGATAGTGTGAGTTTGTAACAAAAATGATAACCGTTTTCTTGTTGCATACTAAAACATCAATCGGTTACTTTATAAAATATAAACCTATCAGGATGGATTTTTTTATGGATAAGTATCTGGGTAAGCTGGTATTATTAGTATTGCTGCTGATAACGGTTAGCACCCATGCACAGCAGCGGCCCAATGTTATTTTTGTTTTGGCCGACGATATGGGCTATTCGGATCTGAGCTGTTATGGCAATCCGGTTATAAAAACACCCTTTTTAGATAAGATGGCGCAAAAGGGCGTTCGTGAAACCAATTATGTGGTATCCAGTCCGTCCTGTACGCCGTCGAGGGCATCGTTATTAACAGGCCGTTATGCTTCAAGGATGAACTTGCCTTATCCTATTCCACCAGGGTCAGAGTTGGGATTACCCGATCAGGAAGTAACCATTGCCGAAATGCTTAAAACCGTGGGTTATAAAATAGCCATGATAGGCAAATGGCATTTGGGCGATCATAAACCTTTTAATCATCCAATGGCACAAGGATTTGATTCCTATTACGGCCTTTTATACAGCCACGATTATAGGGCGCCTTACGTAAAATCTGATACAACCTTAAAAATATTCAGGAATCATACCCCGGAAGTTATTAAGCCTGCAGATTCATCGATAGTGGATCTTTATACTAACGAAGCTATAAGATATATAAAAGATCAAAAAAAGGGTAAACCATTTTTCCTGTACCTGGCTCATAACATGCCGCATTTGCCGGTGGCTTTTGCATCATCTCAAAAAAACAGGGGCCGTTCAGACGGCGGCCATCTTGGTGATGTGGTTGAACAACTGGATGCGAGTTTGGCCGAGATCTGGCAGGAATTGGAAAAACAAGGACTGGCAGATAATACAATATTCATGTTCTCGAGCGATAATGGGCCATGGATCGATTTTCCTTCACGCATGTCAGGCGATGGCGCAACAAAACGCTGGGATGCCGGTACGGCAGGTGTTTTCCGCGGCAGCAAAGGGCAAAGTTATGAGGGCGGCGTGCGCGAACCATTTATTGTTTACTGGAAAAACCACACGCCGGTAGGAGCTTCAATTACCAGCATGGTTAGTAATCTTGATGTACTACCAACACTTGCCCAATGGACAAATGCCCCGCTTCCGAAAGGACGTACACTCGACGGGCAATCTATTTCTGACGTGCTTTTGGGTAAAGCCCCAGCACATTCCACTCATCGCGAAATATATTATGTGAACAATGGTATTTGTGAGGCCGTGCGAAAAGGAGATTGGAAATACAGGGAGGTAAAATCAGGCAACACTAATGGTGGGATCTCAAATCAAACACAGGAATCCAAAACAGAATTATTTAACCTGTCATATGATCCCAGCGAACGTACCAATGTGATTGATGATTATCCGGATAAAGCCAAAGAACTGAAAGCATTGTTTGATAAATTTCCTGGCAAAACAGAAAATTAAATTGTAATTGTTGATACTGTATAAAAGGAGAACTACTTTTATGCCACACCATTTATCCCATGCGAAACAAATTTCTCTGCTTAATATTATCCCTGCCTTTGTCAGCTACTATAGTCTTGGCCCAGTCCACATCAAATAATGATGCCGGGCAAAAAGAACGTACATACCTGGTTAAATCGCTTACCCGCATAGCCGACCCTGTATTAACAGCATTGAGTAAAAACCAGCTTAAGCTGCAAATGCCGGTTGAAGCCAGCACTAATGACCGCAGAAATTATACCTATCTGGAAGCATTTGGCCGTTTGCTGGCCGGTATGGCGCCATGGCTGGAAATAGGACCGGATCAAACACCCGAAGGTATACTGCGAAAAAAGTATATCGAACTGGCCCGTACCTGCCTTCATAATGCCACGGACCCAAACTCGCCTGATTTTATGAATTTTAATAAGGGTGGCCAGCCCGTAGTAGATGCCGCTTTTTTAGCCCAGGCATTGTTGCGTGCACCCCGTCAATTATGGGATCCGCTAGATGCTACCACCAAAGCAAATATTATTGCTGCCCTGAAATCATCACGGGTTATTACACCCGGATATTCCAATTGGCTGCTGTTTAGTGCAACTATTGAAGCCGCATTGTTAAAGTTTGACAATTATGGCGACCGGATGCGCATGGATTATGCCATTAAACAGCATCAGCTTTGGTACAAAGGGGACGGTTTGTATGGAGACGGGCCAAATTTTCATTGGGATTATTATAACAGTTTTGTTATTCAACCAATGCTGTTAGAGGTGCTGCAGACTTTGCAAGACGCGGATAAGAATCAAAAAAATACTTTCGAAACAGCTCTTAAACATGCCCGGCGCTATGCTGCTATTCAGGAAAGGCTTATATCGCCCGAAGGCACTTATCCACCCATTGGCCGCTCATTGGCTTATAGGTTTGGTGCTTTTCAGCTGCTATCAAAAATAGCGTTGATAAAAGCATTGCCTGATAATATTAAACCACAGCAGGTAAGGGCCGCATTGTACACCATGATCAAAAGGCAATTAGAAGCCCCAGGAACTTTTGACGATAAGGGTTGGTTACAGATAGGACTTTATGGCCATCAGCCTAACATAGGCGAGGGGTATATATCTACGGGAAGTCTTTATCTTTGTTCTGAGGCTTTTCTTATTTTAGGGTTGCCCTCTTCAGACGAGTTATGGCAAAATGCTGATGAGGACTGGACCGCCAAAAAGGTATGGAAAGGGCTTGATCCTGGTACAGATCACGCTATTGATTGAAACTTGAAGGTTAATCTTTTAAAATATAATCAACATGAACATTATACCGATCATGAAATGCAGGGATATGGATGAGTCTGTGCGTTTTTACACAGAGGTATTGGATTTTAAGGTTTTAAATCCCGAGTCCGAAAATTCTTATATTTTGCTGATCAGGGACGGGGCACGACTGGATCTGTCGACAAATAGTGGTGATGGTGTATTTGGTAACAGGGTTAATATTATAGTGAGCAATGTTGATGCACTCTTTCAAAAATTTATAAGAAGAGGCTTAAACACGTCAAATAAACAAGAATCGCCGGTACACCAGGGGCCGGTTGATCAAACATGGGGCATGAGGGAGTTTTATGCGGATGATCCTGATGGGAATACCCTGAGATTTGGCCAGTTAATTGTTTAGCATATTTTTTCATTGATCCTATAAACACTTTTTCTGCCATAGATCATAATTCTTTTATTGACTTTATTTCTTATAAATTTATAAGTGGTAACCTAATCAATTGAAAATACTTTATGATATCTTCGGCTTCTGCTCCTGATCAAACAGGAAAAACAATTCCAGTAACGAGGGTTCGTTCAGTTGATCTGTTACGCGGCGCCGTTATGGTGCTGATGGCCATTGACCATGTACGCGTATACTCAGGGATACCAGCGGGTGGACCGGATCCCGGTATCTTCTTCACCAGGTGGGTCACTCATTTTTGTGTGCCGGCCTTTGTGTTTTTTGCTGGTACCGGAGCATTTTTATACAGACTAAATTTGAATGATAAGCATGCAGTGTCGCGCTTTTTGGTTAGCCGGGGGCTTTTGCTGGTATTTCTCGAATTAACCCTGATCCGCTTTTGCTGGACATTTAACCTGAACTATGCACAATTTACCCTGGCCGGCGTAATCTGGATGCTGGGCTGGTGTATGGTTGTTATGGCCGCGCTTATAAGGCTTCGAGCTAAAACCATTGGGCTCATTGGGCTTGCTGTCATCTTTTTTCAACAGGTTTTTGGATTACTAACACGGTTTTTACCCCAAGGTTGGCACAGCTACTTTGGCTGGTTATGGGAGTTCATCTATCCGTCGGGGCTGGACAGCGTTCCGGGTATCAATATTTTATACGTTTTGGTGCCCTGGATAGGGGTAATGATGGCCGGTTATGGCTTTGGTCCGATAGTGATCAGGGAGACAGCCGCGCGCCGCAAGATTTGCCTTTGGATAGGTCTTTCAGCTATCATATTATTCTTAGTTGCAGGTAGTTTATCGATTCGCTTTAGCCCACCATATAAAGGTGATATACCATTCATATTCCGCCTGCTTGCTCAGCAAAAATACCCGGCATCACAACTTTATCTTTTAATGACGCTTGGCCCGCTGATTGCGCTTGTGCCATTTGCAGAAAAGGCTCGTGGCTGGTTTGCCGGAGTACTAACCACATTTGGTCGTGTACCGCTGTTTTATTATCTCTTGCATATCCCGCTTATTCATATTGCAGCACTCTTTGTTAATTATATGAGGGAGGGCAGCTTTCATCAGGAATGGTACGGAACAGCCCCATACACACAAATGCCTGACGGGCACCAATGGGGGTTGGCATTGCTTTACCTGGTATTTATTATTGTTGAGGTGATCCTGTATGTGGTTTGCCGCAGCTATGCCGGTTATAAAGCTAATCACCCGGAAAAGAAATGGCTGAAATATTTATAAGAATTAACAAATTGGCCTATGACTCAAACAACCGTTAAACCCAACATCAAACAAACTGTACCATTTTTAGCAGTTTCAAATATGGAAGCATCGTTGCACTTTTATGTGGATGGTTTGGGGTTTGAGATCACAAATCAATGGATGCCCAAAGGAAAGATAGAGTGGTGCAGCCTGCAACGTGGGGGCGGTACGCTAATGCTACAGGAATCTCATAAAGAAGGATTTCATGAATGGGTACCTGGAAGCAAAGTGGGAGTAGGAGTGTCTTTAGTTTTTATATGCGAGGATGCTTTGGCCATGTACCACGAGTTTATCGGGAACGGATTGGAAGTTTCAGAACCTTTTGTGGGTAACGGAATGTGGGTTGTTTCCCTGAAAGACACTGACGGATATAGCGTTGAATTTGAAAGCCTTACTGATGTGCCGGAAGAGACCCGATTTTCTGAATGGAATAAATAAACTTTAACTGTCGCAAAACAATTTAATTGCTGGACTATTTGTTTTGGAAAACCTGGACTATATAAATAGACCAATAATGATTGAAATTAGTTGACAATTATTAAAGTCATCAAAGAAAAAATTACATCATGAAACCTATAAAAAATACTTGCCGCACCTGCGGAACACAATATCCAGCTGAGGCATCAATACCAGACCTTTGCCCAATTTGCAGCGATGACAGGCAATACTTTACTGACGAAGGACAGATCTGGACCAATACAACAGAAATAATAACTCATCATAAAGTAAGCATCACGGAACTTACTCCCTCATTGTATGCTTTGCAGGTAGTCCCTTTGTTTGCCTTAGGCCAAAGAGCATTATTAGTACTTTCGCCGGGAGGTAATATTCTGTGGGATTGCATTCCGCTGCTTAACCAGGAAATAATTGATTTTATCAGGTTAAAAGGTGGACTAAAGGCTATCGCGTTTTCTCATCCGCATTTTTATAGCAATGTAAACCAGTGGGCCGAAACTTTCGATTGCCCGGTTTACATTAACCATGCCGATGAGCAATGGATGTTTAATAAAGGGTCGATGATCAGGTTTTGGGAAGGATTGGAACAATCTCTTTGGGATGGGATTTCCATTATAAATACGGGCGGCCACTTTCCAGACAGTAGTGTATTGCGGGTGCCCGCCTTTTCGAAGGCCGGGGCGTTGCTTACCGGAGACAGTATTTACGTTGCAAAAAGTAAAAAACATTTAGCTTTCATGTATAGTTACCCCAACTTTATCCCTCTGCCGGCAAAGGAATTGGCAGAAGTGCTCCGACGGGTCGAAAAAATAGATTTTGATACTATATATGGTGGATTTGAATGGCAAAATTTAAAAGACATTGCAAAAACTGTTTTTAATTCATCAGTAGCAAGATATAATGTACCAGGTACAACACTTAATTTGTCGGCTGTTTAAAACAGGAACAAACCGTTCATCTACTTGATAAAAAAATGCCTTTGAATAATTTTAAGGGCATTTTTTATGAGGCTACTAAGTTTAATGTAAACGACTCCATATTAACACTAAATTATACTACCAACTATAATCATTTTGTACTGGCATAGCATATCCGCTTTTATCATTTTGAAATTACAAGCCTATCATTATGAGTTGATATTGATCATACCTAATTAACTAAATCTGCATTTAAACGCTAAAAACACGGTTTATATTAATCAACAATACAAATGGCATTGCTTTGGCATGTTTAGCTAAAATGTTATGGAAACGCTTTAACAGTGAACACCAAACATTTGAAGCATATATTAAAGTTGAATGTTATGTATTTAGTAATAATTGAAATAATTTGTTTTTTGGCTTTCATGATCCTTCCTTTCATTGGGCCCCGCAAAAAGAAGAAAAAGCTTATAGTTAAAAGAAACAGGCCTAACACAACTGCATCCTATGCAGTAAATAAAAATGGTTACCTGGAAAGAGCATTCATTAGCCGGTAACATAAGAGATTGCCTAAACTATATGCAATTGAGCCACGACATCTGTAATTATATCCGGCCCAGTAATCTGGTGAATAGTTCAAGAAACTTGCTTTTTAATTTAGTAGGTAAATTTAGGTTCTGATTGGAAGCCGGGGGTAGTTGCCCGGCTTTTTTATCCCGCGCTGTTTCCATGCATTTTCAAATCGCTTAACTTTTAAATAAACAATATCGTAATCACAATGAAAAAGTTCAGTTCAATACTGCTGGCGCCTCTCTAATAAATATACAAACACACACATAGTTTGACGGATTAGCTAACTGCTCAAATTTAAATACAAAAGATCTTACCGGTAACAACCGTAAGCCTGGTGCCCATGCACCAGGAGCAATACACTTATATTTTATAAAAATGAAAAAACTTTTCTTATCTATTGTTTTAGGCGCATCTTTAACTTATGCCTATTCCCAGGATCTGACGGCATCCACTTCAAAAGGTAATGCCCAAATCAAGGACTCTACAACTACCCAAAGTAAAAAAGACACTGTTGTTGCCAAAAGCGAACCCTTTGCCTTTGGCGATTTTACCTGGCTGAATGGTAACGACCGCAGGCATAAAGCCCTGCTTGATACCAAATATTTTACCGGTCGTTTCCTGCTCGATTTTAATTATACCGCATCAAACCATAACCCTGTAGACCATACGGTGGTAGGTTCTACAGCCCTGGCCCGTGACCACGAATTTGAAATTTCAACCATTGCCTTTGGCGGCGACTTTCATTATGATAATGTTCGTGCCAGCGTACTTACACAGTTTGGTACACGGGCAACTGTTGTTCCCCGTAACGATTTTAGCGTTACCCGCGGACAGTTTGATCTGGCAACCGCATACCGCTATTTAAGCGAAGCCAATGCAGGTTATCACTTTAACGTATTACACGGTATTAACGTGGATGCGGGTATATTCATGTCATATGTTGGTTTGTTTTCTTATTACAATGCCGAAAACTGGGCCTATCAGCCATCTTTTACATCTGATAATACACCATGGTTTTTTAATGGTATCCGTGTGCAGATCTTTGTAAGCGATAAATTGAAAATTGAACCCTGGTTGATCAATGGCTGGCAGTCTTATGGTATGTTCAATAGTCAGCCGGGCATAGGTGGTCAGATTTTATGGCGTCCGGTAGAATGGTTCCAGGCTTTAACTAACACTTATTATGGTGCGGATACACAAGATAAACCAGGAAGAAAACGGTTCCATTCTGATAACAGTATTGAGGTAAGGTATTTTAAAAGCCAGGATAAAGGCAGTTTTATTAACAGCGCCGCATTTTCAATCACAGGTGATATTGGTTTTGAAAAGGGTGATGGTGTAAACGGTTTCCATGCCGACCCGATTAAAGGCCCGGCTCAGTATTTTGCCAGTGGAATGATCTATCACCGTATGGTGATGGCTAAAGGTCACTTAGGTTGGACAATTGGTGGTGGAGTGATCAATAATCCTGGTCGTTACCTGGTATTGTACCCAACTGGTGATGCAAACCCAATACCTGCTATTAATACCGGTGCGGTTGGCTCACATCCGTTTACAGCTAATCCCGGCGATCAGTTTCATGGTTATGATTATTCAACAACTATCGACCTGATGCCGAATGATTACTTAACCTTCCGTTTAGAGGTTGTTCACCGCCATGCAAGTGTGCCTTACTTTGCGGGCCACGGTGGCGTAACCTCCCCAGACGGATATAATACTACACCCGTGCCAACGGATTTTACACCTGATCTGGTACCGTCCGAAACCAGATTTATTGGTGCTTTGCTGGTACGGTTTTAATCGCCATATCTTAGGATTTAATACTCTAAAAGGACCTGTTCTTTAGTGAACGGGCCCTTTTTTATAGGCTTCTAATTCAACCAGATCAGCGGATACCTTACCGGTAAATTTCTAATGATCTCTTCGTCGGCAGGGGAGTGTTCCAATTTTTTCCAGGTGTTTAGCCAATCGGCATTGTCATAAGCAGCGGCCCCAAAAACCAATGAGGGCTGTGCAACCGGCCAGCTTTCCCAGTGCATTACATCATGCGGGTAAGGCCAGGTGTTTTTATCTTTTAAATAAGGATATAAAAACTCGATCCCTTTTTTTATAGAACGACCATCACTTGTTTGATAAGTCCATAAATTATCTGTTTTATCGCTTAATAACTGGCAAATGGTGGTCATGGCATCCAGGTTAAATATGGAATAACCATAAGGTTTGGTACGCTTTAATTCCAGTGGAAAGCTGCCATCGGCGGCTATCTGGCTTGGTAATAGAACCTCCTTGAAACGATTGCGGCAAAAGTCCATGATCTCCTTATTTCCGGTAAACTTTGCAAAACAAGCAGCTTGCATTGTCCAGCAGGTGCCATGATTATTTTTGGCATTCATTTCATCTTTGCCATAAGGATGTGTGGTAAGCCAGGTAAGATATTGGCTAAACCAGCCCTTAATACCATCCATAGCTTGTTTACCTATCAATGGGGAACTTTGCATAGCTTCCAGGCCCTGCACTACTTCCATCAATTGTATAGTATCAATTATACCAATACCCCGCCCGGTAGCTATGCCTTTAATAGCCTGCGCATATTGCAAATTGGGATTCATCAAAGTTTCCTGATTAATGAACCAGGCTTTTAGATGCCAGAGGGCCTGCTTAACATATTTTTTATCCCCGGTAATTTTATAGGCCGATGCCAGCGCGCCAATAATGCGGCTAAAACGGATCATCGCCAAACGGTGGGCTACAAAATTTTGCGGATTGGTTAGTCCGTCTTTTTGAATATAAGGGCCGTCAGGGTTTTGTGGATTAGGCCACCAGTAATCGCCTTCGGAGTAAAAATCATGTTTGCCACCGGCACTTCGGGCACAAGTTTCGGTAGTAACTGTTACCGGCTGCTGTTGCAAAGCCCAGGCGGCTTCTTTCAAAATATCAACTTTTAAAGCGGCTGTTACCTGCTCCTTAACCGATGGTTGGGTATCTGTTTGCCAGCTCAGCATAAGTAAGGGCAAAAAGAATAATATATATCTTGTTTTAAACTTCATCACTATAAGTTTATAAATACTGTTGATAATCCCGGCGATTGTATGCCAACCACGCTTTTGCCATTATTTGTTTTTACACTGATCTGAGCCCGGCCGTTGTAAGCTTGTACCTTGCGCGATCCTCGTGAAGTACCCAGATCATCTATCAGTGTACCATCACCGGTTAATGAGAAGGCTATCCAGTTAACAGCATCAAGGCATTGCACCCCTTTGTTGTCCACCAGTTTTACCTGTATCGTAGCTTCGCCGTTTTCATCCTTGATTTTTTCGATCAGTAATTTGGCTGGCTTATCCCATTTTTCAGTTTGGTATTGCTGACTGATCTGATCGGTAACGGTTTGTTTGCCTTTATGTGCAATTACCTTAATGTCATTGTTGCCTGATTGTAATGGAACCATCCAGCGTAATCCTGCAGCCGGGAAATCCTGGCTGTTTCGTTTTTTTGTACCATAACTTTTGCCGTTCACAAAAAGCTCGGCATTATCGCAGTTGGAGTATACTTTAACCATCTTTTGCTCACCTGCATCGCCCCAGCGAACAGGCCACGTGTGTCCGTAAATATGGGCCATCGGCTTATCTGTCCAGTAGGATTGAAATACGTAATAGGATTCCTTTGGGGTAAGATCACGTTCTACCACGCCCTTTTGGTTCATATAAGGGATAGGGTTATCCGGGCGGATAGGGGTCGAAAAATCTTTAAAGATCCAAAACGCCGCGCCTGTTAACCAGGGCATGTTTTCCTGCTCTTTCAGGTGCCAGTCGAACAGGTTACAGATATAACTTTCGCTCCAGTCGCCATCTTTTGATGCACGGGCTGCGCCTCCGTATAATGAAGCATCTCCCAGGCGTTCATCGGTACCGCTGCCGGTCTTTATCAAACTAAGTGCCTTATCCGGATTTTCGGAGTGACGCAGGGCATGGCTGTCGCCGCCCCATTCTGCATGGAAAAAGTGTTTTACTTTCTTAAACTCATCTTCGCTGGTCTGTTTGTACTCGGTATATAAACCACGGTACCAGCCTGCCCAGATAGATGGCGAGTACACATCAGGTATATCTTTACAAAAATCACAACGCCTGATGGTTGTTTTGCGCGATGGATCAAGCTGATGAGCAAGATCGTTCTGCGCTTTCATGAACGTTCTTATCTTTTCTTTATCAAATACCGGGAAATCGCCCTCCCAGTCGTTCTCATTACCCAAACCCCATAAAATGATAGCCGGATGATTGTAATGTTGCTCAATCATGTTGGTCATCATTTGTTTGGCCTCATATTGATAAATTTCACCACCCAAGCCACCACGACACCATGGTTCTTCTTCCCAAACCAAAATGCCCAGGCTATCGCATAAATTCAATATGGTTCTGGATTGCTGGTAATGGCCCAATCTGATGAAGTTGACACCCATGTCTTTCATCATTTGCATTTCCTGGTGCATCATGCTGTCGGTCATTGCCTCGGCTACGCCGGCCTGATCCTCATGGCGGTGCGTACCGCGTAATAGCAAGCGTTTGCCATTAAGGTAAAAAGGTCCGTTATCAGCAAATTCATAATTGCGGAAACCCACTTTTTCCGTTTGTACATAAACCTGATCGCCCGATTTAACCGACACTTCTACTGTATACAAAGCCGGGCTTCCTGGCAACCATAGCTTAGGCTTTTTAACCTGGAAATCGCCAACGGCAGCATCGCCGGCTATACTGTTCAGCTTATAAGTTTTTTGGGCAACAACCTTGCCTTGTGGGTCGGTAAGCTTAATAGAACCTTCGGCAGCGGTGGCATTTGCAGGGTTATAAAACCTTGCTTTAATTTGAAGCTGCCCCTGTTTGCCTTCTTTATCAGTTTGGGCAGCAGCAAATATTTTATCTATGGAAAGCGAAGGCACGTACACAAGGTTCAGGTACCGGTAAAGGCCACCATAAACATTAAAATCAGATAATTGTGAAGGAATGGTTTCCAGATCGCGGGAGTTATCACACCTGACCTCAATTGGTATGCGTCCTTTAAACCGTTTTTGGTATACATCTGTTTTTTTGAAATCCTCTACAGCCTTGGTAATGTCAACCGTCCACTCATCATATCCACCTAAATGGGCGCCCACTTTAGTTGTATATACATATACCTCTGTTTTTTGCCCGGCCCCCTCAAAATGCAGTAAGGTTTGTCCGTTAGCATATGGGTTTTGAATATCAAGCTGGGTACGGTACCATCCGGGGCCTTGATAATAGTTTACATCAGGATCAACCGCGTCACGGGCATTAAAGCAATGAGGAAGATTTACCTTTTGCCATACCGGTACACTTTCAGGATTGCCAGGAGTAACCGGGCGTACGGCCTCCCATACACCGCCAATGTCTTGTTTTAAAAATTCCCAGTTATTGGTAAGCCTTGTTTTTTGCTGGGCGTAACTAAAGCTGTACGAAATACAAATAAAAAATAGTAAGACTGATCTTCTCATAGATGCAATAAATTCCTGATAAGTGTAACTGTAAGGTTTTCTAATGAAGGGGTACAATCAAAAGTATATACTAAAAATAATTAGCCATTATACTTTAGGTGGTTTATTTACGCAAACGTTTCCGGGAGGTGTTAAACGTTGGCGGTTTCGGTATGGTTAACTTAATACAGCAATTTTATGCTTTTATTGATTTTAATGAAGAATTACGGATAAATAGCTCTGTGGGTAAAACCACGTTTTCAAATTCGGTAACGGGGCGCTTGCTGTTAATAATGCTCAAAAGCATTTCGGTAGCTTTTCTGCCAATTTCAAAAGCGGGTTGATGTACCGAGGTTAATGACGGATTTAAAACATCGGCCAATACGGTATTGGTAAAGCCAACTAAAGCTATATCCTGAGGTATTTTTACGTTTAGTTTATGCAATAAAGTTAAAGTAGAAGTGGTGATCCTGTCAGAGGCCGTAACTATAGCATCCGGTTTTATATCTAACAATAGCAGTTCATCAATAGCTTGCTGAATTTCATCCAGGTCCTTTCCACCATGATGACAATATTTAATATATCGCTCATCTATCTCCAATCCGCTTTCGCTAAGTGCCTGCTTATAGCCATATAACCTTTCATAGGTAACTGACGAGCTCACGGAACTGGTAATATGTGCAATATGTTTGAAACCCGAATCAAGTAAATGCATGGTGGCTTCAAATGCTCCTTTAGCATTGTCAACAATAACCTTATGGGTTTCAATTTCATTACTTACACGGTCGAAAAAAACAATGGGCAAACCCTGGTTTTGCAATTTTCTAAGGTGTTCTACATTATTGGTTTCTGTGGATATTGAAATTAAAAGCCCATCTATGGCACGATGTATCAGGTGGCCTACATTTTGTACCTCCAGATCATATGACTCATGACTTTGCGTAATGATTACGTTATAGCCCTGGCTATACGCTTCTGATTCCATACCGTTAATTACCTGGGAAAAAAATTGATTGTCGATACTTGAAACTACAATACCGATAGATTTGCTATGCCCCCTTTTGAGACTTTGTGCCATAGGATTAGGCCGGTAATTGTTTTCCTGAGCATACTCCAGTACCAACTTCTTGGTCTTTTCGCTAATCTCATAACTGTCTCTCAACGCTTTGGACACTGTTGATACGGATAGATGTAATTCTTTGGCAATGTCCCTTATAGTAATGGCATTAAAATTCATAATTGGCTCTTCACCGGCAAATCAACAAAATAAATAACAGCACAAGCCGGTTTTTCATAAAAATAGATAAAAAACTTCGAATCATAATGCTATTTAAACCTGTTTTTGAAATATAATAATACTTTTTGGCTGATTTTAAATCTTATTGTTTTACAGATAAAATAACCAACTCAAACGTTTTCGTAAAAATTAACCGGGTATACTTTTAATTTGGTGCTAATACATCGTAATATTGAACTAACCATCAGGGCCTTTAACTTCCCCTAAATTTTAAGGTACTAAAACTGATCATGAACTTCATGTATAAACTATGAGAACCAATTATTTCATTGCTTTTTTTTTGCTGAATTTATCGGCCATAAAAGCCTTTTCACAAACTGATGTAGCCCAGGCTTTTTCATTTGCCGAAAAACAAACTGTACTAATGCTTAAGGAGGTTGACAGTGCTAAAATTGATCCGGACAATCCAGCACTGGTCTCTCCCCGTACTTTAAATGCCGATGGGAAATTTGTAATGGTACCTTCAAAAGACTGGTGCAGTGGCTTTTTTCCTGGTGAACTGTGGTTTTTATATGAGTATTCAAAAGACAAAGCATGGATGGATCTGGCCAAAAAATTCACCGCTAATATTGAGGTTGAAAAAACCAATGGTATTACCCATGATATGGGCTTTAAGGTATATAACAGTGTAGGTAATGGCTATCGTTTAATAAAGGATCCGCATTATAAAGAGGTTATTATTGAAGCTGCTAAAACGCTCTCAACACGTTTTAACCCCGTGGTGGGGTCTATTAAATCATGGGATAACCGTAAACAATGGAAGTTTCCGGTAATTATTGATAATATGCTTAATCTGGAGCTGCTTTTTGAAGCTACCCGATTAACCGGCGATTCAACTTATTATAAAATTGCAGTTGCGCATGCCAATACAGCCATGAAAAACCATTTTAGGGCCGATTATAGTTCATATCATGTAATTGATTATGATCCTGAAACCGGCAAGGTACTACATAAGCAAACCCACCAGGGCTATGCCGATGAATCAGCATGGGCGCGTGGGCAGGCATGGGGTTTATATGGTTATACCATGTGCTACCGCGAAACCCATAACAAAGTTTATTTGCAGCAGGCAGAAAACATTGCCAAATTTATTTTCAGCAACCCTAATTTACCGGCTGATCTGGTGCCATATTGGGATTATAACGACCCTGCCATTCCCAAAGTGCCGCGTGATGTTTCGGCAGCAGCAATAGCTGCTTCGGCTTTATATGAATTGAGCACTTATATTAAAAATGCCAAAGACTATCGCTCAACAGCCGATAAGATAGTTGCAACCCTGAGTAAACATTACCAGGCACAGGCCGGTGGGAGTAAAGGCTTTTTGTTACTGCACAGCACCGGACACAAACCGGCGGGTACCGAGATAGATGCGCCAATAATTTATGCAGATTATTATTACCTGGAGGCTTTGTTGCGCAAACAACACTTATACAAAGGGCAGCCTGTAATTAACCGTTTTTAAGATCAGCTATGAAAAAAATATTATTGCTGGCGGGGTTCATTATTTCATTTTTGAATGCCAGGGCACAGTATGTAAGTTTAACCGATACCGAAATCAACACCTTAAAAAATAATATTGAAAGTAAAGACGAGGTTAAAAAAGCATTTGAGCCTTATAGGCAAACTGCTGAAAATGCCATGGACGAGCAGCCGGATCCAATAGAAACCATCGTATCACAAGGGGTACTGGCTGGAAACCCTGCAAAAACCGCGAGCTTAAAGGCTCTGCATGACGGCGACAAAGTATACGCGTTGACCTTGCTTTATAAATTATACGGCCAAAAACAATATTTGCAAAAAGCGCAGGATTACCTGCAAGCCTGGGCAAAAATCAATAAACCCAACGGCGACCCTATCAATGAAAGTAAACTGGATGATTTTATAACCGGATATGACCTTATCAGGAATGAGGTTTCATCTGATGCCCGAAATGAGGTTGATGCCTGGTTAACCAATATTTATAATGCTGAATTGAACAGCCCATCGGCAAAACCAGGTAAAACTACTGGGTTTAACAACTGGAATTCGCACCGTATTAAAGTGATGACACTAACGGCCTTTACTTTGCATAATGACGGGTTTATGGAGCCAGTGTACAAACTGCTTGAAAAACAGATTGATGATGACCTGTACGCTGATGGAACCAGCTTTGATTTTAAGGAGCGGGATGCCTTTCATTACCATACGTATACCCTTGAGCCACTGTTAAAAACCTGTATGGCAATATATCGAGCTACCGGGAAAAAATATTTCACCTATGAGTCGGCTAATGGATCATCCATACAAAAATCAGTTGACTTTTTGGTGCCATTTGTTACCGGTGAGAAAACACATGCCGAATTTGTAAACAGCAAGGTAGGCTTTGATAAAGCGAGGGCCGCCAATCACGAAAAGGGCTATGAAGCAGGTACACTATTTGAGCCCGTAAATGGTATCAGCACGCTTTCACTTGCTGCTTATTTTAACCCGAGCTATGTAAATGCTATACAGCAAAGCCCGGTGAAGGAAAAATTTAACTGGCAGCTGGCACTTGATCAGGTAATGAAACCCGTAGCCATCAATAATTAATAACAATTGTTTATTTAAATTACTCATGGCAAACATGCGTAAAAGCCGAATGCGAATAACGTGTTTGTACTATTGTAATTGATTGATTTTAAGGCGAAATTTACTTGTAAATTGTAAACTTCGCATGAAAAAGATCATTACTCTCCTGATATTATTAGGAGGCGCTCTGTTTGCCAGTGCGCAAAATTGCAACCAGTTTATAGGTACCGTAAATGGTAAAAAGCTTATTTATTTAAATCAGGACGCTAAAGGAAACTCCCAGGGGAAACTAATATACACGGCAACAAAAAAAGATGCTAATACGGTAAGCGTTCATAGCGAGGTTTTTGATAAAAATGAAAAATCAATAGGAGGCGGCGATTCTGAAATGATATGTAATGGCGATGCTATTAAAATTGATATGAAAGCCTTTGTACCTGCTTCATCCATGAAACAATTTAGCAATATGCAAATGACTGGCGATGCCAAGTACCTGGCTTATCCGCTTAATCTTAATGCCGGTCAAAAGCTGGATGACGGGGCAGTCACTATCGATATCAGTAATAATGGGCAATCCATGTCACAAATACAGATGGATATTACTAACCGCCTGGTTGATAAAGCCGAAACAGTTAGTACCAATGCCGGTAGTTTTGATTGTTATCGCATCACTTATGATGCCACCATGAAAATGAAAATGATGGGAATAGGTATACCCGTACGTATGAAAGTGGCCGAATGGTTTGCCCCAAAACTTGGCCGCTTTGTAAAGTCAGAAACCTATAATAAAAATTCAAAGCTCATGGGCAGCATGGTGCTTGATTCCATAAATTGATGCCCGGATTGTTTTAATCAAAACGGAAAATCGACGAAAAAACTTTAACCTACCCTTATCACAAAAAGAAAGGCCGGCATTGCTAAATGATGGCCTTCTTTTTTTATCGTATCTTCATTCAGGGGAAATACCAGTAACGGGCAAATTTGTACTGTTATGATTTTTTTTAAATTTCCTGTAACCATTTTATTTTACCGAAGTCTCCAGTATAAATTAAAACACTAAACCTGTTTGAATACGCTAACTGATAATGCCATCATGCACCGGGTAAAAACCGGAGATCTGGAAAAAATGGGGTTGCTTTTTGAACGGCATCACCGGCCTTTGTATGGCTTTCTGTTTCACATGACGTATAACAGAGAGGGTAGCGAGGATATGGTACAAACCGTTTTTTACAAGATGCTCAAATATCGCAACACCTTTACCGGCGATGGTGAGTTTGTAGCATGGATGTACCAGATAGCCCGTAATGTGTTAAAGGACAGCTTTAAAAAGAAACCACAACAAGCGCCGCACTATGATGTGGAAGCGTTTGCAGATAAGCTTGCGGGTGGTGTTTCGGCAGAGGAGCAGCTGGAAACAAAACAAACCCGTGCAGAGCTTTACGGGGCTATGGGAAATTTAAGCAGCGACTATAGGGAAGTTTTGATCATGAGCAGACTGCAGGAACTTAAACACCAGGAAATAGCGCAAATACTGCAAATTACCGAAGGTGCGGTTAAGGTAAGGGTACACCGGGCCATGCAGGAGTTAAAAGGTGTTTATTTAAAAATGAAACGCTAAACAGAAATATGATGAAATGTGAGCAATACCAGGATCTGTTTACAGATTATATGAATAAGCAGCTGACAACTGCCGAACAAGGGGAGTTGGAGGAACATATTGCCGGCTGTGATGCCTGCCAGCAGGAATTGGCTGTGATGAAAAATATATGGAACCAACTGGGTGAATTAAAAGCGCCTGAACCGTCGGCACATGTAAAAGTAAGGTTTCAGGCCATGCTGGATACTTACGCGGCATCGGTAACAGAAAATAGGAGTTTGGGGGATAAGATCAACGATAGCTGGAACAGGCTGTGGCAATTGCAGCCAAGATGGCCCCTCGCTTATAGCATTATAGTTATACTGGTGAGTTTTGGTTGCGGTTTTTGGGTTTTTCATAACAGCCGGAATGATAAGCAGGCACAACAGTTACAAGCACTTACTACGCAAGTACACGAGTTAAGGCAAACCATGATGCTGGCCCTGCTCGAAAACCCATCGGCTTCGGAACGGATCAGGGGAGTAAGTTATACCAGTGAGATAAAACATGCTGATAAACAGGTTATTGATGCATTGCTGGCTACTTTAAATAATGATCCCAATGTGAATGTGAGGCTGAGCACGCTTGATGCCCTGGCACATTTAGCCAATCATCCCGAAGTAAGGGAGGGGTTGATACAGTCAATTGTACAGCAGGATTCGCCCTTGCTGCAATCAGCTATCGCTGATGTGATGCTGAAGCTACAGGAAAAACGTTCGGTAGGCTCATTTAAAGAATTATTAAAACAAAAAGACCTTGACCATGGTGTACGTGAAAAGATCAAAGAAACCATAACCCAACTCATTTAAAAAAACAACATATGAAAAGATTACTGATCCCCGTTTTGGCGGGAGCCGGGCTTTGCTTTGCCCAAATTTCGGCCTCGGCCCAGGAGTTTAAACAGCACGTTAGCAAACAATTTACGCTGCAAAAAGGTGTGGTAGCTATTTACAACATCAGCGGATCCATTAACGTAGAGGGTTATTCCGGCGATAAGGTTATCATGGAGATCGAAGAAACCATTTCTGCCGATGATCAGGCAACGCTGGAACAAGGTAAAAAGGAATTTAAACTTGCTTTTGATCAGAAACAGGATACGGTAATGGCTTACATTGCTGAACCCTACGATTCAAGACCCCGTCACAACTGGAACAGAGGGCATGACGACAGGGAGATCCATTACCAGTACAATCTGGAGTTTACAGTGAAAGTGCCATTCAATATGGATCTGAAGGTTTCCACAGTAAACAACGGTCATATCACGGTTAAAGATGTTTATGGGGCATTAAAAGTAAACAATGTAAACGGGCCCATTGATATTGTTAACGCGAAAGGTACTACAGATGCGCATACAGTTAACGGCGCGGTAACGGCCAATTACCTAAAGATCCCATCTGATGCTTCATCGTACAGAACCATAAACGGAGAAGTTAAGATTACCTATCCCGCGAGTTTAGCTGCCGATCTGGAATTTAAAAGTATGAATGGCCAGTTCTATACCGATTTTCCTGATGCGGAGGTAATGCCCGGCAAAGTGATTAAAACACAATCAAAAAGCAGCAATGGTACTGTTTATAAACTCAGCAAAAATTCCGATGTAAGGATTGGAGCGGGCGGTAAAACATTCAAATTCGAAACCCTTAACGGGAATATCTATATTAAAAAACAACAATAAAAGCTAACAACATGAAAAAGATAAAAACAATAAAAATTGCAGGGATATTGATGCTGGCTTTATTGCTCAGTACGCGTATATGGGCGCAGGGTAACACGTCTGAACAGTTGGTCGTTCCGTTAAGCGATCCGGGTAAACCCTATAAATTGTACGCGCACCTCATTAACGGATCAATTACATTGGTGAGCTACGAAGGGAAGGATGTCATTGTAGATGCACAATCGGGCGAAGAAAAGAGTGGGCGCGTGAAAGAGACTAATGGTATGAGACGTTTAGCCCCGGCTAATAACCTGGATATAACAGCCGAAGAGAATAATAATCAGGTTAATATTCATAGCAGCGCCGGTAATAAGAATATCAATCTCACTATCAAAGTGCCACAAAGCGCGGTTTCATTAAAGCTTTCAACCGTAAACAATGGGAATATCAATGCCAGTAATGTGAACGGTGAACTGGAGATCACCAATGTGAATGGTTCTATAAAACTAACTAATGTTTCAGGCTCTGTAGTGGCAAACACTGTTAATGGAGAGGTGAAAGTATCATTTAAAACCATCGACATTAAGGCTGCCATGGCATTTTCAACGCTCAATGGAAATGTTGATGTAACTTTTCCGGCTACGCTAAAAGCCAATGTAAAGCTAAAATCAGATCGTGGTGATATTTATACCGATTTTGATGTAGTTACTACCCAGCAAAAGCCAGCCGTTAGTCGCAGCAATAAAGCTGGTATGTATAACTTAAAAATTGACGACTGGGTATACGGTAAAATTGATGGTGGTGGTCCCGAAATACTCATGAAAAACATGAACGGCAATATTTATATCCGTAAGGCAAAATAATAGCCATAGTTAATGGATTAATTTGATCATTTTAAAAGGTATCACCTGCATATCTGCACATTTGAAATCTGCAAATCTTATAAAGTCATGTTAAAAAATTATATTAAAACAGCCTGGAGAAACCTCCTGAAGAATAAGTTCTATTCTATAATTAACATAACAGGTTTAACTGTAGGGTTGGCCATAGGGATATTGATATTGCTATGGGTACAGGATGAGTTTAGTTTTGACACTTTTCATAAACAGGCTCCCAACATTTACAGGCTTGAACTTTTTGGCGGCACAGGTACCAGCAGGCAAATTTATTCCATTGGAGTGGCACCTATAGGCCCGATGGCCAAGCAGGAACTGCCTGAGGTAACAGATGCAGTACGTATAACGGGTAATTATAATTATTCGCTGTATAAATACCAGGATAAAGTATTTGGCGATGAAAACGTAATTTTTGCTGATCCCTCGTTTTTTTCAGTGTTTGATTTTCCTTTGATAAAAGGGAATACGGTAAAACCCTTTACTGACGACAATTCAGTTATCATCACTCAAAAAACTGCAGAGAAATTCTTCGGCGATCAGGACCCAATTGGTAAGGTGATCCGTGCAGATAATAAGACTGATTTTATTGTTAGTGGTGTAATAACCGATTTTCCTAAAAACTCCAGCATGAATTATGATATGATCATGCCCATGAGTTTTCATATTAAAGCCATGCTGGCCGATAATACGGATATTAACAACAATTTTAGTTTTTTTAACTATGAAACTTATGTACTGCTTAAACCGGGCAGTTCATTAAAAAAACTTACTACTCAAATAAGGCAGATCCACCTTAACCATAAGCCGGATGATACCGATGCGGAATACCTGTTATTACCACTATCAAAAATGCATTTATACAACGCTGATCTTACCGATAAAGGGATCTCAACCGTCAGGATATTTATCATTATTGCCCTGTTGATATTGGTAATAGCCTGCATCAATTATGTAAACCTGTCAACTGCCCGTTCCATGCTGCGGTCAAAAGAGATCAGTATGCGCAAAATAATTGGCGCAGGAAAAATGCAATTGTTCATGCAATTTATTGTTGAAACGGCTTTACTCTTTTTATTGGCCGCTGTTTTGGCACTGGGCCTGATATTTACATTAATGCCTGCATTTAACCAGTTAACAGGTAAACAAATGGTGTTTAACCTGGCTAATTACCATGTCTGGTTCATCCTGCTTTCGGCCGTAGCGGGTACACTGATCGCTTCAAGTATCTATCCTGCTTTGTTGTTGTCGTCGTTTGAGCCATTGAAAGCATTAAAGGGTAAGATAACAGCAGGGGTAGGTGATGTAATGTTCCGGAAGGTATTGGTAGTTACACAATTTGTATTTTCGGTAATACTCATAATCGGCACCATAGTTATTACCAGTCAGCTTAATTACATTCGTAAAAAGAATCTGGGCTATGATAAAACAAATGTATTAACCTTTTGGATGCGTGACATAGGCGATCATTATGACGCGGTAAAGGCCGAATTAATGAAACAACCAGGTGTGTTAAATGTAACCCGATCCAATCAAAACATAGTTAGGTTTGGCGGTTTTACCGGAAATGTTAACTGGGACGGCAAGGATATTAAGCAAAACCTCATTGTACATCCCATAGTGATAGATAAAGACCTGATCTCATTTTTTAAAATGAAATTAGTACAGGGCGCACCTTTTACAGGTGCGATAATAGATACCGCACATTTTATTTTAAACGAAACCGCCATTAAGGAGGCCGGTATTAAAAATCCTATAGGCAAGCGGTTCAAAATGAATAATATCAATGGGACTATCATTGGTGTGATAAAGGATTTTCACTACGCATCCATGAAAGAAAAAATAGCACCGGCAGTGTTTTGGTATTCCCCCAAAAACTTTAGTACCATATATATTAAAACTACGGGCAAAGACGCACAGAAGGCCATAAGAGCGGCTGAAACTCAGTTTAAACAATACAATGGCGAATATCCGTTTGTATATAATTTTCTGGACAACATATTTAATAAAATGTATCAAACTGAGCAACGCGAAGGAACTCTGTTTAGCTATTTTGCAACCATTGCTATCCTGATATCATGTTTAGGTTTATTAGGATTAGCAGCCTACACCGCACAGGTTCGTACCCGCGAAATCGGTGTTCGTAAAGTATTAGGCGCAAGTGTAAACGGCATTATCACGCTTTTGGCTAAGGATTTTATAAAATTGGTACTTATAGCTATTATAATTGCCATGCCCGTTGCCTGGTATATGATGCATAAATGGCTGCAGGATTTTGCTTACAGAACAACTATTGGCTGGCAGGTTTTCTTGTTTGCAGGCACCATCGCTATACTCATTGCTTTTTTAACCATAAGCTTTCAGGCAGTAAAAGCAGCGGTGGCCAATCCAGTTAAAAGCTTAAGAAGCGAATAACTCAAAACTAAAAGCTCAAACTCCCGAACAGGCCGTTTTTATAATCAGAAATGGCCTGTTCATTTTCTTCGGGCGAGTTCATTACAAAATTGTCTTTGGCAGCAACAGATTCTTCAATAGGCTCGGCCGACAGGAACAGTACCTGCGCATCAGTAGTAGCGGTTATTGCAATGTCTTCATTTTCCTTACTGAACACGATCAGGTGATGAGGGGATATGGTCTCATCGTTCACTACCACATCGCCATGTATAATATATAATAAGGTCCAGTAACCCGGTTTGGCTGTAAAATTTGCTGTTTTTCCCGCAGCTATTTCACCCACTATGGATATTACAGGGGTAAAGTTTTTTATAGGTCCCGTTTTTCCTTCATAATCGCCGCTGGCTAACCTAAAATTCAGGCCATCGCCTGGTAGTACCGATGGTAATTGATCTTTGGTGGCTGCCTGGTAAAAAGGTTCATCCCATTTATTGGCTTTAGGGGCGTTTATCCAAAGCTGTATAAGTTCCTGTGTACCGCCGTGTTTTAACAATTCATCTGTTGGGCCCTCACTATGCAAAATACCCCGGCCGGCAAACATCCATTGTACGCCACCAGCCTTAACAATCTCGTCATTACCCGCATTATCCCGGTGATAACCTTCGCCCTGCAGCATGAAAGTATAAGGACTAAAACCGCGATGCGGATGTGGGTTTATCCTGGATGATTGCCCCGGGTGGATAATTACCGGCCCCATATGATGTAAAACGATGAACGGATTTGCAAACCGAAAATTTTGATGTGGCAGCGGCTGCCTTACAACATCTTCGTCGGTTATTCTTTTTTCGCGACCTTCCAGTATATGATCGATGGTCTTTTTCATGGCAGATATCAGGCATAAAAATTAATCTAATATATTTATTATTAGTAGAACTGAAATAGTGCCAATGTCATAAAGCAGTAAAGGCAGCTCATGAAAATGAGCTGGCTTTACTATATAGGAAAATATTTCCCTCAAAAGTTGAAACCAATGCGTGCAAAAAAGCGGCGGCCATTTTGGCCCATTTGTACGGCATCAAACGGTCCTGAAGGTTCATTATTAAAGGCCCAGCTTTTTGCTCCTTTTACATAGGCCAGGTCAGGGTGCACGTTAAATACATTATCCGTACCTATAGAAATACGTGTTGATTTATTTAGTTTGTATGACAGGTAGATGTCGCTCACAACTTTGCCATTGTAATTATACACATCAGGCAATTGTCCTGAGCCATCATCGGCCGGTACGGTTGGGGTAAGGGTAGATCCATCACCATAACCATCAATTACAACTTTACCAAAGTAAGTAAAGCGTGCACCAACGGTAAAATTTTTGTGCCCGAACTCGGGATTTAAAGAAAGCTTTTGCGGCGGGGCCGATGCCAGGATAAATCTTTTTTCGCGTTCGCTTAAAAAGGTTTCCTGCAAGGCAGGTGTAGTACCTAATATGGGTGGATAATTAACCTTGTCAATTTTCATGTGTTGAAAGTTACCGGTAAACAATAGCCGGAAACGATTTTGACCTATGGTTTTATTATAATCAATAACTACATCCAAACCACGGTTAGTGGTGTTTACCGCGTTGGCAAAAAATTGAGCCGAACTAACATGTAAATTATTTAATGCAGCTATAAATGCCGGATCAAGCGTTTCATCAGATGCACTGAATTGCCCCGAAAGCACTACGCGGTTAGTAACTTTTATCAGGTAGCCATCTGTGGTTATGCTTAAATCAGGTATGGGTTTAAATGTAAATCCTAAACCGGCGTTTTTTGATTTTTCCTGTTTTAAATTCGGTATGCCCGCCGCTTTGGTAATTGGGCTGTAATTAGGTGCTATTTTAACTTCGGATATTACGGTTCCCTGCACATTGGTAAATGTTGAACTATAATTAATTTGTTGTAGCGATGGTGCGCGGAAGCCTGTACCCACAGAACCACGGATATTGAAATTATCGGTTATTTTGTAACGGGTGGCAAACTTAGTACTAAAGTTATAACCAAAATCACTGTAATGCTCCAGTCGGTTTGCAAAATCTATGAGCCATTTTTTGGTAACATCGGCTTCCAGATCAACATATCCTCCCAATACAGAACGGTTGGCGCCAACAGCATCACTGGGCTGGTAACCAGGAAACCCTTGAGCGCCGGCGGCTTTTACACCTGTAGGATCAAAGTTTTTATAAGATCCTTCTTCGCCTGCAAATATTTTATAATGTTCATACCGGTACTCTGCACCAAACCCAAGGTTTAAGCCCTGCATCACTTTTGAATAATGTTTGGTGATATTGAGGTTTGAAGTGCTTTGCAAAAACTCCGATCCGCCATCATCAAAATGTGTTTGTGTAGCACCTAAGGATGCATTGAATGTTTTTTCACCAAAAAAGTGGAATTTATTATTACCTGTATTATTGCTCAGGTCCCAGTCCCAGCCATCGCCAATAGTGCCTTTAAAACCGGCTGCAAGTGCTAAATCGGTATTATGAGTTTGGATGATAGGGTTATAATATGATTCGCCATCGGGCGTATTAAATATAATACCGCTAACCGGAATTATATTACCATCATTAGTTGGGAAACGCTCAGGTCTTGATGAAAAATTGCGGGTGAAAGCGTACGCGTCAGATGCTTTATAGCTGTAACCGCCAAAGCTATAAAAAGTAGTGCGGGTGCCTGCCAAAGGAATCTCATTGTTAAAAAAGATGGTACCGCTCTCTGATGAACCATCACCATTAGCCCGCCTGTATGGATTTAAAGGTAAAGCCTTTGGGTTTGACATGGTGGTATCATGTGTTTGGCGAAATGTTTTGCCGTTTTTTGAATAATCGCCGGTGAAGTTTATAAAACCATCGCCCTTGCCAATGGCTAAACCATAATTGGCATCAATGGTAATACCATTACCATCAATAGCACCACCATGCGGATACTGAGCTGCAATAACACTTTTGCCACTGTTAAAAGCAGGGTCATAATAACCAGAATAGCCCACATTTGCCGTGAACTGGTTTATGTTTTTCTTTAACACCAGGTTAATTACCCCGGCTATAGCGTCTGACCCATATTGGGCCGATGCTCCGTCACGTAATATTTCTACCCTATCGATAGAGGCGGTTGGTATTGAGCTTAGGTCGACGCCGGAGTTACCGCGACCACGGGTGCCAAATACCGAAACAAACGCGGTAGAGTGCCGGCGTTTACCATTAACCAATACCAGTGTTTGATCGGGTCCAAGGCCTCTTAAAGTTCCCAATTCCACGTGATCGGCACCGTCAGATCCTGATTGTTTGTTGTAGTTGAATGATGGGGCCGAGTAGTTTAAAATATCAGTCAGATCCAACCGGCCGGTTGTTGACGCGGCCTTGCTTACATTCACCACATCTACCGGTACCGCGGTTTCTAACTTAACGCGTCCGGCAGACCGTGTACCTATCAGTACCACTTCGTTTAATTGTGATACATCACTAACTAAAGTGACATCAATTTTAGTACGGCCGTTTATGGCAATAGTAAGCGACTTATAACCTGTATAACTGATGGTAATTTCATCAGAAGCAGCTGCAGAAATAGAGAACTGGCCTTTTGCATTGGTACTTGTACCCTGGTTGCTGCCTTTCACACGTACCGAAACACCAGCCATGGGGTCTTTATTGGCGGCGTCTGTAACGGTTCCGGTAACGGTTGTTTTTTGCGCATTAGCTATCCCTGTGCCTAACAGAAATAAGGCAATAAAAAGTAATAGATTTTTGATCATAAGAATAGGGGTATGTTAAATAAAAATTAAACTAATATGACCTAATATAACACTTATTGAAGAGTTTTTAAATTATTATATAATAAATTGTGTGTTTTTCAATCTTTTATTCTGTTTTTTGATAAAATGACAAAATGTTTTGATGCGATAATTTATAGCTTTATTTCTAAAGAAAATATTTCTTAATTAAATAAGATGATTTGTTAAGGCAGCCGAATTAGAGCCATGAATTGGCTGGCTGCTTATTCGGACTGGTAGCCCTGGGAAATAAGAGGTTATTTAAGCGTTAAACGTACCAGGTACTGCTTATATTCATCCTCCAGTAAAACTTCCATGTTATAACCTGCTGCATCAACAATTGTAGTAAGTGTTTTTTCATCAACATATAACCACGGGAACCAGTCCGTTTTTTGCCGATTATATTGGTACTGGTATTGGATCTCGCCATAATATTGACCGTTATCAGGCAGTTTACCCTCGTATAAATAAGCTATATCTGATGAATCGAATAGTATTTGCCCGCCCTGGTTAAGCAGTTGTTTGGTATGCTGCAAAAACACTTTCAGATTAAGTAAGGTGCCGGTTAAACCAATCCCGTTCATGAGCATTAACAGGGTATCGTATTTTTTCTGCTGATATTCAAATATATCCGCAGTTATCACTTTATTAACCCCACGGGCTTTCATCACATCAGCAGCCAGGGCAGATATTTCCAGCGCGGTAACATCAAAGCCGCGTTCCTGTAACAACAGGGCATGACCACCGGCACCGGCGCCAATGTCCAGTACTTCGCCTCGGCACTCATTTAAGGCCAGCCATTCTATATCAGGCATATCATCTTCCTCGCGAAAATAGATGTCAATAGGCATTTCTTCTTTTGGGCCGTACTGATTATTGATCCACAACTTATGCTTTGGGTTTTTATAATAATGATCATGTATGGCCTGGCCTAATATATCTTTCATGCTGGGCCCAAAAGTATGAATTGATGGCTTAATTTAATTAATATGCGTACAATAAATACCTTTGGACATTGCACCTTAAATTATGCTGGCACATTACGGTTTACTGATCCTTATTTTAATTTCAGGTATTGCGTACAGTATATCTGCCAAAAAATTGACCGTTATAGCTGCAATAACCGGTGCTGCTGTGGCTTGTTTTGTTTTTGCGGGAGCTGGTTATACCGGTATATCCGTGATGACCACTTTTTTTATTTTAGGTTCGGCAGCCACATCGTGGCAGCGCCATAAAAAGCAAAGTTTTACGAACAAAGAAGAACATAAAAGCGGACGCACAGCCGGACAGGTTTTGGCTAATGCCGGGGTTGGTGTTATAGCGGGAATATTGGTTTTATTATTCCCTTTATATATAAATTTATGGGTACTCATGATGGCTGCCAGTTTTGCCTCAGCAACGGCCGATACGTTATCCTCAGAATTAGGCACGGTTTACGGTCGGCGGTTTTTTAATATCATCACATGGAAACCGGATAAACGGGGACTTGATGGCGTAGTTAGTTTAGAGGGTACTTTAATAGGCATCGGCGGGAGCATGATCATCGCTATAGTTTATGCCATAGGCTTTGGCTGGAGTACTACCCTGATCAGTATTATTATTGCTGGAACGGTGGGTAATTTAGTTGATTCGGTATTAGGTGCAACGCTGGAAAGGCGTGGTTACATAAGCAACAATGCCGTGAACTTTTTAAACACCCTGATAGCGGCTTTGGTTATGCTGCTGATTTACTTTATTTAATGCCGATATTTGAATTATCATGATTTTAGCCATCATTTTGTTAAGTATAATTGCGGTTTGCGGATTTTATTTTTTGAGCAACAAGCATAAGAAAAAAGTAAATATAAGGGCTTCGGGTACTGTTTATAAATCCCTTTTAACACAGCAAATTCCATTTTATCAAGCCTTGGATAACTCGTCTAAAATTTTGTTCGAACAAAAAATTGCTGATTTTTTATTGGGAATAACTATTGAAGGGGTAGGTACCGTAGTTGAAGATATAGACCGGGTAATGATCGCATCGAGCGCGGTTATTCCCATTTTTGGGTTTAAGGATTGGAAATACAGGAACTTAACCAACGTGATATTGTATCCGGATACTTTTGATAGCGAGTTTCAATTTGAAGGGGAAAATCGAAGCATTTTGGGTATGGTAGGAACGGGTTATATGAATGGGCAAATGATCCTGTCGCGGGCCGCGCTCATCAAAGGATTCTCCCGGTCGGCAGGTAAGGAAAATACTGCTATACATGAATTTGTTCACCTGCTGGATAAGTCGGACGGAGCAACTGATGGCATCCCTGTAAATTTGCTTGCACATAATTATGTTATACCCTGGCTAAAAATGATACACCAGGAGATACATCAAATTGAAGAGGGTAAATCTGATATAAACCCATACGCTATTACCAATGAGGCAGAGTTCTTCGCTGTAGCAGCCGAGTACTTTTTCCAGAAACCCGATGAGCTAAAACACAAACACCCGGAGCTATATGCCATGCTGAGCACTATGTTTATGCAGGATAGAGCAGGGGGAGTATCAAGTAGTTAGTATCAAGTATTTTTTAGGGCAAGCATTCTTTAAAAAAATTAAGTATTTGTTAGTCTTGATACTTGATACTCGCTACTTGATACTATAATTTAATTCGTTAGTCTTGATACTTGATACTCGCTACTTGATACTATAATTTAATTCGTTAGTCTTGATACGTGATACTAACTACTTGATACTTTCTATGAGTTAAATCCAAGATCCAACTGCCCGACATAGGCATAGGTTTTATCGGTATGGCCAATGTGATAAACCGGCGTTTCCTCAAAGCGCGAAGCCACGACAATATTAATGCCGCTATCACAAGCTACAAACAGATCCTCTACCAGTTTTGGGTTATTGTTGTTGTGCGAAAGATGTGACAGCAGCAGGTGGGTCATGTGCGGTGGTTTATGCGTCATGAATAAAGCCAGCGCCTGTTTGTTTGATAAGTGGCCTTTACCGCCACGAATCCGTCTTTTCAGATGATAGGGGTAACCTCCCTTATCCAGCATTTCATCATCATAGTTAGCTTCCAGGAACGCGGCATGGCACTGACTAAAATATCGGATTAGTTGATCACAAACCACGCCTATATCTGTAAATACACCTACATTAACATCGCGGCAGCTCACCATAAAACTATGCGGCTCGGCGGCATCATGAGCTTTGGGGAAGGAGGTAACTTGCAGCTCGCCAATGTTCACGGTTTCGAACTCCCTCAAATGATGAACAAGCTCCATATTCAGGCTGTTGCCTAAATGGAGCAACGTTCCCGGCGTTATATATACCGGTAGTTTAAACTTTTTTGCCAGTACAGGTATACCACGAATATGATCAGAATGCTCGTGCGATACAAATATGGCTTTCACCTTTTGCATGGATAAGCCCAGCCTGGCCATGCGTTTTTCAGTTTCACGGCATGAAATGCCTGCATCAACCAATATAGCCTCCCGCTCGTTCCCTATGTAATAGCAATTGCCATTACTCCCCGAATTTAGTGATGTAATGAATAAAGACATGTAAATACAAAGTAACGGATTTAAGCCAAATTTTACCATTCATTAATATGAAGTGTTTAAAAATAATCGCTAATATTTTGGGGCTATAAAAAGCTGCTTATATTTAGCCATGGATTCACCGCAAACTTTACCCGAACTTGATGCCACTGAACTGCGTGTACTTGGTTCCTTAATGGAAAAGAGTAAAACCACGCCTGATTATTATCCAATGACACTCAACGGTTTAACGGCTGCATGCAATCAAAAAACGTCGCGCAAGCCAGTGGTGAACTATGACGAGGGCACCGTTACCGAAGCATTAAACACATTAAAAAGAAGAGGACTGATCTCGACCGCAACCGGTGGATCTATCCGTAACATAAAATACAAACACAATTTTGCCATTGTTTTCCCGGTGATACCAGCCGAGGTAGCTTTAATTTGCCTGCTGATATTAAGAGGGCCGCAAACTCCAGGAGAGCTGAACACCAACTCGGGCAGGTTGTATGAATTTGAATCGATAGAAGAAGTGCAGGAAATGCTCGAGAAACTGGCTGACCCCGCTATGCCGTATGTGGTTCAATTACCAAAGCGCCCCGGGCAAAAGGAAGTAAGATATGCTCATTTATTAGGTGGTACTCCTGACATAGCTGATGATGACTATACCGAGGAAACCAGCAGCAGATCAGGCAGCGGCTTAGAAGCCCGTGTAGCCAAACTGGAGCAGGACCTCGCCGAAATGAAGGAAGCGTTTGATAAGCTGATGAAGGAATTGATGGGGTAGGGTTGTATATGAATTACGCTCACTGCGGACTGACATCAACATCTAAAGAGTTCTAATTTCTTTAGATGTTGATGAGAAGCAGCCCGGCATTCAGAATGGTGAAGCCATTTAATAATGAGTTACTACCGCACCTTCATATTCATTATACAACTGCGTTATCATGGGCTTAGACTGGTCAACAGCAACACCAGCTTTCCTCAAAATTGGCATTAAGGTTTCGCTAAATTTGTTAAATGCTTCTTCCGATTCCCAAACATCAACCACCAGCCAATTATTGCCTTGTTGTGCACCTACATGGTGGTGAAGTCCCATTGGGTTTGATTGACCTGCTCTTTGCAGTTCTGCCCACACCTGGTCATACATTTTGGCTGTCATGCCAGGAATGTTGAATTGAACGATTACTCTTTCCATGATTAATTCTATTTAATATTTAACTGAATTATTAAAATTCAAAGTAATATGATAGTAGTAACAAGAAGAAAGAACTATTAAGATAACAAAAAAGGTTTTAGATAGGAAGATACGGTTATAATGGGAACGCTGTAAGCATTTGTTTTATTTTAATTTTTCAAAATAAATGCACACGAATTTGTCTCAATCAGGATTTTTCACTTGTTATTTATTTTTCAATGCTGCTCAAGAAGGCTTCGCCGTTTGTAGGATGGAAGGGTTATAGAAAGTTATTTAAATCGCCCTTTCCCTTATCTCCTCAAAGGCCCTTTTCAACATTGCTATCAAAGTATCTGTTTTCATAGGTTTGGCGATGTAATCATTCATGCCTTCTTTAATGCAATGATCGCGGTCATCAGGCCCGGCGTTGGCTGTCATGGCTATGATGTATGGCTGTTTAAAAACATATTTACGGATATACTTGGTGGCTTCAAAACCATCCATTTCGGGCATTTGAACATCCATAAATACTACATCAAAGGGTTTTAAATTCAATTTATCCAGCGCTTCGTTGCCGTTATATACCATTTCAAAATCATAGCCCAGTTTGGTGAGCATTCTGTCAATCAATTTTTGATTGATCTGGTTATCCTCCGCAACTAAAATGCGTAGTGGAAATTGGGACGCGAAGCTTTCATCAAGTAGTTTTTGTGATTTATTTTCGGGCAAGGGTTCTGGTTTGATGTGTTGCAATTCAACCTGTATACTTTTGCCTAACTGACTTTGTTTAACAGGCTTGGTTAATATAGCCGAGAACAATCCCGGATATTTTTTCTTAGAACCATCGCCAATGGAGCTTAGCATAATAACGGGTAAGCCTTTATAATTGCTTTTAATGGCTCTGGCAAGTTCAACACCATCCATATCGGGCATTTCCATATCAGTTATGACCAAATTTAACCCAGAATCGGCCGATAATAATTCAAGTGCTTCCACAGCCGATGAAGCGGTTACGGTTAACAAACCCCATAGTTCAAGCTGGGTTTTTAAGATAAACCGGTTTGTCTGATTGTCATCAACAACCAGTATCTTTTTGCCTTCCAGATCGGTTGGATTAAATATTATAGGTGTATTTTTTGATTGCTTTTTGCTGATAGCCGCCCTGATGGTAAAAACAAAAACAGATCCTTCGTTAAAAACACTTTCCACCCAAATTTCGCCCCCCATTAACTTTACCAGACGCTGACTAATCACCAGGCCTAAACCAGTGCCGCCATATTTACGTGTTGTAGATGAATCAACCTGCGTAAATGCACTGAACAGGTCAGGGACCTTTTCTTCAGGAATACCTATGCCGGTATCCATTACGCTAAAGCCTATTTCAATTTCGCCATTACCGAAGCTCTTAGAAAGAAATACTTTTATAAATACTTCACCTTTTTGGGTGAATTTTAGGGCATTGCCGGTTAAATTTGTTATTACCTGTTTAAGGCGCAAGCTATCGCCAATAATTTGCTGGGGCAATGCCGGATCTATTTGATACACCAGTTCAAGATCTTGCTGGGCGGCTTTTTGCGCAAAAAGGTCCATCACCTCTTCAATACAATGGCGCAGGTCAAAATCTTCCTGCTCTATATCCATTTTTCCGGATTCTATTTTTGAAAAATCAAGGATGTCATTAATTACGTTCACCAGGCTATCGCCACAGGATATAATGGTATCAGTATATTCACGTTGTTCGCTGTTCAGGTCAGTTTCTCCTAAGAGCGAGGCCATACCTATCACACCGTTCATTGGCGTCCTTATTTCATGGCTCATAGTGGCCAGGAATATACTCTTGGCCTGGTTAGCTTTGTCGGCTTCTTCGCGGGCCCGTTCTTCCTGTAAACGCTGCAATTCTAATTCTTCCGATTGCGCCAACAGTTCTTCGTTCAATGCCTGTAACTCTTCTGATTGTGCCTGTAGTTCAGAATTTAAGTCCTGCAGATCCGCGGCTTGTTTTTTTAACTCTTCTGATTGTTGTAAAACTTCCGCTGTACGTTCTGATACCTGCTGCTTTAATAAAGCTTTTTGTTTAATGATGGTATTTACCTTTAAACGATATAAAACATAAATAACACCACATATAAATAAGATGGTAAGGGTAATAAACCACCAGGTTAGCCAAAACGGAGGTAAAATAGTTAGCTCCAAACTTAACTGACGGGTTGACCACTTACCATTGCTGCTTTGACTTTTTACCTTAAATATGTAGTAGCCGGGTGCTAAATTGGTATAGGTTGCCGTGTTTTTGCGACCTACAACGTTCCAGTTTTTATCAAAACCTACTAATTGGTAAGCATAAACAGTTCTGTTTGTTAAAGCATAATCTAACGAAACAAATTCAAACGAAATTACCGATTCCTTATTTGTTAAGGTGATAGTTTTGGTTATTGTGACATCCTGTTTCAAGGGTGACGGATCGTTGCTGCTTTTAGCAACCGGTACAGTTTTGTTGAAAATTTGAAAGTCGATTAAAATAAGCGGCGGATTATAAATAGTTTCGGTTATTTTATTTGGATCAAACACATTAAAGCCATTAACACCTCCAAAGTATAAGGTGCCATCATTGCTTTTTAAAGCAGCGTGCGGTTTAAACTCATCTGCCTGTAAACCATCGTCAACGGTGAAGTTTTTAAAAGTTTTTGTTGAAGGGTTATATTTTGATATGCCATTGTTGGTGCTTATCCATAAGTTTCCCTTGTTATCCTCTTTAACGGCATATGTATAGTTGTTGGGTAAACCATCTTTTATTTTAAAACTATTAAATCTGCCCGTTTTAGGGTCAAAACGGTTTAAGCCATCAAAAGTACATATCCATATATTACCTGCATGATCTTCAAGCAAATCGAGCGCTGTATTATTACTGATGCTGTTTTTTGATATGTCATATTTATAGCTGGTGAAAGTATTGGTTTTAGCGTCAAAAAGATTAAGCCCCCCATCATTAGTACCCACCCAAAGGTTACCCTTCGAATCTGTTAGCAATGAATTGATATTATCACTGCTCAGGCTTTTGGCGTCATTATCATTATGCCTGTAATGGATAAACTTATTGGTTTTGGGGTTATATAGTTCAAGGCCCTGGCCAAGTGTACCAATCCATACCTTATGATCTGGTGTGGTGGTTATGGCATATATATTATTGCCACTTAAGCTCGCAGTATCATCGGGGTTATGTACGTACGATTTAAATTTGCGGGTTTTGGTATCCATAACACTTAAGCCATTGCCCCAGGTACCTATCCATAAATTATCTTTGTCGTCTTCTTTTATCGCTAAAATATAATTGCCAGCAATACTGCTTTTATCATTGCTGTTATGTTTATATACAGTAAAACCGCCTTTTTCGGGGTCAAAAAGATTTAAACCGCCACCGTCAGTACCTATCCATATATTTTCTTTTTTATCCTGATAAATGCTTAATACAAAATTATTGGACAGGCTATTGGGTTGAGAAGTATGTTTATAATGAATAAAGTTTTCCTTTATTTTTTTATACAAACTAACGCCCGATGCAAATGCACCAATCCACATATTACCTACATTATCCTTTAATATAACATCAACAGAGTTACTTGGTATACTACTGTTATCAACATCGTCCTGGTAATGGTTATTAAATTTTCCAGTTCTGTAATTAAATATGCTTAAGCCGCCGTTTTCTGTACCAACCCATAAATTTTGATAGCTGTCCTCTACGATGCATTGTATACTGTTGTTTGAAAGCGAATTGATGTTTTTTGGGTCGTTCTTAAAATGCTTAAAAGTGCCGGTATTACTATTATATAAATTTATGCCACCTTCCGTAACGCCTATCCACAAATGGTGATTGCTATCCTCAAAAATGCTGCTTATTGTATTTCCGGCTATTGATCCCTCTACATTTTTATCATGTTTAAAGCTTTTAAAAGTTTGAGTTTTGGAATTGAACTGGTTTAAACCACCATGTGTAGTGCCAACCCATAAATTGTTATGGCTGTCAACATAAACAGTTCTTATGTTATTATCGCTCAGGCTTTGTGGGTTACCACTATTATATTTATAGTGTACAAATTTGTTTTGCCCTATCAGGTATTCATCAAGCCCGTCTTTTTGATTGCCTATCCACAAATTTCCAGCTTTATCAAAAGCAAGCTTTATAATATAGTTACTCGCAGGGGTGTTTATTGCTTTATCCTTATGCAGATAACGGTAAAAACGATTTTTTTTGCGGTCGTACCTGTTTAATCCACCACCAAGGGTAGCTATCCACAGGTCGCCATTTTTATCTTCGGTAATATGGTTGATATAATTATTACCTATGCTTGTGCTATCAGAAATATCGTTTCTGAAAACCTTAAATTTATTACCATCAAAACGATTTAAACCATCTCTGGTACCTACCCATATAAAGCCCCTGCTGTCCTGAAAAATGGTATTTACGTTCAGCTCAGATAAGTTTGCCCTGCTGCCAATTCGCTGAAAATGAATAGGTTGATCTTGTGAAAATACATATAATGATATAGCTTGAAAAAGTAAAATAAGAAAAAACTTAAAGCCAGTCATTATATCAAATAAATTACATGGTTGTTTGTAGCAATAATGTATATGAAGTGGTATCTAATTTAGCAAATTACTTTGAACATACCATATACTTATGTATGGTATTTAAACGGATTAATGACAAGTTTAGTTATGCCTAAGTTAAAGGAACTTAACTTAGTGTAAAATATGTCGTGAAAAGCAAAATGTATTATACCTTGTTTTTGGGTGATTATGTATTAAACAAGTCTTACTTTTGCGTATGCAACAGCAAAGTAAGGACCCGCTTCATGGTAAAACATTAGAGATGATTTTGAACGAGCTTGTAGAACGCTTCGGCTGGGGCGAACTTGGCGCACGCATCCGCATTAATTGTTTTAATGATAACCCAACCGTATCATCAAGCCTTAAATTTTTACGTAAAACACCCTGGGCCCGCAAAAAGGTGGAGGACCTGTATATAGATCACTGTACCAGGTAATTAGTGTTTGCGTTTGTTGTTCATCTTGGCTTTTTGGCCCGAACTGTAATTGTAAGTTTTTGAGTTGGCCGCCTTTTTCTCATGGAAAGCCGCGCCCACAATAGGAGCATCGGGATTTGGTTTGGCAGGTTTTTCTTCCTCTTTTTTGGTTTTTATCTCTTTTTCAATAACAAGTTCATCGGGCAGGGCAGCCAGAGGTATTTTTTTACCGCTAACCTGTTCAATCTTTTTAACCTGGCTTAGTTCAAGATCGGTAGCAAAGGTGATGGCCAATGTTTCATCGTCATTATCGGGCTGATTATTTGCAATACGCTCAATAAAAGTTTCTTTTTCCAGGGGCAGGTCAAAATGGATGAGGAAGGGGATGCCACTTAAATCAATGGTTTCGTTATTTTCATTGGCTACTATTAAAACCCTTGAATGGTCTGCTGCTTTAAAATCTTCCACATTTTTAAAACCGTTGGTGTCAAAAAACTGGGGATTTAAAAATGCTACGGCATCGCGCAGGCGGCTGTGCAGGCTCTTGTATAATTTATCGGCTGTAACACGGGTATTTACAAAAACAACAGTTTTGGTAAACAGCTCATCGTCATACATGAATAAATTAAGCAGATTTAGCTTGGTGCCGAAGTTAGGAACGTTGTATAATAATTGCGGATGTGTTTGTATGGGTGTTCCTTCCAATGCTTCAACCTCAACAATAGCGGGTTGATTCATAAAAGGGGCCAACATTTTTTCTAACCGGCTATGCATTACTTCGGTAAATACAAGATGCTGGCATTTGCCTATACTGTTAGCGAGTTCAACAACAGGTAGTTGCAGTCCCTTTTTTATCATCATATCGGCATCATCAACCACAAACATATCAACCTTATTAAGGTTAAGACCAAGTTTCAGGTAAATTGCCCTGGCCCTGTCAGGAGTGGCTACTACAATATCGGCGCCATCTGCAAGCGCATCCATCTGGGCTTCAATACCCGGAGCTACGTATAAGCCAACTATCGAGATAGATTTGTTTTTATTCAGGAGCTCAAACTGCTCAAGTACAGCCATTACCTGTTCCTTTTCGGGTACCAGGATCAATACACGCGGAACGCCTTCGGGAGCATAGTTAAAGCGATTTAAAACTCCTAAAACATAGGAGGTTGTTTTGCCACTGCCTTCATGGCCTATGGCTATAATATCCTGGCCGCCAACTATTCTTGTAAGGGTTTTTAGCTGCAGTTCTTTGGGGGTTGTAAAACCAGCTTCATTTACCGATCTAACCAGTTGCTTATTCAGCTTCAATTTTTCTAACCACACCATCAGGACTTTATATTAAATTATTTAAGAGGGCGAATTTACCAATTTCAGCGCTCATATTCATAAAGATTAAATATATAGCTGTTTATAGCGCCTGCCAGGTTGTATCATTATCACTTTGAAGCGTGCCAGAAAAGGTAGTTCGTGGTGCCAGGTCAAGGTAAGGGTAGGTAACTTTTGTAAGGTATAATCCCTGCGGATGGGCCGGTATAATGATCCTGGGTGTTTGTTTACTGGCCAAATGATGCTCAAATTCATCAACACTCATTACCCCGCGGCCAATATCCAGCAGTCTGCCAATTATTATCCTGATCATCCTGCTTAAAAACCGGTTGGCCGATATATGGAACCTGAGCCTGTCGCCACTTTTATCAACAAATAAACCAGCCGATGTTACGTAGCAAATGGTATGATCAATCCTGTTGGGCATTTTACAGAACGCGCGATAATCATTATATAACGGCAACACCGCTACAGCCTTTTTCATGGCCGCAACATCCAAATTCGTTTCAGGATAAAGCGAACTGAAACCACTCAAAAACGGGTCTTTATAGGTATGTATAAAGTAATCATAAGCACGCTGCACGGCATCAAACCGGGCATGGGGCAGGCCCTGCATGGGGATGATATCAAACACAGCAATATCATCGGGCAGTATTTTATTGAGCCTGAAAAACAGGTCGAAATCCCATTCGCGTTCCACATCTATATGAAAAAAGAACTGACTGGCGTGTACATGGGCATCGGTACGGCCGCAGCCAACAACGGTAATGGTTTTTTTTAAGAGTTGGCTAAGGGCGGTTTCTAAAACTTCCTGAACGCTTATAACTCCGGCGTGTTTTTGCCAGCCGCTGTACCGTGTACCATGATAACCTATATGGAAAAAATAACGCATAAATATATGGCTCAAAATTCCATAAAAAATCCGGTAAAACGGGTATAATGCAAAAGCCCCCTGCATATTAGCAAGGGGCTTTTATATATAAGCTGGTTATATGCTAATAATTAAACCTTTTTAGGGGGCAGGTCAAAAGCAATAGCGTTATGCTCAAAATGTCCTTTGTGCGAACCATCGCAAAATGGTTTATTGGCCGACATGCCACAACGGCAAATTGAAACAACTGTTCTGCCTTGTAAACCGTATTGATTGCCCTGCATATCTACAATTTCAAAGTCGCCTTCAATTTTTACAGAGCCATTGTTATTGATAGTAAGTTTAGTTTTCTCCATTTGATAAATTTTTGCGCAAAGTTAACCAACGCCAACACCTTTAAAGGAGCTATTTGCAATTTAGACCTGTTCCTGATTAGCTGGTATCTTAACCTTTTATCAAGCTTAAATACTCAATTAAAAGATTGACTAAAGGCAACAAGCACCTGTAAAAATACATGCCTGTCGAGTCCGAAAGAGGTGGGCTGTTCGGGTTTTACAGGGGCGCCATTTTTATATCTCAATGGGAATAACGCGATAAAATCACGAATGGTGATCTCATACCGTAGCAAAGGGTCACGCCGGTGAATTTCTTCCAGCCTCATCTCAAAAAGGGATACACGTAACGGGTCTGCTATCATTGCCTCAAAATTAATAATTAATATCACTTTACATGATCGAAATGATTTAGTACAATACCCTAAGCGCACATAAATGACAAATGTATGATGTGCAAAACGTAAAGCTAAAACACATAAGTTTTAGCTTTGTTAAGCATGAACCACCAAGGGCACATGTCAGTTTTTACATCAAAAATACCACAAATGGAATACAGACAATTAGGAGCATCTGGATTAAAAGTACCAGTATTAAGTTTTGGAACGGCCACTTTTGGCGGCGGCAACGAATTCTTTAAAGCCTGGGGAAATACACAGGTAGACGAGGCCAAAAAGCTTATCAATTTATGTTTAGATGCCGGGGTTAATTTTTTCGACACGGCCAATGTTTATTCCCGGGGGTTATCTGAAGAGATATTAGGCAAAGCGCTGGAAGGTTTACGCAACCAGGTACTTATTTCGTCAAAAGCCACCTTTACCATGGGCGATGGCGCTAATGATTATGGATCATCACGTTTCCACCTGATTGAACAATGCGAGGCCAGTCTTCGCCGCTTAAATACCGATCATATTGACGTTTACCACATGCATGGCTTTGACGGTACTACACCGGTTGAGGAAACCCTACGCGCATTGGATGACCTGGTTACCAGCGGAAAGATCCGTTATATCGCCTGCTCCAACTTTTCGGGCTGGCACTTAATGAAATCATTATCCGTATCAGAACGTTATGGCTGGAGCAGGTACGTAGCACAGCAGGCTTATTATTCATTACTGAACCGTGAGTTTGAATGGGAGCTGATGCCTTTGGGAATTGATCAAAAGGTAAGCACCATAGTTTGGAGTCCTTTAGCATCGGGCCAGTTAAGTGGCAAATTCAGAAGGGGTGAACCGATTCCCGAAAATTCAAGAACAGTACAGGGCGGCAGCCACGGCCCGGCTACCAATTTTGATCATCTATACAACATTGTTGATGCATTGGATGAAGTAGCCGAAGAAACCGGCAAATCTATTGCGCAGGTTTCATTAAACTGGTTATTACAAAGGCCAACCGTTGCCAACCTGGTAATAGGTGCCCGTAATGAGGAGCAGTTAAAGCAAAACCTGGCTGCCATTGGCTGGAATTTAACAACAGACCAGGTTAAAAAGCTGGATGCTGCAAGCGAGGTTGACCCCATATATCCATACTGGCACCAGCGTCAAAATATCAAGCTTAATCCGCTGCCGAATTTTTATTAAGAATTTGTATGAACCGGAATTTGTAGGATTTTTTAAAACAGATGTTGCGAATTCGTCGTTACATTTGTAATTCTTAAATTCCGGTTCTGATATTTTAAATTCTTACACCATGGCTACTGATATGCAAGTTTTTATGCAGTTTATGCGCCACACCTTGTTGCCTTTGCCCGGTGTAACCGAAAAAATGTGCTTTGACGATCCTGCTTTTTATGTGAACAAAAAGATATTCACCAATGTTAAGCTAAAAGAGGAGCTCCGGGCAGTACATACCCTTGAACGTGATGAATGGATGGCTGCCGATCCAGTTACGTTTTTTGTTACCGAACATTATTTAAACTATAAATATATGCTGGTGCGCCTCGAAACCGTATCGCCTGATGATCTGAAAAATCTCCTGATCACTGCCTGGCATAACCGGGCTACTAAAAGGCTCATCAGTGAGTATGAGGCGCTCAAATTGCCCCGTAAAATTTAAGTAACAGTTAAATTACAATTGCTTTATAAAAAAATCACCAGTTTTTCTTTAATGCTTTATAAAACTTAACTAATTTGCCATATCTGCTCACAGATATGGCGGGATATAGACCAATTAACCGATTTAGATATGATTAGCCGTAGAAAGTTCATTCAGACAACTTCATTAGCGGGTACTTGTTTCCTGCTGACACCGGAAATATCAAAAGCCGGATTTTTTAAGGGATCACCCGGCAATAAGGTAGTATTGGGTATGATGGGAACCAACAGCCGTGGATTATATCTTGCCCAGAGTTATGCCAAAATCCCTAATGTAGAAATTGGATATATATGTGATGTAGACTCCAAAGTGGTTGAAAAAACCATCAACGAGATATTTAAAATAACAGGTAAAAAACCAAAGGGTATCACCGATATCCGCAAAATGTTGGAGATAAAGGATATTGACGCGGTTGTTATAGCGGCACCAGACCATTGGCACGCGCCCGCTACCATTATGGCCTGCCAGGCTGGTAAGCATGTATATGTTGAAAAACCATGTAGTCATAACCCCCATGAGGGTGAAATGGCTGTTGCCGCATCAAAAAAATATAACCGGTTGGTGCAAATGGGCAGTCAGCGGCGGTCGTTCTCTAATGTGCAAAAGATGGTAAAGGAATTGCATGATGGTGTTATTGGCCGGGCTTACTATGCCAAGGGCTGGTACACTAATCACCGGCAAAGCATTGGTCGCGGAAAGCAAATACCCGTACCCGAAAATTTAAACTATGAGCTATGGCAAGGACCTGCGCCAAGAAAGCCGTACCAGGATAACCTGATACATTACAACTGGCACTGGTTCTGGAACTGGGGAACCGGCGAAGCCCTGAACAACGGAACGCATGAACTTGATGTGATACGCTGGGGTCTGGGTGTTGATTTTCCAAGTAAAGTGGTTTCAACGGGAGGCCGTTTTCATTTTAATGACGACTGGCAAACACCCGATACACAAAATATCCTGTATAATTTCCCGAATAATACAGCCGCCGAGTGGGAGAACCGTAGTTGCAACGGTTTCGAGATTGAAAAATTAGGCAGGGGAGTAATATTTTATGGCGATAAAGGAACCTTATTTTATGACGGTGGTAACGGTTACCAGGTTTATGATGGCGACAACAAACCGGTAAAAGATGTTAAAGACGGTACTAAAGTTGATGCCACCAATAAAGTAAGCCCCACTGAATCACTTGATGGGTTACACTTTAAAAACTTTATTGATGCAATAAGGGGGGATGCAGCTTTGAATTGCCCCATCGAGATCGGGTTTAGATCAACCTTACTACCACAATTGGGCAATATATCCTACAGGGTAGATAGGGTACTGCATATAGATCCTTCAAACGGACATATTTTGAATGATCCCGAAGCCACTAAATTATGGAGCAGGGAATATGAAAAGGGTTGGGAGGTAAATGTATAGCAATAATTATTGTCCCACACGTTATTACGAGGAACCAAGCGATCTCTTTAAGACAAGTTATAAACCTTGCATGAACAACCTGCATATCGGGATTGCTTCGTACCTTACAAAACACATTTTTATTTTAAAACCATTTTTAAACAATATAAAACCAACATTTTAAATCACACATGAAGAAGATCATCTACCCTGCCATAGTCCTGTTTGCTGCGGCTGCTTTATTACCTGTTAAAACCTATGCACAGAATACCATATTTGATGGTAAAACCCTTAAAGGATGGAAGCGTCTTGCCGGTACTGCCGATTATAAGGTAGAAGATGGACAAATTGTAGGTACTACTGTTTTAAACTCAGGCAATTCGTTTTTAGTTACCGAAAAAGAGTATGGTGACTTTATACTGGAGCTTGATGCCAAAATTGAAAGTAACCTGAGTAACTCAGGGGTACAAACCCGCAGCCATTATGACCCCGCCGGTCATGAAGGGAACGGCAAGGTTTATGGCAGGCAATTTGAAATTGACCCGTCAGTTCGTAACTGGACCGGAGGTATTTATGACGAAGGCAGGCGCGACTGGCTTTATCCCCTGGATTTGAATGCCAAAGCAAAGGATGCTTTTAAAGTGGGCGTATTTAACCATATCAGGATTGAGTGTATTGGTAACGAAATGAAAACCTGGGTTAATGGCATCCCGGCTGCTGATGTAGTTGATACCATTGATCAAAAAGGTTTTATAGCCTTGCAGGTACATGCAGTAAGCAAGGAAGAACAGGCTGGCAAAAAAGTATATTTTAAGAATTTTAACCTGCAAACTACTAATTTAAAACCTAAACCTTTTCCAAAGGATGTGTACGTGGTAAACCTGCGTCCCAATAGCCTTACACCGGCTGAAAAGGCTGCCGGATGGAAATTATTATATGATGGTAAAACCAATACAGGCTGGCGCGGTGCAACGCTTAAAGCATTCCCAACCAAAGGATGGGAGTATGCGCAGGGCACTATGCATGTATTACCTTCGGTTGGTAAGGAAGAGTCTGGCGGCGGTGATATTGTTACCAACGACAATTACAGTGCTTTTGATCTTTCGTTCGAGTTTAAGCTTACACCCGGCGCAAATAGCGGGGTGAAATACTTTGTAACCCTGAAAGAAATTACAGATGGTTCGGCCATTGGCCTGGAGTACCAGGTGCTTGATGATAAGCTGCACCCTGACGCCAAACTCGGCCGCGACGGCGACCGTACACTGGCTTCGCTTTATGATTTAATTAAGGCAAACAAGCAGGAGCGCTTTGTTCACCCAATAGGTTCCTGGAATACAGGCAGAGTAGTGGTTTATCCTAATAACCACGTAGAGCATTACCTGAACGGCGTTAAAGTGCTGGAATATGACAGAGGCTCAAAAGCCTACCGCGACCTGGTAGCCATCAGTAAATACAAGGTTTGGAAAAACTTTGGTGAAGCACCTCAAGGCCACCTGTTATTGCAGGATCATGGCAATGAAGCATTTTTCAGGAATATAAAGGTTAAGAATTTGAAGTAAGAAGCCCCACCCAATCCTCCCCTAAAGGGGAGGACTTTAAAAATTAAATATTGTTTTTCAAGTCACCCCCTTTAGGGGGAGATTTAGAGGGGCTTACAACGAACTCCTCAGCGTAACATGAAACGGCACTGCAAAGTGCTCATAGCAGTTACTTAAAGCAAATTCGGCGGCTTTACTGCCCATCAACTTAAAATCGGTTGATATGGTGGTAATGCCGTCTAATATGATCTCTTTAAGCGCGGTTTCGTTATAGGAGATCACACCTACATCTTTGGCCACCTTCAGGTCAGATGCGATGATCTTTTTAATCAATTCAACAAGGTCATCCTCCATCAGGCTGATATAAACCGTTTGAGGCTGGATCACCTCTGTAGCTAAAGAATCAACTACAGCATATTCAAAAGCATATTGCCGGCAAAAATTCAGGAAGCCTTTCAAAATTTCTTTGGAGTGATAGGTTTTGCCCGGGAATACCAGCTTAATGGTATTGTATTTACTCAGTTTATCCAGCAGCTTTTTTAGTGCTTCATACACATCGAACGCGAAGTTTTCATAAATGGCGGCGAACTTACCGCTCACCCCCGGCACCAGGTTATCCAGCAAGATCAATTTATCCTTGGGGATAGTATTGATGATCTCATGCGCTTTGTTCTCATTATCCAAAAAATGGGGGATGATGATGTATTTGGCATAATCGCTTTGTGAGCTTTCGGCTATTATCTTTTTAAAAAAGTAAAAATCGTTGTTATAAATATAAAAATCGATAGTGGCCTGTTCGCCTATGGTGGCTACAAAAGCGTCATAAATTATCTTCTTGTGTGCGCTTAATTTGTTGAAAAGCAGGAATATTTTGAGCGGCTTCTGAAAATCGGTGTTCGAAATAAAAAAACCTTTGCCTGGTACCGAGCTCACTATCCCCTTATCCTTTAATTCTTTATAAACACGCTCAATAGTATTGCGCGAGGTGTCAAGTGCAAAGCTCAGATCATTGATGGATGGGAGCATATCATCCTTGATAATATCACCGCTTTCAATGGCTCTGATAATGGCATTGGATAATTGAAGGTATTTAGGGGTGATGGAATACTCGTCGATCGATAATATTTTAAGATAATTCTTCACACTTTATAATTGGGATAGCACAAATGTAATATTACATAATTGTATTTGTACCTTAAAAAGATAGTAGGGGATGGTATGAAAAATGTATATATTTATCTTGCTTTAACCAATTATATAACTTCGTTACAAGTAGTTACGGAAATCTTAAAATTTAAACTATTCCCCTATGGTATTAAACTTACTCAACCCAAAATTTACCCTTCTATTAGCCGCTTTTATTACACTTTTTACCAACAATGTAAAAGCGCAGGACCCTTACCAATCCTATCGGCAGGACTGGCTAAAGAAAGCTGAAGAAAACAAGCCTAAGCTTGTCGAAACGGAAAAACAACCCATTAGTATGGTAAAGCTGGAAAAAGACCCCACTGCTTTCCAGGGTTGGAAAGCTGTAAATACAGATAGTGTGGGTGCATTTTACAGCAAATCATTCAAAACCCAAAGTGGTGTAGTAGCCGATTTTGGCGAACATCTTACCGGGTATTTTACATTTACCATCCAATCATTAAAAGGTACGCCGGATGCACCGGTGAGGCTGAAATTTACCTTTGGCGAAGTGCCATCTGAATTAACGGTGCCATTTGATCCATATCCGGGCACTATAAGCCGGGCCTGGCTGCAAGACGAAACCGTTACTGTTACCGAAATGCCGGCCACTATTACCATACCACGCAGACTGGCTTGTCGGTATGTAAAGATAGAATTGCTCGGTGCTTCGCCCTATTTTGATTTTCATATCACCAATATGGAGTTTAAGGCTACAACTTCTGTAATGGCCAAGCCCCCGCTTTTAGCCCAGGGAACATCCCAGCTTATTGCCGATATTGACAGAATAGGGCTTACCACCTTAAAGGAGTGTATGCAAACCGTATATGAGGATGGCCCCAAACGAGATCGCAGGCTCTGGATAGGCGACCTATACCTTGAATCGTTGGCTAACCTGTATTCATATCAAAACAATAACCTTACAAAGCGTTGCTTTTACCTGCTGGCAGGATTGTCTGCTGATGATGGTGTACTTATCTCCAACGTATTTGAAACCCCCGAACCACATGCACAGGTTGGTAACAGGCTGCTGGATTATTGCTTTTTATATAATGTTGCACTGAAAGAATATGTAGCTGCTACTGATGATAAACAAACCGGACTTGACCTGTGGCCCGTGGCCAAAAAACAGCTGGACATGATCCGCAAATATGCCGGTAAAGATGGTATGATGGATTATATAAAAGCCGGAAAGGAGTGGTGGGTGTTTTTTGACTGGAAAGACGGCTTGGACAAACAAGCCAGTTTACAGGGTTTATCTATTTATACGCTTAATCAAACCTACGCGTTGGCCAAAATATTAGGTAAGGAAAATGAAGTATCGGATATCCCCGCATTAGCCAGAAAGCTGAAGAATGCGGCATATACAAATCTGTACGATAAAAAATCGGGTTTATTTGTAAGCGGGGTAAAAAAGCAAATATCCTATGGCTCACAGGCCTGGATGGTATTGAGTGGGGTGGCCTCCAAAACTGAGGGACAAACAGCGCTTAAGGCATTGCCATCTATAAAAGATGCCGTACATCCTGGCGCACCCTACATGTTCCATTACTATGTAGCTGCGCTGATAGAAAGCGGTCTGAAAGCAGAAGCCAAAGAAGCGCTGCAAACCTACTGGGGCGGTATGATCAAAAAGGGTGCTGATACCTTTTGGGAGGTTTATGATCCTAATGATGAGCTGAAATCGCCGTATAACTTCTATCCGGTTAACAGCTATTGTCATGCCTGGAGCTGTACACCGGTTTATTTTATCAGGAAATACCCGGAAATATTTCAGCGATAGACCGTTGATTTTGGTGATTACGTGGATTGCGTTGATTTTCTGAACCATGATTAAAGGATTTTAGGATTTTCTTGATCCCATTTTTTTATGTCATTCTGAGTGCAGCGAAGAATCTAATATTCGATATGCTTGTATACGAATAGATTCTTCGCTGCGCTCAGGATGACAAGTTGTTTGAAAAAATCAACGCAATCCACGTAATCACCAAAATCAACGGTCAATGTTCAGCAGCCTGCCCCGAATCTTTCTTCTTAAAACTGTAATATAAATACCCCAGTGCCGGAAGTATGAATAAACTACCGATGAGCAGGCCTATGCCCAGGTCATCAATAGTTTTGGTGGTTGCATGATCTGTAAGCAAAGACATGGAGCTGCCATCTTTAAATATCACAAAACGAGGGAAACGGGTGTGCCCAACTGCAATCAGGATCATGCTCACCTGAAAAGCGGCCAATACCCTGATCCACTGTTTGTTTTTTATATCTGAAATAATGAACCATAGTAATATCAGTGACAATGTAGCTGCAATAACAACTACTAAACTTATTGGGTTACCAAATATCCAGTTGGCCAAATGGACTTGTTCAAAGTTCGAAGCCAAAAACACAAGAGCTCCTAATATTACGGCGGCTATATTCATAGCCTTTGCTTTTTTTATAAAGCGTTTTATATCATACACCTCGGTACATTCGCCAATGAGATAAATGGCTGCAAGGAAACCACAAAGCGCCACAGTGAAAAGTCCAACAGCTACAGAGAACCAGTTGAGCCAGCTAAAAATATAAGCCCCCGCAAAGGTTTTAGCAGTAGGATCTATCTGGCCCGACAGGGCGCTGCCCGCTATAATGCCCAAAAACATAGGCGTAACAAAGCTCGAATAAACAAACATGTGGTTATAAAACCCCTGCGTTTTCTCATCCTTTATAGCATCATAATTACGAAACGCGAAAGCCGTTCCGCGGGCAATAATACCCATCAGCATGATCAATAAGGGGATATGCAGATAAATACACATCTCACTGTATATGGTTGGGAAACCTACAAACAAAATTACCACGGTAATAATAAGCCACATGTGGTTGGCTTCCCATATGGGCCCAATAGCCTGGTAACTGGTTTTACGGGTACGGTGTTTATTATCGGTTGATGTAAAAAGCTCAATGATACCCGCGCCAAAATCGGCCCCGCCTAACAGAAAATATAGGGTGATGGCAGCAAATAAAAACAGGATAACAACGTATAACATAATTTTATGGGTTAACGGTCGTACAATTCAGGCACCATTTGTATTTGCCTTTTTAGCAAGAAAATAACAAACACACTCAGTGTAAAATAAATAAAGGTGAACAGGTAAAAGGAATACTGTATGCCCGGCATGGGCGTAACGGCTTCGCTGGTGCGCATAACCCCCTGTATTATCCAGGGCTGGCGGCCAACTTCGGTAACTGTCCACCCGGCTTCCAGCGCTATAAAACCGGCAGGAGTAGCATAAATAAACATTTTCAGGAACCAACTCTTGTTAAACCAGCTTTTCTTTTTCCACAAGGCAATAAAATATAATATCCCGATCAACATCATCAGCATACCAAAACCAACCATGATCTGAAAAGCGTAATGAGTAACCGCGATAGGTGGCTGGTCCTTAACCGGTATCTGGTCTAACCCCTTTACTTCCTGTTTAAAATTATCATGCACCAGGAAACTCAGCAAACCGGGGACTTCAATGCCATAGTTTACTTTTTTAGCCGCAGTATCAGGTATACCCCCGATAACCAGTGGGGCATAAGTTTGCGTATGGAAATAAGCTTCCATTGCGGCTAATTTTGCAGGTTGCCTTTTGGCAGCGCCTTTGGCAGATATATCGCCGCTTAAAGGTTGTAAAATAGCTGCCGCAGCACCAAATATAATGGCGATTTTAAATGCCTTGCTGTGAAAATGCACATTACGTTTCCGGTAGATCATCAACGCATGGATCCCCGCTACAGCAAAACCCGTGGCCGAAAATGCCGCTATGGTCATGTGCAGCGACTCGGAGAACCAGGCCTCGTTAAACATGGCTTTTACCGGGTCGATGTTTAGATACTGGCCATTCACAAAATCAAAACCTGAAGGGCTGTTCATCCACGCATTGGCAGATACCACCAAAATGCCAGACGCTATACCACTTACACCCACTACAACACCCGTAACCCAGTGGAACCAGGTGTTAAGCTTGTTCCAGCCGTACAGGAAAAAGCCCAGGGCTATGGCTTCAATAAAGAAAGCTACACCTTCTAAGGAAAACGGCATCCCGAAAATAGGGCCGGCGTGTTTCATAAACCCAGGCCAAAGCAAACCCAGCTCAAATGATAGCATAGTGCCCGATACAGCACCTGTAGCGAAAAAGATAGCCACACCCTTACTCCAGGCTATAGTAATGTTTTTATAAACCGGGTCTTTGGTTTTTATCCATTTATAGTGGGAAATGGCCATAAAAACAGGCATAACCATGCCAATGCAGGAGTATATGATATGAAAACCTAATGATAAGGCCATTTGCGACCTTGCTGCAATAAAATCATCCATATTTTTGTATATAAATAATGGTTGAATTTAAGGCTTAATGTAACAAAATCGTTAAGATTTATTAATTGATATTGAATATAAAATATACTTTTTATACGTAACGTGTTGTATTAGTGGATAAAATTTATTAAAGATGGCTGGTTTAATAATCTTTTTGGAAACGCTTTGCAAGCTCAAAGCCATTAAATTCGGGATTGGTTGTTACCTCTCTTAAATATATTAAAGGCATCTGAAAGTTATCCATCTCCTCCTGTGTAATAAATTCTATTTCTGCTATCCATAATTCTTCAGATGAGTTTGTATATCTATCCAAACCAATAACCAAAGACCCCGCAGCTATCAGGTATCTGATTTTTTCTACTACAACACACTCAGAGTTATTTAACTGCAAGTATTCTTCCTGGTCCAAGTAAATGGTTGTGATTAGATGCTCTCCCGTAATATTTAGAGGTGTCTTTTTGGTTAGCTTATAGGTTGTTCCGTTGTCATCTGTAACCAGGCGGAATCTTATAGCAGTATTGAGCATGTAATGATCTGTAATATGTTTATGGGGCAAGCCACTAATATTAACATGATCGGGAGGTATCACGAATTTCCTTTCTCTTTCTACTAAAGCATATTTAGACATAAACTTGCAAATGCTATTAATTATCGATCTTTATATCTTTATAATACTGAGCCTTTTGTCCCAGCAGGGTCTCTCGCAGAGGCCCCTGTGAAAGCTTTTACTTAAAATCCTATTGTTTCCCATTCCTTGATGTTGATCCCCTGATGATCAACTCTGGTTTTATGCTGATGATCTTGGGTTTGGCTGTAGTATCGGTATTACCTATCTCCTGGAAAAACAAATTGGCAACCGTATTACCCATGTAAACGCTAAACTGGTCAATAGTAGTAATGGATGGACTGGTGATCTCAGAAAAAGCCTCGTTGGCATAGCCGCATACACCTAACTCCGCTGGTACTTTGATGCCCATAGCATTGGCAACTTCCAATACACCCAGCGCCGAAAAATCAGAAGTGGAGGCAAATATGGCATCAGGAGGCTGAGGCAGGTTTAATAGTTTGCGTGTACCCTCGGCGCCCAGTTCTTTGGTCCAGGCATTTTCAACAATCAATTCATCTATCACCGGGATATTATATAGCTGTAGTGCTTTCAAATAGCCCTCTTTCCGTTGTCTGAAAATATTAAGGTTTTGAGGGCCTTCCAGCAGAGCTATCCGTTTATAACCACCTTCAATTAAGTGCGACATCGCCTCAAAGGAGGCCTGTACATTATCATTGATTACCTTTAGGGTTTCCAGTTCTTCGGCAACACGGTCAAACTGGATCAGTTGGATGCCGTGATCTATTACATTTTGCAGGTGCTGGTAATCGTAACTATCGGCCGATACTGATATTACAATACAATCCACATGTTGGTTTATCAGTGTATTTACGCACTGGATCTCCTTATCATGATCCTCGCCCGATTGGCAAATGATCAGATTATAGCCCTTTTGATAGGTAGTTTCTTCGATGCCCGCAATTACGTTCGAAAAAAAGTTCTGATTAATACGCGGTACAACTACACCAATAGTTTTTGATTGCCCCTTTCGCAGGTTTGAAGCCAGTATATTACGTTTATAGTTTAGTTCATCGGCTGTTTTAATAATGAGCTCCTTTGTTTTTTCGTTCACCTGGCTGCTATTATTCAGCGCCCTTGATACGGAAGAAGCAGTTATGCCCAGTTTGGCAGCAATATCATAAATGGTGGTCCGTTTTACTTTCTTCATTATAAAGTGCAAGTTGGAAAAAATATTTTACGCAATCGATTGCAATTTCAAATATTTCTTTAATTTCGTCTCGTTAAGTTACCAAAAAATAAACGCACCATAGTATTCACGCAATAATCCCACAAAAAATATGCTGTTATTAGGCATTGATATAGGTACCTCGTCAGTTAAAGTTAGTGTTGTTGATGCAGCTACTCAACAAATAGTGGCATCGGCGCAATATCCCGACGAGGAATCGCCAATTAAAGCTTTACATCCGGGCTGGGCCGAGCAGTCGCCGCTAATGTGGTGGGAGCAGGCTCAAAAAGCACTGGAACTTTGTCACGCTAAAAAATTATACACCCCTGCCGATATTGCAGCCATTGGCATAGCCTACCAGATGCACGGTTTGGTTTTGGTTGATAAAGACCAGAATGTACTGCGCGATAGTATTATATGGTGTGATAGCCGCGCTGTTGAAATTGGTGATAAAGCTTTTGTCGCCATAGGCGAGGAGAATTGCTTGTCGCATCTGCTAAACTCTCCCGGAAACTTTACAGCATCAAAATTAGCTTGGGTTAAGGAGAACGAACCGGAAATTTACAGTAAGATAGATAAGATCATGCTGCCCGGTGATTTTATTGCCATGAAGCTTACAGGAGAGATCACTACCTCAGTTTCGGCATTATCCGAAGGGGTGTTCTTTGATTTTAAAACAAATGGCATTTCTAAAGAGATCATCAGCTATTTTGGGTTTGATGAAAGTTTGTTCCCGGTTATCAACCCCGTATTTTCGTCGCACGGTAACCTGCTGGCTTCTGTTGCCGAAAAATTGAAATTAAAAGCAGGCATCCCGGTAACCTACAAATCGGGCGATCAGCCAAACAACGCGCTTTCCTTAAATGTGCTTAATCCGGGCGAGGTTGCTGCTACTGCGGGTACTTCCGGGGTAATATATGGTGTGAGCGACCAGTTGGCTTATGACCAGGAATCGCGCATTAACACCTTTGCACATGTTAACTATACTGAACAACAAAAACGCCTGGGTGTACTTTTGTGCATTAATGGTACAGGCAGCTTGTACCGCTGGGCTAAATACAATTTTGGGACAGGGCTAAGTTATACACAGTTAAACAACGAGGCTAAGAAAGCACCATTAGGCAGCGATGGCTTGCAGGTATTACCATTTGGTAACGGTGCCGAGCGTATGCTTAACAACAAACAGGTAGGCGCCCATTTTCAAAACATCGACCTGAACTTGCATACACAAGCCCATATTTTTAGGGCTGTGCAGGAGGGCATTGCCAGCGCTTTCCGTTACGGGCTGGATATTATGCGGGGCAACGGCATGAACCCGACAGTGATCCGCGCCGGAAAAAGCAACCTGTTTTTAAGCGAACTATTTACCGAAGCCTTTGTAAACGCCACAGGTGTGCCTGTTGAACTTTATAATAATGATGGCAGCGTAGGAGCAGCATTAGGTGCTGGTATTGGCGCAGGGATATTTGCATCGCCGGCCGAAGCATTCAGCAACACTAAAGCCATTCAATTAATTGAACCATCAACCCAACAATTTGAACCTGTTTACCAGGAATGGAAGGAGCTTTTAGAAGAGAGGTTAAAGGCAAAAGGTTAAAGGCGAAAGATAAAAAAATCAATAATTCATTAATCGATAACTAAAACAATTCATTAATTCAATAACTCAACAATTAAAAATATGAGCATCGTAACCGGAGAAAAGGAATTTTTTAAAGAAATAGGTCAGGTCAAATATGAAGGACCGCAGTCTGATAATCCACTGGCATTTAGGTGGTATGACGCGGATAGGGTAGTGGCCGGCAAAACCATGAAAGATCATTTACGCTTTGCCTGTGCTTACTGGCACTCGTTCTGCGGTAATGGTGCAGATCCATTTGGCGGACCTACTCACGTATTTGCATGGGATGAAAAGACAGATGCGGTTGAACGTGCCAAAGATAAAATGGATGCCGCGTTTGAGTTCATCACCAAAATGAACCTGCCATACTATTGTTTTCATGATGTGGATGTGGTTGATTATGGCAACGATGTAAACGAGAACGACAGGCGTTTACAGGCCCTGGTTGATTATGCCAAACAAAAACAAGCTGCGAGTGGTGTTAAGTTGCTTTGGGGTACGTCGAACCTGTTCAGCCACAAAAGGTATATGAACGGCGCGTCAACCAATCCCGATTTTCATGTTTTGGCCCATGCAGGTGCGCAGGTTAAGGCAGCTATTGATGCAACTATTGCTTTAGGCGGCGAGAACTATGTATTCTGGGGCGGTCGCGAAGGTTACATGAGCTTGCTTAACACGGATATGAAACGTGAGCAGGAACATTTCGCGAAGTTTTTACATACAGCTAAAGATTATGCCCGCAAGCAAGGCTTTAAAGGTAATTTCTTTATCGAACCAAAACCTTGTGAGCCTACTAAACATCAATATGATTATGACGCGGCTACCGTATTGGGCTTTTTGCAGAAATATGACCTATTGAATGATTTTAAACTGAACCTGGAAGTTAACCACGCTACACTGGCCGGTCACACTTTTCAGCATGAACTGCAGGTAGCGGTTGATTCGGGTTTATTAGGGTCTATAGATGCCAACCGTGGCGATGTGCAAAACGGCTGGGATACCGATCAGTTCCCGAATGATATTAATGAGATCACCGAATCGATGCTGATCATTTTAGAAGCAGGCGGTTTCCAGGGTGGCGGTATTAATTTTGACGCTAAAATACGCCGTAACTCAACCGATCCGGCCGATCTTTTCTATGCCCACATTGGTGGTATGGATATTTTTGCCCGTGCTTTGGTAACGGCTGATAACATCCTGCAAAAATCAGAATACAAAAAAATACGTGCAGACAGGTATGCTTCATTTGACTCAGGTTCTGGTAACGATTTTGAAACAGGTAAGCTTTCGTTAGAAGATTTACGTAACTATGCAATAGCTAATGGCGAGCCTAAAGCCATAAGTGGTAAACAAGAATATTTAGAAAATTTGATAAATCGCTATATATAGTTTATAATTGTCAATCTAACATATTAAACCAACAGAACCAAAACAATGAACCTGAAAACCCTCTCGTATGGCGATTATGCTGTATTTTTGATCTACTTTGTATTAGTTTCCAGCTATGGCTGGTGGGTATATAAGCGTAAACACAACGCTGATGCCACCTCAAAAGACTACTTTTTGGCCGAAGGGTCACTAACCTGGTGGGCTATCGGTGCATCATTGATCGCTTCAAATATATCAGCCGAACAGTTTATCGGAACCAGCGGATCTGCATTCAAGATGGGTTTGGCCATTTCAACATACGAGTGGATGGCAGCTATTACACTGATCATTGTAGCGGTGTTTTTTATACCGGTGTATCTTAAAAACAAGATATTCACCATGCCGCAATTCCTGCACCAGCGATATAATGGTACAGTAGCTATGATCATGGCCATATTCTGGCTGTTACTATACATTGTGGTTAACTTAATGTCCATATTATATCTCGGCGCGTTGGCTATCAGCGGTATATCCGGTTTGGATATTCACCTGTGTATCTGGTTGCTGGCTATATTCTCCATAGTAATTACACTGGGTGGGATGAAGGTTATTGGTTACACTGATGTTATACAAGTGGCTGTGCTTATACTGGGTGGTTTAATGGCTACATACCTTGCATTAACGCTTTTAAGTGAAAAAGAAGGAACCACGGGTTTATTGAATGGATTTAAAATATTGCATTCAGAGGCTACTGATCATTTCCATATGATCTTTAAGAAAGACAATCCTAACTATATGGATCTGCCGGGTTTAACTGTACTTATTGGCGGTATGTGGATCACTAACCTTAACTATTGGGGCTGTAACCAGTACATTACGCAAAGGGCTTTGGGTGCAAACCTTAAAACTGCACGTGGCGGTATCCTGTTCGCGGCTTTCCTTAAATTGCTGATGCCCGTTATTGTAGTATTACCAGGTATAGCGGCATATTTACTATACCAAAAGGGTATGTTTCACCAGGAAATGATGAGTTCATCGGGCGTTTTGGATCCTAATAAGGCATATCCATCATTGTTAAACTTATTACCGTCGGGCTTAAAAGGACTTTCATTTGCTGCTTTAACAGCTGCAATTGTTGCCTCGTTAGCAGGTAAAGCAAACAGTATAGCAACCATATTTACACTTGATATCTACAAAAAAGCCATTAATCCCGGAGCTACAGATAAAAAGCTGGTTACTTTAGGTAAATGGTCTGTAGTGGTTGCCATGGTATTAGGTATAATTTTGTCAGAATTGATAGGTAAAACACTAATGGGCGAAGGTAAGCAGGGCTTCCAGTACATACAGGAGTATACAGGCTTCGTATCTCCGGGTATTTTTGCCATGTTTATCCTCGGTTTCTTCTGGAAAAAAGCAACCTCAAACGCGGCATTGTTTGCAACTGTGGGCGGGTTTATATTCTCCTGTTTCTTTAAACTGTTACCGCGCTTTGCCGATCTGAGTTTCTTGTCGCCTTATGGTTTTTCAAAACTTGCATTGCAGGACGACAAAGTTACCCAGCTATACGAAATACCATTCCTTGACCGCATGGGTTTTGTATTCATCATTTGCGTTGTTGGTATGTATATCATTTCAAAAATTGATGAAGCGAGGGGTATTACAACCAATGGTTTAGAGATAGATGCATCCATGTTTAAAACATCACGTGCATTTACTGCCGGCGCGCTGATTGTTACCGGTATAGTAGTTGCGCTTTATTCTATCTTCTGGTAGCAGATACGCACAACTAAATATAAAAGAGGGCGATAGATCTGGTGATATGTCGCCCTCTTTTTTTAATCAAACTATATCAATTGCTAAAACGTTATTCAATTTAATAATACCCCTTAATGGTATTTGGCATTTTAACCCGTATCCGCAAACGTTTGCGTTGATTGTTTTTTAATATCGCTTTAAACTTGTGCGAATGATGTGTAATTTGCCGGTCAACAACAAACCTATTATACTACGATACCATAATCATGGTGAATAATTTAGAACAAACATTTCGCTGGTTTGGGCCTACCGATCCGGTTACACTTACAGCCATCAGGCAAACTGGGGCTACTGGCATTGTTACATCGCTTTATCACATCCCCAGCGGGGAAGTGTGGCCTTTGGACGAGATCATCGAACGTAAAAAAATGATTGAAGCTGCCGGACTTACATGGTCGGTTGTGGAGAGCGTTAATATTCACGAAAGCATAAAAACAGCTTCGGCCGGTAGAGACAAATACATCGAGAACTACGTTAGCACCCTTAAAAACCTATCAGCAGCAGGTATACATATTGTATGCTATAATTTTATGCCCGTGCTTGACTGGACGCGGACCGATCTGGATTTTCTGTTGCCTAATAAAGGAACCGCGTTAAGATATGATGCAAACGCCCTGGCTGCATTTGATCTTTACATATTGGAGCGTGAAGGCGCTGATAATGATTTCACAGCGAAGCAACAACAAGCTGCCAAAAATTACCTCGACAAGATCAGCACTGATGAAAAAGAGCAGCTGATCAATAACCTGATGGCCGGCTTGCCCGGAACCAACAAAGTATTAACTATTGCTGAATTTAATGAGCATTTAAAACGATATGCCAACACCGATGCGGTTGCTTTAAAGAACAACCTTGGTTATTTTCTGAAGGGTATTATTCCGGGTGCAGAAGCAGCCGGTGTAAAAATGTGTATTCACCCTGATGATCCGCCGTTTCCTATACTGGGTTTGCCGCGGGTAGTATCGACCGAGCAGGATTTGGTTGATGTGGTTAATTTTAGTCCATCGCCAAGTAATGGTTTAACCTTTTGTACCGGTTCATTAGGAGCAAGGGCTGACAACGACCTGCCCGGCATGGTGGAGAGGTTAGGAGAGCATATTCATTTTCTGCATTTGCGTAATGTACAGCGTGAACCTGACGGCAGCTTTTATGAGGCCGAGCATTTAAATGGTAGTACTGATATGTACGCGGTGATGAAAAACATTATTCTTGAGCAGCAAAAACGCCAGCAAAACGGTCGCGAAGATATAGCTATACCCATGCGCCCGGATCATGGTCATAAACTGCTCGACGATTTTAAGTATAAAACATACCACGGATATTCGGCTATTGGAAGGCTAAAAGGCCTTGCCGAACTAAGGGGCCTGGAAATGGGCGTTAAACGCTCCTTATTTGATAAAGCATAACAGCCTTACCCTGCCCTCTCCAAAGGAGAGGGTTCAAAAAGTGAAGTTAAAGTTCTCTCCTTTGGAGAGGATTAGGTGAGGCTAACACATAATTTAAAAATTTAAAAGGCAGTTTACTGCTTATCATACTAATGAAGAATTTTTTAGATCAGGATTTTTTACTCAATACCAAAACAGCACAACGCCTGTACCACGAGTATGCCAGCGAATTACCTATTATTGACTACCACTGCCATTTGCCGCCTGATCAGATAGCCGAAGATGTTAAGTTTGAGAACCTAACGCGTATATGGCTATATGGTGATCATTATAAATGGCGGGCCATGCGTGCCAATGGTGTTAATGAGGAATATATCACCGGGAATAAAACCGACCAGGAAAAATTTGAAAAATGGGCCGCTACCGTACCCTACACACTGCGTAACCCACTTTATCATTGGACTCACCTGGAGTTGCAACGCTATTTTGGTATTAATGAACTGCTTTCGCCGGCAACCGCGCAGAAAATATATGCGGACTGTAACGCTAAGCTGCAAACACCTGAATTTAGTGTAAGGGGTATCCTCAAAAGTAAAAATGTAGAGGTGGTTTGTACTACTGATGATCCGCTGGATAATTTAGCTTATCATCAGCAGATTAAACAGGATGGCTTCAGTGTAAAGGTATTACCAGCTTTTAGGCCCGATAAAGCCATGAATGCTGATGATCTTAATGCACTAAACACTTACATTGATCAGTTGGAAGTGGTTGCTAATGTATCTGTATCAAACTTTGACGATTATTTAAAAGCGTTAAAAGCCCGTCATGATTATTTCGCCGCAAATGGCTGCCAATTGTCTGATCATGGCCTGGAGCAAATTTATGCCGAGGATTATACCGACAGTGAGATAGCGGCTATTTTCTTAAAAATAAGAAATAAGCAAGCTTTGTTGCCTCTGGAAATATTAAAGTTCAAATCGGCTATGTTGGTGCATTTCGCGCTTTGGGATCATGAAAAAGGCTGGGTGCAGCAATTTCACCTCGGCGCATTGCGCAACAACAATACCCGTGGGTTAACAAATTCCGGTCCGGATACAGGCTGGGATTCTATTGGAGATTTTAAACAGGGTGTTGCTTTGTCTAAATTCTTAAATAGGCTTGATCTGGATAATCAACTGGCAAAAACTATCCTCTATAACTTAAATCCGGCAGATAACGAGCTGATGGCTTCTATGACTGGTAATTTTAATGATGGTTCAGTAGCAGGTAAAGTTCAGTTTGGTTCGGCCTGGTGGTTTTTGGATCAAAAAGACGGGATGACCAAACAGTTAAACGCGCTATCGAATATTGGTCTCATCAGCCGTATGGTAGGGATGCTTACCGATTCGCGCAGCTTTTTATCGTTCCCGAGGCATGAGTATTTCCGCAGACTGGTTTGTAACCTGTTTGCCGAGGATATAGAGAACGGCGAATTGCCTAATGATTTAGAGTGGACCGGCAAGATCATTCAGGATATTTGCTATTATAACGCTAAGAATTACTTTAATTTTGATAAGCAGTAATGAGTAACCCTTTTGAAAACGGATCACCAAAGGGCAGTGTACTTTCATTTGGCGAATTGCTGCTCAGGATTTGCCCTGATGCTGGCGGACAATGGTTAGTTGATAACCAACTTTCATTTTTTGTAGGCGGCGCCGAATTAAATGTAGCTACAGCCTTAGCCTTATGGGGACTGCCATCAGCTTATTTTACGGCCTTGCCGGATAATGCCATGTCGGCACAGATCCTTGATTACCTGCAGGATAAAAAAGTGGATACTACGCCCGTTTTTATGCATGGCGATAGGATAGGGTTATACTATTTAACCCGTGGTAAAGACATCAAGAATAACGCACTGATATATGACCGGGCCCACTCTGCCTTTGCAGCCTTAAAACCTGGGCAGGTTGATTGGGATAAGGTGCTTGATGGTGTAAGCTGGTTTCACTTTAGCGCTATATGCCCGGCCATCAGTCAAAATGTAGCCAACGTTTGTGCGGAAGTACTGGAAGCGGCATCTGCCAAAAATATTACCATATCGGTTGATCTGAATTATCGGGCCAGGCTTTGGCAATACGGCAAACAGCCGATTGATGTGATGCCGCAATTGGTAAAATATGCAGACCTGATCATGGGCAACATTTGGGCTGCCGAAAGGATGCTGGGCATACCCGTAGAACCAAATGTTACAGAATCAGGGCAAAAAAGCATCTACTTAAAAGAGGCTTTATTTTCATCAGAAAGTATCATCAGCCAGTATCCTAAATGTAAAGCGGTAGCCAATACCTTCCGTTTTGATGCCGGCGAGGGTATTAATTATTATACTGCACTGTACGATGGCGATCTATTGCATAGTTCAAAACAGTACGATACAGATAAAGTGATAGACAAAGTTGGCAGCGGCGACTGTTTTATGGCAGGGCTGATCTATGGTTTTTACAATAACCTTGATCCGCTGCAAACGCTGGAATTTGCAACCTCGGCAGCTTACCAGAAATTATTTATAGAAGGCGATGCAACTACTAAAACGGTTGAGGAAATTACAAAAGCGATAATATCATGAGCAAAAAAGATACAGTACTTGATGCCATATTAACCCAGGGATCGTTACCACTCTTCTTTTATGAAGATGCAGAGGTGAGCCTGGAAATAACACGTACGCTATACAAAGCAGGCATCCGGGTTTTTGAATATACTAACAGGGGCGCAGCCGCTCTTGCCAATTTTATAGTGTTAAAAAAGGCTCAGCAAGAAGAAATGCCGGGTCTGCATTTGGGTATAGGTACAATAAAAACAGCTGCAGAAGCCGCCGCTTTCATTGCTGCAGGTGCAGATTTTATTGTAGCCCCTACCATAAACCCCGAAGTTGGGGCCGTGGCCAAACAGCACGACTTACTATGGATCCCCGGTTGTATGACCCCAACCGAAATTAGTATTGCACAACAGCATGGTGCGGCTTTGATAAAATTATTCCCGGCTAACATTTTAGGACCTGAATTTATGTCGTCGATAAGGGAGTTGTTTGGTGGGCAATTGTTTATACCAACTGGTGGGGTCGAACTTAACATCGACAGTATCAGCACCTGGTTTAGGGCAGGGGTTTGCGCGGTGGGGATGGGCAGCAAGCTGATCAGCAAAAAGGTATTGGACAATCGTTTATATGAGCAGTTATATTCAGATACCATTAAACTAATGGAAATGGTGCAAACCAGTAAATAACCAATTAAAAACCAATTATAATGAAAGAAACCAAAGTTGGAAACTACAGATGGGTAGTAGTTACACTTCTATTTTTTGCCACTACCATAAACTATCTTGACAGACAGGTTATAGGTTTATTAAAACCTGTGTTGGAAGTTCAGTTTAAATGGACCGAAACTGACTACGGTTATATTGTAATGGCATTTGCTACAGCCTACGCTTTAGGACTATTGGCCTTTGGTAGCTTTATTGATAAAATAGGCACCAAATTAGGTTATACCATATCATTAATTGTATGGAGCGTAGCGGCTATGCTTCATGCCATTGTTAAAAGTACCCTGGGTTTTGGAATAGTTAGGGCTGCTTTGGGATTAGGCGAATCAGGTAATTTTCCGGCTGCTATAAAGGTAGTGGCCGAGTGGTTCCCTAAAAAGGAGCGGGCGCTGGCTACCGGGATATTTAACTCCGGAGCTAATATTGGAGCAGTAGTCGCTCCGGTAATGGTGCCCTGGATATTAGGTATTTATGGATGGGAGATGGCCTTTTTAATTACCGGGGCCATCGGTTTTGTATGGCTTATATTTTGGTGGATATTTTATGAAATACCTTCAAAACACAAAAAAATAACACCCGAGGAATTTGCATTCATTCATAGTGATGTGGAGCTTTCGGTTGTACCAGAAGAAGAAAGCAAAATAAAATGGGTGCAGTTATTCGGTATCAGGCAAACCTGGACATTTGTTATTGGTAAATTTTTAACAGATCCAATATGGTGGTTTTTCCTGTTCTGGTTACCTTCTTATTTTTCAAGTACATTTCATCTTGATCTCACCAAACCAAGTTTGCCTTTGATCATAGTTTATACGGCTACATCCATTGGGAGTATTGGAGGTGGATATTTATCATCATACTTCATTAAAAAGGGATGGCCGGTGTTTAAAGCCCGTAAAACTGCCATGTTTATATTTGCTTTATGCGTAATACCTATAGTAACAGCAAAGTATGCAACTAATATTTGGCAGGCAGTGGCTCTGATCAGTTTAGCGGCAGCAGCCCACCAGGCCTGGAGTGCTAATATTTTTACTACCGCATCAGATATGTTCCCTAAAAGAGCGCTTAGTTCGGTTGTAGGTATAGGTGGTATGGCCGGTTCAGTAGGTGGTATATTATTCCCTTTTTTAGTAGGGCATATATTGGAATTTTATAAAGAAAGCGGGCACCTGATAACAGGCTACAATATTATTTTCCTGATATGCGGTTGTGCTTATTTGCTGGCATGGTTTATCATGCACCTGCTTTCGCCTAAAATGAAACCTGTTAATTTATAATTAGGTCATAAGTTACAAAACAAAGCGACCAGCATATTAGAATATGCTGGTCGCTTTGTTTTGAGCATTTTTATTAAATAATTAAACTTGATCAACTTTTTTATTTGGCAGCTACCTGCTCTGCCAACTCATCAATCCAGCTTGACAAATAAGGTTCAGTACCGGTTAGCCTGATCCATTGACCGTCAGCATCTTTAGCTATGATCAGGTGCAGTGTTCCATCAGTTGACTTAAATTCAAACGCATTGTTAAAATTGGGATAGGCTATTGCTTGGGCGGTGCCGTCAATCTCACTATCGGTACCGGTAAGTTTGGCATTAAATTGTTCTTCCATTGTGTATACTTTAATTATCTAACACGTTTATATGCATTTGTGTTTTACTTGTTAACCCAGATGCGTATGACGCAGGTGCATTAAAGCGTTTATATCTTTAAAATTAGCCCTAAACCAAAGCTGTTAAAACTTTTAACATCAGCTTGTTGTTCTGTTAATAATTATAAAATAAATGAACAGATTACTTAGTGCCAAATATTTTCAGGTAACTCAAAGGGTATGGGGAACCAGGCTGCTATTTGTAAATGTATACATGATAGCCAATCGCCCCGGTTCAACAAAAGGTTGGGTATTGGTTGATACCGGATTAAAGGGCTCGGCAGATAAAATTATTGCTATGGCCGAAGCCCTCTTTGGCCCTGGTACTAAACCAGGTGCAATTGTACTTACACATGGCCATGCAGACCATGCCGGCAGCCTTCGTGAACTTTTAAAACACTGGAATGTGCCGGTGTATGCCCATGCACTTGAACTGCCTTACTTAACCGGGAAATCATCCTATCCGCCTATCGATCCGTTTGTGGGTGGGGGCTTAATGAGCTTGTTATCTGCGTTCTTTCCGATTAAGCCAATCCATATTCGCCATAAAATTAATACTATAGATGTGGATGAAGGGATACCTTACCTGCCAGAATGGAAAGTGATTGAAACGCCCGGACACTCGCCCGGACATATATCTTTATTTATGTCAGCTAATTCCGTCTTGCTGGCAGGCGACGCACTGGCCACAACCCGCACAGAATCGGCACTTTATGAGCTTAATTATATCAAAAAACTAACCGGGCCCCCTCAATATTTCACCGTGAATTGGTTGGCTGCTGCGATATCTTTACGGAAAATAGCAGAACTTAATCCCCGTACTATAGCACCTGGGCACGGGCCGGTTATGCGCGGCCGTGAATTGCAGGATGATCTGCAGGAACTTGCAGCTAATTTTGAAGCGGTAGCCGTACCCGCAAGCGGACGATATGTGGAACATCCCGCTATTGCAGACGAAACAGGAGTAACCTATGTGCCGCCGTTTGTGAGCAATGTTAGGTTTAAGGTGATTGTTGCCTTTGCCGCAGCATTTGCAGGGTTTATAATAATGCGACAATTGCAAAGGTAAGGCGGAAAAGACTAATGAGTTTGTGAGCACCACAAAGTTGTTTTTTTCACTATTGATCTGTGGTAAAACTCTACCTTTACAGAGTGGAAAACATGCAGCCTGATCCGAAGATACTTGTGGATATTGTACAAACGAGAATGCCGTATGGTAAATATAAAGGCACTATTATAGCCGATTTGCCTGTATATTATTTGGAGTGGATGTCGGGTAAGGGATTTACAAAGGATAAAATGGGAATGCTGTTATCAACTACGTTCGAGATCAAAACAAATGGATTGGGCGAAATACTTTTTATGGTTAAAAAGTCCCTTAAACAGGATGGCGGTTTTTAATTTGCATAAAACAGTTCAAGATTACTTTGTTGTGACCAACCGACTGAAAGGTTTACAACGTATATCCGTCTAAATACATAAATCATTATAATCATGAAAAAGTTGATCTTATATATCGCAGGCATTTTTTTATTTGTAGGCTGCGCTAATGGACAGTCGTCTGATAAGTTTCCCTCATTGCCAAACCCAAAGACGGGCGAAGCCGTGGCTACCTTTGGAGGTGGCTGTTTCTGGAGCATGAGCGAGGCTATGTCTGAGCTTAAGGGTGTAAACAAAGTTGTTTCGGGATATGCGGGTGGTAATACCAAAAATCCAACCTATCAGGAGGTAAGTTCACAAAATACCAATCATGCCGAAACGGTACAGGTTTATTACGATCCTAAAGTGATCAGTTATGATAAACTGGCCGAAGGATTTTTCTTTGCGCATGATCCTACCACCTTAAACCGCCAGGGTCCCGATGAAGGTACCGATTATCGTTCCATAGCTTTTTATCGTACACCAGAAGAAAAAAATACTTTACTGGCCACTATTAAAAAAGTGAACGAATCGAAGCACTACAACAACCCAGTGGTAACCCAGGTTGTTCCGTTTGCTGCCTTTTATCCGGCAGAAACCTATCATCAGGGATACTACAGGACACATGATGACAATCCTTATATAGAAGGTGTATCGAAACCAAAAGTGTTGAAATTCAGGAAAGCTATGGCTGCCGATCTGAAACCGGAGTTTAAGAAGTAAAGAGCCCCCTCTAAATCTCCCCCTAAAGGGAGGAGACTTTTGAATGTCTTTTTAAATTGCGGAAAAACTTTTATCTAAAGCCCTCCCCTTTAGGGGAGGGTTGGGTGGGGCTTAAAGCTTATTAAACCAACCTTTTCTCCAGAATACCAATACCTGGACAATGGCTATTAAAAACATAAATATAAGCGCGTACACATAGCCATGGTTCCAGTATAATTCGGGCATGTTATCTTTAATAATGTGGCCTTTATCGTCCTGTCTCGAAAAATTCATTCCATATATACCGGCAATAAAGGTTAGGGGAATAAATATTACCGATATAATGGTGAGCACTTTCATGATTTCGTTCATACGGTTGCTCACCATCGATAAATACAGGTCAATAATGCTGGAGGTTACTTCCTTATAGTTCTCTATCAGATCCATGGCCTGTATACAATGATCGTAAGCATCGCGTAAAAACACCTTTACTTCGGCTGTTATCAGCGGACTTTCAGAACGGATCATATCATTGATCTTGTCGCGTTCGGGCCAGCTTGCCCTGCGTATGATGATCAGGGTGCGTTTAATTTGCTGGGAGTTAAACATGATGCTTTTATCCGCATCGCTGTATACCTTATCCTCAATGGTGTCCAGTTTGTCGCCAATCTGGGCCAGCAGTATAAAGTAGGTATCAATAATGGTATCAGTTAAGGCATAACACATATAGCCCGGGCCAGCAGTACGTATTGCACCTTTACCTGCCTTAAGCCGGGCTTTTACCGCTTCAAAATGCTCCTCATAATCTTCTTCAAAACTAATGATTATGTTATCCTTAATAATGGCCGAAAACTGGTTGTTCACCAGTTCATCCTCCTTGTTAAAATGAACTATGCGGCTGGTGCTAAAAGCATAATCATCATATTCATCAAACTTAGGGCGCTGATGGGTATTGGCAATATCCTCAAGCACCAGCGGATTTATGTTGAGATACGTTCCTATTTGCTCAATCAGTTCGGCATCGCCAAGACCATTGATCTTTATCCAGTGGGTCCATTTAACATGGCCATTACATTTCTTAAACTGGTCCAGTATGACTTTTATATTCTTTCCTTCCGATGTCAGCAGTTCATCCTTATGATAAGAAAATATGGCTATATGCGGTTTAACCGCATCTTCGGGAATTATTACCAGGCCTGGCCGGTCGCCAACATTACCCGTATGCCTGCGAACTTTATAACGTACGCGTTTAATCCTGTTGTCCATTTATAAATAATTAATACTTTGCGGGCCCTGGTTAAATAACAGATCAACAATGCTCAGATTTTTCAGGAATCCTTTACGCTCTTCAAAAACCTGAAAGTAGGGTTTTTGTTCCAGCTCAGCTTCTTTTTTGGGGGTGATGGAAGTTCTGAAGTCAGGAACGGAGGTGTACTCCGAATGGTACTCATGGGGGTATTTGATGTCGGTTTTGATCTTCAGGAGCTTGAACAGCAGTTGCAGCAGTTCTTCATTATAATCAAACAGATAAGGAATTTGCTTTTGCTTCTGATAAAACGCGGCAAAATCGTCTTCATAATATTCAAAAAAAGCCGACCGCCGATAGCAGGCCCCGAGGCTCCGCCAGTGCAGGGTCTGCCAGTCAAAATCGTAGCTTATTTTTACATCTTTAAATTTGGTGTGGTTTTTTGAACCTTTTACAACCGGTACCACCAACGTTAGTAAACCATCGGGCGAGTAAATATTGGCCCGGTTACGATAAGTTTGTTTAGGGAAATGTTCTTCTCTTTCTATCAGTATATCAGGTTTATAAGTATTTAATTTTACAAAATACTCTACCGGTGGAAGATAAAACATAGGGAATACAGCACCTTTTTCAATCATATATTTTATGTTTGTGTCCAAAATTGGTTAAAATAATGATAAAAAAAGGGTTTTTAAGGTTGGGTATATTTTTTTTATACCTTACATCGTTACTTCCCTTTTGGTTTTTATACCTGATAGCCGATGTTTTATTTGTCATTATCTATTATTTTATCCGTTATCGTCGTGACGTTGTGCAGCAAAACCTGGCCAATGCTTTCCCTGAAAAAACTAAGAAAGAACGCCATAATATTGAATTTAAATACTATCGCTACCTTGCTGATCTGATTGTGGAAACGGTAAAAATGATCACCGTATCTGAAAAGCAAATTCAACGCCGGGTAGTGGCAACCAACTCCGAACTGGTTCATGAGTACTTTGCCAAAGGGAAAAGCATTATTGCCGTAGCCGGTCATTACTGCAACTGGGAAATGGCGGCATTGAACTTTAACTTTGTTACTGATAAAAGATTCATGATAGTTTACAAACCACTATCAAATGCCACATTTAACGATTTTTTTGTTAAGATACGTTCGCGTTTTGGAGGACAGCCCGTTGCTATGAGGCAAACTATGCGTAAAATGGTTGAATATAAGAATGAATTAACGGTGAGTGTGCTGGTTGGTGATCAAACCCCGGTGATGCACGAAGTAAATTACTTTACCAATTTTTTAAATCAACCAACTGCCGTATTTTTGGGCATCGAAAAAATATCAAAAGCAATTGATGCTGCTGTAGTGTTTTACGATATGAAACGCGTTAAAAGAGGTTATTATACATACACTTTGGTTCCCTTAACAGAAAATGCTAAACAAACTGCCGAACATGAAATCACGGACGCGCATGTGCAGTATTTAGACGGAATGATCAGAAGGGAACCGCAATATTGGCTATGGTCTCACCGGAGATGGAAGTTTAGGCCGGAGGACACACATAAATGATCAATACACCTAAAGTTGCTGTAGTTATATTAAACTGGAACGGCGTTAAATACCTTAAACAATTTTTACCCACTGTTTTAGCCTCAACCTGGCCCGGGCTGGAGGTTGTAGTGGGCGATAATGCTTCCTCAGATGATTCTCTGGCATTTATAAAAGAAACCCACCCAAACATACGAATCATACAAAATGATCAAAACTACGGCTTTACAGGTGGCTATAACCGGGTATTGAGCCAGGTAGATGCCGACTATTATATATTGCTGAACTCTGATGTGGAAGTAATGCCCGGCTGGATTGAGCCTGTGATCAGTTTAATGGAAAGTGATCCTTTAATTGCTGCCGCGGCACCCAAAATATTATCATTTGCCCAAAAAGACCAGTTTGAACATGCCGGGGCCGCCGGTGGTTTTATAGATACCTTTGGTTACCCGTTTTGTCGCGGCCGGATGTTTTATGAAGTAGAGCACGACCTGGGGCAGTATGAGCAATCAGACGAAGTGTTTTGGGCCTCAGGTGCTTCCTTGTTCATTAAAAAGAAGTGTTGGGATGAAGTAGGCGGCTTTGACGAATACTTTTTTGCCCACATGGAAGAGATTGACCTTTGCTGGCGCCTCAAAAATATGGGCTACAAGGTAATGTATTGTGCACAATCGGCCATATATCATGTTGGGGGTGGTACGCTCAATGCCGAAAACCCGTTTAAAACCTATCTTAATTTCAGGAACAACCTGTTGTTGTTAAAAAAGAACCTTCCGTTTTGGAGAGCCTTATTTGTGATACCCCTGCGTTTTTGTATGGATCTGCTTGCCATAGCAAGATTTTTGGCCGAAGGCAAACGCAAAGATGCCTGGGCGGTAAGCCGCGCGCATCAGAATTTTGTGCTTCATCTTTTTGGCATACGGGTTTCGGGATATGGGGTTAAGGATTTAGAAAACGGAAAAAATAGCTTATCCCCTAAAACGCATCATTCAAAACGCACAATTCACAACTTAAAGGGTATGTACAAGGGTAGTATAGTATGGAGCTTTTTTGTTAAAAAGAAGACCAGGTTTACTGATCTTGATCCGGTTGATTTGCTTTAACGTCATCCACGTCCTGATTTTTTACCTTTTTCGTTTCCTTAACTTTAGCCTTAACCGGGTCACTTATTGCAATGCTATCCTTTGGTAGCAATAGATGTACATCCTGCTGAGGGAAAGGTATCTCAATACCTTCTTTGTTAAACGTGTCATAAATATCGGTCAGCACACTGCTTTTAAGCCCTAACCAGGTATTGATATCGGCTGCCCAAAAAAGCACCCTGAAATCTACAGTGCTTTCACTCAGGTTATGCAGTAACACTGACGGTTCGGGTGTCGGCATAATATCGTTATGAGCACTTAATACACCGTTTAACAAGCCTTTAACTTTTTCGATATTGGTGCCGTAGGCTACACCCACAATAAGCTCAACACGGCGGTTATTGTTACTTAAGGTCCAGTTAATTACATGGTGCGATATCAGATCGCCGTTCGGGATGATCACCTCAGCGCCATCGCTGGTAGCGATTTTACTCGCTCGTATGCCGATATCAAGTATAGTGCCGGAACGGTTATCTACCTCAATAATATCGCCCACCTGTATCGGTTTTTCAAAGGCCAGTATCAGTCCCGAAACCAGGTTGTTCACAATGTTTTGTAAACCAAATCCTATACCTATACCAAATGCGCTTATGATGATGGTTATTTTATCAATAGGCACCCCTGATGCCGCAACCGCCAGGAAAAAGCCTACTGCAATAACACCGATACGGATCAACAGGGTGGAGGTACGGTTTTTCTTTTTAAGCACATCCATATCATGGGCGTGCTTGGCAGATACATCATACAGGTAACTGATGATCTTGGAGAAAATGGACGACAGCCAGATCACGGCAATAAATATGATCACACTTTGAAAGGTGAACTGTGTATTGGTGCCGCCAATGCTGCGGTTGGCTGTTAAAAAGTCTTCAATGTGGGTAAACACAGCGTCCTCAATACTCAAATTTTGGGTGAGCATAACCAACCACAATAAACTGGTTAGTACAGTAAGTACGCTTCTGAACTTGTTTTTAAGTAATTGAAAATCAATATAAGAAGTAAGGTTGTTGCTGTTTTTACTGGCTTCCAGCTGTAAAAACAGGGCCTCCATGATCATCTGCACTATGTAGTACATGGCCATGGCCAGCCATAAGTTATGTACGGCGGTTACACCAATTATTTTGGCCAGGCTAAAACGGCCAAAAACATTGCATATAAATGAAGCGGCCTGAAGCACAATAAAAAACTTCAATACAACACCTGTATAAGGTAAAAAATCATCTGGCGATTTACGTACAACAGGTAAAAGCCTGATGCTGATAATAGCCGAAGCCAGCCCAAGAACAAGTACAATAACCCTGTCAGCATTGGTTACCTGTATAAATAAATTACTTAAACAGTAAATATTGGTAATAACAAATAACTGAACCAGGTAAGTGAACAAGGATTTGGTACAGGTTTTTTTTGCCAGGTAAAGCATGGCTGTGATCAGGATAACAAAAAAGGTTTCCAGTACCACTACCGGCGGGTGATCATAAAAATTAGGGATCAGCGTAAAAGCAATAATGATTGAGGAAGTTATTGGATAATTAATTACATACTTAGCCTGGCTAAACACATTATCTGAAGCATCATTGGTTTTAAGTATTTTCTTTCGGCTTGTATACACCCATGCCAAAAAGCCCAATAAAACCAATAACCCCGAAAGGTGTATCAATATATCGCGCCCAATAAAAAAGCTAAAAAGCTTGGAGTTCATGGCGGCGGTTTTTGACAGGGCTTCTTTGAAATCACTCCCTTCATCGGCTTTCATAGCCCAAATGTTGCTGTACTCGGCGGATAATGCCCTGATGCTAAAGTCTCTTATTTTAAGGTCTATCTGGTCCTTCAGGTCAAGTATGGATATGTATACAGACGAAGTACGGTTTTGCAGCAAACCTATCTTCACCATTAATTTTTTATTAACGGTATCAAGCCGGTGGTATTTGCTGTCGATAGCTATTTTTTGGATCAGAAAAGTGGTAGCCAGCGAGCTGTCGGCCGGGAGGATCTTTAAAACGCTATCTTGTGATATGGCATTAAGATCGGTTTGGTTTTGAACCAATTTGGAGTTGATATCAGCCAGCTGTTCCTGCCAAAGGTCAAGCTGGTCATCGCTGCGGGTTAAAACATCGCGTATGGCGTACAAATAACGCAATGTGCTCGATTTGTCATTATCAATCAATGGTTTGATAAGGTTTACACGTCTTTCATATTGGGGTAATTGAGCGCTTATATCAACCGTATCAACATCTTTTGAAAGATTGGTTTTGATCTGATTAAAAGCAGAGGTATAATATTCAACCTTTTGCAGCAGGTTATTTGTTGATGTATCTGATCTTTTGAGCGATCGCATCATCGAGTCGCGCGATAGGATGGCTGCCCGAAGCGAATCCCTTACAGAGCGGGGTTTTTTCTTCTTTGTTTGGGCCAGTGCATCCGCGCATGAAAAAAGCGTGATAAACAGTAAACAATATGTTGTAACCTTTAATAATTTATGCATCTGGATAACCTCTTGTATCTTGATTCTTATCTCTATTTATGCTTACCCGTTCAACAGGTTTTCGATAGCCAAACGGTAGGAGTCCATGCCGAAACCCGCTATTACACCTTTACAATTTGCCGCCAGCATTGATGTATGCCTAAATTCTTCGCGCTTATGAACGTTTGATATGTGTACCTCAATAACCGGTGTATTTATGGCGGCAATAGCATCGGCAATGGCAATGGAAGTATGGGTGTAAGCACCTGCATTCATCACAATTCCATCGTAACTAAAACCAATTTCATGCAGTTTGTTTATAATTTCGCCTTCAACATTACTTTGGTAATAATTAATAGTGATGTTTGCATAACGCTTGCGCAGTTCTTCCAGGTATGTATCAAAGTTGGTATTGCCATAAATTGATTTTTCGCGTACGCCAAGCAGGTTTAAATTAGGGCCGTTTATAATTTGTATATTCATTAGTTCAAACTTAACTATAAATCATTAAAACTAAAATCAATTGGAGTGGCGTTCGGCAATAAAAGGTTTTCAAGCCTATTTGAAGTTAGAGAAATCGCTGGCCGATAATTCTATTGAAGCTTATGGCAGGGATATAGAAAAATTATATCAATTTTCTGATTTACAAATAGTTAAACTAAAACCAGAAACAATTACTTTAGGTAACTTGCGCGAGTTTATTAACTGGGCAATTAACCTTGGTATGATCCCGTCATCACAGGCCAGGGTATTATCGGGCATTAAAGCTTTTTATAAATACCTGTTGATGGAAGATCTTATCAAGATCGATCCTTCGGAATTACTGGAGTCGCCCAAGATACAACGCAAACTACCTGACACACTGAGTTATCAGGATATTAACAAACTGATAGCCGCCATTGACGTATCTAAACCCGAGGGGGCACGTAACAAAGCCATACTCGAAACATTGTACGGCAGCGGCTTGCGGGTGTCTGAATTAACAGAGCTTAAACTATCAAACCTTTACCTGGATATTGAATTTATAAAAGTGACCGGCAAAGGGAATAAGGAGCGACTTGTACCCATTGGAGCCGAGGCTATCCGTGCACTGAAAATATGGATAGAAAATGTACGGGTACACATCGCCATAAAAAAAGGTGAGGAGGATATGGTTTTCCTGAACCGCCGGGGATCAAGATTAAGCCGGGTATATATATTCCTGATGATCAAAGAGCTGGTTGAACTTACCGGTTTAAAGAAAACCATAAGTCCGCATACGTTCAGGCATTCATTTGCCACTCATTTGGTAGAGGGGGGCGCCGACCTTAGGGCCGTGCAGGAAATGCTGGGCCATGAGAGCATTACCACCACCGAGATATACACCCACCTTGACAGGGAGTATCTGAAAAGCACCATCAGCCAGTTTCATCCCCGGAGTTAGTTGCTTTAATCTATACACATTGTGGTATTTAGCGGCAATTCCATAGCATTTCGGGTAGCCTTTGATAGATAATTGCTATTTAATTCCCCTTATTGTGGCGGGATTTACACAGGTTAGGTATAGAAATTAATTAACTCCACACTGTTCTGAGTATAAGAAGGTTTCGGCATTACGCTTGATAATATTAATTAAAAATTAATACATATGGCAGATTATTTAGGGGAATTAAATGAGCTAAAAGTTCTATTTAATGATTTAGGTAATTATTCGGCAACCAACGCCTATATGCTTCAAATACTTTTAGAGCGTTATGACGGTGTAGTTGAACAACTATTTAATATTAATAACAAAGTATTCAGATCATCGGTCGAAATCATTAGTGAAGTGGAAGTTGATCTTGGTTTTATGGCAAGTAATGAATTGCCATCATTTAAAAAGAAAATGCTTTTTGAAAAGAATAAATTTAAGTTAAAAGTAGCAGTCAATAATGATATAAGCAAGTACGGACATTATAAAATGATCGAACAAATTATTTATAACTAAGTAGAATGCGTCACTAAATTATAGCTTTAATCATTCTATCCCTGCCGCTCATATCTTTTCTCAGCTCCGCGTTTACAAAGCCTTTATCTTTTAATAGTTTAACTGTTTCCTGGCCATAAAGCTCGTTGATCTCAAAAAACAACAGGCCGTTTGGAGTAAGGTTTAATAGTGCAAAATCAGCGATGGCTTTGTAAAATATAAGCGGATCGTGCTCAGGAACAAACAAGGCCGTATGTGGCTCAAAATTGGTCACGTTGGTATGCATTTGTTTTTTATCGTCTAAAGTAACATAGGGGGGATTGCTGATTATGATTTCGGATTTCGGAAGTTTGATTTCGGAATTAATATTAAGGATATCTGCATGGATAAAATTAACCTCAACTTCGTTTAGCTCAGCATTTTCTTTTGCTGTTTGCAAAGCCCGCTCAGATATATCAATCGCCGAAACCTGTGCTTGCGGCAAATTCTTTTTTAAACTAATGGCAATACAACCGCTACCTGTACCAATGTCAAGGATGTTACCAGTAAACTGAGAACCGGCAACTGGCAACCGGGTACCCGCCACTGATAAAATCCACTCCACCAATTCCTCCGTTTCGGGGCGGGGGATCAGCACGGACGGATTTACCTTAAAGGGCAGACCATAAAAGTCAGTTATGCCTAAAATGTACTGAATGGGTTCGCCTGTTTGTAATTGGGTAAGGGTATTTTTTAGCTTTTGCGTTTGTTCATTACTCAGTTCCCTTTCAGGAAATGCTTTAATCGACGCTTTTGATAGTCCACTTATTTCACTGATGGCTAATAAGGTAATGGCCTGGATCTCCTTAGTTTCATAAACCTTGTTCAGCTGTTTGTAATCTTCAAAAACATCCTTAATAGTAATCATGCGACAAAGTAACATAAAAGCTACTTTTGCAGCATGGTTAAACATGAAAAATATATGCAGCGCTGCATTGAACTTGCCGAACTGGGCATGGGGCTGGTGAGCCCCAATCCCATGGTGGGTGCAGTTGTTGTTCATGATGGCAAAATAATAGGTGAAGGCTATCACCATAAATATGGCGAAGCACATGCCGAAGTGAATGCCATTGCACAGGTAACCAGTAAATTTGAAAACTCAGCCGAACTGTTAAAGCAAGCTGTAATTTACGTTTCATTAGAGCCATGCGCCCATTATGGTAAAACACCACCATGTGCCGATCTGATCATTAAACATCAGATCCCCTTAGTAGTAGTGGGCTGTCGCGATCCATTTGAACAGGTTGATGGCAAAGGGATTGAAAAGCTAAAGGCAGCAGGTATTGAAGTGATTACAGGAGTGTTGGAAAAGGAATGCCAATGGCTTAACCGTCGTTTTTTTACACGGGTACAAAAACACCGTCCATACATTATATTAAAATGGGCACAAACCAATGATGGTTTTTTTGCACCTGGTGATGGCAGCCAGCTATGGATAACCGGCCAGCAATCGCGTAAGCTGGTGCATAAATGGCGCAGCGAAGAGGATGCGGTATTAGTAGGTAAAAATACAGCTGCTGTAGATAACCCTCAGCTAAACGTGCGTTACTGGGAAGGCAGATCACCTAAACGAGTGGTGATTGACAGGCGGCTGGAATTAAATAAAAACTTAAATATATTTGATCAATCAACTGATACATTTGTATTTAACGAGGTTAAGTTTGATGCGGATGGCAGAAATAAATATATAGCCCTGGAAGACTTTGACCGATACGTGCCTCAGTATATTTTATATCAGTTATATCTGCAAGACATACAATCTGTTATTATTGAAGGGGGAGCACATACCCTGCAAACTTTTATTGAAGCCGGCTTATGGGATGAAGCCCGTATTTTTACCAGTAAAATTGTTTTAAAAAATGGTATAAAAGCACCACAAATAACAGGTATAATTGCTGACGAATTTCCATCAGGAGATGATGGTCTACAAATAATATATAACAAGCCAATTATATAATGCTATACGTTTTTTTAAGTATTTGCTGCAGTGTTGTAGTTTCTGTTTTGTTAAAGCTTGCCAAGCGTTACCAGATTGATGTTTTTCAAGCCATCACCTGGAACTATTCCATGGCTATATTGCTTACCTGGATATTTTTTAAACCGCAGCTTTCACACTTGCAGGGTGCGCCTATTTACAATTACCTGGGGCTTGGATTATTATTACCCCTGGTTTTTTGGTTTATTGCTTTCTCTATTAGGCTCACCGGTATTGTGCGTACCGATGTGGCGCAGCGTTTATCGTTATTTATCCCTGTAGTTGCCTCATTTGTGTTGTTTAGTGAAGCACTTACCAGTTTAAAAATTGTAGGCATAGCGCTTGGTTTTATCGCCATCATATGCTCCATTCCGTGGCAGCAAAAAAGCCATGGAAACAGAATAACCAAATTTTCATGGTTTTATTTGCTCGTGGTATTTGTTGGTATGGGTATTATTGATGTGTTATTTAAAGAGATAGCCCTGTTTAAAGGCTTGCCTTATACCACATCATTGTTTATTGTGTATATACTGGCTTTTGCTATAGCTATGGCCGGGTTACTTTACCAGGTTGCCACCAAAAAAACAAAATTCTCGTGGCCGCATATTTTTATTGGCTGGATATTGGGCGTGGCCAATTTTGGCAACATACTTTTTTACCTGAAAGCCCACCAGGCCCTGTCAAATAATCCTTCAACCGTTTTCTCGGCCATGAACATTGGCGTTATTGCCGTGGGTACACTGGTTGGTTTAGTCATTTTTAAAGAAAAACTTAGCTGGCTCAACAAAGCAGGTGTTGTTATAGCTGTTGTGGCTATCATAGTTATCTCCTATGCTAAATAGAATTTTTAATGCTCTTTGACGATACTTACAAAACCATAGAAAAACCAACCGAAAGTATATTCCGCGACCGCGGGAGCAAATTTCTGGGTTATGCTTATCCTATAAATTCCGAAAACGATATTAAAACCATAGTGGCTAAGCTAAAGGCCGAACATCCTAAGGCCAATCATCATTGCTGGGCCATGCGTTTAAGTATCGACAGATCGGTATTTAGGGTTAATGATGATGGGGAGCCATCGGGTACAGCTGGTCGCCCAATACTCAATACCTTGTTATCCCGCGATCTGACTAATATTCTGGTAGTTGTGGTGCGATATTTTGGTGGTACACTGTTAGGGGTACCGGGTTTAATTAACGCATATAAAGTCGCAACGGACGAGGCGCTTAACCAGGCGGTCATTATCCATAAAACTGTTAATGATATTTATACCATTAAATTTGACTACCTGCAAATGAATGATGTAATGCGCATCATTAAAGATGATAACCTGACTATCATTCATCAACAGTTTGATAATGATTGCAGCATTCAGGTTTCTATCCGCAAAACACAGGTTGAGCAAACGCTAATGAAAGTAAGTAAACTAAGCGGAGTTATTGCTAAATATGACCACAGCCTGTAATAACCAGCCCCTGGGTCATGCCGAATTTATTTCGGCATCCCATATGTAAGGTAAAACACTTATATAGTCGACATATCCTGTGAGATGCCGAAACAAGTTCGGCATGACTTCCTATTCTATATTTTACACTTATTTTAATGCCTTTTTAATTCCCTACTTACTGCATAAAATAACTATTTTAGTCGCATATGCAATCATTTGAAATCGATAAAACCGATCTGCTCCGCATAAAAGCCGCCCTGGAAGGCGATGATGCTGAGTTAGAGAAAGTTCTGCAGGGATACCACGCCTCTGAGATTGCTATATTATTTGAAAAACTTCCGCAAGAAGCCAAAGAACGAATCATCAATATTCTGCCTACCGACGTTGCATCAGAAGTAATTTCGGAAATGGATGAAGAACATCACCCGGAAGAACTATTGGTGAACCTTCATCCCGAAAAAAGATCTGAGATAGTTGAGGAGCTGGATTATGATGACGCGACTGATATTATTTCGCAGTTGGATGAGCAACAGCAGCATGAAATACTAAAGGATATTGACCAGGAAGATGCCAGCAGCATCCGCGCTCTGTTAAACTATGATGAGGACACGGCCGGTGGTTTGATGAATTCTGAAATTATCAAGGTAAATATTAACCTTGATAAAAAGGGTGCATTAGACGAGATCATCCATCAATCTGAAGAGATGGAAGAGCTATATACCATTTATGTGGTTGATGATCATGACATCCTGAAAGGCATCCTATCCATAAAAACAATTATTAAGGCAAAAGCCGATGCTAAGGTAAGCGACCTGGTACAAACCAACTTTGTATATGTAAAAGCTGATGTTGACCAGGAGGAGGTTGCCCGTTTAATATCGCAATATAACCTTACCAGTATCCCCGTTGTTAATGACGACATGAAACTGCTGGGCCGTGTTACGGTTGATGATATCATCGACGTAATGGAAGAAGAGAACACCGAGGATATATTGAAGATTTCGGGTGTATCAGAGGATGAAGAATTGAGCGGTAACTGGCAGGATGCGGTAAAAAGCCGTTTACCCTGGCTGGTGATCAATTTAGGTACAGCATTTTTGGCAGCATCCATCATTCGTGATTTTGATTCTACCGTAGCCAAACTTTCTGTTATTTCGGCATACATGACCATTATTGCCGGGATGGGAGGTAACGCCGCTACGCAAGCGCTGGCTGTTACAGTAAGACGTATCTCGCTGAGCGACCTGAGCGATAAACAGGCCTACAATACGGTGCTGAAAGAGTTTTTGGTAGGCATGATAAATGGCGGAGCCAATGGCCTGATCGTTTTTTTAGTGGCTTATTTTTACGATGCTAATCCTTTGCTTGGTTTGGTGCTGTTTTTAGCTATGACGGGCAACCTGATCATCGCCGGCTTAACAGGCGCGTCTATTCCTCTGATATTAAAGAGGGTAGGGATCGACCCGGCGGTAGCATCATCCATCATTATCACCACATTTACTGATTGTATAGGTTTTTTATTACCGCTTTGGCTGGCTACAAAACTTTTATTACATCAGTAGGGAAAGTTTTGAGTGACCAGTTTTGAGTGTTGAGTGAATTGATCCATAAGTCTTTAAAATTACTAAGAACTCAAAACTCATTACTCACCACTTGCTATTCCAGCTTTTATTATAAATTTGAACCATCAAAATTAGAAACAGAATGACTGAGGTAAGATACAACTGGACGAAAGAAGAAATAGCTGAAATATATCATACTCCACTGCTTGACCTTGTTTACAAGGCCGCAACCATCCATCGTGAAAATAAGGATTATGCCGAGGTGCAGATTAGCTCGCTGATCTCGATAAAAACCGGTGGATGCCCCGAGGACTGCGCTTATTGTCCGCAGGCGGCACGTTACAATACCGGGGTTGATGTACATGCCATTATGCCAAAGGAAGAAGTTTTGGCTGTAGCCCAAAAAGCTAAAGATGGTGGTGCTTCAAGGTTGTGTATGGGCGCTGCCTGGCGCGAGGTGCGCGATAATAAAGATTTTGACAAGGTAATTGAGATGGTGAAAGCGGTTAACGGCCTTGATATGGAGGTTTGCTGTACACTGGGTATGCTTACCGAAAGCCAGGCGCAACGTTTAGCTGATGCAGGCTTGTATGCCTACAACCATAACCTGGATACCTCTAAGGAGGACTATAAGCGTATTATATCAACCCGTACCTATGATGATCGCCTGCAAACGCTGGAGCATGTACGCAAAGCAAAAATTACGGTGTGCAGCGGTGGTATCATCGGCTTAGGCGAAACCGTGGAAGACCGTGTATCCATGTTGCATACCCTGTCAAACCTGCCTAAGCATCCGGAATCTGTACCGATCAACGCGTTGGTGCCTGTTCAGGGAACCCCATTGGCTAACCAGCCACGGGTATCTGTTTGGGATATGGTACGCATGGTAGCAACTACCCGTATCATTATGCCTAAAACTGTGGTGCGTTTATCTGCAGGTCGTACCGAAATGAGTGTAGTTGAACAGGCATTTTGCTTTATGGCGGGTGCAAATTCTATTTTTGCGGGAGAAAAGCTTTTAACTACACCAAACCCGTCATTCGATACTGATATGGCTATGTTTGAATTGCTGGGTTTATCGCCGCGCAAGGCTTTCAAAAATGGTCGCCCTAATGAGGTTAAAGAAGTGGAAGTAGCAGGTTAAACCGGTATTCCAGGAAGAAGATATAAAACACAAAGAGGTGCATTTATGCGCCTCTTTGTGTTTTATATCTTAAACGTGTCATGCTGAACTTGATTCAGCATCTCTCTTGCAATGTATGCTATGCTGGCCACCTGTCCCATGGCATGCCGAAATAAATTCGGCATGACTAAATTATTATATAATTAATCCCGCATGTTTATAAATTGCAATGGCTGCCCAAAGTCTTCGCCACGGCATAAGCTGATCACCGATTGCAGGTCATCTATTTTTTTACCCTGAACACGTACCTGATCGTCCATAATGGAGGCCTGTACCTTTAAACCGCTGTCCTTTATTTTTTTAACTATTTTTTTGGCGGCTTCTTTATCAATGCCTTCCTTAACTTTTATCTCTTTACGTATCATATTGCCCGATGCGTATTGCTCTTTTCCAAAGTCTAAAGCCTTAGAGTCAAGATGCTGTTTTACCATACGACCGATGATAGAATCCTGAATTGCTTTTAAGCGCATATCATTTTCGGTAACAATAGTTATCTCGTTGGTTTTTTTATCAAGGTCAATCGTACTTTTCGAGTCGTTAAAATCGTAACGGTTCAATATTTCCTTTTTTGCAGTATTGATAGCGTTGTCAAGGGTCTGTCCGTCTATCTTGCTTACTATATCAAATGTTGGCATAAGTAATGGATTTATAAATGTTTACAAAACTAATGTATTGTAAACATTTATATAGTGTGTAAATTTAATTTGTTTACATGGCGTAATAAATAATAATGAATAAAAACCCTATAAATACCAATGAGTTAATATTAAGTTAACAAATAAATAAGCAGTTTTGTAAAAGTGGGCCCTGAGCGGGCAATTTATATGGATAAACAGGTTCCCTTAATAAACAGAGAGATAAGTTGGTTATATTTTAATGACAGAGTTTTACAGGAAGCTGCTGATCCAACTGTTCCACTAATTGAACGGGTTAAGTTTTTGGCTATATTTTCGTCCAATCTTGATGAGTTTTATCGTGTTAGGGTAGCAACGCTGAGCCGCCTGGCCAATTTGAATGAAAAATCAAAGGAGATACTGGGATACAATCCTAAAAGGATACTGAACCAAATAAAAAATATTGTAGTGAAGCAGGAGCGTAAGTTTAACAACCTGTATGAAAATATTATCGTAAAAGAGCTTGCCGAAGAGAAGATATTTTTGCTGAACGATAAGCAGCTTAACGTAACCCGTGGGGCGTTTGTTAAAAGCTATTTCAGGGAAAAACTGCTGGCTACCCTGGTGCCTATCATGCTTGATGACACCCTGCCTTTACCCGAACTGCGCGACAGGGCGATTTATTTTTTTGTAAAACTTACCAAAAACAAAAAATCAAGGTTCGCGCTCATTGAGTTTCCTGACAACCTGTCGAGGTTTGTGGTACTGCCCGAAACCAATAAACTGAAGTTCATTATCCTGCTGGATGATATTATCAGGTACAGTTTAGAGGATATATTTTTCATTTTTAACCATGACAATATCGAGGCTTATTCTTTACAGCTCACCCGCGATGCGGAGCTTGACCTGGATAAAGAAGTAAGCGATAAATTTATTGATTCACTGTCCAAAAGTTTGCAAAAGCGTAAAAAAGGTAAACCTATGCGTTTACTTTATGATACAGACATGCCTATGGATATGTTAAAATACCTGGTAAACAAAATGGGCCTGCATGGCGAAAGTCTTATACCGGGCAACAGGTATCATAATTTCAAAAATTTTATTTCATTCCCTAATGTTGGCAGGCCCGAGCTGGAGTATAATAAATACCCGCCCTTGCCGGTTGAGGACCTGTCGTTTGGTAAAAGTTTAATTGGGTTAATTGCTAAAAAAGATTACCTGGTGAGCGCACCATACCAATCATTTGATTATATCATTCACTTTTTACGCGAGGCTGCTATTGATCCAAAGGTTAAAGAGATCAGTATAGCTGTTTATCGGCTTGCCGAAAATTCAAGGGTAATACACGCGCTCATCAATGCTGCAAAAAACGGCAAAAAGGTACACTGCCTGGTTGAGCTCAGGGCCCGATTTGATGAGCAGAATAATATATTCTGGAGCAACAGGCTGGAGGAAGAAGGCGTAAATGTACTTTATGGTGTTGCCGGTTACAAGGTACACTCTAAAATATGCCTGGTTACCCGTATCGAAAAACGACAGCCTGTTCACTATGCTTGCTTATCAACCGGAAACTTCAACGAAAAGACCGCCACGATATATGCCGACCATACCCTGTTTACGGTTAATAAAAAGATCACCGATGACCTGGTTGTGGTTTTTAAAGCATTGTATAAAAATACCTTGCCTAAGGGCTTAAAGAATTTAATTGTTTCGCCAATTGATTCAAGACCGGCTATTTACAGGTTGATAGATAACGAAATAAAAAATGCAAAGGCTGGTAAACAGGCATACATGATCCTGAAAATGAATAGCCTTGCTGATGAAAGTCTGATCACTAAGCTATATCAGGCCAGTAATGCCGGTGTTAAAATAAAGATGATCATACGGGGTATGTGCTGCCTCATCCCCGGCGAAAAGGGTTATAGTGAAAATATAGAAGTAATAAGTATAGTTGATAAATACCTGGAGCATGCCAGGGTGCATATTTACTGTAATGACGGCCACGAATTATTGTATTTAACATCTGCCGATTTCATGACCCGTAATATCGATAACCGGATAGAGGTTGGCTTCCCGGTATATGATGAGGAATTGCATAAGGAAATTAAAGATATTATTAATATTCAGCTGCGCGATAACACCAAGGCCCGTGAAATAAACAGCAATAATACCAACAAATACCACAAAACAAATTCTGCCGAAGCTCATCGCGCACAAATAGAAATATATAATTACCTCAAATCTAAAAACACAAAAAATTGAGATACGCCGCTATAGATATAGGTTCAAATGCAGTAAGGCTGCTAATTGCCGACATTATTGAAAACAATGGTTCGGTTTCCTTTAAAAAGAATACACTGATAAGGGTTCCGTTACGATTGGGCGACGATGCATTTATACAGCAGCATATTTCTGAAAGAAAAGCTAATGATCTTGTAAAATCAATGCAGGCGTTTAGGAACCTGATGGATGTTTACAAGGTTACCGATTATCTGGCCTACGCCACGTCGGCCATGCGCGAGGCTAAAAATGGAGAAGACGTAGTGAAGTTGATAAAAGAAGAGGCCCGTATAGACCTGGAGATCATTCATGGTTCAAAAGAAGCTAAGGTTATTTATGCAAGCCATGCAGATCAAAATATAGATAAAAGTAAAAATTACCTGTACATTGACGTAGGCGGGGGTAGTACAGAGCTTTCACTTTTTTCGGCAGGCGAACTGATGGCGTCTAAATCATTCAACATAGGTACCATCAGGATACTGGATAATCAGGATACCGAGGAGACCTGGAATGAAATGAAGGATTTTATACGCGAGCATACCCGTGGGTTTAAACAATTGTCGGGCATTGGTACCGGTGGTAATATTAACAAGTTATACAAGCTGTCTGAAGAAGAAAACGAGGCCCCTATGGCCTTTGTCAAACTGAAGTCGCTATATTCCTATCTTACATCGTTCTCATTAAAGGACCGTATCAATGTGCTGGGCCTTAACCAGGACCGTGCCGATGTAATTATCCCGGCATGCGAAATATATCTTACGGTTATGAAAAATGCAGGTATTAAACATATATATGTTCCCAGAGTAGGTATGGTTGATGGTATTATTCAGTTACTTATCGAGAAAAATTCATAAAAAGATAACATAAAATTATTTTTACAAATTTGTTTAATAATTAGAAAACTGTTACTACATTTGTAATGCCCTCTCAAGGGCATGTTTTTCATAGGTAGATGTAGGGTCGGGTACAAGTTATTCGACCCTTTTTTGTGCCCGTAACTTTTGCCTGTTTGGGTTGTTGGAGTAATCATGAAGAAGAAGATTGTAGTTGCTATTACGGGTGCCAGCGGCGCTATTTATGCCCATCTGTTATTAAAAAAATTAGATCAGCTAAAAGATCAGATAGCCGAGGTAGCCATCGTAATGTCTGACAATGCAAAGGATGTGTGGCGCTTTGAGCTTGACAACGAGGATTTTGATCTTCACGACCATAAATTTTATGCCAAAAATGATTTCATGGCGCCGTTTGCATCCGGCTCGGCCAGGTTTGATACTATGGTAATCGTGCCATGCTCCATGGGCACGCTGGGCCGTATAGCCGGCGGCATATCTGATGATTTGATAAGCCGTGCTGCAGATGTGATATTAAAAGAACGCCGCAAACTGATACTGGTTGCCCGGGATACACCTTTAAACCTCATCCATATCCGCAATATGGAAACAGTTACCGAAGCCGGTGGCATTATCTGCCCTGCCATACCCTCATATTACAGTAAGCCCAAAACCATCGAAGAACTGGCCATGACCGTAGTGAACCGTGTTATTGACCTGATAGGGTTGGAGCACGAAAGCTACCGCTGGAGCGAGGATAATTAGTGGATTAGTGATTTATTGAAATTGATAATTCCGAAATCGAACATCCAAAATCCGAAATTAAAATTAATTTAATAATTCCTTATCTTTGCGGCCTTAAAGATGAATAAGAAAGTCGCTTTTTATACGCTGGGCTGCAAGCTCAACTATTCGGAAACCTCGTCTATTGGTCGCCTGTTTAACCAGGCAGGCTATGATACGGTTGAGTTTACGAATACGCCTGATGTGTTTGTAATCAACACCTGCTCGGTTACCGAAAATGCGGATAAAAAGTGTAAAAAGATTGTTAAGGAAGCGCTTAAAATTTCGCCTAACGCTTATGTAACCTTAGTAGGTTGTTATGCGCAGCTAAAGCCCCAGGAAATAGCCGAAATACCTGGCGTTGATATGGTATTGGGCGCTGCCGAAAAATTCCAGATCATTGATCATATCACTGACCTTACTAAAAAGCCTAAAGCTGTAATTTATAACCAACCGGTATCTGAGGCTAACCAGTTTGTACCCGCTTATTCATTTGGCGATCGTACCCGTACCTTTTTAAAAGTTCAGGATGGTTGTGATTATTCCTGTACCTTTTGCACCATACCCCTGGCCCGTGGCAGCAGCCGCAGCGATACCATTGAAAATGTTGTAGAGCAGGCAAAGCAAATTGCGGCATCGGGTGTAAAAGAAATTGTTTTAACGGGGGTTAACCTTGGCGACTTTGGCATCAGGAACGGCCAGCGTGAAGATAAATTCTTTGATCTGGTAAAAGCTTTGGATGAAGTAGAAGGTATTGACCGCTTCAGGATCTCATCTATAGAACCTAACCTGCTTACCGACGAGATTATTGCCTTTGTTGCCGGCTCAAAACGTTTTGTACCGCATTTTCATATTCCATTGCAATCTGGCTCTGATAAGATACTGGGCTTAATGCGCCGCCGCTATAAACGTGATTTGTATGTGAACCGTGTAGCTAAAATAAAAGAGCTGATGCCCAATTGCTGCATAGGTGTTGATGTGATAGTGGGTTTCCCCGGCGAAACAAGAGAAGATTTTATTGACACCTATAATTTTTTAAACGACCTGAACGTTTCATACCTGCATGTGTTTACCTACTCTGAACGTGAAAATACACTGGCCAGCCAAATGAGCGGAGCGGTACCAGGTTCGGCCCGTGGCGAACGGAGTAAAATGTTGCACATACTGTCAGACAAAAAGCGCAGGGCGTTTTATGAAAGCCAGCTTCATAAAACCGAAGTGGTTTTGTTTGAAGGTGATATTAAAGATGGCTTTATGCATGGCTTTACACGCAATTACGTAAAGGTAAAAACCAAGTACGACCCTGTGCTGATCAATGAATTAAAAACGGTTTACTTAACAAATATTTCACCTGACGGTGATGTCGAAATAACAGAAGGCGAAGAAATATTAGTTCATTAAAACACTATATTCGCTTCAAACTATAACCTATGTTTCCAACCATTACATCGCTCCTTCAATATCTTTTTGGTATAAACATCCCTTTGCCCGTACAAACATTTGGTTTTTTTGTGGCTATTGCCTTTATGGGCGCGTATTGGGCTTTTGCTCAGGAATTTAAAAGGAAAGAGAAGCTTGGGATAATACACTCCTTTAAAAAAAAGGTAACTATTGGTAAACCCGCATCTGTTAACGAATTAGCAGGTAATGGTATTTTCGGATTTATTTTATTCTATAAAGTTGTTGATTGTGCATTAAACTACCAGGCGCTGTTGGATAGCCCTCAAGATTTTCTTTTATCCACAAGGGGTAATTTAATAGGTGGTATTATTGGAGCTGCTGTTTTTGCTTACTGGGCTTATCGTGAAAGCGAAAAGCAAAAATTAGCCCAACCGGTAATTAAAGACATAACAGTGCATCCGCATGAGTTAATGGGCAACATTTTGCTATGGGCCGCCGTATTTGGTTTTGCAGGAGCCAAGCTGTTTAATGCCCTTGAAAACTGGGGCGATTTTATGAAGGATCCGGTTGGGATGTTAATTGGTTTTAGTGGTCTTACTTTTTACGGAGGTTTAATATGCGGTGGTGCCGCGGTGCTTTATGTAGCCAATAAACATGGTATTAAGCCACTAAATATGCTTGATATTGGCGGCCCGGGTGTAATGCTGGCTTATGCTTTAGGTCGCATAGGTTGCCAGATGTCGGGAGATGGGGATTGGGGTGTTGTTAACACTGCGCCAAAACCAGGCTGGTTAAGCTGGGCACCTGATTGGGTGTGGGCCTTTAAATTTCCGCATAATGTAAATGATGAAGGAGTTGCCATTCCGGGTTGCGTAGGTAAGTTTTGTCATGAGCTGGCATATCCGGTTTTCCCTACATCATTTTATGAATGCATAATTTGTTTATTACTGTTTTGGTTTTTGTGGAGTATCCGCGATCGTATAAAGGCTGCCGGTGTAATGTTTGGTATTTATATGATATTAGCCGGTATTGAACGCTTTTTTATTGAACTGATACGTGTAAATACAAAATACCATGTTGCAGGCATAAGCTTTACCCAGGCCGAATTTATTTCGCTGTTGATGGTTGTTGGCGGAATTGTTTTAATTGTTACAGGACTTAACAGAGACAAAAAAACGGCAACGGTACATGGCTAATACTATTAAGCAGTCATATAAAATATTTGAAAATCAGGTATTCAGGTTTGTAATTTCTGCAGGTGCAGGTTTTTTAGTTGATGTATCGGCCTTTTATCTGTTTTATCATAATTTGCTTACACGGCATACTTATCAGATATTTTCAATTACTGTTCGTAACTCAACATTGTCATTAGCCATATCGTTCTGTATGGGTGTGATTGTGAATTTTCTAATCACCCGTTATATGGTATTCACCGAATCAAAACTATCATTTTATAAGCAGTTTATACGTTTTGCATCAGTGGCCGGTATTGGTTTTTTTGCAAATTTAACTGTGATAAAAATATTGATACAGGTTTTTGGTATGTACCCTCCTGTGGCAAGGATAGGGGCCGCGTTAAGTTTGTTTTTTGCGAGTTATTTTATACATAAGGTATTTTCATTCAGTTTATCATTACGGCATCATGGAACTCATAAAAATAACAAACCAGGTAACTGAGGTATCAAAACAAGCAGGAGATTTCATCAGGCAGGAACGAAAAACGTTTGATCCTGATAAAATTGAATACAAGGGGTTGAACGACCTGGTATCATACGTTGATAAAACAGCCGAAAAAATAATTGTTGAAGGCCTGCGGAAAATATTACCTGAAGCCGGTTTTATTACCGAAGAAAAAACCACTACTACATTAGGAGAACGCTATAACTGGATCATTGATCCGCTTGATGGCACTACCAATTTTATACATGGTTTGCCGGCGTTTTCGGTAAGTATAGCGCTTAAAGAGTATGATGAATTGGTTTTAGGCGTGGTGTATGAAATTAACCAGGATGAGTGTTTTTATGCCTGGAAAGATGCGCCTGCTTATCTTAACAATTCAGAGATCAAGGTTAGTAATAATAAAAAGGTTGCAGATAGCTTGCTGGCTACCGGTTTTCCGTATTATGATTTTGGTAAACAAGCGGCTTATATTGAATTATTTGCCGACCTGATGAAAAATTGCCACGGTTTGCGCAGAATAGGTTCAGCTGCGGTAGATCTGGCTTATACCGCTTGTGGCAGGTTTGAGGCTTTTTACGAATATAACCTGAATGCCTGGGATGTAGCCGCCGGTATAGTCATAGTAAAACAGGCGGGAGGACAGGTAGTTAATTTTAAAGGGGGTGAGGAAGTGCTTGAGACAAGGGAGCTATTGGCAACCAATGGCAAGATCACTGACGAACTGTTACAAACCATTCAAAAGTATTTCAAATAGAGTTACACTAATTTCACGAATTTATAAAACACGAATGCCACAAATTTATTGAATTGTATACTGATTAGTATTCATTCGAATAAATTCGTGGCATTCGTGAAAAAAATCTTATACAGCCTCAGATACCACTTCGGTAACTTCGGGTACCATACGTTTAAGCAGGTTTTCGATACCGGCTTTAAGTGTAATGGTTGATGAAGGGCATCCGCTGCATGAACCACGCAGTTCAACGGTAACTACACCTTCGTTAAATGAACGGTATGAAATTGCACCGCCATCCTGCTCAACAGCCGGGCGAACGTAATCATGTAATATCTGTTGTATTTTAACTTCGGTTTCTGAGCCTTCAAAGTTTGCTTCTTCGGCTTGGTCTTCTAATTGTATTTTCAATTCAGATTCAACCGCGCCTTTAACAAACTCCTTCATGATGGGTTCAACATCTGCCCATTCGCTGCCATCAGTTTTGGTGATGGTAACAAAGTTACTGGCAAAGAAAACACCATTTACAAATGAGAATTTATATAGCTCTTTGGCGAAAGGTGATTTTTCGGCACTTTCCTTTGTAGCGTAATCGGCACTGCCATTAATTAGCAACTTGTTCACTATGAACTTCATAGTTGCCGGATTAGGCGTTAATTCTGTATATACGTTGATATTCATCCTGATCTTTTATTAAAACTTGAAGTAACAAATTTAGGTAGCTTTTTCCTTTAAAGTTAGCTATTAAATAGTTATGACATGCAGATGATAGATAGTTTATGCGAGCAAATGAAAAAACTTGTCATTGCTGTAAGGGTTTAGTAATTCGATGACAAGGTAGCAGGTTTATTTTGTGTTGTTTAAGGTGATCATATCAATAGGTCTTTTTCCACCAA
>NZ_JBNPWP010000012.1:0-241270 GCF_050433765.1 Mucilaginibacter lappiensis | reverse complement strand
TGAGGTCGTTCGTGTTGATGCGCATAGCTCTTAATTTAGCTATTCTTGTCCTCGAATTATCTGACCTTTACAATTGCGAGGTACGAAGCAATCTCACCCGGACAGGCAATTCGCTTAGCAAGGGTGATTAGCATAATGAGATTGCCGCGCTGCGCTCGCAATGACAGGTTTTATATTATAGTTTGGTTTAATTGTATTAATAGTTCCACCATGTCATTGCGAGGAACGAAGCAATCTCACCCGGACAGGTAATTCGCTTGGCAAGGGTGATTAGCATAATGAGATTGCTACGCTGCGCTCAGCAATGACAGGTTTTATATTATAGTTTGGTTTAATTGTATTAATAGTTCCACCGTGTCATTGCGAGGAACGAAGCAATCTCACCCGGACAGGTAATTCGCTTAGCAAGGGTGATTTACATAATGAGATTGCCACGCTACGCTCGCAATGACAGGTTTTAGATTGTTTATTTCATGAAAGTTCACGAGTACTACGTTTACATTTTATCAAATAAATCTAACGACGTATTATACGTAGGGGTCACAAGTGATTTACAAAGCAGAATAAACGAACACAAACTAAAAATATACAAGGGGTTTTCCGCTAAATATCAATGTAATAAATTGATTTATTACGAAGAGTATCAATGGATACAAGATGCTATTGCAAAAGAGAAGCAATTAAAAGCCGGTTCAAGACAAAAGAAGATTGATCTGGTTATTGCAAACAACCCATCATGCGCTGATTTAAGTGCCGACTGGTATGATTAATCTCCCCGGTACACCTTCGCTACAATAAAATCATTAAAAAAGGTTTTTTCGCTGATCACTTTATAGTTATTTGAGGTAAAATAAATCTCTATTCCGGGCAATTTGCTGGCCTCGATACCGCAAATTATTTTAAAGAACAGGAACATGCTCTTCAGCAGAAATTGCTGCCACCATTTACCGGTAAGCTGAAAATCGGCGTTGAGCCACAGGCCACCGGGCTTTAACAAGCTATGGACATGGGCGAATACGATATGTAAAGTTTGCTCGGTAAAATTATCGAACAGAAAGGGGGTGATCACCACATCAAAATCAGGTGAGAGGTTTACGTTTTCAATGGCATCATTTATAAAAATAACCTCATTATTGCCTGTATCTCTCTTTTTGGATAAAACCATCATATCAGCAGCTACTTCTACATAGGTTATTTTAAGGCCAGACGGGTGTATCTGGGTTAGCTCATTCAGGATCCACCCGGTGCCACCACCCACTATAAGTATATGGGTATCGGGTTTAATATAATCAAGTAAATACAGTTGGGCGTTTATCAGCGCGTTACCATAAACGAGGCGCGCAAGCCTGTCATAAAACCAGGCCGAGTTATTATAATTAGCAGCCATGTTGTTTAATGACCAATAAAGAACCGGAAGGCCGTTAATACTACATATTGTAATATGAGCACGCCATCCATAAAAAAGAAATAATAGTATTCGTCTTTTTTCCAGGCCGATTTAAATATGAGCCAGCCGGTTAATATAACGGTCAGGGTTAAGGCCCAAAAATCAGTACTGAAACCATTTTTTCTGAAAAGGAACAGTAAAACAACATAACCGGCAAGCAGAACCTGGCAAAATAAGTAGGCATTTTTTTCGCCCCACGCTACCGGGATGGTTTTTAGCCCTTGCTTGCGGTCGTCAAACAGGTCGCGGATATCAAATGGGATAGTGAGCGCCCCAATAAATAAAAAGCGTTTGGCTATCAGTATGGTAGTATCGCGCATGGATATATCATTGGTGTGGCGATGCAGCACTTCGAGCACAGGGAACAGTACGCAGCTCATGGTCCATACCAGCGTGATCAGGAACGGCTTTAAGCCCGGAATATTACGCAGGCCAAATTTATGGTCGCCAACGGTAAACAAGGGAAGGCTGTAGCTGAAAGATAAACATCCCAGGAAAATGAGTAATATTTTTGATTCGGTAGTAATTAAAAAGAACAAGGGGATGAGCGAGAGCAGCGAAACAATGGTAAAAGTTACCATGAGCCGGTAATGCGTAAAAAACCAGCGTACCCGCTTATGGGGCGACGATTCGGGCTGTACCGGCCGGGTAATAAGTATGCAGAAATTATATATACCCAGTGTTGAGGTAAATAGCAGTCCCAAAACGGTAAACATAGGTTTTACACCTATCAGTTGAAAGGTTATTAACGCCTGTGCAACAGCGCAAAGCGACATGAAAATATTACTGAACAGCAGAAAATCAAAAACAGACTGAAATAGCTTTTTCATTTAGTAATATCTGCCTGCATTAATCTTTTATGATTCGTTTTTAGGATCGCGGCCGGCTTTTAATGTAAATATCGTAATCTCCGGTAATATTCCAACCCTGCCGGCCAAACCAATAAAGCCAAAACCTACATTTACATATAATTGCTGATTATCTTGGTGGTATATGCCGGCCCATTCTTTATAAACATATTCAATTGGGCTCCATTGAAAATATTTGGTACGTACACCAAACTGCATACCGTGGGTATGGCCCGAAAACATGGCATCTATCTGCGGATATTTAGACAATACCTCGCCGCGCCAGTGCGATGGGTCATGGGATAACAATAGTTTAACCGGCAGGTCATCCGTGTTTTTAGTGGCCAGGTCCATGCGGCCATATTTAGGGAACATGCTCAGTTCGCCCCAGTTTTCAACGCCCAGTATCCCTATTTCTTCACCATCAACCTTTAATCGACGGTTTTCGTTTAGCAGCAGGTCCCAGCCCATGTTTTTATGGGTGGCTATCAGGTCGTCATGGTTTTTCTTTTTATCTGCCGGCGATGGCCAAACACCGTAATCGCCATAATCATGATTACCCAGTGAGCTGTAAACCCCAAGCGGGGCCTTTACTTTGGTAAAAATGTTTTGGTAATGATTCATTTCTGACGCTTGCCCGTTAACCAGGTCGCCGGTAAAAAATATGAGATCGGGTTTTTCCTTCAGCAGCATTTCTATGCCGCCAAGTACTGCCTTGTGGTTAAAAAAACTACCCGAGTGGATATCAGATATCTGGCCAAGCCTTATGCCATCAAATGCTTTGGGCAGGTTGGGCAAATACATGGTTTGGTATTTTACATGATAATCATACAACCCTTTGGGCATACTTATCTTGATGGCAGCTAAAGGTATGGCCCCGGCAAGCAACCCGGCTTTCATCAAAAACTCAGAACGGGGTATGGCATGGTCTTTTGGGGGGATGCTGATAGCCTCTGTTTTTCTTTTTAACCTGTCGCGCCTTAATTTCAGCATTCGTCGCAGATCATCGATCATCAGGAAAGGTAAAAAAGATATTTTGCCTAAAAAGATCAGGAAGAAAACCATCATTACACCTGCCCGTGTGCCAACCCCTAAGTTGATGTAAACGGCCAGTAACAAAGCGGTTATTAATAAAACAGAAAGTAACCAGTATAAAAAAGTAAAGTCGCCCGAGTGGGGCAACTTCCATTTTTTAAATGCGCCGCGTATACCATGCAATACATAAAGATCAATCAGCAGCAGTATAGCGATGATGAGTATGATGTTAAGTACCTGTTCCCTCATTTGTTGGTTTTTGTATCAAGTATCAAGACTTTTGATTGGTTTATGAAAACTGTAGTTGTCATGATACCTGATACAAGCTACTTGATACTAAAATAGTTACTTGATACCAACTATTCGATACTCTTTTTAATTAATAACGGTCATCGTCCAGATCCAGGTCGTCCTCATCAGGCTGCAGATTAAACAGGCTGTTGAACATGTCTGAAAATGCAAAACCATTATCTAAAAAGCCTTTGTTTAGCTGTGAAAACTCCGACAGACCGTGCAGCACAAACTCCATCAGCAGCAGTTGCTGATTTTCTGTAAGACGTGGATGTACCTTTTTAACCAGATCCTTTAAGCCGGTTACCTCGTTCAGCGCTTTTTTATAATCCTGTAACGACATATCATCAACCAATGCCAGGTTATTACCTTCGCCAAACCAGTTAATGATGCCGGCGTAAGGATTTGTGGCTTTTGCTTTTTTAGCTTTCTCAGGATCGGGGAAAAACTCCAGCAGCGAGGTTTTAATAGCCTTACCTATCAATATATTGGCAACCTTACCCGGACCTTCCAGTTCGCCTTCATATACCAGTTCAATTTTACCGGTAATGGCAGGTATCACGCCTAAAAAGTCGGTTATGCGTACAAAGGTGCTGGTTTCGTTATTGATGATCATGCGGCGCTCTGCATTGCTGATCAGGTTTTCAAACGCCGAAATAGTTAAACGTGCCGATACCCCCGATTTTTTATCAATATATTCTGAATTGCGGGCCTCAAAGGCTATTTGCTCAATTAGGTTTTTCACCAGACTGTCGGCCTCTACAGCGGTACGCTGCTCATCTGTAAGTGATGCTTCTTGCTGGGTGATCCTTCTTGAAACTTCAACTGTGCGTGGGTAGTGCGTTAATATCTGGCTCTCAATACGATCCTTAAGTGGTGTAACAATGGAGCCACGGTTGGTATAGTCTTCGGGGTTGGCGGTAAATACAAACTGGATATCTAAAGGTAAACGCAGTTTAAAACCACGGATCTGTATATCTCTTTCCTGCAGGATGTTGAATAGTGATACCTGGATACGGGCCTGCAGATCGGGCAGTTCATTGATCACAAAAATACCACGGTGCGCACGCGGGATCAACCCGAAGTGGATAACCCGTTCGTCAGAATAAGTTAATTTAAGCGTAGCTGCCTTAATAGGGTCAACGTCACCAATCAGGTCGGCAACGGTAACATCAGGCGTAGCCAGTTTTTCGGTATAACGTTCAGAGCGGTGGATCCAGCCAATTGGGGTATCATCGCCCAGGGTGTTAACTGTACTGTGACCAAACCATGAAATAGGCTGGTAAGGATCATCAAACAGGTCTGATCCTTCAATGTATGGTATATATTCATCAAGCAGGTTAACCAGCAGGCGTGCTATACGGGTTTTGGCCTGACCGCGTAAACCCAACAGCAAAATATTATGCCTTGATAGTATGGCAGTTTGCAGATCGGGGATAACCGTATCTTCAAATCCAATAATACCCTCAAAGCCGCCTTCGCGTTTTTTGAGTTGAGCTATTAAATTGGCACGTAATTCATCTTTAACCGATCGGCTCTTATAGTCAGTTTTTTTAAGCTGACCGAGGGTTTTTATATCCAGTAGTTTATTCATGTATTCAATTTGAAAATTTGGTGATTTGAAGATTTGATAATGGTGCGATTACTACCCTCAAATTTCATCTGCATTGTTTAATTGTTTTATACGTGTATAATTTTGAAAAGTCATTTTCAAATTGACCCATTTTCAATCATCTCACAGTTTTCCTGCGGTTACGTATATAATCCTCAAAAATATATTCGCCCAAACCGTTCAGTGAACTATAAAAAGCTTTGCCGCCGTTTGTTTCAGTAAATTTACGAACAAACTGCTGCAGATAGGGGTCTTTAGCTATCATAAAAGTGGTAATGGGTATTTTTAAGCGTTTACACTGAGCAGCCATGTTCAGCGTTTTGTTCACTACTTTCCTGTCGAGCCCGATGCTGTTTTTGTAATATTTGGTACCTTCCTTTAAACAGGTAGGCTTACCATCGGTAATCATAAATATTTGCTTGTTATGCGTTTTGCGCCTGCGCAGCAAATCGGTAGCCAGTTCAAGGCCGGCATAAGTATTGGTATGATAAGGGCCAACCTGTAAATAAGGCAGATCCTGCAAAGTTATGGGCCAGGCATCGTTACCAAAAACCACAATATCCAAAGTATCTTTAGGGTATTTGGTGCGGATGAGTTCGGCAAGGGCCATGGCTACTTTTTTAGCCGGGGTTATCCTGTCTTCACCGTATAATATCATGGAGTGCGATATATCGATCATCAGCACGGTTGAGGTAAGGGTTTTATAATCCATTTCCTCTACCTCCAGGTCGCGCTCGGTCATCATAAAATCGTTGATACCGTGGTTAACCTGCGCATTATGGATAGACTGGGTCATATCGATCTGGTCCAGACTATCGCCAAACTCAAACTCACGGCGTTCGGCATTTTTTTCATCGCCCTGGCCCGATTGTGGCGTGCGGTGATTGCCTTTGCCCGATTTTTTTAGCTTGCCAAAGATCTCTTCTAATGCCGACTGACGAATACTTTGCTCGGTTTTAGCGGTGATATTAAAACCGCCGCTTTGCTTGTCTTCATCCAGGTAGCCTTTTTGTTTCAGTTCGTCAATAAAATCGCCCATACCATAATCGTCATTGGTAAGGTTGTATTGCTTGTCGAGTTCATTTAGCCAGGCCAAAGCTTCGCCTGCATCGCCCGAAGTATAGTTGAGCAATTCCAGAAATAATTTTAATAATTCTTCAAATCCGCCTTTGGGGATCTGGTTGGGCTTAAACTTGGAAAATCCAAAACCGCGCATATCGTGTCCTTATCTGTAATATAAAGAAACGGATAATTATTCTTAAAAGTTTCGTGATACAGGTATTAAAGCAAATTGTTAGGTAAGTATGACAAAAGGCAGATGTGCGGATTATGTAGATGTGCAGGTGTGCAGATTTCAGATGTGCAAATTGAAAACTAAAAAGCGCGTCATTGCGAGGTACGAAGCAATCTCTATGCTATACAGGGCGAATAATGAATGATTCTTTTGTCTGAACCATGATTCGCACGATTAAAGGATTAATAGGATTTCTTTTTCTTACAACCGGGTTGTCATGCTGAACGCAGTGAAGCATCTAATAGCAAACTTGCATAGTTCGTGAATAGATCCTTCGCTATGCTCAGGATGACAAACTCTTTATGGTGTAGAAGGGTAGGACTTAGGGCTTTAGTATTTAGAACTTAGGGTTTAGAATTTTAACCTACAAATACGCCAAACTATTCAATAACTCAGGCGGATAAATTGGGTTGGCACCACGCTGGCTGGCTACAAACGCGCCTACAGCACATGATTTATCAACTATCTGCTGCATAGGGTGATTGGCCAGTAAACCGGCAGTAAAAGTAGCCAGGAAGGCATCGCCGGCCCCTACAGAATCACCTACTTTTACGGGGCAGCCGGGGCTTTCATAAAATTCATGGTCATGCCATACTATGGCACCGTTTTCGCCGCGGGTTACGCAAATGGTTTGGTTATGGTATTTGGAGCGAAACTCGCTGATCTGCTCTTTTAATGAGCGACTGCTGCCCCCTATCAATAGATTGGCCTCTTCTTCGTTCATCTTCACCACATCGGCGCTGGCAGCTAAGGTTTCGATGGTAGAAAGCGTATAGTGGGGCGGCCTTAGGTTTACGTCAAAAATTTTAAGCGCCCGGGTTTCGTCGAGCAGGTTTAGCAGTGTTTCGCGGGTAGCGGTATTGCGGCAGGCCAGACTGCCAAACACAATGGCCGATGCCTGTTTAGCAACCTCGTTAAGTATAGCTGTTGTCTGGATATTATCCCATGATACGGGTTCAGGTATAACATAGGTGGCCTGGTTATTTTCGTCAAGTTTTACAGTAACTTCGCAAGTAGGTAATTCATCATCGCGCTGGATCAGTGCGGAGTACAGTCCATTTTTTTGTAAAAAACCTATCAGCACATCGCCGCTGTTATCCATCCCAACTGAACTTGCAAAGGCAACCTTAACACCCTGCTGCACCAAATGCCTTGCCACATTCATCGGGGCGCCGCCGGCTTTTTTACCATCGCCAAATGCATCCCATAAAACTTCGCCGAAGCTTAATACCTGATTTTTCATAAAATTGATGTAAAGGTTGGTGTAGAATAATTCAAATATAATAGATTTTTTGACTGAACCATGATTTTGACTGAACTGGGATTTATACGATTTACGGATTTATACGATTTTTTGTCTAAACCGGGATTCATCAGATTTACGGATTTATAGGATTTTTTATCTGAACTGGGATTTACACGATTTACGGATTTATAGGATTTTTATGCTAATCCGGGTAATCTTTTAATCTGTTTAATCATGGTTCAGACAAAATTGCGGCTCAGACACAATTCCGCTTCAGACAATTTCCCTATATTTAATTCATGAAAAGAATACTTTTATCTTGTCTCTTATTACTTGGTTCTTACCTATCACATGCACAGGACAGGCAAGCCATATTAAAAGTGATGCATGACCAGGAACTGGCCTGGAACAAGGGCGATATTAACGGTTTTATGCAGGGATACTGGAAATCAGATTCGTTGTTGTTTGTTGGCAAAACCGCACCGGCCTATGGCTGGCAAACCACACTTGCGCATTATAAAAAAACGTATCCGAACAGAGCTGCCATGGGGCAGCTTACCTTTACCATATTGCAGGTAAAAGTACTTGATGCTACCAATGCCTTTTTGATGGGCGGCTGGCGGCTTAAACGAGCCAAAGATGCGCCAGGCGGTTATTATACCCTGTGGTTCAGAAAAATAAAAGGGGAGTGGAAGATTGTTTGCGACCATACATCGTGAAAAAATAAAGTATGTGGTTTAGCATTCAAAATACCTTAGTGATCATTTTTGGGTACCCATTAAGTTATGTGGAGTTTATTGGAACGGCAACCGGTTTGTTATCAGTTTGGTTAGCAACCAAATCAAATATCTGGACGTGGCCAACCGGCTTACTAAATGTAACCTGCTTTTTTCTGATATTTTTTCAGGTGCGATTATATGCGGATATGTTTTTGCAGCTATATTTTTTTGTAACAAGCATATACGGATGGGTAGTGTGGCACAATAGAACCGGGTACAATATGATTGATATCTTGTCGAAAAATCAAAGGATAAAATTATTGGGCGTTTTGGTTGTATCTACCGCGATCATTGGTGTAATTGTAAAAAATATTCATTTGATATTCCCTTTGGTTTTTAGCAAACCCGCATCATATCCGTTTTTAGATACTTTTGTAGCAGTGCTCAGTATTATTGCTACCATTCTTTTGGCACAGAAGAAAATTGAAAACTGGTGGTTATGGATTATTGCAGATGTTATCAGCGTGGGGTTATATGCTAAAAAGAGGGTGCTGTTTATCTCAATTGAGTATTTTGTTTTTTTATGCCTTGCAAGCGTTGGTTTATTAATGTGGTTAAAAATAATGCGTAATGAAAAGAGGCTTAGTATTGGGTAAATTTATGCCTCTCCACAACGGGCATATTGCTTTGATTGATTTTGCCCTTAACCGTTGTGATGAACTGATAGTTTTGGTAAGCGCCAGTTATGACGAACCTATTGCAGCGAAACAGAGACTGGAGTGGATTGAAGAAGCATATAAAAATAATGGTAAGGTTATACCCCGGTTATTAATTTATGATGAAGCGGTATTACCAAATACTTCCGAATCGTTAGAAGGGGTTTCAAAACTTTGGGCAAATTATTTAAAAGAACATCTGCCGCCTATTGACGTAATTTTTGCTTCTGAAGCGTATGGGGCATATATGGGCAGGTTTTTAAATTGCGAGCATGTGATTTTTGATGAGCCCCGTAAAATAGTCCCCGTTTCTGCCACACAGATCAGGAATGATCCTTTTACTTTTTGGGATTTTTTACCAGATGTAGTAAAGCCTTATTATACTTTAAAGATATGCCTGTACGGTACCGAATCGACCGGGAAAACTACACTTACTCAACGACTGGTTGAACATTTTAATACGGTGGCCATTCCCGAAATGGCCCGTGAAATACTGGAACATACCAATAAATGTACAGAACAACATTTACTGCAGATAGCCCAACTTCATGCCGGTGCTATCAATGAAAAAATAAAGCAGGCAAATAAATTATTGTTTGTTGATACTGATATAAACATTACCCGGTCATACAGTAAGTTTCTTTTTAACAAGGAATTGATAGTGCCGGAGTGGATAGAGACAGCTAATGATTTTGACCTTTATTTATACCTTGATGAAGATGCATCTTACGTTCAGGACGGAACAAGACTAACAGAGGCCGACCGGAATAAGCTTAATGAAAGCCATAAACAGGAATTAATAAGCAGGGGAATAAACTATGTTTTAATAAAGGGTAATGATTGGGAAGAAAGGTTTAAAAAAGCTGTGGAGGTTGTAAATGAATTTATTAAACAAAAAAAGCGATAGGTAATAGTTATTTAGTTTTACTTTTTCGCTTACGTAAGTATTTGCTTAAAACATTGATATATCTGTCGTCAAAATTAACTCTTGTTATATCCTGAAAATCAATTTTCACCGGATCTTCGTCAATAAAACCGGAAGCATCGAAATGTTCTATATGAACCTTTTTCTTAGTGATTTTTAAGATTGGGCCTATTGTAAAAGTATCAATGTCTGCATCCTCACATTCAACTATAATATTTAAGTTTGTTTTTTTAATGCTACTAAAGATAGCTTCCCAGCTGTCCAGTTGGATTTTGTGATTTATCCCAATTTTGTCGGCTTCACCCTCCCAAATCATTACTTTAGTATAATATTGCTCGTTTTTACCGCAGCTTATATTCTTGATTTGGTTAACAGGCAAAATAATATAACCCACGACGGTAAAATCATCAGTTTCCTGAACGAGTATAAAGTCGGTAGAGTAACCAAGGATATACCCTCTACTTGTTTTATCAATAGTTCTTGATATTTTAACATGGCTTTTTTTATCAAAGTATTGTTTGATTTTTTCGGGTATCATGAGGATAAGATTCAGTACTAAAAATAAGCATTATTAAACAAAAAAAGTCGATTGGTGAAACCCATCGACTTTCAATAACTTATAGCTTAAAACTCAATGAGGTTTCCCGGCGGCCAGTTCGCGGTTGGCCCATTTTACGGCCACAAGCCTGGCGCAAGTATGTTGGGCTGGTAAGCGAGTAAAAGCTACTTGTGCCTTAATAAATTAAAAGTGGTGACAGAGATTTGTCAGTAGGGTTAAATATATAAATGCTTGACTGTCAGGTATCAATTAGTGTTCATGAGCGTTCACGGGTGTACATATGAACACTTACAGGCAGGCGTTAAACAAAAAAAGCGATAAGTAAAAACCCATCGCTTTTCGATAATTTATGGCCTACAACTCAATGAGGTTTCCCGGCTGCCAGTTCGCGGTTGGCCCATTTTACGGCCAGCTCTTCGCGGAATTTGGCATATTTTTCTTTAAAAGCCATTTTCAATACACTATCCACCCCGCCTTTGATGGCCAGATTGTATAAGCTGGCAGCTTTGCGGCTAAGGGAAGCATCCCAGGCGCGCAGGCTCAGGGAATACGATCCGTCGATGTATTTCATCCAATGCCAGAAACCGGTAGGCATAAACAGGGTATCGCCATGCTCTAAAAACACTTCAATACCCTCTACGCCATCCAGTGCAGGAAATTTTTTGGTATCGGGGTTTGCTACATCATAATCTTCCAAAGCATAAGTAGCATTTGGTATGCAGTATAAACGGCGTTTCCATTTGTTTTCGAACAGGATCACGTGTTTGCGCCCGCCGAAATGGGTATGGAAAATATGCGGCAAATCAATATCGTAATGTAAAAAGGTAACCGAATTGGAGCCGCCGAAAAACATGGCAGGCATACTTTCTAAAAAGCCGCCCATCAGGTCTTTGGGTAATACAATATCATCCAAAAGTTGCGGGGCTTGTTTAAAAATATTAAAAAAGAAGATCCTCAGCTCGGTAGGCCGACTGCGGATCATATCAATATACTCATCAAATGGCATTTCGGTTGCCGACGAGTTAATGGGTTTTGAAGGATCGGCTTTTGAGTTATCATACAAAGGCACCACCTTTTTGCCAACTACTTGTTTCAAATATTCAGGTGTCCATTTTTCGCGTGCGGGCCAGCTTTTGGTAAGGCCCTTGATAACCAGCGGACGGCGGGGATCTAAATAATTCTTCTTGAAATCTTCAGGAGAAATATTTTCAACAGTATCAATAGGGCGGAGGATAAAACTCATATTTTGTTAACTTTCCGTGCTGTTTTATTTAAATTAATTTAACCATAATACCGAAAAGCAAACAAAATAACGAAATAAAACCCCAAAAGGTATAGGATTAATGTTAAAAAAAATATCGGCAATTAACTCACTCGATCATCGTTACGCTTGATCATCCTCTCTTCGCCTTCGGCGGAATGCAGGTTAGAAACAAACTTGTCATGCTGAACGCAGTGAAGCATCTGATTTACGTCAGGCATGTTTGCAAAACAATTTTGAAACTTTCCTGACAAATTCAAAAACCCAATTATAAATAATAGGGTACATTTGAAGGTATGGGTATCATTAACTTACCGGCATTTATTATTGCCTCTTTTCTGTTTATCATATCCCCGGGAATTGATACAATCTTTATTTTAAATAAGGCAATTGCGCAGGGGCGTAAATCAGGCTTTTATTCAACATTGGGTATTACTACCGGAGTACTTGTGCATACTACCCTGGCCTCATTTGGTTTATCGCTTATCCTGGCACAATCTGCTATGGCCTTTAGTATTGTAAAATACATAGGGGCAGCTTATCTTATTTATTTGGGTATAAGCAAACTTTTCTCTAATCAAAATATGGTAAAAGAAAAACAGCGGGAGCAAGTGGTATCCATAAAAAAAACATATATTTCGGCTGTTTTTACCAATACACTAAACCCAAAGGTTGCTATATTCTTTTTGGCCTTTTTTCCGCAGTTTATACAGCCCGCATATACTCACGGGGCATTACCATATATTGTTTTAGGGTTAATATATGCGTTTATGAGTTTATTCTGGTTTATGATACTGACTTTTTTTGCTGGTTCGTTTTCAGCCAAACTAAAAACTAACCCCGCAATTTCTATGTGGCTTAACAAGGTTTCGGCTGTAACCTTTGTACTGATGGGGATTAAAATTGCTTTTACAAAGCGATAGTTATAAGTGGAGAGTTATGAACAAATAATGATATATATACTCAAAACTCACCACTCAAAACTTCTAAAACTTAATTAGGCATTAATACCGTATTCACTACATGTATTACGCCGTTGCTTTGATTTACATCGGCAATGGTGATCCATGATTTACCACCTTTTTCATCAACCAGGTATAGTTTTGCACCTTGCGACATAACCGTAAGGGTACCGCCGCTTAGGGTACTTAATTCTGTTTTCCCTTTTCCTTCTTTTACTTTGGCTATCAAATCGGTCGAACTTATTTTACCGGCTACTACATGATAGGTTAAAGTTTTAATTAAAGAGGCTTTGTTTGCTGGTTTAAGCAGGTTATCAACAGTACCGGCAGGTAGTTTACTAAATGCCTCATTGGTTGGAGCAAATACAGTGAACGGACCTGCGGATGATAAAGTAGGTACCAGGCCAGCAGCTTTAATCGCGGCTACCAGTGTGGTATGATCTTTTGAGTTTGTAGCGTTTTGAACAATATTTTTATTAGGGGCCATAGCCGCGCCACCTACCATTTTGGTTTGAGCGTAAGCTTTAGGCGCTATTGCAAAAGCTACCACTGTTAACGCCGCGATGATTAATTTTTTCATAGTGCAGGTATATAATGTATTGGTATAAATATACGATTTGTAAAGATAAACTGTTTTCAATAGCGTTTTGCTTTGTAACAATGTATTGACTTTTAATAAGGCAATTGGTTTATTATTCAAAAAAACAAACCCGCCGCTATATTATCGGCATAAAGTTTACCTGTAGGGGTTAAGTATAGGGTGTTATCTTTTTGGGTTATCCATTCGTTATCAAAATAACGGCGGGCTTCAATAAGTAATTGATCGGCCGATGCTTTGGCTATTGAATTAAGCTTATCCAGATCAAGGCCCCACATGGTGCGTATGGAGGTCATAATGTATTCGTTCAGCCGGTTTTCTTCGGTAAGGGTTTCGGTTTCGGCGGGCAGCTTGCCGGTTTCAAGAACCTGTATATATTGGGCATTATTAGCTATGTTCCACTGCCTGGCCTCGCCATTATATGAGTGTGCCGATGGACCGATACCCAGGTATTTTACCCCCTGCCAATAGTTGGAGTTATGCCTGGAATAATGCCCCGGACGGCAAAAGTTCGATATTTCATAATGCTCAAAACCATGATCGGTCATGGCATCCATCAGCACAACAAACTGCGCGGCGCTTTGCTGGTCGTTCATGGGTGGCTGTTTCTTTTTGCTGATGAACGCGGCGAGCGCGGTTTGTGGCTCAACCGTCATGGAATAGGCAGATATGTGGGGTATACCCAGCTCAAATACTTTATCCAGATTTTGCTTCCACTTGGTGTCGCTCAATAGGGGGTAACCATATATCAGGTCGGCAGTAATGTTTTCAAAACCTGCGTCCTGCGCCCTTTTTACCGATGCCTCGGCATCTCTGCTGCGGTGTACCCGGTTCATCCACAGCAGGTCATCATCAAAAAACGATTGTATGCCAATGCTAAAGCGGTTTACATCGGTTTGGCGCAGCGATTTTATTTTAGCCTCATTAAGATCATCAGGATTGGCCTCCAGTGTTATTTCGGCGTTTGACGATACGGTGTGTAATTCCGTAATAGTGTTAATCAGCAGGTTTATCTCATCGGCTTCCAGCAGTGATGGTGTACCACCGCCAAAGTAAATGGTTTCAACGGTTTCATTGTTCAGGTAGCTTTTTTGCAGACGGATCTCTTTTACCAGCGCATGCAGCAACTCGTCCTTGTATTTTAACGATGTGCTGAAATGAAAATCGCAATAATGACATGCCTGTTTGCAAAAAGGTATATGTATGTAGATGCCTGCCATTTGGGATTAATAAAGTGCAAAGTTAAACTATGCTTGTTAGGGGGCAGTTATTTTTTCACTTAATTAATTTATAATCCTGAGTATCTGTATACTTATCGGTCATCCATTGACAAACATATCCTTTTTCATCCCAAGAAATAACTCTAACTAATATCTGTGATGATGAAGACTTATCATTATTTTTCAATGCTTGTTTATCGATTAGATCGAAAGTGTCTGGCGAAACAATACCCCATGTTAAGAATCGCCTTAAATCTACATTTCCTTTGTTGTCAGTATAGTCCATTGAACTTTTAGTCCTATTAAATGTTGTTGCTTCCCCATTTGTAGAGGCGAATTGCCCGGTTTTAATATATTCAGGAACATATACTTTGCCCGAATACGGACAATTAAACCATGTGTTGGAAATATTTGCGTTTAAATCAATTGTTCGCAGTTCTAATATTTGTAAGTCCTTGGAATTAGTGAATGTGTTTACGATATGGGAATTGAAAAGAACGCCATCTTTAAAAATATATTCTATCATGGCTGATTTGTTGCCATTGGGATATATTATCATTAATAGTCTATAATTTGTTTTGTCAAAAAAGTTAATTGTCGTATAGCCACTGTTCGCTTTTGCAGCGACTACAAAGCAATCAAAGTTTTTAAATTTTTGGTCCGCAAGTCGGGATAATTGATAGTTAAGCTTTTTGTAACCATATTGAACTTGACCGTATGTTTTAAGTTTTACTTCTTCTTTTGATTGAATGTCAGTAACATGAATGACCGAGTTTCCGACAACCCTGCTAATTTTCTCTCCATTGAAGAACGTGGTCTGCGGAAAATGAGTTTTTGATAAAATACACTGAACATATTTTTCTCCAGTTTTTAATTTATCATTAATTATTGCTGTTGACTGGTCTGGTTGGATAAGTAAGTAATTAATTTGGACCGAATTTATTTTTGAGATTCGGAGTTCACCACCGCAAAAAACTAATGAAGAATCTACAATTTGACTTGCGGTCAGTTTTTCTTGCTTCTGGGCAAACAAAAGTGTCGGGAAAAAATAAATTAAAGTTATTAAATGTCGTCGTGTCATTTGCGTAATTTATAAATTGCCTCTTCTCAAAAATACGCAACAAACCTTTCTTTTTAAAAACACAGAAAAATACATTTTAATGTATTTAAACTTATTGGTTTAAGCATTTGATTTACGGTGGAGAGTATTGGAGCCGAAAGGATGGCCTCTTGTATGCCCTATAAACCAACTGTTTTTTAGTTGATATTTTTCATTACGCATTGTTGCTTATTTGTTACTTTTAAGTTTTAAGTATTTGTAAATCAATTATAAATTCAATGCCTGCTATGCTTTTATAGTAACTTAAATGAGCGCAAATTGGTATAAGATAAAATAGATATAATGCTCATTATTAGTTATTTAGTGATATTATTTCTATTTTAATATTTGCATTTCCACCTGATTTATCCTGATTTTGTTACTCAAGTGTTACTTTTCGACTTCGTTGAGTAACAAAAGTAACAAATATTTTATGGCAACTATGACTATTCTGATTCTGGAACCCGGATTGGTGAGGCCAACAAGGATAAGCTAAAAATAATAACCTGATTCCTAAAACAGGCTCACCAGCCCTTTGATGGCGCACTATCAGATACTTTTTTTTGACAAAACTATTTATATCGGTGCTGTTAACCCAGCTAATGACTGGTCAAAAGCTGCCTGGGTGGTTTACGGTAAGTAATCAATCTCCGGCTTTACAAAAAAGACCTTTTCAGAGATGATCAGGTCTTTTCTTTTTGCTTATAATATGGGGTGATCTTACATGCCCTTCAATAAGGTAACGTTAGGTTTAACCCAACTTAACATTGCCGCGTATTTTTGCAGATACCCTGCCTTTATGAAAAAAATCTTTTCACTGGTTTTATTTATGGTACTCTATCTCCTATCAGCATCCGCCCAGGATACCTATATAAGGGGAACAATTGTACAGGAAAATAACCGGCCGTTGCAGGGAATAACGATCTCGGTCTATAAAAAAAAGAAAATTTCATTTTATACGTTAACAGACAGCTTAGGGAGATTTGCGATTCGCAGGGATTCTTTAATAAATGGGGCTTCCATTAATATAACAGCAGTTGGGTTTGAAAAGGTGGAACTTCACGAGAAGGAAGCCTGGGAAAAAATTCGGGATTTGGGGACTATTCAACTTCGTCCTGCCACTGTGATTTTGAAGCAGGTTGATGTAAAGGCCAAACGGGGTTTTAGCGATACCACAAAAATAGATTTATCGGGGCAGAAATACGAGCGATCTCATATGGTCAACGACTTGCTCTCGGGCGAGTTTGGATTTCACCGCGACAGTAATGGGCAATTATTTTACAATGGAAAACCCGTTTCGGGTTTGAAAGTAAACGGAGAGGATTTTTTTGGCAAGAATAATCTGGATATCTACCGCCTGTTACCAGCTTTGGCGTTAGATAACATAGAAATAGTCGAAAGTAATATCGACGATGTAACCCACACCGTTATGCTACGCCCGATCATTAAACTTAATCTTAAACTGAAAAAGGAGTATAGTAAAGGATTATTCGGGAATGCTAATGTTGCGTTAGGTTCTTCCGACCGGTCTTTGTTAACTACAGACCTTTATACTTATAAGGATAAGAGGCAAATTTCACTTGCCATCAACAGAAACAACGTCAATCTCGGGGAAGCTCCTCCGATTGAGCCTGCTATTAATTTTTCAAGTGAAGGGAATAATAAAACAACGTCAAGTACCCGCTTTACCTACACAAACTCGCTTTCAAAGAAGGTTAACGTTGATTTCTCTGCAAAAGGCAAACTTGAAGAAAGAACCTTTTTATCTGAATCGATACGAAAGGAAAAAACGATTAACCAATTATCTGAGCTTAGTAATACGTCCAATTCTAAACTATTTAGTCTTTCAGATATCCGGCTAAATCTGGCTTATCAGATAGATTCTTTAACTAACCTGACATTGTCGCAAACGGTTGGTTACGATAACACGAAATTGAATGACTCGTTAAACTATAAAATTAATTCTGATATATCCAGCACAGTTTCTAATCTGTATAAGACATCCAAAATAATAAATGATTTATCAACTTCAGAGTTACAGTTCTCCCGAGTTTTTTCAAAACCGGGCCGGATATTAAACGCCCATTTAAAAAGAAATACTTATTCCATTAAAAACAACGAGTCGGACGATGTATTCATTTCGGAAAATCAGGTAGAAAAAACATATATCGTCAATTCCATCAGAAATACCTTTCAAAGTACTACAACACTCAACTTTGAATTTACCGAACCATTGAATAGTACAACTTATTTAAACGTCTTTGCAGAGTATAAAAAAGATGTTATACATTTTAGTCCAACTATCACGAGCGACACCACCGATGCTATCATTTCAGATTTTATCGGAATCATAAATCAATACGACAAAGGAGGGGCAAAACTTAGGAAAAGCTACAGGCAGTTTTCGGTTGAAGTCATAGCCGCGGGCATTGTCAATTTACGGAAGAATAATCAAGAGGGTACGGAAAGGCTTAAAAATATCAACCTCGATGCAGAATTTAATTTTGATTATAAGATTAATGAAAAGAAGGGATTTGTTGCCAGTTACAAGGCCAGCCCTACTTATCCGGAGGTTTATCAGCTAATTAACCCCAATTATTCACTCGACTTAATTGCACAGGATAAAGGGAATCTTAACCTTAGGCCCGAAACCAAGAATTCCTTTCAATTAGCGTATAATGTGAAAACCTCAGATATTCAAACGTTAAAGCTAACAGGCAGTTTGAATTTATTTAATTCGAAGTTTGGACAACACATTGACATACGCCCCAATCAGACACAAAATATTTATATCGATAATCTTGGGAGGGCAGCTTCAGCAGAAGCCGGCATTTCCATACAGAGAGGGATATCCGACAGATCTAATTTAAACTATACCAATACATTTTCCTATATGGAACAGCCGGTAATGATCAATGACAAGTTGATTGTGAATAACAGTTATACTTTTAGCCAGGTTTTTAGCTCAACGAGGAAGTTCTTTAAAGGTGCATTGTCAATTTCTCCAATAATTACCTCGACCTACAATAAATATTTTTACGAGAACGGTAATGTAGACGTAATTACAATTACTTATTCCGATAAAATAGCTTTCGAGATTAAAAAAATTCAGTTTGAACTATACCCTCTTTTCAATTATAGCCATAACGTCAGTAACCTGACTTCCTTTTCGGCAAATGCATCAATTAAGAAGAAATTATTTAAGGATATGGGTACAATATGGGTGCAAGGCTACGACATTTTCAATTCCTTTAAATTCAATAACAATGTGATCGGTCCTACCTATTCTGAAAGTGTTAAATATTCAAATATTAAGCGATATTTTTTGCTTGGCATAAGTTTTAAGTTTAATAATATTGGTAATAATTAGCTAATAGCCACTTAATATACATAAATTATATTAGGAGAATAAATTTTAATAAATTAATTTTCATGAAAAAAATCCTGCTAATTTTCAGTATCATCACGTACTGTTTCTCGGTTAATGCGCAAACGTTAACTACAACAGCCACAACTGTAACGTCGGGCACCACCGTAGTGGTGAAGGCGGCCGGCGAAACGCCCTCACAGTATTTAATGGGTATTCAATACTGGTCAAAATCAGTTGCAAGTCCCAATTCTTCGATGTCCGGCCAGGTAAGTGTTCCGGCTATGACGAACTTTTCCTGGTATAACAGAGCTGTTGGTAATCCAACCACTTTTCAGTTCAATGCAGTTAGTGCTGCTTCTATCCCGCTTACAGTGACATATACTTTTAGGGTAACTCCCTATGACTATGTTCATTTGACGTCTCTGCCAGCGGTCGACCGTTCTATAACACTTACCATAAATCCGGCCCCGCCTAATTATAACAACTGGTTCACCGACTGGGATAATAGTATGCGGTATAACGGATCTGACTGGTCTACCACGATGACCTGGAACAAAGATTTGGTAGCAACCGGTACGGTGACTATCGAAGTATACCAGGACGGTGTATTCAAAGGGGTAGTAGCTTCTAATATGCCTAATACAGGGACAGCATTTAAAGATTTTACACCTTATTGTGAATTGATCGGACATACGTTTTACAATATTACCTTGAGAATAATTTCTGATGCTAACCCAAGTATAAGTGATCAATCGAAGACTGCTAATATGCAGGTTGACTGATAATTGGATATCATTTTTTGAAATGTTAAACCCTGTGAAAAGTTTTTTTCATAGGGTTTAATTTTAAAAACGGATTTCTTGCACAGATTAAAAAGGTTTGTCCTTAAATCCTTTGAATGAATTGTTTATCAACGATAAATTAATAAAATTTGCGTTATCTAAATGAATTGGTAATAGTGGTGGTATTTATTAATGTTTTACTGAAGCATTATTTTCTTATTGGCTACTTTGCCATTTTTACTCAGGTATACTATATAAGTTCCCTTTGCCATGTCAGAAAGATTTATTTGAGCGGAGGTTCCGTTTAAATTTCTGGTTAAAACAATTTTACCATAGAAATTATAAACAGTTAATGTACAATTTGACCAAAAAGATGAGGCTTGTAAATTTAATATACCCTGACTTGGAACGGGCCACACTTTAAAATCATAATTCTCCATATCTTTCTGCACGCCTAATCCAGCCGGATCCTTGCTAAATTCAACCTTTACCGTTTCGGGTTGACCTTTTAAATAAGTTGAGTCGGTTAACAAACTACCTGTAGCAAGCAATTTATCCTTGTAGTTTTTAATGTTTATGTGAGCAGTACTATCGGTTTGTACCGCTACTTTTTTGAGGCTTGGTTCTTGTAAGATAATAGACATGGGGGTGTAAGCCTTAAAATTAAAAGTTTGTCCCTGAATTACTGCTGTTGCATCTCTGTCTGTTTCTATTTTGCTGATTTTGCCAGTTGCTAACTGAATAACAAATCCCGTACTTGCATTGAAAGTGACGTCTGCCTTGCCATCGTTATTAATATCAATAGATGTCGCAACTCCCCCTGCCGATGTTCTTCCTATATAGGTATCCCCTTGAACTTTTCCCAATACTGATGAAAAATCATTCCCTGATCGTAAAAAGCTTGCTCTTACCGATTCTGCAGAAGCATCCGTTGAACTGCGGGGATAGATAAATGTCACATTATTTGTATTGCCTGAAATCATTCTTACGGGCAGAAGATCGCCGTAAGAACTTCTTATTGCTTTATCCACGGTAGTAATAGTAGGATTTGAATGCAAAGCAATAAAATTTTGCTGGTCTGTTTTACTTGGAGATGAAACACTTACTGTGTTTGACGTTATGCTGGTATTAAGATGATTAGCACCGTCAAAAGTTAATAGGGGCCAGGTTACTCCAAACTTTGCAGATGCAGCTGTAGAAGTAAGCTTTGAAAGAATCCCATCGGGGGTAATAATAAAATCATTAGTGAAAGTGGGCCCGGTTTTACCGCTTTTGGGTTTATATACTACCTGGCAACGAATGAGTAACGGATGTGTAAACTGAGTTGTAAAAAAAGCTTCATAACGATCTGGTACACTGGCCAGACATATCCATTTTCCATTTTCCAAAAATGTAGGTGCAAAGGACACACCCAACTTAGTTGATGGTTCTCTTACCCCATCCGAAGGCCCGAGACGGGAATCCCATCCGGGTCTGGCAAAACGAACAACTCCTAACGTAGTCCAGTAACGATCATATTGAACTGCTGTTGAACCTCTTAAGCATATCTGCATATCCATCCCGCCCGCGTTGGCAACAGCCGTAGCAAACTGACCGTCGCTTACCATAGTATAACCACCTATTTCATTCGGCGCAGGCTCTTCTGTTATGGCAGATTTATGGATCAGATAATTCTCTGCCATGTGAAACATCATGTTGCCATTATAGTTAGTAACGAAGCTGTAGGTTGCATATCCTACCCTCGCGGCAGGGTCAAAAAGGTTTTTCGTAACAGAATAGGTGCCGTTAGGTCTGATCCATCTTTGTACACTTTGGAAGGCAAGAGCAGCAGCATGACGGTATTGCCCGGCTAAACGCAATTTTCCTTCTATGTTAGCCACTTCAGCCATTATTTCATAGCCGTTTGCCAACAGTATATCATTCCACATATGATTACCGCTTCTGCCGCCCGCAACTATTTGCCCTGAAGGATCCTGCAATAAAAGACTGGATTGTGTTCCTCTTTTTAATATTGTTAAAATTTCGTTCCTGGAGGCTCCGCTATATCCGTCAGCGAGCATTGCCAATAAATTACTCCTTCCTACTGATTCGTAAGCCCACGCATCCGGATCAGTACTCGCATCGTGATATGAATTCCAGGAATTATTTGTTAGCCGACTCCTTTGAGTATTGATCCAGCTATTTTCTATCCAGCTAACAGCCGTAACTTTATTTACATACCCATTTTTTGCACGAAGCCATTCTCCTTTCATAGCATATGATCTCCAATTATTGGTTCGCTGACTAATAACAGCACTAATTGGCTTTGCCATTCTTGTTTTCCATGTTTGTAATTGTGCTGCGGAAACATAAGGCGTATAAAGCGGTATAGCACTTGCCAGCGCAGCGAGAAAAAATTCGCCATGATTGTCGGGGATAGATGACAATCCGGCGGCTACGTCAGCAGTGGCGTGGTTCATAGCCAACACACCAGCATTTAGCAGATCCTTAGCCCGGCCAGCAGATAACAGTGTCCCTACCACATTTGCAAAATAGGGTGTAGAATATTGTATTTCACGACGAGCATACGGATCAATAATAGCGCCACTCGAATTTTGGTATTTTGCTATCTCACGAACTATACCTTCTGCTTTGGATAAATAAACATCTCTTGAAATATTTAAAGCATTCCATGGCCGTGCTGTTAAATGATATTGAATATTGGGCAAAGTGGAGGGTGAAGCCGCCTCTAAAGCGGCATTAACTAAGTTAGTTGACTTAATCGAAAAATCTGATGCTGCTGTTTGCGCATAACCGGTTTGGAAGCAATAGGAAATTATTAAAATGTTTAAAATAAGCTGTTTCATAGAGAGTTATGGATATTTATTCGCCCAAATTAAAAGTACATTTATTTTAAAATGTAAAATGTGATATATATCACGCAAAGTCCTGACGATTCCGAGAAACCGATAAAGCACGATTTTAAACAGCCGGCAAAAATCAATTATTCACTCACTGCTTGACTATTCGCCGTCTATAAATGTTTATTGATTATTGTCTTATTTCGTTAACAGGTTGACTTTCTGTTTCCGTAACTGCCAATTTTATAACACGGGTCTCATTATATTTTTTGATCCGTTTTTTAATAAATTTATTCAATGGTTTATCTACAAATTCATAAATGAGTACACTCACCACACCAACCAGAACAATGGCGAAGATCATTTCTGATAATTCAACCGTTAATAGTGTTGAGGGTCCAATGATTTTTGGATAAACCACTCTTATAAGAAAATAGAGCACAAAGGGGTGGAATAAATACATCGCATAACTGGCATCGCCAAGTTTTAATCCGGCTTTTATAATTCTGTTTTTTACGTTGATTTTGTTTTCCAGAACCAGGAAAGCATTTACAAATAACAAGGAAGGAATGCCATAATGGATGTTTCTGGGGATAGATTGAAAGCCTTGATTTAAATCAAAATAAATCATCAACGCAAATGCGGCCAATCCTATGGTAACCATGAGCGTATCGACCGCTTTTATTTTATTGTCGCTATAATAGCCCCAAAAATAGTATAAGCCCAGGCCATAAATAAATTCAGGAAGCAAGCCGTTTCTATAAAAACGAAGTATATGACTATAGGCCGAAATGGTGTCTTTACTAAAGCTATTGAGCACAAGTAACAATAAGATTAATAGCGCTGCACAGGCAGGGACTAAGTGCTCTTTTTTTCTGAAAATTAAGATACAGAGAAACATCACTCCGTAAAAAAACATTTCATTGTTTAGGGTCCAGCCTAAGGAAAGTATGGGACCGCTCTCTTTAATTTGATAAGGGATGAACAGGAAGGATTTGATCAGGGCTTCGGTATTGACGATGACATGGTTAAACCATTGTGGTTTTGCTAAAGCCAGCGCCACGGTTAAAAAAGTGGCTAAAAAGTATAAGGGAGAAACCCTGACAATGCGTTTGATGATGAAATGTTTAGTGGTTTGGTTAACCATATACGCGATGATAAAACCGCTGATAATAAAAAAAATATCTACACCAAACGTGCCGGTTTCCATATGATGAAAATGACAGTGGACAAATACAACTGCTAATGCAGCTATAGCGCGTAACAACTGGATACCTTTTATCATTTTATTATTAAATTAGGTTCGATGTATTTCTTTAGTAATATTGTCATATTATCAAAGTAAACCAGGTCTCTTTTTGGAGCATGAGGCTAAAAATCATAAGTGTCAATAAACAGCTGTGGTTAAATATTCTTAAGTGTCTTTACTTAAGAAATTAAGATTAGCGATCTCTGGTTTGGGGTATCTAAACAAATCTACTTGTTTAAATATGGGTAGTATATATTATTTGAGTATTGGTATTAAATTGTAAAAACAGCCTTATTTTTCACAAAAAGCGTACAGCCAGCTCATTGAATTTTTAAAAAAAGCAGTAAAGATTATAGGATATTTAAAAAAAATATATAGCCAGAATATTGTGCTAATAGCCTTGCTGTATTATCTATGCTGATTTAAAAAAGATGGAAAGATTTATAGAAATTCGGAAGAGGGGGCCATATTTTAAACAGTAGTGTGTTACTTATTTGATAAGTATTTATCTGTCTAAAGATTATTCAAATACAGCAGGAAGTCCTTTTATAATTTAGTTCATTTGTAAATTAAAACTTATCACAATTGAACATCGGGATTTTTACTTACGGAACAAGAGGCGATGTACAACCATATATTGCCCTGGCATTAGGACTCATAGATAAGGGGCACCAGGTAACATTAGCTGCACCAGAGAATTTTAAAGAATTTGTTGAAGGTTTTGGACTTGCTTTTCATCCGCTATATGGAAACGCCGAAGAAATGATGAATTCGCCCGAGGGACAAAGTGTACTTCAAACAGAGAATACCATTAAACTGATGAAGTATTTTTTTAAAGTACTTCATGAAATAAGGACCCCTTTACGAAAAACTTACCTTGAAGGGATCAGCAAAGTAGATTTTATTATAGCGAATTCAGCTACTCTTCCTATTGTAAATGCTATTGCCGAAAAACAAAATAAAAAAGTTGCCCTTACCTATTTTATGCCACCTGTTGTTCCAACAAATGAATTTCCGTTGAGCGACTTTGACTTCTTAAATTTTTCCTGGTATAACAAGCTGACCTATAAATTAGCACATGCTTTTTATTGGAAATTTGTAAAAGAAGAAACCAATGAATTCAGGCAGGAATTAGGGTTGTCTGTTTTGAAGGAAAACCTGATAAGTTATATCGGCAAACAAAAACCGTTAGATTTATACTGCATAAGCACAAGTTTGATCCCACAGCCCAAAGATTGGGAAGACTATCATAAAATAACAGGCTTTTTGACTGTTCCGGTGGAGAAAAGAGAAAATCATTTTTTGGATAAAATACCAAACGAACTCAATAATTGGTTATCACAAGGCGATAAGCCAATATACATTGGCTTTGGCAGTAATGGTGTTGGAAACGTGGGGAAACTTATAAACATATTGAGTGATATTTTGACACAAACCGCGGAGCGGATTTTATTTTGTACGGGTTGGTCGTCGCTTGATAACTTACCGGTTCATAAAAACCTATTTGTAATAAAGTATGTAAACCATGAAGCAATTTTACCAAAATGTAAAGTAGGAATATTTCACGGAGGCGCGGGTACACTGGCAACTATGTTGAGAAACAATTTGCCGGTAATTATTATTTCATTTTATACCGACCAGCCAACCTGGGGGAAAATAATAGAACGGAGGAAATTGGGTGTTCATATTCCAATTAAAAAACTCAAAGCTGAAAATCTGATTTCGGCCATAATAAAAGTTCAAACAGCCGAAATAAAAAATAATATTATAACAATTGGCAGGCAAATCAGAAATGAGAACGGACTTGAAAACGCGGTAAACGAAATAGAAAAATACTTTGACGATATGTTGGGTAAAACGCGATGATGATATATCGCCTGCGGATGTATAAGGTTAGTTATTTGATAACCATCATTTTTAAGGTATATTTATATACCCGTTTATGCGGGTATCCCCTTAAATGAAACCTAAAATAGCCACAGTATTAGTGTTTTGTAGCCTGATTACCACCCTTGCTTACGCGCAACGTCCGGGCCGAGCCATCCAGATCAATATTGACACGCTTTTAAATGCCCGCCCGGTAACCACCCTGACCCATGGTAAACTGGTAACCTGGACCAAAGGAATTGATGGCGACGGGAAGGGAGATGGCTATTTGACTATGAAAGCCGCTTTATTTAATAAAGATAAAGACCCGCATGCATTGCCAAATGATCCGTTTATAGATGCCACACCCGCGCATCCTGCTATTAAATTACATTATTCAAACAGCGACGGGGTTAATAACCAGGCCCATTTTGTTTCGGGTGCTGGTAGTTTTGGATTTTATGTGCCACAAAAAAAATATATGGGCATGTATTTAAGTCTTACAAGTGCCGAGGGGGGCTCGCAGCTACAATTTGAATTAACTTATAAAGATGGCGTGGAAATAAAAGACTTTTGGCTGCCTGATTATTATAATGATATTGTTGCAAGAGATACCGTTTTAAGCTATGTGGTGCATGACCTGGGTAAGTGGGATAATCAAAACAAAATGGTTGAGATCAATCACCATAATATTGATGCGCTTAATATATACCCCAATCCAAAACGTATTTTGGTACACGTTAAGGTTAAAAAAACCGTTGGCGGATACCTTGTTTTTTGGGCAGCCACAGGTGTACCGGTTAAATAAGGTTCTTATTTATTGATGGCCCGTTAAAATGCTTTGTCATTAGGCTTTTGCCATCGTCATTTTCGTTGAAACTGTATAGTGATCACGCACGTGAGTTCATTTTGTCACACCGTTGTCAACATGCTAAAATAATTTAAAGTAAGCAATTGTTCAGATAGCTTTGCTATGTGGATAAGCGAAAAATTATAGGGCTCTTGAAATAAACAATTCGAAAAATATTATTTACAGTAAAAACAAAAAGATGAAAATTACCTATTACGGTCACTCATGTTTCTCGGTTTTGGCAGGCGGAAAACATATTTTGTTTGATCCCTTTATCTCGGGAAATGAACTGGCAAAAGACATCAACATTGATGAGATTAAAGCCGATTACATTTTTGTATCACACGGCCATTTTGATCATATGCTTGATGTGGTAGCCATTGCAAACCGCACAGGCGCGCTGGTTGTTGGTATTTGGGAATTGTACGATTATTTTAGCAAGCAAGGGGTTAAAAATGTACATCCGTTAAACCCGGGAGGTAAAGCTACCTTTGATTTTGGAATAGTAAAGGCTGTAATAGCACAACACTCCAGCAGTTTGCCCGATGGAAGTTATGCAGGGGTGCCCAGTGGCTTTGTTTTCAAAACCGACAGTGGTAACTTTTATTACAGTGGCGATACTGCACTTACTTTAGATATGACATTGATCCCAAAATGGGCCGATCTTGACTTCGCGGTATTTCCAATAGGTGATATGTTAACTATGGGTATAGAAGACGCCATTGAAGCTGCTCAATTTGTTAAGGTAAAAAAAATTATAGGGGTGCATTATGACACGTTCGGATTTATTAAGATCGATAAAGCTGATGCAATTCAGGAGTTTGAAAAATCTGATTTAACGCTGTATCTGCCACAAATAGGTGAAAGTATTGATATTTAATGGCATTTTATTGCTGTTATAATTTTATGAGGCATTTATAAAACAACCAATTATTACAATAAATTTGCAGCAAAATTAACGGGGTTTATATTTTGCTGCAAATGCGTTTAGTTGCCTGGTGCTTTCTGTTATTTTTACTGAATTGTTCTGCTGCATTTGCACAGCAGGACACGGTAGCAAACAGCCCCGAAACAACAGCCCCCAAAACTATAAAGAGTAGCAGTGCCTCCCTGCTTGATTCGGTGGCAGCAGCCATGCAGGCCCGCAAGCTTTTTGTTGCCGATTCCCTGGCCATGCGTTATTTACATGCTCCAGATTCTGCAACCAATAGCGAGTTTGCTGATAGTTTGCTGGCGCGCAGCTTATATAAGGGCTACGGTTTTTTAGATATTCACCTCAAATCAAAAGGCCGGGTTAAGGATGGGCATAGCCGCCCCCTGCGTGATCCCTGGATCATTGTTATCATCATAGGTTTACTGTTATACACGGCTATACTTAATATTGCTTTAAATAAAGACGTAAGCTATGTGCTGCAATCGTTTTACAATAAACGCATATTATCGCAGGCTGGTAAAGAGGAGGGCTTTGTAAGCTTCTGGGCCTTTGTAGGCCTGTTTTTGCTGTTTTGTTCAACGTTTGGCCTTTTTTTATATCAGCTGGCAGCCTATAAAGGGGTTTATTACATAGTAGGCGGCAGCAGCCTTTTCATATCGCTTACTACAATACTCATAACTCTTTTTGCGCTAAAATTTCTGGTGCTTAAGTTTATAGGTTTTGTGTTTGATATTAACCGTTTGGTAAGCGAATACCTGAACATATTGCACCTTACGTATTTTAATATAGCATTTATATTTTTACCTGTAGTAATTTGTTTTAGCCTGCTGGGGAGCCAATATGTACCCGCATTGCTTACAGTAACACTTATTGTAATCGTAATAATATTTGTGTGGCAATATCTCAGGAGCAGCGTAAATATAATTTCTACTTTTCGATTTCATAAGTTTTATTTATTTACGTATCTTTGTGCCCTCGAAATTTGCCCCATTTTAATTTTGATAAAGGCATTGAATATTAAAATTTAGGTAGTTAAAAGAACTGATTTGGAAGATAGAAATAAAAAGGTTAAAAGTATATTAGTTACTTTATCAAAACCTGAGAACGATAAGAATCCGTATGCTGAACTGGCTAAAAAGCTAAACCTGAAAATTGATTTCAGGTCATTCATTCATGTTGAAGGCGTGCCGGCTAAAGATTTTAGAAAGGAAAAGATAAACCTTGGTGATTTTACCGCTGTTATCTTTACCAGCCGTAACTCCGCTGATCATTTTTTCCGCATTTGCGAAGAAATGCGCTTTGAAGTGCCTGTGGAGATGAAATATTTCTGTCTTTCAGAAACCATTGCTCTTTATCTGCAAAAATATATTCAATACCGTAAGCGTAAAATATTTTTTGGCAAACAAACTGCTGCCGACCTGGCAGAAGTGTTGAAAAAACATTCGGCCGAAAAATTCCTTTACCCATGTTCAGATGTTGCTGCCGAAGAAACACAACGTTTTTTGCTGGAGAATGGCTATAACTTTACACCTGCTGTATTGTTCCGCACAGTTTGCAGTGATCTTTCTGACCTGGCCGAAGTATTTTATGATGTAATAGCCTTTTTTAGTCCGTCAAGTATCCAGTCATTATACAAGAACTTTCCCGATTTTAAACAAAATAATACCCGCATAGCTGCTTTTGGGGCAACAACCCATAAAGCGGTGCTCGAAGCCGGACTGATTCTGGATATCCCAGCACCAACCCCCGCGGCACCATCAATGACCATGGCCATTGAGCAATATGTTAAGCTGGTAAACAAATAAATATTCCGGATTTATTAGCGCACATCGCAACTTTTTTTAAAATATTAGCGTAATAATGCCAACTAATTCTCATCATTGTAATTAGTTGGATCATCGTTTATTATTCAATATCTTGTCGTTTAAATAACGCAAAGGACATATAGTGGGCTATAATATAGCTTAAATAAAATGTTTTTTGGCTTTAATAGCACAAATTTTGATATATTCGGGGGTCATATATGTTATAGTTTATATAACTGAATTTTGATTTTTAAAATGAAGCAGATATACTTATTAATAGTTGTTTTAGCTGGTGGTGTATGGAGTGGTTGCGGTAAAGGCGGTGACAGGGGAGAACTAACAGGAGTTCCGCAGCGGTCGTTCAGGTCAGAAGTGCCCTACGGCATGGTCTATATTCCGGGAGGAACATTCCTGATGGGGCAAACCGATCAGGATGTAACATTCGCGCAAATAGCACAAACCAAGCAGGTTACTGTTGCTCCATTTTTTATGGATCAAACCGAAATTTCCAATAGTCAGTACAAACAGTTTGTTTACTGGGTACGCGACTCCATAGCTATTACCAATTACATTAACGACAATAAGTATTATATACAACCAAAGGGCGCGGGCGCCAATGCCAATGCTACTGGTAAAAAGTACATTAACTGGGCCTATGTAAAAAGGAACCCTATCTGGAGTGATAAGAAAGGACAGGCCGGGAACGCGTCAAAACTACAAGGCATGTATTACCAGGGCGAGGACCGGGTGTTTGACAGTAATGAGATTGACATACGTTTATTAAAGTACAACTACTCGCTGATGGTGCTGCGCGACGCGGCCACTTATAAAAATGATAAAACCAAAAGGCGCTCTGATTTTATTTTGCATGATACTGTAACCGTTTACCCGGATACCCTGGTATGGCTCAGCGATTTTTCATACGCTGCCAATGAGCCTATGGTTGAAGGATATTTTTCGCATCCGGCTTTTCGCAACTATCCGGTGGTTGGCGTAACGTGGAGACAGGCAAGGGCATTTACGGTATGGCGTACCCGTTATAATGAGGCTTATAAAGCCTCGCGCCGTTTACCCCGCCGTTTACCTTATGAACTCCCTACCGAAGCCGAATTTGAATATGCAGCCCGCGGTGGCAGGATAGGTACCGATTACCCATGGGGAGGCCCATATATTAAAAATGCAAAAGGTTGCCTGCTGGCCAATTTTAAACCCGGCCGTGGTAACTATACTGATGATGGCGGGGCATACACCGTAAATGTACGCTCTTATTTTCCTAATGATTACGGCCTGTACAATATGGCTGGTAATGTGGCCGAGTGGACATCATCAACGTTCGACGAATCTGCATCATCATTTGTACACGATCTTGCACCAACATTTAACTACGAAGCTAAAGCCACCGATCCTGAAGTACTTAAACGTAAAGTTGTACGCGGCGGGTCATGGAAAGATATAGGATATTTCCTTCAAAACGCAACCCGCAGCTATGAATACCAGGACACCGCGAAATCATACATTGGTTTCCGCTGTGTAACACAGTATCTGGGAAGAGATATTAAAGACAAACGATAAACTAATTAACAAACATCTACAAAAAAGTTATTTCTGAATTATTATGGCAGGGAAGAAAAAACCTTACGGAATAGGGAACGTAGTATCATGGGGAGCTACAGTGGTAATTATAGGCTTGTTGTTTAAAATACAACACTGGCCTATGGCATCAACATTTATAACAGTTGGATTAGGAGCAGAGGCAATATTATTCTTTTTGTTAGGTTTTCAACGGGAAGAGAAAGATATAGACTGGGTACGTGTTTACCCCGAACTAAACGAAGATTTTAAAGGCGAATTACCAAAAGCTTCAGTAAGGCCAATCAGCAGCAATGCTTCAAGCACACAAGCTTTGGATAAAATGATGGAAGATGCCAAAATAGGACCTGAACTGGTGCGCAGCCTGGGTGATGGCCTAAGAACATTTGGCGATAAAGTAGCCGCTATATCAAAGGTGACCGATGCCGGCGAAGCAACCATTGCCTTTACCGAAAAAGTTAAGACCGCAGGTACAAGCTATGATAAATTGAGCAACGCTTTTGAAAAAGCTTCGGCCAATTTAGCCGAAATGGCCAATTCAAATGTTGATTCAAAAGCATACCATGAGCAGGTAAATAAACTGGGACGTAACCTTTCTGATTTAAATGCTGTTTATGAACTGGAATTGCAGGATTCAAGTGCTCATTTAAAATCAATGAACAACTTTTACAAGAATCTGTCATTAACCATGAACAACTTTAACGAGTCGTTAGACGATTCAAAACAGTTTAAAGAAGAAGTGGGGCGTTTAGCTAAAAACCTGGCATCGTTAAATTCGGTTTATGGTAATATGCTTACAGCAATGAACCAGCCTCGTGTTAATTAATATAATTAATAGAATTTTTACAAGCTAAGATTTATAGTAGGATGGCCGGAGGTAAGGAAACCCCAAGACAGCGGATGATAGGTATATTATACCTGGTGCTTTTAGGCTTAATTGCCCTTAATGTTCCGGATAGCCTGTTAGATGCATTTAGAAATATTACAAACAGTTTAGATCAGTCAAGAACTAATGTTACTACCAGCTTACAAAGTACATATTCGGCCTTTGAAGCAACCAAGTTAAAAGAGCAGCCCGAAAAAGCTAATCAATTGTTAACAAAAGCAAAGGATGCAAGTAAAGCCGCTGATGAACTGAATGGGTACATTGAAGAATTAAAAACGGAATTAATTAAGAGGGGTGGAGGAATTAACCCGGAAATTAATGATGTGGATGCGAGGGAAAGCCTTGATATATCGCCCGAAGTGATGATCAATGCTAAAAAAGCTGATGTATTGAAAGGGAAAATTGAAAGCACCAGGGCACGCTTATTACAACTATTGGGTAAGGATAGTGTAGGTGTTAATTTTTCTTTGAATGCCATTGGACCTAAAAAGAAAACATGGCAGCAGGCATATTTTGGCGATGGCATCCCGTTGGGGGCAGCTTTAACCACATTAGCTAAAATACAGGCAGATAATAAAAACGCGGAGAACGAAGTGGTGAAAAAGATATTGGGAAAAATTGATGTGGCATCGGTAACTTTAAACCAGTTTAAAGCCGTTGCTGTTGCGCCAAGCAGTTATGTTTTGGCAGGACAGCAGTATACCGCCCAGATTTTTTTAACCGCGTATGATCAAAACTCAAACCCCGCTATTACCATAGGTGGTTCATCAATACCTACTTCAAATGGCGTAGGTACTTATAGCACAACAGCAAGCGGTGAGGGTTTACATACCTGGTCAGGTAATTTATCTGTAAAACAGGTAGAAGGTCCTCCTAAGGTGTATCCAATTTCTGCTTCCTATATGGTTGCAAAGCCATCGGCAGTTGTATCGCCCGATAAAATGAATGTATTATATATTGGTGTACCTAACCCGCTTTCGGTATCGGCGCCGGGTGTACCAAAAGAAAGTATGAAAGTAAGCATGTCCGGAGGTTCAATAAACGGTAGCGGTGGTCATTATACGGCTACAGTAAGTAGTATTGGTACTGCAAGGGTTACCGTTTTGGGCGATAAAGGCATGGTTTTGGGTACATCGGAGTTTCGTGTTAAACGGATCCCTGACCCTAAACCACAGTTTGCCGGCAGAAGCGGCGGTAATACCAGTGCTGCCAACCTAAGGGCGCAGGACAGGGTATTTGCCAAGTTGGAAAATTTTGATTTTGATGCTAAATTTAACGTAACACGTTTTACCGTACTAATAGTAAAGCCCCGCCAGGATGCCATTATATTATCAGGCAGCGGATCTGAACTAACAAGTGCAATGCGTGCTGCAATGAACACCGTTACACCGGGTTCTACTGTTATATTTAAGGATATTGTTGCAGTTGGCCCCGATGGATCGCCGAGAGGACTTGACCCCATTGTATTATCCGCAAATTAAAAGCGTATGAAAAAGAAAATTTTGGTAGTTGTGCTTTGCTTAATCTGTGTTTCGGCATTTGCCCAGAAACGCCCGGCTAAAAAGCGTACCAGGAAACCTGCTACTACTACTCAACAGCAACCAGTTCAGCAACAGCCCGTTCAACAGCAGCAATTGAACAGTCAGCAGGATAACGTAGTAAGCCAGCCGCCTGTTGCTGATACCACCAAGCGCAAGGGTTTTGACCCTAATAAGCCTTTTGAAAGACCGCTTGATGGTTATTACAAAAAGAACAATATTTTAAGCGCCCGGGTTACACCATACCCAAACCTGCGCGAAAGTGATGTAGCTTTTGCTAAACGTATATGGCGCGAAATTGATCTGCGTGAAAAAATGAACCAATACCTGGCTTCGCCAAAACGCCGTTTGATAGATGTTTTGCTTGATGCCATTGCTGCTGGTGAATTAACCGCTTATGACCCAACACCGGGCAAAAAGGATGATCCGGGAGGCGATAGCTTTACTGCTCCGTTAACCGGAGAGCAGGCACGCTCACGCATGGCCGATAGCAGCGTGGTTGATAAGCTTGATAAAGATGGTAACAAAATTTCATCAACCCTGGTAGCCGGTGAGTTTAATGCCGATAGTGTTGTTAAGTTCCGTATTAAGGAGGACTGGGTTTTTGACAGACAACGTTCTGTATTTGAGCCGCGCATTGTAGGTATAGCGCCTTTGATTAAACCTAAAGCAGGTAACCTCGATCTGGATTACCAGCCCGCTTTCTGGATCTATTTTCCCGAAGCAAGACCTATACTGGCTACAAAAGAAGTAGTAAGCCGCAACAGCGATGCAACCGGTTTGAGCTTTGACGATGTTTTTATGAAAAGAATATTTACCAGTTATATTGTTAAAGAAAGTAACGATAAGGACGAACGTATAAAAGATTACGCCCAGGGTATTGATAAGCTTTATGAATCAGAAAGGGTCAAAAAAACCCTGATGGACTGGGAGCTTAACCTTTGGTCATACTAACCAATTACAAACCTAAATTTTAGAGTCAAAATTCAGAGCCTCCGGGTATTGAGTTTTGGCTTTTTTGTTTTTATGGATTTGGGCTAATCGCCGTTATAGTTCCCTCCCCACGGGAGGGGTGCGTTGGTTTGTGATGCGGCAGGGAGGGGTTTATACACCCTGTTACCTACGGGTATTTAAGCGGGATACGGATAGTTTATTAAACCCCTACCTCCCCCTTCCCGAGGGAAGGAATCGCACTGCCCTCTGCTCTTTCATCTTAATTCTATTGTCTGTGAGGACACAGACGACGGGTGAATTTTTAATTTTGACTTGTCTCCACCTCCCCGCCAAAGTATCCTAATATTGCTTTCGCTTGTTTCAGGTTTACCACTTCCAGCAGCATTTCTTCGCTGGCTTCGCGGATCTTTTTTACCGATTTAAAGTATTTAAGTAGCTTTTCGGCGGTGGTTTTGCCAATGCCATCAATCAGTTCCAGCTCGGTAGCCAGTGTGCCTTTATCGCGTATCTTACGGTGAAAAGTTATACCAAAGCGGTGCGCTTCATCGCGCAAATGCTGGATCACTTTAAGTGTTTCTGATTTTTTATCCAGGTACATGGGGTATTGATCGTTTGGATAGTATAGTTCTTCCAGGCGTTTGGCAATACCTATCACCGTTACCTGCTTATCAATACCCAGCAGTTTAAGACTGTGCATAGCCGATGATAACTGACCCTTGCCACCATCTATAATGATGAGTTGAGGCAGTTCGGTGCCTTCATCAAGCATACGGCGGTAACGGCGGTGTACGGCCTCTTCCATGGTAGCAAAATCATTTGGTCCTTCAACGGTTTTTACATGGAAGTGGCGGTAATCCTTTTTCGACGGCTTGCCATCCCTAAATACAACAATGGCCGATACCGGGTATTTACCCTGGAAATTGGAGTTATCAAAACACTCAATATGGCGGGGCAGCTGGTTCATGCGCAGATCCTTCATCATTTGGGTTAGCAAACGTTCGGTGCGGATCTCCGGGTTCAGCTTTTCGTATTGGTCTATCTTTTCCTTTTTAAAGTACTGCACATTCTTTTGCGACAGATCAAGCAGTTTCCGCTTTTCGCCCAGCTTGGGTACGGTGAATTTTATGCCGGGATGATCTTCCAGGTCAATATCAAAGGGTACAATGATCTCTTTGGAGTCGCTGTTATAACGGCTCCTGAACTCAGATATAGCCAGGGTGAGCAGTTCCTCATCGCTTTCGTCCAGTCGTTTTTTAAGTTCGATGGTTTGCGTTTGGATGATGGTGCCGTTCATCACCTTTAAAAAGTTTACGAAGGCTATCTTCTCTTCAGATGCGATGCTGAACACATCCACATCAGTTATAGATGAATTAACAATGGTTGATTTGCTCTGGTAATTTTCGAGCAAATCGAATTTCCTTTTCAGGCGATGCGCCAGTTCATAATTATATTCGGCAACGGCAATATCCATCTCACCTTTAAGGCGGCGCAATACAGCCCCTATCTTACCGTTCAGGATATCTTTTATCTCCTCAATGCCATTGTCATAATCATCCTCTGTTTGGTAGTTTTGGCAGGGGCCTTTGCAGTTGCCCAGCTGATATTCCAAACAAACCTTAAACTTACCCTTATCAATATTTTCGCGCGTAAGCGCCAGGTTGCAGGTGCGCAGGGGGTAGGTTTCCTTAATAAGCCCTAAAATATTATGCATCATGCTTACAGATGCATAAGGCCCCAGGTATTTTGAACCATCCTTTACTATACGCCTGGTCCAGAAAATGCGGGGATAGTTCTCGTTCTTGATAATGATCCAGGGATAGGTTTTATCGTCCTTAAGCATTACGTTGTACCGGGGCTGGTGCTTTTTGATCATGCTGTTTTCCAGCAGCCAGGCATCCACCTCGGTATCAACAATAGTAAAAGTAATATTGCGGATCTTTGATACCAAAACCCGGGTTTTGGCATTTATATGTATATCCTGATTAAAATATGAGCCAACACGGTTACGCAGATCTTTAGCTTTACCAATGTAAATCAGTTCATTCTCACTATCCCAATACTGGTATACACCGGGTTTATGAGGTATATTCTTTAATGCAATCTTGTAATCGAATTTCTCCATTTCTTGATCAGTACTCACAACGCCTGTTTTGTCATTCTGAGGAACGAAGGATCTATTATGCTACATACATATCGGTTAACAGATTCTTCACTGTCGTTCAGAATGACAAATTGTATTTAACTTTTGAACCAATGAACTAAATCAGAAATCCAATTTCTTATCTACCTCAGTAGCGCCTTGCTGCTGCTGGTTGTATTGATTACAATCCAGTACAATGCTTACGCCGTTTTTGGGTGCATCAAAATCAACGGTTTTTTTAATACCCAGGGCCGCGTTGGCATATACTTTTTTCATGTACAGGGCAAATATAGGCAGGGCGCTGTTAGCACCTTCGCCAAGCCGGGTTGATTGAAAGGCAATGTCGCGGTCTTCGCAGCCTGTCCAAACGCCGGTAACCAGTTGCGGGGTTATGCCCATAAACCAGCCATCGGAATTGGCGTTGGTAGTACCTGTTTTACCACCTATAGGATTGTTAAGTTTATATTTCCATTGCAGCCTTGAACCAGTTCCGTCCTGTATTACACCTTTAAGCATGTAGGTCATTACATAAGCCGTTTGAGGGTTCATGGCCTGCACCACTTTTGGGGTGTGGGTGTATAACACGTTGCCATTTTTATCTTCAATACGTAATATATAAGTAGGTTCGGTCCACAGGCCATGATTGGCAAATACCGAATAGGCGGCGGTCATTTCAAATACCGAAGCATCAAACGTACCCAGGCAAATGGATGGATAAGGGGGCACCGCACTGGTAACTCCCATTTTTTTGATCAGTTCCACAACCGGCTCGGGTTTAACCTCGCTCATAACGTGAGCGGTTACCCAGTTTTGCGAGTGGGCCAAAGCCTGGCGCAGGGTTATAAAGCCGGGTATGGTTTCGGATGGCGACGAGCGCGGGCACCAAGGGGCTCCATAACCCCTGATGGTATCCGGCACGTTATTGATCTTCATACAAGGCGAATAGCCGTTATCAATAGCTACCGCGTAAGTGAAAGGTTTGGCTGTTGAACCAACCTGACGGGTACCGTTTTTAACCTGATCATACTTAAAATGCTCAAAGTTGGTACCGCCTACCCAGGCTTTCACATAACCCGTTGTAGGATCCATGCTCATAAGGGCATTACGAAGCATCATTTTACAATAAACAATAGAGTCGATAGGTTTCATTAACGTATCGATGTCGCCATGCCAGGTAAACAGGTTCAGCTTTTCCTTTGTGTTAAAATTTGTTTTAATATCTTCATCACTCATTCCCTGGGCTTTCAGCATTTTGTACCTGTCTGATTTTAGCATGCCCAGGTTAATCAGGTATTTAAAGTTGTGGATATTTCTTGCCAGATTTTGCCCGCGCCAGTGGTCATTAAACTGCACTTGTAAGTTGCGCATGTATTCCTGCTGCGCTTCTTCGGCATATTGCTGCATGGTGGCATCAATGGTGGTGTATATTTTTAGACCGTCGCGGTCAAGGTCATAAGGCGTACCATCGGGCCGGTTAATGCTTTGTTCCTTAAATAGTTTTTGCAGTTCTTTTTTTAGTACCGATCTGAAATATGGAGCCGGCCCGTCAAAATGATTGTTGGGATGAAAGTCAAGGCCAAGTGGTTTTCTTTTATACTCCTCGGCCTGGGCTTCGTTCAGATCACCTTTTTCTACCATACGGTTAAGTACCAGGTTACGGCGCCTGAGGGCATTGTCGGGATGCCTTATAGGCGAGTAAATACCCGGACCGTTAACCATGCCTATTAACAGGGCAGCCTGATCGGGTGTAAGCTTATCGGGCGTGGTATTAAAATAGGTACGCGCTGCCGATTTTATGCCATAAGTATTATAGGCGCCGAAATCAACCGTGTTCAGGTACATGGTCAGGATCTCCTGTTTGGTATAATGACGTTCCAGCTTAACCGCGGTTACCCATTCCTGCATTTTTTGAATAACGCGTTTAAACGGATTGGCTGCCCTTTCTGAAAACAGGTTAAGCGCCAATTGCTGCGTAATGGTACTTCCGCCTTGTTTTTGTCCTACCAGCAAATGCAGAAAAATGGTGAAGCTGCGCCCAAAGTCAATACCCGAGTGCTCAAAAAAACGTTTATCCTCGGTAGCTACCAGCGCGTTAACCACATAGGGCGATAATCCGGCGTAAGTTACATTAGAGCGGTTCTGGATATAATAGGTACCCAAAACCTGCTTATCAGACGATATTACTTCTGATGCCTGGTTGCTTTTAGGATTTTCTAAGTCACGAAAAGCGGGTAACTGGCCAAATACATCAAAAATAGTAAGCGCTATCATGATGGCAACAAATACAAAGCCGGCTAATACGGTTCGCCATATGTACCAATTATATCTTCTTATATCCTGCTGGGTAAGCTTAGGCTTAGTGGTTCTCATTTCAATAATTTTTCTGGTAATAGTCAATATAACTATCTACTGTTTTTTGATCGGCTAATTTATCCAGATTTTCCTTTGTTATGATAAAAAAACTGTATTTATCCTTTGGTACCTTCATAATATCAGGCAACAGCGGAATGATGCCCCTTGCATATTTTTTTACATCTTCCAGGCTGTAAAAGCGGCCTACATAAATTATCTGGTCATCAGGTCCGGCATTAACCAACTGGTGTTTAATAGTACTGCCCGAAAAACGGGTGCGGTTAAACTGCCCTATACCAAAACGTGAAGAGGCCAGGTTAGTTGTACCCGTAGTAACATTTACTACAAAATAATAATTACTGCTATCGCGCTTTGAAAATATGGATATTATATTCTGTGCTTTTATTTCGGCTTTGGCAGGTGCAGCAACACTGTCGGGGTTTGTTTGTGCAGCCTGCTGCAGCTGGTACGCCGGCTGCTGTATATGTGTATCAACCAACTTTCCTTGCTGAATGCCTAATGGCGACTTGATTTGTGCCGATGAAGGCGCCAATCCATTTAACGGTGCACTTACAGGGTGTCTGTACTCTTCAACCTGTTGCGATGGGATAAAGCCTTTGCGGTATTCGGTTTGTATTTGATAAGCTACAGGCGGGGTGAATGGTATTTCATTAGGATCATCCTCAGCTAATACAACGGGCCTGGCAGCTACCTCGGCTTTGTTGGCATTAATATAGGCCAGGTGCTGGGTGGCCAATGGGGTTACTAACAAATCATCGGGATATTTATCCACTATCTGCTGCATATCGGCCATAAAAGGCGGCAGCTTTTCCTGGTGACCGGTAGCAATGGCTTTTAAATAATATAACTGGGCCGAAAAACGGTTGTCGGGATATCTTTTTAAAAGATCATCGGCACTGCTGATAACCTGGACATATTGCTTTTGGGTGTACAGGTCATATACCTGGTTGTAAAATACATTGAACCCTGCATTGGCATCATTTAGTTTTTTGCCATAGTCAGGGTCGAGAATGATTTTGGCGAACGCGGTTTGCGGATATTCTTTCAGGATCCGGTTCTTATAGTTTTCAGATTTGGTGGCGTCAATATCAGTATAAAGCCTGTATAGGTTATAAAATATAGCAGGCTTATCAGGGCTATCCGGGAAACGGGCAAGCAGTTTTTCAAAAATGACTATGGCTTCCTTTTTATCTTCCAGTACATCGCGGTACAGGTTGCCCAGATCAAGGTAGGCGTTATAAATACGGATGTTTGATTGTTTAAGCAGATCGGGGGTTAGCGGCAGGTCACGGATCAGTTGCTGTTTATAACCATTATTATTTACTGAATCCCCAATTTTACCGGCCTGACTAACAGGTTTATCCGTAGGGCTGTTTTGTGCCAAAGGCCCGGCATTGGCCGGCATGCCACTGTTTGAACGCTTGCTGCGCCGCCAGTTATCTTCCAGCTTGCGATTACCCCATTGGCGTTTAAATGAGGCAAAGCCCTGGCTTATCGCGTTATTATTATAAAAATAAAATGAACTCGCGGTGTTTTGGCTGTTTGGCGATTGAGCATCAGGATTGTTATTGCCCAGTGAGCTGCTATTGATAAATGGATCGCCGGCGCTCACGGCTGTTTCGGCAGTGGCTTTTTCCTGAACTGCTTTACGCGCAACCATGGCGTCAATATGGGATATGCGTGTTTTTTCATCAAGCGAGGCCAGCATTTGTAAGGTATCCTCACGGGCTATGGTTTCGAACAGACCGGTTAGTAACTGCAGGTTGTTGCTCTTTTTAAGAATGAGCTGATAGCCCGGATAGCCGGGCGACAGGTAAGTAAGGGTGCTGTCATAATATAATTTGGCACCGGCATAGTCGGCTTTGTTCTTAAAATCAATATCGGCAATACGCAGATAGGATATGCCTTTCTGGTTTTGATTTTTGGTGCTGTAACGTACCGATAGTTTGTAGTTTTTGAGGGCGTTATCAATATCGCCGGCGGCATAATATTGTCCTGCTATCTGGTAGTAAATCTGGTCGTTAAAATCAAGATTGTCGTGGTTCTTTAATAATTTACGCAGCAGGTCTATTTTGCTTAGCTTAATCCCATTGCGGTTATCCTGTATGCGTATGCGGTTTAAATTGGCATTAAAAGCCATCTCAAACGATGCATTACTTTGAACAATGCGCGTATAGTTATCAAAGGCATCGGCTGGTTTTAAATTAAGTTCCTGCAATTGTGCCAAAATAAATATCCAGCGCAGCTTTAGTCTTTTTACGGTACTGTATGCTATGGCCTGTTTAGCATCCTCTTCGGCTTCGGCATAGTTTTGCGTGTTGATATTGTATTGCAGTCTGGTAGCGTATACATCGGCCGCGAAGCTTTTTTTGAGTTTTTTAGGATCGATGTTCTGTACTGCCGAATCGATGGTTGTTTTAGCCTGCGGCAGATCATTCAAATATAAAAGCGACCGGCCTTTCCAAATCAAGGCCTCCTGGGTTAACGTTGTTTTATTGCCAAAGGAGCGTATCACGTAGTTAAAATACTCCACCGCGTCAAAATAACTGCCTTCCAGGAATCTTGCTTTGCCCATAACCAGGTAAGCATCGCCAATGTAATGGCTTTGTTCTTTGATGTTAATAATGGTATTGGCTTTGGTAACAACGGCCTCCATATCCTTATCAGGAGTGGCGCCCTGGCTGGTGGTATCGGGGTAAACGTTCAGCAATTCGGTATACCCGTCATGGAACGATGTAGCATAGCTTTCCTGTTTAAGCCGCAATAATTCATTGGCGTTGAACAGGATATTGTAGTGCGCGGTTAGGTTTTGCAGTGAACGGTTTAAGCCGCTTTGTTTTTCGAGCGAGCATCCTGCAACAATAATTATAAATGTAAACAGCAAAAATTTACTGCGCTTATACGTAGAAACTATAGGTAATTGCCTCAAAATAAGATGTTGGTTTTAAAAGCATTGCTAAAATACTAAAGATTATACAATAGGTTTAATAAATTTGCGGCATGGCTAAAAATGAACAGCAGGAAGATGACGAAAATGGCAGGCGGGTAAATAGTTATGCCAAATTTAGCGGTATAGCTTTCCAGATGATTGCTGTTATAGGTGTCTTTGCTTTTGCCGGGTATAAAATTGATGAGGCTACCGGCCATACTGTAAAGTGGGCAACAGCGGGGTTATCGCTGGTTGGGGTTTTTATTGCATTGTATATTGTTATCAGATCTGTAAAAAGTTGAAACTACTACCTACTGTATTATCCTATTTATTGTTTATTATTATTATAGCGGTACCGCCGTTGGTATTAACCTATACCGGCCATACCAATCTGATAACCCCAAAGTTCTGGCTGCTGTTTTTTTTCCTTTCGGGACTTACGTTTTTAACGGTAATTTCTATCCTGATGGTAGCCAAAATTAACAAAGAAATGTATGCGCAGGCATTTTTAGCAGCTACTACGGTTAAGCTATTGGCCTGTATGTTCTTTGCTCTGTTTTTCCTTTTAAAAAACAAGGTAAACCGGTATGTTTTTGTGGGCGATTTTTTTTATGTATATTTCTTAAATATGGTCTTTGAAATTTATGGCCTATTACGTAACTTGCGCAACCAAAAAATAAGGTAGAAAACATCATCTGAATGAATAATTGCTCGATTTTGAACTCAAAAATATTTAAACCATTACTGATTTCCGCGCTTTTTTTGCTATTTTGTGTAAAGCCTACACTTTCCTTTTCGCAGGAAAAAGCTGCCGAGAGCACTGAAAAGCCGTTTGATCCAAAAGAGGTCGTATTTGAACATATTGGTGATTCGCACTCCATGCATGTATTCGGAAATATTGCCATTCCACTGCCAGTTATTCTGTATACTGATAAAGGATTGGAAATTTTTTCGTCAGAGAAATTAGGTCTTCATCATGAAGAAGGTCATGAGGCTCCTGTTCACAAAGGCGAGTATTACAACTACAAGCTTGAGGGTAATAAAATATTAGCCGTTGATGAAGCTGGTGAAGTTAATAAGGACGCTAAGGTTTATGATTTTTCAATAACCCGCAATGTTGCCAGTATGTGGATGGGTATGATCATATTATTGATCGTATTTTTTAGCATAAGCTCATCTTATAAAAAACGCGCAGGTAAAGCACCAAAAGGTTTACAGTCATGGCTGGAGCCAGTTATTCTTTTTGTAAGGGATGATGTGGCTATACCTAACATCGGTGTAAAATATGCAAGGTACATGCCTTTGCTGTTAACCATCTTCTTTTTTATATTGATCAACAACCTGTTAGGTTTGGTTCCGTTTTTTCCGGGAGGTTTTAACCTTACCGGTAATATCGCGGTAACTTTGGTACTATCGGTAATTGTGCTGATTGTTATAAACTTTAGCGGTAACAAATATTACTGGAAACACATTTTTACACCCGATATCCCGGTTTGGTTATATCCCATCATGGTTCCGGTTGAAATTATTGGTATCATATCAAAGCCATTTGCATTAATGATTCGTTTGTTTGCGAACATTACTGCGGGCCACATTATAGTACTAAGTTTAATATCATTGATCTTTATCTTTAAAACAGCATGGATGGCAACGGTTTCTGTTCCGTTTGTGGTGTTTATGGATTGTATAGAATTGCTTGTAGCATTTTTACAGGCCTTTATTTTTACGATGCTGACATCGCTGTTTATTGGTATGGCGGTTGAAGAGCATCACCATTAATCTGAATTAATTACAATATATATACACACGTTAAATTATCAAACAATGATTGGAATGATTGGAGTAATTGCACAAGCAGTAGCTGCAGCAGGAGTTACAGGTAAAGTAGGTGCAATTGGCGCTGGCTTAGCCGTTATTGGCGCTGGTATTGGTATCGGTCAAATCGGTGGTAAAGCCGTTGAAGGTATCGCCCGTCAGCCTGAAGCAGCCTCAAAAATTCAAACTAACATGATCATCGCTGCAGCCCTTGTTGAAGGTGTTGCTTTGTTTGCTGTGGTAGTTGCTTTACTCTAATTATTAGGGTTAAAGAAAAAATGAACAACCCGGAGCGATTGGCTCCGGGCTTGTTTTAATCTGATTAAAAAGAATAACATATAAAGTAATAGCTTACATAAATTATGGAATTAGTTACCCCGAATCTTGGTTTGGTTGTTTGGACAACAATATCATTTGCGATCCTGTTGTTTTTGTTAGGAAAGTTTGCCTGGAAACCCATCTTAGGGGCACTTAATGATCGTGAACGCTTTATTGAAGATTCACTTTCAAAAGCCGAAGCTGCCAAAGAAGAAATGGCCCGTTTAACTAATGAGAATGAATCATTATTGAAACTGGCCCGTGCCGAGCGCGACCAGATATTAACTGAGGCCCGCAAGGTTAAAGAGCAAATGATTGTAGATGCTAAGGAACTGGCACACAAAGAAGGTGCACGCATGATTGAGTTGGCCCGTGTTGAAATTAACAACCAGAAATCAATCGCGATGGCTGATGTTAAAAACCAGGTAGCTACACTATCATTACAAATTGCCGAGAAAGTATTACGCAAGCAATTTGAAGATCAGCAAAAACAGGATGAACTGGTTAGCCAGCTATTAAAGGAAGTGAAATTATAGAGATTTCGGATTTGGGGTGTTCGATTCCGGATTTATTTCCTTATCAGCTCCCGAAGTTAAATATCCTAAACTCAAAATAAAAAATTCCGAAATCGAAAATTCGAAATCCGAAATAAAAAAGACATGTCAGAATTAACAGTAGGATCCAGGTACGCCAAATCGCTTATTGACCTTGCACAGGAACAAGAGATTGTTGATGTGATCAAAGCCGATATGGATCTTTTTTTACACACCTTAAAGGGAAGCCCCGAACTTAAAGCTGTTTTGAGCAACCCGATCATCGCCCACATCAAAAAAATAAAAATACTTGATGAAGTGTTTTTGGGCAAGGTGAACAAGGCTACTATCGCGTTTTTTAAACTGATGGTTAACAAAGGTCGTGGCGAGGTTTTATACACTACCGCGGTTGAGTATATTAACCTGTATAATATTAAAAGGCATATCACTACAGCTAAAGTTACCTCGGCTACCAAATTATCGGCAGCTAATGAGAAAACTATAGTAGCCGAAGTTCAAAAGGCAGTTGGTGGTACTGTAATATTAGAAGCCAGGGTTGACCCATCATTAATTGGTGGTTTTGTACTAACAGTAGGCGACAGGCAGGTTGATACCAGTATTGCGGCGAGCTTAAAAAAATTAAAGAAAGAATTTGCCGAACAGGCGGTTTAATATTAACACTAAAACTCTAAATAAATTTTAAACAATGGTAGAGGTAAGACCAGACGAAGTATCGGCAATTTTGCGTCAGCAATTGGCAGGCTTCAAGTCAGAATCTGAATTAGAAGAAGTGGGTACTGTACTCCAGGTGGGTGATGGTATTGCACGCGTTTATGGATTAACAAAAGTACAATCAGGTGAGCTTGTAGAATTTGGCACAGGATTGCAAGGTATCGTTCTTAACCTTGAAGAAGATAACGTGGGTGTGGTATTGTTAGGTAAATCTGACGATATTAAGGAAGGTGATACAGTAAAACGTACCAACCGCATTGCATCAATTCACGTTGGCGAAGGTATGCTTGGCCGTGTTGTTGATACTTTAGGTAACCCAATTGATGGTAAAGGCCCTATCACAGGTCAAACTTATGAAATGCCTTTAGAGCGTAAAGCGCCAGGTGTTATCTACCGTCAGCCGGTAACCGAGCCTTTGCAAACCGGTATTAAAGCTATCGATGCGATGATCCCTATTGGCCGCGGACAACGTGAGCTGGTAATTGGTGACCGTCAAACTGGTAAAACTGCCGTTTGTATTGATACCATCATTAACCAAAAAGAATTTTATGATGCTGGGAAACCAGTTATCTGTATATATGTAGCTTGCGGTCAAAAAGCAAGTACAGTGGCAAACATTGTACGTACGCTGGAAGAAAACGGCGCTATGCCATTCTCTATCGTTGTATCTGCAAGTGCTGCCGACTCTGCTACCATGCAGTTCTTTGCTCCTTTCGCTGGTGCTGCTATCGGCGAGTATTTCCGTGATACTGGTCGCCCGGCATTGATCATTTATGATGACTTGTCAAAACAAGCTGTTGCTTACCGCGAGGTATCGTTATTATTACGTCGTCCACCGGGCCGCGAGGCTTATCCTGGTGACGTGTTTTACCTGCACAGCCGTTTATTAGAGCGTGCCGCTAAGATCAACGCAAATGATTCTATCGCCCAGGCGATGAATGACCTGCCTGAGTCTATCAAGGGTATCGTTAAAGGTGGTGGTTCATTAACCGCATTGCCTATCATCGAAACACAAGCTGGTGACGTATCTGCTTATATCCCAACCAACGTAATCTCTATTACTGATGGTCAGATATTCCTGGAATCAAACCTGTTCAACGCGGGTGTTCGTCCGGCTATTAACGTAGGTATCTCGGTATCACGTGTGGGTGGTAACGCGCAGATCAAATCAATGAAGAAAGTAGCAGGTACTTTAAAACTTGACCAGGCTCAATACCGCGAGCTGGAGGCTTTCTCTAAATTCGGATCAGATCTTGACGCATCAACCAAAAACGTACTGGATAAAGGTGTACGTAACGTGGAGATCCTGAAACAAGGTCAGTACTCACCTGTATCTGTTGAAAAACAAGTTGCAATTATTTACTTAGGTACTAAAAACCTGATGCGTAATGTGCCTGTAAAAGACATCAGGAAGTTTGAAGTAGAATATACCAGTCAGTTAGAAGCCCGTCATCCAGAAGTATTAGCTGCCCTTAAAGCAGGTAAGTTTGACGACCAGATAACCGGCGTACTGGAAACAGTAGCAAAAGAACTGGCAGGAAGATATTAATTAGTAGTATCAAGTAATTAGTATCAAGTATCAAGTACCTTTTTAGGTCTTGATATTTGATACCACTTGATACAAAATATAGGTACCATTGGTGTCAGTATTCATGTTCAAAATCTTGATACCTGATACTCGATACTTGATACTAAAAAAAAAGAATGGCTAATTTAAAAGAAGTAAGAAACAGGATAACATCTGTGTCGTCAACACAGCAGATCACCAAGGCCATGAAAATGGTTTCGGCTGCCAAGTTAAAGCGCGCTACAAATGCTATCGTTCAATTGCGCCCTTATGCTAATAAGCTTAAAGAGCTGCTGGCAAATCTTTCTCAAAGTTTAGAGGATGGCTCATCACCTTATTTGCAGGAGCGCGAGCCCGTGCGCATATTGGTGATTGTGGTATCATCAAACCGTGGTTTGGCAGGCGCTTTTAATGCCAACGTTATTAAAACAGCCAACAACCTTATCGCCGAAAAATACAGCAAGCAATTGCAGGCCGGTAATGTTTCGATAGTGGCTATTGGTAAAAAAAGCCAGGAGTATTACCAAAGGCGCAAATACAACGTAATTGGCAACAATAACGATCTGTACCTTGACCTTAACTTTGAAAATGCTTCAAAAATTACCGAAAGCATTATGAAAGGTTTTGTTGATGGTGATTTTGACCGTGTTGAGCTGGTTTATAACCATTTCAGGAACGCTGCAGTACAGTATTTAATTGCCGAGCAATTATTGCCGGTGCCAAAACCTGAAAAACAGGAGCAAACAAAAACTGCTAATGTTGATTACATCCTGGAGCCATCGCAAGAGGAAATTGTAGAACAGCTGATCCCTAAAAATATCAAGATCCAGTTGTACCGTGCTGTGTTGGATTCAAATGCATCTGAACATGGTGCCCGCATGACGGCTATGGATAAGGCTACTGAAAACGCAGGCGATCTGTTAAAAGCCCTTAAGCTTTCATACAACCAGGCCCGCCAGGCAGCCATCACTACCGAGCTTACCGAAATTGTGAGCGGTGCCGCGGCATTAGCAGGTTAATGATCATTCGTAAACTTATTATATTAAAGGCCTTCTTGCAAAAGAAGGTCTTTTTTGTTTGTCTGAACCTTGATTAAGCCCCCTCTAAATCTCCCCCGAAAGGGGAGACTTTAAAAAGCATTTTAAAGCCCTCTCCTTTGGAGAGGGTTGGGTGAGGCTTTATTCCAGCTCCTTCAAAACCGCCCTTTTCAAAGCCATGATATAACCCGCATGTAACCCTTCATGAAAAGGTAAAAAATCTATAGCTTCATCAAACGAGTTCACGTCAAAATTATAGCGGGAGGTCCAGGCGGGATAATTTACAAACAGATTGTTCTGTATATCGGTTTCCAGTTGGTCAATCGTTGATAGGAATAGCTCCTTGATAATTGCTACCTCATCCGCATCAATAAAATCCTGGGGTTTGGTATCCGGGCGATAGGGGGTATAGTATTTATCGTCCACAACAATAGGCAGCCCGGCACGCGTGTAACAGATGCCTTGCTGGCCGGATATGATGTGGGCCAGGTTCCAGATCAGGTTATTGTTAAATCCTTGCGGAATATGGTTAAGCTGTTCAACGGTTAGATCCTTAACCAGGTTAAGGATGAAAGTTCTTGGACCTTTGATGATTTGTATTGACTCGGGCATTGATGAAGATGATTAGGTGTATGATCAGGAAAGCTAAATTAACAACATTAACCATATTATTTGATCAATTTACTTAATGATGATTACGATCGCTTTATGCCTTATATCTTTTATCATACCTTTGCCAATTCAATTTTTATCATAATTAATGCAGCACAGCACCTTAAATAATAAACAGGCAACGGAAAAGTATAACCGCCCTATTATTTATTTTTTATTGTTGTGGACAGCATTAAACGTTTTACAGGCCAGCACCCTGGAGCTACATGCTGATGAAGCTTACTATTGGGTGTTTTCGCGTATGATGGATTGGGGTTTTTATTACCACCCGCCAATGGTGGCCGTATTTATTCGCATTGGCGATACATTGATGCATAATGAACTGGGCGCACGGCTGATAACACTTCTGTCAAGCACGCTGGCTATATACCTGGTATGGCTCATGCTGCAACGGTATGCGGTTAGTGCCAAATGGTTTATCCTGTTTATGGCGGGCATATTGATATTTCATGTGTATGGCTTTACCGCCACGCCCGATGCACCACTATTGTTCTTCGCCGTTTTGTTCTACTTTTTTTACCAGCAATACCTTGATCATGATAGCTGGGTATTAGCGCTGATACTTGGCGTTGTAGTGGCTTGCCTTATGTACAGTAAATATCATGGGGTATTACTTGTTGGTTTTACCCTGCTATCAAACTTAAAGCTGTTAAAGCGCGGCTCGTTTTACCTGATCGTAGTGCTGGCCCTGACTTTGTTTGTACCACATATACTATGGCAGTACCACCACAATTTCCCGGCGGTGAATTTTAATTTGTTCGAACGCTCTGGCGGTGGTTTTGATATTATTTACGGCTTTAATTACCTGCTTGCGCAACTGCTCATTGGCGGACCGCTCATTAGCTGGTTTATATTTTACAAGGCTTTCACTACCAAAATTAAGGACGCCTTTATGCGCTGCCTCATGGTGAATGCCGCCGGTGTTTTTGTTTTCTTTTATCTGAATACCCTCAAAGTAAATGTGCAGCCGCATTATACGCTGATAGCTTTTGTGCCACTGGTTATGCTGGCCCTGATCAATCTTAAACAAAAAGAATTTAGCCCGGTATGGCTTTACCGGTTGGCTGTGGTTAATATCGTGCTTATTGTTGCATTCAGATTATGCCTGGTAGCGGGTTTCTCGTTTTTAAAACAGAACGGACAATTAGCCAGCTACTACGGTTTCAGGGATTGGGCAAAGGCAGTACATGCTAAAGCGGGCGATCATTATGTGGTGATGAGGGATGAATATCAAAACCCATCCAAATATTGTTTTTATACCAACTCATTAAAAGGGTTTGCGTACGATTCACGGTATTACCGTACCACCCAGTTTGATATGTGGCCCTTTGAAGATAGCCTGCAGCATACCGATGTATATTACCTTACACAGGATAAATGGCCTAACGTAAGTACTGATAGTATTATCACTACAGGTAAGTGGTATGGCGGCTGGATCAACGATGCACGTACCTATCAAAAAGTGATATGCAAAGCGTCGGTCGATAGTATTACATCGGCACCCGGGCAACAGCAGTCGGTTAACTTAACCATCACCAATCCGTATCCGTTCACTATCGATTTCAGTAATAAAAATGCACTGCATCCGCTTACAGTTGAGGTGTGTTTTTTCCTCGGTCCGGATATTGTGGAGATTCAGTCGGCCGGGAACGATTTTTATGACCTGCCGCCATTAAAACCCGGGGCACAGGCACATTATAAATTTACATTCAAATCCCCCATGAAAAAAGGGAACTACGCGCTGTTTTTTTCCTGGCGAACGGATCCGTTTGTAGGGAGCAGGAACAGTGGTTTTACAAGTTTAACAGTTAAATAATAACCCCATGTTTAAAAAACTATACCTATTAGCAATCATAACTATCATAAGCAGCACCGCTGCTTTGGCGCAAAATAGCCTCGATATCCATTTTAACGGAATGGGTTTTCTGGATAACCGCGAGTATAAGGATTTTGTGTTACGGTCACGTACCTACTCGGGTGTGCGTACGGCGCTTGACCTGGGCTTGAATATCGATAGTGTTCATCACTTTATTGTGGGGGTTAACGGCATCCATGAGTTTGGCGCCCAGCCTTATTTTTTAAAGGTTGATCCTGTTGCTTATTATAGCTATACCGGTAAAAACTGGCTGTTTAATGCCGGTGCTTTTCCGCGCGAAGGTTTACTGACCGATTATCCCCGGGCTTTACTGAATGATACTTTACGTTATTACCGCCCCAATGTGCAAGGTTTACTGGCCCGATACACCAATGAGCATTTTACAGAAACCGGCTGGATTGATTGGGTGAGCCGCCAAACCAATACCGACCGCGAACAGTTTTTATTCGGCTTTTCGGGGAAATACAGGCCAAGTCTTAGCGGACCATTTTATGTATCGCATTATTTTTTGCTGATGCATGATGCCGGGCCGGCCATTCCTATCCCTAATGATCATATACAGGATAATGGCGGCGGCCAAATTAGGTTAGGGCTTGATTTTAGTCACAAAACCATATTGGATTCGCTAAGCTTTGAGGCTGGTGGAATGATGTCATTTGAACGTACCCGTGGTTTGGATGGTTTTCAAAAACCTGCCGGCTTTGTGGCAAGTGTATATTTAGGCTGGCACCGCTTTGCCTTGTTTGATGAGTTTTATAAAGGCCAGGGCAGCCATATTATTTATGGTGATTCGTTTTTTGAAAAGAAAACCTATAACCGCATGGATCTGATATACACGCCATTTTTATACAAGCGCATAAAAGGACAATTTATTTTAAGTTTGCACCAAACACCGGGTTATTTCAGCAACCAGGAAGCGTTTAGGATAACGTTTGATTTGGGCCGTCAAACTTTGGTGCGATTTAAAGATTAACAGTAATTAACCTTAACAAATACTAATACCTATGCAGTTGAAGCAAAAATTATCAGTTCTTATTGTTTTATTATTTATAGTGCCTGCAAAGCTATTTGCGCAGGATAATCAGTTTTCGGGATGGGGGGCATGGTTTCACTCACAAAAATTATCAGATCATTGGGGCTATTCATTTGATGGGCAGCTCCGCTCACATGATCAGATAAGTTATTTAAAAAATGTGCTCCTGCGCCCGTCTGCCAATTACTATTTTGCTAAAAACAAAGTAGGAGCATTAGGTTATGCCTACATTGCTACCAGTGGCCGCACCGCGGCTGGCGATAAAACCTTCAGGCCTGAGCACCGCATCTGGCAGCAGTACACCTACTCGCACAAGATGGGTAAAACCATCGCGGTATCGCACCGGTTCCGTTGGGAGCAACGCTTTTTGGGTAACACTGCAGCCAACAAGAACGATCATTATTTTTCGCAACGTTTCCGGTATTTTGCAAGAGGGGTAATACCATTTAAAAACGATTCGGCAGTATTTAGCAAGGGCCCGTTCCTGGCCTTGCAGAATGAGGTGTTTGTTAATATCCAAAATAAAAATAAGGTGAACAAGCATTTCTTTGATCAAAACCGGGCCTATGTTGCCGTAGGCTACCGCATCAACAAAATGATCGACGTAGAAACCGGATACCTTAACCAATACATTAAACAAGCCGAAAGCTATACCCTGAACCATGTGGCACAGCTGGCTTTTTATACGAGGTTTTAGGATTCAGAGCCTCACCCTGCCCTCTCCTAATGAGAGGGTTAAAAAAGAAAAGAGCGATAGGTTATGCCTATCGCTCTTTTCTTTTAATATATTTCCACCTCGCTAATCAGGAATCCTCTCCTTTGGAGAGGATTAGGTGAGGCTATGAGGTTACAACCTTTCAATATCCCCGCTACCGGCTTTTGCGCTATTGATATTTTTAGCACCTCCGGTATAATGAATATCGCCTGAACCGCTAACAGAGGCGTCAACTTTATTGCTGGCGTTTACTACCGCGTCGCCAGAGCCTGCTACACGTACTGCTGTGTTAATCGTTACCATGTCGCGGGCGGTAAAATCGCCGGAGCCAACCACGCTTATTGTCGATTCATCGGCACGGCCAGAAAGTTTCATATCGCCGGAGCCTGATATTTTACTTTCCAGCGTTTTTACATTCACTTTGCCCAGCATATCGCCCGAGCCTGTGATCTGTAATTTTAATGAATTGGTAGTAATGCCGTCTTTAAAAAATATATCACCTGAGCCGGTTACACCAACGCTGTTCAGATCTTTAGCGGTAACGTAGATCACCATTTTCTTGTTGCCCCAGCTCCAGTTGCCCCAGTTGGTGTCTTTTTTACTGTGGATCTTTAAAACACCGCCCTGTACCTCGGTAATAATACGGTCAATCACATCGGAGGGAGCTTCTACTTTTACCGATTCGGTTGACCCCTGGGTAATATATACATCAAAAGAACCTGCCAGGTCAATAGCATGAAAACCGGATAAATGACGGTCCTGGGTAGTTTGACTTATGGTTTTAACAACGGGGGTTGCTTTTGCGAAAGTATGGCCTGCGGTACCTGCTGCCAATGCCACAACAAGTAATAGTTTGGTTAGTGATTTCATGTTAAGTTAATTGTTTGTTTATAAGACGCACGTTATGCTTTTAGGTTGCAATTTTTTTGAAATAAAGTTTCTTTTAGCCAGGTCATGCCGAATTTATTTCGGCATCCCATGTGTTAAGCTCTAATACGGAACAGCATGTGGGATGCTGAAACAAGTTCAGCATGACAGCCTATTTACTCATCAACGCTCTTAATACAACTTAATCAACCATTACCCCTACGTAATAATTAAAAGTATCAACTTCAATATTATCTTTAGTGGCGCCTTCCAAATTAACTGGGGAATAACGGGTGGTTGGGGTGATGAATTTATAATCGCCGCCTTTTACCCGCACTCTTACCGGCATGTTAAAGCCTTTAGCATCAGCGTTGGTCCACTTGCAAAGTGTTTTGCCTTCTCTTGTTGTAAACTCCAGTATGGGGATGTTTTTATAATGCAGGTACTGATCAAATACAGGTGATAAATTGATACCGGCCTGCTCACTGATGTAATTCACTATCTGATCATAAGTAACGGTTTGGTGATAAAAAGTTTTATTGAGGCCGCGCAGTATGTTGCGCCATTTTTCATCATCGTTAATAATGGTACGTACCATGTTGAGCAGGTTGCCGCCTTTGTAATACATATCGCCCGATCCTTCGCGGTTCACATTGTACGGACCCACAATAGGGCGGTCGTTTACAATGTTCATACGTGTGCCATGTACGTATTCCTGCCCGGCCTGTTTACCATAAAAAGTTTCAATAAACAAGGATTCAGAATAGTTAGTGAAGCTTTCATGGATCCACATATCGGCAACATCTTTGGAGGTGATGTTGTTGCCAAACCATTCGTGCCCGCTTTCGTGCACTACAATAAAATCCCATTTTAAACCCCAGCCCGTACCTGACAGGTCGCGGCCCAGGTAGCCATTTTGGTAATGATTGCCATAGGCGGTACCGCTTTGGTGTTCCATGCCTAAGTGCGGGGTTTCTACCAGCTTGTAGCCATCCTCATAAAAAGGGTATGGGCCAAACCAGTGTTCAAAGGCTTTCAGCATTTTGGTCGCGTTTTCGTTCCATTGTTTTTTGGCTTTGTTAATGTTATAGCTTAACGGCCAGTAGTCGAGTGTCAGCTTGCCCTTTTCGCCCTGATAGGTACCATCATAATGTACATAATCGCCAATGTTGGCTTCAATATCATAGTTGTTGATAGGATTAGCCACAAACCAGTCGAAACGGGTATAGCCATCCTTTAGCTTGGTTACCTTACGCAGCCTGCCGTTTGATACATCCTTTAAGCCATTGGGTGCACTGATGCTAATCAGCGCGCTATCCACCTCGTCGTACTGATGATCTTTTGTTGGCCACCAGATGCTTGCACCTACACCCTGGCAGGCCGTAGCTACCCAGGGTTTGCCCAGGGAGTCGGTAGTGAATACTACGCCACCATCCCAGGGGGCACGTTTGGCAATGGTTGGGTTGCCTGAGTAATATACCGTAAATTCATCCTTGCTGCCATTAGTTATAGTCTGCGGAAACGTGATGAACACTGCGTTAAACTCGCGGGTATAGGGCAATTTTTTTCCTTTATAAACTACTTTTTCAACCTTCAGGTTAGCAAACAGATCAAACTGTAATTTGGTAAAATCCTGCGTAGCGGTAAATTTAAATAAGTTGCTGCCGCTGATGAATTTTTGACCGATATCAAACTTCACATCCAGGTGATAGTAGTTAATATCGTAACAAGTGCGTAAAGGTGACAAACTTCCGCGTAAGGTATCGGCACGGGTAAAGGTTTCGCGGTTTGCGCCAAGCTGGGCTTGTGCGGGCAATAAACAAACACTTACCAGTAAAAGGGTAAGTGAAAAAATGTAAAGTGTATTATTTCGCATGTCTTTATATCGTAATTAAATCAATCAACTTAATCAATCAGTATTCCTATATAATAATTAAAAGTATCAACCTCAATATTGTCTTTGGTAGCGCCTTCAATTTCAACCGGGGTAAAGCGGGTGGTAGGGGTAATAAATTTATACTCGCCGCCTTTAACCCTTACCAGTACCGGCATAGTGAAACCTTTAGCATCGGCTATCCAACGGCTTAACAGTTTGCCATCTCGTACACCAAACTCCAGTATAGGCAGGTTTTTATAATGCAGGTACTGATCAAAAACAGGCAGCAGGTTTTTGCCCGACTGATCATTAATATAATTCACCACCTGATCATAAGTAACGGTTTGGTGGTAAAATGTACTGTTAAGGCCGCGTAAAATAGTGCGCCATTTTTCATCGTCGTTAATAATGGTGCGCACCATGTTGAGCAATACGGCACCTTTAGGGTACATATCCTCCGAGCCTTCTTTGTTTACGTTATAAACCCCAACAATCGGGCTGCGATTACCGATACCTGGTCTGAGCCCTTTGTTGTATTCCTGTCCGGCTTTTTTACCCCAGTTATCCTCAATAAATAACGATTCGGAGTAGCAGGTAAAGCTTTCATGGACCCACATATCGGCCAGATCTTTCCCGGTAATGTTATTGCCAAACCATTCGTGGCCGCTTTCGTGTACAATGATGTAATCCCACTTAAGTCCCCAGCCCGTGCCCGACATATCATAGCCTAAATAACCGTTCAGGTAATGGTTTCCATAAGCCGTAGCACTTTGGTGTTCCATGCCCAGGTGCGGTGTCTCTACCAGTTTATAACCGTCGGCATAAAAAGGATAAGGGCCAAACCAATGTTCAAAGGCTTTAAGCATGGGTTTTACGTTTTCGCCAAATTGCTTTTTGGCCTTGTCAAGACTGGCCGGCAGTACCCAGTAATCAAGGGTGAGTTTACCTTTTTCGCCATCGTAGGTGTCGCTAAAGTGGGTATAATCGCCAATGTTTGCAGCCACATCATAGTTGTTGATGGGATTGGCAACAAACCAATCAAAACGGGTATATCCATCTTTTAAAGGGGTAACCTTACGCAGGCGGCCGTTGGATACATCTTTTAAACCTTTAGGTACGCTGATGCTGATCATCATGCTGTCTACCTCATCGCTCAGGTGATCTTTATTGGGCCACCAGATGCTGGCGCCTACACCCTCGCAGGCCGTAGCCACCCAGGGCTTACCCAGAGAATCTTTTTTAAATACCAGTCCGCCATCCCAGGGAGCATTTACGGCTATGGTTGGCTTACCTGAATAGTATACTGTAAATTCGTCCTTACTGCCTTTTGCTATGGTTTGCGGGAATGTTACAAATACGGCGTTAGCATCGCGGGTATAAGCCAGGGTCCTTCCTTTATATACCACCTTATCTACATTAAGGTTGGCAAACAGATCAAACTGCAGTTTGGTAAAATCCTGCGTGGCGGTAAATTTAAACTGGTTGCTGCCGCTAATGGCTTTTTGATCAATATTAACCTTAACATCAAGGTGGTAGTAATTGATATCGTAACAGCTACGCAATGGTGAAAGGGCGCCGCGCAGCGTATCGGCATGGGTGTATTTTTCTTTGGTTTCCAGCAGTTGGGCCTGGGTGATGGCCGGCAGAAATGTAATTGCCAGCAGGAGCATTAATTTATAATGCACTTTGATAAATGATAAATTGTTCATTGTTAAGGATCAGTCAATAAAAATAAGCTTAAATGTAGTAAATATGCTTCAGTAAATCTTCGCACAAAGCAACCGCTGTTAAAATATCCCCCTGGAAGGGTGAGTATAAATTTAATCCGGCAGGGAAGACTTTTTTTAAGACTCTACCTTAAGCAGTGGATTTGGGCGGAGTTTTATTTAAATAGTAAAGGAGATTTTTTTTCATGAGATCAGTCAATTTACTGACTAAAATAACAAGTAAATCATCATTTAAACGTTCATTTCAACACTGTTACAATAACAGGCTAATAAATGGCTAATGTTTGGTAAAATAAGAGTAGGCCCGGCGCTAAGTATTTTCAATTTTGTATCATTGTAGGCTATCTAAATCTTTTACCTATGCCCAAGTTTCCTGCGCAGTATTCAACCTTATCGGCCATCGCCTTAAAAACGTATATTGAGGATGCTTACGGCTTAAAACTTATAACCTGTAAGTATTTGTTACGTGGAGTGAGCGATACCTATATTATAGAAGCCACAGATGCCCAATACGTTTTCAAAGTTTACCGTGAGCAGCACCGTTCGGCCGACGAAATAAAGGGAGAGATAGAGCTACTGAACCTGTTAAAAGAAAACGGCGCCAGTGTAGCTTATCCAATTAAAGACACCCGGGGTGATCAGCTGCAGCAATTTGAAGCCGCCGAAGGTATTCGTTATGGTATTTTATTTTCTTACGCCGAAGGTGGCCCTGTTTTTGAACTAACGGACGATCAGCTCAAAACAATCGGCAGGCAAATGGCGATAGTTCATAATATAACTTCGGTTATCGAACTAAAGCATCAGCGGAAAGCATATACAACTGAAACTACGCTCACCCAACCCATAAAAGACCTGAAACCGGCTTTTAAAGATCTGCCTGAGGAGTACACTTATTTAAAAGAAACCGCAGATAAGGTAATTGAAAAGCTGACATCATTTGATACCGGTAAATTTAGCTACGGGTATTGCCAGTATGATTTTTTACCGAAGAACTTCCATTTTAGCGAAGCCGGGACTTTAACCTTTTTCGATTTCGACTTTGCCGGTAAGGGCTATCTGGCAAATGACCTGATGTCGTTCTTTGTGCATTTCTTTGTGCATAATTATACGGGCAAGCTCAGCAATGAGGAGGCCGACCGGATGTTTGCGGTTTTTATTTCGGGGTATCGCGAAAACAGGGATGTTACCGAAGAAGAGCTTAAAGCTATCCCTTACCTGGGTGTTGGGTTCTGGGTATTTTATTTAGGGTTTCAGCACGATCACTTTGACGACTGGTCGAATTTGTTTTTTGGCACGCGGTTTATAAAAGACAGGGTAGCGCTGATCCGTTCCTGGGTAAACAAGTATTGTGAATTTTGACCCTAAATCTATAAAATAATAGGCTAATAACCATTAACTTTGCCAACCACAAAATACACTACTATGCAATATGATGTTATCGTTATCGGTTCGGGCCCTGGAGGCTATGTAGCCGCTATACGTTGTGCCCAGCTGGGTTTAAAAACCGCTATCGTTGAAAAATATCCTACCCTTGGGGGTACCTGCTTAAATGTTGGCTGTATCCCGTCAAAGGCTTTGCTTGATTCGTCTGAACATTACCATAACGCGGCTCACTCATTTAAAACGCATGGTATTAACCTGGATAACCTGAAAATTGATTTCGGGCAGATGATCAAACGTAAGCAGGAAGTGGTTGATGCCAACACCAGCGGCATTAGCTACCTGATGAAGAAAAACAAGATCGATACCCACTTTGGTGTAGGATCATTTAAAGATAAAAATACCATCATCGTTAAAAAAAGCGATGGCACCGAAACCGAGATCACCAGCACTAACGTGATCATTGCTACCGGTTCAAAACCATCGGCACTGCCATTTTTAAAGATCGATAAAAAACGCATTATCACATCTACCGAGGCTTTAACACTCACCGAAATACCTAAACACCTGGTACTGATAGGCGGTGGGGTTATTGGTTTGGAGCTGGGTTCTGTATATGCACGTTTAGGGTCTAAAGTATCTGTAATTGAATTTATGGATGGCATTATCCCAACTATGGATAAAGCATTGGGTCGCGAGCTGCAAAAAGTATTAACCAAACTGGGTATGGAGTTTTACCTGGGTCATAAAGTTACCGGCGCTACGGTAAAAGGTAAAGAAGTTACTGTAAGTTTTGATACCCCTAAAGGCGAGAAAAAAGAGCTTAAAGGCGATTACTGCCTGGTAGCCGTTGGCCGTATAGCTTATACCGATAATTTAGGTTTGGATAAAATAGGTATTACGGTTGAAGAACGCGGCCGTAAGATCACCGTTAATGATCACCTGGAAACCAGCGTTAAAGGTGTTTATGCCATTGGCGATGTTATTAAAGGCGCCATGCTGGCACACAAAGCCGAGGATGAAGGTACTTTGGTTGCCGAGATTATTGCCGGCCAAAAACCGCACATTGACTATAACCTGATACCGGGTGTTGTTTATACCTGGCCAGAAGTTGCTGCCGTGGGCCAAACCGAAGAGCAGTTAAAGGAGGCCGGTGTAAAATATAAAACAGGTTCGTTCCCATTTAAGGCCAGCGGTCGTGCCCGTGCCAGCGGTGATTTGGATGGTTTTGTAAAAGTACTGGCTGATGCCGCTACCGACGAAATCCTGGGTGTACACATGATTGGTCCGCGTGCCGCGGATATGATAGCCGAAGCTGTTGTAGCTATGGAATACCGTGCAAGCGCCGAAGATATTTCGCGCATGAGCCACGCCCACCCAACTTATACCGAAGCCATGCGCGAAGCATGTTTAGCAGCTACCGAGAACAGGCCGATACATATATAAGATTTCGGATTTGGGAATTCAGATTTCGGATTTTTAATTTAGAATATCGAAGTAAATAATATTGAAGCAGAAACAATTAGATTTGTTTCTGCTTTTTGTTTTAGTATGGCTTATATTAAACTAAATTATTAGTTATGAAGAAGATAAACTATTATATCTTACTGACATGCATGTTATTTTGGGCATCTATGGGCAGGGCACAAAATAGTGCTAAAAAGCAGCAACTTAAATATTTGCCTGATATTGATGTTTACGATATTCATGGTAAGCATACTACTTTAAAGCAGTTGAGTAAAAATAAAGTACTGTTTATTGATTCGTGGTTTATACCATGCCCGCCATGTTTTATAGAAATGGGTATGCTGCACAAGCTTTACGCTAAACACCTTAATAATAAAGATTTTTGTTTTATAACTTTATGTCGCACGGATAGTGGTGTAGTTAAAAAGTTTATAGCTCAGGATACATCAATGGCTAATTATGTAAAGTCATATCAGTTTTTTAGCCAACGACAGGATTTCAGGTTGCCTGTATATTTTATAGAGGGTTGCGACTCGAAAGTTAATCATGTCGGAAGCCAATTGGAAAGTTTTTCTCCAGCTGATAAAACCAAATGCCCGGATGCGCAGTTGGGTTTTGTAGGTTATCCTACCGTGATCATCTTTAATAAAAAAGGGGAGCTGATATTTCAGAAAACGGGATATGACGGACAAGAGGATGTTAACATCGCAGACATAGAAAGCGTTATAGAACCGGCATTAGCGGCAAAATAATATGCAGGTATTATCGGATATAGGTATCGTGCTTATGACCATTGCTGTAATGGAAGTAATTTCCTGGGCTATGCACAAATACTTGTTCCATGGGCCACTGTGGTTTATCCATAAAACGCATCACCAGGAAAGGCACGGCTTTCTGGAGCTGAACGATATTTTTAGCATCGGTTTTGCAGCGCTGGCTTTATGGCTGATGTGGACGGGGCATATCAGTTTAGATTATCACTTTTGGATTGGTACCGGCATCAGTATATACGGCATCATCTACTTTATTTTCCATGATTGGTTTATCCATAACCGCTTCAAATCTTTTAAAAGCAATAACCGTTACCTGCTGGGTATCCGCAGGGCGCATAAAATTCACCATAAATCAACAGAGAAAAATCCGTCGGAAGAGTTTGGGTTGCTGGTGGCAAGCAGGAAATGGTTTAAGCGGTGATATTGTAAATTGTCTGAACCATGATTAAACGGATTCAGGGATTATTGGGATTTCTTATTGACAACAATCCTTGTAATCCTATAATCCTACGAATCCTGGTTCAGACAAAACTCGTGGTTCAGACAAAATACGTAATTCAGATAATCTAAAGCCTTACACCGCCACTACATGCTTACCCTTTTTATAACCTACTGTAGCAAAATACAGGATGAATAAATAAATAGGAAGCAATATCCAGTATGAAGATTGTGCTGCCATCTCTGGGCCGGCACTTTCTTTAGTCTTATCAACAAGGAAGCCATAAATTGGCGGGAAAACAGCCGCGCCGGCTATACCCATTACCAGTAAAGAGGAGCCTATTTTGGTAAACCTGCCCAGGCCCGATAGTGCCAGCGGCCATATAGCGGGCCACATTAAAGAGTTGGCTAAACCTAAAAGGGCTATACATGCTACCGAAGCATATTTAGGAACAAGTAGTGCGACAGTAGTTAAAATTACACCCAAAATAGCCGAATATACCAGCGCTTTTTGTTGTGAAATATAACGGGGAATAAATAGTATGCCGGCAATATAACCAATAACCATACAGGCAAGGGTACCAGAGGCAAAATACTTGGCTGTAGACAACGGGATATGATGCGCCATACCATAACTGATGATGGAATCGCCAGCTATGACCTCGGCTCCTACATACAGGAACAGGGCTATTACTCCTAATATTAAGTGCGGAAACTGGAATATGCTGGTTTTGCCGGAGTTGGCAGCGGCAACGGTTTCGTCCTCATGATCGGTATCAATTTCAGGCAATCCCGAAAAATAGATCAGTACGGCCAGTATCGCCAATACAATTACAATAAGTACATAAGGTAATATAACGCGTGAAGCCAGCTCGTTAAGCTCGCTTATCTTTTCAGTGTCACTCAGCGTGGCAAGTTTAGCTGTAAAAGCATCGATGTTTTTTAACACAACAGCGCCCAAGGCAAGTGGGGCCAATACACCGGCAAACTTATTACATATACCCATAATGCTGATACGCTTGGCGGCACTTTCGGGTGGGCCAACTATAGTGATATATGGGTTTGAGGCCGATTGCAGAACCGCTAATCCTGAACCCTGTACAAACAGGCCGATCAGGAAAATGACATACGTACGGGTTAATGCTGCGGGTATAAATATCAGCGCGCCCAATGCCATGATAATTAAGCCAACGGCCATTCCGTTTTTAAAACCAAATATTTTGAGCAGCCAAGCCGACGGTTTGGCCATCAGCAGATAGGCAATGTAAAAGGCGCTGGCCACCAAAAACGATTCGATGTTATTAAGCTGGCAGGCAATTTTAAGATAGGGTATCAATACCGAATTTAGCCAGGTTACAAAACCGAAAATGAAAAATAAAGCGCCTATAATGATAATAGGATTTACAGCTGTTTTTTTAAGGGGTAGTTTTTCGGAAGTGCTAATGACTGTCATTTCTTTTAGTTAAAATGTTAAGAACTTAATTAAGTTTCTAAAATAATTAAAAAAGTTGATAGATTATATTGCTAAAATGAAAATTTAAGCAAATAAATTTCAATAACACCTGTTTTTTTGGATGTTAAAGTAAAATCTCCTGATTTTTATGATGTAAAGGGGGCGAAAAAGCAGCTGGATGGTTAATCAGACAAATCTTTTCAATCCAAATTAAATTCCGAAATTCGGGCGCTTACTTTATCAGCCTGATGAAAATATTAATAGTTAACAATACCCAAATACCTGCTGCAAAATACGGCGGCACCGAGCGGGTGACCTGGTGGCTGGGTAAGGAGCTTAACCGCTTGAGGCATGAGGTAACTTACCTGGTAGCCGCCGGCTCCGAATGCCCGTTTGCAAAAATTTTAGTTTATGATCCTGCTATTGATATGAACATGCAGGTACCTGATGATATTGATGTGGTACATTTTCACTTCCAGGTGAGCAATTTCACAAAGAAACCTTACCTCATCAATGTGCATAACAATCCGGGTTATGGGCATCAGTTAGATAGGAACTCCGTATTTGTATCTGCCGATCATGCAGCGCGGCATGGCTCATCGGTTTTTATACACCATGGTCTTGATCCCGATGATTATCCCAGACCTGATCTTTCAAAAAAACGAACCCACACACATTTTTTGGCAAAGGCTGCCTGGCGGGTTAAAAACGTAAAGGGGGCTATTGATGTGGCTACTCAAAGTGGTAACAAGCTGATAGTTTTGGGTGGTGATCGCTTCAATTTAAAAATGGGGTTGCGCTTTACATTTAATATTAATGTACGGTTTAAGGGCATGGTTAATAATGATGAAAAGTCGGTGGTGCTTAACAGTTCAAAAGCATTGTTGTTCCCGGTTTTATGGCACGAGCCTTTTGGTTTGGCTATTATTGAAAGTCTGTACTTTGGCTGCCCGGTATTTGGCACGCCCTATGGTTCCCTGCCCGAACTGGTATTGCCAGAGGTGGGGCTGCTTAGCAACAGTAAGCAAGTACTCACCGATGGACTTAAAGCCGTGGCTGGATTTAATAACCAGCTTTGCCATGATTATGCTGTTGACAATTTTACCGTACAGAAAATGGCTCAAAAATATTTGATGCTTTATCAGGAGGTTTTGAATGGTGAAACATTAAATGCGGTTAATCCAACATTGATAGAAACTTCACCAAAGTATTTGCCATGGACTGAGTGAAGCATGAATTATTGATGTACCTGGTTTAGAAGACTCACCCCGTCTGCGCTTCGCTCGGCGACCCTCTTCGCCTGCGGCGAAAAGAGGGTTGAGGAAGAAAAATAATTTTGTCATGCTGAACATAGTGAAGCATCTATTCAACGATTGGACAGATTCAACAATAGATCCTTCGTTCCTCAGGATGACAGTTAAAATAAAAGCCTTGCAAACTCCCTCTTTCCGCCGCAGGCGAAGAGAGGGTGGTCGAGCATAGCGATGACCGGGTGAGTCGATTCGCCGCAATTCCCGGTTGATTTTTTTAAGAATCTTAAGGGTTCAACACGTTAGTAATTTTATAATGTGTTATTTTGTACAGCTTATTGCGATAAATATATCTGGTGAATAGTTCAGCAACCTCCCTATCCGCGGCACAAAAAAGACCATATATAGTGGTACTGGTTTTGGCCATACTGGTTAATATAGCCGGCATAGGCATTAAATATTTTACCGACGACCCCAGCCTGTACAGTATGCTTGCCCGTACCATGGCCCAAAGCAATAATTTTGCTGATATCATTTATCATGGGAAAGACTGGCTGGATAAACCACATTTTCCCTTTTGGATGGCGGCCCTGAGCTTTAAAGTTTTTGGCATTAATACCATAGCTTATAAACTGCCGGCCCTATTGTTTTTCCTGATGTCGGTTGTGTATACTTATAAACTGGCCCGTAAATTTTATGATCAGGAAACGGCTCTGATAGCCATTTTAATATTGCTTACCGCCCAGCATGTTTTAATGTCGAACACCGATGTGCGGGCCGAGCCTTATATTATGGGCCTGCTGATGGGCGCTGTGTATCACTTTTATAAAGTTAAGGAGCGCTTTAGCCTTATTGATATTTTGCTGGCCTCGTTATTTACAGCCTGCGCGGTAATGACCAAAGGCATATACCTGCTGATCCCCATAGGCAGCGCTATTATTGGCGATTATCTGTTTAAAAAAGATCTTAAAAATCTTTTTCACCTCAAATGGCTTTTGGCTTTTATACTGGTAGCCATTTTTACACTGCCCGAAATTTATACCTTATATATACAGTTCGATCTGCATCCCGAAAAGGTGGTTTTTGGCAAAACCGGCATATCGGGCATTCATTGGTTTTTGTGGGATAGCCAGTTTGGTCGGTTTAATAACAATAGCTTTATCAAAAACACCCATGGCAGTATCTTCTTTTTTCTGCATACGCTTTTATGGGCCTTTGCTCCCTGGATGCTTTTATTTTACTATGCCATTTTCAGGCATATCCGTAAAATGGTTAAAGGGGTAGTACTGCCCGAGTATATTACCATTAGCGGCTCTGTGGTGATGCTGCTTATTTTTTCGATCTCCAAATTTCAGTTGCCCTTTTATACCAATATCCTGTTCCCGTTCTTCGCTATTATAACGGCGGGATTTGTGCGGGAAGTGTTTAACAGCAACAGAAACCTGTTTTTTACCATTGCTCAATACAGCATAAGCGGTTTGCTGATAGTAATTGTTATAGTGCTCAACTTCATTTTCGCGCCCGAGCGCTTGACCATATTTTTGCCCCTCTGCATTTTATTGGCAGGTATTACTTTATACATTTATAAAAATACCGCCTCAAAACAAAGAGCTTTGTTTTTATTCACGTGCTGTGTGGGCTTGTGGGTTAATGCCTACCTCATGAGTGTAGTGTACCCTACACTGCTTACTTTTAAGGGCGATCTGCACGCGGCCGAATATATTAATCAACATCATCCAAATGATGAAGTGATAGCGGCCTTCAATGTGCCGAATGCTTTTGAGTTTTACACCCATCAGCCGGTTACCTTTATGGATCTGAACGAGGCGGCCAAACATACCAACGCGCTTATATTAATTAATGACGATCAAAAGGCGGAGCTGCAAAAGAATAATACACCTTTTGAATTGGTGAAAGCATTTGATAATTATCCGAATGAGAATATGACGCTGCCGTTCATCATCAAAGCAAAAAGGATGACCACGTTGAATCATTTCTTTTTGGTGAGATTGGGTAGCACTGCAAAATAAAATTCCGAAATTCGCTCCAAGTAAATCCGAAATCCAACATCCCAAATCCGACATCAAAAATATGCTGCAAATACAGGAAAACGTATCCCTTAAAAACTTTAACACTTTTGGTATTGATGTTTCTGCCCGGTATTTTGTAGAGATAGCACATGAGGACGAATTGGTTGAATTGTTTGCAGATCCGCAATGGCAGCAAACAGAGCGGCTGGTGATGGGTGGGGGCAGCAACCTGTTACTGGTTAACGATTTTAATGGGTTGGTGATCCGCATGAACATACGCGGTATCGAACACCGTATAAGTCACAATGATGTTTTTGTGGAAGTCGGTGGCGGCGAGGTGTGGAATGATCTGGTGAACTTTTGTGTGGCCCGCGAATATGCGGGTATCGAAAACCTGAGCCTTATCCCTGGTTCGGTAGGTGCATCGCCCATTCAAAACATTGGCGCTTATGGCGTGGAGTTAAAGGACACTTTTGTGAGCTGCAAAGCTTTTGAAATCGCTACAGGTACATTTAAAAGCTTTACCAAAGCCGACTGCAAATTTGGCTATCGCGAAAGTGTATTTAAAAATGAACTGAAAGGATTGTATATCATAGTATCGGTAAAGTTTCATTTGTCGCTGGTCCCTAATATCAATACCCAGTATGGCGCCATAGGGCAGGAGCTGGCCAGTAGGGGTATTACATTGCCTACTATTAAAGATGTTTCGCAGGTAGTATCTCATATCCGGGTATCCAAACTTCCTGATCCTTCAACAATAGGTAATGCCGGTAGTTTTTTTAAAAATCCACTGATAAGTGTTGATGAGTTTAAGGAGATCCACTCAAAATTTCCTGATGTGGTGAATTATCCGGGCGGCGATGGCCAGGTTAAATTAGCCGCGGGATGGCTTATTGAACAGTGCGGATGGAAGGGAAAAACTGTAGGAAATACCGGAACATGGAAAAATCAGGCACTGGTATTAGTGAACCATGGCGGTGCCACCGGACAGGAAGTGTACAGCTTTTCGTCGCAAATCATAGACAGTGTGTACACTAAATTTGGCGTTATGCTACAACGTGAAGTAAATATTATTAGTTAAATAATTTTATTCAAACTAAACAAATCCAGCCCTTTTTGTTCCCTTGTATAACATTTTTGTTACAAACAAACACTGGTCTCACTTGATTATTTTCAGTATTTAGTAGATATAATTTGTTGTTTATAAGATACTTAACAACATTTATAGTGTAATGGTTACACTTTGAATTTTTGTTTTTAAATTTAACTTAAAGTTTTGTCCGTGTTCAAAGTTAACCGGTAAGTGGCATCATGCTTGTCTAACACTTGTTACAAAACTTTAACAAAATGACAAAGATTGAGTTTAACACCCTAGTACTACGTCAGGCAAGTTCATTAAGGTCTTACGCCCTTCATTTTACCCATGACGCAGATGATGCTAACGACCTTGTCCAGGATACAATGTTGAAGGCCATAACTTATTACAATAAGTTTAAAGAGGGTACAAATTTAAAAGGATGGTTATACACCATCATGAAAAATACGTTCATCAACAACTATCGCCGTTTTGTTAAAATGAGCACATTTGTTACCAAGTCTGACGAGATCTCATCTCCAAACCTGGTATTCAGTTCAACAAAAAATCAAGGCGAGGCAAAGTTTGTGATGGATGATATTAAAAGAGCCCTTGACAGGTTACCCGAAGATTACTACGTACCATTTACGATGTATTTTGAGGGACATAAATACCATGAAATAGCCGATCATCTGGATATCCCTATCGGCACAGTAAAAACCCGCATTCACGTGGCACGTAAGTTATTAAAGAAGAATTTAAAAGCTTATGATAACGGTATTGCCAAACCCGTTTATGCAGAGATTTAATATATTAAACTCACTATATAGTAAAAAACCCGCTGATGAGGCGGGTTTTTTACATTTGTGTTTAAATTATCTGCGGTTTATACTTCCAACCCTGTTTGCAGGTCATAAGTATAGGATGATCCTTCAATGGTGATCTTAACTTTATGATCGCCTAAAAATATAATGGTTCCCTTATAATCCCAAATACCATCGGCGCTGCTGCCCTTAGTGGCAAACGTTGCCGAACCACTTATAACGTCGCCATTTTTTGTAGGATCAATGATCAGGGCGGTTAGCGTAAAATTATATGTCCCGGTGGTAGGTTTTTCTGATGCTTTTTTGGGCTGTACATTTGCATAAACATTTAACGAGCCACTCAGCGAAAGTTGTGAGTTTTTATTACCCGGAACCAATCTTTTAAGCACCAAAGTTTCGCCGCTTTTTGATACGATGGTGTAATTAGCTGATGTAGCCGAAACGTTTAAACTATCATAAACACTTACGCCCGACAGTACGCCACCAGTGCAAAGCACTTCATACTTTATCCTGTTCCAGATATCAAATTTGGCAGTATCACTGGCGTCAAGAGAAAACTGAAAAGCGGTATCGATCTTAAAACCGCATTGTGGGCCATCATTGGTCGACTGTATTTTAAGGCGGCCTTTATGACCAATATCCATATTTACCGGCATGTCTACTCCGTCGGCAATACTAAAGGAGCCATATTCGCCATATAATATTTGTTTAAGATTTAAAGCCACCTGGCTGCTTATCACCTTTGGGGTAACCGTACTTGAATTACGGGTGATGCTTGATTTGGTACATGCCGAATAACTTATAGCAATACAGATAAGTAACAAAAGAATGAGTTTTAACTGGTGTTTCATAATGAGGTTTGGTTAGTATTTTTACAAACTTAACTTATTATCAATGAATTAAGAAAAAAGGCAGTCAATTTATGGTATTATATGGTTGTAAGTATAAATAGGATGAATTATTACAATTTATCAGTAAATCAAATAAACAAAGCATCAATTAACTACCAAACTAATAGGGATTTTCTTAATTTCGCAACCTCATACGCGTAAACAATAAAATGGACTATCAATTTAAAGATATAGAGCAAAAGTGGCAGCAGTTTTGGGCCGATAACGGAACCTTTAAAGCTGAAGATAAAAGTGCCAAACCCAAGTATTATGTGCTGGATATGTTCCCTTATCCATCGGGTGCGGGGCTGCATGTTGGCCATCCGCTGGGTTATATTGCATCTGATATTTTTGCACGTTATAAACGCCTTAAAGGTTTTAACGTGTTGCACCCTATGGGTTATGATAGCTTTGGCTTACCGGCCGAGCAATATGCCATACAAACCGGTCAGCACCCCGCTATTACTACTGCGGATAATATTGCAACCTATCGCCGCCAGTTAGATCAATTAGGTTTTTCGTTTGACTGGAGCCGTGAGGTACGCACCAGTTCGCCTGATTATTATAAGTGGACACAGTGGATCTTTAGGCAGTTGTTCAACTCCTGGTATAATAAAGATGCCGACAAAGCGGAGTCCATTGCCAAATTAGTTGAGCATTTTGAGCAAAAAGGATCGGCCGGGATAAACGCCGTAAGTGATGAAGAAATATTAAGTTTTACTGCTGATGAATGGAAAGCCTTAAGCAACCAGGAGCAGCAGAGCGAACTGTTAAAATACCGCCTTACTTACCTGCGCGAAAGTACCGTAAACTGGTGCCCGGCTTTAGGTACCGTATTGGCTAATGACGAAGTAAAGGAAGGCTTTAGCGAGCGTGGTGGTTACCCGGTGGAGCAAAAGAAAATGTTGCAGTGGAGCATGCGCATCACCGCCTATGCCGAACGCTTGTTGCAAGGTTTGGACACTATTGACTGGCCAGAACCGCTAAAAGAAATGCAGCGCAACTGGATAGGCAAAAGTACAGGCGCGAGTGTTCGTTTTCCGTTGCCAGGTTCGGGGAGCGAGGTTCGGGAAACAGCAAATCCCGCAACCGGCAACACGAACCCCGCAACCTATATAGAGGTTTTCACCACCCGGGTTGATACCATTTTTGGTGTTACCTTTTTGGTGATAGCACCTGAGCATGAGTTGGTAGCCTCGTTAACTACGCCGGAGCAAAAGGCAAGCATTGATGCCTACATAACCCAAACCAAAAAGAAATCGGAGTTGGACAGGATGGCTGATGCCAAAACCGTATCGGGCGCGTTTACGGGCAGTTATGTGCTTAATCCGTTGAATGGCGAAAAGATCCAGATCTGGATTGCCGATTATGTTTTGGCCGGATATGGTACAGGCGCGGTTATGGCCGTACCATCGGGCGATCAGCGTGATTATTTGTTTGCCAAACATTTTAACCTGCCGATAGTACCTATCATCGACATACAAAATATTGAAACCGAGGCCGACCCGACCAAAGAAGGTACGTATATTAATTCGGACTTTATGAACGGGTTGGATTATAAGGCGGGTACCGCTGCTGTTATCGCCAAATTGGAAGCCATTGGCGCGGGCAAGGCAAAAGTAAACTTCAGGATGCGCGATGCCATATTTGGCCGCCAGCGTTACTGGGGCGAGCCGGTGCCGGTTTATTTTAAAGATGGTTTGCCTCATTTAATTGAAGAAGATCATTTGCCGTTGTTATTGCCCGAGGTTGATAAATATTTGCCAACCGAAACAGGCGAACCACCATTGGGCAGGGCAGAAAACTGGAAACATCCCGAAGGAGAATACGAATTAAGCACCATGCCGGGCTGGGCCGGTTCAAGCTGGTACTGGTACCGTTATATGGATGCCCAAAACGATAAGGAGTTTGCATCGAAAGAAGCTATTGCCTACTGGAAGGATGTTGACCTGTATATAGGTGGCAGCGAACATGCCACCGGGCACTTGTTGTACAGCCGTTTTTGGAACAAGTTTTTAAAGGATATTGATAAGGTGGTTGAGGAAGAGCCTTTTAAAAAGCTCATTAATCAGGGGATGATACAGGGCCGAAGCAACTTTGTGTATCGCTTAATTGACGAAATAGGGCGCGGTACTAACACTTTTGTTTCGCACGGGTTAATCAGGGAATACCACACTTCGCCAATACATGTTGATGTTAATATGGTAGAGAACGAAGTGTTGAATATAAAGAGGTTTAAAGAATGGAGACCTGAGTTTGCGGATGCCGAGTTTATTTTAGAAAACGGTAAATACATCTGCGGGGTTGAGGTTGAAAAGATGTCAAAACGTTATTATAACGTGGTGAATCCTGATGATATAGCGCAACGTTATGGTGCCGATACTTTGCGTATGTATGAGATGTTCCTTGGTCCGCTGGAGCAGAGCAAACCCTGGAATACCAATGGTATTGAAGGAGTGTTCAAATTCCTGCGTAAGTTTTGGAGGATGTTCCATAATGATGCCTGGGAGTTTAGCGTATCCAATGCCGAGCCATCAAAAGCCGAACTGAAATCATTGCACAAGATCATCCGCAAGGTGGAAGAAGATGTGGAACGTTTCTCGTTCAATACTTCGGTTTCCAGTTTTATGATAGCGGTTAATGAGCTTACCGATCTGAAATGTAATAACCGGGCAATACTGCAGGAGCTGGTGATCGTACTTTCATCATACGCGCCACATATTTGCGAAGAACTGTGGACCTTGCTGGGCAATCCGGCAGGCACGTTATCGTACGCGCCATTTCCAAAATTCAACAGCGCTTATTTGGTTGAGGATGAATTTGCTTACCCGATATCCATCAACGGTAAAACAAAAATGAACCTCAATGTATCACTAAGCCTGGAGCCAAAGGATATTGAAGCCTTTGTTTTGGCCAATACCGATGTACAACGGTACCTTGACGGCAAAACCCCTAAAAAGGTAATTGTGGTTAAAGGAAGAATTGTAAATATGGTGGTGTAAGCCTTCAAGTTCCTTAAGAGGGCTATAGTCTATTTTGTCATCCTGAGGAACGAAGGATCTATCCGGCGATATGCATAGTTCGCGAGTAGATCCTTCACTGCGTTCAGGATGACAAATCAAAAACAATCATCGCAGACGAATATAAGTCGGAATCAGCTAAAGAAAGAATCCTGTAAATCCTTTAATCTGAAAAATCAAGATTCAGACAAAGAAGATAGCGTGTAGTGCCTGCCCACTATACTTCGACGAGTTCGGCAATGACATCATTATTCCTTTATTTATCCTTCATTCCCGTGGCATTGATGCCATTACAAATGCCCACTCAAGCGACTTATCGAATTAACATGATGTTTACATAACCTTAGTGTAACATATACATTACAATTTTAGTTTTATTAAAAAAATAACCATTTGGGGTGTAACATTTGAACTACTTTCGCCTCCAATTACGAAAATACATAGCGAATGAAACGTTTTTACATATTTATAGCAATTTTTTGTTTTGCACTTTCTGCAAAAGCCCAGTTTGGTGTGGGGGGCGGCGGACCATCCACAACGGGCCGGATATCCGGTACGGTGATTGATTCCGTTACCAAAAAACCAATGGACTATACTACTGTAGGTTTGTACCGCACCGGCGGGAAATCGCCCATAACAGGTGTGGTTACTGACGAAAAAGGAAACTTTAAACTGGATAATATAAAGCCAGGCAGTTACAAATTAGTAATATCATTTATTGGTTATCCATCAAAAACAATTGATCCGGTTGTTACTACGGCATCAAAGCCCGATAATAAACTGGGCTCGGTTTTTATATCACCAGGCGCTAAATCATTAGCCCAGGTTAATGTAGTAGGCCAGGCACCCCTTATCGAGAACAGGATTGATAAGATTGTTTACAATGCCGAAAAAGACCTTACCGCCGCTGGTGGTAATGCAACGGATGTGCTGCAAAAAGTGCCTTTGGTAGCGGTTGATATCAATGGTAACGTGTCTATCCGTGGTGATCAAAACGTGCGTGTATTGATAAACGGAAAACCATCAGGCGCTACATCGGCCAGTTTATCTGATGTATTGAAAACCATCCCTGCCGATCAGATCAAAAGCATCGAGGTAGTTACTTCGCCATCGGCCAAGTATGATGCTGAGGGCTCTGGAGGTATCATCAACATCATCACTAAACAAAAAAATGTTTCGGGATTTAGCGGCTCCGTGAGCGGTGGTGTGGGTACACGTCAAAACAATGGTAATATAAACCTAAACTATAACAAGAACCGCTTTAGTTTAGGGATAAACGCGGGTGGTAATTTAACGTGGCCACAAACGTCAATTACTACTTTTGACCAAATGATTACCACGCCGGCCCATGGCGATACAGCGGCAGTTAACCTGCATAACCATAATGATTTAACAAGCCGTATCAAAAGGCATGGTGCTATAGGTTCGGTTACCGCAGGTTATGAGTTTAACGCGTTCAATAGCATTAACAGTACATTCAGGCTTAATGATGGCGGTTTTAATACCGATGGCGGCGGAACGTATAATAGGAACCTTAACGGTACCGCGTTGCAATACTTAGGCAGTACAACATCGCACAATCACTTTGGCGGGTTTGACTGGAATGTTGATTACACCCATAAATTTAAAAAAGAAGGCCATGAATTTACAGTTTCGGGTCAGTGGAGCCATAGTGATATAACTACCGATTACTCAAGTCAATTTACAGCCATTAACCCAAGTCAGATAGGTAGTAACAACGGTAAAAATAACGAGTACACTTTTCAGGCCGATTATACTTTGCCGGTGAGCAAACTGTTAAAAATAGAGGCTGGTGGTAAAACCATACAGCGCCGCATTAACAGTAACTATGATATATTTTCGACAGATGAGCAGGGTAATAACGCGGTACGTGATTCATTAAACTCTAATTTGTATGATTACAATCAAAATGTTTATGCCGGTTATACTGTATTAACATTCACCCTGCCAAAAAGCTACTCGATATTGGCAGGTGGCCGTATTGAAAATACCAGGATCAAGGGCGATCCGCAGAACCCTTTCCAGGATGCAAGCAGTGGTTTGTTCCAAAATTTAGAGCCATTTAATGCCAGTTATACTACTTATATCCCAAGCTTAACCATACAAAAGCAGTTTGGTAGTCAAACAATAAAGTTATCATACAGCAAACGTATTCAAAGGCCAAGCCTGCAATTCTTAAATCCGTTTATTAACCGCAGCAACGTGCAAAACCAAACTGTAGGTAACCCTAATTTATCGCCAGAAACTTCACAAACGGTTGAGTTAGGGTACAATACCTTCATCAAATCATCAGTGCTTAACTTTTCGGTTTATTACAAGAAAACCAATAACCTGATTGAGGGTATCGCATCGCCGTTAACAGAGGTTATACATGGCGATACTATACAAGGTACGCGTACTACCTATTCAAACGTGGGTACAAACAAATCATTCGGTGCCAGCTTTTTTGGGTCGGTAAACCCGATAAAAGCGTTAACCATACGTGCAAGTATCAACGCATTCACTTACAGCCCTACTCCTCAAGGCGTATTTGTTGATAATTCATCAGCAACAGGTACTTACTTACAATATTCTGCTTTCGGAAGCGCTTCATTGCAGGTTACCAAGAGCTTAGTGGCCGAATTATTTGGCTTTACCAATTCATCGCGCAGAACCATACAGGGAACCAACCCGGCCTTTGGTATATATGCCTTTGGTATCAAGAAGCAATTCATGGAGAAAAAATTATCTATCGGGTTTAATACCGTGCAACCATTTGCAAGAGACAAAGCCTTTAACCAGAATATAAACAGCCCGGGCTTTACACAAACCAGCTCAACAGCGTTTCCGTTCCGTTCATTTGGTTTAACCTTTAGCTATAGCTTTGGTAAATTGAACTTTAGCAACCCTAACCAACAGAAAAAAGGTGTTAATAATGACGACCAGAAGCAAGGTGACCAGGGCGGTGGCCAGGGTGGTCCACCAGCAGGCGGCAGATAAAATTCAGGACTGTTAAAACAGGAATCAGGATTTATAACAAACAAGGCCCGGGAATTTTCCCGGGCCTTGTTTGTTATAGGATAACCACTCCGTCATTGCGAGGCACGAAGCAAGAAGCCTCACCCAACCCTCTCCAAAGGAGAGTGCTTAAAATGCTTTTAAAGTCTCCCCCTTTGGGGGAGATTTAGAGGGGGCTCCTTCGCAATGGCGCGTTTTATCATTACTGACACTTATCCTGATTCTTGATTCTTATCTCTTGTTTCTTATGCCTACTCCGCTTCCACATCAATCCCGATCTGTTTTAGCAGGAGCGATGCGTTGAAGGTTTTGCACTCACCATGTTTTATTTTATAGTCGAACAGCATTTCGCCGTCTTTTACTTGTATGTCAAAATAAAAGTTACGTACGTAGTCAGGATATTTGGTTTCCAGGTGGGCAATCTGTAAGTCGTGGGTGGCCACCATACCAACCGCGTTTTTCCTGATCAGCTGCTCAATTACAGCTTTCGATCCCAGGTATTTATCAACCGAGTTGGTACCGCGTAGCATCTCATCAATCAGGAAAAAGATCTTGGGTTCATTCTCCACAGCGGCCAGGAGCATTTGCAGGCGGTCGAGTTCAGCTTTAAAGGTCGAGGTACTCTCGTTTAGCGAATCCTTGATCCGCATATAGCTGATCATGGTAATTACGGATAACTGCATGGTTTTAGCGCATACAGGGGCGCCGCAAAGAGCCAGTACGGTGTTGATGCCTATGGTACGTAAAAATGTGCTCTTACCCGCCATGTTTGATCCGGTAATGATATCGATCTTAAAGGTATCATTCAGTTCATAATCATTTTCAATGCGTTTAGAGGCATCAATAAGCGGGTGTGCAAGTGCCGTGGCTATCAGGGTATAACTGGGTTTATCATCAATATGCGGGAAACTCCATTCTGGATAATTGATAGTAAGACCGGCTAAACTGATCAGTGATTCAAACTCGGCTATCACATCAAAGGCAGCTTCGAGGCTTTCGGTGTTCTGGCGTTTCCAGTTCTCGATAGCTATAACCTGGCGTATATCCCACAAAAAAAACAAGTTCAGGATAAACCCGATGATCATATTTAAATGATAATTAAGCTTATTGATGAGCGCTGCAAGCTCCTTTATTTTGTTGGATGTTTGACCTGTTTTTAGTTGATGTGCCAAACCTGCATTATATGCGGCCTGCCATTGCTCTTCTTCAATGCGTTTAAATACACCGGCATAATTGGCTAAGGTATCGCCTATTTTACCGGCTATCATGTCGGCTTTGGTAATGTACATGGCTTTTGAAAATACAATGCCCATGTTTATTAAACCCACAAAAATAGCAACAAGCCTCATTACAGGAAAAAACCAGGCCAGTATCAATAGCGCGGTGAACAGGTACGGAGCGATTTTTGCGTATAGCCCAAGCCATTTTTCGCCCGGCATGTTTAGTGGCAGGTGCAGGTATCTGAAAAGGTTTTTTAGCTGACTGGCATCCTGTTGGATAGCAAAAAACAGCCTGGTTTGTATGTCAAGCTTCCAGTTATTTTTAGTCGCGATTTCCTGAACAGCAGCCTGCCTGGGTAAAATAACTTCTTTTGCCGATGGCTTATCAAACCATTGGGCCAGCTTGTTATTACCTGTTGATGTAGCTGTACGGTTTACCAGTTGATACAGAGAGGCATTACCGAAAATGTCCAGATCGGCGGTGTAAAAATGCTTGTCGCTGGCAAAGCGCGATCCGTCATTGTACATATTGGCATGGCTTTGTATACTGGCTATCTCGTTATTGTTTACCTGTTGCAGGTCGTCAAAGTATTGCTTTTGGCGTTCATACCTGCTTTGGCGCGATACCAGCCAGGCGAAGGCAAAAACGAGCGCGATAAAGGCTACAGCTACTATGCTAAAGTTATCTTGTTGTACAGCAAAATAAATAGCCACCACTATCAATGCAAAAATGCTAAGCCTGAGCAGTGAGTAAGTATTGGCCAGTTTTTTATATTTATCAGCCTCCTGGCCAGCCTCATTGGCCCTTTTCTTATAATCGTTAATAATATCCTGTTCCATTATCCCTGTTAAAAAAGTTGTAGCTAAATAAACACATATATTTTAAATAAACGTTTATTTGTTCAATATATGAAGATCACCTTTTTAACCGTTGGTAAAACCGAAGATGCCTATTTAAAAGAAGGCATTGATAAGTATGTAAAGCGCTTAAAGCATTACACTAAACTGGAACTGGTTGAAATTAACGAACTGAAAAATACAAAAGCTCTGAGCGCCGAACAACAGAAAGCCAAAGAGGCCGAGCTGATCCTGAAAAAAATAACCCCGCTTGATCATGTAATATTAATGGACGAAAAGGGTAATGAGTACTCATCGACCCAGTTTGCGGCTTATATTAATAAAAAGGAGATCAGCTCATCAGCCAACCTTATTTTTATAATTGGCGGTCCCTATGGTTTTGATCCATCGGTTTACCAGCGGGCCAATGATAAAATATCCCTTTCGCGCATGACGTTCTCGCACCAGATGGTACGCCTGTTTTTTGTAGAACAACTATATAGGGCCTATACTATTATAAAGGGGGAGCCTTATCATCATGAATAATAATTGTCTGAACCGGGATTAAGCGGATTTATCAGATTGTTGGATTTTGATTTTGCATTTAGGAAAAATCGAGGTAATCCCTTAACCCGTTTAATCCGGGTTCAGATGAATTTTTGATTAAGACAAACATCTGTATAGCTGAAATTTGCATATCTGCGCAGCAAAAATCATATCTTTGTTATATGTCAGCAGGTCACGATCATTCACATGCACACGGTCATCATCACCATGACCATGCTCCCAAGCTGGATCATTTGAATACCGCATTTATTGTTGGTATCATTTTAAATTCCGTTTTTATAGTTATTGAGGTCATTGCCGGCTTAACAACACATTCACTATCGTTATTAACCGATGCCGGACATAATCTGAGTGATGTTGCCTCATTGGCGCTGGCACTGCTTGCGTTTAAGCTGACCAAGGTGAGCGCCAATAGTAAATATACTTATGGCTATAAACGGTCGACTATCATTGTGTCCTTTTTTAATGCCCTGATCTTGTTTGTAGCGGTGGGTTTTATTGTTTACGAAGCCATTATGCGCTTTATGAACCCCGAGATCATATCGGGCAGTACCATGGCATGGGTTGCTTTTATAGGTATTGCTGTAAACGGTTTTACCGCGTGGCTTTTTGTGAAAGATAAGGATACCGACCTGAACGTTAAGGGTGCCTACCTGCATATGGCGGTTGACGCTATTGTATCATTTGGTGTAGTGGTATCGGGCGTTATTATCTATTTTACCAGGTTGTATTGGATTGATAGCGTAGTGAGTTTAATTATAGGTTTTGTGATACTACGCGGCACCTGGAGCCTGCTTAAAGATAGCCTGCGCCTGGAAATGGATGGTGTACCCAAAGAAATGGACCTGAAAAAGATCAGGACCGAACTAATGAAAGGCAAAGGGGTAGTTGATGTGCACCACATGCATGTATGGGCCTTAAGTACCACCGAAAATGCCCTGACCGCGCATTTGGTAATAAAACCCGAAGCTATGACCGATTTCGACAACATTAAACACGACCTGCGCCACCGCCTGGAACACCTTGATATAAGTCACAGTACCTTTGAACCCGAGTTTGCTGATGAAAAATGCAATCAGCCGGAGTGTTTGTAAGGGATTTAATATGACTTATCCAATCAATTATAAGGCAATTACTCCTGATATTGACTTTTATCCTGAATTAAAAGCAGTACATGAGGAAGCCAAAAACTACTTGTTGGGTTTTAAATGGTGTACGGAAATAAAGAATAGTTTTCTTTATACCAATCTTGGAAATACTTTTTGTATTTTTCTTTTTGAGATAATAAACCCGCAAAGCAACGAGGATAATTTTTTATGGGTCATAGTTGGCGATATTCCGCCAATGTATTTGGATGTTTGTGGTCCCCAAACAACAAAAGAAGTAGTTGAAGATTATATTGGTCTGGCGGAAGATTGGATCAGTCATGTCAAGGGTGGAAAACCCTGTTGATGAATGTTATCCATTTAATGCCGAACCAACTATTGAGATAGTAGAACTTTTAGAAAAAAGAGTATCATTCATGAAAAATACTTTATTGGATAACATGGAAGATGTAGCATATCATCTAAGTAAATAATTCTTACTATTTTAAGGCATTATTTAATCTATAATGAAAACCTCAAACAGACGCAAATTTATTACAACCACGGCCGCGCTGGCTGCGGGTACGATAGCCGCATCGGCAATGCCTTTAACAGTTCAGGAAAAAGAGGCGTGGCCGGTGGTACACCACGTATTTTTCTGGCTTAAAAATCCGGGTTCAACCGAGGACCGCGATAAACTGGTGGCTGGTGTAAAAACCTTATCAAAAATTGAAACAGTACGCAAACTGCGTGTAGGCGTTGTAGCCAGTACCGAAAAACGCGACGTAGTTGATAACAGCTGGGCCGTATCTGAACTGATGTTCTTCAGCGATCTGGCCGGACAGGCTACTTATCAAACCCACCCCATACACCTGGAGTTTATTAAAAATTGCAGCCACCTTTGGGAAAAGGTTATTGTGTATGATGCGGTGGATGCTTAAGATGGTGCGGTGAAAACACCGACCATAGGCTAAAACGTCATTGGGAGAAGCCCCCTCTAAATCTCCCCCAAAGGGGGAGACTTTAAAAAGCATTTTAAAGCCCTCTCCTTTGGAGAGGGTTGGGTGAGGCTTCGTTCCTCGTAATGACGGGATGGAGTATTTAGAATGGCATACAAGAAAAAAGCCGAAATTATTCGGCTTTTTTGGTGGCTTTTTTAGCCTTGGGTTTTGGTGCTGCGGCGGGTGCCGGTTCAGCAATTTCTTCAACAGCTACAGGTTCTTCGGCAACCGGTGCTTCAGCATCTGCCGGGGCAACTGTTGGGTCGGCTTCGTTAAAAAGCGGCAGGTCTTTAAGCAGTTGATACCATGATATCACCTTTTTCATGTCCGAAGCATAAACTTTCTCTTCGTCATGATCAGGGGCTACTTCAAAAAAGAACGCCCTTAGTTTTTTGCCATCGGCTTTAGCATCAGGTATACTGGCAGCGTTTTTCATTTGCTCAAACACATCTGTAAGCTTAATATCCTCGTCAACACCAAAAATGGTGATTTCGCTCAAGGCAGCTAATTTGGCGGTTGATAAGTTGGCCACCAATTTGGTTTTTTGAGCATCAAGGCTCTCCAGCACATAACCATTTTTATTTTGCGCCAAAGCTTTCCATAAGCCCGGTTTGCCCGATACTGCTACAATTCCTTGTAAATTCATTTGTTTTATCAGTTGTGAGTTTTGAGTATTGGGTTTTGAGTGAAGTTTTAAACTCATCACTCAAAACTCCCAACTCTTTACTAATTAATCTTCTATTACTTCGATAGTTAAAATTTTATCGCCCTGGCGTATAGCATCAACCACATCAACGTTTTCAATAACTTTACCAAAAACGGTATGGTTACGGTCTAAATGCGCGGTGTTAGCACGGCTGTGGCAGATGAAAAATTGTGATCCGCCGGTGTTGCGGCCTGCGTGTGCCATTGAAAGTACACCACGGTCGTGGTATTGGTTTTCGCCGGTTAATTCGCAATCAATTTTGTAACCCGGGCCACCAGCGCCGGTACCGGTTGGGTCGCCACCTTGTATCATGAAATTAGGGATAACGCGATGGAAGATCACATTATCATAAAAGTTTGATTTAGCTAATTTTTTAAAGTTAGCAACGGTATTAGGTGCATCATTGTCGTAGAATTCTACGGTCATATCACCCTTTTCGGTTTTAATAATTGCTTTGCTCATTTTAATATGTTTTTTTGAAAACAGTTGGCAAAGGTAATAAAAAGCAGGTGAAAGGAAAAGCATTTGAAGGTGAAAGGTTAAAGGACAAAGGCGAAGGGCATAGGAGCAAAAGATAGAGGCCCAATCGTAATACATTAACCGTTTATTCGTTACATTTGATAATCAACATCAAATAAAATCATACCGAATAGTGAATAATCAAATCCATAAAACACACCCTTCACCTTTCACCTTTCGCCTTTTACCTTTTTGTTTGCTTTTTCTCCTTTTACCTATCCTCACCAGGGCCGCTTCTATATTGATCCCTATGGATGATGAGCAAAAGGATCATCTGAAATCATACGGTATAGCGTTCTGGACATTGAAGAATGGCCAGGAGGTTGACTGGCTGCTGAATTATCGGGGCGGTAGTTTTATGATGAAGTACGACCCCAAAATTGAGGAAGAGTGTAAGGTACGCGGGGTGAGCTACCAGGTACTGGCCGATGCCAAAGCAAATGAGATTGTTAACGAGGTAAGCGACCCCTCTGTAAATATGGATATTGTGAAGCTGGAGAAGGCACCAAAAATGGCAGTTTATTCGCCCAAGAATAAGCTGCCCTGGGATGATGCGGTTACATTGGTATTAAAATATGCCGAGATACCTTATGATGTGGTATATGATGAAGAAGTGATAAAAGGCGACCTGCCTAAGTACGACTGGCTGCACCTGCATCACGAGGATTTTACCGGGCAGTATAGTAAATTTTATGGCGCTTTCAGGTTTGCCCAGTGGTATAACGACGATGTAAAAGGGCAGGAAGATCTGGCCCGCAAGCTGGGATTTAAAAAGGTATCGCAAATGAAACTGGCGGTGGCTAAAAATATACGTGATTTTTGTGCCGGTGGTGGTTTTCTGTTTGCCATGTGTTCAGGTACCGACACTTTTGATATTGCCCTTGCTGCAGCCAATACTGATATTTGCGAAACTATGTTTGATGGCGACGCAGCCGACCCGGATGCGCAATCGAAACTTGATTTTAGCCAGACATTCGCTTTTCAGAATTTTACGCTGGATATGAACCCGGTATCGCACCAGTTTAGCAATATTGATGTTACCAGTACCCGGCAAATTGACCGTACCCGGGATTTCTTTACTTTGTTTGATTTTTCGGCCAAGTGGGATGTAGTACCCAGTATGCTCACCCAGGATCATGATAAGGTGATAAAGGGTTTTATGGGTTTAACAACTGCATACAATAAGAACATGCTTAAGCCCGGAGTAACCATTATGGGCGAAATGAAAACAGCTAACGAAGCCCGCTACATACATGGCGAATATGGCAAGGGCCAATGGACATTTTACGGTGGTCACGACCCGGAAGATTATCAACACGCAGTAGGCGATCCGCCGACTGATCTTAAACTTCATCCTAACTCACCCGGCTATCGCCTGATATTGAATAATGTATTGTTCCCGGCCGCCAAGAAAAAGAAACAGAAAACGTGATTTTACTTGGTTGCGGGTTTCGAGGAGCGAGGTTCGGGTTTTACTCGTTACCCGCAACTGGCAACTGGTTCCCGTAGCAAGGTTCGGGTCTTACTTGTTACCCGCAACTCGCAACCCGCTCCCCGAACCTAACTATCCCCGAACCTAATTATAAAATGTCCAGCTTACGCCAAATTTTAGCAGGTGATCCTGTTGCGGATAGCGGTTCACGGTATAATATCCTTTGCTTGATAAACCCTGGTTGGCATAATCATACATCAGGAATAAATTGGTACGCTGCAGGGTAGCCTTAAAATAAATTGCCGCAACCGGGTACGACGAAAAGGTAACATTGGGCCCGTTATAAAACTGCCCTATACCAACCGCGTATGATGGCGCTACATACTCAGTATTGTAACGCACATTTATACCAAAACTTGAGTGTAGCACATTAAACAAGGTTCGGCTGAAGTATAAATTGCTGTAGGCATAAACCTCGGGCGTGCGCAGGGTTGACTGGTAGTCTGTTTTTTGGTAAACCACATAATTATCAAAATGCAGGCTGCGCCATTTTAAATTTTTACCGATGCTAATCTTAAGCAAATTTATATCATTACTTAATTGAGCGGGATGCGCATCAATGCCACCGGGTTGTGCAGTAAAATACAGGTAATTTGCTATTAAAAAATATTCGGCTTTTATATCAAGCTGCAGCGGATTATTGATATAGTTAAATGATAAACTGGTAGTTTTTTGATTGCTAAAATCATTATGGAAAATATAATGATTGGATATCCAGTCGGTATATATCAATGGCGGCGAGCTGTTTTGAGAGTAGGCTTCTAAAATGATTTTACCAACCCTGCCGCCTCCCGCAAGTATAAGTTTGGCATCATAAAAATAATTACCAAAATCGCGTCCCTGTACTATTTGTCTTAAATCGCCTTCAAAACCAATACGGTCGCTAAAGCGATAACTTAACTTTGCTTTGAGGGTAATATCCTGGAAGGTTGAATTTTGTACTTTGGCCTGATGTATAAATTGGGCTCCGTATTGGTTTAAGGTAGTATCGCTTACATACTGCGCGTAGTGCCAAAAATCATGTACAAGGCCCAGGTCAAGCTTCAACTCATTTTTTACAAACTTTACTGATTTGCTTCTGAGGTAAAAACTGTACGAAAACTCATTTTGGATGTGCGTATATACCAATGAGTCGCGTGATCGCCGGTCGCTGAAATAATAATCCGGAAATACGTTATAAGTATCCTGATCGCTCTGAATGTAATTGTACCTGCCATTCTGTACATTAAAAGTATGGGCAACCCGCTGCGTAGGTAAAATTTTTGAATTTTCTTTATCCTTATTTAAGCTGTCAAGGTGGCCTATATAATAAAACTGCTTAATATAAATACCCTTATTGTTCCAATTTTCATAACTATTGGGCAGGCGTACCGGCAAAGAATTTTTAAAGATAAGTGTATTCGGACTGCTGGTAAAAACAGAGTCATTTAATATGGAGCCCGTTTCAGGGGCTTTTAAGTTATTAAATGTGGCATTGGCCAATAGGTTATAACGCTTGCTCTTTGATTCGTACCAGGTAAATAAAGCCGCGTTAAGGCCGCTTACATTTTGACCAAGTACATTGCTGCTGCTGTAAAATCCCTTTGAGCCGTTAAAGTTTAAATTAAAACCAACATTCCAGTTGGGTTTAATATTTTGCGTATGGATCACCTTAAACAATTGCTCGGCCGAACTTCCGAAACCATTAAAAAGGGTGAGTAAAGTATAAGGCACCCGGGCATTATAATATTTTATATCCTGAGGTTGTAAAGTATAAATATCAAGGGCATGCATGCCCACATCAAAGCCTATTGTTTTAACCGGCTCAAACAACAAACTTCTTTGTGATAGTCCGGTGTTGCCCAAATGTATGCGTGGGTTTCGCGGGTCAAGCAGTGGGCTATAGTTTTCAAAATTGGCAATGCCCGTATCAATTGGAAACGTTTGGGTGCTATCGTTTAGCAGATTCTCGTTAGTTACCTTTATAAACTTGGAATTATATACAATAGAATCTCTTTTATTTTCTTCTTTTTTGCGCAAACTATCCAGCAATTCGTCATCACTAACCTTTCTTTCGGGCTTAACCGTGTCGCGGGTAGATAACGGCCTTTGCCGGGTGGTTTGGTTATACTGCGCAAAAGCAGAATGCGCCGATATGCACATCAGTAACAGTAAAATATATTTTAGCTTTTTGTGCATTAACTACCAGCTATCAGTTCTTTAAGGATCAATGTTAGTTTTGGCTCGGCTTCTTCTGCAACCTTTATAATTTCTTCAAGCGATACCGGTTCAAGTACATCGGTAAAGCCCTCATCGGTTAATACTGATATAGCAAATACGGGCAGGCCCATATGATTTGCAACAATAACTTCAGGTACAGTGCTCATGCCAACGGCGTCGCCGCCAATAATTCTTAAATAATTGTATTCGGCCTTGGTTTCCAGGTTCGGGCCGGTTACAGCTACATAAACTCCCTTATGGCAGGTAATATTGTTTGCCTGCGCTATTGTTAATGCTTTATCAATAAGGTTGCGTTGATAAGGCTGGCTCATATCCGGAAAACGGGGACCAAGCTCGTTATTATTACGACCTACCAGCGGGTTTTGCGGCTGTAAATTAATATGATCGGCAATAACCATCAGATCGCCTTTTTTAAAATCGGGGTTAAGCGAACCACTTGCGTTTGATACAAACAAGGTTTTAATGCCCAGGTACTTTAACACCCTAACCGGAAATGTGATCTGTTGCATGTTATACCCTTCGTAATAATGCAAACGGCCCTGCATGGCAACCACCTTTATACCGGCAAGCGTGCCAAAAATTAATTTGCCTGAATGAAACTCTAAAGTTGAAATAGGAAAATCAGGGATGTTGGAGTACATCAGTTGTTTTTCAACTTCTATTTCCTTTACCAAACCGCCCAGGCCGGTACCTAAAATTATACCCACCTCGGGTTCAAAATCGCCTATGCGGCTTTTAATGTACCGGGCGGTGCTTTCTATATTCTCTAACATATTCGGTTACTAAATTATCAAACTGTTTTTGTTGGTTATTTAAAAACTCAATGCCAATGGGCAATACTAAAACCGGGAGTTTTTTTACAACCTGCAGCAATTCCTGTTCCCCTAAACGTTGCGCATCCTTTTCTGTTGTAACAATTATCTTTTTTTGTGATGTGCAGGCTAAAAAATCATCGGCAAGTTTACTGATATTTTTTAAGCTAAACTGATGATGGTCGGGATATTTATGATGGATTAGGTGTGCTGTTTGCTTTTTTAGATGTGATAACAAGGGCCCCGCATTGGCTATACCGGTAAGCAGGAATATGGTTGTGGTATCATCAATTACCGTATCAGTAATTACCCCATCCATATCATGCAACGGCAGGTAGTTTATGGATGTAAAAAATACAGATTGATGCTGCAATGGTTTCACACGCTTTTTAATAATAGTTTGCTCCTGATCTGTTAGTGCAGCCGGACATTTACTGATGATGATAACATGAGCCCGTTTACGGCCACTGTAGGGCTCACGCATATTGCCGGCGGGTAACAATAAGCGGGGTTCACTAATACGGTTAAAATCAAACAATAAAATACTGAAACCTGGTTTTACAGCCCGGTGCTGGTAGGCATCGTCCAAAATAATAAGATCATGGCTGTCTTGCAGCTGTTCAATACCCTCCACCCGTTTTTCGGCCACGGCTACGGTAATATCCGGGAATTTGCTTTTGAACTGGGCAGGCTCATCGCCGGTTTCGGTAGCCGTTGAGACAGGTGAAGCTATTAAAAAACCTTTGGTGATGCGGCCATATCCGCGACTTAAAGTGGCCAGCTTATAATTGTTTTTAAACAGGCGTATCAGGTATTCGGTCATGGGGCTTTTACCCGCCCCGCCAACGTCAAGGTTGCCAACTGCTATAATAGGCAAATCAAACGAATTGCTTTTAAATATACCCGCGTTATAGCACCAGTTACGGATAATAACAATTATACCATACAGCAATGAAAAAGGAAATAAGAGCCAGCGCAGGTATTTCATATGATAAATGTCGGCATGGGTTTTTCGCTAAAAAAAATAGGTGTCATGCTGAGCTTGTCGAAGCATGGTGGGCAGACCTCTCCGCACGATCCTTCGACAAGCTCAGCATGACAGGCCCTTTCCTGAAACGCAATGACATTTTTATTCATTTATCCTTATATCAAAAAACAAATCTAAATATTTAAAGTCCATTTTAATAACTTAGTGTTTCAACCGTCTATCTAATGAAACACAAATTACTCACCCTTTTTACATTCATTACCTCTACCGCCTTTGCTCAAACGGACCGCAAACTTACCTCACAATTACAAGATGCCATAAATGGCTTTCACGGTCAGGTAGGTATCTGCGTACAAAATCTTAAAACCGGTAAAACCGCGGCTATCAATGCGGATACCCTGTTCCCTACAGCCAGTATGATCAAAGTGAGCATTCAATGTGGTTTGATGGATAAGATAGAAAAAGGCGAAATGCAATACAATCAGAAACTGGTTTACCGCGATTCGCTCCTGTATAAAGGCGAGGATATCCTGGGTTCCTTTAAGGATAAAGACACTATACAGCTCAGCAAAGTGGCCCTGCTCATGATCACCATGAGCGATAACACGGCAAGCACCTGGCTGCAAAAGCTGGTAGGAGGCGATTATATCAACAACTGGCTGCAGCAAAACGGATTTAAAGTAATGCGGGTGAACTCCCGCGTGCCGGGGCGCGAAGCTATCCGCAGTATTTACGGTTGGGGGGTAAGCACGCCTTTTGAAATGTGTCGCCTGTTCACCATGATCAGACAAGGTAAGGCGGTTAGTCCCGCCGCCAGCGAGCGCATGAGCCGTAACATGGCACGTATTTATTGGGATGAGAAAGCGTTGTCGCAAATACCACCTTATGTGCAAACCATATCTAAACAGGGCGCCGTTGATGCGGCAAAATCAGAAACGGTGCTGGTGAATGCCCCTCATGGCGATTATGTGTTTTCGATCATGACCAATCATAATATCGACCAGCGTTGGGTACCCGATAATGAAGCCAGTGTGCTAATAAAAAAAGTGTCGGCCTTGCTATGGCATTATTTTGAACCCCACAGCAACTGGAAACCAGCCGAAGGGATGGATAAATACATGAAGAACGAATAGTACTAAAAGCCAACCCTCATGTCATTTCGAACGAGGAACGAGGAGAAATCTTATACTGGATATAGGACGAACATTGCTGGTTGTATAAGATTTTTCGCTATCGCTCAAGAGATAGTTTCTCTCTGTCGTTCGAAATGACAACCATTTTTTATATAACCAATTAGCAACTATAAAATACCTCATTTTTCAGTAATATTTTTGTTCAGGTTATTTAATACGTAGCTTGTTTGTTATAATTGGAAATTATATCAGTGTGTTTAAATTACACTTACCAGTTAAGCCAATTACATATGAAAACAAGGTTTACTTTATTTGTACTGCTTATATTATGCTTTTCGGTTAAAGGTCAAACGCTCATTAGTTTATCGGGAACGATATCTGATGATAAAAGCCAGGCAATATCCGGGGCCTCGGTTTATTTATTAAATACTAACTACCATACTATTACAGATAAAAGCGGGAAGTTTTCGTTAATAGGTATTGGTACAGGCAACTATACGTTGAATATAAGCGCTGTAGGTTATGCGGCCAAAAATCAACCGGTAACTGTAAGCAGCAGTCAGATTATCAATATACAATTAAAAGATGCCGCTAACCAGCTGGACGAAGTTACCGTAACTGCCCAGAAATATGAGGAGGATGCCCAGCGTGTGCCATCAAGCATTTCAACACTATCGGCAAAGCAGGTGCGCGATTACAGGTTGTGGGATTTGAAGGATCTTACCGCGATAGCTCCAAACTTAAACTCGGCCGGGCCGGGCGATAACCGTACGGTAAGCGGCATCAGGGGTATTGTAACCACTTCATATGACCCGGCAGTTGCCACCTATATTGATGGCGTAAACCAGTACGGGCTGGATACCTACATACCGCAATTGCTTGATGTGGAACGGATTGAAGTTTTAAGAGGTCCGCAGGGAACGCTTTACGGCCGTAATGCTACCGGTGGGGTTATCAACATCATCACCAAACAGCCTACCAATACGGTAAGCGGCTTTGCCGGGGTTGATTTTGGCAATTACGGGCAGCAGCGTTATAGCCTGGGCCTGCGCGCGCCGCTCATAAAAGATAAACTGTTTTTAGGCGTGGCGGGTATTTATTCGGGCTTTAATGGTTTTTACACCAACACATTTAATAACACCCGTTTTGATAAACAGCACTTTTTTTTAGGCAATTACTATCTTAAGTTTCTGGCTACCTCAAAACTGGCACTTACCCTCAATGTTAAAAATTATAACAACCGCAATAACGGAGCTTTTCCTTTGGCTGGCTCACCTGCCGATGCACTAAGCGACCCTTACAAGGTTAACCAGAACGCGACCACCAAAATGATCGATAATACGTTCAATACATCGCTGGCTATTAATTATTCGGGCAGCGATTTTAACTTTACTTCCCAGTCATCATACCAGGTAAATAACAGGTATTACAACACGCCAATTGATGGCGATTTTTCGCCTATTGATGGGGTTTCGATAATAAATAATTATGGTGGTGATTGGAATAAAGTAAAAACCGGTATACAGGAATTTCGTTTTACTTCGCCTGCATCATCAACCTCGGCTTTAAAATGGACGGCCGGAACTTATGGCTTTTATCACTACGCACCCAACAGGGTGGGTACACACTTTGGTGCGGATGCAGCGGCTGTAGGCTCGCCAATGACCGATTTTACCAGCATCAATACCAATACCGACCGGAACTTTGGTGTCGCGGTTTACGGGCAGTTTACCTATACCATTAGCCCCGAATGGGATGTTACCGCTGGTTTAAGGTATGATTATGAGCATAAAAAAGAAAATATACTGGGCGAGTTTCAGCCCGATGGTCAGGATGCTATAGTTACCCGGTCAGATACCTCATCGAAGGCCCATTTTAAAGCTTTTTCGCCAAAGCTGAGTATTGCTTACCACTTGTCGGCCAATAATAACCTGTACGCGGGTTACAGCCGTGGGTTTAGGGCGGGTGGCATTACCGAACTGTCATCAGACCCTTCGCAGCCACCATTGTACACCTTTAAGCCGGAGTATAGCAATAATTATGAAATAGGATCAAAGAACAGCTTTTTGGATAACAAACTGCGTGTAAACATAGCCGCTTTTTATACCCGTGTTACCGATGCGCAGGTGCCAACCTTAATACTGCCCGATGCTATTACCGTTACCAAAAATGCCGGCAAGCTTAACAGTAAAGGAGTGGAGCTTGAGCTAAATGCCACCCCGGTAAAAGGCCTGGCATTTGACTACAATTTTGGCTACACCCATGCCCGCTATACCGATCTGGCTGTAGGCAACAATGGCGAAATAGCTGACTTAAAAGGCAACCGCCAGGTGTATACACCCAATGTAACCTCTATGCTGGCCATACAATATGGTTATGACCTGGGCGGACCGCAAAAGGTAAAGCTGGTAGCCCGCGGCGAATGGCGTTACCTGGGTAATGAGTATTTTGATCTTGCCAACCAGATTGAGCAAAAAGCTTACAGTAAATTTAATGCAAGGCTGGGCGTCGATACCAAAAACTTCAGCCTGTTTTTATGGGAAAGCAATATAGCCAACAAAAAATATATTGACTATGCCTATGATTTTGGCGCATCGCACTTAGGTAACCCCCGCACTTACGGGGTTTCGTTAAGCACGAACTTTTAAGAGACAGAAGGAATCAAGATGTGTGATACAAGAATCAAGAAATTCTTAAATCAAGCCAATCAAGGTTCAGAAAATCAGCGCAATCAACGTAATCAAAAAAATCAACGGTCGCGGTTAACTCTTCATCTTCTTCAATAAAGCTTCAACAACTTTAGGGAAGTGGTGATGTTCTAACTGCTGGCCTTTAAATTTTATCATTTCCAGGTTATCGCCGGGTTCTATCTTAAATTTTGATTGATGGATGATCTCGCCCTCGTCAAACTGCTCGTTCACAAAATGGATGGTAATGCCACCTTCTTCTTCTTTAGCTTCGAGTATAGCTTTGTGCACATGATCGCCATACATACCTTTGCCACCATATTTGGGTAGGAGCGCCGGGTGCAGGTTAATGATCTTATTGGGGAAAGCTTTTAGTAACGATGCAGGGATGAGCCATAAAAAACCGGCTAAAACAATGAGGTCGACCTGCAGGTTTTTAAGCAGTCTGATCACATCATCACTATCATAAAATTCATGCCGGGTAAATATATGCGATGGAACTTCGAAGTTGTCGGCCCGTTGTAATACGTAAGCCTGTGGGTTGTTGGTCAAGATCAGCACTACTTCGGCATCGGCATTTCGTTTAAAATGCTCCATTAACTTTTGGGCATTTGACCCTGAACCCGAAGCAAAAATGGCAATTCGTTTCTTCATTAAAATTAGGTGCTTTTCAAAGGTGATGATGTTACCCGGAGCCGTTTATTTATATTGGTTTGACGTATGCTCCTGGTAATTTTATAATAACAAACCATTTTATAATAATCCAAATATAAAATTTTACTTATTTTAATTGGTATTAATTAATTAATGCTTTTCGTTGATAAATCCGTATCTCACTATTCTTCAATTAGTGCTTTTCGTTTGATAAATCCATATCTCACTATTCTTCGCTTTTTGGTTGATGAATAATTAGGCTGTACATCGCCTGTTTGTAATACCATAGAATAGGTGCCCAAATTAAATATCTGGGTATTTTCAAACGGTTTAGTGGTGCTTTCCGCGCCGCCCGCTATCGTATCTTTACAAACCATGTCTGACATAAAATAAAGTCTGTTGGCTGTAAACGTCCATGTGCCGGTTGTTGTTTGAGCCAGGCAATCAAAATTTGTATAAGTACAGGTATTGTTAGCATTAAAGGTGAATAATTGTGTGGAATCACAATTGGTATTCAAGGTATCAATTGATATCTGCGTATCGCCTACATAATTGGTAACCTGAAGAGTAGCCAGCTCCCAAACGCCATTTGTTAACAGATGGGGGATATTGCTGTTGATATCCTTTTTGCATGAACCGCTTAGCAGGTTTATGATAACTAAGCTTAAAATAAATAGTAATGGGATTTTATTTTTCATTGAAAGTATGCCCGCAAAAATAAAAATTCCCGGTTATTAGTTGGCAACCAGGATGTAATAATAACTCTTTTAAAATGAAATTATTTTAACATCGTATTCAAGGCTTGTTATAAATCAAAAGTAAGATACAAAAAGTCAAAAGCAGGGTATTTAATTTTTACTTTTGATTTTGACTTTTTAATTATCTGCCATGCGTATACCTTTTGAAAAACTGAAGACTGAATTTAAGCGAATATTAACTAATCTTGATTTCACAGATGAACGGGCCGGAAAATGTGCCACTATTTTTGCTGAGAACAGCAGGGATGGCGTATACACTCACGGCCTGAACCGTTTCCCGGTTTTTGTACAGCACGTAAAAGATGGATTGGTGAAACCCGGGGCAGAACCTTCAAAAGAGGGTGGCTTTGGAGCAATTGAACAATGGAACGGCAACTTTGGTCCGGGGATGCTTAATGCCGGTTTTTGCATGAACAGGGCTATTGAACTGGCCAAAGATAATGGTATAGGCTGCGTAGCCATAAAAAACACCAATCACTGGATGCGCGGGGGCACCTACGGCTGGCAAGCCGCGGAAGCTGGTTACATTAGCATTTGTTTTACAAATACCATTGCCAATCTGCCGCCCTGGGGTGGCCTTGACCCGCGTTTGGGGAATAATCCGCTGGTTATTGCGGTACCGCGCAAAAATGGGCATGTGGTGCTTGATATGGCCATATCACAATACGCGGTGGGTAAGTTAATGCAATATCAATCAAAAAATGAGCCCCTGCCTTTACCGGGTGGTTATGATAAAGACGGGAATTTAAGTACCGACGCCACGGCCATTTTACAATCAGAACGTTTGTTGCCGGTTGGTTTCTGGAAAGGCTCGGGACTTTCATTGGTACTTGACCTGCTGGCCACCATATTAAGTGGGGGCAACTCTACAACCAGGATCACCAAAAGCGGCAATGAGGCAGGGATATCGCAGGTGTTTATCTGCATAAAACCTAACAGTGATGAGCAAACTGCCGCATTAATTGAAGAGATCATCGCCTATACCAAAACAAGTACCCCGGAGCATGAGGGTGGTACAATTTCCTATCCGGGCGAAAATACTTTATTAACCAGAAAGAAGAACTTGGAGGAGGGCGTTTTGGTAGATGAAAAGATATGGGATAGGGTACAGGGGTTATAAATAAAGACTGTAACAGTATGTGCATCGTTTAAAACAAATTGTGCCACATTATCTAAAATAATTAAGGTCTTTTATGTGATAACAACTATCTTTCCGCCACTATTATTACTATCCATAAGGGAATGTGCGGCGGCGATTTCATCGAGTTTAAACGTACGGCCAATACTTAGATTTATTAGCGCGTTTTCAACGTCACTAATAAACTGCTGAAAATGCTCTTTGTTTACCCTGATTTGACCGCTATCATATACAGTTAGATTAACAGTAGCCGGGATGTACTCCATCGGTGCAAAGTCATTGATTGACCATTGTTCCGAAAGCATGCCGGTCATACAAACAATACCACCCGGTGCCGCGCATGCTAACGAATCTTTCAGTGTGGAAGTGCCAACCAGTTCCAATACTTTATTTACACCATCAGGTATGTCGGTCTTAACCTTTTGCATAATACGGCCATCGTCGATAATAACCCGATCTGCGCCATTTTTCAGCAGCATTTCTGTTTTTTCCGGGTTTCGCGTTGTCGCAATTACGAAAAGTCCGTTGTTTTTTGCCAATTGGGTCGCTAACATCCCAATAGAGGATGTGCCACCCCTGACCAGTATTGTTTCGCCAGGCTGAATTTTTAAGGCCAAATGGAGTGAACCATGCACCGTTTGGAACATTTCGGGCATAGCCCCTAAATCTTTCCAGGACAATTTGCTTTCAAACGGGATGAGTAAAGATTTGGGCAAGAGCGTATATTCTGCATAGCTGCCATCAAAATCTCTTCCCATACCTCCCATAAAGGCGGCTACCTTTTGTCCGGCAGTAAATTCACCTGAAGGGTCATTTTCCACCTCTCCTACGCACTCAATACCCAATATGCGCGGAAACCTAACACCCGGCGATAAGCCTTTGCGGGTCATCAACTCTGAGCGGTTCAGGCCAAACGCTTTAACTTTAATCAAAACCCAACCCTCCTTTGATGTAGGAATGTCTCTTTCCTCAATTAGGATATTTTCCGGGCCGCCGGCATTTTTTATAACTGCTGCTTTCATCATCGTTTTGATTTGAAGCAAAGGTCATGTGTTTGGGGCAAACGAACCCATAAGATTTCTTAAGAAATACTTTTAAAGAATTTATGGTTACCCTTTGGAAACAATGTTTTTGCGAATGGCGCTTAAAAATTCCGGTGTAATTCCTAAATAGGAAGCAATTTGAGCAAGTGGTAAACGGTTGGCAAGGTTGGGATACTGCCTGAGAAAATATTCGTAGCGCTCTTCTGCCGACGAACTTATGTTCTGAAGTACCCTATTTTGTGATTCGATGTATTTTTGCTCGATAATGACCCGGAAATTATGGTCGAACTTATGATATTCAGTATAAAGATATAAAACATCGTCATGTTTAATTTGCAAAAAGGTTGTAGGTTCCACGGCTTCTATAGATAGCTGACTTGCTTTTTCAGCGTAGAAGCTACTTAAATCCATCGCCCAATCATTTTCCGCAATAAATTGAATGTTATGTTCTTTCCCGTTTTCATCAATGGCATACATTCTCAAACAACCGGAAATTACAAATGTAAAATGCCTGCAAACCTCACCCTGCTGCAAGATATACTGCCTGCGTTTTATACTATTTTGCGTAAAAAGCACTCCCAATTCATTGCGTTCTTTAGCATTGAGCGGGAAATATTCATTAAAGTGAAGATTTAATTTATCTATTGACACATCAATAAAGCCTTTGTAAATAAGAAAAAATTAGTTTCTTATCTGCAATTTATTAAAGATATGCCTGACGTGCACAATTTTTATAGTGTTAATGATAAAACAAGTATTTTTAAAGCCAGTGACGGTAAGTGGATATAATTTGTTTTAACAGTGAGATCATAAACCATCGAGTTGAAACATCTTTTGAACTTGGCGCATGATTGTTCAGCCTGTGGTCGGTGTTATCACCATAGGTGTTCGGAAGATTGTAATTGCAGTATATATTCCCTCCCTTGGGAGGGGTGCCGTGGATTGTGAAATGGCAGGGAGGGGTTTATACGTGCGATTAAACCTGTAATGTTCAATAAACCCCTACCTCCCCCTTCCCCAAGGAAGGAATCGCACTAGGCCCAAGCTTTCTTTTTATTTCTTCCGAACACCTATAGTGTTATCACCGCACCACTTTTTTAACTTACCCTATCATCATTCCTTCAAACTTTTCCCAAAAACCATCGCGCGGTGTGGGGGCTATAATAAGTAAGGCAACATGTAAACGTCGCCCTTACTTATCCTAAATATATTGATGCTAATTCATGATCATGCCGTTAGGGTCAATAACAAATTTTTTGGCGGCGCCTTTATCAAAATCTTTATAACCGCTTGGCGCATCCTGTAGTTTTATCACCTGTACATTAACCGCTTTTGCAATCTGTACTTTATCATACAAAATAGCGTTCATCAACTGACGATGGTATTTCATTACCGGGCACTGGCCGGTGTAAAATGAATGTGATTTTGCCCAGCCTAAACCAATGCGGATAGAAAGATTTCCTTTTTTAGCAGCTTCATCCGAAGCCCCCGGATCACCGGTTACGTATAGCCCCGGAATACCTATAGCTCCACCCGCGCGGGTAATTTCCATGGCAGAGTTTAGTACGGTTGCTGCCTGTTCTTTATTAGCATCGGCACCGTGGCCCTTGGCTTCAAAGCCTACACAATCTACAAAACTATCTACTTCAGGCACTCCGACTATAGCTTCAATCTGATCACCAAGTGATGCTTCCTGAGACAGGTCAACGGTTTCGCAACCGAAGCTGCGGGCTTGTTCCAGGCGCTCTTTATTCATATCGCCCACAATAACAACTGCCGCACCCAATAACTGGCATGATGCCGCACAAGCCAAACCAACCGGCCCAGCACCTGCAACATAAACAATAGAACCCGGGCCAACACCCGCTGTAACAGCGCCATGAAAACCCGTCGGAAAAATATCTGACAGGAGAGTAAGATCCTTTATTTTTTCCATAGCCCTGTCTTTATCCGGGAATTTAAGCAGGTTAAAATCGGCATAAGGCACCATGACATATTCGGCCTGGCCGCCTACCCAACCGCCCATGTCCACATATCCGTAAGCAGCTCCGGGGCGGGCGGGGTTCACATTAAGACAAATACCTGTTTGGCCGGCTTTGCAATTGCGGCACCTGCCACAAGCTATATTGAAAGGTACCGATACCAGATCGCCTTCTTTTATAAATTCAACATCTCTGCCTGCTTCAATCACAATGCCGGTTATCTCGTGCCCAAGTATCAGACCGGCAGGGGCGGTTGTGCGTCCGCGCACCATGTGCTGGTCGCTGCCGCAAATATTGGTAGCTACTATTTTAATGATAACCCCGTGATGGCATTGTCTGTTGCCGATGGCCAGTTTTGGATAATCTATTTCGCGTACTTCAACCTCACCTGGTTTTATATACGCAACTCCGTGGTTTTGACACATAATATTTTAATTTAAATGAATTAAAATCAAGAGACTGAAACTATAACGCGGCAGCACCTGCCGAAGCTACCTCATGGTCCTGCTCAACAGCGCCACCCGATACGCCTATGGCGCCTACTATCTTTCCGCTGCCGTTTTTTAGCAATACGCCGCCGGGAAATGATATTAAACCCCCATTTGAATGTTCAATATTATATAGTGGGCCGCCGGGTTGTGATAGTTTGCCTATTTCGCCGGAGTTCATATCAAAAAAACGTGCGGTTTTAGCCTTCCTGATAGATATATCGACCGAACCTAACCAGGCATTATCCATGCGGTGGAACGATACCAGGTTGGCGCCTTCATCAACAATGGCAATGTTCATGGGTACTCCAATTTGCTTTGCCTTTACTTTGGCAGCCTGCGACAGTTTTTCTGCCTGCTCTAATGTAATGCTCATAAAGTTTTGTTTTAGGTAAATTAATTTGATAAAGGTAGTACCCAATACCAAAAGCATAATGGAACAATAGTGCCATAAAACAACACAATAATGCTTTATTGTTGTTGCTATGAAACAAGTTGTGAATTATGAACCACCGGCAAATTTTAATCCCATTAGGCTCAGCTGAAAATCATTACGAAACCGAAACGCTTGTTGAACACCGTAAGCTGTACAAACTGGCACATTGCGAGGTTAATATTTTCGAAACCAATGAGCAATGCGGCAATCTTGATCTGCGGTATAACGGGCTGGTCATATCAAGCATGCTGAGGGGAAAGAAAACGGTTGGTATATTAAACCAGTCGAGGTTTGATTTTTTGCCCGGCGAAACACTCATACTGCCAGAGGGCATGCCTATTAATGTTGATTTTCCGGATGTGGATAAGAAACACCCTGTACAATGTGTTACTATGGTTATTGACTGGAGCAAAGTAACCGCCACGCTTGATTATTTAAATAACACATATCCCGGCGAAGCCGGAGAGGAGCGATGGAACCTTAATTTTACCCAATATCATTTTCACAACAACCGTGAGCTTACCGGCCTTATCCATAAGCTTATTGCTATCAGCATGGAAGATAATATCAATAAAGACGCGCTTGCCGATATCACCTTAACTGAATTATTGATACGCACTATTCAAACACAAAAGCAGCAACTGGTTAATAATAACAAGGCAGATATAAACCGGTTAACCGGGGTTATTAAATATATCCGGATGCATTTAACGGAACAAATTAATATTGATGCGCTGTGTAATGAAGCCTGCATGAGTAAAACAAACTTTTTCCGTACGTTTAAAGATACTTTTGGACTGTCGCCGGTTGAGTTTATTATACAGGAACGTATCGGTTTGGCCAAAATGCTGTTAAAAAATCCTTCCATTAATATATCCGAAGTCTGCTTCAAGTCGGGGTTTAATAATCTCAATTATTTTATACGCCTGTTTAAACGTTTTGAAGGAATAACACCAGGGTTGTATTTAAAAAGCTAAACAGGGCTACTTTCAGCCTAAGAACACCACCAGCCGGGAAATTAAAAAAATAATTGCGCAAGTAAATGCTTGCTCTTATATTTGCAAGTAAGTACTTGCAAATCATGAAAACCAGACGAGACGTTTACCAGGCCATAGCCGACCCCACCCGAAGAGCAATAATTAATATGATTGCTACGCAGCCGCATAATGTGAACACTATAGCCGCAAACTTTGCCGTTACACGCCAGGCCATCTCGTTACATATTCAAATCCTGGCTGATTGCGGCCTCATTAAAGTTAAGCAACAGGGTCGCGACCGCTTTTGCGAAGCCCGGCTCGATCAGCTCAGTGAGGTATCAACATGGGTAGATCAGTACCGGCAGCATTGGGAAAGTAAGTTAGACAACCTTGAAAAATATGTAGCACAATTAAAAAATGAAAGAAATGGAAAGCACAAAAAGTAATACTACCGACCGCGAATTACGCTTAACACGAACTTTAGATGCGCCAATTGAACTGGTATGGGAGGTATGGACCCAGCCTGAGCATATTGCCAAATGGTGGGGACCCAATGGTTTCACCAGCACTATCAGTAAAATGATCGTTGAACCCGGAGGCGAGTGGGAACTGGTGATGCATGGCCCCGACGGAACTGATTATAAAAACAAAAGCATATTTAAAGAGATCATTCCGCTGAAAAAAATAGTGTATGACCATGTTACCAGCCCTAAGTTTGTTACTACTATTGAATTTGAAGCAAAGGGCGAACAAACATTTATTAGCTGGCATATGCTTTTTGAAACACATGAGCAATTTATCCAGGTTGTGAAAACGTTTAAAGCCGATGAAGGATTAAAACAAAATTTAGAAAAGCTCGATCAATATTTAAAAGGCGTAAACCAAAAGTAGCCATGTTTTTTGTAGAGATGCATCACATGCGTCTCTTTTAATTAGGTAAAAGAGGTATGTGCGAATATATATTCCCTCCCCTGGGAGGGGTGAGGTGGATTGTGCAGTGGCAGGGAGGGGTTTCTACGCGCGATTAAACCTGTAATGCTCAATAAACCCCTACCTCCCCCTTCCCAAGGGAAGGAATCGCACTAAGCCCAAGCTTTCTTTTTATTCTTCAGCCTGTGGTGTTATCACCACACCACTTTCTAATCTTGTTTCTTGCCTCTAAGCTTCTTGTATCTATTCCCCGATCATCATTTCCTCAAACTTTTCCCAGAAACCATCCTGCGGAACGGGGGCTATAATTTCGATGGGTTCGTTTTTAACCGGGTGTATAAAGGTTAGCCTGCGGGCATGCAGACAAATGCTTTTACGCAGACTGCCGCGCGGATAGCCATATTTATTATCGCCCACAATGGGAGTGCCCAGGGTTGATAGCTGTACCCTGATCTGGTGCGGACGCCCGGTTATAGGGTCAACCTCAATTAAATAATAGCCGTTAAGCTCGCCAACCAGTTTATAATGCAGCTCGGCCCGCAAACTGCCCTGTACTTCTTTGTCGTGGGCTTTGGTTACATTTTTTTGCGGGTTTTTTACCAGCCAGTGAATTAAAGTACCGGCCTCGGGATATGGCCTTTTGCGCACAACGGCATAATAGGTTTTGTGCATGTCGCGGCTTTTAAACATCTTATTTATCCTGTCCAGAGCCTTACTGGTTTTAGCAAACAGGATAACCCCGCTCACGGGCCTGTCAAGCCTATGCACCACACCTAAAAAAGCGCCGTTGGGTTTATTGTATTTTTTTGCGATGTATTTTTTAACCTTTTCATCCAGTGACTCATCGCCAGTTTCATCAACCTGTACAATATCGCCTGCGCGCTTATTTACCGCAATAAGGTGGTTATCCTCATAAAGAATATCCTTATCGGTAACATCGTAACTGGTATAATTAAATTCAGGCCTGGCCATGATCGTATTTTAGTCTGGATATTATAGCCCTCTCCTTTAGGAGAGGGTTGGGTGAGGTTTAATATTGTTCCTGTTCGTTAGGGAAACTTTTTGATTTTATATCGCCAACATAGTTTTTAATAGCCCCGTTCATCTGCTCATATAAATTAGCGTACTGGCGTAAAAACCGGGGTTTAAAACCTTTGTTAATACCCAGCATATCATGTATCACCAAAACCTGGCCGTCACAATGCTGCCCGGCACCTATTCCTATAATGGGTATTTGCACACTTTCGGCAACTTCTTTGGCCAGCTGGGCAGGTATTTTTTCAACCACTATGGCAAAGCATCCCAGTTCCTGTAGTTTAAGGGCGTCTTCTCTTAATTTCTGGGCCTCGGCTTCGTGCTTGGCACGTACGGTATATGTGCCAAATTTATAAATAGATTGCGGGGTTAAACCCAAATGGCCCATAACCGGTATGCCGGCAGTAAGTATCCGGGTTACCGATTCGGCAATTTCAATACCACCCTCCATCTTAACGCCGTGGGCCCCTGCTTCCTTCATGATACGTATGGCAGAGTTCAGGGCTTCTTTAGAGTTACCCTGGTATGATCCAAAAGGCAGATCAACCACCACCAGCGCACGTTTTGCAGCACGCACTACAGATGATGCATGGTATATCATTTGATCAAGCGTTATGGGCAGGGTGGTTTCATGACCTGCCATCACATTCGAAGCCGAGTCGCCTACCAGTATGATGTCCATACCGGCATCGTCAACAATAGTCGCCATGGAATAATCATAGGCTGTAAGCATGGCTATCTTTTCGCCACGGTTCTTCATTTCCTGCACGGTATGCGTAGTGATCCTTTTAACTTCTTTATTTACTGACATTTTTGATTTCGGATTTCGGATGTGGGATTTCGGATTTATCTCAGATTTATTTTGGATTTACTTTGATCTAGGCTTTGCCTTTTGCAAAGCCTGAATATAAAACAGCAATATTACATAACAATAGTTTAACCTCAATAATCAAAATATAAGGTAAAAGTCAAAAAATAAATCCGAAATCCCACATATGATTTCTAAAATCAATAAATCCGAAATCTCACATCCGAAATCCGAAATCGAAATAAATCCAAAATCCCACTTTCGAAATTCGAAATAAAACCATATTTTTGCGCCGTGAATCAGGAAGTTCCTTACTTCAATATTTCTATCAGTTTTCACGGGGCTTTGAACCAGGCGATCCGATTTAATAATCCATTCAATTTTTTTAATAAATGACCTACTTCACCAAATTACCGGCTGTGCTGCTACTTGACGACGGAACCGTTTTTTACGGTAAAGCGGCAGGAAAAATAGGTACTACCTCTGGCGAGATCTGCTTTAACACCGGCATGACCGGCTATCAGGAAATTTTTACAGATCCTTCATACTTTGGCCAAATTATGGTTGCCACCAATGCCCATATAGGCAATTATGGTATTGCAGATGACGAAGTTGAATCGGGCAATATTCAAATTGCAGGGTTGGTTTGTAAAAACTATAACATTGCTTACAGCCGCAAACAGGCCAACGAATCTATACAGGATTATTTCCAGTCGCAAAACCTGGTAGGCATATCTGATATAGATACGCGTCAGCTTGTTCGCCATATCCGCGATAAGGGTGCCATGAACGCGATTATTTCATCTGAGATATTGGATATCGAGGTATTGAAAGCTAAACTGGCCGAAGTACCATCAATGGATGGGCTGGAATTATCATCGAAAGTATCAACAACCGAAACTTATACTTTTGGCGATGAAAATGCTGCTTACCGTGTAGCTGTGCTTGACCTTGGTGTTAAGAAAAACATCCTGCGTAATTTTGACAAACGCGATGTGTATGCCAAAGTTTTCCCGGCAAAAACCTCTTTTGAAGAAATGGAAAAGGATTTTGCACCAACCGGCTACTTCATATCAAATGGTCCCGGCGATCCATCTGCCATGCCTTATGCTGTTGAAACGGTAAAATCTATCCTTGCTGCTGATAAACCCATGTTCGGGATTTGTTTAGGTCACCAGTTGCTGGCTTTGGCGAATGATATCCCAACCAAGAAAATGTTTAATGGTCACCGAGGACTGAACCACCCGGTTAAAAATATTATCATTAATCACTGCGAGGTAACCTCTCAAAATCACGGTTTTGGGGTAGTGCCTGAGGCAGTGCGTGCATCTGAAAAGGTAGAGATCACCCACGTGAACCTGAACGATCAATCGATAGAAGGCATCCGTGTAAAAGACAAAAAAGCATTCTCGGTACAATATCACCCCGAATCATCACCAGGCCCGCATGATTCAAGATATCTGTTTGATGATTTTATCAAATTGATGTCGTAGTAAATGTGCAGATGTGCATATTAAAAAGCCTTTCAAGTTTTAAACTTGAAAGGCTTTTTTATGGCAATGACATAAAAGTTTAAAGCAGGTATTTAATGGCTAAGCCATTTTAATAAAGCCCCTGAGCCTCCTATGGCAAAAATTACACCGCCAATTACTACAACTATAATAATGTATATAATAACTTCTGATGAGTTTTGATTTGACCTTTCTTCGGGTGTCATTAACGCCTTGTGTTGATAGTATTCTTCTCTTTGTCTTTTTCTACCGTAAGCAGTATTTGGATTAGGTGGTCTTTTAGATACCATGAGTTACAGATTTAGGTTTACAAAACTAATATACACAAAAAAGGCCCGGTATAGAATATCGTTGTGTTCCCTCAGGGGCTCCTGAAAGGACTCTGAAGTTTTGAAAGGCTTTTTATTATCCTAAACTTTGATAACTCCTCTTTGAAATTTCAATTTAATCAGATTAAAATATATCAGCATCTTGTTTAGTTATTTGCTCCGTTAGGAGCTACCTGTTTGTAGCTTATGTGTATAAAACACCTTTTGCTCCGTAGGTGCAACCCTAAATTAGCAGGTAGTAACTGCTTTGTAAGGCGTAGCCTCTACGAGGCATAAAAATATTGGATAATGAATGCTACAAATGGGTAGCTCCTAACGGAGCAGGCGTTTAATGTCTTAAGTACCCCTGAAAGCACACCGGGGAGACGAAAAGCCTTTTTTTATTATTCTAAATTTGTCAAAGACCCGTGGGCAATACCTCCGCACGCGACCTTGCGACTGGCTGACACAGGCCTTTAAATTTATAAAACAAGTCATGCTGAACTTGTTTCAGCACCTCACAGGACGAATGGTTACCCCGGCAAGTCAACTAAGCGCGTGGGATGCCGAAATAAATTCGGCATGACTTGCTTACTTGTGCAAGCCTTTGGCCGGTGTTTTCACTGTAAGTTTTTCTGATGATTCTAATCTCCTCATTATATTCCCTCCCCACGGGAGGGGTGCGGCGGATTGTGTAATGGCAGGGAGGGGCTTATACACGCGATATTAAATACCCTGTAAATAAGCTTTTTTTATTTGTGTCCCCATCAGGGTCTCCTGAAAGGGACCCTGAGGTCTTGAAAGGCTTTTTTTATTACCCTAAACTTTGATAACTTTCCTTAAACTTTACAAATCCTATGGCAACACAGTTTTTATTACAAGGAACCGTTAAATGGAGCTATGATCATGAAATGGCCGAAATATCGGCAAGCCGTAAGATACTGGCTGGCATGGTATCCGGAGTGCAAGCGTTGCAACATCATCAGGGTAATATAGCTTTAAGTACTACAGCACTGATCATCGAAGGAATAAATGATGATGAGGACCTGACGATACCACTCAGTGATATGAAGCAGTTGTACATTGGTTTTGATGATCTTTTCCCAATTACGGCAGTAAAAAGCATGGGTATGCTTTGGCAGCCTTTAAGGATAGGATATTATATATCAGCATTTGAAACTAAATGTATTTATCTCATCATTGATTTTAATGGTGTATATACCCATGATAAAGAATGGTTTAATACGCTAACTCAAATGTTATCTCAATAACTACCTGTAAATAAGCTTTTTTTATTTTTATTTGGATTTATTCTAAATAAGACATTACTTTGCTCTTGTTCAATCGATAAGGTTTGTTCAAAACTTGGTATCTATGAAAAAAGTCCTCGGTCTCATCATACTGCTCATCGCTTCACAGGCGACATTAACAAAAGCGCAAAGTAAACTGGAGCAGGACAGGGCAGCCATACTGGCGCTCGGCGGTTTTTACAAGGTTACTTTTGATTATGCCGAAACCTTTTCGCCCGATACAGCTTACCGTAATCATCTTCAATATCATGCCTATGGATACGAATGGGCGGTTGTTGAACAGGAAACTCCAAAAAAGATAGTGATTCAGCATATCCTGGTAACCGGCGATAGTTCGGTGATCAAGCACTGGCGCGAGGACTGGGTATATGAAGAACAAAACATACTGAACTTTGATAAAAGCAATACCTGGAAAAAAACAAAGCTTACCCCGGCCGAAACCAAAGGCCGCTGGGTACAAAAGGTTTTCCAGGTTGATGATAGTCCGCGGTATGAGAGTATTGGTACCTGGGTGCACGTTGATGGCCGCCATCAATGGCAAAGCGAGTGCGACTCGCCGCTGCCGCGCAGGGAGTTTACCAAACGGAGCGATTATAATGTGCTGCGCCGGGGCAACCGGGTGTATTTAACCGCCAATGGCTGGATGTATGAGCAGGATAACCAAAAGATCATCCGAACTGCTGACGGCGATAAGCTGCTGGCCAAAGAGAAAGGCTATGAAGAATTTACCCGTGCCGATGAAGCTAAATTTGCTTTTGCCAAAAACTGGTGGAAACAACAACAACCTTACTGGACAGCTGTTCGGCAAGTATGGGACGAAGTATACGCCGCCCCGGCCACACTCCAATTAAAAGGAAAAGTTGATGGCAAGCCACTATTTGAGCGGCTATTTGAAATGGTCGATCAATCGATAAAAGAAAAATGGGATGCAGAGAAAAGTAAAGCGGCAGCCCGCAAAGTAATAGCCAATTACCTGGAAAAAACAGTTTAAAAATATAAAGTCCTGCTCCTGAGCAAATGCTGCGGTGCGATAGCTTTGCGCGCCGGGCAGGCACCAACTAAATTACATTATCATGTGCGATTCAAAAGTCATAAGTCAGGCGGGGGCATCGGTTATTAGCCGGTGCTCAGAGTGCCGCTGTATCTTCATCTGGAATAATAACCTGATCCTGAGTTTTTCGCCCGAGCAATTTATCCAGTTCCGGGATTTTACGGTTGAGCTTGATTTTGCCGAACATTCCCACGCCTTTCCTGACGGACAGGATCGCCTGGTGATGCGTACACCCGTAAACGATGTACAACTAACTTTTACCACAGAGGAGTGGGAGGATTTTCATGCAGCTATGGACGAAGCCATTTATATGCAGGAAGTATATGCGCTCATGTATGATAATGAATAAAGCTTTTATTTCATACTTCTCATTGCCTCCTGAGCCACAATTTGCCCGGATATAATAGCGGGTGGAACTCCCGGCCCAGGCACTGTTAGCTGGCCAGTGTACAGCATGTTTTTAATATGCCTGGCCCGCATGGCCGGTTTAAAAAACGCGGTTTGCGCCAAAGTATTAGCCAGTCCATAAGCATTGCCTTTAAAGGAGTGGTAATCGGTTTTAAAATCATTAAGCGCGTAGCTGCGTTTAACCACAATGGAATCTCGGATGTCTTGTCCGGTAATGTGCTTAAACCTGTTGAGCATCAGGTCGAAATACTTTTCGCGGATGCTTTCATCATCATGCAGACCCGGCGCTATGGGCATCAGGAAAAAAAGGTTTTCGCCGCCTTCGGGTGCTACGCTCTTATCTGTTTTTGAGGTACACGAAACATAAAACAGCGGACTGGTAGGCCACTGCGGAGTAGTATATATTTCTTGGGCGTGCAGCTCAAAATCTTCATCAAAAAATAAATTGTGGTGTTTTATACCCTCCACCTTTTTATTGGTACCGATATAAAACAGCAAGCTCGATGGTGACATAGTGCGGCTATTCCAGTACTTTTCTGTGTAATTTTGATGCTTTTTATCCAATAAATGCTGGTCAATATGCTCATAATCGGCCCCGGAAATCACAAAATCGGCCTGAAAAATGCCTTTATTGGTTACAATATTGCTTATTAATTGCTCTTTTATGTCAATTTTGGTCACTTCTGTGTTCAATTTGATATCAACACCCAATTCCTTGGCGAGGCTGACCATGGCCTTCACAATTTCATTCATTCCACCCTGCGGATACCAGGTGCCCAGGACCAGATCGGCATAGTTCATCATGCTGTACATGGCGGGGGTATCTTGTGGTGTAGCACCTAAAAAAAGTACAGGAAACTCCAGCAGTTTTATCAGTTTAGGGTTTTTAAAATACCGGCGCACATGCTTGCTCATGCTGCTTAGCAACTGCATGCTCAGGCTTTTTTTTATCAGGTTAAAGTCGATAAACTCGGTAATGGAGTGCGAGGGGCGGAACACATATTCGCCCATGCCAACCTTATATTTATAGGCTGCCTGTTTTAAAAATTCCTTTAATCCGGCGCTGCTGCCTTGTTCAATTTGTTCAAAAAGCGCTTCCAGATCATCCATGCCTGCGGGGATATCCATCATATTGTTCGGGCCGTAATAAATTCGGTATCCGGGATCTAACCTTTCCAGTTTATAATAGTCAGCAGGCTTTTTACCAAACAAGGCGAAGAAATTTTCGAACACATCTGGCATCCAATACCAGCTGGGGCCCATATCAAATTTAAAACCATCCTGTTCCCAAACTCTTGCCCTGCCGCCGGGTTGATTATTCTTTTCAAGCACAGTAACTTTAAACCCTGCCTTTGCCAACACGCAAGCTGCAGATAAACCCGCAAAACCTGCTCCTATAATGATGATATGCTTGTCGCCGTTCATGTAGATATGTGAAGCCCAAGTTAAGCAAATTGTTTTGTGGTGATAAAAAACAATAACGCTTTGAATTTGTACTTTTGAAAACAAGCGCGAGTGTAAATGATAAATCTGTACGACGAAACCTGTTTTGAATGCAGTAAATTAATAACCAACAAGTATAGTACATCATTTAGTTTAGGGATAAAGGCTTTTGATAAAGAATACCGTTACCCCATTTACGCTATTTATGGGTTTGTGAGGTATGCCGATGAAATAGTTGATACCTTTCATGAACACGATAAATTACAGCTGATCAGTGATTTTAGAAAAGAAACATTTAAGGCAATTAATGAGCTTATCAGCCTGAATCCGGTTATCCATGCATTTCAGCAGGTAGTGAACCGGTATAGGATAGATCATGAATTGATAGATGCTTTTCTTCATTCAATGGAGATGGACCTGGATAAAAAAGCCTATGACGATGCTTGTTATAAGACCTACATCTATGGATCGGCAGAGGCAATAGGGTTGATGTGCCTGCATGTTTTTACCGATAATGATGATAAGCTGTATCAGGAGTTATTACCACAAGCGCGCAGTTTAGGCGCCGCTTTTCAGAAAATAAATTTTTTACGGGATGTAAAAGCCGATTATGAAGAACGTGGCCGTACCTACTTCCCCCATATTGATTTTAATAATTTTACGGAACAGGATAAACGGAATATAGAAGCCGATATAAAAATTGATTTTGACAATGCGTTTCAAGGCATAAAATGCCTGCCACGCGCTACCCGGCTTGGGGTTTATATAGCTTACATATATTACCGGCAACTGTTCAAAAAAATAAGTTATACACCTGCAAGTGTTATCCTGCAAAAAAGAATACGTATTTCCAATACCTGCAAAATAGGTTTATACGTTAAAGCTATTTTACAACAAAAATTGAATGTGATTTGATGAGAAAGTGTGTTTTTTTTATAGCAAGTATATTTTCGTTGTTGTTTATTACGCAAAACGTAAAGGCCGATGAGCCTAATTTGAAAGTTATACGCCAGCACTTACGAGAGGCCATTAACGACAGTAAAACCACCGATTCACTGTATAAAAGTTTGAGTGAGATAAAGAACCGGACTGCTATTATTGATGGTTTTATAGCTGGTTTGCAAGCGCTGAAAGCTAAACACGCCTGGAATCCATACTCCAAGATAAAGTATATAAACAACTGTGAGAAAACATTTGAAAAGGCTATAGCGGCCGATCCGCAGAATATAGAGATCAGGTTTATGCGTTTTTCTGTAGAAGATAGTGTGCCCGGCTTTTTAGGTTATAAAAAAAACTTAGCCCCTGATAGTGAGGCGATCATAAATCAGCTCAATAAAAGAAATTATGGTACGGCCGATAGGATATTGACTATTGAGATCATTAAATATCTGGCCAATTCCAGAAGATGTACACCTAACCAGGTTGAAGAACTGAACAAACTTTTAGCCACATTAAAGTGAGATACACCTATTTGCTTATCAATACACTCACGGTGTTTTTTCCCGTTGTATTATCGTTTGATAAAAAGGTGCATTTTTATAAAACCTGGAAATTCATTTGGCCGGGTATGGGTATAACGGGTTTGTTCTTTTTGTTTTGGGATGTACTGTTTACCGTAAAAGGGGTATGGTCCTTTAACCCGCATTATATTATTGGCATAACTTTTTTCGGGCTCCCGCTTGAGGAAATATTGTTTTTTTTAACCGTACCCTTTGCCTGCGTTTTTATTTATGCCTGCCTTAATTATTATATCAAATGGCAAATTGATAACCGGCTAACCCGCATGATCAGCAACCTGATCATTATGCTGTGTATCCTTGTGCTAATTTTTCACTACGACCGGATATATCCGGCTATTGCATTTAGTTTATTGCTGGTTTTAATGCTCTTATTGCAGTATGTATTTAAGGCAAGTTGGCTTAACCGGTATTACATGGCTTACCTGGTGGCACTTATTCCTTTTTACATGGTGAATGGTATATTAACCTCCATACCCGTGGTAATGTATAATAACAACGAGAACATGGGTAAAAGAATTGGAACTATCCCGATAGAAGATCATTTTTATTTAATGGCTTTGCTGGTCATGAACATAGGTTTTTTTGAGTATTTTAAAGCAAAAAATAAACCATTGTGAGCCAATTACCAGAATATACCAAAGGACAACTGGCCTTACGAAACGGCCAGGACAAGCCACAGATATGGATTGCCTATAAAGGCATTATTTATGATGTTAGCGAGAGCCGTTTATGGAAAAACGGCAAACATTATGAACACTGGGCCGGGCAGGACCTTACCCCTGAACTGGTTGACGCCCCGCATACTGAAAGTGTATTTGAAAGGTTTAAGGCAATAGGGAGATTAAGCCCCCCGGCCCCCTGAAGGGGGAGGATTTAATAAGAAGCCCGACTTTGTTTGTCCGACTTCTTAAGGTAAATTATGCAAATCAAAAGCCCTCTCCTTTAGGAGAGGGTTGGGTGAGGCTTATAGCTCAAACTTGGCCAGTCCTACAAATTCCTGTACACGGGCAGCAATTTCTTGCTGTGACAAGTTCCTTAGTTTTTCGGATCCAAATTTTTCAACGCAGAATGATGCCAGTGCTGAGCCAAATATGATAGCGTTTTTCATGTTATCAAAGCTCACAGTGCCAACTTTGGCCAGGTAGCCAATAAATCCCCCGGCAAATGTATCGCCGGCTCCTGTAGGGTCAAACACTTCGGCAAGTGGAAGGGCAGGGGCGCTGAATATTTTATCCTCATGGAATAACAGGGCACCATGTTCGCCTTTTTTAATGATAACATACTTTGGTCCCATGGTTAATATTTTACGGGCAGCCTTAACCAGGGAAAACTCTCCTGATAGCTGACGGGCTTCGGCATCGTTAATAGTTAACACATCAACCAGTTTTATAGTTGCAAGCAGTTCGTCAAGGGCAATGTCCATCCAAAAGTTCATCGTATCCATCACAATGAGCTTAGGGCGCTTGGTTAAACGCTTTATAACCGTTTGCTGTACCTGTGGCGATAAGTTGCCCAGCATCAGGTATTCGCAATCCTGGTATGAATCGGGAATGATGGGGTCAAAAGCTTCTAAAACATTAAGTTCAGTAATCAGGGTATCGCGGCTGTTCATGTCATTATGATATCTGCCGCTCCAAAAAAACGATTTCTCGCCCTGTTTTATCTGCAGGCCTTCGGTATTGATATGGTGTTTTTGAAGATCTTCGATCTCGCTTTGCGGAAAGTCGTCGCCAACCACAGCAACAATTTTTATATGGTCATAAAAGTAAGATGCGCCTAAACTTGCAAAGGTTGCAGACCCCCCAACGATTTTATCCGTCTTTCCGAAGGGTGTTTCAATAGCGTCAAATGCCACAGTACCAATAACTAACAAACTCATGTAAAATATTTTTAATTTTTTTTGCGCAAATATTGTGAAATTAACGCAGAAATTATACTTTTGCACCACTCCAAACGGAAAATAGTCCTGAGTAGCTCAGCTGGTTAGAGCATCTGACTGTTAATCAGAGGGTCGCTGGTTCGAGCCCAGCCTCAGGAGCCACAATGGGCAAGCACGTTTTACGGTCGCTTGCCCATCTTTTTTTACCACGTAACGTGCTGTTAATCTGATAAATAAGCTGGAACAAAAAGTCAACCTTTGCGGTTCGATGTTGCAAATTTTCAAACGTTAATTTTTCGGGGTACATCGAACCAATTATCTCTCTTTGAACGTAAGCGTCAAAATTTGAGTAGATTACATCTATGTGTGTCAGCTTTGTAATTGCTTTATCTAATAAACGCTCTACCTCTGCGAGACTAACCGCCGTAACAGGCACCTCAGCAAGCTTAGCCTCTAAAACCGCTATTCGATGTTCACTTTCTGTTTTGATAGTTTTATAGTCAGAACCATCCAAATCTCCGGTCAATAATAATTCCCTCGCTTTCGTAATGCGATTACTTAGTTCCGTTATTTCAACAATGTAATTGGTTTTGTTTTGAGTTTCCCCTTTGGTGGCATCTATGTAAGCATCCATTATCGCAATTTTAAAGACGTCCTTTGAATCTTCATTAAGGACATACATTTTCAATTTATCGACAAATGCTTTGTTAACTTCTTCCGCTTTCTTTCGATATCCACAAGCGGACGAGCAATGGTAGTAGTAATAGTAGTTATTACGCCCTTTAGATGCGCTTCCACATAAAATACGGTTACATTGAGTACAATGTAGGAACCCTTTTAACGGCAGCATGTCGGGCGACATTATAGTTAATTTGATTTTTCGTTTCTTACCATCCAGGATATCCTGAATGTCGTAATACATGGTTTCAGTAATAAGAGGTTCATGTAATCCCTTTACCAAATGGCATTCTTCATCTTTATATTTTTCAATAAAGATTTTGCCACAATACATTGGGTTACGAATGGCTATTAGAAACCTATTTTTGTTGCACTTTAACCCCATCGCTTTAGCCTGTTTGAAGATTTGTTCAGTAGCATATTTCTCTAAAGCAATTTCGTTGAACGCCCACCGCATTATTTTAGCTTTTTTGCCATCGGGTTCGATATATTTTTTGCCGTCAGGTGCAGTGCGGTTAATATAGCCAACAGGGGCAAGTGAAGTCCAGCGTCCTTCCTTTCTTGCCCGTCTCATACCAAAGAATGTATTTAATCCGCGGCGATCGTTTTCAATTTCAGGTGCGGTAAGATAAATGGCTAGCATCATTTTATTCTCAGGAACCGACGTAATCTTTAATCCTGGTTTCAAAATCTTCCGTTTTGTAATCAATGACAAGGTCTGCACCAAGCTTTTTAACCCAATCAATATTAGCAGTACTTGTGGTCGCGGCAACATAAGCAAAGGGGCATGTATTCATATGGTCAATGATTCCGTATTTTCCAGCCATGTCCGTAAACACCGCAACTACAGGCAACGAAGGAATCGTCGTGAAAACAAAGCCGTCATCTCAAGATATCCTTCCCCACGGGCAACTGTGATACATTAAGTCCTTAGAAATCGCTACCTGCTTTAAAATAAAACAGGACTCAAAAATAGGCTGGATTCAAGACCCGTGACGAGGAAAAATGTCACCAAACTGCGCTGTCATTAAGTTGGCCAGGCAATATTTATTGATTTTTATCACACACATTTCGTGATATTTTTCCTCGTTAAGCACCGTTGATCCGCTCGAACTTTGCTGTCGTCATCTAACAGGGAGTCAATGATAGAACACTGTTAGATTTTTTTGAAGTCATTAAATAAGTTATGGGCAGTAAAGACAGAATTCAGCGGATGAAGGACCTTACACGGGCTAACATCCTCAAGGCGTCGCTTGCGATCATCAAAGAAGAGGGCTGGGACGCGCTGAGCATGCGCAAGATCGCGGAAGTGATCGAATATACCCCACCGGTTATTTATGAATATTTCCGGAACAAGGATGCGATACTGGTGGAACTTTCCAGACAGGGATTTCTCCGGCTGGCGGCAGAAGTGGCCCGGGCGATGGCCTTACAACAGGATCCGGCGCAGCAGCTAGAGCTTATGTGGCTGGCTTACTGGAGATTTGCATTTGCGGAAAAGGAGCTATACCGCATCATGTTTGGTGTAGGCGCAAAATGTTGTGAGTTCGCCCACTTGCTACCCGAATCTCAGAAAGCAACAAACCTGATCAAGGCCGTAATACATCAATTTCTTGAACCCGCAGCACCTGGTCAGGAGGACATCGATAACTGCTACTACACCTTCTGGTCACTTACACACGGTCTGATCTCTTTGAACATGGTCAGGGAGCAACAACCCGAACAACTGAATGACCGGGTGCTCGCAAAGGCGATCCAATCAGTTCTCCGCTCGCTCGGAAAAGGGCCATTATCTGAATGGTCGTCTTAATGAAATCCGCCAACACACATGCTAATAAAAATTGAACATTATGCAAAACCCATCAAAACAAAGTCTCTTAGCCGGATACCGGCCGAATAGACGAACACTTTCCCTTTCCCCGATAATTGTGCTATTACTGGCCTCGTCCTGCGGTCAGCAACCGCCGGCCGCCGCGACTCCGCCTCCGCCGGCTTTATCGGTGATCGCGCTTAAAGCCTCGAACGATACCACTTATCAGGAATATCCCGCGTCAATCGAAGGTACTGTTAATATTGAGATACGTCCCCAGGTCTCCGGGACGTTGGCCCAGGTCTATGTTGACGAAGGAGCCTTTGTAAGTGCAGGTACGACGATCTTCAAGATCGATGACCAGCCCTTCAGGTCTGCCCTGAACAACGCGATCGCAACCCAACATGCCGCCGAAGGTGCACTGACCAATGCGCAGCTTGAAGTAGAGAAATTAATGCCGCTCGTTCAGAACAAGGTCGTTTCTGATTTCCAGCTGCGTTCCGCTAAAGCTGCGTATGAGGTTGCCAAAGGAAATATCGAGCAGGCTAAAGCAAACGTAGAGACGGCGCGGATCAATCTTGGCTATACAACGATCAAAGCCCCGATCAGCGGGTACTTGGGCAGGTTGACACGTAAAAAAGGGAGCCTGGTCAGCCCGGCAGACCCGACACCGCTCACCCAGTTATCGGATGTAAGCCAGGTTCATGCATACTTTTCACTGGGCGAGGATGACTTCATCAAGTTCAAAGAATTGCACCCTGGCGGCAGCCTCAAAGAAAAGTTGTCCAAAATACCGCCGGTTGATCTTCTGCTGGCCGACGGCACGGTATACCCGATCAAAGGCCGCATCGATATGATAGACGGACAATTTGACAAGACAACGGGCGCCATCACCGGGCGAGTGGTATTCAATAACCCAAAGGGGCTGCTCAGATCGGGAAACACGGGTACTGTCAGGCTCAGCCTGGTTCACACAAGTGTTATCAGCATCCCACAATCAGCCACGATGGACTTGCAGGACAAGATCTTTGTTTTTGAACTTGCTGATAGCAATAAGGTCAAAAAACAAATGATCACCGTGTTTGGAAAAAGCGGCGGGAACTACCTCGTAAAGGACGGTTTGCAGGCTGGACAGAAGATCGTGCTGAGCGGAATGGACCGATTGCAGGAAGGCATGGTCATTCAACCGCAGATACAGTCGAAGGCTACCCCAAAGCCAGTTAATTAATTACCATAAGCAAACTATTATGTTCAAGAAATTCATAGAACAACCGGTAAAGGCAACTGTGATTGCCATATTACTGGTCATATTAGGAGTCATCGGGTTGCTGAAGCTACCTTTGCAGCAGTTCCCCGACATCGCCCCGCCATCCGTACTGGTTACTGCGGTCTATCCCGGTGCTAACGCTGAAACCGTTCTGCGCTCGGTTGCCCCGTCATTGGAAGAAGCGATCAACGGTGTCGAAAACATGACCTACATGACCTCGACCGCGAGTAATGACGGTACGCTCGCAATTACAGTATATTTCACTTTGGGAACGAATCCCGATCAGGCAGCCGTTAACATCCAGAACCGCGTATCCCAGGCCAACAGTCAGTTACCGCCCGAAGTTGTTCAGCAGGGCGTAACAACGATAAAACAGCAGACAAGTTTTATCATGGGTGTCGGCGTCACATCTGTAGATCGGAAGAAATATGATGAAACCTTCCTTTCCAATTATGCCAGTATCAACATCATCCCGCAGATCAAGCGTATTCCGGGTGTCGGTTCTGCAACTATCTTTGGGGGCGCTAAAGATTATTCTATGCGGATCTGGTTAAAGCCGGCCCAACTGGAGACTTACCACATCGCCGCTTCAGAGGTACTTGCCGCCATACAGGACAAGAACCTGGAAGCTGCACCGGGCAGGTTCGGAGGACAAAGCGATGTGCCTTTCGAATATGTCGTCAAATATCACGGTAAATACAATACCCCTGAACAATACGAGAACATCGTGATCAGGGCTAACCCCGACGGTTCATTTCTTCGGCTGAAAGATGTTGCGCGGGTTGAATTGGGTGCATTCACCTACAGCAGTAAGTCATCGATCAACGGTAAGCCTGCTATAGCGATCGGCGTCATCCAGACCGCTGGCTCTAATTCCAATCAGATCCAGATCGCCATCAACAAACTTATGGAGAAGGAGTCGAAGAAGTTTCCTCCGGGTGTATCGTTCAATATATTTTACAGCACAAAAATTGCCTTGGATGAGTCCATTGAACAGGTGGAGCATACTTTGGTTGAAGCCTTCGTTTTGGTTTTCATCGTGGTATTCATCTTCCTCCAGGATTTCCGTTCGACGCTGATCCCGGCTATCGCCGTACCCGTAGCGATCCTGGGCACCTTCTTTTTCATGTACGTTTTTGGTTTTACCATTAATTTGCTGACCTTGTTCGCCCTGGTGCTCGCCATCGGGATTGTGGTTGACGACGCGATCGTCGTCGTCGAGGCAGTCCACGCAAAAATGGAGACGCGGCATATTCCAGCTAAAGAAGCGACCGTAGAAGCGATGCAGGAGATCACTGGTGCGATCATTTCGATTACGTTGATCATGGCCGCCGTCTTCCTTCCCGTAGGCTTTCTTGCCGGATCGACCGGTGTTTTTTACCGGCAGTTTGCCTTCACCATGGCGATTGCCATTATCATCTCGGCGATAAACGCCCTTACGCTGAGCCCTGCCCTGGCGGCTTTGTTCCTGACCAATGTGCATAGCCCGATGCCGGATGGCACAAGCCGTCCGACAACCTTCAAGGAGCGCTTCTTTGCGGGCTTCAACCGCAGTTTCACTGCCATAACCGAGCGATATGGCAGCGGCCTTAACATGTTGATCAGGAACAAGTGGTGGAGCCTTGGTGGCCTCGGTGTGGTCATATTGATATCGGCCTGGTTAGTGAGATCTACTCCTACAGGTTTTATTCCAACAGAAGACCAGGGATTTATCGCTATTTCCCTGTCGACCCCACCGGGAACTTCATTGGAGAATACAGACAGAATTCTGAAGCAATCCGAAGCGGAACTGCGCAAACTGGATGCACAGCGGGTGGTGGCCTCTATAACCGGATTTAACATCCTGACCCAATCGACCAGCCCTTCGGCCGGCGTAATCTTCTGCCTGCTGAAGCCAGTAAAAGAACGTGGCAAAGTCGAGGATATCAACCAGATCATGGACATCATTCGCGGTAAGCTAGGTAGCGTAACCGGTGGAAATTTCTTCGTTTTCTGCTTCCCTACCATCCCTGGATTCAGCAATGTGGAGGCCCTGGACTTTGTGATGCAGGATAAAGTAGGACTGCCCCTCAATCAATTCAGTAACCGAGCCAACAGCTTTATTGGTGACTTGTTCAAGCGTCCGGAGATCGCATTTGCCTTTTCTACTTTCCGGGCCGACTTTCCCCAATTACAATTGGATGTAAATAATGATAAAGCGGATCAACTGGGCGTGAGCGTGAAAGACATATTGGCCACGATGCAGGTATATTTTGGTAGTGCCCAAGCTTCGGACTTTAACCGTTTCGGCAAATATTACAGGGTGATGGTACAGGCCGATGCTGCTGAACGTGCAAATCCTACTGATCTGGCGAAGGTCTATGTCAAAAATCGCAGCGGAGAAATGGTTCCGATCAGTACCGTCGTAAAGCTCAGCCGCGTCTATGGTTCTGAGACGGCTTCGCGCTATAACCTTTACAATTCGATCGGGATAAATATCATTCCTAAGCCGGGATTCAGTTCCGGGCAGGCAATAAAGGCGGTAACCGAGGAGGCTGACAAGCTTCCGCAAGGCTTTAGCTACGATTTCTCCGGACAAACAAGAGAAGAGATCCAGTCTTCAGGACAGGCTTCCGTGGTATTCCTGCTGTGTTTGACATTCGTATACTTCCTTCTTTGCGCGCAATATGAGAGCTATATTATGCCATTCGCTGTTATCCTATCCGTACCTCCGGGTGTGCTTGGCGTATTCACTTTCCTGAAGTTTGCCAATATTGCTAACAACATCTATGTTCAGGTGGCCCTGATCATGCTGATCGGCTTACTTGCGAAGAATGCGATTTTGATCATTGAATTTGCCTTACAGCGCCGGCGAGCGGGGCTTTCGATCGTAACAGCTGCGATCGAAGCGGCTAAACTGAGGTTAAGACCGATCCTGATGACGTCCCTGGCGTTTGTAGTAGGCCTCTTGCCGATGACCATTGCGACCGGGCCCTCGGCACAAGGAAATCATTCGATCAGCATTGGCGCCGTCGGCGGTATGTTGTTCGGCGTGGTGCTTGGGGTACTGATTATCCCTGTCTTATTCGTCGTATTCCAGCTACTTCAGGAGAAGCTTCTGGGACCGCCGAAGCCGCTTCCGCAAGAGAGTGCCGCACACTTAACTCCAACCCACTAATGCAGCAGAAAATGAAAACACGTTTCATAATTTTATGGGCAGGCATCTTGTATTCTCTGACAGCCTGCCAAGTATCAAAAGACCTGGCGTTACCAGCGCCTCAACTTCCGGCTAATCTGTCAGCCGCGGTTAGTGATTCCATTAGCATTGCGGACGTTCCCTGGAAAGAATTTTTTACCGATGCCCGGTTACAGGAATTGATAGACAGCGCGGTTAATAGGAATTACGACATGATGGTCGCCGTCAAAAATATTGAGGCAGCCGGACAAGTACTTAAACAAGTAAAATGGAATAATATCCCGACCCTCGGTGTGAATATCACCGCGAGTACTCAACGGCCTTCAGATAACAGCCTGACAGGTCTCAGTCTTGACGCTTTTGGGGTACAAGCTAACCATATCGAGGACTATTCCGCCAATCTCGCGCTATCGTGGGAGGCCGATGTATGGGGTAAGATCCGAAATCAAAAAAAGAGCGCCCTGGCCGCTTACCTGCAAAGCCGGGAGGCGAAAAGGGCAGTGCAGACAGCAGTGGTCTCCGGCGTTGCCCAGGGCTATTACAATTTGCTTATGCTGAATGCTCAGTTGCGGATCGCGCAGCAAAACGTTAGCCTGAACGATAGCACCGTCAGTATGATCCGGCTGCAGTTCGAGTCAGGAAAGGTAACATCACTGGCAATGGAACAGGCCGAGGCACAACGGCTGGCCGCTTCCGAATTGATACCGGAACTGAAAATGAACATTAGCCTTCAGGAACATGCGCTGAGCATATTGACCGGCCGTCTGCCGGACCATATTCAACGGATATCCAATTTGGAACAACTGACCATACCAAAAGATATCGCTACGGGCATACCCGCGTCATTGCTGAACAGGAGGCCGGATGTGAAGGCAAAGGAACTTGCGCTTACTGCTGCCAATGCCAGGGTCGGAATCAGCCAGGCGGAAATGTACCCCGCACTCCGTTTGAGCGCATCCGGAGGCTTGAATTCTTTCCGGGCGAGCGACTGGTTCAATATTCCTGGCTCGTTGTTCGGCGTCGTCGGAGCAAGCATTTTCCAACCATTGTTGCAGCACAGGCAATTGAAAACGCAACTGGAGACCGCCAGGATCGAGCGTGAAAAGGTGGTGCTTCAATTCAGGCAAAGTGTCCTGACCGCCGTTGGCGAAGTAAGTGATGCCCTGACGAAGGTCGAGCAGACCAGCGAACGGGAAACTATAGCGAGAGAACGGGTGACGACCACGCGCCGTGGAACGGAGAGTGCCCGTCAGTTGTTCGCCAGCGGTTTGGCTACCTATTTGGAAGTCATCAACGCACAAGGCAACGCCCTGCAAAGTGAACTCAACCTCGCTGCGGCCAGGAGATCACAGATCAGTGCGGTAACCGAACTTTACATCGCATTGGGAGGCGGCTGGAAATAGTGCGCGATTGCAGAGAAAATGATCAGCTCGAAACGGGATGATAACCTGGAACTGCACCAAGTGATATCGACTCACACCAGGTTTGGCGATGTAAGTATAGAATTCGCATGTCATATGTATAAAAAAATTAAGAAAAATGTTGCAACACATCAAAAAATTGAAGCAATTGAGAACCGTTTTATTGGAAAGGACGAAGCACCTGACTATGGAACAATACAATTTTATTCCGGCGGGATCTAAAAATAACATCATCTGGAACATGGGTCATATCCTGGTGACGAGCGATGGTTTATTTTATCAAAACTCGCCTCAGCTGCGCTTAACAGATGAAAACTTAAGAGTTAACTACCAGATGGGTTCTAAACCTTCTGAACAGGTTGACCGGAACGACATAGCGCGCATCAGGCTTCTCCTGCAGCAAACGCCTGAAATATATCAGCAGCATGCCACTCCCGATAGAATAGAAGATGTTTTTGCCCCATTGCGCGATACAGGTCTCGTTCCCATCGGTGATGGGGAAATGCAGTTCCTCCTTTTTCACGAAGAGATGCATCTGCAGAAGATTATGAATATGTTGGGCACACTTGGTATTGAGGTGAACGATCAGGAATAATGCCCTTCAATTATCGACCCGTCAGATTACAAATAAATAACATTAAATAAAAAATCATATTATTATGTCAAAAACAATTTTTATTACAGGAGCTTCCAAAGGATTTGGAAGACTTTGGGCTGAAGCTTTCTTAAAGCGCGGCGACAATGTGATCGCTACCAGCCGTAACGCAGACTCGCTTAAAAAACTTTCCGAAATGTACGGTGACCGGTTTTTGGCGGTCGAGCTTGAAATCACCAGCCGCTCTGAAGTATTTAAAGTGATGGAAATGGCCAACGGTCACTTTCCCGGCGGTATCGATATCCTGATCAACAATGCAGGTTTTGGGGTGATCGGTACAGTGGAAGAATATTCAGAAAAAGAAGCCAGAGACCAGTTTGACGTGAATTTTTTTGGAACACTTTGGACAACTCAAGCCATTCTTCCAATTTTCCGCGAAAAAGGAAAAGGTCATATCTTGCAGTTATCGAGCGTCCTGGGAATCAATACTGTGCCAACCTGCGGGATTTACAGCGCCTCCAAATATGCATTGGAAGGGTTGAGTGAGGCGCTTCAGCAGGAGGTAAAAGATTTTGGTATCCATGTTACCCTGATCGAGCCTACTACCTATTCGACCGAATTTGGCAGCTCCGCACAGTACTCCGTATCCAATCCGGCGTATGATCAGGTAAAAGCAGCATTGGCAGCTAATCCGGCGTTTTCCGAAGCAGCATCCGGGATCCCTGCGGCAACGATAGAAGCATTGTTTGCCGTTGTGGATAGTTCTCATCCTCCTCTGCACTTTTTTTTAGGTAATGCCGCCTTGGGATGGACACAATACAACTACTCCGCTAAGCTGGCTGAATGGGAGGAATGGAAAGACATCTCTGCTAAAGCCCAGGGCAAATGATGCGACGGGCAACAGTGCAAGATAATTCTTGCAAAGTCGCGAAGTAGCATATTAATCGTGGCTACGAAAGATTGATAAGTCAATTTTACTAAACGCGCCCTGCTTTATTATGCCCTTATGGCTGATAACAGGGTGCGTTCTATTCAGACTTTAAACCTCACCGATTGATACTTGCTGGTTCAAACACAAAATAGTACTGCGGAGATCGGTTGGGTCGCAAAATGCGGATTTGAAAAAATGAGATGATCCATCGTAATAGCGGAACAATGTGGCCAGTATTAGTCATGTGCTTTTGCCCTCATACCTTCATTTTTAGAGCTGTAAACCTGATAAATGGATCCAAATGTCCGGGTTTTATTGTTCGGCTTTCCTTCAACGCTCGTCAGGTGATTTTAATAATTGCAAAAAAAATGAAAAGCTGTTCACATTAGTTGTAAGTTTGAATAACATGGGAACTATGGTTGACGCTTTCATCAAATATATTTCGGCGCACGTGGAGCTATCCGAAACTGATATTGACCTGATCAGAGCACTAAGTGTTCCGCGCAGATTGAATAAAAAGCAGCTTTTCTCACAGCAAGGCGATATCTGTAACCACATGGCTTTTGTCGTCAAGGGTCTTATACGCATTTATAGTGTGGCGGATGACGGTACCGAACATACAATTTGTTTTTTTCCGGAGAAATGGTGGGCCGCTGATTGGGATAGCTACGATGAACAGGTTCCGTCTGTCGCTAGCCTTGTTGCGCTGGAAGATTGTGAGCTTTTGGTTTGGAAAAAAGCAGATTTTGATCTCATTCTTCGGGAAGTTCCCGGGGTGAGTAACTTTTTTGAAGGCTTCGTATCCGAACGGCTGAAAGCTAACCTGACAAGGATCCATATGTACATTAGCCAGTCTAGTGAACAAAAATACGAGTACTTTATCAAGAAATTTCCGGACCTTCATGCGCGGGTACCCCTGCATATGATCGCTTCCTATCTTGGTGTCACCCGGGAAACGCTCAGCCGGGTACGAAGCAATTATGTCCATAAGTAGCGATCCCGTCCGGAAAAAGGCTCTTTGCTGATAGATAGAAGTGTTGTTTAATCCCGTTTAGCACACTGTTCACAGCCTATGTTGCTGACGACAATTCAGATCATGGCTATTGTCACATTTCCAACCATCATTCTGTCATTGCTGCACGATATCCTTTAGTTCAAAGCATGATGGACAATTCTACCTTCGACCGACGTAAAGAATACATGGAAATCCTCATCGACCAATACCAGGTCTGCGTCTTTACCAATCTCAATTGAGCCTTTAGACTTCTCTACACCCAATAAAGTTGCAGGATTTAAAGTAGCCATATTGATAGCTTCGGTTAACGTGCACGAAGTGTTTTCAAGCATAGATCTGACGGCGATATTCATGGTAAGAGCGCTGCCTGATAAAGTGTTGGTGTCAGCGATATAGCATGATCCATCTCGAACATCGATGTCATTTCCAAGAATTTTAAAATGACCGATATCCGTTCCGGCAGGCGCAACGGCATCGGTAACAATGATAATCTTATTCTTCTTTTTTGTCCTGCACACAACTTCCATCGCTGGGGGGGCTACATGGATTCCATCCGGGATAAGTGCTACGAACGTTTCATCTTCGGTCAGGAAAGCACCTATGGGACCGGGTTCCTTATGTGTAAATGGTGCCATAGCATTGAAGATATGGGTACATAATGTCATTCCTGATGCAATGGCCTCAAGCGTTTGAGCATAGGTAGCTTCTGAATGGGCTAACGCTGTTAATACACCATTAGCTTTGGCATGTTTGATTAAAGGCAACGCTTGATGCAATTCCGGTGCTAGCGTCAAAACCTTGATCATACTATGAGCATGATGGCATAATTCATCAAATAGCAGTATATCAGGGTCTTTTAAAAATCGGGCTTGATGTCCCCCTTTTTTTGCAGCATTCAGAAATGGACCTTCTAAGTGTATCCCTAAAACGTTAGCACCGGAAGTATTCCTTTTACTGATATGACCGTTTATCGCGGAAATTGAATTTAACAACATCTCATCTGGTACACTTATGATCGTTACAAGCATTCCGGTTGTACCAAATTTGGCATGTGCCGAGGCGATTTTGTCGATGGCTTCTACCGAGCCATCTGTAGACATTGCGCCACCGCCACCGTTTACATGAATATCGATAAAACCAGGTAACAGGCGATTTCCCCGGCCGTCAATGTGGAGATGAGTTGATTCGATCTTTTCTGTAGAGACATTTGTTATTCTACCATTCTCAACTAAAACAAATCCATTGGGAATGATTTCGTTTACCGTATGTACAGAAACATTATATATAAGAAAATTATTGCCAGAGGCCTGCCCGTTCAAAACATTGTTCATAGTCTTTCATTACATGCAATCATCGTGCAAGGGTTTCTTTCCTGCAGGTCATAGAGATGTGGCTATAAAGTTAAAAACTTTCTGAAATCTATGTATTTAAAAGATGCGGGATTACCATTGAGGAAGCGTTTTAACTTTAGATATCAGTGATCGGTCTAATGTTTGTAGGTAATTTATCGAATGATAACGGACTCCAACTTAAGAAAAGCCTGGCGGCGAACTTTGCACGCCCGTTTTACGCCCCAGTACTGCAATTGATGAGATGCTTGATCGCAAAGATTTGAATACTATCATTCAACATTTCTTGAAATCAATAAATTCAATTTTCAAATGTCTGTAGCCTTTGTGATAAAGATCAAATGATAATGCCTGAAGGTACGACCGGCAGTAAAATTCGGTGACATTTTTCCTCGTTTTGATGCTCAGGCGGCACCTATTTTTGCATATAGCTATCAGTAAAAAATGGGGTGGAAGTTTCCAAAGTTGAAATGCATTGCGATCGACAGTGAAGATTCAAACCTTAGAATGATTGCTGCATCTTCTGAGATTGTCCCTGCGATGCATTTAGTGGCTACGTATAGAAATAACTTTAAATCAAAAAAATGAATAGAATTTTAGTTTTAATGACACTTTCGGACAACAGAATAGATACAATAAAATCAAACCCTGATTTGCTGGAAAAAGAAATCGAGTTTGTCAATCAATGGAAACAAGAAGATATTTTGGATAGTTTTTTTATTCCGTGACAAAAAGGACGCTGTTTTAATATTTCAAAATATTGACGAGGCTAAGACAAACGAGCCCATTGAGACTTTACCTTTCTTTCCTTACATGTCAAAAATTGAATATCACAATTTGAACAAACAGTTCTAAAATAATTTGACTTCAATGAACGCTTTATCTGCAAGAATTGAACTTAAAGCAATTGCTTCGGACATTGCGCAACTGATCAAGTTAAGGCTTACGTTTTCTGTTACGCTATCCTGTTCGCTGACCTATTTGATCGGCTCAAAATTGTTGATCGCAAGAAAAGAAATCCCGGGTATTGACTGGAATAGCTGGCTTCTACTAACAATAGGCGGTTTTCTGATTACTTCTGCGGCAAGTTGCCTGAATGAGGTCATCGAGGTAAAAACAGATAAACTGATGAACCGTACCAAAAACCGTCCCCTTCCGGCGGGGCGTATGACTACCGGTCAAGGCCTCGTCATTGGTTTGATTATGGCGGTGGCGGGTATGCATATACTTAATTCATTAGGTATGGTAATTGGGCTGCTTTCCTTCTCTTCCATTATTCTTTATGCGTTTATTTATACGCCCTTAAAATTGCGAACACGATTAGCTGTTTTAGTGGGCGCCATACCCGGTGCGCTCCCACCATTAATAGGCTACCTGGCGGCGATTCGGCAAAGCCCCGTTTTGCAAAATCAAGACCTGATACTCGCCTTTATAATATTTATGATTCAATTTATCTGGCAATTCCCTCATTTCTGGGCCATTGCCTGGGTGGCAGACGAAGATTATACTAAAGCCGGTTTTCATTTATTACCTACCAGGAAAAAAGACAGCACAAGTGCCACCATTATATTGGGTTTCACCGTGGGCCTTTTCTGTGTTGGCATGTTGCCGGTAATTTTCGGATTTCTGGGCTTTTATCCTATGATAGTGACTAATATATTGGGACTGATTTTCATCTGGTTTGCAATCAAACTGGTTCTGAACTTAAATTCAGCAAGTGCGAAAAAAATGATGTTCTGTTCATTTTTCTATCTTCCATTATTTCAATTGATGCTATTACTGGCTTAGTCTCCGGTCAATAAACATGTGCCTTTAGGTTACGCTTCTGGGCATAGTTTTTTCTGTAGGTATTCAAATGCAGTATTGCTGTTGTTTATTACAAAGTTTTCATTTTCACTGCTAATAAAAAAGATAACGGGATACAGACGGAACTTTATCCGAGCGTTACTCTATCTCCCTTGTTTCGACTTTTTTTTCCAATTCTGCAGCCTGGTGAGCTAATCCCCATTTATAGATTTCTGTAAGCATTGGCAGGGTCGAGTGCCCCATTGCTGTAATCTTATACTCTACAGTTGGCGGAACGGTAGCGAATATAGTCCTGCTAACCAATCCGTCCCTTTCCAGGTCGCGCAATTGCGAAGTAAGCATCGTCGGTGAAATGCCGGTGATCTCCCTTTCCAGTACTTTAAACCGTTTTGGGCTTTCCTGAAGCAGTGCATGAAGGATGCGCAGTTTATATTTTCCGCTCAGCAAATTGACCGCATAATTAACCGGGCACATATTTTTCTCGTTCATAACTAAATTTATTATGCTGATTATCAGCATTACTACTGTTTTACTAACTAATACAGTTTTATTATACTACTTGCAAAAGTATAGTATTGGATATACTTTTACAAAAAAAAGTTGATCTCGTGATGGTTTTTCTTCGAAGAGCAAATGGATGAGGTTAGCTATTTTAAGATCCTTTGCCCATCCCGGATACAATTCCTTCAGAAGGGATTGGGTTCGATTAGTTAGACCGGGCTGTTAAGCCGGGCATGACTATGGTTGTTGAATTTAAAGGCGATTGTGTAGAGACAGAAGTCGATGATCTGTAGTAGCGACGACATTTTTAAAAAATGATTAAAAACAAATATTAAGTAAAACAATGGAAAAAATAACAAGTAAAGAAACAATGAAGGCAGTTCGTTTTCATCAATATGGTGGCCCTGAAGAATTAAAAACGGATGATGTTTACATACCAGAGCCCGGTCCTGATCAGATTTTGATCGCAGTAAAAGCCTCTGCCGTGAATCGAATAGATGCTGCGCTAAGGGCGGGTTATTATAAAGATTTTATACCCACATCATTCCCTGCCGGGGTTGGGCTGGATGCATCCGGTATCGTAGTAGAAATAGGTACTGACGTTAGTGGAGTCAATGTGGGAGATGCTGTGTTCGGCGCTGGAAAAGATACCGTTTCAGAATATGCCCTACTCAATGAATGGGTACATAAACCGGAATCCTTATCTTTTGAAGAGGCTGCAGGGTTTACTACGCCCGTTGAAACAGCAACACGCGCCTTGCAGGAAATTAGCTTAAAAAAAGGAGAAACCCTTTTAGTTAGTGGAGCCGCGGGAAGTGTTGGGACTGCGCTGATTCAATTAGCAAAAGCAGAAGGCATTAACATTATTGGAACAGCAAGCGAATCAAGGCATGAATTTCTTAGGTCGCTTGGAGCTACTCCTACTACTTATGGTCCGGGCCTTAAAAATCGAGTTGAAGAGCTGGCTCCGAATGGAGTGCAGGCTGCGGTTGATCTGGCAGGCTCAGGAATCATCCCGGAACTTATTGAAATTACCGGTGATGCTGCTAAAGTGTTGACCATTGCCGACCTTTCGGCAGATGAGCATGGTGTTAAAAGTACATTTGTACCCAAAAGCATAGTGAGCCCTCTGGAAAAGGCTTTGAAGATGGTGGATACCGGATCGTTCAGACTACCGGTCGCTCAAATATTTACGATGGATCAGGTTGATAAGGCACAGCAAATCAGCGCAACCGGCCATGCACAAGGCAGGCTTATTATTAAAATAAATTAACAATGGATAGCAATCTTCGGATAGCTATGAGTATTAAATGAATAATACAACTTTGTATAAAACCAATTCATATTACATTGAAAAAAGTATTGCATATTATATCAAGTCCGAAAGTGTCTGGTTCTTTTAGTAATAAATTAGCCATTGAAATAATTGAAAGGCTATTAATCGCAAACCCTGGCAGTAAGGTAATAACACAAGACCTAACGAATCCAGCGTTTCCACATTTTGAGCAGGCGCATATTGACGGATTTTATAAGCCGCCGGAACTTCACACGGATATAGAAAAAAATGCGCTGATTCCTTCCAATGAAGCGATTAAAAAAATAATGGATGCAGACATCATTGTTATTAGTGCACCAATGTATAGCTTTACAATTCCATCAACTTTAAAAGCGTGGTTTGACCATATCTCAAGAGTCGGAGTTACTTTCAGATATACAGATCACGGACCCGAAGGCCTTATAAAAAACAAAAAAGTTTATGTTGCTATCTCTACAGGTGGTGTCTATTCTGATGGATTGGCAAAAGCAAATGATTTTACCGAACCCTATCTCCGGACTATTTTAAACTTTATCGGCATGACTGACGTGAAATTCTTTCGGGCAGAAGGCATGGCAAATATAAATTTACAGGAAACCGGTTTTCAAAAAGCGGTGGATAGTATCGATCTATCATGATTTTACTAAGGTACTGGTAGTGCTTACCTTGATTACGGCCATCTGCGGATGGATTCCCATTGCATTAAATCCAAATCCGCAAATCGCGCCGCTTGCTATGGTGCTGATTGACGGATTGATCAGTTCTACAATACTATCAAGGATCGTTACTCCGGTAATGTATAAATTGATACCGCCAAGCCTGGAAGAAAAAAGATTACATATAATAAGATGGCAGCACTATCGCCTGCCATCTTATTATATGTATTTAAAGTACCTGAATACTTGTGGGCATATGATTTTTTTGCCGAACTAAGCAATTGCTAGATAAACCACACCTGATTGCCCCCGTTGGCCAATTTTAAAATGACCACCTTTTGTGCTTAAGTTCAAGCTTTTAGGAAAAGAAAGAAAATTGGCGAAGAGTGGCCAACCAAATTGGTTTTTCCAGCTTGGCAGCTATTCCAAAAATTTAAAGGGGACTTCCTGGTTAATACACTCGAGGGGCTTTTGGAAAGAGGAATAGAAGCGGGTTATTTCCGCCCGGAGATAAATATTAAAATTATGGCCAGGATGCGGGTAGATCAAATTGAGGCAGGTTTTGATCCGCACTTGTTCCCGGCGGCTGTGTTCAACTTATGGGAGGTACAATCGCAGTTGCTAACGCATTTCAATCAGGGGATCTGTACGATGAAGGGTATCGGAGAACTGAACCGAACAAAAACTTAAATACCGATATTTAACATCAATTTGTTAAGCAAAATACGTCATCAGGAACGTTTGCATTTTTGATGATTTTGCTTAAATAACGGATATTTTTTGATAATATATTTTACACAATTTAATTGTGTAAAATATATTATCTTTGTGATCTAATTTGATAGCAAATGAAAACCAAGTTAAAATTAGATGAGCAACTTTGCTTTCCACTATATGCATTGTCCCGTGAGATAACAAATTTGTACCGTCCATTATTGGAAGAACTCAACATCACTTATCCGCAATACCTGGTGTTATTAGTTTTATGGGAGACGAACGAACAAACGGTCAATCAGCTTGGTGAAAAATTGCGTTTAGACAGTGGCACTTTAACACCATTACTCAAAAGATTGGAACAAAAAGGTATTGTAAACCGCAGCAGGAGTACAAAAGATGAACGCATTGTCTTAATTTCCTTAACCAATCTTGGTGCGTCATTAAAAGAAAAGGCAGAATGCATTCCTGAGAAACTGGTTGATTCCTTTGGGGTTTCGGAAGACGATCTGCTCCATTTAAAAAAAATAGTCAATAAAATTCTGGTCAAATAAATAATCAATAAATTAAAAAAAATGAAAACATTGTATACTGCAGAAGCAACTGCAACGGGCGGTCGTAACGGACACGTAAAAAGTAATAACGGCGTATTGGATATTGAAGTAAGGCTACCAAAAGCGATGGGTGGAGCAAACGATGACTATACCAATCCAGAACAATTGTTTGCAGCCGGCTATGCCGCCTGTTTTGATAACGCATTGCTACACATTATTAAACGTGAAAAAATTGCAGCGGGAGAAACGACCGTCACAGCAAAAGTTGGGATTGGCCAGATTGATAATGGCGGATTTGCTCTAGCAGTAACATTGGCAGTGAATGTTCCTCAATTGGACATAGAACAGGCAAGGGAACTGGTAGAAAAAGCCCATCAGGTATGTCCATATTCCAACGCAACCCGTGGCAATATACAAGTAGATTTGATGGTTACCAATAACTAAAAACCAATCCACTGTCATTTTGGGCGCTTCACCAAAAAAATATGCGACCATTGTGCGCGCCCGGAATGTGCTGGCTGCCATGAAAAACGGGGATCAGGGCTATGCCGGACGCTTTGATTATCTTTATGACCAGGCGCATTTCATTAAGGAATTTAAAAAGTTCGCAGCAGTTACCCGGAACAATACCTGGAGCAATTGAAATAAACGGATTTTTACAATCACAGCCGCTGGAGCCGGGCTACTTTTAAGCATTAAATTTAAAAAAAGGTGTTCACATTACAACAAAGGAGGTCGGCACACGCCAAAGTCAAAAGCGGCGCGATTTTCCGGCCTATGTACAGGAGATCAAATTGTTAGGGTTAAATCATTTATGATTGTTCTAGCTATGTCATTTTGCAAAACTCTTCGAATGATTTAAATTTACGATATGAAAGAAAGGGAAACAGGAACTTCGGATTTTATCAGGGAATTGAAACAAAGGGGATTTAAGGCCTATGAGGTTGATAGCAACGCTGCCGGTCACAACTATAGCCGTAAGGATTACTATAAAATCAGCTTGACGTCGGGAGCCTATCTATTTCATTATGCCGACAGAAGCTTTGAGACCGATGAAACCATTCTGTTTTTTGGTAATCCCAGGATTCCGTATTCCTGCGAGGTCATGCGACCATCGCCGGATGGCTTTGCATGTCTCTTTACTGAAGAATTTTTAAAGTTGGGAGAACACTCCGAAAGCATTTTGCATTCACCCCTGTTTAAGTTTGGGGGAACGCCTATCCTTATCCTGAATGAGGAACAAAAACAGGCTGTTATCCATAATTTTGGCAAAATATTGGAGGAACAGGATTCCGCCTATGTTTATAAAGATGAGTTGATCAGAAATTATATTACGGTTATTATTCACGAGGCGCTGAAAATGCAGCCTTCGGATACCACAACTAAGAAAGCAAATGCTGCACAACGTATAACTTCGGTTTTCCTTGAACTTCTGGAGCGACAATTTCCAATAGAAAGTACGGAACGACCGCTGGAGTTAAAAACAGCACAGGATTATGCAAATCAATTGTCTGTTCATGTGAACCATTTAAATAGCGCTGTTAAGACGATGACAGGAAAGTCAACGACAACCCACATCTCCGACAGGATAATCAGTGAAGCAAAAGCGTTGCTTCAACATACAGACTGGAACGTTTCAGAAATTGCTTATGCACTTGGTTTCGAATACCCTAATTACTTTAATAACTTTTTCAAGAAGAAGACGGGGGAAGTTCCAAAATCGATTAGAATGTTTAATGTCTAAATATTGTTTTTTTCGGTATAGTAAAAAAAATCCCCGTACTAAAATATCATACGGGGATTTTTATAAGTTATGCAACAATTAATCATATGCAAGAGAAGAAGATAATTCCCGGTATGCACCGGCTTCCTTTTTGAGTGTTTCACTTACCTGTTCGGCTGCACCTACCGCATCGGCACCAGCCACAAAACGCAGTGGAGGATTTTCTTCATTTGCAAGCCACACGAGGGCCTTCGCCAATTTAGCAGGATCGCCTGGTTGCTGGCCATTGGCACCTTTCCAGAAAGCCATTTGTTGTATCCGTCCTTCGGTATAATCTTCAATGGCGTTGCCAGCATATTTTGTCGATTCTTCTGTCAGTAGTTCCGTACGGAAAAAGCCCGGATTAACAATAGTCGTTTTGATGCCAAAAGGTACCACTTCTAAATTTAGTGACTCCATCCAGCCATCTGTGGCAAACTTAGAAGCAGCATAAGCTGAGCTGAAAGGAAATCCAATTAACGAGGCTGTTGATGAAATGGTAATGATATGTCCTGAACGCTGTTTACGCATTACCGGCAATACCGCACGAGTTACTTTCATCGGTCCAAATAGGCTGGTTGCAAACTGCTGCTCAATTTCTTCCATAGAAAGCTCTTCAAAATAACCTGCGAAAAAGCTTGCGGCATTGTTAATCAATACGTCTATCTGACCGAATTTTTCGATGGTTTGACTTACGGCAACCTCTGCCTGGGCAGCATCCGTAATATCCAGCTTTACAACCAAAAGGTTTTCGGATGCGCCGATAGCCTGTGCTACTTTTTCAGGGTTTCTGCCGGTAGCCACTACTTTATTACCTGCCGCAAGGGCAGCTTTTGCAATATCAAGTCCCATTCCGCGGCCTGCGCCGGTTATGAACCATACTTTCTGATTTTCCATGTTCTTATTATGCTCATTAGTTTTTTATTTATTAGATCTATTGGATTCTGAGTGAACGGGGCGTTAAACCCGTTTGTTTTTTAAAGAAATTATTAAAATAGTTGGGATACTCATAACCCAGGCTATACGCGATCTGGGCAATGTTCCAATCGGTATGCGTCAATAAAGCCTTCGCTTCTTTGATGATCCGCTCGGCTATCAGGACGGTCGTCGTTTTTCCGGTTATTTCTTTGACTGCCCTGTTCAGATGGTTCACATGAACAGAAAGATATTCGGCATATTGATTAGGCGTTTTCAGTTTTAGCGCCTGTCCCGGAGAGTCAATGGGGAACTGCCTGTCCAGCAGTTCCAAAAAAAGTGTTGATATCCTTTCATTAGCATTGTGATGTTTAAAGTAGTTTCCTGCGGGTTGCATCTTCATCGCTTCATGGAGGATCAGGTTCACATAATTCTTAAGCAAAGCATACTTATGGATATATTGGGAATTGAATTCTTTCACCATGCTTTGAAAGATCCTGTCAAGGTCGGCGGCTTGTTCATCTGTCAATAAGTACACCGGGTCAGCGCCGATTTTATATAAAGGAGATTCCTGTAACACGATGTCGCGATCCTTCTCCTTGAGGAACTCTTCATTAAATAAGCAGAAGTAACCTCCCTGGTCTTCAGGCGAAGGTTCCCAGGAGCTCGGTATCATGGGATTAGAGAAAACCAATGCTGGCTGATTCAATTCAATACCGCGGTCGGCATAGTAAAGCCTGCTGTTCCCGTATAACAAAGAGATTTTATAAAAGTCCCTTCTGTTGTAAGAACATGCCTTGCATGCAAAAGTCTCCCTTTCAAATACGATGAATTGTTTGTTTAGTTCCTCCATATGCCCTTGCTCATTCAGGAACTCAGCGGTGCTGATAGTTTTACTCATTGCCTGCTTTTATATAGTATGTTTAGTGTAAAATTAATAGCAAACTATGCTACCGTTTTATCATTCAATTCCAGGTCTTCTTCCACCATAAACCATCCTTTGGCGGCATCAATGACTTGCAATAGCTTCCCGGGTATATGCAGTTCATCAATTCTTGATGTGCGTAACACAGTTTCCGGTTGCTGCCCGTTCCGGGCTAATTTCACCCAATCGGGATTGATGATCAGTCCCTGTCCCACGGCAACCATGGTTAATCCCTCCTCTATAGCTTTTACCGCCACTTCCGGGGTTTTAACCTGACCGGCTGCTATAAGCGGGATTCTTCCAGCGATATGTTTAACTAACGACTGCACCATGGATTGGTCATCAATTGCTCCAATCGGTTTGGCGTCCGCTACACTGGTCAATGAAGCATGGATATAATCGATATCCAGATCGATCAGACGGTCGATCAGGCGGTAGGAATCATTTATCCGGTAACCGCCGTCGTAGCTTTCTTCAGGTGAAATGCGATAGCCTACCACAAATGGTCTGTCAGTGTTGGCTTTTACAACACGTTGAACTTCCTGAACAACGGCCAACGGAAAATTCATTCGGTTTTCAAGTGAGCCTCCCCAATGGTCCTTACGGTGATTGGAATATGGGGAAAAGAAATTCTGAAGAAGAAAACCGTGCGCCCCGTGTAACTCAACACCATCAAACCCTGCGGCAATTGCCCTTCCGGTGGCATCTCCAAAAGCTTTGATAACCGCTAAAACCTCTTCGTGTTCCAACGCACGGGGAATGTTCCCGCCTTGTAAGAATGGCTGGGGGGCGGCCTCAATTGCACTGGCGCTGACAATCACGCCACCCGGCACCAATTCGGGAACTGCTTTATTCCCGGCATGGAAAATCTGCATGATTGCCGGAGCGCCGCCGCTTTTGGCAGCGTTTGCCAGTCTTTTCAAACTGGGAATAAACTGGTCATCATACGCAGCATATTCACCTGGAAAACCCTGGCCATTAGCCTGTACCCTTGTACATCCGGTGATCACCAGACCCACGCCATTAACACGAGCGCGGTAGTGCTGTTCTTCATCATCGGAGATCGTTGCATCTTCATTACTTGCCCAGGTTGTCATGGGTGCCATAGCTACCCGGTTGCGGACACTTACACCACTTTTAAAAGTGAAAGCGTCAAATAGTTCTTTATAATATGTAGTACTCATTTGTTTGATACTTATGTATTTAGTGAGGGCAAAGGTCTTCATCCTGAGGATCGGATAAATAAGATATTCAAACAAAAAAGTATAAAGTTCAAACAGAAATGTCAGGAATCCGGCAATTGCGCATTCCATATCTTCCATTATCTGAAATATGGCGGGTCTTGATTTGCTTCAGGAACCACGCGATGAGGTTTCGGATTGCATCAACAAAAGACCCTGTATTTATAACCGAAAATCCCTTCCGATATGCAGGCCGGTTGTTTGATCGAAATCATCTTGTAAGTGTTCACTGAAAAGTAAAATCATTTGAAATCCTTACTTTTTTGTTTGAATACCTTAAAAGCCTCTTTGCCAGTCCCGGTAACTTTGTATAACATCTAAATATCTAATTATGGAATACGTAAAATTTGGGAACACCGGCTTAATGGTGTCCCCGCTGTGCCTTGGCACGATGAGCTACGGCGGTCCAACTAAGCAGTTCCCCTGGGCCCTAAAAGATGAGGAAAGCCGCCCTTTCATTAAAAAAGCACTGGAACTGGGAATCAATTTCTTTGACACCGCAAATGTTTACAATGAAGGCGGCAGCGAGGAAACCGTTGGTAAAGCCCTGAAAGAATTTGCCGGCCGTGAAGATTATGTCCTGGCAACGAAGGTTTTTAATCCTGTACATCCTGCTGACGGTCCGAATAAACATGGATTATCACGGAAACATATCATGAACGCTATTGATGGCAGTCTTACGCGTTTGGGAGTTGACTACGTTGACTTATACCAGATCCATCGCTGGGATGAGCATACGCCTATCGGGGAGACGATGGAAGCTCTGCATGATATTGTAAAAGCAGGAAAAGCAAGGTACATCGGGGCCTCGTCCATGTACAGTTGGCAGTTTGCCCAAGCGCAATACACGGCAGATCTTAATGGCTGGACACGCTTTGTTTCTATGCAGCCACATTATAATCTGATCTACCGCGAAGAAGAGCGTGAGATGATCCCGTTTTGTATAGATCAAAAGATAGCCATTATTCCCTGGTCACCGCTGGCTGCCGGCTTGCTTGGCCGAAAAGACGCTAAAGATCAGGAAGAAACAAAACGCGCTAAAACGGATAATTTCAGTGGCGGTTATTACAATTCACCGTCTGATTATGATGTGATCGAACGGGTGCACCAGGTTGCAAAGGATAAAGGCGTTCCACCAGCTCAGCTTTCATTGGCATGGATGATGAACAAGCCGGAGATCACCGCGCCGATCGTCGGTGCTACCAAGCCAGGTCATATTGAAGATGCAGTAGCTGCTTTGTCACTTAAATTATCCCAGGAAGAGATCAATCTGATAGAAGAGCTTTATCAACCTCACAGGGTAATTGGTTTTGATGAATAGTCAAGCCCTTAAAGCAATATTTAATTAACAGAATTATCATGAAACCAATTACCATAGAAAATTTAAAAAATGAAGGATTTAAGCCCGCTCCGGCTGAATATTTTACCGGTCAGGCCTGGCTTAAGACCTTGATTGTCCCGGATGACACCACTAATTGTATTATAAGCGACGTTTTTTTTGAGGCTAGCACCCGAAACCACTGGCACACGCACCCAGGTAATCAGATTCTAATGGTTAAACAAGGGCTATGCTATTTTCAGGAAGAAGGCAAACCTGTCCAAATTGTTAAAGCTGGCGGAATCATCAATATTCTGCCTGGCGTTAAGCATTGGCATGGTGCCTCTCCTGATGATACCATGGTGCACACAGCGATAGGCATTAATACGGAAAAAGGCATTGTTAACTGGCTTGAACCGGTATCAGATGAACAGTATCATTATAAATTGTAACCATTGTATTCTTCAGACATGCTCCGGGGGAGTACCTGGTTAACATGAAACTGAAATAATTATTTGAATATCTTAACTATTGGTTTGAATAGTGCAATGTAGTTGTGTTCTATACCCCGACATTTATATCATAACTTAAAGTAAAACTAACTTAAAAATACACGCCATGTTAAGTCTTACCATTAACGGAAAACAACGGGAGATCGATGCCGATCCGGACATGCCACTGCTTTGGGTGATCCGGGATATTTTAGGCATGACGGGTACCAAATTCGGCTGCGGGGTTGCCCAATGTGGCGCTTGCACCGTACACCTTAATGGTGAGGCGGTAAGGTCTTGTGTAACCAAAGTCAGCCGGGCGGCCGGACAGCAGATAACAACCATAGAAGGATTATCAGATCACAATGACCATTACCTGCAAAAAGCCTGGGCCGAATTTGATGTGCCGCAATGCGGCTATTGCCAGTCCGGTCAGTTGATGTCTGCCGCTGTACTGTTAAAGGAGAATTCAAACCCTACCGATCAGGATATTGATGATGCCATGTCCGGTAATATATGCCGTTGCGGAACCTATCCCCGGATAAGAGCCGCAATCCATCAGGCTGCTAAAATGCAGCGGGAAGGGATAAAATCATGAACAGGCGCAATTTTATTCAGTCCGGTGCCCTGTTGGGCGGAGGACTGCTGATTTCGTTTAAGATCCCGGCAGCCAATAAGCTCGCAGCATTGAACGAAACAGCAGCTGAAACGGCATTTATACCCAATGCCTTTTTAAATATCGGTACCGATAATAAGGTCACGGTAATTTTGAGCCACGTAGAAATGGGACAAGGCATCTGGACCACGCTCCCTATGCTGCTGGCAGAGGAACTGGATGTTGACCTGAACCGTATTACGGTGAAGCATGGCGGGGCAGGTAAGGAATTCAATCATACGGTTTATGGCGTACAAATTACCGGGGGATCGTCGACCACCTGGTCTGAGTTTGACCGCTATCGGAATGCCGGTGCAACAGCCAGAGTGCTGTTAACACAGGCCGCCGCTAAACGCTCAGGCGTGGCGATACAGGACTGTAAGACAGAAAAGGGTGTTGTCACTGCCGGTGGAAAGAAATTCACCTACGGCGAATTGGCGGCAGACGCCGCGCTGTTACCGCTTCCGGAAAAGGTTTCGTTACGCAACCAAACAGAATGGAAATATATCGGTAAAAGTGCCAGGCGACTGGACGCAAGCGTAAAAACTGATGGTACGGCCAAATTTGGCATGGACATTCAGTTCCCCGGCTTGTTAACGGCTGTTGTTGCACATGCACCGGTTTTTGGTGGTAAGGTACTGTCTTTTGATGCGACGAAAGCGAAAGCCATTCCGGGTGTCAGACAAGTATTGCAGATCCCTACCGGCGTTGCTGTTATAGCAGATCACTACTATGCAGCACAGCAGGGCAAAAAAGCATTACAGGTTACCTGGGAAAATGGCACAGGTGCAAACTTGTTTACGACCAGGCAAACCGCCGCTTATAAAAAATTAGCCGCTACCGACGGCTTAACCGCCCAGAAAAAAGGGGATGCAATAGCAGGTTTAGGCAAATCCGCAAAAATACTGACAGCCGAGTATGTTTTTCCATACCTGGCACACGCACCAATGGAGCCTTTAAACTGCACCGTAAAAATAAACAAGGATAGTTGTGAGATCTGGACAGGTACGCAGTTACCTGCCACGGACCAGGTCGCGGCGGCTAAAATATTGGGCTTAGCTCCTGAAAAGGTAAAGATAAATATCCCGTTTTTGGGTGGCGGTTTTGGACGCCGGGCCACACCTGCGTCCGACTTCGTTTCTGAAGCGGTGCAAATTGCCAAGGTTTGCGGCAAACCTGTGAAAATGGTGTGGAGCCGCGAGGATGATATGAAAAGCGGGTATTACCGGCCGTTCTTTGTGCATAATGTACAGGCTGGCCTTGATCAAAAGGGTATGCCGGTAGCATGGAAACATAATATTGTAGGACAATCCATCATGAAGGGTGCCGCCCCGGCGTTTGGAGAACCGAAAAGCCCTATCGACCCTACTTCTGTTGAGGGGGTAATGGGGTCGCCCTACCTGACCAGTGTGCCGGATCATTTTGTCGGATTGCACAACACGGAAGAAGTAGTACCAGTCCTTTGGTATCGTTCTGTTGGACATACTCATACGGCTTATGTGATGGAAACCATGCTGGACGAACTGGCCCATAATGCGGGACGTGATCCTGTCGAATACAGGCGTGGTCTTTTTAAAGAACATCCCCGCCATTTAGCAGCGCTTGATCTCGTTGCTGAAAAAGGGAACTGGAAAAAGGCATTGCCTAAAGGCCGCTATAAAGGAGTGGCAGTGAATGAGGCGTTCGGGAGTTATGTAGCTACCATTGCAGAAGTAAGTATTGCCAACGGAGAGGTAAGGGTACATAAGATAGATTGCGCGATAGACTGCGGTTTGGCGGTTAACCCGGAAGGCGTAAAAGCACAGATGGAAAGCGGGATCATATTTGGCCTGAGCATGGCGCTTTACGGCGAACTTACGCTGGAGGGCGGGAAATTGCAGCAGAATAATTTTTACGATTACCGGATAGCCCGTATGAACGAGTCGCCGGAGATCAACGTTTACATCGTCGAAAGTGACGGTAAAATGGGCGGTGCCGGAGAATGTGCCGTACCACCAACGGCGCCAGCCATTGCCAATGCAATTTTTGCCGCCACCGGCAAACGTATTTACAACCTGCCAATTATGAACCATAAACTAATCCAGCAAGCATGAAAAAATTGATGGTCATCTGTATTTTATTATTCACCGCTGCAATTATCGCGCTGTCATTTAAATCTGAAGATACGACTCGCGCAGATTATCCGATGGCGGTGCGAAAAGATAGTGTTGCTTCTGTAAAAGCATTTAAACAGGTATACACCGTGTTGATGAGTTCCCGTTGTATGAATTGCCATCCTTCAGGGGATATACCCTTGCAGGGTGACGATAGTCATCTGCATACGATGGGGCCCAAAAGAGGGGTGGACGGAAAAGGCGTGTATGCGATGAAATGTTCCAACTGCCACCAGGCAACGAATACCCCTGGCTTGCATACGCCACCGGGAAACCCAAACTGGCACTTACCGCCAGCCAATATGAGGATGGTTTTCCAGGGAAGAACGCCGCGGCAGTTAGCCAAACAATTGATCGATCCTAACCAAAACGGCCATAAGGACATGAAGAAGCTGATTGAACATGCTGATGATGGCTTGGTATTGGCTGGGTGGAACCCGGGCGAAGGCCGGAAACTTCCGCCGATGAGCCACGCCGCGTTTAAAAAAGCATGGTTGACCTGGTTATCAACCGGCGCCTATGCTCCTGCGAAATAAACATCGTGATCGTATAGCTCAGTTCTGACCGGATAACTACCGGTCATCAAACTATTGAATTAAAGGTTCACGTTAACAGCATGAAGGAATTAACGCTTTTATAGGTTTGACTAATGAGTAAATATCTTCGGCAAGTAATCCTTTGCTGTACACCTCATTGTTAACCTATGCATTTTGAAAATATAATAATGTTTGCGGCCAATGCTTATTAGTTATCTTTCATAACATCCTTGATAATTGCCAAAATTGCAGAAAGGTGTTCTAATTGGCTCCCTTGATCCCCCTTAAAGAAAAGATATAGGCTACTAAACCAGCCATACGTTTATTTTTTCAAAATCTTAATAAACAATAACTTTATTTAAAATTTTTTAAAGTATCCTCACCGATATTTCCAATTCTTTTTAATTTTTCTATGAATTGGTTCGAAAAAACACCACTGTCGGGAGCCACAAGCCCCGCACGTCCGCGGGGCTTTTTTTATGCTTATACTAATTTATTTACATTGTGGGTGCTGCAAAAAACCTATGGAAGAAATTTTTGACACCTATAAAAAACGAACTAACTTTTATACATTAATCTCTTGCGTTGTTGCAAGCTTTATGATTTTTGTTCTTGCCTGTATCTGCTTTCCACAAGTTATATCTAAAGCCCCTCAAACTTTAATGGTTTGCCTGTTTTTAATAGGTTTTATTATAACCATTGGGTCAATGTTTATGGGTGGGTCATCAATTAAAACATATATAAAAGATGGGCACCTTACTTTGACCGATTTATCAGTCACATTTAATGACAATGCTTATTTTTTAACTGAATTGCTATCCATAGAAATTAATTCTGGAGATTATAAAGGAAAAGGAGCTCGAGGCGGATTTAGCGATGGAACTGGTAATAAAATAATAATAACCCCAAAAGACAAAAATGTTATTCAAACAAAATTTGTTATTTCCTCTAAAGACCAAAGAGATAATTTAACACAAATCTTAAAGTTTTGGAAAACCCAGAATTTCAAAATTATATCAAATCAGGTCGACTTAGTATAGTAGAAAAAGGCGCTCGACTGAACGTAAGAGAAATTGTGATTTCATAATAGATTTGGTTCGATAATCCAGTGTGGTTAAAAGCTAAAACAACTAAGTTTTCTTAATTCTGCTTTTTGCTAAATGCTCCCTGTTCTTTATTGAATTTTAGATCGATTGACCAATAAGGATTGCTCGCTATCCCATGTAAGAAGTAAAGCGGCCATTTGAACCGGCCTATCGCTTTTCTGACTTCAATAACCCAAGTAGAGTCAACTTGAGCATTATTAGCAAAAGTTCTGATATTAAATGGTTTGCCAGCTGAGTCACTGCTGAAACTTAACATAACATGGCCGGTTTGCTGATTAAGATTTCGCAGTTCATCCCAATGGATATGGGAATAGATTAAATTAGTTAAGGAGTCGATGGTTTTTATTTTATTAGGATCGGGAGATTGAGGATAAATCACGTCTTCAATATTTGTTACCATGCCATTTGCTACGGTGATACACGTTTCGCGTACCCAAACCGGGCAAACCAAGCAAAACCAAGTCAAAGGTCTGTCATTTGTAAGCCAAATCTTCCCCGTAAACCAGCCTGCTTTTAACATGCCATTTTTTAACCTCCCTTTAAATAGCTCAGCTAAATCGGCTGTTTGTTGTTTTTCGTTGCAAGCGCAACTATGTATCTGTACCAATAAAAGTTGATGGTTGATGATTTTCCATTCGGCATCAAATTGGCAATTATCTTCAGTACATTGGGTACCATAGTCCTTTAATAGCTCGCTTAGTTTCGTAATGCCGGAGTATTTATCGAACGGGCTTCTCGATACCACATTCATTTTAATTCCATTCACCCAAATATGATCACATTTCGCATTGGTACTTAGCAGGCAAAAGGAAGTTATTAATAGAAGTGTTGAGGTGTAAAAGTTTTTCATTGTGAATGCTAATAAAAAAGATCAATTATCTATAATATAAAAAAGCCCCCGGGTATGGACGGGGTAAAAATTGAAAAAAAACTTTCAAAATTTCAATCCACGCAGTCGCTCGGCTCCAGCCGAGCGACTGCGGCGCAAATACACCCGGCCTATGCCGGCAGGTATTTATTAAGTACTTTCCCGTGTTTGTAAGCTATTGAACTTTCTAATTTCAGTATTTTCCTTTCCTTAAAAATGGAAAGTCCGGCACCAATAGCGACAGGGGCAATGATGATATAATATTCATCAATAAGGTTGAGGCTGATGAGCGAACTTACAAAATTGACGCCGCCATAAACAAGAATATCCTTGCCCGATTGTTCTTTCAGCGCCTGTACTGTGGTAGCCAGGTCGCCATTTTCTACTTCCACGTTCCTGCCGGCAATGGCTGTTTCTGTTTTGCTGAAAACTATCTTGCGCATATTTACGATCAGTTGCGCCAAAGGGTGTGCCGGGTTATCGGGCATATTATCTGCCATATTTTCCCAGTAGGCGGGAAACTCCGCGGCCAATTTGCGTCCCAGCAAAAGAGTATCGCTGCTGTCGGCCAACTCAATTATTTTCTGGAAACCGGCTTCATCCGGACCGGCCAGAAACACCCAATCATTTTCGCCATTTGGCCCGGCTACAAAGCCATCAATGGTCATATGCATCTGTAATTTTAATTTTCTCATGGAATTGTTTTTAAAAGTAAATTAGGTTTCTTTATCACCAATATCTGCAAATGAGTTAGCGAAATGATTATCCCAGTAACTCTTCCAGTTGGTTAAGGCAGATGGTAAAGCCTCCCTCGAAGCCCATGCTTACCAGTTGCTCCAACCCGGCGGTATCAGCGAAGGTGAGGGTTACGTTTACGGTAGTAACGCCGTTGTTCTCGCTCATTTCCACCAGCCAATATGAAGGGACATCATCATCTATGGGATTGCCATTCTCATCACTGAATTTAGTAGTAGACTTAAAGCTGTTCGGCGCATCAATGGCGTGGTAGGTGCATATACTCCAGTGCGTTTCACCTTCAGGGCCTATCATGGCGTATAACCAATGGCCGCCATTTTTAAAGTTCATTGTTTTGGTTTCGACGTGCCATGGTTTGGGACCCCACCATTGATCCAATATATTACTTTCTGTCCAGGCGCTCCATACCTTCTGGCGCGGCGCATTAAATTCCCGCACAATGTGCATTGTTTTGTTCGCGGTGTCTTTGCTGATGCTGATCATGTTGTGTTTTTATTTTAAAGGTTATCTAAAAGATTGTCTAACAGGTCAAAATCTATTCTGAAGCCAGTAACTCATCCAGCTGGTTAAGGCTCATGGTAGTGCCCTCTTTAAAGCCTCCTTCAACGAACATTTTGATGGTGGCTTCTTCCTCAAAGGTGATCACCATATCGACCTTCGTTCTATTACCGTCAATGGATGAGAATTTCGTATCCCGGTATGATTTTGGCCCACTAAGAACCGGATTACCATCGCCATCACAAAATATACCTGTTGATGAAAAAGCGTTGCCATTTTCTATTGCAGTAAATTCAGCATAGACCCAGTGTTTCTGACCTTCAGGGCTAACCATAGCATACAACCATATTCCACCAATGGTAAAATCCCATGTTTTGGTTACGGCTGTCCATGGTTTCGGCCCCACCCATTTATCAAGCAGGTCAGGGTCAGTCCAGGCTTTCCATACTTTTTCAATTGGCGCGTTAAATTCGCGTATTACGTGAAATTTTTTAGCGGCAAGGTCTGTTTCGAAAACAAAATGATTTGTCATGATTGTTTAAGTTTATAAGTCATTTAACAGGTTGTCTAACTGGTCAAAACGGGTCTCCCATAACTTGCGGAAGCGTTCCAGCCAAATATCAATCTCTTTCATTTTTTCGGGGTTAAAGTGATAATAAATTTCTCTACCAGTCTTCTTCTGTATCAATACTTCGCATTCTGTTAGGATCTGGATATGCTTTGATATTGTTTGCCTGGTACTTTCGAAGTGTTCTGCGACAGCATTGGGTGTCATCGCGCCCAGTGCAAGTAAACCCAAAATGGCTCTGCGCGTAGGGTCGGCAATGGCCTGGAAAATATCTCGTCTCATATAAACATGCAGTTGATTGACTGCAAATATACATGCAGTTAATCAACTGCGCAAATTTTTTTGAAAATATTTTTGGTGATATAATAAATATGAACAGGAAGTATAAAAGTGATCCTTATTTAGTTTGCGGACATGAAACTCTTTAAATATCACCCTGCTGTTCGATGGCGAGGAAAAATAGGGTGATTTGCGTAAAAAAACAGATGTCTAAGATTGCAGATATTCTCAGTCAAGGAGATCATAACAATACTGATGCTGACAGCTTGAAGGTTTGTGCCAGGCAAATTGATGTAATAAAAGTAAGGATAACATACAAGTAGAGCCTTCTTGCTTTTGAAAGGGCTATTTAGATTTAAATAGTTTGGTTAATTCTTTATAGGTCCAAATATTGCCTTTTTCAAAAAAAGTATAAGTTTTATCCCAATCAGCACCAGTGCCCCAGCCAATCATAGAAGAAATAACCTTTGTGTGGCTATCATCAATAGGAATAAACTGTATTACCTCCTGCAGATTTTTATCTTCGGATCGTACTTTTTTTGTGAAGTTTTCATTCAGGTTGACTTTTAAGGTAATAAATTCATTTTCGATATAAGTCATTATATCACTTTTGATGGCTGATTTATCATTTATAGACTTGTTTTTATCATAATTGGTTAGGAGCACACCGCCAGTTTTAAGGTTGATATGTGCAACAGGGGCTATCCAGAGTTTTAGTTTATCGTCATTTGTAAAGTATTGCCATGCCTGTGGTTTAGATAGTGGAAGAATAAATTCTAACTTGAGTACCTTTTCCCCGGTGGTGGTTGTATAAGAAGTGTTTTTAATGTCTTGACCTTTAACACTTATTGAGGCGGTTAAAACAAATATGGTTAACAATAACAGTTTCGTTTTCATAATTCAATTATTTGTGTTTTTATAAATTAGCTGCTCATTCGGGTCTTTTTTTCTAAAATACTTATTAACTCCGATTTTTCGAACCCCGATATTTTCTTTTGGTGTTTTAATGTCGCTATAAAAAACCAGTATCCTGTACTTAGCCCTATAAAGTAGATAAATCTCCAGATGGTCTGGTTAATAAAAACATAACTGGAAAGTATACTTGGATCAGTGTATATACTAAAATGTAAAAGAATACATATAAAATATATTTAAACTCAAAATAAATAAATAATCCCAGCAGGATTTAAAATATAAACTTAAACACCGATTTGTTTTGAGACGGAAAATTCGGTTCAAAGGTGATGTATTTGTCAGGTATTGATCCCGCCAGGATATATATATTTAATAAATATGTTAACATATTTCACATTTAAGTATACAATTCGGCTCTGCCTATTTTTCTGGCTTTACTTTATTTGAACTTTGCCTATATCTATTCAAACCAATTAAACAGGTTGTTATGAAAAATTCAAATACCATTGCATTCAGGCTGGTTGTAATTATCGTCATTGCTTTTAGTTTTTCCTGCAAGAAACTTGGAGATTCGCCACAACCGGTAGGCTCAAAAAATCTGGCGGCAAGTGATAGTACATTGTATACTCCTGAAACCATTTTTACGGCTGAGCAACATATATTTACCGATATTCATATCTGTTACGATGATAAAGTGTTCCTGCTGGAAAACGGAAAACTGAAACGATTAATAAATAACGGGCTGGTTGACATGGCGTTACCTGGTTCGGTTTACACCAATTTTCATCCAACATTTCTTGCTATATCAAAAGACTTTACTTTTTATCTGCGGGCAGCAACAGGCATTAAAATCATCAAAGGCGGGCAAGTGATCAAGGAATACAAGGTTGGCCAGCCACCTTTGCAGGACTTTACAACAGAAACGTTTGGCGAACGTAACGTTGCTGTGGACGAAACGGATCAGTCATTGATTGTTGGTGTGCCAAGGCTTTTTAATCCCGGTTTGGTATCAACATTAAAGATCACTAAGAACGGCCAGGCCAGTTTGCTTTCACAAGATGATGGGGAAACTAAAGGCGGGTTTTTTACAGCTTTTGACGTAGGCGGTGCTCCGGGGCAACTTTGGCTAACAGGGCTGTCTTCTTTTAATGATAATTATTATTCCCAGCTTTATATTTATAAGCTTATCAATCCGCCATTTAATTATACTTTGCAACACACTTATGGTATAGAATTAACCAATCATTCACCTTTTCCACTTGAGGGTCAGCTGGATGCTGTTGGTTTTAATGTAATGGCGGCCATTAAAATATCAAAGGATGCTAAAACCATATATTTAAAAACTGGTGAGTACGATCCGATTCTTCAAACAACGGATAACATAGGAGGGGTATTGCGGATTCGCGACAACATGGTTACCCTTATAGCCGAAAACGTTGAAAACAAAAGAATGGCGATTTCTAAGGATGGCAAAACGCTGTATTTTGCGGGAAAAGGCTTATACAAAATTAATTTTTGATCACAACTTGTTCACGCTGTCTTTATCGAAATCCGTAACCGGATATCCCGGATATGGAGAAAAAAAGCCCCCTTATAAAAAATAAGGGGGCATGCTGTATTGATTCTTTAACAGCGCGAACATTTTTTAATCAGGTAGGCGCCGTATAGCGCTCGTGAATAAGCTGAAAGATCGCTTTCCGGTAAATGCCGGCATTTTTTTCCTGCCCCTCGATCTTTTCTGTACGCAGGTTGTTGGCCTTCAGGTTGAGCTTGTTTTCAGGCCCTTTGCTATGAAGAACCTGCCCGCTCCGGAATAAAGCCCCAGGTGTTCTTACCCTGTTGACTATTAATTATTTAGTAAAACAAAAAGACTTATATTGGGTAATAAAAAAAAGCGTATTGCAAAAAGTGTAAATAACTGTACCTCATGGTAAAAGAAATACCCGCGACCGTAAAACGTGCTATAGAATTAATTGGTCTGTTTGTTTTAGGAACTATCGTAGTGGCCGGAAATACAATCATAATGCCATTGTTAATGGCATTTTTCTTCAGCCTAATGCTCTTGCCTGTATTTCGTTTTTTCAGAAAGCTAAAACTGCCTGAAGCCATTGCTGTTTTTTTGCCGATATTATTATTAACTATTGTAATGGCCTTGATCATTTGGTTGTTCTCCAGCCAGGTAGGAGCTTTGTTAGATGATTTTCCGCAAATAGAACAGACTGTAGCTAAACATTTAGATAATTTAAGTATATGGATAAGCAACTCATTTGGGTACTCTCCGGCAGAACAGTTGAAATTCATTAATGTACAAAGCCAAAAACTTTTCAGCTCCCTGGGCGGTGTTTTGAAAGGTGCAGCAGGGTCTTTGACAAGCATAGTCATATTTATAGGACTGTTGCCCATATATATGTACCTGATCATGCTATACAGGAATCTTTTTTTAAAGTTCGTGCTGATGTGGTTTAAACAAAACGAGTATCAAAATGTAGAAGAAGGTATCCGGCAAACAGAGCAAATGGTAAAAAACTACCTGATTGGTTTATTGATACAAATTACCTATATCATTATACTTTTAGGCGGAATATTGTGGCTTTTTGGTATTCAAAATGCGTTACTGATCGGAATCATTTTTGCTTTTTTGAACCTTATTCCTTACCTGGGGGCCTTAATTGGTAATATTTTAGGCGTATTGTTAACCCTTGCTTCATCAGATAGTATTGCAGATGTACTGATTGTATTAGGAGCTATTACGTTTGTGCAGTTGCTGGATAATAATATTTTGATGCCACGTATTGTAGGCTCACAGGTAAAAATTAATCCGCTTGTTTCCATTCTTGGAATTATTATAGCAGGAAACATGGCAGGTATATCGGGTATGTTCCTGGCAATGCCCGTTCTTTCTATTTTAAAAATAGTGTTTGACCGCTCCGAAAATTATAAGCAATGGGGTGTATTGCTGGGCGATGAGCGGCCGGTAAAAAGCCTGATGAAAGTTTAATTGTATTTTTTCTGTATGCTTTGTAAGTCCGGATAAAGCTTTTTCAATTCCTTAATGCCTTATTTTAAATTGGCTAATGCTCTACCGATGGATCTGGCCGTTTTTAAAATGGAAAAAGCGATCCGTGTACTCTGTGCCATTGATAAAAATGTGGATCATCTGTTTGGGCAGTTTGAAGGGCGGGTAAACTTGACCTGGTGAATTTCATGGAGAAAAATTATATGTTCAATCTTTCATTGGAGAAATTCGGGTATTTAACCGGCAGAGCCTGACTACTTATAAAAAGGATTTTAAAAAGGCCTTTAAAAATGCGCATACTATTATTTTTTTATCGCTGGTGGATACCGACGAATTTTTTCATCATACACCAGTATTTTCCGATTCTTTAACTTAACATCATCAGTATAATATAAAGAATCCGTTTTTCCCTTTTTGTCGGTCCATTTTTCTAAATACCAAAGCGTAACCCAGGTGTCTTTTTTGTCGGGGTAATAGGTAGTCATCCATGAATCAAAAGTTTTTGAAACGGATACCATATTGCCGCGCACTTGCCCAAGGATATTTGCCAGACTATCCTTTTTGCCTTTGAAATAAAATTGATCGCTAATAAATTCTACCGTATCTGCAAAATTCTCAATAGTGCCTTTCATGTCGCCCGCCAAATATTTTTTTAAGCAATTAAGTACGATCACGGCATTTTTCTCATCCCCCGGCTGCCAGTTTATCGAATACTTCGGCGTAAAAGGATAAGTAAGTTTTGTAGCTGTATCAGATTTAACCTGATCGGTGTCCGATTTGCTTTTGCAACTGAAAAGCAAAATGCATATCATCATAAAAAGAAGCGTAGTCTGTTTCATGAGTGCTTAGTTTAATTGTTTTGTATGATGTTGGTTTGGTCGTTAGTGTCTTGACATTCAGTAGGTTAAATTTACTCTAATATAATAAATATCTCATAGATCCTTTCAGCATCATTCGCCTTAATCCAGGTAGTCGGGCGGAAATAATTGCTGTCCATATTTTTCAGCGGTTTCCTGCATTTTTTTTAACATTTCCGGATCAGGTGGAGATGGCGGTAAAAAGGTGCCCGTGGCAACAGGTGTGCCCAGCTCCATAAACATTTCTTCCAGTCCGGATGGTACCACCATGCAAAGCAGATGTGCTGTTTTATCTGCCTTGTTTTTGAAGCCATGTACAATACCGCCTTTGGGGATACAAATAAATGAACCTTTTTTAGCAGTATAGGTTCCGGCTTCCGATTTAACTTCTACTTCGCCATCAATTACATAAAAAGATTCCTGGAAGCTTGCGTGAGCATGCGGTCCGGGGCCACCGCCTGGTGGAACAAGCATATCTATTGTCGCAAATTCACCATTGGTTTCCTTGCCGGAAATAAGTATACGGTAGGTGCCGCCAGCCATCGACAGGCTTTTGCCATCCTGAGCCCCTATTGTAAATGGGGCTGGTTTTGAGTTTTTCATAGCGTTTGATTTATAAGTTAAAGTTCAAACTATTATGGATAAAATAACCAGATAAACAGAATAGTCTGATCAGCTATATTTTATATGCTACTTTTTCTTGTTAATCAGAGAGGAGCTTGTTCGAGCCCAGCATCAAGAGCAAGAGTTTTCCCCTATCAAAAAGCCTTTTTTCGAAATCCTTTAAGACTTATTATGCAGACCCTTTATGAAATCTAAAACAGATTGAAAGTAATTTTCTAAATTTTCATACCGTTGCTCGCCAGGAATCCAGTTTGCGAATTTCCAGTATTGCCATTTATTGTCTGGATAATCTGGTGGGATAAGAAAAAAATATTGCTCGTCATTCATACCACCAATTACAATTGCTTTATTTAATTGCTCGCCTACATCAATAAGCACTCCCTCGTTCCAAATTTCAAGTAAATAAGTATCGATATTTTTTGAGATAATCGACCTTGCTAACCGGTTCAAAGGTCGGCTCTGTAGAATCGCAAGGTGTAAAAAAAACATTTGTTAGCAAAAGGAAACTCTTATAATCATCGGGAAGTTCAATACCCAATCTGTTTTCCGTCAATTTTATTTCTTCTTTTTGAGCTGGAATATTCCCCAGCCATTCAACATTTTTTTGTTCATCAGTAAACGTTTCCCTATTTAGTTGGATTGCTAACAGAGAGATTTCTTTAAGGGTATCCTTCATTTTAAAGTTATGTCAAATCAATACTAAATTACTCTGAATTAATTTATATCAAAAGGTTAAAGTAACACTACTTGTTATTGAAATCTTTCAAGAGATCTTCTCCAATGTTTGCAATCCTCTGTAAATCTTAGATCAGATTTTAAGTTTAAAAGCAAAGAAATCATAAGTATTGCTCGCCCAAATTTCCAATTCTTCGCAAGTTCTCAATGAATTGGTTCGAGAAAACGCCACTGTCCGGAGCCAAAAGAAAAAGCCGATAGCAGAAATGCTATCGGCTTTTTCTTATACATCAACCACACGCTAAACAGTTACTTTGGCGAAAAACTTCCTTCTTGATGACCTTGGTGTATCCCCAAAACTATCCTTCCACCAATCTCCTGTATTAAGCGGTTTAGGCGGATTATTGGGCTTGCGAAATGCAAGAGATTCCCGAAATGAAAAATGAGAGAACAAGCGCATAAATTCTCCAAGATATATATCTGCAACTCTTTTATTACCTTTTATAATAAGCATGTTCTCGTCATTATTGGTGGTTGAGGCATCACTGAAATTTGCTGAGCCCGTAATTACGATTGGTGATTGGCTAAGTGGGTCAATGAGCATGAATTTGTTGTGAATATATTTAACCATTGGATTTAACCCCGTGAGTTGCTCTTTTACCCATCCATCAAATTCATTGGTCTCGATAAAAGACCCTATGGCAAAAACATTTTCGGGCAAATTTCTTAGTTGCTGAATCGCTTCTTCCTCGGCTTTCTTTTTGGCTTGGTCCTCAGGTGTCTTTTCGCTCATTGAACGCGTTTTCTTTTCCAGAAGCGCAAACCTTACCTTAGCTGTTGAATCGCGATAAACATCTTTAAAAATTTCATTGATCCCAAATGCAAAGGTCATGAATAAGCCTTGCCTGGCAGTCTTAGCCAGTTTGCCGTAAAAGGTTAACGCGTCAAGCGACTTTCTTGGACTAAACAATGCAGCTGTTCCCCTGGAAACTGGAATTTTGGGTACCAGCGTTAATGCTTCATTTGCAGACTGAATGGTTGCCTGTTTAGGGTCATCATGCAAAGCCGTCCAATAAGCCAGGTACTGCTTAGCTACCGGTGCTTGTTCAACAACATGCGCTACGTTAGAGTGCCCGAAGATTCCTCCGTTAGAGAAATTGGTGCCGCCGGTCCAAACGCTGATCACTTCATCACCATCAAGTTTGACCATAAACTTATTGTGCGAAATAAATGATTTGCCCATAATACGCTTGGTGCATATTTCAGAAAGCCCGCATTTGTTTACAGTAGCCTCGTTCTTTTTAGCCGGATCAGCCTTCCGGTGATCATAGACAATGAGAATATCCACTCCTGCGTCCGACGCTTTTTTCAATTCCATCAAAAACGGCTCATAATGAAATTCATAAGCGGCGATACGAAGCTTATGCTTGCCTGGAACACAGCTTTTAACAAAAAGTACCATTGCTTCATATAATCCCCTGGATAACCAATCCCAAACCGGTTGCTCGGGTACAACGTCTTTCGGTTTTTTATTCCCAAACCGCCGTATATATTCCTGTGATGCCGCGGCTCCCCGGTTAAAGTAAACATCATGATCGCCAGATTCAGGAGATTCTGTAGTTATCTTAATGGAAACGGATGCAAATTTTACTAATACTTGTGGAGTTCCTTTCAAGGCACTGATCAAATAGGTGTAAACATGGCCTGGTTTGGCAGAATAATCAGCCCATTGAAAACTTTGTATCGGGTGATCTTTAGTAGAATAGAGAGAGCCGGACGGAAAGCCGGGATCTGTTTCCACAAATGCCTTCATTCCTTCCAGATAATAGGCTTCATTCTCCGTATGATCCGTCCGGTGAATAGAAAAGCCTAAAAGGTTATTGCATTTATTTTCAGGCAGGTGAAAACCAAGGGTTACTACATAAGTTCCTGCAACTGCCAAAACTTTAAATCCTTCTGAGGTTGATGATTTACGCATGTGAGTAAGGTTAAATGGAATAATTTGGGAGGATTTAAAAACAATTAAATATATATAATTGCTTGTAAATAAGCAATATAAATTATAAATTAAATCGGTTTGCAGGATGTCGATCCGCTTGCGACCATATAATGATAATGGCACTGTGTTTGTGCATTTATATGGCATCGAAAGAAAATAAGTTTATAAGATAAAGTGGGCAGGTATATCGCTATCAACTTTATCTGGCCAGTAATGACGTGCAAATCTGTTCTCAATAAAAAGTTCATTTTATACCGGTAATTTAAGTTCGGGCAACACATCTAATAATAAATAATAATGATATGGAAAACGAAAAAAAACACAGGGTTGGGACAAGGGAAGAGTGGCTGGAAGCAAGACTGAAGCTGCTAAAGGAAGAGAAAGAATTAACCAGGCGCAGTGACGAGGTAGCGCGTCACCGAACAGAAATGCCCTGGGTTAAGATAGACAAGGCATATAAATTTGAAACCGAAAAGGGAAGTATTTCACTGGCTAACCTCTTTGAAGGCCGCTCACAACTTTTGGTATATCACTTCATGTTCGGGCCTGATTATAAGGCGGGATGTCCGGCCTGCTCGGCAATCGCCGACGGCTTCAATGGAATAGCGGTTCATTTGGCGAATCATGATGTGATGCTTGCCGCGGTATCACGCGCACCGTTTGCAAAACTGAAGGAATATAAGCAGCGACTGGGCTGGACGTTTCCCTGGGCATCTTCGTTCGGTAGCGATTTTAACTCCGACTTCAATGTCTGGTTCACTGAGGAGCAGCAGCGCAGCGGAGATATAGAATACAATTACCAACGCGAGACCGGAACAGGTGAGCCGCTTGCAGGTGAAACAGTGCGGGAATGGGAAACTGTAAATGACGAAGGTACTGTTGCACAGGTTGCCAGGATGGCCGGAACCGACATTGCAACGTTTACCCGTGAGCGGCCGGGCTTGAGCGCTTTTGTGCTGGAGAACGGCGAGGTTTATCATACCTATTCTACCTATTCGCGTGGATTGGATGGCCTATGGAGCGTGTACCAATGGCTTGACCGTGCGCCCCTGGGACGCAACGAAACAGGTTTTTGGTGGCGCCGGCATGACGAGTATTAGGATGGGAAAAATTTAGTCGCCTTAATAAACCGAAACTGGAAATATGACGTCTGATAGAAATGCGCTTCGAACGTTTTGGGGAATAGTTGCATTGCTCTTTACTGCCAGTGTGGTGGTAACAATTGTATGGTGCGTATCCATGTCGGCGATGCAAGAAATGCCGATGCCCGGTGGTTGGAGTATGTCTATGACGTGGATGCCCATGTATGGACAGTCGCTGTTCAATGCCACAGCATCCTTCCTTGCTATGTGGGATGTCATGATGTTGGCTATGATGATCCCGTGCCTGGTGCCCATGCTGTTGCGCTATCGCCAGGCCGTTCAGACGACAAGTACAAGGCGTTTAGGCTGGCTGACCATCTTAGTAGGACTTGGTTATTTTTTTGTCTGGACAATCGTTGGATTGGCCGTTTTTCCACTGGGGGTTGGACTTAATGCAATCTTAATGCAATATAAGGAGCTGTCCTTAATCGTGCCGCTTGCGGTCGGAATAGTCGTATTGGCCGTAGGCTTACTCCAGCTCACCGACTGGAAATTGCATCAACTTACGTGCTGCCGGGAATTGCCCTTCCGGGGGCAAACGGCGCCTGATAACGCCCGCACGGCCTGGAAACATGGGCTGCACCTCGGAGTCCAGTGTACCCGGTGCTCCGCGGGTCTGATGTCGATTCTGCTTGTCATGGGAATGATGAACCTTTTTGGAATGGCTATTGTAACCTTGGCAATCACCTTTGAACGCCTCGCACCTGCCAGTAAATGGGTTACTGGTACTATTGGAGCCATTGGTATTGCAGCTGCTTTTTTTCTGATCGCCCAGGCAGTCGGAATTTTTTAACTTTATATTATGCAATGATGTGCCTGATATAAAGAATTGCAAATGGAAGTGGAAAACAAAATGGATAGCAATGCCGATAGCGTTTTTCGTATGCCGGGTACCCCGCCAACCTACTGGCTTACCCGCTTTGTCATTCTTCGTTTGCTGGGCGTAATCTACGCGGTGGCTTTTCTTGTGGCAATTAATCAGATCGTTCCTTTGATAGGCTCTGATGGGCTTCTTCCGGTAGATATTTACCTGAAGCAGGTGAGCGCTGCACTGGGATCCCCAGGAGCTGGTTTCGTACGATTGCCGTCACTCTTTTGGCTCTGGCATTCTGATACGGCACTTTTAACTACGGCCTGGATCGGATTTGTGCTATCCTGTGTAGTAGTGTCAGGCTATGCCAATGCGTTATTAGTGGCTGTTATTTGGTTTCTTTACATGTCCTTTGTTCATGTAGGACAAGATTGGTATGGATACGGCTGGGAAATCCAGCTTTCCGAAACCGGGTTTCTCGCTATCTTTCTTTGTCCGTTGCTCGATATGCGTCCATTTCCCAAGCGCGCGCCACCCATGCCAATCATCGTTTTATTCCGTTGGCTCATTTGCCGTATCATGCTTGGCTCCGGATTGATCAAGTTTCGTGGAGATGAAATATGGCGTAACGGGACCGCCCTCTATTACCATTTTGAAACACAGCCCATCCCTGGTCCGTTAAGCCGGTGGCTCCATTTTTTACCGCGTATAGTTTTGAAAATTGGCGTTTGGTTCAATTGGCTGGCCGAGCTTGTAGCACCATGGTTCGTATTTTGGCCACAACTTGCACGTCACCTGGCAGGATTGGTGATCGTGTTATTCCAGATCAACATTATACTCAGTGGTAACCTCTCGTTTTTAAACTGGCTCACTATTGTCCCTGCTTTAGCCTGTTTTGATGACAGCTTCTGGTCCAGGCTTCTTCCCCGTAAGCTCGTTCGTAAGGCCGAAACCGCTGCTGGTCGTGCCGAAGTATCCAGACCAATGTTAACCACCGCCTGGGTTGTTACCGGTATTGTTGTACTCCTTAGCATTCGCCCTGCACTTAATATTCTATCGCCGGGGCAAATCATGAATTCCTCATTTGACCCGCTGGATCTCGTAAATACCTATGGTGCATTCGGAAGCGTGGGGCGGGAACGTTTGAACGTAATATTCGAAGGAACGATGGATGAGAAGCCTGACGATAAAGCCAACTGGAAACCATATATCTACAAAGGTCTGCCTGTATCTCTTGACAAAGGGTCGCCACAAATAGCTCCCTACCAGTTGCGTTTAGACTGGCAAATGTGGTTCGCCGCCATGTCGTCTCCAGATCAATATCTATGGACGTATAATCTGGTGTGGAAACTCCTTCATAATGACCCCGGCGCTGTAAACTTGTTCGCCGGTAATCCTTTCCCCGCTAAGCCACCGCGATTTATCCGGGCAGTTCTATATCGTTATACGTTTGCCAGGCCGGGTAATCCCGCGCGCCTTTATTGGAACCGTAAGCAAATCAACATTTGGATTTCGCCCCTTTCGGCTAAAGATCCGCGCCTGATCGAATTTCTAAAAGGTGCAGGATGGATTCGCTAAGGTGATTTGCTTAAGGATTAGTAAAAAGTTACAACATTGTCATATTGTTTATACTTTTTTGTATAAACAAGGAATGACGTATCTTTGTAGAGTAATTATTGCTGATTCCACTTAAAGACAGGCATAATGAAAGAAGAACTGAACACACTGGAACAAACCGTATCAAATGATTATAAATACGGCTTTGTTACTGATATCGATACGGACATAGTTCCGAAGGGGATCAACGAATCGGTTATCCACCTGATCTCGACCAAAAAAAACGAGCCCGACTGGATGCTGGAATGGCGCCTTAAAGCCTATGCCCAATGGTTAAAAATGGAAGAGCCTAAATGGCCTAACGTAACCTACCCGCCCATCAATTACCAGGATATTATTTATTACGCTGCACCCAGGCAAAAACCGCAGTTAAACGGTCTTGATGAGATAGACCCGGAATTGCGCCGCACTTTCGAAAAACTGGGCATTTCGCTTGATGAACAAAAACGGCTGAGCGGTGTGGCTGTGGATGTGGTGATGGATAGTGTTTCTGTCGCAACCTCATTCAAAAAGCAATTATCTGAAATTGGGGTGATCTTTTGCTCCATGAGCGAAGCCATACAACAGCATCCCGAACTGGTAAAAAAATACCTGGGTTCTGTAGTGCCCATGACCGATAATTATTTTGCAGCGCTGAATGCCGCTGTATTCACCGATGGTTCATTTTGCTACATACCTAAAGGTGTACGCTGCCCAATGGAGTTATCCACTTATTTCAGGATCAATACAGAAAATTCGGGCCAGTTTGAGCGCACGCTGATCATCGCCGAAGATGATAGCTACGTAAGCTACCTGGAAGGGTGCACAGCTCCTATGCGGGATGAAAATCAACTGCATGCCGCCGTAGTGGAGCTGGTGGCGTTAAATAAGGCGGAGATCAAATATTCCACCGTTCAAAACTGGTACCCCGGCGACAAGGAAGGGCGCGGTGGTATTTATAATTTTGTAACCAAACGGGGCATATGCCTGGGCGAACGTTCCAAGATTTCCTGGACTCAGGTAGAAACCGGCTCGGCTATTACCTGGAAATACCCCAGCGTTATTTTAAAGGGCGATTATTCCATCGGCGAGTTTTACTCGGTCGCGCTTACCAATAACTTTCAACAAGCTGATACCGGTACCAAAATGATTCATTTGGGTAAGCATACCAAAAGCAGGATTGTAGCTAAAGGGATCTCCGCAGGCCATAGTAACAATAGTTATCGCGGGCTGGTACGCGCCAGCAAATGGGCCACCAATGCCCGTAATTATTCACAATGTGATTCCCTGTTACTGGGTGATAAGTGCGGCGCGCATACCTTTCCTTATATCGAAGTTAAAAATACAACTTCAATTATTGAGCATGAAGCAACCACCTCAAAAATAGGTGAAGATCAGCTTTTTTACTGCAGGCAACGGGGTATTGATACCGAAACCGCCGTAGCACTGATCGTTAACGGCTTTGCCAAAGAGGTCATGAATCAGCTACCGATGGAGTTTGCCATAGAAGCACAAAAACTGCTGGCCATTAGCCTGGAAGGTAGTGTTGGATAATTTTTTGAAAGACACAGATTATTTATAAAATACGTATAGAACTGTTATGTTATCTATAAAAAATATACATGCGTCCATTGAAGGGAAGCAAATACTAAACGGGATTGACCTGGAGATCAAGCCAGGGGAAGTTCATGCCATTATGGGGCCGAATGGTTCCGGGAAAAGTACACTTGCACTGGTATTGGCAGGCAGAGAAGGATATGAAGTAACCCAGGGTTCAGTTACCTTTTCTGGCAAAGACCTGTTGCCTATGCCACCCGAAGACCGGGCTCGTGAAGGTTTGTTCCTGGCATTTCAATACCCGGTAGAAATACCTGGGGTAAGCACCACAAATTTCATTAAAGCAGCCGTGAATGAAAAGCGGAAATACCTTGGAGAAGAGGCGCTGGATGCCGTTGCTTTTTTGAAACTGATGAAAGAGAAGATGGCCCTGGTTAATGTTGATCAGGCTTTATTGAGCCGTTCTGTTAATGAGGGTTTTTCTGGTGGCGAGAAAAAACGTAACGAAATTTTCCAGATGGCCATGCTGGAACCCAAACTGGCCATATTGGACGAAACGGATTCCGGTTTGGATATTGACGCCCTGCGCATTGTAGCTAATGGTGTTAATCAATTGCGCAATAAGGATCGGGCTATACTGATCATTACCCACTACCAGCGCTTGCTGGATTACCTGCAGCCTGATTTTGTACATGTGTTGTACAATGGTCGTATGGTTAGGTCAGGAGGTAAGGAGCTGGCTCTGGAACTGGAAGAAAAAGGGTATGATTTTATTAAGGATGAGGTTAATTTAACTGAAGGCTTACCGGCAGGTACAAATTGAACAGGATCATGACAGATGTAAGTTATTTTAAGGACCGGTTTGAACAGTTGCAGGGTGCAAGCCCGGATAACGAAATTGCCAAAATGCGCTTAGAAAGCTTTGACCGTTTTAGCAGCGCCGGCCTTCCATCTTTACGTAACGAAGAGTGGAAATATACCAATATCAGCAGTTTGTTTGATAAGGAGTATCACGTTGCAGCGGTTGATGAGAAGCCTGTTCTTAACCTGACGGATGTTGATTCCATTCGCTTGCCGGGACATTCAGGCGCCAATGAACTGGTTTTTGTAAATGGCCGGTTTATACCCACGTTTTCCAACATCCGTTCTCCCGGCGATCAATTAACAGTGGTGCCATTGGAAGATGCTGCAAATGGGCCATATAAAGAACTGGTTAAGGAACATCTGGGGCAAAGCGGTAAGTATATTAAAGACGGGATCCATGCACTTAATACCTCATTCATCTATGGCGGGGTATTTATTCATATCGCTAAAGGGCAACAATTGGAGCATCCTGTTTACCTGTATTATCTTTCAGACGCACGGGAGTATCATACACTTTCCCAGCCCCGCAGTCTGATATATGCCGCCGAAGGAAGTAAACTGCAGCTGGTGGAAACGTATCAAACGATAGGTGGATCAGATAGTTTTACCAACCAGGTAATGGAAGTGGTAGTTAACGATAACACCCATATTGAATATTATAAATTACAGAACGACACGGCTAATGCCAACCAGGTAAGCACAACGCATATCCGGCAAGCCGGACGGAGTTATGTGCATGCGGTGACCATTACGCTTAACGGCGGCATGATCCGCAATAATATGAACCTGGTAATGGATGCAGCGGGCAATGAAACACATTTGTATGGTTTATACATGCTAAAAGGCCATACCCATGCTGATAACCATACTTTGGTTGATAACCGCAGGCCAAATTGTTTCAGCAACCAGCTTTATAAAGGAATTGTGGATGATAAAGCAACCGCCGTATTTAATGGAAAGATCATGGTACAGCCGGATGCGCAAAAAACCAATGCTTATCAATCCAATAAAAATATCCTGTTATCTGATCAGGCCAGTATTAATACCAAACCCCAGTTGGAAATTTTTGCGGATGATGTAAAATGTTCACACGGTTGTACCGTGGGGCAACTGGATGAAACAGCCTTGTTTTATTTAAGAGCAAGAGGTATCCCCAAAGAAAATGCACAGGCTATGTTGCTACAGGCCTTTGCCTCAGATATACTGGCACAGGTAAAACCTGAATTGCTCCGCGAACATATAAGGCAACTCATTACCGCGCAGCTTTTTAATGATAAATAAAAGAATGACAACATATAGCACGATATCGCCCGCTTTTGATGTGTATGCCATTAGGCAGGCATTCCCTATTTTGGGCCGTATGGTTAAGAATAAGCCATTGGTATACCTTGATAATGCGGCAACATCACAAAAGCCATTAAGCGTTATTAATGCCCTTAATGATTATTATACCGGTTATAATGCCAACATTCACCGGGGCATCCATACCCTGGCCGAGGAAGCTACAGCAGCTTATGAGGCGTCGCGTTATGCAGTAAAACAATTTATTAACGCGGCTGCTACTGAAGAGATCATTTTTACCAGGGGAACCACGGAAGGCATTAACCTGGTAGCCTATACCTGGGGCAGGCAAAATGTTCATGCAGGCGACGAGATCATCATTTCGGGGATGGAACATCATTCAAACATTGTGCCCTGGCAAATACTGTGTAATGAAAAACATGCTGTACTCAAAGTGATCCCGGTTACAGAAAATGGCGAGCTTTCCTTAAAGGCTTATCAAGAACTGTTGACTGATAAAACCAAGCTGGTTGCCATTGTTCAGGTGTCCAATGCCTTAGGTACGGTAAATCCGGTTAAAGAAATGATAGCCGCGGCTCACCAGGCCGGTGCTTTGGTATTGGTTGACGGGGCGCAATCAGCCGTTCATCTGGATATTGATGTGCAGGATCTGGATTGTGATTTTTTCGCCTTCTCGGGCCATAAAGTTTATGGGCCAACCGGCGTAGGGGTGCTATATGGTAAAAGAGCGATTCTGGAGGATATGCCGGTTTTTCAGGGTGGCGGAGAGATGATCAAGGAAGTAACTTTTGAGCATACCACGTACAATGAGCTCCCCTATAAATACGAAGCAGGCACCCCCAATATAGCAGATACCATCGCGTTAAAAGCGGCGCTGGACTTTATTAATACAACCGGGAAAGCCGAAATCAGGAAGCACGAGGTTGGGTTATTAGCCTACGCTACGGAGCAATTAGAAAACATCCCAGGGCTAACGATTATAGGCAAAGCCAGGGAGAAAGCAAGCCTGGTATCTTTTGTGATCAAAGGCACGCATCCGCAGGATATTGGTATTTTACTGGATAATCAGGGAATTGCAGTAAGAACGGGGCACCATTGTTGCCAGCCATTAATGAAACGCTTTGATATTCCCGGCACGGTAAGGGCCTCGTTTGCGCTATATAACACCATGGAAGAGGTAGATAAATTGATTACCGGCTTACATAAAACCATTAAAATGCTGTCATGATGATTACAGACAACAACGGGCAAATGCAGGATACCGAAGCAGCGATTATTGAAGATTTTTCTTTTCTGGATACCTGGGAAGAGAAGTATGAATATATCATTGAACTGGGTAAAAAACTGCCTGTATTGGAAGAAAAGTATAAAGTAGAGGAAAACATGATCAAAGGATGTCAGTCGGCCGTATGGCTGATAGCAGATTACCGTGATGGCAGGGTGTTTTTCAAAGCGGATAGTGACGCGGTTATTGTAAAAGGGCTGGTCAGCATGCTGATTAGGGTGCTGTCTGGGCATACGCCTGATGAGATCATCCATGCAAAGCTTGATTTTATAGAGCAGATAGGCATGATGACGCATCTGGCACAAACCCGGTCCAATGGCCTTTTAGCTATGATCAGGCAGATGAAAAACTATGCGCTGGTTTATAAAACAATCGGAAATTAAAGAATACAACGATGAATGAAGAAGCATTAAAACAGAAGGTGATTGATTGTTTGCAAACCATTTATGATCCCGAGATCCCGGTGAGTATTTATGAACTTGGGCTTATTTACGAAACCACGGTTATGCCGCCTTTGAACAATGTACAGGTTGTGATGACCCTGACCGCGCCCGGCTGCCCCGCCGCGCAGTCATTGCCGGTAGAAGTGGAACAAAAAATAAAACAGATTGAAGGCGTAAACGAAGTACATGTTTCTGTAGTATGGGATCCACCATGGGATAGGGACATGATGTCTGAAACGGCTAAGCTCGAATTGGGTATGTTATAAAAGATATAAGCACATATACAAAATATAAAATTAAATATGAAAATTACGGCCCAGGAAGAGTATGGTTTAAGGTTATTACTGCGGATTGCGAAATGCAGTGATAACAGCGGAATGAGTATCCCGGACCTAAGCGAGGCCGAAGGCTTATCGGCAGCTTACGTAGCCAAACTTACGCGCATATTGCGTATAGCCGGGTATATCAGCAGCACACCCGGTTACAAAGGGGGGTATATACTGGCCCGCCCTGCCGGCCAGATCAATATTAACCAGGTATTGAAATTACTGGGTGGTACTTTGTTTAGCAAGAACTTTTGCGGAAACTACTCGGGCGTACGTCCTTTATGTACCAATTCTGTTGACTGCTCAGTGCGTTCACTCTGGCAAATGATCCAGCTCTCGGTTGATCAACTACTGGATCAGATAACTTTGGCCGACCTGGTTGGTTCTGAACAAACATCGCTTCAGCTGCTCCATACACTCATGGCGCAACACACCAGGGTATTGTCCTGATACTACTTTATTCGCCTCCATTGAGCCTATACAACAATTATAAATTAGAATTTAATGCCTGATAAAGCTCCATGGCCTTATGCAGAAATGGAGGCTTTTGAAGTGGACTTATTTCCGAAAAAGGTTCATTTGGTCTTTTAGAATGATAGCGGCTTCGTTCATCCATGCTCAATAAGGCTTCTTTACTCAGCGGCGTATTTGTAAAAGCTGCAATCTTTTTAATCAGAGCAACCGGGCCATCATTATAGTTAAGCAGCAAACATTTGCGGTCGGTTGCTATAATTTCATGATATTGATCCAGATACTTTTCAAGCACATTTGAAATATAAATATCGGGCCGGTTATACATTATTTCTTCAGGCTTAAATCCAAATATAGCTGGTTCAATTAAACCAGGCACTGCCTGCATCCCCGGCATTTTCATGTGCGATGCCAATACCTGGTCAGGACTTCGGTAAATCAAAATAAAAGGTACTTCCGGGTAAATAATTCTTAATTGTTTATGGAAAAATATATGCCAGCTATCTGTTTTAATGAATAAGCGTTTCTCTTGTCCCGTTCTTTTTTGCGCGTAAAATTTTATAGCGGCAACCAATAAATCTGATACCGTATCTTGATTGAAATTACTGCCCTGATGAGGTAAACGAAGCAAATCGTCAAAAAAAGGTACTTCTGAAAGTACAATATGCTCATTAGATGTTGCCAGTAATTGTGAAACCAATGTTGACCCGCAACGCGATATATGGAAAATAAAAGCGGCCGGTTCAAGGCTATCTAAGCCGGTCGCCCATTCTTTGAGCATGGCAAGGTCACTTACCGATTCAAATAGAGGGTGTCCATCACTCAACCTTCTGCACTTAATAAGGGTATCGTCAAAAAAAGGCTCGGTAAAGGGTTCGGCGAAAGTATTTAACCAATAACATTGCAATTGCGCTGCTTTGTTTTCAAGTTTATACGGGATCCAGTTTTTTAGCGCTAACTCATGCATATTATTTAATATCCGGTGTATGTATGGTATTGATTACTGTTAGCTGTTGTTCCAGTTCGGCGGCTAATTTATTTGAGGTATTCGTATTTTGCATCCTAAGCTCCCTGATAATGTTTAGCAGATTGCGGCTATCATCTTCTTTATAGGATACTTCGGTTGCCTGGCTCATCATATGTTTTAGCCAGTCGTTTACCTTACAATCAATAACCAAATGGATCCTGTTTGTGGAACCCATGTTTGCTACACTGTGCGTTAAATTGGCATTTATATACCAGCAATCACCGGCTTGCAGGGGAATGCTGGTATCCTCTATATTAAATGATACGAGGGGATTGGTAATAATTGGGAAATGCAAACGTGCTTCACCCATTTCAAAAGCTAATTCGTTGTCTCTGTGTGGTTTTATTACTGCCCCAGCCTGTAAATTTAAAAAACGTACAGCCATAATTGGGCAGCTGATATGTGATATCAAGGTTATTACCGTCTTAAAATGTTGCATAAATGCGGTATCCTGGTAATCGGCATCGGCTATCAGGTCGGGTATGATATTTTTAGTGCCGCCTCCTGGTGATCTTAATGTTATTCCCGTCCATGATCCCTCATAATAAAGTGTGTTAAAATGTGCCTGCCATTCTCCTTGAAACAAGATTAATTCTTTTTGCATAGCCTTGAGATCATAAGGCAGCGGTAGTTTAGCATAGCGGATCATAGATCGTTATTTATCATTTTATCCTGAGTGTTAAAATAAGGTTTCCCGAAAGTGCTTGTTTGTTGGTAAGTATACAAATCAGTTTATGTTTTTTTATACCTGAAAATACCCATTAAAAAAGCTGTTTTCACCCTATTTAAGTTTATGTTTTTAGTAGAGATTTGGTAAATAATAAATTATAGCAAGTGGTAAACTATTGATTAATTATTAACTAATTGTGCTGTTTGTTTATAAAATTATTTAATTTATTGCCTTAAGTGGTTGGTATGTGCTTGATGGGAAATATGGTTAATGTGATTAGCGCATATATCATGTTGTTTTTTGATTTAAAAACTGAATAAAAAAAATTATAATAATATATTAAAAGTAATTATATTTATCGTAATAAACCTAAGCCTAAAATGAATATCTATCAAAAGCAGTTACTGTTGTTTTGCGTTGAATTTACCCCCTGATATTTTATTATTATAAAGTTATACAAGGCTATTGGCATTAAGTAGTAATACCCATAGTTTTTATCTATACTCATTATTTAAAGAATATAGTTTATAGATATAGTTTTTTATAAACTACGTGCTCCATACTATAATATGAACTGTATCTTCTTAAAATAAGATACGGGTACATTGAACCTATTTATATATCAATTATATACTTAAACCAATTAAATTAAAATTATGGATAATCCTTTTCTTGGAACAATTTCATTGTTCGCTGGCAATTTTGCCCCCCGCGGCTGGGCATTATGTAATGGTCAGCTTATGGCCATATCACAAAACTCGGCGTTGTTTTCAATTTTAGGTACTACGTATGGTGGTGATGGTGTAACAACCTTCGCGTTGCCTAATCTGGAGGGTAGGGCCCCGATACATTGGGGGCAAGGGCCGGGCCTAACACCCAGAACCATTGGAGAATCGGCTGGGGAAGAAAATGTGACCTTAATAAGTACCCAGATGCCTATGCACAGCCATGCTGTTGCTGCAAGTACTACAGTTGGTGATCAGGGCTCGCCGACCGGGAATGTTTTAGCTGTCTCTGCTGATCCCGACTCGGGAGGTAACCCACTAAACTTTATAGCGCCGGCAAGTGCCAATACAACCATGGCTCCGGGTATGATCGCGCCGGCAGGCGGGAGTCAGCCGCATGATAATATGCAGCCTTTCCTGGCAGTAACCTTTATTATTGCTTTAAGCGGAATTTTTCCGGCAAGAAACTAAATGATTTATACGCTGAATTGTATTTGATGAAAATAGGTATTGTATCAAATTCAGCAATGTTATACATGCCCCTGCTTTCAAATTTATATAACTATAAAAATAAAGCAGGGGTAATGTTATATGTTGGTAAATCGGCCGACCCTAATCAAGACATGAGTGTAACAGCGGGTTTTTGTAATGCTGCAGGTATTGCGCTCACTTTTGAAACCGGGAAAGACGATCTGTATAGCTGGGGGCAGTTATACCAACCAGATATTATTTTTTTTGTGGGCTATAGCAGCATTGTAAAAACCGGGCAATTTACCCATGTAAAGCACGGTATTTACAATATACATTTTGGCCTGTTGCCACAGTTTAGAGGGCCAGCACCTGTTTTTTGGCAACTGAGGAAGGGATTTAAAGAAATAGGATTAGCTATCCATCGCCTTACAGATAAACTTGATAGCGGACCTGTAAAATGGCAACATACGGTAACAAATCAGCCACATTTTAGCTATGATCATGTTAATCAGCTATTTGGTGAGCTACAGGTAGTGGGAGTATTTGAAATTCTGAATAGTATTAATTCAGGTATCGCGCTACCTGAAATTGAACAAGATGAAAGTAAGGCCGCTTATTATGAACGGCCACAACTTAAAGACATTCTGATTAATTGGGATGGGATGGAGGCCGGGGAGATCATTGATATGATAAAGGCTTGTAACTCCTGGAATATGGGTGCAATCACCATGTTCAATGGACTGGAATTGAAAATTTTGGACGCGACCATTACCATAACAAATAACCAGCAATATGCTCCGGGAACCATTATTATTAAAAAGAACCATGGTTTTGGAGCGGTTTGTAAAGGAAATAAGTTATTAAATATAAACTATTTTAAGATCAATAACTGCTATATACCAGCCCGGTTTGCAGTTGCATACGGATTTAAAACCGGGCAAAGTTTTATAAGCCAGATATAATATATAGATAGGTTTTACAGCCTATTAAGAAAGATTTTTTAAAGCATCTGCTAACCTAAATTACTTATCACAATCGCATGAATGAATTTTTACATTTAAGCAAACGAATATTCTTTTTTCTGTTTGTATCCGTGATGTGTTCTTTGCAATTTGCAAATGCACAAACTACGCTGACTCCCGGCGATATTGCTGTAATTGGCTTCAATATAACCAATGGGCAATTTGCATTTGTTACCTTAACTGATATAAGTGCCAACACGGTTGTAAACTTTACAGACAGGGGGTGGACAGGTTCCGGATTTAATAATTTAGCCACAGAAGGAACTATTACCTGGACTGCTTCGGCAGCGGTTAGCGCGGGTACGGTAGTTAACGTAAGCATTAGTGCTGGTCCTAATCCAACAATTACGGGTTTCCCAAATGGGTCAACTTCCATATCGGGATGGACAAGTGCCAGTATTTTTGCTAATAATGGCGACCAAACAATTGTTTATCAAGGCTCAGATGCTTCTCCAACATTTGTTTACGGGTTTTCATGCTCCACATCAAATGGTTCGCCCAGCACAACGCTCGATTGGCAAACCACAGCGGTAACTACTAATCGCGATTCACAATTGCCGTCGGGGCTTACCAATTCAAACAATAGCAATGCTGCTACGGCCATTGCTTTTTGTGGTCAAAATGTTAATCACAATTATGTTTATAATGCCAAAAGTCACGGCTTTGCAGGCACGCGAACCGCAATACTCAGCTTAATAGCCGACCGGGCCAACTGGGTCCAGAGTCCATCTGCGCAGGACCTGTCACTAAATGGAGCTAATTTTCCGGCATCATTTACTTTGGGAGCGGTGATCACAGCCCCAACCACACAGGCAAGCAATGTAACCTTTGCCAGTACTACTACAACATCATTTACCGCCAGCTGGACAAATGGTAACGGCTCATCACGAGCTGTATTTATTAAAGCGGCATCAAGCGGTAGTCCGTCGCCGGCAAATAATACAACCTATACCGGAAATGCTGCTTTTGGTTCAGGAACACAAATAGGTGCTACCGGCTGGTACTGTGTGTACAACGGAACGGGTACATTTGTACCGGTAACCGGGCTTACCGGGGCAACCGCCTACCAGGTAATGGTAGTGGAGTATAACGGTACATCGGGCAGCGAAAAATACCAGACAAGTACTGCTGCCGGTAATCCAGCTAATGTAACAACGCTTACCCCTAATACCCCGCCGGTTGTAACAGCCTCAGGAGGCTCAACAACATTTACCGGCCCATCGGCTGTGGCTGTTGATAATGGCATCACCGTAAGTGATATTGACAATGCCACGCTTGCATCGGCAACAGTTACCATCACCGGTAATTTCCAGTCTGCCGAAGATCTCCTTGCTTTTACCCCGGGAGGTACGGGTAATATAGCAGGTAGTTTTAACACTACAACGGGCGTATTTGCCCTCACATCGGCAGGTGCAACGGCAACAACCGGGCAGTGGCAGGCTGCTTTAAGAGCTGTAACTTATCAAAACACCGCCGCAAGCCCTAACACTGCTACCCGTACAGTAACATTTGTAGTGAACGACAGCAATATAAACAGCACACCTGCTACCAAAAATATAACGATAGCTGTTCCGGTCATCAGTACAACAGGCACGCTATCAGCATTGACTACAACTTATGGCACCGCATCATCGGCAGGCACATTTAATGTATCAGGCGTAAACATGGCTGCTGGTATTTTAGTTACCGCACCAACAGGTTTTGAAGTAAGTACAGATAATATCACGTTTACTAACACGGTTACTGTTGGTTTATCAGGAAATATCGCATCCACGCAGGTTCGCATCAGGCTTGCTTCCGGCATCAATGCAGGTAATTATTCGGGCAATGTGGTATTGAGCAGTACTGGTGCTACCAGTGTTAATGTTGCTACAGTTGCCAGTACGGTTAACAAAGCCCCTTTAACCATTACCGCCAATAGTGATACCAAGGTTTACGGCGCGCCAGTGCCGGCACTTACTGTAAGCTACAGCGGCTTTGTGGGTACGGATAATGCCTTAGGCTTAACCACCCAGCCAACCATAACTACCACCGCGGTAGCTAACTCGCCTGTGAATACCTACCCTATCACAGCAAGTGGAGCGGTGTCTTCTAATTATACATTTATCTATCAACCAGGTACTTTAACGATTACCCCAGCCGCATTAACTATCACTGCCGATAATAAGGGCAAGCCCTTTGGCCAGGCGCTAACCGGCGGAGCCGGTTCCACAGCGTTCACCTCTACCGGACTGGTAGATTCAGAAACCATTGGCAGTGTGACCATTACTTATGGCACAGGATCAGCAGCAGCAGCGCCTGTTAATACCTATACCGGATCGGTAGTAGCGAGTGCGGCTACCGGCGGTACATTTAATCCGGCCAATTATACCATCACTTATGTAGCCGGTAACCTTACGGTAGGTCAGGCAATTTTAACCATCACGGCCAATAATGCTACCAAAACTTACGGTGCAGCCGTTCCGGTACTCAGCGTGAGCTACAGCGGTTTTGTGGGTACTGACGACGCATCCAGTTTAACCACCCAGCCAACCATAAGCACTACGGCAGTAACTAATTCGCCGGTTAATACCTATCCAATTACAGCAAGCGGGGCGGTATCATCAAATTACACCATCGTTTATAATCCGGGTACTTTAACAGTAACACCGGCAGCATTGACTATAACCGCAAATAATGCCACAAAAACCTACGGCTCCATAAATCCGACGCTTAGCGTAAGCTACAGCGGCTTTGTGGGTACAGATAATGCGGCAAGTTTAACCACTGGGCCAACGGTAAATACTACCGCGATAACGGGCTCGCCGGTTAATACATATCCGATCACCGCAAGTGGGGCCGTATCAACAAACTATGCCATTACCTATATACCAGGCACACTAACTATAACCCCTGCCGTATTAACCATCACGGCCAATAATGCTACCAAAACTTATGGTGCAGCCGTTCCCGTACTCAGCGTGAACTACAGCGGTTTTGTAGGTACAGATAATGCATCGAGCTTAACCACCGCGCCAACGATAAGCACCACAGTGGTAACAAATTCGCCGGTTAATACCTATCCGATAACTGCGAGTGGGGCGGCATCTGCAAATTATACTTTCGTTTATAACCCGGGTACTTTAACCGTAACGCCGAAAGCGTTAACCATAACAGCTAATAATAAAACAAAACCTTTTGGCCAGGCGCTAACCGGAGGCTCGGGTTCAACGGCGTTCACTTCAGCAGGCTTGATAAATACTGAAACCATAGGTAGTGTAACTATTGCTTATGGTGCAGGTTCAGCAGCGGGAGCAGCAGTCAATACCTATACCGGATCGGTAGTAGCCAGTGCGGCAACCGGCGGCACATTTACTCCCGGTAATTATAACATTACCTATGTTGCCGGTGATCTGGTAGTAGGCAAAGCGGTTTTAACCATTACAGCAAACAATGCCACTAAAACCTATGGTTCTGCTAATCCGGTATTAAGTGTAAGTTATAGCGGATTTACGGGTACAGATGATGCCTCCAGCTTAACTACTCAGCCAACCATAAGCACCACCGCGGTTACCAGTTCACCCGTAAATACTTACCCGATAACGGCAAGCGGGGCGGTATCTGCAAATTATACTATTGTTTATAGTCCGGGAATTTTAACGGTAACACCGGCTACGTTAACCGTTACCGCTAATAACGCCACTAAAACTTACGGTTCAGTCAATCCAGCACTCAGTATAAGTTATAGTGGATTTGTGGGTACAGATGACGCATCAAGCTTAACCACTGCGCCAACGGTAAGCACCACCGCAGTGACTAACTCGCCGGTTAATACTTATCCGATAACAGCCACTGGAGCAGCATCAGTTAATTATACGTTTATCTATAATCCGGGTACTTTAACCGTATCAAAGGCTGCATTAACTATTACAGCAAATAGTAAAACCAAACCTTATGGTCAGGCCTTAACAGGAGGAGCAGGTTCAACGGCGTTCACTTCAACCGGGCTTGTAAATTCCGAAACTATTGGCAGTGTATCCATTGCTTATGGCACTGGGGCGGCAGCGGGGGCGGCAGTTAACACTTATACAGGTTCGGTAACAGCAAGTGCGGCCACAGGAGGTACGTTTAACCCGGCCAATTATACCATTACTTATGTTGCCGGAGATATTGTGGTTAGCAAAGCTGCGCTAACTATTACTGCCGATAATAAAGGCAAGCCTTTTGGTCAGGCACTAACCGGCGGAGCCGGTTCTACAGCGTTCACTTCTACCGGACTGGTAAACTCAGAAACCATTGGCAGTGTAACCATTACTTATGGCGCGGGAGCAGCAGCAGGTGCGCCAGTTAATACCTATACCGGATCGGTAGTAGCGAGCGCGGCCACAGGCGGCACGTTTAACGCCGGTAATTATACCATCACTTATGTTGCCGGTAACCTTACGGTAGGTCAGGCAATTTTAACCATCACGGCCAATAATGCTACCAAAACTTACGGTGCAGCCGTTCCCGTACTCAGCGTGAGCTATAGTGGTTTTGTGGGTACTGATGACGCATCCAGTTTAACTACCCAGCCAACCATAAGTACTACGGCAGTAACTAATTCGCCGGTTAATACCTATCCAATTACAGCAAGCGGAGCGGTATCATCAAATTACACCATCGTTTATAATCCAGGTACTTTAACGGTAACACCGGCAGCGTTAACCATTACTGCCAATAACGCCACGAAAACTTATGGCTCAGTCAATCCAACCTTAAGTGTAAGCTACAGCGGCTTTGTGGGTACAGATAATGTATCGAGCTTAACCACCGCGCCAACAGTAACCACTACGGCAGTAACTGGATCGCCGGTTAATACATACCCGATTACCGCAAGCGGGGCGGCATCTGCTAATTATTCATTTATTTATAAACCGGGGACACTTACCGTTACACCTGCGGCATTAACCATTACAGCCAATAACACCACTAAAACCTATGGCTCGGTCAATCCGGCTCTTAGTGTAAGTTACAGCGGCTTTGTGGGTACAGATAATGCGGCAAGTTTAACCACTGGGTCAACAGTAAGCACCACTGCGGTAACCAACTCGCCGGTTAATACCTATCCGATAACGGCGAGTGGGGCGGTATCTGCAAATTATACATTTATTTACAAGCCCGGCACACTTACTATAACACCTGCAGCATTAACCATCATGGCCAATAATGCTACCAAAACTTATGGTGCAGCCGTTCCCGTACTCGGCGTGAGCTACAGCGGTTTTGTGGGTACAGATAATGTATCAAGTCTAACCACCCAGCCAACAGTAAGCACCACAGCGGTAACTAATTCGCCGGTCAATACCTATCCGATTACAGCAAGCGGAGCGGTGTCGGCAAACTATACATTTATTTATAATCCGGGTACTTTAACCGTAACACCGGCGGTATTAACTATCACAGCAAATAATGCGACGAAAACTTACGGTGCAGCCGTTCCGGTACTCAGCGTGAGTTACAGCGGTTTTGTGGGCACGGATAACGCATCCAGCCTAACCACCGCGCCAACGGTAAGCACCACAGTGGTAACCAACTCTCCGGTTAATACCTATCCGATAACGGCAAGCGGAGCAGCATCAGTCAACTATACATTTATTTATAAGCCGGGTATTTTAACCGTAACACCTGCGATATTAACCATTACAGCAAATAATAAAATGAAGCCTTACGGTCAGGCCATAACTGGCGGGGCAGGTTCAACAGGGTTCACTTCAACAGGGCTTGTAAATTCCGAAACTATTGGTAGTGTGACCATTACCTATGGTACGGGTTCAGCAGCAGGGGCGGCAGTTAATACCTATACGGGATCTGTAGTAGCCAGCGCGGCTACCGGCGGTACATTTACATCAGGTAATTATACCATCACTTATGTTGCTGGTGATATCATAGTTGGTAAAAAAGTTTTAACTATTACAGCTAATAATGCTACGAAAACCTACGGTTCTGCTAATCCGGTATTAAGTGTGAGCTACAGCGGGTTTACCGGTACAGATAATGCATCGAGCTTAACCACCGTACCAACGGTAAGCACTACAGCGGTAACTAATTCGCCGGTAAATACTTACCCGATCACGGCAAGCGGAGCGGTATCGGCAAACTATACATTTATTTATAAGCCGGGTATTTTAACAGTAACACCGGCGTCGCTAACCATTACTGCAAGTAACAAAACTAAATCTTATGGTCAGGCATTAACGGGTGGCGCTGGTTCAACCGCGTTTACGTCAACCGGACTTGTAAATTCCGAAACCATTGGCACTGTAACTATTGCTTATGGTACAGGTTCAGCGGCAGGGGCAACGGTTAATACATACACCGGATCTGTAGTTGCCAGCGCGGCTACCGGCGGCACATTTGCACCGGGTAATTATAATATTACTTATGTTGCCGGTGATATTATAGTTGGTAAAGTCGCGGTGGCTATTGCTGCAAATGCTAAAATCAAAACCTATGGCGATGCCGATCCGGCATTAACCTATAGCATTACCGGCGGCGCATTGGTTGGTGCAGATGCCTTCACCGGAACACTAAGCAGGGATGCCGGTGAGGATGTTGGTGCTTATGCTATTAAACAGGGTAGTTTGGCATTGAACGGTAACTATACCCTCACTTATACAGGAGCAAACCTAACGATCAGTAAAAAGGCCATTACTGTAACCGCAAACCCTCAAACTAAACCTTATGGCGGTTCTGATCCGGCCTTAACTTATAGCATTACAAGTGGCGCATTGGTGGGTACTGATGCTTTCACCGGAGCGTTAATCAGGGATGCGGGTGAAAGTGCAGGTATATATGCCATTAAACAGGGAAACTTAGCGCTCAGCAATAACTATACGCTTACCTATACCGGTGCTAACCTGACCATTACGCAGAAGATGCTGACCATTACAGCTAATAATGCCACTAAAACTTACGGATCTGCAAATCCGGCTCTTAGTGTGAGTTACAGCGGATTTGTGGGTACGGATAATGCCTCGAGTTTAACCACTGCGCCAACGGTAAGCACTACAGCAGTAACCAACTCACCAGTCAACACTTACCCGATCACGGCAAGCGGGGCTGCATCATCAAACTATACCATTGTTTACAAACCGGGTGTTTTAACCGTAACCTCGGCAGCATTAACCATCACAGCTAATAATGCAACTAAAACCTATGGCTCGGTTAACCCGGCTCTTAGCGTGAGTTACAGCGGATTTGTGGGTACAGATAATGCATCGAGTTTAACCACAGCGCCAACAGTAAGCACCACTGCGATACCTAACTCACCAGTCAACACTTACCCGATAACGGCAAGTGGGGCGGTATCATCAAACTATACTATCGTTTACAAACCGGGTGTTTTAACCGTGACCTCAGCAGCATTAACCATTACAGCAAATAACGCTGCGAAAACTTATGGTTCAGCAAATCCGGCTCTTAGCGTGAGTTACAGTGGCTTCGTAGGTACGGATAATGCGTCGAGCCTAACTACCGCGCCGACGGTTAGTACCACCGCGATAACTAACTCTCCGGTGAATACTTACCCGATCACGGCAAGCGGAGCGGTATCAACAAACTATACCATTGTTTACAAACCGGGTGTTTTAACCATAACAACGGCTGCCTTAACCATCACCGCCAATAATAAAAATAAACCTTACGGCCAGACCATAACGGGAGGTGCCGGTTCTGCCGCGTTCACTTCAACAGGGCTTGTAAATTCCGAAACTATTGGCAGTGTAACCATTGCTTATGGCACAGGAGCGGCGGCAAATGCAGCGGTAAATACTTATACCGGATCGGTAGTAGCCAGCGCGGCAACCGGCGGCACATTTACACCCGGCAATTATCATATTACTTATGTAGCTGGCAATATTGTGGTGAGCCGGGCTACGTTGACCATTACAGCTAACAATCAAAGTAAAATTTATGGCGCAGCCAATCCTGCTTTAAGTGTAAGCTACAGTGGTTTTGTTAATGGTGATAACAGCGCAAGCTTAACAACCAAACCGGCTGTAGTTACAACGGCTACAGTCACATCGGCAGCAGGTACTTATCCTATCACAGCGAGTGGGGCAGCCATAGCTAATTATAATATTGTTTATGCTCCGGGAACTTTAACTATTAATAAAGCAATGCTGACCATTACGGCCGATAACAAGAGCAGATTATACGGTACCCCTAATCCGGTGTTAACCGCTACCTATAGTGGTTTTGTAAACGGGGATAACCAGGCAGGCTTAATAACTCAGCCTATACTAAAAACAGTGGCAACTATTAATTCAGCGCCAGGAAATTATCCTGTTACAGCAAGCGGTGCAGTATCTCCTAATTATAGCTTCAATTATGTGTCCGGAAAATTAACAGTCAGGCCGTTAAGCAATGCCAACCTGATCAACCTTACTTTAAGTTCGGGCACATTATTGCCAGCATTTACACCGGGTAATTTTGCTTACACCACCCAGGTAGATAATGATGTTGAGCGTATCAGGCTTACCTTAACTTTTGATGCAACAGCTACGGCAAGGGTAAATGGCACATTAACGCCAAATGACCGTCCTTCCTATAGCATTCCGCTTGATGAGGGAAATAACACTATTACCATTGTGGTAACTGCCCAGGATGGTACCACTACCAACACCTATACGGTATTGATATACAGAGGGGCGGATCAGAAAAACTTAGTAGTTACCAATATCCTTACACCAAATGGCGATGGAAAAAATGATGTCTGGTTGATACAGGACATTCAGCTTTACCCTAATAACATCGTTACTGTTTACGACAGGGGTGGTCGCACGGTTTACACTAAACACGGCTATACAAATGACTGGAACGGAACTTATGGCGGATCGCCGCTTACAGAAGGTACCTATTATTACATAGTTGACCTGGGGCCGCAGCAGCGCAAGTTTAAAGGGTATATAACCATAGTGAGGAACAGATAAACAGGTTAAACAAAAGAAAAGGCGAATAACAAGCTATAGAAATTATTAAATAACATGAAAAACTTTAAACGGAATAAAAATATGATGTTAAAAAAGCCTTTACTGGTGATGTTGCTGCTTATCTGCAGTGCGCTATGCTGTAAAGCCCAGTTAAATCCGTTTCAGTCTATTTACTTTCAAAACCGGTACCTGATTAACCCGGCTATGGCTGGCCTTAATCCGGGTCTTAACCTCAATATAGGCTATCGCCAGCAATGGAGCTCTTTTCCCGGAGCGCCTAAATCGCAAGTATTCACTGCCGATTACCAGGCGACGGATAGAGTAGGTTTAGGAATTAACGTAAATGACGACCAGGCTGGTTTAATAAGGCAAACCCGGGCTATGGGTACCTATGCCTACCATTTGCCGCTGAGTGATAATAACCAGAAGTTAAACTTTGGATTATCACTGGGTATAGATGATTCAAGACTTGACCGCGATAAAATTGTAGGTGACGAAGCCGATGAACAGATTGCCAGGTATAACCAGGCTAAGCCTTATGTAGATGGCGACTTTGGTATAGCCTATACCAGCAATAATTTGTTTGTTGAAGCTGTTGTACCCAATTTAAAGGCTGCGTTTTTCAAAAACTCCATTGAACGGATTGATGTGGACAGGGTACTGTTCATGACCGCGATAAGTTATAAGATTAACACGAACGATGATTATAGCAACCTGGTATTTGAACCACTGGTAGCTTTCAGAAAAGTAAAAGGGGCAACCAACATTTTTGATGCCGGCCTTAATTTTACAATGGTCAATTATTATATATCGCTTCAGGCTATTTATCACAGTAACCAAAGCGCGGGGCTCGGTTTCGCGTTTGACCAAAAAGCATTTGCCATAAACTTTACTTATAACCTGGAAACCGGCCGGATTAACAGTTATACCGCCGGAGCGGTTGAACTGGGACTTAAACTTAAACTGTTTCAGAAGTAACAAAGCATACTATTAAAACAAACATATTTTCATCATTAAAACCTAAAACCATGAAAAATAAGTTCAAAGTAATTGCCGCAGTCGTTGTATTCGGATTTTTATTGTGGAGATGCAGTACTCCTCATTCTTCTAATGCCGTTGTAAATGGAAGTATACTTCCTCCGGATGTTTTACCTTCATGCACGGTTACAAAAGACACGTTTAATACCTGGTTTGCCAGCGGCACAGCAACCGAAAATGGATTGGTGACCCCAGCCAATAGTGTTACCTTCCCGCATCAAAATAACTGTGATTTTTATCAATGGTCCGAGAGGATGTTCTCATGGGTTACTTCTCCGGCCTCCGGAGCTTACGGCCAGGGAAATACCATATTGGAATCTCCGGTATTTTACAGTGTTTCGCCTGTGGATTCGGCTAATCAACGCGTACTGATCCCTCACCTGCCAAATACTATTTTAAGAATGTCCAATCATCTGGTGAAGAACGGCCCTAACAGGTTGCCGGTTATTAAAGACAAAAAAACAGGTAAGTTATTTGAAATAGAAACCCCAGTAGTTAGGGCAAATACCAAAGCGCTGGTAAAAAACGATGTAGGAGCAGCGGTTGAAGTTGATCATGTACAAACAGATGCCAAAGGAGCCATTGTTTTTATGGATAAAGCCGGTAAGCCTATTCCGCATCCAAAGGCTATTATTCAGCATAAAAACAATCCGCAGCATATAGTACACCGCTTTGCTTTGGGTAAAAAATTCGTATTCCTTGATTCAGCCGGTAATGTTATAGAATCTGAAGAAGGACAGGCCACAAACGATGCGTTAATGGCTAAAAACGGCGCACTGGTTTATTACCTTTCTTTTGTAAACGATGTTTATGCTTATTATTTAACCGGGGCAAAGAACGGACAAATTAGCGGCAGCCAGTTCCCTACCACCGCCGCGGCACGAGACAGTATTTGTGCCATTGCCCAGGCCAACCATGTTACGCTGCCCGATTCAAATGCTTTGGCTATGGAGCTTAAAACATCATGGGTAGAAGCCAGCTCGCTTTCTGACCCTAACAATTATGTCACCGTGAATGCTTCCATTCCAACATATGATACCACAAACTCGGCGCAGTGGATCCCTAAAGGTGAAAAAATAGTGAAAATGGCATTAGTAGGGATGCACATTGTTGGCAGTGTGGCAGGTCACCCCGAAATGATATGGGCAACCTTTGAGCACCTGAATAATGCGCCAAATGCGACCTTCCAATATATCGATACCAATAATAAAACAGTAACGGTACCACAGGAGCAGGGCACAAACTGGTTGTTTAATGCAAATGCTGTTGATACACCCTATAATGTTTCGCACATGAAAGCCGCCGGAGATACTATTAATGCCATAGCGCCCCATACAATTAGTGCAAGTAATACACTGCGGACTATGCCCTGGGGCAGTGCTATGGACTCGGTTACCAACCAGCAGGATAAAAGTTCGGCAGCATCTAACAGCGAAATTATTTCCATTAATAATACAATCCATCAATTGTTAGTTGGTAACGATATCCGCAAAAACTATATTCTGATTGGCGCTACCTGGACAGACGGCGGCGCTGCACCTACGGGGATCAGCTATGGCTCGGATACTACCGCAGGTGTATCTATCGGAACCAGCGTATTGGCCAACAGCACTATGGAAACATATTTTCAGGGTACAACAACCAGCTGTCTTTACTGCCATTCCAACGGCCCTGCTAACCCTGTTTTGTTTCCTGATACTTTGAGCCATATATATTCAAAACTACAGCCCTTAATAGCTACTCATGATTTATTAAATAAGAAGAAGAAAAAGTAATTGATACAGTATGCCCGCTTGTTGAATGAGCTGGCGAATATATTTAATGATGTGGGGAGTGGTTATGATGACCACTCCTTTACCTCATTTCAGTAATACCATAAATACGATAGTTTTTATGTAAAACAAAATTATATCTATCACTTAAATCTTATCATTATGTCTTTATTATCATTATCACCACCGATTGGAGCAGATGGCTTTTACCATCCCTCTAATGAAAATGAACTAATAGGTCTGGTGCAAAAAGCCGCCGGCGAATTATTGGAGATCAGATGCCGGGGCGCGGCCCATTCACTGGCAAGGGCCATTTATACCGATCCGGGAGAAGGCGAGCCACCGCTTCCTAATGAGGTATCGGAGCAAAAACCTCCTAAAGGTCCAAATCTGAATGTGATGTTTGATCAATATAATAGGCTGGTGTGGGTAGATAAAGAGAAGGGTATTATTGAAGTAGAAGCAGGTATACACCTGGGATACGACCCGGAAGATCCTACCGGCACCTCAACACTGGAGAACAGTTTGTTGTACCAGGCATTTGTTAATGGCTTTACCCTGAGTGATCTTGGAGGCATCTCTCATCAAACCATAAGTGGGTTCCTGATGACAGGTTCTTCCGGAGGCTCTTTAATGTACAGTATAGACGAAAATATAACGGCGCTTTCCATTATTGACGGCAATGGTAACCTGCAATGGTTTGATAGCAGTGAGGATGAATTTGGCGCCATGGTACTTTCACTGGGCCTGTTGGGTATAGTGAGTAAGGTACGCCTGCAATTAACACCGCTTTTTAATATTTACGGGCAGCAGATCACCTATCCGACAAAACCGGCCGATTGCCCTATTGACCTGTTTGGCAGTGGCACACCCGGTAAACCCAGCCTTGAAAGTTTTTTAAAGGCCACACCTTATACCCGGTTGCTTTGGTGGCCACAGGAAAAAGTGGAGCGGGTAGTGATATGGGAGGCTTCGCGCGGGACGGCTATGCCGGTGTTTGACCCTGTGCCTTATGAGGAGTTTGCAAAGGATTCCCTGATTGGCAATATAGAGCAATTATTGGCCTCTATATTATTTACCATGTTGGGGAATAGTAAAATAATGGTGGTTTGGGAAAAACTTAAACCTTCATTTAAAGAATTCAGGCATCTTACCGAGCTATCATGGGGCGGAGGCTTTTTTGCAAAGATCGCAGCCTGGGTGCTCACCTTTATCCTTAAGATAATCGGTTTTATTATGGTGCTCTTCTTTATGACCTTTACAGGATTACTGCATGCGCTATATCCGGTTGTAATTAATGCGCTGCAACCGTTAACCAAAAAAGGCGAGGGGCAATTATTTATGGATTATACCTATAGCAGCCTGCCTATGGATAATGGCGCAAATGATGTATTGATGGGAACTGAGTTTACAGAAATATGGATCCCGCTAACAGATACGGAACGCGCGATGCAACTGCTTGACAAATTGTTTAAAGAAGGCGGGTTTAATGCTACGGGCTATTATTCTACCGAACTTTATGCGGGTAAACAAAGTAATTACTGGCTGAGCCCAGCATATCAGCGCGATGTACTAAGGATAGACTTCTTTTGGTTTAGTACCAATGAGGGCAACCCCGCAGCAAAAGGCGGGTTCTTTAGCCAGTTCTGGGAAGCGCTTCGGAAAGAAAACATCGATTTCAGGTTACATTGGGCTAAGTTTTTGCCTGAGTATAATTTTGAGGATTGGGCAGCTTATATAAAGGGATCCTATACACGCTGGGATGATTTTATGAAGCTACGCGAACAGCGCGATCCTAACAATATTTTCCTTACAGATTATTGGTCACGCCATTTGTATGGTAAGGAGAAGGAAGTAAAATCAACTACAGCCTTACAGGATGTGGAATTTAAATAATACGCATAGGAATTTATTTTCTGCAAGCATTATTTAATACAATGTAACAATTAAGCCCGGTAAGCACAAAGCGCTTACCGGGCTTAATTTTGCAGATCAATAGTACTGCATGGGTACGGCCATCGTTTTTATTCTTACTATATTCAGGCGCTGATCCAATAATGATTCGTCATTAATATCAAATTTGCGGTTAACGATTAATAAAAAAACCGGCAGCAAATTTTTTTGCTACCGGTTTAAACAGTGATATAAGGAGTAGGTAATAGGTAATTGTTAGGTAGTTGCCAGTTTAAAGCAAGGACCGATATAAGGATTGTAATTTCCCTGGGTTACAAAAACGCCTAAAACTCCCTGAACCTGCCATAAGGATACGTCGCCATCTGCACCTGATCCTAAATCGCTCCAGATCAGTGAGCCTACAGACGCGTCGGTTACCATGTCTTTGCGTATACAGCGGAAATTGGGAATGATAGGGGCATTATAACCAAGGGTGGCAACACAGCCTAATGTTACATAGCCATCAGGAGCAACCGGACGCCATATAGAGCCGTCATAATCACCGCCGCTTCCTGAGTCGTTCCATACTTGTTCATAACGTATTGGCGGTAATAGTAATGGATTTGAGGGATCATCATTTACCGCAGTTACAATAAGGGATGAACCTATAGGGTTTCCATAATTACCTTGTGCATAATCTCCCACAACAAAATAATTATTGTCAGATGGAGCCGGCCTCCAGATACCAACATCTCCGTCTGATCCTGAACCTTCATCATTGTATATAAAGTTGTAAGTGCTGGTATAACTTACATACAATGATGGTTCGCCTTGTTTTAAAGTTGCTGATGTGCCTTTTGGTGCTGACCGTAGTACGGTAGGATTAGTTGTGCTCATGTCTTTGTTGCTTAAAGGTTAAATATTAATCATTGAGAAAACAAATTTCATGGCAATACTTATTATTTTATAGGGTGAAAACAGCTTTTTTTCAAGGTATTTTTAAGTATTAAAAAAGGGATATTTTATAGTAGGTTTTTAATAAATAATTAACCAAATTCATAAACTAATATGGAAAACCAATTATTAATTATTATGAAAAAGAAAAGAAACATTTTATGCGCCACGGCACTTGTTATTTTATTTATGAGCGCCTGTACAGAAAGGCAGGCTCCTCAAAATGCTGTTAAAACGGCTATTCCTGATTCTGATTTACTGAGTTATAAAGTGGCCAAAAAGTATGTGCAGAATTATGCCCCACATGCCGGGGTTGTAAAACGTTTAACTAAAGATAGCCTGCCCGATACGCGCTGTATATGGTTTAGTGCCGAAAGATTAAGGGCGTTGGCCGATCAGATAGAACAAGAAAAAGGTGACGGCGTTAGGTTTTATTTGTCGACATACGATAAGGAGTACATAGGTAATAAACAGCCCCATCAACCCGAAAAAGCTTATTGGGGTTATAATACGCTGATCATGGTTTCAACGCAGTACATCAATGGCAACCATGTTGATTATTACACCAATTCCATCAAAGCAAACCCCCTCGGACATGGTTTTATAGTAATGGCAGTTCCTGAAAACCGTGGGGAACTATGCCCGCCGCCTGCAAATTGTAAGGATATAGGCGCTACCTTATTGGATAACTAAATTATGGCCAGCTACTTCACAGTTAACACGGTATCAGAGTTTGTATGCCTGATCACCAGCCTGATTTGTTTAACAAGAGACAAATGCCTGGCCTGGAGATTACTTGTTTTTTACATGCTATTAAACTGTGCTACCGAGGTAGCTGGCATTTATATACGGGTAAAGCTACATCATCATAATTATCCTGTTTATAACCTTTTATTATTAGCCGAATGCGGCACAGTTACTTTTTTCTTTTACTACCTGTTTAAAGGCTATAAGAATATAATGCCTTATGTAATTATATGGCTGGTTATTTTTATGGCTGTATACATCACAGAGCTCATCTTAAACCAGATGGGGCAGTTTTTATTTTATACCGCGTCGGTTATGTCAATAGTGTTTGTATTTACGGCATTATATTTTTATTACCTGATGCTTATGGACGAAAAGTATATGCAATTAAGCACTTACGCGCCATTTTGGTGGGTTAATGGCGCATTGTTTTTTTATTTTGGAAGTACTACGTGTAATATATTCTTTAATTACCTTATCAAGGATACTCATATATTATTTGGTAATTCCATCAGGTACATAGTTTTTAGTATATTGAATATTATTTTATATGGTTTTTGGTCATACGCTTTTATATGCAGATATCTTCAACGGATATATACTCCCTCGTCGGATTAACGTCATTGATTTTTTTGATAGCGCCGCTGTTTTTAATATTATATGTTATTTCATATAATCGCAAAAAGAAGGCTCATGCTGAGGAAAAAGAAGGGCTGCGGCAAAGTTTTGAAAATGAATTGCTCAAAACCCAAATGGAGGTACAGGAGCAAACACTTCAAAACATTGCCTCTGAACTGCATGATAATATAGGGCAGATGCTTAGTCTTACCTCCATTACCTTAACCTCTATCAACATTAATAATATTGATAATACGTTTAAAACACTCGAAAAAATAGAAAGGGCAGAGCAGCTCACCAGTCAGTGTATAAAAGAGTTAAGGCAACTATCGCGTTTATTGTATGGCAAAGAACTCATCAGCAAAGGGCTTAAAACAGCTATTGGGTTTGAACTGGAGTGGTTAAATAAAACCGAGATCTATAAAATTAGCTTTAAAGGCGATAATTATCAAGAAAACATCGTACAAACGGATAATGAGATCATACTATTCCGTCTGTTTCAGGAAATTATAAACAATGTGATTAAACATGCCAGGGCCACAGTTATCAATGTTGACCTGCAGCAATCTGAACAGGGTACCCAGTTAATTATAAAAGATAACGGGCAGGGCTTTGTTATTGATGAAAAAATGAAAGAAACCAATGGTATGGGCTTACATACCATACAAAGAAGAGCTGCCATGCTTGGCGGTAAGGCAACATTTACCTCTGTACCCGGAGAGGGTACAGAGGTATTGATAAAAATACCTAAAAAACAATAGAGTATGCAGCATGATAAAACTATTCGTATTGCTATAGTTGATGATCATACACTTTTTCGGAATGGAGTAACAAGCCTGCTTTCGGAATTGAATGAAATTGAGGTGGTATTTGGTGCCGCCAATGGCGAAGAAATGATAAGCAAACTGGTTCCGGATGCTTTACCGCAGGTAATATTAATGGATATTACTATGCCAATCATGAACGGATACGAATCAACCCAATGGCTAAAAAAGAACTATCCCCAAATAAAAGTTTTGGCCTTAAGTATGTTTGAAGACGATGTTCCTATAATTAGAATGATTAAAAGCGGTGCAAGCGGTTATTTACTAAAAGAATCAAAAACAGCCGATCTTGTTGTGGCTATTCAAACCGTTGTTGACCATGGCTTTTATTTAAATAATCTGGTATCGGGTAAACTGATCAGGTCGGTACAGGACGATCAGTATGACATTCATGGCAAGGTTGGTCAATTATCAGAAAGAGAGATAAGGTTTTTGGAGTTATGCTGTTCAGAACTTACTTATAAGGAAATCGCTTCTGCTATGAGCTTAAGTCCGCATACTATTGATAATTACAGGGAAACGCTTTTTCAAAAACTGGATATTAAATCACGTACGGGCCTGGTGCTTTTTGCTATAAAAAATCAGTTGATTAAAGTATAAATTAATTTATGCTTTAATCAATATAGCATGCTTTCCACCTGGTAAATATGACAATGATTTAAGCAAAGTATTCATTCTAAGCGCTACATTAGGATGTATGAAAATGGAGACGCATCTTCCTGTTAACATTTTGAAACCATTCATAAAAACTTTCATGATCATTGAAAGCGAACATGGAATGGAAAACCGGACATTGCCTGATACTTCCATGGTTATAGCTTTCAGGTACAGGGGAGTGGTTAGTGATGAAGTCCAAGGCGTTAAAAGCAAGTTGCCGGCTGCCGTTATAACAGGGATAAGAAAATCATCACGCCTGATCAATTACTCAAGGCAGGCCGCAACGCTCTTAGTGATTTTTAACCCGGGTGGTGCCGCCGCATTTTTTAAAGAACCGCTTCATGAATTATTCGGAATAAGTTTATCGCTGGATGCCCTGATCAATCCCGGTAAACTAAATGAGATAGAGGAACAATTAACCGATGCTAAAGACAGTTTGCAAAGAATAGCTGTAATAGAGCATTTCCTGATCTCCAGGTTAAATGAAACCCGGCCCGACCTGCTTATACACCATGCCATACAACAAATACAATTAGCAAATGGCTCCATCAGGATAAAAGAACTGGTAAGCACATTGCCCTTAAGCCATGACCCGTTCGAAAAAAGATTCAGACGGTTAACCGGAACTTCACCAAAACAATTTTCGTCCATAGTGCGGCTCAGAAATGTGATCAATACCTATGATCCGGCTATTAACATGACCGAAACCGCGTTAACAGCAGGTTATTTTGACCAGGCCCATTTTATAAAAGACTTCACATCATTCACCGGCCAAACCCCGCTGGAGTTTTTCAAATCCCCTCTTTACTGGTAAAATCAATGATTTTTTACAATCATCAGGTTTCTATAGTTCTGAATTTTACATAAACTAAAATTCAGGAAAATGAAACCATTAATCAACTTAGGCTACATCCTGTCGGGAGCATTAGTTATCAGTATGCCTTCGTTTTCACAAGTAAAAATCAATCATTTATTAACCCAATCAAAAAAAGAAGTAAAAATGGGAATAGATCAAAGTCAGGACAAAAATAAAGCAGCCGTTCGTAAGCTTTACGAAGATATTTTAAACACCGGCAAATTAGAATTATTAGATCAGGTTATTGCTGAAGATTATATAGGGGTTCTCGGCGAAAATGGGCCTGCAGGATTTGCTCAAGCCATAGCCCCTGTAAGGATGGCATTTCCAGACATCAAATGGACAATTGAAGATTTAATTGCCGAAGGGGATAAAGTGATGGCGAAATGGTCATGGAAAGGTACAAACACAAGCTCATTTAACGGAATTCAGCCTACTAATAAAGAAATTACCCACCATGCGGTCAACATTTTTCAGTTTAGTGGCGGTAAGATCATTAAAGCCTGGATGGAATCGGACAGGTTAGGCTTTTTTCAACAAATAGGAGTTATACCTCAGGGATTAATACCTCCACCATTACCTGTTAAAAAATAAATTAATAATCTCCCTAAAATCAGCAATCATGAAACAAATTTTTATTGATCAGTTTGTTATTCCCGAAAACGCGAAACAGGAATTTACTGAAAGGATGAACTACAATCGGGATTTTATTAAGAAACTCACCGGTTTTATTGAAGATGCAGCCTACGAACGCGAAGACGGGAACGGAAACATAATTTGTGTAACTATTGCCACCTGGGAAAGCGAGGAAGCTTTGAGCAAAGCAAAGGCAGCTGTGCAAACAGAATATCAGCGCATAGGCTTTAATCCTCAGGAGTTGCTCACCCTCCTAAATATTACGATGGACAGGGGTGTTTATCAACCTATGGACAATTAATAATGAGCAATCAACAAGCGGATAAATTCTTTGTCCGCTTGTTGATTGCTCATTTCTTATGGTATCACCTTTTTGCTATTCTGTGCATAGCTTTTTTATGATGTCACAACTGCATAAACTGCTCAAAAACGAGGGGTATTATCAGAACAAATTAAAGCGCAGGGCTTTTGGTCTTAGCAGGTTCCTGATTACCTATAACACTGTTGCTCTTGTGAAATGTAATATAAGAAACAATCAGGATTGCCAGGAAAATAATGGGCATTATGCGGTTGGCCATAGGATCGCCGGATGATGTATGTGCTATAAAGGCCGAGATAAAAGTAAATGCAAACCCGGCATAAACCCATTCTTTTATCCTTGCAGTAAGAGGTATTAGTAATAGAACAGCCCCGATCAGTTTTGCCACGGCCAATTCTATTCTGAAATAGTTAGGGAACCCCAGGTGTTGAAAAGCCTGCAATATGGCTGCCTGGGTCAAATAGGCGTAGGCCGAGTAGGTCATCATTAACGCAACTATAACAGTGGTTGTCCAATAGGTGATTTTTAGTGCTTTCATTTTCTTTTTTCTGCAAACTTAACTACCTTTACTATTAAAAAGATACTACTATCCTAAAGGATAGCGGTATCCTTTAGGATAGTAATTGGTTATATATGGAAGCCCTGACAGGAAAAATACAACACAGCCCAGAAGCATGTAAAGCCAGTGTTAATGCGGTAAGGGATACACTTTACGTTTTAAATGGTAAGTGGAAATTACCACTCATCGCGGCCCTCGCAAACGGGCCACAACGTTTTAATGATATTCAACGGGCCTTAGGCGAGATCACCCCTAAAATATTGTCGAAAGAGTTGAAAGAACTGGAATTGAATGAATTTGTTGAACGCAAAGTTTTTTCTACCACACCGGTTACCGTTACCTATGAGCTTACACCTTACAGCCAATCATTGGAGCAAGTGATAGAAGAATTGAAGAAATGGGGAGTACAGCACCGTAAGCGGATAGTGACCAGCCGAAGGGGAGTTTAGCGTGTTTATAAAACTATATTCGGATTTTAACTACGCAAATGGAATTATTGATCAGGGTTATTAAACAATTTATAAAACTTTCTGCCGCTGAAGAAAGCATCGTCAAAGAATTATTTACCGAACTAAACCTTGAACCCGGCGATTATTTACTGGAAGAAGGAAAGATATGCAGGCATGTAGCCTTCATCAATAAGGGACTGGTTCGTTACTTTATTAATAATGATGAGGAAGAGCGGACAATGTATTTCAGCAAGGAGCTTGAATTTGTATGCAACTATACCAGTTTTTTGCCGCAAACAGCTTCGGATAAAAGCATCCAGGCCCTGGAGCCTACGCAGCTGTATATTATTAGCTATGAAAAGTTACAGCGTCTTTACCGGGAGATAAGCGAAGGAGAAAAGTTTGGCAGGTTAGCTATTGAGCAAGTGTTTTTATCGGCCATACAGCAGTTGGATTCTTTGTACACTGACCCTCCTGTGGTAAGATACCAGCAGTTTTTAGCCCATTATCCTGATCTTATCCAAAGGATCCCGCAATATTATATTGCTTCATATGTGGGCATTAAACCACAATCGCTGTCGCGTATCCGTAAAAGAATTTCGGGCAGGCATTAGTTAACCGAGGTTAACCAATTTGGCTTTTGAGCTGCTGAACTTTGTGTTGTTTAATATATAACACAAAATCAAAGCAATGAAAAAGCAACAAAATCTTCAAACCTGGGGGCCCGGTTCCTTATCTTTTTGGCTCACTTTAGTTATAGCAGTTGGTATTACTTTTATTGGTCTGCGTTACATTATATCGCCTTTTGCGGCATCAATTGGATTTGGCCTGCCTTTACCTACCGGTAATACAGCTTTATATGGAAGTATAAAAGGTATCCGCGATATATTTTCGGGCCTGGTTTTGGGCTATCTTTTATGGCTCCGTAACCCAAGGATAATGGCGGTAATATTTACGGCAGCCATTATCATTCCCATTTGCGACTGTTTGGTAGTATATACTGCCAATGGCGCTGCCGATTGGCCGCATATGCTGATACACGGAGGCACCGCGCTGTATGCGATAGTTAACAGTATTTTATTATTCAGGCAGCCAATTAATACAATTGTATAATATACAATAGGGGAAAAGAAGTAATAATGGTTAAACAAACATCGAATATTTAGAATATTCGATGTTTGTTTAATTTTAATGAAACTTTTCGAAAATAATATTGTAATTATGTATTATCTAAATTTGATATGAAGATACATAATAAGCTTATTGGCATATAGGTAACTACCGCATATGTTAAATAAAAATACCTTAAACGATTAAGTAAATATGTGTCAGGAAAGCGTTTAAACACATAATTAACCTCAACGCAATGCGTGGGAAATGCGGCATGAAAAATTAATTATTTAAATGGTAAAAAAATTTGGAAATACATTGAATGTATGTATGTTTGTACATATACAAGCGTAACCAATTTTTTACAAAGTGTGTTTTTGCCTAATGAAAATCCACTTTAAATCATATCTGCCATACTTAAATTATACTGCATGAAGCTACCTGTACTTGCTGTTTCTATTTTCTTATGTCTATTTTATCTGAACACCAAAGCGCAGATACGGGACAAGTATGCACTGGCAAGCTCCATACTTGCCGATAGCCATTTAGATACCATTCAGGTTAGGGCTTTAAAATTACTTTCAGGTTTTTCGGCCGGTACATCATATAATGAAGTATGGATCCGTGATTTTAACACATTCATAAAAGGGTCATTAAAAGTACACCCGAAAGAAAAAGTTAAAGAAATGCTCCTGATGTTTTTTAAAATTCAGGGCGATGACGGTAATATAGTGGATGGGGTGGTTGATAGTGCCAGGGCAGGTGTAGGTTATAAATACCGCTACTCGCGCTTACTGCCGGGTTGGGCAGCGCACAAGAATACAGTTGAAACTGATCAGGAATCTTCTTTAATACAAGCAGTTAAAAAATATATTGATATTACTGGCGACAGGTCAATTCTTAACGAGGTAATAGGTGCTAAAACGGTTCTGCAAAGAATGGAGGATGCTCTTGCCTATATCCGCAAAGACAGGTGGTCTGAAAAATACGGACTGGTTACCGGAGCTACCACTATTGATTGGGGTGATGTGCAATCAGAAACAGGCTGGGGGGTAGCCATTAACGATAAAACCAAATGGGCTATTGACATTTATGATAATGCTATGTATGTAATAGCTATTCATGATTTCATGGCCATGAAGCCTAAAGATTATAAAACAAAAGAAAACTGGGCTACCATAACAGCTAACATTAAAAAAAACGTACGTAAACATTTATGGGTACCAGCAGCTCAAAAATATCTGCCTCACATTTATTTAAATGGCAGTCCATTTTCAAAGGACTTTAACGAGCGCGAAATTTTATACACAGGCGGTTCAATATGCGCAATATTGGCCGGATTTAATACCAATACCGAAGTTCAAGAGATAAACAGTCAAATGCTGGCTGCTGCAGCAAAAGAAAAACATGCTACCATTGGTATAACCGTCTATCCACCCTATCCAAAAGAACAATATCCAAACATGCACCCTTACCACTACCAAAACGGTGGCGATTGGACATGGTTTGGGGGACGCATGACAGGGGCGTTAATTACAAATGGTTTAATAAAAGAAGCCTATGCTGAGTTAACACCAATGGTTAACCGGGCAATTGCCAACAAAGGCTTTTATGAATGGTATGATGTGCAAACAGGCGCTCCCAAGGGTTCTGGTGATTTCAGAGGTGAGGCAGGTGTTTTGTTTGATGCAATTACAGTTTTAAAACAATGGGCTATTAAAAATAAATAGACTACTTATTAGTGTAAAACTTTAAAAACCAAGTACTTAAAAATGAATTTAATGAAAAAAGTTAATGCCATGAAGGTAGCACAAATGGCTTTGCTCTTTTTTAAGCAGCAATTAAGCCTTTACTGCTGCCAGCCACCGTAATCATTACCGATGGTTTCAAATATCCATTGTGATATATCTAAAAGATCAATTCCCATTTTTAAAATAATGTTATGAAGAAAAAACTTATCTACTCAATCCTGTTTTCGCTATTATCCCTGCAGGTAATGGCCCAGCTTAAAATTAGCGGAAAGGTTACCAGTTCGCAAGACAACTTACCTTTACCCGCGGTAAGCATTAGAATAAAAGGTACCACAGCTGGTACACTTACAGATGCTAATGGTAATTATACCATACAGCTATCAGATGCCAACAATGTTTTGGTATTTTCATATACCGGTTTTACTACACAGGAAGTAAGCGCAGCCGGTAAAAGCGTAATTAATGTTCAATTAAAAGAATCATCAAGCGCTCTTAGTGAGGTAGTAGTAATTGGTTACGGTACGGCCAAAAAATCAGACCTTACCGGTTCCGTAACTACGGTTAAGGCCGAGCAATTACTTGATAAGCCTGTTCCTAACTTATCACAGGCGTTACAAGGTAAAGTTGCCGGTGTTGATGTAAGTGTTAACAGTAACGCGCCGGGTGCTGCAGCAAAAGTACGCATCAGGGGTATCGGCTCTATCAACTCTAACGTTGACCCAATTTATGTGGTTGACGGTGTGGTTGGTGTTGATCCCAACTCCATTAACCCGAATGATATTGCTTCTATCGAGGTTTTAAAGGATGCGTCATCAACTGCTATTTATGGTGTGCGTGGTGCTAATGGTGTAATTATGGTAACCACCAAACGTGGTAAAAAAGGTGCCACCACTGTTAGTTATGAAGCCAACGCAAACGTAAGTGAGCTTTACAGGCACGTGCCAACCCTTAACTCAAAACAGTTTGTTCAAATTTATAATGAATCATTTGCCAACGGTGCAAAATTTGATCCTACCGGTGCCGTTCAAACACCGGCAAAAGCGCTAAATCATACTAACTTTCCTTTGTTGTTTGATACTAACAATAACCCTATTTATGATACCAACTGGGAAAAGGAAACTTACAAACCCGCTTTTTCACAAAGCCATCAGCTGAATGTTCAGGGTGGTAGCGAAAATTCGATTTATAGCTTATCATTAGGATACCTTAATCAGGACGGTTTAACACCAACATCAAACTTTAAGCGCTATTCAGTTAAAATGACCATGGATAACGACGTTAAAAAGTGGTTGAAAATTGGTGGTAGCATCAACGGTATCTTCAGCCGCCAGCGTTTGGTATCTGATGGTAACGGTGGTTTGAACGTACCGCGTGCCGTAAGTGAAGAAGTGCCAATTGTGCCTATCAAATATCCAGACGGAACCTGGGCCGGTAACTATGATATAGCCGGGCTTGAAGGTGCTCCTAACCCAATACAAACTGCCAATGAGCGTTATACCATTAACAATACCTTGCAGGTATTGGGTAATATCTATGCTCAGTTTAAGATCTCATCTGAACTTGATTTTAAAACTGACTTCGGTTATAACCTTGCTGCGCAAAAAAATAACTTCTATTCGGGTTTAGGCTTACAGCACATGTCTGCTGACCAGGGTGGTGTTGCAAGTATCAATACCAATACAACTTATTTCTGGCAAACTGAAAACTACCTTACCTGGAACAAAAAGATCAATGATCATCAAAGATTTACAGCTTTGGCCGGTATCTCTTTTAGCCGTTCAGTGTATGAACGCGGAAACGTAGAAACCCAAAACTTCATTGATGACTTTTTTCAGTTTAATAACCTCGGGGCTGGGTCTGTTAGAAGTCAAGCCGGATCTGATGAAAATCCCAGCGTACCGGGAGCGCAATATCCAGGTTCTTTAAACTCTTACTACGGTCGTATCAGTTACAATATTGATGAAAAGTATTTGTTTACTGCAACAGGTCGTTATGATGGTTCATCAAGGTTCAGCGATAAAAATAAATTCGCTTTCTTCCCATCAGTAGGTGCTGCATGGCGCGTATCTCAGGAAGATTTCCTGAAAAACAGCGAAACTGTATCTAACTTAAAGTTAAGAGCAAGTTTTGGTTACACCGGTAACCAGGAAATTGGTAACTATCGCTCCCTGGCTCAGTATGGTACAGCACAAACTGCTCAGAACGGAGCGGCAGTGATTTCCTTATTACCGAGCTACCTGGGTAATCCTGATCTGAAATGGGAAAAAACCAAGCAGATTGATGCTGGTATCGAGTTAGGCTTATTCCATGGACGTGTGACTTTAGATGCTGATTACTACCAGCGTACTACTACCGACATTTTATTACAGGCTCCGATTCCATGGAGTGCAGGCTTCACTACATCTAATGTTTATAAAAACATAGGTTCAATGAAAAACTCAGGGGTTGAGTTAAGCCTGAGCACTGTGAATATTAAAAGCGATGATTTTGAATGGGTAACCAATTTTATATTTGCAGCCAATCAAAATAAAGTAACAAAACTGAATGATGGTGGTGCTGATATATTCCCTGGCCCTAACTTTTTGGGACAAAACTATGTAATACGTGTTGGCGCGCCAATAGGATCATTTTACGGAATGACCCGTGTAGGAACGTACAGCAACTCTGCTGCGGATATTGCCGAAGCTGCGGCGCATGGTTTAAAATCTGGCGACAGGAAATATATTTATAACCCTGATGGTAGTAACTATTATAGTATCATTGGTCGTTCTAACCCAAAATGGACTGGTAACTTTAACAGTACTATTAAGTATAAAAACTGGGATTTTTCATTTGATATCCGTTTTGTACAGGGTGTAAATACTGCTGCTAACTTTAAACACTCCGTTGAAGACAGGCAAACCATCTCCAACAGTTTAGCTACTGTATTAAACGGATGGACTCCTAACAACCAAAACACCATGATTTCGCAGGTGCGTAACTACAAATATGCACAGGATTCGCACTTTGATACCTGGTGGGTAGAGGATGGTTCATTTATACGTGGTCAAAACTTTGTATTAGGCTATAATTTGCCTGCTTCTGTACTGAAAAGTATGAATGTGAGCCGTTTCCGCATCTATGCAAGCGTTCAAAATCTGTTTGTTATTACTGATTATACAGGTTATGATCCTGAGGTTGATACCTTTAATAACTCTTATGGTTCAAACCCGGCTTTTACGCAGAACATAGACTTCTTTGCTAACCCTCGTCCGCGTATCTGGAATCTGGGTGTGCAGGTAGGATTTTAAAACTTGTGGTATGATTAAAAACGATAGAAAAACAGTAGCGAAGGATTTAATAACAACCACCTAAAATCATTAAAAATGAAAACATTAAAAAATATATTAGTAGTAACCTGCCTATTACTTACTTGCTCATGCAAAAAGTTTTTGGAAGAACATCCAAAGTCTGTTCTGACGCCGGATGCCAACCTTTCAAGTGCAAAAGTAGCCAGGGCACTGGCCAACGGTGCTTATCAAAATTTCTCTGGTTTACTGGCCGGCCAACCGGGCTCATATGGTGGTAACACCTGGAACCTGATGGAGTTTATGACCGGTAAAGCAAACAGCGATCTTGGACAAACCGGTTTTGTAAACTTCCAGACGCTTATTTACAGCAATACATCATTCTATTTTGATACCTGGTGGCAACAAATGTACTTGGGTATTGGTGCAAGTAACCTGGCTATACAAAGGATACCTACCATCAGTGCAGCCGGCTTAACTGATGAGGCTAAAAATAACATGGTAGCCGAGGCCCGTACCATGCGCGCGCTGTATTATTTTTTCCTGGTTCGTATGTATGGTGCTGTACCTAAGGTGATCGAGCCGGCTAAGGATCTTAATCTGCAGGTTGCGCGCGTGCCAGCCAAACAGATCTACGATGAAGTGATCATCCCTGATTTGTTGGCAGCCGAAAAATCAACCCTGCCATGGAAAGATGTTACCGGTAAAGTATCAATGGGCGCTGTAGAATCACTTCTGGCCGATGTATATTTAACTTATGCAGGTGCTGCCATAAACGGAGGAGCTGCAAATTATGCAGAATCAGCCAAGCGTTCACTGGCAGTAATCCAGAATGGTGGCTATACGCTGTTCCCGAATTATACCGATATGATAAATCCTGCCAATAAAAATACCGGCGAATTTATTTTGCAGGTACAGTACGCAGCAGCTATTCCAATTACAAACCCGCTTACGCCACTAACCATTCCTAACTTTTCCGGAGTATCAAAATACTCTGATGAGTACGGATCAGTTTGGCCAACCGATCAATTCATTGCATCGTTCCCGGCTGGTGATAAACGTGTAGCCGAAAGACAATTCTTTTACACAAGCTACCCAAGTTCTAAAACACCAGGTCAAACCGTAGTATTTAAAAACCATTACATTTACAAATGGTTCGATGTGACCGCGGTTACCAATACTACCAAATCTGATTTAAACTACACTGTTTATCGTTTGGCTGATGTTTACCTGATGTATGCAGAGGCTTCAAACCGTGCTGGTAACGGTCCAAACGCAAATGCCATTCAATACGTAAATGCCATCCGTGCCAGAGCTAATCTGGCTCCGATTGGTGCATTGAGTATGGATGCGTTTGAGAAAGAGGTTTGGATACAACGTTATTATGAGCTTTGCTTTGAAAACAAAATGTGGTTTGATATGCTGCGTACCCGTAAGGTACATAATGATGTTACCGGTGCCTGGGATAATTTTGTAGGTCATAAAACTGTATTTAACGCTACGTTTGCCGACAAACAATTGTTGTTCCCTTTACCAAAACAGGAAACAGATGTTAATCCTAAATTATTACCAAATAACCCTGGTTTTTAATTAAAGCAGGTAATGAATAAAAAAAAGGACCGGTTTAAATAAACCGGTCCTTTTTTTTATTCTTTTTTCTGGTTGTTCTTTTCGGCTTGTTTTATTTTTTCCTGTATTTTACTAAAAAGAAGCTGGCTTCTATCTATATTATTTTGTTCTTCATCATAGTACCACCAGTTAAATAGCTGCTTTATTTTAAGGGAAATATCCGGGTATTGTAGTAATAAGTTATCCAACTCCCGAAGGTCTTGTTCAGAAGCTTCATCAGATAACTTTTTGGTTGCCAGGTTAAAGATGTGATCTTCCATGTTCATGTTGGGCAGTTGGTTTTCTTGGTAGCGGCATTTATATTATAAAATGTGTGCCATTATATAATTAATTGATTAAAAGATGTTTATTTCTGAGTTTTGTTGCACGGGATGTTCAGATTCGTACATATTGTTCGGTTTTGAACCTTGATATATATGATATTTCTTGTAATTATTAATTGCAAAAAACGCTAAATTGTCCTTTAACCTGTTGTTATTGTACCGTTTACTGAAATTTAAATAAACAAAAAATTACGATTATGGAAAATACTAACGAACGTATCACTATTAGTGAAACAAAGAAAGTACTTGATGTAAGCCATGCTCTTCTTGATGATTCAAGCTTTAGAATGATGAAAATGAACAACGCTTATTTTAATGATGTGTGCATGACCACGCTTAAAATAACCAATGCCAATTTGAGCGATCTGGAAATTGAAGGTGCACAACTTGGGGGCGCTTATATACATAATATTGGTATGCCGCCAAAGGGGCACCCAGCGTATGATGAAAATGCCAAACAAAGGCCATTACGGTTTGAAGACTGTAACCTGGAGAATAGTACCATTACCAATTGCAATCTTAAAGGTGCGACATTTGATAATTGCAACATGACCGGAACAACCATCAATGGTATCTTGGTTGAAGATCTCCTTAAAAATTATCACAAGTAAATACTTATATCTCTTTCAAGCCAAAAGCCTGAGCATTATAGTGCTCAGGCTTTTGGCTACTTTATTCTTCTTCATTTGCCGCGGTTAATGAGATATTCCCCATCACTAAAAACAATAAAGTAATTCCGTTTCACAGGTTTTTCTGTGATGGATAAATGGTGCAGAATCTATTTATAAAAAAATATAGTACTATGTATTGTATAGTACTGTGTTTTGTGTATGTTTGTAATGGGTTTTATAACGCACCATATTATATCATTATAACAGAGTATCATGAACACCAAAACTTTATTATCCACAGGTATTCTTATTCCTGTAGTTTTTTGGCTTTCAACCATTATATGTGGTTTTATTCATGGGGGATATAACCATTTGACCGGAACCATCAGCGAGTTAGGGGCCATAGGTACCAGATCTGAGCCATTAATGGCAACCTTAACCATGTTTGGAGCAGTATTAAGCATCTTTTTTATCATTGGCTTGTACGGAGCTTGTAAGCAATTAGGGCTCAGCACCATTCCGGTATATACGCTGCCCGCATTTACTATAATGATGGGCTGGGCAGCAATGTTTCATTCAGGTAACAGGTTCCACGCTACTGCCGGGCCAGTTTTTTTATTACTTTATCTCGGTACCTTGTTAGTTATCATTTTATGGCGCGGTAAACAGGAGTTGGTATCGGTCAGGTTGTTGTCACTGGTAAGCCTTGTAATTATGCTGCTCATATTTCTGCGCTTCGTGCCATCAGTTCAAAATAACTATCCCGGCCTTATTCAAAGGTTTGCTCATTTGGGCTGGTCGGTTTGGTTCGTGTTTTTAAGCACCAGTTTAATTAAGCTCATCTCTGTACAAGAACAAAAACAACAACAATTAACATAATTTTAAAAATTTAAAAAACATACATCATGAAAAAACTACAATTAATTGCTGCAATGGGTTTAATAGCGCTGGTAACTGCCTGCGGTACAGGGAAAAGACATACCACTATTGTGGAGAACGGCAATGGTATAAAGGTAAGGATAGAATACCTTGGCCAAACTTATTTTAATGCCGAAGGTACGGCCATTAAAAGTATTTCGCCAAATGGCTATGTAAAATATACCAGGGACGGTAAGGAGTTAATAGCCGAAAGCGACTATCATGGCAGGATCACTTATGAACTGAATGACGGCGGCAAACAAACCATGCTTGATGATGGCGGCAAGGAATTTTTGGCCCAGGCTGTTAAGGATATGATTAAACATGGTCATAATGCTGATGGTAGGTAAAACCTGATATAACCTTTAGTTGCAGCAGGTATTATTAATACCTGCTTTTTTTGTAAATAATTAAAAAAAACTATAATATTTAGCTGGTTTAATCTGTTAAAAACATATGAATATGAAATTTTATAGCCGCGTATTAGGATTATTTGTAGTCTCTCTGTTTAGTTACAGCTTAGTTAGCGCACAATCAGCACCAATGAAAACTCCCAAAAGCACCGACCAAACTTTGCAAATAAGCCGGAAGAAGATTGATTCCCTGGATAAGGCACTGATAACACTACTTGGCGAGCGGGAAAGAGTGGTAAAGGAAATAGGTGTTTATAAAGCCCAAAACAACATCCCGGCGCTTCAGGCCGACCGCTTTAAGCAGGTGATTCAAAAAAGTATTGAAGCCGGTAAAAAAGAAGGATTATCAGAAACTTTTGTTACCGAATTAATGAATGCCATACATAAAGAAAGCTTGCGGATAGAAGAGGAAATCAAGGCACAAAAGTAATGAGTACCAGGATCCAAAACGCTAACAACCATATCATAGAGTTTTTTTTATGGGAGAATGACGATCAGCTGGAAATTCAGTTAGAACCTGAAGCAATTATATTTAGGGTTGAGCCTGGTAATTCTATCAAACTTATTGCTGTCAATTGCGCAATGGAATTTTCATGAGCAGTAAGAATTTCGAGTAATAGAAACGGTCTTCAGTTATTCCCCGACAGTGAAGGCAGCTATGATATAGAAATATATGAGAATGACACTTTACTTGATAATTGGTTCAAATATATGTGATCCCCCTGTCAATAGGATCTAATTTAATCACAATCGAATTTTGTATTAAACCGCATCAAAATTTAATTCAGAGCCGGCCGCTCCAGACGGAACAGCCTGATTATGAGATTTTTTGACGCTAAATAAGTCCGGTATTAAACCGTATCAATTTTATACCAAGTAATTATAAATCAATTATTTATACGAGTCTATTTGCTTTATTCTGATTAACTTTAATAAATTTGAATTGCCGGAAACGCTAAATATAAGCGATGTTCAAGCCCCGGCTTCCTATTACAATAAATCATGAAGAAAGAATTTTTAATTGCCTGCTTAATCGCAGGTGGCTTAGCAAAGGCTGGTTTTGTAAATGCCCAGGGTGCCTCACCTTTTTCTATAAATAATAAAACGGTTAAGGTAATTGTTTCTGAGAAAGAAGCAGGGTATAAGTTTACTTCAACCGAAACGCTTCAGTTTTCTGATAAACCACAGCCCGCCGAAACCGATGTTTCAGTTTTTGTTGATCCAGCTAAAACATTCCAAACCATGCTTGGCGTGGGTGGCGCCTTAACCGATGCCTCGGCCGAGGTGTTCTACAAGTTGCCAAAAGATAAACAAAAAGAATTTTTAACCGCGTATTACGATAAAGACAAAGGCATTGGTTATACCATGGCCCGTACCAATATTCAAAGCTGCGATTTTTCGAGTGCAAGCTACAGCTATGTTAAAGAAGGCGACGCCGACCTCAAAACATTTGACATCGCCCATGATAAAACTTACCGTATACCATTTATAAAAGCCGCTATGGCTGCCGCTGGTGGCAAATTAAACCTGTTTGTTTCGCCCTGGAGCCCGCCGGCTTTTATGAAAGACAATAATGATGTATTGCACGGCGGTAAACTTAAACCTGAATTTGACCAAAGCTGGGCCAATTTTTTTGTGAAGTTTATAAAAGCATACGAAAAGGAAGGTATCCCGGTATGGGGGCTTTCGGTACAGAACGAGCCTATGGCTAAGCAAACCTGGGAATCATGTATGTTTACTGCCGAAGAAGAACGCGATTTTGTAAAAAACTTTTTAGGTCCAACTTTACACAAACAAGGCCTTGCCGATAAAAAGCTGATCATTTGGGATCATAACCGCGATTTGCTTTATCAGCGCGCCAGCACCGTATTGGAAGATCCTGAAGCCGCAAAATATGTATGGGGTGTTGGTTTCCATTGGTACGAAACCTGGACCGGTGCAGGCCAGCAGTTTGAAAGTACCAGGCGCGTACATGAGTCATTCCCTGATAAAAACCTGATATTTACTGAAGGTTGCATTGAAAAGTTTGATCTCGCTAAGGTCAATGATTGGTCGCTTGGCGAAAGATATGGCCTATCCATGATCAATGATTTTAATGCAGGTACTGTAGCCTGGACCGACTGGAATATCCTGCTTGATGAAAAAGGCGGCCCCAACCATGTTGGCAACTTTTGCTTTGCACCTATACATGCCGATACCAAAACCGGCAACCTGATCTATACCAGTTCATATTATTACCTGGGTCATTTTTCAAAATTTATTCATCCCGGTGCTAAACGCATTAGTGCGGTAGCCAGCAGGGATAAGCTATTAACTACAGCTTACATCAACCCCGATGGTAAACTTGCCGTTGTGGTGATGAATAAAACGGACGAAAAAATAGAGTACAGCCTGTGGATAAAAGGCAAAGCTGCAAAAACAACCAGCCTGCCACACTCTATCGCTACTTTAATAGTAGAATAAAAAGTTTTTATACTAATCAACTAAATCTCAGGTATGGCGGATCATTTATGGTCCGCCATTATCATTTCAGGGAAAGTGATTTGTTTTTTGTTACCTATGTCCGAACTTATCCCAAAACCACTGTTTTGTTTTTGTAAACAAAAACCCTGTCCTCAAATACCAGTTTAAGCGCGTTTGCCAGCACAGCGGTTTCAATTTCCTGACCGGCTTTTACCATGGTAGCTGCCGTAAAAGAATGATTTACCGGGATGATCTGCTGGGCAATGATAGGCCCCTCGTCTAACTCGTCTGATACAAAATGGGCAGTAGCACCTATGAGTTTTACCCCACGTTCAAAGGCCCGTTTATAAGGGTTGGCCCCAATAAATGCCGGTAAAAAGGAGTGGTGTATATTAATAACCCGCATAGGGAATTTTGTCACAAAAGCAGGCGATAAAATACGCATGAATTTAGCCAGCACAATATAATCGGGAGCGTATTGCGCTATCACATTGTTTATTTGCTGTTCAAACTCAGCCTTGCTAATCTGCTCATGCGAGATGTGGTAAAAAGGCATATCAAAGCGCTCGCAAATGTTTTGCAGCGTAGTATGGTTGCCAATTACGCATTGTACCGTAGCACCAAGTGTTTTAAAGTGATTACGTATGAGTATATCGGCAAGGCAATGATATTCTTTGGTGACCAATACCACCACTTTTTTATAAGGAATGGGGTTTACAGAAATAATGGCGTCGGCAGGCAGTACTTCTCTTAATGTTCCTTCAAGGTGGTGCCCATCTCCATCCTCAACTTCCAGGCGCATAAAAAATACATTTTCGGCCTTATCAACATGTTCGCGCATCGAAACAATGTTTAGCTGATGTTTGGCTAATATGGCAGATATAGAGGCAACCAAACCAACCTGGTCCTTACATTGAATAACAATAATCATAGTTTAATGATACAAAGAATTTTGTTGTAATTTACAAACAGGCACTATTTATGCAAATAATTATAGGTTTTAAAATAAGGGTGATGCTTTGTATCAAAGCGCTAATTACCTGCGTAAAGGCTTATATATAAACCTTATAGTATGAAATGTTTTACTTTGATTTTTGCAATGATCACCCTGTGCAGTGTGAGCTCCTGCAATAAGGATAAGATGCCAACGTCAACTTCCATAATTGGCAAATGGCGCTGGGTAAAATCAGTTGGCGGCATAGCCGGATCTACCGTAACACCTCAAAGCACAGGGTATAACTTGAGCGAAGAGTTTAAGGCTGATAGTACATTTAAAAGATTTAAAAACGATTCCTTAATAGCTCAGGGCAAGTTTTCAATAGTCCGTAATTATAAATACGCATCAACAGAAACCATTGATGTACTAAAAACGGGAGGTCCGGATGATCTGGCGTTCGTTATCAGGAACGATAGTCTTTTTGTTAGTGATATATTTATAAGTGATGGTTTTAACACTGCATATGTGAGGGTAAAGTAGTATTAACTATTGGGCAGCTCATCAGGGATAAAGTTTATCTGGTTAGGTTGATCAAATGCCACATAAACGCGTCGCCATGGCTCATCATCAATCAGGTGCCATTTGTGGGCAGTGCCGGTTGTGTCGGTAGCAATTAATATTTCACCCGGTTTCAAAATAAAAGTTTCGCCAGTTTGGGTTTCAAATACAAGTGTGCCCGATAGGTTGATCACATATTGTTCCACAGGTGCATTATGCCATTCATAAAACGAATGAGGCGGCGATTCCTGAAACCTGATGGATGTAGCCTGATTAAACTGCCCTTCGGCCACGGTACCGGTTTGTATGTGCGAATTACCATCAGAACCTGTAAATAATTTATAAGCTTTTATCATTTTATAACCCCCAATTAAGCAGTGCGGCTAAGCTAAGATATTTATATATTTTAGCAATGAGGCTTACATAATGGCATTGTAAATTAATTGGAACAGTGGTATATCTGTCTGTATTTTAATAAGTTATACTTTTAATAAAACGCAGATTCCCCTATTTTAAAACTTACCGGCGTTTAATTGGTTGATATAATTTATGAGTTCAGCCGTTTCACTCAGGAAATTCCAGTTCTTTCCATTTATTATCAATTTATTGATCGTGCTGGCCATTGGTTTTGTGGCCTCACTTGTTACCCGGCCCGAAATACCGGGATGGTACAGTACCCTTAAAAAGCCATCGTTTAATCCGCCACCGTGGTTATTTGCACCCGTATGGACATGTTTGTATATATTGATAGCCATAGCCGCTTACCTGATCTGGAAACACAGGAGCCGCAAGCCAGCTTATAAAGTTACCCGGGCAATTTACTTTATACAGTTATTTTTGAATTTTTTATGGTCCATAGTGTTTTTTGGTTTGCATGAAATATTTGGAGCTCTTGTTATTATTATTTTACTGTGGATAAGTATTGGTATAACCATTAACTGGTTTAATAAGTTCAATAAAATTGCGGGCTGGTTGCTTATACCTTATTTGCTGTGGGTAAGCTTTGCGGGCGTGCTAAATGCAAGTATATATTTCTTGAACAGATAGCCCAAAAAACACTATTTTTATTGCGTGCATTTTGTACAGAATTGAATTGGTTTATAAAAAAAATGAAAAAACTATTACTCTTATTCTGCCTTGTTATGGCCGCTCATAGCTTTGTTTTTGCAGATGCAATTGCTATAAATCACTTTGTAATAAAAGAAAATCCATTTGCTGTTGATGAGGTGGCTGTTGTTGCAACTGATACCGCCGGTGTAATACAGGAAAATGTAAACGGCGTATTTACATTTGTAATGAACGGGTTTCAGGAGCAATTAAAGTTTGAAAAGGGTACCGCCTTTTACAGGCATAAGCTTGACCGCTCCAGTTTTTTATATGCCAAGCACATGAATGATAGCGGTACACACTCTATCTTGTACTATATCTATAAACACGATAGCAAACTAAGTCCCTTCCATATCAGCTGGATATTGCTGCTGGCTATACCGCTGGCTTTGGTATTACTGGCTTATATGTTTAAGCGGTTCATCATAATTGCAGTAATTATATTCTGTATATTCCTGTATTTTAATTACCATAATGGCCTAAGCATTCCCACCTTTTTTGAGAGTATAATTGATGGCTTGAAGGGAATGTTTTAAGGGAAGCTTAAAGCGGAAAAGCATAAGGCTTAAAGGTATTGGCCTGTCACCCTGAGCCTGTCGAAGGGTAGCGCACAGAGGCCTTTGCCTACGAGTCTTCGACAGGCTCAGACTGACAGGCCGTTTAGCGGTTGTGTTAATTCACTAACCCAATAATTCAAAATTAAAAAGGCAGCCCTATACCAAAGTTCAGCTGCATAAAATTATAGCTTTCACCATTACTTTGAAGGTAGGCTCTTTTAAACGGGCCGGTGCTAAATAATTCATTGGCATGTTTAAATAATACCCATTGGTCTGATCCGTTGAACTGCGGATCTTTAAATTTAAACGCTGCATCAAGCCTGAAAACAAAGAAACTCAGATCGAAGCGTAAACCTGTGCCTATCCCTACAGCGGTTGATTGTAAAATGTTATCAAACCTGAATTCGCCGTTAGGGTTTTCGGTTTTTTTACCTAAACGCCATACGTTACCAGCATCTATAAATACGGCGCCTTTTAGCTTGGCTCCAAAAAAGTTATCGGCCAGTTTATAGCGGTATTCGGCGTTCCCAATTATTTTTATTTCGCCAAATTGATCCAGGTATTTTAACCGGGAGCGGTTAGTAGTATCAGTTCCATAATAGGTGCCGCGGTTAAATTGCCCCGGGCCCAGGGTACGTGGCAGCCAGGCCCTGATATCATTGGCACCGCCGGTATAAAAGTTTTTCTCAAATATTAGCGCGTTACTATTACCGTAAGGAATACCGATCCCCGGATTTATACGGAATACAAACTGTCGTTCACCACCCAGGCTGCGATAAATACGCAGATCGAGCTCAGTTTTGGTATATTGAGAAAAGGCATAGCCAAAAATTTTGCGTTGCCCGGCTGTGTCTCTCGGTGCATTAAACGTGTTGCCAAGGAGACTAAGGAAATTACCACCCACATCTAAACTTCCACGGAAATAGGTAAAATTTTTGTAAGAGTTTAACTCGATTGCATTATACTGAAATGTATATTGACTACCGGTAGTGAAAGTTGTACGGCCAATGAGGTACACATAAGAGTATCTGTTTTGCTTTAGCAGGGAATCTTTGGCTGCCGGATCAATTACACCTCTTGAAAACTCAATATTAATGGGTGTAATGGTATGCTGTTTGCGGCCGGTTTCAAAAAAGTCATAACTTATTGAGTTAATAAAGCTTTCGCGTTTAACCAGCCCCTTTTGAAAAAACAAGGAGTAATTACTGGAGAAGGTAGTGTGCGGTACACCATATTTACCCAAAAGCGGGAAGGAGAATGGCGTTAAAATACGGGGATAAATAAGGTTAACACCCACCCTGAATTCCTGGTTTTGAATACCTGTATTGCCGCTTGGTCCATTATCAAATAAAACGCTCCAGTTAAGTTTTACCTGTAGTATGGCCGCCTGTTTAAATACGTTACGATCTGTAAAAGTATTACCAACGTTGTACCCATAACGGCCCGAGCTAAACAGGAACTCGCCCTCAACCCTGTCTGACATTTGTTTGAGCGGTACAATATCTATTTTGGTATTTAAACGGTGGGTACTGTCAGGCAGTTTTTCGTAAGTAGGGTTGGGTACGTTACGAAATACGTTTAATTCCGAAAGACGTGTTGTAGTAAGGGTTTGTTTATCAATATCGTATATCTGTCCTTTTTTCTGAAAAGTATAATCAATTACTGTTCGTGGTTTAAACTTGCCCGAAAAGTCAACAAACCTGAATTGTGAATCAACTTGCAGGGTATCAGCTTTTCCGGGGGTGCGCCCGTTACTTTTTGAAATAGTGATCAGGGTGTTATTAATAGTATAAACCGGATGCTCGGTTTTGCCTGCAGGATTGTCAATGATCATTTTAACATCCACCACACTATTGTTAAAGGTAGAATCGTAATTGAAATTGATATACTGCCTGTAAAAATCATAATAGCCGTTACGTTTCATCAACAGGTAAAGCTCATCGCGGTCATGAGCCAAACTATCGGTATCAAAACGGCCGCCGGGCGAAATGTGCGATATTTTGTTGCGGTTTTGGTTAAACAGGTTTTTAATGTTTTTATCAGCAATGCTATCCGTAACCTTGCGTATCCTGAACATTGGGCCTTCCTGGGCTGTAAAAACCAGCTCGGCCTTTTGTTTTTTGATGATAATGCTGTCGGTTATTTTGGCTTTAAGATACCCACGGTTTTGAATATATTTTTCCATCTGAAAACGCGAATATTCAACCAGGTTACTATCAAGAATAGCAGGCGCCTCACCAATGTTCTTTTTGCCTTTTTTACTGAAAAGGTAATAAAATTGCAGGTTGAGCCAGTTGTTAGGCTGCTGCTCTTTATCTACATAGTTTACAGCAGCTTCGGCAAACTGCTCATCTATCCCCTTAATAGTAATTTTGCGTACCAGGGCCTGGTTTTTATCAATACCACGTGTAATACTGCAGCCCGACCCTATAATGAGCAGCAAAATACTTAATATTGTAAGGCGGTAAACAGCAGGTATACTATATGCTTTCAAAATCACAGATCAGTTTATTAACATCCTTACAACATAAAAAATTCCGCAGGGAACATGGCCTTTTCATGGTTGAGGGCTATAAATCAGTTACCGAATTTATAAACTCTGCATACCAGGTAGATACTATTTATCATACCCCTGCAATTGCCCCAAAATTGCTGAAATTATCCCGAAAAATAAATTTTCAGGAGATTTCATTAAATGAACTCGAAAAAATCAGCACATTGAAAACGCCGCAGGAGATAATTGGTTTGGTTAAAATACCAATATGGCCAATATTAAATTATAACAGCCTGAAACAAAAGTTCTCATTGGTGCTTGACAGCATACAGGATCCGGGCAATATGGGCACTATTATACGCACAGCTGATTGGTTTGGCATTAACGATATTATTTGCTCGGAAGATACGGTTGATGTATATAACCCCAAAGTAGTGCAGGCCACCATGGGTTCATTAGCAAGGGTAAATATACATTATGTTAATCTTATACATGTTTTACCCCAAATTGAACTACCTTTATTTGGCGCTATGTTAAATGGAGAAAATATATATAATACCAATTTTGGCAATGAAGGTTTGCTGGTTATGGGCAACGAAGGCAACGGAATAAGCCCGGATATTGAGCGGCTGATAACCAGTGCGGTAACCATTCCGCGTGCTGGAAATGCCGAATCATTGAATGTGGCCATAGCCACTGCCATACTGTGTTCTGAAATAAAAAGAATTTCAATGAAATAAATATTGGCTACCAATAAATAAATTACTATTTTTGCAATCCTTAAAAACAGGGTCGGGTGGCCGAGTGGCTAGGCAGAGGTCTGCAAAACCTTTTACAGCGGTTCGAATCCGCTCCCGACCTCAAGGGTATTAAAAAATTTAAAATAACAACACCATGGGCGTTACACGTTTAAAAAGAAAAGATAGAAAAAACAAAACTACTTCGCGTTTAGAAGTTCAGTTTTTGAAGCTGGCTACCAACCTGGAGTACGGAAGCCGTTCTGCTGAATCAAAACACAGCCAGATAGCTAAAAACAATGCAGCTTTAGATATCGCTACAGGTAAATAATTCTATTTGTTTTTTGGCGCATAAGCGCTTAAATGATCTTATAAATCCTGCTGGTTTCAGAAACCGGCAGGATTTTTTTATGCGCTATATTTTTGACCGCTGATTTTTTTTGATTAAATGATTTCGTTGATTTTGTCTGAACCGGGATTTTTAGGATTAAAGGATTTCCTCGATTTCTAAAAATCCTGAGAATCCCACAATCTGTTTAATCCCGGTTCAGACAAAAAACTATTCAGACAATATTCTTTTATTTATCCTGCCAATCAATCCCGGCCCTTCGTAAATAAAACCGGTATAAAGCTGTACCAGCGATGCGCCTGCCTGTAATTTCTCTATCGCGTCATCGGCAGAGTGGATGCCGCCTACACCAATTATAGGGAATGATCCGTTTGATTTTTTATGTAGATACCCGATCACCTCGGTTGAGCGTTTGGTTAAGGGTTTGCCACTCAGGCCACCCATTTCACTTTTTAAACTTTCGGCAGCAGTTAAGTTTTCACGGCTGATGGTAGTATTTGTAGCAATAATGCCCGCTATGCCTGTTTGCTGTACAATATCCACAATATCATCCAATTGCGAATCTGTCAAATCTGGTGCTATTTTTAATAGGATAGGTCGGCTAATGCCGTTTTTTGAATTGCGCTGCTGCAGGGTATTGAGTAAATTCATCAGCGGCTCTTTCTCCTGCAATTCGCGCAGCCCTGGCGTATTCGGCGAGCTCACATTCACCACAAAATAATCAACCACATCAAACAGGCGATCAAAACATTTAATATAATCGTCAACGGCATTTTCGTTGGGTGTAACCTTATTTTTACCAATGTTACCACCGATGATCAAATCCTTTTGGGCTCCTTTAGCATTTCTGCGGAAAGCAGCTATTCGTTCTGCTGCAACATCAACGCCAAAATTATTAAAACCCATGCGGTTAATGAGAGCCCCATCTTCTGGTAAACGGAACATGCGGGGTTTAGGGTTGCCAGGTTGGGGCAGGGGAGTAACGGTACCTATCTCCACAAAGCCAAAACCAATGTTGGCCATTTCGCCCATCAGTTCGGCATTTTTATCAAAGCCGGCAGCCAGGCCCACCGGATTTTTAAATTGCAAGCCGAACACTTCTTTTTTAAGCCGTGGGTTGTTTACATCCCATATAGCCCTGTTTAAAGCCGCACCACCAGGAAAACGGTTAAAGCGCTTTAAATTGCGGGTTACAAAATAATGTACTTTTTCGGGATCGAACTGGAACAGGATGGGTTTTAATAAAAAATACATGTTGCGAAGTTAGCACATTACTTAATGTGTGTAAACCAGAAATTTATGATTTATTAACCTGCTATTATATTAATCATTCAATTGATAATACAAAAAACAACAAAGTTTAAAAAATTCAGGTAAATAAGTAAATTCGAAAATTCTGTTATAACTATCTATAAACTAAATTATGCTCAATAGATTTAAACCCAGCCGTCGTAATTTTATCAAAACAGCTTCAGTAGGCACCCTGGCCGCCGTTGGCATCCCTCAAATAGTATCAGCAGCTTTAGCTGCCGAAAAAAAGCCGTCACGGTTAAGGTTTAATGCAGGTGATGTAGTGCTATTTCAGGGTGATTCCATTACCGACTGGGGCCGCGATCATAAAAAAAGCGAACCCAATACAACCAGTTCCCTGGGATCGGGATATGCTTTGATAACAGCATCTAAATTATTGATTGATCATGCTGATAAAAACCTGCAGATATACAACAAGGGGATCAGCGGCAATAAGGTTTATCAGCTGGCCGACCGTTGGGATACTGATTGCCTGGCTTTAAAACCCAATGTTTTAAGTATTCATATTGGTGTAAATGATTTTTGGCATACTTTAAACGGGAGTTACAAGGGTACTATTGAAAATTATATTGAGGACTATAAAAAATTGCTTACCCGCACCAAACAAGCGCTGCCTGATGTTAAACTGGTGATCTGCGAGCCATTTGCCTCAAAAGGGGTTAAGGCGGTTGACGATAAATGGTACCCCACATTTAACCAGTTTGGTAAAGCGGCCCGTGATATTGCAACTGAATTTGGGGCCATATTTGTACCTTACCAATCAGCTTTTGACAAAGCGATTGAATCTACACCCGCAACTTACTGGAGCCTTGATGGTGTACATCCAAGCGTTGCCGGCGAGGCCCTGATGGCGCAAACCTGGCTTAAGGCAGTGCTGGGATAGTTTGTAGGTAAAGGGCAAAAGGTAAAAGGCAAAAGGTTTTTTAATGCCGTGCATTGAATGCTGAATTTCGAATAATGAGGTAAAAATCGGTGCTATTTCATCATTCGAAATTCAAAATTCGTTATTCGACATCACCTTTCACCTTTTGCCTTTATCCTTTCACCTAAATTTCACCTCAAAACTGTATCTTTGCGCGCAAATGATTGCTATAAATAACCTTACGTTTGAGATTGGTGCGCGGGCCCTTTATGATGAAGCCAACTGGCATATAAAACCCGGAGAAAAAATTGGCCTTATTGGCGCCAACGGAACCGGTAAAACCACCCTTTTAAAAATTATTGTAGGCGACTATAAACCTACATCGGGCACCATATCAATGGCTAAGGACCTAACCATGGGTTACCTTAACCAGGATTTGCTGTCATACTCATCTGATAAAAATATTGTGCACGTGGCTATGGAGGCTTTTGAGCGCCAGAATCAATTACATGATGAGATAGAAGTTTTACTTAAAAAGCTGGAAACAGACTATACAGAAGATCTTTTACATAAACTTAGCGATAAGCAGCACGAGTTTGAACTGCTTGATGGCTATAATATTGAATATAAGGCTCACGAAATCTTAGCCGGTTTAGGTTTTAGCGAAGCCGATTGCCAGCGTAAGTTAAGCACTTTCTCTGGAGGGTGGCGTATGCGGGTGATGCTGGCTAAGATCCTGTTGCAGGCGCCTGATATCCTGCTGCTGGATGAGCCTACCAACCACCTTGACTTACCATCAATTCAATGGCTGGAAGATTATTTGAAAGCTTTTAACGGCGCCATCATTATTGTATCGCACGATAGGTGGTTTTTGGATAAGGTGATCAATCGCACAGTTGAATCGCGCAAAGGTAAATTGACTGTTTATGCTGGTAATTACACATTTTACCTGGAAGAAAAAGCCCAACGCGAAGAAATTCAGCGTGGTGAGTTTAAAAACCAGCAGTCAAAAATAAAACAAGAGGAGCGTTTAATCGAACGTTTCCGCGCCAAGGCATCTAAAGCAAAAATGGCGCAATCACGTATCAAAATGCTTGATAAAATGGAGCGTGTTGATGATGTGGATGATGATAATCCATCAGTTAACTTCGCCTTCCGTTTCTCCAAACAATCGGGCAGACATGTGGTAACTTTAGAGGATATTGTTAAAAAATATCCTGCTATTGATATTCTTAATGGTGGCGAAGCTGTAATTGAAAAAGGCGACAAAATTGCCCTGATTGGTGCCAACGGTAAAGGTAAATCGACCCTGTTACGCATCATTGCCTCGGCCGATCAGGATTATAAAGGTAAAGTAACCACCGGTCATAACGTAACTACTACCTTTTTTGCACAGCACCAGTTGGAATCATTACACCTGGAACACCAAATATTACAAGAGCTGCAGGCATTTGCCCCAAAACATACAGATACTGAGCTCCGTACCATATTAGGGTCGTTTTTGTTTACCGGTGATGATGTGTTTAAAAAGATCAAGGTATTATCCGGAGGCGAAAAATCACGTGTTGCTTTAGCCAAGGCGCTTACTGCCGATGCTAACTTCCTGGTACTGGATGAGCCTACCAATCACCTGGATATGCAATCGGTAAACATCCTGATCCAGGCTTTGGAGCAGTATGAAGGTACCTTTATTGTAGTATCGCACGATAGGTATTTCCTGGACAATGTGGCCAACAAAATCTGGTTTATTGAAGATCAAAAAATAAAAATTTACCCGGGTACCTATGCCGAGTACGACGAATGGGCATCAAAACGTAAGTTAGAGCCTAAAACAGCGGCACCGGCACCTCAGCCAAAAAAGGAAGAGAAAAAGCCCGAACCGGTTAAACAACAGCAAGGCGAAAATAAGTTTCAGCAGCTTAAAAAATTGAACCAGGACCTGGCCAAAATGGAAGAGCAAATTGCCGACCTTGATAAAACAGTAAAGCAACTGGAAGCCAAACTGGCCGACGATAAAATTTATACTGACGGCGCCAAACTAAAAGAAACCAACGCTGCCTACACCCAAAAACAAACCGAACTGAAACAAATTCAGCAAAAGTGGGAAACATTGGCCGAGCAGATTTTGGAATTGGAAGCGTAGTATAAAACTATACTATGTCATTGCGAGGAACGAAGCAATCTCACATGATGAGTGATGAACTTGGGTAAAGAGATTGCTACGCTCGCAAAGACATAATGAGTAAATGGAATTAATAGCTGTCCTATATGAGAAAACACTTCTATCTACTTATTCTCCTATTCGTCTTCCAGAAAAGCTTTGCCCAATCTCCATACAATAACAACATTTATAACTCTGCCATTAAAAGTGTGGAGTTTTATAACACCAAAAAGCAAGGCTCGTTCCCGGCAATAGCTTTAGGATCTGACGAAAAAGTACAGCTGGCTTTTGATGATCTGCGGGGCGGCAGCCGTAGTTATTCATACACCATTGAGCATTGCGATACCAGGTGGAACTCATCGAACTTGTCGCCGGCCGAGTATCTGCAAAGTTTCGCTGACGACCGCATGTATGATTATACCTACTCCACAGGTACCATTCAAAAATATACCCATTACGAACTAAAAATACCTAATAATAACATTGCTCCTAAGCTTTCGGGTAATTATGTGCTCAAAGTTTATGAGGATGGCGACCAGTCTAAACTGGTACTTACCCGCAGGTTATATGTGGTAGGCAAAAGGGTAGCCATAGCCGCCGATGTGATAGCATCTCCAAATGTGCAGACACGGCAAACCAATCAAAAAATAAATTTTACTATTGATTATACTGGCCTTCCGGTTCAAAACCCATCTACCGATGTGCGGACCTTTATTATGCAGAATGCCCGTACCGAAACTGGCATTTTAAATACCCAGCCTACATATGTTCGAGGGTCGCAGCTCATTTATAATGATGTTGCCATTAATGATTTTCCGGGCCGTAACGAGTTCAGGCTGTTTGATACCCGTACCTTGAAACTAAACTCGCAGCATATTGCACGTATTGTTAAGGATACCTCAAACACCGTGGTTTTATTAACAGATCCTGTGCGCAATGGTCCAGGTTATATTTTGCTTTATGATAACGACGGTAAATTTTTTGTGCTGAACCAGGATGGCCGCGATCCGCGCGTTGATGCCGATTATGCCCATGTATATTTCAGCCTGGCCGCCAACAAACCCGAAGCTGAGGGCAGCCCTTATATTGTTGGCCAGTTTAATGATTACAAGCTGGATGACCGCAGCAAAATGACCTTTGGCGAAAATGGTAAATATTACATCAACCTGCTTTTAAAACAGGGCGTATATGATTATGAGTACGTTTGGGTTGATAATAAAACAAAAAAGGCCGACGACGTATCATTGGAAGGAAGTTACTTTGAAACCGAAAATGATTACCAGGTACTGGTTTACTATCGCCCGCCCGCAGCCCGCTGGGATGAGTTGGTAGGTTTCAGGGAATTGAATACGGTGAAGAAATAAATAGATTTTTGATATAGTTTGTCATGCTGAATGCAGTGAAGTATCTATTATCCAACATGCATAGTTCGTGAATAGATCCTTCGTTCCTCAGGATGACAATTTTATAATAGCTCTCAACCCTCTACCCTAAAATTCAGCCAGGGTGAGTCGTCTGCGGTTTATATTGCCCTTGATTTACCCTCAGCTTAAAAAATGTATCTTTGCATAAAAATCATACCCAATGACAGGAAAAGCGCCCAAAGAATCATATACCATCATGAATGAACTGGTATTACCCAATGATACCAACACATTAAATAACCTGATGGGCGGGCGCCTGCTGCACTGGATGGATATTGCCGCCGCTATATCGGCACAAAAGCATTGTAACCGTATTGTGGTAACCGCATCTGTTGATAACGTATCGTTTCAGTCGCCAATTAAACTGGGCGATGTGATCAGCATTGAAGCCAAGGTAACCCGGGCGTTCACTACCTCAGTTGAGGTAAGGATGGATGTATGGGCGCAAAACATCCCGTCGGGCACTAAAGTAAAAAGTAACGAGGCGTATTATACTTTTGTAGCATTGGATGGTGACGGACAAAAAACACAGGTGCCGCCATTATTGCCCGAAACCGATAACGAGATCGCGCTTTTTGAGGGTGCACTGCGTCGTCGCCAGCTGCGTCTGATCCTCGGTGGTAAAATGTTGCCAAATGATGCAACCGAACTGAAAGCCCTTTTCTTTGGTGAACAACTCCCGCTAAACCTGCGCGATTAATTTCAGTAACAAAAATTTATCTTTATTGTCTAACCAGTACATGATACGGTGTATCAGCTGATAAAACTAATAGCCATGAGATACTTTTTATGTTTTTTACTTCCTCCCCTGGCCATCTTAACAACCGGCAGGATCGGGGCATTTATATTGAATATTTTTTTAACCCTGTTTTTCTGGATACCCGGTGTAATACATTCCATACTGGTAACCAATGATTACTACGAGGCCAAAAGGCACCGCCAACTGATGCGGGCAACCCGCAGGGCAAGAGCTTGGTAAATGTGCAGATGTGCAAATTTTAGATGTGCGGATATGTAATGATTTTAGTTATTTGAAATCTGCATTCCTAAAATATGTGCATCCGAAATAATATCTGCACATTTGCACATCTAAAATCTGCACATCTGAAGGATGCAAAAAGGTAAGCTATTAATAATTGACGATGAAGAACGGCTGCGTAATCTGCTTGCCCGTATCCTGCAATTGGAAGGGCATGAGGTATTTACCGCGGCCAATGCTAAAGAGGGTCTGCGCAAATTACAACAGGAAAATATTCAGGTTGTATTGAGCGATGTTAAGCTGCCCGATATTGATGGTATTACCCTTTCTGAAACCATCAAAAAAAACTATCCCGCTACCGAAATTATTGTTTTGACCGCCTATGGCACCATTAACGATGGTGTAAAGGCGATAAAGGCAGGCGCTTTTGATTATATAACCAAGGGCGATGATAACGAAAAGATCATCCCGCTGGTAAGCAAGGCCATGGATAAAGCACTGTTGCAGCAAACGGTGATAGAGCTGCAAAGTAAGCTAAATGATAAATTTGGTTTTGACAGGCTAATAGGCAGATCAACAGCCATCAGTGATGTGATCAAACTGGCCCAAAAAGTAGCTTTAACCGATACCACTGTTTTATTATTAGGTGAAACCGGTACCGGTAAGGAAATTTTTGCCGAAGCCATTCACCAGGCCAGTAACCGCAGCACCAAATCATTCGTGGCTGTAAATTGCAGCGCTTTTACTAAAGAATTGTTGGAAAGCGAATTATTTGGCCACAAAGCCGGTTCATTTACGGGCGCACTAAAAGATAAGAAAGGTCTGTTTGAAGAAGCCAACGGCGGAACCATATTTTTAGATGAAATTGGCGAGCTTGATCATGATCTGCAAGCCAAATTGCTCCGGGTTCTGGAGTCACAGCAGTTTTTAAAAATTGGCGATACCAAACCCACACAGGTTAACGTGCGCATACTGGCCGCAACCAACCGCAACCTGCAAACCGAAATTACCGAAGGTCATTTTCGCTCCGATCTGTTTTACCGTTTATCGGTTTTCCAGATCACTTTACCAGCCCTGCGCGAGCGTAAAAAGGACATCAAACTACTGGCAGAGTATTTTATGCAGTACTTTGCCTTAAAGGTTAAAAAACAAATAAATGTGTTAGGTGATACATTCGTTAATAAACTGGAAGCCTATGACTGGCCCGGTAACATCCGCGAATTGAAAAATATTATTGAACGTGCCGTAATACTGGCTGATAGTAATGTATTGGACGAAAGTCTGCTGCCATACGAAATTCAGCAACAGCAGGTAAAGGCAGGCAGCCCCATCTCTGCATTTGATCTTTCATCTGTCGAAAAACTCCATATACAACGCGTATTGAACCATACCCGCGGTAACCGTTCCGAAGCCGCCCATCTTTTGAATATCGGCGTTGCCACACTTTACCGTAAGCTTAAAGAATACGGATTGGAGTAATTCCCACTTTGATAACCACCTATCAAAATGATAGACTTATTTTAATTATAAACCTCATTTTATTTACCAAAATCCAATTAAATAGCTGAAAAACAGCTATTTAATTGGATTTTGCTTTTTATGGCATCTGCTTGGTAAAGCATCCTGTAAAAACTTAATACAATGGATGTTTTACAAGTTATTATTTATGTGGTGGCCTTTATAGCCATCTTCTGGCTCTTCTTCAAATCAGTTAATTACTTCGAAAAAATCTAATCATCATGATCGCATTATTCATTGTGGCCATAGCTGTGTTTATATACATGGTGTACGTGCTGCTTAAACCCGAAAAATTTTAATTATTAAAACCATGAACACTGAAATTTCAGGTGTAGTATTTACCTACCTGCTCACGCTTGCCCTGGCAATTCTATTAGGCCGGTATATCGCCCGTGTTTTTAAAGGCGAAAAAACATGGCTTGACTTTATGGCCCCTCTGGAACGTTTCATTTTCCGTTTCAGCGGCATCGATACCAAAAAAGAAATGAACTGGAAACAGCATTTATTTGCCCTGCTTACTATTAACAGCGTGTGGCTTATTTATGCATTTGTTTGTTTAATGGCCCAGGGCCACCTGCCTCTTAACCCCGATGGTAACGCCGGTCAATCGGCAGATACTGCCTTTAATACCGCCATTAGCTTTTTAGTGAACTGTAACCTGCAGCACTATTCTGGCGAAAGCGGCGCTACTTATTTTACACAGCATTTTGTGTTTATGTTCCTGCACTTTGTTTCGGCTGCAACAGGTATTGCCGCGCTCATTGTGTTATTCAGGGCATTAAAGGATAAAGTGACCGACAAGCTGGGTAACTTTTGGGATTACTTCGTAAAATCCATTACCCGTATATTGCTGCCTATATCATTTGTTATAGCTGTTATTTTTGCTTTTAACGGCATGACTACCAGCTATGCCGGTAAAGATACCTTTATCAGTATGCAGGGCGATACCGTTCACGTATCACGTGGGCCGGTTGCAGCCTTAGTTGCTATTAAACATTTGGGCACAAACGGAGGCGGTTGGTTTGGTGCCAACTCGGCTCATCCTATTGAAAATCCTAACTATTTAACCAATACTACCGAGCTGGTAGCACAATGTTTAATACCCATTGCCCTGGTATTTGCTTTAGGTTTTTATCTCAATAAAAAGAAGTTCTCCTACGTGATTTTTGGGGTGATGACCCTCGGAATGCTGTTACTGCTTATCCCAACCATGAACGCCGAACTGAATGGTAACCCGGCTATTGCACATATGGGCGTCAGTCAGCCAACCGGTGCCATGGAAGGCAAGGAAGTAAGGTTTGGCCCGGCTAACTCAGCTTACTGGAGCATCATGACCACCATTATATCAACAGGTTCTGTAAACTCCATGCACGATAGTGCCATGCCGGTATCCGGTACAATGATGCTGATGGGTATGATGGTGAACTGTTTTTATGGTGGTTGCGGGGTAGGTTTTTTAAACTTTTACATCTTCATCATCATAGCCGTATTTATTTCGGGCTTGATGGTAGGGCGAACACCGGAGTTTTTTGGCCGCAAGATAGAGGCCCGCGAAATGAAGATCGCATCACTGATCGCTTTGCTGCACCCCTTTATCATACTTGTAGGTTTAGCCATATCATCATACGTGCTGGTACATATGCCCGGTGCAGATTGGGCAGTAAAACCATCGGCATGGCTGAATAACCCGGGCAACCACGGTTTTTCTGAAATGCTGTATGAGTACACCTCGTCAGCAGCCAATAACGGTTCGGGCTTTGAAGGTTTGGGCGATGGTAATATTTTCTGGAACGTTACTACAGGTATAGTAATGATCCTGGGAAGGTTCCTGCCAATCATTGGTCCACTGGCTATTGCCGGTTTACTGGCCAATAAAAAATTCATTCCGGAATCGGCTGGAACGCTTAAAAGTGATACCTCAACTTTTGGGGTGATGATCTTCGCGGTGATCATAATCATTGCTGCCCTGGCATTCTTCCCGTCACTGGCATTAGGTCCTATTGCCGAACACTTTTCCTTAAAATAATCATCGTAAAAAAATGAAATCAACTCAAAATACATTATTCCAGGGCGATCAGGTGAAGGATGCTTTAAAGCAATCATTCATCAAACTTGACCCACGCATCCTGTTCCGTAACCCGGTGATGTTCACCGTAGAAATTGGAACGTTTGTGATGCTCATAGTAAGCGCATACTCCTTTACTAATAAAAGTCAGGGTAGCTTTGCTTATAATTTTACCGTGTTCATCGTTTTATTATTAACCGTATTGTTTGCCAACTTTGCTGAAGCGATTGCAGAAGCACGTGGCAAAGCACAAGCCGAAAGCTTACGCAGAACCCGCGAAGAAACACCGGCCCGTTTGCTGGTTAACGGCAAAGAAACTAAGGTGATGTCGTCCCAGTTAAAAAAGGGGGATGTGTTTATCTGCGAAACAGGCGACAACATCCCTACCGATGGTGAGATCATTGAAGGTATTGCTACCATTGATGAATCAGCCATTACGGGTGAATCTGCCCCGGTGATCCGGGAATCAGGCGGTGATAAATCATCCGTGACCGGCGGTACCAAAGTACTGTCCGATAGGATCAAGGTCATGGTAACCACCCAGCCAGGTGAAAGCTTCCTGGATAAAATGATCGCGCTGGTTGAAGGTGCATCACGCCAGAAAACACCAAACGAGATAGCTTTGACTATTTTACTGGCCGGCTTTACGCTCATCTTCGTGATTGTATGTGTTACCCTGAAACCATTTGGTGATTATGCCAATACGCCCATAACTATAGCTGCTTTTATATCCTTATTTGTATGTTTAATACCTACAACTATCGGTGGCCTTTTATCGGCCATCGGTATTGCGGGTATGGACAGGGCATTGCGTGCCAACGTGATTACGAAATCGGGCAAGGCTGTTGAAACTGCCGGTGATTTGGACACTTTGCTGTTGGATAAAACAGGTACTATTACCATAGGTAACCGTAAGGCCACCAATTTTTATCCGGCTAATGGTATTAAACAGCAGGACTTTGTTACCGCCTGTGTTTTAAGTTCACTGGCTGATGAAACCCCCGAAGGTAAATCAATTGTGGAACTGGCCGGGGAAGATAAAACGGTACCATCTGTAAAAGTCCCAAAAGATTCCGTATTTATTAAATTCACTGCCGAAACACGCTCCAGCGGTTTGGATACGCCTGACGGCTTACGCATCCGCAAAGGGGCTTTTGATTCTATCCGTAACATTGCACTCAAGGCCGGTCATCAATTCCCTGCCGAAGTGGAGGATAACGTTAAAAAGATCTCCTCAAACGGAGGTACTCCTTTAGTCGTATCACAAAATGAACAGATCCTGGGTGTTATCGAATTACAGGACATTATTAAGCCTGGCATAGCCGAACGTTTTGAGCGCCTGCGTAAAATGGGTGTTAAAACCGTAATGGTAACCGGAGATAATCCTTTAACTGCCAAATTTATTGCTGAGAAAGCTGGTGTAGGTGACTTTATTGCTGAGGCCAAGCCTGAGGATAAAATGAATTATATTAAGGCAGAACAGCAAGGTGGTAAACTGGTTGCCATGATGGGCGACGGTACCAACGATGCCCCGGCCCTTGCACAGGCTGATGTTGGCGTAGCCATGAACAGTGGCACACAGGCAGCCAAAGAGGCCGGTAACATGGTGGATCTGGATAATGACCCGACCAAACTGATTGAGATCGTGGAGATCGGTAAACAACTGCTCATGACACGCGGTACACTTACTACATTCTCCATTGCCAATGATGTGGCCAAATACTTTGCTATTGTTCCGGCTTTGTTCATGGTTTCCATCCCTGCTTTAAAAGCATTGAACATTATGGACCTGCACAGTCCGCAATCAGCCATATTATCAGCGGTGATCTTTAACGCGATCATTATTCCCTTATTGATACCATTGGCTTTGCGCGGTGTAGAATATAAACCGATAGGTGCAAGCGGACTATTACGCCGCAACCTATTGATATACGGACTTGGCGGTATTCTGATCCCCTTTATCGGTATTAAACTGATAGACCTTGCGGTAGCATTCTTTATATAATTATCTAAAAATCTTAAATAAAATGAAAACATATTTGTTGCCCTCATTAAAGTTAACGCTCATACTGATTGTAATAACTGCAGGCATATACCCTTTAGCCATAGCCGGTGTAGGTAAATTAACTCCCGGTCACGGTGATGGCGAAACCATATCTTACAAAGGCCGTGTAGTTGGCTATGCAAACGAAGGCCAAAAGTTCACTAAAGACGAATACTTCTGGTCACGCCCATCGGCTGTTGATTATAATGCGGCCGGTTCAGGCGGTTCAAACAAAAGTCCTTCAAACCCCGATTACCTGAAACAGGTAGAGGGTCGTATCCAGGATTTCTTAAAACACAACCCTGGCGTAACCCGTGCACAGATCCCTGCCGAACTGGTTACCGCATCGGGCAGTGGTTTGGATCCTGATTTGTCATCCGCAGGAGCACAGGTACAGGTTGCCCGCGTAGCCAAAGCACGCGGTTTATCAGCCGATCAATTAACCAAACTGGTTGATGAACATACTGAAAAGCCAATGTTGGGCTTATTTGGCCCGGCCAAAGTAAATGTGCTTAAACTAAATGTGGCTTTAGACGAATTAAAGAAATGAACCGGGACTGTGCGATTCCTCTCATGGGAGGGTAGGGGTGTGTTGTTTTAAAACTAAGAAGAACACACCCCTGCCGTCGCACAAAGCCAATACAGCCTCTCTCAAAAGGGGGAGATTAAAAAATAACCTAATCAGAACAATGAAGACCTTTACATTAACACCTGCAATTTTATTAATAACCACCCTGATGGCCAAAGCTCAGGACACTACAAAAACAGCAGCACCTGATCCGCCACTGGTAATCACCGGTTCGGTAGATGCGTATTATAAATATGATTTTGCCAACAAGAAAGGCAATATTCCCACCAGCTTTGCCTCAGACCATAACTCCATATCCATAGGTATGATAGACCTGGGACTAAAGAAAAAAGTAGGTAAGGCGGCATTTGTAGGCGAACTGTCTTTTGGTCCGAGAGGACAGGGGCAGTCTATCCCCAATGCAGGCGACAATGGCGATTCGTTCCACATCCAGAACTTATACATGTCATACGATGTGACCGATAAGCTTGTACTGACCGGTGGTTACATGTCAACCTTTATCGGTTATGAGGTGATCAGCCCGGTAGGTAACTTTAACTATTCCACCTCGTACATGTTCACCAATGGTCCGTTCCAGAATGCAGGCTTTAAAGCCACTTATGCTTTCTCGGACAAGGTGAGCTTAATGGCCGGTATATTTAACGACCAGTGGAATGCCTATAAATCAGCCAACAGTGTAAACAACTTTGGTGCACAACTGATGGTGGTACCGGTAAAAGGCTGGACCGCTTATCTGAACGTGATCACTGGTGGCACAGCAGGTACCGAGTTTGACCTGACCACCGCCTACCAGATCACCGATGCCTTTAAACTGGGTTTAAACGCGGCTGATTACAAAGCCACCAATGGCGTAACCGGCGGTTTTACAGGCGTGGCCTTATACCCACAGATAGCGGTATCAAAAGATGTAACCCTGGGATTAAGGGGTGAGTATTTTAAAACCAAAACCGGTGATTTTGTTTTGGCAGGCCCTGCAGCAGGCGAACATGTAACCGCGGTAACGTTTACAGCTAACATCAAAGCAGGTCCGCTGTCACTGATCCCAGAGGTTAGGTTTGATAACGGATCGGCAGAGGCATTTACCAATCACTCCGGTGATCCATCTAAAAACGCCTCACAGTTTGTTTTAGCCGCAGTGTATGCGTTTTGATATGAAGATAAGTATGGATTGTTTTTATAATTAATTTTTGGTTGTTAATTATAAATTTAGTTTGATGAACATCTATACTATAAAAGGGGATTTTTCGGGATCTCCTTTTATTAGTTTTATTTAAGCATGGGGTGGTGTGATTCACCCTCTCTCAAGAGAGGAACTTTATAACAGAAACTTAAATGAGCGAAGAAAATAAAGAGCAATCCGTTGAGCATTTTCTGGAACTGATAAAACGTTCGCGGAGAGGTAAATTTAAGGTTTACATAGGCATGAGCGCAGGTGTAGGTAAAACTTATCGTATGCTGCTGGAGGCCCAGGCTTTATTGCGTAATGGCATTGATGTTAAAATAGGCTATGTTGAAACCCATAACCGTAAAGAAACAGTGGCACAACTGGAAGGTTTGCCGGTAATACCCCGCCGTAAATTGTTTTATAAAGGCAAGGAACTGGAAGAGATGGACCTGAAGGCCATCATCAGCCTGCGTCCCGAGGTAGTGATTGTTGATGAACTGGCACATACCAATATTGAAGGCAGCAGTAACGAAAAGCGCTGGCAGGATGTAATGGAGATCTTAAATGCGGGTATCAACGTGATCAGCGCGGTGAATATACAGCACATGGAAAGCCTGAACGAAGAGGTGGAACGGATAACGGGAGCTACCATTAATGAACGCATACCCGATAAGGTTTTGCAAATGGCCGATGAGGTAGTGAATATTGACCTTACCGCAGATGAATTGATAGACCGCTTAAAGGAAGGAAGGATATATGATGAAAAAAAGATCCCTTTGGCGCTCAATAATTTTTTTCAGGCCGACAGGATATTACAGCTGCGCGAACTGGCCCTGCGCGAGGTAGCCCACCAGGTTGAACGTAAAATTGACACCGAGATACCTAAGAACATTAAGCTGCGGCCCGAACTTTTTTTGGCTTGTATCAGCACCAATGACGCGTCGGCAAAAGTAATTATACGTAAAACGGCAAGGCTGGCATCCTATTACCGTTCCAAATGGTATCTGCTATATGTACAAACATCAAGGGAGAGCAGCGATAAAATAAACCTGGCTTCGCAGCGCCACCTGATCAATAATATGAAACTGGCCACGCAGTTAGGTGGCGAGGTGCTAAAAGTAAAAAGCGACCAGATAGCCAAATCCATTTGGGAAACGGCCGAAAAATATGATATCACAACTATTTGCTTAGGCAAGCCGCGGTTTAAATTTTACCAGGTGATCATGAAAACCGCTGTGTTTACCCAGTTATTAAATAAAATGTCTAAAACAGATATTGACCTTGTAATACTATCATAACATGACCATTAAAAATAAACTCCGTACGGGCATTGGCTTTTTGTTTGTGCTGGCCCTTATATGCTGCGGATTATCCGTGTACTATTTAAACCGCCTTTCGGCCGATGCCGGGGTGATATTAAAGGATAATTATAAAACACTGCAGTATGCGCAAAAAATACTGTCGGCAATTGATGCAAATAGCGGTCCGCTAAGTAAAGCACAATTAAAGGTAATTGATGTTAACCTTAATCTGCAGCAACATAATGTTACAGAACCAGGCGAGGGAAAACTCACCGACTCCTTAAGCGCCGTTTACGATAAAATTAAACTGCTGCCTAACCAGGATGCAGGCCATCAAACGCAGTTACGTGTGCAGGCAAGGCAGTTGGTTTACGGTATTATGCAGTTAAACATGAATGCTATAGGGCACAAGAATGATATTGCTAAAGGCACTGCTAACAAGGCCACCATATTGGTTGCTTTTTGCACGGCATTTTTATTTTTGGTCGCCTTTAGTTTCGCGGTAAATTTTCCTGGTTATATAGCTAATCCGCTTAAGGAGTTAACCGCCCGGATAAAAGAGGTATCAAACCGTAATTATCATCAGCAAATTGATTTCAGATCAGATGATGAGTTTGGCGAACTGGGGCAAGCTTTCAATATCATGACCAAAAAATTGGATGAGTTTGAGAACAGCAACCTGGCCAGTATCCTGTTCGAGAAAAAGCGGATAGAAACCATCATCAATTCTATGCACGATGCTATTTTGGGTTTGGATGAAAAGCTTATTATCATATTTGCCAACGAGGTGGCCTGTACCCTGATTGGTATGACGGCTGAGCAGCTCAATGGCAGGTATGCTCCGGATGTTGCTTTAGAGAACGACCTGCTGCGTAACTTGTTGGTAAACGACCAACCCCGGCTAAAAATATTTGCCGATAACCGCGAAAGCTTTTATTCGCGCGAATCACTCTCTGTAAACAGTAAGGACAAAGTGATAGGTAAGGTGATCATATTAAAAAATATAACCGAATACCAGCAATTGGATGAGGCTAAAACCAATTTTATAGCAACCATATCGCATGAGTTAAAAACGCCTATCTCGTCCATAAAAATGAGCCTGAAATTACTGGAGGACGACCGCATAGGTAACGTGAATACCGAGCAAAAACAGCTGCTTGAAAATATTGATGATGATGCCCGCCGACTGCTGCAAATAACCGGCGAATTGCTGGATATGGCACAGGTAGAAACGGGCAAGCTGCAGCTTAATTTTGGCAGCACCCATCCTAAAAATATTGTTGACTATGCCGTGAAGGCCATTAAATTTACGGCCGACCAAAAACAGGTTAAAATTAAAGTACAATGCGATGAAAGCCTGCCCGACGTTCATGCCGATCTGGATAAAACCACATGGGTGCTGATCAACCTGCTATCGAACGCTATAAAATATAGCCACGAAAAGTCGACAGTTGAATTGGTGGTTAAAAAACATCATAGCTATGAGATCGAGTTCTCGGTTCAGGATCATGGCAAGGGTATCGAAGAAAAATATTTATCGCGCTTATTTGAGCGCTATTTCAAAATACCAAATGCTACCGCCGACCAAACCGGAACCGGCCTGGGCCTTGCCATTGCCAAAGATTTTATTGAAGCGCAATCGGGCAAAATACAGGTTAATAGCGAATTAGGAGCGGGGAGCAGATTTACTTTTACGCTAAAAAGAGAAGGTTAAAACGAAACATTACTCTTCTCGGGTCATTGCTGTACGAAGCAAGAAGCCTCACCCAACCCACTCCAAAGGAGGGGGCTTCTTGCTTCGTGCAATCACGGGTTGGATATTTTATGAAAATTCATTTGCATTTAAATTTATTAATCGTAATATTGCAATATAGTATTTAATCATTTTGAATATGAACAATCAGGAAGCAATAAACTGGATAAGCTTTAAAGAGCAATTACTCATGCACCCCGGTCAGGATCTGCAATTTCAATATGCCGAAAACAAGTGGGTTGATGCATCGTACCATATTACCGAAATTAAACAGGCACCCATTGTATCGGTTGACTGCGGCGGTAAAATGAACAGTTGGACTGAAATTATTGTACAGTTATGGGAGCCTGTGGCTCAGCAACAGGACAGGGCCATGAAAGTAGGGAAAGCCTTATCCATTATTGAACTGGTTGAAAAAACGTTACCGTTAAATCCACTGGCTACGGTTAAAATAGAGTTTGGAAATTCGGAGTTTGATACCAGGCAAATGTTCCCCAACAAAATAATAGCTGATGGTGATAACCTGATCGTTGATCTTCGGCCCGATTCGGTGCAGTGCAAAGCCATTGAAAGGGGTGGCAGCTGCGGTACTACTGCTACAGGCGAGGAATGCTGCACACCCGCCAGTGTAAAGCCTAAAATCGAATTAAAAAATTTAGCTGTAGCTGCTGAATGCTGTACACCGGGTTCGGGCTGTTGCTAAAAGCACAATAATATGCTGATAACAAAAGCCGGAAATTACAGGGAAAACGTGACACAATTGCTTACCACTGTAAAACTACCTGTGGAAGATCTGCCTTCATCGCTGGAGAACTTTTATGTAGTAGTGAATAACAGCAATGAAGTAATTGGTGTAGCCGGGCTGGAAATTTATGGTGACTACGGCCTGCTGCGTTCATTGGCTATTTTACCTGAATATCGGAATCAGGGAATAGCGAACCAATTGCTGGAGAGGGTGGAAAGCCTCGCCCTATTGAATAACTTAAAGGCCATTTGCCTGCTTACAGAAACAGCACCTGAATATTTTAGCAGGAAAGGGTATGCGAGAATTACGCGTGCCGATGTACCAGAGGTAGTCCAGGCATCTTCGGAATTTAGCCACGTGTGCCCTGTCTCAGCCATCGTAATGAAAAAAGAATTGATTTAAATATGAAAAAAGTATTAGTACTATGTACAGGTAACAGTTGCCGCAGTCAAATAGCGCATGGTTATTTACAACAATTTGCCGGCAACAAGGCTCAGGTGTACAGCGCAGGTGTGGAGATTCATGGTGTGAATCCTAAAGCTGTAAAAATTATGACCGACGACGGTGTTGATATAAGTAACCATACCTCCAATAATGTGGATGAGTATATGGATATCTCCTTTGATTATATTATTACGGTTTGTGATAATGCCAAAGAGAACTGTCCGTATTTTCCGTCAAAAGCACAACGTTTCCACCAAAATTTTCCTGACCCGGCCAAAGCTACCGGAACAGAGCAGGAGGTGATGGAAGAGTTTAAACGGGTGAGGGATATGATAAAAGTATATGCTGCTGATTTTGTAAAGCAGTACGTTTAAAACGAATCGTTGATTATTAATCGCTTTAATCGTAATATTGCGTACAATGGGTTTAACCAAAACAGAAAACTTTACCGAAGCTCAAAATGAGCTGGCCAAAATGCTGAAAGCGTTGGCGCATCCCGCTCGCATAGCTATTATTGAGCATTTGATAAAAGCCAATGCCTGCATTGGCGGCGATTTGGTTGAAGTACTTGGACTGGCCCAGCCCACCACCTCGCAACACTTACGCGAACTTAAAGAAGCCGGTTTAATAAAAGGCACTATCGAAGGCACCTCCATGAACTACTGCATTAACCAGGTGAAATGGAAACAGTACGCCGACAGGTTGAACGCTTTCTTTGTACCGGTAGATTTCCCTGAAAACTGCTGTTGATTTTTTTTGAATCCAATTATTGTTTTATTGCAATATACAATTTTATATGAGTGCCAATAACTGCAACCCTACACAACGGAAAAAGCTGTCGTTTTTAGACAGGTACCTTACTTTATGGATCTTTATAGCTATGGGTGCAGGGGTGGCTTTAGGCTATTTTGTACCATCGGCCAAAAACTTTATAAATTCATTTCAATCAGGCACTACTAATGTACCTATTGCAATAGGACTGATGCTCATGATGTACCCTCCCTTTGCTAAAGTACGGTTTGAGCAATTGGGGCGGGTGTTCAGTAATGTTAAAATACTTTCTCTTTCATTGGTCATGAACTGGCTCATCGGGCCTGTGTTAATGTTTTTACTATCGGTCATTTTCCTGCGACATCACCCTGCTTATATGGTTGGCCTCATCATGATCGGGCTGGCACGCTGTATAGCTATGGTAATAGTGTGGAACGAACTGGCTGATGGTAACCGCGAATATGCCGCCGGGCTGGTTGCCTTTAACAGCATTTTCCAGGTACTATTTTACAGCCTGTTTGCCTGGATATTTGTTACTGTTTTACCGCCATATTTCGGGCTTACAGGCTTACAGGTGAATATCAGTATAGGGCAAATAGCGCAAAGTGTGTTTATTTATCTCGGGATCCCGTTTTTTGCAGGGTTTTTAACACGCTACATCTTACGCAGGATAAAAGGAGATATATGGTACACCAATCACTTCATCCCTAAAATAAGCCCGATAACATTGATCGCGTTGTTATTTACCATATTGGTCATGTTTAGCCTTAAAGGCGATCTGATTGTGCAGATACCATTTGATGTGATCAGGATCGCTATTCCCCTGGTTATTTACTTCGCCATTATGTTCCTGGTTACCTTTATGGCCGGCAAATGGCTGGGCGCGGATTACGCCCAAAACGCCGCGCTTTCCTTTACTGCCGCCGGTAATAATTTTGAACTGGCTATAGCTGTATCTATCGGTGTATTTGGCATTAACAGTGGTGAAGCCTTTGCCGGGGTGATCGGTCCGCTGGTGGAGGTTCCTGCTTTAATAGCGTTGGTTAATGTGGCCTTTTGGTTGAGGAAAAGGTATTATATGCCTATACTCTCAAAATAATGAGTCATGCTGCCTATATTCTTAAGGCAGCTATCGGATTGCATCGCCTAAAAAAGTTTGGGTAGTGCGATTCCTTCCTTGGGGAAGGGGAGGTAGGGGTTTAGTAAACTTTGCAGGTGTATATTGCACGTATAAACCCCTCCCAGCCTCTGCACACAAACCAGCCGCACCCCTCCCCACGGGAGGGAATGGAAAAGCTTAATTAGATAATGGATAAAAAGATCTAATTCACTTCAATGATCTTAACATCCCATGCCGCCAATTGTAAAGTTGATTTTGATGCGATGTTGTTACCCGATAATAACTCCTTCCCATTACCATAAGGGTAATTCAAACTGGTTTCCTTATCCGAATAATTGAAGTAATAATGAACCGTTTTGCCGTTTTTGTTAACTCCTGATTTGGTGATGATCGGGAACGCGATCTGCTGATCGGTACCCCATAATCCTGCTTTTTTAACCGCATCAGCTAATACTTTATCGGTTACAGCGCTGCTGGTGAGGCAGCCTATGTAGGTGGCCAGGCCCTTACCATAGCTATTCTCGGTAATAGCAGCATATTTGCCCCAAACAGGATGATCATAATAAGCCAGCACTTTTGCAGTTGTGGGGGTGATCAGTTCCATCCAGGTATTAGCTTTTTTGTCCTCTGGTTTCAAATCAAAGTTGTCACCTTTTAAGGACACATTTTGTGGTTCGGTGAACTGGCTGTAGTATATGCCGCAAGCTTCTTCAATAATACCGGGTTGATGGCTGGTACGTACCTTTACGTTCTCGTCAGAGAAACCGCTTTTAAAAGTATAAATAATATGCCCCCCATTTTTTACAAAGTGGTTCAAACGCTGTAGCAAACTATCCGGTGCTACGTATAGCAGCGGTACTATCAACAGTTTATAATTTTCGATGTTTTGGCTTGTAGGGTCAACAAAATCGCAGCTTACATTCATGTGGTAAAGGCCATCATATAGCTGGCGCAGCACATCGTTATATCCTGTGCGTACACCCCAGCCAAAGCCAAAAGCTTTAAAGCCGCTCAGTGCCTCATTACTGAATAGTATGGCCACGTCGCTTTTCTTTTTCAGGTTGATGAGCTGCGGACTTAATCTGGCAAAATCCTTCCCTATGGTTTTAGCTTCGTTATACACCGGGTTAGGCTCAAAATCGTGACTTAATAAACCTTTCCAATAGGTTTCGGCCGAGTTATGGATGGAGTGCCAGGGCCAATATTCAACCATATTGGCACCCGAAGCAATGTGACTAAAAGCCTGCAGCCTAAGCTGCCCCGGGTAAGGGATCCATTGCGGAAAGCCCTGTGCTTCGGTTTCCATCACCAGGTAATTTTTCCCACCTTTCATGGAACGGGTTACATCACCGCCAAAAGAAATTTCGGCACCGGTAAGCTTATCCTGGCTGGCATGATAAATATCAACCCCGGCAATGTCCAATGCTTTTGCAGCGGCAAAATGGTCAACATCGGGCTGTATACCAAATGAGTAGCCCCGCCATTCAAAGTCAAAATTATGGGTAATGAACTGTTCGGGTCGTTTATACTCGCGCACAATAGCTGCCTGCCAGGCAAGGTAATCAGTAACCAGTTGCCGTTGAAATTTGGCAAACTCCGAAGCCAGACTGGCATTGATGGTACCGGTCATCGACGGAAAATCATCCCAGTTATTGATGCGGTTACTCCAATAATCAAGCCCGAAGATCTTATTAATATTATCAAGCGTTTTGTATTTTGCCTGCATGTACTTTACAAACAGGGCCTGTACATTTGGCCCCGATGTACCATATGATTTAGTTTCGTTATCAACCTGATAACCAATAACGGCCGGGTTATCCTTTACATGCTCCATGATCTTCCTGATCGCCCGGTTGGCATAAAAACGGTAATCGGTATTGGTGATATCCATGTTTTGCCTTGCGCCATAATGGCTTGGACCCGATGGGGTAATAGCCAGTATTTCGGGATGTTTCTTCACCATCCAGGTAGGTACGGCATAGGTTGGTGTGCCAATGATCACGCTGATACCGGCCTTATGCATGGCATTGAGTACGCGGTCTATATGTGTAAAATCAAATACGCCGTCCTGCGGTTCAACCGTACTCCAGGTCGATTCTGCAATACGCACCACGTTAATACCGCAGTCCTTCATCATTTGCACATCTTTATCAAGCCTTTCGTAAGGCATGTATTCATCGTAATAAGCTACGCCGTAGAGCAGTTTATCCATTTTAGGGTACTGCGCAAAAGAGTATCCACTAAAAAATAATTGTACCAGTAAAAGCAGCAGGTATTTCTTCTTCATAAAATGGTTTTTTAAGGATGAATTGGTTCAGGTGATGAATTTACAAATTAATTGTGTTTTTAACACACAATGAGTATAAGTTTTAATTTACACGTTGGATAGTATTTGCATTAAAGCTATTTTGTAAGTTAAATGAGTGGTATTTGTGAAATAAATGTAGTAGTAACCGGCATTTTTATTAATATATAAAAACAGATATTAGCCCCCGGTTGTACAACTATAACCTGCTTATAAACCATGAAAATATTTACACGTACTTTAATGCTGCTACTGTTTTGCTTTTGCCTTTTTCAGGGAAATGCGCAAAACAAAAGACTCACCTACTGCAATCCGCTTAATTTGGATTATGGTTATACCCCTTTTCCTGATTTTGCTGCCTGGGGCAAACACCGTGCAACGGCCGATCCAACCATGACTTTGTTTAAAGGCAAATACTACCTGTTTAGTACCAATCAGTTTGGTTACTGGTGGAGCGATGATATGCTGCACTGGAACTTTGTTTCCCGCAAATTTGTGCGGCCCTACAATCAGGTAAAGGGCGATGAGCTTTGTGCCCCGGCTACACTGGTTTTAGGCGATACTTTACTGGTGATTGGTTCCACCTACAATAAAGATTTTACCCTGTGGATGAGCACCAACCCAACTCATGACGACTGGAAAGCCGCCAAAGATTATTTTAAAGTTGGCGCCTGGGATCCAGGTATGTTTGCTGATGATGATGGGCGGGTTTATATTTACCACGGCTCCAGCAATACGCTGCCGCTTTACGGGCAGGAGATTGATCGCAAAACGTTTGAACCCATCGGCCCTAAAAAAGAAATGGTAAAGTTAAACCCTGAAAAATACGGCTGGGAGCGTTTTGGCGAGCATAACGATAACGTGTTTCTACTACCCTTTATCGAGGGCTCGTGGATGAACAAGCACAACGGCAAGTATTACCTGCAGTTTGGCGCACCCGGCACCGAACAAAGCGGTTATGGCGATGGTGTTTTTATTGGCGATAAACCGCTGGGGCCGTTCACTTATCAAAAGCATAACCCATTCTCTTATAAACTGGGTGGCTTTGCCAAAGGGGCTGGGCATGGGGCCACTTACCAGGATAAGTTTGGCAACTACTGGCATATCTCTACCATGGGTATCTCCGTAAAAAATAATTTTGAACGCCGTATAGGTTTCTGGCCGGCCGGGTTTGACAATGATGGGGTGCTTTATTGTAATACCGCCTATGGCGATTATCCGCAGTATCTGGCATCGGGCCCTGAAGATCACCTGAAAAGTGATTTTACCGGATGGATGATCCTGAATTATAATAAACCGGTCGAAGTTTCATCGACCCTGGGTGCATACGAACCAAACAATGCCGTTGACGAGGATATTAAGACCTATTGGAGTGCTAAAACGGCCAATAAAGGCGAATGGTTCAAGACCGACCTTGGCGCCATCAGTACGGTAAATGCCGTCCAGATCAATTATGCCGATCAGGACGCTACTTTTTTGGGGAAATCATTGGATGTTTTTCATCAATATATGGTCTATTCGTCATTGGATGGAAAAACTTGGAAGCCCTTGATTGATAAAAGTAAAAACAAAACTGATGTGCCGCATGATTATGTAGAGCTGAAAAACCCGGCGAAGGCGCGTTACCTTAAAATGGTAAACCTGCACATGCCAACAGGAAAGTTCGCGCTATCCGGTTTCAGGGTGTTTGGCAAGGGAGCGGGGACAAAGCCCGATACGGTTCAAAACCTGATCATATTACGTGGTGACAGTGAGCGGCGCAACTCATGGCTTAAATGGAAGCCTATTGATAATGCTACCGGTTACACCATTTATATGGGTATAGCGCCCGATAAGCTGTACAATAATATTATGGTGTATGGAAAAAATGAATTTTATTTTAGCGGAATGGATAAGGATCTGCCATACTATTTCCAGATAGAAGCGTTTAATGAAAATGGAATTTCGCAGCGTACCAAAGTGGTAAAGGTGGAGTGAAAATTAAGTTTTCATTCCATTTACAATACCTGATGGCTCAATAGTTAATGTTTTTTTGTAAAATGCGACCTATGCTTAAATCAATACCCGTACTAATAACCTGCTTACTTTTTTATTGTAAAGTTAACGCGCAGCAGGCAGACAGCACACTGAAAAGATCGACAGTAAAATCGCTGACAGATAAACAGTACAATGCTTTGTTAAAAGGGGAGGACCTTTATGGTATGCCCGTAGTGGCCGAGCTTAATCATTTCCCGATGCCAGATAAGGTTATTAAATATAAAAAGGAACTTGATCTTAGCCCGGCGCAAATCACAAAAATTGGGGCGATAGCTACAGAACTGCATCGCAAAAGGGTAGAGATGGGCACATTTATTATTACTAATGAGGAAACCCTTGATAAACTTTTTCGTAAACAGAGATTGAACAATGGTGATGTTATATTTTACGCCACCCGTTCTGGTTTATATTACGGAGAGCTCAGAAATGCCATTTTACAGGCTTGCTTAAGTACAGGTGATTTACTTGCACCACAGCAAATTAAGAAGCTTGAAACTTTACAAAATCGTAATTGATGATATACCGTTTGATTTATTTAATTTAGCAGCCCCAAATAAAGTGTATGAAGATAACTTTTGATTTTGAAAAGCCGTTGGCTGAGCTGATACAGCAGATTGAAAAGGTGAAGCAGGTTGAGGATAAAAACAAGCTTGACATGTCTGCAACAGTAGCAGAACTGGAAGCAAAACTGGAGGCTGCTAAAAAAGAAATATATTCCAATCTTACCGGCTGGCAAAAAGTACAGATCTCACGCCATCCCGAAAGACCATATACCCTGCAATATATAGAGTTAATGTGCGATGATTTTATTGAATTGCACGGCGACAGAACAGTTGGCGACGATAAAGCCATTATAGGCGGTTTCGGAACGCTGAACGGTCAAACAGTAATGTTTATTGGTCACCAGAAAGGACGTAACACCAAAGAGCGCCAGTACCGTAATTTTGGTATGGCCAACCCTGAAGGATATCGCAAAGCACTAAGGCTGATGAGAATGGCCGAAAAATTCAACAAACCCGTAGTTACCCTGATTGACACTCCCGGAGCATTCCCAGGTTTGGAAGCTGAAGAACGCGGACAAGGTGAAGCTATAGCCCGTAACCTGCTTGAAATGTCAATACTTAAAGTTCCGGTGATCTGTGTGATCATTGGCGAAGGCGCATCTGGCGGAGCATTGGGTATAGGTATTGGTGATAGAGTATTGATGCTGGATAATTCCTGGTATTCCGTAATATCACCAGAAAACTGCTCAACTATCCTTTGGAAAACCTGGGAAAATAAAGAACGTGCTGCCGAAGTATTAAAACTTACTTCGACAGAAATGCTGAAAAACAAACTGATTGACGGTGTTATAAAAGAACCCCTTGGTGGCGCTCATCAAGACCCGGTAGCCATGGCTGCCATACTGAAAAAGCAACTGCTAAAAGATCTGAAAACACTTACCGAGCGCGATATCAATGAACTGGTTACCGAACGTATTGATAAATTCTGCAATATGGGTGTTGTTATTGAAGAATAATTTTACGCTGATTCACATAAAAAAGAGAGCTGTCTTAAATAAAGGCGGCTTTTTTTTTGCTTGTCATTCTGAGGGGCAAGGCAAATATTTTTTTGATAAATAAGCCACATACCCAATCAAAACCCCGAACACTGTAACAGGCCGCCCCTCCCCGCGCGTCATTGCGAGGAACGAAGCAATCTCTATGCTATACAGAGAAAACAAGAAAGGTTAACTTTGATTAATAATCTTATCATATGGTATTTCAAAGAGGAGGTTGCGTTTATATCGTAACTAACAAATTAAACAAAGTTTTATACACAGGAGTTACCTCAGATATATATTAGCCGCATCTGGGAGCATAAAAACAAAACATATCCTAATAGCTTTACTTCAAAATATAATTGTGACAAGTTGGTTTATTATTTTTTCTACACCCATATAGAAGAAGCCATTGCTGCGGAAAAACTAATTAAAGGAAGCAGCAGGGAGTATAAAAAGCAATTGGTTAATTCCTTAAATCCTGATTGGAAGGATCTGTATGACGAACTAAAAGACGAATGAAGTTCTTATTCGCTCTGTATAGCATAGAGATTGCTTCGTTCCTCGCAATGACGCGTGGTGAGGGTAGCGGGGGGAATAAAAAGGGAGTTGTTTAAAAAAACAACTCCCTTTTTATATTGATGCAAGTAATTCTCTGTCTACTGCTTCGGCGCGGTTCCAAATTTGCCTTCGTAATTCTTTAATTGCGCGTTGAATTTAGTGTTCAAGCTGGTCTGTTTAAAATCTTTGGTAAAGCTTGCCAAACCACTCAGTATCGACATGGAGTATTGTATATCCCGGTTGTCGAGCTCGGTTTCACTGCGTTGCAAAAGGGCATAGTTATAATCGAGCAAATTAGTTACATAATCATCTACCTGGTTTGCCAGTTTATTGGCCAGTGCAATATCGCCCAGGCGGTAAGCGCTTTCTGTCATGTAGTATTTACGCACCGCCACCTCGGTTGATGGTATGATGCCAGGCATAACGTCGTCATATTTTTTAAGAACGCCCTTTGCCTGATCAAGATGCCCTTCTTTCATCAGGTTATCAGCCAAACTGGAATAAAGCCGGGTAACTAAAGGATAAAACATCGTCATTGATTCATGATCAAGGTAACGGGCATTTTTCATATTGCCCCATTTAAACTTGGTCATTATGTTATGATACATTTCTGGTGTGTGGCTGGTTTCCAGCGGACTTGCAGCCGTATCAGGTTTAAATGGCAGCAAACGGTAAGCAAAACCCTCATTATATAAATATTTATCAAGGCCTATCATGTTCTCGTTTGGTACAGTTACCGAAAAGTAAATTGGCCGTTTCCAGTTATTGTGCGATAATATATCTATCATGGCCAAAACATCCTTGGTAACATACCGGCCATTAAATGTCCAGTCCATTTCAGGGGTTATTTTGGCTTTTTCGGCAGCCGACACTGTTCCTGTTTGCACCACTTCGTCGGGGTTAACAGTAAGTTTAAAGTTTTTGGTAGGCAGGTAATTGGCAACATCGCCATTGTTATACTCTACCATGGTTGCTTTATCATCTGAGGTAATAAAATCAAAAACCTCCTTTAATTCGGTTGTTCCGGCAACTTTTTGGTCGTTAAAGTAAATAACATCACGCACACCAGGCTTAAACTTATCATTCGGCATACTGATAGGCAATGGCTCCGATTGGTTCATTTTGTTTTTCATACCGCGTATGTACCAGTCGGTACCCAGCAAACTTAAATTTACAATACGCACATCGGGGCGTACTTGTTCAACCTCCTGTATGTACCAAAGCGGGTAAGTGTCATTATCGCCATAGGTAAATAAAATAGCATTTGGCGCGCAGGAGTTGAGGTAGTTGTAAGCCATATCATGCGGGGTAAGCTTGGTTGAACGATCATGATCATCCCATTCCTGGTTGGCCATTAATACGGGGGCCGCCAGCAAACAAACCACCGTAGCAATAATGGCGCTTATTTTGGGATTGAGCTTTTTACTTAAAAAATCGGCAATGGCCAGTACCCCAATACCTATCCATATAGCAAAGGCATAAAACGAACCTGCATAAGCGTAATCGCGCTCACGCGGCTGCAAGGGGTCCTGATTTAAGTATAGTACAATGGCAATACCCGTAAAAAAGAACAATACACCAACAACCCCGGCATTCCGCTGATCGCGGATGAAGTGGAAGAACAGCCCGATCAAACCAATGATGAGCGGTAAATAATATAAGCGGTTATAACTTTTACTTTCGGTAACGGAGTAGGGTAACGGTTTGTTAAAGTTCCATCCGCTTATCCAGTTACCATCAATACCGCTGTTACTGGTTTGACCATCAAGGTCATTAGTACGGCCAACAAAGTTCCATAAAAAATAGCGGGTGTACATTTGGTTAATTTGCCAGCTGGCAAAAAAGCCCAGGTTGGTGGCAAAGGTTGGCTGCTCGCTTTGGCCCAGTTTTGACCACGCCCGGTAAAATTCCGGGTGCCCGGCCTTATCACTAAACATACGCGGAAAGGGGGTGTTGCGGTCATAAACGGTAGTTAGCTTTTTGCCGGCAATTTCATATTTGGTTTCGCCACGGCGATAAATGTTTGCACCTTCGGTTTGTGCTGTAGGCTGCGAATCAAAAAACTGACCGTACAACAATGGGGTATCCCCATATTGGTCGCGGTTCAGGTAGCCGTTCAGCGCGAAGGCATTTTCAGGATCGCTATTATTTAAATTAGGATTTGCTTTGGCCCTAACCACTATCATTACAAAGGAGCTATAGCCAAACAGGATGAACAGTAAACAAATTAAAAAGGTATTAAGAGCAAAACGTCGTTCACGTATCTTAACTACATACTCCAAAAAGGCCAATACTGCCAGACCAACAATAAACCCAACTATACCCGCACTGATGCCTAATACCAGTATAAAGCACACCGCAGATACTATAATTGCCGGTTGTGAAGGTTTAACTGTATAATATATGCCCGAAACTATGGTGGCTAACAGTAAAACAAAAAACATAACTGCCCCGCTGCCAAAGCCCATGCCCAGGGTATTCACAAAAAGCAGATCAGAAAAAGCGGCGCCTTTTACGGTATATTGAATAACACCCCAAAGCACAAAGGCTACGGCTACAATACCGGCAAAAAATGCCCAGAAAGTGCCTTTTGTAGTAATGGTTTTTGCCTTGCGGAAATAAATTACCAGCGCTATGGCAGGTATTACCAGCAGGTTTAACAGGTGTATACCTATAGAAAGGCCCATTACATAGGCAATAAATACTATCCATTTATCGGCATGTTGCTCATCGGCATGGGCGTCCCACTTGAGTATGGCCCAAAACACAATAGCAGTGCACAAGGATGATTGTGCATAAACTTCAGACTCGACCGCCGAAAACCAAAAGGTATCAGACCAGGCATAAGCCAGGGCCCCCACCAGGCCGGCACCTATAATAAGAATCAGGTTTGCCTGATTAAGATCTTCGGCTTTTTTAATTAGTAATTTTTTTGCCAGGGCGGTAACTGTCCAAAACAGGAACATGATAGTTGCCCCGCTGGCCAGTGCCGAAGCCATATTGGCCCAATAAGCCACTTTAGTAACATCGCCAAGGGACAGGAGTGTAAACACCTTACCTATGATGGTAAACAGGGGTGCGCCCGGTTGGTGTGCAACCTGCAAACGATAAATACAGGCAATAAACTCGCCGCAATCCCAAAAACTTGAGGATTGCTCCAGGGTTAAAATATATGTTAGCGAGGCAATGATAAAGGCTATCCAGCCGAATATATTGTTGATCTTATTGTAGCTCATGTCTGAATTTTACGATAGAAAAAAGGCTTAATGCAGCCCGAAATTAATAAAAGTATTATGATGTTGAAACCAAAACCTTTGCATTAACACTTTTTAGCCCATATTTGGTCATAAAATGAGGCGAAAAATACTTTTTTCAAATTCTGTTTTGAGAGTTAAAAAATCGTCTTATATTTGCATTCCTTTTCGGGGAGTATAAAACAAACCAAAGGAGATTGCCTGATAGTATAATGGTAGTACGACGGTTTTTGGTACCGTTTGTCTAGGTTCGAATCCTGGTCGGGCAACAAGATTTCAATTTCGGATTTTGGATTTTCAATTTCGGATTTATCCGGCTTAAAAGATCGAAATCCGAAATTGTTTTTTTATACTATCTGTAATACGTGTAAAAAGGTTTAAATTGTAGGGTTAATAAATCCGAAATCGAAAACCCTAAATCCGAAATAAAAAATGCCCTTACAATTTAATCCGGTTAAATTATTTGCAGGATCAGGCTCAAAAGCGCTTGCTCAAAAAATTGCTGATTCTTATGGCCGCGAATTAGGTGATGTGGTGCTTTCACGTTTTAGTGATGGCGAGTTTCAGCCCCACTTTAATGAATCAGTAAGGGGATGCGATGTGTTCCTGGTACAATCAACCCACCAGCCTACTGATAACCTGATGGAATTACTGATGATGATTGATGCCGCCCGCCGCGCGTCAGCACATTATGTAAACGCGGTTATTCCTTATTTTGGATTGGCCCGTCAGGACAGGAAGGATAAACCACGTGTGGCTATAAGTGCAAAGCTGGTAGCCAATTTATTGGTTGCAGCGGGTATTAACCGTATCATGACCATGGATTTGCACGCCGCGCAGATACAGGGTTTTTTTGATATCCCGGTTGATCACCTTGATGCTTCTATCATTTTTGTGCCTTATATAAAAAGCCTGAATTTAGATAGTTTAACTATTGCTTCGCCGGATATGGGCGGTTCATACAGGGCACGCAGCTTTGCCAAGTTTTTTAATGCCGAAGTGGTAATATGCGATAAGCGCCGTAAACGCGCTAACGAAATTGAATCCATGACGCTTATTGGTGATGTTACCGATCAGGATATTGTACTGATTGATGATATATGCGATACAGCGGGTACACTGGCTAAAGCGGCAGGTTTGATTATGGAGCGTGGTGCACGCAGCGTACGTGCGGTTTGTACACATCCGGTATTATCGGGCAAGGCTTATGAAACTATTGAAAACTCGGCTTTAACCGAATTGATAGTTACCGATACTATACCGTTAAAATATGAAAGCCCTAAAATTAAGGTATTATCAACTGCCGAACTGTTTGCAAGGGCTATCAGTAATGTAAATGAACATGGCTCAATAAGTCAGCTGTTTAAGGTTGATTAAATAGAATAAAGAAAATCTTATGAAAACCATTACTGGTTAGAGTGAGGCTTAACAAATAAATAAATATAAATAATGAAATCAATTGCTATTAGCGGTTCTCCAAGAGAGAACGTAGGGAAAAGAGACGCTAAAGAACTGCGTTATCAAGGCTTAGTGCCTGCAGTACTTTACGGTGGGCCAACACAAACCCACTTTGCAGTGTCCGCAGCTGATTTGAGAGCCGTAGTTTATACTCCGGTTGTTCATTTCATCGATCTTGATGTTGCCGGTGCTAAATCACAGGCTATTATTAAAGATATTCAGTTTCACCCTTTAACTGAACAAATTATCCACATTGACTTTTTGTTGCTTGACGAGAAAAAGCCAATCACTATCGAGATCCCTGTTAAATTAACCGGAACTTCTCCTGGTGTTAAAGTGGGTGGTAAATTAGTTCAAAAACTAAGGAAACTGCGCATCAAAGCATTACCTAAAGATCATTTGGATGCTATTGAAGTAAGCATCGAAAGCCTTGAGGTTGGTAAATCAGTAAAAGTTTCAGATTTGAAACTTGAAAAACTGATCATCACCAATGCTATTGAAGATACCATTGTATCGGTAACTACTTCACGTGCATTACGTCAGGCTGAGCAGGAAGCTGCTTCAGGTAAAAAGTAAGCCCCCTAACCCCCTGAAGGGGGAATAAAAGGGTAATTAAAACAGCGATAGGTTTACCTATCGCTGTTTTTGTATAAAAACAATATCTTCGCATTCAATTTAAACAAATCAAAAAATTCCCCCTTCAGGGGGTTAGGGGGCATGAAATATCTGATAGTTGGTTTAGGAAATATAGGGCCCGAGTATGCCGATACCCGGCATAACATCGGTTTTATGATATTGGACGAATTAGCCAAACAGGAGGGGGCCAAATTTTATCACATGCGCCTGGCCTATTACAGCGAAGTATCGTTCAAGGGGTGTACACTGCACCTCATTAAGCCAACTACTTATATGAACTTAAGCGGTAAAGCAATGAACCACTGGATGCAGGAACTCAAGATCCCCCTTGAAAATGTATTGGTGCTTGTAGATGATATTGCACTGCCACTGGGTACCATACGATTAAAGCCAAAGGGCAGTGCCGCCGGCCACAACGGGTTAAAACATCTTGAAGCAACCCTGGGCCATAATAACTATGCCCGCCTTCGTTTTGGTGTTGGCGACAATTTTCCAAAAGGCCGCCAGGTTGATTACGTGCTGAGCGGGTTTGATGATGATGAAAAACCAGAACTCCCTGCCCTGATAGATCGCTCTATTGAGATGATAAAGAGCTTTACTACCATTGGTACAGAACTCACTATGACGCGGTATAACAAGTAGTTATATGCTAAAATCACCTAAAACTAATTTTTTAGTTAAAAAGTGTTAAATATTTTTCGGCGCGTGCAACAGTTAGCTATCTTGTAGCGTCTTATGAGCCAAATACCTTATGAAACAACTTTTACTTATCCTGCTTTGCTGTTGTTTGTCGGCGTTAGCTATGGCACAAACACAAAACTCTCCAACTAATATAACGGTAAAGGGGGCTGTGATCGACTCTGCAGCAAACAAACCCTTAGGGTATGTTACCGTTGCGCTTCAGGATTCAGCTACCCGCACCCCCGTAAAAAGTACCCTCGCTAAAGACGATGGCAGTTTTGAAATAAAGGCACCCGAAGGTAAAACCTATCAGCTGGTAATCGCTTTTATTGGTTATGTTACCAAGGTTTTACCTGTAAAGCCTACCGGGACTGAATTTAACGCGGGTAAAATTTTGCTTGCTGCTGCAAGTAAAGAATTAAAAGAAGTTACTATAACAGCTGTACGGCCGGTTATGAAACAGGAGGTGGATCGCCTTACTTATGACGTGCAGGCCGATCCTGAAAGCAAGGCAGTATCCGCGCTGGATATGATGCGTAAAGTTCCGCTTTTATCAGTTGATGGCGATGATAAGATAAGGCTGAAAGGAAGCGGGAATTATAAGATATTAATAAACGGAAAAGAATCGGCATTGATGGCCAAAAATCCGTCGGATGTGTTGAAAGCCATGCCCGCTACCAATATCGAAAAAATAGAGGTGATCACCACCCCACCTGCAAAGTATGATGCCGAAGGCTTAACGGGTATCATCAATATCATTACCAAAAAAAATGCCGATCAAGGTTATAACGGTAGCATCAATATGCGTTATAATACGGTATGGGGGCCGGGTTACAACCTTAACGGTACCGTAAAACAGGGTAAGTTCGGTCTTTCGGGCTATGCAGGTTTTGGTACGCAAAAAGAGGTAACCGCAGCAACATATAATAACCTCACGCAGTTAGCATCACAATCGGTATTAACACAAAACGGCACTAATACCTTTTCAGGTAAATATAAGTATGCCAATGCCGAGTTAAGTTATGAGATTGATACCCTGAACCTGCTTACCGGATCTTTTGAGATCTTTCAGGGTCATTTTGACCAGAATGGTGTGCAGCAATCAAACCTGGCTAATAGCATAGGGACAGTTGATCAGGCCTACCGTAATACCGTTACTAACAACAGCAAAGACAAAGGGGCAGATGCAGCGATCAATTACCAGCGGAGTTTCAAAAACCATAAAGACGAGTTACTAACCGTATCGTATAAATACAGTTATTCGCCAAGCGACCAATCTAACAGCAATTCATTTACCGAAAGGTTTAATTATGATGATGTTAACAATCCCGATTTTCGTCAGCGTAATAACGCCGGTAACAGGGAGCATACCTTTCAGCTTGATTATGTGTATCCGCTTAAAAAAATAAATATCGAGGCTGGCGCAAAAGCTATCCTGCGTAATAACTTCAGCGATTTCAGGCGTGAGGATCTTGATCCAACCACTAATGAGTTCGTGATAGATACCGGGCAAACCAGCACGTTTGATTATCATCAGGATGTTACCAGCTTTTATAACTCATACCAGTTAAAGTTAAGCAAATGGACAGCTAAAGCTGGCTTGCGTATTGAACATACCAAAATCAGTGCCGATTTTATGGGTACCCCGCTTGATAGGGGGTATAACAACCTCATCCCTTCGGTATCCATACAGCGCAGCCTTAAAAGCAGCAGTATCAACCTGGGTTTTACGCAGCGTATACAACGCCCTGGTATTTACCAGCTAAACCCGTTTATTGACCGGTCGAATCCCAAGTTTATCTCCACCGGTAATCCAGATCTGCGCCCTGAACTGAACAATACTTTTGAGCTTACCTACAGCAATTTTAAAAAGGCTGCGATCACTGTGGGTGTAAGCTATGCATTCTCCAACAACTCTATTCAAAATGTAAGTCACCTGCAGGTTGATAATACATCGCTGGATACGGTAACATACACCACCTACCAAAATCTGGGCAGTAACCGCACCCTGGGGTTAAATATTAATACCAATTTTTCTGTCACCAAAGCATTTACCATTAGTTTAAACGGACAAGTTTCACACGTTTGGTTAAAAGGTACTTACAATGGGCAGTTCTATAAAAATGACGGGTACATAGGCAATTCATTTGCCAGCCTCACCTATAAATTAGGTGATACCTACCGTTTAGGTCTTAACGCCGGTTTCTTTAGCGGCGATGTGAATTTGCAGGGCAGTTCGAGCAATTTTATTTATAATTCATATACGGTTGCAAAAGATCTTTTCAATAAAAAGTTCACTGTAACATTAGTGGCCAACAATCCTTATAGTAAATATAGGGCTTTTAGCAACACTACCCGTACCCCTGATTTTACCCAGATCACGAGCAGGGAAAACCCTTACCGTCATTTTGCCATCAGGCTTAATTATAAATTTGGCAAGCTTAACGGCGATATTAAAAAGAACCAGCGCAGTATAAATAATGACGATACCAAGAACAGTGGTAAAAGCAGTGGTACAAATCAATAATAGTTGTATGTATAGTTAACTATAGTAATTTTACTATGCCATAATGACCTGCCTTACAACAACTAATTGATCATTTGCTAAAATCTAAACCTGTTAATAAACCATGAAAAAAGCAATAGTTGTAGGCGCCACATCTGGCATAGGCAGACAACTTGCTCTTTTACTGGCCAATAACCAATATATGGTGGGCATTACCGGCAGGCGCGGGCAACTTTTAACCGAATTACAACATTTAAAGCCTGGTAACTTTATTGCATCAGCATTTGATGTAACCAGCATTGCTCAAATACCAATACAACTAAAAAAACTTTCCGATGAACTGGGGGGGCTCGACCTGCTGATCATGAGCTCCGGCACGGGTGAACTAAACCCATCACTCAACCCTGATATTGAACTGCAGACCGTGGCTATTAATGTAGCCGGTTTTACCGCTGTCGCTGATTGGGCATTTACGTTTTTTGAACAACAGGGATCCGGACATTTTGCAGCTATAACTTCTGTGGCCGGTATCCGCGGTGGCAGGCATTCTCCTGCATACAATGCTTCAAAAGCTTACCAGGTTAATTATCTGCAAGGGTTAACACAAAAAGCGGCAAACCTGAAGATCCCGGTTTATATAACCGATGCCAGGCCAGGTTTTGTAGATACGCCCATGGCAAAGGGCGAAGGTTTGTTTTGGGTAGCGCCTGTTGAAAAGGCGGCCATGCAAATTTATACCGCCATTGAAAACAAATGTAAGGTAGTATATATTACCAGGCGCTGGCGATTAGTGGCTTATATCATTAGGTTGATGCCTGCTGTTTTTTATAACCGGCTATAACAGCCAATTATTTTATGAAAAACAGTTAAGAAGATTTACTTTCGGCTATTCATTAATAAATTACGGATAGATGAAAGTTTACGGAATTACCAATTGCAATACTGTTAAAAAAGCGCTCGATTGGTTAAAGGAAAATAAGGTTGATTACAATTTCCAGGATTTTAAAAAACTGGGTGTAAGTACCGAAAAATTACAGGAATGGGACAGCAAAGCCGGCTACGAAAAATTCATGAATAAGCAGGGGCTTACCTGGAAACAGCTTGACCCACAGGTAAAAGAAAGTGTAAAAACCAATACCGATGCCCTTACTTTACTGCAGCAAAAAACCAGCATGATAAAAAGACCGGTAATTGAGGATGGCGATTTCCTGTTTTTTGGTTTTGACGAAAAGGTTTATGAAAACCACTTTTTGAATAAATAGCAGCCTGATTGGGTAATACCAACCGCCATAAACAAAGCCTGTAAATCCTGTATATCTACCTGATTTATAGGCTTTGTGTATAATTGACTCCTAATCTACAACACACTAAATCATTATTTAATATTCGCGTAACAATCGTTTTACCAGAACTTTCATGCGTGTTTTTTGTAGTATACTTGCTTTATACATACAAAAAATATTGAAATGAATTTAAAACTGATGGCCGGTTTCAGCATGGCCTTTATGTTGGCAGTTAGTGTAGGTGATGCGCAGCAAGCGGCTCCAACTAATGCGCCCGCTTCTGATTACAACTACCACGAAACTTTTGGGCCCTTGTTTTACACTAAAAATGGAACAGAGTATCGCGCTGCAAGTGGCGAACCGGGCCCTAAATACTGGCAAAACCGGGCCGATTATCAACTGGCCGCAAAACTAAATGATCAAACCAATGAAATTACTGGTTCTGAAGTATTAACATATACAAATAACAGTCCGCAAAACCTGGGTTTTTTATGGATGCAGCTTGACCAAAACCTTTTTAAGTTAGATTCAAGAGGAACAGCCATAGTGCCACCGTCAGGCAGCCGCAACTGGGGCCGTGGTGAGGCATTTGATGCAGGCTACAAAATAAAATCAGTAAAATACGCAAGCGCTAAAGGTGAATTTGCCGAAGCTAAATTTATCATCAACGATACCCGTATGCAGGTTTTTTTACCCAAAGAGGTAACGGCAAATGGCGGGCAGGTTAAGCTTAAAATTGAATATTCATTTATCCCGCCAAATTACGGATCAGACCGTATGGGGTACCTGAACACTAAAAATGGCAGAATTTACACCATTGCGCAATGGTACCCGCGTATGTGTGTGTACGATGATGTAATGGGCTGGAATACGCTGCCTTATACCGGGCCAGGTGAGTTTTACCTGGAATACGGCGATTTTGACCTGAGCATAACCGCGCCAGCCAATCACATTGTGGTAGCATCGGGCGAGTTGCAAAACCCGCAGGAAGTATATACCCCTGAACAGCAAAAACGCTGGGCCGAAGCCGAAAAAAGCGAAAAAACGGTAATGATCCGTACGGCATCAGAGGTTACCAACCCGGCATCACGTCCGGCTGGCAAAACTGAGCTTACCTGGCACTTTAAAATAAAAAACGCGAGAGATGCTTCCTGGGCTTCATCGGCCGCATTTATTGTTGATGCAGCTAAAATGGATCTGCCAAGCGGCAAAAAATCTATGGCTATATCGGCTTACCCGGTTGAGAGCGATGGCAATGGTGCCTGGGGCCGCTCAACCGAATATGTAAAAAAATCAATTGAATATAATTCGGCAAAATGGTTTGAATTCCCTTATCCAGCCGCTACAGCTGTTGCCGGCGTAGTAGGTGGTATGGAGTATCCGGGTATTGTTTTTTGCGGATTCAAAGCTAAAAATGCAAGCCTGTGGGGAGTAAATGATCACGAATTTGGGCACACCTGGTTCCCGATGATAGTAGGTTCAAACGAGCGTTTATATGGTTGGATGGATGAAGGCTTTAATACTTTTATTAATACGCTTTCAACCGCCGATTTTAATAATGGTGAGTATAAAAATAGGCGTACTATAGATATGCACCGTTCTGGCGACTTTTTTACCAAGCCCGAACTGGAGCCGATAATGAGCCAGCCGAATAATTTAAAAGAAAGAAATACAGGAACTTTATTATATATAAAACCAAGTGCAGGCCTTGTTTTACTGCGCGAGCAGATATTAGGCCCTGAGCGTTTTGATTTTGCCTTTAAAACCTATATCAACAGATGGGCATTTAAACACCCAACTCCCGAGGATTTTTTCCGTACGATGGAAAATGCCGCAGGCGAAAGCTTACAGTGGTTTTGGAGAGGTTGGTTTGTGAACGACTGGCGCCTGGATGTTGCCGTTAGTGATGTTAAATATGTAGATAATATCGCATCAAAAGGAGCATTGATAACCCTGGATAATTTGGGTAAAATGGCTATGCCGGTTATATTGGAGATAAAAACCAAAAGCGGCAAAACCGAACGCGTTAAATTACCGGTAGAAATTTGGGAGCGCTATGCTTCATGGACATTTAAGTACCCATCAACCGAAGAAATTGAATCGGTTACTTATGATCCTGACAATGTATTGCCTGATTATAACCCTGACAATAACGTTTGGAAAAAATAAATACAAAACCCGGTTAACGCCGGGTTTTTTGTTTGAATCAAAAAAAACATCGTCATTGCTGTAAAGGTCAGATAATTCGAGGACAAGAATAGCTAAATTAAGAGCTATGCGCATCAACACGAACGACCTCACCCTGAAACGGAAT
>NZ_JBNPWP010000011.1:0-260218 GCF_050433765.1 Mucilaginibacter lappiensis | reverse complement strand
CTGCAAGTAATTCCGTTTCAGGGTGAGGTCGTTCGTGTTGATGCGCATAGCTCTTAATTTAGCTATTCTTGTCCTCGAATTATCTGACCTTTACAGCAATGACGGGTGATTATAAAACAACAAAGCCCGGCTCTAAAAAGAGCCAGGCTTAAATATGTTAATTCAAGAACTCCCCCTTTAGGGGGCTGGGGGGCCTTTACTGCGGCGTTACGCTTGTCAATTTTGGTTCCAGGCTAATATAGTCGGTCATGATCTGGCCGGCTTCGCGTTTTACAAAATCAAGGTCCTCATTTTTAGGTTTTGATTGTCCCTTTTTGAGCGCTGGTAAACCTAAAGCAACGCGGCGCAGGTTATTGCGATCCAATGCTTTTTTCTCATCAGCATCGCGTTCTTTCTTTAGCTCAGCCTCGTTAAGGGTTACGCTGTTTTCAGTATCATGCTTTTTAAAATCGGCAATATCTTCCAGCATGTATTTATAACTGTCGCTGGTGGCCATACGCTGATCATGCAGTTTTTTAATTTGTGGTAACACACCTGTAAAATCGCCGGTTTTGGTATAATCGGTTTTGGCGATGATATCAAAAGGCATTGCAGATGGCTCGGTATCCTCACCATATTTATCCAACGGAATTAATGATGGGAACTGAATATCGGGCATTACACCTTTATGTTGTGTTGAATTACCACTGATGCGGTAAAACTTGGCAATGGTTAAGTTAAGCTGGCCATAAGTACTTTGACTACCGGTTGATACTTTCTTATTTCCACCGCCCGCCAGTTGGTTAATTTTGTCGCGGATAGGCGAGCCTAACACACGGTCAAGGTCAATTGCACTTTGTACCGATCCTTTACCATAGGTTTGGGTGCCCAGTATCAGGCCGCGACCGTAATCCTGTATAGCGCCTGCAAATATTTCAGATGCCGAAGCGCTAAAACGGTCAACCAGGATACCCATAGGGCCTGTATAAGATATTCCCGGATCATCGTCCTTATCAACATCTATTTGTTCCTTAGTATCCTTAACCTGTACTACCGGACCGGTTTTTATAAACAAACCGGTAAGCTCAATAGCTTCCATCAGTGAACCGCCACCGTTTTCGCGCAGATCGATCACTATACCATCCACATTTTCACGTTTTAGGGTATCTAAGATCAGCTTAACATCGTGCGTAGTGCTTTTATAGTTAGGGTTACCTGCTTTGTAATCATTAAAATCGATATAAAAAGCCGGTATAGCAATCACACCAATTTTTACGGTTTTTCCATTGTTGTTATAGGTGCGTATCTCTTTTTTAGCCGACTGATCTTTTAAAATGATCTTTTCGCGTACCATTTCAACAACTTTTGGTTTGCCGCCAGCACCAACACCTGCCGGTAATATTTCAAGCTTAACAACAGTACCTTTGGTACCACGTATTAAGGCTATGGCATTTTCAATGCGCCAGCCTACTACGTTTTGAAACTCGCCGGTTTTGCCTTGTGCAACACCAATAATGCGATCGTCAATATTTATCTGGTGGCTTTTATCAGCCGGGCCACCCGGAACTACCGTTTTAATGGTCACATACTCATTCTCAGTGAGAAGAGATGCTCCGATACCCTCTAACTGACGCGACATTTCGATATTAAAATTTGCCGCGTTTGATGGGTTAAAATAGTTGGTATGCGGATCAATAGCCTCGGTAAAGGCATCCATAAAATATTGAAAAACGTCCTGATTTGACAGTTTATTGGCTTGCGACAATAAGTTCTGGTAGCGCTTTTTCAAAGTTTCCTTATTTTTAGCCATATCGCTGTTGGCCAATTTCAGGTTAAGCAGATCATATTTTACACGCTGCGACCACATAGCATCCATATCGGCTTGTGTAGCAGGCCATGGCAATTTGTCGCGGTCATAAACAAACTCTTCTTTCTTATTAAAATCGAAGTTTTTATTAAGCTGGGCCAGTGAGTAGTTTACATGCTCAATGTATCTTTTTTGAAAAACATTGAATATGTAAAAGGCATCATTCAGGTTGCCGCTTTTCAGATCATCGTCAAGCACAGTCTTATATTTTTCAAAATCCTTAACATCCGACGCTAAAAAATAACTGTGATTTTCATCAAGCGCTTTTAAATAACGATCATAAATAATTGTTGATACTGAATCATTCAGATCAACCTTTTTATAATTATAATTTGATATAAGGGATGCGATTTGCTTACAAACAACACTTTGTTGTTCATCAGGTTGGAGATCGGTTGAACCGGGAACTTTTATAGGTTTTGATGGTGATGCTTTGCAGGCAAGTGCAGCGGCCAGCACCAATACTAAATATACTTTCTTAAACATATCTTTTACTCTAATTAAATCGGGGGTTGTGTAAAACATCAATATTTGTGCCTAATATTTATTTGCTAATGTAAATAAAAAGAGACAGTCAAAAAGCTGTCTCTTAATTACAATAACAATTATACGATAATGTTTTAGTTGTAGTATATAACCCTCAGCATTTTACGCTAATGTTACATAAAAAATTTATTTTATAGCTGCTTTGGGGTCTGTATCAGCAGTTTCGGCATAGCGAATCTCTGTTTTTAGCGTGCTTTTGTTATCCTGCAGGTAGCGCATTTGCTTATCAACCGCGGCTACATCCATAGTAAGACCAAGTGAACTGGCCAGGGTACGTGCCTCAGCAAGATCCTGTTTAGCTTGTGTAAAATCGCCATAGCCGGTTTTTACCGCAGCCAGGTTTATAAGGTTGGTAATGGTATGCCGGTTATCATTTTGCTGGCGCGATATCTGTAAACTTTGCAGCAAATACCACTTAGCTTCTGATAGCCTGTTTTGTTTCAGGTACATTTGAGCAAGGTCACTAAAATTATAACTGGCAGAATTATAAACCCGGAAACGCATGTTATGCTGGGCCGTTTTCATTACCGATGCCTCCATCAAAAAAAGCGAGTAAGGGGTACGCACAATTTGCGCATATTGGATCTTGCTTTTTGTGATTTGGACAATGGGTAATCTTTTTATGGAATTATCCTTTAAAAGGGCAATTTGCGGATAGCGGGTATGCTTTTTAAATGGGTTATACTTATACCACTGTGCAGACACAGACAGGCTAAAGGAACATAAGATTAGAAGTAAAATGAATCTCATTTAATCTTTGACTGGGCTTAATATAAATCAATCAGATAAACAAATATAATAATATATTGCAGTTAAACAATATCTGTAACAGGCAATTTGCTTAACCAGCTCCTTTAACGAAAGAAACTAACACAATGTTATAATTAATAATTTTAATTTATTCAAAAATCTCTATATCGCCATCATGCAGGGCCCAAACCATATAAGGATGGGTATCGGCATGATAAATATGACCTTCGGCTGATATACCTACAATGCCCGCAAAGCCATCAAATGGCTTTAATTCATCAAACGTTTTATCAGTGGCCATGGATATGGGCATACCATCGGTAACGCGGGTAACAATTTTTGAAGCTACGGAGCCGCTTACAATATCCTCACCTACCCCAGTGCATGAAATCGCGGCATAACCATTGGCATAATTGCCCGCTGTAGTTGCAGAATCGCTTACCCTGCCTGGTATCTCAAAGCCTTTGCCCCCGGTTGAGGTGGCCGCAGCCAGGTTACCATATAAATCAAGTGCTACACAACCCACGGTGCCCAGTCTTATAGAGTCTCTTAGTTTTTGTTCATACTCATGGCGGCGCTGCGGTGTTTCGGGGTTATAATAGGTTACACCATTGTTAGTGGCAAAATCACGTGCACCCTTACCGCTTAAAACACGATCCTCATAATCCAACAGCTTTTCGGCTATACAAATGGGGTTCTTTACATCCTCAATATTAATAACACCCGAAAAACGCTGTGTTTTACCATCCATTAAGGAGGCACTTAGCCGTATGCGGCCATCACTTTGGATCTGCGAGCCGGTGCCCGCGTTAAAAAGCTCACAATCTTCCAGCAGACGCACGGTATAAACCACCGTTTCTAAAGCGGTATGATTTAAAAGGTATTTATAACCTAATTCCACTATCTCCCTTAAAGCCTCTTGTTTGGCTTGCTTTATTTCCTGGTTGGTTTGCGATTCGCTAAAAAAACCGCCATGTATAATGATCTTCATTTTGAGCTGGGTTGATTGATCCAAAAGCTGTATAAACTATAACTCTTTTATGATCGGTTTATTTCCTGTAACGAAATGGAGTCTCCCTCTACTTGCAGCGGGTTTAAAGCACTCTTTCCGGGAAGGGTTTGGGTGAATCCTTTATTGCAGCAAGTTACCGCTATCAGGTGCGTGTATAAAAACGCCATCCTCCACTTTAACCGTTTTTTTGATGATCAAACGGTGCTGGGCCAGATCATATTTATCAAAAATAGACATCACATGTACTTTCAGATTATCGATAGAAACCGGCGAACCTATTTCTACATCATAAATATTGGTTGCCACAATGTTACGGCCATCCACCAAAATAATTAAGCCCGATCCAATAGCCTCCATCATACTGCCTTCGGTTACCAGCAAACCGGTATCCTCGCCCAGGCCTATACCTAAAATACCCGGGTTGGTAGCTACAGCATACATTAAACGGCCAATACGCCCCCGCTGAACAAAGTGGGTATCAACAATTACCGAATCAATAAAACCAAGACCTGCGGTGATCTGTACCTCGCCTTTGATCAATGCTTCGTTACTTTGCCCGCGATAGATCATATGGGTTGAAGCGGCTGCCGCCCCTGCCGATGTACCTGCTATTACAAAGTTTTCTTTTACGTAACGCTGTTTTAATATCTGTAAAAACTCGGTGCCTCCAAAAATGGCGGTAAGCCTAAGCTGATCGCCACCACTAAACATCACTACATCGGCTTTTCGGATACGGTCAAGGTATTCCTTGTTGCCCGCGTCCTCGCGACTTTTAATGTGCAGCACATTAACATTGGTAACATTTAACTGGCCAAAGGCCTTGATGTATTCATTGCCAACCAGCTCCGGAATTTGGGATGCTGTAGTTATTACTTCAATTAAGGAGCCTTCATGTTTGGCAGATTCGGTGATGATGCGCTTTAAAATGCCCTGTTCAAAAAATTTAATATAATCGGGTTGCAATATATGCTCCTGAATGGTAACATTACTCCCCATATCAACTGCTCCGCCTATAATTATTAGTTTTCCTTTCGGGACAATCATAATTTTAACAATATATTAATACAAATTAAGATAAAAACCTGCACATACGCAGGCTCTTGTAAACATTTAATGTCTTTTTACCTATAAAGTTTTATTTACACTATTAAGTTTTATAGTTTTAAAGAAATTAAGCCGGTTTAAAGTTTTGTAATCAACGTATGAAGATCGAGAATATACAAGTATTGCGCGGACCAAACATTTGGAGTATCCGCCGTAAAAAATTAATACAAATGCGGCTTGACCTGCAGGAGATGGAGCATAAGCCCACCAACGAAATTGATGGATTTTATGAGCGGCTTGAAAATCTGCTGCCCAGCCTGTATACCCATCGCTGTTCGCCAGGTGTACCCGGAGGTTTTTTTCAGCGGGTGATAGCAGGTACCTGGATGGGCCATGTTATTGAACACATAGCACTCGAAATTCAAACACTTGCCGGAATGGATACCGGCTTTGGCCGCACCCGCGAAACCAAAACCAGAGGCGTATACAATGTAGTATTTGCTTACCTGGAAGAGAAGGTTGGCGTTTTCGCGGCAGAATCGGCAGTACGAATAGCAGCGGCATTGATCAAGGGCGAGGATTATGACCTTGACACTGATATACAGCAAATGCGCGAGATCCGTGAAAATACCCGCCTGGGACCAAGTACAGGCTCCATAGTAGAAGAGGCCATTGCCCGCGATATTCCCTGGATCAGGCTCAACAACCAATCATTAGTACAGTTGGGTTATGGTAAAAACCAGGTCCGTTTCCGCGCTACCATGACCGAAAAAACCAGCAGCATTGCTGTTGATATTGCCAGTAATAAAGACGAAACCAAACGGATGCTGCAAGAGCAGGCTATTCCTGTTGCCAAAGGCATCACCATTTCATCCATTGAAGGTGTGACCGAAGCTATCCGCAAAGTGGGTTTCCCGCTGGTGTTTAAGCCGCTTAATGGCAATCACGGGCGTGGCATATCTATCAATATCAGAACTGAAGAAGATGCTATCGCGGCCTATGAACATGCCGCCAAAATATCATCAAAGGTTATTGTAGAACGATTTATTACCGGCTACGATTTCAGGGTATTGGTGATAGATAATAAAATGGTGGCCGCCGCCCTGCGTGACCCCGCACATGTAATGGGTGATGGAACATCAACCATTCAGCAACTTATAGATAAAGAGAATGCTGACCCGCGCCGCGGCTACGGGCATGAGAACGTGCTTACACTTATTGCGATTGATCGCGATACACTTGACCTGCTGGAAAAGAAAGGTTACACGCTTGATACCGTACCGGCAAAAGACGAAAAGGTGTTTGTAAAATCAACCGCCAACTTAAGCACCGGTGGTACTTCTGTTGACGTTACCGACCATGTTCACCCGCAAAATATTTTCATTTGCGAGCGCATCTCAAAAATTATTGGTCTGGATATATGCGGCATTGATATCATGGCCCAAAACCTGACCGAACCACTTACCGACAATGGCGGTGTGGTATTGGAGGTTAACGCCGCGCCTGGCTTCCGGATGCATATTGCGCCGAGCGAGGGCTTGCCGCGCAACGTTGCCGGGCATGTATTGGATATGCTTTATCCAACCGGTAAATCGGCACGGATACCTATTATTGCTATAACGGGCACTAACGGTAAAACCACTACAACACGTTTAATTGCACATATTGTAAAAAACAACGGTCACCGGGTAGGCTTTACCACCTCTGATGGTATTTATGTGCAGAACAATATGATGCTCAAGGGTGATACTACCGGCCCGGTGAGCAGCGAGTTTATTTTGCGCGACCCTACAGTTGACTTTGCCGTACTGGAAACCGCTCGCGGGGGCATCCTTCGTTCGGGCCTGGGTTTTGGTTTTTGCGATATAGGCGTGGTAACCAATATACAGGAAGACCACTTGGGTTTGGCAGATATTCACACCCTTGACGATCTGGCAAGGGTAAAAAGTGTAGTACTTAACTCCGTTAAAAAGGATGGATGGGGTGTTTTAAATGCCGATAATGAACATTGTGTACGTATTGGCAAAAGGGCCGAGTGTAATATTGCCTATTTCAGCCGCAACGAGAATAACCCGATCATCAAATCGCATTGCCGCAAAGGCGGCATTGCTGCCATTTGCGAAAACGGTTTTATTACCATACAAAAAGGCGACTGGAAGATCCGTGTACAACGTACTATCCTGATCCCGCTAACTTTTGGGGGCACAGTTCCGTTCATGATTGAGAATGTACTGGCCGCCACACTGGCTGCATTTTTATGGGGATTTAAAACTGAGGATATTAAAATGTCGCTAGAAACCTTTATCCCTTCGGCAGCGCAAACGCCGGGAAGGATGAACATTTTTGAGTTCAGGGATTTCCGTTTCATGATCGATTTTGCACACAATCCTGATGGCTATAATGGTATCAAGGCATTTTTAAGCCATATTGACTCGCCACTCAAGATTGGTATTATTGCAGGCACCGGCGACAGGCGCGATGATGACATCCGCGAACTGGGCAAAATATCTGCCGAGATGTTTGATTATATCATCCTGCGCCAGGAAAAACACTTGCGTGGCCGTACTGCCGAAAATATTTTGAGCCTGCTTACAGAAGGTATTCAATCCGTTGATGCCAATAAACCATTTGAGGTAATACCAAAAGAGGTTGATGCCATTAAACACGCGATGAGCCTTGCCAAACCAGGCACGTTTATCACCGCCCTAAGCGATGTGGTTGACAACGCCATTGAAACCGTACAAAACTACCAGGAGCAGGAAAGGAACGGGTTGTTTAACGTGTAGACGCACCCCGGCCCCCTAAAGGGGGAGCTTTTGAAAATCTTATTGAAGCGCCCGGCTCTTTGAGCCGGGCGTTGTTCATTTATTTCGTTTGTTATAGTTGGATTAAACATGCGAATCAAAAAGCTCCCCCTTTAGGGGGCCGGGGGGCCGGAGCTGACAGGTAATAATGCCACAACAGCATCGAGGCCACCGTACGGTAAGGCTGCCATTGTTCTGCCATTGAAATTAATTCTTCCCTTGTGGTTTCTTTGGGTAATTTCTTTACTCTTTTTAATGCGTTTACGGCGGCAAGGTCGCCAACCGGGAAAATATCGGCGTGTTGTAGTACAAACATCAGGTACACATCGGCAGTCCAGTTGCCTATGCCTTTCAGGGCGGTAAGCTTGGCGCGGATCTCCTCATCAGGTAATTGCTCCAATTCGGTTAAGTTGATTTGCCCGCTGATGACGGCCTCGGCCAGGTATTTGGTATAAGTAGTTTTTTGACGACTGAAATAACAGGCTTTAAATTCCTCGTCGGTAAGCAATAGTACCCTTGCCGGGGTAATATCCTGTACCCGCTCCCGCAGTTTATTTAATGCTGATAGTGCCGATGCAAGCGACACCTGTTGCTCCAGAATGATATGTACAAGGGTTTCAAATGTATTCGGCCGCGACCATAACGGCGGGTAACCATGGGTATTAATGATATTGGCCAGATCAGCATCGGCAGCGGCAAGTTCATCACAGATGGCGCGGTAGTTGGATTGGTTAAACTGTTTAAGCATTTGGTTGTTATTGATCAATTGATGTGCTTTTGACAAAATAAATAATTATTTTAGCATTAAATTGAATAGCATGAACATTCAAGCCGAGAAACTGAATCTTTTACAAACCATCATGAATACTAATGATGAAGGGTTGATCATGGATGTAAAAGCCTTTTTATCGGGTAGAAAAGCTGATTGGCTCGATGAGTTGAGTGATGAGCAGCAAAAAGATGTGATGGAGGGCTTGGCCGAAGCAGATCGTGGCGAAACTGTCGGCTCGTGTAAATGAGTATCTCGAAACGTTACAGACCCAACCTTTAATGTTTCGTAAATCTGCCAAAATAAAACATACACATATCGGTGTAATAATCAAACAAGTTTCATTGGTTTACAGAATAAAGCCTAAAAGTCAATCCATTGAACTGATCGCTTTTATTGATAACCGGCAAAATCCTAAAAAGAACAAGGTCTAAATACTTTTCTAAAACATTGCTTCTGTCTCGCAATGACATGTTGTAGTTATTAGCGCCGATTAAATTACTAATTTTTTTAGGATTTAGCATTTAGTTTTCTGAATTTTACCAATATGAACAATCTGCCTCCTTTAGCCGAACGTATGCGCCCAAAATCGCTCGACGATTATGTTGGGCAAAAACATCTTGTAGGGCCAGGCGCGGTTTTGCGCAAAGCCATCGAATCGGGCACGCTGCCATCCATGTTGTTCTGGGGGCCGCCGGGGGTGGGTAAAACAACGCTGGCTTATATCATTTCGCAGTCGTTGTACCGTCCGTTCTTTTCATTAAGTGCCATCAACTCTGGTGTAAAAGATGTGCGGGAGGTGATCGAAAAGGCATCGTTATTAAAAGAACAAGGCGAAACGCTACCCATATTGTTTATTGATGAAATACACCGTTTCTCCAAATCGCAGCAGGATTCTTTACTGGGCGCGGTAGAACGCGGCATAGTAACCTTGATAGGTGCCACTACCGAAAATCCATCGTTCGAGGTGATCTCGGCTTTGCTATCGCGGTGCCAGGTATATATTTTGCAACCACTGGCCGAAGAAGACTTGCTAAACCTGTTGGATAAGGCCATGAAAGATGATGTAGTGTTGCAGGATAAAAAAATCATCATAAAGGACCATGAAGCACTGCTGCGCCTTTCAGGCGGCGACGCGCGTAAGCTGCTCAATATTTTCGAGCTGCTGGTAAACGCCTTTGATAGCCCCGAAATAACTTTAACCGACGAGGTGGTATTGGAGCATGTACAGCAAAACATGGCGCTTTACGATAAAACCGGCGAACAGCATTATGATATCATATCGGCCTTTATCAAATCCATGCGGGGATCAGACCCTAACGGCGCGGTTTACTGGCTGGCCCGCATGATCATAGGTGGCGAGGACCCTCTGTTTATTGCCCGCCGTATGCTGATCCTGGCATCTGAAGATATAGGGAACGCCAATCCAAATGCCCTTTTACTGGCGCAAAGCTGTTTTGAAGCGGTGAACAAGATCGGTATGCCCGAGTCGCAGCTTATATTATCGCAAACAGCCATCTACCTGGCAACATCGGCCAAAAGTAATTCGGCAACCACGGCAATTGGGGCGGCAATGGCATTGGTACGCCAAACCGGCGACCTCCCTGTTCCGCTGCACCTGCGCAACGCCCCTACTAAGTTTATGAAAAATATAGGCTATGGAAAAGATTATAAATATGCCCATAGTTATGAAGGTAATTTTACCGAGCTCGACTTTTTACCCGATGCTATTAAAGGCACCAAAATTTATGATCCAGGCAATAATGCCCGCGAGAATGAATCAAAAGAAAAGTTGAAAAAATTGTGGGGCGAAAGGTATAAGTATTAAAATTAGTATCATGTATCAAGATAGCTTTTAGAGCGATGCGATAGTCTCCCCAAAAATCTTGATACATGATACTAATTACTTGATACTCCATCCGGGTTTCAAGATAGCTTCTATATGCCTGTAACTGTTCATATCCACACCCGTGAACGCTCATGAACACCAATGAACTACTGATAATCAACCACTTAAATAAATGACCCTGGTGACAAAACACTGTCACCACTTTTATCATCTATACCTGTTATGTTTGAAAGCAGGCATCAAAGTGAAAGAAATCTTGATACTTGATACTAAGTACTTGATACTCGATTCCTGTTTCATTATCTTCAACCAAAACTTATCTTCAAACAATACATGGTAACTACTTTTATCAGGCATGAGTTAAAAGCTTTCTGGCGATCAAAAAACACAGGCAAAAGCATTGCCATACGTGTGGTAATGGGCATTTTGATCCTTTACCTGTTTCTGAATGTGTTATTTGTAGGCGTGTTTTTAGATAAGATTTTAGAAGAAGTTTTTCCAAATGACGACCTGGTAAAATCATTCTGCGGTATCATTTTGATCTATTTTTTGTTCGATCTGCTGATGCGCCTGCAGCTGCAGGAACTGCCTACACTACGGGTTCAGCCTTACCTGCATTTACCCATTAAGCGCAACACCCTGGTGCGTTACCTGGCTTTAACTGCGGTTTTATCTGTATTTAATCTTTGGCCGTTTGTACTATTCTTCCCCTTTGTTTTTAAAGTTGTAGCAACCGACTCGGGTTTGCTGGTTTCATTTGCCTTTGTGGTTGCCATTATCGGTCTTACGGTATTTAACAACTACCTGGCACTTTATATTAAAAGAAGATCAAACCTCAATGGCTGGGTATTCCTGATTGCCGCTATTGTTTTAATACTAATCACTACCTGCGATTTCAAATGGCACCTATACTCCCTGCACGATATATCTTACGCGTTCTTCGGGCGTTTACTCACCATACCCGCCCTGGCAGTAATACCATTGGTACTCGGGGTTGTCATGTACTATTTTAACTTTTTATACCTCAAACAAAACCTATACCTCGAAGAGCTTACCGCGCATAAAATAAAAACATATAAAAGCAATACCGATATCCCGTTCCTTGCCCGTTTTGGTGCCGTTGGCGATCTGGCAGCTAACGAGATTAAGCTGGTGTTGCGTAATAAACGGTCAAGATCATCCCTCATTATGGGCCTGTTCTTTATGTTTTACGGACTGATATTTTATACCCAAAAAGAATATGGCGAGGGCTTTAAAATATTTGCAGGTATGTTCATGACGGGTATATTCATTATCAATTACGGTCAGTTTATGTTTAGCTGGCAGGCATCGCACTTTGATGGTTTGCTGGTGAACAACATCAGCTTTACCGATTTTGTGAAGGCCAAATATCTGTTGTTCACCATCGTATCAACCGCGGCCTTTTTATTAACCACGCCTTATGTATATTTTGGATGGCATGTTTTGTTGGTCCACTTTGTGATGTACTTATGGAACATCGGGATAAATACCACCATAGTGCTGTTTTTTGCCAACCGTAATTTTAAGCGCATCGATCTGTCAAAGGGCGCATCGTTCAATTGGGAAGGTGTGGGCGCTACCCAGCTATTGCTCACATTTCCGCTTTTAATAGCGCCTTATATCTTTTACGGTCCGTTAGCCCTTTTTAAACACCCGGACATAGGCCTGGCTTTATTGGCGGCAATAGCTGTAACATTTTTACTAACCCGTAACTATTGGATAAAACAACTGGAAGCCGATTTTTACACTAAACGATACCAGATAGCCGAAGGCTTCAGAAATAAATAATATGATTGAGATAAAGAGTCTTAAAAAAGTTTATAACGGCATCACCGTTGTTGATGTGCCGCATTTGGAGATACGCAAAGGCGAAAGTGTTGGCCTGGTGGGCAACAACGGCGCGGGTAAAACCACGCTGTTCCGCATGATCCTTGACCTGATACGCCCCGAAACCGGCGAAGTATTATCAAACGGCGAAGTAGTGGCCGGTCATGAAAACTGGAAAGCCTATACCGCATCATACCTTGACGAAGGTTTTTTAATAGATTACCTCACGCCCGAGGAGTACCTTTATTTTATTGGCGGGCTGCACCAGCAAAGCCAGGCCCAGGTTGAAGAAGCTTTAGCCAAACTGGGCGATTTTTTTAACGATGAGATCTTGAACAGGGGCAAATATATCCGCGATCTGTCAAAAGGCAACCAGTGTAAGGTTGGGGTGGCATCATGCCTGCTGCAAAACCCGCAATTACTCATGCTGGATGAACCTTTTGCCAATATTGACCCCAGCACACAGTTCAGGCTTAAAAACATGCTAAAGGAGGCAAACAGGAACCAGGGCATTACCAACATAGTATCCAGCCATGACCTTAACCATATTACCGATGTGTGCGACCGTATTTTACTGATGGAAAAGGGCATCATTATTAAAGATATAGCCACCAGCTCATCAACCCTAAATGAACTGGAAGATTATTTTGGAGTGGGGCAAACTTTAAGCCCCCCAGCCCCCTAAAGGGGGAGCCTTTGAATTACCCTTGTAACAGAAAGCCCGGCTTCTTTGAAGCCGGGCTTTCTGTTTTTTTATAAAATCATTTGCACATCTGAAATTTGCATATCTGCACATCAAGAGGCTCCCCCTTTAGGGGGCTGGGGGGCTTTCCGATAACAGATCATCCGTCAGTTTTTCAAACTCGCTGATAAACTCGGTATAATGCTCACCGGTACCAGGGCCACTAAAGCCGGTATGAATTTTACGTACGTCGCCGCTTTTATCAATAATAATAGTGGTAGGGAAACCAACCACTTTAGTCAGCATGGGCAGACTTTTAGCTGTTTCAACCTTGTTACTGGTATAACCGGTTATTAATAAAGGATACGGCACATTAAACCGGTTCTTTATTTGCAGCACCGCGTTTTTTGATTTCTCAAAATCGGTGGTACGCTCATAAGCCAGACCAATAACTTCAACCCCTTTAGATTGATACTTTTTGTAGTAGTTCACCATGTAGGCCGTTTCGTCCATACAGTTAGGGCACCATGAGCCTAAGATCTGTACAATAACCACTTTGTTTTTATATCGGGCGTCCTGCAATGAAACTTCCTTACCATTAATGTCCTTAAAAGTAAAATCTATTTTTTTATATCCCGGTTTAAGCGCGGTAAGCGAATAAGCATCAGGCAATTTGGCATTCTCATCCTTAACCGCTGTCCAAGGCTGTACAGAGGTGGCTCCGGCATAAAACTTACCATCAATTAAAGTTCGTGCATCCTTAATCGTGGCAGTAAAGGTATAGGCATGGCCGCCATCAAAGCACGACAGGTATAATTTATCGCCAGATACAGTTCCTTCCAAAAAGCGGTAATCGCCGGTAGTGGTTAAAAATGTACCCGTAAGTCTGTTGCCATCCTGTTTAAACTCGCCAACAGTAGTATCGCGTCCCTCGCCTTCGCTCATAACAGCCGCCCACCTACCTCCTATATTATAAGTCGGTTTATCCGGTGTTTTTACAAATCGCCATGCCGTATTAGGTGTGGCCGAAAATTCAACAGCGGCATCACGCTCGCCCAGGTGTTTTACCCACTGACCTTTTAAATTGCCGCCATCTAATTTCAACTTAAATTCGGAGTCAAATAAAGGCATGTGTATAAAAACCGAATCGCCTTTGGTGGTAACATCCGTTACTTTAAATCTTTCGGCGCCATTAATTATAGCCAGTTCTTGTTTAGCTGCTACATCTTTTACATCAAAATTAAAAGGGATCTCGGCACCTGATGCTGTTTTAAGAGCACCTCGCCATAAGCCCGTTTTAAGTTTGGTTTGAGCAAACGTTGGCTGTAAAAGCAAAGCAAATGATAAGGTGGTTATTATTGTTTTAAAATTCATTCTTTAAAATAGTCTACTAAGTTGATATACTTTATCAAAAGTATAAAAACAAGTCAACTATTTCAAACTATTTTGCCTCACCTAAACGGCGAAGTCCTCATGTAATAATCCTTTCCAAAGGAGCGGGCTTTAATTTCGCAATTTTGAACCCTCTCCTCCACAGTTGACTCACCCGGTCTACGCTTCGCTGGACTACCCTCTCTCCGGCTTCGCCGCAAAGAGGGTAAAGGAAAAAAATGTTGAAATCCCTTCTTTACGCGGAGCGTAGAGAGGGGTGACAAGCGCAGCGATGTCGGGGTGAGTCGATACCGCGTTTAATTCTTGTCGTCTGTCCAATAATGGGCTATTACTCTCCAAAAAGAGTGGGTAGGGTGAGGCTCAACAAGTCAACTATTTCAACACCTCACGCGAAATCACAATCCGCTGAATTTCAGAGGTACCTTCATATATCTGTGTAATTTTTGCATCACGCATCAGGCGTTCTACATGGTACTCCTTAACAAAACCATAACCACCATGAATTTGCACTGCCTCAATAGTTGTTCGCATAGCCACTTCCGAAGCAAAAAGTTTGGCCATTGAACTGGCCTGCGCGTAAGGGTGCCCATGATCTTTTAACCAGGCAGCTTTAAGGCATAGTAAACGCGCGGCTTCAATTTCAGTAGCCATATCGGCCAGTTTAAATTGAATGGCTTGTAAATCGGCAATGGTTTTACCAAAAGCCTTACGCTCTTTTGCGTATTGCACGGCAAGTTCATGAGCTCCTGAGGCTATTCCCAAAGCCTGTGAAGCAATGCCTATACGGCCCCCCTCTAAGGTGCTCATGGCAAACTTAAATCCAAAACCCTCATCGCCTATCCGGTTCTCTTTAGGTACTTTAACATCGGTAAACATAAGCGAATGGGTATCAGAACCGCGTATGCCCATTTTATTTTCTTTAGGACCAACGGTAAAACCGTCCATCCCTTTTTCAACAATAAGCGCGTTAATGCCATGATGTTTTTTAGAGGCATCTGTTTGAGCCATCACCAAATAGGTTGATGCCGAATTGCCGTTGGTGATCCAGTTTTTGGTGCCATTAAGCAGATAATGATCGCCCATGTCAATAGCAGTGGTGCGCTGCGAAGTGGCATCAGAACCGGCTTCAGGTTCTGAAAGACAAAACGCGCCAATCACTTCGCCTTTGGCCAGTGGTACCAGGTATTTTTGTTTTTGCTCTTCGGTGCCGTATTTTTCAAGACCGTAACAAACCAGTGAGTTATTTACCGAAACCACTACCGATGCAGAGGCATCAATTTTCGAAAGTTCCTCCATTACCAGCACATATGATATAACATCCATACCACTGCCACCGTATTGCGGCGAAACCATCATTCCTAAAAATCCCAGTTCGCCCATTTTTTTTACCTGCGCGGCCGGAAATTTTTGATGTTCATCGCGCTCAATTACACCGGGCTTTAATTCTGTTTGTGCAAAATCACGCGCTGCCTGGCGTATCATTAACTGTTCTTCTGTAAATTCGAAATGCATAATATTTAAAAAAATAAATATAGTGATTACTATGCACGCATAGTAAAAATTATTGCACAAAAAAAGAGAGCTTTTTTCAAAGCTCCCTTTCCCCTAATTAATTTAAACTATTGATTAAACCCAAAACAAAGAACAAAAAATCTCAACTTGGGCGTCTGAGAATTCAAAAAAAGTTTTTCACAGGTAGGTGATTTTAATTTTTTTTTCACAGATCGTATGCAGGGCGAATTGAAGTAAACAATTTTGCTGCCACAATTTTTAAAATAGGCTCACCTAAACGTCAGTAAATATTTGTTCAGACATATATTTATTACCAATATTTTTCCTGAACTTTAATTACATAATATTATTTATTTGTCACGCCACATTGTTACCTAATTACTAAAGAGCCATACCCAACCATGCTACTTACTGATTTTGAATATCTTAGCAACTCCGACGATGCTTTTAAGAAAAAAGTAGCCCTCCAAATTAAAAACCTGAGGAGGCAAAATCAGGTAACTCAAGAAAAGTTTTTTACCGAAACCAATATCAATATTGCCCGGTTAGAGTCAGGTAAGATAGATATCAGGTTGGATACTTTAAGGAAAGTTTGTTACTATTTTGATGTTTCTTTGGCCGGTTTTTTTCAAGGCATATATTAAAAAGGTATTTTTTTTATTAAATTGCTATTTCATATTCTACTATTCCATACATCCGTTGTATTTTATAACATACACTTAAAATTTATGATCAAAAAAAATTCGCCCCGGGCAATTGCAGCAGGTGCCTTTGGCTTGTTACTACTTGCAGCCTGTAAGGATAAAACAAAAGTTTATGCCGATAACGATCCGGTTTTTAAAAACATGGATACCACGGTAAAGCCCGGCGATGATTTTTTTAAATATGCCAATGGCACCTGGCTCAGGAAAAATCCGATACCACCAGCATACGCGGCCTGGGGAATTGGCAATGTGGTAGAAGAAGAACTGCGCGACCGCATGAAGAAAATAAACGAGGATGCCCTTAAAGCCAATGCCCCTAAAGGCAGCAATACTCAAAAAATAGGTGATTTTTATTACAGCGGTATGGATACCGTTGAGATTGAAAAACAAGGCTTATCTCCCCTTAAAGATGAACTGGCCAAAATTGACAAGGTAAAAGACGTTAAGGGATTGATGGAGGAATTTGCGCATCTTAAAAATATTGGGGTAGAAACACCTATTGGGGCTTACCCCGGCCAGGACAGCAAAAACAGCGATAAAATAGTATTGCAGCTTGATCAGTCGGGCATAGGGCTGCCCAATCGCGATTATTATTTTAATACGGATGCACATAGCGTTGCCGTACGTACTGATTACCAGCAAAAGCATTTGCCTGCAATTTTTAAACTCATGGGGCTGCAACCCGATGTGGCAATAGCAGCAACTAAGAAGGTGTACGAGCTGGAGAGATCTTTGGCCGATAGCAGTCGTAAATTGGAAGATCTGCGCGATCCTTACCATAATTATAATAAAATGCCATTAGCCGGCTTAGGCAAACTAAGTCCGGATGTTGATTGGGCATCAACATTTAAAAAAATGGACTACAAGCATGTTGATACCGTTATTGTTGGTCAGCCTGAGTATTACCGCGCCTTAAATAAAGCGCTGAAAACCTATAGTATTGATGACTGGAAAAACTACCTGCGTAAAAACCTGGTGACCGCTTTTGGCCCTTATCTGAGCAAACCTTTTGATCAGGAACTATTCCGCTTTTACGGCACAGTGCTTAATGGCAATAAAGAGCAACTGCCCCGCTGGAAACGGGTGCTGGATACCGAGAACGATTTAATGGGCGAAGTATTGGGGCAAATATTTGTAAAAGAATACTTCCCTGAAAAAACAAAGGAACGCTATGTTAAATTGGTAGAAACCATGCGCGCGACCTTTAAGGAACATATTGAAAAGTTGGATTGGATGAGTCCCCAAACAAAGGAAAAGGCCTATTACAAACTAAGTAAAGTAATGCCAAAGGTTGGCTACCCTGATAGGTGGAAAGATTTTCAGACCCTTGGAATTAACCGCGGGCCTTATGCTTTAAATGTAATGCGCGCCAATAACTGGTGGCATAAATACACCGCCGCCAAACTGGGCAAACCGGTTGACCGCACCGAATGGGGTATAACACCACAAACTTATAACGCCTATTACAATCCATCAAACAACGAAATTGTATTGCCTGCAGGCATATTCACTATCCCAGGTTCCAGAGACGAGGATATTGACGATGCTGTTATATATGGATATGCAGCGGCATCAACCATTGGGCACGAAATGACACACGGTTTTGATGACGAAGGCAGGCTGTTTGATGCAAAAGGGAATTTAAAACGGTGGTGGCTGCCGCAGGATTCGGTAAAGTTTACCCAGCGGGCCCAAATGCTCATAAACCAGTTTAATGGCTATAGCATTTATGGTTTGCATGTTAATGGCAAAGCCACACAAGGCGAAAACATTGCCGATTTGGGAGGTATCGTAATTGGCCTTGATGCATTTAAAAAGACTGATCAGTATAAAGAAGGGAAACCGATCAACGGCCTAACGCCATTACAACGTTATTTTTTGGGCTATTCTTTGGGTTGGCTTGGTCAGGAGCGCAAGGAGTCGTTATCCAGTCAGATACTGACCAATGAACATGCACCCGGCTTTATGCGCGTTAATGGCCCATTTACCGATGTGCCGGAGTTTTACGAGGCTTTCCATATTAAAAAGGGCGATAAAATGTGGTTGGATCCGGATAAGCGCGTAAAGATCTGGTAGGCGAGCCTCCTGCCCCTTAAAGGGGGAGCAATAAAAACGCAAAGGGCTGTTAATCATACTTAACGGCCCTTTTTTTATATATTTGATCAATGCAGATCATTCATTTCCTCCAGGAATGGTGGGGCCATCAAACCTGGCCCGAGATCATTGGCGTTATAACCGGTTTGCTTTGTGTATACCTGGCCGCTGTAAACAACATCTGGAACTGGCCTTTTGCAATTGTAAGCGTGGGCATTTACATCTTTATTTTTTTTGAAGCCCGCCTTTATGCCGATATGGGGCTGCAGTTTTACTTTATGGCCATGAATATTTACGGCTGGTACCATTGGAGCCGAAAGCCTGCTAACGAGAAAAAAACACCCGTTACATTCATCAGCAAAAGAGAGGTTATCCTGTCAGCTATCGCTGTAGTTTTATTCACCTGTATATTAGGCTCGGTTTTAAAGTACACTACGGCTTCGTTCCCTTATCTGGATAGTTTTTGTACGGCATGTAGTTTAGTGGCCCAGTACCTTTTAGCACGCAAGGTTTTACAAAACTGGCTGATATGGATCTTTGTGGATATTATTTACGTAGGTATATATATCTTTAAGGACCTGCACCTAACCGCTATGATGTATGCTATATACGTAGCCATGGCACTGTTGGGCTATCTTGATTGGAAAAAAGAATATAAGAAGCAGATGGGTTAAATTTACAGCGCGGGTTGACTATCTGTAAGTTCATCATCATTTCCAAACTTATCCGGTTGCAAGCCATTGTCATGTTGCAATTCTTCAATATTTGCCTGCTCCTGTTTTATGGCTATTCTTAATTTTTCAATGAAGTATAACCAATAAATAGCTACCAGGTTAAAGGCCAGAATAAATGATCTGTTGTTTGTGCCTATTGATAATTGCCAAACGGAGTTAAGCGCAAAATTAAAGTTAAACTTAAGCCCTTGGTTTATACCCATTCCTAATTCAAACATTAAACCCGACGCATATTGATAAGCATAACCAAGCATGGCAAAATGTATTATCTGAAGTGCCTGATTAATGATTGATAAACTAAGTCCCCGGGAATACTTGTCTGTAAGCAACAGCCTGCCGCAGTAAATAGAGAATCCATAAAGCCCAAAAGCAACCAAAATGAATAATAATATCAACCCGTTTATCTGCCCGGTATGAGCTATAAGCCAAATGGTAATCAAAAGCCCTACTATTCCTCCAATTATTTGGTACCAGCCAAATATTTTTAATTTAAGTTTAGATCTTGAACTCAGAAATGACTGCATAAAAATTTAGGATAAGACATGAAATTATCCATTATAAACTAAATGCCAAAATTTTCTTTAAATCGTTACAATTCCTTCCTCATCACATAATCATTCATCCAGTACTTACCTATTGATATATCTTCTTCGTAGGCAATAGTAAAGCCCATTTTTTCGTAAAAAGTTTTAGCGTTATTATACCGGTTTACATTGAGTTCAAGTATGTGTTTGCCTGCATCAGTGGTTTTTTGGGCAACTTCGTTGATCAGTATTTTACCATATCCCTTACCTTGCGTTACAGGCAGGCAATATAGTTTATGCAGCTTATAGATATCGGCATTTTCCTCGCGGGGTGAGTAGGCCGCAAAAGCTACCGGCGGCCCATCTTCAAGCAGCAAAAGATAGGTCTGCAGGTTATTTTCTATCTGACTCCTAACCTTATCTTCCGAATAAATTTCGCCCAGCATAAAAACTATCTGTTCCCGCTCCAATATAGGCCCGTAGGTGGCCCACCATGTTTGGTCGGCTATCTGCCTTATGGTTTCTACATCATTTATAGTTGCTGTCCTGATGGTGTACATATTAACATTTGTTTAGACTGATATTTTTAACTTTTTTCTTCCCATATCATGCATAAGTGCAGTATGGTTTCAACCGCTTTTTGCATATCCTGTACCGATACCCACTCCTGCTTGCTGTGAAAGGCATGTTCGCCTGCAAAAATATTGGGGCATGGCAAGCCCATGAACGATAGCCTTGAACCATCGGTACCCCCTCTTATACTGCAAAGCTTTGCAGTTAGGCCGGTGCGGTTAATGGCCTCCATGGCATACTCCACGATCTGCGGATGCTGGTCAAGCACATTTTTCATGTTGCGATACTGTTGGGCTACTGTTAACTGGTACGATGATCCCGGAAACTTTTTTAATACCTCATCGGCAGTTTTGCGGATAACGTTTGCATGGTCACTTAATTTTTTCTCATCAAAATCACGAATAATAAAATCAATACCAGCGGTTTCCACATGCCCATCTATCTCTACCGGATGTATAAATCCCTGCATTTCTTCCGTATGCTCAGGCGACAGATCATCAGGCAATGCCGCTATGATCTCACCGGCAATTTTTATGGCGCTTTCCATTTTACCTTTGGCAAAGCCCGGATGCGAGCTAACCCCATGTATGGTAAGCCTGGCTCCATCGGCCGAAAATGTTTCATTTTCCATATTACCGGCGCTTTCGCCATCCATGGTATAACCCGCATAAGCACCCAGCTTGGCTATATCCACATGATCAACCCCATGGCCCACCTCTTCATCCGGAGTAAATAATATCCTGATGTTGCCATGTTTTATTTCGGGATGGTTCATCAGTTGGTAACAGGCATCCATAATTTCGGCCACGCCGGCTTTATTATCGGCGCCTAACAAAGTAGTGCCGCTGGCTGTGATCACATCATTGCCCAGTTGGTTTTTCAGGTCGGGGTGCTCGGCCTGTTTAATAATTTGCGCATGGTCATCAGGCAGTATAATATCCTGTCCCTGGTAATTTTTATGAACAAGGGGCTTAACATTTTTTCCGCTGCAATCGGGCGCGGTATCCATGTGTGAGCAAAAACAAATTACAGGCACCTGCTTATCGGTATTAGCTGGTATAGTGGCATATACGTAGCCATATTCATCCAGGTGCGCGTCGTTCACACCAATGGTTAATAATTCTTCAACCAGTAGCCTGCCCAAATCTTTTTGCTTTTCTGTTGATGGAAACGAAACAGAAGAGGGGTCTGATTGCGTATCAAGGGTAACGTAACGTAAAAAGCGTTCGGTTACGGTGAAATTTAATGATGAAGTAAAATTCATAAGGCTATATTAGTAAAATTTATCAGCACCCGTACCTGACTGGTTTCTTTGTAAATATTGATTAAAATTTAATATTGAAAAAATTTATTCTGTTTTTTGTTCTGGTTTTCGCTATAACTACCGCAAAAGCGCAAAGCGGTTATAATTATTATGAATGGGGATGGGGCGGAGGTATTGGCTATGGCAAAGCCTATGCCGATACAAAGAAGCAGGATTATCATCCCATATTTAACCTTAATATCGCCTACAATTATAATCCATATCTGCCAATAGCTCTTGAATTTCAGTTCGGGACACTTTCAGGAGGAGGGCGCACGCCTGATAAAGATCAATTTGGCAGGCAATATAAAAACAATTACAAGGCGTTAATTTTACATGCCGATTTGCAAATGGGCGATATTATTGATTACTCGTACAGTGATTTTTTAAACGTCGTGAAAAATTTTTACATTGGTACCGGCATTGGTGCAATCAGCAACAAAATGGTTGATATACAACGAACTAATTTGCCTTTATACCCCCAAAACGGGCCTATAGGTACCACCGTTGGCTTTGAAGGGCAAGATAAAAGCATAAACATGGTAATCCCGCTCCGCTTGGGTTATGAGTTTAAAATTTATGACGATTATGATCAACCGGGCTATACCATCACCATAGGTTATGAACACAATTATACCTTTGCCGAAGGCATTGACGGATACAATGATAATCCACAAATATTCAAGAATAACGCACCTGATCAATATGCCCATTTTACTATAGGTTTTAGGTATAATTTTGGCAATACAGTATCTTATAACAAATTGATAAGGAATTTTAAATTTTGAACATAGAAGAACTACGTGATTATTGCCTGCAAAAACCAGGAGCAACAGAGGGTTTTCCCTTTGGTGAGGATACTTTGGTTTTTAAAGTTGGCGGCAAAATGTTTTTATTGACAGGCCTTCAAAGCGGCAACAGCTTCAACGCCAAATGTGACCCTGAACGGGCAGCCGACCTGCGCGAACGATACCCTGAGGTACAACCCGGCTACCATATGAATAAAAAAATGTGGAACACCGTTTATATGGATGGTTCATTAACCCGTAAGCTACTCTGCGAACTGATTGACCACTCGTACGAACTGGTAGTTCAAAGCCTGCCCAAAAAGATCCAGGCCGAAATTGCTGCTTTGGAATAAAAGCAAGAGATAAGAATTAAGACCCATTTTCGGACTCCCTGGCTCTTGTTTCTTATCTCTTGACTCTTTTTATAGTAAAAATACCCTTACATACCTGCCTGCTTTTTATACTTAACCCTATATTTGAGCTTTAACACAATTCATGAAAATAGCTTTATCGGCCTTATTTGTTTGCTTTATCAGTTTATCCGTAAAAGCACAGTTAACACCATTTGAACTGAGCAAGGATAAAAATTACACCGCCACCTACGCCCAGGTAATTGATTATTACCAAAAACTGAACAAGCTGTATCCGCAGCAAATGAAAATGCTTAATTACGGCACTACTGATATAGGTAAACCACTTACCCTCATCGTACTGTCGCGCGATAAGGTATTTGATCCGGCGTTGATCAAAAAACAAAACAAGCGGGTTCTGCTTATCAACAACGGCATACACCCCGGCGAACCCGAAGGCATTGATGCCAGTATGATGCTGGTGCGCGATCTGCTTAAAAAAAATCAGCTGCCTAAGGATGTGGTAATTTGCTTAATAGCCCTGTATAATATTGATGGCAGCCTGAACCGTGGTTTAAGTCGCGTAAGCCAAAACGGACCTGTAGCCTATGGTTTCAGGGGTAATTACCGTAATCTTGATCTTAACCGCGATTTTATAAAAGCTGACAGCCGCAATGCCCTTGCCTTTACTCAAATATTAACCACCTGGAAACCGGAGATTTTCCTGGATAACCATACCAGTGATGGCGCCGACTACCAGTATGTGATGACCCTGATAGAAACTCAAAAGGACAAGCAAAACCCTACCCTGGCCGATTATACCACCAAAACGCTTACACCCTACCTATACAGCCACATGAAAAAAAGCGGCTACGAAATGATCCCTTATGGTGCCGGTGAAGAAGGTTTACCAGATTCGGGCATTGTGAGCTTTTTAGAAACTCCCCGCTTTGCAACCGGTTTTGCCGCCCAGCATAACATCATCAGTTATATTACCGAAACGCACATGCTTAAGGCCTTTGACAAAAGGGTGTATGCTACGTATGATTTTATGCAGCACCTGATTGGTATTAACCAGCGCGATGCCAAACTGATAGGTGAATTAAAACAAAAAGTCGATGAACAGGTGACGCAGCAAAAAACATTCGCTTTGGGCTGGGCAGCCGACATGCAAAAAGTGGATACCATCACCTTTAAAGGCTATAGTGCCGAATATAAGCCCAGCGAAATTAGCGGCTTAACACGCCTTTACTATGACCGCGATAAGCCTTATACCAAAACCATAAAATACTATAACACCTACAAAGTTACCGCCACTGCCGATAAGCCTGTTGCTTATGTAATTCCGCAAGCGTGGGGTAAAATTATCGATCTGTTTAAGCTAAACGGGGTAAAACTGCAGCAACTGGCACATGATACTACGTTGAATTTGCAGATGTACTATATTACCGATTATAAAACTCCGCAAAAGCCATTTGAAGGGCATTACCTGCACAATAACGTGAAGCTAAATCCGGTTGATATGCCTGTAAAATTTTATACCGGCGATTATGTAGTATATACTAATCAGCCAATTAACCGTTATATTGTGGAAACGCTGGAGCCGCAAGGGGTCGACTCATTTTTTGCCTGGAACTTTTTTGATTCGATGCTGGGCGAAAAAGAGTACTACTCTGATTATGTTTTTGAAGACATTGCGGCCAAGCTGCTAAAAAAAGACCCTGAACTGAAAAAGAAACTGGACGATGCTAAAACTAAAGACCCGCAACTGGCTAACAGCGCCCAGGCACAACTTTTCTTTGTTTACCGTAACTCGCCCTATTTCGAAAAAACATATATGCGTTACCCTGTAGGCCGGTTATTAACCAATACCAAACTCGATTTAAATTAATGGAAAACCTTCTTACTTCTCCCGTTGCCTGCGTAATATTTGTCATTACCGTCATTACCTCGTTAATGGCCTTCTCTAACGAAAACCTGTACGGTAAGCTCATGCTGCACCCTTACAATGTTTCGCGCGGCAAATATATTTATACCATTATTACCAGCGGGCTTATCCATAAAGACTGGATGCACCTGTTTTTTAATATGCTGTCGTTTTACTTTTTTGCCTTTCAGTTGGAGCCACAATTGGGGCACTGGCAGTTTGGGGTGTTATACCTGGTAAGTTTAATTTTAAGCGATATGCCATCGGTACTCAAACATAAAGAAAACTATAGCTACTACAGCCTTGGTGCGTCGGGAGCAGTGAGCGCCATTGTTTTTAGCGCGATATTATATAACCCATTGAGTAAAATGATGATCCTGCCTTTGCCTATACCCATACCAGCTGTAATATTTGGCGTATTATACCTGGTGTATTGCAGCTATTCCTCCAAATACAGTCGCGACAATATTAACCACGATGCCCACTTATACGGCGCGCTTAGCGGGTTGATGATCACCATCATTTTTCACCCTGGTATTTTGCCTGGCTTTTTTCAGCAAATTACCGAGCAAGTGCAATCGCTTGTCCACTAATTGGCTTGCCATCGGCATCAAATAAAAAGCTCATCGGCTCTTCGGGATTTTTGATGATCTCGAGGAGCAGGAAACCCCAGTTTTTCCAGAAGTTTTCAAGCACCTGGCCGTAAATTTTATTTACCCAGTCGTCAAACAAGGGTTTGGTGCTGGTACCGCGCAGGGGCATGGCCTCTATGTAAATGGTATCGTTAACGGGTAAAATATTATACTCGGGCAGGCGGTTAAACAGGTAGGCCGAGTAAAAGAACCGGGCGTTAACCTCTTCAAACTGTATGGGGTGCAGGGTTTGATCTTTGATCTTTTCTAAAGCTTCTTTGTGATAGCTGGCATTAGCGCCATTATCCTGCAGGCAAATGATCAATCCGAAATCTTTTATCCGCAGCGAGAAAGTCAGGGTATTGATCTCATCGCGGTAGCCGAACACATCGTCCGCATTATCTACCTTAAATAAAACCATGCTAAAAGGCTTAAAACCATCAAATTCAATGGGCAAGTTTAAGCTTTGCAGCATCAAATGCAGGTGGTTAAACTTATGAATAATAGCCTGCGACATGTTAAACTCTTCGCCCTGGGCATGTTGCTGTTTGATACCGGCCTGTATCTCGTTAAAAATAATTCCGTAAAGCAATTTGCCTGCCCATTGAAAAAGTTTCAGATCGTCAAGCTGTTTTACGGCTTCGTATCCGGCATCAAAGGCGGCGGAAATTTCGGCTTCCAGGGGTTCCAGAAATTGCTCGTTTACTGCAGCGGTGCAGGGTAGTTTAAGGTCCTTGTAGGTGGCCATGCTTTCGTCGAGCAGTTTAAAGGGCTGGTCTTCCAGGTTGTAGCGGCTCATGAGCCATTGCGGAAAAACCTGGATCTTTTCTTCTTCAGTATTTAAAGGCTGCCCGGTTAGGAAACATTTATTATTGCTGAAATTAAAACGCTCGAACGGTGAATAAATTTGTGCCGACATGGGCGCAAAGATAAGCAGGAATATAGATGTGCAAATATGTAGATGTGCAGATATGCAGTTTTTTTACCTGAAGCTGTTTCTTATATCATCTGCACATCTACATATTTGCACATCCGCACATCTGAAATTAATTTCTTATCATCTGCACATCTACATATTTGCACATCCGCACATCTGAAATTTGCATATTTGCACATCTGCACATCTGAAATTTCAACATGGAACTGACATATCAACCCTTTGAACTGCAATTAAAGCACGCTTTTACCATAGCCAAGTTTTCGCGCACCTCTACCCCCGTTATGCTGGTACAAATTAAGCACGAGGGCTATACTGGCTACGGCGAAGCATCTATGGTGCCCTACATGGGCGAGAGCCACCAGAGCGCTACGGAGTTTTTGAGTAAGGTTGATATTAGCCAGTTTAGTTATCCATTTAATTTTGGTGCCATCATCAGCTACCTGGATAGCCTTGCCCTCGGCAACCCGGCCATAAAAGCCGCTATTGATATTGCCCTGCATGACCTCGACGGTAAAATAAAGCAACAGCCCTGCTGGCAATTGTTAGGCAGCAATCCCGCCCACATGCCGGTGACCAGCTTTACCATTGGTATTGATACGCCTGAAATGATCATTAAAAAAGTAAAGGAAGCCGAAGGCTTTAAGGTGATCAAGGTAAAGCTGGGGCGCGATACAGATAAAGAACTCATTAGTACCATACGCTCGGTTACCAATGTGCCACTTTATGTGGATGCCAACCAGGGCTGGACCGATCTGCAGCAAAGCCTGGACATGACCTACTGGCTACAGGAACAAGGCGTACAGCTCATAGAGCAACCCATGCTCAAAACCGACCCCGACAGTAATGCCTGGCTCACCGAGCGCAGCCCCATCCCTATTATTGGTGATGAGAGCGTACAGCGTTTTGAGGATGTGGAGAAGGCCAAAGGCGTGTATACCGGCATCAATATTAAGCTCATGAAATCGGCAGGGGTTTATGAAGCCAGCCGGATGATAGCCAAAGCCCGTGAGCTTGGTTTGAAGATCATGATTGGCTGTATGACCGAAACCAGCTGCGCCGCCCTGGCCGGACTGGCACTGGCCCCGCAATGCGACTGGGTTGATCTTGACGGCCCCTTCCTGGTGAGCAACAACCCCTACCAAATGCCCGATTTTGCTGATGGCAGGTATATCCTGAATAATGATGCAGGGTTGGGGATCAGGTTATAGGCACTAATTTTTTCTTGTTAACAGGAGGTGTTCATTTTTGAAAATGCGAACACGACTGTCTATACTTTTCTCTTGGCCCTGCCTTGCGCACGAGGCTACCATCGTTCTTCCCCGTCAGCAGATAAGCTTCGGACGAAAGCAGGCAGAACATGGTGGGTTGTGCGCAAGGCAGGGCATTAGCAATTTTTACTGAAGCAGGGATAGCGGGAACGAAGTAGAGTAAAAATTAAGCAGCCCGTGGTTCTGCCTGCTTTGCAGGGCAAAGGCCATGAGCGCAAAGAAGCATTTCTGCTGAAAGCCCTTTGGTTACTTTGTGGCTACAAAGTAACTGGCCCTCCCGCGGCCAAGAGCGGGTATACGACATGCACTATTCGCCTGTATAGCATAGAGATTGCTTCGTTCCTCGCAATGACGCGTGGGATGGAATATAACCCGATTGTACGTTAACAGATACAAACTTTTATAATGGCAGTCAAACAAAAAAGCCCGGATGCCTTTACTGGCATCCGGGCTTTTTAATAAATAATACTCCGGATTATTTTGTTGCAGATACGTTATTGGCAGCTTCAATAATAACTTTGGCTACGGCATCAGGGTGTGATATAAATACTACGTGGCTGGCTTTTATTTCGGTTACTTTGGCGCCGGCACGTTTGTACATGTTACGTTCAATGTCGGGGTTAATGGCTTTGTCTTCGGTAGCCACTATGCCATAGCTTGGTTTAGTTTTCCAAGCGGCTTCGGTAACTGGGGCTACAAAACCTTGCACAGCGATAGGGCCTTGTGAGGCATACATAAAGTCGGCTTCTTCTTTACTCAGGTCGGCGGCAAAACCAGCATGGAATTTTTCTTTGCTAAAATAAAGAAAGCCTTTATCATCCGGAGGCAAGATGCCATTTTCGGGCGCTGCTGGTAATGACTGTGCCAGTTTTATAGTTCTTTCGCCATTATCAGGTGCAAAGGCTGCTATATAAACCAAACCTACTACTTTTGGGTTTACACCGGCTTCGGTAATTACAGTACCTCCCCAGGAGTGGCCAACTAATATAACCGGACCGTCTTGTTTGTCAATTACGCGGTTGGTAGCGTCAACATCGTCTTTAAGGGATGTTAAAGGATTTTGAACAACAGTAACATTATATCCTTTTTTGGTAAGTATGTTGTATATGCCTTTAAAGCCCGAACCATCGGCAAATGCGCCGTGTACAATTACTACGTTCTTTACAGGAGTTTGTGCCTCGGCTTTGGGAGCTGAGCCAATAATAGTTGATAAGATAATTGCTGAAGCAGCTATGCCTGCTTTTAATTTGTTTCTTAGTGATTGAGTTTTCATTTGTTTTTGTATGTTGATTTTTTATATCCTGATCAACGATACAAAGGTGCGTCAACTTTTAGGGCTGCGGAATGGGGATAATTCCCGATGACTTGTAATTATTTCCCTGCGGGCACCATTTTCTTATTATTCCTGAAATCCGATGGCGATAAAGCGGTGTGTTTTTTAAAAAAATTGCTGAAATAAGCCGCGTCATCAAAACCCAGTTCATATGTAATTTGCTTGGCCGATTTGTCGGTATAAGACAACAGGCGCTTAGCCTCTATCAGGATCCGTTCCTGAATGATCTGGATTGGCGTTTTATAGTTATAAAGGGCAAAAAGATTGGACAGTGTTTTTGGCGATTTATTTAGCCGCCCCGCGTAATAACTTACACTATGCTGGGTATGGAAGTTCATTTCAACCAGTAAATTAAACTTCCGCAGAATGTGGAACCTGTCGTCGTTCAGTTTTACATCGGGGAATTTGCCCGCCCTGGCAAGCCTGGTGATCATGGTAATGAGCCGTTTCAACAGCATCACCAGCATATCGTTCTGAATGTCGTCGTTGGTTTTCAGTTCCTCAATAAATATATCCAGCAGTATCTGCAGCTTTCTGCGGTTATCGTCGTCCAGGTCAATGAACACATTATCATTCATGCCAAATAAAAAGCCAACACAGCTCACCTCGGTGTCGTGGTCAACAATACAATAAAACTCGCGGTTAAACTGCCAGGCTACAATATCCGCGGAGCGCTCAAAATAAAACGACTGATTGTACATGAGCGGCAGTACGGTATGCGGCTTAAAATCATGCGGATAACCATCAATGGTTACGGTTTGCTTTTCGCCGCGGTTCCAGGCTATGGTAAAATATTTATAGTCAAAGTCGCGCGTATAAAACAGACGGTCCAACTGTGTTTCGCTATTGTGCAGCAACAGATCGCCGCCGGTGTTGTGGTCTGATACTGATAGTTTCATAGTGGAGATAAAGATATTACAAAATCACAGTACATGCGGTTTTGGGAACGTCATATTGTGGCCGGTTCTCCGCCAGGAAATTCCATGACTCCGCTTTTAATAAAAAATTTTGTCATGCTGAACGCAGTGAAGCATCTGTTCTGCTCCATATATAGTTTACCATAGATCCTTCGTTCCTCAGGATGACAAATTGAATATTAGGAAAGGGCCTCCGCCAAAAACTTACTTATCACTCAATATAATAGGGTTCCCTTTGCCACCCATAATAATCACTTTGGTATTTGGCGACAGGGCTATTTCCTTTTGGGCTTTGATGGCTTCGTACTGGAGTTGTTTGTCTGACAAACCGGTAGACAGGATCTTTTGATAATCTGCTATACCCTGGGCTTCCACGCGTTTACGTTCGGCTTCCTGACGTTCCTTTTGCAGCACGAACTGCATTTTCTGAGCGTCCTGCTCGGCGTTTATCTTTGATTCGATACTGGCACGTACCGAGGCTGGCAGGGTAATGTTGCGCACCAGGATCTGCTGCAGCTCCAGTCCTCTTTTGGCAAAATTTGTAGTAATGTAGCGGTTTATTTTATCCTGAAACTCCTGTCTTTTCACAGAGTACAGGTCCACAGCGGCATAAGCTACAGCGTTATCACGTATAGCCGTGCGCGATACCGGGCGCACGATCTTATCAATATAGTTTTCGCCAATGTTTTGAAGAATGTAAGGCGCCCTGTCAGGGGTCACCTTGTATAAAACAGAAAGATCAATGGTAACTTCCAAACCGTCACTTGATAGCACGCGAATGGCATCGTCGCCTTCCTTTTGGCCCTCATTGCTAACGGCACTCATTGTGTACGTTTGGGTTTGTATATCAAACGTAGTAATATCAACTAATGGGTTAATGATGTGCAAACCGCTTTCCAGTACATTGTCCTGTACCTTACCAAAAAGGGCTTGCACACCAACTTTACCGGGTTCAATAACTTTAAACATGGATAGTAATAAGCCAACGGCTACCATTGCTATCCCTGCAATACTTACTACACCGCTAAAACGGCCAGCAGGCTCGGGCGAGCGTTTGAGCACTATACCCACAACGAGCACAATTACTCCTAAAATTGCTATAAACATGCAATGAAGTTACAGCTTTTTTTGTGAGTTTTTTACGTCTTTTAACAACCTTATTTTTAGTACAATAACTACCCCTGCTACCAATATGGCAGCGCCCAAAAGCGTATAGTTTTTACTGGTATTGGCCTGGTATGCTACAAACAGACATAAAACAATACCTATGGTATACAATACGTTAAGCACTAACTTAAAACCCATAATTAGTATACGTTAAGTGTGGGGTCAATTTCTGCGGCCCAGGCCAAAATACCACCCTGCAAATTACTAAGGTTGGTATAACCCAGCTGCTGCAACTGCATAATGGCCGCCGCGCTGCGTTTACCGCTGCGGCACATTACCACAACCGGCTTATTTCTGCTTACTTTATCGGCTTCAATTAAAATGCCGCCAAGCGGTATTAATTGGCCGCCCAGATTAGATGTTTCAAATTCAAAATCTTCTCTTACGTCAATCAATTGAAAATCCTCGCCACTGTCAATCTTTTCTTTTAGTTCCTGTACGGTTATCTCGTTCATGTCAAATAAATTATAACTCAAAGGTAGCTTTTTTTCTATATCAAATAATTAAGCCAGATTTTTGTAACAATCGAAGCCTAAGTGCGTTTTATCTATAATATTGCACAATATTTGTGTTTTGATGCAATAAGGTGTCTTAAATAACGATGATGGGTTAAAACCTTTACACTATTATAACACTTATCATCACTAAAAAAGGATCATATAGATGAAAAAAATTACACGCTTTTTCTGGTTTTGTTCAGGAGCGCATATTGATACCCTAAAAAAATACCCTATTGAGCATAATAAATATGTAGGTATTGGCGCCACTATATTTTTTACCGCCTTGTTTGCTTCACTATCCGGCGGGTATGCCATGTATTTTGTTTTTAATGGTGATGCTTTTGCCGTAGGTTTTGCCATTTTGTTTGGTTTGATATGGGGAACCGCCATTTTTAACATGGACCGCTACATTGTATCGAGCATTAATAAAGAGGGCAGCACCAACCAGCAGATCATACAGGCTTCGCCGCGTATTTTGCTGGCCATTATGATAGGGATAGTTATTTCGCGACCGCTTGAACTAAAGATATTTGATAAAGAAATACGCCAGAAGTTAAAAACCTCATACCTGAAGGGCCAGCACCGCAGAATTGATACGCTCGAAAAAACCTATCAGCAAAAATATGCGATGGAGATGGGCAAAAACGGCGATCTGAAAAAGGAAAAGGACTCGCTTGAAAGGGATATTAACCGCTCGCGCTACCTGCTTAACCAGGAAGTTTTTGGCGATAAAACAAACCAAACATCGGGCATTACGGGTTATGGCACCTATGCCAAGCAAAAGCAATCGGTGTTGGAAGAAAAGGAAAACCGCTTAAAGGAGGTGACGCAAAATTTAGGGCAGATGGACAATTACCTTGCTACACGAAAGGACTATGAGGGCCTGAACAGCACCCGGCTATTTACCGAGCACCAGTTGGACAGCCTTTCGAGCATTGCAGGCTTCAGCGACCGTAACTGGGCGCTTGGACAGCTTACCTACAATGAAAACGGCTCGCGCGATCTGGATACTTACCTGGCTATTTCATTTATCGGGTGGCTGTTTATCCTGTTTGAGTGTTTGCCGGTATTTGTAAAGCTGATGTCGCCCAAGGGACCTTATGATGTGGCCATAGGAAAAATATCAGAGGCCAACATCCACTTTGCCGAAAAAGATAAGGAGCGTGATATAGCCGTTACCGATAATATTTACGATCACAATGTAGATACGGATATTGAACGGCGAAAAAAGATCATCACCTCACAATCTGATTATGATTTTGAGCGGCATAGCTATGAGTAAAGGGATTGGATAAAGGATACTTGCGAAGTACGAAGCAATCTCATCAGAACAAGTAACAAACTTTGCTTTCGCCAATTGCATGAGGAAATTGCCACGCTGCGCTCGCAATGACATATTTGTTAATTGTTAAACTGAAACACGTCATGGGAATCGAGCGCAGAGGCCTCCTACCATGCTTCGACAAACTCAGCATGGCCCTATAAATTTCCAGTTATCACATCTGTTAATCCTGTGTAATAGGCTGGTGATGTTCGTGGCAGGCATCAGCGCAAACGCGGCAGGCGTCGGCACATTGTTGGCAATGATCATGGTTATGTTTACCACATTCGTCGGCACAAAGGCGGCAAATTTCTTCGCATAGTACTAAGTATTGATGTGCAATTACAGAATCCCGTTGCAGCAAGCGGGCTCCTTGTGTGCATATATCGGCACAGTCTCTGTCAAGGCTGATGCAGCGGGTCATCATTTGCACGTCTTCTTCCTGTAAGCAAGCGGTGGCACAGTGTTCGCATGCCAACATACAATTCAGTAATTTCTGAATTAACTCCTGGTGATTATGATTTTCCATAACAGTTTTATTTAAGTAATACTTAAATAATAATAGCCGCGATTTAAAAATGTTTTCTTTAATTTAAAAAAGAAGCTACCACCCTTTTAGCTGCTTCAGGTAGGTTGTTAGCTCGTCGGCTATAAACTCATGCTCTTTTAAATCGGGATGCGTGCCACAGCCTTGATAATATCTTTTGGAGAAAAAGTATTTATACACCTTTTTATCGCCGGTTAAATTAGCATTAGCGATAATAGCGGTAAGGTAATGCTGTAATGCTATGGATAATTTTTCATCGGCCATGGGGCTGCTTAAACAAACTATATCCGCAGCCGGATATTTTTGCCTCAATGTTTTAATGAATTTACTGTAGATATCGCAATAAAGGATCGAATCCTGCAAGCCATCGTTTTGACCCAGGCATACAGTAACTACATCGGGCTGATAACGTTTAAAATCCCAGGCCAGGGAATCATTGCGCAGGTAAACCTTATCAAACACCTGTGGCATGGCTACATCCATATTACAGCAGCTGTGTACCATCCCAATGCCTGATACCGAGGTAAGCAGCCATTGCGCATTCAAATTACGGGAGGTACGCGGCCCGTAGCTCATATAGGCATTATGCTGATCGTACCATTCGCCTTTACCGCAAGGCGTGGTTGACTGATCCATGCCTGCACCGCTGGTCATGGAATCGCCAATGTATTCAATTTTATGTGTTGGCTGCTTGGGCGGGGATAAAAGCTTAAGGCATCTTAAACCAACAAAATCAATATACCCTATTTGCGATTCGGTGTCTTTACAGATTGTTATGGTATGTTCCCCATCGGCAAGGCCTTCGGCTACGGTGATCACATTGATTTTACCGGTGGTTTGTATGCGATAGGGTTTGTTATTATCAACAGCAATTTCAAGGTAATTATGGCTCTTGCCATACATCACTTCGTCGTTAATAAGCAGCTGGCACTTTTTACCCATAAAGCGGGCCTTTATGTACACCCCCGGCGACCACATCCTGGGCTTTAAAGGGTTTGAAAAATCAATACGCCCTACATACTGTATGTTGGCATTATTGGCTCGGAATAACTTTAGGGAATCTTTTAAAATTGCCGCATTGGCGCTCCATGATATGGATATGAGAATGGCAAAAAGTGAACCGGGTATTATATATTTCATGATATCAGGTTAACATTACAGGGGGCAAAGTTAGCCATTTACCACCATCGGCATAAATACTTTTATAACATTTAATATTTGGGGCTATAATACTGCACAAAAACAAAACAGGCTGCCTCATTACTGAGGCAGCCTGTTTATATATAATTTTAATTTTTCTTATTGTTGATCTCCGGGATCATCACTTGGGGTACCTACAATTTTGTAAGCCTTGTTCCCATTGTTATCAGATGTTTCCTGGTAGTAAAAACCATCAGGAGATACATAAAGCTTTTCACCGTTGATCTTTATTTTCCGGCTATCTTCTGGTAATTGAGATACAATGTCCCCCATTTGAGGAGCTTGCTGATAATCGCCATTACCACCGCCCTGATCTGTGTTCAGTTCGCCGTCTTTACCTGCAATTACGTAAGATGCGGTTCCGTCATCTTTGGTGATAGGCTGGTAGTAAACACCGTTTGATTCATAATACTGCTCGCCATTGATCATGATAGATTGAGCATCTTTAGGAAGATTTTTAATCTCGGCACCTACCGGTGGTTCAACAACAGTATACTGGTCGTTATATTGACGATAGTATAAACCATCGCTGTAGAAATATTGATAATCGCCCCAATAGAATGGATAGTAGCCATAAGGTAAAAATCCTATGCTAAAACCAAGTCTTGGCAAATAATATGAGTTATAATAGTTACGGTATGGGTAATAGTAGTGGCTACCAAAATAACCGCCACGACCGCCATAGGCACCTGAATAAACACGGCGTCCGTATCCATAATTACCGCCTCTGTAATAAGTGCCGCGACCGCCGTTGTAGGCACGTCTGTCAACACTGGCATAACCACGGGTACCGTAACCATAATTACGTGTTGCGCTTCCGCTAACCCGGCTACCACCAGGTGCTACACCTACGTTTTGCCTGTTGGCATAACCATTGGTACGTTGTGGAGCTACACTTACTCCGCTACGCGTTGCAGTTCCTGAACCATAAGTACGTTGTGGAGCAGCTACAGCTGAACGTGCGCCGCCACCATTATTAAATGAAGGGCGCGAAACAGAAGCACCACTTGAAGGTCTGGAGAAACTACCACCACCGCCACCACCGCCTGATGATCTTACGGCACCGCCGCCACCACCGCCGCCGCCGCTACCACCTCTATGCTGTGCACTGGCAGTAAAAGCTAAAGGCAAGCTCAATAGAGCACCTAAAGCAAATGAAAATAAGTTTTTATATGTCCGTTTCATGATGAAAATTTTTTAACCAATCAGCCCGATATTGTTTGCTGATATAAATACATAGACTAATAAATGTTTAAACGGTTTAACGCGTATTTAATTATAATTAACAAAAAGCACACCAACAAAATTTTTAGCTGTAAAAACAGCTTATTTATACTTTATTATGACTCAATCCAGGTCCTCGGCAATAAACAAAAACGGCCGCTCAAATTGCAGGGTAAAAAAACCATCATTGGTAGTTTTATACCTGTCTGCATCTACCTTTTCTAACCCGCTGTAATTTACTTCAACATCATCAGATAATAGCCTGATCACCTCTCCCGCGGGTTTCCACTTGCTAAAGCCGGAATTAACCGCATAAATTTTTTGATGCCCCTTAAATATCACCAGGTTAATTTTACCGGCATAATCCGCAAAATCATCCAGATCCAATATATCAGTTACGATATTTACCGCCGGATAGTTGTGTGCGATCAAATATTTTAATGCTGCTCCTGTCAATGTGTCATCACCAACCGGCATCAGTTTAACATCCGACTGTGAAACCCCTCCTTCCCCGTCTGTGATCACCCAATCTACCTTAATACCAAAGGTATCCAGTTTTTCGGCGGTATGCGGAGTGGTTATTACCGTAGGGCTCCACTCCAACAGCTGACCCAGCAGCTCTTCTGAAAAATTATCAACCCCAAGAACCAGTAAAGCAGGCTCTTGTTTTTCACGTACAATGTGGTGCGAAGACATTGTTTAAAAGTAGGCAGATTAAATGAATATTTAATGAAAAATAAATATGGGATTTATAGTCAATGTGATTGTGACGACATTAATACAATTTGACGGAATACTCCCCCTGCTTACAACACGTCATTGAGGAGCCTCACCCAACCCTCTCCAAAGGAGAGGGCTTTAAAATACTTTTTTGAAGTCTCCCCCTTTGGGGGAGATTAGAGGGGGCTGACGACTTAATAAACCTTCCTGTAAAACTCCTTCACCATTCCTGCCGGATCAAGCGACAGATTAACAGCTCCGGATACCGCTATCCCATAAATACTTGTTTTTAATAAATGCTCCACATCCTGCAGCTGTATCCCGCCTACCGCTATCACCGGGATATTAACGGGCAGTTTTTCCAATTGGCGATACCCTTCAAAACCAAGCAGCGTATAATCATTGGGCTTGGTATCGGTATGCGCAAAGGGACCATATCCACAGTAATCAACCACGCCCAGGTTTTGTATTTTTAACAGGTCATCGGGATTTGTGGCCGATGCGCCCAATGTTTTATCTTCACCTATCACTTTGCGTATGGTCACAAAATCAGCGTCAAAATCCTCTATATGTACGCCCTGGGCGTCAACCCTGTCAAGCAGGTCATAATGATTGGTAATGATCAGGGTGGCACCCCAGTCATCGCAGATCTCGGCTATCTCGTTTATTTCATCAATCAGTTCATCCTCGGGTTTGGTCATGCAACGGTATTGTACCCAATTGGCGCCCGCCCCGCAAGCCATCTGCACCTGTTGTACATGACTGCGCCCCGGAAGGTCCTGCGTTAAATAATGAAATTTAGAGACGTACTTTTTCATTGTTCTCCCTGTTCTGGTGACCGTATTTTATTGAAAAAGAGACGCAAGTATGCGTCTCTGTATTAATTTGATTTAAGACCTGTTTACGCCAATGCCAGGACTTCCCGATCCGGGCTCCACGCACCCCGCCCCTCTTATCGCTTTTCCTGAACTAACACTTCGCTGATAGTTTTACCTATATTACCGTTAGGCGCCTGTATGTGTAATAACGATGCCACAGTAGGGGCAATATCAGTCATATGTGTTTGGCGTGTAAGGCTACCATGTTTAATGCCCCAGCCCATAAACACCAACGGAATATGTGTATCATAAGGGTTCCAGGTGCCGTGCGTTGTACCGGTAGCGCCGTGTCCAGAGAACCATCCCGGTTTTAAAATAATTTGTATACCCCCGCTATGCTCTACGTTGTATCCGTTGATAATGCGGCTGCGCAGTTCTTCGGGCAGGTTTGCGGTTTGTGCCTTTTGCATATCAACCGCGAAAGCAATGGCGGGTTGTTTTTGCAGGTATTGGATGCAATCCAATTTAATAGCATCTTCGTTTAAGCCTTCTTTTTTAATGGCGGCATTACTAAAATTCACCTGGTAATTATCCATACTGATCACCAGGTTTTTTACCTTGTATTTATCTTCCAGCATCGCGTTCATTTCCTTTGCTGTTGCTGCGTCGTCCCAAAGCCCTGCCGGAATGTTATGATCCTTTAAAAAATTGGTGTTATGCGCGGCGCCGTGATCGGCAGTTATAAAAACCGAATAATTGCCTTTGCCCACCGTTGCATCCAGGTAGCTGAAAAAAGAAGCCAGGTCCTTGTCAAGTCTTAAATAAGTATCTTCCACTTCCACAGAGTTTGGACCAAACTGATGACCAACATAATCTGTTGATGACAGGCTCACCGCTAAAAAATCGGTCACGGTGTTTTTACCCAATTGCTCACCTTCAATAGCTGCTTTAGCCAAATCAAGCGTCATGGTGTTACCAAAAGGTGTAGAGCGGATCATGCCCATTCTGCCATTGTACAGTTCTGATGTTTTAACCGGCAGGGTTGGCGTAGTTGTACCCGCAAATTTGCCTTCATATTTGGCGCTGTTGTCCGATGCGCTTTGCAGGTAGGTGTTTATAGGGTAAAGCGGGTTCCAATCCTGTTTCAGGTATTTTTCGGGTATTTTTTGATCGTTGAATTTTTTGGCCCAGGTAGGCAGATCGGTCATATAATAAGTACTGCTTATCCAGTTGCCGCTGGTATCATCAAACCAGTATGCGGCATTGGCCGCATGGCCCGCGGGTAAAATACCACCCCTGTCTTTCAGGGCAATACCAATTACTTTTGATCTGAAATTTGTTGCCAGCCTTAACTCGTCAGTAACGGTAGTAACCAACAAATTACGTGGTGACATTTGCCCGGCTTTTGAGGTGCTGCCAACGGCCCTTACGGTGCTATCGTCAGTACAATACATGGATTTTCCGGTTGCCTGTATAATAAAATCGTTACCTGCTATACCGTGTATAGCGGGTACCGAACCAGTGTATATACAGGTGTGCCCAGCGGCTGTTACGGTTGGTATATAGTCAATATTGGTATTTTCGCAAGTGAAACCCTCATTCAATAAACGTTTAAATCCGCCGGTTTGGTAGCGGTCATAATACCTGTATAAATAATCCCAACGCATTTGATCAACCACCAGGCCAACAACCAGTTTGGGGCGGGATAGTGATGTTGCAGCTGAAGATGATTGACCGGATACAGATTTTCTTTTTTGTGCCGATACCGAAATGGTGGTAAAGGATAATGAAATAAGCAGTAGATATTTAAACTTCATTCTTATTGATTTGGAATTGCCAAATATCAACAATGGAATTAAAATGCAATATAATTTTTATGTTAATTATAGTTTATTGTTACAAAGAAGAATGTGAAATGTTAAATAGAAGAATAGAGATACTTAACCCTCTCCCCCCAACATCGACGCTGAATGACCCTTTATAGGGTTAGAAAGCTATATTTGTTTTATCCCATGCAAAACGAGCTCACACAAATAATTCGTAAAATTATTCATATTGATATGGATGCGTTTTACGCGTCGGTTGAGCAGCGGGATAACCCGGACTACCGGGGCAAGGCATTGGTGGTAGGCGGCTTGCCGCAGGGCCGGGGCGGGGTAGTAGCCACGGCAAGCTATGAGGCCCGTAAGTTTGGTGTCCGCTCGGCCATGTCGTCAAAAAGGGCGTTACAGCTTTGTCCCGATGCCATATTTGTGAGGCCTCGATTCGCGGCGTATAATGAAGTTTCGCAAAAGATCAGGGAGATCTTCAGTCGGTATACAGATCTGATAGAACCGCTCTCGCTGGATGAAGCCTATCTCGATGTGACCAACGACAAGCTAAACATAGGCTCGGCCATTGAAATTGCCAGGCAAATAAAACAAGCTATAAAAAATGAACTGCAGCTAACCGCATCGGCAGGGGTATCCATCAATAAGTTTGTAGCCAAAATAGCATCTGATATTAATAAGCCTGATGGGTTAAAGTTTATTGGCCCATCAACCATCGAAGATTTTATGGAACGCCTGCCCGTTGAAAAGTTTTTTGGCGTAGGTAAAGTGACAGCCCAAAAAATGAAACAAATGGGCCTGCATACCGGCGTCGATTTAAAAAAGCTTACCGAGGATGAGCTGACCCGGCATTTTGGTAAAGCCGGCAAATTTTATTACCAGATAGTTCGGGGCATTGATAACCGCGAGGTACAGCCACACCGCGAAACAAAATCATTAGGGGCCGAGGATACCTTTGCCTATGACCTCACCACGCTCGAAGAAATGGAGGCCGAGCTGGATAAAATAGCGATAACGGTGCACAACCGGCTGCTTAAATATGAGCTAAAGGGCCGTACGCTCACGCTCAAAGTAAAATACAGTGATTTTAAACAGATCACCCGTAACCAATCGTTCCCCACTGCTTTCAATGATCTGGAAACCATCAGTAAAACCGCCAAACAACTCATAGCCGCCACCAACCCCGAAGATGCCAGGATCAGGCTGCTGGGCATATCCCTCTCCAATTTTGGTGATATCGTACCCAAACAAAAAGAAGAAAGAGAAGCTGGTCCCGGTGACCAACTGACGCTGGAGTTTTAAGCCCCCTGGCCCCCTAAAGGGGGAATAAATTACCGCAGTCGCTCAGCTCCAGAGAAAATAAATAAGTCATGCCGAACTTGTTTCGGCATCTCATATGAATAGTGTACGGTATAATGACTAACTGTCCGTGGGGTGCCGAAACAAGTTCGGCATCACTTTTTGATTTGAGCTTTTAGGTAACTAAATCAACTCTTTAACCAAATTAATGCACCTGTTAACAATTATTTAACAAAAAACTCTTTCAATTACAGCAAATTCTCATTACGTTTGAATTTTTTGTTGATGTAGCTTCAATAAATTTTTTATCTAAAAGTTTAATGCTACGCGTCGACAGTACAAAACCTTGCCAAATTATATATGCCATTGCCCGGCATGAGTACCTGTCGTATGTCATTGAACCGCACATTGTTCAGCTTAATCCTAACGGCGAATTTTCATTAACCCACCAGCGTTTATTCTCCAATACGGCTAAGGAATTTGTCCATTGCCTTGATGATACTGATATCAAACTCATCAAAATACTGGAGGAGATGGAACAGGGCAACGTAATTAAAAGATATTACAAAAAGCCCATCCGTCCGTTTGAGTTTTTTGCCAAGATCTTTAACGAGCAACTGTTTGATACCATCCGCCCTAAAATGGAAAAGCGCATGGCCGAGGCATTAACCCTGCTATGCAATAAGCAGGTGTACCAAATGAGCAAGGAGGGTTATCCGGGCGAACGCAAGCTGCAAATAGCCACCGAACCGGCATCCGTGTTGTTCCATTTCAGGCGTAATGAAGAGGAGATCAGGTATTTCCCGACTATTAAGTACCAGGGTATGCGGATTGAGTTCATGTTCAAAAATGCTGAGATCATTTGTAACCACCCGGCCTGGATGCTACTTGATGATACCTTGTATTATTTTGATAAGGAAATAGAGGGTAAAAAATTGCAGCCATTTTTAAACAAGCGCTTTATCGCTATCCCGCGTTCGTCAGAACAATCATACTTCGAAAAATTTGTTGCCCCGCTGATAGAAAAGCATAACGTTTATGCCGAGGGATTCACGATAAATACCGAAAAATATGATGCACAGGCAGCTTTAAAGCCTATTTATATTGAAGGCGGCACTTCGCAGCTGCAATTGTACTTTAAATATGCCGGCTATATTTTTCCTTATGGCGATGGCAGGCATGTATCTGTAAGGATGGAAAAAAACGGGGATGAATATATATTTCACCGTATTAAACGTTCCATCACCTGGGAAAAAAATAAAATGCAACAGCTGGAGCAAATGGGCCTCAGAACGGTATCAACGCTTTTCCAAAACCTGGAGGTAGATAACCATGATGAGGATGCCGATCATTCTTTCTCTGTTTTTGAATGGCTTAACCAACACCACGACCAACTGATAGAGCAGGATTTTGAATTGGAACAGCCTGAAGGCCAGAAACGCTATGTATTTGGCAACAGCAAAATTGACCTGGAGGTAAAGGAAAATAACGACTGGTTTGATATTCATGCCATTGTATGGTTTGGCCCATACAGCATACCTTTTATACAGCTAAAAAACCATATCCTGAACCGTAAAAAGGAATTTACCCTGCCATCGGGCGAGATAGCGGTGATCCCCGAAAAGTGGTTTTCGCAATATGGCAACTTGCTGCATTTTACCGAAGGCGGTAATGAGCTTAAATTACGCCGCCACCACATAGGCCTGGTGAATGACCTTGCCGAAGGCGAAATGGCCAACGTGACCATGACCCGCAAGCTGCAAAAGCTTACTGATTTTGAGGAGTTGGAAGAGGTTGAAATGCCGCAAAACTTTGCCGGTAATTTAAGGCCCTATCAAAAAGCCGGCTATAACTGGTTCCATTTTTTAAAGGGTTACCACTTTGGCGGCTGCCTTGCCGATGATATGGGGCTTGGTAAAACCATACAAACCCTTGCATTACTACAAAAGCATAAAGAGGATACCGAGACGGGGGGCAGCAAAAGTACCTCGCTGGTGATCATGCCTACATCGTTAATTTACAACTGGCTTAACGAGGCAAAAAAATTCACACCGCAGTTAAAACTGATGGTGCATACCGGAACTATGCGCTATCGATCTGCCGAGGTGTTTGCCAATTACGATGTAGTGATCACCACTTATGGCATCAGCCGTATTGATATTGAAATGTTTAAGGAATACTTTTTTGATTACGTGATACTGGATGAAAGCCAGAACATTAAAAACCCGTCGTCAAAGTCGTTCCAATCTGTTAAGCAACTAAAATCACGCTTTAAACTGATCCTGAGCGGTACACCAGTTGAAAATTCAGTTAACGATCTTTGGACACAAATGTCGTTCATTAATCCGGGTTTACTTGGCGGGCAACAGTTTTTTCAGAATGAGTTTGTAACACCCATTGAAAAGAAAAAGGACGAAGACAAGGCCCGTAAGCTACAAGCTCTGATAAAGCCCTTTGTTTTGCGCCGCACCAAAGAGCAGGTGGCTACCGAGCTGCCGCCAAAAACCGAGAACCTTTTCTATTGCCAGATGAGCGAGGAACAGGCATCGGTATATGAAAAAGTAAAATCAGAATACCGTAACGAACTACTGAAAAGCCTGGAGGACGGCACCTTTGCCAAAACCCAGATACAGGTATTGCAGGGCCTTATTAAACTGAGGCAAATTGCCAATCACCCCATCATGATTGATAAGGATTATGAGGGCGACAGCGGTAAGTTTGAAAACGTAGTGCATACCCTGGCCAATGTGCTGGATGGCGGACATAAGGTGCTGGTATTCTCGCAATTTGTTAAACAGTTAACCATTTACCGCGAGTATTTTGATCAGCAAGGCGTACCTTACGTATATCTGGATGGCAGTACCCAAAACCGCGGTGATGTGGTAAAACAATTTCAGGAAGACGAGAAAACACGCGTGTTCCTGATCTCGATCAAAGCAGGTGGCGTAGGCCTTAACCTTACCGAGGCCGACTATGTTTTCATCCTCGACCCATGGTGGAACCCGGCTGTGGAACAACAAGCAATTGACCGTACGCACCGCATCGGCCAAACCAAGAACGTGTTTATCTATAAATTCATCACCAAAGATTCGGTAGAAGAAAAGATCCTGGCCCTACAGCAACGTAAACTTAGTCTCAGTCGCGCGCTCATCACCACCGAAGAAAGTTTTATCAAATCGCTTTCGGCTGATGATATTAAGGAGATATTGGGGTAGGGTTTTCGATGTGCGGGTGTGCCGATTTCAGATGTGCAGATGACCTAATCCCATATCCGCGCGTCATTGCGAGGTACGAAGCAATCTCTAAGCTGTACAGAGCGGATAAATAATTGACCTGTTTGTAATTCCCGCTGTTTGTGAGGACACAAACAGCGGGAATTAGATTGTCTGAACCTTGATTCATAGGATTAAAGGATTTTCTGATTTTTTTATTGATCAGTATCCTGGTTATCCTAAAATCGTGTAAATCATGGTTCAGACAAATTTTTATCAATACCCGTTCCCGGTAAATGCAGGTGCAATTTTATAAATAACGCTGGCTACGAAAACCACAATGGACAAGTAAAATATCCGCTTTCCTTGCTTCCGGTCGTTTTCATTGTAGCCGTAAACCCTTTCACCATCAGGAAGTGTTTTTTTGTAGGATGAAAGGTGCCAGCCAACAAAAAGGCCTATTATACCGCCGCCCAGTGCAAATATATAGCCTATAATTATCCAGGAGGTTTGTGACGGCTCTGTCGCTTTTAATTCTTCTATCCGGCTTTTTTTCAGATCGGCCAGGGTTTTGTCATTTACTTCAACACCCCGTGCGGTCAATATTTTACGGGCAAGCTGATAATCAAACGAGCTCCATTCATCAGCCTTTGCCAGTATGTCCAGCAGCTCTTCATCGGTAAAATCAAATAAATAATAATCTTTTTCTACTTGATTTATGTCGTCAGTTTCGTTATCATTTAACAGCTGATTTACGCGGGTAAAATCTTTACCGTTTATTTTTACCGCGTATTCCTTCGATAGTTCATTATTTACAAAGGCTGGATTAAATGCCACCGAACTTTCTTCTACATCATACGGAATATCATGCTGGTCCAATAATTCGGTAAGGGCGTTAACCAGGACTATATCATTAAAACTTTTAAAGGTTAGCAGTTCGGGCTCCATATATAAGGTTAAGGATTTATACTATTACAGGCCATTTTTAGGCACCCATGCCTGGCTTTTAATGAGCCATTTGCCACTCACTATGCGCAACACAAATGAAAACGCGCCCTCTTCATCAAATGGTTCGCCGTTAATAGTGCCGGTATATTCAACAGGTACCACCAGGTAGGCAATTTCTTCGGTTTGCTGGAAAATCTTGATGCGCTTTACATTAACTTTAAAATCTTTTATTTTAAATTCCTTAACAGCCTTTTCAACCGAGTTTACCCACTGTACGCCGGCCAGCTGCCCATTCCATGAAAACGGCTGCTGCTCATCACTAACAACCGCATTGGGGGTATATATATCAGATACTTTCTCAATTTTAAAAGTATAGGAAGCCTGTAATACGGTATTTACAATTTCCAAAACCTCGGGTTTTATTGCTTTCAACACCTTAACGGTATCTACATTACTTACCCTTGCGGCACATGTTTTTTGTGCTGTTAATAATAAAGTTAAGGACAGTGCTACAAATACCACAGCTAATATATTTTTCTTCATGATATTCAGTTAATAGAATTTATGCTATTTGCTATTCATATAATCCAAAGTTAAGTTACAAAGGGCTTTTACACCTAATGTAAAACCACTTTCGTCAATATAAAAATCGGGCGTATGATGCGATGGTGCTTTAAGCGGGTCCTGGCCTTTGGGCATTCCACCCAAAAAGAAGAACAATCCCGGAACTTTTTCCTGATAAAAGCTAAAATCTTCGGCTCCGGTAACCGGCGGGCGCAACAGCACATTTTCGGCTCCGGCGGTTCGTTGTAAACTGGACAGCATTTTTTGGGTAAGCTTAGGATCATTAAATGTAACCGGATAATGGTTACTGTAAGGTATCTTCACTTCGGCAGTGGCGCCCTGCGCTTCGGCGGTTTTGGTGGCTATTTGTTTAACCCTTTCTATCAGTGTTTTTTCATCAGCCAGGGTAAATGAGCGTAAAGTGCCCAGCATTTCAACCGACTCGGGGATGATATTGGAACGGTTGCCCCCTTTTATTGACCCTATGGTTACTACCGCGGGGTTTTGAGTTATATCAATATTACGGCTTACAATAGTTTGCAGGTTATTAATGATCTCCGCCGAAACCACGATAGGATCAACGCTCGACCAGGGGTAGGCACCATGTGCCGAACGCCCTTTTACAATGATCTGCATATCATTAACCCCGGCCATGGTGCCGCCAGGCCGGTAGGTGATCTTACCCACTTCTGTTTGTGAATTAATATGCAGACCAAATATGACGTCAACTTTAGGGCTTTCTAATACTCCCTCTTTCACCATTTCTTCGGCCCCACCCTTCTGACCAGGCTCTACACCTTCTTCGGCTGGTTGAAAAATAAATTTTACGGTACCATGCAATTCGTTTTTCATGCTCGATAGCACCTGCGCCACACCCATCAGGATAGCCATGTGCGAATCGTGCCCGCAGGCATGCATTACGCCAACTTCTTGTCCGTTATAGGTAGTTTTTACTTTTGATGCAAAAGGTACCGGTGTGCGTTCAATTACCGGCAGGCCATCCATATCGGCACGTAAAGCAACTACGGGGCCGGGTTTACCTCCCTTTAATATCCCTACAACGCCTGTTGTGGCAATGCCGGTTTGTACCTGTATCCCTAACGATTGCAGGTGTTTGGCAATAATTGCTGATGTGCGCACCTCATGATTGCCCAGTTCGGGGTGTTCATGAAAATCGCGCCGCCAGGCAATAATCTGGGTTTGTAAAGCGTCGGCTTTACTGCTTACCTGTGTTTTTACCGCATCATTTTTTTGCGCGAATGCACTGAGCGAAAACAGTGAAAAAAACAAAATGTAACTTTTTTTCATACCGGTTTTTTAAACAGTTAAGATAAGAACAATACTTCAAAAATTATATCTCTTAGCTTATTAGATATTTTAATGGAAATATCAGGAAATACCTGAAATAAAACAGGCCCGGTACAATTGTACCAGGCCTGTTTTATTTCAATTAATATGTTATAACTATTAACTAAAGCTGATCAGGTCAACAGTAAATACCAATACCGAATTTGCCGGTATTTGGCCATTTACCTGATTGCCATAGCCCAGTCTCGATGGTAGGATCAATAAGATCCGCCCACCGGTTTTAATAAATGGAATGCCAATTATCCAGCCGGGTATCAAACTGGATAGGGCCTGCGTATAGGAAACACTTGAATCAAACTGGGTGCCATTTAGTAGTTTGCCTGTGTAAGCAACCGTTATAAGTGAATTTGCAGTTGGATTGGCACCTGTACCGGGAGTTATTATCTGATAATACAAACCCGACGCCGAATCTCTTTTTGCGGTTATACTTGGATTTGCTGCCAAATAAGCGGTAATAGCCACGCTATCGGCTTTGGCTTGTACCACCGGATCAACCGGAGTAGGTTGCATTGTTTCCTGATTTGATAATTTTAGGCATGATGTTAATGTTACAACCAATAAACCTAATAGCAAAAAGTATTTTTTCATGATCATTCTTATAATCCTATAACAGATTTTACAATTAAAAACTATAGTGATGGTTTAATTTATATAAAGCTAACGCTATTTACATAAAAAGGGGCTTTTTATTTAAAACTGACCAGGTCGATGTCAAACGCTAACACGGCATTTTCAGGAATAGGCCCGGCACCACTTGGTCCGTACGCTAAGTGCGATGGTACATATAGCATGATATTGCCACCCGCTTTTACATGCGGTACACCTATTTGCCATGCCTTTACCAGATCAGACAGTGGCCTGGTAAAATCATCCCCCGAGTCATACCGTCGGCCGCCAATCAGGCTGCAGGTATAGTTAACCGTAACAACAGAATTTGCAGTTGGATAAGCGCCCGTACCTTGTTTTACCACCTGGTAATATAAACCTGATGGGTCTTTAGTTGCTTTTATAGCGGGATTAGCGGCCAGATATGCCGTTATGGTAGAGTCATCGGTTTTAGCTTGCTGAGCCATTTCAACAGATGGTCCATTAGTGCAGGAAGTTATTGTAATAACAATGGCGCTCAGCAGTAAAATGTATTTCTTCATAGGGCTTTTATTAAGAAAGCTCCCTCCAGATTTCTGCTGAAGGAAGAAATTTGAAGAGAGCTTTGGGTATGCAGCGTTATAATTAATTTAAACAGTTGTTTTGATCTTAAGTTCGTTCATCTGCGTATCGGCGATGGTTGATGGCGAATCGATCATCACATCGCGGCCCGAATTATTTTTAGGGAAAGCGATCACATCGCGAATAGAATCCAACCCTGCAAAAATAGAGGCTAAACGATCAAACCCAAAAGCGATACCACCATGCGGAGGCGCGCCATATTCAAAAGCATCCATCAAAAAGCCAAATTGTTTTTGTGCTTCCTCCGGCGAAAAGCCCAGGTGCTTAAACATCAGCGATTGCAAAGCGCGGTCATGGATTCGGATAGAGCCACCGCCAATTTCGGTACCGTTAATCACCAGGTCATAAGCGTTAGCACGCACGGCTCCCGGATCGGTATCCAGCATAGCTATATCCTCTGGCTTTGGCGAGGTGAACGGGTGGTGCATAGCATGGTACCTGCCGGTTTCCTCATCCCACTCCAGCAGCGGGAAATCCAACACCCATAGCGGTGCGAAATTATTTTTATCGCGCAGGCCCAAACGGGTACCCATTTCCAGGCGAAGCTCGTTCAGTTGTTTACGTACCTTATCTGTTTGCCCGGCAAGTACCAGCATTAAATCGCCTTTTTCAGCATTAAATGCGGCTGCCCAGTTGGTCAGTTCATCTTCGCTGTAAAATTTATCTACCGATGATTTTAAGGTGCTATCCTCGTTATAACGGCAATAGATCATGCCAGTAACGCCAATCTGTGGGCGTTTTAACCACTCGGTAAGTTCATCAATTTGTTTACGGGTGTAGCTGGCGCAGCCTTTGGCGTTGATACCTACAACCAATTCGGCATTATCAAAAATGCTAAATCCTTTACCCTTTACAATATCATTCAGCTCCACAAACTCCATCCCGAAACGTACGTCAGGTTTGTCAGAACCATACAGGCGCATGGCATCGGCATATTGCATCCGCGGGAAAGCACCCAGGTCAATACCTTTTACGGTTTTGAACAGGTGTTGCGTAAGGCTTTCAAAAATATTTAAAATGTCTTCCTGGGTAATGAATGATAATTCGCAGTCGATCTGGGTAAACTCCGGTTGGCGATCAGCACGCAAATCCTCATCCCTGAAACATTTAACGATCTGGAAATAACGGTCGAAACCGCTCACCATCAACAATTGTTTAAATGTTTGAGGCGATTGCGGCAGGGCGTAAAACTCGCCCGGGTTCATGCGGCTTGGCACCACAAAATCGCGCGCGCCTTCCGGTGTCGATTTAATGAGTACCGGGGTTTCCACCTCAATAAAGTTAAGTGCATCCAAATATTTGCGTACCTCCTGGGCCATTTTATGACGTAAAATCAGGTTGTTGCGTATAGGTGCACGGCGCAGGTCGAGATAACGGTATTTGGCCCGTAGCTCCTCGCCGCCATCGGTATCATCTTCTATTTGAAAAGGAGGGGTTTTAGCAGCGTTCAGTATTTCTATATCCTTAACGGCAATTTCAACTTCGCCGGTCGGTATTTTAAGGTTTTTGTTAGAGCGCTCAAGTACCTTTCCGGTAACTTTTATCACAAATTCACGACCCAGTTCGCGGCTTTTCTCGCGCAGGGTGGCATCGGTATCAGTATTGAATACCAATTGGGTTAAACCATAACGGTCGCGCACATCAATAAATGTGGTGCCGCCCAAATCGCGTGATTTTTGTACCCAGCCGCATAAAGTAACGGTTTGACCTAAGTTGCTGATATTTAATTCGCCGCAGGTATGAGTTCTAAGCATAGCAATAGTTTAATAAAAGTTTGCAAAAGTACATTTTTGAGGTGAAAGCCGAAAGGTAAAAGGAGAAAGGTTTTATGGTATGCGTCAAACTCTCAATCAACCACGCAGGCAATGAATGCCCTTATAACGCCGTAAAAGCAAACAATTGTGGAAAATCCCGAATCAAACCCTATCTTTGCAACATAATTCTCAAGGGGTGCCTTGCTTTGGGTTCAAAAACAAATTGTTTTTACCAAACTGAAAGACAGGCTGAGATCAAACCCATTGTTTGAGTCTTAAGTTCTAAGTCTTAAGTCCAAAGTTTTAAGTTCTAAGTCATTCATTGACTTCCGATCCAAAACTTCTGACTAATGACTCCCGACTAAAGACTTAAACATGCACCTGATCCGGGTAATGCCGGCGTAGGGAGAGGTAACCAGGTTAAGTGTACTGCACGTTCACCCTGATGGGCAGATGGTTTAACTATTTTAGTTTATTCATTATTTTGAAAATTTTATTTGTGGCGATCACCGCCCTGCTGCTGCCTGTCATGGCATCGGCCCAGCTTTCCATCACGGGAAAGATCACTAATGCATCCGGCGAGGCACTGCCCGGGGCTTCCGTTTCTATTGTAACCCCGGCCAAAAGCGTTGTTGCTGATGCATCGGGAAAATATAGTTTTACTGATCTTAAGGCAGGCAATTATTTGCTTAAAGCCAGTTATATAGGCTACCAGGCCATCACTAAAAACGTAGCTTTAAGAGCTAACGAGGTTATTAATCTTACCCTAAACAATGGCACACTTACCGCCGAGGAGGTAACCGTAAGCTCCACCCGGGCAAGCAAAAACTCACCAACAGCCTATACCAACCTGAGTAAAAAGGATCTGGCAAAAAACAACTTTGGGCAGGATTTACCTTATTTGTTAAATCAAACACCATCCGTGGTAGTTAGTTCAGATGCGGGCGCAGGTATTGGCTATACCGGTATCCGCATCCGTGGTTCTGATGCTACGAGAGTAAATGTTACCATTAACGGCATACCATATAATGATTCGGAAAGCCAGGGTTCGTACTTTGTTGATTTGCCTGATATTGCTTCGTCTGTTGATAATATCCAGATCCAGCGTGGGGTGGGTACATCAACCAATGGCGCGGGCGCTTTTGGGGGCAGTATCAATATACAAACCACCACCCGCCGCGATACGGCTTATGCCGATATCAATACTTCGGCGGGCTCTTATGGTTCTATCAAAAACACAGTGAGCGCGGGTACCGGTTTGCTTGACGGGCATTTTAGTTTGGATGGCCGTTTATCGCGCATCCATTCTGATGGTTATATCGACAGGGCGTCATCTAACCTCAAATCGTTTTTTGTAAGCGGTGCATGGTATGGTAAAAACAGCACTTTAAGGGCAAATGTATTTTCGGGCTACGAGCGTACTTACCAGGCCTGGAACGGTGTGCCTGATTATGTGATAGGAGATAATACCCATTCAGACAACCGCACTTATAATGAACTGGGGCTGATAAATGCCGATGATTCGTTCTACAAAGACCAGGTTGATAACTATACCCAAAACCACTATCAGCTACTATACGATCAAAAAATATCAGATAAGCTATCCTTTAGCGGGGCTTTGCATTATACCAAAGGCAAAGGTTATTATGAGGAGTTCAGGAATGCCGATTCTTTAAAAAACTATGGTTTGACACCTGTTGTGATTGGCGGCTCCACCATCAGTGCTACCGATCTGGTGCGCCGTCTTTGGTTGGATAACGACTTTTATGGCGTTACCTACGCGCTGAAATATCAGCCCCAAACCAACCTGAACATGACTTTGGGCGGCGCTTATAACCAGTACTCGGGTGCGCATTATGGCAACGTTGTTTACACTAAGGAAAGCGCAGGTATCGGTCCGGATTATGAATACTACCGCGACAATGCCAAAAAGAATGATTTTAACATTTTTTACCGTGCCGAATGGCATCTTAGTCAGTTTTTGTTATATGCCGATGTACAGTATCGTCACATTTATTATTCCTTTTTTGGGATAGATAAAAACCTGAACAACGCGCAGCAAAACGCCGAGCTTAACTTTTTTAACCCAAAAGCCGGTATCACCTATCAGTTTAATGAGCATAGCAATGTGTATGCCTCATTCGCGGTAGGTAATCATGAACCCAACCGGGATGATTATGTAGATTCGCCGCCGCAAAACCGACCAAAATCAGAAAACCTGAAAGATTTTGAAGCCGGTTACCGCACCAGCAGCGCTGTTTTTACAGGGGGTATCAACGCCTTTTATATGCTGTACAAAAACCAACTGATATTAACCGGGGCGCTTAATGATGTGGGTTCACCTATACGTACCAATGTAAAGGACAGCTACCGGGCCGGTGTGGAATTGGATGGCAAAGTAAAAATTACCAGTCAGCTAAACTGGGGCGTAACGGCCACTTTAAGTACCAACAAGATCAAAAACTACCAGCAGTTTTTCTCTAATGATGATGGCACATTGGTGGGTGAAAGCTTCAAAAAAACAGACATTGCCTTTTCACCGTCGTTCACTGGTTCCAGTGTAATAAGCTACAGCCCTGTTAAAGGTGGGGAGATCGCTTTCATCAGCAAATACATCAGCAAACAATATATTGATAATACCATGAATCAAAACCCTGAGGGTTTTGGTATAGCCCCCGAAAACGCGGATAACCCTTATGCGGTGAACCGTTACCTGAAAGGTTATTTTGTGAGCGACGTGAGGCTCAGATATAACTTCAGCGTACGGTCGGTAAAAAATATTGGTTTGGGTTTGCAGGTGAACAACATCTTCAGCAAGAAATATGAAGCCAATGGCGCTACCTACCCTGATATTGAAGGTGGCCATGTAGTGAACTACAACTACTTTTTCCCGCAGGCTCCACGCAATTTTATGGCATCATTAAGTCTTAATTTTTAAAATGAGCACTAATTGTTACGAATAGAAACGAATTTCACGAATTGATGAGTACTAATTAATCATGACTATGCATAGCCTTATGTCGCTTTTCATGGAACAAATAAAGGAAACCACCTGGGTACAGTGGCTTGCTGTTGCCCTGGGGGTTGCCGAAGTGTTGCTGGCACGTATTAATAATATCTGGCTTTACCCTACCGGCATTGCGGCTACTTTATTATCTATTTTACTGCTGATGGAAGTACAGTTGTATGCCGAGTCGGCTTTGAATGTTTATTACGTGGTGATGAGTATTTACGGCTGGGTGCACTGGATAAGAAGAAGGGATGCGCCGCCGGTTAAGATCACCTATTCTAACAAAAACGAATGGCTGATAAGTTTGGCCATATCGCTTGGCGGCTGGGCTGTGCTGTATGCGCTGCTTAAAAACTTTACGCCGTCAAACGTGCCCGTATGGGATGCTTTTGTATCATCAACAGCCTGGGCGGGCATGTGGCTGCTGGCCCGAAGAAAAATGGAAAACTGGGTGTTTTTAAATATATCTAACCTGTTTGCCATTCCGCTGCTGTTCTATAAAAAGCTGCCCATGTTTGCAGTATTAACCGTGTTTTTATTTGTAGTGGCCATTTTTGGCTATTTTGAATGGAAGAGGCAAGCAGAAGGCTCAAAGCTTAAAGCCGAAAGCCTTTAATGTTAATTTGAAAAGAAGGCTTTAAGCCTTCTGCTTTGGGCTTTAGCTAAAAAACAACTAATGATCAACCATCCATCATATCACCTAAAGCCCGAGTGGGTAAAAACTATCCGCGATGCAGCGCCGGATGCCGAAAAGGCAGGTATGTTGCAGCCCCATCAATTGGAGCTGATCTATGAGCAGGGGTGGTTTAAATTCCTCGTGCCTAAGGTTTATTCGGGTTTGCAGCTGGCATTGCCCGATATGGTAAGGCTGGAAGAGAGTTTGGCCTGGGCCAATGGCAGTGTGGGTTGGGTAGTAACGCTGTGCAGCGGGGCGGGTTGGTTTGGTGGTTTTTTGTCGCCCAATGTTGCGCCACAGCTTTATGCTCACTCTCATTTATGCCTTGCGGGTAGCGGTGCATCAACCGGTACGGCAACTATTACCGATAATGGATACATCATCAACGGCAGCTGGAAATATGCCAGTGGTGTACACCATGCCACACATTTAACGGCCAACTGCATTATTAAAAAGGGCGAAGAAACAGTTTTGGATGAGGATGGCAATCCGCTGATATTACCCTTTATATTTGATAGAAAAGATGTAACGCTTTTGCCTGCCTGGAAATTTATAGGCATGATGGGCACAGGCAGCGATGCTTACGAAGTGACTAACCTTTTTGTTGAGAAGGACCGCTGTTTCAAAATTGACCCCAAGCATGCGGTAATCTGCGAGCCCTTATACCAATACCCTTTTTTACAGCTGGCCGAAGCTACGCTCGCGGCAAATATATCAGGTCTCGCTGTTCATTTTATTGACCTGTGCGGGCCTGTCTTTGATGAAAAAATAAATGGCGAAAAGCTGAGCTCATCTCAAAAAACAATCATCAAACAAACGCTGGAGAACCTGACCAATAAGCTGAACAATGTTCGCCAAGCGTTTTACGCGGCAGTTGATGCGTCCTGGCAGGGAAGCCTGGCCGGTAAAGCAACGCATCTGGAACAGGTAAGTGCAAACAGCCGTAAGCTGGCAAAAACAGCGCGTGAATGTGTAGATGAACTATATCCATATTGCGGGCTGCAGGCCGCTAACCCCGATGCAGAGATAAACCAGGTATGGCGCGATCTGCATACCGCCAGTCAGCACTCCTTGCTGACGTTTGAGCGCTGATTTCCCGGTAGAGAAAATCTAAAACGAATTATCCGGCATAAACTGCAGCTGTTTTTGGAAATATACGTCCCAGCTATGTTGCTGCATGCGGTCGGTCATGTGCTGGGTGTCCTCGTCGTAATCAGCATTTAGCTGTTTGTATTTGGCATCAATTCGGTTAAAAATAGCCATGGCCTCGTACTGGTAATTGCGACTGAAACGGGTTTTACCAATTTCGCGCAGCACCTCCTGCTGTTCCAGATAGGCAATGGTATAATGACCCTGTTCGTGTTTTAATACCTCGGCCAGCAGCTGACCAGAGGATATCTGGCTCCTGTCGAGCCATGATTTTTGGGTGTTCAGTATCAAACGTACAAAGGCATTGAGTATATAGCCCCCGTTTTGGCGGCTTGCCTGGTACTTGAAATCAATAGTACAATTGGTGTAAGCAACTACGCCCCGCGCATTTGCACGGGGCGTGCCGCCAAAATCGTTAACGGTTAGCTGATGGAACTGCTGGGCTGATGCCGCGCTGATCGTCAATAAAAATAGGGCGATAACGCCGATACACTTGATCCATCTTACTTTCATGAAATATGCAGGTTAAAACTTTTACTTTTTGACCTTGTCGGCCTGTAAAAGGTTTAAGCCCATCATTTCTTTTAATGTATGCTGCATCTGGTCGGTTGATCCATCAAGAAATATCACATTGCCTTGTGAGTTTTCGGCAAAGTGCTTGATTGATTCTGTCCACATGGTAAACATGATCACCGAGGTATCCATATTGGCTTCGGCCATTTCTTTAGCGGCAACGGTCATACCACGGGCCACCTCTTCACGAAACAGGGCAATACCCTGGCCACGCAGCTGTGCGGCCTCACGCTCGGCCTGTGCCGATATTTTAATGGCGTTACCTTCGGCTTCAGCAGCTTTTGTTTTGGTGATCAGTAAAGCCTGGCCCTCGTTTTCGGCGGCGGCTTTCAGGTTATTGGAGGCAACCACCTGGCTCATTGATTTCATGATCACGTCATCAAACGTAATATCATTCAATTGCAGATCCTGCAGGTGATATCCCCAGCCTTCCAGTATCACATCAAGCTGTTCTTTAACGTGCTCCACAATATCGCGCCTTAATATCAATACCTCGCTTTGGCGCTTGGTGGCTACAAAAGCCCTGATAGATCCTTCAACCGTGCGGATGAGGGCCTGCATCAGGTTACGCTCATCAACAAATTTAAAGGCTACATTCTTAATGGTTTCTTCCTGCTGGTCCAATACTGAATACAGCAGCATGGCTTTAAAATAAACATTGGCCTGGTCAAAGGTTACCGCCTGAAACTCCAGCTCAACCGAGCGGTTCTGGATAGATATTTTAGAATAAATGTTTTCAATAAACGGCAGTTTAAAATTCAACCCCGGGGTAAGTATTCGCCGGTACTTACCGAATATGGTAATTACCACGATTGTGCCCTGTTTTACAGACACAAAGGAGGTTGATATAATAACCAGTACAATTAATACAATAATTGAAAAGATGATTTGGCTTGTCATGGGTGATAATATTTAGTAAATAAATGTAGCAATTAATTATTGGTGTACTATTTGTTTTTATAAAATGCTTTATAAAACAGCATATAAACCATGAACCTAAAACGAACTTTTGGAGCCATACTTACCGTACTCGGTATCATAGGCTTAATTTATACAGGAATTCAGATCATCAACCATAACGGACAGGCCACCACCCTGGTAGTAGTAGGTATTATAGCCCTGCTATTTTTCTTTACAGGCATCAGCCTTGTACGTAATACCAAAGATGAAGCATAACATAAAAGGGCCGTATCAATGATACGGCCCTTTATAATCTTACTGCACACTATTGCGTGAGTCGGGTTTAATTTTCAACAAGTATTCCTGCGGAGGTTCGGTACCGGCCAGGTTCTTTACAAAATAATCCCAGCGGCGGCGGGTCATATATAATGAATATGCGCCATAACCATGCGCGCTATTAGGGAACACTACCAGGTCATAATTCTTATTGGCTTTCTCTAAAGCTTCAACAACCAGCATGGTATTGGTTGGGGGCACATTATTATCCATTAACCCGTGGGCAAGCATCAATTTACCTTTTAAATTTTTAGCATAGTTTTGATTTGCTTGCGCCTCGTAATTTGATGTACCATCGGTCTGCGGCGCCAATAGGCCAATATAGCGTTCGCCCCAATCATCCTCGTAATTGCGGTTATCGTGATTACCGGATTCTGATATACCTACTTTGAAAAAGTCGGGGAAGCGGAACATGGCTGCCGCGGTTGCAAAACCACCACCTGAGTGCCCCCAGATGCCTGCGCGGTTAATATCAATATAAGGATATTTTTGGGCCAGTTGCTGCATACCACTAACCTGATCGGGCAGGGTGTTTTCAGACATATGGCCGTAGTTCATATCGTGGTAACTTTTTGAACGCAGCGGATTGCTGGTACCTTCCAGCTGAATAACCACAAATCCAAGTTCGGCCAGGGCCTGGCAATCGCCCCTTGCCGAAGAGAATGACCAACTCCCTACACTACCACCTTGCGGGCCAGGATAAATATTATTAATAATAGGATATTTTTTTGACGGATCGAGGCTGGTTGGCGTATACATTAAGCCATAAATATCTGTTTGGCCGTCATGCGCCTTAACCGTGATGGGAACAGGAGGTTTCCAGCCGGCAGCAACAAGTCTTGAAATATCTGTTTTTTCTAACGTGCTGATCAGTTTTCCGTTCAGGTTACGCAATACGGTAACCGGGGCAACATCGGGCTTTGAATAAGTGTCGACAAAATAACCGTTTGCGGGCGATAAAGTTATCTGGTGATTTCCTTCTTCGGGTGTAAGCAGTGTTAGGTTTTTACCATCAAAGCCTACTTTATACAAGTGGGTAAAATATGGGTTTCCCGGCTCGCGGCCATCTGCCAGAAAATATATCAGGCGATTCTTTTCGTCTACTTTAAGCAATTCGGTTACTGCCCAGTCGCCTTTGGTGATCTGATTTTTTACCTTACCGGTCAGGGCATCGTATAAATAAAGATGTCCCCAGTTATCGCGTTCCGAGAACCAGATAATTTCATTTGACTTAGCCAGGTATTTCCAGTTGATAGTTCCCTGACCCGATTCATATTGTGTGGCTACAGTTTCCTCAAAAACTTCGCGTACGGCACCTGTAGCTGCATCTGCAATACGAAATTTCTCCTGCTTATGATCGCGCGAGGTAGAAACAAAGGCCAGCTTTGAGGCATCGGCGTTCCAATCCACATCATCAAAAGTGCCGCTGCTCGAAATATCATCGCTCAGCGTAGCCCTGTGCGGATCAGGCGGCACCTGGATATTGATCACTTTAGGGTTATCAACATCAATGATCACCCGCTGAATGGTGGCTATTTCCTTATCGCCAGGCAGCGGATATTTCCATGCCTTTAATGTAGGGTGACCAACATTGGTAGTAACCAGGTACATATCGCCCACGTTACGCTGATCCTGCTTAAAGGTGGCTATCTTTTTTGAATCGGGCGACCAGCGCAATACGGGTCCGTCAGATGATTTCCAGCCGGCATTATCCGTTGCGTAGCCAAAATCCTTTACACCATCGGTTGTAAGCTGTGTTTGTTTGCCGGTTTTAATATCACGAACCCACAAGTTATCGTTCTTAATGTATGCAGCCAGGTTTCCATTTGGCGAAAAAACTTCGTCGCCCCCGCCCCTGCGGCCGGTGCGTACCACACGCGGAGTACTAACCACGGCGTTATCTGGTGTAACCTGGTAACCCTGCAGGTCACATTTCCATGATTTACCATCGGCAGCAAATGAAATTGATTTTTCATCAGCCGAAAAACTCAAGTTACGGAAAGGCAGGTTGTTACCCTCATAGGTTTTGCCGGATGCGGTTGATAGTGCCGCTGCCAGTTTCTGTTGATCAAAAGCCGCGGTACGTGTTTTTTTAACTGGATCAACCAAAATAAATTCGCTGCCCTGTGCGGTTAAAACCCGATACCAGAACTTATCGCCCGATATCCAGTTAGGGGTTACCTTGCCGTGGTCAACCAATTGCTCGGTATTATAGCTCATAAAGTTTTCTGCATGAGCATAATCTTTCTCTGTGAGGGAATTGCCTTGCTGGGCATGCGCGGTTAGCGCAAATGCAACCGTAGTTATTGATAATAAAAATTTATTCATACGCTGTTGAACGTCTGTTTAAAAGAGTTAATAGTTAATTCAAGATGCAAATTAATGTTTTTTAACCGTGCTTATTCTTTGGGCATTGTAACTTTTGTGAGTGAATTACCAAACGGCGGGGGAACCGTTATTTCGCCGCTATCAGAAATATTCAGGCCTGCCTCCGGGAAATCAGTTTCGGTAAGCATTCTGATCCTGAGCATGGCTTGATCAAGTGTATCACGTATCAATCCCTTATCATGCGCTTGCTTAAATGAAATAATACGGCCGTTTAAAAATTCGCCTTTTTTATTTACATAAACCTTAAGCAGGGGCGCCATACCGCAAATGCCAATTACACTTACACATTTATAGGTGCAAAAATTACCCAGGCTGTAAGCTATCAGCCGGTTCTTATACAATTCCAGGGCACGGTTAACATGAGGTCCATTTCCAAATATCATGTCGGCACCGGCATCAATGGCGTTATGGGCGAAGGCATGCACATCGCCACGTTTTTCGCCAACATAAGATTCCACAGCAAAGGGCACATGTTCAAAGTCAATCCCCTCGCCTCCGCCATGAAACGATACCATAACAATATCGCAACGTTGTTTAAGCTTCCTGATGATGCGCGCCGCCCCTTTCATGTCATGGATGGACACAGTATTGGCATTGGGCGCAAATGAGCAAAAGCCATACTTAATGCCATTAAGCTCAAACACGGTAGACGGCCGAGTAAGCAAACCTGCGTAATGTATGCCCAGGCTATCTAATGTTTTAGTGGTACTGTTGCGGCCCTTTAGGTCAAAGTCATTAATATGATTATTAGCCAGGCTCAGCAAATTAAACCCTGCATCTTTTAAAACTGAGCCATACCGGGTGGGCATCCTGAACAAATAAGCCTTGCTCCTCTGATGCAATTTAAAATGTGCCGGATCGCCAAGATCAAGTAGTGTGCCTTCCAGGTTACCAAAAGCAACATCAGCCTTCTTTAGTTCGGCAGTTACCGCTTTAAAACTATTGCGGGCACTATCTGGTGGCAGCGTGGTACTATCAGGATATGAGGTGCCCAGCATAATATCGCCAACGGCGGCAATACAAAAGGAATCGCGCTGAACTGGGGTCACTTTAGTCGGTAAACTTTTGGAGGGACGCTGTTTTTTGTGATGTACAACCGCTTGTTTACTTTCAACGGGGTTTTCACAAGCCTGTAAAAACGGCACCACGCAGGCTACAATGAGCAATATATATGGCCTTATGGTAAAAAAAAATCCCCTCATGTTCATGAAGGGACTAATTTAATTATTTAATTGAATTTCTTAGTTATTGTTGTCGTCGGCATCGGGCGTTGAAGCTGAAGAGCCGGTAAACTCATCTTTAAATGAAGCAAGCAAGCGACCGCCTTTGTAAAAATAACGGCTGTAATAATTATCGTCAAGGCTGCTGATGGCAACGCCTCTTGATGATGCATGCGCAAATTTGTTATTCCCTAAATAAATACCAACATGTGAAATGCGGCGGCTGTGAATTTTAAAAAACACCAGATCACCTTCTTTCAGGTCATCCCTCCCTACAGGGTTCACCATGCTAAAAATATCGCGTGAGCTTCTTTTGATATCCAGGTTAAAAACCTCGCTGTATAATTCTTTGGTAAAGGCCGAGCAATCGATACCCTTTCTTGATTCGCCGCCAAAATGGTAAGGGGTGCCTATCCAATCATATACAAAATGAAAAAGTTTCATGTTTGAGGTTGCAGATAACGCAACACCCATAATTTGTGATAAATATGTTTTAGCTAAACCTTCCTGTTCGTCAGGAGCCTTGTCGGCGGGAATATTTGGAGTGATTGTTGTTTGAGCCTGTGTGGCTAAAACGCTGAAAAACAATGCAATAGCAAGGGTAATTTTCTTCATTTAATGCTTTAGTTTGCTGTTAGGGGCAACAAATTTGTTTATTAAATTAGACACTGTGTCTATCGTTGGATACAAAACTATCTATATTTTTTAAAATTGCAAATAAATGGCACTTTTTTTTCAATAAATATAAATTATTTATCTAAGCTAAAAATCTTATTAATCAAAGGCCATCCCCATTACATTTATGTTACTTTATGGTTGTGGTTTTTAAGGCCCTTTTGCTTTTTTATCAAAAAAATAATTGTTAAAATGACCTTAAAACGTCAAAATTTGCTGACAAACCGCTATATGCCATCAAAAAGCCTTTGGCTTTATAGCAATATGACAGTATAAAGTTTGGTTAAATGCACAAAACGCGGTTTACACCGCTCATTTGTAGCATTAATTTGAAATAAAAATAAATCTGCACAACAAATTCGTTGCAGTTTCGATATTTTCAAGGATATAATTAGATTTGCGCTTTACTCCAAGAAATTGATTGTTTTAATTACATGAGTTCAATCGAAATTAACAAAGACACTTACCTGATGTGGTACGAACAAATGCTTTTAATGCGCAAGTTCGAAGAAAAAGCAGGACAGCTATACGGACAACAAAAAATCAGGGGCTTTTGCCACCTGTATATTGGGCAGGAAGCCGTATTGGCCGGAGCCATGTCTGTAATAAAACAGGAAGACAGCATGATCACCGCATATCGCGACCACGCTCATGCGCTTGCTAAAGGTGTAACCCCTAATGCTGTAATGGCCGAACTATATGGCAAAGCTACCGGATGCTCAAAAGGCAAAGGCGGTTCTATGCACATGTTTGATAAGGAAAAGCATTTTTACGGTGGCCACGGTATAGTTGGCGGTCAGGTACCACTGGGTGCCGGTATCGCTTTTGCCGAAAAATATAAGGGTACCGAGTTTGTGAACATTGTTTACATGGGTGATGGAGCTGTGCGCCAGGGTGCATTGACCGAAACATTTAACATGGCCGCGCTTTGGCAACTGCCTGTAATTTTTGTTTGCGAAAACAATGGTTACGCTATGGGTACTTCTGTTGAGCGTACTACTATACAAACCGACATTTACAAATTAGGCTTACCTTATGGTATCCCGTCATCAGCTGTTGATGGTATGGACCCTGCTGCTGTACACGTTGCTATGGATGAAGCCGTTCAGCGTGCACGTAAAGGCGAAGGCCCAACCTTTTTGGAAATGCGCACTTACCGTTACAAAGGTCACTCCATGTCTGACCCTCAAAAATACCGTACTAAAGAAGAGCTGGAAAGCTATAAAGCTAAAGACCCAATTGAATTAACCAAACAAGTTATAGTAAAAGAAGGTTATGCTGATGATAAATGGTTTGAAGAGATCGAAGCAAAGATCAAGGCACAGGTTGATGAATCAGTTAAATTTTCTGAAGAATCACCATGGCCTGAGGCTTCTGAACTATACACTGATGTTTATGTTCAGGCGGACTATCCTTATATCAGAGACTAATTCTATATTTATATCAAATAATTATTCTATATAATAGTATATGGCCGAAGTAGTTAAAATGCCTAAGATGAGCGATACCATGACCGAAGGGGTATTGGCGAAATGGCATAAGAAAGTTGGCGATAAAGTGAAATCAGGCGATGTATTGGCCGAGATTGAAACTGATAAAGCTACCATGGATTTTGAATCGTATCAGGATGGCACCTTGTTATATATAGGTGTTGAAGAAGGTAGCGCTGTTCCGGTTGATGCCGTTATTGCCGTTTTAGGTAACGAAGGCGAAGATTACAAAGCCGCCCTGACACAGGATAGTGGCGCTGAAAAGAAAGAAGAAAAACCTGCTGAAGCTGCTGCCCCCGCAAAAGCTGAAAAACCTACTGAAGATAAAAAACCTGCTGCTACCGCGGCACCAAAGGTTGACCTTTCAAGCATACCGGCTACTGTAATACGTATGCCTGCCCTTAGCGATACCATGACCGAGGGTGTTATTGAAAAATGGAATTTTAAAGTTGGTGATAAAGTAAAATCTGATGATTCCCTGGCTGACGTAGCAACCGATAAGGCTACTATGGAGGTTGTGGGTTATGAAGCAGGTACACTTTTATATATTGGCCCTAAAGAAGGCGAAGCTGCACCGGTTAATGGCATTATTGCTATTGTGGGTAAAGAGGGTACTGATATTACTCCTTTACTACAGGATACCGCCGATGCGCCTGCTGCCGCACCGGCAGAGGAAGCTGCACCAAAAGCTGAAACCGCTACCGCGGAGGCCGAGCCTGCTGCTTCATCAACCGCTGATGACAGCCGCGTTAAAGCATCACCGCTTGCACGTAAAATAGCAAAAGATAAAGGCATTAACCTTAATGATGTAAAAGGCAGCGCCGAAGGCGGCCGCATTATTAAGAAAGATGTGGAAGAGTACAAACCAAGCGCTAAACCAGCTGCTGCTCCTGCAAGTACCGAAGCTCCTGCAACTGCAACTGCTCCGGCTGCAAAAGCTCCCATCACCCTGCCAACTTACACCGGCGAAGAGAAATTTACCGAAAGGGCCGTTACACAAATGCGTAAGGCAATTAGCCGCCGTTTAAGCGAAAGCTTGTTTACCGCCCCGCATTTTTATGTAACCATGTCCATTGATATGGATCAGGCTATAGCTGCCCGTACCCGCATCAATGATGTTGCCCCGGTTAAAATATCATTTAATGATTTTGTATTAAAAGCTTGTGCTGTTGCCTTGAAACAACACCCTGCTATTAATTCATCATTCCTGGGCGATAAGATCCGCACTAATGAGCATATCCACATTGGTGTTGCCGTTGCGGTTGACGAAGGTTTACTGGTACCTGTAATTAAATTTGCCGACGGTAAATCATTAAGTCATATCTCGGTTGAAGTAAAAGATTTTGCTGGTAAAGCAAAATCTAAAAAATTACAACCTGCCGAAATGGAAGGCTCAACCTTCACTATATCAAACTTAGGTATGTTTGGTGTTGATGAGTTTACCGCTATTATTAACACACCAAATGCCTGTATCCTTGCCGTTAGCGGTATACAACAGGTACCGGTTGTTAAAAACGGCGCTGTAGTACCAGGCAACGTTATGAAGGTTACTCTAAGCTGTGACCACCGCGTGGTTGATGGCGCAACAGGTGCCGCGTTCCTGCAAACACTAAAATCATTACTGGAAGAGCCGGTAAGGTTACTGATCTAATTTCGGAGTTTCGAATTTCGATTTCGGATTTACCAATATTAAAGAGCGCTGGAGTTAACTCCAGCGCTCTTTTTGTTTTATCCGGTTCCGATTGTTTTATCTCTGTTCTAATTCCCTCCCCCGGGAGGGGTGTGTTGGGTGATGTAACGGCAGGAGGGGTTTCTGCGACTGATTATTTATAGAGTATAGTAAATCCTCCACTTTTGTCATTGCGAGCGCAGCGTGGCAATCTCGCCATGCTAATCAACCCATGCAAAGTCCGCTTCCCGTCCTAATGAGATTGCTTCGTTCCTCGCAATGACAATGATTTTATTAGGACACATACTTCATGATATTCTTTATCTGATGGATGTGTTTTTGGGTATGATAAATAGTTAAATACACCCATTCCAGCCGGGTTAGCGGACCCATTCCCGGAAATTTAAATCCGGCGAAGGTGCCTGTCAGGTCTTCTGTTTGAATGATACCTACCAGGCTTTCAAATGTACCTGCCAGGGTGCTAACCAACGCTTTTTTATCATGAGCCCTGTCTGAAGGTATGAGTGTTGGAGCCGCAGAAAATTTAAGATCGAAATTTAAAAACAGATCCTTGAGTTCCTGAGCATGTTGATCCGGACTCCTTTCGGTTACTTCCGCGGGCGCTTTTAAAGTATCTATTACTCCCGACACCGATAGGTTCACATGTTCAAAAACCTGACCGGCTGTCCAGCTCCCTTCAAAGGGAACCTGATTTATATCTTCCTGTTTAATAGATGCTATAGTTTGCATCAGTTTTTTTTCTGTCGCTTTCACCTGAATCGCTACCAATTGGTTCAAGGTGATGTGTCCGGAGTTTATTGTTTGATCTTTCATAAATCCTGATATTAGGTGATAATTCAAATCTCGGTACTAAAAATCATATGCGGAGGTGGCATTAACGACACTTTTAGTGGTCTTTTGCGACAAAAAATAGTCCCACTTCTAAATCTCTCCCCAAAACGTTAACTTACTGTCAAATAACCGCTATACTTTTACAGCTTTTGCTTTTATTGTATATTCACGCAAAAATTTATGTTATGACGCTTTATAGCTTTTTACAGCATCTTCACTCTGGCTTCCGTTACATTGTAGTAGTACTCATTGTTTTGGCGGCCTTATTGGCACTGGTTAACCTGATGGGTAAAAAACCATACACCGAGGGCAACCGCAAGCTTAACCTGTTTGCCATGATATCGGCACATACCCAATTACTTATTGGCATTATATTGTATTTCGTGAGCCCGTTTGTTCAGTTTAACAGCACCACCATGAAAGATCCAATTACCCGTTTCTTTACGGTTGAACATTGGCTCATGATGGTAATTGCTATTGTTTTGATCACTGTTGGTCACAGCAAATCAAAAAAAGCAACAACGCCCGAAGCAAAGCACAAAGCCATTTTTATCTTTTATTTGCTGGCTTTGATCATAATTTGTGCTGGTATTCTATTAATTCCACGTGGCTAATAGGATTTAGCAAATAATAATTTTTCAGAAAAAATTTGGTAATTCAATTTTCTTTATAAATTTGTGACCACGATGATTAAAAGCACTCATAAAAACAGCTGGTGGCACCAATTAAATTTGGCAGCCGGATGCGTTTTTGATCAGAGATAACTAATCAATTGTAAACCTAAATAGGAAACCCGGCGACCCCAATTCGTCGGGTTTTTTTTGTTTAACGAATTTGATAACAAACATGAATAAATTTAAAATTACTACTACTCATAAAAAGCTGCTTGCAGATACCACCACACCGGTAAGCATTTACCTGCGCCTTAGGGATGTGTTCCCAAATTCGCTGCTGCTGGAAAGCTCTGATTACCACAGCCGCGAAAACAGCTTGAGCTACATATGCTGCGAGCCAATTGCCGGTCTGGTGTTAAATAACGGCATCTTAAAAAAGCAATATCCCGATGGCAGCCACGAAACCCATGAAGCGGGCACATTTGAACTGATAGACCAGATCAACCATTTCATCGACAGCTTTGAAACCGATGCCAATCCGTCAAAAATAATATCGAACGGTTTGTTTGGGTATTTTACGCATGAGGCGGTAGAGCATTTTGAAACCATCAAACTAAAGCAAAGTGATGATGTAACCCGGCAGATCCCGGTGATGCAATACCATATTTACCGCTACATCATCGCTATTGATCACTTTAAGAACGAATTGTACATTTTTTATAACCAGGCCGAAGGTGGACCAACAAACGGTGGCGGTATCGAGAAACTGGAGTACCTTATCAAAAACAAAAACTTCCCCGAGTACAGCTTCAAAAGCCAGGATGCCGAGCAATCAAACCTCACCAATGAGGAGTTCATCAGCATTGTTGAAAAAATGAAACAGCACATTTTCAGGGGCGATGTTTTCCAGATTGTACCATCAAGGGCATTTTCACGCACTTTCCAGGGCGATGAGTTTAATGTTTACCGTGCGCTGCGCTCCATTAATCCCTCGCCTTATTTGTTTTATTTTGATTACGGCGATTTCAGGATCTTTGGTTCATCGCCCGAGGCGCAGATCACCATAAAAAATAATGTGGCCAGTATATTCCCTATTGCGGGTACCTTTAAACGCAGCGGCGATGATGTAAAAGACGCCGAGATAGCCCGCAACCTGGAGAATGACCCTAAAGAATCGGCCGAGCACGTGATGCTGGTTGACCTGGCCCGCAACGATTTAAGTCGCCATTGCGAGCAGGTTGAGGTTAAAGCCTTTAAAGAAGTGCAGTATTATTCGCATTTGATTCACCTGGTATCGCATGTGAGCGGCAAGTTACTGCCAGGCGTATCGTCCTTTAAAATTGTGGCTGATACTTACCCTGCGGGTACGCTGAGCGGCGCGCCTAAATACCGGGCAATGGAAATTATTGATGAGAACGAAAAAGCCAAACGCAGTTTTTACAGCGGCGCCATTGGTTTCCTGGGCTTCAACGGCGATTTTAATCACGCTATCATGATCCGGTCGTTCCTTAGCAAAAACAACACCCTGCATTACCAGGCTGGCGCAGGCATTGTAGCAGGTTCTATAGCCGAAAGCGAACTGAAAGAAGTTGATAACAAAATTGCGGCTTTAAGAAGAGCTGTTGAACTGGCAGAGGAGCTGTAAGCCCCCTACCCCCTGAAGGGGGGACAAGAGATACTAACGATTTAAATATCCGGAATAAGAGATATAAAGACATGAACGAGCAAGTGAGCAAAGCCAACTCCCCCTTTAGGGGGCGGGGGGGCATACTAATAATTGACAATTACGATTCTTTTACCTACAACCTGGTGCACCTGGTTAATGAGCTTGGGCAGCAATGCGAGGTGTGGAGGAACGATAAGTTTGCCATTGACGATGTGGATGCTTTTGATAAGATCATCCTTTCACCAGGGCCGGGCATCCCATCAGAGGCCGGGCTACTGCTTGATGTGATCGAAAAGTATTCATCTACCAAAAGCATATTCGGCGTATGTCTTGGTCAGCAGGCCATAGCCGAGGTATTCGGCGGCAGCTTATATAATTTAAGTCAGCCGATGCATGGGATAGCTACACCTATAAAGGTAACCAACAGGCAGGAGCCGCTTTTTAAGGGCCTGCCAGACACCTTTAAGGTTGGCCGCTACCATTCATGGGTAGTAAGCGACAAAGACCTGCCAGAAGTGCTGCAGGTAACCGCTATTGACGAGGAAGATAATTCGATCATGGCATTATCGCACCGAGAGTATGATGTGCGCGGCGTACAATTCCACCCCGAGTCGATATTGACCCAATACGGTAAGGAGTTAATGCAAAACTGGCTAAGCTGATAGCAATTGGCAAATAATGATAACTTTGTGTTAACAAATTTTAAAGAGGTGTCATCCTGAACTTGTTTCAGGATCTCTCAGGGCAGCTGGCCATTTTGTTGTACAGCTTTGCATGTGGGATGCCGAAACAAGTTCGGCATGACAAAATTATTTTTTAAACTTTAAACAAATAAATTCCCCCTTTAGGGGGTTAGGGGGCATGACAATACTTGATAAAATAGTTGCTTACAAGAAAAAGGAAGTAGCATCTGCAAAAAAGCGTACTTCATATGTAGAGCTGGAAGAGTCTGAATATTTTCACCGGGAAACCTATTCGTTCAAAGAGTTTTTGCTTGACCCCACGCGCACCGGGATCATAGCCGAATTTAAACGCAGATCGCCTTCAAAAGGCATTATTAATGATAAAGTGAGGGTTAGCGCCGTTACTAACGGCTACGCCAATGCAGGCGCCTCTGCTCTATCTGTTTTAACCGACCGCAATTTTTTTATGGGCCGCAAAGCCGATCTGGTTAAAGCCCGCTCAGTAAATACTATCCCCATCCTGCGTAAGGATTTTATGATAGACGAGTACCAGGTTATCGAGGCCAAATCATTGGGCGCCGATATTATTTTGCTGATCGCAGCCATACTTACTCCCGCCCAAATTGATACCATGGCTACGCTGGCCAAAAGCATAGGTTTAAACGTGTTGCTTGAAGTGCATAATCTCGAAGAACTGGAGCGCAGCATCCACCCCAAGCTGGATGCAATAGGTGTAAACAACCGCAACCTGGCCGATTTTACCGTATCGGTTGAAACATCGTACGAACTGGCCAAACACATTCCGGCCGAGTTCATGAAAATATCAGAAAGCGCTATCAGTGACCCTGAAACCATCAGGCATTTAAAATTGGCCGGTTTTAATGGCTTTTTAATTGGCGAAACCTTTATGAAACAACCCGATCCGGGCGAGGCGATGAGGGATTTTGTAGCGCAGTTATAAATTGGAGATTCAACTGTAATAAACTGGCATTTGCATAGTCAAATATAAAATTGCTAAATTTATGTAAGCAATTGTGGTACAATCAAATGCCTTAAAGCGATGAATTATTATCAAATTCAACCACCAGATCATCTTAAAGCATACATCAGAAGTTGCTGGGTTCTGGAAAGCGCTAATGCCCAAACTTCGCCACAATTTTTCAGAACAATGGCCGATGGTTGTCCTGGGCTTATTTTTCAACCATTGCATAAGGGCATATTATCCCAGGGCGATAAAAAACTAAGCGATGTTTTTCTGTTCGGGCAAACCACCCGCCATGCCGAATTGAATTTAACCGGAATGTTCAACATGCTGGGTATTTATTTTTATCCCAATGCGCTTAAATCCATATTTGGTTTTAATGCCGAAGAATTAACTAACTCATGCCTTGATATAAATGATCTGGCAAAAAGAAAAGAACATCAACTTTCAGAGCAGCTTTTGAATACAGCATCAGTACATGATCAATTCAATATATTATTTGCTTATTTAACCCAGGAAATCAACCATAACTTCAGGCATAACCATATGATGGAGTATGCTATGGCTCAAATACTGCAGTCAAAAGGAGCTGTTTCGCTAAGAGAGGTACAAAAATATTTACAGCTTTCTGAAAGGAGCCTGGAGCGCCGGTTTAAAGAATACATTGGCATCCCGCCTAAGTTGTTTTCACGCATTTGCCGTTTTCAGGCATCCCTGGGCCATCTGCGTAATAACAATTATAATAAATTAACGGATGTTGCTTTTGAGAACGACTATGCCGACCAGTCGCACTTTATACGCTCCTTTAAGGAGTTTGCCGGTTTTTCGCCGGTCCAGTATCAAAAAAAATCACAGGAGATCGTCGAAAATCTATCCGCACTCTCCAATTAAACGCCCACTGTCGGTTTTGTTCTATTTTCTGAATTTGGGCTGATATAGTTTTGTTAAAAAAAATAAGACTATGAAAGATCAACAAAACACCGAAAGGAAAATACTGGTATTGGGTGGTACCGGAAAAACCGGAAGCCGTGTTACAGACAGACTTAAACAAATGGGCTACAACGTAAGGGTTGGAAGCCGATCAGCCGAAATACCTTTTGACTGGAACAACCAGAGCACCTGGCTACCTGTATTACAAGGCATGGATGCCGTGTACATTACCTATCAGCCAGACCTGGCTGTTCCCGGCGCCGAAGACAGCATCAGGGCATTAAGCAAATTAGCCGTAGAATGTAAGGTTAAACAATTGGTTTTATTATCGGGCCGGGGTGAATACGAAGCACAACAATGCGAAAAAATTATAATGGATGCCGGCACCGACTGGACCATATTACGGGCAAGCTGGTTTTGCCAAAACTTTAGTGAAAGCTACCTTTTAGATCCCGTATTAGCCGGGCACGTAGCGCTCCCGGTTGGCAACATACCCGAACCTTTTGTTGATGCTGATGATATTGCCGACGTAGCGGTTGAGGTACTGACCAACGATGGGCATTCCGGGCAGTTATATGAACTTACCGGTCCGCGTTTATTAACTTTTCAGGAAGCTGTGCATGAAATAGCGGACGCCACCGGCCGGCCTATCCAATATGAGCAGATCTCCATGAATGATTACTCGGCCATGCTTACTGAGTACGAGGTGCCGCAGGATATTATATGGCTGATCACCTACCTGTTCACCGAGGTTTTGGATGGCCGTAATGCCAGCCTTACCGATGGCATACAGCGCGCCCTGGGCCGCAAACCAACAGATTTTTCTGAGTATATCCAAAAAGCTGTGGCTACTGGTGTTTGGCAGGTTGAGGAGGTTTAAAAAGCAAAAAGCTCCGGCCATATGGCCGGAGCTTTTTAATATAATTAGGGTTAAACTATCATGGTTATTTATAATCATAAGGATATAATGGGATGCATAACATCCCTTATTTTATTCATAAACCAATCCTTATAATATGCAGTTTAAACCTGTTTTTTTGCTGACCATTCTATTGAGTCTCAACACATTTTGCAAGGCGCAAATTTTCTCAGATATTGATCCTGATATTTCGGCACAAAAAACCACTGCCAAATCTATTGATATCGCTAATGATGAAATTATTCTTTACCTTTTAATAAATGGTAACATCCCGCTAAAAACCGGTATAAGGGGAGATTTTGATTACATGACCCAATTTGACGGTTTTGATAATATTGGCAAGCTGAAATCAATTGGCAACAACGCCATCACTTATTATGACAGATACGATCTGAATGAAAATTATGGCAAGCTTAAATCAATTGGTAATATCCAAGTCACTTATTACGACAGGTATGATCTTGATAATATTGGCAAGCTAAAATCAGTTGGCAATATTGCCATTGCCTGGTATGACAGGTTTGATGCTGCCGATAATTATGGTAAGCTAAAATCAATTGGCAATATGCAGATAGCTTATTATGATCGGTTTGATGGCTTTGCTAACATTGGTAAACTAAAGTCAATTGGCAATATGCAGATAACTTATTATGACCAGTTTGATGGCTTTGATAACATTGGTAAGCTAAAGTCTATCGGCAACACTAAATTCACTTATTATACCCGGTTTGACGGCCTTGATAACATCGGTAAGCTAAAATCAATAGGTAACGCGGCAATCACTTATTTCGACAGGTTTGATATAAGTGAAAACAAAGGCAAAATTAAGGCGATCACAGGAGATATTACAAGTTCCCGTCTTATCAAAAGGTAAGTACATCCCCATCTACTTATCCTGCTCTAAAAAGTAGCTTTAAATCCCTCACATAAAACATCAATACCCTAATATGTATCTGTTTTCCCCTTTTTTGTATAAATCTGTCTGAGCCTCCTCCTATAGCTTTGTATCATATTTAATTTCAATAATTTAACAATGGCAAAGACAATTTTTATAACCGGAGCATCCCGCGGATTTGGTAGGCTCTGGGCCGAAGCATTCCTGAAACGTGGCGACAAAGTAGTAGCTACCGCACGGAACCCTGAAACCCTTAATGACCTGGTTCAGCAGTATGGCGACGCTATACTTCCCATTCAATTGGATGTAAATAATCGCGAAGCCGATTTTGCAGCAATCGAAAAGGCAAAACAACATTTTGGCACTATTGACGTGCTGATCAATAACGCTGGCTATGGCCTGTTTGGCGCAATTGAAGAAACCAGCGAACAGGAAGCCCGCGAACAGATAGAAACCAATGTATTTGGTTTGTTATGGTTGACCCAGGCTGTGATACCCGTAATGAGGGCACAAGGACATGGGCATATCATCCAGCTATCAAGCGTTTTGGGTGTAGCTACCTTACCGGTTTTAGGTATTTATAACGCTTCAAAATTCGCGGTAGAAGGACTGAGCGAAACCCTGGCAACTGAGGTTAAAGGTTTTGGAATAAATGTATCCATAGTTGAGCCGAACGGCTTTGCTACCGACTGGGGGGGCGCTTCTGCAATACATACACAATCAATGCCCGAATATGAAGCCGTAAAAGCCGCTTTCGCCGAGGGTGCAACTCCTGAATTTTTTGGAGTGCCTGAAGCAACATCCGAAGCTGTGCTTAAACTGGTTGATGCCGAAAACCCTCCGCTACGCCTTTTCCTGGGCAAAGTGGCTTTACCATGGGTAAAACAATTGTATGCACAACGCCTGGCATCATGGGAAGAATGGCAGGATGTAGCGGTGGCGGCCCACGGAAAATAATCAATGCTAATTTTACTTTGATCATACTAAATACCATGGCATAATTCATACTTTTAATAGTGTGAATTATGCTTTAATTATTTTCAACCATGAAACATTATAAAAGCCTGGGCCAACTGAATCGTGAAAACGGATTCCCGTTACCTGAAAATCCGCTGCTTAGCCTGGTACATTGCAATAAAACCTGTTCCATTGGCGACAGGGCATTTACCAGCGATTTTTATATGATAGGGTTTAAAAAGCTGAAATCGGGTACCTTTTTATATGGCCGTACAAAGTATGACCATGACAATGGCTCCATGTCATTTGTAAAACCGCGACAGATAATTGAGCTGAAAAACCTTGAATTTGAAGAAGATGGCTTCCTTATCTTTCTACATGAGGATTTTTTAAACGGGCATGCACTACATTCAGAAATTAAAAAGTATGGCTATTTTGATTATGAAACCAATGAGGCACTGCACCTGTCGCCAAAAGAAGAGCAGATCATTTGGGAACTATTCAATAAAATTGAAACAGAATATTATAACAACCAGGACGAATACAGCAAGGATATTATCCTGGGCCACATTGATTCCATACTAAAATACTCACAACGTTTTTATAAAAGACAGTTCATTAACCGTATTGACCTGTCAGGAAAAATGGTGTCCCGGTTTAACGAAGCGCTTTCGCAGTATTTTGAAAAAGGATTACTGCATACAAAAGGGTTGCCTACCGTAAAACTGATGGCCTCTGAGCTTCATTTGTCGCCAAATTACCTCAGTGACCTTTTAAAGCAGGAAACCGGCAAAACAGCGATGGAACTGATCCATATTTTCCTGATATCTGAAGCAAAACATCTGCTAAAGGGTTCGGATAATAACATTGCCGAAACCGCCTATTCCTTAGGTTTCGACAATCTCCCTTATTTTTCAAGATTATTTAAAAAAGAGGTTGGTATCAGTCCCAACCAGTTTAAAAAACAAGTTTTAAATTGAAAATAAATTAAGTATAGCAAATACATAGCATAGCAATGTATAGATATTCAAAAAAGGATCTTACCTTTTCAATAAACGAAATATGAGGGTGGTTAAAGAGTAAAACACACCCATTAACAGGAATACAACCGGAATAAACAGGTCTCCAAGTAACTCAGTAGCCGCCTCTGGCAGGTCAACCATAAAACCAAATGCAACAAAATGCTCCCCTCTAACAAATAAACCGGTATGGGTTGGTGAAACTAATTTGAAAACTATCAGTGAGCCAAAAGCCAACACCAGCATATAAGCAAAAGCCAGTATGAAGTAGCCTATACCATTAAAAATATTCAGATATAGAGCCTGCAAAACATGTTTGGGATTAAAAGACTGGGTAGCCTGGCGCACTTTTTTAACTGCAACAATCGGCTGCAGTGCCACTTCGGGCGCGCCCAATTTTTCAAGGGCATCCATGAGTACATCAATTTCATTTTCGGGCAAGGCGGTATGTGTGGCCTCGTAAACATGACTGTTAAGTTCCATCTGCATCTCAAGCTGGTCAGCTGTCGATAATATACTGATGCTTCTGTTAACCCTTTTAAAATAATCGTCATAGATCTTTTGGGCCGTTGGATTGGTAAAAATTATTCTCTTCATTTTTGAATTTTATGTATAGCGATTTCTAATGCCGACCAAATTTTCTTCATTTCAGCTAAAGTTGCTTTGCCATCCTTGCTTAATGTGTAATATTTGCGGGGTATGCCCGATTCCCGCTCTATCCATTTGGAATCCACGATCCCCTCTGTTTTTAACCGGTTTAATAAAGGATACAATGTACCTTCGGCAACTTCAAGTGTGGTATGAATTTTTATTTCCTGTACAAGCTCATAGCCATAATATTCCTTTTCCTCAAGAATGATAAGAATGATATAAGATAGCGTCCCTTTCTTTACCTGGGAAAACCAGTTTTGAACAAATTCAATATTCATACAACAAATATAATACATAGCAATACAATGTACAATAGATTGCTATGTGCTTTTTTATTGTTTTGCAGCTTAGAGTCGACTAACCAACAGCCAGTATTTAAGTTTAAATGCCTTTGTATTGATCAATATGCATAACATATTGCCGTTTTATACGTATAATGTTGATATAGTGGTCCACTTAGTACTGACTGAAAAATATGAGAAAAGCAATTTTCTTAATGACATTTACCCTGCTGTGGTGTTTAACTGCCTCTGCCCAGCATGCCATACGTGCTAATCGGGTTGCCAAACATATTGGCGAAAAAATGACCGTTGTTGATAGTATTTCTGACGTTAAAACCCATAATGGTTATGTAGATATAAGCCTGGGTAAAGAAAACAGCAAACCTCTGCTTAAAGTAATACTTAATTTAACCCCCAAATTCAAACTTGATGAAGGCGATTTAAAAAATCTTAATGAATCTTTATTAGAGGTAACCGGCGATGTGGTGTTGGTAGGGAAGCAGCCAACCATTTATATCACCAATAAAGAAGATCTTTTTTTCTTTGCCTCTGCTGTAAATCAGAAATGGCAGGTATTATCCCAACTTCCGGATAAGAAAAAATAAACGGCAAGCCTGGTAACATTAATGTGTGATAGCGCCTGCCGATTTTAAATTGATCCCCTTATCATCGGGATTATTCAGGGCATCAATTTTGGCCCTGTGCCTTTTAACCAGAATTTCGGTTTGTATTTCATTACAGGTAAAAACGGCTACCCCCATGTCCATCCTAATTTCATAATTTAAAGACAGGCTAACCGCCCTTGATTTCCAATCATAAATATCAACATAATCATCGGGCTTGCTGGTGAACAAACCATAATCAGCTAAAAAACCCCGTAAAACCTTATAGCCTTCAGATCTTTTGAAAAAAAGATAAATATTAACAATCTTATTTTTATAAACACGTAAACCTATTGACTCCATATACAAAGCCTCACCCATTTTTAATACATCAGCATTTGTATATAGATAACTTAGGCAGCTATCGGTATCTATCTGGTTATTATTATCAAGGAATGATAAATCTCCACCGGATAGCTCACTAATATCTGATCCTAATTTAATGCCATTAAAACCATTACATGCTTTTAAATATTCAATGGAGCCGGGTCTTTTTAACTGGGCAGAAACAAACAAAGGGGATGAAAGTAAAGCTATGAATAAGCTTAATTTAAAGGCTTTATAATAATATACATTTATATAATTGAACATGTTTATTAACTCACCTTACTTAAGAGATTAATTATTACAACAATTAGTCCTAAATTAATTATAGCGTTTTATGGCCCTTCTAAAAGTAAAACACTCTATTTCCGATGCCGACTGGGGAATATATTCTACAATATACAAATTCCGAATGGTAGTTACGAAATAGGTAAAATTCATTTTACCGGGTTATTTAAATAAGAAGTCGGTATCAGTTTAAAAACAAGTTTTAAATTGATGAAAGATAAACTTCATAAACACAAAAAGCCTTCAGTATTTAACCTGAAGGCTTTATACATAATTGCCACTTTAATTAATTACTTTTTAGCCGGCGTAGGGATTCCCAATTGTGAAAAAAAAGTTGCTTCAGATTGTATAGACCTGTGCGAAGTCATTTTTCCCTCTTTGTTAAAGCTAAAAATATCGACATCGGAGGTTTTAAATGATTTTTGCGTTGGTTTCATGCCCATGAATGCATTCTTAAAGGTACCGCTCCATAAGCCGGTTACAACTACGGTATCACCCTGAGCTATAGCCTGTAAATCTTCGCCCTTAAAGTCGGGGAAAGCCGCTAAAAAGCTTTTCAGCCCGGTTTTGATCGAGTCCTGATTCGTCATGGGTTTGGATTCGCCATTTCCATAATCTACAAAATCGGGGGCGCAATCTTTAAACATTGCCTCCACATCTTTTTTAATAAGAGCCTCCTCTGCGTTTAGGGCGGCTTGTTTATTTCTTGCTGTTAAAACCGCGGTGCTATCGCTTCCGTTTACCGTAGAACTGGTTTTGCTGTTGCATGCAGATAAAAAGCAGGCCAATACGGCCATGCCAATGATAATTCTTCTCATGGTTTTAAGTTTTAGTGTATTATAAAATTACCATTAAAGTTTTACAATACAACAAGTTAGCATATACAATAGCTGTAAAACTATTGTATTACGTTTCCCATGAAAACGTGAAATAAAATTTCAATGCGATGGTAACACCTACCATAGACTGAACAACGCTTCAATTTTATAAACTGGTAAAAACACCCAGTTTATAAATATTATCATCTTTAGGAGCTGCAAAATCCAGCCAGCTTTGTAAGGCGACCTGCGCAGTGCAAGGCCCATACGTAATGATTTTAATTTTCCTTAGCAGGGATTCTTTCTTCAAAACCGCTAAAACTTCTTGCAGAATTTCACCCTTGAAGGGCGTAAACATAAAAAATACAGTTCCTTCAGAATAGTCTGCCTTCCGTGCGTCAACATTTATAAATGACACGTTCGATAAATTAAGCTCCGCCGCACAAGCCTTCGCATAATCGCAAAAAGTCGGCTCAAACTCTATACCTTTTGCTGTAACTCCGGCAAGAAGATTTACCAGGATGGCTACCTGACCCAGTCCAGAGCCTAAATCAAAAAAAACGTCTTCTTTCGTGAAGTGCACTTTCTCTACAAGTTCGAAAACTATTCTGGCTGGTGTTTTTTGGTAATATACCATTTCCGGTTCCAAATCTTTAGTCTGCTCCGGCATAGTCTGAAAGGGAGATAACCCATTGATAAAGATATCAAGGTTATCATAACCTATTTCTTCCTGGTAATTGTTAGGATCCCAATTAAAATCGACATATTCATTGATCAGATTTTTGAATCCTTTCCCTGTATACCCCTCTGTTTTGATCTTTGCCTGAAGCCTTTGAAATAGGTTAATATCAATTTCTTCCAGTTCAGACTTTATTTTTTCAGCACGATATTTTAGTAAAGTCAGTTCATCTGGTTGATCTGTTTTTCGCAGGAGTTCTTCAATCTGATCAATAATTTGAAACTCGATGAGATCTATAATCTCTATGCGTTTATCAAAGTTTTTCTCTTCATAAAATGCAGCATTTTTCTCTATCGCCTCGATATGTGATTGCATTTCAAAGATCGCCGGCTTTGCTGAGTGATCACAATTAATAATGTCTGATTCCTTCTTAGTCAATTTAGTATTTTGATTTAAACAAGAGCGTGCTCATAATTTCAAGCACACGTTTGTTCTACAAAAAAAGGACTTTTTATCACTAAAAAGAAAAACCAATCAGTATTTAACTAATTGGCTTTCTACCATTTTACGATGCGCAATTCCCCAATGCTCCAGTTGTTTCCATACAGGCGCTAAGGCAACCGCGCTTTCAGTTAGTTCGTATTCAACTTTTAAAGGCACTTCCGGATATACCGTTCTTATAATCAGTCCGTCACGTTCCATTTCCTGTAAATGTAAGGTCAGCATGCGGTCAGTGATGTTTGGCATAAGCTTTTTGACATCCCCGTAGCGTAGTTTTTTATTTTCGAGCTTATACAGGATCAATAGTTTCCATCTTCCTGCCAGCATATTTAGCGCATAGTTCATTCCGCAAAAGTCTATCAGTTCGTTCCGGTTCCTGTTATTGGTAGATGTTGGTTTTATTTTACTCATTACTTACATTTTTGTATGTCACACACAATAGGTTGCAGCAAATCTAATTTACGGATCGCCTTATAATTTTGCAGCAGACATTAAAATTAAGACACAAAAATGAATATACTTATCATTTATGCCCATCCCGAACCGCAAAGTATGAACGGCGCCATGTACCGCACTGCCATAACGCACCTGAGAGCGGCCGGGCACCAGGTTAAAACCTCCGACCTTTATGCAATGCGGTTTGATCCGGTTTCCAACCGGGAGAATTTCAGCAGTGTTCGTGATCCGGCCTTTTTTAAACAGCAACTGGAAGAGATCTATGCCACCGAAGTTGGTGGCTTTGCCAATGAAATTAATGCCGAGCAGGAAAAGGTAGAATGGTGTGACCTGATGATCTGGCAGTTTCCTCTATGGTGGTTTGCAATTCCCGCTATTCTGAAAGGCTGGGTAGACCGGGTATTTGCCATGGGGCGTTTTTATAAGCACGGGCACTTTTATGAGACCGGGCTCCTGAGCGGTAAGAAGGCGATGCTTTCACTAACCACTGGCGGCCCGGCCGATCATTATTTAAAGGCGGGCTTCAACGGCGACCTTGACGGGATACTGAAGCCATTACACCGCGGTGTTTTTGAGTTTACAGGTTTCATGGTATTGCAGCCCCAGGTAATTTACGGACCAGTACGGCAATCACCCGAGGAGTTATCAGCAGAACTGGAAAACTGGAAACGTCGGCTGGACCAGATCTTCGATGAGCAACCAATTACAATCGGGGCTTACTGAATAGCCTCACCCGCTCAGTCTGATTTAGCATTTTAGCAAGAGATCAGGATGTAAGTTTTTTTAACAAACCGGGAAGATCATTTATTTCAAAAGGTATCGAAATAAAACCATCGGCATAACGATCATTTATATTTTGTTCAGCCTGTTTTAAGGTCGAAAACAAGATCACCGGAATGGTTCTGGTCGGCTCATTGCTTTTCAGGTAGCTGCTTATCATCTCACTGTCTTCACCCCACATATCGATATTCAACAAAAAAACATCGGGCAAATTTATGGTATCCAATAAAAGCAGATCTAAAAGCTCAGTGCTTCCCTCCGCTTCGTATCCTATGGTTTCAAGAAAAACAATTATCAATTCTATTCGTCCGGGGTCGTCATCCGCTATATACACTTTTTTGCTCACGGTGTTCTTGTTGTTTTTATATCAAAGATAAATGATTGTCCGGTAGCAGTTTATGAAACCCGGATATTTTAAGGTGTATCACCTTTACGGTAAAACACCGCTTACTGTAACATTCATTTCGGGCAGTTTGCAATAAAAAGCCGTACCGTTAAAAAACAATACGGCTCCAGGCTTTCCCAAACTCAATTCCTTAGTTATGCAGAATCTTGTTCAACAGGAGGCTGCCGTTAGCCGAATCGATCAGGTATAGCGTATAAATTTTACCGGCCTGCAGATCCGTAACGTCGAAGTTCCCAATATTACTCCTTGATGCGGTGCCTGAGAATTGGACAGAAAGAGTTCCAGGATCTACATATTTATAACCGCTCGAAATATTTCTGGCCAAAGTAGTCTCCAGGTTATCTCCCGACGAATTTTTTATAGTGATAACAGAAGGTGCTTCATCACTTAGATGGATAAATTTGATCTTTACCTTGCCGTTATTGGGGGCAGCCAGATCGTCCTCAAATGACTTCACCCTGGCCGATGATCCTTTTCCAACCATGTACACGGTAAAACTTACACCATTAGCGGTATAAAGCGAACCAGATGCATGTACGTTATTTGTACCCTCATCTTTAAACTCCATAACCATATTTTTCCCGGAAGGGGCGGTAATATATGGAGAGGCATCACCAAAAGTCAATCCGCCGTTCACCAGCACAGAATTTGCCAGCGTAAAACTTTGTGGCCCCGAAGCAGACGCAGCGTTCACTACTTTGATATTGAATTGGCCCGAAGGATCTATGGTATTTTTTTTACATGATGAAAAGCTTATGGCTAATACCACCAGGGCTATGCCTGTGAATAGTTTTCTGTATATTGATATTGTTTTCATTTCTTTTTTATTGATTTTTAATATTGAATTGAGGAATGCAGGGTGTTTTCCGATTGTTTTCAGGTAATTGGGAACAAGGGCGGATTACATGTACTTTACCTTTATTTCAACTTGGTTATTGGGAGATTTCAGATCAACTTTAAAATCGTCAAAGGTTGGCTTTTTCAGTTTTTCCATAAAGAAGTTGGAGAACCCAAATCCTTCCTTAGGCATTCTGATTAAATTTTTGTCGATCTTGCCATTTTCATTTTCATCATCCACCAGGGTGATTCCATAAATTCCGGGCTCCAGCTCACACTTCACGGTCAGTGTTCCGTTTACAAGCGCTTTCTTATCAAACACGAATTTTTTGCAGGGCTTTTCGTCGTCGTAGGTTTCATTGTCTTTAAAAACATTAAGGATGACCTTCCCCTTTGGGGATCTGATCCCGGTAACTTTAACCTGTGTTTCCTGCGTTTGTATATACGAAGCCAGGAAAATAAACAGCAGGCCAATTAACAGGTTAATCCCGAATACATTTGTCTTTTTCATTTTGTAAAATTTAAGTTTGACATTTATTTGGAGACGAAGGTATTGGCATAAAGTGCGCTGATGTATTAAAAAACATAGTGAAACGGACAAAATGCTGCCCGAATGTTATTATAGCTTATCTGAAAAAAACGCAGTGTGGGCCGCTGATGGGACCATGGACTGTAGAACTAACCAATAAAATATAGTAGATTGAATCAATCCGAAAAAAGGTGATTTTTGGCTGTTCGCAACTGTCCCTGTCATTTCAATTCAAATTTGAACAGTTCAGACCTGCTTTTGCCCGCTTCGGTTAACAATCGTTAATAACAATATATCTATTGCCTACATTTGCTATTATGGACGAGAAGCTACCTATAAAACGATTAAGCCGCCTGACGTGGTTACAGGCGGTAATCATCGGTTTTATCTTCTATCTGGTCGTTTACAATAGTGGCACACTAAGTCATATTATACCGTTTACGCTGCTTACAACGTCCGGTATTTTACTGGTCGGACATGCCGATATCTGTTTGATGATCGTGTTGTCAAAATACTTTTCGATCAGGTCGAAAAAATTTTCAACTTACCGCGTCCTGTTAACCTACCCTGTCAGCGTGCTGATCTATCTCCTGTTAAGGCCCTGTTTTTCTTATGTGTCTGGCAAAGCATGGTCATTTTGGGATGCCGGTTCATTCTTTGCATTTGTGGGGTCTGGCATCGTCATTAATACGCTTATCATGCTGTTGCACAATTCCGTGTTGTTATATGAACATAAATTACATGCCGACCTGGAGCTTTCCAGATTAAAAACAGCGAATGCCGAAGCCACCAACCTCCTTTTAAAGCAACAGATACAACCCCATTTTTTGTTTAATGCGCTTAATACCTTAAAAGCCCTTTATCACAAAGACGTGCATACGGCAGATACATATATTGTTCATATGGCTAATTTTTTAAGGGCATCTATTTATCATCATGCATCAAGAATATCTACCTTAGAAGATGAGGTAGAATTGTTATGCGACTATCTTGAAATGCAGCGGATAAGGTTTGGTAAAGCGTTGGATTGTACGATAATGTTACCCGAAGAAACGTTAAAAAACTATTACCTGCCTTCTTTTTCGTTGCAGCCCTTACTTGAAAATGCCATAAAGCATAACGATTTTACACAAGAAGCGCCATTAAGGGTACAAATCAGCCAGAAAGATGAATGGTTGATCATGAGTAATAATCTCCAAAAGAAAAAAGTGAAGGTTTCATCAACCAATTACGGACTGGCCAATCTCGCAGAACGCTACCATCTCTGGTCGGGAGATGAGGTTATTATCAAAGAAGATCAAAGCTCATTTTCAGTAAGTATTAAATTGTTAAAAAATGAATATAGTAATCATTGAGGATGAAGAGATAGTTGCAGATGAACTTGAACTGAACATCAAGCAACTGATTGACGAACCAGTGGATATTGTCCAGCTCAGATCTGTGAAGGAAGCTATAGCTTATTTCAAAAAGTCGGAGGCCCCTGATCTAATCTTCAGCGATATTCAGTTGGGTGATGGCCTGAGTTTTGAAATATTTGTTGCTGAACCTGTTTCTGTGCCGGTCATTTTTTGTACCGCTTATGACGAGTATGCATTAGATGCATTTAAGGCTAACGGAATAGACTACATATTAAAACCCTTTACCATCCAAACCCTTGATTGGGCCCTCCAAAAATACAGGCAGCTAAAAAAAGTATTATCTGCAGACCAAACGCCGCAATATGATGCCCTGATGCAAATGCTGCTCAACCGGGAAACACAAACTGCCACCTCTGTGCTGGTTTATCATCAGGATAAGATCATTCCTATAAAACTTGAGGATATAGCTATGTTTTATCTGGAAAACGAGATCACGCATTTGCTGACCTTTTCAGGAAAAACTTTTTACCCTAATAAAAACCTTGACGAACTGGAGAGATCGGCCGGGAATTATTTTTTCAGGGCAAACCGCCAGTTCCTGGTTTGCCGTAAAGCTATTATCGACGTATCCAGTTTCTTCTCCCGAAAACTCTCGCTGAACCTGAATATCCCTTTTAGTGAAAAAGTGATCGTCAGTAAAGGTAAAGCTTCTCAATTCCTCAGCTGGCTGACAAAAGCCTGATACCCTTAAGTACATTTTTATACCGACAAAGGATGCCCAGTTATCAAACGCCATCCGCGTGGCTCCCGGAATATAAGCTGTTCAGCTACACTAACCGTATCACCTGTAAAAAACAATGGATGATCAGGACTGCATTCTCTGCCATCAACTGATTGCTAACTAAGCTTAATCGTCCGAAAAGAACTATTTCCATTTTTTTTCAAGCCTTTTTATTCCGCTTCCAACCCAACTTTGCCCGCTTCGGTCACCTTTTCCATTCAGGATACAGCTCCAGGGTGCACCTTTGAATCAAATAACACGATCAGCATCAGGCTGCAAACAAAAAAAAGCATAATAATAAAAAAAGAAATTTATGAAAAAGTTAATCTTAGCTGTACTTATTCTGGCATCCGCGAAGAGTTTTAGCCAAACAACTACGACAAGCACTACACCTCCCGAAAATCAAAGCTTTATTAAGAAAATCGCAAGCCGTCTTGAGTTCGGCATTACTGCAGGTGGTAATTACAGTAATTTTACAGGTGCCAATTTTGCCACAGACCCACTTCCTGGTTTCCACGCCGGACTTACGGTTTCCTACAAATTCACTGACAATTTCCTGGTATCAGAAGAATTTCTCTACTCCCTGCAGGGAGCCAAAGTTAAGGCAGGAACGTTTGCCGGACAAGACATAAAACTTTCTTATGCCTCTGTCCCTATCCTTTTCAAATACCGTACTAATTCCGGCTTTTATGTTGAGGCCGGCCCGCAGGCAAGCTTTAAAGTAAAGGAAGATATTGGAGGGATAACTGATGCCAAGTTTGCTAAAAAAATTGATTTTGCTGTGGCCGGTGGTCTTGGCTATCAGTCTAAAATGGGTTTGGGAATCGGTGCAAGGTATGTTTACGGAATGCAAAAAGTTCAGGAAACACCTTCGCCTATCTTAGGCGACTTCAAGAATAATAGTATACAGGCCAGTATATTTTACGTCTTTTAATGAGCATCTACCTCAAAAATCAATATATATAATTAAAGATGGTCCCGGTCGCGTAACGCGCCGGGACTTTTTTGTTGATCCGGGGGATAAGTATTAATTTCCATTGTCTATATTAATTCTTTCAACAACTCCCGACGTACGATGATTAACCAAAAGGTTACCTTTCGTGCCACTCCTGATCTTTTGAACGGCTTTTCCGTTAACAGATACTATATAATTTGCATTGGGCTTTAATTGTTTAATAACATAAGTAAGTGCCTTTGCCGAAGGTTTGGTAAGGGTTTGCTGCCATTCCATTTTTTCGGCGCTCCAGTTATCCAACTTTATGGTTAGTGGGCTGTCTGTAGTGATTTGTAAAGAAGCGACAGAATTGCTACCATCAAAATAGCTTAGTTGATTTTTAGTAGCATTAAAGCCGAAGTTTTTACTGCATATGATTTTAAACATTTTGTTTGATACCGCATAGCTATCATTATCAAGGTTGATAGTTAAGTGTTGATCCCTGAAATTATATTTCAGCTCTGTACCGGCAAGCTCCGGAGTGATATGCGGATCGAGATAAAAGCGGTTATATAATGGATTTACACCATATATCGCCTGATATAATCCTACTATGGAAAGGCTGTTGCCAGATAATATATCATCGCCCAGTCCATCTTGTTTCACACGGCCATACCGCTGAAACGCGAGCCCATCTTTACTATACCTGTCCAATACATTTTTAACATACTTAACAGCCAGGGTCGGGTTGTAGCTTGCATAGGCTTTAACCCCTACTGATCCCCATGATAAAAACAGATCACCGTTTTCATATCCGGGGAAGGGCCACTGCCATTCTTTTCCTTCGCCGGGTGCATATGATGTCATGGCAAGCGGCCAAAAGAAAAGCTTTTCCTTTTGCATCTGCTCCTCAATATTATCCAGGATAAGTTTTTTCCTGCCATCGTCGTCACAAATATCATAGGCTATGGCCATAAAGTTAACCGGGGTAACCATGTTGCGGCCATGTATGGTTTGGTCCTTATCTCTCCAGTGAACGTAACATTTCTTTTCTTCATCCCAAAAACCACCCTCGCTTGTTGGTTTATTGAAGCTTGCTTTAAGTTTGGCTGCAAACCCTTCATAATATTGTGCTTTGGCATTGTTGTTCAGCTGACGTTCTATATCGGCCCATTTAACCAATGCATGATACAGATTTGCGTTAACAAAGGCGTTTTCATACGATGCCCAAATGATATCTATCCAGTCACTGCTTTGTTTTTGGCCTTGATTATCGGTCATCATTTCAACCAGACCATTATGATTACTGTCCCTTTTTAGTATCCAGTCCAATGCTTTTTCACAAGATAGCTGATGGCTTTTAACCCAACTCTTGTCACCGGTCATATCGTACAAATCGGCAACGTTGGTCACAAAGTCGGGGTTGGAATCCATCAGTATCCCCCACTGTGCCTCATAAAAGCCATACTTATTAAACTGCCCGGGCATGGCATCCTCATTGGTATATGCCCAGCGGGGATAAACCCGTCCATCAGGTTTTATAGCATGATCACGGTAAAAATCAAGACAGCTTTTATATCCTTTAAGATAATTAGGATCGTTTATCCCCAGGCCGAGTTGAGCAATATATTGTTCGTGCAAACAGATAGGCCCGTAAGGTGTATGCCAGCTGTTGCCCCCAAAATGCAGCGAATCAATCACGCCAATGCGCGCAATTGTACTCAGTACGGCATTTACCTGCTCCCCGTTTATACCCGTGAGCTTACCCCGGCCATATTTTTCATTATAATCAAAATAACTGAATGTTAAACTTTGCGAACTTGTACCTGCAGCTATATTAAAGGGAGACCATACATCTGTTCCCTTTCTTATAAACCGGCGCCTGTTGGTTCCACTGTCAGTCCGTGGCAGCATTTCCTGATTAGAAACCGTAATGGTATAAGCCAGTTTATCTTCATTAGTACGGGTATATTTCATAGCTACCTCTTTACCCGGCGCATCAACCGTTATATTGAGCCCGTTACCGCTTTTGCTGTTCCAAAAACTGGAAGATCTTGTGTGCACACCGTATGTACACAACTTTTCATTGAACAGATAAAACCACGCCAGCCCGCCATAACCCTGGTAAGCGCCTTCCCAGGTATTGATGTCATCAAAATTAATAACGGGCATGGCGGCCTCTTCTACCTTCACCAATTTGGATAAATTTCTTTCTATAACCCACTTTACAGACTTGCCCTTTTTCAGGAAGATCCAGTTCTCATTAATAGTTAAATCTTTATCGCCGTAACTAATCCCACTGATCTTTATACTGCCTTGTGTTTGCACCAATACCGGTTTCTTTTTTAAATGTAATGATGAGTAAGTAGCACCTCCAACCTTTACAGATGTAAAAACTCCATTTGCATTACTGATCACTTTTTGACCGTTAACGATCAGTGATGTAATACAGGCTTTGTCTCCATAATCAATCATCATGGTAAGTTTAGCGTTACTGAGAGTAATCACCTGCGGCTTTGCGGCTATTGGATTAGCAAAACCGATAACCGGCAAAACGATAATCAAAAAACAAATTAAGCTGGTGTATAATCTTCTGATAAACATAGGTTAGTTATTTAATATGGAATAACAAGGCTTTACGGAACAAAGCTAAAATTACTTTTCCTGACTGTAAATTAAAGGATTCAGGTTAGAATAGTCAAGATTCAATTCTACAGTCCTGAAACTATGATTTATTAATGATGTTATTTCAATAGAATGACAAAAATTAGTTGCAATAGAGACCTTTCGGTCTCTATATTTGACTTGTCATGAAAAAGGGAGAAAACACACGTCAGCGTATTATTACAGAGGCGGCCTTAATACTTAACCAAAAAGGTATTGCCGGAACAGCTATAAGTGATATTATGAAAGCTACCAAACTGACAAAAGGCGGTATCTACAGGCAATTTGAAAACAAAGAAGAAATTGTGCAGGAGGCGTTCAGTTTCCTTTCAAAAAGACTGGCTACTGTGATTAATGATACAGTTAAAAACAAAAACACAGCAAAGGAAAAACTTTTTGCAGTTCTTGACCTCTATCATGACCGCCTGGTTCTGATAGATAATGGCGGTTGCCCGTTATTAAATTTTGGCGCCGAAACGGACGATACCGATCCAACTATAAGAGGTCGCGTTGGTTTAGCAATCAAGTCAATACAAAACACATTCGGCCAAATAGTTTTAGACGGTATTACCGCCGGCGAATTTAAACCCGATATAGATGCGCATGCATTTGGCATACGGATGTTTAACACGCTGGAAGGTTCTATCCTGACAAGTCGTGTGTTTAACAACAAGGAACAAATGAAAATGATGACCGATATGTTTAAAAATGAAATAGAAACCTTTTTGATATAAATTTTTTGACCTTTTTGAGACCGAAAGGTTTCTTTTAATAACAATACAAATTAATATTTATGAAAGCAATTCAGTTTACCGAATACGGATCCTATGAAAAGTTAACACTTGTTGACTTACCCATGCCTGTACTGCTGAATAACCAACTATTAGTCAAAGTTGAATTCGCAGCTATTAACCCCGTGGACAACACCATCAGGGCAGGGCTTCTGCCTCTGGCCAAAAAACCACCTATGATATTGGGTAACGAAGGCGCCGGTGTTGTTATCAAAGGCAATAATGAGTTTCCGGAAGGAACAAGAGTTCTTATATCAGCTTTTACGCCGCAAGGCCATATCAGGGGCATTGCTACCGATGGCCTATGGCAGGAATACGTGGCTTTATATCCTGAAGAATTGATTAAAACTCCTTTAAATATATCCGACGAAGAAGCCGCGGCAGCAAACGTGGGTTTCTTTTCGGCCCAGGCCTGCTTAAACAAGGCCGACTTTACACCGGGCAAAAGCGTACTTTCTTTAGCTGCAGGTGGCGCGGTAGGGAACGCCGGAGTTCAACTGGCTAAGGCTCATGGAGCATCGTTGGTTATTACAACAGCCGGATCGGCTTCAAAAGCAAAGGCAGCAGAACTGGCGGGTTTTGAAAATGTGATCAACCTTGAAAATGAAAGCATCAGCGAAGGGGTTATGCGTATTACCGGCGGCAAAGGCGTGGACATTGTGATTGACAGTATTGGCGGTAATTTAACCGGTGAAGCTATTAAGTCGTTGGCAAGGGGTGGTATTATTGTAAACATTGGCTACTCCGCCGGCACACAGTTTACCGCCAATATTACTGATTTTGTGTGGAAGGGCATCCAGATGCGTGGCCAAAGCCTTTCTGGTTGGTTTACAGCCGAACAACAGCAATACGTATGGAACCAGATTTTACCATTACTTGCCAATGGTGCTATAAAACCACCTGTAGCCAAAATATTTGATGCTGCCGGGGCAGCTGAAGCACAGCGTTTTTTGATTGAGGAGAAGCCTTTTGGAAAAGTGCTGCTTAAATTTTAACAATTAACAATCACTTAAAAAACCCCTATTAGGGGTTTTAATTTAAACCATGGATGGTGCTAAACCAAATAACTTTTTAATATTCATCAACACTACTGCAAACAGGATAAGTATAACGCCCACCCATTGAAGAAAGCTTACTGGTTCTTTTAGCAGTAGGTGTGCCATTAATACCGAAACCGGTATTTCTACAGATGCGATAATGGCCCCCAGCCCCATGCCTGTTAGCGGCATCCCTCTCGTAAACAGTAATGGCGGAAGGATTGTTCCAAACAAAGAAAGGACGAGGCCCCAGCGCAGGAATATTGCATATGAAAACCCGTGATTCAGAGAGGAATGAAAAATAAAAGAAATTATGATCAATCCGCCCAGAATCATGAAAAGGCTTCTTTTTAGCGGAGGAAAATGAAGTTCCATGTTGTTTGACGTGTACATAGTTGCCGTGTAGGTAAGCGCGGCCATCATTCCCCAGCCAAATCCTGTCCAGTTGATACTAACGGATTGTTTAAGCAAACTGGTGGCCAGTATTGTCCCGCCCAGAATGATAAAAACGGACACTATCTTACGTAATCCGGGTGCCTTTTTATGCAAGACCATCTCCAGGATGACGCCCATCCACACCGTTTGCATTAACAATACAATTGCAACGCTTACCGGAATGTACTGAACCGCCATATAATAGAAAATGCTGGTCAGCCCCATAGATGTTCCCGCAATTATTAACTTAAATATGCTTTTAATGCCTGATGTTTTTGTTTCTGGCACAGACTCCCATTTACGGAACAAGGTTAATATAAAGAGTCCTGCAAATCCCAGACTGAACTGCGAAAGCGTTACTTCTGCCGTACTGAATCCTTCATGATATGCCATTTTTACAAAGGTTGCCAGCATCCCATAACTGGAGGCTCCCAGCGCAATAAAAATGCTACCTTTGAATACATTGTTTTTCATGTTACACCAATTCCCTTTCAATAAGGTCTCTGACATCCTGGTGCGATATGTCAATAGACTTTTTAAGTTTCTCCGGCCCGTATGATAATCCATTAATTGCAACCACATGAATATTGCTGATACCCATAATATTAAACACGGTCTTTAAATAGGTACTCTGGAAGTTCATATGTTCGTTATAATCTCCCTTTTCATACCCCGGTTCTCCTCTTGAAAGCAAAAGAAATAATGTTTTATTTTCAAGTAGTCCGGTATATGGATCCTGCGCATTAACCCGGTTAAACTTAAAAGTTTCATTAACCCTAACAATCTGGTCGATGTAGGCTTTAAGAACACTGGGAATTGACCAGTTGTACATTGGAGCACCAAGAACAATAACATCAGCTTCCCGTAGTTCAGCAATATAAGCATCGCTTGTTTTTAAAGCTTCAATTTCTTCTTCAGACCTTGCTGCTTCAGGTTTAAAAGCCGCAGCAATCCAATTTTCGTTGACGTGGGGCACATCCGTATTTCCTAATTCACGGAAACTAATAATCGCATCGGTATGGATACTTTTCCAGTGATCGATAAATACTTCAGTAAGTTTTCTGCTATGAGATCTAAGCGTTCTTGCGCTTGAATTAATAACTAATACCTTTTTCATTTTGATAATTTTTATTCAAAAGTATAGGTATATTGGACTACATTTACATACCAGTTTTAATAAAAACCACAGCCCAGATGTTACCCTACAAATCATTAATTCAGGTTGATCGAACTGCTGCTGTAACACTATATATACAGGTGTGCAATAGCTTTATATCATTGATCACAAGTGGCACGCTACAGCCATCTGATCTGTTGCCAAGTTCCCGTGTACTTGCAGAATTGATTGGTATTAACAGAAACACGGTAAAATTGGCCTATGAAGAATTGATTAGTCAGGGTTGGGCCGAATCTATTGAGCGCAAGGGCGTGTTTGTACTTTCCAAACTGCCGGTACGTTCCAAAAGGGGACTACCTGAAATGGGTAAAAACAGCAGCCCACAGGAAGCTTTCATATGGACTAATAATTTTAAAAACGCGATACCCGGCAAGAATCTCCAGAAAACCACACTCGCGATTGATGATGGCTTCCCTGATGTGCGTCTGGCACCTGTAGACCTGCTTATGCGTGAATATCGAAGTCTTTCCAGAAGATTTCATGGGAAAAACATCCTGAAGTATGGTAGCTCCAAGGGATCAGAACATCTTCGCGTTGCTATTTGCAACTACCTTTCCAATACCAGGGGCTTAATTGTTTCTGCTGAAAATATACTTATTACTAAAGGCAGCCAAATGGGCATCTACTTAGCAGCTCAACTGCTGCTTAATCCTGCTGATTATATAGCAGTTGGGATTTCAAATTATGGTTTGGCAGATGATACTTTCAGATATTCCGGTGCTAACCTGCTGCGGATCCCTGTTGATAGCAAAGGAATGGATATTGATTATCTCGAAGAGATATTACAGCACAAGAAAATAAAAGCGGTATACATTATACCGCATCATCACTTTCCAACAGCGGTAACCATGAGTACGGAACGGAGGTTAAAACTATTAAATCTAGCCAAAGAATACCGTTTCGCGATTATTGAAGACGATTATGATTTTGATTTTCATTATGATAATAAACCCTACCTGCCATTGGCAAGTATAGATCACAATCAGAATGTGATCTATATTGGTTCGATTTCGAAAACTTTTGCCCCTGCCTTGCGCATTGGGTTTATGACAGGACCTTCGGCATTTGTTGAAGCCGCGGCTTCCTTACGAGAGCTGATAGACAAGCAGGGGGATACTCTGTTGGAAGAGGCATTTTCGGTAATGTTTAACGATGGTGAAATGGAAAGGCATTTTCGGAAGTCGTTAAAAATTTATAAGCAGCGCAGGAACTTGTTTTGTCAGATCCTCAAATCAGACTTTAATGAAGTAATTAAATTCAGGGTACCGGAAGGCGGACTTGCAGTATGGGCGAATTTTGATAAAAAGATCGACTTGATCAAAATGGCTGAAGACGCGTCAAAAAAAGGACTTCATATCGCTAATGGAAATTTTTATAAGAACGAATCCTTTTCTACCAATGCGCTAAGAATGGGCTTTGCTTCACTCCAGGAAAATGAAATGGCAGAAGCGTTCGCGATCCTCAAAAAGATAGTGTAAAGCTGAGGTTAAGCCCTAAGTCGAAAGTCTTAAGTAAAGAAAACCGACTTCCTGCTTAAGACTCCCGACTTGAAACTGGGCTACCCTTTATCTGATAACTGGTCTATTTAGCAGCCATGTCATTGGGTTAATTTTGTGGCAAGAAATAAATCTTGTAAATTTTTAAGAAATGAAAACACGAATTAAAATTAACGAAATAGAGCCTGCAGGATACAGAGCTGTTCTTGGACTGGAAAAATTCATTGAAAGCACACCGCTTACAAAAAAGCATAAAGACCTGATTAAAATCAGATCGTCGCAAATAAACGGATGCGCTTTTTGTATTGATATGCACACTAAAGATGCCCGTAAAGCCGGCGAAACAGAACAGCGTATTTATGCCCTCAATGCCTGGCGTGACACTTCTTTTTTTTCAGAAGAAGAACGAGCCATACTGGCCCTGACCGAGGAGGTTACTTTAATTAGTAATCATGTAACAGATGAAACCTATGAGCAAGCAGCTAAAGTACTGGAAGAGACCTATCTGGCACAAGTGATCTTAGCAATTATTACCATTAATGTATGGAACAGAATTGGCATCACAACAAAGCTAATACCAGCATAATTGAATGGACAACACATATCAGGTTAAAATAATCAAGACAGATCTTGAAATTCAACAATGCTGGGAAGTAGCTTTTTTGTTGAGGCCGCATCTTAATAAAAATAACTGGTCTTCCATGATTTCAGAGATGATGCAAAATGAAAAATACTGCATTGCCGGAATTATGGATAACGACAAATTTGTTGCATTTGCAGGATACCGCATCATGACTTCGTTGCACAGCGGTAATATAATTTATATTGATGATCTCTGCACGCTGGAATTTTACAGAGGGAAGGGTCTGGCGTCTCAATTATTAAGGCATGTGAAAGCTACCGCCATATCAAATAATAAGGATGCAGTGGTGCTTGATACAAATTTTAATAATAATACAGCACAAAAGTTGTATCTGAGCAACGGGTTTCAACTCGCAGCGCTTCATCTCTCCTGTGATTTAAGAAAGCAGAATTAATATTGGAAATATAAAAGTGCTGATTCTAAAAGAGGGTGTCTAAAAAGCATCCTCTTTTGTTTTTTTATGGATTATGATTTTCTATAAGATTCTGAGTTTTATTTTCAATGAGATTTTTTGTCTTTGATGAATCATATACCTACCCGCTTAACAAAAAAGCCGTATGCCGGTAACAGCATACGGACCAAATAAAGTAACACGATGAAGATTAAACTTCTGATGCTTTTTCAGCTGCTTCTATAATGACACCTGCAACAATCTCAGGCTGCGACATGAAGATCACGTGACTGCCTTTAACTTCGGTTACCTGCGTGTTCGACCGGCTGTACATATTTCTTTGTATCTCCGGGTTAATGCTTTTATCTTCAGTAGCGATCAGGCCATAGGCCGGTTTGTGCCTCCAGGCAGCGTCGGTGATCGGGCTTACAAATCCTTTGGCATAAAATGCACCCTGTGAGGCATACATAAATGCTGCCTCGTCGGCATCAATATCAGCACAAAAACCTGCATGGTATTTATCTTTATCATAGTATACAATACCTTTCTCATCCGGAGGAAGTACGCCGTTCTCTGGTGCTGGTGGCGCTGTTTGCAGCCATTGCAGGGCCGATTCGCCGTTGTCGGGTTGGAATGCCGCTATATATACCAGGGCAGCAACATTTGGGTGGTTACCGGCTTCGGTAATCACGGCACCGCCCCATGAGTGACCGGCAAGAATTGCAGGACCGCCAATCCTGTCTAAAGCAACGTGTGTAGCAAGAACATCATCTTCAAGCGAGGTTAAAGGGTTCTGTACAACGGATACGTTATACCCTTTTTTAGTTAATTCGTTATAAAGCGCTTTAAAGCCAGAACCATCAGCGAATGCACCGTGAACAAGCACTACATTCTTTACATTTGAGTTTTTCATTGTTTTATGAGTTAATGTTGTTTGAATGATTTAACAATACAAAGATGCTGCTTAAACCAATGATAGGGAATGCAGGAATTTCCCGAAGAATTGTAATTATTTCCCCTGATGTTCTTTTTTTGCCGCCAATACTAAATAAGATCCATGAGCCTGGCGGCTTTTACCTCATCAAGGATCACCGTAAAGGCAAACATTTTATCTCTATTCATGGCAACAATTCCTGATAAAGCTAAATTCAGACGCAGCGGTGAAGCCTTTGGCGGTTGACTGTTTAAACTATTATAAGCCAAATAACAACACAAATAATGATGACCCCGGTGAAAATAAGATTCATTTTGAGTTGAGGTTAAGCATACGCGTTATACAGTACGTATTATTTTATTTGCCTGTTTTGATATGTTGAAAATCTTCTTTTTGGGTAAAATATTCCAACACTAAAACTAAAATTATTGTAATGGCAAACGTAATTTTCTGCATTACCGGTAAAAACTTAACATAACCAAAGCCATAAAGGTATAGTGTAGAATAAAAAACAAGAAGACAAATAATGCAGAGGAATTTAAATAAATGTAGCTTTGACTTGAAAACGAAAATTGTAATGTAAAATATACCTATAAGAAACATGGTACTTGAAATAGTGATCATTGTATCATGCAATGGGGTTGCTATTAAAGCCGTAAAAAGCATACCGCTGGCCCCAACGTATTTTATTATTTTAGCAGCACCCTTTGCCGGTATTTTCTTTGAAAACTCAATAAAGAATAGGGCAAAACTCGCAGAAAGGAAAATCATTCCTCCAATAGCCCAAAAACGAGATGCATTGGCTGACCCATTAACTGCATTTTTACTGAAAAGATTACTTATATAGTTATTTTCCCAGTCGTACCCAATGGCATTTTTGTCAAATTGTGATCCGCCAGGATAGTACAATGTGGCTATCAGTAGTAATAACATTGAAATAATTATTCCCAGTAGAATTGAATGTTTTTTTAGCATACAATATTTGATTTAGAAAACATTAAAGCCTTTTGCGCAAAAGCATTTCATTATCGCATTAGGCTTTATCACCAAGTTAATAAAGAAATCTAAAATTTAAAGCCTTCAGATTCTCATCTAAAGGCTTCCCAATAATCTTTCCCATACCGTTCCCATGAATGGGTTTATCTGTGGTCCTAAACTACAAAACCCGAACTCTTTTATGGCTGATTTATATTGTGCGGTGGGTTTGGAGGATAATTTGTTGTGGTTCTAAAATTGAGTGAATTAACAACAAAGGTTACCAAAAATTTAGCTACATTATTCTAATGAAATGCCTCGATATTCTCTTACAACAAATAAACTTGAGCGATTTTCACATACAACTTTTTTCAAAAGCTCTTTATCTGTACACAGGAGATCTATATTACTATGGCCTGATATTTTTATAATAAATGGCAATTCACCATGTGAAATATCTAAATCATGATATAACAAACCATGTTTATCAAATACAGCAATTGGATATGTAATTAAATCTCTGGAAAATTTTAATAAATCCTCCGTGGTGAAAATTAAAGCGCCTTTAAATTTATTTGGAATATCGTTTTGTTTGAATAAGGTTCGTAAAGAGGTTAAATTATCCTCGTCATTAGGAAACCATTTTGAATCTCTATCATGATTTACAATCCAGGACGAAGCATTATCAAGTTGCAATATTGTATTTTTAAACCACTCTTCATAAGCTTCAAGATATTCTGTTAAACTTATATCTCTGCCTTCGTAACCACCAGGTAGTTGAAATGAAACCCCATACCATTCTGTGTATGAATAAAAATGATTGCCTAAAAAATCTATGTACTCTTCTCTATCATAGGGAAGTGCCTTTTTAAAGCTTTTTCTAAATTCTATCATAGGTAATTCTTATTCTACTCATAAGTGTATCATCATTACTTCATCTCAAATGTAAAGTAAAGCATATCTAAATTCAAAAGCTTTCAGATTTACATCTAAAGGCTTTCAAAACAATTCTTTCCCATGCCGTTCCCATGGGTGGGTTTAAAGTGATCTCAAAAGCTCCGATTTCAAACTTATTTATGAGCGGTTTACAACTGATTATTTACATTCTGGACCGTGAAGAATGATTTTTTTGAACTTGACGGGAAGTTTATCGAACGCTTTTGCAGGTTTTCAGGATTCCTATCCGATTCTCAATGGTTTTCAGCATCAATAAAGCGGAAGTTAGATAACCCGAAAAAATCGATTTGTTGATGAGCTCGCCATTGATTTTAGTTTACTATTTTTGATACGTGAATCCCGGACAACAGATACTATTCTTTTTTAGCGCTTTAGGAGCCTTCAACGGCTTCGTAATCAGCGGCTATCTGTTGTTCTTTAAAAGGCCAAAGTCTCCGGCCTCTTACTTTTTGGGACTATTGCTGCTGGCACTCAGCATCAGGATAACCAAAGCCATCTTTGGTTATTTTTACCACGACCTTCCACGAATCTATCTGCAAATAGGGCTGTCCGGCTGTTTTCTGATCGGGCCCTCCCTTTATTATTTCACAAGGGCTGCACTGGAAAATATTCAAAAAACACCGACCCGGTGGAAGTATACCTATTGGGCCTGGATTGCCGGGATTGTAATTTTAGGGACGATCGTTCCCTACCAGACCCATCCATGGGACTGGAACCATTATATTGTACATATCATCTATGCGCAATGGGTGGTCTATTTTATCCTGACAGGTTGGCTGCTTAGGGAAGTATTAGCCAAAGTATTCACGAAGACAGAAAAGCTCTCTCCCGGAGAAAAACCGATACTGTCGATCTTTCTTGGCAACACGGTAATACTGATCGCCTATCTGATCGTTTTTTTCTGGTCCTTTAGTAGTGTATATATCAGTGGTGCGCTTTTCTTCTCGTTGCTGCTCTACCTGAATATTCCATTGTTCGTTAACCGGAAAAAGTCAGATACGGCCTTCCTTGGTAACGGGGAACCCGGGCGTTATGCCCGAAAGAAGATCACTGAAGATCATGCCATCAGCCTGACGGATAAACTCCGGAAAATCATTATTGATCAGGAACTCTATAAGAACCCCGACCTCAAGCTCAACGATCTGGCCAAAAAAATCAATATCACAGGGCACCAGCTTTCCCAACTGCTTAACGATAACCTGGGCAAGAGTTTCGCAGTGTATATTAACGAATATCGTGTTAACTGTGCCTGTGAATTGATTACAAACGACAAGGGGATCAAACTGGAGGAGATCGGATACGAGGTCGGCTTTAACTCGAAATCCACTTTCTATACCGCTTTTAAAAAACACAAAGGTACTACCCCAACCCTTTATAAAGAAGGATCGTCGTCTGCCGCATTTCCTGTAATAGGTTCGGAATTATAATTCCGAACTCCCGAATCTCAAATTCAAAACTACTTTGCTAACCCTGCCAAATAGCTTTGGACATTCAAAGTCCGAAGTATATGAAATCTACTTGCTTATTATTTCTTTGCCTGTTAACCGGCATCTCGCTTCACGCGCAGGTTAAAAGCATTTCCGCAAAGATAACCGATGCAATGGGGACCCCACTAGCGGGTAACTTCCTGTTGACCGATACTGTAGGGAAGATCATCAAAAGCAACGGCTTCAACGGAAACATTGCCATTACCGGCCTTAATAACACCCTACTCAGGTTGAAACTTAGCTCAATATTGTTTACAGATACTACCTTTAATATCCGCTATGCCGGAAAAACCGAGGTTGATCTGGGTACGATCGTGCCAGAGGAAAACACTACTACGCTCGGGCAGGTCACTATCACCTCTTCCGCACCGCTGATGCGCTACGGTAATAACGGCAATTTGGAAGTGAACGTTGCCGGAACCATCCTGGCCAGCAGCAGTTCGGTTAACGAAATCCTTTCCAGGACTCCCGGGCTTACGGTAAATGAAGGCGTCATTTCCCTTCAGGGAAAGGGCGAGGCGATCATCTATCTTAACGGCACCCTTGTACCGGGCGAACGCCTGGCCAGCATACCCACCTCACAGATCACTAAGATCGAGATCATTGCTAACCCTTCGGCAAGATATGATGCCGGAGGACGGGCCGTGATCAATATCACCACAAAAGCACCGGGCGGAAACGGATTAAGCGGCAGGGTCAGCCAGCATCTGACAGCCTCCGATTTTGCCGGGACCAATGCCAACACCTTTGTTGATCTGGGTTATTCAAAAAATAAGTTGTCCCTTTCGGCAAACATTGCGCTGCTCAAAGGTAGCGGCCGGGAATTGCTCTACACCGTAAGGAACAGGCCAGACTCATCAGACTATCTCAATTCTGCGCTTACCACAGATTGGAACAGGGACTTTAACGTTTACGCGACATACGGTTTGGGCGCCCGCTACCGATTTTCGTCCGGGTCAGTGCTGTCACTTTCCTATAGCGGCAACAGGGACCATCTCGACGGAACAGTGGACAGCCGGAACCGGATCACCACACTAACAACCGAGAATACCTACGGCAGCAGCATTGCGAGGGACGAGCTCAGGAAAAACAATACAATGATAGCCGACTTCACCAAAAGCACCGATACCCTTGGTTCCGGTGTTTTCTTTAGCGCCCAGTACTCAGGATACCGAACCGGAAATAATGACCAGATCGACGAATTCGGGGCCACTGCGCCCCGCTACTTGCAAAACGCTTTTTCACAGCGCCTGAACATCACCAGCCTACAAGCCGACCGCACCAAATTCTTCAGGAAGGATTTAAAACTGGAGACCGGACTCAGGTTCAGCAATGTTGGCAACAATTCGGATACCCGTTTCCTTATCGCAGACAGTCTGGACGGGCCATACCAGCCTGATGCAGCTCTATCCAGCATATTCGATTATAACGAAACGATCGCGGCCGCCTATGCCAGTTTATCTGCCAATGCCGGGAAACTGGGCATCGTCCTCGGGGTTCGTAGCGAGTGGACTACTTACAAATTGAGCACTTCAGCCGGCGAGGGACAGGATTTTGGCAAAGAATATCTGAATATCTTCCCAAATCTGCAGCTTGAACTTCCGCTGGAAAATGGGAATAAGTTCAGGGCATCCTACAACGCAAGGATCACCCGCCCCAGGTACCAGGCACTCAATCCGTTTGTCATGTATCAGGATGCCTTCACCACAATTGAAGGCAATCCCAACCTTGTACCGGAAAAAGCACATGCATTTGAACTTTCTGCCAACTTTAAAAAAACGGAGGTCAAAATGGGTTACACCTATACCATAGACCCGCTGTCGGGAGCTGCGCTAAGAGGAAACACCCCGGAAAGCTATGTGCTCAAGTCGATCAATATCAGCCGTGACCATACTTTTCTTGCATCGATTACAAGGCCCTTTTCTATTGGCGACTGGTGGCAATCGATCAATACCGCAAGTATCACCTACGGAAAGGCCTTTGATGACAAATATGGTTACGCTACCGGAAAAGCAAAGCCACAGGCCTATGTGTATTCCAGCAATACCTTTAGTTTGAAGCACGGTATTAAGTTGCAGTTGCTTGCCTGGTACCTTGGTGACCGTCACTACGGTATCCGGCATGATAACAAACGATCGATCGTAACTGCCGGGTTCGAGAAGTCCATGTTGAATGGCAATTTGAAACTCGGGCTGACCGCCAACGATATTTTTAACCGGTTAATTTCAGAAGGCGACTATAATGTGGGTAAGACACAGGTATACTATAACCGGCGCTACGGTAACAATCATTTCAAGCTCACCGCCACCTACAGGTTTGGTGGTACCGAAGGGGCGGCGCAACCACAAAGGCAGGCGCAACCGGAAAATAGCAGAGCCAATTAGCAAGGCATTTTAGACCTGAGTAATTATCTTTAACTTCGGTTTTTAAGGCTGAAAACACTATATAATAATAGTGATGTAATGATGAAAAAAGAGGTGCTGGGTTGTATTTTTCGGAAAAACCGAAATTTGACGTAAAAACTATCGAACTACAAGACTGAATGAAGCAGCAGGTTTAATATATCAGATTAACAGAAACTTGCGTGAGACCACTTCACGGGAAAGATGCGAAATTATCGCCCCTTTCCCGTGAAGTGGTCTCAAAGGCTCTGATTTTCAATAATTTTATTGAGGATTTACAACTGTTAATTGATCTGACGGACTACTATAGGCCGATTTTAAATATGGTGACGGGAAGCGTTTTAACCTTTTTGTCAAAGCCGGATAAGTGAACATACGGTTCTCAAGACTACTTCAGGTCGATGAATTCCCGTGCTTAGAGGCTATAAACAACGATTTATATGCAATATTTTAATCTATTTCTATTCGTCGACACTTCTGCTATTTTATTGGGAACTAATATCACTTTCAACATCCAATATAGCCCGGTGCGCTCGCCGATGCCCCAATTGTACAGCGATCCTTAAATATTTAAGCGCTTCGCTCAATTGTTCAGTTGCGTGCAACATTACCCCTAAATTGTAAGCTGTACTCGAATCGTTCGAATCAAGTTCGTAAGCTTTTCTAAAAGCGTCAACTGCTTCTTCATTTCTGTTTAAAGCAATTAGTGCGCATCCAGCCTGATACCAAGCTTGTGCTATATCAGGATCAATATCTATAATCTTCTTAAAGCATTCTAACGCTTTATCATGTTTTTGCGACATGCCAAATGCGGTCCCTTTTAAACTTTGCAGAATTGTATCATCAGGATGGTTCTCTAAATTTTTTTCGACTTGAAATAATACTTCGCCATAATTACCCTGATGTAAAAGCCCATCCATTCTTGCAACAAAATCAGCTGCTGGGGTTTCCCGCTTACCATCTGTTAAGCTTTCTGCCGGAAAAGAAGAGATTTTAGGATTGCTGCGTTTAACTTCATATTCGACTTTTTCAACTTTATTTGTTCCGTGTATTTTCCGGATCTCATAAAAGTCAACGGGATAAGGGATATTTGCTTCCACCAAATCGATGTAATAATTGCGTCGTTCTTTGTTACATTTAAGTCCGAAAATTATCTCTGTCAACGGGCCGGGCCAATCAAACAACCCCGGATATGATTCAACATACCTCCATTCTTCTTCCTGCATCCAACAGGTTGGCTTAGTTGAGATAGCTTTTTGAAATGTTTTATCAGAGAAAGCGATTTTATAGTTTGAAGCATATGGAACCCCGTTCTCACCCATGCTGAATGTCATTTCGGCATTGAAGCCCTTACCCATTTCCGGAAGAGTATCAGAATAGGCTACTGGTAAAAAATGATCCGGGTTAGAAAATTTCGACCCTGGTGTATTTTTGAACCCTAAACATATCCCCTTATCTTCACCTCCGTAATGTGCCCACATCGCTTGATGATCAGGATTAACTGACAGGCTAAAAATCCCAACCGCTAATAATTGCTCGTCAATTTTTGCGAAAATCTTATCCGGGTTCGAGGGTGGATATCCTGTTTGATCTTTTACAATTTGTTCACGATAAGAAAAAATTTCGTTAATATCTTTCATGTTTCGAATTTTTTCCAGCATCTGGGTTGTCTCAGAAGTCGTTAAGCCAAAAAAATGCTCGCCGGCTTTTAATGACCGACTAGCCTCTACTACAAATCCTGAGAGAGCGGCTTGTTTCATTTGTAATACTTGTTCTTGGATCCATTCTTTACCAATGTCTTGTAAGGAGCATTCAAAAGGGTCATTTAATCCTTCGGCCGTGGACAAGTAAACTTGTCTTGAAGTAATAATTTGTTCCGTAAACGGGCAATCAGAGCGGTATTTATAAAATATTGAATTCATTCTATTATATTAAAGGTTTAGATTTTTTTACTCATTTACGGAAAAACGCCCTTTCCGTGTATGAAAAGAGCGTTCTATGTGGTCCCGACGAGAATCGAACTCATATCTAGAGTTTAGGAAACTCCTATTCTATCCGTTGAACTACGGGACCTTTTACAGACGGCCTGGAGGCCGGTTCTTTATTAGCTTGCAAAGGTGCAATTTTTCAATGAAAAATCACACCCCTATACACAAAATTTGTTGATGGCTTATTTACGTATCTGCATATTTGAAATCTGCACATCTAATTATCTGATCACTGATCCGTTATGGAAATCATCTACCGGCGATACAAAGCTTAGTTTACCTTCGCTGTTCTCGGCCATCAGGATCATCCCTTGCGAAAGGATACCTTTGATCTCACGGGGCTCCAGGTTTACCAGTATGCTTACCTTCTGCCCTATTATAGCTTCAGGCTCAAAATATTCTGCAATGCCCGATACCACGGTGCGTTCATCAATACCGGTATCAATGGTAAGCCTAAGCAGCTTCTTGGTTTTAGCTACCTTTTCGGCCGCCAAAATGATACCCGTGCGTATGTCCATGGTGGCAAAGGTTTCGTAGTTGATATTCTCTTTTGCCGGCTGTACATCTATAGATTTTGGAGGTGAGGCGGCCTGCTTTTTTGCCAGCAGTTTATTAACCTGGTACTCGATCACCTCGTCTTCAATTTTTTCAAACAATAAGGCCGATGGGTTTAACTGATGACCGTTATTAAAAAACATCTCCTGATCATAGGTAATGGGTTCATTGGGCAAGTTCAACATACCAATGATCTTTTTAGCGGTAGCCGGTAAAAATGGCTGGGCGCAGGTTGCCAGATGACCAATCAAAACCAGGCAGTTATGCAGCGTTTGCTTAGCATCCTCCGGATTAGTTTTGATGGTTTTCCAGGGCTCTTTTTCGGTAAGGTAACGGTTACCCAGGCGGGCAATATCCATTAGCCCCTGCAAAGCCTGTCTATAGCGATAAGCTTCCAGGTTCTTTTCTATTTCATCATAAAAACCACCCAGCTCCTTATTCAGGTAATCGTCGGTCAGTTCAATCCTGTCACCTTCGCCTTCAATTTTACCATCGTAAAACTTATGCATCAATATCATTACACGATTCACAAAGTTACCCAATATGGCTACCAGCTCATTATTGATACGGGCCTGGAAATCTTTCCAGGTAAATTCGCTGTCGCTGGTTTCAGGGAGTATGGAGGTAAGCACATAACGCAGCTCATCCTGCTTACCCGGAAACTCTTTCAGGTATTCATGCAGCCAAACCGCATGGTTTCTTGAGGTCGATAATTTATCGCCCTCCAAATTCAAAAACTCATTGGCAGGTACATTCTGTGGTAAAATATATTCGCCATGCGCATGCAGGATAGACGGAAAGGTAATGCAATGGAATACAATATTATCCTTACCTATAAAATGGATCAGACAGGCATTATCCTGCTCATCGGCTTGTTTTTTCCAGTACAGCTTCCAGTCCTTATTATTGTCAAGGGCCCATTGTTTGGTGGCTGATATATAACCAATAGGTGCATCCATCCAAACGTACAGCTTTTTGCCTTTGGCATCTTCTAACGGAACATCAATACCCCAATCCAAATCGCGGGTCATGGAGCGTGGCTGCAGGCCTTGTTTAAGCCATGATTTGCACTGCCCTAATACGTTAACCTTCCAGCTACCCTCTTTAGCATCAATCCATTGTTCCAGCCAGGGCTGGTATTTATCAAGCGGCAGGTACCAGTGCTTGGTAGGCTTTAAAGTGGGCGTTTTGCCACTTAGGGTTGATACCGGGTTGATCAGGTCAGTCGCGCTTAACGAAGTACCGCATTTTTCGCACTGATCGCCATAGGCATTCTCATTGTGACAATTAGGGCAGGTACCAACAATATATCTATCGGCCAAAAACTGCTGGAAATCCTCATCATAATATTGTTCAGAGTATTTTTCAATAAACTCGTCCTTTTCATACAAATTCAAAAAAAATGCCTGCGACAGGTCATGATGAATAGCTGATGAGGTACGATGATAAATATCAAAAGCTATCCCAAACTCCTCAAAGCTGTCTTTTATTTGTTTATGGTATTTATCAATAATAGCCTGTGGTGTAGTCCCCTCTTTTTTTGCCTTGATGGTGATGGCAGCGCCATGCTCGTCAGAGCCGCAAACATAAACTACATCCTTTTTTTTGAGCCTTAAATAGCGCACAAAAATATCGGCAGGAATGTATGCTCCGGCAAGGTGACCGATATGCAACGGTCCGTTGGCATAAGGCAAAGCCGAGGTAACGGTATATCTTTTATATTTGTTGAGTTGTGACATTAAATAAGCGGCATTATAAATAAGCTGCAAAGATAACTTTTTAGGCGGGAAGTTGTGAAGTCCGAAAGTCAGTAAAGTCGGGCTGACAGAAAGCTTTCCCTTTATAAAAACCTTAACATTGATTAAATTTTCACTCCGGACTTGCCATACCTCCGGACTCAAAAACATAAAATGATTCCATACCTTAAAAAAGGCGATAAAATAGCCATTACCTGCCCCGCTAAAAAACTCCCCAACCCAATGACAGATGCTATAGCTTTATTGCAGTCATGGGGTCTGGAAGTGGTTTTAGGCGATACTGTGAACGCATCCTACCACCAGTTTGCCGGCGATGACGACCTGAGGGCCCATGACCTGCAACGTTTTATTGATGACGGCAGCATAAAAGCTATTATAGCAGCCCGTGGCGGCTATGGTGTTATCAGGATGATAGACAAAGTTGATTTTAGCCGTTTTACTCAAAACCCCAAGTGGCTTATTGGCTTTAGCGATATTACTGTTTTACACACCCATCTATTTGGTAATTACCAGTTACAAAGCATACACGGGCAAATGCCCATAAACATTCCAGATGCTTCGGCACGCTCGTTAGATACTTTACGAAAAGCTTTATTTGGCGAAAGCCTGAGCTATGAGTTTAAATCACATACCTTAAACCGCAGTGGCAACGGCAATGGCATACTAATTGGAGGTAATTTATCATTATTGGTGGTTGTATCGGGTTCTGTATCAGACATTGACTATGCCGGCAAAGTATTATTTATTGAAGATGTAGGCGAATACCTGTATGCCATTGACCGTATGCTGCGCAATTTGAAACGGGCCAGTAAACTTGCTAATCTTGCAGGCCTAATTGTTGGCGGTTTTACCGATGTAAAAGATAATGACATACCCTTTGGCCAAACCGTACCCGAAATTATTATGGAAATTGTAAAAGAATATAATTACCCGGTATGTTTTGATTTCCCGGCCGGCCACATTCCTGATAATTGCAGTTTAATATTAGGCAAATCGATAGACTTGTCTGTACATGAGCAGCAAGTAACTGTTAAATTTGTCTGAATCGGGATTTTCTGAATTAAAGAATTAACAGAATTCAGCACCCCTTTTAATCATTACAATCAAAAACATATGGCAATACTCAGCAATTTAAGCAATTACAAAAACTTTGGCCTTTTAATTATCCGCATTGGCTTAGGTATTACATTTATTAACTATGGCTATCCTATGCTTATGGGTGGCGTAAATGGCTGGAGAGACCTCGGCCACTCTACAAAATATATAGGTATTCATTTTTTGCCAGTGGTTTGGGGCTTTCTGGCTGCTGTAACCGAAACTTTTGGTGGTTTCCTGTTAATTATAGGGTTGGCTTTTCGCCCGGTATGTATATTACTCTGCATCACCCTGGTTATTGCCGCATTTACCCATTTAGGCAAGGGCGAAGGATTTTCAGGAGCAGTACACGCCATTGAAGATGCCCTTATATTTGCCGGTCTTTTATTTGTTGGGCCCGGAAAGTATAGCGTAGATAAGAAATAATTTTTATTCCATAAAAAAAGGGAGTTGCCGCTATGGCAACTCCCTTTTTTTATGGAATGCTATCCTAATTATTTAGGCATAACATTTTTATCAAAAAATAATTTGGTTGTAACAACATCACCACCAATAGCAGCAGAAGCTGCCTTGTAGTTTGTACCGTTCACGTTAGCCTCATCAACAGGATATTTGAAACGAACAGGAAAATCACTGAACGCACCTGTTGCTGGTTTCTTAAGTACAGGAAGATCTAACCTTCTGGTTTCAATCCAGGCATCCCAGCCTCTGTTATAATTAGCCAGCCATTTTTGGTTCGCCAAATTAGCTGCTGTGTATGGATTAAGGACTAAATAAGCTGTAGCATCACCAGCACCCCAATAGGAGAAAGAAGCCTGAACACCTTTTGCATAGTATTCGGGAGCTGTACCGGTAGTTATGAAGCCCTTAGCCACTGCTTCAGCTAAATAAAACTGAACTTCGGCATTGTCAAGCAATAAACCAGGCGCAGTAGGCGCTGTAACGATATCGCTTACGTGCGAAAAGCTGTCATAATTTGCTTTTGATCCCGGATCAGCACCCAAAACATCTCCGTTAGTAGCGAGGGCCTTAAAATACCTTGATGCACGGGGATCTTTTAAAGTATTTAATGTGGTAGCTATAGTACTACATGCTACATAGTCAAACCTGCCGCTTTGGATAATATCAACCCAAACAGGGTTAGTATTTGGTGTTGCTGCCAGGTAAACAAACGTAGCATTATCTGAATTAGCTGCAAAAACTCCACCTGCTACCGCAGCAGCTACTGTTGTTTTTGCAAGGGCTGCATCGTAATCGGCAATGGTCATACCCATTTTCAATTTTAATGAGTTGGCAAACGCTTTCCATTTAGGAATACTTCCTCCATAAATAATATCAGCACTGCCATAGCTCGCTGTACCAGTTAATGCGGCAATATCAGTATCCAAACGCTTTAACAGATCTTTATAAACCGTTGCTGCGTCATCATACTTAGGGAAATTGTTTTTTGCATCGAATGTTTGGCTATAAGGAATATCACCAAAAGTAGTAACCAAATAATAAAAAGAATATACCTGCAAAATATCTGCAATAGCAATATCATTCTTTTTCACGGCATCCCCTACAACAGTAATATCTGTAGGTACTATGCCCTTGGCTAATTGTAAATTGTTTAGCACATCGCGGTAAAAGCCATTCCACATTTGCCTGTTTATGTTACGGGTGTCAAAATTATAAAGACTTTCATCATTATAAGTGGTTTCCTGCCATTGCTGTTCTACCAATCTGAAAACGTTATTGTTTACACTTGATGTAGTTACAGTATTGGAAAGCACCCGCTCAGCCTGCGTAAATAAGGTTGAGGCAGGAACTGTAGGGAAAAGCTTAGGATTTGTGTTTAATTTATCAAAATCCTTTTTGCACGCCCCCAGCATAACCAGCGGAAGCAGTGCTATTATATATTTTTTCATAATTGTTAAAATCTAACTTTTAAGTTTAAGGTAAACATTCTGGCAGTTGGGAAAGCACCACTTTGATAACCTTGAAGGTTACCAGCACTTAAGGTTTCTTCCGGATCTGAATAAGGAACATTTTTGTGAATGATCCATAAGTTTCTACCACTTAATGCCAGATCAACACCTTTAACAGGACCCCATTTTGATACTACGCTTTGAGGAAATGCATAAGCGATTGAAGCCTCACGCAGTTTTACATAGCTTGCGTCATAAACAAAACCCGCTGCTGGATTGTGCTCATAACCATATAAACCAGTAGCATTATTTTCTACCCGTATTGCATTTTTAGCGCCGGTTGGAGTAATACCTTGTACAATTACACCACCGCCATCTGAAATAAGATTCCTTGAAGGTTTACCCAGGTCATTGTTACCTGCAGTTTCGGGATATAAACCAGTATCCATACCATAATAGGTATCTAATGAGAATACATCACCTCCTTTACGTACATCAATTAAGAAAGATAAAGTAAAGTTTTGAACACGTACAGAGTTGGTTACTCCACCAATCCAGTCAGGATTAATATTACCAATTGTAGTAGTAGCACCTGATTGTTTGTAGTATCCGGCATTGTCGCCTTCCTGATCAACAACCCTGCCACCGTCTTTCTTGATATATGGATTGCCGTTTACATCGGTATAGGCTGTACCACGGATATCGCCATAAGCATGACCCAATGTCGCGTTTAAAGATACACCACCCTGGAATGATTGAATCAAAAGGTTTTGCGCTGGCTGGCCAGATGCATCGGTATAAAGATCTACCACCTTATTTTTGTTCTTGGTGAAGTTAACACCTATTTTCCAGGTTATAAGCTTGCTTTGTACAGGAGTACCATTTAAGGTAAGCTCGATACCTTTATTTTGTAAGGAACCAGAGTTAATATATGCCGCATTATAACCGGTAGCGGTTGATAAAGCTACAGGTAGCAATTGATTGTTGGTTTTATTTTCATAATAAGTGAAATCAAAACCTAAGCGGCTATTAAAAAACTGCATTTCTAAACCACCTTCTTTTGATTTTGAACGTTCTGGTTTCAAAGAAGCGTTGTTTTGGGTTGTTCCAATTGCAGCTTGAGGATTTGAGCCGAACGGAGTGCCAAAAGAATAAAAGTTTAATGTTTTGTATGGGTCACCACCATTACCTACTTCAGCATAGTTAACCCTTACTTTACCATAAGATAACCAGTTGTATTGTTTAAGCAATTCAGAAAAAGTAAAGCCTAAATTAATAGATGGGTAATAGTATTTATTGCTGTAAGATGGCAGCGAAGAGGAAACGTCACGACGTATTGTTCCGTCTAAAACCACCATTTTTTTCCAGGTAAAGGTTGTACCAGCAAATAGACCGTCTACTTCTTGTCTGATATCATTTTCAATAGGAGCAGCCGGCGCATTTTTAGAGTTTGATAAACTGTAAATACCCGGAACTATCAAACCACCATTGGACGTTCCAGAAATTAACTGGTAACGATTTTTCCTGATGTTAACACCTGCTAAACCTTTAAAATTTAAATCGCTGCTTATATTTTTATCAACAGTAGCAAGGAAGTCTAAGTTGGTTTCGTTGAAATTAATATTTCTCCTGGTATATGATGGCACACCAGTTGTACCGATAGCTCTTCTTTCTTCCTGCAGCATGCTTGAATTATCTACAGTAACACGTCCCAGTAAATTCAACCAATCGTTAACCTTGTAGTTTAAATTTACATTTCCAAAGTAGTGGTTGCGTGAATCTGTTTCATAGTTTTGATAACGCACAAAATATGGGTTATCCCAATAAATAGGAACAAGGTTGGTTGGGCTTGCCCAGTTCCAGGTAATGTTTTTACCACCCGAAGCAAAATACTGATCTTTTTGCTCTTTAATATCAGTATTCATCTGGTACCACTGCCTGAAAGAGTTCAGGATATTTTCAGCCTGATAACCGCTACCATAACGGCCTATCCCATCTGTTCTGGTATAGTTGATGTTTGCACCAGCAGTTAACTTATCGGTGATCTTGTAAGTGCTTCCAAAATCAATATTGTTGCGCAGTTCATTACTGTTTGGCATAAAACCGGTTTGGTTGTTACGGGTATAACCCAGTTTAAACGAGCCATTATCGGTACCATTTGTAATAAATAAACTTTGATTATTAGTTACAGGATGTGTAAAAAATGTAGTAGGATCATTTGCTCCTGCAACCCATGGCGTTGCTTTTCCGAAGTTTGGAGAGTACGGGCTAAAAGCATCCCACTGGTAAACTAATAAGTTTGGATCAAAGCGATGGCCGTAGGATGCATCTTCTTGTAATGGGGTAACAAGATCATTGGCAGTACCATCACCTTTAATGTCTCTTATAAGGAAATAACCACTTGGATCAATGCCTGTTTGATCATTATAAAAAGGACCATAACCCGCACCGTATTCTTTCTGGTAAGTTGGCAAAGTTGATTTATCAACAGAACCATAACCAACACTGCTGTTAAAGGTAATACCCAAGCCCCTGCCTGCTTTTTTGGTGGTAATCAAAATTACACCGTTGGCACCAATTGAACCGTACAATGCGCTACCTGCAGCTCCTTTTAATACTGTAACAGATTCGATATCATCAGGGTTTATATCAGAGATAGGAGAACCGTAGTCATAACCGCCACGGCCAGTTTCTACACTACCTGCGTTGCCGCCGGTACTATTACCCGTTCCACCAGCGTTAGCGTTGTTGCTTCCGGTGTTGCCTGACCCAGCACCACCATTATTCATCGGAACCCCGTCAATAACAAATAGTGCCTGGTTATTACCCAATAAAGATTTAGTACCCCTTAAAACAACGTTGGTTGAACCACCTAACGCGTTGTTTTGCCTGATCTCTAAACCTGCTACCTTACCTGACAAGCCAGTTACAAAGTTTGAACCACGTTGCTTGCTAACCTCATCGCCGTTAACCTGCTGGGCAGCATAAGCCTGTTGGTTACGTGTTCTGGTTAAGCCTAACGCGCCAGTTACCACAACTTCACCAAGTTGCCTGCTTGATACTACAAGCCTTGCGTTTATTACAGAACCAGTGGCCGGAATTTCCTGCTGTGCGTAGCCAATAAAGCTTACAACCAGCACTGCATTATTTGGAACACTTAGTGAGTACCTTCCATTAGTACCTGTTTGGGTACCAATAGTTGTTCCTTTTACCCTTACTGTTACTCCCGGGATGGGTAGGCCGTCTTCTTGGGCCGTAACCGTACCAGTAACTGTACGGTTTTGTGCAAACACCTGCGTTACGCATAACAACAGAATGCTCAAACTTACTAGTAGAAGTTTTTTCATTTTGTTAATAATAAGATCAGTTAATAGTTAATTAATCATAAAAGTAATGTTACATTATTAAAAAGTCAAGTAAAATCTTACAAAACCATGATTTTATTTTAAAAAAGGCAGTTTTTAGTATTAAAAATAATAATTATAGTACTATGTATTGCATAATACAATTTAAAACATATATCTTTGTATTATGATTGTCGAAAACACACAAACCCAAATGAGGAAAGGCATACTGGAGTACTGCATTCTTTCCATCATAGCCAAGGGCGAAACATATGCATCAGACATAATTGCTGAACTTAAGAAAGCCCAACTGCTTGTAGTTGAGGGTACTCTGTACCCATTATTAACCCGGTTAAAAAACAATGGTCTGCTCACTTACAATTGGGTGGAGTCGATTTCGGGCCCTCCGCGAAAGTATTATGTACTATCAGACGAGGGAAAAACGGTATTGGAACAGCTGGATAAAACCTGGCAGGAGCTGGTTTATGCTGTTCAAACAGCCATTGGAGACAGAAAATAAAAAAACCTATAACTATTACAGATCATGAACAAAACCATCATTATAAATATAAACGGCATCGTATTTCACATAGAAGAGGATGCTTATGACGTACTTAAACTTTACATGACCGACGTAAAGCGTCATTTTTCGACCTCGGCCGACAGTTTGGAGATAACCACCGACATTGAAAACCGTATTGCCGAAATGTTTAACGAAACGCTGGCAAACCAAAACACACAGGTTATTGTTGAGGCTGATGTTAAACAGATTATTGAGCAGATGGGCACCGTTGAGGATTTTGAGTTTGCCGAAAATGATGCCAAGGCTTCTGCTGCAGGCGCCTATTCATACAATACAGAGCGCCGCAGGCTTTTCCGTGATCCTGATGACCATTTGGTTGGCGGGGTTGCAGCTGGTATTGCCAACTATTTTGATATACAGGCCGTATGGATCAGGCTGGCCTTTGCCTTATCCTTCGCTTTTGCAGGGAGCGGCTTTATATTATACATTATATTATGGATAGTAATTCCCAAAGCCGTTAGTCGGGCCGACCGTATGGCTATGAAAGGCGAAAAGCAGGATCTGAAAGGATTTAAAAAGAGCTTTGAGGAAGAAATGAGCTCGGTAAAAGAAAACCTTTCTAACTTTCGTCATGAAGCAAAGCCTTTTGTTTACAAGGCCCGCGATTTTGTAGGCGATTTTTTTGATCACCTGGGCGTGTTTTTGAGAGGGGCTGGTGGCTTACTGATCAAGCTATTGGGTTTAGTCATTTTGCTCACCTGCTTTGGCCTTGCTATTGCCCTTATTGTGAGCCTGGTGGCATTGGTAGGTTTTGGTAAAACAGATATATACCACATATTCCCTTTTAATATAGTTAACCGGGATACCAACATGATATTCCTAACCGGCGGATTTTTATTATTAGCCATCCCTTTATTAACTATTATACTGTTAACAATTGGCTTCCTGTTTAAAAACGCCACATTTAACCGGTCAATTGGTACTACCTTATTATGTATATGGCTGGCCTCCCTGGGCGCTGTTATTTATTACGGTGTAAGGGCAACAGCCGATTTTAGGGAAGGTGCTAAACTGAGCAAGACCATTATGATAAAGCCCACTGCAAACAATACTTATTACCTGCAGCTTAATGACACCAAGTATTTAACTAACGAGGATAGTACCCGCCTTAGAATAAAAGAACGTTTTAACGGCATGGTCATTTTGGATGATGATTTCAATGGAAATGATATGGATTCGCCTGATCGGGTAACCATTGATGTAGAAAAAAGCGACGTGCCGCAACCTGTACTCATCGAATCGTTCACCGCACGCGGTCGCAATGATGAGGATGCTTTAATAAATGCCCGCAACATCAGCTATCGCTTTTTGCAAAAAGACTCCGTATTGAAATTTAACCGTCATTTAGAGAGGGTTGCAGGCACTTTGTGGCGCGGGCAGGAATTGCATATGACTTTAAAGGTACCATTAAATTCAAAACTGATTATTGACGGCAAACTGGACCGCAACATGAACTTTAACCTATATGATTGCCTGCAAAATAATAAACCCCAAAATCCGGCGGGTTCTGTATTTATCATGACCCCAGATGGGTTACAGTGCAAAATAGATACAATACCTGCTACAAAAGTTGACACCTTAAACAATAAGCTGCCGGCTGATACTGCAAAAGTCCCTGCACAGTAAAATCAACATAAGCCAATCATACCATGAGAACGCTGATAAAATATATAAGCCTGCTATTATTTAGCGGGCTTATTGTTCCTTTTTACAATCATCGTACTGTAAATATTACAGTCCCATTCAAACCAAAACAATTAATAGCTGCCCCTGCTATTCCATTTAAAACACTACCACCGGGTTTCTTATTTATTAATAATGCTGTTAAAAGCATCTTCCCCGTACTAAAAAGTTTAAATTAACTGTAACCTTCTACACTATTCTGGCATCTTAATGTAAAAGAAACACAATCGGGATTTAACCGGATAATTTAAAAAAGAGTCGTGCCCGTTCATCGGTGTTTTCAGGGCGTTTACCGGAAGTTTAGCCGTTTTCGCCTAAAAGCATTACTCAAAAACTTATTCTGTTTGCACATTTGAAGTATAAAAACACAAAGCCATGAAAAAAATCGCCTGTATATCATAAATTTTACTAAACAAACCGCCGGTTAACGCGCCGGATCAACTAAAACTTATTTATCAAATTTTTAAAAAGAAGCATATTCTTTAATGGCATCGTATTGCCTTTACTTTTTAACACCACAAACATGAAAACTCTTATACACAACATATTTTATACTCTCCTGCTTGTAGTTATCAGCTGGGGGGTATCCTTTGCCCAGGGCGGTAAGTCAGGGGGAGCTAAAGTATCAGGCTCCCTCTCAAACGAACAAGGCAAGCCAATGGACTATGCAACCGTAAGCCTCCTTAGGGCTACAGATTCAACCGTTGTTAAAGGTGCTTTAAGTAATGATAATGGCGTATACACATTTGACCATATCAATGCAGGCAAGTATATAGTTAAAGCAACTGTTGTAGGATATGAAAAAGCTGTAACCACCCCTTTCACTGTATCAGAAAATACACCAGCCGTAGCAGCGCCTGCCTTAAGCATGAAAGCCGGTAACACCACCTTAAAAACCGTTAACATTACTGCAAATAAACCATTGATTGAACGTAAAATTGACCGCACCGTAATGAACGTTGAAAACAGTGTACTTGCTGCGGGAAATACAGCAATGGAAATACTGGCTAAAGCTCCGGGAGTTACTATTGATAAGGATGATAACATTAGCCTGAAAGGCAAACAGGGTGTAACTGTTATGATCAATGACAAGTTAACTTACCTCACAGCCACGCAGTTAGCAACATTATTAAAGTCTACAGATGGTAATACCATAAAATCTATTGAGATCATTACCAACCCGTCAGCAAAGTATGATGCTGCCGGTAACTCAGGCATCATCAATATCAAGCTAAAGAAAAATAGCCAGTCGGGCACCAATGGCAGTATAACCGTTGGAGCCGCCAAAGGTAATTTCTGGAGAGACAACTCCAGCTTAAATTTAAACCATAAACAAGGTAATCTGAACGTGTTTGGTACTTTTAGCCGGGGCGATAATAAGCGTTTACGAGATATCGCAATTGACCGCACTACTAAGGATAGTATCGACACGCCTCCGTATTTAATACCTACTTATTTTAAACAGTTTACGGCTATGCAAAGCACAAACCATTATAATAACTACCGTATTGGTGCTGATTATGATGTTACCAGCAAAAACACCATTGGCTTTGTAGTAAGCGGCTATTCGAATACCGAAAAAGACAACAACGATGGAAAAACAACCATTGGTGCCCAACCAAATACAGTTGATACTTCTCTGAATACCACATCAGTAATTGATCAATCATACAAAAACTTTGCACTAAACCTGAACGACAGGCTTAAGATAGATACCAGCGGCCAGGAGTTAAGTATTGACCTGGATTATTCAAAGTTTAAAAATAATTCTAATGCCAGATACGATACCTATTATTTTTTAGCCAATGGCCAATCGGCCAAGGCCCCTCAATTACTGCGCAACCAAACGCCATCAAACATTACCATATATACCGGCAAAGTTGATTATGCTAAGCCGCTTACAAAAACCATAAAACTGGAACTCGGAGCAAAATTCAGCAGTGTTAAAACTGATAATGACCTGCAGGCCCAAATAGATGAGGGTAATGGTTATATTAATGATACTACCCGTACAAATCGCTTTATTTACACCGAAAAAATAACTGCCGGTTATTTAAACCTGAACAAACAGTTCAAAAAAACATCAGTACAATTGGGTTTACGATCAGAATACACGCAATCAAACGGTGATCTGATGGGTCAGTCAGCAGTAAAACGCAGCTACCTTAACTTTTTCCCGAGCGTTTTTATCAATCAAACACTTAATGATAAAAATGAGATCAGTTTTTCATACAGCCGTCGTATTGACCGTCCCGGATATGATGATCTTAACCCCTTCGTATATTATCTTGACCCTTATACCTTCTCACAAGGCAACGCGTTCCTTAGGCCACAGTACACCAATAACTTCGAGTTCAATTATACCTATAACAAAAGTGTAAATGTAAGCTTAGGCTATAGCCGTACCACAGATGTAATTGCCGAGCTGGTATTAACCCAGGGACAAAAAACATTTGAAACGCATCAAAACCTGCAAACTCAGGACTCATACAATATTAACGTCAACACCCCTTATACCATTACCAAATGGTGGACAGGAAATGTAAACGTGAATGGTTTTTACCTGGGTTTTAAATCTAATGGGGTTAATAATCAAGGAAATTTAAACAACGGCCAGGCTGCTTTCCAGGTTAAGAGTACCCAAACCCTAACCTTTGGAAGCTACAGGTTTGAGATCATGGGCGATTACCAGTCGGCACTTACCTATAGTATATTCAAAATAAAACCACGTTATGGTGTTGATGCCGGAGTAAGCCATTCATTTGCCGATAAAAAAGCTAACATTAAGCTGGCTCTGGACGATATTTTTTATCTGCGCCGCAATAATGTAAGCAGCCAGGTACTAAACAATGATTTTCAAGTAAGGCAAAAGGGCGATTCGCGCGTTGGTCGCATAACCTTTACCTATAATTTTGGTAACAGCAAAATAAAATCACGCGAACACCGCAGCGGTGCCGATGATGAAAAAGGCAGGGTGAAAGGGAATAATTAGCCCCCCAGCCCCCTAAAGGGGGAGCTTTTTAAACACGAAACGGCCTGCATTACAAAAAAATGCAGGCCGTTTCGTGTTTATTTCAAATTTGCTAATCAAGAGCTCCCCCTTTAGGGGGCCGGGGGGCTTGGGCTGGGCTCTACTGCCCTACCATAAATACCGCGTTGCTGAACAGGAGTTTGCCATTTTCCCAAAAACTGCGGAACAACGGATCATCAACCATATAGATCACTGAGCCACGGCCCATGGATTGAACACCCAGCAGTAACCCATTATTGATCTTCAATTTTGATTGTACACCGGCAAAGCCCGATACATAGCTGTTCTTTTTAATAGTACCTACATTCCAGCCATCTTCATTGCTTAAAAGATCATAAATATCATCATTCAATTTAAGCGAATAATAGTAGTTGGGCATGCCAAAACCAAGGGGGTGGGTATTATCAAGGTTCAATTTAAATATCGCGCCGGGGATCATGGAACGGATGGCATCACGGTCGCGGTCGGCATATATTTTTATAGTTTCTTTTTCCTTTGCTTCGGCCTTATCCTTATCTTCTTTTTTCTCTTCTTTCTTTTTAAGGGCGAATCCTTTTTTATCAGCAAGCAGCGCAACGGCATTCTCTATCGCGATAAGCTTACCGCCTTCCCGGATCCAATTTTGCAGTTTATCCGAAGGAAAGTCCTCATAATTACCATCAGGGAAAATAACCACATCAAAATCTGACAGCCGTGTACGGCCCAGGTCACGATATTTTACCAAAGTAACTGGATAACCCAATTGCTGCTCAAACAGGTGCCATACTTCGCCCATTGCTTCGGCGTTTACGCCTTCGCCGGCCATTAACATAACCCGCGGCTGGCGTATATATCGTATGGCGTCCGATCCCAGATCTGACCCCTTATCAACAAAGCCCGATGACAACGGAACAAGTCCCTCATTAAGTGCGGCGGCTGTTTGGGTAACTACCTGGTCAAAATCAGCACGGTCATTACTTGCCCTCGTGATCAGCAATGAACCCGGCGCAAATTTTTTACCGGCTGCCTCAAAAGGTTTTTCGGAGTAACGAACCTTAATCTGTTTTTTAAGTAATGCGGTCAAAAATTTCACATCATTAATTGATTGCCACGTGGCTACATAAGCATAAGCGTGACTGCTAACCTGCTGTTGCGGTTTGGCTATACTCCAGGTGGGGTTGGCTGGTTTAAATGATTCTTTTACGCCATAAGCCTTTAAGCCATAAGCATACGGCAGCGCCCATGCAGTAATATCATAGGTGTTTGAATCGGCAATGAAGGTTTTAGGCTCCAGCAACACATGCAGCAACACCGCCTTTGGCTGATAGGCGTTAATGACCAGGTCATTAGGACCTACATTATATTGTTCTGTTTTACCTGTAAAATAATCATAGCCTGTAATGGATTTATTGGCCAGGCCAAAACCATATTGTATGCCGTTGCGGCCAAGCATTTGGGCAAGTGCATTTACGTTGTTATTGTTATCGTTCTTAATCACATAGGTTTTGTAATCGCCCGGTGGGTTGGTACGGCTGTTATCATAAAACTTTTTAAACTCATCCAGCAGCTTTTGGGCATTTGCCGATGCTATTTCAACAGTGCTTAAACCGGTAGTGTGGTGATGGGATATGCGCTGGGCAAAGGTAAGTGTATCGCCGCTGCGGGTAAGCACCGCCAACCCTGCACTAATGCCTCCCTGCTCATAGGTCATGCCAATGGAGCCATTATATAAAGGATAGGTATCGCCGTAGGATGGATAAAGCAGGTCAAACTCTTGTTTGGTAAAATACATCCAACCGTTCTGATCAAAATATTTAGCATTGTTTTTACCAATAGTAACCTGAAAATCGCGCTGCCACTGTGTAATATCTTTATGGTAAGGTTCGGCTGCCGGGGCAAAATAGTAAGGTGAATTATATCCCTGCTCATGATAATCAACATGAACCTCGGGCAGCCATTGGTTAAATAAACCGACACGTGCCTGTGTTTCTTTTTGAGTTTGCCAGGCCCAGTCGCGGTTCAGGTCAAAATAAAAATGATTTATGCGTCCACCTGGCCAGGGCTCCACATGCTCGCGCGACGTTGGGTTGGCATCAGGAGCTTCGCCACGTACCGAATTATAGAAATGAACATAACGGTCGCGCCCATCTGGATTTAAACAAGGGTCAATAACTACTACGGAGTTTTTAAGCCATGCTTTGGTAGTGGCGTTAGCCGGATCAACCATATCAAACAAGGTCCACATGGCGGCCTCGCTTGATGCAGGCTCATTACCATGCACATTATAGCTTAGCCAGGTAATAACCGGCATGTTAGTAATAGCAGTACCCTTTTCTATACCGGCCAAACGTAAATTATTATGTCTTATTTCTTCCAGGCGACCGATGTTCTCGTCCGATGCAATGAACATGGCCAGCAACGGCCTACCCTCATTGGTGGTGCCAAACTGCTGCAGCTTTACATTTTTTGATGCCTGGGCAACGTATTTAAAATAATCAACAATACGATAGTGGGGGGTAAACTGATCCCCCAGTTTGTAGCCCAAAAATTCATCGGGCGATTGTATTTTTTGCGCAAAACCAGCTGAAACGGAAACAACAGCTATTAAAATAAGGAGTAGCTTTTTTATCATGATATATTAAGGATGCGGATTAGAGTTACGCTAATATCCGAAATTATTTGTGTGATATTGCATAATGCAACCCACTCATTGTAAATTAAAAGATACAATGTTGCGAACAATAGATGTGTAGATGAACTCACATAAATATGTGCTAATTCTAAAATTCTATAAATTCTGATTCGGACATCAATTTGAAATCCGCACATTTGCATATCTGCACATCTATAATCCGCTCAGCAAAACATGACTCCACAAGATGCCCTTCAAAAATATTTCGGTTACAGCAATTTCAGGCATCACCAGGAGGCTATTATTCACCATGTTTTAAACAAGCAGGATGTAATGGCCCTGATGCCTACCGGTGGCGGAAAATCATTATGCTATCAGCTGCCCGCGGTGTTGCTTAATGGACTTACCATCGTGATATCACCGCTTATTGCTTTAATGAAAGACCAGGTAGATAGCCTGAATGTGAGCGGTATACCAGCAGCATTTTTAAATTCGGCCCAAACGCCTGATGAGCAGCGGCGATTGGTTGAAAAATTGAAGCACAACCACATAAAACTGCTTTACCTGGCGCCCGAACGTTTATTCGGTGCCGAAAACAGGTTGGTTCCTTTTCTGAAAACGTTAAACGTTGTACAGATCGCTATTGATGAGGCGCATTGCATCTCTCAATGGGGACATGATTTCCGCCCGGAATACCTGATGCTGGCTCAGTTAAAAAAGGAGTTCCCCAACGTACCCGTCATCGCACTTACCGCCACTGCCGATAAGCTCACTCAAAAAGATATCCTCGAAAAACTGAACCTTAACAGGCCTGCCGTATTTGTATCGTCATTTAACCGGGCCAATATCATGTATAGGGTAATCCCCAAAAAGAACAGCTTTAAACAGCTTATCGCTTTTTTAAATGAGCGCCCGGATGAATCGGGCATTATATATTGCCTTTCCCGCAAATCAACAGAGGATCTGGCAGCCGATCTTAAAGATGAGGGTTTTGAGGCAGAAGCCTATCACGCGGGCCTGAACAATGAAGTAAAAGCCCGCAACCAGGAAGCTTTTTTGCGCGACGATGTAAAGATCATTGTAGCCACCATCGCTTTTGGTATGGGGATCAATAAATCAAACGTGCGCTATGTGGTGCATATGGATCTGCCTAAAAACATTGAGGGCTATTACCAGGAAACCGGTCGTGCCGGGCGCGATGGTTTAGCCTCCGAAGCCCTGCTCCTGTATTCGCCGGGCGATGCGGGTAAGCTGCAGCATTTTGCGCGCATTGAAGGCAATGAAGAGCAAAGCCGGATCATGCTTAACAAGCTGAACGATATGGTGAAATATTGCCAGTTGCAGGCTTGTCGCAGGCAATACCTCATGAATTATTTTGATGAGGCTTTTCCGCCAAACTGTGGTTCATGTGATGTTTGCCTTACCGAGTTTAAACGCTTTGATGGTACGCTCATCGCCCAAAAGGCATTGTCCGCAGTATCCCGACTAAATGAACGGTTTGGAGTTAATTACGTAATAGATTTTTTACGCGGATCAAAAAACGAAAAGATTCGCGAAGAGCATAAACAGCTTAAAACCTACGGCATTGGTGCTGATATCAGCAAAACCGACTGGCAACGTTACCTGCGCGAGCTGATCACGATGGAATACTTACTGGTAACCGATGATGGCTACCCCGTAGTAAAACTAACCAACAAAAGCGCCGCGGTACTAAAAGGTATACAAAAGGTGGAGTTTATTGAAAGCGAGGTTACGGAAGATACTCATGTTAATGAACTGGCACCACCGCACGAGGCAGAACTGCTAAGCCGGCTGAAAAATGTCCGTAAAGATATTGCCGAGGGCGAAAACGTGCCGGCTTATGTTATAGTATCTGATGCTACCCTTTTAGAAATGGCCACCTTCCTGCCCCAAAGTTTGGATGAGTTGCGTTTGATCTCGGGTTTTGGCGATATTAAACTGGCCCGTTATGGCCGCGAACTATTGCAGCCGGTTAAAGACTATTGCAAAAACAAAGGCCTGGAATCCAAAATAGCTTATAAATCGCCAAAAAGGGAACGTAAAACCAAAACAGACAAGGTTGAACGCGCGGCGCGAACCGCAAAAACACGCAAAACTAATGATACCCGTACCGAAACTTTTACCATGTACCGCCATGGCAAAAGCGTGACTGAAATAGCTGCAGAACGCGGATTATCGCCCATGACCATTGAAGGTCATTTGAGCCATTTTATTGAATCGGGCGAAATAGATATATTGGAGATCGTGCCTCAGGAAAAGATCCCTGTTATTAAAGATGCAGTGGAGAGCTATGGTCGCGAAATGCTATCGCCATTAAAGCAAGTTTTGGGCGATGATTACAGTTACGGCGAAATTAAAGCCGTTATAAGCTGGATGAATAAAAATGGATAGCGCAGGTTAATAGTATCAAGTAGTTAGTATCAGGTATCAAGACAGAAATGCATAATTTTAAAGAATTAAAGGTATGGAAAGCCGGAATTGAAATATCCAAAGTTGTATTTCAATTATGCAAAACTTTGCCACCTGAAGAAAAATATGGATTAATTTCCCAAATGATACGTTCTGCTATTTCAATACCATCTAATATTGCAGAAGGCTGCGGAAGAAAATCTAATAAAGAGTTACATCACTTTTTAAGTATCGCATTAGGTTCTTCCTTTGAATTGGAAACACAGCTTATTATTGCTAAAGAATTTAATTATATAAACCAGGAAAAACTTGAAGATGCCTGCACAGTAATTACAGATATACAGAAAATGTTATACGGCCTTCAAAAAAGTCTCAACACTTAAGAAAAAATCTTGATACTTGATACTAACTACTTGATACTTCCAAACATGACCACTACCCAACAACTTTACCAACTATACCTGCAACACCCCGTTATTAGTACCGATACCCGGAAAATTGACGCCGGCAGTATTTTTTTCGCCTTAAAAGGCGATAAGTTTGATGCCAATACTTTTGCCCAAAAGGCCATTGAAACAGGCGCAGCCTATGCTGTAATTGATAACCCGGAATACCAATTAGGCGAACAATACCTGTTGGTTGATGATGTATTAACTACGCTACAGGATCTGGCCCGATATCACCGCCGCCAATTGCAGATCCCTGTTATAGGGCTTACCGGTACCAATGGTAAAACCACCACCAAAGAGCTGATCAACGCGGTATTATCACAGCACTTTAAAACCCAGGCCACACAAGGCAATTTAAATAACCATATAGGTGTGCCACTCACCATATTAACTATTGATGCCACGCATGAAGCGGCCGTAATTGAAATGGGCGCCAATCACCAGAAAGAAATTGAACTGCTTTGCAGCATAGCGCAACCATCGCACGGGCTCATTACCAACGTGGGCAAAGCCCACCTGGAAGGCTTTGGCGGAATAGAGGGTGTTAAAAAAGGCAAGGGGGAATTGTATGATTATTTGGCCCCCCAGCCCCCCAAAGGGGGAGCTCTTGAATTGCATGGTGGTACCGTTTTTATTAATAGTAATGATGCTGTGTTAATGGAAATGGCTAATGCGCGGGGATTGAGTAACGTGATTTATTACGGCAGCAATGGTAGCAACAACCTCATCAGCGGTCAAATAGTGGAAAACGCGCCATTACTTACCCTGCAATGGACCAATAATATAAGCGGTGAAAACCATACCGTAAAAACACAGCTTACCGGCGCTTATAACCTGAGTAATATACTGACGGGTATCAGCATAGGCACTTATTTTAAACTTAGTGCCGATGAGATCAATAGCGGCATTGAAGGTTATCAGCCCAAAAACAACCGCTCACAGATTGTGCAGACCGCTACTAATACCCTCATTTGTGATTATTACAATGCCAACCCCAGCAGCATGTTTGTAGCTATTGAAAACATTGGCAAGATAGATGCGAAACGCAAAGTGCTTATTTTGGGTGATATGTTTGAGATGGGCCAGGAATCACCAGCTGAACATGCTGCCGTGATTCAAAAAGCCCTGGATACGCCGGTTGATGAACGTATATTTATTGGGAAAGATTTTTTAAGTCAACAATCAAAAGTCAAAAGTCAAAATTTGAATGTTACATTTTACCCTACTGCCGAGGACGCCATTTTTGGCTTAAGGACTAATCCTATAAAAAACTCCACCATACTGATCAAAGGATCAAGAGGCATGGCTTTGGAACGGTTAGTGGAATTGTTTTAATGCGAAATTTCTTGTTTTTATAATTTAATTTTTCTTTAAATTTGATTATGAGCACATTAGTAGTATACCCCCAAACGGATGCGCAGGAAAAGGCAGTTAAAGCTGTACTTGAAGCCCTGCAAATTAACTTTGAACAGATGGCAGATGAAGCAGCGTACATTCTGTCGCCTGCAGTAGTTTACAAAACTGAACAAAGCAAAGAGGAAACAAAACCGAGCAGAAAGCCCGCGGCTGATATAAACAACATCTGGAAATTATAATTTTCTGAAGACTATTAGCAATTCAGATTGTTTGAAAAATCAGACAGTCCTGATATAGAACTGCAATCTCCAAATCACTGCAATGCCAGTTCTGCCACCTCTTCCCCTACCAAACTCCCCATGGCCACCCCCATGCCATTGCAACGTACAGCGCAAAATATGTTAGGTTGCACTTGTTTTACTATCGGCGTAATTTCTTCACCAAACCCCATGATGCCACTCCACCAGCAGTCAATTTCCGTTTGCTGACCAGGAAGGATCACCTCGTTCAGATAGGCGATTAATTTTTTCTTAACGGTGTCGGTGTGCCCAAAATCCCATGTTTCTTCAGCTTTATAATCCAGGTTACGGCCGCCGCCAAACAGTACACGCCCATCAATATTGCGGAAGTAGTAATAGCCCTCGTTAAAATGATAGGTGCCTTTTAGTTTTAAGCCTGGTACAGGCTTGGTAACCAGCACTTGTCCCCTGCCCGGAATTACCTTTAGCTCAGGGAAAAGCTGGCTGGCAAAAGCATTGGTGGCCAGGATCACTTTACCCGATTTAAAATTCCCCTGCGATGTAGTGAGGCTAATATGGTTGCCCTCTTGTTCCATTCCTGATATGGAGCAGTTATTTAAAACCAGCACCTCTAAATTATATACCTTATATAATAAGGTTCGCATCATTTTACCGGTATGCAGCTGTCCCTCATAGGGGTTGTATATCATATGGCTAACTTTATTAAAGCCAAAATCTGCAATTTTAGCATCAGCCACTGCATAAATGTCAGGTTGGTCAATGGCTTGTTTTAATAATTTATTGAGGTGATCAATTTGGTCAATACTGTTTTTTGCGGCTTCCGTTTCATCCTCCATAAATAACTCGTGCCCGCCGTGTTGCCGGTAATCAATGTTAGCATCGCCCAGGTTTTCTCTTAAACGTTGCAGGCCACGCCATTTATAAGCTACCAAACGCATGGCTTCATCTTCGGATGATTGATTTATAGTAGAAATTTGCTCGGAAACTGTACCAAAACAGGCAAAACCAGCGTTTTTAGTACTGGCACCTGATGGTAAAAAGCCGCGCTCCAAAACCAAAACCTTTAAAGTGGGCTGCCGCTTTTTTAAATGCAGGGCGGCGCTTAAGCCAACCAGGCCACTGCCGATAATAATTACATCGGCGTGATCAATAAACGCGGTGCGCTCCCAGTATGAAAATGAAGGTTCCATTTAAATCAAAAGTAGAAATTGCATTGCACTCTTGAACACATAAAAATAACAATACGTGAAAAATTTAAAATTCAAAAGCCTTGGCATTACGCACATTTTAACTTTTAAACTTAAAATCGGAATACTTTTTGAATAGATAAAATATATTGATGATCATTTTGACTTTTTACATTTAACTTTTGACTTACAACATATGAATCACCTATCATTAATTATGGGATACATTGGCTACAATTCGGCCTGGTTCCTGATGATTGCGATCGCCCTTGTAAGCTTTATAGTACAGTGGCGATTCAGAAGTAAATTTAAACAATACTCGGAGGTGGCCTTACTGTCAGGACTTTCGGGCCAGGAGGTAGCGGTAAAAATGCTGCGTGCCCATGGCATATTTGATGTACAGGTAGTAACTGTTGAAGGGCAGCTTACCGACCATTACAACCCCGAAACAAAAACGGTTAATTTAAGCCCCGATGTTTATCACAGCCGCAGTATAGCCGCTGCTGCTGTTGCCGCCCACGAGTGCGGACACGCCGTACAGCATGCACAAGCGTATGCCTGGTTAACCTTCCGCTCAACCATGGTACCGGTTATCAATATTGCCTCCACTTTAACTCAGTGGACTTTATTTATTGGTATCATGCTGCTGTTTTTTGCCAATAGCCCTTATGTATTGGCTATCGGGGTTGCAGCACTGGCGCTGGTAACTTTCTTTAGTTTTATAACGCTGCCTGTTGAGTTTGATGCAAGCCGCAGGGCACTGGCATGGCTCAATAATAATTACAGCATTATGCAAACCACCGAAGAACACGAGCAGGCCAAAGACGCACTTTGGTGGGCGGCTATGACCTATGTTGTTGCCGCGTTAAGCGCGTTGGCTACACTGGTTTATTATGCTTCGTTTCTTTTCAACAGACGAAACTAAAGCCCCCCGACCCCCTAAAGGGGGAGTTTTTAAAATCTTATTTAATACTATAAACAAAGCCTGGTTGATTTATTAACCAAGCTTTGTTTATTTATATGCTATTGTATATCAACAAATTATTTTGATGAAGCTTTCATGAAGCACTGTAAGGCGCAATACGAATCTTAATGTAATATTCATGTTACGGGTTTAGGTTTGATCTAAAATTTATCGGACATGAAAAAAATAGTAAAAATGTTAATGATACTTTTAATAGTATCCTTAACAGCAATTAAAACCTATGCGCAGATAAGTATAGGCATATCAGTAAGGCTCGCACCTCCGGCTTTACCTACCTATACCCAACCCCCATGCCCTGTTGATGGCTATTTATGGACTCCCGGCTATTGGGCATATAATGAAGATGGCGGATACTATTGGGTTCCGGGTGTTTGGGTAGCCCCGCCAAGACATGGTTATTTATGGACACCCGGCTACTGGGGCTATGATGGCGCCATATATGTTTACCATGAAGGTTACTGGGGCAGGCATATTGGTTTTTACGGCGGTGTAAATTACGGTGGTGGCTATATTGGTACCGGCTATGTTGGCGGCAGGTGGTCGGGCAACTCGTTCCATTATAATACAGCCGTAGTAAATGTAAATACTACCGTGGTGCATAATACCTATGTAAACAAAACTGTTATTAATAATGTAACGGTAAATAACCATACCAGCTTTAACGGCCCAGGTGGCGTCGCCGCTAAACCGCGCCCGGAAGAGCAGGCTGCAGCACGTGAACAGCACGTTCAACCAACTAACGAACAGCTCACCCACCGCCAGGTTGCCGGTAAAGACCGCAGCCAGTTTGCGAGTGTTAACAATGGCCGGCCGGCTACGGCAGCTATGAATAAGGTAAACGGGAAACGTTTTAATCCGGAAGGGCACACCGCCAGGGTTTCTGCGGCAAACGGAGCTAATGACAATGCCGACAGAAATCAACATAAACAAGCTGATAACAACAATGATCGCACTGCCGCAAAACAAGATGGAGCGGATAAAACAGGATCACACGAAACAGCTAATAATACTGCAGAAAAGCCTCACCACCCCAACGCAGGTAATGCTGCGGGCAACAGGCCGAATGAGGGCAGTAACAGGCAGCCGGCACAAAACCATCACAGCAACACTAATGCAGCAAGGCAGCACGAACAACATGCAGCCCCTGCAAGGCAACATGAAAATGCAAAACCTGAAGAACACGAAAAGCACAGGTAATTCCCTCTCCCCAAACTACCATATATATAAATGCAAAAGCCTGGTTGATAATTCAACCAGGCTTTTAAATATATTTTATTAATTCCCTTTCAGGGGTGGGGGTTAATTCATTCTGTATGGAGCTATCAGATAAAACTCCGGGATCTGTACATTAAAAGAGGCATTGTCCATTAAGCGGGTCATCTGGTACTCGCCTTTCATACTACCCATATCTGTTTTTAGGTTGCAGCCTGATACATATTCATGCGCATGACCGGGTTCAATAACCGGTTGCTGGCCTACCACCCCTTCGCCTTCTACTTCGCGTTTTGCGCCGTTCGAATCAAAAATATACCAATGCCTGCTGATCAGTTGTATGGCATAGTTGCTCATGTTTTCAATGTTCACTTTGTAGGCAAACATAAAGTGGTCATTAGCCGGATTAGAATATTCTGGCTGATATATGGTTTCGATGGAAACCTTAACACCTTCAGTTATAGTGGTAACCATGTGAATCGTCTCTGTTTAAATTCAAATATAAAGTATCTAAACAAATATTACGCCATTTCAATGGCATATTTTTCATCAATTTCTGCTAAAATTTCGTGTAATTCCTCGATGGTACCGGCTGTTACCAGTTTCATGCGGTATTCTTTAAAGTGATCAATGCCTTTAAAGTAGTTGGAGTAATGTCTGCGCATTTCAAAAACACCGGTTTTAGGACCTTTCCACTCTACTGATTTTTGCAGATGTGTGGTACATGCTGCAATACGCTCACTTATGGTTGGTTTATCTAAATGTTCGCCTGTTTTAAAGAAATGCTTGATCTCCCTGAATATCCAGGGATAACCAATAGCAGCCCGGCCTATCATCATACCATCAACACCAAATTCCATACGCCAGTTGGCAGCCTTTTCGGGCGAATCAATATCACCATTACCAAAAATGGGTATTTGAATGCGTGGATTTTTTTTAATATCTCGTATAAGTGCCCAATCGGCCTCGCCTTTATACATTTGCGCACGTGTGCGACCATGAATAGTGAGGGCTTTTATCCCCACATCCTGCAAACGTTCGGCAACCTCGTACACATTTTTAGTATTATCATCCCAGCCTAAACGCGTTTTTACGGTTACAGGCAGGTGCGTTGCATTAACTACAGCTTTGGTCATGGCCACCATTCTGTCAATATCCTGCAGCAGGCTGGCGCCAGCGCCACGACAAGCCACCTGTTTTACAGGACAGCCATAATTAATATCCATCAGGTCGGGACCCGCTAATGAGGCAATTTCTGTAGCCTCGCGCATGTGGTCAATGTCGCTGCCAAATATCTGAATGCCTATAGGGCGTTCATACTCAAAAATATCCAGCTTTTGGCGGCTTTTGGCAGCATCACGAATCAATCCTTCTGACGAGATAAACTCAGTGTACATCATATCCGCGCCATTTTGCTTGCACACATAACGGAAGGGAGGATCACTCACATCTTCCATCGGCGCCAGCAACAGCGGGAACTCTCCTAAATCAATATTTCCTATTTGTACAGACATGCTTATCTTTAGCGGTGCAAAAATACGAATTTTACTTCAAATGATACAAGAACCCATAAAGGAGCTTACGCCCCGGCAAACACAAACACATCCATCGGTGCAATTGATAATTTTAATAGCCGGTACTATCCTTTCATTGATCATATTCGGAGCGCTGGCATTCGGGATCATTTGGGTTATGTATGGCTCCAAAACACTCACCGATGTTGGAAGCTTTAACCTTAGCAATAAAAATACCATAAACGGCCTTTGGATATTACAAATAGTGAGCACTACCATTCCTTTATTTGTTGTTCCGGTACTTTTTGCCAAATTTATTGTTAACGATACGTCAAATTATTTAAAACCAACCTTCAAGTTCCCATCTATTTTATTGCTGCTGGTATTTTCCATCATGTTGTTTTCATCACCGGTTATGGAAGTATTGGTTAACATTAATCAAAAGCTAACCCTCCCGGCTCCGCTTAAAGCAGTAGAAGATATTATGCGTGCGATGGAGCAGCAGGCCCAAAAAGCCACAGATGCCATGTTAACCATGAACTCGGTAGGCTCCATGCTTTTTGCTGTTTTTGTTGTTGGCTTATTAACCGCGCTTGCCGAAGAATTTCTATTTAGGGGATGCGTACAGACCATTTTTGTTAAGTGGACAAAAAACACCCATGCCGCCATCTGGATAACCGCTATTTTATTCAGCGCTTTTCACATGGAGTTTTTCACGTTTTTGCCGCGTGTGGCCCTGGGTGTTTTCTTTGGCTATTTTGTAGCTTGGAGCGGTAGCATCTGGACGGGCGTTTGGGCGCATTTTTTAAACAATGGTTCGGCAGTAGTGATAACTTACCTGTATCAGCATAAAACAATAAACTTAAATCCCGATGATCAACACGTATTTAATTATAGCAGCTATGCTTTTAGCTTGATAATTATTTTAATTTTGCTTTACATATACAGGAATATCGCACTCAAAAGGCCCATGTTTGATTATTAATGGAAAAAGGCTGGATCAAAATTTTTACATCATCCAATTTTTATCAATCAGAAATTGTTAAGCAAGTGCTTACCAGGCATCATATTGACACCGTTTTATTAAACAAACAAGACTCATCGCACAAGGCCTTTGGCGATATTGAAGTTTACATTCACCAGGAGGATTTTAGCAAGGCCATTGAGATCATGATCCTCAATCAAATTAATTTATGAAAGTACGCGCCATCACCGGCTTTTTTTTTGTTATAGTAATGATTGCCTCCAATTTATTGGGGCCATATGTTTTTAGTATATTTTATCTTTTACTTGCTTCATTTAGCCTGTTTGAGTTTTATAAGCTGATAAAACAAAATACAGCAAAGCCCAATGTTGTTACAGGACTAATTTATGGTGCACTCCTCTTTACCGGGGCGGCCATGTGCATTTATTCGGCACAATTTGCTTTGCCCGTTTTAAACGACAGCCATACGGCTATAAAGATGCTGCTTTTGCTCCCTTTAGCTGCTGCCGCAATATTTATACAGGAACTTTATAAAAAAACAGCTGCCCCATTCAGCAATATCGCATTTACCTTTTTGGGGATCTTATTTGCGGTAATACCATTTACGTTTTTTCATGCACTGGCTTTTATCAATGGTGGTTTTAATTTTCATATCCCCATGGCATTTTTAATCATGCTTTGGAGTAACGATACCGGAGCCTACCTGGTGGGCAGCAAAATGGGCCGTACAAAGTTATTTGAGCGGCATTCGCCCAAAAAAACATATGAAGGCCTGATAGGCGGTATTATCATTAGCGCCGTTGCAGCATTAATACTGGGCCATTATTATAACGAACTTAGCTGGAAACAATGGGTTACCATAGCTATACTCATATCCTGTTTTGGAACCCTGGGCGATCTGGTGGAATCTATGTTTAAACGCAGCATCAATGTAAAAGACAGCGGGGGCATATTACCAGGGCACGGAGGTTTGCTGGATAGGTTTGACGGATTATTAATGGCAGCTCCTATAGTTTATACATACCTGTACTTCATTTCAAATTAGTAATTTTGTAATAAATCATCCATACTATGACCATTCATAAAGAAGGCTATACCTCACTTGCGCTGAGCATACTGTTCATTTTTGTTTTAAATGCGCTCATCCAGTTTTATTATCCGGAGGCACATACTTTAAAATGGATCATCTACATTTTTTCGGCACTGTTCTTTTTGGTGATACTGCAGTTTTTCCGCAGCCCCTTCCTTGATATCAGTACTGACGAAACAACAGTACTTTGCCCTGCCGACGGCAAGGTTGTAGTGATTGAAGAAACAGAAGAAACCGAATACCTGAAAGATAAACGTATCCAATTGTCGGTTTTCATGTCGCCAGTTAATGTGCACGTAAACCGTAATCCCATATCGGGCGTGGTAAGCTATTTTAAATACCATAAAGGCAAATACCTGGTGGCCTGGCACCCCAAATCATCAACCGAAAACGAGCGTACTACTGTTGTTGTTCAAAACAGCGAGGGTGTATCTGTACTGTTCAGGCAAATTGCCGGTGCATTGGCCCGCCGTATTGTATGGTTTGTGAAAGAAGGTGATATTGTTGAGCAGGGACAGCAATTTGGCTTTATCAAATTTGGGTCGAGGGTTGATGTGTTTTTGCCGTTAGGATCAAACGTGTTGGTAAACATTGGCGATGTAGTAAAAGGTGGCCGTACCATATTGGCCGAATTGCCCAGTGCACTAACCGATGTTACCAAAGAAGAGCCTGCCACTGAAGCTGTACCTATGGAAAGCCTGAGCACCCTTACAGAAGCTCCTATTGCTGATGCCGAACCAACCATTATAGAGAACGCAGAAAACCAGGAGGACTTGCCGCTGGTAATTGATCACCCTAAGGCCGATGAGGCCGAAAAACCAGCAAAGAAAGCCGCACCAGCTAAATCAACAAAAACAGGTGCAGCAAAAACCTCCAAAGACAAAAAAGAGTAATTACTTTAATTGCATATCATATGAAGAGCCGGATTTATGATCCGGCTTTTTGCGTTATGGCATAGTTGCCTGTGAGGACACAGGCAGCGGAAAAAACTGAAGTCATCCCGAATTTATCTCGGGATCTCATCTGCGTGGTACGGCATTGCGTGTGGGGTGCTGAAACAAATTCAGCATGACAGCAATATTTTAATCAGGGTAATCTTTTAATCCTAAAAATCAAGGTTCAGACAAACGACTGTGCGAAGAGGCCCCGCCCACCATGCTTCGACAAGCTCAGCATGACAGCCTATATAAAAAATCGGCCATAAAAAAGGCCTTCCCAGGAAAAATCCAGAAAGGCCTTTTTAAATATCAAGTACTTATCCGCTATAAGCGGATACGGATAATTAAACTCTTTTTGATTTGATACGAGCTGCTTTACCGGTAAGGGCGCGCAGATAGTATAATTTAGAACGACGCACTTTACCGTGGCTGTTCACATCAATCTTATCAATGTTTGGAGAGTTAATAGGGAAGATACGCTCAACACCTATTCCGTTTGAAACTTTACGAACGGTGAATGTTTCGTTATTACCAGTACTGTTACGTTGTATAACAACACCTTGGTAAACTTGCACACGTTCTTTATTTCCTTCTCTGATTTTATAATGTACACTTACAGTATCACCAGCCTTAAAGGAAGGAAACTGCTTTTTTTCTACTGATTGCTCTTCAACAAATTTTACTAAATCCATGATTTTTAGCTCTTAAAGCGATTTTTAGCCCGTAAAAATCGGATTGCAATTATAGGGAAAATTTTTAATAAATGAAAGTGTATTTTAAAAATTTCCACATTTTGTATTTTACTAACAAAATACCGGCGGTTTTATTCTTCGGGCTGCATCGTGGCAGGCCGTTTCTCTGTAAAAAAAGCAATCAGTGTATAAACCAATCCTATTACCAATAAATTGAATACAAAATTGATCAACGTATCACTTACCGAGTGCGAGCGGCTGTCGATATCTGCAAAGGTATATATTGCATACAAAAAAGCAATTACCAATATTACCCAGCCAATAGCCGATACCGGCAGGTAAAAAATCCCCTTGCGTGTAAACCAGTTTAATTTCATGAGCTTAGTTTTTAATGGATGATATGTTTTCGGTCATTACATAACTAATAAAAATACATACTATGATAAGGCTAAGCAGTATTAGCACAATGTTCCATAGCCTTATTTTTATGGTGATATTAAATTCGCGGAATTTACTTTGGTTGGGGCCAAGCTTTTGAACCTGCACATGTATAATGGATAAGGCATTAATAACAATACACACTATTGGCAGTATAAATAGCACCAGCGGCCCTATAAAATCAACATACGGCACTTTTTCCAAACTGCTCAACAGCGTAAACATAGCTACAAACCAGCCCATGTTTACATGAAAGTAATAGTACATAAAAACACATATCAAAAAATAACAAGGCACTATCACCAGCCATACGCCCAGCGCAGCCGAGCGCTCAGCATTCATGATGGCCATTTTCACCGCTTTTTGGTGCGATGATGGGTTGGCATCGGGTACTTGTAAATTTTCCATTTTCTTTAAAAATTCGTCCTCGTTTTCCATGTTAATATCCTTATAATGCGCAGATTTGTTTTGGTTGCAGTGTTAAAGCATATTTCTTAATTTTTCTAACCCTCTTGACAATAAAGATTTTACCGTGCCTTCGTTTTTACCTAATATCAGACTGATCTCGACATTAGTTTTTTGCTCAAAGTACCTCAGCGCTATTACCTCCTGGTATTTAATATCAAGTTTAAGCAGGTTTACGCGGATTTGGTTGTAATCTTCATGTTGCTGCAATTCACGTTCAATCATCTCCCGTTCATTATCCTGCTGCTGATGCAATAGTTTTTCCATATGTGGGTTTTCGAGTAATTGCTGCAATGATTGGGGTTGATATTTTTGCTTACGATAATACTGGTTAAGCTCGTTGGTAGCAATGCGGTACAACCAGGCCGACAGGCTGATACCCCGCCAGCTAAACCGATGGATGTTTAAATACGCCTTTAAAAAAGTTTCGGCAGCAATATCTTTTGAAAGATCATAATCTGCCGTACGGCGAAATACATAACCAAAAACAGATGGGTACCAATTATCAAACACAACACCGAAAGCCATTGGGTCATGGTGGCATTGCTGTATCAGCTGTTTTTCTTGTTGAGGGTTCATGGTTGCTTATGTAATGCACTAAGGGCAATTACGTTGCAACCTAAAATTACAATTTATTTGGCCGGAAACTTTTTTCAAAAAGTTCTTGACTCTTACCCTGCGTCATACCATAGCTTTGTAATTAACAAATAGTTTAGGTGTATGAAAGTCAATTATTCTGTTAAACAAATTGCCCAACTGGCCGGGGTGAGTGTGCGCACGCTTCACTTATATGACCAGGTAGGTTTACTAAAACCAGCTGTACGTACACGTGCCGGTTACCGGCAATATGGCGAAGCAGAGTTATTAAGACTGCAGCAAATACTCTTTTACCGGGAGCTTGATATACCACTTAAAGCGATAGCTGAAATTTTAAATGATCCGAATTTTGACCTGACTAAGGCATTAGCAGGCCATAAAACCGCCCTGCGGGTACGGCGCGACCGTTTAAGCACCTTGCTTAAAACTATTGATAAAACTATTATGAACCTAAAAAATAAAACCATGAACAATGCCGAAGAACTATATGAAGGTATGCCCAAAGAACAGGCTGCATCCTGGCGCCGGGAAGCCATAGATAAATGGGGCGAAGACACCGTGCTAAGATCGGAAAAAGCTTTGCTCGAAATGGATAAGCTTGATCTTGACCAGCTAAAAGCAGACCAAAAAGATATTGTCCACCAGCTTCTGCTATTAAATAACAAAGCCCCGGAAAGTGATGAGGTGCAGGAGCAAATAGCCAGGCATTATGCCAATATCCGCAGCTTTTGGGGAGTGAGTGACCCGACCGACCTTAAAGCTGAAACCTACAAAGGCCTTGCTGAACTATATGTTGCCGATGAGCGCTATACTGCCAGTGATGGAAAAACAGATATGGAGTTTGCATCATTTATGCGTAAAGGGATGCTTTACTTTGCTGAGCATAATTTGAGGTAAGGAGTAATTATTCAGAAACGTTTGTCATTCTGAGCGTAGCGAAGAATCTGTTGTACGATTAGATTCTTCGCTACGCTCAGAATGACAATTAAAGCGGCTCATATTTTTTATTCCAACAGGTCGGGCCGGCGCGTTTTAGTGCGCTCAAGGGCTTGCTCAAAGCGCCACTTTTCAATTTCGGGAGTATTGCCGCTTAATAATATATCGGGGACTTTGTGTCCGTTCCAGTCGGCCGGGCGGGTATACACCGGCGCATCAAGCATATCATCCTGGAATGAGTCGGACAGAGCCGATGTTTCGTCGCTTAGCACACCTGGTATCAACCTGACCACTGCATCCACCAGAACGGCTGCAGGCAGCTCACCACCCGATAGCACATAATCACCAATAGAGATTTCACGGGTTACATAAATATCACGGATCCGCTGATCGATGCCTTTATAATGTCCGCATAAAATAATTACGTTGTGTTTGATGGAAAGCTGATTGGCTATGGCCTGGTTTAACCGCTCGCCATCGGGCGACATGAAGATCACCTCGTCATATTCCCTTTCGGCTTTTAGTTTTTCAATACAGGCCGCAAAAGGTGGTATCGTCATCACCATACCGCTGCCGCCGCCATAGGGATAATCATCTACGCTCTTTTGTTTGCTGGTTGAGTAATCCCGCAGATTATGCACATGGATCTCGGCTATCCCTTTTTTTTGCGCACGCTGTAAAATAGAATGAGCAAAGGGGCTTTCCAGCAAGCCTGGCAAAACGGATATGATATCAAAACGCATGTGCAAATATGCAGATTATTGATTGATGTGCGGATATGCAAATTTCAGATGTGCAGATGCTGGTCTGAATCAGAGTTTACAGAATCTCATAATTAAGGAGATATGCTTGACATTTGCACATCTGAAATCTGCACATCTGATTTCATCACCCTCTATGCTGATAGATCCCCCACAAATTTCCGGCGGGATCAGTAAAGTGTGCGGTGATCTCCGGGAAATCCTTACCAATGGGCTGTGTTATAATACCTCCATGGGCAGATATTACTTTAAGCGTGGCTTCGGCGTTATCAACCATGATGGATATTATAAAACCGGCTTCAGTCATGGGTTTACGGCCCGTTACCCACATGCCGCTCACCTGACCAACACCATCATCAAAAGAGGTATGTCCACTATTATCCGCACGGATGTGCCAGCCAAAAACTTTTTTAAAAAATGCAGCAGATGCAACAACATCATTTGCCGGGATCTCAACATAACAGATCTTGCCGTTACCGTAAGTTGGTTCGTTTGCCATGATTATAAAATTACACTACAAAAAAGTCTTTTATCCTTTGTCAAAAATCAATCCTCGTCTTATTTCTTGATTCTATCCTATTGCTTCTCTCCTCAAATGGCTTTCTCAATAAGCCACTGATGCCCAAAGGGGTCAACCACTTCGCCCTGCCGGTAGCCATAATCATAATCCTGCACCGCAGATAGTAAACGTGCGCCACTCAGTACTGCCTGCTGAACTACTGCGTGTACATCTTCAACAAAAAGACCGATTGTTACCGTAGTGGCATTATGCCTGTCTGGACTAACAGCAGCCGAATGCAGCGTTTGCTCATGTAAATGAAACAAAGCTCCATTTATACTTAATTCCGACACATGAATAGTGCCATCATCATTACTAAAACGCCGTAGCTCGGTAGCGCCGAAGGCGTTGATGTAAAAACTAATATCAGTCACACCATTAGGGATAACCAATTGCGGCGCAAAAGTTGGCTTGGTTTGCATAATTATATTGGTTTAATTAATCCTCATCATCCAATGTAAAAATTTCTTCAACCGGTTTACTAAACACGCGGGCAATTTTCAACGCAAGTACCGTTGAAGGCACATACCGGTTACTTTCAATAGTATTAATAGTTTGGCGCGATACACCTATAATTTCGGCCAGCTCGGCCTGTGTTATATTTTTAATGGCCCGTTCAACCCTTATATTATTTTTCATGTTGCTGTTTACTCCTTAATTAAACGGTTATTCCGGAATATCTTCCACCTGAAACGGATAATAAAGAATACAAGGGGAACCAGTAAATTTAAAAACAATATATGCTCGGTGTCTGTAGAAAAAACCAGACTGATGATCAAAAACAAATAATTTACATAAACAGCCCATTGTAACGAATCAAGACGTAGCTGTACTATTTGCTCATCTTCAATTTTCTCTTTTGAAAAAGCCGCAATAAATAAGCCCACAGCCATTAATAAAGTTGTTGAGATAAAAAACACGTGCCGGCTGTTAAAGATCCCGGTATCGGCATGAGCTCCGTGAAGATCAAAACCGATCTCATTTTTATACAACACAATAGGAATATGCACTACAACCAGTATATACCCTAAATACCGGCACCAGTAAGGAAATAAAAACAGCGGTTTCATAATTGTCAAATTTAAAGCTAAACTACTTCTCTTAATGAACGATTGAGGCGAAAGATGACCCACCTGAAACGAATAATAAAAAACACCAGTAGCAGCCATAAGTTAATCCCCACGATGTGTACCAGGTCAATACTATTTGTAAAAATTATGACCATTATAAACAGGATGTAAGTAAAATACATTGTCCACTGCAGCGAATCTAAACGCAATTGTATGATTTGCTCATCTTCAAATTTCTCTTTGGAAAAGGCCAAAAGCAGTAAACCGATTGTCACCACTAATGTGGCTATCACATTAAAAACATGGTCGGGACTAAACAAGCTGGGATTGTCTGGGAGCTTTATATGAACCCCGTGATCCATATAACCATGATAAAACATCTTTTTTGCAACCATTACAGGTATATATGCAAAGATCAATACGTAACCAATAAAGCGACTTTTGTAAGGAAATAAGAATCGTGATTTCATAATTGTCAAGTTTAGCTTACCAAATGTAAAACAAACTTTACAAATGTCAAATATATTTGACAAAAAAAATTAAGGCTAAGCCTGAGAAGAGTTATCTAAATTAAGGATACAACTGAGTAAGCCAAATACGAGGAAAAAGGTAAAGTTTGACGGTACGCTTGAACAAATGATTAAGATTGCTGTTAAAACAGCTTAACAATGACAAATAAATCTCCAATTAACTTTCGAGGGTACTAACTATTTCTGATTAGTTTTTTTATGGATAACGGTTAAGTGTTCATATTTCCGTAAAGCATCCCTTATAATACATAAATCATATTGTAGTGTGTGTAATAGTTCTTGCGCCTCTGCAATCTTTTCTACTAAAAGCTTTTCATCTTGTAGCAACATTTGATATTCTGTAGGTTCGGTCATGTTTTAAACTATTTCATGACGTATACGATTTTGGCGGGAAATGGATGTGTTTAGATAAAAAAACTTCAAAAAATGACAGTTGATTATATAAGCCCTGTTCGAAGTCTCTGACTTCGAAATACTATGCCTGTAGTTTTTAACTACACCCGCTTTATGTAGTCAGAGACTACTTACATAAGCGTCTGAAGTCTCTGACTTCAGATAGCGGGGGATATTTGATAAAATTATTTTTGCCTGCAAACGCAAAATGCCTGCGAGGACACAGGCATTGGTTAAAAAACTAATAATGCTGTCACTGCTGAGCGCAGCGTGGCAATCTCATCATGCTGATTGCATAAGCAAAGCTCGTTACTTATCCTATGAGATTACCGCGCTACGCTCGCAATGATATATTTGTTAATTGTTGTTCTGAAAAACGTCATGCTGAACTTGTTTCAGCATCTCAAATGCTATGGTATATAGCATGGTATTTTAATTGTCATGTGGGATGCCGAAACAAGTTCGGCAGGACTATTTTTTTAGTCTGGACTATTGAATAGTCCTTTATCCTTATTCCAAAAGTCCTTCGTCCAAAAATTATTCAGACAAATAAACATCCAACAACCCTTCGGGCAGGGCTACATAGATCTCGCCGGCTTCAACATCAATGCCTTTAATGATATCTACATTGAGCGGGAAAAGTACTTCCTTGCTTTGGTATTGAACAGTTGCTATTAATTGCTGCGGGTATTCCTGCACTTCCAGTATCTCGCCCAGTTCGCCATGCGTTTCGTCAATGGCAATAAAGCCTTTAACATCGTTCAGGGTAAACTCGCTTTTTTTCTTTTTGGGTTTTAGTTTATTAGGCAGGTAGACGTCTCTTTTTACCAACAAGGCGGCTTTTTCAATGGTATCTACATCTTCCAGGTACAAATAGGCATTGCTTTTTTGCAGGTATTTGATGGAGGCCACAAAATAAGGGATCATCTTGCCGGCCATATCAATAAAAACAGCGTCAAATTTCATGGTATCCAGGCCGTCAAAATCTACATAGATCTGCATTTCGCCTTTCAATCCCTTTGTTTTTAATATACTGCCTATCCTGAAACAATCTTCGGTCTTCATAAAAAAATATGGTTAAAAAATAATGGCGAAGAACCTGAATGCAGGTTGCTTCGCCATTACGTAAGCTTTAATAATAAAATTATTCTGCGTTTTCAGCAGCATCCGTTTCAGTAGCAGCTTCTTCTTCGGCCGGAGCTTCTTCTTCAGCAACTTCTTCTGCAACAGGTGCATTTTTAGCAGCAATTGCAGCAGCTTTTTCTTCTTTCTTTTTAGCTTCAGCAGCCAAAGCAGCTTTACGCGCTTCGTCTTTTGCAGAAACTAAACTTGTTTTTTTACCGGTGATCTTGCCTTCTTTCTGATCAGTCCACTCAGCAAATTTTGCTGCAGCCTGCTCTTCGGTTAAAGCACCTTTTTTAACACCACCTTCTAAGTGTTTTTTGTACAGCACACCTTTGTATGAAAGGATAGCACGACAAGTATCAGTAGGTTGGGCACCCGTGTTAACCCATTCCAAAGTTTTGTCGAAATTAATGTCGATAGTTGCAGGATTGGTGTTTGGGTTGTATGAACCTAAACGCTCAATAAAACGACCGTCGCGTGGAGCGCGGGCATCTGCTACTACGATGTAGTAAAAAGGTTTACCTTTTTTACCGTGTCTTTGCAGTCTGATCTTAGTTGCCATTTTTTATTTTTATGTATTCAACATGTCCCCGGAGTTCTTTCTGCGGGGATGCAAAGGTATAAATTATTTGTAATAATTTAAAGTCCTTATAATTAATTATTTATTAAAGCGTCTGTGGTTAGGCTTTCTTTGAAAAAAATTGCAATTTCATCCGCATGAGCATAAACAGAAAACCGCGCATAGCTATTGATATGGATGAGGTATTGGCCGATACCATCGCCAAATTTATTGATCTGTACGAGATCAGGCATCAAACTAAAATATCCCTGGGAGATATGCATGGCAAGGAGTTTAACGAAATATTGCCACCGCACTTAAGCAGTTCATTAAGACAGTACATTAATGAGAAGGGCTTTTTTCGCGATTTGCCGGTGATGCCCGGCAGCCAGGAGGTGGTGAAAGCCCTTATGGAAAAATACGATGTATACATAGCCTCGGCCGCAATGGAATTTAAAAACTCACTGGAAGATAAACTGGAATGGCTTAATGAGCACTTTCCCTTTATCTCCTGGACCAATATTATTTTCTGCGGACATAAAATAGTGGATGTGGATATTATGATTGATGACCGTATAAAAAACTTTGTAACCTTTGATGGCCGCAAACTGTTATATACATCGCCGCACAACATGTTGATCAATGATTATGAAAGAGTTAATAACTGGGATGATGTGGCAGCAAAATTGTTACGATCATAACCTTGTCACTTGTAACCGAATGCTTTATATTTATAAAGTAGCATCCTACTCTTATTTAAGGTATGTTTAGCCATACAACTATTGCATTTGATGATTGTATACTTGCTTATGACCTTCATGAGCAAAAGTACTTATTCATAAGCCCTGGCGTTTATTCTGTTTTAGGCATAACCGCCAAACAGCTTTATGAAAACAATTACCTGTGGGAGGGGCTGATCAATAAGCAGCAGCTTGCCTGCGTAAAGGATGTTGTTAAAAACCTTTCCGAAAACAGTCCGGTTGAACTAAGCTATTCCATTAGCACACCACAGCATATCATAAAAAACATAAGTGACAAAAAAAACCTTATTATTGATGAAGATACCGGGCACAAAATTTTACTAAGCATAATTAAAGTGGCCCCAATAGATAAACCCGAAAAACCACAACAGCACGCGGATGCCGGGTTAAGCAAGCAATTTTTAAATTCGCTTATTGACTCACAAACCAGCTTTTTAATACGGATTGACACCAACGGGAACTATAGCTTTATTAACAGCCAGTATCTTAAAACATTTGGTTACAAAGCCGAAGAACTATTAGGAAAACATTTTTCAACAACTACAATACCCGGGGAAGCCCGTCTGTGCGAGGATGTATTCATGAACTGTTTAAATAATCCTGGTAAGATAATTCCGCTGCTGCACAAAAAACCCGATATACAAGGCAACTTGCATGATACCGAATGGGAGTTTATATCAATAGTTAATGAAAACGGCAAGGTTTGCGAAATACAGGGTATAGGTCATGATATAACTAACCGCCGTAAAATTGAAGCAGAGATAATAGATACCGCTCAAAAACTGGATACCTTTATTGAGAGTATTACCGATTCCTTTTTTATTCTTGATAATAACTGGAGGTTTGTTAGGGTAAATTGTGCCTTTGAAAAAATAACCAAAAGAAGCCGTGAGCATGTACTTGGTAAAGTAATATGGGATATTTTTCCAACAATTATGGGTACTGGTTTTGAACGTGCTTTTTATGAAGCAAAAACAAAGCAGACAAGTATTAAATTTATTGAGGATTTTACCAGCATAAACGGGTGGTACAATGTAGCGGTTTACCCATCGGCCGGGGGGCTCACTGTTTTTGTAAAAGATATAACCGACGAAAAACGCGCCCAGGAAGAAACGGTGAGCATACAAAACAGCCTGGAAGCCCTTATTAATAATACAACCGATCAGATATGGTCTGTTGATACTGCAACGCGCTATGTTTACCTGAACGATGCTTATGTAAAGCTAATAACCGACCTAACCGGGGTAGTTCCCCAAAAAGGTGATCATTCCTATATGCAATTGGGCTGCTCCGATCAAATAATTGACGATTGGAAATCATACTATCAGCGTGCGTTAAATGGCGAACAGTATACTATTATTGAGGAATGTACCTGTGGACAAACAAAAGAAGCCTTATTTTATGAAATAAGCTTTAATCCTATTTACTCGGCAAACAACGAGATCATGGGTGTTGGCTGTTTTGCGCATGACATAACTGCCAGGCTTAAAACCGAGCAGGAGCTGCTTAGTCAAAACAAACGGCTTAACAACATTGCCTCGTTAAGCTCGCATGAGCTAAGGAGACCGGTTGCCAGCATGTTGGGATTAATAAATATAATTGACAGGGAAGATCTTCACAACCCCGAAAACAAAAAGATCATTGATTACCTGCAAATTGTAAGCACCGAAATTGACAATACGATACGTTTAATTGTTGATCATACCTTTACAGGTGGTTAAAGCTTACATTGATAATATTTCAACCAGCTTTAACAGGTTTGGATTGATCTCCACATGATGCTTAATGGCATGTTCAAATGGGGTATATGCAATTTCGTTGTGTATAATACCGATCATTTCATTACGGTGGCCGTCTCTTAATGCCTCAACGGCAGCTGCTCCTACGCGGCTTGCCAAAACCCTGTCCATACAACTTGGAGCACCGCCCCTTTGGATGTGGCCCAGTATAGAGATTCGCGTATCATAGTTAGGGAATTTTTCCTGAACCATACGACCAACTTCAAAAGCTCCCCCGGCCTCTTCGCCTTCGGCAACTATTACAATTCTTGAGGTTTTATCTTTACGGCCATGTTCGAGGCGGTTAAATAAACCTTCCATACCCCCCTTGCTTTCCGGGATCAATATCGCTTCGGCACCGGCAGCAATACCTGTACGCAGAGCGATCAGGCCGGAGTCGCGCCCCATTACTTCTATAATAAATAACCTGTCGTGCGATTCGGCAGTATCCCGTATTTTATCCACAGCCTCAACAACCGTATTTATGGCCGTATCATAACCAATAGTAAAATCGGTACCCAGCAAATCGTTATCAATAGTACCCGGCAAACCAATTACAGGTATATCATACTCGGTGCCAAATACCTTAGCACCGGTAAAAGTACCATCGCCGCCAATGGCAATCAGGGCATCAATATTATGTTTTTTTAGCTGATCGTAAGCTTGTTTACGCCCTTCGGCAGTTCTGAAGTTATCACAGCGAGCGGTTTTTAAAATGGTACCGCCACGTTGAATGATATTTGAAACCGACTTGCGGTTCATGGGTATAAAATCGCCCCTGGTCATGCCATCGTATCCACGGCGTATGCCTGTAACTTCAATATCGTAGTATATGGCAGTACGTACAACCGCCCTTATGGCAGCATTCATTCCCGGCGCGTCGCCACCTGAGGTAAAAAGTCCGATATTTTTAATCTGCGTCATTTTATTCTGATACGGGCATTAGGGACCCTACCCTAAAAAATTGAATAATTTTAAATTAAGTGCTTTTAAAGTGCCATTATATAAGAAACGCGGCTAAGCTTTAAAACTTGCCGCGAATTTACACTTTATTTTTTTAGGGTGTAGTTACTTTTTAAAAGCAGCGATACCACTATCTAAAAATCTGATATAACTGGCTATATCATAATCAGCCGGGGAAGTAGGAATATCGTTGCCACTGGCATCTTTTAAAAAATTACCGTCGCTATCCAGCATTACGTACAATGGCTGAGAATTGGAATTGAATCTTTTAGCCTCCAGGTCACTCCATTTGCCACCTAATGTGGTTATCTTTTTCCCGCTGTAATCAGACACGAACTGCTCCTCGGGTAACAGGGAGGCCTTGTCATCCACAACAAGCTGAAGCAAAACAAAATCATTTTTAAGTCGCTTAAACACTTCCGGGTCCGACCAAACATTGGCTTCCATTTTACGGCAGTTAACACAATTAAAGCCAGTAAAATCAATCAATATGGGCTTATGTATTGCTTTAGATACCTGTAAGGCCTGGTCATAATCATACCAGGCATCAAGCCCCCTGGTTTTTATGCGTGCATAACTTTCTGCATACTTTCTTTTGCCAATACTGGCTGGCACCGTCACTGTAGCGGAAGATGTTGAAGCACCACCACCATCGGGTATGCTTGAAAGATTAAAATCCTGAGTTGCTTCGGGCGGTAAAAACGCACTGATTGATTTTAAAGGCGCTCCCCATAACCCGGGGATCATATAAATAACAAACGCGAATACAATAATGGATAAAAACACCCGCGGAATTGACAGATAAGGAACATCGCTGTCATGCGAAAACTTTATTTTGCCAATAAGATATAACCCGATCAACAAACCAATTGCTATCCAAAGTGATAAAAATATCTCCCTGTCAAACCAGTCCCAGTGGTAGGCCAGATCAACATTTGATAAAAACTTTAAAGCAAAGGCAAGTTCCAAAAATCCCAAAACCACCTTTACGCTGTTTAACCAACCGCCTGATTTGGGTAAGCTTTTTAAAGCTGATGGGAATAAGGCAAAAATGGTGAACGGCAAGGCAAGTGCCAGCGAAAAGCCAAACATACCTATTGCAGGTCCCAGACGATCGCCTTTAGAAGCCGCGTCAACCAGTAATGTGCCAATGATTGGGCCGGTACATGAAAATGAAACCACTACTAAAGTTGATGCCATAAAGAATATACCGGCAAGGCCACCCTTATCGGCATTTTCATCAAGCTTATTGGCTAATGAGCTGGGTAGCGTAATTTCAAATGCGCCAAGAAACGATATACCAAAAACAACGAGCAGTAAAAAGAAAAATATATTGAATATTCCGTTTGTGGCCAGTTGATTAAGTGCATCTGAGCCAAAAATAATGGAGATCAGCAAGCCCAGGGTTACATATATAACAATAATAGACGCCCCGTAAATAAGCGATTGGCCTATCGCTTTGCTGCGGCTACCGCTCTTTTTTGTAAAAAAGCTTACTGTTAGCGGCAGCAGTGGATATATACAAGGTAATATGACGGCGGTAAAACCGCCTAACAGTCCAAATATAAATATTTGCCAAAGCGTTTTTGGTTTTTCCCCGGCGGGAGCTTTTTGCTTAACCGCCGGCTTAGCAACGGCGGCCTTAGCGGCAGAATCGGCTGCTTTTTTCCTTATGGCAATACTATCAGCCGCGGTTGGTATATCGGTAAATTGTATATCATTGGTTGATACCGTTGTATCCTTGTCGCCCTTTTGTGCTGCATAAACCGCCTTGGGACTATTTATGCCAAATATGATCAGTAAGGTTACGATAGCCAGCGACGTTGGCAACCAGTTGATTTTATTGAATAGTTTCATTTTTATCCCCGGTAATTATTTGCCTAAAGGAATATTAAAATCAACATCTTCGGGTGGCAGGCATTTTTTATCGTTACAGGTCATATAAGTGAGCTTGCCTGTTACGTTTGTGGCTTTTGCCGATTTAAGGCTTATTTTTTGCTGAAAAACAACTTCTTTTTCAAAGTAACTTACATTCATGTTAAAAGCTTTCTCGAATTTGGTTACCGGGGTTGGCTCGGTAGTTTTACCAATTGGCGCATATAATTTTGAAGGTGCAAAATCAAATGATGTTTTTATTGGCCCGCCATCCTTAACATTAAGGGAATAAATATGCCAGCTGGGTTGAATAGTAGCCTTTAAAAACACAATGGCTTCTTTATCATTCAATTTTTTAGCCGCGTATGACCATCTCACCGGCGATTCGATCTGGGCATAAGCCCCTGCGCAAATAACCAGCGCAATAACAACCAACAATACTTTCTTCATTTAATTACTTATTTAAAAATTCAATTTGTTTTAAGCTAAACTCCTGTTGCACATTATTATTTTCAACAACAAGCAAACCCTCGTCTTTTACATTTCTTACAATACCCTCAAAAACCTGATTGTTTGATCTGAAACGCTTTACCTGGTTTAACCAATATAGTCGGGTTAAATACATATTCCTTACAAACAAAAACTTACCGGCCTTTAAATTAAGGTAATATGCTTCAATATGTCCGCAAATTTCCGATAATATTGTTCGCAAATCATAATCCTTGTGTAAGATTTGCTTTAAAGATATGGCATTGGCAGCCCCGGGCAAAAAACTTTCCTGATTTATATTAAGCCCTATGCCAATTACAGCATCCTTTATACGGTCGCCTTGTATATGGGTTTCAATCAATATGCCACCAAGTTTATGGTCTTCATAATAAATATCATTAGGCCATTTTATTTTTAATTTATCGCCTAAATAAGGCGCCAAAGCATCAAAAACGCCAAGGCTAACTACCCGGGTAAGGTCAAATTGGTTTATAACCGGTAAAAATGAGGGTGTTAACAAAATACTGAAAGTCAGATTTTTTCCGGGCTCACTATGCCATTTATTTTGCTGCTGACCCCGGCCGGCGTATTGGCTTTCTGCCATAATGACCGTACCTTCGGGCAATGGCTTGGAATTTGACAGTAAATTCTTAAGGAAATTGTTGGTTGAATCAAGTTCTTTAATTGTTACCAAATTTTGACCAACAAATAATGCCGAAAATATGTTATTTTGCAAAGTATAATAATTTTTAACTCAAAAACGTTCAAAACTAATTCTTTTTGATGGTAAAAAACAAAGTGTTAAATCAGTCAACCTATATTTCTGAACTTGCCATACACGGCATACAGGAAAAAAAGGGGAACGATATTGTAAGGTTAGACCTTCGTAATATATTCAGTTCGGTATCAGATTATTTTGTGATCTGTCATGCCGATTCAACTACCCAGGTTAAAGCTATCGCTAATAGTATTGAAGATGAGATTTTCAAAGCAACGCAACAGGATCCCTGGCGCAAGGAAGGTTTGGAATATGGCGAATGGATACTACTTGATTATGTGGATGTTGTGATTCACGTGTTCAGAACCGATAAACGTGAATTTTATGGCGTAGAGGATTTGTGGGGAGATGCCGAAATTAAATATTATAAAAGTGCTTAAACATTCGTCACAAAAGCCCTGCGGGCAGAGTCATGGTACTAAACCTTGTAAATTTTAAATTATTGATTGTAAGTTTGAGCTCGTAACAAAGAAATGAAAGATAAAGATAATAAATCAGAAAGTCCGAAACCTATCAGGAAGATACTTAATAAAAAAACACCTCCGAAACCACCTAAATTTAATATTATGTGGCTTTACGGTATTGTTATTTTAGCGTTTTTACTGGTACCTACCCTTTTAAGCGGTGGCTCGGGCAAAAACATTAACTTCCAGGATTTTGAGGCTATGTTAAAACAGCACGATGTTGAAAAACTGGTTGCTTATAAAAGTGGGGATCTGGTAGTTGCCGAGGTTTATATTAAAAAAGACAGTTTAAAAAAACCTCAATATGCAAATGCCAGTAAGGAGCAGCGTTTATTTAACACTGCAAACAACGGCCCTCAATACACATTTACTGATGCATCATACGAAAGCCTGAAGCAATCAATCATGAATGCCGAAAAGGATATGCCCGATAGCGAGAAAATCCCTATCCAGTATGAACAGGGTCATGAAAGCTTTTTATCAAACTGGCTTGTACAAGGTGTAATTATGGTGATCCTGTTTGCCGGTGTTTGGATATTTATCATGCGCCGCATGTCTGGCGGTTCTGGTGGTGGCCCGGGTGGTCAGATCTTTAACATAGGTAAATCAAAAGCTACCCTGTTTGATAAAGAAGCCCAGGTATCAGTAACGTTTAACGATGTGGCAGGCCTTGAAGAAGCCAAGCAGGAGGTAATGGAGATTGTTGATTTCCTTAAAAATCCTAAAAAATACACCAACCTGGGTGGTAAGATACCAAAGGGTGCATTGCTGGTAGGCTCGCCGGGTACCGGTAAAACCTTACTGGCCAAAGCTGTTGCCGGCGAAGCACAGGTGCCATTCTTCTCCTTGTCAGGATCTGACTTTGTTGAAATGTTTGTGGGTGTGGGTGCGTCACGTGTTCGTGACCTGTTCCGCCAGGCAAAAGACAAGGCGCCTTGTATTATATTTATTGATGAAATTGATGCCATTGGCCGTGCACGTGGTAAAAACAATATAGTTGGCGGTAATGATGAGCGCGAAAACACACTGAACCAGTTACTGGTTGAGATGGATGGTTTTGGTACCGACTCAGGCATTATCATACTTGCAGCTACTAACCGTCCAGACGTATTGGATTCCGCATTATTGCGCCCGGGCCGTTTTGACAGGCAAGTATCTATTGATAAACCCGATTTGATAGGCCGTGAGCAAATATTTAAAGTTCACTTAAAACCTATCAAACTATCTGATGGTGTTGATGCTAAAAAATTATCGGCACAAACACCGGGTTTTGCAGGTGCCGAAATAGCTAACGTTTGTAACGAGGCTGCTTTGATAGCCGCCCGTAAAAATAAAGAATCGGTTGATATGACCGATTTCCAGGATGCCATTGACCGTGTTATTGGCGGCTTGGAAAAGAAAAACAAGATCATATCGCCCGAAGAAAAACGCATTGTTGCTTATCACGAAGCTGGTCACGCTATTGCAGGCTGGTTCCTGGAACATGCAGATCCATTGGTAAAAGTATCTATTGTTCCACGTGGTGTTGCGGCATTGGGTTACGCCCAATATCTGCCAAAAGAGCAGTTTTTATATACAACCGAGCAATTGCTTGATGAAATGAGCGTATCAATGGGTGGCCGGGTTGCCGAAGACATTGTTTTTGGTAAAATATCAACCGGCGCATTGAGCGATCTGGAACGTATTACCAAACTTGCTTATGCCATGACCAAAATTTATGGTATGAACGGCAATGTGGGTAATGTTTCGTTCTACGATCCGCAGGGCGAGTACCAGTTTAACAAACCTTATTCTGATACTACCGCCGAAATGATTGACAACGAAGTACGCAAACTGGTTGATGACGTTTATCAGAAAACTAAGGTATTGCTGAACGAAAAACGCGAAGGCTTAGAAAAAATAGCTCAAAAGTTGTTGGAGAAGGAAGTATTGTTCCAGTCTGACCTGGAAGAGATATTAGGCAAGCGCCCTTTTGACGAACGTACCACATATGATAAATTTGTGAACGGTGAGGCTGCTTTAAACCCTGAGGTTGATAATAATGCCATACCCGAAAACATAACCAATCCTGAACTTTCAAGGGTTGACGGGCAAGATTCAAAAGCCTAATAAATTAATAATACTAAAGCCATCAGTTAAGCGCTGGTGGCTTTTTCTTTTTTAACCATGAGGGATATAACCACATCAAAAGAAAAACTGCTTAAAAAGATACGTAAAGCGCTTTTAGAGAAAAGGGACAACCCATATCCCCAACTGGAAGACCTGCCGTACTATGCAGCTGATGAAGAAATTCCCGAAGTAATTTTTGCCGAACAATTTACTGCCGTTAACGGGCAGTTTATTTTTTGCGAAGACGAGATCCAATTCATTGAAACCCTGCTTACACTTGCCGAAGAACGCAGCTGGCATAAAATATATTGCTGGGAACCCGGTCTGCAGGAAGTATTAACCCGTTTTGAATATCCCTTTTACGAAACCGACAAGGATTTTGAACAAGCTGAGGTTGGTTTTACTTTTTGCGAAGCATTAATAGCCCGCAATGGCAGCATTTTGCTATCAAACGGCAACATGGCAGGCAGGCGCTTAAGTATTTACCCCCCGGTACATATTGTGCTGGCCTACACATCGCAAATGGTGCTTGATCTAAAAGACGGCTTTAAACTGATAAAAAATAAATATGGCACACGGCTGCCCTCTATGATCAGCAATGTTACCGGACCAAGCCGTACTGCCGATATTGAAAAGACACTGGTACTTGGCGCGCACGGCCCAAAAGAGCTTTTCGTGTTTTTATTGGACGATTCTAAGTCTGAAGTCTAAAGTCTTTAGTCCAAGGTTAATCCAATATTGGAGCATTAAGCTTGTAACTTAAACCTCCTCATATCAGCTCATCCAACCTACATTCATCCAGCACCTGGCGCTCACTTCTTTTTTGTTCATTATACTCCCACTTGATCAGCCTGATAAAGCCGTCGGCTATTTCAATACCTGTTATGTCGCCATCGTCAAAACAGCAGCACCCACTATTAAAGTAAGTTGGGCGATAGGCGCTAAAATCAGGTATTACATCACCTTTAATATGCCTTAGGGTTATTTGCTGTTGTATATCGGCCACAACACTGGCGTCACTTGTTTCTTTCGCCCTGGCCAGTTGGTCATATAGTTTTTCGAGGTGGGTCAATGATCTAAAAACCGGCTGGTGTGTATGTCCGGTAATGAGCAAAATGCCTTTGCGTTCCGCGCTCCACTCATACATAATACGGTTATGATCTGTTTTCAGTTGATCATTATTTGCTGGGGTATTGATATTGATCTTTAAATAAGCCTGAAAAGGTGCCCATATATCAGATACAAACCATTTACTAAACCAGTTTCCATCACACTGCAGATCGCCCTGGTGCCCATGTGTAAGGTAAATATTAAGGGGTTTATTACCCACCTTAGTTTGTAATATGGCTCCTTCATAAACTTTTACCTGCTGCCCATAAATTTGCTTTAACCCTATCGCCGCCAGCGGGTCGTTGTCCCAATAAAGATCATGATTCCCAAATATTTTAAGGAAAGCATTTCGGTTCAGAAATTTCCCCTCACTTTCAAAGGTCGCTTTATTATGCCTTTTCACAGTTATAAAAAGGTTTTCCCATAACTCTTCACTATCGCCCAGGTTGATGTAAAAAAAATTTTGCTGCTCATAATGATCAAGGGCTGTCAGGTAATTATCCTCGGCCATGGCAAATATATCCATGTCATCGCGGGCACCCTTGTGCTGATCTGAGAAAATGATGAACCTGTTATTCGCTATATCAAATGGAATTACCACTCCTCTTTTACCTGGTTTGGCAAGTATATTGTTGTATAACTTGTTTAATGCGCTGTTCACCCGTTTTTTATCAGGCCTTGACGATAGTTTATCGGCCAGTTTAGCTACAGAAGGGATTAATAATTTTTGCAAAAAACGGCGCATGGACTGTTAACGGGTGATGTAAAAAATTGTGTTATTAAACTATATAAAAAATTATATAATACCTAAACTATTAAATAATAAGCAGTTCTGCTGTTTGGTCTTATTTATTTGATTAACCAAAAGTTCAAGCTATTTAACTCCTGTTAATAAATTATATAAACTATAAAATTCAACTGATATTTTATTCAGGAATTAGTAGCTTGGTACGCATAAAACCCTATAATAAAATGGAAAAGATTGATTTAACTATTGCGAAAAAAATGGTGGAACACTACAATACCACCAGAAAAACACTTATTGACAAAACGCACAGCATCAATGACACCCAGTCTATCTGGATATCTCTCGACAAATTAAAAGCATTTGTTAATAATCTGCCAGAACATGCAACCGGCGTGAGAATACATTTGGCGGCATACGATCATGAAAATCAGCATTACCCCAACCAAACAACAGCTATACTCATTGGAACTGTTGAAAATGACACCGAACATACTGATGCTCTGGAAAAAGGGAGCGCGTTGCTGGAGACCGAAGATGATCCTATGGGTCCTTTTAACCAGGGAAAAGCATGCCCTCCTATATGCTAAGTTACTTATAGCGTAACCGCACGTCAAAATCTGGTATAAGCACCCTTTTAAAATTTTACCACGCAAAATAATACCAAAGGTAAATGCTTTAATTAAAATATTTATTTTAGCATTTACCTAATTGATTTAAATGCTGGACTATATATACTTTTATTTTGAGTTTTTGGCGTTTAGTGTGTGTTTATACACATATAAGAAACTTGATCGCAATTTCAAAGTATTTCTACCTTTCCTGGCATTTGTGGTGATTTATGAATTTGCCAATATTAAAAACTGGCTCCTGTGGCACCATACAAATGCCTGGTGTAATAATCTCGAATCGATCATTGAAATCATTATATATTCACGCTTTTTAGCCTCGCTTGATAAAAGAAAAGAATACCGAAAAAAAATCGATATAGCCCTTTGCATAATAGTGGTATTTTCTTTTATAGATATGCTTTTTATTCAGGGCTTTTTCATGATGAATACCATCGCTATGGTATTTCAATATTGCCTGCTTACCATATTAGTATGCTTATACTATTTCAATTTAATTAACAATGTTGATGAAAGTTTAGATATTATACGTTATCCACCTTTTTGGGCTACAGCTGGAATATTATTTTATGCACTCGCTTTTATATTTTACCATATTGCCTTTAGCTATATGGTTTATAAACAGAATTATCATTTTTATATATTAGCCCATGTAATACCCAATATAGCCTGCCTTATTTTGTATTCCTTATTGTCCACTGCTTTTATATATCAATATAAACAGGCAAAGTCCGTTAATAATGCATAAAACATTGCAAAATTGAATTTTTAATTAATATAATAGTTTTTTAAACCGCCAGTGTATTCAAGTATGTTATTTAAGGATGAAGAGCTTATTTTATTGATAATTGCCGGTACGGCCATACTGATGCTCCTGGGTGTGTTTATTGTCAGTTTTTTATTGGTTTATCAGCGTAAACAAAATAAAAACCTGTTTGAAAAGGAGCAACTGAAATCGTCTTTTCAACAGGAGCTGCTTAAAACCAGGATGGAAATACAGGAAGAAACACTTAATTACGTAAGTCGCGAACTTCATGATAACGTAACTCAAGTTTTATCATTTGTAAAACTAAACCTGGGCATATTGGGTAAAAATCTTGATGGAAATGAAAAAACAAAGATCAATGACAATCGCGAGCTTATAGCTCAGTCAATCAGTGATTTGCGTAACCTGTCAAAAAGCCTTAGCTTTGAACATATCAGCGCCATTGGCCTCGTTAAAACATTGGAAATGGAAGCCGACCGCATTAACAGAAGCGGCATTATTAACCTGCTGCTATTGGTTGAGGGTGTTATATATCCTCTTGGCGAACAGCGTGAACTGGTTTTATTCAGGATATTCCAGGAGGCTTTAAATAATGCACTGAAGCATGCCCAGGCTGCCAACTTCAAAATCAGTTTGTATTATAAAGAGCAAATGTTTAATTTGACCATCGAAGATGATGGCGTTGGTTTCCAACCCGAATTGCTCAATGATAAAAGTGGGTCGGGCTTACGCAACATAATAAACAGAGCAGCGTTAATTGGTGCAGAGGCAGTTATAAACAGCGCACCAGGAAACGGATGTAACATTAAGCTATCGCTCAACCCCCTCGTACAAGAAACTTATGCTAACGGAACCTATTCAAATAGCCCTGGTTGATGATCACCGCCTTTTCAGAAGCGGCATTGCCTCACTGGTGGGGAGTTTTAACCGCTACAATATACTGTTTGAAGCAGCACATGGTAAAGAATTAGTTGATAAAATAACTTCGGGGCTTGTTCCTGATATTGTTTTGCTTGATATTAATATGCCGGTAATGGATGGTATATCAACAGCACAATGGCTCAAAAAATTCCAACCCTCTATCCGTACCATTATCTTATCTATGTTTGAGGATGCCGAAAAGGTACTTGCCATGGTTAAAATGGGCGTTAAGGGTTACCTGCTTAAGGATGCCGAACCCCACGAGTTTGAAGCTGCCTTGCTGAAAGTTGCCGATGGCGACCTGTATTATCCCGATTTTGTTACGCATCATTTGCTCAACAACTTTAACAATGATAAAACATCGGCCGTAAAACTAAACCCCCGCGAAATTGAGTTTTTACGCCTAACCGGAACCGAACTTACCTACAAAGAAATTGCCGATACCATGTGCATCAGCGTGCGTACTGTTGATAGTTACCGCGACCAGCTTTTTGAAAAGCTACAAATAAAGAGCCGCGTAGGGTTGGTTTTATACAGCATAAAAAACAAGCTGATTGATTTGTGATTTGCTAAAAATATTAGCAAATTTGTTAAATGGTACAGGAAGATAATCCCGACTTTTTTAAAGGCCGGGGGGCGCAGTTAAATACCCATAACAAATTTTTAAAAAACAAATACGTAGCCGAGCACATTGAAGGTTTGGATGAGCCACTGCTGGAGAATACTGCTACGCAGCTTTTTGAGGAAACACCCAAAAAGATAGTAAGCGAATCAAACAGTCCGGACCTGAGCCATATGTACTCCATAAACCCTTATCAGGGTTGCGAGCATGGCTGTATTTATTGCTACGCACGTAACAGTCATGAATATTATGGCTTTAGCGCCGGGCTTGATTTTGAACGCAAGATCATCATCAAACGCAATGCTCCCGAATTGCTGGAACAATATTTTAACAAAAAGAACTACCAGCCGGTATGCATCATGCTATCGGGTAATACTGATTGCTACCAACCTATTGAGCGCCGGTTAAAAATTACCCGTGATTTGCTCCAGGTATTTTTAAAGTACAGGAACCCGGTAAGCATCATCACCAAAAATAACGTGATCCTGCGCGACATGGATATCCTTACAGAGCTGGCCGCCATGAACCTGATACATGTGAATGTATCTATCACCTCATTAAACGAGCAGCTGCGCCAAAAACTGGAGCCGCGCACCGTAACTGCTACCGGAAGGCTCGCTGTGGTGCAGAAACTATCAGAAAAGGGTATACCGGTGAGGGTAATGGCAGCCCCCATTATTCCGGGATTAAACAGTAATGAGGTGCCTAACATTATCAAGGCCGCTGCAGACAGGGGCGCGTTATCCGCCGGCTTTACCATTGTGCGGCTTAATGGCAGCATTGCCGAGATATTTAGCGACTGGATATACAAGGCATTTCCTGACCGCGCCGAGAAAGTACTGAACATGATACGGTCATGCCATGACGGCAAGCTGAACGATAGCGATTTTGGCCGCCGCATGAGCGGCGAGGGCAAAGTAGCCGAATCCATTCACCAGATGTTCCGGATGGCCTGTAACCGCTTTTTAGCCGGCCGGGTGATGCCTGAATATGATTATACCTTGTTTGTGCCAAAGAAAGGGAAACAGACGAGTATGTTTTAGACCGTTGATGTTTTTGATTGCGATGATTTCGCTGATGATTTGTTAGTATATCACTAAGAGTTTTACCGTTTTAATCTTTTACTTAAACCCTTATCTTCTCCACCAGTTCAAGCATCCTTCGCTTGAACTTATATAAAAGTAAGCGTCCTCGCTTATCCTAAAAAACCACAAGTGCAAGCGTGGACACTTACCTAAGAACCTTAATCAAGCGTGGACGCTTGATCGGGCGAATAATCTATTACTTAAACCCTTATCTACCCAAATACCTATCCCCACCCCAACCGTATAACACAACAGATCGCTCCATAAAAACCCCTCACCTAAAACCAGGCGACCGAACAACGTATGCCGCAGATCATTTATCCAGGGAGATTTGTACAACTGACTAAACTCAATGCCATAACAAAACAGCAGGCTTGCTAAAACAATAAATTTAACCGGGCGTGTTACAAACAGGAAGCGCATGATAAAGTAAACCATCAGCGCCCAAAGAATATCACCTATAAATAATGGTATAAAGGCAAAATGCCGGGAAAGTAAACCCGTGATAATGGTAGCAATAATGAGAATGAAGTACGTAGATCTTGATCCCGTTATTTACTAATTAATTATCCAGTAAACGCCGGTGATAATTGATTTGCCCCAGGTGATAGTTAAGGTGGACAGTCATGTGCATTACCAAAAACGCGTTAGTCACCGTTTCGTTAAATACCGGCTTCGGAAAATCTTCTGCTAACCGCGCATCGGTTATGTTATCAAAAGCCGAAGTTATCATTAATATAGTTTCATCAATACTTTTCAGCAATTGCGCCCTTGGTACCATGCCGGATGAAAATTCAAGGTCGCGGTCTCTTACATACCCTGTTCCGGCCAGCTCAGCGCCGATAAAGTTGTTCAGGCTTCCGAGCAGATGCAGGCAAAGATTACCCGCCGTATTGGTGATCTGCTTTTCAACGTACCATATCTTCTGCTCATCCCTGTATAGTTCAATCTCGGTTTTAAGCTTACCCAGATCTCTCAAAAACATTTTTTTTAATACTTCTACCATCATAGCTGCAGTTGTAAATTCCACGCTAAATGTATCATCAATTATTATTGTTCACAAATAAAAAACGGGGTAATAAAAAAGGCGCCGATGGGCGCCTTTTTTATCTTTATTATCTAATATCAGATAAGTCTGTTCAAAAATTTTTGAATTATGCTTCTTCTGCTTCCAGAGCCATTTGCTCGTCAACAAGGATACGTCCGCAATGTTCGCAAACGATGATCTTTTTACGTTGACGGATATCAGACTGGCGCTGAGGCGGGATCTGGTTAAAACATCCTGAACATGAATCACGCTGAATGGTTACCACAGCTAATCCGTTTTTCGCATTCTGACGTAAACGGGTGTAAGCGGTTAACAAACGTTCTTCAATGTTTCCGGTTGCTTTTTCTGCCTGTGAGGTAAGTTCGTTCTCTTCCTTTTCAGTTTCGGCAGTAATAGTGCCTAACTCATCTTTTTTGGCATCAAGATCGCTTTTGCGTGCATCAAGATCGGCAAGGGCTTTTTCGTAGATCTGGGTTTTTGAAGTGATCTCAAAACCATACTCTCTTATTTTTTTCTCGCTTACCTGTATATCTAATCCCTGTATCTCAATTTCTTTTGATATGGCATCATACTCACGGTTGTTCTTAACTTCGTTAAGTTGCGCTTCGTATTTTTTGATATTAGCCTGAGCTTCTTTGATCAGGTTTTTGCGGGTTACTATTTCATCCTCTACATCATCCAGCTCAGCTTTGATCTTTTGGATGCGGGTTTCAAGACCTGCAACATCATCTTCCAGATCGGCAACTTCCATTGGCAGTTCGCCCCTTACCTGGCGAATCCTATCAATTTTGGTGTGGATGGTTTGTAGTTCGTATAAAGCTTTAAGCTTCTGTTCTACGGTTTGTTCCATTAAATAAAATATTTGACGGGGTTTGTATTTACTTCTGTTAAACGGACGGCAAAGGTAGTGAATTTTTTTCTAATTATTTCATACAATAATTGCGCCGTAAATTGTTCACTCTCAAAGTGTCCGATATCCGCGATCACTATCTTTCCTTCGGCATCAAAAAACTCGTGATACTTGTAATCAGCAGTGATAAAAACATCGGCTCCTGCCGCTATGGCATGTTTTAATAAAAAGCCTCCTGCACCACCGCAAACGGCTACTTTTTTAACGTGTTTACCGGTTAAAGCCGTATGCCTGATCACGTGGGTGCGCATTTTATCCTTCACCTGGAATAAAAATGCTTCCTCATTCTGTGGAACCTCCAGCTCACCTATCATACCAGCGCCAACCTGCTGGTGCTGATTGGTTAAATTAAACAGGTCATAAGCTACCTCTTCATAAGGATGGGCCAACACCAGCGCCATCAATATCTTGCTCTCCAGATTGGCTGGGTAAACGGTTTCTATTCGTACCTCATTTTCCCGGTGACGCGTTCCCGGCTCGCCCACATAAGGGTTGGTTGCATCGTTGCCTTTAAAAGTGCCGGCGCCCTCGGTGTTAAAACTGGTTTCGCTATAGTTGCCAATATTGCCAGCGCCTGCTGCAAATAAAGCATCGCGCACTTCGTCGGCATGACTTCCTGGCACAAAAGTTACCAGTTTTTTTAACAGATTATGTTTGGGTACCAATATGCGGCAGTTTTTTAATCCCAGTGTATCGCAAATACGTTGGTTTACCCCGCCCATGATGTTATCAAGATTGGTATGTATGGCATAAATAGCTATGCGATTGCGAATAGCTTTCTCCACTACCCTTTCTACATAGGTTTTGCTATTAAACTTTTTAAGCCCTTTAAAAACTATGGGGTGGTGTGATATGATCACCTGACAACCTGTGGCAATGGCTTCATCAACCACGGCTTCGGTACAATCAAGTGATAGCAGCGCCTGGGTAACTTCCTGCTCGGGATTGCCAACAATAAGCCCGGCGTTATCATAATCTTCCTGGTACACCAGCGGTGCAAGGCTTTCAAGGTATGCAGTAAGTACAGCTAATTTCATGAATAAATATGAGTATAAAGCATTGGCCGGAGCATGTTTTTAATTTAGTTGCTCATCAAGGCCATCCGGTGACTATCATAAGCCATATTCTTATTATACTCCAAAGTGAGCGATTTATTTTTAACCAGATCCATAATAGTTCCAACAAAACAAAGCCCTGCGGTAAAAAAATAAAGAATGCCCATACCTATCTGCCCTAAAACAAAACGCTGAATGCCAGCAAAACCAATAAAACCCAACAAAGTAAAAATCAGTATCTCCTGTGAATTTTTCCGTTTACTGCTGTAAACCGTATAAAAATATTTTTTTTGGTTTTCATTAAGTTCCGCAGTGGCCTGCTGTAAAAACCCCATTTCTTCGGGAGTCATATCGGAAAAACTCATATAAGGATCCTGGTTCATGTATATGTTTTTAAGGTTTATATATAAATGCTGTTTCCAAATTTAATTATTTTATCATATAAAACTATAGGTACAATAGGGCAATTTACCTAAACATCCATCAGCGAAATCAATATTAAAAATATATTTATAACCCATAGGGGTAAGTACATAATAGGTTGTAATACCTGTATGAAAGTATTAGTTACCGGAGCAACAGGTTTTATTGGCAGACAGCTTACTTTGGCGCTGGCCACAGCCGGCTATGACGTAAAGGCCTTATGCCGCAATACCGATCATCCTTACTTAATAAAACATAAAAATATTGAACCCGTGTTGGGCAATATCCTGTACAAGCAAAGCCTGGCAAGGGCCATGCAGGGTTGCAGCCAGGTTTACCATACTGCTGCTATAGCCAAAATGTGGTGTCGCAACCCCGACGATTACCACGAAACCAATGTTAACGGTACTCATATTGTGTTAGAAACAGCGGGCCTTACCGGTGTAAAAAAGGTGGTATATACCTCCACCTGTGGCGTATGGGGACCAACTATAAAACACCCCATGACTGAAACTGACCCGCGCGTAACCGGCTTCCCGATTGCCTATGAGCGCACCAAATACCTGGCCGAACTGGAGGTGCAAAATTTTATAAAGCAGGGTATGCAGGTGGTAACCGTAAATCCATCGCGGGTGTATGGCCAGGGGCCGGTAACGGATAGCAATACCGTAGGTAAAATGATATCAGGCTATTTAAGCGGCAAATGGCGCATTCTACCAGGTAGCGGCCAGCAGGTAGCCAACTATGCCTTTTTAGATGATGTTGTTGCGGGGCATATTGCAGCTATGGACAAGGGTATCTCTGGCGAGCGTTACATTTTAGGCGGCCACGACATTAGCTTCAATGATTTTTTTAAAACCCTGCAGCAGGTATCAGGCAAACAACTGGGCTTGATCAGGATACCACTGAAAGCTATTAAATTGTACAGCCGCTTGCAATGGCTAAAAACCCGGCTCACTGGTTTGCCCCCGGTATTTTTACCCGAATTTGCTGAGCGTCTTAAATACGACCAAAAATATTGCAGCAATAAGGCTGTAACCTATTTGGGTTATAACATAACCCCATTTGCCGAGGGTTTACACAAAACCGTTGATTATATTAAGGGGATAAAAGAGTAAGGACAAAAGATCAAGGACATTTTTATAAAACACATTTATGCAGCAATTAACCGCCATTGTAACAGGAGCCAGCGAGGGACTGGGAAAATCATTCGCCATTGAGCTGGCAGGCAGAAATATCAACCTGGTGCTGGTTGCGCTGCCCGGATCAGGTTTGCCCGAGCTGGCCTCGTTCATCCGCAAAAACTTTTCGGTTAAGGTTAACTTCGTCGAAATTGATCTGACACGCACCGAAAGTTATCCCGAAATTTTTAGCTATTTACAAGAGCGGTGCATTACAGCGCACCTGCTGATCAACAATGCGGGATTGGGTAATTGGTCGTGGTTTGAGGATAAAAATATTGCTTTTTATAAAATGCAGATAGAGTTGAATGTAATTACCCCGGTAATACTCACCCGGCTGTTCCTGGCCCAGGCCGACGCATCCGTTACCTCATACATTTTAAACGTGGGCAGCCTGGGCGGTTTATTTGTAGTGCCTAAAAAGCAGGTATATGGCGCTACCAAATCTTTCATTCGCTATTTTACCAAATGCCTGCAGCTGGAATTGTACGGATCAAATGTAAAGCTCAGTTTGCTTAGTCCGGGTGGTATCAATACCAAACCCGAATTACTGGTGATGAACAATAGTTTGAAAGGGATATCAAAAGCCACTATACTTGAACCTGAGCAGGTTGCCCGTATCGCCATTGACGGGCTGATGAAAGGCAAAAAAGAGATCATCCCCGGCATGGTGAACAGGTTGCTGGTTTTATTAAACAGTTTGCTGCCTGCTTATGTAAAAGATATTATCATCAAACGAAGATTAAACACTATTTTAGAGTCTTGAATTTATGATCCTGTCATTACCCATATACCGCCTTATTAAAAACCTGTGCAGCTACTTTAACCGCACCAGCAATACCTGCGAGGTGGTGGACGATGAAACCATCGTTATTAACTCCGGCAGCCTGAGCGGACTGATACTGGAATTCCACTACAATATTTGCCAGGTAAAAATTGGCCGACGGTTAAACCTATGTTTGGATATTGACCGCAATACCTCTGTAGACCTGCTGATGCACATTCTGATCAACCATAACATTATCAAAGAAGGCGATATTCCGCCCGCGCCTTGAAGCGCCTCACCTAATCCTCTCCAAAGGAGAGGACTATGCTTTACGAGTTTTTTAACCTATTCTTCCTCATAATATGGGGATTGATATGACCTTGTATTTCATTTCTTTTTTTAAATCCTCTCCAAAGGAGAGGATTTAGCTGAGGCTATCTTAGGGGGCAAATTTTTTTGTTACTTTTGCAGTTGTTATTGCTACTTTATTTATGAGCGAAGAAAGATCACTGAACTTTTTAGAGGAAATTGTTGAAGAAGATATAGCTGCCGGTAAAAACGGTGGTAGGGTATTAACCCGTTTCCCGCCCGAGCCTAATGGATACCTGCACATTGGACATGCCAAATCCATTTGCTTAAACTTTGGACTGGCACAAAAATATAACGGCAAAACCAACCTCCGTTTTGACGATACCAACCCCGTTAAAGAAGACATTGAATATGTTGACAGCATAAAAGAGGATGTTAAATGGCTTGGCTTTGAATGGGAAAAAGAATTATACGCTTCCGATTATTTCGATAAGATATATGAATTTGCCGTTGCCCTGATCAAAAAAGGACTGGCTTATGTTGACGATAGCTCAGCCGAGGAAATAGCCGCGCAAAAGGGTACGCCTACCGAACCTGGCACCCCTAACCAATACCGCAGCCGCTCGGTAGAAGAAAACCTGCAGTTGTTTGCCGATATGAAAGCCGGTAAATATCCTGATGGCGCCAAAGTATTGCGTGCCAAGGTCGACCTGGCATCACCAAACATGCACCTGCGCGACCCTTTGATGTACCGCATTAAACACGCCCACCATCACCGTACCGGCGATGCCTGGTGCATTTACCCGATGTATGATTTTGCCCACGGTCAATCAGATGCTATTGAGGAGATCACTCATTCCGTTTGTACGCTGGAGTTTATTCCGCACAGACCTTTATATGATTGGTTTATTGAGGAGCTGGGTATCTTCCCATCCAAACAATATGAATTTGCACGCCTGAACCTGAACTACACCGTAATGAGCAAGCGCAAGCTGTTGCAATTGGTTGATGAAGGTCATGTAGAAAGTTGGGACGATCCGCGGATGCCAACCATTAGTGGTTTGCGCCGCCGTGGTTATACGCCTGCCTCTATCCGTGAGTTTTGCGAACGCATCGGCGTAGCCAAACGCGAAAACATGATTGATGTTGGCTTGCTGGAGTTTTGTATCCGCGAGGATCTGAACAAGACCGCCTGGCGCCGTATGGCTGTGCTCGATCCGATCAAATGTATCCTGACCAACTATCCCGAAGGCGAAACCGAAACCATGCACGGCGAAAACAACCCCGAGGTTGAAGGCGGCGATGGCGGCAGGGATATTCCTTTTAGTCGCGAACTATGGATAGAGCGTGAGGATTTTATGGAAGTTCCGCCGAAGAAGTTTTTCCGCCTGGGTGTTGGGCTGATGGTGCGTTTAAAAAGCGCCTATATCATCCGCTGCGATGATTTTGTGAAAGATGCTGATGGCAATGTAACCGAGATCCACTGTACCTATCTGCCCGAGTCAAAATCAGGCCACGATACCAGCGGAATCAATGTAAAAGGTACTATTCACTGGGTAAGCGTACCGCACGCTAAAACTGCCGAGGTAAGACTATATGACCGCCTGTTTCAGGTGGAAGATCCATCAAACGAAGATGGTGATTTTAAAGATTACCTGAACCCAAACAGCCTGCATGTACTGCCAACCGCCTACATTGAACCCGACCTGATCAATGCCACTCCTGGCAAACCGGTTCAGTTTATGCGTAAAGGATATTTCACACTTGATAAATATTCAACCGAAGATAAGTTGGTGTTTAATAGAACGGTGACGCTGAAAGACGGGTGGAAGAGCCCCCCAGCCCCCTGAAGGGGGAGTTTTTGATGAGCATATTTTAAAGCCCGATTCTACTAAGAATCGGGCTTTTTATTTTTATTGCAAGCAAATCAAATAGTTCCCCCTTCAGGGGTTAGGGGGCTTAAACTATTTGCTTATTTACCCATCATAATAATATGAAAAAACTATTCCTACCCTTATTGCTAATGATCGTATTTATTAGCTGTAAAATTCCACAAGTATTTGTTGGCATGAACGAGCAACAATTTCAAAAAGAGCATAGGATTATTGCACAACAGGTTGAGTTATCCAACTATCGTACCGTTTATAAAGAGGCTTATGCCGACAGCAGTTATCGTTTTTATTATTTTAAGGATGGTAAACTGTACCTGATGGACCAGGGATATGTCCCTTTTGGATCAAAGAAACCTCTCCCATCCCGGTAAATATCAGGTTAACCCAGCAAATCAAGGAAGTTCCCCCTTCAGGGGGTCAGGGGGTATACTTCCTGTACACATTATACAAAATATTCAGATCCAATTGGGTCATGGTTGGGGTGTCGTCGGTTTGTACGAAGTGGCGTTTGAAGGCTGTTATGGCGGCAGGCAGGTTACTGGTATCGTAGCCGATTAGTTTTAGGGCCGTGGCATAGTCGAAATTATCGGGTGGAAGCTCCAGCAGTTCGTCGCTCCAGTAGCCAAAACCTTTTTGGGCCAGCAGTTTCCAGGGGAAGAATGGTCCGGGATCAGGTTTGCGGAGGGGGGCAATATCCTGGTGACCTATAAAATTGGCTGTGGGTATATTATACACCTTTTTAAGCTGCGCGAGCAGCGCCAGCAGACTTTTCACCTGTGCCTCATTAAAAGGCTCATTGCCGTTATTATCAATCTCGATACCTATGGAGCAGCTGTTCATATCGCTGATGCTGCCCCATTTGCTGATGCCCGCGTGCCAGGCCCGCAGATAATCGTTCAGCATGTGGAACACCTTGCCATCTTTTGCTACCACGTAATGGGCGCTCACCTGCGGCCTTACCAGGGTGAACGTTTTAAGCGTTTGCTGTATAGAATCCTGCGCGGTAAAGTGGATGATCACATAATTAGGCTTGCGCAGGTTAAAGTTCACTGTACCCACCCATTCACTTGGCACGGCGGCACCGGCGCTATCTACCAGCATGGCGGGTTGCGCCTGTTTAATAACTTTCACCACCGAATCGGTTTGGTGTTTGTACACTTTGTTGGTTAAGGCGTATGGCCCCTTAGGAGAGCAGGAACTAAAAGCGGCAACAACGGATATTAAAAGTAGTATGTAATAGTTGTTTTTCATTAGGATAATATACGTGTTGCTAAAGTAAGCAAATAATACACTAAGTAAAAAGCCTATACCGGGGTGTTCATATGTACACCCATGAACGCTCATGAACACCATGTTTTGGCTGATAATCAGCTATTTGTGCTTTTGGAGTGAAATTTAGTTTGAAAAATACTGAACGACATGAACGCTATTAAAATGCTACAAATTGCTCCAGATTATACGAAAATTTACACTTTCATCTGTATGAACAATGCTTTCAAATTCATGCCAGGCAGGGTCATTATCAGGGTCGAATGTTTCCGGTCTTAAGTCTGGCAGGTTCCATTGATCAATATAAAACCATGTTTCATCAATAAGTTTTGAATGAATGAGTTTAGATAGTTCTATTAAGCTAATGTTGGATGGATTAGGGAGAATAACAGAGTTGTACTTTTTATAATTACCGCCATCGCGGTACAGGTAGTTGAATTGGATGTTTGCCATGAGGCAATTTAGGTGGATGGTGGTGGATTGGCAATCGGATATAAGTGAAGATTATCCTATCGCAAGTTTTCCACTTTCTTTCCATATATATGCAGGCATCGGTTCATTCAATTGCCATTCAATATTCATGGGTTTTGACCCACTCGATTTAATATAGTTTGCATCACCCAAAAAAACATAGGGTATGGTAAAACCAAATTCATCATCATTTTGCTCACGTACAAAAAGTAAAATTCTTTTATCTTGTTTGTTATGGTTTATGTACGATAACCCTTTGGCTGATTCTGGAGTTGTTGCATTTTGTGATTGCCAATGAAATAAATACTCATTGATAGCATAATCATCATATAAAGTAGATGGCGAATATTCCTTCTCTGATTTTTTAAGTGTTATGAACAGTGACTCAATATTTAGATCTTTATTAGCTGCCACCCCTTCCCTATTTGAAGATGCTTTATCAAATTTATGAAGTCTGGTTGCAACCAATATTTCACTTCTATTATATCGGCTGTGAACCTTTAGTGGCAAAGAGAAATTTAGATCGATGTCTTTTTCGATGAAGTCAACTTTAGAAATTAAGTAATTCATCACCTCCAGTAATTCAGATACCATTACCGGATTTTTTGAAATCTGATTGATGCTATCTTTTAGTGACATAAACCCTAATTGCGGACCAGCCTTTTGCCAAACATCATAGTGGAACATTAAAAGCATCTGGTTCTGTTCGTCGCTTAATGAGCTTGTATTGAAACCACCTTCAATTAAATCTCTTAAAAACTTAAGATAGCTTATTGAGTTACACCCTAACAGCCGTTTTATACATCCTGTAATTTCAGCCTCATTTGGCTCTACAAAATTTTCTATTACCCCAGCCTCAACACAAAGTCTCCTCCAGTTATCTTTTTTATAAATCAATTGAGATTCAATATGTTGAAACTCAATAAAGTTTTTTAAAGTTAATGATAGGGTTGTTTGATGCTTGAAGTTCTGAATTTTAACAATCAGTTGCCTTCTATTAAATCCAATTGCGGCCTTAATATTTTTAAGGATTACTTCTTTTGCTTTTTTTTCTAAAACGATAGAACATCCTAAAGGTAGATGGGGAAATTCATCTTCAATTTCTTTAATTATTGAGGTCTGCGTTTTGCCAACTAATGCTCTAAACTTATGTTCAAAATCATATTCAGGACGAGCATTGCCTACAAAATCTAAAACGGTTAAACAGTCTTTGTTTGGAGCGAGACGAAGCCCACGACCAAGTTGTTGCAGAAATATGGTTAAGCTTTCAGTTGGCCTAAGAAATAATACGGTATCTATTTCTGGAATATCAACCCCCTCGTTAAAAATGTCTCTTACAAAAAGGTAGTTAATTTCTTTATTGTGTAATTTTTCCCTTATTTCTGAACGACTATTCGAGTTGTCACTTGTTAAGTAATCTGCTTTTAATCCAGCCAAAGTAAACTTCTCGGCCATATACCGCGCATGATCCATGCTTACGCAAAATCCTAATGCCCTTACATCATGTACATTTGTTAGATATTTATCGCAGTTACTTAAAATATCACTAACTCGTCTATCATCCTCAGTATACAATTTCGTTAATTCATTAATCTCATACCTTCCATTTTTCCATGATAGTTTTGATAAGTCAACACTATCAGATAATGCAAAATATTGAAAAGGAGATAATAGTTTTCTATTGAGTGCTTCTGGTAATCTAATTTCGGCCGCAATTACACCACTAAAATCTTTTAAGATGTCTTCACCGTCGCTCCTTTCGGGTGTTGCCGTTAAACCAAGTAAAACTTTAGGGTTAAATTGTGCAAGAATAGGCCGATAGCTTGATGCTGCTATATGATGAACTTCATCAATAATTATAAAATCATAAAAGCTTGGTGAAAGCGACATTCTATTTCTCTGATTCGCCAAGGTTTGAACAGAAGCAAATACAAATTCATAATTATCTGGTTCCTGACCGTCTACCCAAAGTTCACCAAAGTTTGCATTTTTTAATACGTGCTGAAAAGTTCGTTGAGCTTGTTCAAGTATTTCCTTTCTATGTGCTACAAATAAAAGTCGGGCGCGCGGATTGTTGTTTTTGAAATCCCTGTAGTCAAAAGAGGATATGACCGTTTTGCCAGTACCTGTTGCAGCTACAACAAGATTTTTATATCGGTTATGTATAATCCTTTCAGACTGTAATTTCTCTAAAATCTCTTCTTGACTTGGAAATGGTTTTAAATCAAAAAAACTGGTTATAATTGTCTTGTCATAGGACCTCTGTTGCTTTAACGCATTGGTAAGTCGTAATTTATCTTTTCCAAATTCATATTTTTCAAAGTCTTTGTCTACCCAGTAAGTTTCAAATGTCTTTTTAAACTTCTCAATAATATGATTGATTTCTTTGGAGGTCACCTTTAAATTCCACTCTAAACCATTTGTTAATGCCGATCTCGACATATTTGAAGAACCAATATATCCAGTATTAAAACCTGTATTTCTTAAAAACAAATATGCTTTGGCATGTAATCGTTCATGTTCAACATTATAGGAAACTTTAATGTCTGTGTTTTTTAAACTTGAGAGAAATTCGACGGCTTTTATGTCAGTAGCGCCCATATAAGACGTAGTAATAATACGTAGTTTTTTGCCGCTATTTGTAAACTCTATTAGTTCATTTTCAAATATTCGAATACCAGAAAACTTAATAAATGACACCAACCAACAAATCTCATCTGATGAACGGATTTCTTTTTTTATTTCACTCTCAAGTGAAATTCCCACATTATTTCCTGTGAAAAGCTCGCTTTGGCTTAATCGGGTATAGGGAGTAATTTCCTTAATTCGATTGTTAAAATCAGCAAATGGAGAGTCTAATTTAGAAAATATAGCATCTAATATTTTACCTTCATTATCAATTAAATTGTCTGAAAGATTGATGCCTGGTAGTTCATTTATTAATAGCTGAATGATCTTGTTAGATAGCTCAATTTGTTTAATCGTTTTATCATCATCCTTTATTTCATTCAAGGCATATTTTATAGTTTCAGCCAAATAAAGACTTAAATATCTTGAGGCTTCCTCTTTATCTAACTGGGTACTTTTAATAAAAAAAGCATCTCTGTTTAATAGATCTAACTTGTTAGCTATAAGTTTATTGATAAGCTGCTCATAGAGCCCCAATTCAAATACTGGCATTTATAAGGTTTAAGTAATATTTAACAATTGGAATATCGGCATCAGCCCAATCCAAAGCTAACAATTCATTTTTATGCAACCATTTAAAATCAGCATGTTCTTTTAATATAATATCACCTTTTACATGACCACATATAAAAGGCATAAGTTTTATGGTAATATTGGGGTATGAGTGAGTATTTGGCGGCAATGCTTTTATAATTTGAATTTCAATATTAAGTTCCTCTTTAATTTCTCTAATTAAACAAGCTTCGGGCGTTTCATTGGCTTCAATTTTTCCTCCAGGAAACTCCCATTTTAAGGGCAAATTCATATTGTTACTACGCTGGGCAGCCAGTATTCGCTCTTCATTGTTAATTATAAGGGCACATGTAACTTTTATCACAACCCTAAAATAATATTTTAAGATTAAAGTGACTCAATTATTATCCCACGCTACCACAAGCGAAACGCTTGCGGCAGCGGTAGGATATACACAGTTCGCAATTACTCCGTTCCAATTACGATACATCCCCCCTACCTCGCATTGGCAAAAGTATCACCTTGCTTAACGTCCCCGGTTTCGTAGCCTTTTTTAAACCAGTACATGCGCTGGGCGCTGGTGCCGTGGGTAAAGCTATCGGGTTCAACGTGGCCGCTGGTTTGTTTTTGCAGGCGGTCGTCGCCAATGGCATTGGCCGCGTTCAGGGCTTCTTCAATGTCGCCGGGTTCAATCACTTTTTTAATGCTTTGTTCATAGTGCGCCCATACGCCGGCATAAAAATCGGCCTGTAGTTCCAGTTTAACAGATAACTTATTGTATTGCCTTTTACTGAGGCGGCTGCGGGCTTCGTCCATTTTGGCCGAGACACCCAACAGCTTTTGCACATGGTGACCAACCTCATGCGCAATCACATAGGCCTGGGCAAAATCGCCGGCGGCGCCAAAACGGTTCTGCAGTTCGTCATAAAAAGAAAGATCAATATACACCTTCTCATCCCCCGGACAATAGAACGGCCCCGTGGCCGAGCTGGCGTTACCACAACCAGATTGGATATAATCGGTAAAAAGCACCAGTTTGGGTTTCTGGTAGGTTTTGCCCATTTCATTAAAAAGCTTGTTCCATATATCCTCGGTATCGGCCAGTACCACGCGTACAAATTGCTTCGGTTTATCTTCGGGGGCACCCGGCTCATTGGCCCGCTGCTCAGTTTGCACCCGGCTGCTGTCGCTTACCTGGTTAAGCAGTTGCGAGGGATCAATCCCCGTAAAATAATAAATAGCCAGCGCAATAATGCCCACAATACCTCCGCCCAGCGCAAAGCGGCCTCCGCCGCCTCCCCGGTTATCCTCTACATTATCGCTTTCGCGCCTCCCAAACCATTGCATGTTGATGTAATTAATTGTTTATTAAACATAATTGCCCGGGCGATTGTTTTGTCCTTCTCCATGCTATCCATCACGTAATCGATTTTAGTTCCCCTCTTGAGAGGGGGCGCGTAGGAATCGCGGGTGGCAGGGGTGTGTTTATACGTGCGATGAAAAGTACACACCCCTCCACCCCTCTCAAGAGGGGAATAGCCTATGAAAAGACAGAATTAAATTTTAAAGTGGCCTGTGCGATTCCCTCCCGACGGGAGGGTGTAGGGAGGGGTTTATGCGACATACATCACGAATACCCCTCCCTGCCATTGCACGCAACCACCTGCACCCCTCCTGTGGGGAGGGAATTGAAAACCCAATCTTTTATTCAAAGCCCTGCCCCCTGGAGAGGGTTGGGTGAGGCAACTTTTTTAAATAAAATCTACTAATTTAGTAGATTATTTTTCTACCTTAGTAATTATTATGAAATCACATAGGGGTAAAGCTTTAATATGTTGTAATAGCTGTATATAAGAATCATACAGTTGTTTACGCTATTAAAAATTTTACCACCATGATACCCGCATTATTAATCTGGCTCTTTAAAAAATACCTGGCCCCGGCCTTAAGGGACAAAAACATTTCCGCATTAACTTTTATTAACCCGTTAAAAAAAGTGGCCACCCTGCTGGCATTGCTTTGCTTTTCATCAGGGTTGATGGCGCAGGAACAGATGGTTAAATACAATGTTTTGCACAGCGGCAAAGTGGTTGGCCGAATGGATCTGTACCAGAAACGCACGGGCGATGACCTGTATCTTAAAATGACATCCGAAGTAAAAATGCGTTTTATCATGAGCATTAAGGTTGATATTCATGAAGAGTCGCTTTTTCAAAATGGCAAACTCATCAGCTCGCGGGTTTGCCGCAACGTTAACGGCAAAGAAAAGGCCAACCGCCAAACCAAAGCCTGCGGCGATTGCTATCAAACCTTGGCCGAAGGTAAAAGCGGGCAGCTGAATCAAAAGCATATCAGCCAAAATCTGATGTTGTTATATTGCCAGGAGCCTGATGATAACGCGCAGGTTTACTCCGACAATTTTCAGCAGTTTTTGCAGGTAAAACAAGTTTCGCCGCACGTGTACCGCATTGATCTGCCCGATGGTAATTACAATTATTACTCGTACACCAATGGGGTTTGCAGCAAGGTTGATATCCACCATTCGTTTTATACCATTCAAATTCAGCTGGCCTAACCTGTTGCTTTTCACGCTCCCTTCATGAATATGACCGCCAAACAAGCTATCTTTAGCGCAAACTTTCACCCGTTTAAAGTGGAATATAGCGATAGTACGGTCATCAGTTTATTAAAACAAGGCGGCGAAAAGGCATTTGAATGGTTATTTAAAGCGCATTTTAAAAGCCTGCATGCCTATGCCTATACTTTTTTAAAGGATGATGAAATGGCCGAAGAGATTGTTCAAAACGTATTTTGCCGCATCTGGGAAAAGCGTGAACAGCTAAAGACCGATGGGTCGCTTAAAGCCTATCTGTACCGTGCCGTGCATAACGAAAGCCTTAACTATTTAAAACATCAAAAGGTAAAGGCATCCTTCGGGGTATATTATGCCGGGCAATTGCAGCAGGACGAGGAAGAACAGGCATCAAAAAAAGTGCTGACCGCCGAGCTCCAGCAACGTATTGATACTGCTATGAGCGAGCTGCCGCAGCAATGCCGCACTATTTTTCAGCTAAGCCGGTTTGAGCAGCTTAAATACCAGCAAATTGCCGACCACATGGGACTTTCTATAAAAACGGTAGAGAACCAGATGGGCAAGGCCCTGCGGGTGATGCGCCAGAAACTGGCGGAATTTTTACCGATTATTTTACTTTTATTAATGAAATGGTAGCATTATGAGTAATGCCAATATAAATATAGATGATGATGTGCTGGTAAAATACCTGGCAGGCGAAGCTACGCCCGCCGAAGTTTTACTGGTTGAGGGATGGATTGCTGCCAGTGAAACCAACCGTAAGCTTTTTAATGATTTTAAGCTGATATGGGACCAAAGCCCGGTAACTGAAAGAAATGTGGATAAAGATGATGCTTTTATTCGCCTGCAAAACCGAATTAAAAACGCTCCGGCGGTACCGCGCAAAGCTGTTATCAAAAAATTAAACCGCTCCCAGTGGATAGGTTTGGCAGCATCGGTAATTTTAATATGCACAGTGCTTTGGTTAACCTTTAACCACACTTATGATAACGGCTCGGTTTCGTTTGTGAGGATTGATAGCAAGAACAAGGTACATACCCAAACCCTGCCCGATGGATCGGTTATTACATTGAACACCCGTTCAACCATCATTTATCCGGGCAAGTTTTCCGGCAATATTCGTCCGGTGAGCTTGCGGGGCGAGGCCTTTTTTAAAGTTACGCCCAATAAAACAAAACCTTTTATAATTAAAGTGAATGATGTAACGGTTAAGGTGATTGGAACGTCATTCAATATAAAGAGCCGGAACGGCAAAACCGAGGTGATTGTAGAAACTGGTATTGTAAAAGTGAGCAAAAAACAAAACAGCGTTGACCTTAACCCCGGCGAGCGCGTAACCATTACCAAAACAAAGGGTCTACTAAAGGAAACCAGTAATAACAAGCTGTATAACTATTATATAACCCGGCAATTGGTTTGCGATAAAACGCCATTGCCCGAGGTAGTACAGGCCCTTAACGAGATATTTGGGGCGCATATCATTATAGCCAATAAATCATTGGAGCGTTTGCCTATTACCACTACTTTCCGGGGCCAGTCGCTTGATGAAATATTGGGGGTCATTTCCGAAACGTTTAAGATCACAGTGGTTCATAAAAACCGACAGATCATTCTTAAATAAAACTATCTACCATAACAATGGGTTGTTTACGCGGTTATATTCTTTCGGCTATGATGCTTATAGCGCTTCCTGTAATTTGCCGGGCGGCCGCTACTGAATCTATTCTGGCCAAAAACATATCGGTGCACGTAAACAATATGCGCCTGGGAACGGTGCTAAAAACCATTGAACAAAAAGGCAATTTCACTTTCTCGTACAACAGCAACATTGTAAAAACCGATAGCCTGGTAACGGTTAATGCCGACAACTGGACCATTAAGGAAGTGCTTGACCATATGCTCATGAACCGTTTTGAGTATAAAGAAACGCACAACTTCGTAATCCTGCGCTATGCCCCGCTACAGCTATCATTAACCACCGAAAAGGCCGCTGCCGAAGATGATGAATACAGCATCAGCGGTTTTGTGACCGATGAGCAAAGCGGCAAAAGACTGGAGAACGCCAGTGTATATGACCGCGTTCTGCTGCAATCAACCCTCACCGATAAAGACGGGCATTTTGAGCTCCATCTTAAAAACAATGGTCAGCCGGTTACTTTAACCATCAGCAAGGAGTTTTATAAAGATACCACCATTACCTTTTTGGCCGGGGTAACCGTAAACCCCAACACCGGTAAATCCAAAAGCCTGATAGATTATGTGATCAGCGGCGACAGTGACGGTATTGAGAACACTTCATTAGGGCGACTTTTCATATCAACCAAACAACAAATACAAGCAGCCAACCTGCATGGCCTCATCGCGCAGGCCCCGTTCCAGGCATCGGCCATACCAGGGGTAAGCACCCATGCCGAATTTAGCGGGCAGGTGGTTAACACAGTTTCGTTAAACGCCGTAGGCGGTTATAATGCCGGGGTTGATGGCTTTGAGCTCGGTCTTATTTTTAACCTTGATAAAGGCGATGTAGGTGCTGTTCAAATAGCAGGAATATTCAACGTGGTGGGCGGCAATGTTAACGGAATACAGTTGGGCGGCCTGTACAACAATGTGCTGGGCAGCGTTAGGGGTATACAGCTATCCCTTTTGCACAACAGCGTAAAACGCGACCTTAATGGCATACAGCTATCCGGCTTGTACAACCATACCCGCGGTGCGGTTAGGGGCATACAGCTGGGGGCATTGGGCAATATAGCCGGTCAAAAGTTTAGCGGCATACAATTGGCCGGGCTTTTTAATTATGCCCGCAACCTGCGCGGTGTACAACTGGGCCTTGTAAACTTTGCCGATACTTCGTCGGGCTATAGCATAGGCTTAATAAACATTGTACGTTATGGGTATCATAAGCTGGCCCTATCTGCCAATGAAACCCTGGATGCCAACGTGGCCCTTAAAACGGGTAGTAAAAACTTTTACACCATTTGGCGGGGAGGTATGCGGTTTAATGATAACAGCAAACTGTATGGCTTTGGCTTTGGTTTTGGCAGGGAACTGGGCCTGGGTAAGCGCCTTGCTCTTAATCCCGAATTAACTCAGCAATATATTTACCAGGGCAACTGGACAAGGACCAATCAATTGAGCCGAATTGATGCCGGGTTAACTTATAAGTTTGGAAAAAATTTCTCCATAAATGCAGGTCCGTCGTTAAACATTTTTTATTCAGATCAGCGCAGTCAGGTTAATGGTTATGCTTATGTTCGGGATCTGCATCACAGTTTTATTAATGACTCCAAGGCCTGGAGCGGCTGGGTTGGGTGGAGTGTAGGGATTAGTTTCTTTTGATTTGATAATTCCTCCAATATGTCATGCTGAACTTGTTTCAGCATCTCACGTATAAGGCCCTCTTTCATATTTATTTTTAGATTCCCCCTCAGGCCAAACAAAAAACCCGGCCATATGGCCGGGTTTTTCTTATCAATCACTTTATTATAAAATTTGCTTATTGCACCTGGAACATATTATTAAAGTTTGTTCCATCTGGATAGTAGCCAGAGATTACCAGGTTACCGTTGCGCAGGTTGGTGATAGCTTTATCAATATCGGCCACGTTATTAATTGGCGATTTATTGATACTGGTGATCACAGAACCTACCGGGATCTCAAAGTTATCAAACACGCGGCCCGGACGAACCTGGGTTACCTTAACGCCTGAGCTCACATGGAACTTAGCTTTTTCGGCCGGGGTTAACGGCGAGAAGCTTGCACCCAGCCTGTTAAACAGTTCCTCGGCCGATTTTGAAACAGCCGCGGTACGGGTTGATGGAGCGGCATCTGCCTTAAGCGTTACTTCAAAGTTTTTCTCCTTACCATCACGCAATACGGTCATGTTTATTTTATCGCCAGGCTGTAAGCGGCCCACGCGTTCCTGCAGATCTGATGATTCATATACAGGTACACCCTCAACTTTTTCAATGATATCACCTTTTTGAATACCGGCCTGCTGAGCGCCACCGCCAGCTACAAGGTCATTCACATATAAACCGTTTGAATTGTTGATACCCAATTGTTGTGCAACATCAGGGTTTAGCTCGGTAAAGCTTACACCAACAAAGCCACGTTTTACAGTACCATACTTTTTAATATCGTTCAATACTTTTTTGGCCAGGTTAACGGGTATAGCAAAGCCATAACCCTCGTATGACCCAGTGTGCGATGCTATTGCCGCGTTAATACCAACCAGTTCACCTTTGGTGTTTACCAGGGCGCCACCACTGTTACCTGGGTTAATGGCTGCATCGGTTTGAATAAATGATTCAATGGCCTTGTTTAGCTTTGGTGTTGATTGCTGGCTACGGGTACGGCCAAACGGGTTATCGTCCTCGCTATCATTGCTGCCAATAATACCAATATTACGGCCTTTGGCACTTACAATACCCGCGGTTACGGTTGAATTTAAATTAAAAGGATTACCAACCGCCAACACCCATTCTCCTACACGAACCTCGTCAGAGTTACCTAATTTTACTATAGGCAAGTTTGTAGCGCTAACCTTGATCAGCGCCAGGTCGGTGCTTGGATCGGTACCGATCACCTTAGCATCAAAGGTACGGTGATCATTGGTAGCTACTGTAATTTTATCGGCTTTATCAACCACGTGATTATTGGTTACAATATAGCCATCGGTCGAAATAATGACGCCGGAGCCAGATGCCTGCTGTGGTCCACGCTGAGGCATACGCTGGCCAAACATATCGCCAAACATTTGCTCTAACTGGTCCTGTCCGCTACCACCCGACTTGCTGCTGTAACTTGTACGAATGTGCACGACTGCGGGGGTTACCGCCGCTGCTGCTTCTGTAAAATCAAGCGACCCGGTTGACGATACAACAGGAGCAGTTTTATTACTGGTAAAATAAACCTTTTGCTTTTCTTCAAAGCTCATATTATCGGCATATTTACTTTCAATTACCTTATATGCACCCAAAGCCAGTGCACCTCCTACAAAAGCGGTTAATAGTGTTAAACCTATCTTTTTCATTTATATTTGCCTTTCTTTATTACGTTTATAATTATGCTTATATAATTTAACAACTCAAATTTAATACCATATAGACGATAATATCAACGATAAGTTATTACATTTTTTGTTAAAATTTGTTAAATTAAATTTACGCTGTTACGATGGTTGTTATCCAGGGTTAGGTTAACGCTAAGTAGCTGATATTAAATGACATTATTGTGAAGATACGATTTTATAAATACCAGGGCGCCGGCAATGATTTTATACTGGTTGATAACCGCGAAAATAAGATAGATCATACCAATCCTATGCTTATTTCGTCCCTGTGCGACCGTCGTTTTGGTATAGGCGGCGACGGGATGATGTTTCTGCAAAATAAAGAGGGGTTTGATTTTGAGATGGTTTATTACAATGCCGACGGACAACCCAGTAGCATGTGCGGCAATGGCGGCAGGTGCATTGTAGCCTTCGCTAAGTTTTTAGGAATCATTAAAACCGATACTGAATTTTTGGCGGTTGATGGCCCGCACCATGCCAAAATTACCGATAGTGGCGATTGGGTGAGCCTGCAAATGATTGATGTAGCCCAAATTAATACCGATAAGGATGCTTATGTGCTCAATACGGGATCGCCCCATTATGTAAAGCAGGTAGATGACCTGGAACACCGCAACGTATATCAGGAGGGTAAAGCTATTCGCAACAATGCAACCTACCGCGAAAAGGGTATTAACGTAAATTTTGTTGAACCAACCGATGATGGCTATTTTGTACGCACCTTTGAACGCGGCGTAGAAGATGAAACCTTTGCCTGCGGAACCGGTGTTACTGCCGTTGCTCTTGCTATGGCCAGCCATAAACAACAAACCGGGCATATCACTACCCCCATTAAAGTTTTAGGAGGCAACCTCAACATCCGCTTTAATTACGATGGCAAAGTATTCACCGATATTTTTTTAGAAGGTCCGGCTGTGCAGGTGTTTAGCGGCGAGGTGGACAGCCCCCCAACCCCCTGAAGGGAGAGCTTTTTGCCATTAACCCCCACCTGTCATGCCGAATTTATTTCGGCATCCCACATGTAAGGTTATTCAATAGCAGTTAAACTGTTCCTGAGAGATCCTGAACAAGTTCAGGATGACAACACATGATATATTGGGCCTAAAAAAATAAAAGCCCCCCAGACTTGCTCCGGGGGACTTTCAACCTAAACCTTATCACAATTAAACCGGTAAGTTTACCAGTTCATGTATGTTAATACAATTACTATACCAAAATTTCTTATCGTGTTGAATTTATGGCCCATATCATTACTGATATAGGAAAAGCGCATAAAACTGACCCTTAAATTATATAAAAAACCAACGATTGACAAAATTGTACAGGCAATTGTCGGTTTTGGCATACACCTGTGTACAAAACTTATATTTGCTTTGCGGTTTTCTTTCTGCGCAAATAGGAATCTGTTAAAAACAAAGCAAGTATTACATCAAATATTAAAAACCATTTTAAAAATGGTCCGCTTAAAAGGCTATTGGTACTGGGCAGTTTAACGCTGGCCGGCAGCTTAATATCAGTAACACTAACATTAATGCCTGAAATATCTGTGTTGGCAAATGCAAACACCAACAAGGCCAGTATAGTGAACGCAAAGAAAACAGATATGCCCAAAATGATACGCTTATCAATAGCCGCCTTAAGGGGCTTCATGGCATTTTCGGTGCGTATGGCTTCCATTACATTATAAGTAAAGGCCATAGGCGGCTCATCAAGTTCCATAGTTGCAAACTCCTGGTTAAGCGCCAGCAGTTCCTGATACTTTTTGGCATACACCTCATCCTGCTCAATAAGCCTGGCAATGGCATCCTGCTCAGCCGGAGTGCAGGTTCCATCAATATAGTTCCAGAGTTTTTCTTCAATCGTGTTCATATCAGTTCTTTCACCTCTTGCTTTAAATTGCGCTCCAGCTTTTCTTTTAAACGCTGGCGTGCCCTAAATAGTTTAACCTTAACCGTATTAGCCTCCATACCCAATGCCTGGCCAATTTCTTCTAATGATTGCTCGCCTTTATAAAACAGGGTAATAATGGTAGCATCATCGGGCAGCAGTTGTTCAATAGCCTGGTTAAGGTAAAACGATCTTGATTTATTTTCTACATTATGCGTATCATAGCCCGATTCATGGTTTTCAACCTGTATATAGGTGTTTTCGTCGTCTATCGAATCGGTTGCTACGCGTTTTTTTCTTAAAAATGTCATTGCTGTAGTATAAACTATACTATACAGCCATGTACTAAATTTTGACTGCCCCTGGAACGAAGCCAGCGAGCGGTACGCTTTTATAAAACAATCCTGGGCAATCTCTTCAGCATCCTCCCGCCCTTTCGCAAAACGCATGGCCAGGGTAAATACAAAACGCTGGTGCCGTTTAATCAGATCAGCATAGGCCGACTGGTTACCTGCCAGGGTTTGTTCTATAAGTTCGATATCTGAAAGCTTGCTCTGCATCTGTTACAACCTCTCTGACGCCGTGGTTTTAACTTAGGTTACATTGGTTATGTAAATTTAATAAAATAAAAGCGGAAAGCTCCCAGGCCTCTGAAGGGGTGTTTTTGATTGCATTAGCTTAATTGAACGATGTAATTAAACCGGCATTTTAATATTTTAATATTAAGCTGCTGCTATTACAGTTGCCTTACAAACAAAAATGCCCCCGGTTCTCCCGGGGGCATTTCATTTATTATTTAATCAGCTTTAAATAGCCGTTGGTCGCCTAATGATCCCTAATAGCAGCGCAATTATTGCTATAACCAGCAGTACATGGATCAAACTGCCTACAGATGTAAAAAACACGCCAATTGCCCAGCCTATCAGCAGGATAACTGCAATTATATACAGTAGTGAGTTCATAGTAATTTAGCTTTAGTTAACGATTTCATAGATACTTATATAATACCCATATGCTTAAAAATGTTTTAAAAAAAAGTTGGAAATGAACCGACATACGGGATAAAACGTGCTATTGCAATGAATTTAGCAAGCTGATAGTCATCCGCTTACATAAATACATAAGCGGATGACTGCCTGGTGCCTCATGCACGGAACAGGCCTTCAATTTTAATTACTTTTCCCCTAATCTTGATGCCTGGTAGATACCCCTTTTGGCAATTAGGGTTAATAAGCTGTCGGCATTTTTTTCTGCCTGTAGTGTGGTGTCAAGCAGTGCGGCAGCCTCGGCATAGCCCAATACGTCGGCCAGTGTTTTTAATGTACCATATGATGCAATTTCATAGTGTTCTATTTTTTGAACTGCCGATATAATTCCTGCATCACGGGTAAAGCTGCCCTTTTCTGTTTCAGCAATAATCTCATCACTTTCTTTAATTAAATCGGCCATAGCTTCACATTTTACAGCCGCTACTTTTTCGCCTATTGATTCAAAGGCCGACTCTAAGCGGGTAACATGGTTTTCCGTTTCGATAAGGTGATTTTCAATTGCCAACCTCAACTCATCAGATGTTGCCGCTTTTGCCATTTTGGGCAATGCCCTGATCAGGTGTTTTTCGGCCCAATAAATGTCCCTTAATTCGTCAATAAATAGCTCATTTAATGCCCATTCCAGACCAAGCCCTGTTGGTTCTGGCGCTTTTATTTTTGTGGTTATCATGGCAGGATTTTTTTTTACTTTTTCTATCAATAAAGAAGCAAAGGCAATGCCGTATTTGCCTGTTTATCAATAATATTAATTACTAAGCAAGTAAATAAATATACACATTCTTAAACAGCAAAATAGTGTAGCAATAAAGATTAATTTTGTATGGTAAAATGGAAAAATGTTAAGTATTTAAAATTCTAAAACATAAACTCTAAAACATAAATGCTGGAATGTTGAGCTATAAACATAAATTCTAACGCGAATCCTTTTTTTCCTTAGAATTTAGGGTTTAGGTTTTAGATATTAGAATTTACAATCCCCCTACGCCCCTTTTCTGGCTTTCAGGCTGCTCATCAGCTGATCATACAAATCATCACTTGTGGCTTTATGCGGCTTTAACTTTTTAACCGTTGCCCGCTTACCTTTTGATTTGGCTTTAATGATCTTTAACAGCTCATCATTATACTCATCCTTAAACTTTGATACATCAAACTTTGATGCATACTGATCTATCAGGGCCAGGCCTACATCCAGCTCTTTTTTACTTACCGTAACATCATCGGCTATGTTTAATTCATCGGTGTCCCGTATCTGTTGGCCAAAACGTATGCGGGTTACAACCAGCACATTTTTAACTGGATGTACAATACACAAACTCTCGGTGCTGCGCAGTACAAAGCGGGCAAGGCCGGCTTTTTTTGATTGCTGCAACGCTTTTAGCAACAGCGCATAGGCTTTATTATTCTTGGTATCGGGCTCAGTATAGTACGATGTTTCGTAAAACATGGGATTTACCTCGGTAATGTTTACAAAGTTTTCGATCTCGATCACTTTGCTTTTTTCGGGAGCGGCATCTTCAAAGTCCTGATCCTCCACTATCACATAATCATCATTCAGTTTGTATCCTTTTACAATTTTATCGTATGGTACTTCTTTATGGGTATGCTCATTTACCCGCTGGTAGCGTATACGGGCATGATCCCGACCATCCAACATATCAAAATCAAGCGAACTGGTTTGTACCGCCGAATACAGTTTTACCGGTATACTCACCAGGCCAAAACCAATTGAACCTTTCCAGATAGATCTCATAACGCAGGTAGTTAAAATGCTTAAGTATAACCACCGGGGGGTTAAACGGTTTTATATAACCTCACCTAAACGGCGAAGCCTTCATGTAATAATCCTCTCCAAAGGAGCGGACTTTATTTTAACCCAAAACAAACTGTAGCTTTATATAAGCTAAACTGTCATGATATAAACAAATAAATCATCAGCCCTGTTACATATTAAACCCTAAGCACGTTATCATAGTCACATACCATATTTAATATTTATAAAACAATCTATCACATGAAACCGGCATGAGCAGCCTTAAAAAACAAAACATTGCTCCTGCTTGCTTCATCCATTTAAAAAACAATTTATCACATGAAAAAGTTACTTATCCTTGCCGTATCACTTATGTTTACTTATGGCGCTTTTGCACAAACGGTTGATCTGCGCCGCAAAATTGAAGTTACCGGCATTGCCGAACAAGAAGTTACCCCCGATATTATAAATGTGTCTATCTCGTTACAGGAATACATGGACGGTAAAAAACGCGTTACTATTGATGTATTGGAAAGCCAGCTTGAAAAAGGCGTAAAAGAGGCGGGTATTGCCAAAGACGATTTTACAATGAATAATGTATCGGCCTGGAACAATACTTATCAAAAGAAAAAAGCACCAGATTTTTTAGCCAGCAAACAATACCTTATTAAGGTACGTGACCTGAACAAGTTTAACCAGATACTGGCTAAGGTTGACCCTAAAGGTATACAGTCAACCAATATTGATAGCTACGATTATTCAAAGATCAACGATCTGAAAAACGACCTCAAATTAAAAGCCTTACTATCCGCCCGCGATAAAGCCACATTCCTGGTGAACGGATTGGGCGACAAGCTGGGTTCGGCACTTAATATTACTGAAAGCGACAACAGCAGCTTTCCGCAGCCACGCACCATGATGATGTTTAAATCGGCAGCCGCCGATGCATCTGGTCCGGCCGAATCAGACATCGACTTTAAAAAGATAAAACTGAGTTTCCAGATACAGGCTGTATTTGAAATAAAGTAGCCCCCCGGCCCCCTAAAGGGGGAGTTTTTAAATTACTTGAACGTCATGCTTTGTAAGCATGGCGTTTTTTGTTGGATTAATGCCAATTAAAGAGCTCCCCCTTTAGGGGGCTGGGGGGCTCAATCTTTTTTTTACAAAAGGGTGTAACCTGTTTTAAAACAGTGTGGTCATAGTTTACAAATACACCACATTGGTGATTTTTAGAAAAGAAAAATTTATTAACTATTTAAACATTAAATATTATGGGCGCAGGTGAATTAGGGGTATTGGCAGGAATAATAATCCCCCTCAGCTTTTTTATAATGATCTTCGGGATCGTTTACTTGAACAAACGCGAAAAACTGGCAATGATTGAAAGGGGAATGGACCCCCGGACCTACAAACCTCAGTCAGCACCTTATCAAAATTTAAAATGGGGGCTGTTACTTATAGGATCAGGTATTGGATTGTTTTTAGCCTTTATTTTAAACCATACCGCGTTTAATGACCTGGGTGACGATGTAGCTTTCCTTTTCATTTCTCTTATTGCCATATTCGGCGGCTTAGGCTTGTACCTATCTTACCGCATAGAAAAAAGGGAAGTATTGGATAAGGAAGACCAAACTTTAACAAAGTAAATATTATAACATGTCAAAAGCAAAATGCCCCGGTTAAAACCGGGGCATTTTTTTTACTAAGAAATTCCGTATTGCCCCTTAAAAGTGTTTAAGTGGTGCAGCTCATGCCCTGCCAACATATAAACAAATGCCCTAACCGAAAACAAATGGTTGCTGGCAATGCCTGAACGTAGCAACTGTTCGGCGGTAAAAGCCTTGATCATATATAAATTTGACTGTCTCGTAGCCTTAAACTCGGCAGCAAGATCCTGGATGTTCTGGCTGTTAAAATCAGTATTGTTTACATATATATCCTGATCAAAGCCGGGCAGCTCAATGGAGTTTCGCGAAAAAACCAGGGCGCGATAAGCAAATGTACGTTCAGTATCAATCATGTGGCCAAGGGCTTGCTTAACGGTCCATTTACCCGGGGCATAGGTATAGGAGGCCTGCTCATCAGTAAGATTACTGAATAACTTATAGCTCGATCCCATTGACTGCTCTAACAGTTCAATTACATTATTATCAGGAACCAGGTTAACATACCCGGCCGCAAATGGCGAATATTCATCAGGGTTTGGTTTGCTTATCATTGCGTGTGTTTTTTAAAACTATCCTAAATGTTGTTCCTTTACCTATTTCTGAATCTTTTACAAATATCTGCCCGTTATGGTAATTTTCTATCATACGTTTGGTTAATGATAAACCCAGGCCCCAGCCACGTTTGCGGGTAGTATATCCCGGCTGAAAAACGGTATCGAACTTGGAGCGCTGTATACCTTTGCCGGTATCAGTTACATCAATAAATACCTGGTTCTTTACTTTGTTGCCGCCTATTTCTATATGAATATTACCCTTACCGTCAATAGCGTTAACCGCGTTTTTGAGCAGGTTTTCGAGTACCCAATCAAACAGAGGAATATTAAGCCCGGCTTTAAGATGCGGATTACCGCTCATTTCAAAGCCGATGTTTTTACTTACACGTACTTTAAAATAGTCTACAAAGTCTTTTACCACTTCGTAAACGGGATGTTCTTCCAAAACCGGTTTTGATCCAATTTTCGAAAAACGGTCGGCTACAATTTCCAGTCGCTTTACATCATTCTCCATTTCGGCCACCAGCACATCATCTTCAGCATTAAACTTCTCCTTCATCAGCTCAATCCACGCCATTAACGATGATATGGGCGTACCCAACTGATGAGCCGTTTCCTTAGCCAACCCAACCCAAACCTGGTCCTGCTCAGATTTACGGGACGAGCTAAAGGCCGTATACGCCATCAGCAAAAATATAGCAATAACCGATAACTGGATATAGGGAAACAACCTTAATTGGGTAAGCAGGGGCGAATCTTTATAATAAACAAGCCATTGTGTACCCAATACCATTAATCTAATAGGCTCATGTTGTTTTTTCATGTAATCCAGTTCTGACTTAAAATAGTCCGGATCATACCTTTTATTCTTATTCCCTTCGGCTTCCAGCTTTATATTGGTTTTGGTAGTATCCAACCCGCGCTGTACAACAATTTCGCCTTCAGCATCCGTAACAATGGCGGGCACGGTGAGGCTGTCACGTACAGCAAAAACATAATTTAAAAAGTCGTTATCGTCTGAATTTAATACCTGTTTCATGCTCAATGCCCATACCTGCGCGCGCGTACGCTCGGAGCGGGCAATGTTTTTAACCAGGTAACTGGTATAAAATAGCGAACCACTGGCTATAACTGTCGCGAAGGCGAGCAGAAAGTATTTCCAGCGTTTTTTCTGTTGATATGGGTTCATACTGGCCAAGCCCCAAATAACGTAAAATTATTTCAAATGTGTATGCTGATGTGCAGATGTGCAAATTTCAGATGTGCAGATTATTGATTGAATGTCTTTTTCATCCGCACATCTGAAATCCGCACACCTGCACATCTGAAATCAGCAGATTTATCATATCATTTGCACATTTACAATCCGCGTATCTGCACATCCATTTTAAGTTTATCTTTGCCCCCATCATGACCGATAAAAAAGTAAGAGTTCGTTTTGCACCAAGTCCTACCGGTGGTTTGCACCTGGGCGGCGTACGCACCGTATTGTTTAACTATTTATTCGCCAAAAAACATAACGGCGATTTTGTTTTGAGAATTGAGGACACCGACCAAACCCGTTACGTGGAAGGCGCCGAAGAATATATTTTAGATTGTTTAAAATGGTGCGGCCTTCATCCCGACGAAAGTCCGGCTGCTGGTGGACCATTTGCACCTTACCGCCAAAGCGAACGCAAGGCCATATACCGCGAGTATGCCGAAAGGCTGGTAATGCAGGGACATGCATACTATGCTTTTGATACTGCCGAAGAATTGGATAAAAACCGCAAGGAGATCCCTAATTTTCAATACGGCCAGGCCTATCGCGATAGCCTGCGCAATTCACTCTCATTACCACAGCATGAGGTTGATGCGCTTCTTGACGCCGGTACGCCGCATGTGATCCGCATAAAAATACCAGCCGATGAAACCATCAGCTTTAATGATATGATTCGCGGGTACGTGAGTTTTGAAACCAACCAGGTTGATGATAAGGTGCTGCTTAAGGCCGATGGTATGCCTACTTACCATTTAGCTGTTGTGGTTGATGACTACCTGATGAAAATTTCGCATGCTTTCAGGGGCGAGGAATGGCTGCCATCGGCCCCCGTGCATTTGCTGCTTTGGGATTACCTGGGCTGGAAAGCCGATATGCCGCAATGGGCGCATTTACCTTTGATATTAAAACCCGATGGGCACGGCAAGCTAAGCAAGCGCGATGGTGCACGCCTTGGTTTCCCGGTATATGCCATGACCTGGTTCGACGCTAAAACTGGCGAGCTTACGCCTGGTTTTCGCGAGCTGGGCTTTTTGCCCGAGGCATTTTTAAACTTGCTGGCCACCCTGGGCTGGAACGATGGCACCGACCAGGAAATATTTACGCTGGATGAATTGATCCAAAAATTCTCTATTGAGCGGGTAAGCAAAGCCGGGGCCAAATTTGATTTTGAAAAAGCCAAATGGTTCAATGCCGAGTGGATAAAAAGACTTGATGCTGAAAACCTGAAACCGAAAGTTAAAGCTGTTTTGGAAGATAAAGGCATTGTTATTACCGATGAGGATTATCTTTCAACGGTTATTAACCTGATAAAAGACCGCTGTGTTTTATTGGCCGATTTTTATCAGCAGGCCGGTTACTTTTTTGAACAACCCAGGGAGTATGATCTGAATGCGGTTAAACCAAAATGGACCGATGCCAAAACTGATTTCTTTAACGCGCTTACCGCTTTGTTAAATAACGGCGAAGCGGCATTGGATGCCCATGAACTCGAAGCACAATTTAAGGCTCTTGCCGAAGAAAAGGGCCTGAAGGTTGGCGATGTGATGCTGCCCTTCCGCATTATGCTGGTTGGCGGTAAATTTGGTCCGCATGTATTTGATATAGCCGCGTTGCTGAGAAAATCAGAAACCATCAGCAGGATTGTGAAAGCTTTGGAAAGCTTCACTTCTTAATATTTTTTGTTATCCTGAGATATCAGAGGTATCTAAAGGTTAAATAAGGCAGGAAGCGGAGGCCTGTGCGATTCCCCTCTTGAGAGGGGTGGAGGGGTGTGTCCTTTTCATCGTACATATAAACACACCCCTGCCACCCTCGATTCCTACGCGCGCCCCTCTCAAGAGGGGAACTAAAAACAAATACGTCATGGGTAACGATAGCGAAGGATCTGTTAAGAGACTATGTATGTTGTGGAATAGATCCTTCGTTCCTCAGGATGACAAAACAATTTGATAACTCTACTTTTTTATTCCACTCAAAATTTCATTTACCCTACTGGTTGCTACACCTTTTTCCATAGCAATTTCAGATAATAATTGTGTTTGCGCTTTTTGATAACGCAAAAATGCAGGGATACTAAAAGTAAGCCGGATAATAAATATTAATGCAACAAAGCCAACTATATAAATAACAGGCAAAAGCATAAGGACAAATTCTGGAGCACCCATGTGATTTTAAGTTTAGGTTAATAAAACCAAGATAGCTTTTATTATTTTATAATATCGAAACAAACGTAATTCTCCCCTCGTATTAATGCAGATTAGGCAGCGTGGGTGGATGAGATATAGCCAATTATAATATTTTTGTTTTTACTTTAAATTAATTTATTGTTTAGAGTGGAAAATAACTGATTGTCAAGCAATTATTTGAACCTATAACGGTAGAGTTGTGTATCAATATTATTACAATTGGCGATAATATTTTGACCGAATGATATTTATGATTTACTTTTAAGTCCCCTTAATTAACTGGTTATGATCAGCGTCCGATCTAAGAATGTGTTATTGGTTGCTCCCGATACGTTTTCGGTTGAGTTACTGCCGAATAATAAACTTTTCAGGCACATTTCCACAACGGGCAGTATTTTCCCAGCTATACATGAACTTAAACCCAACCTGGTCATATTTGACTATGATCACCTGATTAAGGATATTGAAAAAATACTACGCCGTATAGGTACTAACCCCGCTTACAGTAAAATAAAAATTTGCTGCTACAAAAACACATCACACACAAAAACCGATAGCCTGTTAAAAGCGCTTGGGGTTGATTATATATTTTACCCGGAAGATCTTAAAAAATCTGCCGACAATAAAACTGCCACAGGTGTTTTTTCAAGCATTTTTGATGCCCCAATCATAAATCTGCTGGCAAGAGTATCGCATTAAAACCAACCTAAACCTTATCACTTTTTTAAATGCGGCCGGCTTATGGCCCTAAACCAATACCAATTGAAAAAACACTAAAAGGACGGAAAAGGTAATAGAAAAAAAAGTCTGAAACCTAAGCTGCCAAAACTGTAGATAGCACCCAGGCTTGTTCCATGAGAACGCAGAGGAAACTTATTTTTGGGCAAGTAGTGTTTTTGATTACTCTCCCCACAAGTGATAAATACTCATTGCTGTGCCACTTTTATTTAGCAGAATAAATCCATTTTCAGTGATTGAATTATCTGTACCTGGGTCTATTGTGACCCAATCAGTATCAAACTTAAAAACTGTTAGATCCGAATTTATTAATCGAGGGAAGTCACTATATGACGAATTATTTGATGGTGAAGAAGTAAAACCATTGTTTGAAAACGGGAAAATTGGACTGCCATAATAATTCCACCTTTTTAAGTCCTCACTTTTAATTGACAATGTGCCTTTGAATTTCCAACCGTTATTTAATGCGAATGACAGAATCTCTTTCGAAGTAAATGTATTTTGTTTTTTTGCCTTCCAAAATAAAGCTCTATGGCCGCCATTTGGCCCTTGGTCATTGATATCTTTTATAATTAAATCCTTATGAAAGTTTGCCCAAAATCCAGCTGGCAAAGCTTTATTACAAGACGATAAAAGAACAAATAAACTCAAAAGAATAGGAGTAAATAGCTTTCTATATCCAGTAGTGCAAGAAGGATATTTTTGTTTTGAATTTTTCAAGTGACAGGTTAAAAGTGAAAAATACGAATTTTACAAATATTTTCATAAATAGGATTCTTCCGGAGAGACTATTCCAATATATTTTTAGAGGAAACCTTATCCCTTTTTTAAATGCGGCCGGCTTATTAAAATGATGCGCCAGGCAACTTCGGCACTTAACAGCGCGGTTATGGCAAATACGGTTGCTTTCAGCGCTTCGGGCGTGGATGAAAGCGCACCGCCAAGGGCAACCGCGTAAACAATAAAAGGAAATAGCAATACCAGGCAAAGTGCTGTGGTGCTTAAAGGGATACGGAATGGCCGTACTTTATCCGGTTCATTTTGGCGGAGTTTTATGAGCGAAATATACTCTAAAGATAGCCCTGCACCGTAAACCGTTACATCAATAATCAGCAGGTCGGCAAAGGTCCATAATATCATTAAACTAACTACCAGCGAACAGATGATAATAGATATATATGGCGTTTTGAAACGGCGGTGCAGCTTGTTTAATCCGGCAGGTAGTAAATTATCCTCGGCCATTACCTGTGGCACCCGCGATACCGACAGCAATACTGCTGCATAAATACCCAGGGTGCTGGCCATTCCTCCCGCTGCAATTACTATCCCCAGCCAACGGCCGCCAATAAGTACACCCAGCGCCGGGAAACCATCGTTGGTTAAGGTATCATGATTAATGCCCGACTGTTGCGCTATCCAAACCACAAAGAAATAAACCACCATAACCAGTATAAAAGCAATGATCATGGATACCAGGTATGACCGCACCGGTTTTTCAACCTCTTCGGCATAGGTAGTGATGTTGTCCCAGCCCAGGCAATTCCACATTACCGTATAGAGCGCCATCCCGAAGGAGGGAAAAGTTATACCTTTTAACGAAGGCGCAGGTATAGATAAGTTACCACCATGATGATGAATGGCCAAAACAATCAATATAATAACAGGCGCCAACACAGCCGCGCTTAAAAACAACGACACCTTACCTACGGGCACAATACCCAATATATTTAACCCTGCCGACGCCCAAATAATGAGCAAACAAACCGGCACCTGGTATTGCAGCAAAACCGGGAAGAAAAACGAGGCATATTGTACAAACAGAACCGGATAAATAGCCAGATCAACAAAGGTATAAAGCCAGGTCCACCAACCCTCGTAAAAACCCCAGCGGGTACCCAAAGCGTATTTCACCCATTTATAATAACCACCGGTTATGGGCATCATACTGTTTAGCTCCAACACGGTAAATATGGCGGGCACATCCCAAAGCAGGGGTGTTAATAACAGCAACACCAACGCGCCATGATCGCCGGCATAGCTTAATAATGGCTCCAGCCCATAAGGACCTCCTGAAACTGTAAAGAAAATAACAGCAATAAGCTGTATGGGCCTGATCTTTCTTAACGCGGTTGCTGATGGCATAAGCTATAAAAATATAATTTATGCGGTATTTATTAAAGTAATGTGTTTTTATTTAAAACAGGCCATAATATTTAATATCACATATTTATACAGAATAATATACAACCCAGCCATAGTTAATTAATTGAAGGTGTTAATATTTAACTTCATATTAAACTTTAACCAATATGAAAACAAATAGTAAACCTATCCTACTGCTTAGCATTAGTATTATTTTATTTATCGCTGCCTGTAAAAAAAACACAGAAGCTCCTTCACCAGTTGCTGACTCAGATAAATTGGGTGTAACGAGTATAACAGCCGCAGCAATAGCTCATACCTCCTTAACGGTGGTTACCTTTGCCGGGCGTGTAAATTTATTTGGAAATGCTGACGGCTCGGGTAGTTCGGCCCGGTTCAATTATCCCGTAGGAATTGATTTAACAGACGATGGGACACTCTATGTGGCCGATAGTTATAATAACAAGATCCGCAAAATAACACCGGACAATGTGGTGTCAACAGTACCTGTCCCTAATGCAAGCGATGGCAGAAGTTTGTTGTTTCCTAAACTCGTAAGGGTATCAAAAGACGGAACCATTAATATAATAACAGATGGAAGCCATATTATTTGGATCCTGAAACCGGGAGGGGCACTGTCGACACCATCAATTTTAACAAGCGGCGATGGCGAATACTACGGGATTACCTCTCTGGAACATGATCCCTATAGTGATGTTCTTTGGATGAGCACCAATGCCAGCTTCCGCAAATTTTTGCCGGATAATGCCGGAAATATTGGAACAAATCCATACTATGTTCCTGTCGACTCATTAAAATATTTGCCAAACCCTTTTACATCGTATCACATTCAGACCCTTTATTGCGCATATAACGGAATAAAATATTTGGCTATGGACGGTAAACATATATACAAGTACACTCCATCCGGGTTATTTACCGAAATTTATAAAGACTTGAAATTTAATGGCATTACCAGCATAGTAGCTTCAAAAGATAGCCGGGTTTTATATATCGCCGACCAGGGGGCAATAAAAAGTATAGTTAACGGAAAACTTCAATTTCTTGTAGGGCCAAATAATAGATATCCTTATGGCATTGATGGAATTGGGTCACAAGCAGGTGTTTATGCCCAGAGTCTGGCGTTATCAAAAGACGAAAGTACAATTTACTTTAGCGACAACTCCAGTATCCGGAAACTCTATTTAAGGTAATTATCAGCATAAATAATATTTATACAGAAAGGGGCTGTTTATGATTATAAACAGCCCCTTTTTTTTATTTTTATTCCAGTTACAAACTCAACCACTTCTTCTGCACAAGCAATTGCTGTGGGGTGGTGCTATCAACAGGTACAATTTTATATTTTACCCGTGCGTTTTTCAGTAAGGTAACCGGCAAAGTAATTGTCAACCCATCGCGTATAAGGGTTACGTTAACTTTATCGCCCGGCTTTTTGCCGTTCAACATGGTGGCGGCATCCGTAATGGGGTTATCATCAATCGCTGTAAGTTCATCGCCAACATTAATGCCATCAATGTAAGCGGCGGTACCGCGCATAACGGTAGTAACAATAATTTTTTTATTGCCATTGGTTACGGTTGTTAAACCCAGGGCCGGGTCACTGTTATCGGCAAGTTCATCGGTTATTTTATAACCGGCATAGCCCAGGTATTTATTATAGTCAACCGGGGTAAGGCCATTGATGTAATTTTTATAAAAATCATCCAGCTTTTTACCTGCAAACTTTTCACAAGCTTTTTTAAATTCAGTATCGGTGTAGCCGCGTTTTTTGGTTTTATAATACTCTGCGTACATGTATTTCATCACATCATCCAAAGAATGAACGCCTTTGGTGTTGTTAATGATCTCCAGATCGAGCATCATTGCTATAATCGCGCCCTTGTTGTAGTATGATATGGTAGCATTGTTGGAGTTTTCATTTGGCCGGTATGCCTTTATCCACGCATCAAAGCTCGATTCGGCTACGGTTTGCACGTTTTTTCCCGGCAGGTTTTCCAGTATGTTAAATTCGCTAACCAGTACATCCAGGTAGTTTTCGGGTGGATACAGGTTGGTACGGCGCACCACTATCCCCTGGTAATATTCCGTAAAACCTTCGGCTATCCAAAGATTAGTAGTGTAGTTTTCGGTATCATAATTAAACGGACCTAAAACTATGGGGCGTAAACGTTTTACATTCCATAAATGGAAGTGTTCATGTGCCACCAGGCCCAAAAAGTTTTGGTACCCTTTTTCGGTTCCGTAAGCATCGCGCGAGGCGCCTAAAACGGTTGAGCTCAGGTGCTCCAGGCCGCCGCCGCCCCTTAAGTGGTTATGTACAATAAAAACATAATGCTTGTTCGGGTTTTCGCCATAAATGGCCGCTTCCTGTTCCACAATTTTGTGCACATCTGCTTTAAGGCGTTCCTTATCATAATTACCGCCGCCATACATACATATCTCATATTTTACACCCGATGCATCAAAGCCAAAAACATCCTGGTTACCCACCTCAATAGGCGAATCGAACAGGATATCATAATTGGGAGAAACGCGTGTGAAAGAATCGCCGTTAACCATTTCCAGACTGGTTGAAACCCTGGACCAATCCTTATAAGGTTTTATATGGATGGTTGAAGGCTGGTGCAGCATATTGGCCGGATAAATAAAGATACCCGATGACGACAGGAAGCCGTGCGATGCATCAATATAGCTGGTGCGTACCGAAATTTCATTAGCATAAACACGGTATTTAATAGTTAGAGCCGATATGCCTTTGGAGGCAATGCGCCAGGTATTTTTGTTGATCTTGGGCGATGCCAACGATTTTCCACCCGCATCTACGCTAAACGATTCAATATTTTTTGCAAATTCTCTTATCAGGTACGAGCCCGGTGTCCAAACCGGCATTTTAAGGTCTAATATGTTTTGTTTTAAGTCTGAAATATGCATTTCGATATCAGCATAATGCGCCTGAGCTTCGGGGAAAGAAACAGTGTAAGATATGGTAGCAGTACTTTGCGCTTTACTGACAGATAGATTCATAAAAAGTAACATTAAAGAAAAAGTAATGATAAGTTTATTTGGATTCATGGCCGCAATTTAAAAAAATTATAGCTTCAAAAAAGTTATGACCCCGCTTTGACACTTGTAAAATGGTTGATACATGCAACTATTTTTACAGGGTACTGCTTATGTTTGTATCATTATAAAATGCAATTGATAGAACCTATTTCAAGGAAGTTGATACGTCTTGGTAAACTATACCAAAGTGTACTGGCTAAACATACAGCGCACCTGGATGTAAACCGGTATCACTATATATTGTCACTTATTTGTTATCATGATGGGCAGCTATCACAAAAAGCACTGGCAGAAATACTGGGTAAAGATAAATCGGCTATGGTAAGCATTATTAACCTGCTTACCGCCAAAGGATTTGTTTACCGCGAAAATAACCCGAACGACCGCCGTGAACAATTGTTGAAAGTTACTGACAAAGCAAAGCAAGCCGTACCGCATATTGTGGAGACCTTTAAAAATATCAATACCAATATTACAGAAGGCATATCTGCGGCAGATATGAAAACATTTGAAAGTGTTTTGTTGCGTATGCAAAGCAACATACAGCCATTCACAACACCCTAATCAGCTATAAACTATATCACAAAAAATGATTGATTCAATATGAGAACAAGGTATATCATTTACACTGCGCTGGCATTGCTGGTTGCTTATTTAATTTACAACAAGTTCTTTAGCCAAAGCGCCAAAGAGTCTGCTGCGGCTATGGCTGCCGGCGGTAAAGGCGGCAAGCGTAAAAGCGGCCCTGTAGCTGTGAACATTCTGATTGTAAAGGATACCGCCGTAAACAATATTATTGATGTAACCGGATCAATTGATGCTAACGAAAAGGTAAGCCTGGTGAGCCAAACCGCAGGCAATATTACAGGTATATATTTTAACGAAGGCGGCAAGGTGCAAAAAGGGCAATTGCTGGTCAAGGTATATAACCAGGACCTGGAAGCGTCCCTGCAGCAGGTTAAATATCAGGAAACACTGGCCAAACAAAATGAATACCGCAATAAAATATTACTGCAAAAAGAAGCTATAAGCCAGCAGGAATATGATACCTCATTAACCTCGTTAAACTCATTAAAGGCACAGGCCGATGTAATAAAAGCCCAGATATCGCGCACCGAGATCCGGGCACCGTTTTCGGGCACCATCGGGTTAAGGAATGTGAGCCCGGGTAGTTACCTATCGCCACAATCACCTATCGCGCAACTGGTAAATATCGACCCGGCGAAGGTTACTTTTTCGGTTCCTGAAAGGTATTTATCCATCATTGGCCCGGGTAGTAAGATCAGGTTCAATACCGAAAGCTCAAGGGAAAATTTTAACGCCACCGTTTATGCCATTGAGCCATCAATTGATGTTAATTCGCGTACAATTACCGTGCGTGCAAAAGCACCAAACCCAAAAGGCCTGCTTACCGCGGGCAGCTTTGCCAAGATTAATTTAACACTTGATCAAATACCAAAAACAATTTTATTACCAACTGAAGCGGTTATACCCGATTTAAAAAGCAGCATTGTTTATATTTATCATAACGGTGTTGCTGCAACCAAAGCGGTAAAAACCGATATGCGTACAGATACCAAAATACAGATCATCAGTGGATTAAAACCGGGTGATAGCGTGGTGGTATCAGGCCTTATACAAATGCGACCAAAAGTTCCTTTAAAAATTGTTAAAGTAATTAAGTAAACACCATGAGTTTATCCTCAGTTAGTATAAAAAGGCCGGTACTGGCAACAGTAATGTCAGTAGCTATTGTTGTGTTTGGCATCATCGGCTATAAATTTTTAGGGGTGCGGGATTTCCCATCGGTTGATCCGCCTATCATTTCGGTATCAACCAGTTACTCTGGCGCCAATGCCGATGTAATTGAATCGCAAATTACCGAGCCGCTCGAAAAATCAATCAATGGTGTACCGGGTATCCGCAACATATCGTCAACAAGCTCGGTTGGTTCCAGTAACATTACTGTTGAGTTTGATCTTGATGCCGACCTTGAAACTGCTGCCAATGACGTACGCGACAAGGTATCACAGGCACAACGCCAGTTACCGCAAGATATTAACGCCCCGCCAGTAGTAACCAAAGCCGATGCCAGCGCCGATAACATTATTACCTTAACCGTTAGCAGTAACACCCGTAACATTAACCAGCTGGATGATTATGCCGAAAATGTATTACAGGAGGGCCTGCAAACTATACCAGGGGTAAGTACCATCAATGTACAAGGGCAACGTCAGTATGCTATGCGTTTATGGATCGATCCAAACAAACTATCGGCACTGGGCCTTACCGCTACCGATATAGGAGCCGCCCTGGCAAGAGAAAACGTAGAGCTGCCTGCCGGTAAAATTTCAGGTAACAATACCGAGGTAACCATCAGGGCGCTTGGTAAGCTATCAACCGAAAAAGACTTTAACAACCTTATTATACGTGCAGATAGCAGCCGGGTAATACACCTGAGCGATATTGGTTATGCGGTTTTAGGATCGGCCAATGAAGAAACCATATTCAAAGAATCGGGCGTACCCATGGTGGGTCTGGCCATTGTTCCACAGCCCGGCGCCAACTATGTCCAAATTGCCAAAGATTTTTATAAACGGCTTGACCAGATTAAAAAAGACCTGCCGCCAGATATTACTGTTAAGGTAGCGTTGGATAATACCCGCTTCATTAACCAGTCTATCTCCGAAGTACAAGAAACGCTTATTATTTCATTTGTACTGGTGGTAATTATTATCTACCTCTTCTTCCGTGATTGGCTTATCGCTTTCCGCCCGTTAATTGATATCCCGGTTTCATTGATAGGGGCCTTTTTTATCATGTATGTTTTCGGGTTCTCCATCAACATATTAACCCTGCTGGGTATTGTGCTGGCAACGGGACTGGTGGTTGATGATGGTATTGTGGTAACGGAAAATATCTATAAAAAAGTAGAAGCGGGTATGGCTATCCGCAAAGCAGCCTTTGAGGGATCGGCCGAGATCTTTTTCGCGGTAGTATCCACATCGGTTACACTGGCGGCTGTGTTTTTACCCATTGTATTTTTACAGGGCTTTACGGGCCGTTTGTTCCGGGAGTTTGCGGTAGTGGTAGCCGGGGCGGTGTTGATATCGGCATTTGTATCATTGTCATTAACACCAATGCTTAACGTAAAACTGATTCGCAAAAGCAACAAGAAATCAAAGTTTTATGAACGTACCGAACCCTTCTTTGTAAACATGACCAATTCGTATACACAAACGCTGGTTAAGTTTATGAAGGTAAAATGGGTGTCGTTTGTTATACTGGCTGTTTCCCTGATCATCATTGGCGTATTGGTAAACGTTATCCCATCTGAGCTGGCTCCGTTAGATGACCGCAGCTTGTTAAGGTACAGCGTTACGGGCTCAGAGGGTGCCACCTACGAGTACATGACCAAATACATGGACAAGGTGGCCGGCATAGTTGATGATTCCATACCTGAGGCAAACGTGAACCTCGAGATCGTATCGCCTTCATTTGGCGGTGGCGGGGCTGCCAACTCCGGTTTTGGCCGTATTGGTTTGGTTCCACCTGATCAACGTAACCGCTCACAGCAACAAATTGCCGACTGGATGAATAAAAAATTAAGCCGGATGCCTGATGCCCGTGCCATTGTAGTACAGGAACAAACCATAAGTGGCGGCGGTAGCGGTTCACGAACCTCGTTGCCGGTTCAGTACGTAATTCAAAACCAGGACTTTGAAAAAATAAGGGCGGTATTGCCCAAGTTTTTTGCCGAGGTTTCCAGAAGTCCTGTTTTTCAAGGCACGGATGTGAACCTTAAGTTTACCAAACCCGAGCTAAGGGTAATAACAGACCGTGACCGCGCCCGTGACCTGGGTGTATCTGTTGATGATATAGCCCAAACCCTGCAGTTGTATTATAGCGCCGGCCGGTTGGATTATTTCCTGATAAACGGAAAACAGTACCAGGTAATAGCCCAGGTTGACCGGGCCAACCGCGATCAGCCGCTGGATTTGAAGTCGGTTTATGTACGCAGTACTAAGGGCGGCCTGGTACAGCTGGATAATGTGGTAAAAGTTTCTGAAGGCGCTACGCCGCCGGCTATATACCACTTTAACCGTTATAAATCGGCAACTATACAGGCGGGTTTAGCCCCAGGCCGTACCGTGGGCGATGGTATTAAAGAAATGGACCGGATTGCGGCCAGTATGCTCGACGAAACATTCAGCACGGCACTAAGCGGTCCATCACGTGATTATGCCGAAGGTTCATCAAATATTTTGTTTGCCTTTGGTTTTGCTTTGTTGCTGATATACCTGGTACTGGCAGCACAATTTGAAAGCTTTATGGACCCTTTTATAGTGATGCTTACCGTACCGCTGGCTATTTCGGGCGCGTTTTTATCGCTTTGGCTGTTTAACCAAACGCTTAATATTTTCAGCGAGATTGGTATCATAACCCTTGTGGGGCTGGTAACCAAAAATGGTATCCTCATTGTAGAGTTTGCCAACCAGCGCATGGAACATGGCATAGCAAAATATGAAGCCGCCGTTGAGGCCGCTACAGCCCGTTTGCGTCCCATTTTAATGACCAGTTTAGCCGTGGTGCTTGGTTCTGTTCCAATTGCGTTTGCATTGGGAGCCGGTGCAAAAAGCCGCGTATCATTAGGTATTGTAATTATGGGCGGTATGCTGTTTTCGCTGGTGTTAACGCTTTATATTATTCCGTTGATGTATGTGATATTTGCTTCAAAAACCCGTCGCGATCCTGACCATGAACCAGAGGATGTCGAGAAACAGGAAGAAAAAACACCAATACTGATTGAAAACCTTTAAGCAATATGATCACTAAAAAAATAGCTTTCTTTATTTTTTGCAGTATAGCTCTCAGTGTAAAAGCATGGGCACAGGATGCGCCCATGCTTACCCTGAAAGACGCGGTAGAGATAGCCCTGAAAAACAACTATAATATAAAGCTGTCGCAAAATAACTCGGCCATTGCATCAAATAATGTAACCCTGGGTAATGCAGGCGTACTACCACAGGTTAACGGCAATTTTGCATCAACCAACAGCAGGCAAACCACCAAACAAACCCGTAATGATGGCACCGTTAATAACATCAATAATGCCAAAAACTCAAACATAAATTACGGCGTAAATCTTAACTGGACAGTTTTTGACGGCTTTAATATGTTTGCCAATTATGATCAGTTAAAAACCCAGGATACTTTAGGAGCTATACGGTTAAAGGACACCATTCAAAGTACAATTGCCAATGTAATTACTACTTATTATGATCTGATCAGTCAAACCGAGCAAATAAAAGCGTTGAAGGGAGCTATTGATATTTCACGCACCCAGCTACATTATGCCAATGATAAATTTCAGGTGGGCAGGGCTTCAAAATTGGATGTTTTAAACGCGCAGGTAAACCTGAACACGGATACCGCCAACCTGGTTACACAATATCAGCTGTTTAAAGCGGTAAAAATTCAGCTTAACCAGTTATTGATCCGCGATCTGCAAACAGATTTTTCTGTGGCCGATACTATCGTGATTGATGAGAAATTAATATTAGCCGATGTTATTAATAGCGCCCAACTGCAAAACCCGGCAATTTTGTCGGCACAAATAAATAAACGCCTGGCCGAAATTAGTTTAAAACAAGTACGCTCAACCCGCTACCCCCAGGTTGCCGTAACATCCGGCTATACTTTTAGCAATAATAAAACACCGGCCGGCTTCACGTTGTCACAAAACACACACGGCTTAAATTACGGCTTAACAGCAACCATTAATATTTTTGACGGCTTTAACCAGAACCGGCGCGAAAAAAACGCGAAAATACAGATCGATAATGCCACTATTGATGCTAAACAGACCAAACTGAATATTGAAGCACAGATCAGTAATTTTTTTGTAAGCTATTTATCCGGGCTCGATTTGATAAAGCTGGGGCAGGCCAATGTGGTCATCGCTAAAAAGAATCTTGATATATCATTAGAAAAATATAAACTGGGTAATATTACCCCTTTAGAAATAAGGGAAGCTCAGCGTAATTACCTGGATGCCCAGTCAAAGTTTTTTGCAGCCCAATACCAGTCAAAGCTTGCCGAAGTAACTTTAAAGCAAATTACTAACAGCATCAGTATTAATTAAGACGAATAAGTATTTATTTATAGTGTATGTTTTTTAAATTGTTTTAAAAAGCTACTTTTGAAATAATGTTAAATCCCTACAAAACCTGCCTGTTGATCGATGATAATTACATCGACAACTTTATTACGCGCAGGATTTTGGAAAGCAGCCATTTTGCCGAGCAGATCATTGTCAGGCAATCGCCTGCTGAGGCTATTGAGTCGCTTAGGGAAGGTAGTATAAAACCTGATGTTATATTTTTGGATATCCGTATGCCCGTGATGAACGGATTTGAGTTTTTGCGGGAATATGATGCGCTTTTAATTGATAAAAACGATACAAAAATATTTATGCTTTCTTCATCCCTCGATCCTATGGATATGAAGCAATCATTAGGGAATAAATATATTACCCAGTTCATACATAAGCCATTAACCCTTAAAGCGCTTGAAGAAATTTGTCCATGATCTTAGTTGCCGATAGCGGATCTTCAAAAACAGACTGGCTGCTTAGTACCTCACCGCAGGAGTCTATATCATTTAAAACCGCCGGATTAAACCCATACTTTTTAACCGAAAAGGAAATTGCAAAAATAATACAGGAGCAAGTGCCTGATATGGTAGCACATGCCAATGAGGTTACTGAGATATATTTTTTTGGCGCTGGCTGCTCCAGTCCAGACAGGCATGAGATAGTTTCGAATGCCATAAGCCAGTTATTCAGTAAAGCCTTTATAAGTGTTGACAGTGACCTTTTGGGCTGCGCCTACGCTACCTGCGGGTATGAAAAAGGCATTTGCTGTGTAATGGGAACCGGTTCAAATATTTCTTTTTTTGACGGCGAGAGCATACACGATGGGCAGCATGGTTTGGGTTTTGTTTTAGGAGATGAAGGCTCTGGCACCTGGTTTGGCAAGGCCATGATCACCGATTTTTTATACGGCAATATGCCTGTCGATATCAGCCAAAAGTTTGATGAAGCTTATGGGCTTAACAAAGAGATCGTGATCAAGAATGTTTATCAAAAGCCCAATGCCAATACCTATCTGGCCTCATTTTCTAAATTTGTAAGCGAAATAAAGGCAACTCCTTACGGACAGGCACTATTGGAAAAAGGCTTGCTGGAATTTATTGAAAGCAATATTAAATCATACCCGGAGTACCATCGGTATAAATGCCATTTTGTGGGCTCCATTGCGTACTTCTTTGCCAACGAGCTTACCGCACTTTGCCAACAACAGGGCGTAAAAACCGGCAAGATCATCAAACAACCCATCAATGACCTAATGGCGTTCATTTTGAAACGGAACGGGTTGTAGCATTATAAATTTGTCATCCTGTGTAATCAAATCCGAGGACTCTGAAGGAGAAATGACGTTGCTAAAGAGACTGTCATGCTGAGCCTGTCGAAGCATAACGGGCAAAGGCTTATGGGGTTTACTGTTGATGAAAACAAGCACGTCATGGGTATGAACGAAGATCTGTTATCGAATATGCAAATCGCATAATAGATCTTCAAACGTTCAGTATGACAAGTTGAATATTAAAGAAAAATCCTGTTAATCCTTTAATCAGGTGAATCCCGGTTCAGACAAAAATCACGCAACCACCCTTTTCCTAAATCGCCCTTTCACTATAATAAAAACAATCAATAAAACCGCGATAAAGCTGCCTGCTTTGGGCAGGTAATCGCCATGCTCCACGTAAAAGGTAAGTTCGGAGTTAAGGTTAATATCCTGCTTAATGGCTGTTTTTGTCCACCATTTGGTTTTTTGTACCACATCGCCGCGCTGGTTTATAAAAGCAGAGATCCCGGTATTGGCCGACCTTGCCACCCAACGACGGGTTTCAATGGCCCGCAGCTTGGCATAATCTAAATGCTGGTCTTTGCCCGAGGTATTTTCCCACCAGCCATCGTTGGTAATAATGGCTATGAACTGCGCGCCCTTACGTACCGAGCGGGCCACATACTCGCCCCAGATAGATTCAAAACAAATAACAGGGTCGGCACCAATTCCGCTTTGCGAATAAAATACATCCGCATCCGCCTGACTGCCATATGCGCCGGTAGCACCACCCAAATGTTCAAATACCGGCTTCAGGAACGATAAAGTATTGCCAAAAGGCAAGGATTCGGCGCCCGGTACCAGTCGCGATTTGTGGTAGATCTGCACATTGCCACTGTTTTCAATAGCCAATGCCGAGCTAAAACTATCCGCAAACATACCAGGTTGTTGTGTTGGACTGGCCGTTGGGGTAGCCCGTGAATTATAGAAGCGGTAAGTTTCTCCGCCGGTTATCAGTGTGCTGTTTTTGTATTTACCTAAAAAATATTGCGCCTGTTTAAAGTAAATATTGTTGTTGATACCGTCCTCGTTCATATAATCCGGAATGGCGGTTTCGGGCCATAAAAAAAACTCGGTATTGGGCTGGGCCACACTCCGCGACAGGTGGATCATGATATCCAGCTGCAGGTTCACCGGTATGCTCCCCTCCTTTTCATAAGGATCAATATTGGGCTGAACCGCCACGATGTTAGATGGATTTTTTTGCTCGGTATAATTATAATAAGTGAATAACGAAAAACCAAGCGGCAGCAGCAATAACAGGGCAAACGCCGTGATCAACTTTAATCTTTCCGTTTTTAATTGCGCTTCGCGCAGACCAACATATATTAAAAACGCCAGGATATTTAATCCCCATACCCAAATAGTACCACCATAAACGCCGGTGTACTCGTACCATTGCACCCACTGATGGGTTACCGCAAATCCGTTGCCCAGGGTCATCCAGGGAAAGTTCAGGTCCCAGCTTTGGTGCAGGTATTCATAGCCTATCCACAAACAAACCAACCCAGCCAGCCCCCAGCCGCGATTAGTTACTAACCTCAACCTGTAATATAACCAGCAAGCCGTAGCCATCAGCAATGGCCCTAATGCGTAAGGGATCAGTGTAATGGGGATGGCTATCAGATTACCAACTTGCTTCAGCGCGTTATACACCCAGTAAATAGAGGCTGTGTTCCAGATAAAAAAACCAATAAAGGTCACATTAAATACCTGCTTCCCTTTTTTGGGGGATGCAGACTGAATAATGTTTTCCATGGCCAACAGCATCGGCACAAAACCAATAAACAGCAGGAAAGTAGTATAAGGCGTAGGCGGCCATGCTATCCACAGCAATAAACCGGAAAGTATGGCTAAAGGAAGGTTTTTTTTCATTTGTTAGATATTGAGCCCACTCAGCCCCATCAAAGGAGAGAGCCTTGTTTGTCCTCTTTTATTATTATGCTATATGTCATTGCGAACGCAGCGTGGCAATCTCATCATGCAAGTCTGCTACCTGTCCTGTGAGATGCTTCGTTCCTCGCAATGACATGTTTTATTTCTTTTTGTTCATTTATCCAAGCTGTCATGCTGAGCCTGTCGAAGCATGGTGGGCGGCCTCTCCGCACTTCCTTCGACAGGCTCAGGATAACAGGCCCTCTTTTTATTCAGAATCCTCTTCTTCTCTTTCTTCTCTGTATTTCTCCTTTGTTGTTTTTGGCGATGCTCCCGCCACACAAATCACAAACTCACCTTTTACCGGGTGTGTTTCAAAATACAACTTTACTTCGGCCACCGTACCCCTAACGGTTTCCTCAAACATTTTGGTGAGCTCGCGTGAAACGGAAAGTTGCCTGTCGGCGCCAAAATAGGTAGCCATTTCGTCGAGCGTTTTCAGTAAACGGTGCGGCGATTCATATAGTATAATAGTACGCTCCTCTTCAGCCAAAAACTTGTAGCGGGTTTGGCGGCCTTTTTTCAACGGCAAAAACCCTTCAAAGCAAAACTTATCGGTAGGGAAACCTGAGTTCACCAGTGCCGGTACAAAGGCCGTTGCACCAGGCAGGCATTCCACCGCGATATTAAATTTTAAAGCCTCGCGCACCAGGTAAAAACCGGGATCAGATATGGCTGGCGTACCGGCATCTGATATCAGCGCGATATTTTTTCCTTCCAGTAAAAATTTTACGATCTCGTTTGACGATTGGTGCTCATTATGCTGATGGTGCGAAAACACCTTTTGATGGATGTCGAAATGTTTCAGCAAGGGAGCAGATGTGCGCGTATCCTCGGCCAGTATCAGATCGGCTTCCTTTAAAACACGGATGGCTCTGAGGGTGATATCCTCCAGGTTGCCTATTGGGGTGGGAACTAAGTAAAGTTTACCGGGCATTCAGTTTCGGGTTGTGAGTTATGAGTTGTGGGTAGTAACTGCAAAAGTTTAGTGTAAATACGCCTATATAATTAGCACTATTTACAAAAAACTCATAACTCACTACTCTAAACTGCCAACTCGTTATATCTTTGTCGAAAAAATAAAATAATGCTGCAAGTTAGTTATATCCGTGATAACAGGGAACAGGTTTTGGAACGTTTGGCTGTAAAAAATTTTAAACAGACCGGACTGGTTGATGAAATTCTTCAATTAGACGATAAACGCCGTCAAACTCAAACCAGCATGGATAACATTTCGGCCGAGGCCAATGCAGCCGCCAAACAAATTGGCGATCTGATGCGCGCCGGTAAAAAGGATGAAGCCGAAGTTATCAAATCAAAAACCGGTACCTGGAAAGAAGATATCAAAAAACTTGGCGAACAGTTAGCTTTTACCGAAGAAGAACTGTACCAAAAACTGGTATTGCTGCCCAACCTGCCACATAGCTCAGTACCTAAAGGCTTAACACCTGAGGAAAACGAAGTGGTGCTTGAAAACGGTGCAAAACCCGAACTGCCTGCCACTGCCCTGCCCCACTGGGAGCTTGCCGCAAAATATAACCTGATTGATTTTGAACTGGGTGTTAAAATAACCGGTGCCGGTTTCCCTGTTTATAAAAATAAAGGCGCCAAACTACAACGTGCACTCATCAATTACTTTATTGACGAGGCCGAAAAAGCGGGTTACAGCGAAGTAAGCGTTCCCTTAATGGTAAACGAAGCATCTGGCTTTGGAACATCACAATTGCCAGATAAAGAGGGGCAAATGTACTTTGTTGGACTTGATAATTTATACCTGATACCAACCGCCGAGGTGCCTATCACCAACATGTTTCGCGATGTGATATTAAAAGCTGATGAATTGCCGGTACAACATTGCGGGCATACACCATGTTTCCGCCGCGAGGCTGGTTCTTACGGCGCCCATGTACGCGGCCTGAACCGCTTACATCAGTTTGATAAAGTGGAGATTGTACAGGTGGCACACCCTGATAAATCATACGAAATATTGGAGCAAATGAGCGCCCATGTGCAAGGCTTGCTGCAAAACTTAGGCTTACCTTATCGCGTACTGCGTCTTTGCGGCGGCGACATGGGTTTTGGCTCTGCCTTAACCTATGATATGGAAACCTGGAGCGCGGCACAACAACGCTGGCTGGAGGTATCATCCGTATCAAACTTCGAGACATTCCAGAGCAACCGCTTAAAATTACGTTTCCGCAACGCCGAAGGTAAAACCCAACTGGCCCACACCCTAAACGGCAGCGCCCTGGCCCTGCCGCGTATTGTAGCTACCTTACTTGAAAACAACCAGACCGAAAAGGGGATTAAAATACCTGAAGTACTGGTGCCTTATACCAAGTTTGAGTGGATTGATTAGCCCCCCGGCCCCCTAAAGGGGGAGTTATATGCGTGGTGTTTTATTCAATTGTCATTCTGAGCGATAGCAAAGAATTTTTATGCCGAGGTTTGTGTCTTCACAAACCTCTTATCATCTCTGCAGTCGCTCGGCTGGAGCCGAGTGACCATTATTACCAGGCCTCCGGCCTGCGAGGTTGATAAGAAATAACTGCGGCGGGACGCCGGAAAATAGCAGTCACTCGGCTGGAGCCGAGCGACTGCATAGAAGCCCCCTCTCCGCTACCGCGGGCTTTCAGCCCGTGGTAAACATATTAAAAGCTTACAGCTTTTGTTACACTCCCACTCTTGCAGCAAGCGTTTCCTTTAATTACATTTGGAATAAACACATCGCATATATGATTAATAAATACAACTACTTGCTGGCATTGTCTGGTTTTGCCTTATTAACTGGTTGCAGTCAAAATAAAAACACCGACCAGGAGGCTGCAAAGGCCATATCAGCCGATGAAATAAAATCGCATATCGCAGTGCTGGCCAATGACTCTTTGATGGGCCGCAAACCCTTTACTGCCGGCGAAACAAAAGCCACTGCCTACATCGCCTCCGAATTTAAAAAAGCCGGATTGGAACCTGGCAACAACGGCGCCTATTTTCAGGATGTGCCCATGGTTGAGATCACCAGCACACCGTCCGAAACGATGGAGATCACCGGTGGCAAATCACCCATGACCTTACATGCATTAACAGATTTTGTAACCTCCACTCGCCAGGAACTTCCTACTGTGGATCTCAAAAAATCGCCGCTTGTTTTTGCGGGTTATGGCGTTGTTGCACCCGAATATCATTGGAATGATTATGCCGGTCTTGATGTAAAGGGCAAAACTGTAATTGTACTGGTAAATGATCCGGGTTTTAAAAACGGCGATCCAACCTTTTTTAAAGGTGATACCATGACCTATTATGGCCGCTGGACCTACAAATACGAAGAAGCTGCCCGTCAGGGTGCCGCAGGAGTGATCATTGTGCACCAAACCGAACCGGCCAGCTACGGCTGGAGTGTGGTGACCAACAGCTTTAGCGGTGCCAAGCTTTACCTGCAGCAAAAGGATAAACACCTGTCGCGCTGTAAAGTTGAGGGATGGATAACCGAGGATGCCGCCCAAAAACTATTGGCCGCTGCAGGCATCACAGGCGATATCCGTGCCATTGCCCGTAAAAAAGATTTTAAGGCCATCCCCTTGAATATGGATGTATCCTTAACCTTAAATAATAAGTTAAAATATTCCACATCGCACAACGTAATAGGAATTATAAAAGGCAGTTCACAACCAGGGGAATATGTGCTGTACACCGCTCACTGGGACCACCTGGGTATAGGGAAAGCCGATGCCAAAGGCGACAGTATTTACAACGGTGCGGTTGATAATGCCAGTGGCGTTGCGGCTATCATCAGTGTGGCAAAAGCATTTCAGAAGGCAAAAGAAAAACCTAAACGCTCTATTGTGTTTTTGGCAGTAACTGCCGAAGAGCAGGGTTTACTTGGTTCTGAATATTATGCTACCCACCCCATATATCCGCTTAACAAAACCATAGCCGATCTGAACATGGATGCCCTGGGCAATTATGGCGAAACCAAAGATATTGCCATTACCGGCAAGGGACAAAATGAGCTGGAAGATTATGTAAGCGATATAGCTAAGCAGGATGGTCTCACTATTGTAGGCGACCGTCATCCCGGATCGGGTAGTTATTACCGGTCTGATCATTTTAACTTTGCCAAATTGGGTGTACCCGCGCTCGACATTAATAACGGCAGTAATAGCAAAACACAAGGTCCAACTTATGGCGAGGATAAGCAAAAAGAATACAATGAGCAGCGCTACCACCAGCCGGCTGATAATTACAGTGATGACATGGACGCCACCGGCATGGCCCAAATAGCCGATATACTTTACCGGATAGGCACCAAACTAAGTAATGAAACAACTTTCCCCGGCTGGAAACCCGGTTCTGAATTTAAAGCAGTAAGGGATAAATCGATGGGGAAATAGGGAAATGTCTGAACCCGGATTTTGGGGATTAAGGGATTCCCATGATTTCTTCCAATCTGAAGTAAAATCCTTTAATCAGATAAATCTGTTTAATCCAGGTCCAGACAAATTCCTTAAAACTAAAAAATCCACCCCGTAACAGAAGGTGGATTTTTTTGGATATATAGTGAAACTATTACCCCCCTTAAAAGGGATCTTTAGTTGCTCATTTTAGCAATGTTGAAGCTTTCGAAAGCCATTTTTTTATTATACTCTGTAGCTATGTCTTTATAGTTTATCAGGTCGATAATGGTACCTATAAAACAAAAGCCGGCAGTAAAAAAGTAAAGCAGGCCCATACCTATCTGATCGGTCATGAAGCGCTGTATGCCCGATACACCCAAAAATCCTATCAAAGTAACCAGCATAATATCCTGCGGATTTTTTCTTTTACCCCCGTAAATATTCAGAAAGTACCGTTGCTGGGTTTCAGTTAAGGAGGCTGTGGCTTGTTGTAAAAAAGTAAATTCTTCGGGTGTCATTCCGTCGAACATCATATATGGATTTTGGTAAGTGTTCATTTTAGTAAAGCTTAAGGTTATCGTTTGTTTTATGATATAAAGGTACTGCGGCGGGTAAAAAACACCAATGCAAAACTGGTTAGCAGCAAAAACAAGTCGGTGAGTGGGTGGGTTTTGGCGGTGAAAAGATTTTGTCTGAACCGGGATTTATCGGATTAAAGGATTCTCCTGATTTTCTTATCATCAACTACAATTTGTCATCCTGAGTGATAAAATCCGGAGACTCTGAAGAGGAAATAACATTGCCAAAAGGGCTGTCATGCTGAGCCTGTCGAAGCATAGCGGGCAAAGGCCCTTCCGCGCGAGTCTTCGACATGCTCGGACTGGCAGGCCTTTACACCTTGAAAATCGAATACGGCATGGGTAGGAAAGAAGGCTCTATTGCTGAGCTTTGCATATTGTACAATAGATGCTTCACTGCGTTCAGCATGACATTGAAGTATTTTATTTTTCAAGAGCTGAGTGATTGCTGCCATTTTCAAACCGCGGCCCATAGCCCAACCTGTCTTTCCCCAAAACATATATGCGGTGAAAAATAACAATCACAGCCGGGATACCCAGCCAGTGGGCCTGGAAAGAATTGCGGATATCGCCATGAAACAAATAAATAATAGAATGCCCCAGCCCACAACCGGGGCACCATTTAATCCCCATCAGCTTTAAAGGGCACAAGGTAAAGTGCGATTCGGCCACCGGGCTTGTAAAGGCCAGGCACAACATTGCCGCTATCCAGAAAACGAGTTCAAAATATTTTGAAAAGAGCTTTTTAATCAACCTTATTTGATTTATTGTGATACAACAGCGAAACGCCGAAAGCCAATAGCACACCTACCAGCAGGGCTCCGAATAATCTTCCTGAAAAGGCCATCAGATTTTCGCCAGCAGATACATAGCTGATATAAAGTACACCAGCAAAGCCCGCAATAATACCACCAACCAATAATATTTTAAAGCTTTGTACTAATGCTTCTAAAAAACCCATTTGTCCTTTGCAATCATTGGCGCGGTAACTTCTGATACCTAACAATAGTCCAATGGCGGGTATCAAAAACGAAAAGTATTCTGCTGTGGCAACGGTATCTTTCTGTGGTGTTATGCCATATTGGTGCATGACAAACATCCATAATATGCTTAAAACTCCGATAAAAATACCCGATAAAATTGCATTCTTCATAAATTATAAAATTTGGTTAAAGTAATAGGTTGGCTTAAATGATATATATGAATTTACCATTAAAAAGTGATTATACCCACATATTGTTTGCATAATTGTTTACTATTTATCTTAGCTTATTTAAAAAGTCTTTTTTATGTACATTTGCCTCAGTTTTGAACATCCGTGATATTTTAGACAGATATAAAGCTGATGAAAGGATCAAGGCGTTGGCAACCGCGCTTAATGCTTCCAAAAATCCAAGAATACAGCTTCGTGGTTTAGTCGGGTCAAGTGATTCGGCCATGGCGGTAGCATTGTATTTTTTGCAGCATAAGCACATGATATTTGTGCTGCCCGAGCGTGAAGAAGCCGGTTATTTCCAGGCAGATCTGGAAAACCTTACCGGTAAAGAAGTGCTCCTTTTCCCATCATCATACCGCAAGCCATTTGAATTTACCCAGCCCGATAGCAGCAATGTGCTGGCCCGTGCCGAGGTACTGAACGAGCTTAACCATTCGTCAGCGTTTGGGCAACTGATAGTAACCTATCCCGAGGCCCTGGCCGAAAAGGTGATAGACCGGGCCTCGCTCGAAAAAAACACCCTTGAAATTGCCGTTGGTAATAAGCTTAGTCTTGATTTTATCAATGAGTTTTTAATTGAGTATGATTTTGACCGGGTTGACTTTGTGTATGAGCCTGGCCAGTTCTCTATCCGTGGCGGTATAGTTGATATATTTTCGTTCTCGCATAACCTGCCCTACCGGGTAGAATTTTTTGGCGATTTTATTGAATCTATCCGCACGTTTGAAATTGAAAGCCAGCTATCTGTTGAGCAGGTTAAAAGCATCACCATTGTACCCAATGTACAATCTAAATTTTTAACCGAGAGCAATATCTCCTTATTGGAATATGTAGATGCCGGCACACAGGTGTGGATAAAAGATGTACAGTTTACACTGGATATTATCCAATCCGGCTTTAAGAAAGCGGTAAACTTGTGGAAGGCCTTGTCTGCCGACGAAAAAGCGCAAAACCCGGAGTGGATAGATCCAAAATTTGGCTTTACTGACGAAAAACTGATAGCCGACCAGTTACATGATTTCCCGGTGGTGGAGTTTGGCAAACAGTTTTTTTACCAGCCAAATGCCACTATAAATTTTGATATGCGGCCGCAACCATCTTTTAATAAAGATTTCACGCTGCTTATCCACAATTTTAAAAGTAACGAGGCTGTTCATGTCGAGAATTTTATACTCACCGATTCGGCCCGGCAGGTAGAGCGTTTATATGCTATACTGGATGACCTTGACAAAACGGTAAAATTTACCCCGATAAGCGTTTCGATACGGGAAGGTTTTGTGGACCATGAACAAAAACTGGCCTGCTATACCGATCACCAGATATTTGACCGCTATTATAAATACAAGCTTAAAAAAGGCTATCAGCGTTCGCAGGCCATCACCCTTAAAGAGCTGCGCGATCTTAAGACCGGCGATTACGTAACCCATATTGATCACGGGATAGGCAAATATGCCGGCCTGGAGAAAGTGGAGGTTAACGGCAAACAGCAGGAAATGATCCGCCTTATTTATGCGGATAACGACCTGTTGTATGTAAACATTAACTCGCTTAACCGTATATCAAAATACAGCGGCAAAGAGGGTACCGTACCCAAAATGAACAAGCTGGGTACTGATACCTGGGAACGACTCAAGAAAACCACAAAAAAAAAAGTTAAGGACATCGCCCGCGACCTGATCAAACTTTACGCTTTGCGTAAGGCACAATTGGGAAATGCCTTTTCGCCCGATAGCTATCTGCAAACTGAGCTGGAGGCATCGTTCCTTTACGAGGATACTCCCGATCAGGAAAAAGCTACCGCCGACTTTAAAAGGGACATGGAATCGCCCCACCCTATGGATAGGCTGATTTGCGGCGACGTAGGCTTTGGTAAAACCGAAGTGGCCGTGCGCGCGGCATTTAAAGCTGTGGCCGATAGCAAACAGGTGGCCATACTGGTACCAACCACTATTTTAGCCGCCCAGCACTACAAAACATTTACCGACAGGCTCAAAGGCTTCCCTGCCAATATTGATTATGTGAACCGCTTTAAATCGAGCAGGCAGATCAAGGATACCCTCGAGAAACTGAAGGAAGGCAAGGTAGATATCATTATAGGCACCCATCGTCTGGTAAGCAAAGATGTAAAGTTTAAAGACCTGGGGCTGATGATCATTGACGAGGAGCAAAAGTTTGGCGTATCAACCAAAGAGAAGCTTAAGCAAATGCGCGCCAATGTGGATACGCTTACCTTAACCGCTACCCCAATTCCGCGTACCCTGCATTTTTCGCTCATGGGCGCACGCGACCTTTCCATTATATCAACACCACCACCAAACAGGCAACCGGTAGTTACCGAGCTGCATGTGTTTAATGATACCCTGATAAAAAGTGCCGTTGAGTTTGAGATAGAGCGTGACGGTCAGGTTTTCTTTATTCATAACCGCGTAGCCGATTTACCGCAATTGGGCGGCATGATCCATAAGCTGGTACCCAAAGCACGTATAGGCATAGCACACGGGCAACTGGAAGGCGACGCGCTTGAAGATGTAATGCTCAAATTTGTGAACCACGAGTATGATGTATTGGTGGCCACTACTATTATTGAGGCCGGTTTGGATATTCCTAATGCCAATACCATCATCATTAATTACGCCCATATGTTTGGCCTGAGCGATCTGCACCAGATGCGCGGACGTGTTGGGCGAAGCAATAAAAAAGCCTATTGTTACCTGTTAAGTCCGCCGTTGTCAACACTCACCAGCGAGGCCCGCAAGCGCCTGAGCGCCATTGAAGAGTTCAGCGACCTGGGCAGCGGCTTCAATGTGGCCATGCGCGATCTGGACATCCGCGGCAGCGGCAACCTGCTTGGCGCCGAGCAAAGCGGCTTTATTGCCGAAATTGGTTTTGACATGTACCACAAGATATTGGACGAAGCTATACAGGAACTGAAAGAAGATGAATTTAAAGGCGTGTTCCCCGATGATAAACCTCGGCCGTTTATTTCCTTTACCCAAATTGATACCGATCTGGAAATCCTGATCCCGGATGAATATGTAACTAATATAGCTGAACGATATAACCTGTACACGGAGCTTTCCAAACTGGAAAACGAGGTAGAGCTATCCGCGTTTCAGCAACAACTGCATGACCGTTTCGGGGCCATACCACCACAAGTAAATGATCTGTTGAACACCATGCGCCTGCAATGGCTGGGCAAGACTATTGGGTTCGAGAAAATCTCGCTTAAAAAGAATGTGTTGCGCGGTTATTTTATCAGCAACCAGCAGTCGCCATATTTTGAATCGGATGCGTTCCGCAACGTACTTACCTTTGTACAATCAAACATGCGCCGCACCAATTTAAAGGAGGTTAAAAACACCCTGCGCCTAAGCATTGAAGGCGTTAATAGCATTGACCAGGCGGTATTGTTTTTAAATGAGATAGCAGGAATGGTAGGGGTTGATTAGGGGCTTAAAGAATTGTCATGCTGAACTTGTTTCAGCATCCCACATGCAAGGTAATTAATATGCATGTGAGATGCTTAGCATATGAGATCCCGAAATAAATTCGGGATGACTTCATAACGGCTCAAATCAGAAATCGAACATCTCAGTTCCGAATTATCAAATTACCTTTTTATAAATATCCCTCAAATTCCTACCCATTTCCTGGTAATCAAGGCCATAGCCTACTACAAATTCATTCTCAATTTCAAAGCCTACATATTTAAGCTCTTCAATTTGAGTAAGCAACGCGGCAGGTTTAAGCAACAGGGAACATGCTGTTATAGATGTCGGATTGCGTTGTTTTAGTTTATCTATCAGGTAATGCAAGGTATTGCCGGTATCTACAATATCCTCAATGATCACCACGTCACGGTCTTTTATATCCATGATCAAGTCGATATCATCACGTATTTTAAGTTTGCTTGTTGTACCTCCATAATAGGAAGCCAGCTTGGTAAAAGCAATTTCGCAGGGGATATCAATTTGTTTAATCAGGTCGGCGATGAACAAAAAGCTGCCATTCAACACGCCAATAAATATGGGTATACTATGCTGATAATCGGTATTTAACTGTTGGCCAATGGCTTTGGTACGTTCTATTATTAATTTTTCATTGATAAGGGGCTCAAATTCAAGGTCGGAAATTTTAATTTTCATAGGAGATGGGGCTACTTTATTGTTTTGGGGGTATTTAACTAATATGCATATTAGTTAACCTGTGTGTTCATTTTGTTTTTTTTTCGAAAATAGTATAAATCACTTACAATAACGCGAAAATAATTGTAACGTATATAACGTTATCTTTGCTGCTCATGATCGATTACCAGGCTTACACCTTACCCAATGGCATCAGGATATTGTATAAACATGCACCATTTGCCATAACACACTGCTGCTTTATTGTAAACGCCGGCTCGCGCGATGAAGGCGCGCAACAGGAGGGTCTTGCTCATTTTATTGAACACCTACTATTTAAGGAAACCGAGAAGCGTAGCACCACCCAAATTTTAAACCGGCTTGAACTGGTTGGCGCCGATCTTAATGCCTATACTACCAAAGAATATACCTGCATACACGCGTCATTGCTTAACCAACACCTGGAGCGTTCTATGGACCTGTTTGAGGATATCATGTTCCACTCCACATTTCCGGAAGATGAGCAGGAAAAAGAAAAGGGCGTAATACTGGACGAGATAGCCTCATACCTTGACCAGCCCGAAGAGGCCATACAGGATGATTTTGAGGAACTGCTTTTTGCCGATCATCCTATCGGTAAAAACATTTTAGGAACACCCGATACCGTTGCCAAAATGAATGGCGATGATGTAAGGGCTTTTATTAAGGCCAATTACAGCACATCAGAAATGATATTTGCTGTTCATGGCAATTATGACTTTAAGAAGGTCATCAGGTTAGCCGAAAAGTATTTTGGCGCCGTTGCTGTAAATCAACCTCAAAAAAACAGGATCGTACCACAGGCCAACTTAAGCGGTATCCATCTTGTTAAAAAAACCATATCACAAACGCATTGTATTATTGGCAACCAGGCCTATTCATCATCGCACAAATACAAAAATGGCCTGTTGTTGTTAAATAACCTGTTGGGCGGTATGGGTATGAGCAGTCGCCTTAACCTGGAGATTCGCGAAAAGCACGGCATTGCCTATACCATCGAATCGAACTACACGGCACTCACAGATACGGGTATTTTTTCTATTTATTTCGGAACCGATACCGAGAAAGCCGACAAGGCGGCCCGACTGGTGCATAAGGAGCTTAAAAAACTGCGCGAACAAAAACTGGGCACCCTGCAACTGCACCAGGCCAAAGAAAAATTTATTGGCCAGATAGCCCTTGCCGAAGAAAACCGGATGAGCCTGATCATATCAATGGCTAAAAGTTTGCTCGATTTTAACCATATTGATACGCTGGAAGATGTTTTTGCAAAGATAAACGCCGTAACCGCCGAACAAATGCTTGAAATAAGCAATGAAATATTTGATATTGACAAGTTGATTACATTGGTTTTTGAGCCTAAATAATAATCCTGTATTTTTGCATAATGAAATACCCTATCATCGCCTACGGAGACCCTGTTTTAAGGAAAAAAGCAACAGCAATTGAACCTGAAGAATACCCGCATATAAAAGAGCTGGTTGAAAACATGTTCGAAACCATGTATGCCGCGCGCGGCGTAGGATTAGCTGCTCCTCAGGTGGGCATGTCCATGCGTTTGTTTGTAGTTGATGCCACTGTTTTTAGTGATGAGGAGCCCGATCTTAAGGACTTTAAAAAGGTATTTATAAATGCTACTGTTTTAGAGGAAACCGGCGAAGAGTGGGGATTTAACGAAGGCTGCCTGAGCATTCCGGATATAAGAGAAGATGTATACCGCAAACCGGTTGTAAAGTTATCCTACTATGATGAAAACTGGAAACATCATGAAGCAACCTTTAATGGTTTAGCGGCACGTGTTATACAGCATGAGTATGATCATATTGAAGGCAAGTTGTTCACTGATAAACTTAGCCCTCTGCGCAAGCGCCTTATTGAGAAAAAGCTGAACGATATTTCAAAAGGGATGGTTGACGTAGACTATAAAATGAAGTTCCCCGCTGTTAAAAAAGGACGGTAGATTTAAGTACTGGGTTCCCTTTTTTGAGTCCTAAGTTCAAAGTCTTTAGCCTTAAGTAGCCGTTTAAATACCCTTCTTAGACTTACAGTTTTCGACTTAGGACTATCTTTTTAATAGTATTTCCTACTTAGAACTGAGGACCTTAGACTTAAGACTAATTATTACTGCTCTTATTATCTGATTCGGTTATTTGCTTTATTAAACTACCCCAGGCCAGCGGATTAAGCAGTGGGTTGGGTGTTAATGAATGCGAATTCAGGATACTGGTGTGCATGCCTTGTGCATTGGCTGATTGTATTTCCTGTGCATCCCTCGGTAATACGTTCGATAAGGCCACCATTGATGTGCGGCTTACATTTTTCCGGGCAATATCCAGATCGTCATCGGCCAGCTTTATAGCCAAAAAGTCTTTTTTAAACTCATCCGTAGTAGCCCATGGGAATACATGGAAGGTTGGCAGGTTTATAATTTGTGCTTTAAGCGATACCTGCAGCGTATAACTTTTATTAGGCACATTTGCTGGTATTACTACAGTTACCGGGCCATAACCCACACAGGTGAATCGCAGGGTATCCTGTTCATGCGCAACAAAAGAAAAATAGCCCTTATAGTTTGATAAACTAATCGTGTTACGTACAGACGTATTGGTAATGGTTACGTAGGGCACTATAACATTGCTGCTATCGGCATTATGTACAATACCAGTAAATTGTACAATCGGCCTTTCTTCGTGGTTTTGCGCAAAGGCACCAATTGTTGCAAATAAAAATAAAATGGCAATTAAATATTTCATATACCAATCACTCTTTCCTGAATACACTACCCGTTATAGGTGGAAAAAGTTTCAAAACTTTAATCAAAAGTACGTTAATACCGTAAATATACCCGGTTTTTAACAATACTTAACACTACCTTAAATTTTCAGGAAGTACCGCGTTGGGGTCGTCAATATCCGTTAAATTAATAGCCTCAATAGCGGTAATTTCAGGAACCGCTTTCTTAATAGCCTCTTCAATACCGGCTTTAAGTGTCATGATGCTCATGGGGCATGACCCGCATGAACCCAATAGCTTTAATTTAACTACACCTTCAGGGGTGATTTCCTCAACCGAAACATTCCCGCCATCAGCTTCCAAATACGGACGGATGGTATCTAAAGCTGCTTCTACCTGACTTAATAAACTCATTTTTACTAATTTATAACAGAAGTAAAGTTACTTAATTATTTACAATATTTTAATTCGAATAATTTGCCTCTGGCCATTACACTATCCTCATAAATATTATTGTTCTAAAGGTCTTATCTCCTGATTCTTATTTCTTGTTTCTTAACGTTATCTCTAATTCACAATAGCCTCATTACCCAGCGCCTTTGCATTTGAAATAGCAACCTGCTGCGCTACGCGGCGGGCCATCTCTAAAAACGCCTGGGTCATTACGCCGTCCTCTTCCAGTATAGTAGGCTTACCGGCATCGCCAGAGTCGCTTATACTTTTTACTAACGGAATTTCACCCAAAAATGGTACATCAAGTTGCATGGCCAGTTTTTGCCCGCCGCCTTTACCAAAAATATAATATTTGTTTTCGGGCAGCTCGGCCGGTGTAAAGTACGACATGTTTTCAACCACACCCAGTATCGGCACATTAATAGCCGGCATTAAAAACATGCCTATCCCCTTTTTAGCGTCGGCAAGGGCCACGTTTTGTGGTGTGGTTACAATTACCGCCCCCGTTACCGGGAAAGTTTGCGTAACAGTAATGTGTATATCGCCCGTTCCGGGTGGCAGGTCAATTACCAGGTAATCCAGTTCGCCCCAGTCGGCATCATTAAACAATTGTTTTACCGCGGTTGATACCATTGGCCCGCGCCATGGCACCGGCTGGTTAGGGTCAGTAAAGAAACCTATGGATAATAACTTAATACCGTATTTCTCTATCGGCTCTATACGGGTTTTGCCATCAACCTGACTGGCCTGCGGGCGCACCCCCTCCAAACCAAACATAATAGGTATCGATGGGCCGTAAATATCGGCATCAATTAAACCTACTTTAGCACCGGCTTTGGCTAAACCCAGTGCCAGGTTTACCGCCACGGTTGATTTGCCAACGCCCCCCTTGCCCGATGCAACCGCTATAATATTTTTAACGCCGGGCACCCCGGTGTTTTTTTGCGAAGTAACCCTAGATGTCATATTAATACTCACCACGGCCTCCTTACTTATAAAATAGCTGATGGCATTACGGCACGCGTTTTCTATCATTGCTTTTAGCGGACAGGCCGGTGTGGTTAGTATGACTGAAAAACTAACGTTGTTGCCATCTATATGTATGTCCTGTATCATGTTAAGGGTAACCAGGTCCTTTTTCAGATCGGGTTCCTCAACATTGCCCAGCGCTTGTAAAACTTGTTCTTTGGTAATTATCATAATATATGGCAAATTTATGAAAACAGGCCGTTGATTTGTGTTTGTTAAAGAAACAATTTGCAGAAACAACCGTTTGCAGGGGATAAGATTTAGTTTAGTTTTGGAAAAATTTACATATGAAGCGCCTTAATCCTAAATACATACGCATAGCCGCATTTATACTGATACCGTTGTTACTTATATTTTTAATCGGCGGTTATATAGCCTATTCAAAACGTGAGGCCCTGCTTCAAAAAGCTATTGACAAAGCTAAAGCAAAAGCAAAAAGGGATTATAATTTAGATGTAAAAATAGGGTCGGCCCATTTTACAGGTATGAGCACTGTATCATTTTCTGATATAACCATAGTGCCCGAGCAGCGCGACAGCTTGCTTAACATCAAAAATCTGGTAGTAAGTGTTAAGCTGTTACCTCTTGTAATTGGCGATATTAAACTGGCCGATGTTGTTTTACAGGATGGATTTATTAAACTCACCAATATTAAGGGGGTTAAGAATTTTGATTTTCTTTTTAAAAAGAAAAAAGATACCACCGTCACGCGTCCAAAGGTTGACCTGTCTGAGCTGGCCGGTAACCTAATAAATGAGTTACTTTACAAAATCCCGGATAACCTGCATCTTAATAATTTCACCATAAATTTTAAGGGCGATAGCAGCCGGATAAATTTATTGACCAAAACCGCGCTGATAAAAGATGGTGATCTAACATCAACTATTGATGTGGATAATGGTGCTTCCATTTGGCATGTTGCCGGTAAAATGCACCCGTCTGATAAAGATATCGACGTAAAGCTTTACGCCGATGGTAAAAAAGTAGAGTTGCCTATAATCGAAAAAAAGCTAAAGCTTAGACTGAATTTTGATACCATCAGCACCAAATTAACAAAAGTGGAGCATAGTGGCGGCGAAACAAGAATTTATGGTTCATGGGCGGTGCATAATTTATTGATCAATCATCCGGCCATATCCTCCGGCGATATTGTGTTTCCTAACGCTTCCATTGATGCTAACTTATTTGTGGGTAGTAATTACATCTCTCTTGACAGTTCATCGCTTATACATATTAAAAAACTTACAGCAAAGCCTTTTATCAAGTACACCCTGAACCCGGTTAAAATTTATGAGCTTAAAATTACTACCGGCTGGTTAAATGCTACTGATATTTTTGATTCTTTCCCTTCGGGGATGTTTGATGCACTTGATGGTATACAGGTTTCCGGTAAATTAAACTATGCCCTTAATTTTTATATGGATGCCAGCAAGCCCGACGATCTGCAGTTTGACTCACGGCTTAGCAAGGATAATTTCAGGGTGGTGAAATATGGCAAAACCGACCTTACTAAACTAAACAGCCCATTTGTACATACACCCTATGAAAGAGGCAAACCGATGTCGCCTCATTTGATTGGTCCGGAAAACCCGGAATTTACGCCGCTTGAACAGATTGCGCCAAGCCTGCGTAACGCCGTAATGACGGCCGAAGACCCTTCCTTTTACACTAATCACGGCTTTGTGGAAGAAGCATTTCGCAAATCGTTAGTTACAGACTTTAAGACTAAAAAATTTAAGCGCGGCGGCAGCGGTATATCTATGCAATTGGTTAAAAATGCTTTTTTGAGCCGGGAAAAAACACTTGCCCGTAAAATTGAGGAGATTCTGATTGTTTGGATAATCGAAAACAACCGCATCATGACTAAAAACCGGATGCTGGAGGTTTACCTGAATATTATTGAATGGGGTCGCGGTATATATGGTATATCAGAGGCATCGCATTATTACTTTGGCAAATCGCCCTCAGAGCTTACCCTGGGCGAGAGTATTTACCTGGCCAGCATTGTTCCGTATCCCAAAGGCGGTCTGTACGCTTTTCAGCCCGATGGCACGCTTAGGCCGGGTTTGCATGGCTACTTTAACCTAATTGGCAGATTAATGGCTGGCAAGGGGCTTACACAGCGCGACACCAGTGCTTACGGGTTTTATACCGTCCGTTTAAGAGAGGGCTTGCGCCGGACCATTGCTCCTGTTGACACCGCTACTGCCGATAGCCTGATGAAACAAAGTGACGACACCGAAATTTTACCCGTACTTGAGGATCCTGTAAAGAAACCAAACTTTTTTCAGCGCCTTTTTGGCAAAAAAGATTCTACCGCTAAAAAAGAGGAAGAGAAGCAAAAAACAGCCAAGGAAATACTAAAAGAGCAAATTGAGGCGCTTAAACAAGAGTATAAAGTCAGGATAGATAATGTTGATACTACAGGAAAAACTAAAAAGGAAATACGGCAGGAAAAACGGCGTCTGAAAAAAGAGCAAAATGATAAAGAAGATGAGCTGAAAGAAAAGGCCAACTTATAACTTGCGATACAGGTGTAAATTAGATGTTTAAACATCTAATTTACACGCAGGTGACAACGGTGTGTGTTTAAACATCTAATTTTGTTTAAACAAAAAAGAAATCATCATGTCACTCATAGAAAAATTACAATGGCGCGCTGCCATTAAAAAATTCGATACTACTAAAAAGATAACTGCCGAACAGTTAGATGGCCTTTTAAGCGCTGTACAGCTTGCCCCTACCTCATTGGGATTGCAATCATTTAAAGTTATTGTTGTTCAGGATGCCGAAACAAGAGAAAAATTAAGGGCTGCGGGTTATAACCAACCGCAAATCACAGATTCTGCCGCGTTATTTGTTTTCGCCTCCTTAACTAACCTCGATGAAGACTTCGGGAAAAAATTCATTGATCTTGTTGCCTCAACCCGCAGTGTTGAGCGTGAAAGCCTGGAAGGTTATGAGCAAATGGTTTTAGGTACCTTAAGCGGCCGTACCGATGAGCAAAAACTGGCATGGTCACACAAACAGGCTTACATTGCCCTGGGTGTATTGTTAAGTGCCGCTGCCGACTTTGGCATTGATGCCGGACCAATGGAGGGTTTTGACCCACAAAAATTTGATGAAATACTTGGGCTCAAAGAAAAGGGCTTAACCACATCTGTAATAGCTGCAGTTGGTTTCCGTGCCGAAGATGATGTTTACAGCAAAATGATCAAAGTACGCAGACCAAAAGAAGAACTTTTTATTCACGTATAAATTAATAATTGGGTTTGACCGGACACATTTTGATAATGTTGTTGTTAGGGATAGTTGATTGGGTTATTGGCTTTTCTCCGTGTCCGGTTGGCCCAATTGTTTTTAACCGACTGCCTTTCTGTACATATTTCGGTTTATCCACTCACATAACCGCAAGTTAATCAATGGCATGCCCTTTGCATTATCTGAACCGGACAGATGGGAAGATCATGGCAAAGAAAATATTAATTGTAGACCACAGTGAATTAATGATAGAAGTTATGTCATATATATTGACGAGCAACGGCTATGAGGTAATTTCACTGACCCGGCCCGATCATATATTTAATAACATCCGCTTAAACCACCCCGATCTGATTATACTTGACACACTTTTACCCGGAATTGATGGCCGGGATGTATGCCGCCTGCTGAAGCTAAACAAGGAAACAAAAAATCTCCCGGTAATTATTTGTTCAGAAGGTGATGAGAATGATGAATCCTTACGAAAAAAGGGAGCTCCTGATGATGTGCTGCACAAGCCTTTTGATATGAATAACCTGATTGAAAAGGTAAAATTACAGTTAGCGGCCTAAATAATTTGTTTCGTTTTTTTTTAAATGCTTGATTTATTAGCAACAGTTGTATATTTACCCCCGAGGAGAAAAAGATGGGACTGCCACTACGCATAACTTATAACGAAACTGACCACGTTTACCAGATCAACACAACACCTATTAACAAGACTACCTGCGAGCTTGAGATATTACTGAACGGCGAAAAAATAACCCTACAAAAAGATATACGTGGCGCATGGGTACAAATGGGCGAAGGGCCATTGATCGATCCGGAATTTGCCCAGGCGCTGGGGCGCTCTGTTTCTTTACGGTTCAGGATGTAAGGTACATTGTCTGCTCCCTTTTCCGTTCATTTATCTGGTTTCTCCGTTCGCCACTCGCTGAACCCCTAAGCATAATACTTAGCAGGTTTTAACCCCAATTTTATTGATTTTGACAACCAAACATGATATTTTTGTATCATGCCTGCAATTTCATTACCTAAAACATTAAAAAAGCCGGTATTACATCCGGAAACCTTACTGATTAGCCCAACCCTTGGTTATAAGTTTTTAACCGGGAGGCGATCATGAGCATTCTTGTAACAGGGAGCGCAGGGCACCTTGGCGAAGCCATTATGCGGAGCTTACGCACCCAGGGGAGGCAGGCGCAAGGGGTGGATATCAAACCGTCGCCTTTTACCAATTTTGTAGGGCCAGTAACCGACAGAGGTTTTATTAAACAGTGCATGATTGGCGTGCAGGCAGTTATTCATACAGCCACTTTGCACAAACCACATATGGCAACCCACACTTACCAGGATTTTATTGACACCAACATCAGCGGTACGCTGGCATTGCTCGAGGAGGCTGCGGCAGCAGGCGTAAGATCTTTTATTTACACCAGCACTACAAGCACGTTCGGGTCGGCGCTTACTCCCGCCGAAGATGAACCCGCGGCATGGATAACGGAGAGCGTAACGCCTATTCCCAGGAATATATATGGCATAACCAAAGTTGCTGCCGAAAATTTATGCGAGCTTTTTGCCCGGAAACAGCACTTGTCTGCAATAGTTTTGCGCACATCACGGTTCTTTCCCGAGGCTGATGATGATGCCGCCATAAGAGGAAAGTACAGTTCGGCCAACGTGCAGGCAAATGAATTACTTTATCGCCGGGTTGATATGGAAGATGTGGTTAGCGCCCATTTGCAGGCAGTTGAAAAAGCGCAGCATATTGGATTTGGTCGTTATATTATATCGGCTACAACCCCGTTTACTCATGATGACCTAAGCATGCTCCGCATGAATGCCCCAGAAGTGGTACGGCGCCTATTCCCTGATTATGACAGCCTTTTTGCCAAACAGCAATGGAACATGTTCCCGGGTATTGATCGTGTTTATGTAAACAGCCGGGCTCTGGAAGAGTTGGAATGGCAACCAAAATATGATTTCCCGTACGTACTTGAATGCATTCGTACAGGCAGAGATTTCAGAAGTCCCTTAGCACGCGAAGTCGGCAGCAAGGGGTATCATGATGCCTTATTTGAGCACGGGCCCTATCCTGTTGAATAAAGAGCGGGCGACACGGTAACGATTTATAATGAAAATAAATTATTAAGTTTTTCTTTGGCACTATTTAATATCATTTCTTTATAGCCGCTTTCCTCTATCAGTTCCGCAAGCTTATAGCTATAATATTCTTTGGTCAAAACATCGGTATTCAAATACAATGCCTGAGAGAGCGCTTTTAATTTATCAGCGTTTAATTGGTTTTTGCCACACTCTATGCGACTGAGCTGAGCACGATCTATCTTGATCTTTTTTGCCAGGTCTTCTTGTGAAATATTTAGCTCAAGGCGTTGCCTTTTAATATACGCGCCGAAGTTTGGCAGCTTATCTTTTTCTTCTTTTTTTGAAACAAAAGTAGGGATATCAACAGGAGCATCAGCGTCAACCGAGTTGGGGTTGAACCGGTTTATACTTTCAAACAGGCTTGAAAACCTGATAGACATTTGTTCAAACCAGTTTTGCTCAATACTGTAGGTGATGTTACCTTTTGCGCCATTGGCTTTTATAAGGCCCAGGGACCTTAATTCTGAAACGTGCTTATTAATAGTCTCCATATTGAAACTTGTAGTATAGAGCGCATCCCTATTGATCGAGAACCCATTTTCAATAATCGTTCTAACAATAAAAACCCTTACCGGCAATGCCAGGGCCCTGGCAAATTGTGATAATTCATTATCGTTGAAATTAAGGTTCGTTAATTTCATATGTTCTCCATGCGTTTCAATTATTTCTATAAAAAAAGGCTACCTCAAATTTATTGAGGCAGCCTTTGATATGTTTTTTATATTACTTGGTTACTGCACCAGGAGTAGTATAAGGCATTGTTTGAGGGTCAAAATTAGCCCAACCGGTTGTCCAGTCGGTTGTACCAACAGCACCTTTGTATGTAACTTTTTCAAAGAAAGCATCGGTCACCTTGGCATCAGTGAATAAAGCACCGGCAGCAGCGATTGATCCGGCTTTAACTGTAAAGTTAGGTGTGCCCGGGCTTGCAAAATCAGATGAGAACTTAAATGGATCAGTGATAACCGCATCAGCAAATAAAGCAGGGTTAAAAACATTATCAGTTTTTAATTTAGCTTCAAATAAAGTTTTGTTTTCACCTTTAACCTCGTTGGTTTTGGTTCCTAAAATGATATTATTTGTGAAAACTAAACGACCAGCGGTGTAATTGGTAGAGGTTGAAGCCGGGGTAGTTACTTTTGAATCGTCAATATAAACACCATCTACATAGCCTGAAAATACAGAGTTTAAAATGCTTATAGCAGAGTTACGACGAATTTGAGCACCGTGCTGATAGTTGGCGTTAACGGTAGCTTCACCAACTTTTGTTATTGGGCCTAATAAGGTCATGTTTGAGAAAACAGCTGAAGTTTGAGGTGTTTTATCAGAGCCATTATTATCGTTATCTGATTCAAAACTGTTTGAACCTGAATTATCTGCAAGGCTTTTAAAGCGCTGGCTTATGCCAAACTGAACTTTACCAGAGAAACCAAAGTCGGTATCAAAGTCATCATCAAGGCTACCCATGGCAATAAGGTGCTTACATTGTACTGTACCGCCAAACCACTCAAAAGCATCGTCACCAGAACGGTAAACTTGTACATAGTCAATAGTTGTTCCTTTACCAACACCACCAAAGGTAAGACCATTAATTTCGTTATCGGGAGAGAAAGGGATACCTGCATACTCAATACGTACATATTTTAAAGTACCTGAGTTGTCATTAGCCTCTGTACCGCCATACTGAATGTATTTAGCAGCATTGCCTTTAGCGTCCAAACCACCTTCAATACCTACATTATCACCCTGGTTAACCGGGGCTTTTCCTAACAGGATGATACCACCCCAATCTCCATTTGTTCTTGCACCTGATTCAAATGCCGATGTAAATACAATTGGCTTGGCAGCAGTACCCTCTGCCATGATTTTTGAACCGCGGGTAATTGTCAAAGTACCTTTACTTGCTTTATCTCCTTTTATCAGGGTTCCTGGCTCAATGGTTAATGTTGCTCCGTTAGTTACGTAAACAAAGCCTTTTATTAAATAAATTTTATCGGCTTTCCAGGTGGTAGCAGTTGCAATATCACCGGTTACTGTAACAGTGTTGCTTGTTTTAGTAGTATCTGTAACCGGCGGGTCAATAGTCGCCGATTTTTTGCTACATGCAGCTGAGAAAAGAGCTACAACAAGCGCTAAAAATAATCCTTGTTTTTTCATGATTTTCTTTTTGGGTTCGATTAAATCTGTATTGTTAATTTAGTTGTGAGATTCCTTTATTGCTTGTATTAAAAATTGTAACTGAAGGTTAGGGCATAGGTAGATCCCGGCTTGAATTTTTTGAAGGTATTACCGGTACCGCCTTTAGGGTTTTTATCTTTATCGTAGTAAAAATTATAGTTCTGATTAAACAGATCGTTACCGTTTAACTTAATCTCTCCTTTGTTTTTGAGTACTTTGTAGCCTATCTGGAAATCAAGTACATTTCTTGGAGCTTCATACACGCTCGGGAAATTTGACCCTCCGGCATAAAAAATTCGTTTCCCTAAACGGTTGTACAGAATATTAAGTGATAAGGTGTTGTTAAAGGCATTATGCTGAAAACCGGCATTAATAACATAAGGTGATTGCCCTACCAACGGCCTGGTGGGTTCAAGCAGGTTAGGGTTAGCCGGATTTTGGACACGTGATTTGGTTAGAGCCAGGTTGGCATAAAGTGTACTGTTTTTAAAAAACCCCTCGTCATTAATAAAATCAAGCGTTTTACGGGCTTCCATTTCGGCACCATAAACGTAGGCCGATTTTGCATTGAAATAGCTTATAGTAGTTGATGAGTTTACGTCATCAATACTCGGCTCAATGGCGTTATAAAACTTCTTATAGAAAACTGATACGGAGAATATTTGACCAGCAGAAGGATAAAACTCATATCTTAAGTCGGCGTTGTCAATAGCTGTTCTTTGTAAATTGGAATTACCTTCCTGAGTAGCTAACAGCTCATAATCATAATAAGAAAAGGGTGCAAGTTCCCTAAACTCCGGACGTGCCAGGGTGCGATAGTACGATGCCCTTAAATTTGCTTTGGTTGTTAAGCTATAAGTAATGTTTACTGATGGCAGGAAATCGGTATTATTTAATTCGGCCTGTGGTTGTTGCTGATCGGGATCGAGGGTGTTTAATTTCAGATCAAATTTTTCAACCCTTACACCATAAACTACTCTCAATTTATCACTTAGCTTATTATCAAGCATCACATAACCCGCATTGGTGTAGCTGTGTGCATTGTAATTATCATTAGGGGCAGATATTTCATCAAGCTCAAATGCTCCTGAGTTAATTGCATTTGGCCCGAAAAGTGTTTGTATCGGCCTTTCCCTGATATCACTTGTACCATCTTTTATTATTACTCCCAGAAAACGGGCATTAAAATCACGTTTACGATATTGAGAAGCAATGCCGACCTTGAAATTGCTGGTTTGATTAAATAACTTAACAGGCAACTTGAAATCAACTTTACCTGAATAGATATTCTCATTCAAATCTGAAAAGAAACGGGCATTTTCTTTTCCTAAATTGGTTATGCTTGCCACATAAGCACTGCCGGCATTTGGCTGTACGTAGTTTATTTTTCTTTGATCGGGCTGGCTATTTAAAATATTGCTGTAGCCCAGGCTCCAGTCTATTTTTGCATTTGACGCTCCAAGCTTATGATCACCATCCAATGTGGTTTTAAACAACGCTTTTTGCGTTAAATCATACGCGTAAAACCTATTATCATTGGCACCGTTTGAATTGTTTGTGCCGGTACGATAGGTGAAAATATCGTCGAAAGTACGATTGTAAAGATTCTTGAGGGTTATTTTGTTATTACCAAAGCTGTATGCAAAATTTGCCAGCGCTCCAACATTTGTAGAAAACTTGTATTGATTTTCTGTAAAATCAAAGTTATTATATTGCCTGATCAAATCAGGGATTGTGGTTTCGGCATTACGGTAAGTTAAAGCTATGGTAGTACCGAAACGGTTTTTGTTTTCGCCTATTTCCTGTACGTTACCCAGGGTAAACTGATAGCTTTGCCCTAAAAACGCTTTTTTGTTATAGATGTTAAAATCATTGTTAAGCGAGTTGATAGATTGTATATTTTGCTGGTTGGTTAACCTTGGCGGACCAATTACCTGTTTTGTGGTTGGGAAATTATCAACCAGCTCCCTTGCACCACCATCAAAACCAAAATAATCGCTTGTATTGCGGTAGCCGCTTTGGAAGTTTTTAAAGGTACTTTGCGAGTTATAACTGTAACCGGCTCCGATGCTAACGAAGTTTTGATCAGGTATATCTTTAGTAAGTACTTGTATATTACCTCCTGCAAAATCGGCAGCGATGTCGGGAGTTGCCGTTTTGCTGATAACGATATTCTCGATCAGGTTGGCCGGAACAATATCAAATGAAAACGCTTTACGGTTAGGCTCTGTACTGGGCAATGGCGTACCATCAAGTGAGGCGCTGTTATAGCGGTCGCTAAGACCGCGTACCACCACAAATTTATTATCCTGAATGGTAGTACCGCTTACCCTTTTTAAAACATCACTTGTGCTTCTGTCTGGTGACTTTTTGATCAGCTCGGAAGATATACCGTCAGATATGGATACGCTGTTTTTTTGAATTGCGTATAATGAGGCTACAGATGCCTGGCGATAAGTTGCTTTTACCACTACTTCTTTAAGTGCTGTAGAGGCCGCTTCTTGTAAAACAACATCAAGATTGGTAACTGCGCCGCCTTTTACTTCAATATCAGAAACTGATTTACTTTGGTAGCCGATATACTTTACAATTATAGTATACCTACCGGGCTGCAGGTTATTTAAAACATACCGTCCGTCAACATTGGTGGCAGCACCCTGGGCTGTTCCTTGTACGCCAACTGTTGCTCCAATCAGTGTTTCGCTGGTTTTTTGGTCAATGATCTTACCTGCAATCTTTCCGCTACTTTGTGCAAAAAGCGTTGAGTTAATTAACAGGAAAGGAAAAGCTATAAAGAGTAAGTGTTTTATTTTCAACATAATAATTTTTAATGACGGGTCAAAATTACCCCGGCATCATTAAATCCATGTTAACAAAAGATTATCAAATCGAATATCTTAGATGTTAGATTTGACTATAAGTAACATGAAATTAACTTTAGGGAAAATGAAGATTTCATGAAGAAATTATGAAGAGCTATTAATTGGTGATTAAATTATACTCAAGGGCTTTATCTTTGTGCATTCTCTAAACATGGCTAATCATAAAAAGGGGGAATTTGCCTCAACAGATCAACATATATCAATGGTGGCAAAAGCGCTTTCGCATCCTGCCAGAATTGCTATACTCCGTATTCTTGCTTTGCGCAAACAGTTTACCTGCGGCGAAATTGTAGACGTACTGCCTTTAGCCCAACCAACGGTTTCTCATCATTTAAAGGAGTTGATGGAATCTGGGCTTATTACCGTTACCATCGACGGAAAGAAGTCGTTATATGATGTTAACTGGAATAGCTGGAATAAATATACCGGTGAGCTTGACCTCCTGATTGCAGCAATGAGTAGAAACTAAACTCTTACTGCTCCTCCCCTCATTTAAGGGTTGTACTGATAAACAACCTGATAGGGCACTTTTTTCAATGTTGCCGAAATCTGCCCGATACCAAGATCTTTCTGTTGTGGAGTTGGTTCACAAAATGAGTAGGCTTTGCCTTTGTAAATAACAGTATTGCCAACAGGTTTATCAAACTGAACGGCCATACTGATATGCGTAGGGTACAATAAGGCTATCATTGGTAAGTTGTAAATTTCTTTTACCAGATAAAAAAACAGAGCAGCCCTGTCATCGCAATCACTGTATTTAGAAAATAAGGTTTCTTCGGGCGACAACCTTTTTTCTTTCCCAAAATTCGCATGATCATCCTCATATAAAAAAGCGTAACGGGTAAAGCGCATCAGGTAGTCAACCCCTTTTGTTTTACTCATTCCCTGTGTGTTTTTTCTGAGCAATGGTATAAGAGAACTATATGTTTCCTTACTTAACGGAATATTAAAATACGATTCAAAATCAACCCCGGGGTAATTTGCAAAAATCCGCTCTACATCGGCATTAAGCTTTATTTTAAAGTAATAAACTTTGCGGCGATAAGTAAATTGCAGGTCCTTTTCAAAATAGTTATCAGGAATAAAATCAGGCATCCTTGTCACTTTGTATGAAAATGCTTTTTTTCCTTCAGGGATGCTAACATTTACCGGAACAGGCGGGTCCTGGTTCAAATTGGCTTTGGGATAATCGTGAATGTTCAGGCACATGTATTTTTTGCCATCTATCATAAAAAATGGAATATCTGAGATATCCTCACTGCTGTATACATAAAATATGATCTTGTCCGCTGTTATAGCCAGCCGAGCGTCGTAACCCGATTTAGAAAGCAAAAACCATTTATACAAAGTATAATTACCATAGTTTTTTTCCTTCGGAGATATTTGTTGGGCCGTTTTACGGATAAGCTGGTAGTAGAGCCAATCATTCAACTGGTGCTTTTCCTTATAAGTTAAAAGCGCGTTAACCAATGTTTGATATTTCCCTGCATTTAACCTGGCATAAGATGCATTGACAGCTGCAGCCGAAAGCTCTAACGGTGTGTTTATAATGACAGATGTATCGGCCTCTGCATTAAATGTTCCTTCATAAAATTCAAAGCAAAACCGTTTCGTGCTGTCCTGTCCGTATAAATTAGTTACGGTCAGCATCAGCACAATAACAAAATATAATTTAACAGGCCTGCACATGGATAAATAATCGGTATAATAAATATACGAATAAATACCTGCTGTTACTATAAATGATTTATTTACCTCCCAAGTTAATTTGCCGTAAAAACAGGCTCCTTTTTCAAATTGCCTTGAAGGGGCCTCATGATTGGCATCACTATGTCTGGATCCGAACCCACAATCTCCAGCAATCCCTACTCCGTCAGAAACGATGTCTTCCAAAGTTGTACCGATAACTACGCCTGCTGCTGCTCCTTTAAGATAGGGTATGTCAATGTATATCGGAATGATTTGACAGTGATTCCGGAATCGGATGGTCAATGGCTCCACATCGTCTGCAATGCTGTCCTATTATAAGCGCTCAGTAGGCGCCTTTCCGAACTTTTTTTTAAATGAATGCGAGAAATGAGAAAGGCTTTCAAATCCCAGGTCGAGGTAGATTTCAGATGGCTTCCTGTTCTTTTTTTCTATGAGATGGCGGGCCTCCGTGAGCCGTTTTACCTGTAGCCACTGCCGGGGCGACATCTCAAATGTTTTTTGAAAGTCGCGCTTGAATCCCGCAAGGCTTCTCCCGGTGAGTTGCGCAAATTTTTCAACAGGAACGTTAAAATGAAAATTACTGAGCATGAATTTTTCTAAGTCCATTTTATACGGCTCGGAAAAATCAAACAGGAAATCCTTGAGCTCGGGCATAGCATGCAGCAGTAATTGCACCGCTTCTTTTACCTTTAACATGCCCAGGTCCTTCGTTACCTTTTCTTCCGGATTATGGACATAGGGTATCACGGATTGGAAAAAGCCACGTAGAAAATCGTTTCCGGGAATAAGAATGTTGGGTAACCCTGTGTATTTTTGCCCAGTTTCTATTTGTTCCTCCAGGGCGAACTTTCTGAGCAGGTCGTCTTTCAGGCAAATGATAATGGTTTGGTAATCCTCCCCGTCCAGCGGGGTCTTAGTAATTTCTCCCAGTTGATTTTTCCGTATCAGCAACATCTCGCCCCCTTTCATCGAAATCCTTTGACTGGCAGTCTCCAAAGTAAAATGACCCGAAACCTGTAATACTAATGTACTGTGCTCAAAAAACCCTACCTTCTCTTTTCTCATGGCCGAGAAAAAAGAGTAAAAGATTACTCCCGGGATTATTTCAGTTGGATTAATCATTAGGTAAAGATATAAAATAGGCCGGGCCTTGCAGCCCCACCCATTTATCGTTGCAGGTATGTACCGCCAAGTATTGAACCCAGCGAAAATTGCGTGTTAAGGGCATTCATGTCTTCCGGAGTGAATTCGATATTCATGGCTTGTATGTTTTCCGGCAACCTCGATCTGCGGCTCATGCTAACCAATGGCATGATATGATCGCCCTGAGCATTTACCCAGGCAATCGCCAGTTGTGTCGGGGTGTATCCTTTTTCCTTTGCCATTGCTTTCAATACTTCTACTTTTTCCAGATTCTTAATCAGATTCTCTCCTTGAAAACGCGAAAAGTGATTATGATAGTCATTGTCATCAAGGGGGGCTTTCATTTCACCGGTAAGCAGCCCTTCGGCTGTATTGGCAAAAGCTACAACTCCTACACCCAACTCTTTAGCCGCAGGCAGAAGGTCGCTTTCTATCTGGCGGTCGGCTAATGAATAGCCTATTTCCAATGCCGTCACAGGGTGTATGCTATTGGCTTTGCGCAGTTGATCTGCCGTTATTTCCGAAACGCCGAGGTAACGCACCTTTCCTTCTTTGATCAGATCAGCGACAGCTCCTATCACATCTTCCACCGGAATGCTGTTATCAAGTCTGCATGGCTGATAAAGATCTATAGTATCTATACCCAAACGTACCAAAGAATAGTTGATGAAATTCTTGATGGCTATTGGGCGAAGGTCCAAACCCAACCATTGACCGTTATAAAAGATAGCGCCAAATTTAACACTGATGAAGGCGTCATCCCTTCTGCCCTTGATGGCTTTGCCTACCAGCAGTTCGTTGTGGCCAGCGCCATAAAAGTCTCCTGTATTCAGGAAATTGATTCCGTTGTCTAAAGCTGACTGAATGGTAGCTATACTTTCACCCTCGTCATTCACCGGGCCTCCCCAAACAGACGACATACGCATGCAGCCTAATCCGAGTTTAGACACGAGTGGACCATTTTTGCCGAGGTTTATTTTTGTTATATTTTTCATAGCTGATCTTTTACTTATTAATGATACAAAGATCAGCTTTATATCCAATGGCCGATTTCTTTTACGGCTCAATTTACTTGTCTGTATGGCTCACCTTTCTGTCCTCACTTAAGCGCGATGGCCGGAAACAATGCCGTAAAAATCTCCCGCAGGGTTTTCACCTGCCCTACCTTTATAAAGAAATGCAGTTCTGGCGGTAAGCCTTAACAAATTGATAATATTAGCTAAACCGGAAATGCATAAGGGGTGCCCAACATCGCCCCGAACTGCTTCCCATCACGGTGAAAACACCGGCCACTGGCTGAAAGAATTATCTTTAGATTTTACGTTCTCTTTTGCCTGGTTAATTACAATTTACGGTCGGTTTCGGCAATAGGGGTGTCATTAAAGCTTGCAAAATGCATTTTTATATAACCATTGTCGTCAAACTGAAAAACCTGAACGCCATAACTTCTGTACGATTGGCCAGTGGTATCATGCCATTCATATTCAGATCTTACGGCCATACGGCCCTTAAGCGCTCCCCAAAGATCCAGTTTTATCTTAAATCCTAAATTTTGTTGCCATTTGCGAATCAGGAAGTGTTTGATCTCTTCACGACCATTCAAAAATTCTGTTCCGAAACGGACTTCAGCATCTTCTGAGTAATTTGCAATTACTTTTTCAGGGTTTTGTGAATTCCAGTCATTTTCTAAAAGCTGAAGTTTTTCTGCAGCTGTCTCCATATCCCATGGGGGTAGCGGGAATCTTTTTTCTGTTTTCATAGCACAAAGTTCATTATCTGCTGATCTTGATAACATGGACAAATCAGACTTTGACATGGACAATTGCTTTGCTAAGCCCAATTATGCATTTGCCCGGTCAAATCCAACTGTATCCCTGAAAAACTGGGGAGATATAGCTACATGACTTTTAAAAAAACGACTGAAATAAAATTCATCATTAAAACCCAGCTCATAAGCAATCAACTTGATGGGTTTGGAAGTGAGATATAATTGGCGTTTAGCTTCAATAATAATTCTGTCTGCTATCAGGTTTGAAAGTGTCTTGTTAAAATGTACTTTACTTACCCGGTTTAAAGCTGCTGTTGAAATATTTAGCAATGCGGCGTAATCACCTGGACTATGAAGGGATTTAAAATGCTTTTCGATAGCATCTTTTAAGCTATTTAACATATCCGGCTTTTTTCCCGTTGGGGGCTCTTCCTGGTTTCGCCATCCAATTTTAATCCTGGAGGCATTGATGAGCAATATTTTCAGGTACGATAACAATAACTCAAGTTGGGAGATGCCAGGCCGTTGCATTTCAGATCTAAGGGCTACCATTGTCGTTAACAATAGCTGTGTTTCATCAGGCGTTAAATCGATGACAGGTGATTCATAAATATTATTAAACAGTACGCCATTACAGGAAACTTCGTTCCGGTGTTTATGCAGACAGAAAAATTCAGGATGAAAATTTATCATAAGCCCTTTAAATTTGCCTTCGGATCTGATCTTAAACGGTTGATAAAGAGAAAAGCAAATGAGACTATTTTTATTAAAAGTGTACTCTGAAATATCTGCAACAATACTGCCGGTACCGGCTAACACTAAAATCACTGAAAAGTAATTGTATTTATTAAGGTCACTAAAGTATTCATCACTTTCAAATGAGTGAACTTTAATCGCTAAGGATTTACTTTGAGGGTTAATAAGTTCAAATACATTATCGTTCATGATAAATTTATTAAAATTAGAAGCAAGCAAAGTTAGGGAAACCTGAAGTAATACAAGCCTGGTAAGAGCACCAGCCACAGGCCGAATTTACTGTCTGCTCGCATAATTTAATAGTTTTTATTAGTGAACATATTTTATCAAAAACGGCTTCAGGAAATAACCTGAAGCCGTTTTTGATTTAGAGAAACTTTCTCCATCGTACAGGCTCGCATAATGGCACAAAGTCAATACCTAAGACCGTTATAAAAAGGCCAAAAAAACAACCCTGCATAGACCTTTTTTTAAGTATAAATATTAGCGGCCTAAATACCCTTCACCTCGCCACCATCCATTCTGAGAGCTGTACCGGTCATCCACTTTGCGACAGGCGATACTAAAAATGCCATTAATTCTGCAATTTCTTCAGGCTCTCCATAACGTTCGATATGTGATTCTATCAGAAATTTAGATTTCGCTTCCTCCATCGTCATATGATTGGCTGCCGACCATTTCGTCAAAAACCCAATACGGCGATTGCTCATTACCGGGCCGGGTAAAACGCTGTTCACCTGCACGCCATCGATGATACCCTGTTCAGCAAATGCTTTTGCCAGCGCAACAATCGCTGCGTTGATAGTAGCTACTGCCGCAAACCCGGGTTTAGGGTCTTCAGCAGAATTGCCTGATGTCAGGATCACCGATCCTTTCGAGGCTTTTAAGTAAGGCCAGGCTTTAATCGTTAGCCGGCGCGCGCCATGGAGCTTCATTTCGGCGCCATCGTTCCATTGTTCATCCGTCATTTCAAACAGGTGAATTTGCGGCACAGCCCCGGCTATATTGACCAGCGCATCAATCCGGCCAAATTTTTCGATGGTTTCGTTGATCACCTTATCCACCGCTGCTACCTGTCTTAGATCTGCCGTGATGATCAGCGGCTCCGCCCCGGCGGCTTTAACATTTGCAGCGGTTCCTTCCAGTTCTTCTTCCCTCCTGGCTACCAGTACCAGTCCCGAAAAGTCTTTTGCCAGCCTGATGGCGGTCGCCCGGCCAATCCCGGCGCTTGCGCCGGTTACTATCGCAACTTTTGTTTCCATAACAGATTTTTTACTTATCAATTATTAACAATTTGTGCTGTTTACTTTGGCAGCCTCTCTAAAAAGTGAAGTATTTCTGCCCCAATCTCATCTACATGGGTTTCCAGTGCAAAATGGCCGGTGTCAAAAAATTTCACCGTAGCGCCCGGAATATCCCGTTTAAATGCTTCAGCGCCCGGTGGAAGAAAGAATGGGTCTTTATCGCCCCAGGCAGCAAGCAACGCAGGCTGCTTGTCGCGAAAGTATCGCTGGAACACCGGATATAATGCCACATTGCTGGCATAATCTTTAAAAAGATCAAGCTGTATTTCTACGTTGCCCGGCTGATCAAGAAAATGTTGATCAAGAGTATAGGATTCAGGAGCTATCAAAGTTTCATCAGTTACCCCGGCAAAATATTGCCATTTTGTAGTGCCTTCCTCCACCATCATTTTTAAAGCGTTGCGGTTCTCCTCTGTTGGTTCGGCCCAATACTTCTGAATTGGGCTCCAGTTCTCGCTTAAGCCTTCCAGATAAGCGTTGCCGTTTTGTGTGATAATACCGGTTATTTTTTCTGGGTTGGCAACAGCAATACGATAACCTACCGGCGCACCGTAATCAAATACGTAGATCGCAAATCTTTTTAGCCCCAGCTGATCGATAAACCCCTGGATATGTTCGGTCAGGTTATCAAAGGTATACGCAAAACCCTGGTGATCCGGTTTATCAGAATAACCAAAACCGGGCAGGTCAGGTGCGATGACATGGTATTGCTCACTTAGTATCGGGATCAGGTTTCTGAACATATGCGACGAAGTTGGATAACCATGCAGCAATAATACCAGTGGCGCGTCTTTCGGCCCTGCTTCGCGGTAAAAGATATTCAAGTCATTTACCTTAGTATTGCGATAATTTACTTTTGTAGTTTTCATGATTGTTATATTTAGTTTAGTATATAATTTGTGACAAAAACAGACCACTCTGTTTTTGTTATTTTAAATTTTTTTATCCTAAAAAGGATTTGATGTTTTTAGCGATATCGGTATGGTGTTCTTCTAATGCCAGGTGGCTGGTATCATAAACATGGAGTTCCGCTGAAGGGACATCCCTTTTGATCGCTTCGGCTGCAGACACCGGGAAAAAAATATCATTTTTACCCCAAACCAACAATAAATGCGGCTGTGTTTCTTTGAGCCACTTTTGCCAATTTGGATATTCAGCGATATTAGATGCATAATTGTACAGCAAGTCCAATTGTATGTCTTCCTGACCGGGGCGGTTCAGGTAATGCAGCGCACTGATATAGTGATCTGGATTAATTTTGCCGGGATCTTTTGCACCGTTCAAAAAGAAAAGTTTGATACCGTCTAATGTCAGCAGAGGTTTTACCAGTTTCGTGGTTTCCTTGTTCCGATTTTCAAGGAAGGGGACTGCCTCTTGCATCGCCGGGCCTAATCCCTCTTCATAAGCATTGGAGTTTTGCAGAATGTAATTATTAAAAATGCCTGGCCTGCGGGTTGCGATGCGAAAAGTAATTGGGCCGCCATATCCAAGTGCATATACGTTTGGCTGTTTCAGCTCCATCTTTTCCATGAATTGCTCTATCGTCAAAGCGATGTTCTGAAAGGTGTATTCATAGTCTGTTTTGTCGGGGATATCGCTGTTGCCAAATCCCGGAAAATCGGGCGCTATCAAATAATAATCATCTTTCAGGTCATTCATCAGTTCCTGAAATGCGCCCGAAGCATTTGGCACACCATTAAGTAAGATGATCTGTTGTTTGGCTTTATCCCCAGCCTCTCTGTAAAAGATGTTAATGCCATCCACATTAACCTTTCCATAACTAATTGCTTGTGTTTTCATTTTATGGTTTTTAATTTCTCTTATCTATAGGTTGACTCCTTTTATAATTCAAAGGTATAAAATCAATTTGAAAACAGACAAGTCTGTTTTCAAATTATTCTAACTTTTCTCTTCTTTTTTGTATTTAAACATGTTTTAATAAATATGGCGGCTGTTTATAATAATTTATGGACTACTTCACGGGCAGAAATTACCGGCCAGGTGTCATTGTGCACTTTATTGCCAATCAGCGCTCCTTCAAACAACACGTAAATTTCATCTGCCAGTTCCTCTTTTTGAATTGGTCTTAGGATCTCGGCAAAAAGCCGGCGTACACCATCCTTTTGCTTTTTTATTTGACGCCTTACTACTTCAGCATCTTTTGGTACTTCAGAGATAATATTTAAAAAATTACACCCATAATAATCTTTTCGCTGTACCAGTTCAATAAGGTAATCAAAAACGCCCAACACTTTATCTTTGGCTTTAGTATGTTTGCCGGCTGCGGTTTTTAACGCTTCGTCGGTGGCTGCACCGGCCGTTTCTAAATAAGTCATTAATATCTCTTCCTTGGTCCGGAAAGCAGAATACAGGGAAGATTTTACAACACCCGATTCTTCAATGATCTGGTTAATACCGGTATTGCCATATCCCTGTTCGTAAAATAAACGTGACGCCGTATCAATAATGGTTTGTCGTATCGAATTCTTTCTCTCATTGCGCATGATCAAAGATAAAATAAGCTTGTCAAACAGACAAGTCTGTTTTTTATAATTCTTAAATCTTGTTAGACCATTGTAGTTCGGGCTAAAAATAGGTTTTCCACATGCTTTTTCATCGGTTTCAGTGGCTAATGCTGCTGGAAAAGGTGCTGGAAGTTTTATCAGGCTTTTACTAAGTGCACAAAAAAAGGCTTCAGAAAAAATCCTAAAACCTTTATTTTCAAGTCGGGATGGCGGGATTCGAACCCACGACCTCCAGCACCCCATGCTGGCGCGATACCGGGCTACGCTACATCCCGAATGGTTGGTGTAAGATACCATCTACACTTTTAACTAACTGTAATCTATGCACTTGCAAGTCATAAGCAAGGCTAATGATCTGTTAATTAGTGGTTGTTTAGAACGCTCTCTCAAACATAGTAGCATAACAAAGGGTACAAATGTTTGAGAGGCAAATATAATAAGTCCGCCTGTAAGTGCAAGTGAACATTTTATTTTCTAAGGAACACTGCGAGGTTTAATCTAAGTTTCATAATGTTTGATTTAGTGAATTACGATGACACTCCACGTTTATAGCAATCAAGTGCAAGGAGAAACGGAATAAATGTGTGGCAGTGTATAAGCTTGTGTTTATGCAATAGTTCCTTGCCTCGCTACATCAGCTATAAGCGTAATTTTGCTGAGTAATTCATTCCTCACTTTGTCACAATGTCATAAGCCTTTAAACAAGCACCACTTATAATCTAAGCCGTTTAAATAAGCTTGCCTAGAGCCTTCATGAGGTAGCACATCAACTATATTTCTTATAGTTAGACCTTCTGGTGATGGTACAAAGTCAACCGCGTTACCTGTAACAACATCAAAGGTAGCACCAGTATCATATACTATCTTAAACACACAATACCCCATACCTGATTCCCCCGCATCGTAAAGCTTCTTTGAAAGTGAAACAGGAAGAGCATTAGGGCTTTCTTCTATACTAATTACTTCTTCTATAGGTACTAACATCTCTTTGTTGATTCTGCCCCATGATCTTAAATATTCATCGTGATTTGCTAAGTATACATTGTCCAATGTAACACCACTACTTAATGTAACTTGACATGGCGTCCAATCTTGTGAGGTTGCAATCTTACTAAGTTGCTCCTGTTGTTCAATTGAGATGGGCTTAATTTCCATAGGTTTCGTTCGCCTAAGATAGCTCTGTGCACTCATCCAACAAAACAAAGATTTTCTCTTTTATAGGGGTGTGAGCACGATTGTATCAATCAAGTGCAAGGAGGAACGGAATAAATGTCTTTCATTTTGAATGAGAACGCTGTAAAAACGCAACTATCTTTTGCTGACTCTTATATCTATCGGACCCTTTTTCAAAATCCCAGTCAGCCATTAAGTCGGTTATATATTCCTTATGATTATCATAATCTATTGATAATGGTTGTTTATAAATAGCGCCATGATTAAGAAGATACAATACAATATCCGGATACTTATGGATAAGCGCATTATAAAGAGCATCGTACGTATTGTGTCTTTTATGATTGATGTTGGCGCCGGCTTTAACCAATATCTGTACATAAGATACAGACCCTTGCAGACAGGCTATAGAAAGGGGAGTGTTTCCGTCGATACCTTCAGCCCGGGCTCCCCCATGTGACTCAAGGTTCGGATCGCCGCCGTATTTTAATAATAATTCCAAATACCGGGTATCCCGTCCTACCTGAAGTATCCCATCCCCGATAAATGCAGCCTGCATTAAAGGCGATAATCCTTCATAGCTATCTTGCAAATTAGGGTCTGCACCTAACTGAACTAATATTTCTACCGATCTGTATTTTTCGGTTCGGATTGCCATTTGTAACAGCCCTATTCCAAATCGGGGTTCCTGATAATTTAGCAGTGATTTATTCCTACTGACTTCCTGCCTAATTTTTACGACATCCTGATCTTCAACAGCCTTAGCTAATTCCCATGCAGGTGAGTCCTGATAAAGCCGATAATCATAACCAAGCAGCTTACTTTTGTCAACGGTTTTATCCCGGTCGGTACAACTTGCAATCATAAATACCAGCAGAAAAATAGATATAAAGACTTTTCTAAAACACATAGTTACTTTTTAAAGGCATCAGTACCTAACTTACCCGTGACTCGATATATAGAAAATGGGAAAAGATCACATCTGAGAGTTTAACTTAAAGTAGGGCCATTGATGCTACCTAACCTTCGCATTCCGCTGTTTCTAATGGAATAGCGTAATTTGAACCCAATAAAGCTGTTTAAATTATTTTTTAGTACACAAAATAATATACTATTTATATCACACTATGATAAAGATAACAGGAACATCTAATTATTGGATATCTCTTTTAATATACTTTTATACAAATATTCAGCATATCCAATGCTTATACAATCCGGAAATTTCCAATTTGGATAATAGCGCTTTTTAATATGCTTCAACATGCTGAAAAACAGTAACGCCACTATCAAAAAAAACCACCGTGAGCGTAAGATAGCCCCAAACACAATAATAAAACTCATGTTGGTGCTAATTGTAACTGATACGAAGTTGAGTTATAAATTAAATTTCCTTATCGCCCCTCTTTTGTCGAAAAGGGCTTCACGCCCCACCTTCTAATTGCTCAGGATTCATCCCTCCTGCCCTTATTTGGCAGAAACCGAACCGCAAGCAGACAAATTAAACAGCTACATATTAACGTAGCTAATATTGTTAATACATTCATTAACATATTTATATATAAAATTATTTAATACACTCTTTCATAAAAAGCCCCCTTACTCTCGCAGTTCGGAGGCTTAACCTAAACCTTATCACACAACCAGGGCTAATGCCCCGATCTGCCGGGCTAACATACTTTATCATTATTTAAAAACATAAAGGTGTCGATAAATGGCATGTATTTATCGATAGAAAGTGATTGTTATGATCTCATTTAAATAAATTTATCGCTCAAATTGTGCCCTTTAAGTATTGTTCATGTTGGTTATTATACACTCCATTATTAACTTAATCACCGTATTGTATAAATTGCCCCGTTTTATCGTTTAAATTCTATTGAGTATTTTAGCACTGAAATATGAATTCTTCTGAAAATTATGACGTATTAATCGGGAAGATCAACATCTTCATCAGGAAATACTATTTCAATAATTTTCTGCGCGGACTTATATTTTTAGGTGCCGGCCTGTTTACAGCCTATGTAGCAATTACCCTGAGCGAATATTTTGGCAATTTCAATATCGTTTTTCGCACCATCCTGTTTTATTTTTTCATCCTGCTTAATATTGGCCTTGTATGCTGGCTTATTTTACCATCATTACTGGCCTGGTTTAAGCTGGGCCGCTCATTAACCCATGACGAAGCTGCCGAAATTATAGGCAAACATTTTCATGATGTTAATGATAAGCTGCTCAATACCCTGCAGCTTAAAAAGTTGGCCGCCCAGGACGAAAAACACCGCGCCCTTATTGAAGCCAGTATTGATCAAAAGATAGAGGCGCTTAAGCCTGTTAGTTTTCCATCGGCCATCAATATTCGCGAAAACACTAAATATTTAAAATGGGTGCTGGCCCCGGTAGCCGTAATCGTAATACTTGCTTTTGCCGCGCCATCTATATTAACCGAAAGCACCAAAAGGCTCATCAGGCATAATGAATATTTTGTGCCGATAGCTCCGTTTAAGTTTAATATCCTCAATAAAAGCCTTTCGGTTGTACAGGGCGATGACCTGCAGCTTAATCTGAAACTGGATGGTGACAGATTACCCGCCGACGTTTATATTGAAACCGCCAATAATACATTTAAGCTCGATAAAGAAAACATCAGCCGTTTTCACTACCTGTTCACCAATCTGCAGCAAAATACACGGTTCAGGCTGTTGGGCAATGGCTTTGCTTCGGCTCAGTTTGAAATTAAGGTTAATCAGAAGCCTGCTCTGCTGCATTTTGATGTGGAGCTTACCTATCCGGCTTATCTCCATAAAAAATCCGAAAAACTTGTTAATGCCGGCGACCTTATTATACCAACAGGTACCCTGGTGAACTGGCAATTACACACACAATACGCATCGGGCCTGCAATTTTATATGAATGGTGTGGCGCAGCCGGCCAAACCACATGGTACCGATTTGTTTGAGCATAGTGAAAAGATTTACAAAAACACCGTTTACAAGCTCAGTCCAATAAACCCGCTGGTGAATCATAGCGATTCGGCGGCTTACCACATAAACGTAATTGCCGATGAGCCCCCTGCTATTATGGTACAGGAAAAATCCGATTCGGTAAGTATGAAAGCCCTGTATTTCAATGGCAAAATTCAGGACGATCACGGGTTTTCGTCACTAAATTTCCATTACAGCGTACAGTCTCCCGGCAATAAGGGGGGGCAAAAAACGTTCATAAAGCGTATTGATGCTGTCATGAACCAAACGCAGTCGGATTTCTTTTATTTCTGGAATTTGAAAGAGCTGGGTATTGATCCAGGCGCCCGGATAACTTATTTTTTTGAAGTTGCTGATAACGACGGAGTAAACGGACCCAAAAAAGCCCGCAGTCCTGAGCGTACCCTCAACGTGCCCGATACGAAGGCTACAAATGAGCAGTTAAACGCCGGCACACAGGCCATAAAGCAAAAAATGCAATCGGCAATTAAACTGGCTGGCCAGGTAGAGCACGATTCGCAAAAGCTAAACCAACTCCTGCTAAATAAAAACACACTTTCCTTTGATGAAAAAAAACAGGTAGAGGATCTGCTTCAAAAACGCCGCGACCTGGAAGATCTGGTAAAGGAAATAAAAGACGATAACAAGAAAAACCTGTATAACCGCCAGGAAAACCAACAGCAAAACGAGGAATTGTTAGCCAAGCAAAAGCAAATTGAGGACCTTTTTAACAATGTACTTGATCAAAAAACAAAAGAACTGCTACAAAACCTGCAAAAACTTTTAGATCAGCAACAAAAAGACTCCACTCGCGATGAGTTATCAAAAATGCAAATGGATAACAAATCGTTAAAAAAAGAGCTGGACCGTATGCTGGAGCTGTATAAAAAGCTGGAATTTGATCAAAAGCTAAACCAAAGCGTTGATCAGCTTAACAAGCTGGCCGATAAGGAACAAAAACTATCAGACAAAACCCAGCAGCAGGGTGCCGATCAAAAATCATTACAACAGGAGCAGGAAAACCTGAAAAAGGATTTTCAGGATATTAAAAAGGGACTGGAAGACCTGCAAAAAACAAACGAGCAGGCCGAGCATAAATCGGATTTTGAAAACCCCGAAAAGGAAACCCAAAGCATTGATCAGCAAATGGATCAAAGCGCAGGCGAACTGCAAAAAAACAATAAAAGCGGCGCATCAAAATCGCAAAAACAGGCAGCCAAACAAATGCAGCAGCTGGCTGGCAAATTGCAGCAAAATAATGAAGAGGGCGAAAGCAAGGAAAATGCCATTGATGCCCAGCAACTGCGTGAGCTGTTAAAAAGCCTGGTAAATAGTTCATTTAGTCAGGAAAAGGTGATGCAAACCTTAAAAAGCACCAACCCAACAGATCCTTCTTATATTACGCTGTCACAAAACCAAAAGGATATTAAAGATAATTTAAAAACCGCCGAGGATAGTCTTTATGCCATCAGCAGGCGCATACCACAAATACAATCAACCGTAAACAAGGAAATCAGCAGCATCAACTCGCACATTGACCAGGCTCTTGAAAACCTGGGCGACCGTCGTACAGCCGAAGCCAACCGCCACCAGCAATACGCCATGACATCCATGAACAACCTTGCCCTGATGCTGAGCGAAGCTTTGGAACAATTGCAAAAAATGATGAATAAGGGCAAAGCTGGCAAGGGTAAACCGCAATCGGTATCGCAGCTCGCTAAAATGCAGCAACAGCTCAATCAAAATATGCAGAAGGCGCGCGATCAAATGCAACAGCAAGGAAATCAGGGTAAAACCCAGCAGGGAAACCAGGGAAACATGAGCGAGCAACTGGCTAAAATGGCCCGTCAGCAGCAAATGATAAGACAAGCGCTTGAGCAAATAAACCGCGATGAAAACAAGGATGGAAAAGGTGGGTTAGGGAATTTGGATAAAATTTCGAAAGAAATGGAACAAACTGAGCATGATCTCGTAAACAGGAAGATAACGGATGAAGCGCTAAAGAGGCAACAACAAATTCAAAGCCGGTTATTGGAGGCTGAAAAAGCAGAACAGGAACGCGAGCAGGATCAGCAAAGAGAAAGCCATACCGGCAAAGACATACCTCCGGGATATATAAAGGCATTGCAGGGATACCAGCAGCAAAGAAATAAACAAACAGAGCAGATAAAAACAGTATCTCCGGCACTTAATTTGTATTATAAACAAAAAATTAAATCTTACTTTGATCAACTTAATGCTAAATAAAATGGAGCAGGCCAATGTTCATACCAGCGAGTTATTTACGTTACAACTACCGTCAAAAACGGAAAGTATAGCGCGACTTGAATTGCTGATTGAAGAAATTGCGGATAAATATCACGTTGCCGAAGATACTTTCGCTAATATGATGACCTGTTTGAACGAGGCCGTTATAAATGCTATTATACATGGCAATAAACACGATGAAACAAAAAAGGTGATCATTAATGCCGAGGTTGAGCTCAAACGCATCATATGGACCATTACCGATGAAGGTACCGGCTTTGATTATGCCAACCTGGCCGACCCTACCGCACCCGAAAATCTGGAGAATTTAACCGGGCGGGGAGTTTTTATTATAAAACACCTGGCCGATCAATGTATTTTTAATACATCAGGCAATACTATTGAACTACACTTTAAAATATAATGCCGGCTATCCAGTTTTTTGAAGAAGACATCAGCTATAAGTTAAAAAACAAGGCCCTTGTGCGACAATGGATCAAAGATACCATTACCGCCGAGGGTTTTAAATTAAAAGAACTTACTTACGTTTTTTGCTCTGATGCATACCTCCTGCCACTTAATCAGCAATACCTTGATCATGATACCCTTACCGATATCATTACTTTTGATAATTCGGAGGTTGAGGGCGAGATCCTGGGGGATATTTTTATATCAATTGAACGCGTTCGCGAAAATGCCGTAAAATTTAATATCACCGAAACTGATGAATTGCATCGCGTAATTATCCACGGCGCTTTACACCTTTTAGGCTATACAGATAAAAGTGTTGTTACAAAGAAGAAAATGACACAAAAAGAAGATGAGTATTTGGCTAAAAGAATTTTTTAATAGTTAATTTTACTTAAGAAATTTGTTTCACGATCAATTATAAAAAAATGAAATTACTTACGTTAATATTAGCATTCCTTTTTATTTCCGCACCATCATCGGTGTACGAATTTAAGCTGAAAAGCATTGATGGTAAAGACTTTTCCCTGGCCAAATACAAGGGTAAAAAAGTGCTTATTGTTAATACAGCCTCTAAATGCGGCTTTACCAAACAATACGCTGACCTCGAAAAGCTATCTGAGCAGTATAAAGGTAAATTAGTGGTTGTAGGTTTCCCGGCCAACAACTTTGGCGGTCAGGAACCAGGTACCAACCAGGACATTAAAACTTTTTGTAAGGAAAATTTTTCAGTTACCTTTCCAATGAGCGGCAAGGTTAGCGTAAAGGGACTTGACATTGATCCGTTATTCCAATACTTAACTACAGCTGAAAACCCTGATTTTACGGGCGAAATTAAATGGAACTTTGAAAAATTCCTGATTGATGAAAATGGTAAATTAATACATCGTTTCAGGTCACAAACTACCCCGCTATCAGAGGATATCACCAAATACCTTAACTAAGGGGTATTCGTTATAAAACAAAAAAAGCCTCCCGATAATATCGAGGGGCTTTTTTTGTTCATTTCATTTCGCAGCCCATGCCTGCTTTTTAGTTCTAATGTATCGTTTTTGTGTATAGTATTCTATATAGTTGTATTTAGTTGATGCAGGACGAGCTTTTACCGTCATTAGCATGGTAAGGGCCGGCCCCTACGCGCGATGCTTCGACAAGCTCAGCATGACAGGCCCCCCAATGACACAATTAATTACCCCCTTTATTCTTCGCTGCCTTTTCCTTGTCTTTCTGTGCTTGTTCCTGTACCTTTTTAATAGAATCCTGTTTGGCTTTGGCAGCCTTTTCCTTCCCTTTCTGTACTTGCTCCTGTACCTTTTTAATGGAATCCTGTTTGGCTTTGGCAGCTTTTTTCTTTTTGTTAAAGAAACCTCTTAGCAGAAAGTTATGCTGCGCGGCTGTAAGGTCCTCATTTAGGGTATTGGTAGTCCGGTGAACGTTTTTCATGGTGGTTTGGGCTTGTCTTACAGTACCCTCCAGGTCTCTCACCATCTTATCATCATTCAATAAACGTCCAATGGTTCCTTTTCCGCCATTTATCTTACCTACAATCTGCGACAAATCAGTGGTTAATATTTCAGCATTATCGGCAACGCGGGTAAGTTTGGTTATTATCTTATCTACATCAACCGGGTTAATGGATCCCAGCCGGCCTCCGGGCTGTACCTCGTCATGGCTTTTTATACCGCCGGGGGCAATTACCACCAGCTTATCACCCATCAGTCCATCGCTGCCTATGCTTAGTTTTGCATCGGTTTTGATGAATTTCCGCACATTGTTGTTCAGCGTCAGGTCAACCCTTACCGAACTGTCTGTCACGATGTTGATGGATTGTACTACACCTACGTTAATACCGGCAAAGCGCACGTTATTGCCTACCTGTAAACCGCTTACATTATTAAACGTGCCGTACAGGTTAAAAGTGGAGTTAAACAACCCTTTTTTATTGCCTATAAAAAATATACCCAGCACCAATACTGCTAAGCCCGCAAAGGTAAACAGGCCAATTTTTATTTTTTGTGATGATGTGGTTTTCATATCGTTTCGCTAAAAAATGATTTTACAATTTTGTTATCCGATTTTTGCAGCTCTTTATAGGAACCTTCGGCTATAAATTCTCCATCATCTATTATTACAATGCGATCGGCCGTTATCCGGGCACATTCCATATCGTGGGTTATGATCACAGATGATGTTTTGTATTTTTTTTGCATGTGGAGTATCAGTTCGCTGATTTCCCTGGATGTGATAGGGTCAAGGCCAGTAGTTGGCTCATCATAAAGCATAATCTCGGGCTTTACGATGAGGGTGCGGGCAAGCCCCACCCTTTTACGCATCCCGCCAGATAGATCTGAAGGTAATTTATCTATGGAATCAAGCAGGCCAACGCCATCCAGAACCTCTTCCACGCGTTTATCTATATCCTGCTGATCTTTAAGCATCAGCACCCTGGTTAATGGAAATTCCAGGTTCTCCCGTACGGTCATGGAATCATACAAAGCCCCGCTCTGAAACAAAAAGCCGATTTTCATCCGCAATTGTTTCAACTCGTCATCATTCATTTCGGCTACATTTTCACCTAAAACGGTCAATGCGCCACCATCTGGCTTAAGCATCCCTACTATACACTGTATAGTTACTGATTTACCAGAGCCCGATTTGCCCATAACCACCATGTTCTCCCCCCTTTTCAGGTCGAAGGTGATACTCTTCAGCACATCTTTATCAATAAAGCCCTTCTTTACCCCTTTGGCATGTATCACCACCTCATCCTTTTTAGTTGAAGCCGGATTTTTAGTATCGATATTTTCGTCTGTTGCCTTCATCTTATTTATAAAATAACAAACTGGTGATCTGAACGGCTATGGCATCAATAACAAATATCCACAGGGATGCGGTTACCACAGCCGAATTGGCAGCTATCCCCACGCTTTCAGTCCCTTTATTGGAGTGATATCCTTTATAGCAGCCCACAAAACCTATCGCGAAGCCAAAGAACACGGTTTTAACCACAGCCGGTAAAAAGTCTGAATAATCAAGGGAGGCAATACATTTATTAAAATAAAGAGGAAGGCTGATGTTATCTGTAATATTTAGGGCCAGGAAGCCACCAAACAGCCCTATAACGTCGCCAATAATGGCCAAAAGGGGTACCATGATACTGGTTGCCAAAATACGCGTAACAACAAGATATTGCAGCGGGTTGGCTCCTGATACCTCCATGGCATCTATCTGCTCGGTAACCTTCATACTGCCCAGTTCGGCCCCTATGCCCGAGGATATTTTGCCGGCGCATATAATGGCAGTAATAACAGGTCCTATTTCGCGGATAAAGGATACAGCAAGTGTTTTGGGCAGCATACTGGCGGCGCCAAGATCTACCAGGGATGGCCTGAGCTGTACAATTAAAACCAGTCCCATGATGAAGGAGGTTATACCCACCAGCATCATGGAACGATAGCCTATTTCATAACATTGCCGCACAAATTCCGACCATTCAAAACCGCCGGCAAATATATTTCTGAAAAACCTGGTAAAGAAAATGCATTGTTCCCCAATGCCTTCCATCCACCTCCTCCATCCGGTAATTGCTTGTTCTGCCATAAGTTACACAACTAATTGTCAGGTAAAACTTTGTTTTACCTGTTTATTTTGCAGTTCAAGAAAAATTAACCTTTAGGTTTCGGTTTGCAGGTTTATGACATTGGTATATCAATGATCAGGAAACGGGAAAGTACTTCGGGTTCAATTATAAATGAACTTGTATCATAAACACCCATAGCATCTCTTTTGTTTAAAACCGTACTGTTTATTTTAACAGAGCCTTCAATAACAAATACATAAGCACCATTTCCAGAGGTCTTTATATCGTAGTTTACCTGCTGTCCAGCTTCAAAATCGCCCATGCTAAAGGTGGCGTCCTGATTAAGCCATAAAGTATCATTGCTTTTTACAGGCGATATCAAAGTAGTAAGCTGGTTCAGCTTTAAAACGTCTTTAAAGCTCTTTTGATCATACCGTGGCTGTATGTTCCTTTCTTTAGGGAAAAGCCATATTTGCAGTGTTTTAGCGTCTTTAGTAGCCGAAGCATTATACTCTGAGTGGTAAACACCTGTACCGGCCGACATGACCTGCACTTCGCCGGCATTGATCACCCCGGTATTGCCCATGCTGTCTTTATGTTCCAAACCACCCTCAAGCGGTATGGTAATGATCTCCATATTATCATGCGGGTGAGTACCAAAACCCTTGCCTCCCGCTATAGTATCATCGTTTAATACCCTTAATACACCAAAATTTACCTTATTAGGGTCATAATATGATGCAAAGCTGAATGAAAAGTTTGCTTTTAACCAGCCGATATCATTTTTTCCACGTTCGTTTTCGGGATAAAATATTGATTTCATGATGTTCTCCTATTTATATGTTTAAACATACAATTTTTATTCCACAATTTATTTATGCGTACTTTTGCAAAAAAGAAGCGCACAATGGCAAATAAAGCTATTATTGCAGGTTCAAGCGGACTAATTGGCAGTAAATTACTGGAAATTTTACTCCAACAACCTTTTTATGATGAAGTTTTAATTCTGGTTAGAAAAGAATTATCAACAAAGCATCCTAAATTGACTCAGTTGGTTGTGGATTTTACCCGGCAGGAAACGTATGCAGACCAGTTAACCGGTCATGCTATTTTTTGTTGCCTGGGGACAACCAAAAGTAAAACGCCCGATTTGGCTGTTTACCGTCAAATTGACCATGATTATCCCTTGCGCCTGGGGCAATTAGCGCATAAAAACGGTGTTAAACAGTATCATCTTGTTTCGTCGATAGGTGCTAACACCACTTCGTCTGCTTTTTATACTAAAACGAAGGGCGAAACAGAGGCCGATCTGCAGCAAGTGGGCTTTCCGGCGCTGCATATTTATCGTCCGTCGTTGTTAACAGGCGACAGGCAGGAAAAACGGATAACCGAAAAATTAATCATCGTGTTATTTAAAATAATAGATCCTTTGCTTTTTGGAGGGTTAAAAAAATACAGGAGCATACCGGCGGCAACGGTGGCTGCTGCCATGTATACACAATCAATAAAAAATGATACAGCCTTATTTATATATGAGTCTGATAAAATAAAACAACTATCGTGAGCACTTACATTTCTGCCGAGAATCTTGGCCATCAATTTCATGACAACTGGCTTTTTAAAAACATTACCATCGGCATCAACCGTGGCCGCAGGGTTGCATTGGTTGGCGTTAATGGAGCGGGTAAATCTACCTTATTAAAATTATTAGCCGGCCACCTAAAACCTACTGAAGGCAAGGTGGTTCAAAGTCGCGACCTCAACATGGGTTACCTGGAACAGGATCCCCACTTTAAAAATGCCGTAACCATCAGCGATTATATTTTTCATGCCGATGATGTACAGCAGCAACTGATACGTAAGTATGAGGAACTTTTAGAGAACGAGCCCGACAATGCCAAAGCCATTGAAAAAGTGATGGAGGAGATGAGCGATGTAGATGCATGGGAATACGAGTATAAGATCAAAACCATCTTAGGCCGGTTAGACATCCACCACCTGAACCAAAAGATCAATACCCTATCGGGTGGGCAAAAGAAACGTTTGGCCCTGGCTAAGCTGCTTATTGAAGACCCTGATATTTATATTTTAGATGAGCCTACCAACCACCTTGACATTGATACCATTGAGTGGCTGGAAAAATTACTGACCGACGGCAACAAGACCATACTGATGGTTACGCACGACAGGTATTTCCTGGATAACGTTTGTAATGAGATATTGGAGATTGACCGCGGTAAGATAGTACCCTATAATGGTAGCTATGGTTATTATCTGGAGAAGAAAGCCGAGCGTGATGCAGCCGACGAGGCGTCGTTTCAAAAAAACAGCAACCTGCTGCGCAAAGAGCTGGAATGGATGCGCCGCCAGCCACAAGCCCGGGGTACCAAGTCAAAAGCACGCATTGACGCGTTTTATGACCTGGAAGAAAAGACCAAAAGCGGTGGTATTCGTGAAAAAGTAGAACTGAGCGTAAAAACTGCGCGCCAGGGAAATAAGATCATGGAGATGAACCATCTTTATAAGGGTTTCAATGACCGCACATTCATCAATAACTTTAGCTATGTATTTAAAAAAGGCGACCGCATTGGCTTAGCCGGTAAAAACGGAAGTGGTAAATCAACCCTGCTTAACCTGATCACCGGAGGCCTACAACCAGATAAAGGCGTTATTGATAAAGGTGAAACTACCGTGATTGGCTATTTTCACCAGTCGGGTATTACTTTTAAGGAAGATGAACGTGTAATTGATATTGTAAAAAACGTAGCGGAGTTTATCACTATGGCCGATGGCAAACTGATCTCGGCCTCTGCCCTGCTTACACTGTTCTTATTTCCACCTGCTAAACAATATGGTTTTATATCTAAATTGAGCGGTGGCGAAAAGAAACGGTTACAATTGATGAGTATCCTGATGAAGAATCCTAACTTTCTGATACTGGATGAGCCCACGAATGACCTGGATATTGATACCCTGAATGTATTGGAGGAATTTTTAACCAATTATGGTGGTGTATTGATGATGGTATCGCACGATAGGTATTTACTGGACAAGTTAACCGATCAACTTTTTATTATGGAAGATGGCGGAAATGTGCGGATCTATAATGGGAATTACTCTTCATACCGTCTGGAGCTTGAAGAAGCAAAACAGCAAAACAAAAAGGGCACTCCTATTGTGCAAACTGCTGCTCCTGCTGTTAAAAAGAGCAAACTTAGCTTTAAAGAAGCTAAAGAGCTGGAAACAACGGAAGCCGAGATCATAGAGATAGAAAATCAGATAAAAGCTAAAACAGATCAGCTAAATGTGGTAGGAATTGAGCCTGCAAAGTTGAATGAAATAATAAACCAGATAGATGATTTGAACAAAAAGCTGGATGCTAAAAGCGCCCGTTGGATGGAGTTAACTGAGCTAAAAGAATCCTAATATGAAGGCATCAGATATCATTGCTTCTGTAGGTGTAATTATTCTTTTGATAGCTTTTTTGCTAAATTTATTTAACAAATTATCTGCTGAAAGTAAGGCCTACAAGCTTATGAACTTTATCGGTGCGGCTACTTGCTGCTACTCTTCCTACTTGATCAGTTTCTACCCTTTTGTGGTATTAGAAGCTATATGGGGGATTGTAGCATTTATATCATTATTCAGGGTTCCACGTGGAACATCAGTATAGATTGAATAATTTTGTACGTTCTGCTGTATATATTTTAAGAGAAAACAATTCATGTTCCACGTGGAACATGAATATAAATCGAATAAAGATTACACACTTAAAATGGCTTTATTTAAGCTAAAACTCCTATGTTCCACGTGGAACATAGGTACAATTAGAATAGTATTTATGCGTTTAACTAAGCGCATTAGATAGAAAGATAATAGCGTTCCACGTGGAACATGGAGGTGAAAATGTTTAGGAAATATAATGTAATAGTTGTAGGTGCAGGACATGCCGGCTGTGAAGCTGCTGCTGCCGCTGCCAACCTTGGGTCGTCTGTATTGCTGATCACCATGAACATGGGGGTTATTGCACAGATGAGTTGTAACCCTGCTATGGGCGGTGTTGCCAAAGGACAAATAGTGCGCGAGATAGACGCATTGGGAGGATACTCAGGTATTATTACCGACAAAACTTCGCTGCAATTTAGGATGCTTAATCGCTCAAAAGGACCTGCTATGTGGAGCCCAAGGGCGCAAAGCGACCGTATGCGTTTTGCAGAAGAATGGCGTTTGGCACTGGAAAGAACCCCTAATGTAGACTTCTGGCAGGACACCGTTACATCCTTATTAGTAAAGAATAATACCATTGCAGGTGTACGTACATCTATAGGTGTAGAGATTGAAGCCGACGCTGTAGTACTTACAAATGGTACTTTTTTAAATGGCGTAATACATATAGGCGAGAAGAAGTTTGGTGGTGGCCGATCTGGTGAAAAAGCAGCAACCGGACTAACCGAACAGCTAATCACTTTAGGTTTTGACTCTGGCAGAATGAAGACCGGTACCCCTCCCCGCGTGGATGGTCGCAGCCTAAATTACAGCCTCATGGAAGAGCAATGGGGTGATGAAGAACGTGGTAGATTTTCTTTTACAGATGTAGAATTGATGAAAGAGCAACGCTGCTGCTGGATCACTTATACCAACACCGATGTACATGAAACTTTAAAAGAAGGCTTTGAAAAATCGCCTATGTTTACCGGGCGTATCAAAGGATTAGGTCCACGTTATTGCCCATCTATCGAGGATAAAATAAACCGTTTTGCCGAGCGCGAACGTCACCAGATATTTGTTGAACCGGAAGGATTGAATACCGTAGAGATCTATGTAAATGGTTTCTCCACCTCCCTTCCCGAGGATGTACAATACAAAGCACTTACCAAAATTCCCGGGTTTGAAACCGCCAAAATGTTCCGCCCGGGTTATGCTATAGAGTATGATTACTTCCCACCTACCCAGCTTGGTTTAACTTTAGAAACAAAATTGATCAGCAACCTATACTTCGCCGGACAGATCAATGGTACTACCGGTTATGAGGAAGCAGCATCACAAGGCTTCATTGCAGGGATAAATGCGCATCAAAAAATAAATGATAAACATGAGTTAATCCTGAAAAGATCAGAGTCATACATTGGTGTATTGATTGATGACCTGGTAACAAAAGGTACCGAAGAGCCATACCGCATGTTCACCTCCAGAGCCGAACACCGCCTGTTATTACGCCAGGACAATGCTGACATCAGGCTAAGCCCAATGGGTCATGAGCTCGGTTTGATCAATGACGAACGGTTGGAAAAAGTAAAACAGAAGGTTAAAAATTCGGATGATATTGTTGCTTACACTAAAAGCAAATCTATCGATCCATCAAATGTTAATGCCTTACTTGATGAACTGGGTACAAGTCCTCTATCACAAAATGCTAAACTCTTTAATTTATTAAGCCGCCCGCAGATTGGTTTTAACGATCTGAAAAAAGCAGATGAACCACTGGCCGAAATATTATCGGCCTATGATAAAGAAACTATTGAGCAGGCTGAAATAAAAATCAAATATGAGAGTTACTTTATAAAAGAATTGGAAATTGTTGACCGGATGAAGAAAATGGAAGACCGCGAAATAAACCCGGAATTCGATTATCATACACTGGTATCACTTTCAAAAGAAGCACGCGAAAAATTGATGAAGATAAAACCACGCACTTTAGGTCAGGCATCCCGCATTTCAGGAGTTTCGCCGTCTGACATTTCAGTTTTAATGGTACATGTCTCCAGATGATATATAACTTATTGATAATAAATACGTTACAAAACATCGTTTTAAATCAATTATTTTGAATTTTTAATATTACCGTTCATAAAAATATAAAAATCGCTTATATCGCCTAAAAACCATGTTAAATAAAAAACAGGTCAATTATTACAATTTTTTACTCCATTTAATTCCGATTTTAGTGCTTTTTGGCTGCGCAGCTCAACAACCACCCCAGGGAGGGCCCCGCGACCTTACCCCGCCCAAGTTGGTGAAGGCAGTCCCGGCTAACAAGACCCGTAATTTTGCTGCTAAAGAAATTGACCTGCAATTTGACGAGTTTATAAAACTGACAAACCAGTACCAGGAAATAAGCATGAGCCCGGCGATGGAAAAAGCGCCGGAATATAATTCGAACAAAAGAGATCTTAAAATAAAATTTAAAGACACCCTTCAAAAAAATACTACCTACGTTATAAACTTTGGCAAGTCTATACAAGACGTGAACGAAAGTAATGTGCTCAAAAATTTCACCTACGTTTTTTCGACGGGCCCGCACATCGATTCATTAAGTATAACCGGCAGTGTTACCAATACCCTAACGCAGGAAAAAGAAAAGGATGTAACCGTTATGCTTTTTCCGTTAAAACAGGATACTCTTTTTGGTAAAAAGAAACCAAGCGTTTATGCCACTACAGATTCGTCCGGAAATTTTAGTCTGAACAATTTACATGAGAACGACTACCGCATATATGCATTGAAAGAAGCATCACCCAATAAAATATTTGATAATGACCAGGAGCTTATTGCTTTTCTGAAGAACCCCATCCACCTTAAATCAGATACCACAAATATTCAGCTAAATTTATTTAAACAGCTTCCCGAAAAATTCAGGTTTTCTGAGAAAAGATTTGACACAGATGGTAAGATGCTTTTCATTTTCAACAAAGCCCTGAATAATCCTTCCATGAAGATTATTTACCCCGCAGACCTTAACAAGCAAAAACAGGTGGAGTTTAGTAAAACAAAAGATACAGCGTCTGTTTATTTACACAACATGAATTTTGACTCGGTAAGGGTTGTTGTTTTTGATAATAATAAGCCGGTTGATACAACTTCTCTTTTAAAAGCAAAAAAAGAAAGTTTTCAGCGTACGCTTAACTTTCAATACAATATAAATGGAAACAACTTACTTAAACCTGGTAATGATTTGATATTAACAGCGAGCTTACCCATCGAAAATTTTGATAATTCACGTGTAACTTTAAATGAAGACTCTATAGCTGTAGCCGTTAGTGATTATACCATACAGAAAGATACGGGTAATTTTAAAAAGCTTGCACTAAAATACAGATGGCGGCAAGGCAGTAAGTATGAGCTCATTTTAAATGAAAGTGCGTTTACTTCCATATATGGTGATAAAAATAAAAGATTACCATCAAAAAGATTTCAGGTTGACAAAACTGAAAATTATAGCAGTCTTACTGTAAAAGTTACTGTTCCTCCCGATACTTCAAAGGCTTATGTTGTTGAATTGTTGAACGAACAAAAAGTTGTATTACAAAGTAATCCCATAAGAAATACCACCTCTGTAGTATATAATAATTATTTAACGGGTAAATATTTAATAAGGGTTATATACGACGAAAACCGGAATGGCCGGTGGGATAGCGGTAATGTACGCCAAAAACGACAACCCGAAAATATATGGGTAAGTGATAAGGTAATAGCTTTAAGGCCAAACTGGGAGGCCGAAGAAGCTATAACGGTACCCAAGGAGCCTATTACTCCTTAAACCAGCCCGAGTACATGATATAGTTATTGGGCAGCTGTTTAAGCATAGCTTTTTGTTCGTCGGTTAATGGTTTTATTTTTTTTGCGGGGATACCTGCGTACAGATAACCCGATTCGCAAATGGTATTCTCTAATACCACTGCTCCGGCGGCTATAATAACAAACTCATTCACTACAGCATGATCCATCACAATAGAACCCATGCCTATTAGTGTATGATCATGCAGCGTACAGCCGTGCACCAGGGCATTATGGCCAATAGATACATTACTACCAATATTGGTCGCTGCTTTTAAATAAGTGGCATGTATCACGGCTCCATCCTGTATATTGGTATTATCGCCTATCCTGATATAATGTACATCACCACGGATCACCGCGTTAAACCATACTGAACAATTTTTCCCCATCACTACATCGCCTACAATGGTAGCATTGGGTGCAATAAAACAATCGTCACCCCAAACCGGGCTTTTATCTTTAACAGGCAGTATAACAGGCATATATTTAATTATTGAGTTATTGAATGAGTGATATATTGATTTACCTGAATTTTTAATTATGTTTGAATGCAAATAAGCGGAAATAGCTCAGCTGGTAGAGCATCAGTTTCCCAAACTGAAGGCCGCGGGTTCGAATCCCGTTTTCCGCTCATTTTATATCTTTCCACACGCGTCATTGCGAGGTACGAAGACAACCGACCGCAGGGAGCTCATTAATACAATTAAAAACAAACACAACATTAATAATCTCTACATAGGCAGGTCGACTATAAAATATTTAACTTTTTAATTTGCTCTGTATAGCATAGAGATTGCTTCGTGCCTCGCAATGACGCATGTATTTTTTCATTTTAAAATACCGTATCCTCAACTTTTTCTGCATGTACCGGGTAATCGGTAGTATAATGTAATCCCCTGCTTTCCTTACGTAACATGGCCGATTTTACTACAATAAACGATACTTGTATCAAATTACGCAGTTCGCAAAGTTTTACGGATAGCTTTGTTTTTTTATAAAAAGATTCTGTTTCCTCATATAATAAACCTAACCTTCGCATGGCCCTTTCCAGCCTGAAATCTGAACGTACAATACCCACATAGTCATTCATCAGTTTCTGCATTTCGCGCACGTTGTGGGTCACCAGGATATCCTCATTTGACAGTTGTACGCCCTTCTCATCCCAATCCGGAATATTTTCAGGGATCACAAAACTTTCAAACTTGCTTATAGCATCTTCATATATACGATGTGCAAAAACTAAAGCTTCTAATAAAGAGTTGGAAGCCAACCTGTTAGCTCCATGTAAGCCAGTTGAAGAACATTCGCCGCAGGCATATAACCTTAATATAGATGACTGACCTACATGATCAACCATAACGCCACCACACATATAATGACAGGCTGGTGCAACAGGTATCATATCCTTAGTCATGTCAATACCTATCTCCAGGCATTTAGCGTATATATTAGGAAAGTGATTTAAAATATCCTTTTTACTCCGGTGCCTGATGTCAAGGTAAACAAAATCCTCTCCCGATTTTTTTATCTCAGCATCAATAGCTCGGGCAGTAATATCACGGGGCGCTAATGATTTACGGGGATCATATTCCTGCATAAATTCTTCGCCGCTGGTACGTTTTAATATACCACCAAAACCACGCACAGCTTCAGATATTAAAAAAGAAGGATACTCACCGGGGTTATATAATGCGGTTGGATGGAACTGTATAAATTCCATATTTCTTACCTTACCTTTTGCCCGGTAAACCATAGCAATACCATCACCGGTAGCAATAGTAGGATTAGTAGTAATGGAGTATATGTGCCCTGCACCACCCGATGCCATTACCGTAACTTTTGAAAGTATTTTCTCCACCACATTACTTTCTGTGTTGAAAGCATAAATACCATAACAGGTAATATCTGTACTTGATTTACCTACCAGCTGGCCCAAATGATGTTGTGTGATCAGATCAACCGCGAAATAATGTGTTAATATTTCAATGTTCGGGTTTTTATGAATCTCTTCTAACAATGAACGTTCAATTTCTAAACCGGTTACATCTTTATAATGCAACACCCTGAATTCGGAATGCCCACCCTCTTTGGCGAGGTCATAAAAACCTTCATTGGTCTTATCAAAATTGGTTCCGTAGTCAATAATTTCATTAATCCGTTCCGGGCCTTCTTTAACAACGGCTTCCACAACTTCACGGTCACAAAGACCATCCCCCGATATTAACGTGTCTTCTATATGTTTTTCAAAAGAATCTTCTTTTTTATCCACAACCACCGCCACACCACCCTGGGCGTACTTAGTGTTTGATTCGTCTTCGTTTGATTTTGTAACTATCAGAACCTTACCATGCTTTGCAGCTTTAAGTGCAAAACTCAATCCGGCTATGCCCGATCCCACCACCAGAAAATCAACAGTTTTGGTCATATTATATGTGTATATTGTGTAAAAGTACTACTTGTGTTAATAACAGGTATAAAAGGTGTTAATTTTATGTAAACAAATAGCTAACAAATAGTGAAAGCGTTGATAACTCCCATTTTTCCTGCTAATATGAATAATTTTTAAGCGACTTTTGAGATGATAAAGTCATATAGCTAACATTTTACCAACCCGAAAAATATTAACATAAAACTTTCTTAAAATAAATTTGATTGTCATACGAATCACAAAATCAATAGTATATACTATCAAAACATGTTGATAACTGTTGATAAAAAGTGAAAACTAATTTATCCCAAAAAAATTATACCGATTTTTGCACATAACTAACACACCAATAAACAATAGTTTTATTTATATAAAAAATAGTTGTTATTAATTGAATTGTTGAAATGGATACCTTCGAAGAAATAAATGTGAAAGGATTTGTGGACGAATACATCGACCCCACACTGGATCTTTTTGATGAAATTGAAAAACTTAAAAAGGAAAAAAATGCAGTTATTTTGGCCCACTACTACCAGGAACCCGATATTCAGGATATTGCAGATTATATTGGCGACAGCCTTGGGCTATCGCAACAAGCCGCTAAAACTGACGCCGATATTATCGTTTTCGCCGGGGTACACTTCATGGCCGAAACTGCCAAGATACTATCACCCAACAAAAAAGTTTTATTACCCGACTTAAAGGCAGGTTGCTCATTAGCAGATAGTTGTCCGCCTCATTTGTTTAAAAAATTTAAGGAAAACTATCCCGATCACCTGGTGATCACCTATGTAAACTGCACGGCCGAACTGAAAGCTTTAAGCGATATTGTTTGTACATCAAGTAACGCCGTAGCCATTGTTGAGAGCTTGCCAAAAGATCAAAAGATCATATTTGGGCCGGATAAAAACCTGGGTGCTTATGTAGCTAAAAAAACAGGACGCGACCTGGTATTATGGAACGGAGCCTGTATGGTTCATGAAATTTTCTCAAGGGAAAAGATCACCAAACTGAAGGAAAGACATCCCGGAGCTAAGCTGCTTGCCCACCCTGAATGTGAGGAAGTGATACTGCAAATGGCCGATTATATTGGCTCAACAACGGGGATCCTGAAATATGCAGGCAGCCATCCGGATAAGGAATTTATTGTAGCCACGGAGGCTGGTATATTACACCAGATGCAAAAGGAAAACCCTGACAAAGTGTTTATCCCGGCACCGCCAAATAATAATTGTGCCTGTAATGATTGTCCGCACATGAAACGTAACACACTGGAAAAATTATACCTGTGTTTAAAAAATGGATCGCCAGAAATAACAGTGCCACAGCATATTATTGAACGTGCTGTAAAACCAATTGAACGCATGCTGGAGATATCAGCAAGGTTGGGATTGTAAAAAAATAATAAACGGATAAAGTCATGCCAAACTTGTTTCGGCATCTCACAGAAAAGGCTGCCAACATGTTTTAAACCTTGCTTATGGGATGCCGAAACAAGTTCGGCATGACTCGCTATATATAGTAGACCCTAAAATCTCAAAAATTTTTTTCGCCAAAGGCGGATATGATGCATTTTGGGTAGCGCGATAAATATTTTTAACTAAGCTCGGTAGAAGTCTAAAATCCCTAAAAATTTCCCGCCTTCGGCGGTAGACATCAAGCGGGTTTTTGCGACGGCCCGAAATTGACTTTAGGTTTCGTATTTTTGCGAATTAATTTTTTATAAAGGAAAATGTTTGAAAATCAGGATAGGACAAATTTAGAGGACTTAGGCGAATTTGGCTTAATAAACCATCTGACAAAAAATATAAAGCTAACACAAGAAAGTACCGTAAAAGGTGTTGGCGATGATGCTGCTGTACTTGATTTTACAGGTAAAAAAGTTTTGGTGAGCACCGATATGTTGCTGGAAGGGATCCATTTTGATTTGGCCTATACCCCTTTAAAACACCTGGGCTATAAAGCTATACAGGTAAATCTGAGCGATATTTATGCCATGAACGGTACCGCATCACAGGTTACTGTATCGATAGGTATGTCGAGTAAGTTCCCTTTGGAAGCCATTGAAGAACTATACGAAGGCATTTATATTGCCTGCGAAAAATATAATGTAGACCTGGTTGGTGGTGATACTACTTCATCAAAACAAGGCCTGGTGATCAGTGTAACTTCTATCGGGTATGCTGATGAAGCCGATGTAGTATACCGTAATGGCGCCGGCGAAGGTGACCTGATCTGTGTATCCGGCGATCTGGGTGGTGCTTATGTTGGTTTGCAATTGCTCGAGCGCGAAAAGCTGATCTATCTGGAAAATCCACAAATACAACCCGATCTGGAAGGTAAAGATTATATAGTTGAGCGCCAGTTAAAGCCCGAATCGCGCCGTGATATTGTGGAACTGCTAAAAAGTATTGATGTAAAACCTACTGCGATGATCGATGTATCAGACGGTTTGGCATCTGAGATATTGCATATTTGCAAGCAAAGTGATAAAGGCTGCAATTTATACGAAGAAAAAATTCCGCTTGATCCAATGACCTATGAAACGGCCCGCGAATTTAACCTTGATCCAACCGTTTGCGCGCTGAGTGGAGGCGAGGACTATGAACTCCTTTTTACTGTTAAACAAGCCGACTACGACAAGATCAAGTTTAAAATGGATATCACCATTATAGGTCATATAACTGAGCCCTCAGCAGGCTGTAACCTCATCACAAAAACAGGGAACTCGCACCCTTTAAAGGCACAGGGCTGGAATGCTTTTAAAAATGAACAGTAATGCTGAATATTCTTTTCAAAAAGCTAAACTCAAATCAGGATAACAATAACGATAAGCCTAAACAGGTAGTTAACGGGGTTATTTTACTATACATAGCCTTTATTTTATCCATGACCACCGATTGGCTCGATGGTATTGGTATTGTCCCTTTTTTAGTTACTTTTTTATTTATCAGCTTTTTTATATCCTCAACTAATCAGGGAAAAAAATGGGCAAGGATAGTAATGCTTGTCCTGATATTATTCAATTTACTTTTATTCACAGCCAATATTATTCGGCTGATAAATAACAGTGAAAAGGAAAAACTTACCAGCCTGGTCATGGTATTATATGCTGCCGAAATAGTTGTGGAGATAATTGCCATGATATTCCTTTTTTCCAAACCGGCTAATGCCTGGTTTAGTGTAAAGAGGGCAGAGATAATGGAATAACACCAACGCGCTTTTGTCATGCCGAATTTATTTCGGCATCCCACATGCTAAGTTGAGAACCCGTTCTGTGGAATCCTGAAACAAGTTCAGGATGACCTTTATTTATTTAGGACACGAATCCCATCTGTCATGCCGAATTTATTTCGGCATCCCACATGCAAAGTATTCAACATTATTTATATTGGCTAAATAACTTTAACCAATATGCTTTATAAGCAAGGCCATGTTTATATCATGTCAAACACCTACCGTACAACCTTCTACATTGGTGTAACCAGCGATTTGCGTACAAGGGTTTGGCAGCATATAAATGGAGAAGGGTCGGCATTTGTTAAAAAATATAAGCTCCATGATATTGTATACTACGAATATTTTGAAAGGATAACTGATGCGATAGATCGCGAAAAGCAATTGAAAAGATGGCATCAGGATTGGAAAATTAACTTAATTAAGTCCGTAAACGCTGAAATGAAAGATTTAAAAAGCGAGTTGGAATTATGATTTTATATAGCCTGTCCTGTGGGATGCCGAAATAAATTCGGCATGACGTAAAGGCTGATAGTTTTTACCCTTACTCATCCCCAATAAATTTCTGATCTATCTGCTTATCAGCTTTAGCACCTAACTTCTTAATTTTTTCGGCAGTGGTAGTTAAATTTCCACGACCATCAGATAGTTTATTGATTGCACTGTTATAGGCATTTTGGGTATAAGTTATATTCTTACCGATGCTGTCCATATCGCCCAGGAAACCCACAAACTTATCATACATATCGCCGCTGAGGCGGGCAATTTCCAATACATTACGGTTTTGGCGTTCCTGTTTCCACATGCTGGCAATGGTGCGCAGTGTGGCCAGCAACGTGGAGGGACTTACAATTACCACTTTTTTGTCCCAGGCATAATTAAACAGTTCGCCATCCAGCTGAACAGCAATACTGAACGATGATTCTATCGGCACAAAAAGCAATACAAAATCGGGCGAATTGATCTTGTACAGATCATGATATTTTTTGGATGACAAACCACCAATATGGTTACGAATCGATTCGATATGGGCCTTGGCAAAAAGCTTGCGGTCTTCTTCTGTATCGGCATTCACCAGGCGTTCATACGCAATAAGGGATACTTTGGAGTCGATCACGAGGTGTTTTTCATCGGGCAGGTCAATGATCACGTCAGGCTGGTAACGGGTGCCATCGGTGGTTTGCATGGCGGCTTGTATGCGGTACTCCTGGTCGCGCACCAGTCCTGATCGTTCCAGCACCCGCTCCAGGATCACTTCGCCCCAGTTGCCTTGTTTTTTATTGTCGCCTTTAAGGGCTTTGGTTAAATTTTGGGCCTCGTCACTGATCTGTTTATTAAGGTCCATCAGCTGGGTGATCACGCCTTTCAGGGTGTTGCGCTCGGCTGCCTCCATGTTGTAAACCTTCTCAACCTTATCCTCAAATGCCTTCAGGTTTTCTTTCAGCGGATTAAGGATCATGTCCAGGTTATTACGGTTTATATCAATAAACTCCTTTGATTTTTCTTTGAGCAGTTTTTCGGCCACGTTTTCGAACTCCCGCTGAAATTGTACACGGATCTGCTCTATCTCTATCTTTTGCTCCTGTACCTTTTCCTGCTGCGATTTATAGTAAGCCCGCGAACTTTCCAACGACTGATTAGCCTGGGCCAGCTGGGTACGCTCGTATAATAATTCATCAAGCAGGCGCGTTTTTTCGTCCTTTAAAAGCTGAATGATGTTTTCCTTTTCGTTTGCAATAATATCAGCTTTTTCCTCGGCCTTAGCCAGGGATATTTTAAGCAGGTCATGCTCGATACGGAGCTTTTTCAACTCTTCTGCCGATATCAGTTCAACCGCCATTGGCTTTTTTAAAAATAAAAAAACAGATACGATCAGGATCACCAGCGATACGATCAATAAAATATCATTATTCATTTTGATAAAAATATTAGCAAAAATATGATAATATTTTTAGTATTTCAAAGGATTGCGGTACATACTTTTGTCTGAACCGTGATTCGTAGGATGATAAGATTCCCTTGATTTAAAGCGTTTTCTCACGCCACTCTGTTACATCACAAGATGATTTAAAATAATCAACATGTTATTCCGAGCGCAGCGTGGCAATCTCATTATGCTATTCCATCTCGTAAGGGCATATTTTCAAATGGGCATATTACGGAATCAACAGTTACTGGGAAACAAAATACCAGGGAGTATTTAATAATCCCTTTTTTAGATAAACGGTTATAGCCGAACCTTCAGTATGCTTATTATAAGTGCTTTCTGAAACGGTTATATTCTCCACATTTGTTTGCGGCCCCCAGGTGCTTATTGTAAGATGATAATGAGTGGTGCCTTTATTATGCGTGATATTTCTATTTAATATGGTTGCCTGAAATTGTTGTTCTGCCGAATTATCAAAGGTGCAATTAAGTGTCCTGCTGCTGCCGGCAGCGAAGATCAATCCGGCCAGAATCAATACAAAGAATGCCATTTTGGTCGGCTGCGTGGTAGTGGCGACCTTACCGCGTGCAGCAAGGTTTAGAAAAAGACAATATACTAAACCAATAGTCAAACAAGGTAGCAAGAGCGGAGAAAAACGAATGACGTGGTTACTATCCGCCGACCTTATGAACAAGGCTATAGAAGAAATGTAAACAGTTATATACGTAGTAAAAAAAGGGCTGTTCTTTTTTATATAAAACCGGATCAACCCATTGCTTGTAAGCATAATTGGAATTGCTAAAAGCGGATAAATAAGCATTATTATATCCAATATCTTCATATCAAAGAAAAAGAAAATCCCTGTTGCGGGAATTATTAGACCGATGCCATATATTATACAAATATTCCTCGCTTTTCTGATCCGGGATTTACGATCGGCTTCGGTAAAACCAATATTCGGATCGTTTAACAGAATTGCTACATCTTCCTGGAATTCTATATTATCAAGGTCCTTAAATTTATCCCTGATCCATAGTTCCAAATCCTTATGTGAATATTCCGCCGAATAGGGACCACCATTCCGCTGCAAAAGGGACCAGTGATGTAAGGTGTAAAAGAGCAGTCAAAGCTCCATCATCACT
>NZ_JBNPWP010000010.1:0-268254 GCF_050433765.1 Mucilaginibacter lappiensis | reverse complement strand
ACACACTTTCTCTTTCTTGACTGGTCCCTTTTGCAGCGGAATCACTGGCCCTATATGCGTCGGAATCGATGGTCCCATATGGAGCGGAATATCCAACTTCAGAATGAACTCAATCTGTCTTTCTAAATGACCTGTCAGTTCTTCCCACTCATTAAACCTTTCTTTGCCAAGTAATATTTGATTGGTGTCTGTATTCCAAAAGCCAGCTTCAAATGGCAGATTGGATGATTCAGCAACCTGAATACTGATAATCTGCTTGCTGATCTTATCAAAGAAAGAAATTGTCTGCCTTAATCCCATAGTGTAAGTATACTACAAGTAAAGATATCGGAAGTTTTAATGTTTATTTTAGCTATCCTAAACCAACGAGAAATGAAATCAGATAACTACACAAAGATTGTTTTAACTATTATAGCAGTTAACCTTACAGTCTTTACCTTTAGAACACTTAACATTATACCAACAGTTGAGGCATCAACAAAGAAGCTTGACACAAGATCTTATGGTCTCGTGCCGGTTAATCCTGACGGCTCCATAAATGTAAAACTTAAACAAGACAATGTTGTAAATGTGCAATTAGTTGGAATTGACGAGTCTTCGTATTTAAGGTGGGAAGCCATTAAAGTCAAGTCTGACAATTGATCGCATACTTTCTTATCTGTCATCAATTTGACACGAGTGAACAGTTAAAGTGAGTTTGGCAAGCGCTAAAACAAATCTTAGTTCCAACCATTCGTATTACAGGGTAAAACCTATCGAATGACTTTCAGAGTGATTTGATAAGTGTATTTGCTTCTGTACCTTTTAAATACATGTGGTTGAATGGCCTTTTAACAAGCAAGAAATCCATTTGCTGTCACAGTAAAACACGCCAGATGTAGGACAGATTGACTCTTAAATACTTGTGGGTTGTAATATCTGATTAACAACATCTGCGAAAATCATTATATCAAATGGCTTCGAGATATAAATATTTGTAATACCTGAACTTGAAATCTCTTTGAGGTCTTTCTCGTTACATATTATTATAACTTGGATATGATTAAGTTTGGCCTTTACCTTAGAAATTAGTTCACTGCCCTCATTGTCATCAATTGCGAGGTTAACTATCAATAGATCAGGATTTAACTCAATAATATCTTCTGAGCAATAAGTATCATGACAAATGGCGTTGTAACCTTGTTCCGAAAGCATATAATCTAAGGCAACATTTATTGACTGAAGTTTATCTACTATTAATACTGTTTTCATATTTTGAATCTGGAGCAGTAAAGGTAATAGATTCAGATGAAATCGCAATTGCCATCAACACTTGTAAAACACCCGTTTTGGACGCAAATTGAGCAAAAGCATCGTTTTATGATTAAAACATGCCAAATGCACGTTTTATCACTAATTCTTTTCAAAATCACCTGTTAACAAAAAAGACCTGCACTGAGGCAGGTCTATGTAATTAAAATTGAGAAGGATAAACACAGTGTAATTCTAAATTTTAAACATGTTTTGTAACATCCTTATATAAAGCAAACTTTCAAATTTTATCAGAAGTTTATTCCTGAGTAAATCTTATGCAGCCATTAATATATTGAAGTTAGCACGTATGATTAAATTGCCGTTTTCATATTCACCTTCCGCCACCTTAAGCTTGCATTTATCCGTGTCAAACCAGCCCTCCTCCTTAAGGTCAGTAGCTTTTGCTACTTTTATTTTTCCATTTGATATGCGTATGTTCAGTTGATCGTAAATTGATTGTAACTTGCTTTTAATATCTGCATTAGAATATCGTAAGCCCGGTCTGAACTGCTGGTTCAGTAATCTGGTGAGTTTGAGTTCTACCATTGTATTCTCCTTAAGGATGATGGCTGTCTCGACTTTCTTCACATTGTAATTTAAGTTTACCATTGTTGCCTCATCCAACAATCTAAATGCTTTATAAGCTGTCGGATTCTTATGGCTGATCTCCTGTTCCGGCGTTTGCCCGAAAGTAAAGATCATTGTTGTTTCCTGCTTTATCTTGAATTGTTTTAGTGTTGAATAATCGTCTTCAAGCTGTTGGGATTTTGACTTACGTTTCATTGCTGTTTTAGTTTCTACTTTGTGATCTGCCTCAAGAACCTCAACTTCAAAGTATCCATCTTCCCAGTCTTTCTTAATAAAATCTATGTGGTTGTATATCTCGTTGTTTGCTGCTTCGTTTATTTGTTGATCAAGTTTCAATGGGTTAAGTGTTGCTAATTTGGTGTCTATATTTATGTCTGCGAACTTTATTATCTCAGTAGTTTCTGTAACCGCCCTATTATGCTTTGCTCGAAGTGCAACTTTTGCGTTCCAGTAATTGATAGTCAAACGGCCTTCATCGTAGAAATCCTTGTTAAACTGGCTTAGTGGCTTAATGTGATTCAAATTCCTTGCATTAGTTATATGAATCAATTGATATGGCTCGTCTTCTGGAATTTCACCTGACCGCAATCTCCCAAATGATTGTTTACCCTTACTTCTAACACCTAAACAAGTTTGTGGTTTGTTAATATCACTAACAAATACCATTGTAGCGTTCAGATCATTCAAGTCCCAGCCTTCAAAGTATTTGCATGTATAAAAATTAACTTTGCTATAACATTCGTCTGTAGGTTCGGCTACAAAATTTGTTATGAGATCGCCAAGTTTATCCATATTCTTACTCTCCTTGTCATCGGCACAGAATATCTTAAATTGCTTAAGGGTTAAACCAGCCCTTCTAATAGCTGCAACAATTTGAGTTATGGAATTGTAAAATATATGAAGGTTACCTGGATATTTATCTAAATTCTTCAAAAGGTAATCAAGAGTGCCTTCAACACTTTTGGCATGAACAAGGGTAACGGTTCCTAAAGGAGCGTTGAATATAATTTTGTGATGATCCAGTGTTCTAAATATAGGATCTGAAAACTCGAAAGGTGTGGCCGATATGATTGACTTGGCTTTAAAACTCCAAAAGTATTGAAATGGCCTCAAGATATCTTTGCGATACGCTTCACTAATAAAGGTATGAGCCTCATCCAAAAGTAAAAACCAATTGTCGTAGACCTCTTTTGTGATATTCAACTCTTCAGCCACATTCATAATTTTCAGCATCCCTTCGGGTGTCGTCATAATTTTATGACCCTGTTTCTTCGATAAGAACATTTCCTTTACCTGTTTAGGACTAATATCACCATAAACAATGTCAATTTCAGGATGTGACCGTTGTTTACTATGTTCAATACTGATGTTTGGCACAACTATAAATGTGCAACGTTTCTTATTTTTAATCTCTGAGTAAGTTCCGCCAATGGCACAGCGTCCTTTATCAATAAAGGCATTAATGGGCAATCCATTGGGCATGATCTTATCTAACCGGGTCTTTGGGTCTACCACGTAGGTAGTTGTTGTTTTGTACATTCTTCATTTCAATTTGGGTTAACAAGGTGGATCTAAAAAGTTGAGTGAATCTGCATTGGAAAGGGCATTTACAAAAAATCGAAATTTTATAGAAAGGCCAGGCAAAACAAAAAGATCAACTCGGGAGAGCTGACCTAGAAGACCTTGTTACTGGTTATATCGATTTTGAAATGTTGACACAAAGATACTAAAATTATTGGCAATTTCATAATAAATATCACATTTACAGATACTTAGAGAATTGTAGCGCTCCTGCGATATGTCATAGAAATGTTTCATTTACTCTTAATTTAAGAAGCTATTTGAAGATGGATGTATTTTCAGTACTTTTGAATCCCGCTGTAGAACCAGCGAACGTTCATTGATTTCTTGATAATTATCTTTCAGCAGAAGTCCTGTTTTCAGAAGCCGGCGAAATTGAGCTTACGGTCAGTTTAGCGTCAATGTTGGCGTATTATTAAAAATAATATAAAATGGAAACAAATGTAAAACTAGGCTTAAATGTAGCCGAAGTAGTTAGTAATAACCCTGAGACCGTACTGACTGCGGTTCTTAAGGAACGTGTTAACGCTATACATCATATATATGGTGAAGATAGCGCACGTATTGTTAAAGAAGTTAATGGAAAGGGCATACGCTCCTGGAAGACCTTTTTTACAAACGCATTGCGAGTATACAAGGCTCGTGGAACTGAAGCAGACTACTACTCTGCGTTGAGTCATTCTTTTGAGATAGGCAAAACCTATGAGATTGAAGAAATCAGTAGAGGAGTAAACGAAGAACGTGCTGATCTTGGAATGGATCCGTATTTTCGTCGAATTAATAGTCAATGTGAAGAGGACTTTCTAAAAGTATTTTATGTCGAGTCTGTATACAGTTCGGTCATAGAACCTGGTAAAAAGCCCAAATTCGTTGGTTATAAACCAATACTTCAAATCAAAGCTTAATTTATTAAGCAGATAGCTATCAAGATCAATGTAGAAACCCGTCCCCATCAGGACGGGTTTTCTTTTAGTCTCTAATCAAGCGAAGGAGCATAAAGAGATAGCTCATCTATGTTAATTTCACCAAGGCTTCTTAAATACTTCAATGTAACGGTAATTGCAGAGTGACCAAGCAACTTTTGTAAAAGATGTACATCCTTAGTGCGCCTGTAAAGTTGAACTGCTGCAGTGTGCCTAAATGAGTAAATTGTTTGGTTTTCATGGATAAGGCCAAGGTCAAACATCTTAGCCCAGGCTCTTGACCATTGGGTGTTAAAGTAGTATTCATTAAAAGGTTCAGATTGCAAACTAAAGATATTATCACGCCTCCCTAATTGTTTTAGCTTAGGATTTACCTCAGCACGTATGAATTCAGGAATGTAAACGACTCTTACTTTCCCCCCTTTATTATCATCGCCGGATAAATGTACTTCGGTATTATCTTTTTTAAAATTATGCTTGGTTAATAACCTTATCTCTTCATGTGGTCTAAGCCAAGAGCCATATGTAAGTAAACAACACAAATGTAAGTTTGGATAATTCGCCTTTAGATAGCTTAGTATAGGTTTAATTTGATCATTCTCATATTTCTCATGCAACTTGGCTTTTGACTTCCTTTTAGGGGTCTCTTTAACCGACTTTATTTGCGTGTCGATTAGCCTCCCTCCTGCTGAAAAAATAATACTTAGGTTGCGCCTTTTATTCATGAAATAAGTCCCCGAAGAACCATACTGAGAGAGAAACTTCTCTATCCTTATGGAGGTTATATAGTTAAGTGGCCCCATTGATTCCTCAGGAGTTAAAAACTCTCTAAAGCTTCTGTAGACACTCTTTAAGTCCCGTTTATAAGTTCTACTTAGATCGGAACGTAATTTATTCCTAACAGCTTCAAAAAGCAACCTTAACGATGACGGGGTTATGATATCTCCAGATTCATGCTTTTCTTTAGACAATGAGATTTCTCTGATTGATGTTGTTATAACAGGATAATCATTATTATCTAAAGCTTTATGCAATTCAAATTGCAACTTCTTGAGTAGATGATTTCTTTCATCTACCGATTTCGCTCTATTGGGATTTATTACTTGTCCAATATTCTTTCCGTGATACTCTCTAATCCGCTCGTTGTTGAAGTAAAATGTTATATATGAACGTTGATTTAAATTATCGCTAGTAACAATTGTTGGTTCTGTGAAAGTTGATAATGTAGTTGACATTTGGCGCACTTTTGGCGCACTTTTTTGTCTGTTAAGGCTAAAACGGCTTTAAAATGATACTGAGGTCGGTAGAGCAAAGGACTGAAAATCCTTGTGTCGCTGGTTCGATCCCAGCTGATACCACAAAAAATTCACACTGTGTTATATATAGTGTGAAAGTGTTCAAGAAGTTTTTATAAAGCCTTTAGATGAAAATCTGAAGGCTTTTTCTTTGTCGGTTAATTTATATTTCTACGTTGGTATGAATTTCTTATTTTTAGGCGGTTTATCATGACCAGTTCAAAAATCCTAAGGCCTTTTTACTAATGAATTTCAAACCTTTATCATTAAAATACACTTTGGTGGGCTTACTTATGTTGATTTCGCTAAGCGTTTCAGCTCAAAAAAAAGAGCAGACACGTATTGATTCGCTGCTCAAACAGCTGCCGCCCGCCAAAGAAGACACCAATAAAGCTAACTTGTTAATAAATCTGGGGCGAACCTATTCAACGCTCAAAAAAGCAGACTCTGCCGTTTATTATCTGCAGCGTGCCCGGTTACTGGCAGAAAAGCTTCCATGGCAAAAGGGGGTGGCCAGATTATATTATTATTTGGGAGACCACTACTATAGCCAGACAGATTACGTCAAAGCGCAAAACTATCTGAAGGAAGCTACTGAACTGAGTTTTAAGATCGGCGATTACCAGTTTGCCTTTAAATCGGTTAGCTACCTTGCCGGCGCGATATATGCGCAGAAAAAAGGTTCCGCGGTGATCAGCTACCTGTTGCCTGCCGCCGGGCGTTTTAAAAAAAAACAACCAGACGGGACTACTGATAAATACGTATGTGCTGATAGGGAATTGCAGCCTGCATGAATTTAATTACAATGCAGCCATGGATTACTTTGATAAAGCATTGAAACTGCAGGCAGCCACTCCGCATAACTATTTGAGCACATACGATTTGATTGTGGTAGCCAACTTCTATTTTCGGCTGCACAATATCAAAAAAGCAAGGACGATCTTTCTGAAAGCCGCCAAAATGGCTGAGCAGACCGGCGATGAGGGCGGCATTGTCGATGTTTACATTGGTCTGGCGCATTGTGCCGATGTGGAGCATGATTATTCCAGGGCAATGGTCTATTATAATAAAGCGATACAAGTAGCTCAAAAAGCAAATAACTACAACAGTTTGTGCGCGACAGAAAATGAGATCAGCTGGGATTATTTTGTAATGAAAGACTATGACAAGGCCTGGCTGCATTCTAAACGCGCGACATCGTATGTAAAAGCCGACTCATCAATATTAGCTTATGCATTATCTACTTTGGGCAGTATTTACAGGGAAGCGCCAAATTCTGTTATGGAGAAGGCAGGCTTGAAACCTGGCCAGCAGTATGAGAAATCGCTTGCTTTATTATCTGAAGGACTCAACTATGGCGAAGCGCACCGGGATTTTGATTTGGTGAACGAAAGCTGGAGGGAGTTAAGCCTGACCTACGAAAAAATGAACCGTTATGCCGACGCTTTTAAAGCCTACAAAACCTATATAACCCAAAGGGATAGCACAGACAGTTTAAAGAACGAAAAGGCTATTTTACTGAAAGAGGCGCAACTTAACTATTCGCATAAAGAAGATTCGCTTAAATATAATCAGAACATCACGAACGCTCAACTGAAACAAAAAAAGCAGCAAAGTTATTTTTTTATAGGAGGGATAGCCGCATTATTGGTTTTATCGCTGTTTATCGCGCTGAATTACAATAACCAGCGCAAGTCGAACAAATTGCTGGCTGCCGCCAATGACCAGGTCACCAATGCCAATCATGAACTGAGCGAACAGCGCGAGGAAATAACAGCCCAGCGTGATCAACTGGAGCATACTCTTGCCAATTTAAAAACGGCCCAGCAACAACTCATTCAAACAGAGAAAATGGCATCCCTGGGTGAACTTACGGCAGGTATAGCACATGAAATACAAAACCCGCTGAACTTTGTAAACAATTTTTCGGAGGTAAGTATTGAATTATTAGATGAATTAAAAGAAGAAGCGCGGGCTGGTCATCATGAGGATGTGATAGCCATAGCCACTGATCTTACCCAAAACCTGGAGAAAATAAATCACCACGGCAAGCGTGCAGACGGCATTGTCAAAGGCATGCTGGAGCATAGTCGCCCCTCAACCGGCCAGAAAGAACCAACCGACCTGAACAAGCTGGCTGACGAATACTTACGACTGGCCTATCATGGTCTCCGGGCAAAAGACAAAAGCTTCAATGCCGAACTGATCACTCATTTTGAACAAAGCCTTCCACGGGTAAATATCATCCCGCAGAACATTGGTCGTGTTTTGCTCAACCTATTCAACAATGCTTTTTATGCGACACAACAAAAGCGAAAAATAGCTAACGAGGATTATAAGCCGACAGTTGAAATCACCACTTTACTGTCCGTAGATAATATCGTTATTCATGTGAAAGATAATGGCATAGGCATCCCCGATACTATTAAGGACAAGATATTACAACCGTTTTTTACTACAAAACCAGCCGGCGAAGGCACAGGCTTGGGATTGTCACTTAGTTATGATATTGTGGTAAAAGGACACGGAGGAAATATTGCCATAAATAGCACAATTACGGAAGGGGCCGAATTTATTGTTCAGATACCATACTTTGTGACATAGATCACCCCGGATCACTTAACTACAACAATTTGAAGTTTATTGGTTCAAATTTGCAATTAGCTGCAAATCCGAAAGGAAATAGTTCGAGATTTGTACAGTAGCCACCACAAAATAAAAACAAAAGCCTTAACTTTTAATAAGTTAAGGCTTTTGTTTTTACATCAATGTCAGGGTTGATGTCGGTTCTGATTATAAAACCACTCCTATCTTTAAGTAAGGCCATTAAGCTTATCAATCTTTATTCTCAATATAATCTTCGAATTCACCCCACTCAATTCTTTCTTCGGCTTTATCATCTACTGTAATAAACGTGACACTGAGGTATCCTGTAGCCATTATAATCTTGTTGAAAGCGCATATTCCCACGTGAACAAACTTGAATTACGTTTCACATAATCATGTACTATCGAAAGCTTACGTTTGTGAATAAAACCAACCAATGCAAATCAAATATTAAACAGCAATTTGAGCAGTATAATCCTTCCCGGCAGGGTATATGAACTGGCTGTCAACGTATTGGCTGATAAGTAAAGCGCGTTGTACGTTTTTATATTCAGGAAGTTGACCGCACTCAGCTCCAGGTCGGTTTTCCATTTTTCGATCCTGAATTTTGCTACGGCGTCCGCAAAAAAATATTTCAGATCGGGGTTGCCTTGTTGGCGGGTGAAGTAATGCTCACCCGATAATTTGAACTGCAAATTGGCAGTAGGGTTATAATTGATTGAGGCCTGCTGAAGCAACTGGTTGATATGAAAAGCTGATGCCCCCACTGCCGAATGACTGTCTGTTTGGGTAATGGTCGCCTTGTAGCTAAAGTTTACCTGCTCGTTCACTTTGGTATCGGCGCCTACATTAACGGTTTCCGAAATGGTGTTGAAAGGCAGCAGTGCATTATTCTGTATCTGCACCGACCTATTACTTTGCCATTGCACGCCACCGCTAAAAGTGGTCTTTAATATAAAGGAATATTTGCTCACGGTACCGTTCACCGTCCACGAATCGGTGCTGTTTGGGTATGGCAGCACCACGCGCTGCTGCAGGCTGTTGGTGATCGCTTGCGAAGCAATATTATTGGAAGCGATATGGTTATAAAGGATGTTCAAGCTGGCGAAAAACAGTGTAAGCGCCTTCCGGTAGTTAAACCCAACAGCTGCCAACTGGTTCCGCCGTTGGGTCAGGTCGGCATTATTGGCGTAAAGCGTCCGGTAATCCTTCAGGATATAACCCTGGTACACATCTTCTATCGTACCCGTTTCATTGCGATAACTGTATAGGAAACTCAGATAATTCTCGATCCCGGTTTGATATTTCACCTTTAACTGCGGGTTGAAATATAACCTTGATAAACGCCTGCTCAGCGCATACAGGCTATCCGAATAATTGATCTGCTGCAGGCTTACCGGCAAGGTCAGGTTCACTTTAAGGATACTGCCCGGCAGATCGTAAGCCGCTTCGGCATACAATTTTTTCCTGGTCCAGTTCAAATGGTTGATGGAGCTGTCCGATTCCTGGTTAATCCTGTTATTAGCCTGCACAACGCTCAGGTCTGATGTTAATGTTTGCGATTGTATATTAAAACCCGTTCTGAAACTTTGCGTGATGAGGTTCGACGGTATTTTGAACGAAACATAGTTATTGGTGAACCAGGTAGGCACATTCACATTTTGCACCAACTGAGCGTAGGGAATGTTGTTGTTAAATATCGCATTGTTATAGTCAGGCCCAATTGTCCTGCTCTCCGGCTCGGCCGAATGACTGATATAAGAATAGGCCTGAATAATGTTGTTCGATCTTAACGATTTGATCAGGTTAAATTCATTGGAGAAACTCAGCTTATTATCCTTGAATACTTGGTTCACGCCAGTGCCGTTGGTGTTCAGGTCCGAATAATTGATTGACCGGTTATTATCCATCAGCAGGGCATCGTTCAGGTAATATTTATCCTGATTAATGTTCAGCGTAAATTGAGTATGCAGTATATCCGGGTGGAAACGGTTGTACTGGGTTTCGTTATAGCGCACAGTGTCGCCGGGCAAAAAAATGGTGGTGCGCTGGCTGTAATCCTGCCGCTGGGTATCATGCAAATACCAGGCGTTGATCTTTAGCTGCACATTCTTTTTAAAGTTGACCAGGTTATTGAGGTTGAGGATACCCGACCGATCGAACAAATACCGGTTACGCGATAAAGCCGGGTCGTTCACCGAGCCAAGTGATAGCACGGTGGCCGGTACATTGTTATCAATCTGCTGCATATAATCAGCAAAATTGTGCGATACCAGGTCCTCCTGCAGGTCGTTACCTGTGTTATTGCCTTTGAGGTAATTAATAGCCTTATACTTATCCTTAAACATCATGGCGTTCAAATCCACGTTATAATTGCCCGGCAATCCCGCGCCGATGCTCTCCTGCCCTACCATCTGTAATTTAGCGCCTTTTTTGAAGCTGAGGTTGAGCGCCACATCGTCACTCATTACTTTATTTTGGAGCGCTTTAATAGGTTGATGATTTTCGATCACCTGCACCTGGTCTACCGCGCCCTGCGGAATAGTGGTAGTAGCGATATTATATTTATCATCCAGCAGGTTATCGCCGCCGATGTACAGGTTTGAGATCGGTTTATTATTATAGCTGATCTTACCATCGGCAGCAACCGTTATACCCGGCAGTTTTTTGATCACATCGCCAATAACCCTGTCCTGTGCGCTGCTGAAATCGGACACCTTATAGCTCAGTGTATCGCCGCTCGTCCGCAGCACCGGCCGGCTGCTTTTGATCATTACCGCCTGTAACTGGTTAATCGAAACAGATAAAATAAAATCGACAGGTGCCTGCACATCCGTAATGCTTTTGCTCTGATTTTTATAACCCACGCAGCGCACCTCGATCACCAGGCCGTTCACAGCCATATTAGCCGGGAGCGGCAAAGCATAGGCGCCTTTGGCATCAGTAATGGTATAACTTACGATACCGTTAGTGGCGGGATTTTTCAGATTAATGCTGGCGTAAGGCACAGCTTTCCCGGTAGTGTCCTTCACGATACCCTTGACACTTTGAGCAAAGCCCGGGGCCGAAAATAGTAACGTAATAACCAGTAACCCCACATATCTTATAGCCTGGCTCATTTCTTTTCGGGCAATTCGATTGGGTTATTAATAACAGGCTGCGGCCCTACTTTTATATTGATTTTCGGCGCCGGCCTGCCACCGCCCTGACTCGCCGCTTGTGCATTTACCATCGACTGTGCAAAAGCGTTAGGGTCTTTGCGCATGGCCTCCTGCAGATTGGCAAACTCCTTTTGGGTAGTTTTGATGGCCTTGGTAGGGAGCTGGATGATATTAGGATCGCTATCCTGGTCGTCCATGCCTATCATGACGGCCATTCGCCCCTGGCTATCCGACGCTTGATTGGCTGGCCGGTCATCCTTTTTTGTGGAAATAACCGCTTTTTCAATCCCGTCGAACTTAAAATCGACTTCTTTTTTAGTATCATAAGCCTCTACGATTACACCCGGCAGTCCGTTGAGTTTCCACGGGCCTATATGCAGTGGCAGATCCGGACAAAACCAGGCCGTATAATCCCTTCCCTTAAAATGAGTTGTCGCTTTCTGGCAATGCAAACCGCCAAACGTTGCTGTATCGCCGCTTATTTTCCAGTCGATGGCGGGCAAAGCATCTGGTATGAGATAATTATTGAACAGCAGCGCTTCTTTCCTCACCATTTTTTTCCCGTTCGGAAACTGGTAATATTCCGTACCTGAACCCGACGACTTTCGCTGGATGTTTACATGTCCGTCGACTGAATTGGCCTCTTGTTCCTGCACCTGTTTTTTGAACAGCGCATCCTGCAACTGCTTGTCATAACTTTTGTAAGCGCCCGCGTTTTTACCTACAATCAAAACCATGTTTTCGGTGTAGGGATGCTCCCGGTTGGTAGTATCCCTGATATGGGAAAACTTGTAATGCACCAGTAATTGCGCGGTATCGGGCTTTTGCGCCCGGGCCATAACGGTGCCGAATAAAAGGGCTGCACACAATAGAAATTGCTTTTTCATAATTTGGATATTTTTAAGCAATAGTACTTTGCCGTTTCAACCCACCGAAAACTATGTTACGAACACCGCCTTCATATCGGCGTAAAATGGATATTTGTTATCTATGGTTCTATCAGGAACAAATTGGTGAAAGGGGGGAGCCTGGATTTCAAAAATTGATAGTTTACCCGCCAAATCGCTATATTGACATCAATAGTTTATGAATAAACCAGGCTTAATATACCTTTGACAGAATGCGCCGCATCAAAGCAAAACATATCATCGAGATACTGATCCACCTGGCATTCTGGATAGGGGTGTATTATACATTGAACTCGCTAACCAGTTCAACTATTAAGGTGCGGGTAAATCACAACGGAAAGATCATAGAAAGGAGCGCGGTGGATACCATTTTTCCCTATTCGCGCTTAACACTCGCTTTTCTGGCCATGCTGTTTTACGGCAATATATTTTGGATATTTAAAAAGGCACTCCGCTATAAAAGCTTACTTGCAGGCATCGCTATAGCCGCCGGCTGGTTTATACTGATCTTTATGGCCAACTATATTTTGGTTGGGGCCAAATTAAACCATAACCAGCCCTTTGGGCCTTTGCCTCCTGGTTTTGATCAAAGCAAGGGCGGCTCTGACCATTTTATGCTGAATCGAAACGCGTTTTTTGCAATGGGGAACTGGGTGCATATGCAGCTCACCATGCTGCTTATTTTTTTAACCGCGGCCGGGCTTTCGGTAGCTTATTTCTTTCTGAAGGAATGGACACGAAATGAACTGGTGCGCAACCAGTTGGAGGCCTATCAATTGAGCACCGAGATCAAGTTCCTTAAATCGCAGATCAATCCGCATTTCCTGTTCAATACACTCAACAACCTGTTTTCGATGGCCCAGGAAAAGGGGAATGATGAGCTTGCCGACGGTATCTCAAAACTGTCGGGTATGATGCGCTATATGATCTATGATAGCAATGCCGGCAGCGTGCCGCTGAATAAAGAGATAGCATACCTGGAAGATTGTATCACCCTGAATAAACTACGTTATGCTGATGATGAGGTAAAAGTGATATTTGATTATCCGGCGCAAACCGGAAACGCCACCATTGCCCCCATGCTGTTTATCCCTTTCGTGGAAAATGCCTTTAAACACGGCGTTTCTATCGGTCAAACTTCCGGGATCGATATTGCCATCTTGGTTTCAGATCACAGATTGATCTTTACCTGTGTTAACACGAAATATAACGCCATCAAAAAAATGGAGGACGAAAAAAGCGGCATCGGGCTCGAAAATGTAAAGCGACGGCTCGATCTGTTGTACCCCGGCAAGCATAACCTGCAGATAAGTGAAGATGATGGAAAATATATTGTTAAGCTCGAAATTGACCTGATATGATAACCTGTATTGCTATTGATGATGAGCCGAAGGCGCTTGAAGTAATAGAACGCTATTGCCACAAAACCAGCCTGGTTGACCTGAGAGCCACTTTTCGCGAACCGGTGAAGGCGATAGAATTCCTGAACCGCGAAAAGGTGGACCTCATTTTTCTTGACATTAATATGCCCGATATCAGCGGAATGCAGCTGGTGCAAACCTTATCGCCCAGACCAATGATCATTTTCACCACGGCCTACAGCCATTACGCTGTTGAAAGTTATGACCTGAACGCCCTTGATTACTTGCTGAAACCTATCACTTTCGAGCGTTTTCTTGCGGCAATAAATAAAGCCGGGACGCTATCCTCAAAAAATGACCTAAGCAATGAGGATGAGTCCACCGTTTTCATCAAAAGCGGTCCGCAAACCTACCAGGTTAAGGTGGACGAAATATTGTACCTGGAAAAAGAAGGTAACTATATCACCGTTCACCTGAAAGACAGAAATATCCTGATCCGTGAAAATATGGGAGATATTTTTGACCTCGTACCGGCATCGGATTTTTTACGGGTGCACAAATCGTACGTGGTGGCCATTAAACATATTACCATGATCGAAATACATCAACTCGTAATTAACGGCGAAAAAATCCCAATTGGCAGCACCTACCGCGACCCTTTGCGCAGCAGGTTGGGGCTAAAATAATGCCCCTGCTTTATTTTCTTTATTGTAAAATACGGCGGCATCAGTCCCCGAATTGACAGAGATTATCACTTCGAGGTTTATTTTGCAACAAACTTTTAGCCTGATGGAAACCAGCAAAAAACTATAGCAACGGGCAGCCATAAAATGTATATCAATCACGTTTTATCATTGGTGCGGGAAATTTGATATTTTCGTAACACGAACGCAAACAAAGCATAGTTTCAAATGGCTGAAAAAAAGACAAAACTGGCTGAAATAAAAACAAAACCAACCTCGGCAAGCGTGGAGGAATTTATCAATGCTATTAACGATGAACAAAAGCGTAAAGATTGTTTTGTGCTTTTGGAAATGATGAAAAAAGCAAGTGGTGAAGAGCCGATAATGGAGTAACTCCATTATCGGTTTTGGCAATAAAAGATACAAAAGTCCCACCACAGGCAGGGAAGTTGATTGGCTCCTCATCGGTTTCTCTCCCCGTAAAGCGAACCTGTCGTTGTACATCAGTGTGGGTATTAAAGCGCATGAAGATGCTCTTAAAAAGCTTGGCAAACATAAAACGGGCGTCGGCTGCCTTTACATCAATAAGTTGGAGGAGGTTGATCTGAAAGTTCTAAATGATATGATAACTACCTCATTAAAAAAAAAGTAAAATACTTATCGCTTTTATTGGAGATTTCTGCCACGCGCTATCCGCGCCGTCAAAAAATTGGACCTTTCAACAAAACTTGCCACTCACTTAGACCGATCTTTGTGTTGTTAAATACAATAACATGGAAAATTCTAAAAAAGATACCCCGGTGTTAAATCTCGATGCAAACCATTGAGGTACGGCATTAATGCAGTCGAAAATGGTCATCGGATCAGCGGTGACCTCGATGGTGGTATGGTATACCTTTGATCTTGCATTATTCCATTTTTTTTAATGCCTCTTTGATCTTGGCCATATCCGGGCCGCTGCCGGCCCCTTCATAAAAGGACAGGTCCTCATCAGTTGCAACCAGGCGCAGGCACTGGCCACCCGGAGCTTGAAAATACAAGTGCGGATCGGGCACCTCCAGTTTTCTGACAAGGCCCGAGTCCAGTATTTTCCGCCTCGTTTCTATCACGTTATCTGACTTAAGTTCCAGCCAAATGGCGCGCGCACTGCGAAGGAATTCGTTGGCGTCATCCACCTCTCCATAAAGAAAGGCTATAAAGAAATCATCGCCCAAACGGATAAAATCCCGGTCGGGGTCGGCCTGCATGAGCTGTCCGCCCAGTACCCCGCAATAAAATTGACTGATATTCTCCCGCTCTTTGCGGGGAACGAGAACCGATGAATGGTTCCCAAAAATCACTTTTGTCATGATGCTTTGATATAATTAAATAACCAGTTTTTGATGACCATATCCCAACCCTTGGTACACTTCGTATAACATTCCTTTTCAGGAATCAGACCTTCATGAATAAACTTTAGTTCGGTTGTAGTTCCTTTAGAGATCAATTCAAAGATCATTGTTGTACCTGTCCATTCCGTTTTGTCTTGCTCCAGCCAGTTCAGTTCGCTCTTCGTCACCAGCCAGACTATTTTCTGGCCAGGAATCGCTTCAATGAGCCGTTGTTTGGAATAATGACGGCCGGGATGGTTAATGACAAATTCGTCACCGACTTTGTTGCTGCTGCCTTCAAAGTCTTTCGACCACCATTGGCTCAACTCGGTGAGACGGTTAAACACCTCAGCTGGCGTAGCTTCAACTTCAATGCTGGTATAATAACTTTGATTTTCCATAAGCCAATAATGTGCTTATCCCTGCCAATAACGAAAACGCCGCGGCAAAAGGGAAAAAATAAACGAATTCAATGATACCCAGAAACAATAGAAACAAGCCCAATACCAAGATAAAGCGCCGGTTTTGCTCAGCAGCCAATATCCATAATAATATACTAACCAGTAATAATACACCGATCATACTGAACCCGTAACCATCAAAAAAAGCGCCCAGTGATACCGAGCGGCCCATAAAATCAAAATGCTCATTTTGCATTCCGGTGATGACAGTGCCCACACGGGCATTTGGGGCTTCTTTCCAGGTCAGCGCCCCTATCGTGTGCCCTAAAGTATGCAGCAGCATCAACACTGCCGCGATCCTTAGTAATAGTTTTGCTTTCATTGTTCCACTTGTTTTCTGTAAAGTTCCAGGATCGTACCCCAGCCTTCGTTCATGCTTTCCACGGCTTTACCGTTGCCCAGTTTATGGAGGTCCTTATGTTCAAATTTCACACGGGTGGTCTTTGGCCCCTCGGGGATAAATTCTGCTACCACTTCCGTGATCAGGTCCGGGTCACATTTAAAATCACCGTTGATCTGCCAGGCCAGTACAAACAGGTCATAGGGCTGGTAAGTGAGTACGTAACCGATATTGGCTTCTGTGCCATCGGTGTGTTTAGTATACCAGCGCCCGTTCACGTAAGGCTCTACAACCATTTCGGTCATTTCCGCGCTGCCGATGTGGTGAGTCCGCGGCCACCAGAGATCCATTTTTTTGGTAAATACTTCAAAGGCCGTCTCCTGCGAGGCTTGGACCATGAGCTCTTTTTTGATGGAGGTTAAACTGATAGTTTCCATAATTATTGGTTAAGGTGTTTGTTATTTTCTTTTTCAGTGTTTTCGGCAAGTTTTTTGAAATTGACCAGTGCCTCATCCCAGAATTTGTCAAGGTATTCGCGCATAGCTAAAATACCCTCCCGGTTCACTTCGTAAATGTTCTTTGTGCCATAGGTTTTAATGCTGATGAGCTTGGCCTCCTTCAACACTTTCAGGTGCTGCGATACGGCGGGGCGGCTTACCGGCAAACCGTTGGCAATGTCGACCACAGCCAAAGGCCGGTCACGTAGTTTCTCGAAGATGGCCCGGCGGGTTGGATCGCCCAGGGCGTTAAAGGCGCTGCTGCTTGCACTCATGATCACACTCATTAAAGGTAAGTATTAACTTACCGTAAGTACAAACTTACCAATTATTTTGAAATATGCAAGGCTTTGTAAATGAATATCATTTATTTTTTTTGATAACTTTAATCAGGGGTTAATCAATTAATACATATGACCGTTACAGAAACCTTAACCAAACTTGAGGCCATGGGGAACGAAAGAGTGCGTCTCCAAAATATTAAACATGGAGCCCGTACTAACCAATTTGGCGTAATGCGCGGAGACATCCGAACGCTGGCCAATATGATAAAGACCGATCATGAACTGGCTAAGGCACTATGGGAAACCGGCAATATTGACGCAAGATTCCTGGCCATACTAATTATTGCCCCAAAACAGTTATCTATTACCGAATTGGATAGTATGGTTAGGTCTGAGCGGTTTGCCGAGGTGATTGACTGGCTGTATGCTTATGTGATCAAGGAACACCGCGGTAAGGAGCAACTGCGGCTGCAATGGTTATTTGACAACGACCCTATGACCGCCCGCCTGGGCTGGAGCCTCACCAGTGGCCGCATAGCGAGAAACTCAGAAGGGCTTGATATAACGGCCATTCTTGACCGTGTCGAGTTGGAAATGCCGGCTGCTCCCCCCGAGGTGCAATGGACCATGAATACCACACTGGCGCAAATTGGCATACACCATCCTGCTTACCGGGAGCGTGCCCTTGCTATAGGAGAACGACTGGGCATCTACCGCGACTACCCGGTATCCAAAGGCTGCACTTCGCCCTTTGCCCCTACCTGGATAAATGAAATGGTAAAACGGCAGGGTTGATCTTATTTGGTCGTCATGGTTCCCATTTTCGCGTACTCCGCATCGTTGGGTTCCCATAACTCAATCTTATTACCTTCCGGGTCCATCAAGTGAACAAAACTGCCATAACTGGCTTTTTCAATGGTATCCGTTGGCAGGATTCCCGCCAGTTTCATTTGGGCTAACAGTTGGGTCAATCCTTCCACCCGGTAATTGATCATGAACTGCTTTTCAGACGGCTGGAAATACTTGGTCGTTTCTTTAAAAGGCGCCCAAAGGGTAAACCCCTTCTTTGTACTGTCCATGCCCTGGTGCCATTCAAAATTGGAGCCATACCCGCCCATGCGCATACCAAGATGTTTACTATACCAGGTTTTCAGTGCTGCGGGGTCTTTGGCCTTAAAAAAAATACCGCCAATACCAGTCACCCTCGGGCCTGTATTAGCGGGGTTAGTTAAACGGCTGAAGCCATAGCCCAGCAGGAAAGTAATAATCAGCAACAGCGCGAGTGCAAATCTTTTCATAATGTATGATTTTAAAGCTTAAATATAATCAATTCATTAAATCAGGTCATGCAATTCACTCCCTTATTCATGGTTTGCGATATGCGGGGCCGCCATTGAATGTTTCGATATCAGTGATAAAATATAACGCAATTTTCAATGTTCGGACTTTAGTTCCCTTTAGAAACAGTTTCTTATTTAAATCAATACTAATCAGTTTTTTTACCCCGTATATGTTTCACAGGCTGGTTACAAACTATTTTCCATTTACACATAATAAACATTGCAGGTATTCAAATCACTTGTTAAGTTTGATAGTAATTATACCTAAACAATATACCTATGAGAACACGATTTAATGTTACTATTTTATTTCTATTGGGGATAGTCACGCTGCTTACAGCTATGAGCCCGGTTAATAAATCCCTTAATCACAGAGAAAAAGCACCTCTCTCAGGCCATTATTTGTTTGTAGCAGTGCCTGGAATACGTGACTACCTGGGATACGGTGGTCATGGTTTACTTGTATTTGATATGGATAACAATCATCAATTCGTAAAGCGGATTGAAACACGGGGTTTTCATTCAAATAAAAAGCCTTCGAATGTTAAGGGAATCGCTGTAAGTATTCCCCTTAACAGTATCTATATAAGCACTATTGAGTCACTGCAGCGTATCGATCTCAATACCGGAGAAACTATATGGGAAAAAGATATTGAAGGGGGCGCCGACCGGATGTCTATATCCCCGGATGGTAAAATAATGTATCTCCCTTCTTTTGAAAATAAAATATGGAATGTTGTGGATTGCAAAACGGGAGCAGTTATTAAAAAGATCCCAGGCTTTATAAGATCACATAATACGCTTTATGGCCTATCGGGCAATCACGTTTATCTGGACGATCTGGCGTCGCCCTGGTTAAAAGTAGCCGATACCAAAACGCATACCGTGGTTAGTAAGGTAGGCCCGTTTGGAAATTTTATCCGCCCGTTTACCATTAATGGAAAAGAAACAAGGGCTTACGTAACTGTTGATAGTTTACTTGGGTTTGAAGTAGGTGATTTGAAAACCGGAAAAAAGCTTGCACGGGTAGTTGTAGAAGGCTGGGATAAAGGGCCTGTAAGGCGTCATGGTAATCCAAGTCATGGGATAGGTCTTACTCCGGATGAGAAGGAGTTATGGGTATGCGATGGATTTAATATGCGCCTGCATGTTTTTAGTGCTGCAGAACCTTATCAGCAATTAACTACCATACCATTGCAGGATATGCCAGGCTGGGTTACTTTTAGTTTAGATGGGAAATATGCCTATCCTTCAAGCGGGGAAGTAATTGATGTTAAAACACGTCATATACTTTCAATACTTAAGGATGAGTTTAGTAATAGCGTGGGCAGCGAAAAAATGATTGAGGTAGATCTCGAAAACGGACAAGCTGTAAAGGCAGGAGATCAATTCGGCATAGGGCGGGTCACGCAATAATCAAAGTTTTGTATTAAAATATATCAACCCTAAAACGCTTAGATCAATTATTCTAAGCGTTTTTTAAATTTCTATTCCCCCCTCTTTTATCCTTATTTAAGGTCATTTTGATGATCAAACCGTGAAAATATGGGCAAATAAATGTGTTATTATTTTATTCTATAAGAATTTAATAATCAGTGTTTTAATTGTATTTTTAAATAGTATTTCATTAGGCGCCAATTAAGGTGTGGCTTATTGGGTTTTATTGGGCCTGTACATTCTGAATAAAGATAATTAGCATCAGTATATGGAAAGTCAAAGTAAAAACGATACGTTTCATGCAGGAATTTGCATGGCCGGAGCTGTATCTGCAGGTGCTTACACCGCAGGAGTAATGGATTATTTGTTCGAGGCGCTGGAACATTGGGAGAAAGCTAAGAAATTGCAGGAGGAGGGTAAACTGAAAGGAATACCAAAGCACAACTTTATTATTGAAACATTGGGCGGAGCATCTGCCGGTGGAATGACTGCTGCCATTACCGCGGCGGCGCTACAAAGTAATTTTGAACCAGTTAAGCAAAGTGATGCAACAAATGATGCTGTAACTCAAAAAAATCCATTGTATAACTCCTGGGTGAACTTGATTGAAGATGATAATAATGACATGATGAGCTATATGCTTGATACAAGTGATATAGAAAACGATGCTGAAACAAATGCGTGTAAGGAAGTAAGGGCAGGCTTTAATTCGTCATTTATAAAAAAGATTGCTGGCTCGGTGCTTGATACACGTGTGGAAAATATTTACGACCGCCCTTACCTGGCCGATGACCTCGATTTTTTCACAACCATCACTAATCTTAGAGGGTTCAGTTATATGATTTCTTTTGATACCGCCAGTGGTACAAGGGAATATTACATGAAAATGCATCGCGATTATGCTTTTTTTAAACTGAGCGAAAAACCTTATGAACAAGATGGTCGTATTCCCATCAATTTTAAAGCATCAACGGGTGGTACGGTAAACGACCAAAATATAGAGATCCTTAAAGCCGCAGCCATGTCAACCGGAGCATTCCCGATAGGTTTGGAAAGCCGTACCTTAAGCCGGCAAAGGGAATATATTGAAGACAGTAAATATTTGAACCTGCGGCTTGCGGGGCAGGACGATAACCGGGTTAAATATCATTTTTTACCCGAAGGTAATTTTGTTTCACTTAACGTTGATGGCGGCGTGATTAATAATGAGCCGTTTGAAGTGACCCAGCAACTACTTGACGACCGCCGGCGGAAAACGATGCCGGCGAAGAAAGCGGAAAATTACACACCTAAAACTTCGCCGGCTGAATTTGATAGCCTGGTGCTCATGATCGACCCTTTTCCCAGTGAGGATACGCCGGCGTCAACTGTTTTTGTCCCTCAACAGGCCTGGAAAAATGTTGTACCATCGGTCTTGTCAGCCATGTTAGGACAATTGAGGCTGAAAGATGAGCAGGTTAAACGCGCGTATCTTGATGATGATTATACCCGGTTTTTGATTATGCCGGTCCGCTCTGTAAATGGCGAAAATCAACCTTATACAATTGCCTGTGGGTCTTTAGGCGGATTTGGAGGCTTTTTTTCCAAAGCTTTCAGGAAACATGACTTTTACTTAGGGCGCAGAAATTGCCAGCGTTTTTTACAGGCCTACTTTACGGTGCCCGAAGAAGCGAAAAATCCAATTTTGGAATATGGATACGAAGGCATTACCGATTTTAGGTATGTTGTGAACAAGCCGGATAAAAGCACTACCTATATACCACTGATACCCGATCTGCGGGTAGTGGAAGATGTAGCTTCAGGAACTTTTAAATATATAACGCCGCCGGTAGAATCGGAATATCCGTATCCCCAAATCAGCCTTAGTTATTTGTTGGGTTTAAAAGATAAAATAGAGAAGCGCATCCAATGTATATTGAATAATGTTCAAAACGCTGTAGCGTTTCAAACAGCCGTACCTAAATGGGAAAGCATCATTGTACCCCGGATCCGTAAAAAATCATGGTTTGGGAGGATATTTTCAAATGTGGTAACCAATAACCTCGCTAAGGGGTACCTGAGTTTAGGCAAAACGTTTGGTAAAGGCGCTGCTGCAGATATGGCCATTGATACAATAATAAAAGATATGGAACAACGCGGATTAATAAATGATGATTACAAGTAATCGATAAATTAAAGTCACTCTGGCTTATTTAAAACCCCGGAGTGAGATTATCTGATCTTATTACGGTTATTGCCATGAAGTCCCATAACTGGCTCGGTGAATTTATAGGTCTTTGATGTCCTTTGCTACCAAATTTAGATTGTTACCGAGCTGGTGCCCGCCGCTTTCAATTTCGCGAAAGGTTGCCACTGGAAGCTTATGTCTGTAAGATGCAAGATGATCAAACGGTATCTCTTCATCGTAGCGGCAATGGTAAAAGAAGATTCGACTATTTTTTGGAAGGCTTTCGGCGAAATCTTCTTGAAGTTTTAATCCCTGCACCCATTCCTCATTACGGCTTTTCTGTACTACAAATCATCTGCGTGCACAATCGTTGCAAGCGAAGTTTGCTTACCCGCCCCTGTGAGTTATCATACGCCCACAATGTGTTAAAGCTCTTTCAAATCCTGCTTTTATACGGCTGCCATATCAAACGGTAGTTTCCTGATCCGCTTACCTGTGAGGTCAAAAATGGCAGCAGTTAAGGCAGGTGAAAAAGCAGGCAAGCCCGGTTCACCAACACCTCCCGCATCCGCATCATTATCGATTACATGCACCTCTATAGGCGGGATATCCGTTATTCTCGGCATCGGGTAATCATAAAAGTTTCGCTGCTGTACGAGCCCGTCTTTAAAAGTAATCTCGTGAATAGTAGCTGCCCCAAGGGCCATAACGATGCTTCCTTCAACCTGAGCCTGTATAATGTCGGGGTTCACATACCAACCGCAATCCATCACCGCCCATACTTTATCGATCTTCACTTTCCCGTCTGCCTTTCTGGATACCTTTACGATCTGACCAACAGTACTGGCGAAGCATTCGGTTATGGCAACACCATAGCCTTCATTCTTTTTCCGGTTTTTCCAGCCTGATACTTCCTCCATTTTATCTATCAGTTTTTGGCAACGATCCTCCTTCAGATAGGTTCTTCTGAAGTCAAGCGGATCCTTCCCCGCTTCGTGCGCCAACTCGTCGATAAAACTTTCGTAAGCAAAGCCATTTGTTGATGCGTATACCGATCGCCACCACATGTTGGGAATAGGTATTTCAAACGGAACATCGGCAAAACTTATATTTTTGATACTTTCAAAATACGGCGCTAAAAAACCTTCGGTTGTGCTGCTATTGGCTTCACCACGCTTGGGACCGCTCCAGTGATCTATATTCTGTCCCGCCATTCTGAATTTAACCGCAGTGATCTGACCATCGGCAATTGCACCCTGTGCCCTGTACGACATACCTGCGCGGTAAGGCCCTTGCGTTGTGTCATCCTCCCGGCTCCATATCACCTGCACAGGGCCACCGATTTGTTTGGAGATCATGGTGGCTTCATACGGATAATCCAAAAATGCTTTACGACCGAAACCTCCGCCTAAAAAGGTCATGTTAACTCTCACGTTATCTATGGGTACGTCAAACTTTTTACTGATATCGCCCTGTACCCAATCCGGTGCCTGGATAGGCCCCCATATCTCCACCTTATCTTTCTGGTAATGAGCGATACAGTTTACCGGCTCCATAGCACTGTGGGCCTGGTAAGGCGTTTGGTAAACAACATCAAGCGTTTTTGCAGCTTTTGCAAGGATGCCGTCCGGGTCGCCCTGCTTTTTAAAGGAAAGCCCCTCTTTTTTAAGTTCCTGTTGCTGGCGCAGATAAACATCGGCTATATTGATATGCTCAAAACCGGTATCATCCCACACCACTTTTAAAGCTTTTCTACCTTGCATAGCTGCCCAGGTACTGGTTGCCACTACCGCAACACCCTCACGAATGGTATTAAAAACCTCCATTTTTACCACAAAGACGTGCTTAACACCAGGTACCTTTTTGGTCGCGGTAGCATCAAAACTTTTAACCTTACCGCGAAACCGTGGGTTACGCTCAACAACTGCATAAAGCATACCTGGCAGTTTTTTGTCCAAACCAAATATGGCAGCACCATTTGTTTTTAAAGGCGTATCCTTGCGGTGCAACGGTTTGCCAATCAATTTATAATCCGACCGCTTTTTAAGTACAATATCCTTTGGCGCTTCCAGTTTAGAAGCGTCGGCAACCAGTTCGCCATAATGGAATTTCTTACCCGACGACCGGTGAATAACATTACCTGATTGGGCAAAGCAGTCTGTAGCCGGAACATTCCACCTGGCTGCCGCGGCAGCAATAAGCACCTCGCGTGCCATAGCACTTAACTTTAACAGATTTTTGTAGGCGCTGCGCACGGTTGAACTGCCGCCGGTTATCTGCCCGCCGTATTTTTTTGGGTCGCCCTGGGCAAAAATAACGTTCACATCTTTCAGGTCCACTTCCAGCTCCTCGGCAATGATCTGTGATACCGATTGATAAGACCCCTGCCCCATCTCTGCCCGGTGGTCTACTAAGGTAACTTTACCGCTGGCATCTATTTTGATCCAGGCGTTCATTTCGATAGCCGACTGATCCCCATCAGCAGCCACGATAACTTTAGCTTCTTTTCCATCTGATGAAAAAGTGAAGCCCAAACAAAGTGCAGCCCCGGTGATACCGGTAGTCCGCAAAAAATTTCTTCTGGATATCGTACTTGTACTCATAAATCAACGAGTTGAGTGGTGATTGATTGTTTATTTCCCTCTGGGTGCGTAGGCACCGGTCGTCAGCCAGGTGACCCAGGCTTTTTTAAATGCTGCATGGCTCATTGGCGGGAGTTTACGGCCTTCACCCGGGTTCCAAGCGGCCAGTACTAAACCATCATCGGCATGCGCTATCAGTTTCTTCATGTCCTTATGGCCGTTTTGCTTTGGATCGATGAGTTGTTTAGCCAGCTGGCGCGGCGTCCTGCCCTGAAACACCATTTTCATATCAGCTGGTGGTAAATGCCAGTTAGGGTTACCCGGCGGCGTATGCAGCCCGGGCGTATTGGTTGGTTGGTGACAATTGGAACATTTCATGGCATACACGCCTTTACCATCAATACCGCGCTTTGGCAACATGGTATGCAGGTGGTTGTCATCGCCCTGAAGCGGTACATCTCCCGAAGGATGACAATTCATACAGCGTGAACTCATCAATACCGTATAAACCTGCTTAAAAGCCTTAACAGATGCAACGCTGTCTTTCTTAACAACCGGTAGTGGTGATCCGGAATCAACTTTTGCACCATTACTATCGTTTATTACGAAGGCCATTATACCTATCATGGATAATAACACGCCGATAACAGCGAACGCCCTCAAAGGAATCCGGTAAATCCACTTGTTTTTTAGCTGCTGCTTCATTGACTTGCACTCTCCTTTCTCTGCAATTCCGCAGCCAGGTGAATAGCCTTCCTGATACGCAGATAAGTACCGCAACGACATATATTACCAGCCATAGCACTATCAATGTCGTTATCAGTTGGGTTAGGGTTTTCCCTTAACAGAACAGCAGCCGACATGATCTGTCCTGAATGGCAATACCCGCATTGCGGGACATTTTCTTCATTCCATGCCACCTGGGCTGGATGGTCATTATCTTTCGATAACCCCTCAATGGTCACTATCTTCTGGCCTTCGGCACGGCTCACCTTAGTGACGCATGAACGGACTGCTTCTCCATTCAAATGAACGGTGCAGGCACCGCATTGTGCTACACCGCAGCCATATTTGGTTCCGGTCAGGCCTATTATATCCCTTATTACCCATAACAACGGCATGTTTGGATCGGCATCTACCTGATAGGTCTTTTGATTTACATTTAGGGAAATCATAATGATTTTCTTTAAGTGATGTATGTCATAAAGTTAACAAAAAGAAATGTTTGTTTTTACAAATTTCAATCAAACTCTTTTTTACCTTCAATATTTATTTTTAACTAAATTACTTCACAGTAACGTATAAATGGCGACAGACACATTTAAAGTAACCATACATATGGTTTCAAGTCTTGACGGCTATATTGCCAAAAAAGACAATAGCGTTTCGTGGTTTGAGACAGCAGACAACTACGAGAAAGGAGTTAATGTTACTGAGCAAGATGCGCAGGAATTTCTTAAAAAGATAGACTGCTATGTAATGGGGGCCCGCACGTATGAACACGCTTTGGAACTTTCAAAATCTTATGGGTGGGTTTACGGAGACGTGCCGACTATTGTATTAACGCACAGAAAACTGCCGATTGACAGACAGAACATTGAAACTTATTCGGGCGATCTGAACAAATTGGTGAATGAACGGCTAAAACCAAAGTACAAGAATGTTTGGCTTGTAGGCGGCGCTAAACTTACTAAGGATTTCATCCGCTTAAACTTAGCGGACGAAATAAGACAGTCAATTCTGCCTGTTATTTTGGGCGACGGAACACCGTTTTTTGATCAAATAGGACAAGAACAAGCATTACACCTAAAAGGGGTAACAGCCTACAAAAGCGGAATGGTGGAGCTACATTACGAAATAAGAAAATAACAGAATGTTCAGCAAAACAAGGTAATTTTTGATTGCAGCTACCTAAAATTATGCAGTTAGCTTGACCTCGCTTGGCAGGATACCAAAATATTTCTTAAACGCATCCGTTAAATGTGCCTGGTGCTTAAAGCCTACCGCCTGGGCTACCTCACCAATGCTTTTACGGTCATAAAGGATCATTTTTTTAGCGGTTTCCATCCTAAGCCTGGTGATGTAACCATATACGGTAGTTCCATAATAAGCCTTAAACCCTTGTTTCAACTTAAACTCATTCAAACTGATCTGCCGGGAAAGTTCCCTGATCGTTGGAGGATTGGCGTAATCCCTGTCGAGTAATTCTTTTGCCTGGTAGAGTTTTTCCATATCCTCTGCTCTAATCAACGTTCTCCCGGTTTCTTCTCCACCCAACTGCATCTGTTCAAGCTGCAGCATTAACAATTCCAGTATTTTTGATTCTGTAAATAACCGCTTAAGCTCCCCGGATTTTTTGCACTCACAAATATCATTGATCACCCGCCTCATTTCCATAGTAACGGCAAGGTCTTGTGCGGCAAGAGAAGTGTAACGCCCTTCCATAATGGCCATTACAAAGGCTGAATGGATGAGGGAATGCCGGTCAACCAGGTGGAAATAATATTCCTTTGAAAGCACCATCAAAAAATAACTGTACTCCACATCGGGTACCACTTCATACTTTCCTTTTGACGAAGGGATATACCGGATATTGTGACGGTTGCTGCTATGGATGCTTTTTTGATGCGGTATTTTCAGGGACATATCACCACCCTCATAAAATATAAACTGTGAGGTAACTGTTTCTCCTTCTATATCAGATAAGATACGCACAGGCTCATTGAACTGCATATTAGCATGCATTAAGAACATTCCTCCTGAACTGATCTGGTAACAGAGCAGTTTTTTAACCGGTTCTTTTTTGATGGATATATGCTTTTCGGATAATTGCCTGACTGCCGAATATGCGTCGGGCAATTCTTCTATAAACAGCCATTCATCCATTCCTTCTATTTTAGATTTGATCTTCATTTGTAATTCGGTTACAGGTTATAATTAATGCCCTTGTTTATAAAGGATGATCTTGTTGCTTTCAGCAATCATAGGTTAGCAGGGTTGTTCAAATTGATCATCAACTAAGCGACTTCTACCCGTTCAAACATTTCGGCGAAATGGGTAAACGTTTCGTTGGCTGTCTTGATCATCACCGCTTCCTCTTCTTCGTTATCCGCCTGTTTATCCAGTATGGCCACAAATGTTCCCCACTTTTGCCCGGTTGCAGGACCATAGCCGGAAAAGAAGGAAACACCTTTTGTTATACCAGCTTTACCCAGCATTTGTACAATGATGCTGCCGCCCATAATGGAGCCTTCCATAACGTATAAAGCACCCAAAGCCTGTAACGTACTATGGATATTGGGAGCAGTTGCTATAGGCAGATTGCCAGTGTTTCCATCTAAGGCTTCGATATCATTTTTGAGATAAGAAGAATTTCTGCGCTCGCTATAATCAGGTAATAATTCTGCTGTAATAAAAGGATCAATTACCTTTTCGAGATTGTTGAAATAAGCATAAAAATAGCTTAGCAGGTCAGCATAATCTGCATTGTTGCGGATTGCTTTTAGCTTTTTTACAACCTTTTTTTCTAATTCCTGGTGAGCCGATTTTGTGGCCTCTCTGATTGCTGTACTTAACATATTTTTGCTTTAATGTGATTATTTAATTTATTGGTTTTTAAGTTTTAACCTGTTCTCGATCATAATTTTCGATACTGAAGCTGTATTTGGGGAGTTTGATTTGAAGGCGGGCTCTGTTTGTGTAGCCTGCCTCTTTACTATTTTTGCAGTAGTATTTACCGGTGAACCATTGATCATGTTCAAAACGGCGTTGAAACAGGGTTCGGCGGGGTTTCCCAGCACCGGATCACTATCCGCCGTTACCAGTACATCTGCCGGGATTCCCTGGAAATAGTCTGACCATCCTTGTGAATTACGGATCAGGAAACCGGATAAATAAACGCTGTACACATCTATATTAACTGGAAAAAAACCAACCGGCTTACCGTAAGTGGTATCACCCACCAGTTTAATATTGAAGTAAGGCTTCATGCTGCTGATCAGCAACTCGCTCGCTGAGGCCGTATTGGATGAGGTAATGAAATAGATGTCTTTTACCGATTCCAGGTTTCCTTTTTTGCTGAACTGGTGGGTATTTCCGGCAACTGTATAGTCCACATCGGCCAGGGTCGCGTTACGGCCTTTATAGGTTATGGTTTTGCCATTGGCATCGAGGTAAAGCTGGTTCTTTAAAATAGTAGCCTGACTGGCCTGTAATAAGGAGTTATACTGTTCGGAAAACATTACCTTACCGTTCAATGATGACAGCGCAATCAGATCAGCTACATATTCTGCAGTTTCTACAAAGCCACCGCCATTAGAGCGTAGGTCGACAACCAGTTGCTGCGGATTTGCAGCAGCTAATTTTGTAAATGCCCCATCGAGTGCTGCCTGGCAGGTGCTCAATTCCGGGAAAGAACCTAAGGCAATATAGGCGACCGGTTTATTATTATTAACTATTATCGTATCCTTTAACACTGCCGCCAGTACAGGTGCACCCACAGCAGCCAGGTCGCCACTGTTGCTGCGTTCTGTGAGAAACGAATATTTGGGTGAACCGGGATTTAAAGAGGCTTCGTATCTAAGTCCCGTCTGGGTATTAATTTTTAATTGCGAGATATCAAAAAGTTCAGTTTCAAATGCATTTACCGCAACGGGATTTGAATCATATTTTCTTGGGTTGAAGGCGGCATAGGAAGGAATCGCATCATTCCAGAGGTAAATCTGTTTGGCATATAAAAAAATAGAATCCAGCGTAAACTGCGTACGTGTGCCGGTTGTTGGTGAAACAGGAATTTCTGTGGGTATTTCACCACCTTTCTTACATCCCGATATACCGGTCAGTAATCCTATAATTCCTATGATACTTAACAACTTGTTCATACCCACCTGATTAATTGGAGATTGGAGTAGCCGGTTCTGTGGTAGCATCCCATACGTAGGCTGTTCCTACTTCTCCGTTATTCAACTCATAAGATAAAATGGCCAGGCTGATCTTTCCATTCGAAATGTCAGCTGGTAGTTTATAATGAACTACATTTTGATTAAGGCTGGTTAATGGTATATCATAGAAAACATCCTCAGAACCGTCTTCCGCGCCATTCACCGGTCTGACCAAAAGCTGGACATTGCCTATTTTTCCGGGATAATATTTCTGGGCTAATTTGGATATAGCATAGTTGAAACTGATGTCATCTCCGGCCTTCAGTGTTTTGCCTGCCTGGATAAAACTGCAGGTAAATAAACTTGAAGTATATTCGGGACGGCCAAAGTTATACGGACCTTTAACAATAGTATTTACGCCGCTTATCAGTTTAATCTTGTAATAGCCGGTATCTATACTTCCATCCATCGGTAATGTAACCGATATGGAAAGTGAATTGAAACTTGACGGGTTCTTTAAACTAATGGGTATTTCTTTGTTGCTGGCATTGATCAGGTATAATTTAGTTTGCAGCGTATCGGCGATAAAATATTGTCCCTGGAGGGAAAGATAGGGGATAGTGAGCGACTCGCTGTTCCTGACCTCAAAAACCGGTGCCGGCTGGTTGATCATCGGAATAAGAAAATAGGTCTTTTTACTGCCATCCTGTGCAGTAACAGTATAAGCAGTTCCGTTTTTAAAGGGAACACTCGCGCCGGAAGCAGGGCTGATACCGGCTCCGAAAGAAAGACTGATTTGTGGTGTAATATTAGCAGGAACCTTTTGAAATGGTGGCCAGTATACCCTGATGCTGTCACCAACTACAGATCCTTTTAATTTATTCCCTGCCGAATCTGTTACCGTAAACGCTTCGATATCCTTATAAGCTGTCTTGGTGTATTCCTTCTTGCAGGAAACCAGGCACAGCAGAAAATAAGAAGCTACAAAGTATAAGTAAAGGCCATGTTTTATTTTAATCATCTTTTTAATATTGAAATAGATAAGGATTTATATTGATCCGTATCGGTAAGATAGGGGCAGCCCGATCCAAATCATGTTAAGACCGGGACTGTCCCATCTTTGTTGTTGGCTTTAAAGTCTCATTAATCACTCTTGCCAACGATGTTAGTTACTATTAAAAATCCCGGGCTTAATTGATCAATGTACCTCTGCGGAACCAGTAACGGCCCCTGTTCAACGTAGCTGTACCCTGGCCAGCGGCAGCGTAGCATTGGAAAGCATAAGTGGTAGTCCCAACTCTTATAAACAGCACAATGTTATGGGTGTAGTTTACAGCATGCGTGGTACTATTATAATTCAACCAGCCATTTGCACCTAAACCGGTATTAAGTGAATCAGTCAGTGTATTTAAATTCAACGTGCTGCCTGTAGCTACAGTAGTAGCCGCTGTATAATCCGCGTTGTTAACTGTTGCCAGTGATTTAGTTGTATTTAAATATTTAAACGTGTAACCTGCACCAGCTTTTGGCGCAATGGCCAGGTTATTGGTTGAGGTAAATGTTAAATGATAGGTAATTGTCCCGGTAGAGTCTTGAGCGCCTGTGGCTATATTGAGGTATTTTGTACCATAAACCCCGGGAGCAGGTGTCGGGCTTCCGTAGTTACCGGTCAATAGCGTTGTAGTAATACCAGTTACTGTCGCGCTCTGGTTTGTCGCGGTTAATGGTTTAGAACTGTCGCTGTTATCTTTTGTACAAGATGTAAATGCTATTGAAACTGCGATTACAGCTATTGCTGTTTTTGATAGGTTTTTGATTATTGAAATCATGGTATTAGTGTTTTTAAATTAAAATTTATTTAATTCGCATGTTGAATGCCGCTAAGGCCTTCATTATCTTCCAGGATAATGATTACAAGGCCCGCGTTTTGAACTTTAGTTGGCAGGTGGTTTGCGAGAATTTACCTGCCAATTTTTTGTTTTATGACTTTGGTATTTACATAGGCTTGGTTTTTAATGTGAAACATAAGGTTGATTATTAAATCGCTTGAGTACGCGAAGCGTTTAATGCTTTAACCCGTCTTGGCTTTAACAACGAGTGGTACATTGCTGATAACCGGCTGCCAGTTACCAAACCGGAAGCTAAAGGGTGTGCTACCCCAGTTACCAACAGGAAAGCCATCAGGAACCTTTACAACAATTTTAGTGCGTGTGCTGGTTTGTATTGCCCAATCATAAGTATGGCCATTTACGGTTACTTTCACCGTTTTCAGGTCGATAAACACATCGTTATTATTTATAAAAGTGATCGAATCGCCTGCTGCTACGGTTTGGGTACTAAATGTGGTTGCAACCTGGGGTACATTATAATAAACTTTCAAAGGCTTATTCATTTTTACAGAATGCCCAAGAAAATCAACCTGAACATTATACGACCCGCTATCAATATCAAGGGGCATTTTAATATCCATTAAATAGGTATCCCCAAAATTATCTGCATTGGTATAAATCTGGGCAGTGGTCATGTCAGGTAGCACCGTTTTATTATTACCGGAATTTACCAGCGTTACTTTCAAGGTGGCTGTACTCTTACTAAGGAAATTGCCGGTGATCAGCGTGATTGCTCCTGTAGGGATTGCCCGCGGATTAGTATCAAACCAATTCAAAGAGAGATCTGGTGTATTTTGCGATACAATGCTCAGCTTATAGGTTCGTTTTGTACCGTCGCCGCCTGTTACGGTATAGGTTTGATCGGTTGCATCAACGCTTACCGGCTGCGGTGTAGCGGCCAGTGATGCATGAGCATCCAGCGTAATCTTTGGTTCAATAACCGATAAGCCATAATAATATGGTATATATACGGTTATGGTATTTTCTTTATTATCAACCGTGCCATAGATCACCGTATCCTGCACGTTCACAATTCTATATTCCAGGATCTTGTTTTGAGGGAGCGGATCTGGATTGATCGTTTTTTTACAGGCAGTGAAGGTCGTAATTAAGCCGGCAAGCAAAAAGTAAAAGTAGCTGATTTTCATTTTATAGTTTTGGGGATTTATTTAATCTCGAACTTTGTGCTTCCCGCGGGTACAATCACATATTCAAAGGTGAAATACATGTGCGGCGTGTTGGTAAACATCTGGTCGGTGGTGAATACATCTTTATAACAGCTGATCATTTTGATCTTTGCATAATCGCCCGAGGCCATTTTTAAAATGATTGTTCTTGCAGGTAAAGTACTTCCATCAGCAAGTTTTAATGCACTGCCCAACGCATAGGCTACATGTACTTTTGTGGCACTGCCGTCACCAACAGTAGTGCCTCCAAAATCATACAGGTACCAGCCTGTTCCTGCTCCAAAGCTTCCTTTATCATCTGTCCCGATCAGGCCTTTACCTGTTTTAAAATCGGCAGCTGACGGAATACTGGTTACATCATCAAAAGCCTGCTGAACAATGGTTATTCCGCCTTTACCGGGGCCCTGGTAGCCTGTATTTGTTTGATCGGCATTATTGTTACCACCCAGAAAACTGTTATAAAGACCGCTGAATGACAGATCCCAAAAGCTTGTTTTTGCATAAGATGCCGGTTGCTCTTTTTTGTAGTCAAGACTGAAAAGAAGTTCAGTTTTGGGCGTTGTAGGGTTCTGGTCATCTGTTTGAGCTGCAAAATTTTCTACCCGCTGCAGTTTGTAATAAGGGACTTTATCTGCATCCCTTGTTGGTGTTTCAGGTGTTGGGTCTGGAGTGACATTATCTGTTTTAGAACAGGAGCTTAGCAATAGGACAGCCATAGCAAGCATCGAAATACAACTGAGGAAACGTTTTTGTAATATGGGTATGATTTTCATTGTAATTAATGGTATTGATTTGAATTGTTGATTAATTTTTGGTTGATAGGTTCCTGCTGCCATCCTGTTGTACATAATAGCGAAAGGTGAAATATGGCGATGGCCAGTTCAGGTCAGTCACCACTGCCGGAGCGCCTTTGTACATACTCAGCAGTTCCAGTTTGGCATATTTGCCATCGGCGGTACGTAAAACGAAAGTGCGGTTCTTAACAGGCACCGCGATGTGTGTTTTCAGATCGTAAAAATACCAGCCGGAGCCGCTGCCGGAATCCCAGCCAACAGCAGTTACACTATTATTGGTAAATTCGGCATCAGCGGGAGCTTCCTTTACCTGGTCATAGGGCCGGTTAATAATTACCATAGCGCCTTTACCCGGCCCGCCGTAACCATAACTGGCTAAATTGCTGCCGCTGTTTACACCCACATAGGAATTGTATTCCCTTGCAAAAGATATATCCCAGGCAACTGTTTTTTTCTGGCTGGTGTCTACCCTGGCATTTGTATTAAAGCTGAAATAAAAGGTTTTAAAGCCGGTGTTGATGGTGCTGCCTACATCACCCGGCAGATCGGTAACCACAGTACTGCTGCCATCTTCTAATTGTGGCTTTACCTGCTCTTTGGTGCAGGAGCTAAGTGCTGTCATTACCATTAAGGTAATGAACAGCATGCTATAGCAGGCGTGACAGGTTTGTTTCAAATTCATAGCGTCATATTTTATTTTTAAAAAAGCGGTAGTTAAGCCCAAGCATGATCGTCCGTCCGCTTTGGGCGGGCATTAGCTGATCGCGGTAGTTCATGAAATTATCGGCGGTTACCTGTATCGAAAAATGCTTATCCATTAAGGTTTTTTGAAGCGAGGCATTCAGCAGGAAAAAGCCAGATACATAAGTATCGTAAGGGTCAAGAAAACCATTTGGCCGGTTGGCTTCCTGGAAACCGTATTTGCCGCGGTAGTTTACCCTGAATGTTGCAGTAATGCCTTTAGGCTCATATTCATAAGTGAATTTAATATTGGCCATGTGGCGCGACCGGTTATTAAGCCCGAAATAATCAGACACTTTAGAACGGCGGGTTTGGCTGGTATTGGGATCGTAAACCTGTGCATAATTCCCGGTTCCGGCTTTAATAGAGTCAATTACTCCCCTATCCTTTGCATAAAGTAACTGATAGCCTGCAGATATATTTAGCCCACGCCCCGCTTTCCAGTTAAGGCCGATATCGGCACCGGCAAGGAGGGCCCTGTCGATATTGAAATAGGAAAATACCTGTTGGCCACCCGTTTTTGATGCCACCTGATCGGTATTGATAAAATTGCGCACATCGTTATAAAAGCCATTAACGTCGGCTTTCAGATTAGCATTTAGCTGCACCGTAAAACCGGCGCTATAGGCTACAGATCGTTCGGGTTTTAACGTAGTTACCCTGGCAGCGTTGGCAAATACGGCCGAGATTTGCCCCGCGTCCTGTAATTTCTGAAGCTCGGCTGCAAATACATCCGTTCCAAGCACGGTATACCCTCCGCCAGCCAGATTGGTAAAGTTGAGGTACAACTGCCTGAAATCGGGCGTTTTAAAACCTGTTGCAACAGCCGCTTTTAAAGTAAGGGCTTTTACCGGCTGATATTTTAAACCAAAGCTTGGGTTGAGGCTGCTGCCGTACCGACTGTGATGTTCCCCTCGCACCCCACCGGTGATGCCTAATTCGTCAGAGATCTTCCAATCGGCCTGCCCGTAAACAAAAGCGGTCGACTGGCTTTTAGCTCCGCTGTACAGGTTATCGTTCATGGTTTCATACTGAATGCCGGTACCACCTGTAAGCACCATGGTACCAAAGTAGGTCTGTGCAGCCTGTAATTCGCCGCGATGCATATACTGCACAAAATTATTTGAGGGAATAACATAGCCACCGGCCAGATTAGTTATATTTTGGTCGGTAGCGTACCGGGTAAGGTAATACTGGGTTTTTACCCGCCAGCCGCTGTTAAAGTTGGTGTTTAAAATGGCTGACGCGTTGAGGTCCTTTTCATTTAATACATCGCGGGATGGAGTAGTATTGTAAGCTGTTTGGTTAACCGAGTTTCGTACGGCGTACCTGCCTGTAATGTTCAACGCGTTCATTTTACTAAGGGTATACCGAGCCCTTCCCTGCAGTGTATAGCTGTTATAGGGCGGCGCTGTTTTACCTTCGCTTAAATATGGATTGGCGTTAAAACCATCGGTGCGGTAATAATTACCAGACAGGTAGCCAGATCCTTTGCCGCCAGCAAAAGGTGTTTCACCTTCCAGCGTTGCATCCAAAGTATTAAAACTACCGTACCGCACACTGGCCAAGCCCTGGCTTTGAGCTATATTTTGCCGTGTTACTATATTAACCACACCCGCTAACGCTTCGCTGCCGAACAGGCAGGATGATGCCCCTTTAATGATCTCTATCCGCTCGATATTAGCCACGGTTATCCTCGACAGGTCGAAATTGCCGGAGTTACGGCCGGTCATCGGCTGTCCATCAATCATGATCATGGTATAACCGCTATCAAAACCCTGTAACTGAAGGCCAACGGCCCTTGCGCCCGAGCCAATATCATTTACAATGGCCAGTCCTGTTTGTTCCTTAAGCACTTCATCAAGCCGGCGGCTGCCCATCATCTCTATCTGCTTACGGGTAATAACCGTTGCCGGCATTGGTGTACGGGTAAAATCTATCAGGTTATCGTGGCTTTCCTGTTTACCCAGAACGTTTACTTCTTTAAGATTTTGTGCTAATCTTTTCAGGCTAAGATTAATGTTGTTTACAGATGTCTTATTGATGCTGATCCGTTGAAATTTCTTTTCGTAACCTACAGCCGAAATGATAAGCGTGTATTCGCCGGGTTTTAATTTATCAATCACAAACCTGCCTATAGTATCTGTTTGCGTACCCAATAAATTTTCTTTGATAAGAATGCTAACTGCTATCAGTGGTTTGCCCTGCTCGTTATGCACTTGGCCCCTGATGCTATAAAGCGGATCGGCGGCAGCTATTAAACCAAAACAGGACATTAAAAGCATCAGGTAGATTTTAAACATTAAACGATAATTTATTTGCTTATTTTTATTCAGTCTAAATAAACACAACAAAAGTCGTTCATTGGTTTCGAAAATCCTTTACGCAATCGGGATTTTCTTTTACTGTTTTAGTATAAACTTTTACCCTTTTTGCAGATAACACCTCAGTATAAACCCCTTAATAACATCGCGGTCAATAATAAACTAAACGCAACTATCTATCTATCAATATCATACACTTAAACCACATAACATTTACCAGCCCCTGTGTATAAACTTTTACTTAAATCCCGATTGCGTAAACGGCATTTCCTTATTTTGAATGATTCTAATTAAATGCTTGATTTGCGCATTCATTATCGTACTTAACTCATTTTACACTCATGGCAATCATTCAAAAATTAAGTTATAAACTGCTTTTTATCGTTTTATGCAGCCCGCTTTTTGGCGCATTTGCACAGCAACAAGACCTAAAAAAAATCCAAAACCTTAATGCCGCTGATAATACAACCTACTTTAACCTGGAAAAAGGCATTGTAGTAAATGAAGCTGATACCGCTAAAACCGGATGGGATATTTCTTTTCAGCATACCGGCATCATGGTACAGGCATCTGCCGGGGGCCAGGTAATTGGCAACACCTCCATAGATAAAATAACAGCCGCGCCAGCCGGAGGCTATAAAAAAGGCAAGCAGGCTATTCTCTGGGGAAGTGGTAACGGTTGGTATACTTATAATATGGAAAACCATACCATTAGCCCCATTGCCGGCAAAGTGATCCTGATTCACACAGCATCAGGTAAATATTTTAAGCTGGTTATTGATAGTTATTACAAAGATGGCGCCGATGGCGCGGGAGGTTACTATACTTTCCGGTACGCTGATATCGATCCGGAAAAATAAGGGTCAATTACAAATACCGCTATCACACCTGTTTTATTTAAACAACGATCCCTACATCGTACATCCATGAAAACAAACACCAAATACAACTCTCCCGCTAAAAAAACCGGACTTGTAAAAGGAATATTCCTGCTATTGCTTATCGGTTTAAGCATCCAAACTTTTGCAGTAACGCCAAAACGCATTATCACCCTTAGCGGGGCGCTAACCGAAACAACAGATGCCCTGGGTTTCGGTAAAAATATCGTGGCCGTTGATGTAACCAGCATCTACCCGGCATATGTTGGCAGTTTGCCCAAAGTGAGTAAAAATCGTTCGGTATCTGCCGAAGGTCTGATCTCTTTCAGGCCCGATCTTGTGCTGGCGCCAGAGGGTAGTGTTTCTAAAGAAATAGCTTACCAGTTAAAATCGGCAGGCATTACACTGGTAAATATCAAACAGGAATATTCGGTTAGCGGCTCAATTGCTTTTATTAAAGCTGTAGCAGCAGCCTTACAATCAACAGAAAAAGGGGAAGCATTGGCTAAGCAAACACAGGCAAAAATAGATAAAGCGCTTGCAGCGGTAAAAAAGACAAGCAAAATGCCAAAAGTACTTTTCATTTATGCCCGCGGCACCGGGGTTATGCTGGTTGCCGGGCAGCATACCAATATTGATGCAATTATAACACTTGCCGGGGGCAGGAACGCTGCACAGGGCTTTAACGATTTTAAGCCCTACACAACCGAAGCACTGGTTGAAGCCAACCCCGATGTGATACTGATGTTTGATTTTGGCCTTAGCAGCCTGGGCGGCGCGGATGGCGTTCTGAAAATGCCGGGCGTAGCGCAAACTACTGCCGGTAAAAATAAACGCATTGTTCAAATGGATGGCGAACTGCTCATCAACTTCAGCGTAAGGCTCGACCAGGCAATTACCATGCTGAATAAAAATCTGCAATGAAGAAAGGCCTTATTTATAGTATTCTGGGCTTAGGCGTTTTTTTTGCAGCAGCTTTTTCGTTAAGCATAGGAGCCATGAAAATTCCGGTTCAGGATGTGCTGCTGATACTGGCAAAAAAAGCAGGTCTATTCCACAACAGGCCGGTAGATGAGCAGTATGATACCGTACTCATGATTGTAAGAATGCCGCGTGTAATTATGGGCCTGCTTATCGGTGCTGCATTAGGAATTTCGGGCGCTGCTATACAAGGCATTTTCCGTAATCCGCTTGCCGAACCCGGACTTATCGGTATTTCATCGGGCGCTTCCCTTTTTGCTGTATTGATCATTGCTTCTGAAGTTTCCCTGATGGCAGGCCTAAGCAATCTTTTAGGTTATTATCTTCTTGCCTTTGGCTCGTTCATAGGGGCCGGCATTGCCGCCTTTGTGGTTTACCAGATTGCCCGGAGTGACGGCAAACCTAATGTAGCAACCATGCTGCTGGCGGGAATTGCTATTAACGCGCTGGCCGGTGCATTAACCGGCCTGGTTACCTATATGGCCAATGATCAGCAATTACGTAATATAACTTTTTGGCTATTGGGCAGCCTGGGTGGCGCTACCTGGCAAATTGTATTAAGCCTTTTACCGTTCATCCTCATTCCGCTTGCATTTTTACCAATGATGGGAAAAACCCTGAACGCGTTTGCTTTAGGCGAAAATCAGGCACAGCAGCTTGGCCTGCCGGTAGGCAGGGTAAAACGCTGGGTGGTGATACTTGCTACAATGGCCGTGGGTGCTTCTGTTGCAGTATCAGGCATCATCAGCTTTGTAGGCCTGCTTGTTCCGCATATGGTAAGGTTGTTTTTTGGGGTCGATAACCGCCGTGTATTACCGGCTTCGGCACTGCTGGGCGCATTGATCCTCACATTGGCCGACATGATTTCCAGGAAGCTGGTTGCACCTGTTGAATTACCTATAGGGGTTATAACGGCATTATTGGGCACCCCCGTATTCCTGTATATTTTGATAAAAGATAAAAAGAAAATTACCCGATAATATGCTGACCGTTGAAAATGTAACTTACAAAGCCGGAAGCCGCGCCCTGGTGAAAGCTGTATCATTTGCAGTGCATCCGGGCGAGATCATGGTTGTGCTGGGTGCAAACGGGGCCGGAAAATCGTCCCTGATGCGTTTGCTTAGCGGAGAAAAAAAACCATCGGAAGGCTCAATTTATTTATCAGGCAAGTTATTAAAAAGTTATCCTGCAAAAGAGCTGGCGCTTAAACGAGCTATCATGAATCAGCAAAACATCATCAATCTTGATTTTTTGGCACAGGAAATAGTGCAGATGGGACGCTACCCACATTACCGTAATCAGCCATCGCTGCATGATTGGGATATTATTAACCAGGTAATGGCCGTTACCGGAACAACCCATCTGGCCGAACAGTCATTTTTAACTCTCTCTGGCGGCGAACAACAGCGCGTTCACCTGGCCAGGGTGCTTGCACAGATCTGGGACATCCCCGGAGCCTTGCTGTTGCTTGACGAGCCTGTATCGGGTATGGATATTCAATATCAACAGCAAACCCTGTCACTGGCAGCTATGCTGGCAAAGAAAGGATTTATAGTTGTTGCTATCCTGCATGATATTAACCTGGCCTCGCAATATGCCGACAACATACTGATGCTTAAAAACGGCAGGAAATGGTATCACGGTACTCCTGCAGAAGTATTGAATGCCAAAAGCATATATGATGTGTTTGAAACAGAAGCGGATGTTTTTACAAATCCTCATACACTTAAGCAGCTCATTATGCCTAAAGACATAACCCACCAGACCCTTGAACTCAATTTAAAAACCCTTACATCATAAATATGGAAACGATCAGCCTAAAAGAACAATACCTTGCTTTTAAAGTCCGGAACCCAAAGATGCGTATCCGCGATATTGCCGCCGCGTTGATGGTTAGCGAAGCAGCGTTGCTAATGACCGGGCTTGGCGAGAACACCATTTTACTGGAAAATTCATTTGAATCCATCCTAAAAGAAATCCCTTCATTGGGCTACGTTATGGCCCTCACGCGTAACGAATACTGTGTGCATGAGCGTAAAGGCGTTTATCAAAAAGTTTCCTTTACTCCACATGCCGGTTTGGTATTGGGTGAGGATATTGACCTGCGCTTATTCATGAACCAATGGAAACTTGGCTTTGCTGTGGAAGATAACGGCCATAAGAGCCTGCAGTTTTTTGACGGTAACGGTGTAGCCCTGCACAAGATTTACCTTACTGAAAAAAGTGATACCGAAAATTATAATAGCCTGGTTAACAGGTTTCGCAAAGCAGATCAGCAGGCTGTGCCTGTATTACCAGCCAGTGTAATTGTTAAAGCAGAAAAGCCGGACAGTGAAATTGATGTCCCCTCGTTTCAGCATGCATGGAAAACCATGCAGGATACGCATGAGTTTTTTGGTATTTTAAAACGCTTTGGCCTAAGCCGCACACAGGCCTTAAGGTTTGCCCCAACCGGTTTTGCTAAACAGGTAAATGTTGATGACTTTAAAAAAGTGATGCAAAGCTGTTCTGAGCAGCAGGTACCGGTAATGGTATTTGTAGGCAATCATGGCTGTATCCAGATCCATACCGGAACAGTTACCCGACTGGTTGAAATGGGAACATGGTTTAATGTGCTCGACCCTGAGTTTAACCTGCACCTGCGCGAAGAGGCTATAGCAAACGTATGGCATGTTATTAAACCATCGGCAGATGGCGACATTAATTCCATTGAGCTTTTTGACAAAGATGGCGAAATGATAGTTCAGCTATTTGGCAAGCGTAAACCGGGCTTGCCTGAACTAACTGAATGGCGAAATGTGTTATCACAAAATCTACCCGAAAAATTCTTCGGTTGATGCGACCAGGGAAAGCAGCTCTAATTGGGGTTCTACTTCAAGTCCGCTCGCCCAAAGCTGGGCATCAAATTTTTTGAATGATTCCAATTCGGTCAACACCTGATGGCATTCCTCATTTTCAAATTGATCAAAGTGCATAAATGTTTTTCCGTCGGGCAACAACCAGCAGCCGTATTTAATTCCGGGATGATTGAGTTCTTTTAATTCCTTCACGATCCCGGCGATGTTTGTCTGATTGATTGGAGCGAACTCCGGCGTAGTGGTATATTGTACTCTTACTATTTTCATGGCTATCAACTGAGTTATTGTATGAATAAAGGTAACAGCTAAACAGCGATAATAGAGGGCTCAAATGAGACTTTTTAAGGGGTGTTTTGCGACAAGAAAAACACTTTTATATCCCGGTGTATTTCCCGGCGCGGGCCGTGTTGTTAAGAGCGGCCTGCTTAACGAGTAGCTGTTGTGCTGCAGCTATATTACTATCATTGCCCCTCCACTGTTCTAATGCAGGTTGTTGTACAGCCCTGGAAAAAGAAAACGTTAAAGCCCATGGCATCCTGCCATTAAACCTGACATGCATCGCATTTAGCCGTTCGGTTGCCAGTTCGGGCGATTGTCCGCCTGATAAAAAAGCGATACCGGGCACAGCCGCTGGTACACATTTCAGAAAACAAGTGATGGTTGCATCTGCCACAGCTGCCACGTCATCCTGTACCGGACAGTTTAAACCAGGCAGGATCATGTTAGGTTTTAATATCATACCCTCAAAATGCACGCGTTGCTGATACAACTCATTAAAAACAGTATGTAAAACTTCGTGTGTTACTTCGGCACATCTTCTTAGTGAATGATCTCCGTCCATTAATACTTCAGGTTCAACAATAGGTACCAACCCGGCTTCCTGGCACAAAACCGCATAGCGCGCCAACAAATAGGCATTAGCCTTGATACAGGCATTGGTGGGGATATGATCACCAATGGTGATCACGGCACGCCACTTGGCAAAACGCGCCCCCTTTTGATAATAAGCCGCCAAGCGTTCACCCAAGCCATCCAGTCCCTCTGTTATTTTCTCCCCCGGAAAACCATCCATAGGTATGGCACCTTCATCAACCTTTATGCCCGGGATAATTCCTTTTTCCTTCAGGATATCAATAAACAATGTCCCATCCTCCTTAGTTTGGTTGATCGTTTCATCAAATAAAATGGCACCACTGATATATTCTTCCAAATGGGGTGCGGTTACTATCAATTCCCGGTATTTTCTGCGATACTCTTCTGTTTCCGGAATATTTAGCGCTTTAAAGCGCTTGTTGCAGGTAGCGATACTTTCATCCATGGCCAGCAAGCCCTTGTCACCTGCCATTAGGCTGTGGGCTATATTTTTAAGTTCCTGGAGATTCATGATAATTTCCTTTAGATTGAAAAAATGAGTAATAGGGGAACACTAATAACTTACACTTGTTTTTAAAATCAACTTATATCAGTTAAACTTTTAACTTAACAGACCCATGCTATCCATTTAGTCTGCATGATCAAATACCGAGGAAATATTTTCAGCAAGCGGGGGTGAATTTTTAAAGAAAGAACAGGGCGTTTCACCGGCAAATTCGGTAAAATCTTTAATAAAGTGGTTTTGGTCATAATAACCGGTTTGGTAACAAATATTTGTCCAGCTTAATTTGGGTTGACCTATTTTTATGTCCAATGCCATGTTAAAACGTCTTATCCTTTCAAATAGCTTCGGGCAAATCCCTACCTGTTCTATAAATTTCCGCTCAAGGGTTTTCAGGCTCATGCAGGTTTGATAAGCAAACTTTTCAATGGAGAAGGCAATCGGTTGCCGAATCAAAAATTCTGAAATTTTTAATATACTGCAACAACCTTTTCTCGTTTTTTGACGCTGTAACCTTTCTATAAGAAATTTTTCAGTTAAACTAAACATCTCCATCGACGTTTTGGCTTCCTGCAATTGTTCGTGCAGACTTATAACATGTTCAGAAAATAAATCAGAAGAGGCTCCCAGACGGTTGGTGATTTCTGCAGGAGAAATATCAAACAACCAATAAAAGCCTGTTGGTTTAAAGTGAATGGTGAGTAGTTTTACATGTCCCTTAAAAACAATAGAACCTTTGCTGGATGTAAGCAAGCCAGAAAAAATGCAATCGGGCCCTGTTGTTTTATTAATGACATACATAGGTGAGTTATGCGTATTATTAATAAAATCGTGCATCTTGCAATTGATCATGAACATCATAATTATTTCATGTTTGGCATGCATTGGTTTTAACAGTTCTTCTTCAAACGAGTCGAATTCCTGGACCGCAAAATAACATACATAATCATTTAAAAGACCGGTAGGTTTAGCAATTATGGTTTGTATCATAATACCATACTTTAATTCGGTAAAAATTGTCTGTTTTTTACTATTTCAGAAAAATGAATGCGTTTAGCTTTACCTGTAATAATCTAAATCTTAATCATTTATATTAAAAATATTAAAAATTAAGATCATGAAAAAAGCCCTGTTGTTGATTGTTACCTTTTTGTGCAGCGTTATACAGGTTATTATGGCTCAAACAACCGAAGAAGCACTCAAAAAAGTATTACGCTTAGAAACCGAATCATATTTAAAGGGTGATTCTGCTACCTGGAAGTCCCTGTATGTACAAGATGAAACAACAAGCCGCATTTATGCGGCAAACGGTTTTTATCAAAGCAACATTGGCTGGAATAAAATTGCCCCAATCGTGCTGCAATGGATGAAACAACGGGGCAAACCATCACGTTATACTGACATACAACAAACTAATTTCATCATAAAATACTCCGATAAACTGGCCTGGGTAGGATATGATCAAAATTTGAGTGCACCATCAACTGACACTTTACCCCCATACAGTTCGCGGGAGGTAAGGACGCTGGTAAAAGCTAATGATCAATGGAAAATCAGTTCCATAATTTCCGTTGATACCTTATCATTCTCATCTACCAAACCCGCGGATGTCGAAAACGTGTTTAACGCTGCCGGTTATAATTTTTTAACCGCTAAAAAAATAACTGAAGCCATTGAAGTATTTAAGTTTAATGTTAAAATGTATCCGGGTGCATGGAATACCTATGACAGCCTCGGTGAGGCTTACGCGGCGTCGGGAAATAAAAAACTGGCTATAGAAAATTATGAAAAATCGATAAAACTTAATCCAAAAAACGACACTGGCATAGCCATACTTACAAAGTTAAAAAAAGAATAAGATCAGCATCTTGAGTTGCTGGTTTCATCCCGGTTAATACGACTAAAGCCTTCAGATTAATTTCTGAGGGCCTTTTAATTTACACCTGTTAGGTATATTTTTTAATTATATCTGGTTCACCTTATATATTTAAAATATGAACTTTTGTTCAAATTAATTACACACAGTTTAATCATAGAATTATCCATTTAAAATGCTTTAGCCCATCATTATGGTTAAAAAAGCAATATGACTAATCTTTAAAAAGTCGTTTTTGTGCAAAATAAAGTTGCATTTGTGAAATGGAATTAAATAGTATAAAAGTAGTTTAGAGTAATTATAAACCGATTGATTTTATTAATGCATGCACCTGTATTAATATCAATGCTTATACTTAATTAGCCTGATTAACCATACTATTATAAACCTTTAACCAGTTATGATCAAATACTTCTACACCTTACTTTTTTTTATTCTACCGCATTCAGTCCTCAGGGCTCAAACCACTTCCTTAAAAACCTGGTATACAAAGCCAGCCGCGCAATGGGAAGAAACCCTGCCATTGGGTAACGGAAGGTTGGGGATGATGCTTGACGGTGGCATTTCGCACGAAAACATTGTGTTGAATGATATCACCTTATGGTCTGGCGCGCCACAGGATGCCAACAATTATGAAGCTTATAAAAAGCTCCCCGAAATAAGGAAACTACTTTTGGAAGGTAAAAATGCCGATGCCCAGGCCATCATTGATAAGGACTTTATATGCACAGGCCAGGGTTCGGGAGGTGTAAATTATGGATGCTATCAAACATTAGGCAATCTTGACCTTAAATTTGATTATAACGGTATTACAGGCAAAGATGTAAAATATGAAGATTACTACCGCGAGCTATCGCTTAACAACGCCGTGGCCATAAGCCGCTATCGTGTAAATGGCATAAACTATAAACGGGAATACTTTACCAGTTTTGGTAATGATGTTGATGTGATTAGGCTTACTGCCGATAAGCCGGGGCAGTTGAACTGTAAGATTGCCATGAACCGGCCAGAACGATCTGCCACCACTGTGCAGGGAAACGAACTGCAAATGTACGGGCAACTGGATAATGGTATTGATGGCAAAGGCATGAAATACATTGCCCGTGTTAAAACGCTGCTAAAGGGCGGCAAACTTACAACAGACGCTCACTCCCTGATCGTAAAAAACGCGTCAGAGGTTATCATTTATCTTTCGGCGGCTACTGATCTTAAAAACCCTTTATACAAAGAGAAAAGCGGACAGATCCTTGATGCTGCGATGAAGGTTTCCTATGCTGTTGAAAAGCAGCACCATATTACCAATTATCAAAAACTATTTAACCGGGTAAGCGTAAATTTAGGAACCGATAACGGTAATACTGTTGCAACTGACATAAGGTTAAAAAACTTTCATGATAACCCCAAAGCCGATAATGGCTTACCCGTACTGTTTTACCAGTTTGGCAGATACCTGAGCATTTGCAGTACCCGGGTTGGCTTACTGCCACCCAATTTACAAGGCTTGTGGGCCAATCAACTTGTTACCCCATGGACGGGCGATTATCATTTGGATATTAATGTACAGATGAACCACTGGCCGGTAGAAGTTTCCAATCTTTCGGAATTGAACCTGCCGCTTACCGAACTGGTAAAAGGTATGGTGAAAAATGGTGAAAAAACTGCTAAAGCCTATTATAATGCAGATGGTTGGGTGGCCCATGTTATTACCAATATATGGGGTTTTACCGAACCAGGCGAAGCTGCGTCATGGGGCATAACTAAAGTGGGATCGGGCTGGTTATGTGATAATTTATGGCAGCATTATGATTTTACGAATGATAAAAATTACCTGCGGGATATTTATCCCATACTAAAAGGATCGGCACAGTTTTATAACAGTATGCTGATCAATGATCCTAAAACCGGGTGGATGGTAACCGCGCCCTCCTCCTCGCCCGAAAATGGATTTTATTTGCCCGATGGACGTCATGCCAGTATTTGTATGGGGCCAACCATTGATAACCAGATCATCAGGGAACTGTTCAACAATGTAATTACCGCCTCCAGGGTGTTGGGTAAGGATGAAGCTTTCAGGAATACACTGATAGCGCAGCTAAAAAAGATCCCGCCACCAGGGGTTGTGGCTAAAGATGGCAGGCTTATGGAATGGCTGGAGGATTATAAAGAGCTGGAGCCGCATCACCGGTGTATCTCACATTTATATGGCTTATACCCGGCATCACTCATTACCCCCGAAGGCACACCCGAACTGGCCGAAGCCAGTAAGAAAACACTCGAAGCCCGTGGCGATGACGGACCAAGTTTTTCTATTGCCCACAAAATGCTTTGGTGGGCAAGGCTGCATGATGGCAACAGGGCCTACAAACTGTTTAACCAGTTGATAACCCCTACACTGGCTACGTTTATGAACTATGGCGACGGCGGAGGGATTTATCCCAACATGCTATCGGCAGGACCACCTTTTCAAATAGACGGAAATTTTGGCGGTACAGCTGCTGTAGCCGAAATGCTGATACAAAGCCATGCGGGTTTTATTGAACTGATCCCTGCCATTCCTGATAGCTGGAAAGCCTCAGGTGAGGTAAGGGGTTTAAAAGCAAGAGGTAATTATACCGTGAATATGAAATGGAAGGATGGCAAAATTACTGATTACCATATCCTGTCGGCCCAAAACCGTAAGGTTAAGGTTAAAATAAACGGTGTTATTAAAAATATATCTACCGAAAAAGTATAAAACCGCTTCGGGTATAAAAAAAGCGGAGAGGCACTTAGTGCCTCCCCGTTTTCATGAATTGCTTTTTTACTAAATGGAAAGGCCTAAATTGAGACGGTCAATCCGCTCACCTATGGCATTCAGTAAACCCAAATCCAGATCATCTTCATTTCTTTGCATCCACAGGCTCCCGGATTTAAAGAGGATGGCTTCTGTACCGTCCTGGAACTTCACTTTCCATACCTTCCATTTTTTGTATGTCTCTGCGATAACCTGCAGTACTTGTTTGTAACCGTTTCGGGATAACACGATCTCGTATCGCATTGTTTATATATATTTAAGAGGTGAAACCATAACAAGAATTACTGCTATTTAAACGCCGGGATTTGTTGTTTGATTGCCCGGAATAATATTTTTTACAAAACCTGACGGTAAGATTACCGGTACCCCACTGAGTACAAATGATTTAATACGAACTTAATCTGTATGTAAAATTTTAGATGTATATTTAATTAACCAAATTTCTGGAGATATGGAAATCAATTATTGGTGGGTTGGCCTGTTCCTGCTGTTAATGGCGGCACTAATAATCTGGATTATTAAAAGGAATCTGAAAGACCAAAAAGCATTTGAGAAAAAGATCATCCAATCGGAGCTTAAGCCAACGAAAGATAATGATCATGACGAACCGGCATCCGCTTAAAACTGCCATTTAAACAAGCGTTTTTATCCTGTAATATTGTTGTTTTAAAAAACAAAAAATGACAAACCAGTCCTATTCTCACTTGTTATAAAAAAACAGGCCGGGATGGTCCGGCTCGTTAATGTTTGAGGAGGAAACATTATGACTTTAGTGAAATTCAATGAAGGGAAAAACAGGGGGCTTACCCGCTCAGGGTTTGACGACGTTTTTGAATCAATTTTCAATGACACTTTTTTATCAGACCGGATGGTGTCGCGGGTACCGGCGGTTAACATTTCAGAGACGGACGGGCACTACCATATAGAATTGGCCGCACCGGGACTAAAGAAAGAAGATTTTAAAGTTAACCTTGACGGGGATGTACTTACTATTTCGGCAGAACATCAGACCGAGCAGAACGAACATGATAAAAAGTACAATAAGCGCGAATACAGTTATACTTTATTTGTGCGCTCATTTACATTACCCGATTCTGCAGATGATGCCAGTATTGAAGCAGTATATACCGATGGTGTGTTGAGAATTAATGTGGCCAAAAAAGAAGAGGCAAGAACGGCCAGCCGGCAAATTGAAATTAAATAACAGTCATCACCATTATTGTTTAACCAGGCGCTGACTCAGCGCCTTTCATTTTTATGCCATGTTAGTCACCGAGAATAAAAACAAAGAAAAAGGTACGCAAAAACCGCTAATTAAACTAACTACTGAAGGCCCGCTTTGTGAAAAAGATGAACAGGCCATTGCTATTGAGCGCTCCAAACTGCTTCAAAAAGAAGCACTGGAAAAATGGGAACGCTTAAGAAACAGCAATCATTAAACAAAGCCCCACGCCTCGGGGCTTTATTATTTCCTGCTTTTCACTCTTTTAAGCACGAGGTTTTAACATGCTTTATTATTCAATTATTAACCTCCTGCGCCTTTTTTTCATAATCCCAACTGCCTGGCAGGTAGCAAACAACGTGTTTAAAACTAAAAGTATAAAGCGATTGTTATGCTTTAGCTATTCCATGACTTGTAGTTATGAAAAAAAGAGAAGAAAGAAAATATTTTGATAAAGAGTGGAAAGACATGAAGGCCAGTCTTGTGGCTTATTTAAAAAAGGAACAGCAAGAAGATCTGCATCATTTCAGGGTTCAGGTTAAAAAATTACGTGCCTTTTTGATCCTTTCAGACAGTACTCAACAACATCCCAAATTAACCCAACACTTTAAACCTGTACGAATGATATTTAAACAGGCCGGTGAGATACGGAGTGCTTATATAAACCTGGAACTGGGCAAAGCCCACCAAATAGATAATGGTACATTTATGAGCGACCAGCACCAGTTACAGCTAAATGCCAGCAGCAAGTTCAAATCAGATGGCGCTAAAAATCTTGAAAAATTAAAGGATTCGCACCAGCTGCTAAAAGAAAAGATAAAGCCGGTAAGCGATCTTCATATCAACTTGTTTTATCAAAAACAATTGCATCAAATTGTAGATATGCTCACTAAACCTAAATTTGATGATCAGTTGCATACATGCCGTAAAGAGGTTAAAATTTTAATTTATAACCATAAGCTGACACATGCAGCACTGGGTACCGGGGTAAATACCGATTATCTGGACCAGGTACAAATAGCTATTGGTGATTGGCATGACCATATACTGGCAATAGAATTGTTTTCAAGTAACGAAGCAAAAGATCAAGCAGCCGTCAGCTCCTTAAAAAAGCAGGATACCAAATTTAAAAGCCATATAACCAATCTCACTAAAGATTTCTATAATCGGGCTACAACCGTTGTTGAGCTGCCGGTTGAGCAGTTAAGCTAATGAAGCTATAGCAACATTAGCAATATCGCGCAGTGTTTTTTCATCAGCCCCTGTCCGGGCGGCTACCTTTATCGCGGTAATGTTGGCAAAGATGAATCTTGCTAAAGCCCGGGCTGAGTTTTTCATCGAAAATTGTCCACTCTGCTGTCCTTTCTCAACCAGTTTGGTTAAGGCATCTTCAACACTCAGGTTATTGTTATAAACTATATCCCCTATCTCTTTATCGCAGCCGGCAAGCTCAACGGCAGTATTCACCATAAAACATCCTTTTAATAAACTATCGCCCACGCTTTCTTCGATCAGGGTTTCAAAAATTTGCTTCACTGTCTCCCCTGCATTCTCCGCTTTGCCAAGCATGGCCAGCATAGCGCCTGTTTCTGTTACCTGGTATTGTGCCAGTGATTTTTTGAACAATGTTCTTTTATCGGTATAGGTGTTGTAAAGACTTGAGCGGTTTATCCCCAATTCATCAACCAGGTCCTGTGCAGATGTAGCATTGTACCCTTTTCTCCAAAACAGGGCAACTGCTTTTTCAAGCAGGGTGTCCTCATCAAATTCTTTTTTACGTGCCATGGCAATTAACTTAAATTAAAATCACTTTTAATTTTTTGAGAATCAATAAATAAATTTAGGATATGATCACAGGCTGCTGACTCATCTTTGAAAACAACTTTGTCATTTCTTCCACCTCTTTCATCTAAATAAAAAACCTCCCAATCATCATAACTATGATATAGTATTATTCTATCCGAAAACAATTCATTAAAAAGAGAATATTCAGTCTCTTTAACTTGTAATTCATCTAATACTTTCTTCAAGTTTTCTCTATTCATTTTTGCACAAAATTAAATATCAATAATGGCTGTTGCCTGATTTAACTTAGGGATAAGGAATCAGGCAACAACCATAAACTATATATATACCAAAATCTGAAACGATTGTTCCAAATTATGGTAAAAAAATTAATACATAACAGCGTTTACAGTTAAACCGCCATCAACAGTAATTTCGGTACCGGTAATAAATGATGAATCGTCAGATGCGAGGAACCTTACCACATTGGCAATTTCTTCAGGTCTTCCGAAACGGTTAAGTAATATCTTTGCGCTTAAAGCTGCTCCAAACCCGTCAACCTGTTCCTGCTCTAAACCCAATTTATCATATAATGGTGTAGTAACCGGGCCGGGAGAAATAGCATTAACACGAATTTTACGAGAAGCAAGCTCACGGGCCAATACTTTGTTGAACGATAATACTGCGGCTTTGCTGGCTGCGTAAACACTACTATCGGCCACACCTAAAACCGCGTTTACTGATGTATTAAAAATGATAGAAGCTCCATCATTTAGTATTGGGATAAATTTTTGAACAGTAAAGTAAACACCTTTTACATTCAGGTTCATCAGTGCATCGTAATGTTCTTCTGTAGCGGTTTCAACCGGACTAAAAGCTGCCATGCCTGCATTTAAGAACAGGATATCTACTTTGCCAAATTTTTCTTTAACCGCTAAAGCCAATTGATCTATCTGATCAAGTTTGCTTTGGTCAGATACAATACCTGTTGCGCCAAGTTCTGTTGCCGCTTTTTCTACTGACTCTTTATTGCGGCCTGTAATAACAACTTTTGCACCTTGTGCTATAAGTTCGGCTGCGGCTGCGTAACCAATCCCGCTGTTACCACCTGTAACTACGGCTACTTTGTTTAATAAATTATTCATTTTTTTAATGTTTAAGATCGTTGTTTTAAAATGACGAATCAAAGATAAACATTTTGAAACGATCATTCCAAAATTATTTTTGATTTATTTCTTTTTTTCGATGTAATTGACAATCAGGTGATAATTGTGGTTACAATTGGATTTTTTAACTGGGGATAAAGATTTTTTGTCACAATTTCTAAAGACCGGTATCTAACTAAAAATAATTAAAAACAGCGTAAGGGTTAAACCTGGTGAACGTGTCTTATTACGCACCGTATCATATAATCTTATAATTTTGATTGTATGATGCCGGTACAACCTATATAAAAACAGATAAACCTGATGACTGTAACCCCCAAACTAATTGCCCACATCCTGTCGTTTTTTATACCTCTAATTTTTTGCACAAAACTATCCGCACAAAACAACCTGATGAAAGAGGTATCTATAGGCGAAATAAAACAACAGCGCATGGGCAAAGTACTGGATAACATTGCCAGCAAAGGCAATTTTTATTTTGCTTATAACAACAAAACCATTCCGGCCGATAGCATAGTATCAGTTTCAGGGTACCGGGGTACCCTTTTTAGTTTGCTGGATAAATTATTAGGCGATAGCTATGAGTTTAAAGAAGTGCCTGGCTATATTGTATTAAGGCATGCCCCGGGTAAGCTGTATTTAACCGCCGAGGTGGAAAAAGATCCCGGAAAACAGGCTGTGGTAAAAGGCTACGTAAACGATGTTTCCAGTAAAAAAGAAGTAGCAAAAGCCAGCGTTTATGAAAAGAATTTATTGGTATCGACACTTACAGATGATAGGGGATATTTTGAAATTACGCTAAAAAACTGGAGCGGGTCGCTTTTACTCACAGTAACTAAAGAAAACTACCGCGATACCTCACTTTATGTACTACCTGTAGTTAATGTAGATGCTAAACACCATAACAGAAAATATAAATATTATCCTGATGATGGTTCAGAAGATGGAGTAGAACACAGCCGCTTTGCCCGTTTCTTTATCAGTTCAAAGCAGCTGGTGCAAGGCTTAAACCTCGGCAACTTTTTTGCTTCCCGCCCTTACCAGATTTCGCTTATTCCCGGTTTAAGTTCGCATGGCATGTACAATAGCCAGATAGTTGATCATTTTTCCTATAACATTTTGGGTGGATACACCGCGGGGATTGATGGAATTGAAATGGCCGGTTTATTTAATATCAACAAAAAAGACATGAAATTTTTTCAGGCCGCCGGCATATTTAACTTTGTGGGCGGCAGCACCAAAGGCGTCCAGCTTGCCGGTATTTATAATAATGTATCATATAATGCCTGGGGTTTACAGGCAGCTGGTTTGTTCAACAGGGTCCAGAATTTTACAGGTGGTATGCAACTTGCAGGTTTAGCCAATGCTGATAAACGCGCCAGCGGCTTCCAGGTTGCCGGTTTATTTAACCATACCCGTAACTTTAAAGGCGGCGTGCAGTTTGCCGGCTTATTTAATACTACCGATACCTTAAATGGCTTACAGCTCTCCAGTTTATTTAACCGTTCGACGGGACCAACCGGGTCGCAGTTTACCGTGTTTGTTAATACTGCTAAAAAAGTAAAAGGCTTTCAGTTTGCTCTGGTGAATGTTGCCGATAGCAGTGATTATACCATAGGTATCCTGAACTTTATTAAAAATGGCGAAAAAAGCCTTGCCCTAAGTACCGATGAAACTTTGTTTACCCATCTTGATTTCCGGTCGGGCGGCAGGGTGTTATACGGGCTGATTGGTGCCGGATATAAATTTGGTAACGATGAGGTTAAATACGCGCTTGATATTGGGTTGGGTGCGCATATTGTTAACAAAGGTAAGTTTTCTTTAAATGGTGAATACGCAACACAGTTGATCACCGATACCGAGAAGAAGTTCTATCAAACAGACTCTTTCAAAATATTATCTGGTTATAAGCTCAATAACCATTTAAGGCTGTTTGCCGGCCCCTCCCTCAATATCATATCTGCCGATGTAAGCGATGGCGCAAAGGTTAATGGATGGGTGCTTAGCAACCATATCAGCAATGATAAATTAACCGCCGTTAATGTTGGGATAACCGGTGGGTTGCAACTGGTATGGTAGTTTGAGGTGTATACACCTCTTTTGGATGTAAAAAGTGTTCTTTATGCTAAATAAACACAAGCTCTGTCATTTCGAGCGATAGCGAGAAATCCTCCACGGCTTTTCATGCGAGCTTTGAGCAGTGTAGAAGATTTCTCTTTCGCGCTTCCCTCATTCCCTCCCCTGGCTCTATCGAAATGACATTTTTTGTCCACTCAGGGTCTCCCAATGGAAACCCTGAGGAAACATAAGGGTTTTTTAAACCCTTCCGTCTACTTATTTCAGAATAAAACCATGATCAGTTTTATTCACATGCATTTCGGGAGTAGTACTTCTTATTATTTCCAATATGTTACTAAGCGAGTCTTCATACCTGATAGTAACCGTGATCTGCGTATTACGCAAGGCACCGTTCTCGATCTCAATATCAGCACCATAAGCTTCATTCAATATATCAACCAGGCGCCATAGCGGTGTGCCCTTGGCAATAAAGGTGTTGCTCCTGTAATAGTTATATAACTGATCGGTACTTTTTTCAATTTTAAGCTGTTTATCATCTGGTTTTATCCGTACCATTTCGTTGGGGGTTAGCCTTATTGAATTAGCGGATCTACTTACCTGCACTATGCCGCTTTCTACAATAACCTCGGTATTTTGTTGTTTGGTTTTTACGTTAAAGGCAGTACCTACATCGCGTATGTTAATATCATTTACATGCACGGTAAAGGGTACCTGCTCATTGTGTTTCACCTCAAAAAACGCCTCACCGGTAAGTTTTATCTCTCTCCTCGATTCAAAATCGCCGGCATAGGTGATGCTGGAATTTTTATTGATATGCACAATAGAGCCATCAGGCAGGGTATCAATCCGCACCGTATTTGTCGTTTTGATGCTCACGAGTTCCGCCGGGTTACCGCCACGTTGATCATACAAATAATAGGCTATCCATCCGCCACCTATCAGGAATACAACAGCGGCGGCTATGCGTAACCAGCCGGTATTTGAACTAATGGACCGGACTTTAGCCGGTTCACGCCTTGTTGCGCGTTTTTCCTTAAACTTTTCCCATGCCTCGGTTTCGCCCAATGGGCTCACCTGCGCCAGGCGCTTGCTGGTTTCCAGGATAATTTTTACCTGTTCAAACTTTTTAGCATTAGCGCTGCTGGCTGCTATCCAGGTTTCAATTTCTTGTCCTTCGGCTATAGTTGCTTCTCCAAGAATATATTTGATCAGTATATCTTCGCTCATATCCTGTTTCATGATCTAAACATATTAAATAGCATCAGTGTAATTAGTGGTAAAAATTCTTTCATCTCTTTTCTTAATATTCGTAAAGCTTTACCCATATGCGTTTCTACAGTTTTTATAGATATGTTAAGTTGGTTGGCTATCTCCTGGTATTTTAACTCTTCAAACCGGCTCAGGTGAAATATGGCCCGGCATTTTTCAGGTAATTTATCAAGGGCTTTGCTTAAATGCTGCTCCAATTCGCCCATTTTTAATTTGCCGGCAGCATCGTCTGTATGGTTCTTCATGGAATGCGCAGTTATGGTTTGGTACCTTAGTTGAACTTTTTGTCGCCTTATGTAATTCAGACTGTCATGATATGCCGATTTGTACAGGTATGATTTTATGGATGTTTGTATATGGCTCCATTCATTTTTTTCCCAAAGTTTAAGAAACAGGGCTTGCACAATTTCTTCCGCAACATCCCAGTCCTTCAATAGCGAGAAAGCATAGGCATGCAGCTCCCTAAAATGTTTTTTGAACAGCTGTTCAAAAACGGCTTCATTTTCCTGGATCAAATCGACGGTCACTTCCTTATTATCCATTATCGGGTATTGGGTTCGGCAAAGTAAATATATAATTGATTGAAAAATGGTCTAAAGCGGATAGCCACCAACGGCGCCTATCCGCATGATCAAACTTAGTTATTATTGAAATTTAAAACCAACTCCCAAACTGAAGATATTGGCTTTCTGCCCAAGCTCCTTGTTAAACTTACTTAAACCTAAACTATAGCGGGCATCAAAAGTTAAGCTGCCAATGTCAACGCCCGCATTAATAACACCACCCGCGGTGAAGTCTTTATATTTAAAACCTCCGGGAGCTACTGGCTTTTTAAGGCTGTAATACAGATCAGGTCCGGCTGAAACACGGAAGTTCAGGTCGGATGTATTTATTAATTTGTACCCAACCATTAAAGGCAGGTTCAGTTGCCTGAATTTGGCTTCGTACGAGTTGGAGTTAAAACGGTATTTGTCGCTAAAGGTAACGTAGTTAAGCTCCGGCTGAAAGAAAAGGTCTTTACCTACCCTGGCAAATACGCCCGCGTTAAACCCTATTTTGCCAGATTTATCGGTAACCGCATTCAAGCCCGTTTTCAAGGTCGAAAAGTTAACACCCGCCTTAATACCAAACTCAGGATCTGAGGATTGGGCTTTTACTGAACTAAGCCCCAGCGTAAATAAGATGGCCGTGGTAAAGAGTTTAATTGATTTCATTTTTTGGTTTTTGTTTGTGATTGTTTTCATTTGATGATATTTATTGTTCTGTGCTTATGACACGCCGGGTAAACTTTACCCTGATTGGTTTTTAAAAAATAATGAATGGTGATTTGTACGCTCGATTAAAAAAGCACCTGTATACCCGCGTTATAACCAAAATAAAATCCATACAGGTCGCGTCCGTTATTTCGGGTCCAGCTTGAAATATATTTTTTGGTGAGTTTCCTGCCCTCTTCGGTATCGGTGTTGATATAATTAATGGATGGACCACCAAATATTTCAATTGATGGCGTGATACGGAATGCCGGTATTAATCTGAACGACGATTTGGAATAGTTTTCCTCACCTTTAAGGCTTTCCAGGCCGCCGCCCACCAGCTCGGCATTTAAACGGAACGATTGAATCTTGAGCACATGGGCGCCTATACCGGCCTCATAAGCGTATTTTTCTCTTTTATTATTGAAGTTATAGCCAATGCCGATGATGCCATACAGTGTTTTACCTCCTGAACGAAAGGCCAGTATGGTGGTCTGGTTTTCGTCGATAGTGGCGCTGATACCTTTTTCGCCGTTTTTGGCAATGTTGATAATACCCACCTGGGTGCCCGCGCTATCGGCAATATTGATAAAGCCGATCTGGCTGCCTTTTACTTTTTTGGCAACGTTCATAAAACCTGCTATCTGCACGCCTTTTACATTGCTGGCAATATTTAAAAACCCGGCTATCTGTAAAGAAGATACATTACCACCTTTATTCAGGAACCCGGCTATTTGGGCGCCGCTGCTGCTCCGCGCTATATTGGCAAACCCAGCAACAGCCACGCTATTACCACTGCCGTAAGTATTTAAAAAGCCGGCAAACATGGTGCCCCCGGCATTACCGCCAATATGGTTCGAAAAGCCTGCAACCTGCAAACCCCTGGTATCATGATGCACAATGTTTGAAAAACCTGCAAGGCTAACCCCGCGTTCCGCCGCGGATACCCCGGCTATCAGATTTAACGAAAAACTATTGGTATCTCTTGGAGCTTGCGTTCCGTTGCTGCTCAGGGGATAAACCAGGCCGATATTTGTTCTGGCCCGGTCACTTTGAGCGTAACTATTGGTACTGGCAAACACTATTAAAAAAAATGTCCAGATTTTTAAAATAGTTAATAAGATGCTGTCTTTGTACAGATTAAAATTCATATGTATATTATTTATCGTGTATTTGCAGCTATGACACGCTATATGAACTTTACCCTGACTCTGTTTTTTAATTTTTTAAATTGACTATCTTATCTTTGATAATATTGACGAATATTCAATGGGCAATTTACTTATCAAACGCATATATGACCCAGCTGATAAAGCTGACGGGCTAAGGATCCTGGTTGATCGTTTATGGCCCCGCGGGATGACCAAAGAACGCGCGCAAATAGACAGGTGGATGAAAGAAGTGGCTCCATCAACCGCGTTACGCCAATCATTTCATAAAAACCCGCAAAACTGGCCCGGCTTTGAACATGATTATATAGCCGAATTACAGCAACAAGAAAGCGTTAAAGAATTGGCCGAACTAATACAAAAACATGAAACCGTTACCTTATTGTATGCGGCCAACAATGAGCAACAAAACCATGCTATAGTTCTGCGGCATTTTTTGCAATCCTCATTAGAGAAATGAGCTTTTTTAAAACATACATTGAATTTACCCTGCTATACGATGGCGAAACCTACAGAGTGAAAACTTTTGAAGGCGAATATGACGATCTGCGGGAGTTGATCAATGATCATGTACAACCGCCAAATTTCGGCAGATGCGATGGAATGGGCCGTTGTGCCACCTGCATGGTAGCACAACAATATGATAACCCATTAATTAAATCCGAAATAAATCTATCCTGCCAGCTAACTATCAATGATGATCTGGCGAACAAAGTGTTAAAGATATTGCCATATACAATATAGTTTATTATTCTGCCAGGATAGCTTGACATTCTGAGTATTAAAATTTGGAAAACATTGAAAGTAGAATAACCTGCTTATCCACGCCCCGTCGGGGCATCGTGTTTATAGCCATTAGGAAGTGAATTATCAGCTCCGTAGGAGCTTCCTGCTTAAGCTCAATAACGTTATAGGAAGCTCCTATGGAGCTAACGCTTGGTATTGTTATTCTATAAACACGATACCCCGATGGGGTGTACTGTTCACTGTAACTTTCTTCCAGGACGATACACCCAAAACAAATACACCATGCAGAGTGTAACAAAGAACTTGCTCTTGACATAATGAAAAATCTATAGCAAGGTGTATGTATCTGCTAATAGGTCTCCCTCGTTCCTTACTGGCAGGCAGGCTACCCATGACAAATTTGACGTAAAAGTTAGCTACTTAGTAGCTGTATTTACACTAACTGTTTTCCTGCCTCTCACCAGCATTTTCATCCGCTGGCGTTTTAAGGAGATTTTTACATACGGGTGCTGGGTTTTATCAGCATCAATTTTAAAGGCCGATATAATATCGCGGTAAGATAAGATGCCTATTACCTTATGATCTGTTGGTGACAACACGGGCAGCACCTCCACTTCTGTTTTCGACATGGTTTCCATCGCATAACGCAGTGTGTCCGTACTGTTAACGGACGAACTGATCTCCTTTTTAAGCATTTCCTGCAATGATGCTTCAGGATCAAACTCGCTGCTATAAATATCCGTTAACTTTAAGGTGCCGCTAAACTCGCCATCGTTATTAACCATAATAAAATAGTTATCCGTGATGCTGTTGGCATTAACCCAACTTCTTACATCGGCTATGCTATTGTTCACATTGATCACGGTACCTTCATCACTGATCACTTGCGAAACATGCATCTTTTGTAAAACATCCGGCTCAAATGAGTCGGGTGTAAAAATTCCGCGACGGGCAATCTTTTCAGTCATGATGGTGTTTTCCATCAGGAAGAACGAAACCATATAAGCGGCCGTACAAGCACCCAATAATGGCAGCAAGGCATGTGATTGCATAGTGGCCTCCAATGCAAAAGTAATACTGGTTAAATACGCCCTCGATGCCCCTGCAAACATAGCCGACATACCAATCAGCGCGGCCATAGGTATACTGACCCCTGAATTTGGAAACAGTATTAATGTAATAGAGCCAATAATTGCACCGGCTGCCCCCCCTATGGTTAATAAGGGAGCCAATGTTCCGCCGGATGTTCCACTGCCTAAAGCAATGGCCCATGACATAAACTTACAAAGGCATAAGGTGCAGATAAGCGTTAAAGGCCACCGGCCCGATAGTATACCCGTTATATTATCATACCCTACGCCGAGCGTATGCGGTGCAAAAAAACCAATAACACCAACTGCCAAACCACCAATTGCGGGCCACCAGATCCAGTGAATAGGTAATTCCTCAAAAAGATCCTCAATAACATATACTATTTTGGTTACGCCGAGGGATAAAAACCCAATGATAATACCCATGAAGCTATAAATGCCCAAAGCCAGGTTTGATGGTGTAAGCAAATCAGGCATAGGAAAAACCGGACCAGCCTCAAACAGTAAATGATGCCCTGCCGCGCCTGTGATACAAGCCAACGCAACCGGCAGAATAGATTTGGGCGAAAATTCAAACAGCAGCAGTTCAATAGCCAAAAATACCGCGGCTATAGGCGTACCAAAAATAGCCGACATACCCGCTGTGGCCCCGGCGGCTAAAATGATCTTGCGCTCATTAGCCGTTATTTTAAATAACTGTCCTAATGTGGAACCTAATGCACCTCCTGTTGCTATGATTGGCCCTTCGGCACCAAATGGGCCGCCAGTACCAATGGCTATGGCCGACGATATGGGTTTTAAAAAAGTGATGGATGGTTTAATATTACTTTCGTTAACCAGTATTTGCTCCATAGCCTCGGGAATCCCATGCCCACGTATAGCTTTGGAACCATAAAAAGCCATGATACCAACTAAAATCCCCCCTATTGCAGGGATAATAATAACCCATACACCTAAATGATTATTTGCCGGTGAATGAAAGCCAAATGCAAATGAGCCGTAAAAAGAAATATTGGTAACCAGGTTGATGAGATAAATTAAAATTTTAGCGATAATGCTTATAGCCACGGCTACCGCTACCGACAAACAGGAGATAACTATCAGCCTCTTTTTTAAAAAAATACTGTTTCTGGAATTACCGGGTGGCGTTTCCATATTATTTAATGATGGCGAGATAGGGATACCTATTTTATTTATTGTTTTTTTCATTTTTTCTTACTGGCTATTTTATTGTTTCTGCCAGCTTTTGAGTTGCAAAATTAAGATTTAATTATAATAAATATTGCACAAACAATATAATTAATCATTAATTTTACGTTAAACATCAAAATATATTACACAAACAACAAATTACACCCATTAACTGCAATGCGTACCTTTCATACTTCCTTATGTAGATCGGGGTTAAATAATTAATATTGCATACCTGCAGGCAACTGAACATTTATGACAAAAACCACCCACACTTGCGATTTAAACACTTGTTTTTTGTGCAAAAATTGCCTGAAAGACTGGCTACCCGCCATAAGTGCCAACCGGGAAAATTTTATACTTAAAAAAGGGCAACAGCTATTTAAAGAAGGTGATGACGTTACCGGCATATACTTTATGTACAAGGGTGTTGTAAAAGTTCATAAGCAATGGGACCAGGAAAAAGACCTCATACTGAGATTTGCTAAACAGGGCGACATTTTAGGCCATTTAGGTTTGGGCGATATTTCAACCTATCCTGTTTCGGCAACAGCGGTGGAGCCGGGGATGGTTTGTTATGTTAAAATGGATTTCTTTGAATCGTCATTAAATGTAAACAGCCAGTTCACCTATAAACTCATGAAGTTTTTTGCGAATGAATTGCAGGAGTCGGAAAAAAGGATGCGCAACCTGGCTCACATGCCGGTAAAAGAACGGATAGCCCAGGCCCTGTTATCGCTCCGCAACCAGTTTGGGTTAAATGCCGATGGTTATGTTGATATTGAACTAACCCGGCAGGATATATCATCATACGCGAGTGTGGTGTACGAAACCTTTTTTAAAGTAACACAGGAGTTTATTCAAAACAACCTGATATCGCTTGACGGTAAAAGTTTTAAGTTGTTGAATGAGGATGCATTGAAAGAAATAACCCTAAGCCGGAAAAAATAAAAGTGGGTTGCTTTTTAACCTTTCTGCATTAGCCTTTTTCAAACATCACATTCAATTAATGTTTAAATTGCAGCCGGAGGTACAAATTGAGCAAGTACAGCAAATTAAAACGTTATCATAATTTTTTAAAATTCCAACGGGATTTCAGGGCGAACAGCGTCCGTAAAATGCGGAGTTATGAGATCATCCTGCTTTGGGTGCGCAATAATCTTTCACACAGTCATTTTTTGATACTGTCAGGTATCCTTGTTGGCTGTACGGCAGGCTTGGCCGGCGTAGTTTTAAAAATGCTGGTGCATTATATCCATTACCTTATCACCTCCAAATTCCAGTTCGAGCAGCAAATCGTTTTTTATGTGGTATTCCCGTTATTGGGTATTGTACTTACCACACTGGTAGTACTATACATATATAAAGGGAACGACCGCAAGGGTATCCCTGCCATATTGTATGAAATTGCGCAAAACTCCAGCCTGGTATCACCGGTAAAAATGTACTCGCAAATTGTACAGAGCGCCATTACGGTCGGTTTGGGTGGGTCAGCCGGTTTAGAGAGCCCTATAGCAGTAACCGGATCGGCCATTGGCTCCAACTTTGCCAAAACTTATAAGTTAGATTATAAAGACCGCACCCTTTTACTCGCCGCAGGTGCTACAGCAGGTATCGCATCGGCCTTTAACGCCCCCATCGCGGGTATGATGTTCGCCTTTGAGATCTTGCTCACCGGGGTTGTATTTACAGATTTTATTCCGCTGGTTGTTGCCGCAGTTTGTGGCAGCTTGGTATCAAGGATCATTCTTAACGAAGAAGCACTGTTTCAATTTACTACACGCGCCCCTTTTAACTATAAAAACATTCCCTTTTATATTGTGCTGGGCATTGCCTGTGGTTTATATGCCCGATATTTTGTAGTCATATCGCAATGGGTTGAGCACCAGTTTAAACACTCAAAAAGAAGTCGCCTGCAAAAAGCACTAATAGCGGGAGCGCTGCTTTCCTTACTATGTGTACTATTCCCACCATTATTTGGCGAGGGATATTCCACCATTAAGGTACTGGCCACCGGGCAAATAGAATCGGTTGTAGCGGTTAGCTTTTTTAAATATTTCGCCTTTCACCAGTGGTTTATTTTATTGTTTTTAGGATTCATTTGCATTTTAAAAGCCTTTGCTACATCAATTACCATTTATGGTGGCGGTAATGGCGGTAATTTTGCCCCGGCATTGTTTTCGGGCGGAACTTTGGGCTATTTTATCGCTGTGCTGTGCACCCAGTTGGGTATCCCGAACGTGCCAACCACCAACATGGTGATCGTGGGGATGGCTGGTGTAATGAGCGGTGTATTATATGCGCCATTAACAGCCATATTCCTGATCGCGGAATCAAGCTCGGGGTACGATCTTTTTATACCACTCATGATCGTTTCTGTAACATCATTCCTGATAGCCAAACGTTTCTCGGCTATATCTCCTGATCTGAAATTGCTGGCCCAGGAAGGCAAGATCTTTACCCGTGAGCATGATCAGAACTTGCTCTCATTGTTAAACACTCCCGATCTGATCGATAAGGATATGCAGGAGATCAACATATACGCCACATTTAATGAACTGATAGAATTAATCAGCAAAGGGAAGAAAAATTTCATCGCAGTAACCAATGATGAGCATGTGCTGGAAGGCATTATCCTGCTTGATGATATCAGACCGGTAATGTTCAATAAGGAACTGTACGATGAACTAAGCGTTCAAAAAGTAATGGTTACCCCTACGGCCATTATTGATATTAACGACGATGTACGTGAGATTGTTAAGAAATTTGATGAAACCAATACCTGGAACCTGCCCGTAGTTGATGGGCATAAATTTGTTGGCTTTATATCAAAATCGAGCGTATTAAACCAATACCGCCAGTTATTGAAGGAATATTCAGGCTAAACTCAATTAAGTTGCTTACTTAGTAAGGGATTTGGATAATTATCGCTTTGATCTTCGGCTACATTATCCAAACACTTAAAATCTTTTTCAACTAATAAATAAAGTGGGCCGTTGGTTTCCTCAAATCCCACCTTTTCTGTGGTCGCCCAGTTTTTGGCCATTAACTCTGGCATAAAAAGGGTTATTTTATGGTTATCAAAACTGGCCGATAACTGATCTGAGCTACCACGCTGTAAAGCGTAGGTTAATACACCGCTGCCAAAAACAGTTACTTCTTCTAAATAGCCCTCTTTAGCAAAGCGTTCAACATCACTTTTGGTAAGGCGATATCGTAATGAGTTTCCTTTGATCCTGATTTTCATATCTATATAATATAGTGTGTAATTAAGCAGATAAACCGGCAACCTCACCTATAATAATAATAGCCGGATAAGTTAACTGATGTTTAGCAGCCATTTCGGGCAGATCCTTAACCAGTCCCTTAACCGCTTTTTGATGAGGCAACGAGGCATGCTGAATAATTGCCGCCGGTGTTTGCCCTCTACCCTCAGCTACATAAGTTTGGGTAATGGAATCAATTTGTTTCATGCCCATATAAATTACCACAGTGGCATTACTTTGCATAGCCAGCTTCAGGTCGGCAGATAGGGTGCCGTCCTTTTTAGTGCCGGTTATGATCCATATACCTTCGCTCATGGCCCGGTGGGTTAGCGGGATATCCAGAAAACCTGAAGCCTGCATACTGCTGATGCCTGGTATAAAATGGGTTTTAATACCTTGCTCCCGCGCATACATAATTTCTTCAAAGCCCCGGCCAAAAATAAAAGGGTCTCCCCCTTTAAGGCGTACTACACTGCCTTTGGTAAAAGCATAATGCTTTATCATTTCATGAATGGTTTCCTGCGGGGTATAACTACCATAAGGATGCTTGCCAACATAAATTTTTTCGCAGTCGGCTTTTGCAATATCGAGTAATGCCTTGTTAGCCAGGTTATCATATAATATAACATTAGCCTGCTGCAAAATTTTATATCCTTTCACGGTTATTAATTCCGGGTCGCCGGGACCGGCGCCTAAAACAAACAATTCAGGAAATGGAGTTTTATTTTCCATATATCTATTAAAAAATTCTAAAAATCTTAATTACCACCAATTATAATCAATTTTCAACACATTAAAATCATACACATCATAAAAAAATGCAAATTTTCGCACTTATACATCGTAATTTATTACCAATATCATAAAAATTACTAAAAATTTAAATTTTATCACTTCAAAATATTGAAATAATGATTTAATTAGTTATTATTGTTACCATAATGCTTTAAGGTCGCAACTAAAATGCATTATAAATACAGTTTTTGCTTTAACATTTAAAAAATTAGGATATGTTTCAACCAACCATCGTAGTTGTTGGCAATGGAATGGTAGGTTATAAGTTTTGCGAAAAACTGATAGCCAAATCATCACATTTCAATATCATTGTTTTTGGCGAAGAATCCCTCATGGCTTATGACAGGGTTCACCTCAGCGAATATTTTAACGGCAAGTCCGCAAACGACCTATCGCTCTCAACTGCTTCATGGTACACCGACAACGGCATAAAGTTACATCTTAATGATCCCGTTCAGGAAATAAACCGTTCCGAAAAAACAGTTCATTCACTAAAAGGACTTACCATACAATACGATTACCTGGTACTGGCTACCGGATCATCGGCTTTTGTACCTGATATTCCGGGCGTTGAAAAAGAAGGTGTATTTGTTTACCGCACCATTGATGACCTCGACCTGATCAAAGCCTACGCTGCCAATGCCAAAGTTGGTGCCGTAATGGGGGGCGGCCTTTTGGGGCTTGAAGCCGCGAAAGCATTAATAGACCTGGGCATACAGGAAACACACGTTATTGAATTTGCACCCCGGCTAATGCCCCGGCAAATAGATTCCGCGGGCAGCGGTATGTTACTATCCAAATTAAAAAGTCTTGGATTAAACATCCACCTTAATAAAAGCACATCAGCTTTTGTTGGCGAACACAAAATTGAAGCCCTGCGTTTTAATGACGACACCAGCCTGAATATCGACATGATGGTCATATCCGCAGGTATCCGCCCGCGCGATGAACTGGCAAAACTGGCCGGGCTACACACTGGCACCCGGGGCGGTATAATAGTAAATGAAAGAATGCAAACCAGCGATGAGTGCATTTTTGCCATTGGCGAGTGCGCCCTTTACGAGGGTATGATATATGGCCTTGTAGCCCCCGGCTACGAAATGGCCGACATTGTAGCATCTTACTTAACCGGAGGCGAGAAAGGCTTTTATGGTTACGACATGAGCACCAAGCTTAAACTGATTGGTGTTGATGTGGCCAGCTTTGGCGATGCCTTTATTACAGAGCCCGATTGCCGTACTATTGTATTTGAAGATACCCACAAAGGCGTGTACAAACGTATCAACATCAGCAATGATGGCAAATACCTGCTTGGCGGTATTTTAATTGGCGATGCCGATGCCTATAACATGCTGCTGCAAACAGTTAATAACAAAATCACATTACCTCCAAACCCCGAAGACCTGATATTAGGCTCAAGAGGCGGCGAGGCCAGCGAAGGCGCCGGTGTAATGAACCTGCCCGATGAGGCATTGATCTGTTCATGCGAGGCAGTGAGCAAGTCTACAATATGTTCGGCGGTTAATGATGGCGCTTGCAATATTGATGGAATAAAAAAATGCACTAAGGCCGGTACCGGTTGCGGCGGTTGTGTTCCATTGGTTAAAGACCTGATAGCAGGCACCATGAAAGCCAACGGCCAATACGTCAAAAATGTAATCTGCGAGCATTTTGAATACTCCAGACAAGAACTGTTTGACCTGGTAAAAATAAATAAGGTTAAAAACTACGACCTGGTGCTTGACCATTTTGGCAAAGGCGATGGCTGCGAGGTTTGCAAACCGGCTGTAGCCAGCATCCTATCGAGCCTTTGGAATGATGTAATTGTAAAACAGGATACCATACAGGATAGCAACGACCGCTACCTGGCCAACATACAAAAAGGTGGCACTTACTCTGTTGTGCCGCGAATTCCAGGTGGTGAGATCACTCCTGATAAATTAATAACAATAGGACAGGTAGCCAAGAAATACGGATTATACACTAAAATAACCGGCGGTCAACGTATTGACATGTTCGGTGCACACGTAAATGACCTGCCCGAAATTTGGGAAGAATTGATAGATGCCGGTTTCGAAAGCGGGCACGCCTATGGCAAAGCCTTGCGGACTGTTAAAAGCTGCGTGGGCAGCACCTGGTGCCGATTTGGTCTACACGATAGTGTATCATTTGCTATTGAAATTGAAGAACGGTACAAAGGGATCCGTGCTCCGCATAAAATAAAAGGAGGCGTAAGTGGCTGTATCCGCGAATGCGCCGAGGCACAATCAAAAGACTTTGGCATTATAGCTACCGAAAAAGGCTGGAACCTGTACGTTTGCGGCAATGGTGGCTCAAAACCACAACATGCCCAATTGCTGGCTACCGATGTTGACAACGCGACCTGCATTAAATACATCGACAGGTTCCTGATGTTCTACATTAAAACTGCCGACCCGTTAACCCGTACCGCCACCTGGCTCAATAAAATGGAAGGCGGCATGAGCTATCTGAAAAACGTAGTTATTAACGATAGCCTGGGCATTGCCGAAAAACTTGACGAGGAAATGCAGCAACTGGTTGACACTTACCATTGCGAATGGAAAGAGGTGGTAGAAAACCCCAACCTGCGCAAACGCTTTGCCCACTTTGTTAACGCACCCGAAGAAAAAGATCCTTCGGTAAAATTTGAAGCTATGCGCGAGCAGGTAAAAGCACAATGGTAAAAAGCTATTAATTATATCGAAATAAACATTAAAACTTCCGGTCTTTCGGACTAAAAAAACATAAACATGGAAACAGTAGCAGATATTCAATGGATTTTAGCTTGTTATACTGATGACGTGCCCGAAAACGGTGGCGCCTGCGTAAAACATGGTAATGAACAAATAGCATTATTCAATTTTTCGCGCCGGGGCGAGTGGTATGCCACGCAAAATCTTTGTCCGCATAAACAGCAAATGGTGCTTTCGCGCGGCATGATAGGGAGCACCGGCGAAGATTGCACGCCCAAAGTGGCCTGTCCATTCCACAAAAAAGCATTCTCGCTCATTAGCGGCGAGTGCCTGGATGATGAAAGCTATCAAATAAAAACCTACCCAGTAAAAGTTACCGATGGTAAGGTTTATATAGGGGTTGCTTAATTATGGCAGTTTGAATTTACGGAAAGAAAGCATCCTGGGCCATTTTTGAAAGTTCTTCATGATTAGTAATGCTGATGCTTTTTCCTGATAAACTGATTAGTTTTTCGCTCACCAGTTCATTCATCATCCGGAAAACGGTTTCATAAGTGGCCCCTGCATAGGATGCCAGATCCTGCCGGCTCAGATCTATATTAATAAAACCATCGGCAGTTGCACCAAATTGATTTTGGAGGGAGATCAACGCTTCGGCAACACGGCCTTTAACCGACATGTGTGCCAGGTTTCGCATCTTCCGTTCAGACTGCTTTAGCTCTTCCATAAAAAACAGGAGCAACTGGTGCGTAAAATCAGGATTAACCTTTAATGAAGCTTCAAAAAATGCCACATCTACATAACAAACCACCGTTGGTTCCAGCGCTGCTGCAGATATTGGATAGGTACTGCCAATACCCAAACCCCGGTGACCAAAAATTGAACCTTGTTTTGCAAAACGAACAATGAGCTCCTTATCCTTATCCCATTTTTTATAAACTTTTACATTACCCGAGTAAACAAAGTAGATTCCCGTCACTGGATCACCTTCTTTAAAAATCACTTCGCCTTTTTTTACTTTATAATTTGTTTTATGAGCCAAAATTGCCGGCTGCCACTCATTCAAGCAGTTTCTACACAAAAAACAGCTCTTAGTATCACAAATATTTTGACTTTTTTTCATTAACAGTATTTTACTCTACACAAATAACAGAATTTGCAATATTAATTAATAAATACTACAAATCAAGCGCACCAATAACATGATAAATGTCACAATTTGTAACATTTTTATAAAATAATCGAAATTAAATCAAAAAATCGATTTTAAAATCATCATTATTAGAATTTATGACAATTAAAATGAACAAAAACTAAATTTTATATTATAAATATGTTATTTAATCAGTTTATATGAAGTATAAAATTAATAATTTGATAAAAAAATTGATTTTTATGATTTAAATCATAAAAATACCAAAATAAACTTACAATTATTGTTAAACTATACCAATTTGGATATATTTATAACAATTAAAAGTCATTAACAAAGAAATAACAAAAATTAAATGCCTATGGATGCAAACATTTAAATACAGAACATAAAAAAGCCCTGCCGGGAGGTCGCATTCCCAGACAGGGTTAAACAGTTTTCATTGCTTTAACAAATAAAAAACTATTTCAAATGTACAAAAATGTATTAAACCAATACACTATTCCTGCCATTGCATTTATCCTTGTTTGTTTTTCCTGTTCGAATGTAAATGCACAGATCTCTTTTTCGGGACAGTTACGAACAAGGGGCGAGTTAAGGGATGGTTACGGTACCCTGCAAACTACAGGGTACAAAGATGCAGCGTTCATTTCCCAGCGAACGCGTTTAACACTTGATTACAGATCAAGTAAACTCATTTTTCACACCGCTATTCAGGATGTAAGGCTGTGGGGGCAGGATGCCTCTACAACAACTTCTGCTGATGGTAACAAATTAGGGCTGCACGAAGCCTGGGCCGAAATCATTTTATCCAACAAAAAAGACACTTCTTTTAAAAACTCACCCCTTGATTATTTTGCTGTTAAAATTGGCCGCCAGGAACTTGTTTATGATGATGAACGCCTGCTGGGTAATCTGGACTGGACACAACAGGCCCGCCGCCATGACGCCATCGTATTAAAAATGCTTCAAAACGGCTGGCAGCTTGACCTCGGTGCCGCATTCAACCAAAATTCCGACGCTATTAATTACAACGGCACTTATTATACACCGGCTAACGTGCCTGCTACGGTAAAAGATAGTAAAGGTAACCTTGTAAATACCCCCGCTGGTTTTATTCCGCTTATTAACGCTGCCGGCATTAGCGCTAAAAATGGCAGTCCGGCATACCTCAACCCTCCCGGCTCCAATGCATCTACCCAAAACTATAAGGCTTTTGAGTATTTATATGCAGCCAAAAAATTCAATAAAACAAAAATATCAGGCTTGTTCCTGGCCGATCAGTTTAGCAAGTATATACTTGATTCGGTTAAAAATACTTCGGGAGCCGATGTTGGATATGTATATGGTAAGCGTTTTAACCAAACCGGTGTAAATACTCGTTACACTACAGGTTTATTGATCAATCCGGCCTTTGGCGATAAAAACCAACTGGCATTAACCGGCGGCTTTTACTACCAGGGAGGTCATGACCGCGAGGGCTTATCATTAAGCGCTTATACCATTACCACATCTATAACTTATAAACCAAATACTTTAAGCTACGCCGCCGGCTGGGATTACCTGTCGGGCAATGATGCATTTTCCACTTCAAAAACCAACCATCGCTTTGACCCATTATATGGTACACCGCACAAATTTTGGGGATACATGGATTATTTTTACGCGGTAAGCGGCTCGCCAACGGGCGGTTTAAACAATCCTTATTTAAAAATAAAGTATGCATCGGCCAATAACCGCTTTACAACAGAGCTGGCTAATCACTATTTTTTATTAGCCCAAAACCAGAAAAACATTAATGGTCAAGCAGTAAGCAAATACCTCGGTACCGAGTTTGACCTTACTACCGGTTATAAGCTCAATAAATTTACTGGTATTGACCTCGGCCTGTCATACATGGCGGCTACCCGCAGCATGGAGTATGCCAAAAATATAACACCTGGCACTGCTAATTTAAAGCCGGTATGGGCTTACCTGCAGATCAACATAAAACCCGAATTTTTAAATAAATAACCCCTTACAATTAAAAATTTAGAACAATGAAAAATCAACTTACTAAACTTAATATATTTTCGGTAAAGGGTGTGCAAATGCGCACGTTCCACATCACCTGGCTCATGTTTTTTGTTTGTTTCTTCGGCTGGTTTGGCCTGGCACCATTGATGCCCACTATCCGTACCGAATTGCACTTAACAAAAGGCCAGGTAGGTAATATTATCATAGCGTCGGTATCGGCAACCATCATAGCCCGCCTTATTATAGGTAAGCTTTGCGATACCTGGGGACCACGCAAAACGGCTATCAGGTTATTGTTGGTAGGATCATTACCTGTATTCTTCGTGGGCCTGGCACATGATTATACCACCTTTCTATTATTCAGGCTGGCTATCGGTATTATCGGCGCATCATTTGTAATTACTCAATTTCATACGTCCATGATGTTTGCACCCAACTTAAAAGGTACAGCCAATGCGGTTACCGGTGGCTGGGGTAATTTAGGCGGCGGTGTAACCAATATGGTAATGCCTTTAATATTTGCAGCCATTGTGGGTTTTGGTTATACCAAAGCCGAAGCCTGGCGCTATGCCATGATCGTACCCGGTGTAATGATGTTGGTTATTGCTTTTTTATATTCAAAATACACTAAAGATACCCCCAACGGAAACTATGACGAGGTTGGCTATACCCAGGGCAAATCATCAAAAACCGATTGGAGCGTACTTGCCGACTGGCGCATTTGGGCTTTAACCCTGGCTTACGCTATGTGCTTTGGTATGGAGATCACTTTTGATAATGTGGCCTCACTTCATTTTGTTGATTCGTTCCATTTATCACAAAGCCAGGCTGGTTTTTGGGCCGGCATCTTTGGGTTCATGAATTTATTTGCTCGTGCTTTGGGTGGTATAGTATCTGATAAGGTTGGCAACAAATTTGGCATGCGAGGCAAAGGCTTATTGCTTGCCGGAGTGTTATTATTTGAAGGTTTAGGGTTGATATTATTCGCACAATCGGGTACGCTGTTGGCCGCCATTGTTTCTATGTTATCATTCGCGCTGTTCCTTAAAATGGCAAATGGCGCTACCTATGGTATAGTGCCGTTTGTAAACACCAAAAATGTGGGCCTGGTAAGCGGCATAGTTGGTGCCGGTGGTAATTTCGGAGGCATGCTGTTCGGCTTCCTGTTCAAGTCCGATTCCATTACTTATGTGCAGGCATTCACTTATATAGGATATACCGTTATCGCGGTAGCATTAATAGTTTTTATTACCCGTTTTTACAAACAATCGGTTCCCAGTACAGAAACTGACCCTGTAATAGCAGGCAGCATGGCATAATTTACAATGAGCGTAAAAGCATCAACATCTAAAAACAGGTTAACCGCCAATGCCGTAACCTCCACCTGCTGTTATTGCGGGGTGGGTTGCGGCGTTGTGGTGAACAAAGAAAAGAATGGCACTATTACGCTGCAGGGTGATGCAGCGCACCCTGTAAATAAAGGGATGCTTTGCAGCAAGGGACTTAACCTGCATTATACCGTAAATGATAAAAGCGACAGGCTGCTTTATCCGCAGATGCGGTACAACAAAAGTATGCCCATGCAACAGGTAAGCTGGGATGAGGCCCTGGACCGCACTGCCGCTGTTTTTAAAACTTTTATTGATAAATACGGACCAGATTCCGTAGCCTTTTATGCCTCAGGACAGTGCTTAACCGAAGAATACTATGTGGTTAACAAATTAATGAAAGGATTTATCGGCAGTAATAATATCGATACCAATTCGCGTTTGTGCATGAGCAGCGCAGTGGCTGCTTATAAAATAGCCCTGGGCGAGGATAGCGTTCCGCTTTGTTATGATGATATTGAACTGGCCGATTGCTTTTATATTATGGGTGGTAACCCGGCCTGGTGCCACCCTATTTTATGGAGAAGGGTTGAGGCGCACAAAGCGGCTAACCCCAATGCAAAGATCATTGTGGTTGATCCGCGGGTTACGGATACCTGTGCCATTGCCGATCTGCATTTACAGATCAATCCGGGTACCGATATTACCCTTAACCATGCCATAGGCAGGTTATTGATAGAGAACGGCGACATCGACATTGATTTTATTAATAACCATGCCGAAGGCTTTGAGCAGTACAGCACCATTGTTTTTGAAAGAACATTATCCGAAGCAGCCCATATTTGCGGGCTGCGCGAAGCCGACATCCGCCTGGCGGCAAAATATATTGGCGAGGCAAAAGGGTTTATTACTATGTGGACCATGGGCCTTAACCAAAGCGCTATTGGTGTAAACAAAAACCTGAGCCTCCTTAATTTAAATCTCATTACCGGGCATATCGGAAAGCCCGGCTCGGGCCCGTTATCATTAACAGGTCAACCCAATGCCATGGGCGGCAGAGAAGTTGGTGGGCTGTCAAATATGCTCCCAGCCCATCGCAACCTGGCCAATCCCCTGCACCGGGAAGAAGTACAAAAATTTTGGGGCGGTACAACTATACAACCCAAGCCCGGCTTAACGGCTACTGAAATGTTCGAGGCTTTGAACGATGGCCGCTTAAAAGCCATCTGGATCATGTGCACCAACCCATTGACCAGTCTGCCTAATGTGCGCCTGGCCGAAGAAGCTTTAAAGAAAGCCAAGTTTGTAGTAGTACAGGAGATCAGTAACAAACCCGAAACTTTGGCTTATGCCGATGTGATATTCCCCGCCGCTGCCTGGGCCGAAAAGGAAGGCACCATGACCAATTCCGAACGCCGCATCAGCTACTTAAATAAGATCCTGGAACCGCCGGGCGAGGCCTTGCCCGATGCCGAGATCATTTGCCGTTTTGCCCGTAAAATGGGTTACAAAGGTTTCGATTTTGAAAATCCGGCTGCTATTTACGCGGAGCATGTAAAACTCACCGCCAAAACCAATATTGATATCAGCGGATTGAGCTATGCTGTTTTAAAGGAGCAAAAAACGGTACAATGGCCCTATAAAAAGAAAAGTCCGCCAAAAGGCACACCCCGTTTATTTACGGATAAGATATTTTATACCCCATCAACAAAAGCGGTGATCAGTCCGGTTGCGGATACCTTAACCAGCGAGATGCCCGATGACGAATTTCCATTCATATTAACCACCGGCCGCATCCGCGATCAGTGGCATACTATGAGCAAAACGGGTAAGGTGAACAAGCTTAACCAGCATTATAAACAAGCTTTTTTAGAGATCCATCCTAATGATGCTGCCACATTGCAACTCAAAGAAGGCGATATCACCGTTATAACATCACGCAGAGGTGAAGTAAGGGTGCAAGCCAAATTAACTACTCAAATAAAACAGGGTGTGGTGTTTTTACCTATGCACTGGGGCAAAATTTTAAATAATGATCTTAATCGGGCTAATAATCTGACCAGCGATAGGGTTGACCCTATATCAAAAGAACCTGATTTTAAATACTGTGCCGTTAGTCTGCAAAAATACAAAAAGCCATTTCAGCGTATTGTGGTAGTTGGCGCAGGTGCAGGTGCGTATGGCTTTGTAAAATCGTACCGGGAACTGAACCCCGATGATGAGATTACCATATTCAGTAAAGAGAATCATCCTTTTTATAACCGTGTCATGCTGCCCGACTACATTAGCGGCGAACAAACATGGGAGCAACTGGTAAAAATGAAGGACTCGGAAGAGCCGGCCTACAAGATCAGGATGCTGCGGGGTGTAAGTATTGAAAAAATTGACCGGGCTAACAAGCAGGTTACCGACTCACGGGGAGTTAAAACACCTTATGATATTCTGCTATTAGCCACTGGCAGCCGGGCATCGGTACCCAAAAATGTACCATCGTTACCGGGCATATTCACCATGCGCAGCCGTAACGATGCCGATAGTTTTATTAAGCATGTACCGCAGGGTGGTCATGTTGTAATTGTTGGCGGTGGTTTACTGGGTTTGGAGATGGCTGCTTCGTTGCGAGAAATTGGCATCAGGATCACTATTGTACAGCGTGTATCGCGCTTTTTAAACCGACAGTTGGATGTGCTGGGCAGTCAGCTACTGGCAGAAGAAATGGCTGATCAGGGTTGTGATATTTATTATGACGATGAGGTGCAGCTGTTCTACGGCCGGTCTAAGTTAACAGGGGTTGGTTTAAAGAGCGGGAACAAAATAGACTGTGATGCCATGATATTGGCCATTGGCACTACGCCCAACCTGGAGATAGCTAAAGATTGCGGGCTGGATTGCAAACGCGGTGTTATTGTAAATGAACGCATGCAAACCAGCGATCCTGACATATATGCCATTGGCGAAATTGCCGAGTTTGAAGGCACTATGTATGGTATTACCGCCGCAGCCGAACAGCAAGCAGAGGTAATGGCCAAATACATGAACGGTGATATTGCCAGCTATTATAAGGGCACGCTGTTTATGAACATCATTAAAATTCATGGGTTTGACCTTTGCAGCATTGGCTTGTCTGAATGCCCGGACAATCAAAACTATGAGGAAATTGTGTTTATTGACAAGGCCAAGCGTTACTATAAAAAATGTATTATTCACGATGACAGGTTGGTTGGCACTATATTAATAGGCGATAAAAGTGAGTTCCTGGAATTTAAGGAACTGATAGCCAATAAAACTGAACTGAGCGAAAAACGCATCCAACTGTTACGCAGCGGCAACAAGGCCGAACCTGTATTGGGCAAACTGGTTTGCAGTTGTAATAATGTAGGCAGCGAAAACATCCAGAACAAAATTGCTTCGGGATGCGATAACCTGAAGGACCTGTGTAATAGCACGGGTGCGGGAACTGGCTGCGGGTCATGCCGGCCCGAAGTAAAACGTTTGCTGGAAGAGATGCTTAAAAGTGATGTTTTAGTAAAATAAGGAAAGCGATGGAGGAAAAAGAAACTTATTGTATCAAAGTAAATCTGCCGGGTGGTGTGGTATCTGCCGGTGACCTGTATGAGCTTTTATTGATCGCCGAAAACGCGGGTGCTCAGGCAATCCGGGTTGGCAACAGACAGCAATTGTTTTTCTGTATTGAGGCTAACCGGCTGGAAGATATGGAGACAGACATGCTGCGGGCCGAGATCGACTATGAAATAAACGAAGATGAGTTTCCAAACATCATCAGCTCCTATGTTACCGATGCTGTTTTCAATAGCGAAAGCTGGATAAAAGAAGGGGTTTATAAAGATATTTTTGATCTGTTTAATTTTAAACCCCGTTTAAAGATCAACCTGGTTGATAAGCATCAAACTTTTGTACCTTTCTTTAGCGGCAATTTTAATTTCATCACCTCTGATGTAAGCAATTACTGGTACCTGTATATCCGTTTCCCAAAAACAAATGATATATATTGCTGGCCTTCGCTGATTTACTCAGATGATATCCCGGTTATCAGTAAAATAGCCGAAAAAGTGATTGCCGATCATAAAGCGCTGTTCTACGACCAGCAAAATATCAATTATCAAAAATTCCATAAACTGGTTATTGCCGAAAATGAATTTATTGATCAGCCTATAACCGAGCCATTGAAACTGCCCGATTTTCAGCTTCCTTATTATGAAGGCTTCAACAAGTATGTGAACAATAAATACTGGCTGGGCATTTACAGGCGTAATGAGCTGTTCCCCCTGGAGTTCATGAAGGATATTTGTACCATATGCGTCAAAAACCGTATCGGCCAAGTATATACCACTCCCTGGAAATCATTAATGATAAAAGGCATCAACGAGGCCGACCGTAAAGAATGGGGTATCATCCTGAACAAATACCGGGTAAATGTAAGACATGCCTCTAATGAACTGAACTGGCAACTGGAAAACCTAAACAGCGAAAGCCTGGAACTAAAGCAGCAACTGGTAAGGGAGTTTGAGGAGTACGACCTGCGTACATACCGTCTTTGCTTCGCCATAAAAATGCAGCCTAAAACAGGCCTTCCGGGTTCTATCATCATCAAAAAGCGAAAAACTGATGTGTTTGATGTTTTGCATACCCGCGATTTTAATCCAAACACCAAAGACTATGTTACTTATAAAGAGAAAGTAGCACGACATGATCTTGGCCAGTGTTTGATTGGGCTGTGCAACTATTTTTATGGTATTTTAATTGACGACAGCATATCACTGCCTTCCCCATCAATTGAAATGGAGGATCAGGAGACCAACCAGGAGACCCATCATATTTATCAATGCAAAAACTGTTTCAGCATTTATGATAAAACCTATGGCGATATAATGAATGGAATTGCTGCAGGTATCGATTTTGAAACACTCATTGATTACTCATGCCCGGTTTGTGAATCATCAAAAGATAGTTTTATCCGTATAGAAAACAGAGCAACCAGCGTTAAATAAATTATATTTACGCTAAGTTATAGCTATGAGTAAATTAAACGCCGCCTTTGAGCAATTTGATGCATACAATCAAAAAGACCCCAATACTTTTACCTGGGAAAGTATTACCTACCCGCAGGAGTATTTTTTAGCTTTAAAACTATACGAGTGGGTTAATAAGCTTGACCCTACTGCCGACGAAGAATTGTTGCTCGCATCCCGTAGTCAGCACATAGGCCGTTGGGAAATACCCCGCAACACCTACCCCGAAGGCAGGGAAGCCTATTTAAAATGGCGTAAGGACCTGGCCCAATATCACGCGGAAAAAGCGGCTGCCATTATGGAACAGGTTGGTTACTCCCCTGAACAAATTGCGCGTGTTAAGCAAATTTTACTCAAGCAAAAGATCAAGGTTGATCATGACGTACAAACCATAGAGAATGCCTTGTGCCTGGTTTTTCTGCAGTTTCAGTACGAGGATTTCCACCCTAAATACGAACCCGAAAAAGTGATCAATATCCTTAAAAAATCACTGTTAAAAATGGATGCGCATGGGCATCAGTTTGCGCTGGGTCTAAATTATTCTGAAAAGGGTTTGCATTATATACAGGAGGCTTTAAAACTCATCAAAATTAACTTTTAAAACATATTATTAAAGAGGCGTTTTGTAACAATTCGCTTGCATCATGCTACTATAAGCTTTATAAACAAACAATTAAGCTGTTAAACCCTTTACTATTGATAAATCAATAAGAATGTCAAAAGGGGTTAAAATAACATTAAAAGTATTAGGCAGCATTATAGCTTTGGTTATAGTTGCCTTTATTGCTGTTTTTGTTTATGTTGTTTTAAATAAGCAAAAGGTACTTAAGCTCATCACTACCGAGCTTAGTAAGAACCTGAATGGCACCCTTACCATTGGCGCGCTTGATCCTACTTTTTTCAGGGGCTTCCCGGGGGTATCAGTGGTGTTAAAAAATGTGGTAATTAAAGATAAGCTTTGGCCAGCCCACCATCATACTTTATTGGATGCTAAAGATCTTTATGTTTCGGTAAACGCCATGGCCTTGCTTAAGGGCACTGTTGACATTAACAAAATTGAGATCAGTAATGCCAATATTGATCTGTTTACAGATAGTACGGGCTATAGCAATACCGCGGTTTTTAAAGTTAAACCTAAAGAAAACAACAAACCCGACGAAAAAGCCAGCACATCAACCCAAATAAAACGCTTTGAACTGAACAATGTAAACTTTGTTGTAGACGACCGCAGGGCATTTAAACTATTTAAGTTTGAGGTAAATGATGTAAATGGAAGAATGGACTACCCCGCTACCGGCTGGAATGCTCATCTCCGGTTAAAAACACTGGTAAAAAGTTTTTCTTTTAACACCAGGCGAGGCAGTTTTTTAAAAGACAAGCTGCTAAGCGGTCCTTTTGATATCAGTTACAATAACAAGAGCAAACTTATAGTTGCTGCTCCTAATAAACTAAATATTGGTGATGATACTTTTACAATAGGCGGTAAATTTAACCTGGCTAAAGATCCGGCTGATTTTACATTAGATATCGCAAATGATAAGATCCTGTGGTCAAGTGCTGCAAACCTGCTTGCGCCAAACATCACTAAAAGTCTTAATATGTTCAATCTTGACGATCCTATTGCCGTAACCTGCACCCTTAATGGCAGTTTTGGTGGTGGTGGCGATCCCTTAATTTTTGTTACCGCCAAAATAAAAAATAATACATTGACCACCCCTGGCGGCAAGATTGATAACTGCAGCTTTAACGGTGTATTCTCTAACAATTATATCAATGGCAAAGGATTAAATGATGATAACTCCATTATAAAACTGTATTATTTTAATGGCAGCTATAAGCAAATACCGTTTACTGTTGATACCGCTTTGGTAAACAACCTGAATGTTCCTATAGCCACGGGCATATTTAAATCACACTTTGATGTGAAAAAACTTAACCAGGTAATTGGCGAACAGAGCCTTAGATTTACTAATGGTACGGCTGATATTAAAATGGCATACCAGGCTCCCCTCGTAAATTTCAGACTAACCAAACCCATGCTAAGCGGAACCGTTAACATTAAAAATGCCGATGTAAGTTATTTACCGCGTAACCTTAACTTTAAAAACACAGGTATCTCGCTCAAATTTACCAGGAATGATCTGTTCATAAACAACATCCGACTGCAAACAGGCAATAGTGTGGCATATTTGGAGGGGCGTGTCAATAATTTTTTAAATCTGTATTATACCGCTCCCGAAAAAATATTGATAAGCTGGCAAATACGCAGTCCGCAACTGTACATAGCCGAGTTTTTAGGATTTTTGAACGCCCGGCAAAATACTGCACATCCAGTTAAAACAAGGAACGGTAACCCCAATTTACACAACCAGTTAAATACGGCTTTTGATAAAGGTAAGGCCGAACTGCACCTGCGCGTTGCTAAAGTTTATTATAAAAAGTTTTTAGCTACCGACGCCACTGCCGATCTGTTATTGGCCGATAATAGCATACATGTTCAAAATGTAAGTGTAAAACATGCCGGTGGATCGTTAAAGTTAGCCGGGAATATTAAGCAGAACGGGGCGGTGAATAATTTTTTGCTTAACACCCAAATTGACAATGTAAATACCAGTAACTTCTTTTATTCGTTTAATAACTTCGGGTTGAAGGATTTTGGTTATAAAAACCTGAAGGGTTTCCTGTCGGCGCAGGCTCATATTACTGGTAGTATAAATAATGCAGGCAACATTGTTCCAAGATCAATAAATGGTACAACTACTATCGATCTTAAAAAAGGAGCGCTAGTTAATTTTGGCCCTATTCAAAGTGTAGGTAAATTTGCATTCCCTTTCCGCGATCTGGATAATATTACTTTTTCAAACCTGAAGGGGCGGTTTGACATTAATGGCGATAAAATAGTCATTAGCCCCATGCAAATCAATTCGAGCGTGCTTAATATGGATGTGGCAGGAGTTTACTCACTATCAAGAGGAACAAATATTGCACTGGATATACCGCTCCGTAACCCCAAAAAAGATAGCGCTATTGTTGATCAAACTGAACGAAATAAAAAGCGAATGCGCGGCATTGTATTGCATATATTAGCTACAGATGGCGATGATGGTAAAATAAAAATAAAATGGAACAAAAACAGGGCAAAAAAGGAGGAGACAAGCGCGGAGGTCGCTGATGCAAAACAATAAAAAAAGCAGGCATATTATCTGCCTCATTTTTAATGTTAAATAGGTGTATTTGTGACACAAAAATAGCAATTCTTTAAGTACCTTTGTAAATCCATTTAAGAGATCATATATTGGTTAAACATTTATTGGTTACTAACACCAGGCTTCTTACTGCAATTATATCAATAGCCAACCCTCGTTTAATAACTATCCCGGGAGTAGAAAATTTGAAGAAGCAAAGTTTAATTTAATTTATTTTTTATACCGTCCGGTTAAACTAATCGGACAAATTCTTATCGGACTGTTTATTAGCTGAAAAAAATCTATTCAAAAAAATGAGACAACTCAAAATATCCCAATCCATTACCAATCGTGAATCTCAGTCGCTTGAAAAGTATCTGCATGAAATAGGTAAAGTAGATTTAATTACCGCGCAGGAAGAAGTGATCCTGGCGCAAAAGATTCGTGAAGGCGATCAGGCTGCATTAGAGAGGTTAACTAAAACAAACCTTCGCTTTGTGGTATCCGTAGCAAAACAGTACCAAAACCAGGGCCTTACTTTAGGCGATCTTATAAACGAAGGAAACTTAGGTTTAATTAAAGCGGCCAAACGTTTTGATGAAACCAAGGGCTTTAAATTCATTTCATATGCTGTATGGTGGATCCGCCAGTCTATATTATCAGCCGTGGCCGAGCAATCACGTATTGTACGTTTACCATTAAACCAAATTGGTTCTTTAAGTAAAATACACAAAGCGGCTTCAAAATTGGAGCAACAGTACGAAAGACAACCAACGCCTGAAGAATTGGCTGAGGATCTTGAAGTATCGGTTGATAAAATATCTGATTCGCTGAGCAATGCCGGTCGCCAGATATCAATGGATGCTCCTTTTATACAAGGAGAAGAAAACACATTGCTTGATGTACTGCAAAGTACTGACGCGGCAACTGATACCGATCTGATGATCGATTCATTATCGCAGGAAATTAAACGTTCATTAGGTATTCTTGCCGAGCGTGACCGTGAGGTTATTATTTTATTCTTTGGTTTAGGTGGCTATGCCGCTCATTCATTAGAAGAAATTGGCGAGAAATTTAACCTTACCCGTGAGCGTGTACGTCAGTTAAAGGATAAAGCTTTGATGCGTTTACGTCACAACTCAAAATCAAATCTTTTACAATCGTATTTGAACTAAGTAATTACCAGGATGTATAGCATCCTATTATAAAAAAAGCGCTGATGGTTAACCATCAGCGCTTTTTTTGTTACCAGCCACCCACTTGACTTGTCATTCTGAACGATAGTGAAGAATCTGTCCTACAGCATACATAGTTCATGAATAGATCCTTCGCTATCGCTCAGGATGACAAATTCTAAAAATATAGGCACAAAAAAAAGCATCTGCCTTATTAGACAGATGCTTGTACGATTCTTATATATAATAGTTTAACCTACTTTTACATTTACCGCATTTAAGCCTTTTTTACCTTGTTCTACATCGTAGGTAACACTGTCGTTTTCACGGATAGTGTCAATAAGGCCTGAGGCATGTACAAAAACTTCGGCACCACCATTACTTGGTGTAATAAATCCAAAACCCTTGCTTTCATTGAAAAATTTTACTGTTCCTTGCATTATATTTTTATTTAATTAAGTAAAGATACAGTTAATATTCAACAATTAACTATAAATAAGGCAATTAAGTTTTTTAAACGACAAATAACTCAGAAAGCAGTTGGTAAAAAAATGGCACATACTTAACCAAATGCCCTTACTTTAAGCATTTTAGCCTAACAGATAGTGTAAGAATAACACCACTAACTTTTTTTTATAATAGCATTGTTTGGTTATGCTATATATAATAAACGTTTAAATCAGGAAACATTGCAAACACCTGCAATTATTTATAAATAAATTGTAACTAATTAAAATTATGCTTAGCATTGTTTTTATTTAGACTCATTATTGATTGAAACGTTACTTCGCTGTTATACTGCTTGTTGTACACCTGTTTAATTTGGGAGGTTATTTGCTGCTGAACCAATACCTGGTATATCGCTCAAATAAGTTTATTACCGAACAAATAAGCAATGGTAAATACGATGTTAACAATCTTATCGAAATAAAAATAAAACAACACCTGCCTCAAATTCATGATTGGAAAACCTATGTGCGTGTATCGGGGCAAATACAATTAAAGGGCGTTGCTTACAACTACGTTAAACTTAAAATGACACGTGATACGCTGTTTGTACAATGTATACCAAACTACGAAACAACCAAACTCTTAAATGAGAACATTATATGCGCCAGGCAGATCAATGATATCCCTACCAGTAAAAAAGCACATGAATCATCTGGTAAAAAAATCGGGGTCGATACTAAGTACAATCACCCGATAGCGGTACATACTTTTTTCGCTGCATCACAGGCTACGTTAAAATTCAGCACTTTTATTTATATCAGCATCAAACAACCGCTTGTTGCTATAGTTGGCAGGCCCCCGGAAGCCATTGCTTGATCCCACGTTAATTATTAAACATCAAACCCCATTCAACGGCATAACCTATTAGTTTTTATGCTCTAAAAATGGCATTGACTCAACTTCCCCTATCCTTTAAACTATGAACAATTATTACAAAATATTTTTGGTTGCGCTGCTTGTTTCAAGCTCAGGCTACTTGTTTGCACAACAAAAAAGCATTAAAGATACCCTACAGCTCGACAGTGTAATTATTAAAGAAAACCGCCTTAAACATTTACCTAACGTAACAGGTGTCTACATTTTTGCAGGTAAAAAAACAAATCTGGTATACCCTGATGCGGGCAAAATAAACCTGGCCAATAATACTGCCCGTATGGCCATGGCCAAAATACCTGGAGTTAATGTTTGGGAGATGGATGGTGCAGGCTTGCAAATGAATATTGGCACCCGCGGAACTGATCCGCACCGGTCTATCGAGGTCAATATACGTCAGAATGGATATAACACCAACTCGGATGTATTTGGCTATCCCGAAAACCATTACAATGTACCGTTCCAAGCCATCAGCGAAATTCAGTATGTACGCGGTTCGGCAGCTTTACAATTTGGAAGCCAGTTTGGAGGCATGATGAACTTTAAAATTAAAGAGGGTGACAGCACCAAAGTATTTGGTTTTGAAACGGAGCAAACCGGGGGCTCAAACCGGTTTTTCAACTCCTACAACGCCATTGGTGGTAAAGTGGGCAAGATAAGCTATTATGCCTTTTACTCTGCCCGCAGTGGCGATGGCTGGCGGCCGGATGCTGCCTTTAACTACCGTGCTTATTATGCCAATATCCGCTACCAGTTTAATAGCAGAGGCAGCATTGCCCTGCAATTTTCAAGGTCCGACTATAGGCAGCAAATCGCGGGCGGCTTAACCGATGCTCAATTTAGTGCCAACAACAGGCAATCAACCCGTTTCCGTAATTTCTTTAATCCCGAAATAAATATTCCGGCCCTGTTGTTTAACTACGCGTTTAACAGCAACACAAGACTGGAAGTTACCTCGCATGTTTTATTTGGTCAACGTAATAGCGTACAGTTCATCAATACACCCAACATAGCTGATACGGTTAACACCAGCCTGAAAACATATAATCCCCGCCAGGTTGACCGCGATTATTATGCCGGCTTTACTACCGAGGCCAGTTTATTGCATACTTACAAATTAGGAAACCTTAACAGCACTTTTATCACGGGGCTAAGATATTTTGAGGAAACAACCAAACGCAAGCAAAAAGGTATAGGAACCATCGGCAGCGATTTTGACCTGAGCCTGGTTAAACCTTATGGCATCGATTTAAAATTGCACAGCCTTAACTATGCCGCCTTTGCCGAAAACATATTCCAAATCACTCCGGCATTTACGGTAACCCCGGGCGTAAGGTACGAGGTGATCAAAACCACCACTTCGGGAGTTATCAATAATGCAAACTATTCTATTGGATATAAAGGTAACCGCAATTACCCTTTGTTTGGTACCGGCTTACAATACCAGTTTAATAATGGCAGCCAATTGTACGTTAATATTTCGCAGGCCTACCGCCCCTATTTATATGCCGCCGTTACCCCTGCAGATCAGCTTACTATAATTGATCCTAATATAAAAGATAGCCGTGGTTATGATATTGACCTGGGCTACCGCGGGCGCATCAGCACCTTTTTTAATTACGATATTAATGGCTTTTATGTGTACTACGGTAACCGTGCAGGTACTTTAACCCAAACCGATGCCAATAATGTAGCTCATTTATTTGCCACCAATATTGGTAACGCGGTGGCTAAAGGAGTTGAGGCCTATACGGAAGTATCGTTGCTGCGGTCGTTTAATGAACATTCGGGTAGTGATATACGCCTGTTTAATTCGCTTGCATATACACATGGTCGTTATACCAGCGGCTCCATTAACCAATCAGGCAAAAACATCAGCTTAAAAAACAACCAGACTGAAAACACTCCCGACTGGATAAACCGCACCGGTTTAACTTTTTTAAACGGACATGTGAGCAGCACACTGCAATTGAGTTACACCAGCAAAAGCTTTAGTGATGCCACCAATACGGTAGCTAACCCTATCGGTGCTACGGGAATTGTGCCTGCTTACCATGTTTTTGACTGGGCGTTTAACTATACTTTCCTCCGGAATTATCATATCAACGCTAATGTCAATAACCTGTTTAACGCCAAATATTTTACACGCCGCATAAACATGTACCCCGGACCAGGTATTTTGCCTGCCGACGGTCGTACATTTAACATAGGCTTTGGGTTAAAGTTATAAACCAAAAACGGCCTTTCAAATATTTGAAAGGCCGTTTTATTTATAAATGGATAAAACTATTTAACATGCAGTTTAACTATATCAATCAACGCGGTAAGGTCAAATGGTTTTTGTAAATAACCATTAGCATCACCGGCTGCGGCAATTTCTTTTAAATTACTTACTGCCGAAATGAGGATCACCGGAATATGGCTCGTTGCAGGATTATTTTTTAACCCTTTGCTTAACTGTTGCCCGCTGGCATCACTTGCCCAATCGGTAAGCCAGTTATCGAGCAGTATCAAATCAGGATCAATATCTTTTATCTTTTTAAGGATCTTGGCATCTTCCGAAGCTATCACTTCATACTTTTGCTCTTCCAAAACATAAACAATAGTTTCCCTGATGTCTTTATCATCCTCTATTACTAAAATTTTTTTAGTCATAAAAATCTCCAGCTTAAGAACGAATATAGTTTAAATTTTAATCTTTAATTAAAAAATTAAATTAACTAAAAACTATACCCCATTCAAAAGCATAAACACGCGGTATGGCCCCTTTTGTTTTGAAAAACAGCTATTTATATAATAATTTATCGCAAACAGCCTAAATATTGTAGCAAACACGACAGCGTGGCTCGTAACTCTCCTTTTCGCCTAATAATATTTTAGCATTATCAGGTACCAGGCGGTAAGAGTAAAGTGCAGGGTTGCCACATTTAACGCATACGGCATGTAACTTGGTAACCGATTCGGCAATGGCCATTATGGCTGGCATCGGCCCAAAAGGACGGCCTTTAAAATCCATATCCAAACCAGCTACAATTACCCGTATACCTTTATTAGCCAATACATTGCAAACCTCGGGCAGCTCATCATCAAAAAATTGGGCTTCATCAATGCCAATTACATGAGCATCATTACTTAACAACAATATAGCCGAGGCACTGTCGACAGGTGTTGAGGGGATGGAGTTGGCATTATGTGACACAAGGGCGTCTTCAATAAAACGTGTATCGGCCTTGGGGCTAAATATCTCCACCTTTAACTTTGCAATGCGGGCACGGTTAAGCCTTCTTATCAATTCTTCCGTTTTACCCGAAAACATTGATCCGCAGATCAGTTCAATGCTGCCGCCAAATTCACTTTTCCTTCTAAAAACATCCTCGTGATATACCATTATTTGTATAAGCTGTAAATCCTAAACACTAAATTCTGAACGCTAAGAAAAATATCTTAAATACTAAATCAAAGCTGTAATACTAATGCCATGCTTGTAATTTACAACCCATAACAAAGCGCCAAATATCAGAATTTAATCCTACTTTTGATAAGCATTTTTCACAACATTGGAAGCCATGAAGCAAATGGATGTATTTAAAAAGATAGGTGGTATTTTAAAAGAGCTTAATGACCAATATGATTACCTTGAAGCTGAAAGCAGCGATTTAAATGAGCTTGAACTGGAGCTGTTTGTAGCCAATGCTCATTTTTTAAAAGACCATGCCGAAATACTGCGCAGACTACACGAACGCAGTACCCCAGTCCCCCATGTACCACCTACCGAAAAGCCAGAACCTGTTATAGAAAATAATAAGCCAGCACCCGAAAAAAAGTCGGAGCAAATTCATGAGCAACGTTATTTTGAACCGGTTGTACAACAAAAACCCACTGAAAACACGCTTGAACTAACTCAAACAGCCGAACCACCTGTTCAGGTTCCATATAACCCGGTTAAAATTGAACCAGTTGTTCCTTTAACGGAAGATCAACAACCTGTTTCACAAATTGATCTGAAAGCTGAAAGCAATGGCGATTCATATTCGTTTGAACGACGTGAACCCGAACCGGTAAAAGAGGAACTGGAAATTGATGAAGTGCAGGATTGGGAGGACGAAGTAGATCATTTTGAGCAGGAAGAATTAATTGAACAGGTGCAGCCTGCAGCAACTGAAACAGAGCCTGCTGAAAATCATTCAGTTAACCATGACACGCCAGAGCCGGTTGCCGGTCAAACTGATGGCAATAATGCTAAAGCTGATAACGAGGATAGAGTGCTTACTATTAACCAAAAGATCTCGGCACTAAAGGCCGAAAAAGAAAAAAGCGCATCACTGCAAGCAAATATACTACCTATTACCGACCTTAAATCGGCTATAAATCTGAACGATAAACTGCTGTATATAAAAGATCTTTTTAATGGCTATAGCCTGGCCTATAGTGAGGCCATTGAAATTGTGAACCGCTTTAACTCATTTGAAGAAGCCGAACGTTTTTTGAAAACTAATTACTTAGTAAAAAACAATTGGGAAAGTAAACCCGCAACAGTGGAAAAATTTTATGCTTTGCTGAAGCGGAGATATCCGAGTAGCTAAAGGCTAAAGGCTAAAACAACAAAAGCGGGCTTCATGCCCGCTTTTGTTGTTTTAATAAAAATGCGTCATTGCGAGGAACGAAGCAATCTCTATGCTATACAGAGCCCCTCTGCAAATCGGGGATTGCTTCGTTCCTCGCAATGACGCAGTTATTTATTATGCTGTATTTCTTAAATTAGCTCAAACTGTATTTCAACATTTTGTGGCTGCCTTGCTCCACAACCACGCCTTTATCAAGCACAATGATCTTGTCTGCATGGTTCAGGGTGCTTGAGCGGTGTGTAATCACGATCACGGTTTTGCGATCTGCCTTTAACATTTCGATCATCCTTTGCACATATTTTTCAGATACCGAATCAAGTGATGAGGTTGCTTCATCAAGAATAAGTATCTCAGGATTGCGGTACAGGGCTCTGGCTATTGCTATACGTTGCCTTTGCCCCCCCGATAATGAGGTTCCATTCTCGCCCAGGTAAGTTTGAAACCCTTTTGGTAACGCCTCTATAAAACCCATTATTCCCAGTTGCGAGGCTATGTCAATAATCTTTTGCATATCTGGCTCATCATCACCAACAGCTATATTATCAATAACATTGCCTGCAAACAGATCAATTTGTTGTGGTACAACCGATATTACCTGTCGCAACGACGAGTTCCTGATATATTTTAAATCATACTCCCCAATACGGACATTTCCTTTTTGTATCGGATAAATATTCTGGAGTATTGACATTAGGGTTGATTTGCCAGAACCGCTTTCGCCTACTATCGCCGTAAATTTGCCTTTCGGTATAATTAAGTTCAGATCCTCAAAAACAACAACCCTTGTTCCATACCTGAACGAAACGTTTTCAAAATGGATATCGCCTATTTTATCCGGACTAAGTTCAATTTGGTTTTCATCATTTTCACGCTCCAGATCCATAATTTCAAATAGCCTGTCGGCCGCAATTACCGCGTCCTGTACCGTTCTATTCATCCCGATCAATGAAGAAACCGGACCTGTAAAATAACCTATCAGGGTATAAAATGATAATAACTCGCCGGGGGTAATGGTATTATCCATAACAAAACCCGCCCCCACCCAAAGCAAAACAATAGTTAATAACCGGGAGATCAACTCTGACGATGTTCCCGAAAAAACCGAATTCATATTTGATTGAAATCCGGTTTTCAATAGCTTTATAAACCTGACTTCGGTTTTCTCATTAGTATGATCTTCCAGACCAAAGCGTTTTATAGTACCTACCGCGTTTAAACTCTCCACCAATTGCGTTTCCAATTCGGCAGAGTCTTCCATTAGCTTCCGTTGCGCCTTTTTATTGAGTTTATCCGTTATAAAATAAATAGCTAAGTACAGCGGGATAACTGTTAACATGATGAGGGCCAGTTTCCAGTAATAGGTAAACATCATGATAAAAGAGAAAACCACGATGAATATGTTTACCAAAAAGTTGATGCTTACATCATTTAAAAACGTCCTGATTTTTACGGCATCATTTATTCTTGAAATGATCTCGCCAACGCGCATCGTATCAAAAAACTGCTGCGGCAACCTTAACAAATGTTTGTAATACCCCAATATAAGCTGAGAGTCGATCATTTGCCCGGTTTTTAAAGTAAATATGCTTTTTGCTGTGCCTATAAAAAGTTGCACCGCCAGAATAATGATCATGGCCACTCCCATCAGGTTAAGCAGGTTGTGGTTGCCATCAACCAATATAAAGTCGACCAGTTTTTGCACAAATACAGAGGTCGACAAACCTAAAATGGTATATATAACCGCGCCAAACAGCGCCTGGATCAAAATACTTTTATGCGGCTTTATTAAACTCCAGAAACGTCCCTGTATTGATTTTTTTTCGTTACCGGTTTGAAAATCCTCTGAGGGCAGCAATAATACCAACGTGCCGCTCCATTCTTTCTTAAATTCATCATGTGTTTTCTGGTGTATTTGCCCATCAAAGGGGTCCATAACCTCAATGAATTTGTTTGTGACTTTGTAAATCACTACATAGTGCTGCAAAATGTCTTTAACAACTAAATGAGCAACCGCGGGTAAGGGTATTTTAAATAAACTATCAAAGGGCCCTTTTACCCCTTTGGCTTCATAACCTAATTTTTGGGCAGCCTCTACCATGCCCAAAACGTTGGTTCCCTTTTTATCAGTACCTGCAAGCTGCCTGATGCGGGCAACCGCGAGGTCTAATTTATAATGCGATGATATAGAAGCTAAACAAGCCGCGCCGCAATCCGTTATATCCCGTTGTTTTATTTTGATACTCATAGCTTTACTGTCCGCTTATATTAGGATTTACCCAATCATCTACCTTATCATATAATAATTGATATAAACTACGGTTGGTTACCTTAAAACGGGCGGTAAAATTCATACCTTTTTTTAAGTAGCCTTTATAACCGTTTTTTAGCTTCAGATAATTTTGATCAAGGGTACATTTTACTTTAAATACTGGTTGGTTATTGTTTACAATAATGATATCGTCAGAAATGTCGAGTACTTTGCCTAATACCAGGCCCCACTGATTGTAATTAAAAGCATCTATTTGAAACCGTACTTCCTGTCCTTTTTTTATCAACCCGATATCTTCAGGTCTGATATAACAAAAGGCGGTTAAATTAGCATCGGGTGATATTTCTCCAATTTTTTGATTGGCAAAAACATAGGCCCCATTTTGAATGCCTGAAATATTTTGAACGGAACCGCTTATTGGCGCCTTCAGTATGTATTGTCTTTTTTGTTCGTTTAGTTCTGCTTCCTGCCCGGTTAGCTGACGAAACTCGTTCCTAAATCCATTGGCCTCGGTTTGCCATTGTGTTTTATATTTTGCCAGCACCATTAAGTAAGCCGATTGAGCCTGGTCATATTCAAACTTATATTTTTCGTACTCAGATACAGTAAGCACTTTATTTTTATATAGTTCATTATAACGGTTAAAGGTATTTGCAGCCTGCTTTTTTGCAATCGCGGCATTTTGCAGCTCCTGTGCAAATTGCTGCCATGAGGCATTATACTGGCCGGTTTGCAAATTTGGAGCAGCTAATCTGCCCTGGCCAATCCCAGCTAACAGTTCGTTTATATCCTGCAAAAACTGCCTTATCTGGCTTTGGCGATTTTCGGCCAAAGCACTTTGTTGTTTTGGCAAAGCGGCATCTATAACTAAAATGGTATCGCCTTGCTTAATTTTTTGATTGTCGGTAAGTTTAAGGCTTATCAGCCTGCCGCTAACAGGAATGGTTAGCTCAGTTTTTTCAATAGACGACTGTAAAAGGCCCGATCCTTTCACACTAATAGGGGTTTTAACAAATGGCAGAGCCGCAAAAGTTACCAATATAAACACCACTGTAACCAGGTATATCAATTGCGTTCGCCTGCTGATGTGCGAGCGGTAAACAATGGCAGTTGAGGAAATTGTTTCGGTAGAGTAATTATATAGAGCCATATGTTTTAAATATTAAAATAGCCGTTATCCTGAAATTCAGGATAACGGCTATCTCATAATTTTTCTCTATAAGCCTTGAAGTAAATTTACAAGCCCGGTTAATAGGTCTGCAACCAATTTAAAAACTGGATCAAGATTTATATTGATAAGGATATCGCCGAAACCGCCGCCTTCAACATTGGTCATTTCGGTAGTATTCATTTCCTGAACACCAAGGCCTTCTAATTCTAACTTTTTCATGGTAGTGATTTTTTTTTGTTAATTCCCGTACGCTGTTAAGGCCTTTCAGGGTACACCTTAATTAGCCGGATACCTCGGTAATAGTTAATAAAACCATATAATTAAATAGCCGTTTTCCCTGTTGAGTTAACGGCTATTTAGCATGATTTTATTATAAGTTTTGAACAGCTTTAACAATAACGCCTAATTGTGCGCCAATGAAAGCAAAAGTTTCGCTCAGTGTTTTATTAACTTGAGAAAGAAGCGGGCTAAGATCTAAGCTTAAACCTAATAAACCGCCATTAACATTAGTCATTTCGGTAGTGTTCATTTCCTGAACACCAAGTTCTTTTAATTCTAAATTTTTCATAATAGTATTTTTGTTCATTAAGTCCTTACTCTGTTAAGGCTTTTCAGGATTCGCCTGTTGGCCAGCCATTTATTAATAGCAACGCCATAAGTTAAGTACAACCACAACGAGTTAGATCAGCTATGTTGATTTAGCGTATCTGCAAGAAACATGATTGTGGGAACTGCCTTGGGAATAGTTAAATAAATTAGCTTAAAATTACGCCTACAAGCTTATTTAAAGTATAACCAAGGAAATTTACAGTGTTAGTTGCTAAAATGTTAACAGTAGCTCCAACTGTAGATACAGTATTAAAAAGCAGGTCGTTTAATATACCACCACCTTCAACTTTGGTCATTTCGGTAGTGTTCATTTCCTGAACACCAAGTTCTTTCAATTCTAAATTTTTCATAATAGTGATTTTTTGTTCGTTAATTCCCTTACTCTTTTAAAGGCTTTTCAGGATTCGCCTCGGTTCGGCCAAACACTTAAAACAAATATAATATATAACAATATATACTTAAATATCAGGTAATGGTGAGGGTTGGCTTTACGAGGGTTGGGAGATTAAAAACAAAGACCTCTTCTGTATAAAAGTGCCTTTTTAGCCTAAAAAAGCACTTTTAGTCAATCTTATTCAATTTATTCATTTTAATATCTTGCAATTTTACAGGCAATCTGAGTGAGTATTTAAATGAAAAAATACATGTAATATACATTTTAAAATGACCTTCACTAAACATAATTTATAATTAACACAATTGTTACAAAATCAATATATTAACTAAAAACACAATAAATAAATTAATTAAAAACCACATTAAAAATTAACCAATTGGCAATTATAATTTCCAACAATATTTAATAATAATATTAATCTAACTCAATTTTAATAATATAATCTTATACATATATTGAAATAATTGCAAATAAGTAAGAATGCCTATAAGCACGGAAGTTATACTGGTGATAAATTATCTTATACCGAAGACGGTTGTCGGTCATTTCGTCTTAGTGTTCAGAAGAAATAAATTTCTATAAAAAAGTTGTCATTTCGATGAGCAGGGGTGGGTTGTGCGATAAGGGCGAAGAGAAATCTTATACATAATGCAAAGCTTCAATTGCAAATCGTATAAGATTTCTCCTCGCTCCTCGTCGAAATGACAACCTTTTTATTTCTTCCGAACACTTATGGTCATTTCATGAACTATGCCCTTTAAGCAATAGCAATGTTCATAAATTAAACAATCCCCATACGGTTGGAGTCGAGCTTGATGAGTATGAATAATAGTATAGTAAAGCTAAGTAAAGACGATCCGCCATAGCTTATAAACGGTAGTGGGATCCCTATTACAGGTACCAAACCTATGGTCATGCCTATATTAATAACCACGTGAAAAAACAGCACAGATGCCACCCCGTAGCCATATATACGTGAAAATGGGGATCGTTGCCTTTCGGCCAAATAAACCACCCTCAATATCAAAAACAGGAATAAACCTATTACCACTATTGAACCTGCAAAACCCCACTCCTCGCCTATGGTGCAAAAAATAAAATCGGTGCTTTGCTCAGGCACAAAGGCGTATTTGGTTTGTGTGCCGTGTAAATAGCCCTTACCCCATAGCTTACCAGAGCCAATGGCTATTTTTGATTGGTTTACGTTGTACCCCTTACCCCTTAAATCGGTAGTGATACCTAATAATATATTTATGCGCTCGGTTTGGTGAGGTTTTAAAACACTGGTATAAATAAATTTAACGCAAAAAATAAACGTAATTGAAATGGCCAGGCCTACCAGCATGGTAAAAATAAATTTCCTGTTACGTTTAAATAAAAATATGATAAAAGCGGTTAACGCCGCCATTATCAAAATAATATAAAGCGGATTAAACAGAAGCGTCACTATAAAAAGTGTTATCAGCAAACCTGTTATCACTAAAAAATATGGTGATAACCCTTCACGATAAAGCACGAAGATAAGTGAACAAAAAACCAGTGTTGATCCGGTATCAGGCTGCAGCATAATAAGCAGCATCGGGAAACCAATAATAGCTGCCGCAATTAAAAACGACTTTAATTCCGTAACCTTTATATTAACAGAACTTAAGTACCGTGCAAGCAGCAAACAGGTTGCAAACTTGGCAAACTCCGACGGCTGCAGCCTAAACCCCCCACCCATATTTATCCAGGCCTGGTTACCGCCTACGTTACGGCCCACAACCAACACCACAATCAGCAGCAGCACGGTTATTCCATAAAATGCAGGGGCAAGCGCCGTAAGGAACCGACTCTCCAGTAAGAGTATAATAATGGCTACAACAATTGATACATTAATGTAGATGAACTGTTTACCATAATTGGTAGCAGTGTCAACAATACTGGGATGCTTATCATCAAACACAGCCGCATGAATATTGAACCAGCCTATAATGCACAGGGCCAGGTAAAGGAGTACTGTTAGCCAATCAACATTAAAAAAGAAACTGCGCTGGTTATTCATCTTATTTGCCTGCCCCCCTGTTAGCTAAAAAATTACCAAAACTGTTTAATCTGTTATTTTTCGCTGTTTTCATTTGAGCCGCCTTTTTTATTGAATCGGCTTTAATTTTTTTTATGGAGTCGGCTTTTACTGCCCGGATGCTATCACGAGTATGCTCTTTTTTCATTTTGAGCGAATAAATACTCAGATCGGGCAACAGGTTGGCATTTATATAATACTCAGGCGTAATCCCCGACGGACGCTGTGATATACTTCTTTTTAAATACTGCTCAACAATAAAACTGGCAATAGGCGCTGCCCATGTAGCACCCTGTCCCGCGTTTTCAACTACCACAGCTATCGCAATTTTAGGATTCTCTCGCGGTGCAAAAGCAACAAATACTGAGTTATCCTTACCCGTTTTATTTTGAGCTGTACCTGTTTTACCACACATAATAATGTCCGGTATTTTTGCACCCCTAGCGGTACCAAAATCAACCACGCTTTGCATACCATCTATAACCGGGTCAAAATATTGCGGGTCTACCCCTACATAATTCTTAACCGTGTACTCGCTTTTTATTATTTGTTTATCGCCTATAGCTTTTATCAGATGGGGTTTATAAAAGAACCCATGATTTGCAATGGTAGCCTCAATGTTGGCCAGCTGTAATGGAGTAGCCAACAACTCCCCCTGCCCAATACCCAGCGAAATAACCGTACTCGAGCGCCATCCTCCTTTCTGATACACCTTATCATAATATGAAGCTCTTGGCAGGTTACCTCTGCCTTCACCGGGCATGTCAAGATCTAACTTTGTACCCAAACCAAATTTAGCTACATTATTTCTCCAATAGTTAAACGAAGTATCGGTATTCCGGGCTCCATTACGGTTTATCAATTTCTCAAAAACCATATCAAAGTAGCCATTGCATGACTCTGCCACAGCCCTGCTCAAATTAACCGGACCATGTACCTCGCCGTGAAAACATGGCACCCTCCGGTTACCCGCCATGTAATACCCCCTGCAATTATAAATGGTACTTGGTGTAACGATACCCTCCTGCATGGCAATAAGAGCGCTCAGAGGTTTAAATGACGAACCTGGAGGATAATAGGCCTGTATAGGCCTGATAAAAAACGGATTGTATGGATCGTTATACATTTTAGCCGCATTATTACCACGTTCGCGCCCAACCATCAGGTTTGGGTCATAGGTAGGGCTGCTCACATAGCATAATATTTCGCCGGTAGATGGCTCAATGGCTACAATACTGCCCAGTTTATTTTTCATCAGCTGCTCACCCAGCTTTTGCACAGTAATATCCAATGATGAAGTAAGCCGCTCGCCCGAGCGGGCTACGGTATCAAAAGCGCCATTGGCGTAAGACTCTTTGAGTATGCCGCGCGAATCAACCATCATGTTTTTTACACCGCGTTGCCCACGTAAAACTTCCTCATATGCCTTTTCAACACCGGTAACGCCTATATAATCGCCCGGACGATAATACCCTCCAGAGCGCTTGATATCACGATCCTGTGCCTCCCCAATAAAACCTAAAAACTGCGCTGCTATCGAATCGGGATAAGTACGTACTGTACGCGGTTGTACATAAAATCCGGGAAACTCAAACAACCTTTCCTGGAACGATGCATACAACTCAACCGATAGCTGCTTTTCAAATATTGATTCGTGGCTGGGCGAGTATCTTATTGCCTTTGCAAAGCGTTTATCAAAACCGGCTTTATCAATTCCTATTAATTTACAAAAGGCCAGGGTATCAAAAGCTTTAACTTCCTTAGGGTTAACCATAATATCATATATCGGTTCGTTTTGAACCAATATTTTACCGTTACGGTCAAGAATAGGACCACGGGCCGGATACAGTATAAACTGGCGGATTACATTCCTGCTGGCATACAGCGAATAGCGGTCATCAACTATCTGGATATAGTAAAGCCTTGCCAGAAGCGTAAGGGTAATTACAATGAAAATACCGGTTACAACGTAGCGTCGTTCAAAAAACTTATTCATTTACGTTCTTTCCTTCTGAAAAATAGCAGTCCCGAAATCAGCATCAAAAATACTGTAAATAATGAACTCAAAACAACACGGCTTAGTGTGTATTGTAATTCAGAAAAACTAAAAACTTCTAAATTAAGCAGGAAAAAGTGATGAAAAAAAGTAAGTATCAGGGCATAGGTAAAAAACCATCTGAAACCCATAATACTCAATGTAGGTTCGGGCTCATTATCAAACCCATCTTTTTGTACGGTTATACTTATAAATAGTATCCGCACCAACGCCAGCACTACACAGGCTGCGGCATGTAAGCCCGGTGTATCATAAAACGCATCAATAGTTAAGCCTAATATAAATGATAATATAAACAATAATATATTGGGCACCTCAAAAGGCAACAGTAAAATAAATAATATATACAGGTATGGGGTGGCCAGGTTATAAAAGGTTATGTTTTTCAATAAAAAAACCTGCATAAAAACCAAAACCAAAAACCTGATGGCGTTAACTAAGATGGCCCTACTCATTTTTGTTTTGTACGGCCTCCAGTCCCGTTTGTTCCTGGGCAAACTTATTGTTTACCACGTAAACATATTGCAGCTTACTAAAATCAACAGCAAGCGCTACTTCCACATTAAGCAATAACCCACCACCCTTGGCGTGCAGGTTTGTTATTTTACCAAATGGTATACCGGTAGGGAAAAGCGAATATCCCGAAGTAACCACCTGCTCACCCAATTTTGGCTGGGCGTTATTTTGTATATCGATCAATAGCCCTTTTGTAGCATCAAGATCATTACCCCAAACAAATGAGCCAATTTCTTTATTATTAACCAGCATAGCGCTAAACCTGGTGTTTTTATGCAGTACGGATTGAATAATGGCCAAATGGTCAGACACGTCAACTACCTGCCCTACTACACCTGCTCCGCAAATAACCCCCATATCTTTAGCAATACCTTCTTTACTTCCCCTGTTTATGGTAATATAATTACTGCGCCTGTTGATGGAATTATTGATCACTTTGGCTACAATATAGCTGTATTGTTGTTTGTAAACCGTATCTACCACTTTATGTTTTTCAACCGTATCAACGTAGTAAGCTGATTTGAGCTGGCCCCGCAGGTTGGCATTTTCGCGGGCCAGGCTATCATTTACTTCTTTTAACGACAAATACCCGTAAAGCTGGCTAACCTGTGCGTACAAAGTACCGGTAACCTTGTTGGTGGAGGTGATGAAAGTGGCTTTTTGAAAAGAATTGTATTTTACATAAATAAACAGGGAGCTCACCTCAAAAATCAGGAACAAAAAAAACGCGTTATACTTAGTGATAAATATCAAGAGGTTACGCATCGGCTTATTTATTGAATCATTGAATTACTGAATTATTGAATGAAGATGATATTAAAATCACTAACTCAATAATTCAATGATTCAATAATTGTCACTATTGCATTAAAAATTTAAAATTACCTATGTTTTTAAGGGCGGTTCCTGTTCCGCGTACTACGGCGCGAAGCGGGTCTTCGGCTACGTGAACCGGCAGTTTTGTTTTGGCTGCCACACGTTTATCCAATCCGCGTAGTAAAGCACCGCCGCCGGTTAAATAAATACCTGTTTGATAAATATCGGCCGATAGCTCGGGGGGAGTAATTTCCAATGCTTTTAAAATAGCTTCTTCAATCTTCGAAATCGATTTATCAAGGCAATGCGCAATTTCGGTATAAGATACCATGATCTGTTTTGGCACACCTGTCATCAGGTCACGACCCTGAACGGCAAAATCAGCCGGTGGATCTGCAAGCTCAGGCAATGCGGCACCTACTTCTATTTTAATTTTTTCTGCAGTACGGTCACCAATCATAATGTTGTGCTGACGGCGGATATATTGTACAATATCAGAGTCGAAGTTATCACCCGCCACGCGGATAGACTGGTCGCAAACAATACCTGATAAGGCGATAACCGCAATTTCGGTTGTACCACCGCCAATATCAATGATCATGTTACCCATAGGCTCCTCTACATCAATACCAATACCTACCGCGGCAGCCATTGGCTCATGTATCAGGTAAACTTCTTTAGCACCCGCGATCTCGGCCGAGTCGCGCACGGCACGTTTCTCCACCTCGGTAATACCCGATGGGATACAGATCACCATACGCAGCGAAGGGAAGAACCAGCCTTTACCCTGGTTAATCATTTTGATCATACCACGTATCATATGTTCAGCGGCATTAAAGTCGGCAATTACACCATCTTTAAGCGGGCGAACGGTACGGATATTATCGTGTGTTTTACCTTCCATTTGCATGGCCTGCCTACCAATGGCGATAACTTTATTGGTAGTTCTGTCGAACGCCACGATAGACGGTTCATCGACAACAACTTTATCATTATGTATGATGAGGGTATTTGCGGTACCTAAATCGATAGCAATTTCTTGTGTAAAAAAGTTAAATAGACCCATTTAATGTTTATTTCGAAATAATCTGCAAAGTTTATAAAAATACGCTTAATAAAACCAGATAGTTGCAATTAAAAGCGTTAAAATATCACATTTATTGTACTGGGTTGTAGTTTTTGAATTGATTTGGGTGATTAAGTAATATCAGGCCGATGGAGTTAAAAAACATTATTACCAAAACTCACTTTATCCCTCGCTTACTAATTTAACACCATCAACAATTCACTCCATCAGCCCAATCAACCTAAAAAAATTAATGTTTAAAATGACGAACACCTGTAGTAACCATCGAAATGTTTTTTTCGTTGCACATGGCTACAGACAGTTTATCATTTATTGATCCGCCGGGTTGCAGTATGGCCGTTATGCCAGCCTCGGCAGCAAGTTCGGCACAATCAGGAAACGGGAAAAAAGCATCAGATGCCATTACCGCGCCTTTAAGATCAAAACCAAAGCTATGGGCTTTTATAACAGCCTGCCTTAAAGAGTCAACCCTTGATGTTTGGCCAACACCGCTGGCCATTAACTGACCATTTTTGGCAAATACAATGGTATTTGATTTGGTGTGCTTTACTACTTTGTTAGCAAAAAACAGGTCATGCAGTTCGTGCTCAGTTGGTTGCCTGTTGGTAACCGGAGTCATTTGCGACGGGCCTTCAATAACATCATCCTTATCCTGCTCAATAACGCCGTTCAATAATGTTTTGAATTGTTTTGTTGGCAAGGCAACGGGCTGACGAACCAAAATAATACGGTTCTTTTTTTCCTGTAGTATACTTACAGCCTCATCGGTATAAGCAGGCGCTATCAGCACCTCATAAAATATTTTACTGATCTCGGTTGCAGTTTCCGCATCAATCTCGTCGTTGGCAATGATCACACCACCAAAGGCCGAAACCGGATCGCAGGCCAGGGCATCTATCCAGGCTTCTTTAATAAAAGAGCGTGAGGCTATACCACAGGCGTTAGTATGTTTTAATATAGCGATGGTTGGTTCGGTAAACTCATCAATAAGAGCAACAGCGGCATCCACATCAACCAGGTTGTTGTAAGAAAGTTCTTTACCATGCAGTTTGGTGAACATAACATCCAGATCGCCATAGAAAACACCTTTTTGGTGCGGGTTTTCGCCGTAACGTAAGGTTTGGCTGCTTTGTATGCTTTGTTTAAAAACCGGCAGCGGATCTTCCTGGTTAAAATACTGGAATATGGCGCTATCGTAATGTGATGATATATTGAATGCCTTGTGAGCAAACGAGCGGCGTTGGTCAATAGTAGTAGCGCCATCCTGCGTTTTCAGGATATCTTCCAGCGTACCGTAGTCATTTTTTGAAGCAACGATCACTACATCTTTAAAATTCTTAGCCGCCGCGCGGATCAGGGAAATGCCACCAATATCGATCTTCTCGATCACATCTTCTTCGGCCGCTCCTGACTTTACTGTTTCTTCAAAAGGGTAAAGATCAACAATCACCAGGTCAATTTCAGGGATCTCATATTGTGCCAGTTGCTGTTCATCGTCATCATAGCTCCTGCGGGCCAGTATACCACCAAACACTTTGGGGTGCAGGGTTTTAACACGTCCGCCCAGGATAGATGGATATGAAGTAAGGTCTTCCACAGCTATTACATCAACGCCTAAATTGCGGATAAAAGTTTCGGTGCCACCGGTTGAATAGATATTAATACCAAGGCGGTTTAACTCAAGAATGATAGGCTCTAAATTATCTTTATAGTAAACAGAAATTAAAGCGTTTTTTATTTGAACAGACTGGCTCATGTACAGTGATTTTTTGAGCCGCAAAGGTAGTGATATTTAGTTAATTGATTAATTTTTTCTGAAGGAAAATAGTCGATGGTCGATAGCCCATAGTACATGGCTTAAGATTATTCGTTTTCTATTTTCACCATAAAGTATGATCTATGGACTATGGACCATCGACTATGGACTTTCCGACTAATTAACTAACTTCACCGCCCGAAATCATATACTCAAATTATGAAATTATTAGAAGGAAAAACAGCGCTTATCACCGGTGCATCAAAAGGGATAGGCCGTAAAATAGCAGAAAAGTTTGCCGAGCATGGCGCCAATGTGGCTTTCACTTATTTATCATCGGTAGAAAAAGGCCAGGCCCTGGAGCAGGAGCTGCAAAGCTTTGGCACTAAAGTAAAAGGCTACCGCTCTGATGCCTCCAAATTTGATGAAGCCGAAAAGCTGATCAATGACATTGTAGCCGATTTTGGCACCTTACATATAGTAGTTAACAACGCCGGTATCACCAAAGATGGTTTGCTGATGCGCATGACCGAAGAAAACTGGGACTCTGTTTTAGAAGTGAACCTGAAATCGATATTTAATGTTACTAAAGCAGCCTCCAAAATCATGATGAAAAACCGCAACGGCGTGTTCATCAACATGAGCTCGGTTGTGGGTGTACAGGGAAATGCCGGGCAAGCCAACTATGCCGCTTCAAAAGCGGGTATTATTGGTTTCTCCAAATCAATTGCCAAAGAGCTTGGTTCACGTAACATACGTACTAACGTGGTTGCGCCGGGCTTTATCAAAACCGAAATGACCGAGGTGCTTGACCCTAAAGTGGTTGAAGGCTGGGAGGCTGGTATCCCTTTGAAACGTGCTGGCCAGCCTGAAGACGTGGCCAATGCCTGCGTTTTCCTGGCATCGGATATGGCAACCTACATCACCGGGCAGGTTATCCCTGTTGATGGCGGGATGCTTTAGTATAAAGTCAAAAGTAAAAATTCAAAAAACAAAATGCGGTCATCCTGAACTTGTTTCTGGATCTCTAAGGACAAGTCATCAACCTGCTGCAAACTGCGCATGTGGGATGCCGAAACAAGTTCAGCACGACTTACCTACTATAAGAAGACTTACGAAGTTTTAAAAACTTCGTAAGTCTCAAACCACACCGCGTCATTGCTCCTGTCCTCTCAATGACGTTTTTTTTATTCCCCTCATTTCACAATAATTTCGCATTTTGCAGGTGAACGTAAAACGTAATGCGTAAAAACTTATAACAAGAATGTTTTCACTAACATGGGGTTCAGTTTCGGGGTGGTGGGTGCCTGTTTGTATTATACTGGGGATACTGTATGCCTGGCTGCTGTACCGGCAACCGGTTAGTCTGGGTAAAAACTTCAGGTTGGGGCTGGCTGCTATCCGCGCTGTTGTGGTGTTTATTATTGCTATGTTATTGGTTTCGCCATTGGTAAAAACGGCGAAGTATTCCCCTCAAAAGCCGCTGGTGTTAATTGCCCAGGATAATTCATCATCCATCAATACTTTTAAATCCACCGGTTTTAATGCAGCCCAGCTGGTAAACAACCTATCCAAACTGAAACAGGAACTTGGCGATAAGTACGATGTACAGGAATTTAATTTTAGTAAAGACCTAAGCAATGGCCTTTCTGATCAGTTCAACGGCAAGCAAACCGATATTGCAAACGCTTTGCATCAGCTTAACAACCGCTTTGTAAACCAGAATATTGGCGCTTTGATATTAGCTACCGATGGTTTATACAACCAGGGTAACGACCCGCAATATGAGGCAAAAAACATCAAAACCAGCATTTATACCATTGCCCTGGGCGATACCATTGCCAAACGCGACTTGCTGATAGGTAACGTAAACTATAACAAAACCGCCTTTTTAGGTAATGATTTTGAGATAGAGGTTTTGGCCGCGGCTTATCAAAGCAAAGGCGAAAACATGCGCCTGACTGTTACTGAAGATGGCAAACAGGTTTATACCCAAACCATATCGGTAGCTACCGGTGATTTAAGAAGACTTGTCCCCATTAAGCTAACTGCCGATAAAAAAGGGTTAAGGAAATATAACATCAGTATTGCTCCGATAAAAAATGAGTTGTCAACTCAAAACAATACCGAAACTATTTATGTGGATGTGCTGGATGCGAGGCAAAAAGTTTTAGTGTTGTACCAGAGCGCGCACCCTGATATTACCGTCATTAAGCAGGCTATTGAAACCAATAAGAACTTTGAGGTAAAAACCAGTCTGCTATCTGATATGACCAGCATTAAACTTGCCGATTATAGTCTGATCATATTATATCAAACTCCTGCGGCAAGTTCTGCCGCGGTAAAAAGCTTCATTACCAAAGGCAAAACACCTGTTTGGTATATACTGGGTTCACAAACCGATCTGCAGGCTTTTAATGCTGAGCAGAATAATGTAAAGATCAGTGCCGGGCGTACAGAATCGCAGGAAGTATTTGCCTTGCCCGAGGCTGGCTTTTCGGCTTTTACTTTGTCTGATTCATCCCGCAAAAAAATCGCGATGCTGCCCCCCTTGCTGGCTCCGTTTGGCAACTACGGGACATCAGCCAATACTTCGGTTTTATTAAAACAAAAAATAGGCGCTGTTGCTACTACTTACCCTTTACTGGCTTTTAGTGATGAGGCCGGTAGGCGTACGGCTGTATTAACCGGCGAGGGCCTGTGGCGCTGGCAACTGGCCGAGTACCAGAACTATGGCAACCGTAATGCCACCGACGAACTGCTGAGCCAAACTGTGCAGTATTTAACCGCCAATGCCAACCGCCAGCGTTTTAGGGTATACCCCGCCCGTAATATTTTTGACGAAGGCGAAAATGTAATACTCAACGCCGAACTTTATAATGATGCCCTTGAGCTGATTAATACTCCCGATGTAAAGATCAACCTGAAAAACCAGGTAGGAAAAAACTACAGCTTCCTGTTTACCCGCATCGGTCAAAGTTATCAGTTGGATGCAGGTACCCTACCTGTTGGCGAATACAACTACACTGCAACCACCCAAAACGGCCCGCAGCAATTTAAAGCCAGCGGACAACTTACCGTAAAACCCCTTAACCTGGAAACCCGCCAAAGTGCGGCCAATCATCAATTGCTAAATACTATTGCCAAACAAAGCGACGGTAAAATGTTATACCCCGCGCAGATCAGCCAGCTTGCTGATATGATCCGCAAGAACGACAATATTAAAACCGTGGTTTATGAAGACAAACATTACAGCGATATCATCGATGTAAAATGGCTGTCCGTGTTGATATTATTGTTGCTGAGTGGCGAGTGGTTTTTAAGGAAGCGTGAAGGGGAAGTTTAGGAAGGGTAAGAATCAAGAAATAAGGGACAAGAATCAGGAGGATAATATTTAAGGAAAAGCCTGGGCATGTGCGATTCCCTCCCAACGGGAGGGTGTAGGGAAGGGTTTCATAAAGCAAAATTAAAATGAGCAAAAAGATCATCCCATACAACCCGGCTCTAAAAGCTTTAGCCCGAAAGCTCCGTAAAAACATGACCGATGGAGAACTATTGTTATGGGATGAATTGAAAAACGACAAACTACTTGGTTTTGATTTTGACCGCCAGCGTTTTATTGATAATTATATAGTCGATTTTTATTGCAAAGATTTAATGTTAGCCATTGAAATTGATGGGATGTCGCATAATTATCAAGAAGCTTTTAATAAGGATGAGTTGAGACAGCAGAAATTAGAAAGCTTTGGAATACAGTTTTTGCGTTTTTCAGAATCAGAAATGAAAACAGATATGTTTAATGTGATGAGGACTATTTAGACTACGATTATTGAACTTATAAAAGGTGACCCGGCTATTAAACTACCCGAGGGGTTTGATAAAGATTTGCTTAAATAGCTTATTAGAACAGTTGGCTAAACCCCTCCCTGCACCCTCCCGTTGGGAGGGAATCGCACTTGGGCCAGGCTTTTTCTTAAAAATCTGGTATCACAAAAAAAGCGATAAGTTTTAAACTCATCGCTTTTGCAAATATCTTGTTTCCTGGTTCTAAAAGTCTCGTCTTTATTCCCTATTTATCCTTTTTAGCAGGTACTATTACAAAAACATCTTCATTATCTTTTTTCATGAGATACTTTTCGCGGGCAAACTTTTCGAGTTTTTGGGGATTCGAGGTTAGTTCGTCAAGCTCCTTGGTAACCTGGTCGGTTTCTTTTTTATAAAAATCACGCTCCTGCTTTAGCTTATTTACCTGCTTGCGATATTCGTATTGAGAGAACAGATCGTTCTTATCAAAAAATATCATCCACACTAAAAAAGCCATAGTAACCAAGAAAAACTTGTTCTTTAATAGGTTAATGAGGCGTTTCATTGATATGGGCTCTGTGAATTTCATTTAAAACTATTTAAAAAATTTGAGAGGCACAAATATGCTTATTAACTTATTAACAACGTAGTTTATTGTCAGGAATAATGATTTGGGGTAAATAACCTATCGGTTAACTGCCAGATCTGCCCGGGCTGATGTTGATATTGTTGAATTAGCTAACAACTCATTTATGTACTGGGTACATAATTCTTTTGAGTTATAGCTATTCATTTCATTATACAGTTTTATGATGTTGTTTTTATACAACCCGTTGGTCATAACTTCTTCTACTGCATTACGAATAGCCTCTGGCGTTGGGGTTTCAGTATTAAGGTTTATACCATAGTTAAGGTAGCCAATGCGTGCACATATTTCGCTTTTGCCCTCGTGAACTCCGGCAGCTACCATTGGCAATTGATTGCTTATACTTAATAATGAACCCCCATAGCCGCCATTTGTAACGTACACATTAACATAAGGCATTACATCATTAAAAGGAATGTAGTCTTCTATAATAATATTGTTTGCATTATATTTTTCTTTAAGCTGTTGCGTATTACTGCCCGCGGTGGTGGCTATAACCAGTACATCAGTATCTTTAAAAGCTTCCAGCGTTGGTTCGGTTAATTTGGTAGTATCCTTTTCAACTGTACCCTGGGTTACCAGTATAATTTTTTTGTAATGATTAAGGCGCTCATCAAACCAGCAATTGTGCCCGTTAACTTCGGGCTGATAAGGTAACAAGGCGCCTATAAAACGCACATTATCGCCCATTTCGCGTTGATAATCAAAACCCGGCGAACCTATTTGCAGGTATAAACTTGATTGCTTTACCAACATATTGGTGAACATCGATCTTTCAAACTCAATACCATAATCATTCAAAATGGCCTCATGGATATCAACAGATTTCTTGAACAAGAGGTTTAAAGCCTGATCATGCAGCCTGGCATATTCTATACGTGTTGCTTCGTCTTTGGCCGGAGGTAATGCCATGCCAAATGGAGCAAGATCAGCCGAGTCCTCTACCAATGGAATAATACCTATTGCTATTACCGGTTTATTCATTTTGGCCCTAACAAAAGGGATCGCGGTAAATGTGCTATCCGCTATCATCATATCAAACGCGAACGTTTCATGAATTTTTAATATATCGGCATAATACTCAGGCGAGCGCTCAATAAAAAAATGAATAAAATCAAAGTTCAGCTTCTCAATCGGATCGGTAATGAGTTGTCTGCCCTTGTAATCCCCTACATTATCTCCGTTCAGGTCCAGTGTTTTTTCATAGCCATAATGTGGTATACCCAATTTCTCCAGTTTACCGGCAAAAATATCTGAGGTAAACCATCGCACATCGCAACCCAATTGCTGTAAATGTTTGGCTAAGCCGGTAAGGGGGTTAAAATGCCCATCGGCAGCGACTGTGGCAAATAAAATTTTCTTTCCTGTTAGTTGTTGCTCAATTTGTTTTTCCATTGTAAAGTATTTTATGTGCAGCTGTTTTGTTAAAAGCGCCTATGATACAAAGGTGCAGGTACTACACCTGGCATACTATCCCCTAAAGTGTGGAACCTGCCCCCAGATATGGGGGATAACTGTTGTATGCGCTACTGTCAATGGAACCGGGGGCAGCGCGTTTAAGTAAACAAAGAAAAACCTGTAAACACAAAAACAGCCTCAAATGAGGCTGTTTTTGTGTTTTATACAATAAAGTAAAACTTTACAGTTAATGCCTGTTTCCGCCTGATGAACGGCTGGCTCCGCTTAGGCCGCTGTTGCCACCTGTTCTGTTACCACCTGCACGGCTGTTGCCACCGCCTGAACGGTTACCACTGCCACCCTGACGCCTGTTACCACCGCTCCTGCCTGATGATGAACCATTACGCAGACTTGCATTAGCACTGCCTTTTTTGGCTCCCATACCAGCTGCTATAGCAACCGGACTAAGTGGGTATGGATGCGCTTCTTCAATAGGAATCTCTTTGGCTATCAGTTTGTGGATATCCTTTAAAAATTCTATCTCTTCCTCGTCGCAAAAAGAAAGCGCTATACCGCTTGCGCCTGCACGGCCTGTACGACCGATACGGTGTACGTAGGTTTCAGGAATGTTAGGTATTTCGTAATTAATAACGTGAGTAAGCTCATCAATATCAATACCGCGGGCGGCAATATCGGTAGCTATCAGCACGCGTGTGGTACGGTTTTTAAAGTTGGTTAAAGCCCGCTGGCGCGCGTTTTGCGATTTGTTACCGTGGATAGCTTCGGCAGTTATGCCTACGCGTACCAGGTCTTTCACCACTTTATCGGCGCCATGCTTGGTACGTGTAAATACCAGCGCGGTTTTAATGTTCTTATCTTTTAATATATGGATCAGTAATGATTTTTTATCGTTTTTATCTACGTAAAACAACGATTGCTGTATAGTATCGGCAGTTGATGATACCGGGGTAACCTCGATCTTTTCGGGATTGGTTAATATGCTATCTGCCAGCGACTGGATCTCTTTAGGCATAGTGGCCGAAAAGAAAAGCGTTTGCCTTTTTACAGGTACTTTGGCAATTACTTTTTTAACATCGTGTACAAAGCCCATATCCAGCATACGATCGGCCTCGTCCAGTACCAGCATTTTAACGTGCTCCAGGTGTACAAAGCGCTGGTTCATCAAATCCAACAAACGGCCCGGTGTAGCTATCAAAATATCCACACCACGCCTTAAAGCGTCAACCTGAGGATTTTGTGATACACCACCAAAAATAACCAGGTTTTTTAAACCGGTATGTTTACCATAATTGGTAAAGCTTTCGGCAATTTGTATGGCCAATTCACGTGTTGGTGTTAATATTAACGCTTTGATGGTTTTTTGCTCTTTGTGAGCCATCCTGTCCTGATACAATAATTGTAAAATAGGCAGCGCGAAGGCAGCGGTTTTACCGGTACCGGTTTGTGCGCAACCCAGCAGATCCTGGTGTTGTAATATGATAGGGATGGCTTGTGCCTGTATTGGTGTAGGTGTTGTATATCCCTCAGTTTTTAAGGCCTTGAGTAAGGGCTCAATTAATTTTAAATTTTCGAATGACATGTAATGATTGTAATGTGTATTGTGCTATCGCCAAAGCATAAGCGGATCTGAAGAGTTTCGGTGATCAAAACCGTAGGCGAACTTGTATTTTTTCTGCAAAGATACTGTTTTTATTATTAACAATGCTTTAAGCTTATATTCAGCTTAAACGAGCGCAAAATAAAGCATTTAAAAATCACCATCTTGTCATGCTGAACATAGTGAAGCATCTATTATGCGATAAGCAAGATGGCGAATAGATCCTTCGTTCCTCAGGATGACAAATCAGGATTAATTTGGAAAGGCATAAAGAAGTTTACGTTATACCTCTATCTTTTCTTCGTTACCCTCAGGCGCTTTATTTTTAATCTTACGGTCGTTTAAAAACGAATGGACCAGAAGGATACCTACACCAGCCATGATAGACATATCGGCTACGTTGAACACGCCTGTTTGAAACCATTTGAATTTAATGAGCATAAAATCGGTTACACCGCCGTACACCCATCTGTCATAAAGGTTGCCCATACCACCGGCAAGCACCAGGACTATTCCCAGTACGGTAAGTTTATGAAGGTTGGTTTTCATTAAAACATAAACCAGCCCAAACAGGAGCACCGCTGCAGGCAACAGCGTAAGCAACATAAATCGCCACGGATTTTCAAGCGAATCGCCCAGACTTAAAAAAGCGCCTGTGTTTTCGGTACGGGTTATCAGGAAATGATAATTGTATTTAAAGGGCAGTATTTCTTCGTGATATTCAAAATTGTGGCGTATGTAATTTTTTGATATGCGGTCAAGCGCGATATCAACAATTAAGATCAGCATTATCCACAGCCCCCTCAAAACCCCTTTTCTGTTCATCAATATAATTTTATTAGTAATTGTACAATAACGTGGCTGGTATGGTTTAATTATTGGTTTTATGAATGGCTATTCTTTAGGCGGAGGGTATTGCCCCATAAACCCCTTATCGCGTTTGGTTTGTTCCCAATTGTTGGTAAAGGCGGCCAGCCAGTAATCGTATTTTTCAAAATCAAACTCCAAACTGGTGTATGGTTTTAAAAAGGTGGCATCAACAGGTTCAATCTGGTACATATCAAATATGGGATCGTCCTGATCTGTTTCAAAGTAATTTTGCAGTATGGACAGCTCAATAGGTGCAAGCTCAGCTGCGCCGGCTAAGGATTCGTCGGCCTTATTAAAGTATTGTATCTCACGCTTTAACCATTCCGGCTGTTTACCTTTTGCCATCTATATAAATTAAAAAAGAGCCACCTGTTTTTACACAGATGGCTCTTTTATGAGTTTGATTATTTTTTGTAGAATTTAAAATTCTTACCGATGAATTTTGCGTTTTCGCCTAATTCTTCTTCAATACGCAATAATTGGTTGTATTTCGCGATCCTGTCTGAACGTGAAGCCGAACCGGTTTTGATTTGACCGCAGTTTAATGCTACAGCTAAATCGGCAATGGTTGCATCTTCAGTTTCGCCTGAGCGGTGGCTCATTACCGAAGTATAACCATTGGTTTGAGCCAAAGTAACCGCGTTAATGGTTTCGGTTAAGGAACCAATCTGGTTTACTTTTACCAGGATAGAGTTAGCAGTATCTTCGTCAATACCACGTTGCAAACGTTTGGTGTTGGTTACAAATAAATCGTCACCTACCAGTTGTACGGTTTTGCCCAATTTTTCAGTTAATAATTTCCAGCCAGCCCAATCGTCTTCGGCCATACCATCTTCAATCGAAATAACAGGGTATTTGGCAACAAGTTCTGCAAGATATTCAACCTGCTCTGCGCTTGTGCGGATAGCACCTTTTTCGCCTTCAAACTTGGTATAATCGTATTTACCGTCTTTGTAAAACTCAGATGCGGCACAGTCAAACGCAATAAAGATGTCTTCACCTGGTTTGTAACCGGCTTTTTCAATAGCTTTTAAAATGGTTTCAACACCGTCTTCTGTACCTTCAAAAGTTGGTGCAAAACCACCTTCGTCACCAACAGCGGTTGATAAACCACGATCATGCAGAATTTTTTTCAGGTTATGGAATACTTCGGTACCCCAACGTAATGCTTCAGAAAAAGATGGAGCGCCAACAGGCATGATCATAAATTCCTGGAAAGCAATAGGAGCATCAGAGTGCGAGCCGCCATTAATGATATTCATCATGGGGATTGGTAATGTATTTGCATTTACACCACCAATGTAGCGGTACAAAGGCTGGCGGCTTTCTTGCGCTGCAGCTTTTGCAACTGCTAAAGAAACGCCCAAAATAGCGTTAGCACCTAATTTACCTTTGTTTTCTGTACCGTCAATTTCAATCATTAATGCATCAATGGTATTTTGGTCAAAAACATCAATACCTTTTAATTCTGGTGCAATGACATCGTTTACGTTGGCAACGGCTTTTAAAACGCCTTTACCCATATATTTTGATTTGTCATCATCGCGAAGTTCAACAGCTTCGTGTGCGCCGGTTGATGCACCTGATGGTACAGCGGCACGGCCAAAAGCGCCGTTCTCAGTTAAAACTTCAACCTCCACAGTGGGGTTACCGCGCGAATCTAAAATTTGGCGGGCGTGTACGTCAATTATTAAGCTCATAATTTATTGTCAGATATTTGTAATTTGTAAACCGCGGGCTAAGTTAACAGCAAAATCAGGAAATCGCAATTAGAATTTTTCATTTGTAATGATTATTAATCAGTTGTTGTAGGAACGCGCTCACCTGCAACTCCATTTTTACGATTAATACGGTACATGAGCATCAGCATGATATTATTTTTAGCACTGCTTTGCACAGCTGTATAATTGCGCTGATTTATCCAGCCTGCCTGTACTATCCATTTTTTATCAAACTGATAACCTAATGCCGCCGATACCCGGTTACGCTCAAAGTTAGGCGCCTTGTTGTTAAAGAACACTTCATCAAAAACAGACAGGAACCAGGTCTTAGCTACAATTTTGGTATTATTTAAAGGTATGAACATGTTTAATCTGTACCTGAAACGATTGCGGTAATCACCGTTAACCCATCGTTGTTCTACACGATAACGATGTTCAAATTTAATGCGGTACAGGAACTGGTTAACCGTCATTTGTTCCCATAAGCGATATTCGTTGGTTGTAGGTCCTTTGCCCAGGTCGGTATAATCATAAGTATGATAGGTGCCTGTACCAAGTAAAGCGATAAAATTTTTATCAATATCATAGCTTACACCAGCCTTAGCCTCGTAATACTGAAATTGACTGAACGCACCGTTAGTACGGGTTTGCAGTTCAGAATATCCACCCCATTTATGGCTGCTATCGCCGGGTAATACTACGGTGACTATGCCCCACGTACCCACTTTGGAGTCCTGCGCCTTAACATTAAATGAATATCCAATTAACAGAAACAACAATAAAACAGCGCTTTTAAAGCCTTTTGACATACTATCGGGATTTATTTGGGCAAAGATATTTCCTCAATATTATCTAAATGTTAATTTCAACACGTTTAATGTTATGTTAATGTTAACAAATTATTGGCAATGGATTTATTACTAAAGCTCATTTAACTACCCGGCCATGCTTAGAGGCCACTTATAGCGAGCGGGTATCCCTATTTTTGAGTAGTGCCACCAGTCCCAATACAGGCCCTATAGCCAGCAGCATATAGATATACTGCGTATTGGCATTATTCCGGAGGGCGTTAATTAACTGGATGCTGATGATGGTAATAGAAAACCCAATACAATTCACTATGGTAAGCGCAGTACCTTTTGATGTTTCAGGTGCATTTTGAGCAACCAATGTAGAAAACATGGGCGAATCGGCAATAACCGCCAGGCTCCAGATAAACAGGAACACTATAAATGCAGCTACCGAATTATTAAATAAGAATAACGGAGATATCAAACAGCATATACCCGATAAACACAATGCTATAACAGCCGTTTTCTTGGCGCCCAAACGCTGAGAGATCAATCCGCTAAAAACGCAGGAAATACTGCCTGCCACAATGATCAGGAATGCTAAGAGCGGGATATTAAGACTTTGAGCGGGATGATGACCTTTATAAGCGGCCAGCATTACCGGCACAAATACCCAAAAGGCATATAATTCCCACATGTGCCCGAAGTACCCGAATGATACGGCCCTGAACTTGCTGTCACGGAAACTTTGTAAAAACCCGTTTAAGTTTAATTTTTGGCCGGGCTTGCGGTAAGGCCCATCGGGTACCCAAAAAAACATAGCCAACCCGCCCAATGCAGAAAGGGATGAAGTTGAAAAAATAACATACCTCCAGGGTAAGGCTGCCATCATGCTTTTCAAAAAATGAGGGAAGGCCGTTCCGATAACCAGGGCGCCCACCAAAAAGCCTAATGACTTCCCGAGCCCTTGCTGGTAATGGTCGGCTGCTATTTTCATCCCCACGGGGTAAATTCCCGCGAGGAAAAAACCAGTCATAAACCGGAGTAACATTAATCCGGATGAATTAATACTATGTATACTAACGGCCAGGTTAATAGCAGCGGCTACAATGGCGCAGGTAAAGAAAACGAGAGAGGGAGAAAATCTATCGGATATACTTAATATGGCAAAAATTAAAGTCCCCGTAATAAACCCAGCTTGTACTGCACTTGTGAGGTAAGCTAAATAAGCTGGTTCCAGGTGCAGTTGTTTAGCGATATCGGCCATAACAGCATTTCCTGCAAACCACAATGAGGTACAAAAAAACTGAGAAATAACTATTACAGGTAAAATCCTGTTCATTTTTTTCATGCCTGTTTCCATAAGTGTGAAGTGGTGAATTTAGAAGAAAATATCATAAATAAAACAGGTCCCGAATTAAATTTTCCATCCGTTTTTGTCACGTTTATATGGCAAAACAAGTCTTATTAACACTATGAAAAAAGTCCTTCTCCTTATCTTGGCAGCCTGTGTTTATAGTTACGCAAACGCGCAAGACTCTTTTAAAAGACTGGATAGCCTGTTTAATGGTCAATTTGCCGCAGGTCAGATAAATGGCAATGTGCTTGTGGCAGATCATGGCACTGTGATCTATAAAAAATCCTTTGGCTATGCGGATATCGCGAATAAGGTATTAAATACCGATCATTCAGCTTTTTTTCTTGCCTCAGTTTCAAAAACAATCACGTCAACGGCTGTTTTGCAATTGGTTCAAAAAAATAAGATTAGCTTAGATAGTCCGTTCAAACAATACTTTTCACAATTTCCATATCCTGATATTACCGTCAGAAATTTACTCTCACACACTTCCGGTTTACCGAGGGATAAGGAAGATATTTTTGATACCCTTTTAAAGGTACACCCTCAAAAAAAATTCAGTTATCACGATATTATACCAGCTTTACAGCAATCCCCTAAACCTTTAGCCTTTAAACCCGGTGATCAATTCAGCTACTCAAATATCAACTATAATTTGCTGGCGCTATTGGTTGAAAAAGCATCAAACATGCCATTTGATGCCTATCTTAAAAAATACATTTTTACTCCTGCGGGCATGACCGACACCTATCTTAGCAACCCGCAAGTGCCTCAAAAAAACAATGTTACCTATCGTTACCTTTATCCCAAACATTATTACCCCCATTTAAAGCTGGCAGATTCCGTTCCTACAACTACAGATACAAGTTATACCATATTTTGGGGGCAAGGAAATGTTATCAGCACAACAGCCGATCTGTTAAAGTTTGACCAGGCTTTGTATAATAATAAACTTGTAAATACCCAAATACTGGATGAAGCATTTAAACCAACTATACTAAACAATAAACAGGAAGTTGTGGCAGGCGGTGGCGTTTCGTACGGTTTAGGATGGTATATATTAAAGATCAAAGCTCACGAAAAGATTGTTTTTCATAATGGATATGTAAAAGGCTTAAGAAGTGTATTTATACGAAACTTGTCTAAAAATCAGACTGTAATTATTTTAGACAATGCCCAAAGTGGTGCAAATTTTATAACCGCGTCAAACGCCATCAGTATTTTGGATAACACGCCGCAGGAGAAACTCAAAATATCCGTTGCAGACAAATACGCCAAAATCCTGTTTGAATCGGGTGGTGATGTTGCAGGAAGTCGTTTAATTCAAATGCAAGCCGATACAGCTCATTACAGATATGTTGCGCATGAAATGGATTACATTGGCAACGAACTGCTTAATGATTCGTATACCGATAAAGCTTTGGAAGCCTTTAAGGTTAATTTATTATTAAACCCCACCAATCCCGAAATGTATAACAGCTACGGTAAAGCGTTAAACAAAGCCGGCAAAAAACAGGAAGCTATCCTGATTTACAAAAGAGCTCTTGCACTAAAACAGGATAATAAGGACGCAAAAGATGCCTTGGCCAAATTAGAAGATCATTAATTAATTTAACTAAGTCCCTACTCCCACTTAAAGGTTTTTACCGCTATCGCATATATGATCACAAACCATATCAGCAGGATCAGCAACTGGTGGGTAACATCGCCCAGGCCGGCGCCTTCAAAAGCTACCTTGCGCATGGCATTGTTTAAATGAGTTAGCGGCAATGCATTACTGATCACCTGCAGCCATTTGGGGAAAGCCGTAACTGAAAAGAATGTACCTGACAATAAAAACTGGGGCAGGGTAATGATATTGGATAACGGCGGAACGGTACTCTCATTTTTGGCGATACCCGATATGGTAAAGCCAAAGCCCATAAAAATAATAAGCCCTATGGCCGATAGCACCAGCATATTGAGCACCGTAGTTACGCCATGTACCAGGGTAAAGCCAAACATATAATGCCCAACCATGATAATAAACAACGACCCCAACAACGAAAACGTGAGCCTCGCTAAAGCCTCGCCTAATACTATGCTGTAGCGCTTAACCGGTGTGGCAAAAAAACGTTTAATAACCAGGGTTAAACGCAAACTCAAAAACACGAAAGCCGTACCAAAAACCCCGCTACTTAATAAGGAGAAACCCAGCTGCCCAGGGAGTATAAAATCAATGTATTTATATTCGCGGCCCTGTATAGTGGTTTCCCTGATTTCGGCAACCGGTGGTGCTCCCATCTGGGCGCTGTTATTAATATTGTAATAAATATTACTCAGTACCGACCGCAGGATGTTCCCTTTTTCGACAGAGGCTTTAGTGTATTGTACATTAATGGTAAACGGTGGCTTGCTGCTATTTTTTTGTACATTGATAATAGCATCAATGCTCCCTTTTGACAGGTTGCCATTCATTTCTTCGGTGGTTTGATCCTGTATCAGGCGCACCACCTTAATATTTTTTAAAGCCTGGTAAACCGGACTAATGGTATCGCAGGTTTTAGCTACGCCCACATCAACGGTAACACCGCCGCCGCCAATATTGGCAAAAACAATAATGAATATTAAAGGGAAAGCCAATGTAAATACCACCGCCGAAGGGCTGCGCAGTATAGACCGGAAACTGGCTTTGGCAATAGCCAGTGTTGCTCTTGTATTGCTATAAGGTTTTTGGTTCATTTCAATTTAGTCATTAGGTCATTTACCGTTGGTGTCACTGAGTCATTTGCATTTGGCGTTACTAAGCTGTCTTTTACTGCAAACTCAAAACGGCCAACTGCATATTCGCTCCCCCTTCAGGGAGCATAGGGACTCGGCCCTACCCTTCCCGCCATTCCTTACCGGTCAGGTTAATAAATACATCTTCCAGGTTGGCCAGTTTTACCTGCTTTTTGCGTTCAAAGCCTGTTGCTACCAGCTGATCGATAAAATGATCGGGGGTATCTATACCAATAATGTGGCCACCATCAACAAAGGCAACACGGTCGCACAGTACTTCGGCTTCGTCCATATAATGGGTAGTAATTACAACGGTAGTGCCCTGATCGCGGATCTCGCGGATCAAATCCCATAGGTTACGGCGGGCCTGCGGATCGAGGCCGGTAGTAGGTTCATCCAAAAAAATGATCCTCGGGTTATTGATAAGCGTGGTGGCAATTGAAAAACGTTGCTTTTGCCCGCCCGAAAGATCTTTGTATTTGGCTTTGGCCTTATCTGTTAATGCCACTTTTTCCAGCATTTCCATTGGGCTTTTATCAATGCCGTATAAGCCCGAAAACAGCACGATCAACTCAGACAGGTTAAGGTTTGGATAATAGCCTGCTGCCTGTAGTTGTACCCCGATACGTTTTTTAATGTCATCGGCATCGGTTTCAATATCAAAACCGTCAACAGTGATACGGCCTGATGTTTTTTCGCGCAGGGTTTCAATGATCTCGAGGGTGGTAGTTTTACCGGCTCCGTTGGGACCAAGCAAACCAAAAATTTCGCCCTCATACACTTCAAAACTAATGCCTTTTACGGCTGTAAAATCGCCATAGTTTTTTACCAGGTCGGTTACAGTGATAATTGGTTGTTTTGTCATACAGTAAAAATGCGGTAGATTAATGAATTAACCATGAGTTTTTTTGGTATCGCAGAATTTATACAAGCAACCAAGATTTTCATCTTAAGCTTTTGATCCTTTGCTAACAGGTTTTTGATGCTCCTTAACTATTTTTTCTTCGGCTGCTGTTTTTTCCTGATTCCAGCTAACGGTATCTCCATTTTTCATGATAAAATAGGTTTGATGTACAGATATTAAAAGGAGATACCGCATGATAATTTGTTTTTAAATAGTGTTATTTTATCAGGTGACCAATGGAATGCCATATTGATTCTGCTTGTTCGGCAGCTTTCATCAGCAGGTGGATAATTTGTATTGCAAGTAAAGTTTTCATGGTGTTTGTGATTTTATACTTCAAATGTGCTAACAGAATGGGTTTTTGTGTAATGTTTTTAGGCGAACCAAGCTAAACTTCCGGTAAACAGCCGAAAAATACCGATGAAATGAATCTGCTTTTAGTTGGTTGTTTTACAAATCCAGCAGGCCGCCATTTAAGTAACCAGGTTACCTATCAGCTGTGTAAATAAGGGCGAATGCTCTTGTAAGTAAACTATTAATGATATGATTGGAGTAAATAGAGTTTTCATAGCAATGTTGTTTTTTCTTCAAAATTGCTGTGCAGGCTGTATAGTTAACAAACCTTTTTGACCAAGCTTAGGAAATTTTCGGTGAATGGTAGAAAATTAAGGGTGAACGTTTTTACCGAAAGCTGAAGTTGAACAAAAAAGCCGGGCTAACCCGGCTTTCTGTTATTATTTACAAGTTTTGGCACATTCGCCAGAGGACTTGCAAGCCTTACTGCAATTATCCATACAACCAGACTTATCGCATGATTTTGAACATTTTGTACAGTGATTCATTTTGCTGTTGCAGCATGGGGTGTTTGCAAAAGATATAGCGCATATAGAGAATAGCATCACCATGGTGATGAAAAGAAACTTTTTCATGATTTAATTTTAAATGTTTAATAAATAATAATAGACCTAAACGGATAAGGTAGAGGCAGACGATATTATTATTAAACTTTTGGCGGACGCCAGGAGGACAGTGAATAAGCAGACAAGCTACCCAATTGGTATGCGGGGATAGCTGTTTCCTTTAGTGTAGGGATAATTGACGCAACACCTACCGGGTCGACTTTTAAAAAGCCGCAGCTATTGCAGGATAACATGTTTACACACATCCCCTGCCCGCAATCGTTTTTTGGCTGATGCTGGCATGGCTGGCTTTTCATCATTTTGTGGCAGCAGCTTTTAACAGCGGACATATGCGCCCCATTAGCCCTTACTGTAAAAACAGAAACAAGGACCATGCAGATAACTAAAAAAAGCGCTGTTACTTTCACTGCTGCAAATAACGGCAATTTGTTATAAAAAGTATAAAATGTTTGCCCAAAAGAGAGCGATTTGTGCGGGCCCTTTGTATCCTAAACCTAAAATCGTATTATTGGATAATGAAGAAAATTCTATCTAACCTAACCTTCCAGGTTCTTGTTGCCATTGCTTTGGGCGTAATCGTCGGGCTGAATTTTAAGGGATTTGGACCAACAGCCGAGATGATCAGCAAAATGTTTATCAGTCTGATCACCATGCTGATAGCCCCAATCATATTTTTCACCATAGTGCTGGGTATTGCCGGCATGAGCGATATGAAGAAGGTAGGCCGCGTAGGCGGTAAGGCCCTGCTTTACTTTGAAATAGTTACCACCTTTGCGCTGGTTATTGGCGTTACGGTTGCCAACCTCCTGAAACCCGGCGAAGGTTTTGTAAACCATACCGCTGTTGATACCAGCAAGCTTGCCGTTTACCAAAAAGCCGCCGAAGAAATGCACTGGGGCGATTTTTTTGCGCATATTATACCTGGTAATGCATTTGAAGCTTTTGCCAAAGGCGATATTTTGCAGATCCTGTTTTTTGCCATATTATTTGGTTTTGGACTAAGCAAAATGGGCGAAACGGGCCAATCCGTGATCCAGTTGTTTGATAAGCTGTCCAAAGTATTCTTCAACATCATGAAAATTGTGATGAAGGTGGCCCCTATTGGCGCATTTGGCGGGATGGCCTTTACTATTAGTAAGTATGGTATCAAAACATTACAGCCTTTAGCCATGCTCATGGGATCGGTTTACCTCACCATGTTCATGTTTATTTTTGTGGTGCTGAATATCATTTGCTACCTGTTTAAGTTTAGCTTGTGGCAATACCTTGTACATATTAAAGAAGAAATACTGATTGTGCTGGGAACCTCCTCGTCAGAATCGGCCCTACCGGGGATGATGGATAAGCTGGAGAAGTTCGGCTGTTCCAAATCGGTTGTTGGTTTGGTGATCCCTACCGGGTACTCTTTTAATTTGGATGGCACCACGATATACTTGTCCATGTCGGTTATATTTCTGGCACAGGTGTTTTATATCCCGCTATCATTATTTCAGGAGCTTACTATTATCGGTATTTTGATGATCACCTCCAAAGGCGCGGCAGGTGTAACGGGCAGCGGTTTTATTGTATTGACCAGCACCCTGGCAGCCATTAAAGTGATCCCGGTGGAGGGTGTGGCGATACTATTAGGGGTAGACAGGTTCATGTCCGAAGCCCGGGCCATCACCAACGTGATTGGTAATGGGGTTGCTACTATTGTAATTGCCAAGAGCGAGGGAGAATTTCATCCCCCCGGCCCCCTGAAGGGGGAGCTTTTGGATTAACGGGATACCCTGTTGTCTTTTAATTCCCTCCCCCGGGAGGGGTGCGGTGGATTGTGTAGTAGCAGGGAGGGGTTTATACGAGTGGTATAAATTTGCCATGTTTATGAAACCCCTTCCTCCTCCTTCCCGAGGGAAGGAATCGCACTTACCCACGCTCTCATGCAGTCACTCGGCTCCAGCCCATAAGTGTTGGGAAGAAATAAAAACGTTGTCATTTCGACGAGGAACGAGGAGAAATCTTATACGACCTGCAAATTCGCTTAGTATATTATACAAGATTTCTCTTTCGCCCCCTTGCACTTGTCCCCCCGCTCTATCGAAATGACAAACTTTTTTTTAGAAATTTACTCTTCCCAACACCTGTGGGCTGGAGCCGAGCGACTGTGTTTTTTATTATCGACTTGCTAATCAAAAGCCCCTCCTTCAGGGGGTCGGGGAGCAAATCGTTTTCAATTTCTTTGTTCTGTCCGGATTTAACGGCTCGTTGGTTTGGGCCAGGCGCTGGGCGCCTACGTTGGCAGGGCAGGCAATACCATTGGGGCCATCATAAATTAAACCCGGTTTAGAATCTACCAGTTCTTTTGGTACATATATTTGCGTGGTGGTTTGCTGATAACCATGCGGAATAAAACGGATATAATAACCATCGGGATGTAACGACCATATGCCTGACGGTACCTCAGGATCAGGTTGGGGTGCTAAACCGGCTATCATCGCATATTTTTCCATTTCCTCGTATGATGCATTACCGGATGCGGCCAACTGACGGATGTTATTTTCGGCTTCGAAAACGCTTTGAGCCGCAGGAGGCAATTGATCTTTGGCCTTGGCCATCAAACTGGCTGGCAATACGCCAAGGGCACCACCTTCCAGCATCAGCAATTCGTTTGGCGATAGCAGCCTGGTAGCTGTTAGTTTAATATCGGTGCCAAAATCGGCAAATTTGGTGCGGGCAATTATTGCCCATAATAACACCTGTATGCTGCGCTGGTTTACTTCGGGATGTGTTTCGGCATGTTTTAATATCAGTATCACCACATCGCGCTTGGGGCCTAAAACAGGTGCAAGCATATAGCCGTCGCCTGTGCTGGGACCGCGGGTACCGGCGTGCAGGCAATAGCTTTTGTTGGTCATTTCGTAAAAGCCGGCGCAAAGTTTATAGCTGCCTTCGGGAGTTTTTGGTAAAAGATATAGCGGTTCAGGTACCTGCCCTTCCATAAACGATGGCGGTTTCGAACCGGTTTTATCTACATCTTTAAAATTGGTGGTAATGGCCTGGGGTTGTTTCAGGATCTTGTTCAAGCCTCCGCCCGATGCCATTTCGCTGCCTTTATCCAAAAGCTTTTTTCCTAAACCGCCAAACTGGGCTTGTGCATGGGTACAAAACAGCAAGGCTATGAGCCATAAAATAAGGTTTTTGTTTTTCATATAACAGGTATGTAGTGTGATGCTAAATTAATTAAAATGATATTAAAAATAGGACTTTTACTCCCCCATATGTACACATCTTTTGGATATAAAAAAGCGTTCTTTCATAGCTAAAACAAAAAGGCATGTAATTTCAAGCGATAACGAGAAATCTTCGACAGTTATCTAAGAGCCCGGTCAACTAAACGCTGCCAATAAAAAGCTCCCCCCTTCAGGGGGTTGGGGGATTTTGTAAAAAGAATGCCATTGGTATAAATTTAATTTGACTTTATTGGCAATAACTTTAGCTTTGCCGTACTAAACGAAAAAAGCCAATGAGTGTTCTCGTAAATAAAGATTCTAAAGTTATTGTACAGGGTTTTACAGGTAACGAAGGTACTTACCACGCTACACAAATGATTGAGTACGGAACCCAGTTGGTTGGTGGTGTTACACCAGGTAAAGGCGGTCAGAAGCATTTGAACAAACCAGTTTTTAATACCGTTAAAGACGCGGTTACCGAAACAGGCGCCGATGTATCTATCATATTTGTACCTCCTGCTTTCGCGGCTGATGCCATTATGGAAGCTGCCGAGGCTGGTATAAAAGTTATTGTTTGTATTACCGAGGGTATCCCTACTAAGGATATGATACTGGTAAAAGAATACTTAACTGATAAGGACGCACGTTTGATTGGCCCTAACTGCCCTGGTATTATTACTGCCGATGAAAGCAAGATTGGCATTATGCCGGGCTTTATCTTTAAAAAAGGTAATGTGGGTGTGGTTTCAAAATCAGGCACCTTAACTTACGAAGCTGTTGACCAGGTGGTTAAAGCCGGTTTGGGCATCACTACTGCCATAGGTATTGGTGGCGACCCGATCATCGGTACACCTACCAAAGAAGCTGTTGAACTATTGATGAATGATCCTGATACACACGGCATTATTATGATAGGCGAAATTGGCGGAAACATGGAAGCTGAAGCTGCACGCTGGATCAAAGAAAACGGCACTAAACCGGTAGTTGGTTTCATAGCCGGCCAAACAGCGCCTCCGGGACGTCGTATGGGCCACGCAGGTGCTATTGTTGGCGGTGCCGATGATACTGCAGCTGCAAAAATGAAGATCATGACCGAGTGCGGTATCCGCGTGGTTGAATCACCTGCCGAAATTGGCGCTGCCATGGCAGAAGAATTAGCAAAGTTGGCTAAGTTAGCTTAAGCCCCCTAACCCCCTGAAGGGGGAACTGGAAAAATATATAGAAAAATCCTGGTCTGTTGGCCGGGATTTTTTTGTTGGTCATTTTTCGGATCACAGTTTATTGTCTGAACCGGGATTTATAGGATTAAAAGATTACGGGATTTTGATTTGCCCCGCTTCTATTGAACCAATAAATCATGCAATCCTAAAATCCTATAAATCCCGGTTCAGACAACTCCCCAAATAGCGTCAAACCAATGTAAACATCCCCTTTTAAAACAATCCGTACCAGCTAATTGTCGTATATTTAAGTAAATGAAGGATGATCTTCAATCAATAATTCGTTAATTCAATAATTCAATAATTGTAAATGAAGGATGATCTTCAATCAATAATTCGCTAATTCAATAACTCAATAATTAATAATGGAATACAATCAATTAACGCCCGAAGAAGAACGGGTGATATTATATAAAGGAACCGAAAGACCGTTTACCGGAGCTTTGTTAGATAATAAGGCGGAGGGTTTATACGTGTGTAAGCGTTGTGATACCCCCTTATATACTTCTGAATCGAAATTTAACTCGCATTGTGGCTGGCCAAGTTTTGATGATGAAATACCTGGTGCGGTTAAAAGAGTACCTGACGCCGACGGACACCGTGTAGAAATTGTATGTGCCAATTGCGGTGCGCATTTGGGCCATGTGTTCGAGGGGGAATATCTTACCCCTAAAAACACTCGCCATTGTGTTAACTCGGTATCGATGAAATTTGTGTCGGCCGGCGATTTAAAATAACTAACACAACTTTTAGGAATATCCTGATCAATGGCAGTTTTTCGGGATATTTTGTTTTCCACAATTGGGTACCCGGGTCATATTTTTCATCAGATTTCCAAATTTCAATTGACACTTAGCAAACACATTATGCTATTTGCAACAATTGTCGGTGTTAAGTCAAGTAATTTATAATGTTAAATTATTATTTTTTGCAAGTCTTTAAGCCGCTACTTTTTCTGGTGTTTTTTAAATAGCTGTAATCAAGTTCATTAATTTTCGATGATTTAAGTCATATTAAAAATAATCATACAAAGTGTTAATAACTCGGGCCTTTGTTAAAAACTAACACTAAAATCTTAAGTACTCAAACATTAACTTTGTTGTGCAAGGTATTCGAAAGACAGCGGGATGTATTCATTATCCAATATTCAAAAACTTGTCTGTCAGTAAGTTACAAAATAAAAAGTGCGATTGGGCAGGCTAATCGCAAAAACAACAAAGCTTTATTTTAAATAAGGCTGGCTTTCGTGTCTGGTGGCGCTAAGTAAAGAAATAACGATATAAAAACAGGTATCTATGAAACAGGAAGACGAAATATTACTGAGAGAGAACAAGGACAGATTTGTGATACTGCCTATCAAGTATCCCGCTATCTGGGAAATGTATAAGAAGGCTGAGGCCAGCTTTTGGACGGCCGAGGAAATCGACCTCTCGGACGATATGAAGCACTGGGAAAACCTGAATCCGGGCGAGAAACACTTTATTTCGCATATCCTTGCATTTTTTGCTGCAAGTGATGGTATTGTGAACGAAAACCTGGCAGTAAACTTCATGAGCGAGGTTCAGTTACCTGAGGCACGCTGTTTTTACGGTTTCCAGATCATGATGGAGAACATCCACTCTGAAACTTATGCTTTGTTAATAGATACTTATATAAAAGATCCGGCCGAAAAAGACCGCCTGTTCCACGCTATTGAAACCGTACCATGTGTTGGTAAGAAAGCGGAATGGGCCATGCGCTGGATAAATGAAGGCAACTTTGCCGAGCGACTGGTGGCTTTTGCCGCTGTTGAGGGCATTTTCTTTTCGGGCAGTTTTTGCTCTATATTCTGGCTTAAAAAACGCGGTCTGATGCCGGGGCTTACCTTTAGCAATGAGCTGATATCGCGCGATGAAGGCTCACACTGTGAATTTGCCTGCTTGCTGTACAAAATGCTGCAAACCAGGTTACCTGCCGAGCAAGTTACCAAGATCATTACCGATGCGGTTGAAATTGAAAAAGAATTTGTTACCGATGCCCTGCCGGTTAACCTGATTGGTATGAATGCCAAAATGATGAGCCAGTACATTGAATTTGTGGCCGACAGATGGCTTGGCGAACTGGGTTACGAAAAACATTATGGCGCCAGCAACCCATTTGATTTTATGGAAATGATATCATTACAGGGAAAAACCAATTTCTTTGAAAAACGTGTAGGCGACTACCAAAAAAGCGGCGTGCTCAACAACGCCGAAAGCAAAGCGTTTTCACTGGATGAGGATTTTTAAGCGAGTATCAAGTAGTTAGTATCGAGTATCAAGACAAAATCAATCCTGATACCCACAACTAATTACCTGATACTAAATAAAAACAGTTGGTAAAAAGTCGTGATACCTGATACTAACTACTTGATACTAAAATAACATATATTATATACACAAGTTGGTTCAGGTCTTGCTACTTGATACTAACTACTAAATACTCGGAATATGCTCGTAGTAAAAAGAGACGGTAGAAAAGAATCCGTAAAATTCGACAAGATCACAGCACGTATTGAAAAATTGTGCTATGGGTTTAATTTAGTTGACCCTATTGATGTGGCCAAAAAGGTAATTGAAGGCTTGTTTGATGGTGTAACCACCTCTGAGCTGGATAACCTTGCTGCCGAAACTGCGGCTTCGTTAACAACAAAGCACCCTGACTATGCTTTGCTGGCTTCGCGCATAGCAGTATCAAACCTGCACAAAAACACCATTAAATCGTTTTCAGAAACCATGCGTTTGCTGCATGAATATATTGACCCTAAAACCGGTAAGGATGCATCGCTTATTGCTGATGATGTATGGGAAGTTATTCAAACAAACGCCGAGCTTTTAGACAGTACCATTATTTACGACCGCGATTTTGGTTTTGATTATTTCGGCTTTAAAACCCTTGAAAAATCATACCTGCTAAAAATTAACGGCAAAATAGCCGAGCGCCCGCAGCACCTGTTTATGCGTGTATCGGTTGGTATCCATAAACATGATATTGAAAGCGCTATTAAAACATACCATTTAATGAGCGAGCGCTGGTTTACACATGCTACGCCTACCTTGTTTAACGCCGGTACACCAAAACCACAAATGTCGTCGTGCTTTTTATTAACCATGAAGGATGACAGTATTGATGGTATATATGATACTTTAAAACAAACCGCCAAAATATCACAAAGTGCAGGTGGTATTGGTTTAAGCATACACAATGTAAGGGCTACAGGCTCCTACATTAGCGGTACAAACGGTACCAGCAATGGTATTATCCCAATGCTGCGTGTGTTTAATGATACCGCCCGTTATGTTGATCAGGGTGGTGGCAAACGTAAAGGCGCCTTCGCTATTTACCTGGAGCCATGGCATGCCGATATATTTGAATTTTTAGACCTGCGTAAAAATCACGGTAAAGAAGAAATGCGTGCCCGCGACTTGTTCTACGCCCTTTGGGTATCAGACTTGTTCATGGAACGTGTTGAAGCCAACGAGGATTGGAGCTTGTTCTGTCCGCATGAAGCACCGGGATTGGCCGATTGCTTCGGCGCCGAATTTGTTGCCTTATATACCAAATACGAAAAAGAAGGCCGTGCACGTAAAGTGATCAAAGCACAGGATCTTTGGTTTGCGGTATTGGATGCCCAGGTTGAAACAGGTACACCATATCTTTTATACAAGGATGCTGCCAACAGCAAATCGAACCAGCAAAATTTAGGTACTATAAAAAGTTCAAACTTGTGTACCGAAATTATGGAATATACCGATGCCAATGAAATAGCGGTTTGTAACCTGGCTTCGTTAGCATTGCCACGTTACGTTATTGATGGTGCTTTTGATCATCAGAAATTATATGATGTAACTTACCAGGCTACCATTAACCTTAACCGTATTATTGATGGTAACTACTACCCGGTTGCCGAAGCCGAATACTCAAATTTAAGGCACCGCCCTATTGGTTTAGGTGTACAAGGTTTGGCCGATGCCTTTATCCAGCTGCGCCTGCCATTTGAAAGTGATGAGGCAAAACAACTGAATAAGGAAATATTTGAAACCATCTACTTTGCAGCCATGACAGCTTCAAAAGATCTGGCCATTGCCGAAGGTCCGTATGAAACATTTAAAGGTTCGCCGTTGTCAAAAGGTAAATTCCAGTTTGATCTTTGGAATGTATCGCCAGCCAGCACCCGTTGGGATTGGGAAAACCTGCGTTTGGATGTAATGAACCATGGTGTGCGTAACTCCCTGTTAGTTGCACCAATGCCAACCGCGTCAACCTCACAAATATTGGGTAATAACGAGTGCTTTGAGCCATATACCTCAAACATTTACACCCGCAGGGTATTAAGCGGAGAGTTCATTGTAGTAAACAAATATTTACTGCGCGATCTGGTTAATCTTGGCTTGTGGACACCTGCCATGAAAGATAAGATCATCACCGCGAACGGATCTATCCAGGATATTGCCGAAATACCTGCAGAGATAAAAGAACTATACAAAACAGTTTGGGAAATAAAAATGCGTAACATTATTGACATGGCTGCTGACAGGGGCGCTTATGTTTGCCAATCGCAATCATTAAACCTGTTCATCAACTCGCCAAACGCGTCCAAACTAACTTCAATGCACTTCTACGCATGGAAAAAAGGTTTAAAAACAGGTATGTACTACCTGCGTACGCAAGCTGCATCACAAGCTGTTAAGTTTACCGTTGAAAACCAGGGCGGTTCAAACATGGAGCCGGTAATACCAGCAGTGGTTGATGCCGTAGTTGACGGATTACCTGAAGGCCCGTCATGCTCAATGGAAGAAGGTTGCGTAACCTGCTCGGCATAAGTTTTAGGATTAAGGACTTTTAGATCAAAGACTGATAGACAAAAGATAATGACAATAATTGATAGTCCATGAACTGCGGTTCATGGACTATTTTGTTTATTGACATTTATATTTCAATATTCATTTCAACTTTAACTACTTTCGTTCACAACAATGCATACCAAACACGAGATCATCCGTTGCGAACGCTGCGAGGCCCCTTTTGAATGTAAAGCCAATTCATTCACCAAGTGTCAGTGCAGCACCGTGCAGCTCAGCCTCAATGAGGTGCAATACGTAAGCGAACTCTACGAAGGATGCCTGTGCGCTAACTGCCTGCTGGTTATTCAGCAGGAGTATAGGGTGAGTATGGGGTTGGGGTAGCCACTCCACAAGTCATCCCCGGATTTATTTCGGGATCCCACAGGACAGGTAACTATTATTTTGTACAGCATAGCATTTGAGATGCTGAAACAAGTTCAGCATGACAATTAAATCCTGATAAAAAACTATGCCAATGTTGGTGTTATGCCAATGTTGGTGTTGTCACCAACATTATATGCTAAGTTCAATGTAGTTGTTAGTGACAACACCAACAACGGCGTGAAAGTCGTCCCGAATTTATTTATGGATTACAAATTACTGGCAATCAAAATGTTGCATAGCATGTGAGATACTGAAACAAGTTCAGCATGACAATTATAACTTGTATAAAACGTCCCGATTAATCCTTTTCCATTAAACCAAGTCAAATATGCGTACATCCTTTAGTTGGCTGTACCATTAAAATTATCACCATGAAAAAGAGATTTCTTGCATATGCATTTTTATTAGCAGCTATAGTATCAGTAACCTCAGGTTGCGTGGTACGCGACGGATACGGAAACCGCAGGCACCATCATGACAGGTACCATAACGGATATAATGATAATGGCTATGATCGTGGCCATCATGACCATGATCGCGGTTATTAATTTTTGATTAAGTGAGTTGATTTGATAAATGATGAAAGGGCGGTGATTATATCATCGCTCTTTTTTGTTTTAACTTATATATGCTCAATTAAATTGTATCTTGTTTTACTAAACCAACCTTAACTTCAATGATCCGCTATTTCCCTTTAAACAACCGCCATAATAAACTATATGAAGAAATAGGTGAAACCATCAAACAGTATTACCCTATCGGAGTAAGGCCCGATTCCCCTGAATATAAGGAGCATCCCGGAATAAAAAAAATCATGGCGATTATTGAAGAAAATGCAACCCAAAATAAAAAATTTACTAAACCATGGGTTGACTTCCTTAAAAAGCTACGCAGTGGGTCAAAAAGAAAGATACACAACAATAGCCTTCCACATGATCTGTCTTTTAGCGGTGAGCTGATTCTGGAAAGCTACCAGGATGAATCGCTACAAAGAACAAAAAAGCTTATTTTTTCGATTAGCTTAATTGCTCCTTTCTTTTCCATATATGGTGTTGATGAAACTGCCATAAAAGAGCAGGACGATGAATTTGGACGAGCCTACCGTGCCATTAATGTAATCACAGAATCGCCATACAAAGAGTTTGAAATCGATTTTAATTATTTACAGTACGAAATTGAAGCACAGTTTAATGGTTATAAATTCGTTCCGGTAAGGGTCAGTATGTTTCACGTGGAGAACTTGCACACGCCGTATAGTAATCTTGATGAATGCAAATTACATAATGCTTTATTTAATGGCTACTTTGATTTTACACCTTCTACGCCTTTTCGGGGTGAAATGTATTATGGCAGCGGCCCCAGCAATAACATTACTGTTGAACTGTTACCGCCCCCACCAATGGCTTAATACTAATCTGATAAACAAATAATTCCGTTTTAAAATCCGACTCTCACACTCGCGCCCACTCTCCACCAACCAATTACAAAAAACTTTTTCGTTCAACCCCTTGAAAATCAAAAAATAGTCCCTACCTTTGCAGTCCTTAAAATAAGGATAAAACTGTAAATACAAAAAAGGAAAAATGCCTACTATTCAACAATTAGTTAGAAAAGGTAGAGTAGCTCTGGTTGACAAGAGTAAGTCGCCAGCGTTGGACAGCTGTCCACAGCGAAGAGGCGTATGCACACGCGTGTATACCACTACCCCTAAAAAACCAAACTCAGCAATGCGTAAAGTTGCCCGTGTGCGCTTAACCAACGGAAAAGAAGTGAATGCTTATATCCCGGGTGAAGGTCACAACTTACAGGAGCACTCTATCGTTTTGATCCGCGGTGGTCGTGTTAAGGATTTACCAGGTGTACGTTATCACATCATCCGTGGTGCATTAGATACATCAGGTGTAGCAGGCCGTAACCAACGCCGTTCAAAATACGGAACTAAACGTCCTAAACCAGGTCAGGTAGCAGCAGCGCCAGCAAAAGGTAAAAAGAAATAATTAAAGGAGGATAGATAGCAATGAGAAAGTCAAAACCAAAAAAGAGAATTATCCTTCCTGATCCAAAGTTCAATGATACTTTGGTAACAAGGTTCGTAAATAACATGATGTATGATGGTAAAAAATCAACCGCATACGCTATATTTTACAACGCAGTTGAAATTGTTGAAAAGAAAACCAGCGAAAGCGGTTTAGAAACCTGGAAAAAGGCTTTAAACAATGTAATGCCTGCGGTTGAAGTTAAATCACGCCGTGTAGGTGGTGCTAACTTCCAGGTGCCAACAGAAGTTCGTCCGGAGCGTAAAATTGCTTTGGGTATGAAATGGCTGATCAGCTATGCCCGTCGTCGTGGTGAAAAAACCATGATGGAGAAATTAGCCGGCGAGATCATGTCAGCAGCTAAAGGTGAAGGTGCAGCAGTGAAGAAAAAAGAAGATACGCATAAAATGGCTGAAGCCAACAAAGCGTTCTCACACTTTAGATTCTAATAAAAGGATTACACCGATTTAATATAAGATTGCACCGATTTTGCTATGATTGCATCATCGGTGCAATTATTAAATAATTAGAGGAATCAAAACTAACAAAGAATGTCAAGAGATCTAAGATATACAAGAAACATAGGTATTGCCGCTCACATTGATGCCGGTAAAACTACCACTACCGAGCGTATCCTTTATTACTCGGGCGTGAGCCACAAAATTGGTGAAGTGCACGAAGGTGCTGCAACAATGGACTGGATGGCGCAGGAGCAGGAACGTGGTATCACCATTACATCTGCTGCTACAACAGTAAACTGGAAATATAGAGGACATAACTACCATATCAACATTATTGATACTCCGGGACACGTGGATTTTACCGTTGAGGTAAACCGCTCCCTGCGTGTATTAGATGGTTTGGTGTTCCTATTTTCGGCAGTTGATGGTGTTGAGCCACAATCAGAAACCAACTGGAGACTTGCAAATAATTATAACGTTGCCCGTATAGGTTTCGTTAATAAAATGGACCGTTCAGGTGCCGACTTTTTAAATGTTGTAAAACAGGTAAAAAGCATGTTAGGCAGCAACGCTGTACCACTTCAATTACCTATTGGTGCTGAAGAGCATTTTAAAGGTGTTGTTGATTTAATTAACTGGAAAGGTATTGTTTGGAATGAGCATGATAAAGGTATGACCTTTACCGAAGTGCCTATCCCTGAGGATATGATCGAGGAAGCTACCGAGTGGAGAGAGAAATTATTGGAATCAGTAGCTGATTATGACGAAAGCCTGATGGAGAAATTTTTTGATGCTCCTGAAACAATCACTGAGCGCGAAGTACTTGATGCTTTACGTAAAGCTGTTTTAGATGCTAAAATTGTTCCTATGGTTTGCGGTTCATCTTTCAAAAACAAAGGTGTACAAACCATGCTTGATTACGTGATGGAATTATTGCCTTCGCCAATGGATGTTGAGGGTATTGTAGGCCACCACCCTGATACAGGCGAAGCAATTTTGCGTAAGCCATCAGAAAAAGAACCATTTGCAGCATTAGCGTTTAAAATTGCAACCGATCCTTTCGTAGGTCGTTTGTGCTTTATCCGTGTATACTCAGGTAATTTGGAAGCTGGTTCGTATGTACACAACATGCGTTCAGATAATAAAGAGCGTATTTCACGTATATTCCAGATGCATGCTAACAAGCAAAACCCTATACCTAACGTAGGTGCAGGTGATATTGCAGCGGTAGTAGGCTTTAAAGATATTAAAACGGGTGATACCCTTTGTGATGAGAAACACCCGATCATTCTTGAGTCAATGAATTTCCCTGAGCCGGTTATCGGTTTAGCTATTGAGCCTAAAACACAGGCCGACGTAGATAAATTAGGTATAGCTTTAGGTAAATTATCTGAAGAAGATCCAACTTTCCACGTAAAATCAGATGAAGAAACCGGCCAAACTGTAATTTCAGGTATGGGCGAGCTTCACCTTGATATCATCATGGACCGTTTGAAACGTGAGTTTAAAGTAGAAGTTAACCAGGGCGCGCCTCAGGTTGCTTACAAAGAAGCGATCACAGGCACCATTCAGCACCGCGAAACTTACAAGAAACAAACCGGTGGTCGTGGTAAATTTGCCGATATCCAGGTTATACTTTCACCAAACGATGAAGGTAAGGAAGGCTTACAGTTTGTGAATGAAATTAGCGGTGGTTCAATCCCTCGTGAGTTTATTCCATCTGTTGAGAAAGGCTTTAAAGCTTCAATGGATAATGGTGTATTAGCAGGCTTCCCTTTAACCAGCTTAAAAGTAAGGTTAATTGATGGTTCATTCCACGCGGTCGATTCAGATGCGCTTTCTTTCGAGTTAGCTGCAAAAATGGCTTACCGTGAAGCATTGCCAAAATGTAAACCGGTATTGCTTGAGCCGATCATGAAAATCGAGATCCTTACCCCTGAAGAAAACATGGGTGATGTAATCGGTGATATGAACCGTCGTCGTGGCCAGCTTTTAGGTATGGATTCACGTGCAGGTGCACAGGTTATTAAAGCAACTGTACCACTTTCAGAAATGTTTGGTTATGTAACCCAGTTACGTACCATCACTTCAGGTCGTGCTACTTCAACCATGGAGTTTGATCACTATGCTGAAGCACCACGTAACGTACAGGAAGAAGTAGTAGCCAAAGTAAAAGGCAAAAAAGCTGCTGCTAACGCGTAAAAATTGATGTGAAGATATGCAGATGTGCAAATTACAAATGAGCGATCACAAGTAATAATCTGCACATTTGCATATATGCACATCTGCACATAAATAAATAATCAATTACCCTAATAAATAGCTCTTAGGGTGATTTAAAAACAAATTAACATGAGCCAAAGAATCAGGATCAAATTAAAATCTTACGATTACAACCTGGTAGATAAATCTGCCGAGAAAATCGTAAAAACAGTAAAGCCAACAGGCGCTGTAGTTAGCGGACCACTTCCGTTACCAACCGAAAAGAAAATTTTCACTGTATTACGTTCACCACACGTAAACAAAAAGGCACGTGAGCAATTTCAATTATGCTCATACAAGCGCTTATTAGACATTTACAGCTCGAATTCAAAAACTGTAGATGCCCTGATGAAACTTGAATTGCCAAGTGGAGTTGAAGTGGAAATCAAAGTTTGATAGACGCCCGGCCCACTGAAAGGTGTGGGACAACATAAAAAAAAGACCATCCGATAACGGATGGTCTTTTTTTGTTTGAATCGGGTTCCTCTCTCCACGCCTCATTGAGTGGAGGTAAAGACTTACGAAGTTTTTAAAACTTCGTAAGTTTAACAAACTAATTTTCTCCCCCGTCAGCAGATAAGCTTCGGATGAAAGCAGGCAGAACATGGTGGCCTCGTGCGGCTGCAGGGGCATAGCAAATATTTGCCGAAGCGAGGGAAAAGAGCGAACGAAGTGGAGCAACTTTTTGCAGCCCGTGGTTCTGACTGCTTTGCAGGGTAAGGCTACGAGCGTAAAGAAGCCTCTCTGCTGACTTGATTTTTGGTTACTTTGTATCAAGACAAAGTAACAGCCACAGCGGCAATTGAGCGCTCTGCGATGGGCATTACTCGCTCTGTATAGCATAGAGATTGCTTCGTACCTCGCAATGACGCGTCGGATAAGTTTAGTATAGCGAAAGCATCTGTATGTAGAATCTACTTGTCTTAAAAACCTAAGTTTTACTTTGTTGGTGCGTCAAATAATTCAGCCAGTTTACTGTTCAAACCTTCGCTTCTCAGGTCCTTGGCAACGATTTTTCCGGCAGGGTCTATCAGGAAATTGAAAGGGACGCTACGAACCCCATATTGCAGCGCCACTACGTTATCCCAGCCCTTCAAATCCGAAACCTGTGTCCATGTAAGCTTGTCGTCTGCTATAGCCTTCATCCAGGCGTCCTTTTTGCCGGGATTATCAAGTGATACACCTAATACCGTAAAACCTTTGTCTTTATACTTGTTGTAAGCAGCAACTAAATTGGGGTTTTCCTCACGACACGGGCTGCACCAGCTTGCCCAAAAATCAACCAATACATATTTACCTTTAAAATCAGATAACTTTACGGCTTTGCCCTCGGGAGTAGTTTGTGTAAAGTCAATTGCAGGGTTGCCAATCTGGGTTCTTGAAGATGAGGCTAACAAAACGGGGATACTTTTCCCAATCTCCGTATTTTTTAATTGGGTCGACAGATTTTGATACGCCTGGGCAGCTGCTTCCGTTGTTTTGGCCCCTGCTGCTGCCTGTTTTATAGTTAAGAGGCTCAGGTATGAATTAGGATGAGTTTTTGCAAATTCTGCTCCTACCATATTTAAATCCTCCATGTATTGCTTTTCTTTGCCTATCATCGTTTGAACGGTGTGGCCATCGCCTTTTTGCGAGTCTGTTAGTGCAGCAAATTCTTTGTCTAAAGCATCCAGCCTATCTTCAACGGGCTTACGCAAAGCCTTCCATTCCGTATATTCTTTATTTATGAGCGACCCGCTAACAACAATGTGTTTAAGGGAATCTGTACTGCTAAGGTTTAGTTTACCGGCCTCTACATAAAAGCGAAATATGTCCAGATTTTCGCCCCGAACAGCTTTATTCACTAAAGGATTTTTGTTAAGATACAGGGACGCCTGTGAGGGGAGGGCTAAAGCGCCTGTAAAATGAAACTTACCATTCTGTACATTGGCAGAGTCACTCTTTGTTTGATCATCCAACTGGTAAAACAGATAGACTTTATCTCCATTCTTTAAACCTTTTACATTACCGTTAATGCTAAAAGTTTGCTGTGCCATCAACGCCATTGGCAGAAAGCCACAGATAAGAAAAAAAAGTTTTTTCATGCTAATTTTTAGTAAATATACTTTTTTCCGTTTTTAGTATAAACTATAAAAAGTAACATTGCCCCGTGAGTCAATGTTACTTTTTAATATCAGCAGTAATAAACCAGTTTTACACAAACATATTGGTTAACAGATTCTTCACTCCGCTCAGAATAACAAAAAACAGGTATTCTAAACTCCCCCTTTAGGGGGCTGGGGGCCTTACATCTGCTGAGGTACTGCGCTCATATCCATATACGCAAATTCCCACAGGTGGCCGTCAAGATCCTGGAAACCGTGCCCGTACATCCAGCCGTAATCTTGTTTATCATTTGGTACAGTGGCACCTGCTGCCACAGCCTTACGCACTATCTCATCAACTTCTTCCCGGCTATCCGCCGAAATACAATTGATGGTTTCGGCTACTTTGGTAGCATCAGCGATCTCTTTTTTAATGAATGATTTAAAGAAAGGTTCGGTCAGCAGCATAAAAAATATGTTATCGCTAATAACCAATGATGCACCCTGCTCGTTGGTGAACTGGGGATTGAAACTATAACCAAGACTGGTAAAAAATTCGATGGATTTGTTAAGGTCTTTAACAGGTAGGTTTACAAAAATTTGAGTTGCCATGATGTTTTAATATTAGATGTTTATTATTTAAATGTCTGACACAAACATACCAGCATTAACAAAAAGCGATGAGGTGTAAAAACGACAAATTAAGGGTAAATCAAGACAGCTTGCCGCATAACATCTATAACCCTATTTCCTTTTTTATTTTCCCCGGCAGCTTCTCTGCAATCAGGCGGTATGATTGTTTGATATAAAACTCCCATTCGTGATGGGTTAAACAGCCGATATCAGCAATATGCACCCATTTATAACGCCCTATATAAGCCTGGGGCGAAAAACATTCCTTTTGCAAGGTTTCTTCAAAATCCTCATCCGGAACCTTTACTGATGCCGTTGCCGGTACGCTATCGGGGCCGGTAAACAAAAATGTTTTGCCACCCACATTAAAACACAAATGATCGCCAAGCTTAAGATCCTCAGTTACGCCGGGTAGCTGCATGCAAATGGTTTGTAAGATTTCAATAGTCATATTCCAATTAATCTTATCCTTTGTCTATATGTCTTTTATCTTATAGTCTTTTATTCCCTTATCCTTTCTCTCCCTACAAAGGCATGTTTCCGTGTTTTTTCCTGGGGTTGTTCACAACCTTATTCTCCAGCATTTTGAAAGCCTGTATCAGTTTTATACGCGTTTCGGCAGGTTCTATCACTTCATCAATAAAACCACGCTCCGCGGCACGGTAAGGATTGGCAAAAGTGTCTGAATACAGCTGTTCCATTTCCCTCCACTTGGCTTCTTTATCCTCGGCTGTGCTTATCTCACGCTTAAAAATAATTTCGGCCGCACCTTTAGCGCCCATTACGGCTATTTCTGCCGATGGCCAGGCAAAATTCATATCAGCGCCTATGTGTTTGGAGTTCATCACGTCATAAGCGCCCCCATAAGCCTTGCGGGTGATCACGGTAATGCGGGGCACCGTTGCTTCGCAAAAAGCATACAGTAGTTTGGCTCCATTGGTTATAATGGCGTTCCATTCCTGGTCGGTACCGGGCAAAAATCCGGGCACATCCTCAAATACCAGCAGCGGTATATTAAAGCTATCGCAAAAGCGCACAAAGCGCGCTGCCTTAATTGATGAATGAATATCAAGCACGCCCGCCAAAAATGAGGGTTGGTTGGCAACAATACCAATGCTCCGGCCGGCAAGCCTTGCAAAGCCTACCACAATATTTTCAGCAAAATCCTTATGTACCTCCAGGAATGATCCGGTATCAATTACATGGTCAATGATCTCGCGGATGTCATAAGGTGTTGAGGCTATTTCGGGCAGCAGCGTATTAAGCTCTGGTCTAAATTCATTTTGTATCTCGTAGGGTAAAGCCGGCGCCCTGTCTTCACAGTTCTGGGGCATATAGCTCAGCAGCGCTTTTATGTTTTGGATGGCTGTAATTTCATTGGCACAGGCAAAATGTGTAACGCCCGATTTAGTGGCATGTGTGGTTGCACCGCCCAGTTCTTCGGAAGTTACTACCTCGTGGGTAACCGTTTTTACCACATTGGGCCCGGTAACAAACATGTAGGAAGTATTCTCCACCATCAAAATAAAATCGGTTATGGCAGGCGAATACACCGCGCCACCAGCACAGGGGCCCATAATGGCTGATATTTGCGGCACCACACCCGATGCCATGGTATTGCGATAAAAAATATCGGCGTAGCCACCTAAGGATACCACACCTTCCTGAATGCGCGCCCCGCCCGAATCATTGAGGCCTACTACCGGTGCGCCGTTTTTGATGGCCAGATCCATGATCTTGCAGATCTTTTCGGCATGGGTTTCTGACAGCGATCCGCCAAAAACGGTAAAATCCTGCGAAAAAACGTAAACCAAACGCCCGTTTATAGTACCGTAACCGGTTATTACACCATCGCCGGGGTACTTTTCCTTCTCCATCCCAAAATCGGTTGAGCGGTGGGCAACCAGCATCCCTATCTCCTGGAACGACCCATCATCCATCAAAAAATGTAAGCGCTCCCGCGCGGTAAGTTTCCCTTTTTTATGCTGACTTTCAATACGTAACGTGCCGCCACCTTCAAACGCCTTCTGGCGTTTTTCTCTTAATAATCCGAGCTTTTTATTCACAATTCAGGTTGTTTGTAATAGGTTAAAAATAGTAATTAAATTGTAAGATTACTTTAAAACTGCATTGTGATACATTTTTGGAACGCTTTTTTATATATTTGTAATAATGAAGATCAGGAATTTCAAAATACTGATAGTGGCAATGTTCATGGGTGTCTTTGTATTAAAGATGGCCATATCACTTGCGCCTGTATTTTTATATCTTGACAATAAAACCGTAAGCGCGGTTATTCTGCAGCTTGAGCAGGAAAGCAAAACCGAAAAAGACACACCTGATAAGGATACTTTTAAGGAAAAAAAAGGTTTTGATGCTTATGATCTGCACAGTATAGCCTTTATTACATTTGTTGTAGAAACCAATGTACTCCATAACCGGGAACATTGTTTATACAAACAGGCATATCACCCGGTAGTGCCCACGCCCCCGCCCAACGTTTAAATGATTAACCGGATACTTCCCTATCCGGATCGTAACGCTTTACAATTCATTTAAATTTTCATTCAAATTATCGATCTTATGCAAATTAAGCAAGGTGGCTTTGCCGTGGGCAATCTCAACCTAAAAAAATATTTTTTACCCAAAAACTTAAAAAGAGACCTTCCATCAAGTATTGTTGTATTCCTGGTAGCATTGCCATTATGTTTAGGCATTGCACTGGCATCAGGCGCGCCGTTGTTTGCCGGTGTGTTAACAGGTATTATTGGAGGTATTGTGGTTGGTGCATTAAGCGGTTCGCAGCTTAGTGTAGCCGGGCCGGCAGCCGGTTTAACCGTTATTGTGTTAAACGCCATAACAAGCCTTGGGACATACGAAACATTTTTGCTTGCGCTTGTACTGGCCGGTATTTTCCAAATGTTGCTGGGTATATTAAAAGCAGGTACTATAGCCAACTATTTCCCCTCATCGGTTATTGAAGGTATGCTTGCCGCTATCGGTATCATCCTCATCATGAAGCAATTTCCTCATGCCGTTGGTTATGATGCCAATTTTGAAGGCGACGAACGCTTTAGCCAATCAGATGAGCACAATACTTTTTCAGGTATAATGCAGGCATTTTCCAAGATCAATTACGGCGCTGTTATTATAGCCGCAGTTTCTTTATTGCTGATGATCTACTGGCCGAAGTTTAAAAAACTGGCCGTAGTGCCCGCGCCGTTATTGGTTGTTTTGGCAGGCATAGGTTTAAGCGCGGTATTTGCCGGTACCAGTTTTGAATTGCTTGATAAACAATTTGTGCGCATACCCATCGTAAACAGCAGCAGCGAGTTTTTTGCCCTGTTTAAATCGGCCGATTTTAGTGCTATTGGTAATAAACAGGTTTGGATAACCGCGTTCACCATAGCAATAGTAGCCAGTTTAGAAACCTTGCTTAGTTTGGAAGCTGTTGATAAGATTGACCCGATAAAGCGTATATCACCCACCAACCGCGAACTGGTAGCCCAGGGAATTGGCAACATTACCAGCGGTTTATTAGGCGGCTTGCCCATGACAGCTGTAATTGTACGTTCATCGGCCAATGTTAACGCCGGCGGACGTACCAAAATGAGCACCGTAATACATGGCATGCTATTACTCATATCATTGCTGTTTATCCCGGTACTGATTAACCTTATCCCACTATCATGCCTGGCAGCTATACTGCTCATGACAGGGTATAAACTAACCCGTATAAGCCTGTTTAAACACATGTGGCATATGGGTCTCAGCCAGTTTATTCCGTTTGTGGTAACTATTGTGGCTGTGGTATTAACCGATCTGCTGATAGGTGTGGGTATAGGTATGCTTGTAGGTGTATTTTACATACTACGTACCAATTTGCGGAACCCTTATTTTTACCAGATAGTTAAAAACGGCGATAAAAATGTGATCAGGATAAGGCTTGCCGAAGAGGTTTCATTTTTAAATAAAGCCGCTATACAAATCACGCTTACCAGTTTGCCCAAAGGCTCGGACGTGATCATTGATGGCTCCAATTCGCGGTATATTGACCCGGATGTACTGGAGATCATCCACAATTACAAGCACAACGCCTACACCAAAGGCATCATTGTGCAATTACATGAAATAAAGGAACAGTACGATGTACCTCCTTTAAAAGAATTAATGTATAACCCTAACTAAAAGAAAACATGGCTCTTATAGAAGAAAAAAAGAATGGCAAACCCGCCATTGACACCAGTAATTTAAAACTGGCCCAAACCGATAGCTACAACGCGTTGTTACGTGGTAATAGCCAATGGGTTGAACTCAAATTAAAAGAAGACTCAGAATATTTTAAAACCCTGGCAAAAGGCCAATGCCCACAAATATTATGGATAGGCTGCTCAGACAGTCGTGTACCCGCAAACGAAGTAACCGGCACAAAACCCGGTGAAGTGTTTGTACACCGCAATATTGCCAACGTAGTTGTACACTCTGACATGAACATGCTGAGCGTGCTTGACTATGCCGTTAATGTGCTTAAAGTAAAGCATGTTATTGTGGCAGGACACTACGGCTGTGGCGGCGTTGCAGCGGCCCTGAGCAATAAACAATTCGGACTGATAGATAACTGGTTGAGGCATATTAAAGATGTTTACCGCCTGCACAGTCACGAACTTGACCGTATTACCGACGAAACACAGAAACAGAACCGCCTGGTTGAGCTTAATGTGAGCGAGCAGGTATATAACCTGTGCAAAACTTCCATAGTTCAGAATGCCTGGATGGAGCGTCATGACCTGGAAGTTCATGGCTGGGTGATTGACTTAGGCACCGGCCTGATCAAGGATTTGAAAGTAAGCAGCAGCAGTCCGCATAATTTAGGTTATGTATATGCGCTGGACAGTATTGCAGCAGTAGCCTCGCATTAATGTAAAATTCCCACAACCTCTCCATACCTGGGTATAGAGAGGTTTATGTTTGGTTTGCCCCGGTTCGTGAAAATGGCCGGGGTTTTTTGTTGTAATAAAACCAGTCATGCTGAACTTGTTTCAGCATCTCACAGGACGGTTAAACCGGCATACTGTATACCTTGCGTGTGAGATCCCGAAATAAATTCGGGATGACTTTATTTTGTCATTCAATCAAATTATAAACTTCATACATAATACTATAATTTTTATTCTATTTTTATCCTGCTGCAAATAAGCAAGGATATTTTATGCTGAGACAATCAAAAGAAGCACGTACCCTAAAAGAAAACTTATTGCTGGCATCATCAACCGCATTTGTATCGGGCGTAACCAACGTGGCGGGCATGATTGCCTTTTTGGCTTTCACATCCAACATTACCGGCCATGTGGCTACCCTGGCTAAACATATAGTGGAGCAAAACTTTGGCGAGATAGTAGTATTTGTTATTTGGCTGCTGATGTTTTTTGCCGGCGCTTTTATATCAAACTTTATTATTAAATCGCTGGAGCATAAAAGCCGTTACCGGGCGCACTCTATCCCTATTATTATTGAAATATTGCTGCTGCTGTTTGTTGCCATTTACGGGCATAACTTTTACAAGGAAACCCAAACGGAACGTGAAATAGTTATTGGGGTGATCATTTTTTCGATGGGATTACAGAACAGCCTGGTATCAACCATTTCGGGCGGATTGATCAAATCAACCCATTTAACCGGTTTGTTTACTGATCTTGGCGGTGATGTATCTGAATGGCTGCACCCCAATGTAGCAAAAACAGATACTATCAGGAATAAGATATATGTGCGCCTTACGGTGCTTTCCTTTTACTTTTTAGGCGGAATTATGGGCGGTTATTTTTTTAACCTTTATGATTTTGCCATTTTTTATTTTATACCATTAATTTTGCTTACCATTTTATATTATGATCTTTCGCCTGTTGCATTGCATAAAATATCCCGGATATTTTGGGCGGGCAAAAGCGGATCGGTTTAAAACATCTAACAATATTAAATATACCTATGTGCGCTAAAAAAGACATTCACGATACCAGCCATATAACTTATGAAAGTTTGCTGGAAGGTAACAAGCAATTTATTGAGGATACCCTAAAATTAGACCCTCATTATTTTGAAAAGCTGGCCAACGGCCAAAAACCACCTGTATTATGGATTGGCTGCGCCGATAGCCGGGTGCCTGCCAACCAGATCACCAATACGGCACCGGGCGAAATATTTGTTCACCGCAATATTGCCAACATGGTTATCCACTCTGACATGAACATGCTGTCGGTACTGGATTATGCCGTAAACGTGTTAAAGGTAAAACATGTAATTGTAACGGGACATTATGGTTGTGGTGGCGTTATAGCAGCTATGAGCAACCAACAATATGGCCTGATAGATAACTGGCTGCGCCATATAAAGGATGTATACCGCCTGCACGCCGATGAACTGGATGCCATGGAGGATACTCAAAAACGTACCGACCGCCTGGTTGAGTTAAACGTGGTTGAAAACGTTTACAATCTTTGCAAAACATCTATCGTGCAAAATGCCTGGGCAAACGGACAGGAATTAGGTGTACACGGCTGGGTTTACAGTCTCAGTACCGGCATTATAGGCGATATGAACGTAAGTACCTATAACAACGAAAACATGGATAACGTGTTTAGGTTTAAGTAGAAGCCCAGCCCCCTCTAAATCTCCCCCTGAAAGGGGAGACTTTAAATAAAAAGCGATGAATAAATAATATTCATCGCTTTTTTTTATCGAAAGATTTTTACCCTCCCCCTTTAGGGGGCCGGGGGGCCTTAAATTTCCTTTGCCAAAAAAGGGTACCTGTAATCCTTCGGCGGATCAAAGGTTTCTTTAATGGTGCGGGGCGATACCCAGCGTAACAGGTTGATCATAGAACCAGCCTTATCATTAGTTCCCGATCCCCGGGCGCCGCCAAATGGCTGCTGACCTACTACTGCACCTGTTGGCTTATCATTAATATAAAAGTTTCCGGCCGCGTTGCGTAAGCGATAGGTAGCCTCAGCAATAGCATACCTGTCCTGCGATATAATAGAGCCTGTAAGCGCGTAGATAGACGTTTTATCTACAATGTTAAGCACCTCATCAAATTGAGCGTCCTCATACACGTAAATGGTTAATACGGGGCCAAAAAGCTCCTCGCACATGGTTACGTAGTACGGATCATCAACTTTTAATACGGTAGGCTCTACAAACCAGCCTTTTGTTTTATCATAGTTGCCACCGGCAACAACTTCAACGCCTTCGTCGGCTTTGGCAGCATCAATATATTTAGCCAGTTTATCAAACGACACTTCGCTGATCACGGCATTGATAAAATTCTCAAAATCTTCAACCGGACCAATTTTAAACGACGTGATATCACGCTGCATGTTGGCCTTTACCGCAGGCCATAACGATGCCGGTACATAAGCCCTTGAAGCAGCCGAACATTTTTGTCCCTGGTATTCAAAAGCGCCGCGAACAAGAGCAGTACTTACCACATCGGCATTAGCGCTTGGATGGGCCAGTACAAAATCCTTACCGCCTGTTTCGCCAACAATGCGAGGATAGGTTTTAAATTTATGGATGTTGGTACCAATAGTTTGCCAAATGTTCTGGAACACTTTGGTTGATCCTGTAAAATGGATACCTGCAAAATCAGGGTGATTAAATATTACCTCTCCGGCAACCGGGCCATCAACATATATCAGGTTAATAACGCCAGCAGGTACGCCTGCTTCTTTAAATACCTGCATCAGCACATTGGCGGCAAATATTTGCGTATAGGCAGGTTTCCAAACAACTACATTGCCCATCATAGCGGCAGATGTTGGCAGGTTACCTGCAATAGCGGTAAAGTTAAATGGCGTTAAGGCGAATATAAATCCTTCCAGCGGGCGTTGTTCCACACGGTTCCAAACACCTTTGCCCGATATTGGGGGCTGTTGCTGGTAAATTTCGGTCATATATTGCACGTTGAAGCGCAAAAAGTCAATCAGCTCACAAGCCGAATCGATCTCGGCCTGGTACGCGTTTTTTGATTGACCAAGCATAGTAGCCGCGTTCACTTTGGCACGGTACGGGCCTGCAAGCAAATCGGCTGCTTTTAAAAATATGGCGGCACGCTGCTCCCAGGGTAAATTTTCCCAGTTGGCTTTGGCTGCTAAAGCTGCATCAATGGCAGCGGTAACATGACTGGCATCACCTTCAGAAAAAGTGGCCAGTAAATGTTTATGATCATGTGGCGGACGGATCTCCAGCTTATTGCCGGTACGTACTTCTTTGTCGCCGATGTACATAGGTATATCCAGTTGTTGAGCGCGGGCTTCGTCTAAAGCAGCCTTAAGCGCTACACGTTCCAAACTGCGCGGACCGTAGTTTAAAACCGGCTCGTTTTGCGGTGGCGGAACATTAAAAAATCCTTTAAGCATAGATGGTGATTTATGTTGCCGCAAAGATAGGAATTTTGCAGGGATGGGGAATTGACTGGGTGTCAAAATATGGATAGTTTGAATTGCATTTTGCAGAGCGCTCAATTGCCGCTAAGGCTGTTACTTTGTCTTGATACAAAGTAACCAAAAATCAAGTCAGCAGAAATGCTTCTTTGCGCGCAAAGCCTTCACCCTGCAAATCAGCCAGAACCACGGGCTGCTTAATTTTGCCCTACTTCGTACGCTCATAGCCATCGCTTCGGCAAAATTGCTAATGCCCCTACAGCCGCACAAAGCCACCATGTTCTGGCTGCTTTCACCCGAAGCTTATCTGCTGAGGGAAAGAATATTCTACTAATCATTTCCGGAGGGAAAGTTTTCATTATTCTTTCAATTCTTAAACGGCGCAGCCCTCTTGAACACCGGTAAAAATTAACTCGTGAAAAATTCAGAAAATTCTGGTTCAGACAAGTGCAGCTCGCTTCGGCCGAAATCAGGCAGAACAATGGTGGCCTTGTGCGTGGTAAGGGGGCATAGCAAATATTTGCTGAAGCGTAGGTTTGTGTGAACGAAGTGGGGCAACTTTTTGCAGCCCGTGGTTCTGGCTGATTTGCAGGGTGAAGGCTTTGTGCGGCAAAGAAGCCTAAAAAGAAAAAAGCATTTTTGTTACTTTTGTTGCGACAAAAGTAATAGCCCCTGCGGCAATGAGCAGTATTGAACCATTTCAATATTGAGCATGAGGAGATTGCCACGCTATCGCTCGCAATGACATAGTTTATATGCACAAACTCAAAAATGATCCACATAGAACAAATACGGCCTGAACTTACCTGGCGCCTGAGGCAAAGAATTTTATACCCCGAGCAAAAGCTGTACGAAATGGAAATGGAAGAAGATAACAACGGCTTGCATTTTGCCGCTTTTAAGGATGATGCTATTGTTGCTGTAGTTTCCTTATTTGCCAAAGGCGATGATTACCAATTCCGCAAGTTCGCGGTGGATGACAACTTGCAGGGTAAAGGCATAGGCAAACAAATATTAGATCATATTACTGATTTTGCGCAAACCAATGGCGCGAAAAGACTGTGGTGCAATGCGCGGCTGTCGGCTATTGGGTTTTACATTAAATTAGGGTTTGAACACACGGGGCAGTTCTTTACCCGTCACGGGTTCGATTATGAGATCCTTGAAAAGGACATCACTCCTTTATCAGCTCGGCAATAAGTACGGTGGCGTAATTATTCTGCTGCTTTTGGTTTGATAATTTGGCCAGGTCAAGGGCCTCATCAATATCGCCCTGCGACTCATAAACCACAGCCAGGTTATAGGCTGCCTGGCTGGCCAGTTTAAGATCCTTGCCATCAATCAAGGGGTTCAATATTTTATAGGCGATATCAAACTTACCTTTCAATATTTGCTGTACAGATGACTCTAACGCGTCTGTTCCATTATATAGCGGTCTGTAATTGGTTATGGTGTACGGTAAATAATCCTTCAGCGCATCCAGGGCAGCCTCGCGGGCGGCGCCATTGACAGAAAATCCTCTGTTTCCGTTGTCCTGGGGTTCTTCGGCCACTCCTTTTAACTTTTTAAAGTAAATGCCATTATTTTCATACAGGGTAAAATCAACCTTTGCCTTGGTATTGTAATAGGCTATTTGGGCATTACCATCATATTGCACATTATCAAGCACAATGCCTGCATTAAAATCATCGAACGTTAAAACATAATTGGCCTTATAGGTCTTTGCCAGGAATTTAACAGAATCGGCATTTGGAGTAAAGTGCAACGAATCAATCAGGCTGGTAACTTTTACCCCCGGTAGCAACTTCAATTCTTTTTCGGCTCCGGCAACAGCAGCATAGGCAGCTGCTTTAAGCGCCATGATTTTCCTCTTGCTGATCTTGGTTGAATCGAAGGCAACTTTGTTTACAAGCAGTATGTGGGTAGTATCCGGATTAAAGATTTGTTTCGGGGCATAGTCAACCGGTACAGTTGCGTATTGAATAACGTTACATGAGGTTAAACCGGCAATAAATAATATACAAATAAGCTTAAATAGTTTCACGGCAGTGGAGTAAATTATAGAACATGTAAAATTAAGAAACTACAATGAATTTGAAATGAACAATAATATCATTAATGTAAAACTTACAGTTAATCACAACTAATTAACCAAGGGGGGTAAATTTTACATATTTGAAAAAAAAACGCTAATGTTATAACCTTAGTATTAATTTAATAATAAAAACATGTTTTTGTTTCCATTTTGGCAGATAATATTAGGGGTTTACCATCAGCTTTATTATATTTGCTTATTGCACAATATTAGTTTACTTAACAAACATGGCTAAAAAAAAATCTGATACCTCAACGCATATTCCTGTTGTAAACGAAACTTCCTTATCTTTTTTCGAAAAATATATTAATAACCCCTCGCCTACCGGCTTTGAGTGGAAAGGCCAGGAGTTATGGCTTGAATATTTAAAGCCCTACATTGATGACTATTATGTAGATAATTATGGCACCGCGGTTGGTATTATTAACCAAAAGGCCGATTATAAAGTAGTTATTGAGGCTCATGCCGACGAAATATCATGGTTTGTTAACTATATTACCAGTGATGGTTTAATATACGTGATACGCAACGGCGGATCTGACCACCAGATAGCCCCTTCAAAAAGGGTGAACATACATACCGATAATGGCATTGTAAAAGCAGTTTTCGGCTGGCCGGCCATCCACACCCGCTTAGGCGGCGAAAAGGAAGAGGCACCAACCCTGAAAAACATTTTCCTGGATTGCGGCTGTACCTCAAAAGATGAAGTTGAAAAACTGGGCATCCATGTGGGTTGCGTAATTACCTATGAAGATGAGTTTATGGTGCTGAACGACCGTTATTATGTTGGTCGCGCGCTTGATAACCGTGCAGGCGGCTTTATGATAGCCGAAGTTGCCCGTTTGCTTAAAGAGAATAATGTAAAACTGCCATTTGGCTTATACATAGTTAACGCCGTACAGGAAGAAATAGGCTTGCGCGGCGCCGAGATGATAGCTCACAAAATAAAACCCAATGTGGCCATCGTAACTGATGTTACGCATGATACCCAAACCCCGATGATCAATAAGATAACCCAGGGCGATTTGGCCTGTGGCAAGGGGCCGGTGGTATCATACGCCCCGGCGGTTCAAAATAACCTGAACAAATTACTTATCGAAGCCGCACAAAAGGCGGATATCCCTTTTCAACGCCAGGCATCGTCACGCTCAACAGGCACCGATACTGATGCATTTGCTTATTCGAACGATGGTGTTCCATCGGCGCTCATTTCGTTACCATTAAGGTACATGCATACCACTGTAGAAATGATACACAAAGAAGATGTTGACAATGTGATACGTCTTATTTACCAAACTTTGCTGAGCATCAAAGCCGGACAGGATTTTAGGTATATCAAATAATTCCGCGTTTTCAAGGGAAACAATTTTGGTTATCAATCATTCACTATAAAAAATTTATGTAAAGGCATATAGTTATTATTAAATACCCCCCAATATTATCTATGAAACCAACACTTCTTATTTTGGCCGCAGGTATGGCCAGCCGTTACGGCAGCATGAAACAGGTTGACGGCTTTGGCCCCAACGGTGAAACTATTATCGACTACTCTATCTACGATGCCATAAAGGCTGGTTTTGGTAAAGTAAGCTTTATTATCCGCGAAGAATTTGCAGATAATTTTAAAGCTATTTTTGAGCCTAAACTTAAAGGCCGCATTGAAACTGATTACGTTTTTCAAAGTTTTGACCTTAAACCTTTTGGTATTGATAAAACAATTGAACGTGCTAAACCCTGGGGCACAGCACATGCGGTACTTGCCGCACGCAACCAGGTAAATGAGCCATTTTGTGTTATCAACGCCGATGATTTTTATGGTTATGACTCATTTGAAAAAATGGCTAAGTTTTTAACCACCGAAGTGGCCGATGATACCTACTCTTTAGTGGGTTACCAAATTGACAGGACTTTGTCTGACTATGGCTCCGTATCACGCGGTGTTTGTAAGGTTGATGATAAGGGCAACATGATTGAAATTAATGAGCGTACCGAAGTTTACTTTAAGGAAGACGGTAGTGTAGCCTATAAAGATGCCACCGGCGAGCACCCGCTACCAAACGATACCCGCGTATCCATGAACTTCTGGGGCTTTACACCGGCTATATTTAAACAAAGCCTGCCTATGTTTCAAAAATTTGTTGAGGAAAATGAGAACAATCCAAAATCTGAGTTTTTTATTCCTTTAGCTGCTGATGAACTGATAAAAAGCGGAACAGCTGCTTTTAAAGTTATCCCTACAGGATCAAAATGGTTTGGTGTAACTTATAAAGAAGATAAACCTATTGTACAAAAAAGTATATCAGACCTGGTAGCCAGCGGCACCTACCCTGAAAAGCTTTGGGATTAATTTAGGGATATAAATTGTCATGCTGAACTTGTTTCAGCATCTCTCATACAAGGTTTAAACATGCAAGTCGCTCACTTAGCATGTGAGATCCCGAAATAAATTCGGGATGACTTGTGAATTTAAAACACCTATAAAACAAAAAATCCCGCCTGTTAGGTGGGATTTTTTTATACAAGCCTATTCAGTCAGTCGATAAAGAAAAATGTTTTTTGATTATTTTCCAGATAAACATGAACCTTCTTTTTCACTACCTCGTTGTTTGATATAACTGCAATGGTATAATTGCCATTATCAAGTTCGGTAAAAACATAGCCTTTTGTAACGGCTGCTTCATTGGGCAAAAAATCTTTTAACAGGATGTTATCTTCCTGATCGAAAACCATTACATAAGATTTATGACTATCGGTGTTTAAAACATTTACATAAACGCCACGACCTTTCTGCATAGCTGATACGGTAACCTTTTCTTCAGATCTTACCGGATGGTCTGTAGCATTTGCAGATGTGGTGGCAAAAATGCCTGCACTTAATAAAAGAAACAGTGCTGATAATTTGATTGAATTTTTCATGATATTTTTTAATTTGATGTTGTTAATTGAGTTTGTTTTTAAATTTTCAATATTCAAATCAACAGCATTTTAAAACACAAAAAAAATGAAATAGACCACCCATTTATATATATAGACGAAGGGGGAATTTTAATCGTCAAACCATTAAAAATCACTAATAATCAGTCAATTACACCGTTTATAGTTTAACACAGGTTGTTCATCGGTATATAGGAGTTATTCGTCGAATATTTGGGGGTAATCGGGGCAGCTTGAGTTGTGCTGACAAGGCATAATGAATAACCTCTTGATAGATATGCCATTGCGAGGAAGCCCCCTCTAAATCTCCCCCGGTAGGGGAGACTTTTAGTTTTAGGCCCTCCCTTCCGGGGAGGGTTGGGTGGGGCTAATTGCCACGCTATCGCTCGCAATGACAAATTTTACCTGGATGGTTACAAAAAAAGCCCGGCTGGAAATTTCCAGCCGGGCTTTTAATATTAAAACAACACTTATTATTTTTTGTCGTCTTTTACTTCTTCAAAGTCAACATCAGTTACGGTATCAGAATGATCCTGCGGACCTGCGCCCGGAGCACCATCTGCACCTGGTTGAGCCTGACCTGCATCAGCAGCAGCCTTGTACATCTCTTCAGATGCAGTAGCCCATGCAGCGTTCAGTTCAGTTTGAGCAGTTTCAATTTCGGCTAAGTTTTTAGATGCATAAGCTTCTTTCAACTTTTTCAGACCATCTTCGATAGGGCCTTTTTTGTCGGCCGAAATTTTATCGCCATACTCTTTCAGTTGTTTTTCTGTCGAGAAGATCAGGGCATCGGCAGCGTTCAGTTTTTCAACTTCTTCTTTTGCCTTTTGGTCAGCATCAGCATTTGCTTCGGCTTCGTCCTTCATCTTTTTGATCTCGGCATCAGTTAAACCTGATGAAGCTTCGATACGGATCTTTTGCTCTTTACCGGTTGCTTTATCTTTAGCAGATACGTGCAATATACCGTTGGCATCAATATCAAATGTTACTTCGATCTGAGGCACACCGCGAGGTGCCGGTGGTATACCATCCAGGTGGAAACGGCCTATAGTACGGTTGCCCGCAGCCATTGGGCGCTCACCCTGTAATATATGGATCTCAACAGATGGCTGGCTATCAGACGCGGTTGAGAAAGTTTCAGATTTTTTGGTAGGAATGGTTGTGTTTGCTTCAATCAGTTTGGTCATTACACCACCCATAGTTTCAATACCTAATGAAAGCGGGGTAACATCTAATAACAACACATCCTTAACTTCACCAGTTAATACACCACCTTGAATAGCAGCACCTATGGCAACAACTTCGTCAGGGTTAACACCTTTTGAAGGAGCTTTACCAAAGAATTTTTCAACAGCTTCCTGTATAGCAGGGATACGTGTAGAACCACCTACCAGGATAACTTCGTCAATATCAGAAGTGCTTAAACCTGCATTTTTCAATGCTGATTTACAAGGGTCAATAGTACGTTTGATCAGGCCATCAGCCAATTGCTCAAATTTAGCACGGGTTAAAGTTTTAACCAGGTGCTTAGGCATACCATCGGCAGCAGTGATGTATGGTAAGTTAATTTCTGTTTGTGCTGAGCTTGATAACTCAATTTTAGCTTTTTCGGCAGATTCTTTTAAACGTTGCAGCGCCATTGGATCTTTACGCAGATCAATACCTTCATCGCTTTTAAATTCGTCGGCCAACCAGTCAATAATTACCTGGTCAAAGTCGTCACCACCTAAGTGTGTATCACCATCGGTTGATTTTACTTCAAAAACACCGTCACCTAATTCAAGAATTGATACGTCATGTGTACCACCACCGCAATCAAATACGGCAATTTTCATATCCTTGTGTGCTTTATCAAAGCCATAAGCCAGGGCGGCAGCAGTAGGTTCGTTAATGATACGGCGTACTTTTAAACCAGCAATTTCACCGGCTTCTTTAGTAGCCTGGCGTTGTGCATCATTAAAGTAAGCAGGTACCGTGATAACAGCTTCAGTAACTTCAGTTCCTAAAAAGTCTTCGGCAGTTTTCTTCATTTTCTGAAGTATCATTGCAGAGATCTCTTGCGGAGTGTATTTACGGTCGCCAATTTCAACACGTGGCGTGTTATTGTCACCTTTCACTACTTTGTAAGGTACACGAGCAGCTTCATTTGTAACTTCGTTAAACTGGTTACCCATAAAGCGTTTAATTGACGAAATGGTTTTTGTAGGGTTAGTGATAGCCTGACGTTTTGCAGGATCGCCAACTTTACGTTCGCCGTTATCAATAAAAGCTACTACGGACGGCGTAGTACGTTTGCCCTCGCTGTTTGCTATAACTACAGGCTCATTACCTTCCATTACAGCTACGCAGGAGTTTGTTGTTCCTAAGTCGATTCCAATTATTTTAGACATATGATTGTTTTTTCTTGATTTTAATATTTTACTACATCAGCTATTTATCAACGTTTGTGCCAATATGCTTTTGGCAGAATTATAGTCAGGATGACAAATATCACGTCAGAAATACGATACCAGGTGGTGACAGGTTGGCAGAATTTTTAATCTACCCTGTGCATATCTATTTTTATACTGTCTTTCTGCGCTGTTCAAAGTCTCCGACTTCGAATGAGTATGCCTGCAGTTTGTCACTACAGATAGCTTAGTTTGATGTTTTCATGTAGTCTGAAGACTATACTCATATTTGTCCGAAGTCAGAGACTTCGGACAGCGCAGGTAATATTGTAGGTTACCACTGAGGATATAAGCAACTGAGTTTTTAATTCCCTCCCCTGGGAGGGGTGCTATGGACCGTGCAGTGGCAGGGAGGGGTTTCATCAGGTGACATTCTAAAAACCCCTCCCTACCCTCCCAAGGGAGGGAATCGCACTGGCCTTTGCTTTTTATATTATACTTAATAATAGAACACACCCCTCCACCCTCTCAAGAGGGGAATCGCGCATAGCCCTAAAATCATTTAAATCCTTTAATCCCAAGAATCCCGGTTCAGACAAATTTTCGCCAAAAAAAACGCCCTGCTCAAATGAGCAGGGCGTTTTTTAATATCTAAAAGGGAGATAAAATTATTCTCCTTTTTCAGCGTTTTCTTCTTTCTCCGGAGTTGCAGGAGCTTCAGCAGCTGGAGTTTCAGTGGCTTCGGCAACTGGCGCTTCAGCTTTAACTTCTTCAACAACTTCTGCTTCTTCGGCAGGAGCAGCAACTTCTTTAGCAGCAGCTGGTGCAGCTGTTTTTGCTTTTGCAGAACCACCACGACGACGAGTTGATTTTTTAGCTGCAGCAGCAGTATCAGCACCGTAAACAGTGTTATAGTCAACCAGCTCAATGATTGCCATTTCGGCGTTATCACCTAAACGGTTTTCTAACTTAACAATACGGGTGTAACCACCTGGACGGTTAGCTATTTTCTCAGCAATTTCGCGGAAAAGGATAGTAGTAGCGTCTTTGTCCTGCAGGTAGCTAAACACTGTACGACGAGAGTGAGTAGTATCGTTTTTTGATTTGGTTAATAAAGGCTCAACATAACCGCGTAAAACTTTTGCTTTAGCTAATGTTGTAGTGATGCGCTTGTGTAAAATAAGCGAAGTTGCCATGTTAGCCAGCATCGCTTTGCGGTGGCTGGTAGTACGGCCTAAGTGATTGTTTTTGTTTCCGTGTCTCATTGTTATTAAATTATTTCACGTGCATACCGTCCGGCGATTAACTCAAGCCTTCGGAATTATGCTTTCGCTTAATTGTTTGTATTCTTGTATAAATGAAAAAAGTGAGGTTCGAGAAAATTCTCACACCTCACTTTTTCAAAGTCTTATTCTTCGTCTAACTTAAATTTAGACAGGTTCATACCAAAAGATAAGCCTTTTGATTTAACCAGATCCTGAATTTCAGTCAATGACTTTTTACCAAAGTTCCTGAACTTTAACATATCAGCAACATCATACGATACTAAATCGGCCAGGCTGCGGATATCAGCAGCTTTAAGGCAATTTAATGCACGTACAGAAAGGTCAAGATCAACCAGTTCAGTTTTCAGGATCTTGCGCATGTGCAGGATCTCTTCGTCAACTTCTTTGGTTTCTTCTTTAGCCTGTGCTTCAAGCATCATGTTCTCATCGCTAAATAGCATAAAGTGCTGGATCAAGATCTTAGCAGCTTCTTTCAACGCGTCTTCAGGGTGAATTGAGCCATCGGTTGCAATATCCAAAACTAATTTTTCATAGTCAGTTTTTTGTTCAACACGATAGTTTTCAATAGTATATTTTACGTTTTTAATAGGCGTAAAGATGGAATCGATAGCTATTACACCAACATTCGCATCCGGGTTTTTATTTTCCTCGCTCGGAACGTAACCGCGGCCTTTTGCAACAGTAAGCTCAATTTCAAGCGTTACTGATGAATCCATGTTACAGATAACCAGATCAGGATTTAAAACAGTAAAGTTATTAGAGAATTTAGTAACATCTCCGGCTTTAAAAGCTTCCTGGCCATTTATTATAACAAATATCTTCTCATTGTCGCCAGACTCACCTGTTTTTTTGAAACGAACTTGTTTAAGGTTCAAAATGATCTCAGTAACGTCTTCAACAACACCTTTGATGGTTGAAAACTCATGCATTACTCCTGAAAAACGTACAGAAGTAATCGCATAACCCTCGAGTGATGAAAGTAAGATACGACGTAGAGCATTACCAATGGTTACACCGAAGCCAGGTTCTAACGGACGAAACTCAAACGTGCCATCAAAATCATTCGATTTCTGCATGATAACCTTGTCTGGTTTTTGAAATGCTAAAATTGCCATTTATATCCTTTATTTATTGTTTACTAATTGAATTGATTTAAACCACGAAAATGATTGACATAAAATGCCAACCATCCCATGGATAAGTATCGTTATTATTTTGAGTACAACTCGACGATTAGGTTTTCCTTAATGTTTTCAGGGATCTCATCGCGGTTAGGATAGTTCAGGAACTTACCTGTTAAGGCGTTAGCATCCCACTCTAACCAGCTGTATTTGTTGATTCTTCTTCCGGCAACTGAATGTGTGATTGCCTCTAATGATTTAGATTTTTCACGTACAGAGATCACATCACCTGCTTTTAGCGCGTATGACGCGATGTTTACAACAGCACCATTAACGTTAATGTGCTTGTGATTAACCAGCTGACGGGCTGCAGAACGTGTAGGAGCAATACCTAAACGGTAAACAGCGTTATCTAAACGAGCCTCTAAAAATTTCAGCAGGTTTTCGCCTGTGATACCTTCTTTAGCTGATGCGCGGTGAAACAAGTTTTCGAACTGACGCTCTAATACACCGTAAGTGTATTTAACTTTTTGTTTCTCCATTAACTGAGTTGAATACTCAGATTGTTTTCCTCTTCTTTTTGAGGCACCATGCATTCCTGGTGGATAATTTTTACGTTCTAACGCTTTATCCGGACCGAAGATCGGTTCGCGGAAACGGCGCGCAATTTTGGATTTTGGTCCTGTATATCTAGCCATTTTTGTGTGTTCTTAAAGTATCAAGCAGCCTGTAGCTGCCGAATCTTAGCTTTAAAAAATCTGTTAATTAAACTCTTCTTCTTTTTGAAGGACGGCAACCATTGTGTGGAAGCGGTGTAATATCTTTGATCGTTGTTACTTCGATACCTGCAGTTTGCAAAGTACGAATAGCTGACTCACGACCGGCACCAGGGCCTTTTACAAATACTTCAACCTTACGTAAGCCTAAATCATAGGCAACTTTACCGCAATCGGCAGCAGCCTGACCGGCAGCATAAGGAGTATTCTTTTTTGAACCTTTAAAACCCATTTTACCAGCTGATGACCATGATACAGCCTGGCCGGTTTTATTAGTAAGGGTAATAATGATATTGTTAAAAGTAGCATTGATGTGTGCCTCACCTACCGGTTCAACAATTACAACGCGCTTTTTGGTAACTTTTTTGCTCTTAGCCATTTTTTTAATTATTGAGTTAGTGGATTATTGGGTTAATAATAACCCGGACCCATTAACCGTTTTTTAATTTTTATATTCCTAATGATCTTAAAGCATTAACTAATTGCCGCTTTACCATCATTAATCACTTACTATTTAGTAGCTTTTTTCTTGTTAGCAACTGTTTTACGTTTTCCTTTACGGGTACGTGAATTGTTTTTAGTACGCTGACCACGTAATGGTAAACCTTTACGGTGACGTGTACCACGGTAACAACCTATATCCATCAAACGTTTGATGTTAAGCTGCACTTCTGAACGAAGTGAACCTTCCACTTTGATCTGATCGTTGATAATTCCACGAATTGAGGATAATTGCTCATCGGTCCAGTCTTGTACTTTTGTATCAAAATCAATACCTGCCTCAGTCAAAATTCTTTGAGCTGTTGAGCGGCCTATACCGAAAATGTAAGTAAGTCCGATTTCTCCTCTTTTGTTTTTCGGTAAATCTATACCTGAAATCCTTGCCATATTTATTGTTTGTTTTTTAAATGATAACCGAACGGCGGGCCACCGTTGTACGAATTATCACAGTTTTTTTTAATTATCCCTGACGCTGTTTGTATTTAGGATTCTTTTTGTTAATAACATAAAGTTTCCCGTTACGGCGAATGATCTTGCAATCAGCGCTGCGTTTTTTAATGGATGCTCTAACTTTCATCTCTTTGTTTATTTATATCTATAAGTTATTCTACCCTTAGTTAAATCGTACGGGCTCATTTCCAGTTTTACTCTGTCGCCAGGTAAAATTTTGATGTAGTGCATACGCATTTTGCCGGAAATATGTGCAATAATCTCATGACCGTTTTCAAGCTCAACCCTGAACATTGCATTTGACAATGCCTCTCTAATTGTACCGTCTTGCTCAATCGAAGATTGTTTAGCCATATTTTGTTGATTATTACTTAATTATCCGCCCTAAAACCGGGATGCAAAATTAATAAAAATTATTTAATTATTATTTTTTTCTTTTAAAACATTATCAACATATTCAAACGTTGATAAAATATCTGGTTTACCTTTACCGATAGCTACGGTATGCTCATAATGGGCCGATGGCTTTTTATCAACAGTAGATACTGTCCATCCGTCGTCCCAAAACTTAACACCGGCACGGCCCGCGTTGATCATTGGTTCAATGGCAATCACCATTCCTTCTTCCAGTTTAATACCGGCCCCGCGTTTACCATAGTTAGGTACTTCGGGCTTTTCGTGCAGCTTAACGCCCACTCCGTGCCCTACAAGCTCCTTTACTACACCAAAGCCATTCTTCTCTGCATGTTCCTGAATGGCATAACCTATATCGCCTATGCGCATGCCAACAATAGCTTTTGCAACTCCCAGGTCAAGACACTCTTTGGTTACCCTCATCAGTTTCTTAACCGTATCACTTACTTCGCCAATAGCAAAAGTATAAGCCGAGTCGCCTACAAAACCATTTAATGTAGCTCCACAGTCAACAGATACCAGATCTCCTTCAACCAGGGTATACGTTCCGGGGAAACCATGTACAACCTGATCATTTAATGAAATACAAAGAGAATAAGGAAAGCCGCCGTAGTTTAAAAAAGTAGGAACCCCGCCGTTGTCACGTATAAAGGTTTCAGCAAGTCTGTCGAGTTCAATAGTAGTAACACCAGGTCCAATTACTTTGGCAACCTCCGCATGTGTGCGGGATACCAGTAAGGCGCTTTCTCTGATGAGCTCTATTTCTTCGGCAGACTTGTAAAGAATTTTTGACATTGCTTATATTAGATAGCAGTCGGCGTTGAGCCGGCTGTAGCAGGCATAGCCGTACGACCTTTAATTCGTCCGGTTTTCATTAAACCATCATAATGACGCATCAACAGGTGACTTTCAATTTGCTGCAGGGTATCTAAAACAACACCTACCAGGATGATGAGTGATGTACCACCAAAGAATCTTGCGAATATTGGAGACACACCTACCAAACTGGCAATGGCCGGAATGATCGCGATCATAGCCAGGAATATTGATCCTGGCAAAGTGATTCTTGATATCACACCATCAATAAACTCGGCAGTTGATCTGCCTGGTTTAATGCCCGGTATAAAACCACCATTCTTTTTCATATCATCAGCCATTTGGTTAGGATTAACCGTAATAGCCGTATAGAAATAAGTGAACAGGATGATCAGTATACCAAACAGCAAATTATGCTGCCATGAGTTATAGTTTGATAATGCAATTAAAATACCGTTTGATGCCGCGTTAGGGAAAAACTGCTGTACCGTTTGTGGTATGAACATTAAGGCCTGTGCAAATATGATTGGCATTACACCGGCAGCATTTACCTTTAACGGGATATACTGACGTACGCCGCCATATTGCTTGTTACCTACTATACGTTTTGCATACTGCACCGCAATTTTACGGGTACCCTGTACAATAAGTATAGTGAACATTACCACACCAATAAGCGCTACAATTTCAACAACAAAAGTTACCAAACCACCTGCACCACCGGTACGTGACTGAAACTCTGTTAAAAACGCGCTTGGCAACTGGGCAATAATACCCACCATGATAATTAATGATATACCGTTACCAATACCTTTATCCGTAATTTTTTCGCCAAGCCACATTACAAATAATGTACCCGCGGTTAAAACTATGGTAGTTAATATGGTAAATATCGGATCGCCAATTAAACGGGCATCAGGAGCAATTTGTGAACGTACATAACCTATGGCCTGCAAAGCAGTGATACCTATGGTTAGGTAGCGTGTCCACTGGTTAAGCTTGTTACGTCCGCTTTCGCCTTCTTTTTGAAGTTTAGTAAAATAAGGCACTGCAATACCCAGTAGTTGCACCACAATTGAAGCCGAAATATAAGGCATTACACCCAATGCAAAAATAGAGGCACGTGAAAACGAGCCCCCTGCAAACATATTCAGCAATCCTACTAATCCTTCTGCCTTATGGTCTGCTACCGAATTGTAATTAACACCGGGCAAAACCACGAATGAACCTACGCGATATATTAAAAGAAATAAGAGTGTGTTAATAATACGCACTCTCAGATCTTCGATTTTCCAGATATTGGATAATGTGGTGAAAAATTTCTTCATTGAAACTTACAACTTAACTATGGTACCACCAGCTGCTTCAATCGCTTTTTGCGCTGTAGCAGTAAATGCATGTGCTTTAACTTCTAATTTGGCTTTCAGTTCGCCACGGCCCAGGATTTTAACCAGGTCGTTACGTGAAACCAAACCGTGCTCTTTTAGTATTGCAAAATCGATAGCCACAAGTGAGAATTTCTCAACTAACTCTTGTAACACATCAAGGTTTACACCTGTATACTCTACACGGTTAGGGTTTTTGAAACCTACCTTTGGCACACGGCGTTGTAAAGGCATTTGACCACCTTCAAAACCTACCTTAGTGCTGGTACCTGAACGTGAACCGGCGCCTTTGTGGCCACGGGTTGACGTACCGCCACGGCCAGAACCTGTACCACGGCCAATTCTTTTTCTATTTTTAGTAGAACCTTCTGCAGGTTTTAGATTACTTAAATTCATGATATTAAATATTTTCTACCGCTACCAGGTGATTAACTTTCCTAACCATACCAACTATAGCAGGCGTAGCTTCAACTTCTACGCTGTGGTTAATTTTACGCAAGCCTAAGGCTTCGATTGTTTTCTTTTGGCGTTCACTTCTGTCGATCACGCTCTTAATCTGTGTAATTTTGATTTTGGCCATGACTGATTATCCGTTAAATACTTTACCTAAACTAACGCCACGTTGCTGTGCTACAGTATGCGCATCACGTAATTGTGATAATGCCGATACGGTTGCCTTAACCACGTTGTGCGGATTTGATGAACCTTTTGATTTTGCCAATACGTTGTGGATACCTGCAGACTCTAACACTGCACGCATTGCACCACCCGCAATAACACCGGTACCATTTGCAGCTGGTTTAATAAAAACAAAACCACCAGAAAATTTACCAATTTGTTCGTGAGGTACAGTTCCGTTAATGATTGGAACTTTTACCAGGTTCTTTTTAGCATCATCAATGCCTTTTGCAATTGCTTCGGTAACCTCTTTTGCTTTACCTAAGCCATAACCTACAACACCGTTTTCGTCACCTACTACCACAATGGCAGAGAAACTGAATGTACGGCCACCTTTGGTTACTTTGGCAACACGTTGTATGCTTACCAAGCGGTCTTTTAATTCGATCTCGCTTGTTTTTACTCTTTTTATGTTGATTGTTGACATTTCTCTTTTCGATTAAAAGTTTAAACCACCTTCACGTGCACCTTCGGCCAATGACTTAACACGACCATGGTACAAATAACCGTTCCTGTCGAAAACCACATCTTTAATACCTGCAGCAATAGCTTTCTGGGCTACCAGTTTGCCTACGGCTACTGATTGATCAGATTTTGTGCCATCAGCTACAAAGTCTTTTGATAAAGATGAAGCCGATACGATAGTTTTACCGGATAAATCGTCAATGATCTGCGCGTAAATTCCTTTATTACTTCTGTAAACTGACAGGCGAGGACGCGCTGCTGATCCTGAAAGACGTTTCCTGATCCCTCTTTTAATCCTGTCTCTTCTTGATAATTTAGCTCCCATGACGATTATTTTTTAGATGCTGATTTACCTGCTTTTCTTCTCAATACTTCGCCAACAAACTTGATACCTTTACCTTTGTAAGGCTCTGGTGCACGTAACGAACGTATTTTTGCCGCTACCTGACCAATAAGTTGTTTGTCTATTGATTCCAGGATGATGGTTGGGTTTTTACCCTTATCAGCAGTGGTTGTAACTTTAATTTCTTTTGGTAATTCAAATACATAGTGGTGAGAGTAACCCAACACTAAATCCAAAGTATTACCTGTATTGGTAGCACGGTAACCCACACCAACTAATTCCTGTTGTACTTTGTAACCTTCGGTTACGCCTATTACCATGTTATTTAAAAGCGCACGGTATAAACCATGTAATGCTTTATGACGTTTTTGTTCAGACGGGCGTTTAACCAGTAACTGTCCGTCTTCTTGCTCAACGATGATATCGCTATCAACCGCTTGCTGCAACTCACCTTTAGGGCCCTTTACAGTAACAACATTTTCTGCTGATACGGTAATGGTTACTCCTGCTGGCAGTGCTATCGGTGCTTTTCCTACTCTTGACATTGCTTAATTTCTCCTATTAATAAACGTAGCATAAAACTTCACCACCAACATTTTGCTGACGGGCTTCTTTATCGGTCATTACACCTTTTGAAGTTGACAGGATGGCGATACCTAAACCATTTAATACTCTTGGTAAGTTATCAGTACCTGCGTATTTCCTCAAACCTGGTTTACTGATGCGCGAAATGCTGCGGATAGCAGAAATTTTAGTTATCGGGTGGTATTTTAAAGCAACTTTAATGCTGCCTTGCGGACCAACTTCCTCAAACTTGTAATTGGCAATGTAACCTTTGTCGAAAAGCACTTTCGTGATTTCCTTTTTCAGATTTGATGCAGGAATTTCAACAACCCTATGGTTGGCTTTAATAGCATTCCTTACTCTTGTAAGATAATCTGCGATTGGATCTGTATTCATTTTATTGTGTTATGATGGTGGTTTCCTTTCCGTAACATCCGGAGCGACCTTCCATCGGTTAAATTCTTAAGTCTTAAGTTTAAAGTCCAAAGTCTTAAGTAATGAATTTGACTCAAAACTTAAGACTTATGACTAAGAACTTCTTTTTACCAGCTTGCTTTCTTTACTCCCGGTATTTTGCCTGCTAATGCCATATCACGGAATGTTACACGTGAAATGCCAAACTGGCGCATATAACCACGAGGGCGGCCGGTTAATTTACAACGGTTGTGTAATTTTACCGGTGACGAAGCTTTAGGTAATTTATCTAAGCCAACATAATCGCCGGCTTCTTTAAGGGCTGCTCTTTTCTCTGCGTATTTAGCAACCAATTTAGCGCGTTTAACTTCACGTGCTTTTACACCTTCTTTAGCCATTGTTATTTTGATTTTTAAATGGTAATCCAAATTGTTTCAACAACTCCAATGCTTCAACATCGTTTGTTGCGGAGGTTACAAAGGTAATATCCATACCTTGAATTTTATTGATTTTATCAATATTTATCTCAGGGAATATAATTTGCTCAGAAATACCTAATGTATAGTTACCTCTTCCGTCAAAACCTTTATCGTTGATGCCTTTAAAATCACGGATACGTGGCAGGGCAACAGCAATTAAGCGATCTAAAAACTCATACATTGTATTATCACGTAAGGTAACACGTACGCCAATTGGCATGTTTTTACGTAATTTAAAGTTTGAGATATCTTTTTTAGATTTTGAAGCAACTGCCTGCTGACCGGTGATAGTAGTTAACTCAGTGATGGTGTTTTCGATAAGTTTTTTATCGGTTGTAGCACCACCTACACCCTGGTTAATGGCAATTTTTTCCAATTTAGGAACCTGCATTACGCTTTTGTACTGAAATTTATCTTTCAGCGCGGTACGTATTTCGTCCTTATATTTCGTTTTTAATCTTGGTATGTAAGTCATTACTTAATTTCCTCCCCTGATTTTTTTGCTACCCTTACTAATTTGCCGGCATCGTTTTTCTTACGGCCAACACGGGTTGTATTACCTGTTTTAGGATCAACCAGCATTAGGTTTGAAATATGTATAGCAGCTTCTTGTTTAACAATTCCGCCATTAGGATTAGCCGCGTTTGGTTTTGTATGTTTTGATACCATATTGGCACCTTCAACAATAGCGCGGCCTTTGTCTAATATTACTTCAACAATTTTGCCTTGTGTTCCTTTTGAATCACCGGCTATAACTTTAACCAGGTCGCCCTTGCGGATCTTTAATTTAGCTGGTTGCTCGTGTTTTTTCTTTTCCATGTTACAATACCTCCGGTGCTAATGATACAATTTTCATAAATTGTTTCTCACGCAATTCTCTTGCAACAGGGCCAAAGATACGTGTGCCTCTTGGCTCGTCCTGGTTATTTAACAAAACAGCTGCGTTATCGTCGAAACGGATGTATGAACCATCTTTTCTGCGGATCTCTTTTTTGGTGCGTACTACTACGGCTTTTGATACGGTACCTTTTTTCACGTTACCTGATGGTAAAGCGCTTTTTACGGTAACTACTATCTTATCGCCGATTGAGGCGTACCTTTTACCAGTACCACCCAATACGCGGATCACTAAAACTTCTTTAGCTCCGCTGTTATCGGCTACGTTTAATCTTGATTCCTGTTGTACCATCTTATTTAGCCCTTTCTATAATTTGAACTAATCTCCAGTTTTTGCTTTTGCTCAGCGGACGGGTTTCCATAATCAATACGGTATCTCCAATACCACAAGTATTGGTTTCATCGTGAGCCATAAATTTGGTAGTCTTCTTAACGAACTTACCGTAGATCGGGTGTTTCACTTTCCGCTCAACAGCAACTACAATAGATTTTTGCATCTTATTGCTAACTACCAGGCCGGTACGTGTTTTTCTTAAATTTCTTTCCATTTTTCTGAACGCTTAAAAAATTAATTCTTTTCAGAAGCTGACGCCGCTTTGCGCTTTGTTAATTCAGTATTTAACTGAGCAATTCCCTTGCGTACCTTTGTTATACGGGTTGGATTCTCAATAGCCGAAACTGCGTGCGCGAATTTAAGTTTGGTAAGATTTGACCTTTCCTCGCTGATCCTTGCAACCAATTCTTCTGTTGATAGCTCCAAAATTTCTGAGTTTTTCATTTTCTTTTATTATTTGTTGTAATGTTGGAATGTTCAATGTTGTAATGTTTCTGTCTGGCTGTTGAAAGTCATCCCACTTTACAACATTTCAACTTTACAACCTTTTAACTCCTCAATTTATGCTTCTACGTAATCCCTACGTACTATAAATCTTGTTTGTACCGGCAGTTTTTGTGCTGCAAGGCGTAATGCCTCTTTAGCAACTTCCAAAGGCACACCTTCGGCTTCAAAAATGATCCTTCCGGGGCGTACTACCGCAACCCAGTATTCAGGAGCACCTTTACCTTTACCCATACGTACCTCTGCTGGTTTTTTAGTCACAGGCTTATCAGGGAATATCCTGATCCACACCTGGCCTTCACGTTTCATAAAACGTGTTACAGCAATACGTGCAGCCTCGATCTGGCGGCTGGTGATCCAGGCCGCTTCGAGTGATTTTACACCGAAAGATCCGAATGAAAGTTCTGCACCACGAGTGGCTAAACCTTTCATCCTGCCTTTTTGCATCTTTCTGAACTTCGTTCTTTTTGGCTGTAGCATTTTCTTAAGCTTTTATATCGTTACGATATTTTCTTCTACTTTAATTATTATCTCTTTCCTGGACCACCCGGACGGTTGCCACCTTGGCCACCTGGGCGATTGCCACCTGGACCACCCGGACGGTTACCACCGCCACGAGGACCACCACTGTTACCACCCTGGCCCGGGCCACCACGACGATCACCGCCTGGTTTCCTGTCGCCACGGCGCTCGCCGCCACGTTCGCCACCGCGTTGGTTATCACGTCCGCCAAATGCCGGAGCACCGTCTGGACGACCACCTTTACCGCTGTTGCTGCTTGTGCCGCCAATGTTTGGTGACAAATCGCGTTTTCCGTAAACTTCGCCCTTGCAGATCCATACTTTAACACCTATTTTACCATAAGTAGTTAATGCTTCTGCTAATGCATAGTCAATATCAGCACGGAAAGTGTGCAAAGGAATTCTTCCTTCTTTATATTGCTCGCTACGTGCCATTTCAGCGCCACCTAAACGGCCTGATGTCATTACTTTAATTCCTTCAGCACCCATTCTCATGGTTGAAGCAATTGTAGTTTTCATGGCACGACGGAAAGAGATACGTGCTTCCAGTTGTTTCGCGATACCTTCTGCAACTAATTGCGCATCAAGCTCAGGGCGTTTGATTTCGAATATGTTGATCTGAACTTCCTTTTTGGTAAGTTTTTTCAACTCTTCTTTGATCTTATCAACTTCCTGGCCGCCTTTACCAATCACAATACCCGGACGGGCAGTGTGTATAGTTACAGTAATGCGTTTTAATGTGCGTTCAATAACCACTTTTGATACACCACCTTTAGCTATACGAGCTGAAAGGTATTTGCGGATCTTTTCGTCTTCAACTAATTTGTCGGAGTAGTTGTTGCCACCGAACCAATTAGAATCCCATCCTCTGATGATTCCTAACCTGTTACCTATTGGATGTGCTTTCTGTCCCATTTCAAATTAATTATTATCGTTTTTACTATCCACAGTTAAGTGTACATGGTTTGAGCGTTTGCGTATGCGGTATCCTCTTCCTTGCGGAGCAGGGCGCAGTCTTTTTAATTGACGGCCACCACCTACTGAAACTTCTTTAACAAATAAGGCGCTATCTTCAACGCGTTTACCTTCGTTTTTTGCTTCCCAGTTTTTAATGGCTGATAACAAAAGTTTCTCTACACGAATGGCAGCTTCTTTGTTAGTATATTTTAAAATGTACAACGCTTTCTCAACGTTTTCACCACGGATCAGGTCAACCACCAAACGCATTTTGCGTGGTGAAGTTGGACAGTTCTGTAGTTTGGCAACAGATGGACCGCCTTGCAGAGCTTTCTCTTGCTCTTTGCGTTGTCTGATCAATACAGACTTTTTGATTTTAGTTGTTGCTTCCATGCCTTATTTTTTCTTTTCTGCGTGACCGCGGAATGTACGGGTTGGAGCAAATTCTCCCAACTTGTGACCAACCATATTTTCTGTTACGTACACTGGTATAAACTTGTTACCGTTGTGTACTGCGAATGTGTGACCAACGAAATCAGGAGAGATCATGGAACGACGTGACCATGTTTTTACAACTGATTTTTTGCTTGATTCATTCAAGGTAAGAACTTTTCTTTCCAGGTTATGATCAATATAAGGTCCTTTTTTAATTGAACGTGCCATTATTTTTTCCTTCTTTCAATGATATAACGATCCGACCCTTTTTTCTTGTCACGGGTTTTGTAGCCTTTAGCTAATAAACCTTTACGTGAACGTGGATGACCACCTGAGGCTCTTCCCTCACCACCACCCATAGGGTGATCTACCGGGTTCATGGCTACACCACGAACTCTTGGTCTGCGGCCTAACCAGCGGTTGCGACCTGCTTTACCTAACACCGCGTTTGCTCTTTCGCCATTTGAAACGGTACCAATAGTTGCCAAACAAGTTGACAGTATCATACGTGTTTCGCCTGAAGGCAATTTGATGATGGCATATTTACCATCACGTGCTGAAAGCTGAGCATAGGTACCAGCGCTGCGGGCAATAATACCGCCCTGGCCAGGGTTTAACTCAATGTTGTGAATGATAGAACCCAGTGGAATGTTTTTCAAAGGTATAGTATTACCAACCTCTGGTGCTGCATTCTCGCCTGATAAAACTACCGTTCCAACTGTTAAGCCTTCCGGAGCTATCATATATCGTTTCTCGCCATCTACAAAGTGTAGCAGTGCTATACGTGCAGAACGGTTAGGATCATACTCAATAGTTGCAACTCTTGCCGGGATATCAAACTTATTACGTTTAAAATCGATCAATCTGTATGCCTGTTTGTGACCACCACCTAAGTAGCGCATGGTCATTTTACCGCTATGGTTACGTCCGCCTGATCTGGTGTTGGCTGACACAACCAACGACTTTTCAGGAACGTTTGTTGTAATATCTGAATTAGATACGTCAACTCTGAAGCGGGTACCCGGGGTAACCGGTTTAAATCTCTTTACTGCCATGTCTTAATTATATATTGCTGTAAAAATCAATTGTTTCACCGTCCTTTAACGTAATGATCGCTTTTTTGTAAGTTGCAGCGCGGCCAGATACGGCGCCTGCCTTAGTGTTGCGAGTTTTAAGTTTGCCGACGTATTTCATAGTGTTTACTGCCTTAACAGTTACACCATACATTGCCTCAATGGCGCCTTTAATCTGAATTTTGTTTGCTCTGTGATCAACTTTGAAAGCATAACGGTTAAGTTTCTCGGTTAATTGAGTTACTTTTTCAGTAAGTAGGGGTTTCTTTAAAATTTCCATAATTACTTAGCTAATGCTTCCTCCAAAGTTTTAACAGCGCCTGTAGTTAATAACAGTTTGCCAGCGTTCAACACATCATAAGTGTTTAACTGCTCAACTGAAATAACCTTAGTTTTCTTCAGGTTTCTGCTTGATAAATACACATTGTTATTTTCGGCACCTGCTACTACTAATAATGTTTTATCATTAGTAACATTCAGGTCAGCCTCCATTTTAATGTAGTTTTTAGTTTTGATGCTATCAAAATTAAAATCTTCCAATACTAAAATGTTGTTATCTTTTGCTTTGTATGATAAAGCTGATTTACGGGCCAGTGATTTAAGTTTCTTGTTTAACTTGAAACTGTAATCGCGTGGTTGCGGACCGAAAACGCGACCACCACCATTAAATAATGGAGATTTTACGCTACCTGCACGGGCACCACCTGTACCTTTTTGTTTATATAATTTGCGGGTTGAACCTGCAATTTCGTTACGCTGTTTGGCTTTGTGTGTACCTTGACGCTGGTTAGCTAAATACTGCTTAACATCAAGATAGATCGCGTGATCGTTTGGTTCAATACCGAATACCGACTCAGGAAGTTGCACCTTGGCACCTGTTTCTTTACCTGATACATTTAATACGTTAACTTCCATCTTATTTATCCACTATTACGAATGAACCCTTAGCTCCGGGGATGGAACCTTTAACAACCAACAGATTCTGCTCCGCGAAAACTTTCACAACTTGTAAGTTCTGAACTTTTACACGACTGTTTCCGGTTTGACCCGCCATACGCATACCTTTAAATACACGTGATGGCCATGATGACGCACCTAAGGAACCCGGCGCACGTAAACGATTGTGCTGACCGTGAGTTTGCATACCCACACCACCAAAACCGTGACGTTTTACCACACCCTGAAATCCTTTACCTTTTGAAGTACCTACAACGTCAACAAAATCGCCAACCTCAAAGATCTCTACAGTGATGCTATCACCTAAGTTTTTTTGATCCTCGAAAGTTTTAAATTCAACGAGTTTACGTTTTGGAGTAGTACCGGCTTTTTGGAAATGGCCTTTTAACGGACCTGAAGTGTTTTTTTCCTTTTTGTCACCATATGCCAACTGTACAGCAGCATATCCGTCTGTATCCACAGACCTAACTTGTGTTACCACGCAAGGGCCAGCTTCGATTACTGTACAAGGAATGTTCTTCCCTGTTTCATCGAAAATGCTGGTCATTCCTACTTTTTTACCAATAATTCCTGACATTTTCTTAATTTGTTTGTGCCCATCGAAGCAGTAGGGCTTCGTTCAAGGCATATTATTCCCCCCGAAAGGGACGGCAAAGATAGAAATTTTGTATTAATTGTCAAATAGTTAGCAAGTTATTTTTTTATAATTTTTATACACATGTTTTAATAGGCCCTTTTCGGGTATTTATCTGGTGATTAAGCGGTTTGGTTTTGGTGCCAAAACAAGGGGGTTTTAAAGTTTATGCAGGGATAATAAAAACCGCGGCGTAAAAGGGCTTCTGAATTTCTGCGCGTCATTGCTTCTCCTCACCACATCATTTGCGGAAGCCCCCTCTAAATCTCCCCCAAAAGGGGAGACTTTAAAAAGCATTTTAAAGCCCTCTCCTTTGGAGAGGGTTGGGTGAGGCTTCTTGCTTCGTACCGCAATGTGGTTAAAAGCCTTTCAATTATAACAGCCTTGCTTGCAGTCAATTCAGCAATCTTTTATTAAATTCAGCTTTCCTTAACAACAAGCTGTAATTAAACATGAAAGCCATCGCCAAAACCATTGTTATTGTACTTATCAATACCCTGTTTTTTAGCTGTAAACAAAATCCAACAGCAAACACCTCCAAACCTCATGACCGTATGGGTAAGGCCAGCCGCGAGGATAAAAACGGTTGGGTATATCTGCACCTTGCCGGTTCGCCGGCCGATATTGGCTACCAGCATGGATACCTATTATATAAGGAGATTGATACTTTACTCAAAGTGATGGAATATTACCTGCCTTACAGCAGCAAAAAAGACTGGGCCTTTTACCGCAATGCATCCTCAAGGTTTTTATGGAAAAAGATTGATAAAGAATACCAGGACGAAATAAGAGGTATCATGGAAGGATTACGGGCACATGGTCTTAAATATGATACACTGGATATTACCGCAATGAATGCCAACATTGAACTGGCACAATATTATGTACCCGGCCTGATGAATAAAATTAAGCCAGGCAGCGGCGATAATAAGGCCCCCGGCAATTGCAGCGCCTTTATTGCCACCGGCCGTTATACCAAGGATGGCAAAATAGTGATAGGCCATAATAACTGGACAGACTATATTATAGGTGAACGCTGGAACGTAATTGCCGATATAGTGCCCGAAAAAGGCAACCATATATTAATGGACTGTGCCCCGGGCTTTATACACAGCGGCGATGATTTTGTGGTTACCAGCAGCGGTATATTAATTACTGAAACCACCATTACCGGCTTTAAAGGTTTTGATACCACCCGTACCCCCGAGTTTGTGCGCGCCCGCAAAGCCGCGCAATACAGCAAAAGTATCGACGATGTGATCAGGATCATGAGCACGGATAATAATGGTGGGTATGCCAACGACTGGCTGATAGGCGATACCAAAACCAACGAAGTGGCCAAACTGGAACTTGGCCTGAAAACATCTAAAGTTTGGCGGTCGAAAGATACCGCGATGATCGGCTCCAACTTCCCGAGCGATCCGGGACTGATCAAAGAGGAAACCACTTTTGATGTGAACGATAAAACCTCATCGCCAAATGCACGCAAGCTGCGCATGGAAAAACTGGTTTGTGTGGATTATAAAGGAAAGCTGGATGTGGAAAACGGTAAAATAATTGAGGGCGATACTTTTGACGCCCTGCAAGGCAAAAACGCGTTTAACCGCTGTATTATTGATGGCCACATTGATCAGGACCCCAAAGGATGCCCCGAATGGAGCGAAGGCCCTTATTTCCCGATGGGCGCTGTACAGGGAAAGGTGACCAGCACAGCTTTGGCCAATAAAATGCAGCTATGGGCACACATGGGTCATCCCGGCGGAACGGATTTCCTGGCTGCTCCCTTCTTTAAACAACACCCGGAATATAATTACCAGGCTAAATACCTTAGGGATATGAAGGCCTATCCATGGACGCTGTTTGCGGCTAAGTAAGAGACAGCGTGATACGAAAAACCTTGCTACGACAAGCATCCCGCTTGTGGTTATATATATTATTTTATACCTTGCGCCGGCAACACAAACGTCTGTTTTGGATAGCGGGGAGAATAAATTGATACCGCTAAATGGTTAATCGGTGTAACTTTAACACCATCTGAAACGTAAAAAAGCAATGTAATCCCTCCCTTCATCATCGGGGCCGGTTACCTTCATTTAATGCAGCTGCAGCCAGTATTACCTGCTGCACGAAAAATAAAAGAAAAATGAATATACTGATTAAAAATAATGATATGCTAATTTAATGTGCCTTATCAATTCCCTTAAATGTTTCTGCAAGCAAAAGGGAACTTAATAAAGCAACAAATATTTATAAATAACCCTTTTACTCATTATTAACCTTATCACATGGGAGAAAATAGTAAAAGAATCTTTTCTTTAGATTACTTACGGGGCTTAGCAGCTTTAGGAGTAATGCTGTTCCATTACCACACATGGATGTTTGGCAGAGAAGATTCTCATTCAGTGGCTACAAAATTAGGTATGTACGGTGTAGAAATATTTTACATCCTAAGCGGACTAACCCTTTACCTTGTATACAAGCGATCCATTTATAACTCAAAGATATTCCTTCAGGATTTTTTTGTTAAGCGGCTTTTCAGGATATTTCCATTGCTTTGGCTAACAATTATCTTATCGATCGTGGTAAGGCGTTTAACACCAGATCTTCTTAGTATTTTCTGTAACGTAACCGGTTTGTTTGGTATCATAGAAAGGCGTTCATACATCCCACAAGGAGCATGGTCAATAGGCAATGAATTAGTGTTTTATGTTTTCTTTCCCTTCCTGTTGTTTTTATTAACCTACCAAAAGAAGTTTTTTTACCTTGCTTGTTTAATCTTTTTCGGGATATTTTTATACTTTTCTTTTAGTACACTGAGTACTAATGATACCATCGAAAATCAATGGTTAATTTATATTAATCCCTTTAATCAGGCATTTTATTTTATTGCAGGCATTCTGTTAGGTTACTTATTTGAAAACATAAATATTGAAACAAAGTATAATGTTGGCATCCTTATAGCAAGTGTTATTATTTTTATTGCCTACCCGGTTCATGGCAACAGAATATTTTTAGCTACAGGATTTACAAGGATTTTATATTCGGTTTTGAGTATTGCGATATGCTTTTCGTTTTATAAAAACAAAATTGTCTTTCCATCTTTTGTTCATAATCCTTTAGCTAAATTAGGTGAAATGAGTTACTCACTTTACCTGGTTCATCCAATTGTTTATTTTGCATATAAACGAGTACCCATCCCAAAAGGGATTCCTTATTATGCGGCGGTTAAAATTACTTTACTTGTACTTACCATTATTTTTACTTTTTACCTGAGCGGAATTATTCATAAATACTTTGAGACTTATTTTATTAAGAAAGGCAAAGCATTTATGTCCTATTTGAAAAAGCCTGTCCAGGTTGAAGCATAATAAAGCTTTGCATACCCATTTGGCGTGAGTATACATTAAAGGAGGAACAGGCTATACATAACCCCTTACCGGAGCCAGGCAGGTGGCATTTTGAGGTATCGCGAAACTATTTCTTGATAACTATTATAGTTTTATTTGAGTTTACTATAGCCGTTTCTTTATTTAGCTGAACTTTTATTACCGCGTCATTACTGCTGCATTCCGTTTTTATCCTTTCAAGTGTACTCACTACGGTATCTGTTTTAAGACCCTTGATTTTTATATAACAAGTATCCGATACCTTGCTAAATGGAATAATATATACAAAATGGCTCTCAGTGCCGCTGTTTCTGTTTAAAGGTGGCGAGATGGAATCTAATTTATTCTCGTGGGTTTTGAACACAATTTTAATATCATTTAATGAATAAGCGGGCGATGGTGAAAAGAAAAGATCAGTCCCTGTATTTTTATCAATTACCTGGAAATTAAAGGAGGGCAAAATTAAAGCTACCGGAATTAACAAGCAGTTTGATTTTTCCTTATTTTTTGAACAGGAAATAAAGGTTAGCAAAAGAAATAGACCAACGCAAGGTTTGTATAGGTTTTTCATAGATGGTTTAGTATTAACGGCTTTGATAAGGGGGGTATATCTATCTTACGTTAATAATCTATGATATGTAACAGTTGGCAATATGTTTTACCAACACATGTCTTAAATTTTTCTGTTACAGTATTTATCCCAATAATTGAGCATTAGCTTTCGTCCAAAATTGGTGAAGCCACGCCCCATGCCAGGGGTTGGCGTAAACTCCCCAAATACTGCGCCCCTATCTGTGGCATAAAAATCAATTCTAACAAAAATCTCGTAACATTTGCTCAGGGCTTTTGCCTGTTGCAGTATTTCTTGTAAACACGTTGGTGGAGGCGTGTATTCCCCATGCGGATAAATTTTGTTAATTGATTCAATTTGCTCCCATTGCTCATTGTAATAAGTGCAATCTCCGGTATTCGGACTAAATCTGTTAACTACGTTAATGCAGGCAACTTCGCCATTAAAGCAAAATACCTTGTAATCCTTCAGAATTTTTTGTTCACCCTGTTCGTTTTTCAAAAATTCCTCAATTAAAAAATGGAGGTGCGCGTTTTTATCAATCGCTTGCTGTAAAACAGCCTTTAACTCATTAGGCGAATAGTTTTTTTTGTCGAACAGGTTATAGCCATTTTTTATCAGGAATACGAGTTTTGACGAATGACCAATAGTTGGCCTGATAACATAATTTTCAGGAAGAAGATCAAAGTCAATGTCCTTTACATTTCTGCCGCTCCAATATAACTCTGGCACCTTACAGTTATGGGCTAAGGCAAAATTCCTTGAATTATGTTTATTACTTAATCTTCTTTGCCAATTTTCAACGTTTTTCCATTTTTCAAGCGGATCGTCTGCAGTCATTAAAGTATTCCTGACATTTTCGGCTTCGGGATCTTGCCAAAATTTTTTGTGCCTGGTTTTAATTCTTGCACGAAGCAGGTCCATATCGTACAAATAGCTACTAATAAATGCAAGCATAAGGTTAATTAGTATTTAATATAGGGTGATTTTGAACATAGAGAGGGTATAACAGGCACTCTCAACTGTAGTTAATCGTATTTAATATACCATTCTTGACTATTAGGTTTTAATTAAGATGTAATTAATTGAAATTATTCAAAATATTCCTAATTCCCTAAGAACGGACTGCGATTAGAAGAAAGTGTTCGGTATTGCTCAAATTTTGTTCAGGTTTTTCACAAAAAGTTGAACATATCAAAATAAGCCTTAAATTAAAAGGAAGTCAATATATCCGCCCGTGACTGGGATTTTCACAGCACTGTATTTTATCAAACACAGGTTAACCACCATGTCACAAGCACAGCGTAGCAATCTTCTCATGTCAATCATAGTGCAGGCAGGTCATCTTTCTTAAAGGGATTGCTTCGAACCCTTCCAAAATCGAAATTCCCAAACCCGAAATCCGAAACCATCCCCCTACTCCATCATCAGCCTTCTGATCAGCTCGGCGCTTTGTTTCTTCCCTTCTTCCAGTCGTCCATCAAAAAAGGCCTGTACATCGTTAAAATGTTTTTTGTAGCCTTCCATATCGCCATACCCTATTATTGACGACCATTCCCGCACCGCCGAGTGGAATTCCAAATCGTCGCCACGGATGGTTTTATCATATAGTGCTGTTTCAATTGATTCTTCCAGCAGTTCCTCATTCTTGAACAGGTATTCGGCAATACCCAGTCGCAAGCGGAATGGCGGCGTTTGGCAAATGAGGTTATCATAAGGATTTACACCCAGGTGGTACCAGGCATCAACCATACTTAATATACTTAAATGCGAATTGGGCTTTTGCTGCTCGGGCTTTTGCGACAAGGAAAACTCCTTCATCACGGTATCACTCAGCATTATGGGCTTGCGGCTTTCGTGAAAAACAAAATCGCGGGCCCGGTACAGCCGCTCCCTGAAGGTTTTGGCCTCTTCCTTGATCATCAGCTTAAACAGTTCTGATTCGGATTCGGCATAGCGCTTTACCTGCTGTTTGGCATAAGGGTTCAGTATGGCCAAACCGGCATACACGTGCGCCTTATAACTGAATATGCGCAGGGTGGTCAGTATTTTCACATTGTCGATACCCCCCACATAGGATGCGTTTTCCCAGGGGAAAAACCCTGCGGATTTCCACGCGGTGCCCATGCTTTCAAAACCAACGTGGGTTACCGCCTGTGTATCGGCTACAATTTTATCATGCTCGTGGTAGTCTGCAATTTCTACAATATTGCTTCCTATAGCGGTAAAAAGGTCATACATGCGCTGGTAAGCGCCAGGGCTGGTACGGTGAGGTATCAGGATGAGGGTTTGCCCTTTAGGTTCAAAACCGGGTCCGTGCATACCATGAAAAGTAACGATCTGGGCATCGGCAGGCAGATATTTTTCAAAGGTCGTTATCTCGGGATGTTTTACAGAGGTTTGCCCGGCTACAATGGCACCGTACTTGGTTAAAGGGCCGCACTCTGCCACTACCTGCTCCATTTTATCAGCCTCCACCGAGTAAATGATTAGGTCATTGGTTCGGGCTACATCCCTCCCATTATCCATTATAGTTATTTTATAAGGGGTAAGCTCTTCTTCCAGCTTGTCGCGGTTTTCGGGTAAATCGCACCCACAAACAGTATAACCTGCTTTTGCAAAGGCCTTGGCGTATAAACGCCCCATATCGCCCAGGCCAATAATACCTATATTCATACCGCTAATATAACCATGAGTAGCAAAATTACGTACGAAAGCTTACATTAGCGTTCGTAAACCGCAGGATATTATAATAAAAACCAAAAAAATCCTGTTTTGTTAACATTTAGATACCTAATTTTACATTTGATGAACAAACATTTTTTATTCAGTATTTGTGTTTTAATGATCGTTTTTTTAGGCAGTGTTAACCGTGGCTTTTCACAGGATACCACAAAAAAAACCGGCAGTGTAAAATCTGCTGCTATAAAACCCAGTACTGCGAAACCCGCCTCCGTACCCCCATCAACAGTCAATAAATATGTGATGCCAAAGGCTACCAAGGCAGATTCGGCATTGGTTAAAGATAAATCACTTAACGGGCAGTATAAATACCTGGTAAGCAAGCTATACCATTATCAGGAACCCCTGGCATCGGCCTTATGGAAAAACATGCGCGACACGTTAAATACTGAACGCCGTAAACTTGCTGCGGCAGAGGCTAAGCTTGCTGCTCAAACAAAGGATATTGCCAGCCTTAAAACTGATGTAACTACTAAAGACCAAACACTTTCAGAATCAAACGCCAAGCGCGATGAAATAAGCCTTTTAGGTATTGCATTAACCAAAGCCTCTTATAATTTACTCATGTGGGGACTGGTTATCGCGTTTGGTGTTATTGCAGCTATTGTTATTGCTCGCTCGGGCGCGCATAGTCGCGAAGCCAAATACAGGATAAAACTGTACGAAGAACTGGACGAAGAATATAAAGCCTACAAATCAAAGGCTAACGAAAAAGAAAAGAAACTGGCTCGCGAGCTGCAAACCGAGCGTAATAAGCTTGATGAGCTATTAGGCAGAGGGTAGTTTTTCACCTTTGGATATAAACAAAACAGTCATGCTGAACTTGTTTCAGCACCCCACAAGGCTACGCTTTGAATGTAACTCACTTAGCAGGTGGGATCCCGAAATAAATTCGGGATGACGGTTCATTTTACTTTTTTCCTTTCTATGAATAACAGCGAGCTTTTAACCCTCATTACCCAGTTAAGATCTGTTGCCGATATTGGTTTGTTATATGCCAAAAACGAATACGATATAGAGCGCTATACCGAACTGCAGCACATTAGCACCCAAATGCTGGATAATGTTACAGACTTTGGTGCAGAAACCATTAAAATGCTTTTCCCACAGGTACAGGACTACCCTACTGCCAAAGTTGACATCAGGGGCATTTTATTATCACCTGATAACAAAATATTGCTGGCCCGTGAAAGTACAGATGGCAAATGGTCGTTACCGGGCGGTTGGGGCGATATTGGTTATAGTCCTAAAGAGGTTATTATAAAAGAATTTAAAGAAGAGACCGGCCTTGATATTATTCCTGAAAGATTACTGGCCATATTTGATAAAAAAATGCACCCGCATCCACCACAACCATTTTACGTTTATAAAATGGTTTTCTTTTGCAAAGCAATATCATTAACCCTTAATAAAGGTTTTGATGTGCTTGATGTACAATATTTTGATATTGATCAACTGCCTGAGCTATCTGAGGACCGCATATTAAAAAGTCAGATAGAATTGCTTTACCATAAGGTCATATCAGGCGATACAAGTGTTCAGGTAGATTAGTATGATCAAATCCCCCCTTATTGCAAACTCTTTCCGGTACTGGTGAGTTTTGGTAACGAACGTTTATTGGCAGGCAGGGCCATGAATTTTTTGTAGGAGTCGTTGATATATACTGTTAACGATTCGCCATTATTGTTTTTCAGGAAAGCGTAAGTAGGCCGGTAAAGGGTCATAAAGTTTTCAAGCTCCATGCCGCGCAGGGGTACCAGGCTTTCAACATAAGTAACATTAAACACTTCGTCCACATGCCTTTCTTCTTCTTCGCGTTTAAAGTATTTTTTTAACCGGCGGGCATCACGGGCATCTTTACTGAACCATGAGGATGGCGAAAGCGGGTAAACCTTACTCCTGGTGTAAACCTCCGGATATTCCTTATGCGCGTCAAACGATTCCTTGGTTGAGGTAATATTAACCTGCCTCAAAGTGATCATCTTCGTAACCATCTCCACTCTTTTAGGAGCCAGATCAGTTATGTATAAGGTATCAGATATATAACCCGGCGAATCGAATATCAATGTATGTCCGGTTTCGGTACGTATAGAAAAATTACCCTTATCATCGGTAATGGTTATTTGCTTATTGTTATTGTCGCGTATAAAAACATCAGGCATCCTGTTGCTTTTGCCCGACTCATAAACCGTACCCTTTAACGTATTTTGAGCGTTTACGGTACCCCCTAAAAAAAGGGCGGCAATCAATACAAGGAATATATGTTTCATAGCAGATCAATTAAGCTGTAAAATAAACCTATTTTTTGCAATAATGGTTTTGAATTTAACACTTTTAAACGCGCTATATAAATTAATGACAAAAAGTTGAAGTAAAGGAGATACAAGCTATCTACAAATTATCAGGCCATTCCAAATCAGCTTCGGCATCACATGACCATATTTTAAGTTACAAATATACAAAAGCCGCCCCATGATGATCATGAGGCGGCCTGTAAAATATATGTTATGCTGTCCCGGTATCGGTTAGATAAATTAATATCTGTTCACTTTAAAATCAGATACACCACCACTCATGTGAATGTATATTTTGTTTTTGGCAGCATCAAAGCCTGGGGTTTCATATAGGCTATTATCCTTTTTATCAAACCCTTCAAACTCATTTGACGATAGACCTGAATTTGTACGGATACTACAGGCTGCTTCTTTTGGAACACTGATATTCACTTCTGATACCCCGGTTGAAACCTCAACGTTTGTGTTCACCAAAGGATTGCCCAGTTTCACATCAAACGATGCCGCGCCACCTTTTAAAGTTAAGTTTTTTATTTTGAATTTTGAAAGGTCAAAATCAAGTTTAGTTGCTCCCGTCTCCACATTGATATCCCAAACCGGATTGGAGTTCAATTTAATATCCGCCAGGTTTGATTTATTATCGTCTGAATCAAAATGCCAGCCTTTATTATTTTTCATTTTCAGGTTTAATACATAAACAGAGTCTTCCTTAGTAGAGTTAAACTCATATTTACCATAAAACTCCTTTGTTTCGGCTTTAAAAAGCTGGCTGGTGGTATCATTTAAAGTGTAGGTAGTGCCGCCGCCACTTATATTAAGGCGTGCCAGTTTAGCATCTGCAGTATAGTCCTTGTTAAAAACGCTGCTTCCCTGTATTTTTACAACGCCATGATCGGTGTTGGTACTGTCGCTATCGTCGTCATCATCATCGCTGTTATCACGATCATCGTTATAATGAAAGTTATAAGCGCCGGGCCAAAAACTATAGCGTTCAAAGTGTCCGAACAGCAGTAATCCGAAACCTAATACCACTACGCTCAATTTTAAAATAGTGGCCCATGCCGATTTGTTATTGGCAAAAACAAGGTTAACACCACCCATAATTAAAAATATAGGCCAAAGATGGATGACGTTCATCCAATGGAAATCAATATAACCGAAGTTATTGAGCAGGAATATGGCCCCTATACATACCAGGATAGCACCCGGAACTAATTTATCGTTTCTCATTTCAATATTTTTTTAGTTGTTGTAATGCATCATGAGCTATCCTTACCTTCGTTTAGGAGAGCGATAGCTCATGATAGTTCCATGGTACTATACCGTGGGCGGAGTATTAGTTGGTGGATTGTTTAAATTATCTTCGTCCTTAGCAATGTTATCCTCTTTCTTCAGGGTATCATCCTTAACCTCTTCTTCATTAGGGGTATCTTGATTAGCAGTATCTTGCCAGTTATCTCTTTCCCATGGCCGTTTTTTTTGGCCTGATACCATTATTGCAAAACCTATAACTACTAAAATAACAGGCCATAATTTACCCATGTGCCAAAACCTAAAAAGGTGCAGCTCATGCAGCAGGAATGATGCTCCTATAAAAATCAATATTACACCAATAATAAGCCCGGCGGTTGACGCGCCTTTTTTCTTGGGCACATTCCCTTCAAAAGGGTTACCCTGCTGTGGCTGGTTACCAAATGGATTGAAAGGCTCCTGTGGTGGTACCCTGTAGTCGACACCCGGATTATAAAAGTTGTAATCTTTTTTGGGCAGTACTATCCATAAAACTATGTAAACCATTAAGCCGGTGCCCATAAATATAAACGTAAGTAAAAACAGGGCCCGTACAATGGCTATATCTATATCAAAATAGTCGGCAAGACCCGCGCAAACACCGCCTATGACCTTTCGGTGTTCATCGCGATAAAGTTTCTTTTCCATGATCTGTTAAATTGTGGTGATTTATTGCTCAAATGTGCTAACTACAATCATTTTATAGTACTACTTTTAGGTGAAAGTAACCAAACTTTCGGTAAACTACCTAAAAACAGCGACGAACGAGTACGCTTTTAGCTACATATTTCCTATACACTGGTAAAAGCCGGTCGCGTTGTTTTATCAGGCAAATAAATTAGTTACCAGCTATGTAAACAAGAGCGAATATTTCCGTAAATAAATTGTTTTGAATTGGTTATTATAACTGGCCTGGTGCGGGTTTAATAATTATTTCGTCAACATTGGCGCCTGCGCTCATATTATATATATTGACGATCGCCGATGCTATATCTTCGGGTAGTACCATGGTATCTTTGTCAACCACCGCGTCTTTCCATGAATCCGTTAACGTCGATCCCGGAATTACTGCGGTTACCTTCACACCATGATCCTGCATTTCAAGCCGCATTACCTTTGTTAGACCTAACAACGCATACTTTGTTACACTGTACGTACCTGCCTGGGGGAAAGGGTTTAATGAGGCTACAGAACATATATTAAAGAAGTGACCTTTGCGTGCGGCTATCATCGTTTTACCAAAAAACCGGTACAATTCATAGGTAGGCATCAGGTTGGTGTTCAATTGCTTTTCAAAATCCGCGTCGCTTTCATCCAGTATGCTGCCAGGACTAAACATACCAAGACTATTTACTACAATATCAATAAAACCTAACTCCTGCTGCGCACCTGAGGCAAATTTGAGCAATTCGGCTTTGTTACTGCCATCAGCCACCTGCGCAAAAACTTTAATATTGGGGTTGATGCTAAGCAGTTCATCTTTAAATTTTAATAATTCTTGCTCATTGCGTGAACAAATTGCCACGTTTATTCCTTCATTAGCAAAAGAAATTGAAATAGCGCGGCCCATGCCTTTTGTTGAACCTGTAATAAGGGCGTTCTTCATATTGTATTTTGTGTTTTATGACTATTCTTTTTTTAACCAGCTTCAGAAATATTGAGCTGATTTTTTTAGATCATGGTTGAAGCTTTATGCTGCTAATTTACGTAAGCAATATGTTGATAGCTTACAAAATTTGATATTTAAATTAACTCAATTGCCGCAAGCAGCAAAGCTTATTGGTAAAAAACGTATTTTTAACCGATTTTTATAAAAGCAGATGTTCTATAGTTTAGGAAAATATATACTCTTATTGCGTTTAAGTTTCAGGAAACCTGAAAAATTCAGTGTTTATTGGAGCGAAGTAATGCGCGAAATGGTTTCAGTTGGCATAGGCTCGTTGGGTATTATTGCCATCATTTCCGTATTTATTGGCGCGGTGGCAACTATTCAAACCGCGTTTCAGCTGGTGAGCGATTTTATCCCAAAAACAATTGTAGGCGGTATCACCCGCGATTCAACCATACTGGAGTTTAGCCCCACTATTTCGGCGCTGGTACTGGCTGGCCGCGTAGGTTCAAGCATGGCATCGCAAATTGGCACCATGCGCGTAACAGAACAAATTGACGCTTTAGAGATCATGGGCGTAAATGCTCCCGGATATTTAATATCGCCTAAAATTATAGCAGGCGTAACCATGATACCTTTATTAGTTATAGTATCGGTAATTTTGGGTTTAACAGGGGGATATATAGCTTGTGCTGCATCAAACGACGTTTCAACTGCCGATTACGTAACCGGGCTAACCGATGGCTTTAACCCGGTTATTGTTACAGTATGTGCTGTTAAATCAATATTTTTTGGATTCATTATCACTTCTATCTGCTCATATCAGGGTTTTTATACCAACGGCGGATCGCTTGAAGTTGGTCAGTCGGCAACACGCGGAGTTGTTTTCAGCTGTATCATGATATTATTTGTGGATCTGGTTATTTCACGCGTGCTCCTATGATCGAAGTTAAAGATATCTATAAAACATTTGGCGATAACGAAGTACTTAAAGGTATAAGCGCTATTTTTAAACCAGGCAAAAACAACCTGATCATTGGCGGTTCCGGATCAGGTAAAACCACCTTGCTTAAGTGCATTGTTGGTTTACATGCTCCCACCAGCGGCGATGTGCTTTTTAATGGGGAGAACTTTACCGATATGGATTTTGAACAAAGGGTACCCATCCGCACTCAAATAGGGATGCTTTTTCAAAACTCGGCCCTATTTGATTCTATGACGGTTGAAGAGAACATCATGTTCCCGCTTAACCTGTTTACCAACCAATCAAAAGCCGAAAAACTGGATCGTGCCAACTTTTGCCTGAAACGGGTTAACCTGACCGGTAAAAATAAACTTTATCCGGCCGAGCTATCAGGCGGGATGAAAAAACGTGTGGGCATTGCCAGGGCCATATCCATGCAGCCAAAATATTTATTTGTTGATGAGCCAAACTCAGGACTCGATCCCAGAACATCCATCCTGATTGATGAACTGATCAATGAACTGACCGAAGAATACCAGATTACTACCGTAATTGTTACCCACGATATGAACTCGGTAATGGGTATAGGCGAGCACATCATATTTTTGCACCAGGGTAAAAAATGGTGGGAAGGCAGTAACAAGGAAATTGCCCATACCGATAATCAGGAACTGAACGACTTTGTATTCGCCAGTAAATTCATGCAGGCAGCAAAAGCTAAGCTTTGATTTAGTATCAAGTAGTTAGTATCAAGTATCAAGACTTGACATAGTACAAGTTAATACGAATGGATATCTGTATTCGCCAGGCAAACAGTCTTGATACCTGATACTAACTACTTGATACCAGTTCTCGATACCAGCTACTTCATACCAAAAAAGAATATTAAATTTGCAACCGTATCAAGGCGCAGTTAGTCTTGATACTTGATACTAATTACTTGATACTTCCCAAGAAATGATCCAACTATTAACACCAACGCACTGGAAAGATTACGAACTGATTGATTGCGGCGATTTTGAAAAGCTGGAGCGCTTTGGAAATATTGTACTGATAAGGCCCGAACCACAGGCTGTTTGGAGTAAAGGCTTACCCCCCTCCGAGTGGCAGCGTTTACACCATATTAAATTCAAAGGTCGCTCTGCTACCGCTGGCGACTGGATTAAAAAAGACCAGAAAATACCCGACCGCTGGCATATTGAATATAAGAACAAGGATGCAGCCATCAAATTCAGGCTGGGCTTAACTTCGTTTAAACACCTCGGTATTTTTCCTGAACAGGCTGTTAACTGGGATTACATTACCCAAAACATCAAAAAGTTTAAAACCCCATCACCCAAAGTACTTAATCTGTTTGCTTATACCGGCGGCGCATCATTAATTGCGCAGGCGGCGGGTGCCGATACTACCCATGTCGACTCTATAAAACAAGTGGTTACCTGGGCCAATGAAAACCAGGAGATTTCAGGTCTGAGCAACATCCGTTGGGTAGTAGAGGATGCACTTAAGTTTGTAAAACGCGAACTTAAACGCGGCAAAAAATATAACGGCATCATCCTTGACCCACCGGCATACGGCAATGGCCCCAATGGCGAAAAGTGGAAACTGGAAGACAACATCAACGAAATGATGGCTGATGTAATTCAGCTGCTTGACCCCGAAGAGCATTTCCTGATCCTGAATACTTATTCGCTTGGCTTTTCGTCGGTTATTATTGAAAACCTGATCAAAAGCGCTTTCCCGAAAGTAGAAAACCTGGAGATCGGCGAACTTTACCTGCAGGCTACGGCCGGTTCAAAGCTGCCCCTTGGTGTTTTTGGAAAGTTCTTTAAAACCCATTCATAATTTAAAGTATGATCAGAAGCAGGCTGTATACAGTATTAATAGTACTTATATGCGCAAGTTGCAGAGCACAACAGCATTTTGATATCATACTTAAAAACGGAAAAATAATTGATGGCGCCGGCAATCCCTGGTTTTATGGCGATGTTGGCATCAATAAAGATAAGATCATTAGCATTGGCGATCTCTCCAAAAGCAAAGCCGACAAAACCATTGATGCCTCCGGTTTAATAATTGCCCCCGGTTTTATTGATGTACATACCCACATTGAAGGCGATGAAAAGAAAACCCCAACCGCCGATAATTTTATTTACGATGGCGTAACCACGGTGATCACCGGTAATTGCGGTACTTCAAATATCAACATCAGTAAATATTTTAAACTACTGGATAGTATTAAGCTATCTGTAAATGTGGCAACCCTTATAGGCCATAATGATGTGCGCGAAGCAGTTTTAGGCAATGCCGCGATAACACCAAATGAGCAACAATTACAAAAAATGCAGGCCATTGTTGAGCAAGCCATGCGCGATGGTGCTGTAGGATTTTCTACGGGTTTAATTTATACGCCAGGCTTATATTCCAAAACGCCCGAAGTTGTTGCCTTAGCAAAGGCGGCAGCTAAATATCATGGTGTGTATACTTCACATATGCGTAATGAATCAGATAAAATATTTGATGCCATAGCCGAAGCTATTGATATTGGCAGGCAGGCAAATATGCCGGTGGAGATTTCGCATTTTAAAGTTGGTTTGCCTAACTGGAACCGATCTGGCGAGATGATAGCTATGGTTGAACAGGCACGAAAGGAAGGTTTGGACGTAACGGTTGACCAATATCCATATACCGCAAGCAGCACCACTTTGAATGTATTACTGCCCGACTGGCTGCAGGATGGCGGTCATGATGCGGTATTAAAACGACTGAATGATCCGCTGATACACCAAAAGGTGGTTACGGAGATGATAGCCGATATGAAGAGACGTACCCGTAATCATTTTGATTACGCCGTGGTTGCCCACTGCGACAGCGATTCGTCCATCAACGGGAAAAACATTATGCAGATCAATATTGACAAAGGCCGGTCCTCAACTATACCTAATGAAATTGAAACTATCCTTGATATTACTAAAACTGGCGGTGCATCTATGGTATTTCATGGTTTAAATGAGGCCGATGTTGAAAACATTCTTCGGTATCCGTTCACCATGGTGGCATCAGATTCAGGCATCCGTTTATTTGGAGCAGGCGTTCCGCATCCCCGCGGTTACGGTAGCAATGCCCGGGTATTGGCTTATTATGTACGCGAGAAAAACATTATCAGATTAGAAGATGCCATACGGAAAATGACCTCCTTACCTGCACAAAAATTTCATATCACCAATCGCGGATTGTTACAGCCGGGCATGTTTGCAGATATTGTTATCTTTGACGCCGGCACGGTAAAAGATCAATCAACTTTTGAGCATCCCCACGCCTATTCAACTGGTTTTAAATACGTTTTGGTAAACGGAAACATAACTGTTGATAATTTTAAACACATTGGTACCAGAAAAGGTGTTATTTTGCACGGCCCCGGGTATCAACAGAATAATTAATAAGTTATGGCGTTTTGTTAAGCGCGGCAAATAAAAACACACAAATTATCTCACCATTATAATGAAACATTTTTTCCTTTCTGCCTCAGTTCTTTTTTTATCAATCACCCTGCTTACCAGTTGCGATCAAAGTAATGGTACAAGCAAGCCAGACAGCAAGCAATCGGCTAAAGCTGATTCTGCCAAAGGCGAAACGGAAGATTCGCTTAGCGAAGTAAAATCAAGCTATCCGCCTTTGGATAAAAAGCTTTATGATTCCTTATTAGTATTTAACGCGCATGGTGATACCACTGGCAGATGGCCGGTTAAAAACACTCCCTATCCTTTAAACGGTGCTATTTTACCGTTTAAGCGTGTGGTAGCTTTTTATGGTAACCTGTACTCTAAAAAGATGGGTATTTTGGGCGAATTGCCACCTAAAGAAATGCTGGCCAAGTTAAAAGGCGAAGTAAAACATTGGGAAAAAGCCGATCCGAAAACACCGGTACAACCTGCTCTGCACTATATTGCTGTTGTGGCACAAGGCGATGGCGGAAAAGATGGCAAATACCGCTACCGCATGCCGTTTAAACAAATTGACAGCGTTTTGGTACTGGCAAAAAAAGCACATGCCATTGTGTTTTTAGATGTACAGGTAGCACTAAGCAACATACAGGCCGAATTGCCATTGTTTGAAAAATACCTGGCTATGCCACAAGTGCACTTTGGTATGGACCCTGAATTTTCGATGAAAGATGGCAGCAAACCTGGTAAAAAAATAGGCACTTATGATGCAGCTGACATTAACTATGTTTCGGGTTATTTAGCCAGCATGGTTAAAAAATATAACCTGCCTCCAAAAATTTTAGTAGTACACCGCTTTACCAAGAAAATGGTTACCAATTACAAGAACATAAAATTGCGTAAAGAGGTACAGGTAGTAATGGATATGGACGGATGGGGTGAGCCAGATTTGAAAACAGGCACTTATCGTTATTTTATAAACCAGGAGCCGGTTCAGTTTACAGGCTTTAAGCTGTTTTACAAAAACGATATTAAAAAGAAACCTTTCCACATGTTAACACCTGAGGAAGTTTTATCAAGATACAAACCATACCCTATTTATATACAGTATCAATAATTAAATTATAAATGTCATGCTGAACTTGTTTCAGCATCCCACAGGACAAGTAGCCATCATGCTTCACACTTGCATGTGAGATCCCGAAATAAATTCGGGATGACCTCGAATTTTCGACTATGACAAAATGGGGTATTATAGGTTGCGGGCGCATTGCCCATAGGTTTATGCAGGGCCTTCACGAAGTGGCCGGTACCAGGTTGGTATCGTCATGGTCGCGGAGGCCCTCTACCGTTAATGCTTTTGTGGAGCAGTATGGTGGTATTGCCTGCACCAGTGTTGAGGAATTGCTGGCCACTGATATTGATGCCGTTTACATTGCAACCCTGCCTGATAGCCATGCAGCCTACAGCATAGCCGCGTTAAAAGCGGGCAAACACGTACTATGCGAAAAGCCGGTAACCGTTAACCTGCCCGAACTGGAGCGGGTGCTTGCCGTAGCAAAAGACTGTAAGCTGCTTTTTATGGAAGGTATGAAACCGGCATTTTATCCTTTATACACCCGTTTAAAAGAGCATCTTATTCATGACCCAATTGGCCCGGCTGGTTATGTACGTGCCGGATCGTCAGTAGCAGATGTTCCCGCCGATCATCCTAATTTTAGTCATGAGCTGGTTGGCGGCGGGTTGATGCAAATTGGTATATACGAGGCTTTTTTAGCGATAGACTGGCTTGGCGACCTGCAGGATGTGCAGGCAATGGGTCGCTTTGGCAGTACGGGGATAGATATGTTCACCGTATTTCAAACCCTTCATGCCGGTGGTTACTCCCAATTATATGCCGGCTTTGATCTGCATGGCAAAGGCGACGCGTTAATAGCCGGTCCGTTAGGGCATATCACCATCCACAAAAACTGGTGGAACCCGGCCCGCGCTACCATTGATTATCTTGACGGCCGTACTATTGAACTGAGCGAACCATTTACTGCCGGTGGCCTCAACTATGAGATAGCGCACTTTTGCGATTTGATAAAAGCTCACGAAACCGAAAGCCCCATCATCAGTCACCAAATGTCAAGACAAATGATCAACCTGATTGACAGGGCCCGCGCGGAGATTGGATTAAAATTCCCTTCCGAAAAATAGTAAGAGACGCATGTGATGCGTCTCTACGTAAATGTTGTAGAGACACATTACATGTGTGTCTCCTGATTTCTTATAATTTATTGGAGTTAAGTACCGGGTTTTGGCTGGCGTTAACCTGGTAGGTATAAATGGCGTTTTGCTCATCAACTTCTACTATGCGGTATCCCTTGTAGTCGGTACCCCAGTCGCCGCCAATGTGCGAATCAAAGAAATGCGGGAACTTACCGGTATAACGCACCCCATCAAGCAAATGATCATGTCCGTGAAAGGTAGCCTTAACATTTGGATAGCTATGCAGCAGGTCGATGGTTTCTGGACAATCCACAAAAAAATCATCCTTTTGCCACTTAAATGGTGCAATGTGCAGTATCACAAAAACTATCTTTTTATCGGTAAGCTTATCAAGCGAAGCTTTGATAAAGGCATTGTTGGGGCAAACATAGATTCCTTTTGTATCGGCAGTATTGGCCAGCACAAAGGCAATATCACCAAATTCCACGGTATATTTATCCTCATAGCCAAAGTTCTTTTGCCAAAGGGCGGCATCGGCAAAATCATGGTTACCCGGAATGGTATGATAAGGTACGCTTAGCTTATCCAAATAATTGGTTTTTATTTCGGGCAGCAGATCTGGGCGGTTATGCACCAGATCGCCGTTTACGATCACCATATCCAGGTGATTTTTAGCATGATCCGCATTGAGCCATTTCACCATATTGCCGGTATTCAGGGCATAATCTGTTCCGGGCTGACCGTAATGAATATCAGATGCCAGGGCAAACCTTAGTTTCAGCTTATTTTTTTTATCTCTTTGGTAGTCATTATTAACGTTTGCAAAAGTGTTAACAGCAGGCAACAATGTTAAAGCTGCAACACCGGCCAGGCCAGTACCAATAAATTCTCTGCGGGTAGTCATAGGTTAAATTTTTAAGTAAATGTAAGGTATGGGTGTTAAATCAGGGTTAAGGATTGAAAAGGATCCGGAATTTAATTACCCTCATTCAATAATGCCTGCCTGAAATAATCCTGAGCGGTATTATAAATGGTCTTATTTGCTCCTGCAATCCTTCCTACACCAACGGTAATATTTTTACCATCCACCACTTCAAATAATAAAAATTTCCATTTATCATACTCCCATGAAACCTCTACTACATCTTTCCAGTATACCGTTCTTCCTGTCATATAAATCGATACCTTTTCCTCATCAAACTCAATCGCCGTTTCGTTTCTGAAAGCAGAGCGTACATGATTCCAAAAGAAATAAACAAACATCATTATAAAGATCAACAAGAATATACCGGCAAATAATCTAAGTTTAACTTCATTACAAGCTATACCAAAGAAAAGAAAAAGACCAATACAAATTGTAATCCAGCATATTGCTAAACAGGCAAATGCTTTGCTATACTTAAATGATGTAGTACCCATTATATCTCTCAAAGATAATATTCCGGTGCAAGTTTGAGAGGAAAATCTATCCAGTGAGTATGCCTATCGTATAAGATTTCTCCCTGCGGTCGAAATGACAAAAAGTAGTTAAAATTATGTGTCGGAAAGTAATGGCTACCTCAACCCCTTTCCTTTCAAATATTTTACCAGCGCGGCCGGATGATCGGTTTGCAAGCCGGATAAACCCTTGTCCAGCGCTTTATCCCAATCAGCAGGGCCTTCGCCGGCGCTTTGAATATCGGGCCAAACGGGGATATGTTTACTTTCCGCAAATTTCACCATATCGGCATCATATTGCTTGTAACTGCCGTCCAGTATATCTACCTGGTATTTATTAATAAAGCTTTCCATACCTGCAACATTTTCAACACTATCGGGCAGGCTCAGCATCAAGGGCATTTTGGGGGCAGCTTTACGCCAGCCGGTAAATTGTTCGGCGCTGTTAATATATACCAGCACATGTTTTTCCATACCATATTGTTTGATCATTTGGTAAGCAACAGCCGGATCAGCTGCCTTAAAATCAAGGTAGATGTTGATCTTGTGTTTACACAGTTGCAATATTTGCTTAAATGTTGGTATCCGGTAGGTTACTTTATTGGTGGTGTCTTTGCTTTTTACCTCAAGCTGTTCAAGTTCATTTAGCGTAAGGTCTTTAACCAGGCCCTTGCCGTTGGTCATGCGGTTAACACTGGCATCGTGCATACTGATCAGTTCAGCGTCTTTGGTGGTACGCAGGTCAATCTCTACGTAATCAGCTTCGTTTTTAATGGCCTCCTGGTAGGCGGCCAGGGTATTTTCGGGATATATCAAATGATCGCCGCGGTGGGCCGCCACTATGAATTTATGTCTGGATGCCGGTGCAGGGTTGGGCTGCCAGTTATCGCCCTCGTATAGTAAAAGGAGTATTGTTGATACTAAAAGTAATTTCATGTTTGGTGGTTTAAATCCTCATTAATGAGCAACCTGTTTAGTCCTTATCAACTACCTTCGCAGGTCTTTTCTGTTTATAGTGATCTTCCCGTTCGCGGTCTTCATCATCCATTTCGGGTCCTTTTTCAATTTTACGCCAATCGATAGTTTTGTTGTACCTGCTCATCGCCTTTTGTGGATCAAACACCCGGGTATCGCTCCTTACAAATGTATATGGGCTAAAATCGGGCTTATCTGTAAAAAAGTCCTGCAGCAAAGTAGCTGTAACATCATATTGATTTACATAAGGCACATCCAGTATGTTATAAATGGTTTTTAATATCGACCCAAAGTTGGCATGTGTGTGGCTCACAAATCCCTTTTTTACATAAGGACCGGCCAGCATCAATATGGAGCGGTGCGCGTCAACATGGTCAACACCACCTTGGGGGTCATCTTCGGTAATTATTACCAGCATGTTTTTCCAATATTTGGTACGCGATAAAAAATGCAGTATGCGCCCAACTGCCAGGTCATTATCGGCCATGTATGATTGCCTGTAAGGATACCCGTCATTGGGCCTTACATCGGCTCCATGATCATTGGGCACCTGCATGGTGATCAGGGAAGGCATTTTTTTCTTCCCTTTGATCCACATTTTGGTAAACTCGCCCTCAAATTGGTCCATCCTGAACTGATCGGGAATGTTGGTATTAAAGCCCGCATAGTTATGGCTTGTTCGGGTAAATAAGGCTTTTTGCATGGGAACCATTACCAGGTGGGCCGCACCGGTGGTTGTATCCTGCCACTCTTCGCGCACGTGAGCTGTTTCATTGGCTTCGCCAAAATTGTAAAACGCTACATGCTTTCTTTCCAGCGCTTCCCAGAGGCCGCCTGTTTCGGCAAAATCCTCAGGGTCCATACTGCCGGTTGACCCTGGAAAGCGGCGTCCGGGTGCTTTTGAAAACAGTTTTGCCGTTTTGTGTACATTGGAATTTGCCTCTACCCACTCATTAGGGATTACACCCATCATCCAATGGTGACCATGTATGGAGGCATCGCTATCGCAATAATAGTTATCTGAAAAAGCAAATTGTTGGGCCGCCTTGATATGGTTGGGCGATACTTTTAATCCCGGAAATTTCACCCGTAAAGCATCGGGCAATGTATATTCGCAGTTTACACCAAACCGGGCAAGGGTACTATCGCCCCTGGCATTTTTCAACTGCCCGAATACTTCATCATAAGTACGGTTTTCTTTAGTGATGTAAACAATATATTTAATAGGTGTAGGCGATGCGCCCGGCAAAACCGGTAATGGATTTTTAGCAGCAACCGGAATAGTTTTACTGGCAAAAGTATTATTGATAACCTGTTTGGTATACAATGCCAGCTGAGCCTGATCAGGCACCGGCACTTTTTGAAATGTCCCTAACTGGATATCGTTAATATAAGTACCCTGCGGTGGCGAAACAAAGCCATACCCGCCATTTGGGCCGGCGCCATAGCCACGGCACGAGGTAATATACATTTCCTTTTCATCGGCTGATAACCTTATCCGCGAAGTTCCCCAGCCGGTAGGGATTAATCCTTTGGTAGTTTTGGAGGGCACGTCAATTACTGCAACGGCATTAAAACCCAGTAAGGCAACATATAAAGTTTGTTCATCCTTGCTCAGGCAAATACCAAACGGCAGCAGCCCGCGATATTTATCAATGCGGCTATCAACCTTCATAGGTATATCGCCTAATAGTTTATGGTTCTTGTAATCAATAATCGTAACATTATCATTCGTAGCATTAGTTACATAGGCATAATTGCTGCCTACAGCAATAGAGTTTGGACTTGCGCCACCAGTTACCTCGGCATCTTCCAGCATTTGGCCTATCTGGTGACCGGTTTTAAATTTATCGATCACCTGGTTGGTAGCCAGATCAATAGTGAACACACTCATGGCCTCGGGTGCCAACGGGTCGCCAACACCGGGGATCTTTCTTCCTTCAATAATGGTTCCTTCGCGCGATTCTTTGGTATTATCACCATAAGGATGTTGAGAGATCCGTATAGAATCGGCATTTTGAGGTGTAGCCCCGGTAATTAATGGGTACGAATACATGCCCACATTAGCCACAAAAGCCGTTTTTTTATCCGGACTTAAAGCCAGGCCGAAGGGTTGGCGCCCAACATTAACAGAGGCGGTAATTTTTTTTGTGTCAAGATTTAACCTGACTAAACGAAAGTTACCACGGTCAAGCACCAATAACTCATTATTTGCCGGGTTAAGCTGAAGGTCTGACGTAAAACTATCATCATATTCCTTGTCTCCTACTTTCCCGTTTAATGATAATGAATCTATCCGCTCAAATTTTTCCGCATCATAAATAATAACAGCCCCATTATCGCCTCCGCTCAAATACAATGTTTTGGAATCCGGCGAAAAAGCTACACCCAGGAATGATCCATTTGATAAGGGCGATTTTATCTTTTTATCATAACTGGGAACCCTTACGGCGTTCATGGAAGACAGTTCAATAATTTCAATAACCCCGTTGTGCAGCGTTACCGCCTTTTTACCATCGGGCGATATAGATAAGCCAAAAGGATCATGTGTAATGCGGATAGTATTACCTGCAGGCGTTATAAACCTGCCGCTCGGCAAAACGGAGGTACCGCTCTGGTTAATTTTACAAAACTGGTCGGCACCGGGTACCTGTAAAATACTAACTTGCTTTTGCGCGAATGAAACCGCGTAAGTACTTAAACAAATAGCGAGCGATACAAGAATTTTATTATTCATGATAATAAGCTGTTAATTTCAAAAAATTATTTACCGGTAACACTGCCTATGGCATCGCCAACCTCATGCCCGGCGGCTGCCTTAAAATCAAAGCCCAGAAGTTTGGCAATTGTTTGCGCAAGTTGTTTGTGGTATGTTGTTACTGGCAATTTCATTTCGCCTGAGGCTGGTGTATCGGGGCCTAAAACTGCAAACCAGGTTTGCTCAGAGTGCGGGGTTTCTTTACCATGATCGCGCCATTTGGCTATAGGTACATCTCCCCTGCCGTGGTCGCAAGTGATAATCAGGGTAGTTTTGTTTTTATAAACCGGGTCGGTTTGTACGTACTGCCATAATTGTTTTATATAGTCGTCCTCCTGGCGGGTACGATCCAGGTAAAATTTGTAGTTGCCGGCATGAGCCAGATCATCGGGTTCATCAAATGCGATATACAGCGCACGTGGCTTAAACTGCTGCAGGTACGTTTTTGCAAATTCAAAGGTCAAAAAATCAATCCGGGTTGAATCGCCAAGGTAATGAGGCGCCTCGTTTTGCATTTCATTTAAATGTTTTAAACGGTCATTCATGCCCGGTACCGTTAACGGCATATATCCTGAGTTGTTCAGCAAACCTGAGCGTTGGGTGTTCAGGATCTGCGTAAACCTTTCCCATGATGAAAACGCGGCTACCTTATTTTCAAAGCCTTTTTGCTTATTCAAAAACTCCAGCACATTCATATTGGGGTTGGTAATAGCTTCATTGGTGTTCATCCGTGGATCAGCAAAGCCGCTGAAGATCTCGTTATAGCCAGGGTATGAAAAATGATACGGGTTGGCCACCTCATCCTTGCTGCCTATATCGCGATTACCGTATAACTGGCCCTGCTGCACAATAGCCGACCAGAAAAACGGCATCAGCATTTTACGGCGATCGTTTGCCTGGTTTGTCCAGTAATTTTTACGTACTACGTCTTTATCATCGGTATCATGCGAATTGATCAGGGCAGAGTCGGCACCCCGAAAAACTTCCTGCCACCGTAAACCATCAATGGTTACTATTATTACATTTTCGGTTTTATGTTGCTGCGCAAATAATGCAGAAAAAGCCGCAGAAAGCACCAGTGTTAAAATTATTTTTTTCATAGGTTTTATTTTATCCAATAAAGGCCTCCCGAAATATCGGGAGGCCTTTATTAAATTCAATGTTTATTGTAATATCCACAGTTTATTGTAATATCCACATTACACCGTTTATATCATCCTTACCGCCAAATTGGCTGCTCAGGGCTTTATTATAATTGGTAGCATTTACAGTTCTTTCTGATGTTGGGTATTCAAAACGCAGCGCTATACGACCGCTGTTACCTGTACCCGGACCAGTTGTAAAGGTTGGAACTTTGGTACGACGGTAAGTAAAATACGACTCCAAACCTGAATGACGGAAAAGCGCCAGGTATCTTTGCTGTAATATTTGAGTAAGACCGGCTGCACCACCTGTATATTTTACAGCATCCTGCGCGTAGTAAGTAGTCCAGTTTACAGTTATAGGAAAAGTATCATAACTTGACAGGTCTGCAGGGCCCTTTGTTGCACCAGGACGGTAAAAGTAAGCTGAGAATATACTTGCACCCGCAGTTGTAGGAATAGCATAATATTGGAATGATGCCTGTATACCTTTAACATAATAGGCTTCGGCATCGCCCGTAGCCCATCCGCGGTTAATGCCTTCGGCAATGTTAAACATCAATTCGGGATAACCTATCTGTACGCTTGGTTCACCGGTATAGGTTGAATAAAAGTGTTTACGGTTCATAAACGAATAGCGCTGCAGGGTAGCGTTATTGTACATCACACCAAGATCAAGACCCGGATCGGCGCCAACAAATGCATCAAAGCTGGTTGGACTTTTCTTTAAAGTATCTACAAGATAACGTGATGGCTCGGCAGTTACAAATACCCGTGGGTCCTTTAACTGTGTAAGTAACCCAACATAAGTTGCCGACATATTCTGCCTTGAACCATTTTGCCCAAAGTTGTCAGGGTTTTGCGGGTAATAATTACTTGGAGTAACAAACTTATACTGCAGGTTATCATCAGAGCTGGTCATGAGCGGATATTTGGTTGCATTGCCAATGATGTTTGCAAACTGTGTTTTCACATCAATATCTGCTGTTTTTTTGCTTAATGCAATTAATAGTCTTATCCTGAATGTATTTACTACTTTTTGCCATTTAGTAAGATCATTACCCAAATAAATGTCATTGGCTAAAGAAGCGCCAACACCAGTACCACCTATTGTAGGATCTTTAATCAGTTGGGTCATATCAGCATTGGCACTTTCAAGCCAGGCTAAACACTGTGTCATAACTGCTTTTTGAGTATCATAAGCTGGAGTAAGATTATCTAATCCTTTTAAAGCGTCGGTCATAGGGATATCACCTTCTTCCAAACTCATTTTACTAAAGAAATAAGCCCTGAAAAATTTACCCAGTGCCTCATAAGGATTAACCGCTGCACCACCCGATGCTACAGCTCGTTTTTCCATATCTAATACGTTTTTAAGCGTGCCGTAGTAATTATCGCCACCATTTGCAAAATCATCGTAGCGGTTATTACCGTAATAATCATAGTTATATAAGTAATACTGGGCATATATCTCGTTTTCGGTTTGAGGCATGTCAACCATTTTATTCAATACACCATTAAATAACAGCGATGCAGGAACCGTGCTGGGCACGTTATTGTTTTTGGTAAGGTCCTCAAAACTCTTTTTACAACCTGTTACCGCCAATACCATGAATACCGGCAGTACGTAATTAATAAATATCTTTTTCATAATTATTCAATTTTTAATTAGAATGATACATTTAAGTTTACACCATAGCTACGTACTGTTGGCGATTGCAAAACAGTGCTTGAGGTAGCATAATTGTATTGATCTAAATCCACATCCTTAAAGCGTTTGTCTTTATAGAAGTATAATAAGTTACGGCCATATACCGATAACGATGCCTTTTTGATGAATGATTTATCCATCCATGCTTTAGGGAAATCATAACCAAGCGTTACCTCGCGCAGTTTGGAGAAGGTTTTGCTCATTAGGTTTGACTCATCAACGTTATAATATTTACTTACATAATCCTGCACCAAAGCGGTTTGCTTGTTAGGTGAATATTGCAGCGCGGTGTAGTTTGATATTTTACCGGTTACAGGATCATAGTTGATAGATGCTCCGTTTGATACGGTTACACCTTCGCCTATATAACTACCGTTGTAGCCTGCTTTACCAAAGTTTTGCCAGTCTTTATAACGGGCATCGCCCAGTGCACCGGTAGCGGTTTCAATATTTGCACCACCACGCATGGTTTTATTGTGCATGTAGTCAATAATAACACCACCAACTGATCCGTCAAACTGGAAACCGAGGCTAAAGTTGTTATAACGAACCTTGTTACTAATACTCCATGCATATTTAGCATTCTCGTTACCCAGGTATTGAGGAACCGGTAATGCCAGTGGCTTACCAGCAGCATCATTAATGATCTGTCCTTGTGGGGTTCTTGCAAATGCGGTTCCGTAAAGTTTATCGGTACGGTCGCCGTTTTTAAAGAATGTTTGATAAGTATCCTGTCCCGGAGGCAGCTCCTCATAAACATCTTTAAAGGTTGATACGTTAACCAAAATGTTCCAGGTAAAACCGCCTAAGTTCCTAATCGGTGTACCCTCTAATGAGCCTTCATAACCTGTTTTCTTGGTTTTTAAAGCATTCAGGTACAAAGTTGTATAACCTGTAGCTGTTGATATAGGATTAGCCAAAATCTGCGGACCATCAATATATTGGAAAGCTGTAGCTGAGAAACCTAAACGGTTCTGTAAAAATTTAATATCAAACCCTTCCTCGTAGTTAACACGGGTTGAGGTTTTTATATTGGTCTGATACAAAAAGTCAGAAGCAGAAGCTGCAGGCTGGCTGTTGTAAGGCTTGCTGGTTAAGTAAAATGGATTAAGCTGATAGCTTGGACCATTATAAGGTGAGTTATAAGTACTTCCATAACCAAGCGGGTTCAGGAACAGCGGGTTTGAATTTGGGCTGCTTGTAGTTGTTGAACCGCCATATACCGAGATGGCATTAAAAGGAGCAGGCCCGATAGTTGAGCTTGAAGCATCGGCTTTTACAGTAGAGTATGATGCCCTCGCTTTTAAGAACGATATAACTTCTGGCAGTTTAATGTAGTCAGAAATTACAGTTGCTGCCGATAAGCTTGGGTAATAATAAGTAGTTACATTTTGAAATGCCGATGATTTATCAACACGGCCTGTGCTTGATAAGGTAGCATATTTACCAAATGTAGCATCAATTGAATAGTAACCGCTTAATACACGTTCCTGTGAATTAAAGCTGGTTGATTGTACCGCGTTTTTTGAGTTACTGAAAGTATAAACTTCGGGTACGTTCAAATAATCTGTTGATGTCCAGCTGGAGTTATAGTTAAAGCTACGCAGATTTGAACCCACCAAGCCTGACAAGTTCAGGAATTTTTTAATGGTGTAGTTGTAGTTAACAAACAACTCGGTATTGTTATCAAACAGGTTACGGCGGTCTTCGCGGTAATCTCCCTGGTTACCTTCACGACCATAAGGGTGTGCCGAAAATGGCAGGTCTTCGGTACGCAATATGTTGTAGGTATTAATTTGCGAACGTAAAGTTGCATTCAGGTTATCATTGATCTTGAAATTACTTGAAATGTAACCGTAAACATCATTTTTGTAATGGCCCCTTGTCCATTTTTCGGTTAATAAATAAGGGTTATGGTAACGGGTGTACTCAGCAAATTGCGATTGAACACCTTCTTTACCGGGCTGCCATATAGCTTTAATATCAGGTGCGTTAATGTCCCAGTCGGCACCTGTCCAAACAGCTATGTTATAAATGATACTGTTAGGGCCATATTGTACGTCAGGAAAATTATCTGTTGATTGTCTGTTAAAATCAACGTTTGCCTCAAATTTCCAGCGTGAAGTTGGCGTAAATGATGCGTAAAAGTTAGCGTTGGCTATATCCAGATATTGTGATGGGATATAACTGGTTTGATGTTGCTGTGAAACCGAAAACCGGGTTACATAAGTATCGCCAACTGAACCTAATGAAATGTTGTTGTTGGTTTGATAACCGGTTTTCAAAAAGTTTTTCAGGTTATCCTTACCCCTTGCGGTATACGGGGTAGCCTGGCGCACACCATTAATAACAGGGCTGTCATACTGCGGTATTAACTGACCGGCAAAATAAGGGCCCCAAACATCGTAATCACTATCTACACCACCCGGTGCACCGCCTTTACCATCAACAAAGGTGTAAAAAGTATTTTCGCCCGCGCCAAATGAGTTTTGTGTGCGGGGGAATGCCAGGAAGCCGGTGTTCATAACCGTACTGCTGTTTATATCAACTGTTAAGCCTTTTTTGTTTTTATCACCTTTTTTAGTGGTGATTAAAATAGCACCATTTTGCGCGCGGCTACCGTATAGGGCAGCAGCAGCAGGGCCTTTTAACACGGTATAAGTTTCAATATCATCAGGGCTGATGTTATAGGTATCGGTATTGATCGGGAAACCGTCAACAACATATAACGATACCGCGTTACCCCTTATTAATACCGAAGGGTTACCCAATAACTCGGCCGATGGGCCTACTGATAAACCAGCCACTTTACCTGTTAAACCAGTAATAGGGTTTGGGTCACGAGCGGTAGTTACATCAGCGCCGTTAACGGATTGTAGCGCGTAACCAATGCGCCTGGTCTCTTTTTTAACACCCAGCGCGGTTACCACAACCTCATTTAAGGTTTTACTGTCACCGTTCATACTTACGTTTATAACGGTTTTATCATCCACAACCACATTCCTGGGGGCATAACCAATAAAAGTAAAAATAAGGGTTTGACCGGCATTGGCGGTAATACTGTAGCGGCCTTCCACATCAGTAACCGTACCTTTAGTCTGTTCTTTAATTCTTACACTTACACCGGGTAATGGTAAGTGGTTTTCGTCGGTAACAGTACCGCTTATTTTGGTTTGTCCGAATAAAATAGATGGAGCAATACAAAATAATAAAACCGTGATAAGGGTTTTTAATTTCTGGTAAAACTTGTTCATCTGCTAAAATTTAAAGGTGAAGGGGATTGATTTTTCATTCAGCAATACTAAACTTTGTTTATTATTAGTAAACTAATTTAGTATTAAGCAATGCTTAATCTTATGTTCACCCTGTGTTAAGCAGGCGATTTTTGTAACGGCAGAATTACATGTAGCTTACAAAAACTTAATATAGGAGATTAACTGTTTACCAGTTGCAAATGAGTTAATGCTATTGACTTTAAATAATCTATGTTATTTACCGGTACATTCATCTCTTTGGCCATATCATCCCAGTAGCGTAGTTTTATAATTAACTCAGCATCGGGGTTAAGTTCAAAATCGGTAGCTTCATCTTCGGTCATTACACCACCCTGAAATTCAAGCGTGGTTTTACTGGCGTCAGACAGGCAGTCATAATATTCGGGATATTTATAAGTAAGGTATCTTTTAGCGATCACATGGCCCTGTACCAGATTGGCCACCCTTTCAGAAAAACCACGTTCAAGCAAATAATCGGCACCCAGTTTTTCATGGTCAACATTGCCCATGCCGTCCATACTTTCGGCTTCATCAGCATCAGCGCATAAATGGCCTATATCGTGAAAAAAGGCAGCCAGTATAACTTCATCGTCATAACCTTCAGCCTCCGCCAAAGCCGCAGCCTGCGACATATGCTCCAGTTGCGAAACCGGTTCGCCAATATAATCTTCATCACCAAATTTTTCATAAAGTGAAAATATTTCGTTCACAACGGCCTGCGGACTATATTGGGAAAAGGACATGGTTAGTTTTTTGTTTACAAATAAAGGGTATCCAGATTAGGGAAACATTAAATGTTTGTAAAATATCCATCCCGTTGGCGAAAACTCGTCCGAAGCAAAGCCAGGGTGAGTCTTTTCACCACATGTAACAAAAAAATCATTTTGGATAAATTTGCTTATTAGTTACTTTGCGCCTGCTAACTTGATAATAAATAATGGAAGAAGATATACTGATACAGATCAGTAACCGGATAAAAGAACGCCGCCGTGAAAAAAATATCACCGTACAGGAGCTGGCCATAAGGGCCAATGTAAGCAAAGGGCTCATTTCACAAATTGAAAATAGTCGTACCATACCATCGCTCATGGTATTAATTGAAATCATTAAAGCATTGGAGATCGACCTTAATGAATTTTTTAAGGATATCCGCTCCAAAAACGATCATTTGCCTGTTTTGATAAAACGGAAAAATGAATACGAGCATTTTGAAAAAGAATATGCTACAGGCTTTCATTACCAGCGCATATTTACACAATCAATAACCCACTCTACTGTCGACATTGTAATATTGGAGCTGGAGCCCGATGCCACCCGCCCGCTTGTTGAAACCGATGCATTTGAGTACAAGTACATTTTGCAAGGCGAAATAGAATATCAGTTTAACGATGACAAGATAACCCTGCACCAGGGCGATTCTATGCTGTTTGATGGCCGCATACCCCATACGCCAAAAAACATGGGCAAAACCACCGCGAGTATGCTGGTAATCTATTTTTTTGAGGAAAAGAAATAGTGGTTAATTGATTAAGCTGAACAGGTGAGTTATGCCGCTATATGACCATTTAGCAGCACGACCTGTTGGCCTGTATTGGCGGGCATTTGTAAGTGCCATAACTGCAAAACACACAACAGTCGCCGTCTTTGGGTTTTAATACTGCCTTACAGTGATCACATTGGTAAAAATACTGACATGAATCAACAGGCATTTCTTCCTGCTTTTTAAAACCACAGAATGGGCAGGTAATTTCTGAAATAAGCACTACATCCATATTATAAAGGTAATGTTATTTAAATTATTGTGGAGACTCAATTAGGCATCTCTCACAAATTTATGTGTGCTGAATATTCTATCTGCGTGCAATCCAGAGGCGCAATTACGCGTCTCTGCGAAGTCCCCTTAACCATATCTTAACACAAATTTAGTTTGGTATTAATAAATAAAGTTTAGTATTGCTAAACATTCTTATTGATATTATGACCATTAAATTAGTAGTATTTGATATAGCCGGCACCACGGTTAAAGACGATCATGAAGTAAGCAAAGCATTCCAGGCTGCTTTAAAAAAATACAATTACCATGTTGAGCTCGACAGAATAAACCCTTTAATGGGCTACGAAAAAAACCTGGCGATAAGACAAATGCTGCAACTGCATGAAACCGATAGCGATAAAATAACTACTGAACTGGTTGGCAATATCCATAAAGAATTTGTGCTCCAGATGATCCACTTTTATAAATATGAACCAGGTATTGAACCCCTTCCAAATGTTGAAGAAACCTTTGCTACCCTACGCTCCAATGGCGTACAGGTGGGGATCAATACGGGCTTTTCGCGCGATATTGCCGATACCATTATCAACCGCCTGCACTGGCACGAAAAAGGGCTGATAGATCACGTTGTTGGTTCTGACGAAGTAGAGCTTGGTCGCCCGCATCCTTATATGATCCAAAAAATGATGGAGGATGGCGGCATTACCGATCCATTGCAGGTTGCCAAAGTTGGCGATACAGAGGTTGATGTACGCGAGGGCCAGAACGCGGGTTGCAAGTATATAATAGGCGTAACCACCGGCATTTTTTCCCGTACCGAACTGGAAACCTACAACCCTACCCACATTATTGATGATATAGCACAGGTTATAGAGATCATAAACCAGTAAACAGTTATGAAACTGATGGATCAGTTACGGGTAAAGGTAGCCAAATGGCCGTACTCCCTGCTATCAGTAATGGCAGCGGTTTCGGCATTTGGCTTGTATACTTCCATGTATGCCTTCCGCAAGGCCTTTGCTGCCGGCACATTTACCGGGCAGCAATACCTGCATGTTGATTATAAGGTTTGGCTGGTAATAGCCCAGGTGGTTGGTTATACCTTCAGCAAGTTTTACGGCATCCGTTTTATAGCCGAAGTGAACATCAAAAACAGGGCGCGCTATATTTTAACACTGATAGGCATTGCCTGGCTGGCGCTGCTGGTCTTCGCCCTGGTACCTGCTCCTTTTAATATCGTTTTCCTGTTCATCAACGGTTTTCCGCTGGGGCTTATATGGGGCCTGGTTTTTGGTTATCTGGAAGGACGCCGATCTACCGAATTTATGGCTGCCGTGTTATCCATCAGTTTAATATTCGCATCGGGATTTGTAAAAACAGTCGGGCGTACCCTGCTCAGCGTTTTTCATGTAAATGAATATCACATGCCTTTTTTAACGGGCGCCATATTTGTATTGCCCCTATTGCTGTTTGTATTTTGTATGGAGCTCATGCCAGCTCCTACCATTGAAGATAAACAACAACGTGCCGAACGCACCCCTATGAACAGGGCCGAACGCAAACAATTCCTGATCAGGTTTTTACCCGGTATTATCCTCACCATTATTATTTATGTGCTGCTCACCATTATGCGGGATGTGCGGGATAATTTTGAGGTAGAGATCTGGGCAGATCTGGGGGTAAAAAGCAACAGCATTTATACCAATATCGATTCTATCATATCCATCATTGTGCTGGTTGCCATGAGCCTGCTTATCCTCGTTAAAAAGAATTTAAAAGCTTTCAGTATCATTCACCTGTTAATTATTGGTGGTTGTGTACTGGTAGGCGTTTCAACCATGCTATACACCCTAAAGCTGATAAGCCCTATAACCTGGATGACCTTGGCCGGGCTTGGTCTTTACCTGGGTTATGTACCTTACAACGCCATATTTTTTGAACGGATGATAGCTACCTTTAACTATCGCAGTAACGTGGGCTTCATCATGTATGTGGCAGATTCCATGGGTTATCTGGGCAGTGTGAGCATTTTGCTGGTAAAAGAACTGGGCAGACCAAACATTAGCTGGGGAAACTTTTTTAAAGAAGGCGTAATGATAGTAGCTGTTGTTGGCGGTATTTGCGGCGTACTATCGCTCATATACTTTTTGCAAAGCGCTCAAAGAGATAAAAAAAAGATTAGTGAACAAGAAGACGGGGTACTTTCTTTAAGTTAAAAGTCAGAAGAAATGACCTAATGACCAAACCAAATTAAATCTATGACTCAAGATAAATCAAAAAGCTCACCCTTTAGGGGGCAGGGGGGCTCTGCAATAATTATAGGCGCTGGTATTGTTGGCCTTGCTACAGCCAGAGCCTTAGCCATGCGTGGTTACAAAGTAACCGTGTTTGAGCGTAATGAACGTGCGGTTGGGGCATCCATCCGTAATTTTGGGATGATATGGCCTATTGGCCAGGCTACCGGGCCACTCTTTGATAGAGCAATGCTATCTCGCAGCATCTGGAAAACCATTTGCACCGAAGCAGGCATCTGGCATAACGAAGTTGGCTCCCTGCATCTCGCCTATCATGATGACGAATTGCGGGTGATACAGGAATATGTAGAGGTTAACCATAATTTTCGCGATTGCTCCTTACTAAACCCAGCTCAAACCCTTGCCCGGTCCCCGGCTGTTAACCCTGATGGTTTAAAGGGTGCTTTATGGAGCGGTGAGGATATGATCGTGGAGTCGCGCGAAGCTGTTGGCCAGGTGGCTAAATACCTCGCCGATAAATATGATGTTCAATTTCATTGGAACACCGCCATCAGCCGCATTGAGCATCCTAAAGTAATATCGGGCAATCAAAGCTGGCAGGCCGATGAGATATTTGTATGCAGCGGCGCCGATTTTGAAACACTTTACCCCGAACTATTCGCGCAAACACAGATCACCAAGTGCAAACTGCAGATGATGCGCCTGGTTACCCAGCCTAATGATTGGCGCATTGGCCCATCATTATGCGGTGGTTTATCCATGATCCATTACCCGGGCTTCCAGTCGGCAGCCTCATTACCTGCTTTAAGGAAACGTTATGAGGAACAATATGCCACACATTTAAAATGGGGTATCCATGTTATGGTTTCGCAAAACGGCAGTGGCGAGCTTACCATCGGCGATTCGCACGAATACGGCCTGGTGCACGACCCATTTGATAAGGCATTTATTAATAATTTAATAACCGAGTACTTACATACTTTTGCCACCTTTAAGGATTGGAAACTCCTGCAGTCGTGGCATGGTATTTACCCAAAAATGACCAACGGAGCTACCGAACTGATCGTAGAGACCGAACCCGGCGTAACTGTTATAAATGGTGTTGGCGGCAACGGCATGACACTTTCATTCGGTTTATGCGAAGAGGTAATAGCAAAAAGAGTTGAGTAATTTGGCCGATGGCTAGATCGTTTCTGATAGATTTATAAATTTGTTATATTAATAAAATAAAGCAGGGGGCGGTGCGATTCCTTCCCTTGGGAAGGGGGAGGAAGGGGTATATTGAACCATTTAATATGACGCAGAAACCCCTCCCTGCCACTACACATGCCTGCACACCCCTCCCAAGGGAGGGAATAAATGCAATGTTTATTTCAAACTTAAGATAATAACAATACAAAAAACTCATAACTCACCACCCATACTTATATGTCCGATACCAGGAGAGATTTTATTAAAAAGGCAGCGTTACTTACAGGTGCTGCCGGGATTGCAAGTATTTTGCCCGAATCAATACAAAAGGCGATGGCCATTAACCCGGCACCGGGCAGTACCTATCTTGATGCCGAGCATATCGTTATCCTGATGCAGGAAAACCGCTCTTTTGACCACACTTATGGCACGCTTAAAGGGGTACGTGGTTTTAATGATCCGCGGGCAATTGATCTGCCTAATAAAAACAAGGTATGGCTGCAATCAAATAAAGCTGGTGAAACCTACGCCCCCTTCCGCCTGGATATAAAGGGCACAAAAGCTACCTGGATGTCGTCATTGCCGCACTCCTGGTCCAACCAGGTAAATGCCCGTAACGATGGCAAGTATGACCAGTGGCTCAACGTAAAACAAAACAGCAATAAAGAGTACAGGCACATGCCACTTACCATGGGTTATTATAACCGCGAGGATTTGCCGTTTTATTATGCCCTTGCCGATGCCTTTACGGTATGCGATCAGAATTTTTGTTCGGCCCTTACAGGTACCAACCCCAACAGGTTATATTTCTGGAGCGGAACAGTACGTGCCGAACAACATGAAAATTCATTAGCCCACGTATGGAACGATGATATGGATTATGGCACCCTGAACTGGGCTACTTTCCCCGAGCGTTTGGAAGATCATGGTATATCATGGAAACACTACCAGAACGAGGTGGCCATTGATACCGGTTTTGAAGGTGAACAGGATTCCTGGTTATCAAATTTTCAGGATAACCCGCTGGAGTTTTTTGCCCAGTACAATATTAAACTGCACGATAACCATATTACTCATCTGCAAAAAAGATCAACCCTTTTACCAAATGAAATTACAGCGCTTGAAAAGCAAATAGGCGCGTTACCTGCCGGCGATGCACACATTGATCACCTTCAAAAACAGCTAAAACAAAAGAAGCGTGATCTGGATAATGTTAAAAAGGACATGGCAAGTCTTGATCCGGGTAAATTTGCTACGCTATCACAGCGCGAAAAAAATCTGCACCAAAAAGGATTTGCAACCAATACCAACAATCCGCATTACCGTGAACTGGTTAATTTAAAATATGATGATAGCGGTACCGAGCGCGAATTATTGGTACCCAAAGGCGATGTATTGCACCAATTTAGGGACGATGTAAAAACCGGGCAGCTACCAACCGTTTCCTGGATATCAGCTCCCGAAAACTTCTCCGATCATCCAAGCTCAGCATGGTTTGGCGCGTGGTATGTATCCGAAGTAATGGATATCCTGACCCAAAACCCAGAGGTTTGGAAAAAAACAATTTTCATATTAGCCTATGATGAAAATGATGGCTATTTTGATCACGTGCCGCCATTTGTAGTACCCCACTCTAAAAAACCAGGCACCGGTTTAACCTCCAAAGGCATTGATACCAGTATTGAGTTTGTAACGCTGGAGCAGGAAAAGGCCCGCAACAACTTCCCCGAAGTGTATGACCGCGAAAGCTCCATTGGTTTGGGTTATCGTGTACCTTTGGTTATCGCATCACCCTGGAGCAAGGGCGGCTGGGTTAACTCCGAAGTATTTGACCATACCTCAACCCTGCAATTCCTGGAAGACTTTTTAAGCAAAAAAACAGGCAAAAAGGTAGTTGAGCCCAACATCAGCAACTGGCGCCGTACCGTTTGCGGTGATTTGACCAGCGTGTTCAGGCCATATAATGGCGAGAAGATTGCCAATCCTGAATTTGTGGTAAAGGATGCCTTTTTAGAAAGCATACATCAAGCTAAATTTAAAAAACTGCCTACCTATAAACTGCTAACTGCCGATGAGATAGCGCAGATCAATAAGGAGCCTTATGCTTCACCATACATGGCGCAGCAGGAAAAAGGCATTAAGCCATCATGCGCCCTGCACTACCAGCTGTATGCCGAAGGTAAACTAAGTGCCGATAAAAAATCATTTGATATTCAGTTTACAGCTGCTAATAAGGTATTCGGCCAAAAAGCATTAGGTTCGCCTTTTAACGTTTATGCTCCGGGCAAATACGCCAGCTTTAATGATCCGCAGCAAATGGAGCCTTTGCGTACCTGGGCCTACGCTCTTACAGCCGGCGACAGCCTTACCGATAACTGGCCGTTGCAGGAATTTGACAATGGCGAATATCATTTACGAGTATACGGCCCCAACGGCTTTTACCGCGAATATAAAGGTAACACTGCCGATCCACTGATTGATGTGGCCTGCGAATATGAACAAGGCGCGGCAAATAAACATACCGGCAACATTGCCCTAAAACTGGTTAATACCGGCAGCAAACCTTACACCATTGAAATAACCGACCACAGCTACAAAACCAATAACTACAAAAAAACAGTAGCTGCCAAAGGTCAAAGCACCCAGGTACTTAACCTTACCAAAAATCATGGCTGGTACGATTTCAGCATCAAGGTTACCGGCTGCCAGTCTTTCGAGAAAAGATATGCGGGCAGGGTTGAAACCGGACAACATAGCTTTAGTGATCCTTTGATGGGGAAAGTGGTTTAGTATTAATCTGATATTATGAATTTAAGCCGGGCTTAATGCCCGGCTTTTTTGTGGAATGCTATATGGTAAAAAATGTGTCATTGGTATGAAGCAAACCCTACTCAGGCAACTTTTTAAATAAAGGCTGTCATGCTGAGCTTGTCGAAGCATAGTGGGCAGGCCTCTACGCGCGATCCTTCGACAAGCTCAGGATGACAGACCCACTTATGCTTGTCCTAAAGAGATTGCATCGTTCCTCGCAATGACGCGTATAGGTTACCTTTTTTCTTAACACTTAAATGGGTATGCGATTATGTCGCCTCATCTTGATGATAATGTAATTTACGTTGCAAACGTTAAACCATATTAAGCACTCGTCACAGACGAGCGAAGGTTAGTGTGTTATATTTTTCTTGATTCCTGACTCTTACAGTCCTGTATCTCCAAAAACCCTACTTCTTATCCTCCAAAACCACCCACCTGTTCACGGTATTAAATTCCCCTTCAATACAAACCTTATAAAATTTAGACGGCATGTTTTTAACATCTAACAAGGCATGTTCATTAGTAACAGGCACTTCAGCAAGTAATTGGTAATCATCTGGTTTGCCTTCCTTGAAATTATTGGCGGCAGCTACCCATATTTTTACTTTGCCTTTGGCGTCAAGGGCTTTCCAGTTTACATCCAGTGCACCCTGTATATAGTTGGCTTCAGGTTGAGCCACTGATACTGCACCGATCAGGGATATGCCATCCATCTCGTGTAGTTGGGCCGAAGGTACTTTTACATTTAAAAAACTGTTGATGGATGATGTAATATCAATAATACCCGGATAGTAATATTTAGCATAGTTATTAAGCGGTTTATAGCTGGTCACCATCCAGGTTGAGCGCTGGCGGGTGCTTTGACCGCCGTGGTCTTTTCCGTTTAGTTCACTACGGCCATGATCGGTGGTGATAAATATCAGCCAGTCTTCCTTAAAGTTTTTCTGGCGGTACTGTATAGACTGCCAGATGCGGCCAACCTGCGCGTCCATTTTTTCAATGGCATCATAATATTGTGGGCTATCGCCATACTTGTGCCCCATATCGTCGGTATACTCTAAATAAACCCACGACAAATCAGGCGCTTTATCTTTAATACAAATAGCAGCCGATGTGGCCACCTGCTCATCAATCAGGTGCATGTAATTACCCGCCTTATCATGCGGGAATTTTACAGTATCCAGTTCATAACCGTCAAAGGCATAATCAGGGTGGATATTACCAGCCTGGGGTAATCCATCGCCTATAAGTTTAGTTCGGTTATCTGTCCAGCTCGAAAAAACAGCCGTTTTCCCTTCTGGATAAGCATTCTTAAACATCCGGAACACACTCCAGTATTTATAATTTGGCGCTTTGATATCGTTGCCCCAAACATTGTGTTTGTTTACCCAGGTGGCAGTAAGCAAACTATTATATCCATTGGCCGATATGGTTGGCGTTTGTGAGTAGCCTCCCTTTTCGCCGCCAACATGCGCCCTGAGGTAGGCACCCTGCTTAGCTATCAGTTTCAGGTTTGGAGTGTTCAGCTTTTCAATCACGTCGGCAGGTATACCATCGGCAATAATAAAAACAGCTTTTTTAACACGGGTTTGAGCGTTTGCGCCAAAAGTTGCCAGTAACAGCAACGCGACTAAAGTTAATTTAACCGGATTTTGCATTGTTTATAATATCATTTGTACAAGGTACTAAACTACTCCGTTTTACAAATTGGAGCGTTAATAAATTGTTATGTTTTGCCTTGGTCTGATAAAGATAGTGGAAGGGGATATCTCCAGCACTGTCTTTTGCCCCTGATCTTTGGTCTCTATTAAAATACTTGAAATTATATATAATAAAATGTGCTTTTATTTTTACCTTTTGTCTGCCGTTATCAGCGGGCGGGGTAAACGCTGTTACTGCCCGGAAAAAAGAACTTAAATTAATCAGTTAATTCATCTATAACCTATTACTATGAAAAAAACAATGTCGCGGGTAATCGTTCCCGTTTTTATGCTTGTAGCCGGATTCATGTTTACCAGTCTGCAGGCAAGCGCTCAAACTGAGAATTGGAAACCGGATGCAGGCTTTGAAAGCCTTTTTGACGGGGCCACCCTCAACGGCTGGTGCTATCGGAGCAAGGAGGGTGACGTCACGGAAAAGTTCGACGGAAAGAAGGTGTCTTCTGACGGACGTTATTCTTCCGCTAACGGAATCATCACGGTAAACTATCCGGTGGGCGTGGAACGTAAAGTACAGCAGTCATGGACCCTGCGGGAGTTTCCTAAAAACTTCATTCTAAAGATCGAATTCCGTGCGTCCAAAAATGCAGATAGTGGCATTTTTCTGCGCGGGAAGCAGCTCCAATGCCGTGATTATCTCCTGGCCGGTCCCTATAAAGATTTGAAAAATTACCGGGCGCAGGACTGGAATACCATTATCGTAACGGTGAAAGATAATATCGCCCACTGTGAGTGCAACGGCGAAGTACTTGAGGATGCACTGGTGCTGCCCGCAACCGGCCCTATGGGGTTGGAAGGCGATCGCGGACAGATGGAATATCGCCATATTCAAATAAAGGAGTTACCATAAGCTTGAACATAGATGGAATAGCCATTACGCCATGCGTCGCGCCGGTGACTATCCGGATTTTCTGCGACGGTTCATATTAAACAACATTTATACATATCGGAGGAGTTTGATTTTCCCCGCTACCCTTAAATCTGTTTATATTTACCGCCGCTTACCCAGGCTTATTTTATATATGGATCAACCAAACGCTGCTAATCAAACAAAATGGCTTTACCTCTTTATAGGCATGGCCGTTGTGGTAAACTTTAGCGGCTTATTTATCACCATCATAGGGCCCGATGGCAACCTGTACGCCACCATAGCCAAAAATATGGTGCAGCGTAACAATTATGCTGATCTGTTTGCCTGGGGTACCGACTGGCTGGATAAACCTCATTTTCCGTTTTGGGTTACCGCCTTGTTTTTTAAGTGTTTTGGTTTTACTACCTGGGCCTATAAGCTACCGGGTATTTTGTTTGTGATGATGGGAGCTGTTTATACCTATCACCTGGCCAAAGCACTTTATAATAAACAAATAGCATTATGGGCCGTGTTGATACTACTTACCGCCCAGCATATTGTACTCTCCAATAACGATGTACGTGCCGAACCTTATTTAACCGGACTGATCATTGCCGCGGTTTATCATTTTTATAAAGCGCATACCCGTAATAGTTTTTGGCAATTACTTTTTGCCAGTCTATTTACCGCTTGCGCCATCATGACCAAAGGGATGTTCGCGCTGATCACTATCGGCGGCGCGGTGGTTGGTCACCTGATCATCACCCGGCAATGGAAGCAGCTTTATCACTGGCGATGGTTATTGGCAGCGGTGTTGATATTGCTATTTATCATGCCCGAAATAGGGTGTCTGTACCGGCAGTTTGATAAGCACCCCGAAAAGGTGATGTTTGGCCGTACGGGAGTATCGGGTATTAAATTCTTTTTTTGGGATAGTCAGTTCGGGCGTTTTTTTAATACCGGTCCCATCAAAGGCAGCGGCGATCCCTCCTTTTTTATCCATACCACCTTATGGGCATTTTTACCCTGGTCGCTCTTATTGTTTGTGGCTATATTCCAATCCATCAAAAAAGGCATCAAAAATGTGCAGGCTCACGAGTGGTATTGCATTTGCGGATCGATGCTTACCTTCCTGCTTTTTTCGGCATCAAAGTTTCAGCTCCCGCATTATATAGTTATCGTATTCCCGTTTTTCGCTATCATCACAGCGCAATACCTTTATAATTTAGCATCAGTCAAAAGCATTAAAGCTATACGCGTTACCCAGGTTGTGGTTATTATATTGATGCTGGTTATTATAGGCATACTTCAATATTTTTATCAACCCGAAACTTTAAACTGGATTACCGGACTTATCATTTTTGCCATATTACTGGCGCTGATATTTTTACCGGGCAAGATCTCTGCTGGTATCCAGCAAACCATATTCCGCACACTGTTAGCTGCGTTTATTGTAAACCTGTACCTTAACCTGTGCTTTTACCCATCACTGTTACATTATCAAAGTGGCAGCGAGGCAGCCATGTGGATCAACAAAAATAATCCCCAAAAGCTCCCGGTTTATATTGCCGACGGCATGTTTCACGACGATATGAATTTTTATCTGGATGCCCCGGTTACTGAAACCAGTCCCGATGGTTCGGGAACTATCCCAGCCCCAGCCTTGCTTTATGCAAATACCGATATACTGTACAATTTTGCCGCCAGGGGCTGGAAATATAAGGTTATTAAAACATATAAACGGTACCCTGTGACCCGACTTAAACCCGCTTTTTTAGACAAGGCCACCCGTGATAAAGAATTATCAGAAATGCAGATTGTATTATTAAACCCCCTTCCTCCAAATATTAAATAAATAATTACCTTATCTGTAGCATAAATAATAGTAGTTCCGTAATATATTATAAACCACTTATTTATGACACCTAAAACCACTACACTAATAAGCCTTTTGCTTTTAATTTTTTCAACTGCCTGTAAAAAAAGTCCGGTTAAACCCATTGTTGGAAAAGACCTGGTGCTTACCGCCACCGAGCAGCAAAAAGTTGCAGCTGATAATGCATTTACCCTTAAATTGTTTAAAGCGACTTTTAGCGGTACACCCGATAATCAAAACCTTTTTATATCGCCATTAAGTGTAAGCATGGCTATTGGCATGACCAGCAATGGTAGCAATGGCCAAACGTTAACCGCCATCAGGAACACGATGAATTTTAATGGTTTTACCGAAGACCAGGTTAACAGCTATTACCATACCTTGATCACGGAGTTGCCGCAATTAGATCCTAAAGCAACCGTTAAAATAGCCAACTCCATTTGGTACGCCAACACATTTACACCCTTGCCTGCCTTTTTGCAAACTAATACCACCAATTATAATGCTAAAATAGCGGGTGTCGATTTTAAATCCGCAGCTACTAAAGACCTGATCAACAGTTGGGTAAATGATCAAACCAATGGTAAGATCACCAAAATAGTTGACCAGATACCGTCTAATGCAGTGATGTATCTTATCAACGCCATATATTTTAAAAGCACCTGGAAAGATCGTTTTGATGCGGCTAAAACAAAGAAAGCCGATTTCCATCTGTCAACAGGGGGTATAGTTCAGGCTGATTTTATGAACAATGATCTGAATTGTAACGTTAGCATTGCAAGCGATGCAACAGCTATTGAACTTCCTTATGGTAATGGGAAATACAGTATGGTACTTGTGTCACCAAAGGAAGGTACATCTGTAAAGGATTATGTTGCAGGCCTTGATTCGGCAAAATGGAAAATATTAATGGCTGGTTTAGGGTCAAGTCATGCCATAATTAGTTTGCCTAAGTTTAAATTCAGCTATGAAATTATTCTGAACGATATATTAAGCAGCCTGGGTATGGCCAATGCATTTTCGGATTTTGCCGATTTTACCCGAATAAGCGCCACTGGCCTTAAAATTACCGAGGTTAAGCACAAAGCTTATGTTGATGTAAACGAAGATGGTACCGAAGCAGCGGCCGTTACTTCGGTAAGTGTTGGGTTAACATCGGCAGCTCCGTTTTCCTACGCATTTAACCGTCCATTCGTTTTCGCTATAAGAGAAATGAAAACAGGTCTGGTACTATTTGCCGGAGTGGTGAATGATCCTACCTTAAGCGGGAACTAAAACATAAAACATTTGATAAAGCCCTCTCCTTTGGCTACTGTGTGTACACCGGTTGATATGCTCCGTTAGGAGCTACCTGTTTGTAGTAAAAAACCAAAAAGCGAGTTTGCTCCGTAGGTGCAACCCCTAATTAGCAGATAATCGCTTTTGTTATTAACGGGTAGCCTCTACGAGGCAAAGGGTATAAATATTTAAGTGCTACAAACAGGTAGCTCCTAACGGAGCATATTACCCTGTTGGTTGCCTTCAAGATATGTACCCGGAAGCTCCCGGGGTATAGGGTTGAGTAAGGTTATCACTCCGATCTTAAACTTTTAACCGGGCTATCAAGGGCTGCCTTAATGGTTTGTATAGCTATTAAAATGGCAGTAACCAAAGTTAAGCCGGCTATGGCTATCATAAAAGGATTAAGGGTAATGGCAATCTTATAGGCATAATCATTAAGCCATTGGTTCATAATTAAATAAGCCACGGGGCAGGCTATTAACCCTGCAATTAATATTACGCCCAAAAACTCCTTCATAAACAAGCTGATGATACCGGCTACTGATGCCCCCAGCACTTTACGGATACCTATCTCCTTAGTACGTTTTTGTATGCTCAATGATATTAAACCTAATACACCAAGCAGCACAATAATAATAGCAAGTATAGTAGCAATATATGATGCCTGCTTCAACTGCAACTCGCTTTGATAAATTTTTGCGAGCGCGTCATCAATAAAGCTATACTCAAACGGGGCGCCGGGTAAAACTTCGGCCCATTTTTTCTGTAGGGCCTGCAGGTTACGTTGCATATTACCAGGCTTTACCTTGATAGAAAAGAAGCGGTAATAGGTTGTATAGTTAACATTAAAAAAGGTAATAGGTTGTATACGGCTCTGCATCGACCCAAAATGGAAATCGGCTGTAACACCACAAATAGTAAAGGGGATATTAACGCCCGGGATCATAATATGTTGACCGATGGCATTTTCAGGGGTCGGGTAACCTAATGCTTTCGATGCTGTTTCGTTAATAACTACCTGGGCGGTATCGGCCACCATAAAAACCGGCTTAAAAAATGTGCCTGCTTTTAGCGGGATATTATAAGTAGCCGCATATTGATTATCTGTAGCCAAATTTTGTGAGGTTATTGCCTGGGCCGGATTTGACCCTTGTTTGTATATGGGCGAATTACCTCCGTTACTACCATCGGGGATCTCCCATGACAACGTTATATTTTTCACCTCAGGCATTTGTGCCAGCTGTTCTTTGATGGATTCCATTTTTTGCACGCCTTTTACAGACCAGTCGCGGGGTAATTGGGCGTAGATCACATAATCGCGATTATAACCCAGATCTTTATTAAAAAACAGGCCTATCTGCTGCGAAATAATAATGGCACCTATAAATACAACAGCAGCTGTGCCAAATTGAAATGCAACCAGCGTTTTGCGGAACAGTACGCTCTCCTTCACCGAATTGAGTTTACCTTTCAGTGAGTCAACCGATTTTAGCGCTGATAATACCAGCGCCGGATAAATACCAGCCAGCACACCAACCAAAAGTGCGAATAAGAAAGGAACAGGTATAAAATACACCGGGAACGAGAAAAGGCCGGTAATTTCCGTACCAAGCACGCTGCTGAAATATGGCCGGGCTATCATGAATATGATAAGTGCCAGCACAGTTGACAACATTACCAATAAAACCGACTCCGTTAAAAACTGCCAGATGAGCTGCTTACGCAAACCACCCAATACCTTACGGATCCCCATCTCTTTCATACGACCCGACGATCGCCCGATACAAATATTTACAAAATTGATGACCGCCATCAGCAATATAAACAGGGCAATGCAACCCAGGGTATATATCATTTTTTTTACCAGGCCTCCACCGGCAATCAAATTATAATCATGAAGTGCCACTACCTGGGTAGTAAGATTTTTACTGATCTGTTCAGGCGCATTTTTTCGGGTTAGCTCCTTTATAGGTTTTTCAAGATCTTTAGGAGTTACTCCTTTTTGTAGTTCAATGTAGTTAACAATGTTTGTATTGTTCCAGCCATCCAGGTTGCGTTTAAAATATTTAGCGGCATTTGCTGTAAAAAAGAAACCTGAATTGATGCCGGCGTTAAGATTAGTTACCGAGTTGCGAGGCGTTTTTGCCAATACACCAGTAATTAAAAAATCGTGTTTTTCGCCGCTAAAACTTTCAAAGTTGAGGGTTTTGCCAATCACCTCGGTACGGCCAAAATATTTTTTAGCCATATCAGTCGTCAACACTACCGAAAAAGGGTCATTCAGCGCGGTGTTCACATCGCCCTGTAATAGCTTAAAACCATACATCCTAAACAGGGTACTGTCGCCAAGTTGCAGGCTTTCGCGAAAATGCATGTCGCCCTTTGATACATTAGTGGTAACGGCATCAAAATGATAATAATTGGCTACCAGATTAGGATAGTTATCCCTTAATGTTTTAGGAAGCTGCGCTATGCTCCCTATTTCGTTACCCATGTTAGGATCTTTCCACTTGCTTAACAGTATATACTGGTTCTCTGAATTTTTAAGCTGGTGGTTTACCTGAAACTCATCCCATATATAAGCACCTATAAGTAAGGCGAACGCGATACCCACCGAAAGACCGAAAATATTGATGAGTGAGAAAACCTTGTTTTTCCAAAGATTTCTCCAGGCAAGTTTGATGTAATTACGCAGCATAGGTTTTTATTTTTAGTACTTATTGATAGGGCCAATATAAAGTACGTTAACATTTTTGATATTCAATATGCGGCTTTACTTATATTAACAAACTTTAACATCATATATAAAAGCCGCAAACGCTAACCCGAACAAGATTTTTACAATAAGCATAGCTGCTTATTACAGTATTACCCCGATATTGATGGATAAACCAATATACCTATCCATCATGATAAAAAAGGCCCTTTATGCTTTAGTAGTGATGCTTTGCCCGTTGATGCTGATGGCACAAACCGGCAAGGTTTATGACAATCTTTCGTTATCCAGTAAAATATTAAAAAGCGACCGCAAGTTTGCCATTTACCTGCCCCCAGATTATGAAACATCGGGCCGCAGTTACCCCGTTTTATACTTACTGCATGGCTCTGGCGACGATCAAACCGGCTGGGTGCAGTTTGGCGAAGTGCTGAACATTACCGACAAGGCTATTAATGCAGGTATGGCCACCCCAATGATCATTGTAATGCCCGATGCCAATACCGGCAGGCGCGGCTATTTTAATGATGTTAAAGGCGACTGGAACTATGAGGATTTCTTTTTTAAGGAGCTGGTACCCTACGTTGAAAAAAAATACCGTGTAAAAGCCGATAAACATTACAGGGCTATCGCCGGGCTTTCTATGGGTGGCGGCGGAAGTTTTGTTTATGCCTTGCATCATCCCGAAATGTTTTCGGCAGCCTGCCCGCTCAGTGCGTCAACCGGTCCGCTTAGTTTGGAGGATGCCAAAACACAGTTAACAAGAAGCAACCCTAACCTCCCCGACTCCGTAATTACTAAGTATTACAACACACACAGTGTGCTATATATGATGAACACGATGCCCGAGGAGCAGAAAAAAGCGGTACGCTGGTTTATTGATGATGGGGATGATGATTTTTTATATGAGGGAAACTGCATGGTACATATTGCTATGCGCAAAAAGGAGATCCCGCATGAGTTCCGGATCCGTGATGGCGCCCATAACTGGACCTACTGGCGCGCATCCTTACCCAACGTACTTGAATTTGTATCGCAAAGTTTTCATCAATATTGATTTGGTTCATTGGTTCAATTGTTCATTGGTTCATTAGTGTTAAATTTAATATGATTGCTAAATCGGGCAAGTTACCAATGAACTAATGAACGAATACCAATGAGCTACTGAACTAATAATAAAAATATGGAACGTCGTAAATTTTTAATAAACACCGCGCTTACCGCAGGCTCTATTGCCTTGTTAGGTAAAAGAAGCTTCGCATCAATATTTGATGACCCTTACCAGTTCAAGCCCCTGCGCAATAACGTGGGTATATTCACCGAAAAGGGCGGCACTATTGCGTGGCTGGTGAATAAGGAAGGCATTGTAGTGGTTGATGCCGAGTTCCCTGAGCAGGCCACGCACCTTATTGGCGAGTTGAAAAAACAATCAGACAAGCCTTTTGAATGGCTCATTAACACCCATCACCACGGCGACCATACCAGCGGTAATATAGCATTTAAAGGTTTGGCGAAAAATGTGGCTGCCCATGCCAATTCGCTTACCAACCAAAAGGCATCTGCCGTTAAACAAAAAACCGAAGACAAGCAGCTATATCCTGATACTACCTATACCGACAACTGGAAAATTAAAGTGGGTGATGAACATATTACCGCGCACTACTTTGGCGCCGGCCATACCAATGGCGATAGTTTTATCCACTTTGAAAATGCCAACGTGGTACACACCGGCGATCTTGTTTTTAACCGCCGCTACCCCTTTGTTGACCGCACAGCCGGTGCATCATGCAAAAGCTGGATAACCACATTGGAACAGGCGCAAAAACACTTTGACAAAAACACGCTGTTTGTATTTGGCCACGCCTTTGATCCGCAAAAAGTAACCGGTAATATAGATGATGTAAAGGCTATGCAGCACTTTATGGAAAGCCTGGTGACCTTTGTGGACAGCAGCATAAAAGCCGGCAAATCAAAAGAAGAGATTGTGGCAGCTAAAGCCATCCCCGGTGTAACCGAATGGCAGGGCGATGGCATTGACCGCGGATTGACAGCAGCTTACGAGGAATTGAGCGCATAGTCGCCAGCCCCCCGGCCCCCTAAAGGGGGACTTTTTGATTGGCTTGGCGAGATTACTCACCCGGCCTATACTCCGCTGGAGAGGGGGAGAAAACTTATCCAGGTGTTATTGTGAGGCACGATGCAATCCCGACTTACAGAGGGGCCTGTAAGCATAAAGATTGCTTCGTACCTCGCAATGACGCTTTTTTATTTTTTTCCCTCTTTCCGCCGCAGGCGAAGAGAGGGATGGCGAGCGAAGCAAAGCCAGGGTGAGCAAGTTGCCACGCTAATCATTATGCTAATCAAAAAACTCCCCCTTTAGGGGGCTGGGGGGCCAGGGGCTAATGCAATACTTTGGGCCGTTCCTTTTTTGCAGGGTTTAAATAATTGTTATCTGTCAGCCAATCGGCCATGCGCTGGGGCCAGGTATTGATAGATTGCAGTTTAGAGCGGTTGCCCATGTTAAAGCCATGATCGCCCTTTGCATACAGATGCAGTTCCACAGGTATTTTGGCGGCACGGTACCTATCCAGTAATTTTACTACAGATGGCGAGCAGCAGGCATCATCATTAGCGGCCAGTAAAAATACCGGCGGCGCATCGGCAGGCAGCACATCAGGGATATATAGCGGGCCCGGGTAAATCTGTATTAAAAAACCGGGTCGGGCATTTAGCCGGTCAATGGGGTCGGGAGCATGCTGATCGCCTTTACCCTCACCATAGGCCACCATATCCACCACCTCGCCACCAGCCGAAAAGCCCATCATGCCTATGCGATTGGTATCCAAACCATATTCGGCGGCTTTACTGCGCACCAGGCGCATGGCACGGTAACCATCCTGCTTGGCATGTACATCAATTTTATAAGGCGAAAGCGTATCGCGACCCAGGCGGTATTTCAGCACAAAAACGGTGATGCCCAGGTTGCTTAAATATTTGGCAGGCTCTACACCTTCGGCAGTGTAAACAAGCAAGCGGTGCCCGCCGCCGGGGCATACTACCACAGCCGCGCCATTTGCCTTACCTGCAGGTGGCGTAAAAACAGTAAGTGATGGGTTATGAATGTTTTTCACCCAGTAATCTTTAGCCTGCTCGGGCTCACTACGGCGGTTCTCAAATCCGGGGGCTCCTTTTGGCCAAAGCGGTATTACCGTGGCATTATCTTGCGCCATTACACCAATTGGCACAATAAAAAGCAACAGATATAGATAAGTGGTTAGTTTTGTTTGCATAGCTAAATTTAGATATTTTTAAATAACAGGCTTATACTTCATATATACATCAGAGCAAAAAAGACATATTAGAAAATGACTGCGGAATTACCTTAAACTTTAACTTAATTGGTATGTTTAATTAATGTCGCTGGTTTCATGAACCATCAACTATAATCCATAAACTAAAAATAAAATCTATGGCAAATTTTCAGGAAATTATAGCATCAGAAACACCCGTACTGGTTGACTTTTCGGCCGAGTGGTGCGGTCCTTGTAAAATGATGCCACCCATACTTAAAGATGTAAAACACGCGCTTGGCGATAAAGTGACCATCCTTAAAATAGATATCGATAAAAACCCATCTGCTGCCAGCGCTTACCGGATACAAAGCGTCCCCACCCTGATGATTTTCCAAAAAGGACAAACCAAATGGCGGCAAAGCGGCGTGGTGCAGGCCAAACAATTACAGCAGGCAGTAGAGCAGTTTATCAGCCCCCTCTAAACGGCGCAGCCATCATGAACACAAAAAATAAATATAATAATGTGAATAATCTCCCCCTGAAAGGGGAGACTTTTGAATGTCCTGCTGCACTTTGAACAGTTTTACTCCCTCTCCTTTGGAGAGGGCTGGGGTGAAGTTATCTGTAAACTGCTAAAACATCCTTTTAAATCAGACGTTTAAATTAAACAGGTATGACATTTGGCTCAACCTATGTAAGTAACTTTAACGTGTCAAATATTAAAGCAATCCTATCATGGCAACTATCGAAAGCATCCAAAGCGCGTATATTGATTATGTATTGACCGAAGGCATACAGCCTAAATCTGTTTACATTTTTGCTAAGCAAAACGAAATGACCGAGGCCGAGTTTTACCAGTTCTTCGGTTCGTTTGAAGCAGTTGAACAAAATATCTGGGCCGATTTTGCCAGGAAAACTTTAACCGAGATCAAATCGCAGGAAGTGTGGGCCCAATATGCCGCCCGCGAAAAAGCATTGTCCTTTTTTTACGGCTTTTTTGAATTGCTTAAAGGCAGCCGAAGCTTTGCGGTGTACACTATCAATAAACAGCCACGGGGATTTTCGACACCACGTGTTTTTGAACAGTTGAAAGATATTTATGAAAACTTTGCCGATGAGATCCTGAAAGAAGGCATTGAATCTGCAGAACTCAGCGATCGCAAATTTTTCAGCAAGCGTTATAAAGATGCGTTGTGGATCCAATTTGTTTTTGTGCTTCACTTCTGGGTAAATGATAACTCTACCGGATTCGAAAAAACAGACGAAGCCATTGAAAAAGGTGTTAACGTAACATTCGACCTGTTTCAGCGTTCGCCTATTGATAATTTGTTTGAGTATGGCAAGTTCCTGGTTAAAAACGGTGGCATTAAAGATAAGATGGGATTTTAAGATTCATGATGGCAGAAAAGAAAAAAGTCTCTCCACAAACCAGTGGAGAAGATTTAGAGGGGGCTCCCGAACAAAATAGCATACCAACCACAAAAGTTCAACGCTCGGCCAAATTCATTACAACAGGTGTAAAAATTGGCGGCAATTATATTAAACATTATTCAAAAAAACTGTTCAACCCGACTATGGACCGGTCGGAGCTGAATGAGGATAATGCCACGGATATTTACCAGTCATTAAGCGAGCTAAAAGGCAGTGCCCTTAAAGTAGCGCAAATGCTCAGCATGGATAAAAACCTGTTGCCGCAGGCTTACGTTGATAAATTCACTCAATCTCAATATAACGCGCCACCGCTTTCGGGGCCGCTTATTGTGCAAACATTTAAAAAATATTTCGGCAAAAATCCCGATCAGATCTTCGATAAGTTCAATATCCGCTCCACCAATGCCGCATCTATAGGTCAGGTTCATGAGGCTGAGTTAAACGGTAAAAAACTGGCAGTAAAGATCCAGTACCCCGGTGTGGCCGATTCCATATCATCAGATCTTAAACTGATCAAACCATTTGCTTTCAGGATGTTGGGCATGAGTGAAAAGGAACTGGATATTTATATGCGCGAGGTAGAGGAACGCCTGCTGGAAGAAACCGATTACGAACTGGAAGTTCGCCGCTCCATCGAATTCTCAACCGCATGTGCCGATCTGAACCATGTTGTTTTCCCTAAATATTACCCAGAACTATCCAGCAAACGCATCATCACTATGGACTGGCTCGATGGTAAACACCTGCGCGAGTTTCTGGCCACCAACCCCTCGCAGGAACTACGCAACCAGATTGGTCAAGCCTTATGGGATTTTTATAATTTTCAACAGCATGAACTGCGCGCCGTACATGCCGATCCGCATCCAGGCAATTTTATGATCACACCCGAGGGCAACCTGGGCGTAATTGATTTTGGCTGCATCAAAGAAATGCCCGAAGAGTTTTATTACCCCTTCTTCTCGCTCACCTCCACCAATCTGCTTGACAATAAGGAAGAAACCATCAAGGCTTTCCGTCAACTGGAAATGATATTACCAAATGATAGTCCGGCTCAAATTGAGTTTTTTTATAGTCAATATAAGGAAATGATAGAGCTGTTTGCCATGCCTTACATCAACAACCATTTTGATTTCAGCAAAACAACATTTTTTGACCAGCTCTACAAATTTGGCGAAAGACTATCAAAAATGCCCGAGTTTAAACACGCCCGCGGCGTAAAGCATTTTATCTATGTGAACCGCACAAACTTTGGCCTGTATAATATACTGCACGAGTTAAAGGCCGATGTTAAAACAGATACCTTTAAGCCGCATGTGGTGCTGGAGTATTAAACCTCGCGTTCATTTTGACAGGCATAGGTTTGTGGATGCTCACCCGTTTTTATAAAAGAAAAAACCCTGCATTATTTGGCGCGATAAAATCATAAAAATATGATAGCATTTTCGGTAAACATTTCTATTTTTGCCAAACATTAAATAACAGTACAATGGAGTCAATACAAAATGCTAATTCAGAGAAACATTATAAATTATTGGTTGTAGCTATCGTTATAGGCATAACAGGTGTTTTCATTCGTTTTGCCGGTGATGAAAATTCAACCTACTTTTCATGGATAGCTAACATTTTATTGGCTTTAGGCGTGGCTGTAGGCTTAAGGGCTGTTTTCAAGATCATCGATTAAGTATATATAAAGTTTTCAAGATATAAAAGCGCGCTGGTATTCCGGTGCGCTTTTTTTTGTCCCCCCAGCCCCCTAAACGGGGAACTTTTGAATTGCAATATTCAATTTGAGCCTTCGCTCGGCTCCAGCCCACAAGTGTTCAGAAGAATAAAAAGAAAGCTTGGGCTTAGTGCGATTCCTTCCTTGGGGAAGGGGGAGGTAGAGGTTTATTGAGCATTACAGGTTTAATCGCACGTAGAAACCCCTCCCTCCCACTACATAATCCACCTCACCCCTCCCAAGGGAGGGAATATATATTGCAATTTCAATCTTCCGAGCACTTCTGGACTGGAGCCGAGCGACGGCTTGAGAATTAAGCGAAAATAATGCGAAGCCCACTAATCAAAAGCTCCTCCTTTAGGGGGTTGGGGCCTCTACTTCGGCCTGTATTTCGATAAATTTAATATCTTTTGCGCATCCTTATCGGCCATCAACTGTGGCAGGGTAACTTCGGGGTGTTTGTCCATATACTCCCGCACAATTTGCCAGCCTGTCCATATCGCCAGTTTTGGTGCCGATTCATTTCTCTCGCCCAGACCGGGGGTAAACGGTGCTTCGGTGAGGAATTTCTGAATTTTGGGATAATCAGTTTCGTACAGCAGGTTTTCCTCTAAAAAATAGCCCCATATTTTTGCTTTAAAATCACCGCACCATTTTAGCTGTTCTGTGGTATAACCAATTTTGGTGGTATCGGCAACATCAGGTAGTATACGGTCCATAAAATACATGATCTTACCGTTATAAATCATTTTGGCAAGTAATGATCTGTCATTATCATCCTCAGGGAACATATCCTCGCGGGCGATACCCTCCACCACGCGGGGGGTAATATTATCAGGGGTAAAATGTCTTGATAAATAATGTGGAAACGCATTGGTTAAGGAAGGGTAAAACCTGGAATTGGCGCCCAGAAAAAGATCAAGTCCTACGGCAAAGTAACCATCGCCAATGGAGGTTTGCGCCTGGAAACCTGAAAGATAAGCATACACCTTAGGTAGTTTTTTTTGCGGATAATAATACTTAATGTATTTAAAAGCCTCGGTAAGGCTGGCATTCTGCGCATCCATGTTGGGGTAGGCGGCATCCACATCATGTTTCAGGTCAATGTATGCTTTGCCCTTGAAAACTTGGCGCAGGGTTTTAAAATAGGCCGTATCATTGGCATTGCCGGCCTGTAGTATATGATTTATAAAATCACTGTAAAAAACGCCATATTTTTTTTGCAGGTAAGCGACTTGCATGTTCATGGGTTTGCTGCGCATGTCATCAAAGTCACGGTCAAACCGCTCTATCTTAACATCTACATTAATATGACTTATATCAATTTTTTTGTTGTGTCCGCAGGCTGCTAATATCAGGCTGATAGAAAAAATTAAGTAAATTTGCTTTGCTTTATACCGGGTAGCTACCATGTTTATCCTTTGAGCAAAAATAATTTTTATTTGCATTAATACGTTACTAAACTATTCATGAAACCATCGGGAGTTAAACACGACTTACGATAGCTTCATCGCTTTAAAACAAATATAATTGATGAAAATTGCATTAGCCCAGCTTAACTATCATATAGGTAATTTCGAATCGAACACAGCCAAAATTATTGATCATATACACAAGGCAAAGCAAAACGGCGCCGACCTGGTAGTATTTGCCGAATTATGCGTTTGCGGTTACCCCGCGCGTGATTTCCTGGAGTTTGACGAGTTTATTGGCCTGTGCGAAGAATCGGCAAAAAAAATAGCTGCAGAGTGTATTGACATTGCCAGTATTATAGGTTTGCCCACCTTTAACCATAAAGATGAAGGTAAAGACCTGAGCAACTCGGCCTATTTCATTGAGAATGGCAAGGTAAAAGCTATGGTAAACAAGGCCTTGTTACCAAATTATGATGTGTTTGATGAGTACCGTTATTTTGAACCATCAACCGAGTTTAGCTGCATTGAGTTTAAGGGTAAAAAAATCGCGCTTACCATTTGCGAGGATCTATGGAACACCATTGAAAACCCACTGTACGTAACCCGTCCAATGGATAGCCTGATCCACCAGCAGCCTGATGTGATGATCAATATAGCGGCATCGCCTTTTTCTTATAATCACGATGAGGAGCGTATTGCCATTTTAAGCGATAATGCCAGTCGCTACAAACTCCCCCTGCTATACGTAAACCATGTTGGTGCGCAAACAGAACTGATATTTGACGGCGGATCACTGATTTTTGACAATACAGGCAAGTTGATAGATGAGCTGCCATATTTTGAAGAGAATATGGCTTATTACACTTTAAATGATGATGACACCATCAGCTTTGAACATACCCCTACCCTTAAAACCGAACGCCCGGGTGATATTGAACAAATACACCAGGGGATCTTATTAGGCATACGTGATTATTTTTATAAATCAGGTTTTAAGCAGGCCATATTAGGTTTATCAGGAGGTATCGATTCGGCCGTGGTATGTGCCCTGGCTGCTGAGGCGCTGGGTCCCGAAAATGTAATGGCAGTACTGCTGCCTTCGCGTTTCTCCAGCGACCACTCCTTAAAGGATGCCGAAGACCTGGTGAAAAATCTGGGTTGCAAAAGCGAAACTATAGCCATAAAAAACATTACTGATGCAATTGAAACAGCCTTGCACCCGCAGTTTCATAACCTGCCGTTTAACTTAGCCGAGGAGAATATACAATCGCGCAGCAGGGCTGTATTGCTGATGGCGATGTGTAATAAGTTTGGGTATATTTTATTAAACACCAGTAATAAAAGTGAGGCCGCTGTAGGTTACGGCACTTTATATGGCGATATGTGCGGCGGCATATCTGTAATAGGCGATGTATATAAAACCCAGGTGTTTGAACTTGCCCGGTATATAAACCGCGATCAGGAAATCATCCCGGTAAACTCTATCATTAAACCACCATCGGCTGAGTTAAGGCCCGGGCAAAAGGATACCGACTCCTTACCTGAATATGATATTTTAGATAAGATACTGGCCGAGTACATAGAGAACCGTTGCTCATCAACAAAGATCATTAAAATGGGTTATGATGAACAAACCGTTAAGCGCACAATAAGGCTTATAAACCTTGCCGAGCATAAACGCTACCAAACCCCGCCAATCCTGAGGGTATCACCCAAAGCTTTTGGCATGGGCCGCAGGATGCCTATTGTGGGTAAATACCTGTCATAGCGCAAGTATCAAATAATTAGTATCAAGTATCAGGACAGCTCCGTTTACCTTAATAAGCCTTCAAAAATCTTGCTACCAGATACTAATTACTTGATACTTGTTTTCATAAAAATGCCTATATTTCAAGGCCATGAATAAACTTTGCACAGCAATTTGTGTTTGCTTTTTATTGCTGAGTACAGCAGCCTTAACCTTTGCCCAGCAACCCCTTGTAAGCGAGGCTAAACGTGCAGCATTAGTTAATCTTTCCACCCAATCCAGAAACTCATATCAGGCCAGTCGCAAGCAGGCTTTAGCACTGGCGGCAAGCAAGGGATGGCGGATACAACGCCGTTCAAAAAATGGCAACCTGATATCGTTACAGGGCTTAAATACCATGGGTTTCCCAGTGTATCTCATCACCCATAATAATACTACGTCGGCAGCTACAACAGGCACCAATGCGGTACAACCCGGTGGATCGCTTGGACTAAGCCTATCAGGTTCCAGTACCTCTTTAAATAACAAATTAGCTATATGGGACGGCGGTTCGGTATATACGGCTCACCAGGAGTTTGCCGGCAAAAATATAACTATTAAGGATGCCGGTTCAGTACTTGACCATACTACGCATGTGGCCGGCACCATGATAGCCAAAGGCGTGTATGCACCAGCTAAAGGTATGGCCTTTAATGCAGCCACCCTGCAATCATATGATTTTGATAACGATGTATCTGAGATGAGCGCGGCGGCATCGGGCCTGCTGTTATCCAATCACTCTTATGGCGACGAGGCCGGATGGAATTTTAATGATACGGATAACCGCTGGGAGTGGTTTGGCCTGCCTGGCGACTCGGTTGATTATACCTTCGGATTTTATGACCCCCGCGCGCAATCATGGGATAAGATTGCGAACAATGCACCATATTACCTCATCGTTGAATCGGCAGGTAACAGCCGCTCCAGCAACGGCCCGGCCATAGGCACAGATTATTATGGTTACAAAAGCCGTACCGATCAAACAATGGTTAATAAAGGCCCCAGGCTGGCTGGTATCAGTGATAATAATGGTTACGATGTCATCAGCACAACGGGCAATGCCAAAAATGTACTTACAGTTGGTGCAGTAAATCCATTACCTTTTGGGCCCAGCAAGGGCCAGAGTATAAGCAGTGCCTTTTTTAGCAGTTGGGGACCTACTGATGATGGCCGTATTAAGCCGGATATTGTGGGTAATGGGGTAAATGTATTATCTGTTGGAGTTGATAACCCTACAGCATATCTTACCCTGTCGGGCACATCTATGGCTGCGCCAAATATTACGGGCTCCTTATATTTATTGCAGGAGTATTATGCGCAAAAAAACGGGGGTAACTTTATGCGTGCGGCCACATTAAAGGGACTGGTATGCCAAACCGCCTTTGATGCCGGTAATGTTGGCCCCGATTATGTTTATGGATGGGGCTTGCTGGATACTAAAAAAGCGGCACAGGCCATAACTGATAACGGAACAAAAAGCATCATCAGCGAAAACACGCTGCAACAGGGTCAAAAGCAAACCTTTAATATAATAGCATCAGGCAATAATGTACTGGCCGCAACCATTTCATGGACAGACCCTGAATCAACCCCAACTACCGATGGTGTGATCAATAGCCGTACCCCTAAATTGATCAATGACCTGGATATAAAGATCAGTGATGGTACTACCACTTATAACGCGTGGGTGCTAAACCCAGGCAGTCCGGCTTCGGCAGCAACAACCGGCGATAACATTAGGGATAATATCGAACAGGTTTATATTACTAACACTACGCCGGGTAAAGCCTATACCATCACCGTATCACATAAAGGCACTTTAAAATCAGGCTCGCAGCCATATTCGCTTATTGTTACCGGTACAGGCGGTACAGCTTATTGCGCGTCAGCTCCCGTTTCAAATGCCGATTCGCGCATAAATAACCTTAAACTGTCAAACATCAACAACACACCGGCGGCAGGCTGTAAAAGCTATTCGGACTATACTAATTTAACTGTTCAGCTGGAACAGGCAAAAACCTATCCCTTAAGCATAACATTAGGTACATGCGGCGGCAACTTTAATAAAGCCGCCAGGATATTTATTGACTGGAATGGTAACGGCGTTTTTGATAAAGATGAGTTAGCGGCTACAACCGGTGTTATTAACGCCACCGGTACTTACACCGCCAATATAAAAGTACCGGGTTCAGTAGTCCCTGATAACTATAGTTTGATGCGGGTAGTATTAACAGAAACAAGCGATACGGCAACTATACAAGCCTGCGGCACCTACAGTAAAGGCGAAACACAGGATTACCGGGTTCAGTTTTTGCAAACAAGTATTGATGCCGGTGTAGTGGCCATTGTAAGCCCTGGTTCAAGCGGTTCATGCTCGGCAAGTACGCCTGTTACTATCAGGCTTAAAAATTTTGGCAGCGCTGCCATCCGCAATATACCCGTTACGGTTACTATTACCGCGCCCGATAATACCAAAACTACCTACACTGAAACCTATACCGGAACGCTGCAACCGCTGATTGAGGATAATTTTACTTTTAGTCAAGAGTTTAACGCATTGGCCGGTGCAACTTATACCATATCGGCTACCAGTAATTTAGCCAGTGACCCGGTTAGCGCAAATAATACAGTAACAGCTACCGCAGTGATCAATACTCCGGCTGTCATTGGTGCCCTTAGTGCCTATTATTGTACCGATAGTAAACAATACCTGCTATCGGGCAGCGGCGATGGTACATTGCTATGGTATCAAAACAGTACTGATGTTATTCCCATAGCTTATGGTTCGCCTGCAATTACGGCACAGGCACCTATAAATAATACCTACTATGCTGGTATAAACGATTTTAAAGGTACTGTAGGGCCTGCCACAAAAAACGTTTTTACAGCGGGGGGCTATAATCAATTTACACCTGAGGTAAATGTGAGCACCAAAATACCGGTGATTATTCAAAGCGCGCGCTTATATATTGGTTATCCGGGTAAAATAACCTTTAATGTGAACAACAGTAATGGGCAAACCGTATCCAGCACTACTATTGACGCACAGGCCACCCGCACCAACCCTCAACCGGGTGAACAAGCTGATGATGCCAATGACAAAGGAATGGTTTATGATCTTAACCTGGAATTACCGGCAGCGGGCAACTATACTATATCAGCTGAGTTTGATGCTACAGCTACCATTTATCGTAATAATGGCGGTGTAAAAGGCTATCCATTTAAAATAGGCGATATATTCAGTATAAGCGGTAACAACGCTGCCCCTGATGACCCAACGGATACCGCCTATTACAAGAACTTTTATTATTATTTTTATGATATGAAGGTGCAAAGCTTAGGCTGCGCATCGGCTGCCAGGCAGGCGGTTAGTTTAACCAAACCAATTGTTACACAAACCGCAAACACCTTAAATTCCAGCTTTGCAACGGGTAACCAATGGTTATTAAATGGTAATGTTATAAGTGGTGCCACCGCTGCTACGTTTGATCCTTTGCAAAGCGGCAATTACCAGGTGGCGGTTACTTTAGCAAGCGGGTGCCTGGCCATGTCTGATATTTATACATACGCACGTACGGTTGAAAATGCCGGTAATGCAACTGATATTGGTTTGGCGGTGTTCCCCGTTCCGACAAGCAGCCGGCTTAATGTGGTTTTTGCAGCCAAAGCCGCCGGCGATCTGAAGCTATCGCTTGTTAATTCACTTGGGCAAAGCGTTTATCTTGACAATCAAAGTGTACCGCAAGGTAATTTCAGTAAGGTAATAGATGTTACCGGGCAAATTCCAGGCGTGTATGTGTTAAAAGTATTGCTGGGGCAAAAAGTATATGCCCGTAAAATAATCATCAGCAGGTAAAAACCTCACCCCAACCCCTCTCCAAAGGAGAAGGTCTTTAAAACAAAAAGTCTTTCCTAAAAAGGGAAGACTTTTTGTTCAAGCATATCAATACGCCATGCAAATCAAGGCTTTCAGCTTTAAGCTTTCGGCCTTTAGCTTTATTAAAACGTATATTTCAATCCAAGTCCGGGTGCAATATCAAAAAATGGCCCTCTTGCCAGTTCAAGCCGTGGGTTAAGGTCAAGGCTCATAGCTATTGGGGCTTCGGGTATTTTATATTCAAGACCCAAAGTGGCATCCGCCCCTATTAAAATATGTTTGCCGTTATAATATTCATCATCGCCGCCAATGCGTTTATAATAACCGCCGCGGCCTATTGATCCAAGGTGACCACCAAAACCGTAGTAAAAGTTCAGATTGTCGACGTTAAAGGCCTGTTGATGTATTTCATATAAGCCGGTGATCACCACGCCATGATCGCGGATACCGATGATACCTTCGAGCGCGGTGCTTTTATCCATGAAATATTTTATAGAAGGCCCAACTTCATATGCGCCAAATTTTACTCCGACAGCTGTTTTATAATCTTGTGCCTGTGAGCGTTTACCTATTAATAAGAACGAAACCGATAAAAATAAAATGTAAGCTAATTTTTTCATGTAGTGATTTTAAGTTAATGAATTTAATCATGTATTACCATGACACATAAGTTATACGCTTGCTTAACCGCGTTTTAGCCTATATGTTTCATGCAAATAAACGGCAGATTTGAAATTTTATGGCATTTTAATTAAAAAACTATCTTTAAAAATTTCCATCGTATTGATTTTCAGCTTAAAATAATGAGTGTTTCATTGTTAATTTATGCCCCTAAATAGGTTATTTTAGCAACAAACATTTAATGATAATAACAATGCATAGCCTTAATGTAAAGAAAAGCAGGTATTTAAGTTTGCTTTTATTATTCCTGTTTTTTGTACCTGTTAGCTGTGTGCAGAAACGTTTAGGCATAAACAACAACATTATATACCGTAACGGGATGGTGGTATGTGCCTACCCTGATGCTGCCCAGGTTGGGCTTGATATACTGAAAAAGGGCGGTAATGCTGTTGATGCTGCCGTGGCTGTACAGTTTGCATTGGCCGTTACCCTGCCCGAGGCCGGTAATATTGGCGGGGGTGGTTTTATGGTTTACCGTTCAAAAACCGGCGAAAGCAATACGCTCGATTTTAGAGAGAAAGGACCGGCCGAGGCAAATGTTAATATGTACCTTGATTCTGCCGGTAATGTAATACCAAATATGAGCCTTTATACCCACAAGGCATCAGGCGTACCAGGATCTGTTGATGGCATGGTACAGGCGCACAGTAAATATGGCAAACTAAAATGGGCCGACCTGGTGCAGCCTGCTATTGATCTGGCCCGTAACGGCTTTAAAATAACCAAACACCTTGCTGCCGATTTGAACCACACCAGCGGGCAATTTAAAAAATTAAACCCAGGCAAAACCTATTTAATGAAGGAGGGCGAATGGCAGGAAGGTGATATTTTGATACAGGAGGACCTGGCTAAAACATTTGAACAGATCAGGGATAAGGGCAGGGATGGGTTTTATAATGGCGTGGTTGCCGATCAATTAGTTGCCGAAATGAAGAACGGCGACGGGCTGATTTCAAAAGCCGACCTTCAAAATTATCATTCGGTTTGGCGTAAACCAATTATCGGAAATTATAAGGGATACAAGATCATCACCATGCCGCCCCCATCAAGCGGGGGGATTGCCTTGCTGCAATTGCTGCAGTCGGTTGAAAGATATCCTTTAAAAAGATGGGGTTATAACCAGGATTCGACCGTGAGACTGATAGTAGAAGCTGAACGCCGGGTATATGCCGACCGCTCCAAATACCTGGGCGACCCTGATTTTTACAAAGTGCCCGTTGATAGTTTGCTAAGACCCGCTTACATTACAGCACGCATGAGCAGCTTTAGCTGGGATGCCGCTACCCCAAGCACGAGTATCCAACCGGGTACTTTTATAGGTTATGAAAGTGACCAAACCACCCATTATTCTATTGTTGATGGTGACGGCAATGCAGTATCCATCACTACTACCTTAAATGATACTTTTGGCTCAAGGATTTTTGTACAAGGTGCTGGTTTTTTGCTGAACAATGAAATGGACGATTTTAGCTCGAAGCCCGGCATTCCTAATATGTATGGACTGGTGGGCGGCAAGGCCAATAGCATACAACCCGGTAAACGTATGTTATCATGTATGACCCCTACCATTGTTGAAAAGAATGGTAAACTTTTTATGGTAGTAGGTACACCCGGAGGATCAACCATTATAACATCGGTTTTTCAAACCATTATTGATGTGATAGAATTTGACCAAAACATGCAGCAGGCCGTCGCATCCAAACGCTTCCATTCGCAATGGCTGCCTGATGAAGTGGCTACCGAAGCCGGTGCGCTGGATAGTGCAACCGTTATAAAATTGCAAAGCAAAGGGTATAAAATAACCGGGCGTGGTGGTATTGGCCGTGTAGATGCCATATTAAAAACCAAACAGGGTTATGAAGGCGGCGCCGACCCAAGAGGAGATGATACAAAATTGGGATATTGAGTTTGCAGTTAGCAATTAGCGGTACGCAGAAGTTCAAAAAGCAAGCTCCCAACTGCAAACTAAAAATTTCCTTGCGTAATCAACAAGCATTTCTTACGTTTGGTATGCATGCAAAATAGTGTTAAACACCAGGAAACCATTGATTATTTTTTGAAAATAGTATGGCAAACCGTAGCCAACAGATATAACCAGTTGGTTACTGAGTTTGGTATTACACAGTCAATTGGTTATTTGCTTATTAATATCGACGAAAAGGAAGGTACTACGGTTTCGCAGGCAGCTGCTTTATTGGGGCTTAAATCAACCAGTTTATCGCGTATGCTTAGTCAGCTGGAAAAAACCGGGTTAATATACCGTGAATCTAACCAGGGTGATAAGCGTTCGGTTAAAATTTACCTGACTGAGTTGGGTAAAGAAAAACGACACCTGGCCCGCGCAGTGGTAAAGCAGTTTAACAATTACCTTGACGCCCACATTAGTGAAGCCGACAAGGAGTACCTGACCGAAATGCTTAAAAAGATAAATAAGCTTACCCTGAACTATAAACCATAGCTATTTGTCATTAACTATGTGTCATTGAGTCATTTGCTGCGTGTCATTTAATTCGTGGTAATATATCAATGACTTACTGATGTGAAACCAATGACTCAATGAATTTTCACCACACTTTTACTTTAAATTGAACGTTTTATTCAGAAAATTAGTCCCTAAGTATAGGGCAATGGCAGGCTTATGTTTTTATTAATTGTTAAAAAATGTTAAGCTGCCGTTTTTCTATTATAAAAGAATAAATTTGCCTTTTGAAAAAATGAACAGGACACTGTTAATTTTATTGGTTTTAATTGCTGGTTTTAGTGCTTGTAAGAAAACGGTTGATCCTATGATTCAATACAGGGCGCAAGCCGCTATTGATGATAAGATAATCAGCGACTATTTAACAAGTCATCCCGGTTTGGGTGCTAAACGCATCGATACTTCGGGAGTTTTTTATATTATTAACCCAGGCGAAGAAGGGACAGGTAACGATCTGTTCACCAATTCAACGCAGGTTACAGTAGGATATACAGCGCAGATATTAACTACAGGGGTTGTGGTTGCGCAAACCAATGATTTTCATCCCTCATTCCCGTTAGGTAGTGTAATAAGGGGTTGGCAGTTGGGAATACCCCTGATTAAAAAGAATGGCAAAATAAGGTTGCTTGTACCATCACGCTATGCTTATGGGCCTTATGCACAGGATTCCATACATTTGCCGGCAAATTCAGTGATGGATTTTCACATACAACTGTATAATGTGATTAACTAATAACCGGGTAAATAATAAAGAGATACAGGTAAAATGGTCAATTAAAATCCATTTAGCCGTTACAAAACAAATAACTTAAATGAAACAAACAATTTTTACGCTTTTATTAATTACCTCAATAGGTTTAATATCCTGCCGCAAAACCCAAAACGATCCGGACATTAAACAGTACGATAAGATCCAGATACAAAATTATATAAGTGCCAACGGGCTTACCGGCATGAAAAGCGATACTACCAATGGCGATACCAGTGGTATATATTACCAGATACTTGCGCAAGGCTCAACTGCCGGCGTAACTCCCCTGGATTACTCAGATAGTGTGGCGTTTGTATTTACTCTAAAATCATTTGATGGTAAGTATACATCTGTAGATACGATTAATAGCAACCATTTTGATGGTTTATTAGGACGTGTATCTGCTGGCGGTTTGCCTAAGGGTTTACAATCGGCCTTACATGACCTTATTAAATATAGGGGTACAAGAGCAAGGATACTTATTCCTTCGCGCCTGGCTTATGGTGTTAACGGTACCGGATCAGGTAGTTCAAGTAATGCAAACAGCCATATTGCAGGTAACCAGTGCCTTGATTATTATGTGAATATAGTTTCCAGTGTTGATGCCTATGATGATTATCTAATCAATGATTATATGAAAAGAAATAGCATGTCGGGATTTACACATGTTACGTCAGGTCGTGGCCGTGGTTTATATTATAAGGTAACTACTCCAGCTTCGGGTACCGGCGATGTTATTGGCGAAGCTTCTTCTTACCTGGTAAGTGCATATACGGGTAAATATTTAAATGATGTTGTTTTTGATGCCGGGCCGGCAGCAGGTACTCCAAGGACATTTACTACCGATAACGTTGTCCCTGGTTTCCAGGAGGCAACAAAAGGCCTTACTTCGGGTGCTGTAATTTCTATTTTTATACCATCCAGACTGGGCTATGGCAGAGCTGGTGGTACCGATCCTAATACAGGTGCTGTTACTATAGGATCAAATGTGAATTTGTATTTTTCTGGTTTAACCATAGGAACGGTTACCAACCCGTAACTATTTAGCCAACGCAGCTTTAAATGCTTTTAAACAACGCTCACGTGCAAAGGCGTGATCAATAATGGGTTTCGGATAATGGCCAAAGTCGGCATATTCCGGAACCCATTTTTTTATGTACTGCAGATTGGTGTCAAATTTTTTTGTTTGCGAATCAGGATTAAATATGCGGAAGTATGGCGCAGCATCGGTACCAGATCCTGCAGCCCATTGCCAGCCACCTACGTTACTGGCCATTTCATAATCAAGCAGTTTACGGGCAAAATAGTGCTCGCCCCAGCGCCAGTCAATCAGCAGATCCTTGCTTAAAAAACTGGCTACTATCATACGTACCCGGTTATGCATAAAGCCGGTGGCATTTAACTCACGCATACCGGCATCAACAATTGGATAGCCCGTTTGCCCATCACACCAGGCTTTAAACTGCTTTTCATCGTTTACCCATTTAATCCGGTCATACTCAGGTCTAAAGGCGTGGTTCATTGTATGCGGAAAATGATACAGGATCATCATGTAAAACTCGCGCCATATCAGCTCATTCAACCAGGTTTTTTCGTGGTGAGCGTGTGCTGTTCTGGCCAGCTCCCTGATGCTTACGGTGCCAAAGCGTAAATGCAGCCCAATATGTGATGTGCCTTTAACAGCGGGAAAATTCCGCTTTTCTTTATAATCACTGATCACATCCTGATACTGCTGACCGGGGAAATGCATATTGCTTTTTTCAAACCCCATTTCTTTTAAAGTGGGCAATGATAATGCCTTGGTTTCGGCCAGGTTCCTTAAATATTTTTCGGTAGGGTAAGCTTTCAGGTAAAAAGGTTTAAGTGTACTATACCATTTACGCTGATAAGGGGTATAAACCGTATAGGGTTTACCATCATCCTTAACAACTTCGTTCTTTTCAAATATTACCTGATCCTTAAAAGTTTTAAAGTCGATGCCGTGTTTGTTTAACTTTTCTTTTACAGCTTCATCGCGTTGGGTAGCATAGGGTTCATGATCATGATTAGTATAAACTGAGGCTACGTTATGCTCTTTGATGATGTTGTCCCAGGCGTGTGTGGCTTTATCATACAGCACCAGTAAGCTGCTGCCATGTTTTCGCAGTTCTTTACTTAGCTGTCCAATTGCCTGGTAAATAAAGGTTACGCGGGCATCGTCCTTATCTTCCAGCTTATCCAGTATCTCTTTATCAAAAATAAACAGGGGTAGTACAGGGTTTCCACTTTTTAAGGCATTGTACAACCCCGCGTTATCATTTAAGCGCAGATCCCGGCGGAACCAGAAAATTGTTAAGGGCATTTTATTATCCATAGATTTCCTTTAAGGCAGCAGGCAAGTCTGTAAATTTAAAGGTGTAGCCTGCATCCTGAATTTTTTGTGCCGATACTTTGGTACTACCCAATACGATAGTGCTCATTTCGCCCATGATAAGTTTCAATATAAATGCGGGCACATTTGGCGCCCAAAGCGCTTTGTGCAATTGTTTAGCCACCGCCTGTGTTAACTGTTTGTTGGTAACCGGATTAGGGGCAACCATATTATAAATGCCTTTAAGCGCAGTATTTTCAATACCATACAGGTACATATCTACCACATCAAGCCAATGGATCCACGGGGTCCATTGTTTGCCGCTCCCAATGGGCGAGCCTACATACAGCTTTATGGGCAGGGCCAGTTTAGGTAAAGCTCCCCCCTCTTTATCAAGCACCACACCGGTACGAAATTTCACTACGCGCAGACCAAGTTTTTCGTCTTCATCAACTGCCGCTTCCCATGCTATGCAGCATTGGGCCATAAAGTCGTTATTTGGCGCGCTGGTTTCGGTCATCAGCTCATCACCCCGATCACTATAATAGCCAATAGCCGATGCGGAAACTACCGAAGTAACCTGATGCTTCTTCTTTTTAAGCAGGTCATATATCAAACCAATTGATCTGGTGCGGCTGTCAACAAGTTCTTTTTTGCGGCTTTCGGTCCAGTGTTTTTCTGCTATGCCTGCACCGGCCAGGTGTACTATGGTATCAACTCCATCAATACAATGCTCATCAATAATGCCTTTGTTAACATCCCATACATAGGTTTTAACCTTCGGATCATTGCCTTGTGTACGACTTAAATGACTTACCGCATAACCCTTATTCAATAAGGCCCTGGTAAGCTGCCGGCCTAATAAACCCGAACCACCTGTTATTAATATGTTCATTAGTTCAATTTATGTTGTTTGGTTCATTTGTAACAAGATCCTTAGTTTGGTTGAAGGTACAGGCCAGCTGCAGGGCTTCCTCGTAAGTTAAACACTGGCGTAATACAATATCATCAATGGCATGGTCGTGCATAATAGTTTCGTTCTTCATGCTGTTCACCAGACTTTGGGCCAGGGTATAGCTAACAGAGGTAACAAAATGAAGCCAGTAGGAGGATATTTTGGGCGACAAAAACGGGATGGTGATAATGCGCCTTTTTAAATGCCGAACTTTGGCATAAGTAAGCATCATTTCCTTAAAAGTTAAAATATCGGGGCCGCCAATATCAAAGTTGTGGTTAAAGGTTTTTTCGTTTAGCATAACGCTTTCCAGGTAGCCCAGTACATCGCGTATGCCTATTGGCTGGCAACGGGTGTTTGCCCAGCGTGGAACCGTCATGATGGGCAGTTTTTCGGTAAGGTCACGAATGATCTCGAAGGATGCGCTGCCTGAGCCTATGATAATAGCTGCACGCAAAACAGTAAGGGCCGATTTGCCTTCCTTCAACACATCCTCTACATGCTTGCGCGATTCGAGGTGCCTGGATAGATTTTCGGAATTAATAATGCCGCTTAAAAAGATGCTTTGCCGGCAATTGGTTTTATCAAGCGCATGGACAAAGTTATAAGCAGATAGCGCTTCGAGGGCCGCAAAATCCTGGGCCTGTGACATGGAGTGCACCAGGTAATAAGCCGCATCAACATCAGTTGGAAAAGCCTCTATACTTGATTCCCTGAGCAAATCGCCGGTTACCAGGGTAACCCTTTCACTAAATTCGCTATGCTCATGAAAGCGCCTTTTATCGCGTACCAGGCAAATAACATCATGGCCTTTCTCCAGCAAAACCGGAATAAGACGCGTACCTATATAACCATTGGCACCAGCAAGTAACACCTTCATGTTATGAGGAACAACAGAAAAGGCAGGGTGTTTTAAAATACTCACCCTGCCTGGGAATATGTTTTATGTATTGCTGTTTATACGTTAACGCTATCAGATACCACAACCTTACTGCAAAGCGGTTTGGCATATTCTTCGGCAAAAATAACATGGGTAGGATCAATTTGGTAGGCTGCCTGTGCCTCTGGGGTACTAAACAACAGTAATAATGATACATCATATGAGCGGTCTATCACATCACGGTTGGTATCGGCAGGTACGCCAATATGGATATCACGAATATGAGCAATAGGTTTCAGGGTATTCAAACCTTCAATAAGCTTGTCTTTATCGGCCTTATTTTTAAGCCAGAAATGTACGTGATGCACAAAGGTGTTTTCGAGTAGTGGCATATATGTTTTGTTGATAACAATCGATTGATTTGAATGCTAATCTACAGGATTGACTGTAATGATGCAAGCAAATCAATTATGCAAATTCTAAACCTTTCTATTTGCTCTGTAAAGCATATAGATTATTAATGTTGTGTTTGTTTATATTACGCTAAGTGTTCGGAAGAAATAAAAGGACTGTCATTTCGAACGAGGTACGAGGAGAAATCTTATGAGATTTGCAGTTAAAGCTTTGCATTACGTAGAAGATTTCTCTTTCGCCCCCATGCTCTTGCCAACCCAGCTCTATCGAAATGACAATTTTTTTTTGAAATTTATTCTTCCAAACACCTGTGGCTCTGTACCAATGCCGACTGGATAAGAAACAAAAAAAGCCCGGCTTGCGCTGGGCTTTTAAATATTATTACAATATTAAACTCCTAATAATAACCTTGCAGGATCTTCCAGTAATTGCTTTACACGTACCAGGAAGCTAACTGACTCGCGACCATCAATAATACGGTGATCATAGGATAAAGCCAGGTACATCATTGGGCGTATTACCACTTGTCCGTTTACGGCAACCGGGCGTTCAATAATGTTGTGCATACCTAATATAGCCGATTGTGGCGAATTTAATATCGGGGTAGACATCATGGAACCAAACACACCACCATTGGTAATGGTAAAAGTACCACCTGTCATTTCAGGGATGGTCAGCTTATTTTCGCGGGCTTTACCTGCTAATACAACAATCGCTTTTTCAATTTCGGCAAGGCTCATGCTATCCGCATTGCGGATTACCGGAACAACCAGGCCTTTAGGAGCCGATACAGCGATAGAGATATCAGCAAAATTACTGTACACCACTTCTTCGCCTTCAATGCGGGCACCAACAGCAGGCCAGTCTTTTAAAGCCTCAGTAACTGCCTTGGTAAAAAACGACATAAAGCCTAAGCCAACACCATGTTTCTCTTTAAACTTATCTTTGTATTTACCGCGCAATTCCATGATGGGCTGCATATCAACCTCGTTGAAGGTGGTAAGCATGGCCGTTTCATTTTTAACTGCTACCAAACGTTTGGCAACAGTTTTACGCAGCGAAGTCATTTTTTCACGTTTCTCGCTTCTTTCGCCGGCAACTACAGGTGTAGCAGCGGGCTGTGCAGCGGCAACAGGTTGAGCAGCGGGAGCTTGTGCACCCAGGGCATCGCCTTTAGTAATACGACCATCAACGCCGGTTCCGTTTACACCTTTAGGGTCAACACCTTTTTCGGCCAGTATTTTAGCAGCGGCAGGTGATGGAGTACCGGAAGCATAAGTTACCGCACCGGCGGCTGTGGTAGGAGCTCCGCCACGTGGCGACTCATCAGCAGCACTAACAACAGCCGGGGTTACCGCGATAGGCTGCACTGCAGGTGCTGCAGCACCTGTACCTTCAATGGTACAAACTACAGCGCCAATTGGCAATACATCACCTTCTTTGGCTAAAGTTTTTAATATTCCGGCTTTTTCGGCTGTAAGTTCAAAAGTTGCCTTGTCTGATTCCAGTTCGGCAATGGCTTCGTCCATTGCAACAGCATCGCCATCCTTTTTGATCCAGCGCGATAAAGTAACTTCAGTTATTGATTCGCCTACGGTAGGGACTTTGATCTCTAATGAGCCACCACCAGTTGCAGGTGTAGGTGCTGCAGCGGCAACAGGAGCCGGGGCAGGTGCGTTAGCAACAACTTCGGGCTGTGGTTGTGCGGCAGGTGCGCTTTCCTTTGCGGGGGCAGCAGCGCCGGCGCCTTCTTCAATATTGGCAACAACAGCACCAATAGCTAAAGTATCACCTTCTTTGGCAACGGTTTGTAGGGTACCTGCTTTTTCGGCAGTAAGTTCAAAAGTGGCCTTGTCCGATTCTAACTCGGCAATAACCTCATCCATTTCTACGTGGTCGCCATCTTTTTTTATCCAGCTCGATAGGGTTACTTCTGTTATTGATTCGCCTACCGGCGGAACTTTGATCGCTAAACTCATATTTTAGTGTTGTAGATTTAATATTTTATAGTTGCGGGTTTTTAGTTGCTAGTTGCCTTTTGCGGGGGTCGTGTAAAACAATTACTGATTTAACACCCGCACCCCGAAACTCGCAACCGGCAACAGAACTTAATCCGCACCGGCATCAGCCATTTTTTTAGTTGTCTTTTTTATTACCTCTTTTACTACCTTACCTGCGGGCGCTTCAAACGCTTTTGAAACAATGTATGCCTGCTGTGCAGCGTGTTGTTTTGCAAAGCCGGTAGCGGTACTACTGCCTTCGATCCTGGAGATCACGTTCAATCTCAAAATTTTATCATTGTGGAATTTACGGCATATATAAGGCCATGCACCCATATTTTCCGGTTCTTCCTGTACCCAGACAAACTCAGTAGCTTTATCGTATTTGGCTTTAATTTTCAGTATTTGAGTAACAGGTGTAGGATATAATTGTTCTACACGAACAATAGCAACATCCTTGCGCTTATCAGCCTGTTGTTTCTCCAGCAGGTCATAATATACCTTACCGGTACAAAGTAATACGCGTTTTACCTTTTTAACATCAACATAGGTATCATCAATAAGTTCATGGAACTTACCACTGGTAAAATCTTCAATCGGTGATACACATTTAGGACTACGAAGTAAGCTTTTTGGTGTAAAAATGATCAATGGCTTACGGAAATCGCGGTGCATTTGCCTGCGTAATATATGGAAGAAGTTGGCTGGGGTTGTACAATTGGCCACCTGGATATTATCATCGGCACAAAGCTCCATAAAGCGCTCTACGCGGGCTGATGAATGCTCCGGACCCTGACCTTCATAACCATGCGGCAACAGCATTACCAATCCGTTACCACGCTGCCATTTGGTTTCGGCGCTGGCTATGTATTGGTCAACTATGATCTGGGCTCCGTTAAAGAAATCGCCAAACTGAGCTTCCCATATTGTTAAGGCATTAGGATTAGCTAAAGCATAACCATATTCAAAACCTAACACGCCATATTCAGACAGTAAGGAGTTGTATATGCTCAGTTTAGCCTCGGTATCAATAGTAGCCAGCGGCGTATATTCATCCTCCGAATCAACCAGGGTTAATACCGCGTGGCGATGAGAGAAAGTACCACGTTTAACATCCTCGCCGCTTAACCTTACCGGGTAACCATCTTTTAACAGGGTGCCATAAGCCAGCAGTTCGGCCATGGCCCAGTCAAAAATCTGGGTTTTGTTCACCATGATATTACGGTCTTCAAACAGCTTCTCTATCTTTTTAAAGAACTCTTTATTCGGTGGTAAGGTAGTTAGCTTATTACCTATTTCAAGTATTTCTTCTTTTGGTACTGATGTATCAACAGCCGAAACAAGCTCTTTATGGCTGGCTAAATGTAAACCGCTCCAGGCGCCCTCAAACATGGCAATGGTTTCGGTAAACCTATCTTCAGATTTAGATTCATCAAGCTTTTGCTGCAATTCATCGCGGAAAGTTTTTTCCATCGATTTAAGCAGGTTGGCATCAATACTACCTTCGTCTACCAATTTTTGGTTATAGATCTTTAGCGGATTAGGGTGAGCTTCAATAGCTTTGTATAATAAAGGCTGAGTGAATTTTGGCTCATCGGCCTCATTATGACCGTAGCGGCGGTAACATAAAATGTCAATAAATACATCTTCGTTAAACACCTGGCGGTATTCCATAGCCAGGTTAACCACAAAGGCCAATGCTTCCACATCATCGCCATTTACGTGAAAAACCGGCGAAAGCACTGTTTTAGCCACATCGGTACAATAAGTACTTGAACGGGCATCTTTATAATTGGTGGTAAAACCTATCTGGTTATTAATAACCAGGTGAATGGTACCACCTGTGCGGTAACCATCCAGTTTTTCCATTTGTAAAACTTCGTAAACAATTCCCTGGCCCGCAACTGATGCATCGCCATGAATTAATATAGGAGCGATCTTGGAATGATCGCCATTGTATTTAAAGTCGATCTTAGAACGGGTGATGCCTTCCACAACCGGGTCAACCGCTTCCAGGTGTGATGGGTTGGGGCAAAGGCTCAGGTGAACTTTTTTTCCGTTAGATGTAATAACATCGGTTGAAAAACCTAAGTGATATTTAACATCACCACCAAACGGCGATTCAGAATCAAAGTTTTTACCTTCAAACTCAGAGAATACCTCTTTATAGGTTTTCTCCATGATGTTGGTGAGCACGTTTAACCTGCCGCGGTGAGCCATACCAATGATGAACTCTTCGATACCCAGGTCGGCACCTGTTTTAATAACAGAGTCAAGTGATGGGATCAGCGCTTCGGCTCCCTCCAGCGAGAAACGTTTTTGGCCCAGGAATTTGGTGCCTAAAAAGTTTTCGAAAGTTACCGCTTCGTTAAGCTTGTTCAACATCAGCTTTTTCTCGTCGACGGTAAATGAAGGAGTGTTGCGGCGGCTTTCCATCCTTTCCTCAAACCACTTGATTTTTATAGGGTTGCGGATGTATCTGTACTCGGCACCAATGGCCTGGCAATAAGTATCTTCCAGCAGCTGGCGAATATCGCGCAGGGTGGCAGCACCCAGCCCTACTTCAACACCGGCGTTAAAAACGGTATCCATATCGGCCTCGCTCAGGCCAAAGGTTTCCAGTTCTTTACCGGGATAATAGTGACGGCGCTCGCGTACGGGGTTAGTCTTGGCAAAAAGGTGGCCGCGTGAACGGTAGCCATAGATCATGTTCAATACGTTGATCTCCTTTAAAAAGTGATCAGGCGTTTTGTCGCCCGCACTTGGCGCGACCGCAGCAGATGCTTGCGTATCCTTGCCAAAATCAAAGCCTTCAAAAAACTTTTGCCATCCAAAATCCACAGATTCGGGATTTTCTTTGTAGCTGTCGTATAGGGTATTAATGTAGTCTGCGTTGCCGCTATTTATATAATTGAGACGATCCATGAGAAACTGATCTTTAAAACGGTACAAAAGTAAGCATATAGGCTTATATACTTCATAATTAATTGTAAAGAAATTTACATCTGCCCAATATTTGTATCATATCGGGCAAAAGTGTTATTAAATGGAGTTTTAATTTTTAAAATGGTTTAATGAGGTGGACATAAAAATTGTAGAAAGCTTCCAGCCCACTAAAAATCATGCCCGTTACGCGGGGCTTATGCTAAGTAAGTGTTAAGGTGCAGTTTTAGTGCATTAAGTGGCGTTAAGGTGCAGTTTTCAATATATTTTACGCTTGTTTTGGGCTTATTTAACTATTTATAATTAGCAAAAAGATACGCTTTTCGGCATTTTACAATCATTATCAGCAGGTTTCTGACGGTTTTGGGGCTTAAAGTGCTTGTTTTATTTCAAAGATCTGGATCTTTTGTTTTTCCGGGAAAATTTGAAAAAAAATACCGTTCGGTTTGTTTTTTATAAGGATGAAAGGATTAGGCCTTGGGTTAGTATTATCACTGCACTATTACTAACATTGAGCTAAATAAAAGCACTTGCCATATAATGTGAACAAAGTGGTGCGGTGATAACACTATAGGTGTTCGGAAGAAATAAAAAGAAAGCTTGGGCCTAGTGCGATTCCTTCCTTGGGGAAGGGGGAGGTAGGGGTTTATTGAACATTACAGGTTTAATCGCACGTATAAACCCCTCCCTGCCATTTCACAATCCACGGCACCCCTCCCAAGGGAGGGAATATATACTGCAATTACAATCTTCCGAACACCTATGGTGATAACACCGACCACAAGCAAAATGGGCTGGATAAAATAAGTTGAGTTGTATTACAATTTATTTTATAACTATTGTTTTAAATTAATAAATAATATTTATTTTTAACATAATACAACCTTAAACCATATGAAAAAACTTAAACCCAAGCCTATTTTAAATAAATTATACGTATTACTTGTTGTTATTGCGTTATCAGCGCTTATTATTGAAAGCTGTAAAAAAGATAACCATGCAGAACAGCAAACCACTATTACCGACCCAGCGGTTATTCAAGCTAAAAGCTGGTACGAAAGCACCTTCCCTGTAAATAGTAATAAGCAAAATACCCAGGCTACAACAACCAACAGTGATTTAAGTCAGCTCATCAAGCCCGACTGGCAGCATAATGCCAGTTATATGCGTTTTAATAAGCGGGTAATTGAAATGCCAATTGATCCATCATCAAAATTCAATCCGTCTATAAAAAACAAGACCACCGGTTGGAGCAGCAACCAGGCTTATAGCCGCAGCTCATTTATATTGCTGAACAATGGTAGTGGCTATAATGCTTACGTAATGACGCTGATTGCCGATTCGGCATATCTTAAGAACGATTTAAGCAAGCTTGACCGCAATAAGTATAATAAGCGGGATGCCAACTACAGCGGCCTGGTACTTTATTTTACCCCCAAAGGCAAATATGTTGGTGGCTGGCGGTATAAGGACGGCCATATTGTTTCATCCGGAAGCCAAAGCAACGCAGGTGTTAAGGTGCAAAGCACGGGTAGCTCAAAGTTGATAATCATGAAAGAGGAGTGTTATGATTATTGGTTATCCAGTCCATCGGGTGACGTAATGATCTATCTTTTTACCGCCTGTTCAGGCGGGGACGGAGGCACTGGTGATAGTGGCGGCCCTGGAAGTAGCAGCGGAGGCGAAGGTAGTGGTGCCGGAAGTGGCGGCGGAAGTGGTAGTGCCTCTTCCCCAACGCCACCACCACCATGCAATAGTGCACCTCCAATTATTCACTCAAGCGGGAACCTGGTTGTAAACAATGTACCGCCTGATCCATATCCGGGGGATGGGTTTCCGCCGCCGCCAACTGATCCTTGTGTAACAGAAACATCAGCTGTAGCACCTAATCCAGTCAAACCATGTGCATTAAAGTTTAAAAATATCACATCAAATTATATGGCGGTAGCTGTTACCGGATACAAATTTGGCATTACGGATAATGTATTTGGAACAAAATTTATTACTTTTAATATCCAAATAGGAATGCCAAGCTATGTGAATATTCAAAAAGCTCAAAATGCCGCAGCAGCAGCTATGCAACTTGCAGAAGCAACGATAGCCCATACCCATGGCGTAGATTTTTTCTTAAGCGTTGGAGCTCAAGGCACTTATTCAAAAGAATTTGCAAACTTAGTTCAAGCGCAACTTGCATTAGTATTAAATGCACCAGTGCAAGTATCCAATGCAATTAGCGCTGGTGTACCGATTATAACTTATGCAGACAATAAATGCGATTAATTAATAGCTTAAGTGATATAAACAAATGACAACAGAAGAGTTAATAAAGCTTATTGACGATTATTATCCGCAGAACATTGCATTAAATGATCCCCAAATAAGAAATCATAACTTATATGTTAAGCTACTTAATATATGCAAAGAAGCTAATCAAGACCAAGGTCAGTGGCCGACGCTTATGGCAAATCTTAAAAGCAGGTTGAATCTTGAAATAACAGAGTTTGTCTTATTGGCAAAAGCAAATCCGTCTTTTATAGCCGTTTTTTTAACTGAAAACTATAAAAGGCCAAAACCAGAAGGTTATGAACCTTGTCAATTAATCCTTAAAGTAAGTGTAATAGCACCTGTCTTTAGTATTTATTTCGACAATCTCGTTTCTGATTGGAATTATCGTCAAATACGAAGCAATCCTATTTCAGAAAAGGAAAGATTAGTTTATTCCCAGATTCAAGAAACGGTAACAAAGTTTTATCATAATTTTTCTCATTTTGATGTTTCAGGAATGAGTTATATGTTGCCTCATTTAGGAGATATAAGCATATTAAATAAAAGAAAACCCTTTTTGGATGAATGTATCTTTGGTTTATATTTAAGTACTCATCCTTACAATTACATTAGGGATTCATTCGATTTTGCGGAAAATAATTTAGAAAGCTAAACAAATACTCATTGATAAGCCCTAAGTTGGGCACGCGTGCCCAACTTAGGGCTTATCAATTAATGATTATATATCTTACTATGAAAGTAATTATATGGAGTTTTGTAATAGTTTTCTTCTGTTTTGTAACTTTTTCAATCCATTACAATGGAAGCTCTGTAACTCAAATGGGTTACCCACAAATATTTTATCAATCCGCCGTTTTTAAAGGCGAATATGGACAAGCGGCAACCCATGGCTTATTGGTTTATTCTTTGTTATTCGACCTTTTTGTTGCCATTGTAATTGCACTTTTATGTGGGTTAATTAATAAATTACGGTTGAGATAGGAAAGTAAATATTGCCCCTTGCCGAAGTACGCGTACACGTGTGTCCTTATCATTTACAATAAATCAATATCAACCAATGTCTTTACTATCATAATAATTCCGAGCCTAAATATTTCCAGCTTGTTAGGTGCGAAAGGATTAGGCCTTTGGTTAGTGTATCACCGCATCATTACTAACATTGAGCTAAATAAAGCACTTGCCATATAATGTGAACAAAGTGGTGCGGTGATAACACCGACCACAGGCAAATACGATATACCCATAATTAATTAAGGCGATAAAAAGACAAAGAGATGCAGAAATTATTAATTAGTTGTATTGTGCTATGTGTTTCAACAAGTATTCTTTATGCTCAGAATAAAATAATTAAAGGAAGGGTAGTTGATGATAATTTGGAAACCTTGCCATACGTATCAATTGTCATTAATGACACAATTAAAGTTGGTAGAACAGATTTAAATGGTTTCTTCCAAATAGATATTCCTGTTTCCGTGAAAAAAATATCATTTGAGTCTGTCGGATTAGATCCAGCCACTGTAAGGCTTGTAGATAAATGTGATGAAGTAGAGGTTGTAATGATGTTAAGCGGTACTTATGATTTTATAACTCTGAAGAGAGTAGATAAACTTCGAATGAAAACATTCAGGAAACTACCAAAATTACATAAGGAAGCATTTGAGAAGGGTATATTTAAAACGGATAAAGCTTGTTATACACAAGAGTTTATTTCTTATTACAAGAAAATACAAAAGTGATATTAAGACAAAATCCCCAGCTACCGCAAGGCTCCACCCACTGCTGGCGCACGCGTGTCGCGTGTGTTCTTATCATTTACAGTAAATCAATATTAACCCATTTTTTTATCATCAGAAAAATTCAGGAACTTAAATAGTTCCATCTTGTTAGGTGCACACGCGACACGCTTGCGCCAGCTTAGGTATCAACCTTTTTTTTTACTATCAAAATAATTCCGAGGCTTAAATATTTCCAGCTTGTTAGGTGCACACGCGACATGGTGCAGTGGAAGGTTAAGGTCATCCTGAACTTGTTTCAGGATCTCTCAGGATAGTTGCCAGCAGACTGTCCATCTTGAATATTATCGACCGTGCTTGTGGGATCCCGAAATAAATTCGGGATGACTATCGATTTCAATCGTTACCAAAAATGGATATTTCGCAGGAGCTAATAATTAATTACTCACACATGCATCAGGTCACCGGCCTCATCTATGGGCGAAGGCTGCCAGGTGGTCACAAAGTCGCTCACCATGTCTTTGGGTTGCATGGCGGCTATGGCATATTTACTTTCTTTGGCATCGTTTACGCCGGCTATAAAGGCCCAGTTGCCCCAGTTGCTGGCCGGTGAGTAATCAATCAGCTTTTCTTCAAAGTAAGCGGCACCGCGGGTCCAGTCGGCTTTAAGGTCATGTACCAGGTAGGTGGCCACTATTTGCCTGCATTGGTTGCATATATACCCGGTAGCATTAAGTTCATGCATACAGGCATCAATAAACGGAACGCCGGTTTCGCCATGTGCCCATTTATTAAAATCAAGCTCATTTACAGCCAGCACAGGTGCTTCATCTTCGGCTGTTTTGGCTTTGATGAATTTTTGGCCGTGCTTTTTAAACATGAACCTGAAATAATCGCGCCACAGCAGTTCCAGTTTTAGCAAACTGGCATTTTGGTTATTGCCATCCTGGTTATGTTTAAATATTTCCCAATACACCTGCCTGGGCGATATACAGCCCACCGCTAACCAGGGCGATAATTTTGATGAATTATTGCTACCGCTGTTGCGGGAGCTTTTTGATTTAACGGCCACATCGTCTTGTGAAAAATATTTGTGCAGCTGTACCAAAGCAGCGGTTTCGCCACCCTGAAAATAGTTGGTAGCCCGAGGGTCATCAACAATCTCATCCAAACCTAATTGCGATAAAGTAGGCAACTCACCCGCATCAGTAATTTCGGGGGTAACAATATGCTCGGGAGTAGGTACACAAGGGCGTACATTGCTGTCGCGCTCCACCTTCTTTTTAAATACGGCAAAACTATCCGGGATATCTTTGATCGGGAAGGGAAGATCTTCTTTATGATACAGCGTATGACCAATAAAATGTTTGAGGTTAAGCCTCAGTTTCCATAAAGCGGTTTCTACCTGTTCAGATATCTCTGTTTCTTCATAAGCCACCTCGCGGTGATGGTATACTTCGTTTACCTGGTATTGTTCTGCAAGCTGCGGTAGTATCTCGGCAGGGTTCCCGGTCCTGATGATCAGTTCGGCACCGTAGCCCTGCAGGTTCTTACGCAGATCGGCTACTGCCTCTAAAAGAAACCGCGCCCTGAAGCTCCCCGTTTTTGAAATACCGGATGCAGTGCGCTGAAAATAATAAGGATCAAAACAATATACCGGCAATACTTTATCAGCCTTGCGAACAGCCTCTAACAAAATTTCGTTATCGTGTATCCGCAAGTCATTTCTAAACCAAACCAATATTGTCTTTTCGCTCATAGTTAAACAGGGGGTTAACTGAATTTATGCAGACCACAAATTTGCAATTTATTTATGTCTTACACGCATTTTGCTGCAATATTTGACATCGTCTCAACATTTTTACTGTTTTTTAGACAGTTTAAAAGGTCAATTGAATGGTCAAACCCGTAGTTACAAGCTCAAATTTCAATAGATAAATATAAGCTATCTTTATAAAAATCCAATAACCTGCTATTTATCAGCTTTTATTTTCGCCCGGATAACAGAGTCTTTTTGTGCCGCGTTAAGCTTGTAATTAAACTGGAACAAAGCGCCTTCAAAATCGCCGTATGACGGATTGGGTATTACAATATACCTGCTTCCAAATTCCTTTTGCAACTTTTGTGTTGTTGCTATACGGTTTTCTTCGGATGGATGATTGTCATACAACACGTCAAAGTCGGGCAGGTTATCGCCACAAAGCAACAGGATATCATGCGTTTTTAATACATCTTGTCTGCGACCTTCCTTGCTTGATGTGCCTTGTTTAAGAAACAAGTGCTCCTCATCGGAATTGGGTAAGTTATATCGCTGCAGGTTATAAAGCGTTGCCGTGCGCTCATTTTCATTACGGTTGGTAATATAAAAAATGGTTACCCCTTTTGATGCCGCGTATTTAAAAAACGCGATAGCCCCGGGTACCGTATCGGCTGCGGCCTTATCGGTCCACTGTTTCCAGGTTTCATCACTGTAATCTAAATTCTGCAATCCACGTTTAGCATCGTACGGACTATTATCAAGCAGTGTTTCGTCAATATCGGTAACAATGGCCAATGGCTTGGTGCTTGTGCGTTTTACACCTTCGTCAACCCGCTGCCTGGCAATATTATAAGCCTGAAAACATAAAGCCTTATACTCCGCGGCCCTTTGCTGCCATAGTGAGGCCCATACCTTACCATCGTTAGTAATAGAAGTATTTCCGGTTGAATTTACCGGGGTGTTTGTATTAACAGCAGCGGTTGTTGTTATTTTTTTTGCCGGTGCACAGGCGTTTAAAAACAGGATAACAGATAAAAAGAACGGGCAGATTTTTTTCATGTACAGATATGTATTTGCCTGGCAGTTTCCAGACAAGCGTAATTACAGCAGTTCCGGCTTAATTTTATCCGCAAACTCCTTGGCAAATTTATTCAGTTTTGGCTGGATAACAAATGCGCAGTACGACTTATTAGGGTTATCATTAAAATAATTCTGGTGATATTGCTCGGCTTTATAAAACGTGCTGGCGGGGGTAACTTCGGTAACTATGGGGCTGTCAAAAACATTTTCATTGGTCAACCTTTTGATCATAGCTATTGATGCCTGTTTTTGTTCGTCGGTAGTATAAAATATAGCCGAACGATATTGCGTACCTACATCATTACCCTGGCGGTTTAATGTAGTGGGGTTATGCGTTCTGAAAAACACCAGCAGCAATTCATCAAACGACAGTACATCAGCATCGTACTCCAGGTCAATTACCTCGGCATAGCCGGTAGCGCCGGTACATACCTGCTCATAGGTTGGGTTTGCTACTTTACCACCCATATAGCCCGATGTTACTGATATTACACCTTTAAGTGACTGAAATATGGCTTCGGTACACCAAAAACACCCATTACCAAAAGTTATTTTTTGTATGTTAGGGGATACTTTTTTATTTTCTTCCATTTTGTTAAATTTTTACAGCGGATTGTTTTACAACATTTTCGCTGATATTTTTTTTACAAATTTACTAAACGCCAACTATCCATTGGTCACACAATTTCACCTTAATGTAATGATTGGTTTTGAAAATAAATTTAAGGATATTATAACTCCTTACCAGTATAGGAAATTATGTACAACTAATAATTTTTTACAAATTCTACCTGTAAATATTCCAATAACTCATTCAGATACTCCATTTGCTCAGAAACATCAAAATTGTCAGATGTAAATAGTTTATAAACGTTACTATCCAATCCTTCAATAAACTCTTTCAAGCTGCTCGCTGTAAAAACATATTCATTTTTAGCATAGGGTATGGTTACCAGCGACACATCACCCGTTTTCTCCAACAGATTTATAAACAGATCATTATAAGCTCCCGACGGAATATTAATTATGAACGCTTTTTCTGCCATTTTTAGTGTATTTAATTCAGGACGTTAACAATACTTTACTGACCATTTGTAACTGATTGAGAACCTGCTCATCTCCTGATAAATAATAATCATCATTAGTATAGGAATAATGAACATGATACCCATTTTCCTGTATCAGGGATTTAAGCACCTTTTCAAAGAGGGCTTTATTTACTTTAAGTAGTTTTTCAAATCCCATAGCGATAATTTTTATGCTATGATATGAGTTCAAAAATTATGCCCATGTTAAAACATGATTAACTTAAATAACCTAAGGGTATAAATTAGTAATCAAATTTTCGCTAAGAGGTTATGTCGCTGGTTATGAAATAAATAGTTTTTGTACAGGAAGTGGTTTGGACATGTTAATTAAATCATTAATTTAGTATTATATAGTATTATAAACTTCCACTAAACCCTAAATTCATGAAAATTGCAGTATTAATTGCCCGCATTTTGCTGGGCCTTATTTTTATCGTATTCAGCCTTAATTTCTTTTTTCATTTTATACCGATGCCCCAGCCGGTAATGTCTGATAAAGCGCAAGCTTTTAGTGGTGGTCTTTATGGCTCCGGCTATTTTTTCCAGTATATGAAGGTTATTGAATTTTTAAGCGGCGTGGCTATATTATTTAACCGCTATACCGCATTCTTTTTGTTAATACTGTTCCCTGTTTCGGTGAACATTTTCCTGTTCCACAGCCTTTTGGCACCTGCTGGTATCCCCTTAGCTCTTGTAATAATTTTACTGCATTTGTTTTTAGGCATTGCTTACCGCAAGTATTATGCAAGCATTTTTACCGCGCAGCCGGTTTTGTAAATAATATTTATTCCTAACAAAAACGCCTCCCGATAATATCGGGAGGCGTTTTTGTTATTGGGCTTTCTTAGCATCCTGCATGGGGTTTGGCCCTGCGGTTGCACCACGCGGAAGGGTTTGCTGTTTAAACAGCTCAAACCTTGATGGCTGATACTCACGGGGCCAGCTATTGTTGGTTTCGTCAATATCGGCGGTTTCGCGGTATGGGTCAAGTTTAATGCCCTTTACCTCTTTGGTTTTGGCAAAAACCTTGCTTATTTTATACTCATTCTTGCGCCATATATAGGCTGATATCTTTTCAACCTCTTTAGTACCATCAGTATAGGTCCATTCAATAATTAAAGGGGTAACCAGGCCGCCTTTATTACTGAAAGTGATCTCATAAAAATAGTTCTTGCTGTCGTACAGTTTCTTTTCGTCAGGGGTAGCGGCGTTGTACATAGCCTGGTAGCTTTGTGTACTAATCGGCGTGGCTGCAAAGCGATCCCATTTGCTGTAAAAATCCTGCAGGGCGGTATCAGCCTCTACAGCAAAACGGGTACCCGCCTCTTTATTACGGGTTGTACTAATGTTCTCCAGGTTACGGTCAAACTGTGCACGGTCAGCACCACCTTCCGCAACCGGGTTTTTGGTATTAAGGCGATAGTATTTTACACTGTCTACAGATACGTCAACAGGATCTGTTCCGTAGAACCATCCGCGCCAGAACCAGTCGAGGTCAACAGCCGAAGCATCTTCCATGGTGCGGAAAAAATCGGCAGGTGTAGGGTGTTTAAAGGCCCAGCGGTGCGCATAGGTTTTAAACGCGTAATCAAACAGTTCGCGTCCCATTACGGTTTCGCGTAATACGTTTAACGCTGTCGCCGGTTTTGCATAAGCGTTTGGCCCAAACATCACAATGTTTTCTGAATTGGTCATGATTGGCTCCAACTGGTCTTTTGGCAGCTTCATGTAATCAACTATTTTATAAGCCGGGCCGCGTTGCGATGGGTATTTGCTATCCCACTCCTGCTCGGCCATGTATTGGCAAAAAGTATTTAAACCTTCATCCATCCAGGTCCACTGGCGCTCATCAGAGTTTACGATCATCGGAAAAAAGTTATGTCCAACTTCGTGAATAATTACACCGATCATTCCGTTCTTGGTGGCTTCGCTATAAGTTCCGTCCTTCTCGGCACGACCGTAGTTAAAGCAGATCATTGGGTACTCCATCCCATTCGAAGCCTCTACAGAAATGGCTACTGGGTATGGATAAGGGAAAGTATGTTTTGAATAAGTTTTTAGCGTGTGCGCCACTACCTTGGTTGAATACTTACGGTAAAGCGGGTAAGCCTCCGGACCGTAATATGACATGGCCATCACTTTTTTACCACCTTCAATCTGGGTGCTCATGGCGTCCCAAACAATACGACGTGAGGATACCCAGGCAAAATCACGTACATTCTCTGCATGGAAAACCCAGGTTTTACGCGCTGTAGCATGGCTTTTCATGGTTTGCTTTACCTCATCAAGCGTTACAACCTCTACAGGCTGTGTTGATGATTGTGCCGAGGTCCAGCGTTTAAGCTGGGCAGCAGTAAGGGTTTGCGCGTAGTTAGCGCATTGACCGGTGGCGCCTACCACATGATCGGCAGGCACATTCATGCTTACCTTAAAATCGCCAAAGGTTAAAGCAAATTCGCCTCTGCCGGTAAACTGCTTATTTTGCCATCCCTGGAAATCGCTGTAAACAGCCATCCGCGGATACCATTGTGCCATGGTGTACAGGTAATTGCCATCCTCAGGGAAATATTCATAACCACCGCGGCCACCTATGGTTAAACGGTCAGATATGTTATACCACCAGTTAATTTTAAAGCGGAATTTTTGTCCCGGCTGTAAAGTTACAGGCAGCTCAATACGCATCATGGTTTCATTAATAGTATATGTTAACGCTTTGCCGTTGACATCCTTAACGCTTACAATATGGTTGCCCAGATCCAGATCATGCCCCATGATGCCCTGCAGCTGGCGGATGGTCATTTTGCTTTGCATTTTGCTCTCGTCAAACTTGGCGCTCTCGGCATCTTTTTTATGCTGATTTTCGTCAAGCTGCAGCCACAGGTAGGTAAGCGGATCGGGCGAGTTGTTAGTATAGTTTATAGTTTCGGAGCCATCCAAACGTTGTTTGTCATCATTAAGGGTGGCGCTAATTTCATAATCGGCTTTTTGCTGCCAGTATTTTGGCCCTGGTGCGCCCGATGCTGAACGGTACTCATTTGGAGTTGACACCATGGTGCCCAACTGTTCAAACTTGTTACCGTGGTTTGAGCCGGGGTTGTTATCATACTGCGCCCAGGCGGCAGTTGTTAATAGTGTACAGGAAAGTAATGCGGTGTAAAATTTATTCATCTGAATTTTATTAATAAAAAGCGCTCAATGCACATGATAAAAGCAATTCCAAATATAGCCGACGAAAGGAACATTGTCCAGTCGCGCTGTGGTGTTTTGGCGAATTTGATAAGCAAATAAGAGATAAGTAACGCAGATATTACAATTAAAACCTGCCCAAACTCCAATCCGAGGTTAAAAGCGAACAGTTGAGCGGTAATATTACTGCTGCTGCCCAGTAAACTTTTAAGGTAATTGGAGAAACCCATGCCATGTATCAACCCAAAAAAAAGCGCCAGTGTATAGTTAAGGCGCATGGTGGTTGCAGTGCGTTTTTTATGGAGCACATTAACCAAACTGGTAAAAACTATGGTAACAGGTATCAAAAATTCAATAAGCGAAGTATTGATGTGAATGACATTTAATACACTAAAAGCCAGCGTAATAGAGTGCCCAATGGTGAACGCTGTAACCAGCACCAGCACCTTACGCCAGTCGGCCAGCAGGTAGGTTCCGCATAGTACGGTTACAAATAATATATGGTCATACCCGGCCCAGTCACAGATGTGTTGCCACCCTAACTGGAAGTATAAAGAAAAGTCAGTCATGTGCTAAAATTCGCATTTGCCAATAAAATTAACGTTTTTTGTTAAAAATAAAATCATTTAACGCAATTATGTTGCAATTAATAATTATAAGCTGGCTAAGCTTTTTCCACCCGTTTTTTGTGAGCGTTACCGAAATTAATCACAATGCCCGCACCCAAACGGTTGAGGTGAGCTGCCGCATATTTTATGACGATCTGGAACGTACCATCGAAAAACAATACCATACTCAAATTGATATTGTTAAGCCCGCTGATAAAAATAAAGTGAACCAATTGCTGAATGACTACATTAAAAAGCATTTGATTATTAAAGCCGATGGCAAGCCCGTTACGCTCAGCTATGTTGGCTATGAAATACAGGAAGATGCCGCCTGGACCTATTTTGAGGTAAAAGGCATGAGTAAAGTAAAGAAATTTGAAGTCCATGACGATCTGCTATACACCGAACACCCCGAACAGATCAATATGCTGCATGTAACCGTAGGCGGCCAGCGCAAAAGCACCAAATTGGGCAACCCGGAGAGTGACGCTGCTTTTGAGTTTTAGTTATTCACAGGGCGAGGAATTGACTCACCCCGGCATCGCTGCGCTTGCCTTCCCTCTCTTCGCCTTCGGCCTAAAGAGGGCACTTTACCATATTTTTGCCCACTCGTCATTGCGAGGCACGAAGCAATCCCCTACTTACAGAGTGAACAAGCAAAGTCTGCACCTTGTCCTAAAGAGATTGCTTCGTACCTCGCAATGACGCGTGGAGAGAGGGATTCCTCAGCAGATCAAATCTTATTTTTTACATACTTCTTCTCTATTTAGTTATTATTTATAATTTAGTGTCCAAAATACAATTAATCCTAAATAGCCTATTATGCCCTTCATTAAATTCCCTTTATCAAAGGCCGGTAAACTATCAGGTCTGCTGTTTATTGCCATACTGTTTGGTTTAAAAAGTTTTGCCCAGCAAACGCGCCAGGTACTTGACTTTGATAAAGGATGGCGTTTTAATTTGGGCGCGGTTGATAACGGTCAAAAACCGGGACTGAATGATGCCGGCTGGCGCGCCCTAAACCTGCCGCATGACTGGAGCATTGAAGGAAAGTTTAGTAAAGATAACCCTGCCACTCCCGAAGGGGGCGCCCTGCCGGGTGGTATAGGCTGGTACCGAAAAACATTTACCGTTCCGGCATCGTCAAAAGGCAAATTGGTTTATATAGATTTTGACGGCGTTTATCAAAAAAGCGATGTTTGGGTTAACGGGCATCATTTAGGTTTCAGGCCAAACGGTTATATATCTTTCAGGTACGCGCTTACTCCTTATTTAAATTTCGGCGGTAAAAATGTGATAGCGGCTAAGGTGGATAATTCTGTTCAGCCCAATTCGCGCTGGTATTCGGGTTCGGGTATATATAGAAACGTTTGGCTGGTTACTACTAATAAAGTTGCTATTGATCATTGGGGAACTTACGTAACTACGCCAGAGGTTAACGATGCTGCTGCAACCGTAAGTCTGAAAATCCGCGTGCGCAATAATTCAGGCACCAAAGGGGCATTTAATATAAAAACACTGATATATGATGCAGCAGGAAAAGTTGTTTCTACTGGTGGGGCTATCCCATCAAAAGCCAATTTAACAGATACTATATTTGAAACCGGCATAAACCTTACTGTTAAAACACCTCAACTATGGTCTGTAGAAAATCCATATTTATATAAGGTGGTTACCCAGGTAATTGCCGGTAAAATGGTTGTTGATGAATACACCACCCCTTTAGGTATCCGCTATTTTAATTTTGACGCAGATAAAGGTTTCTCCTTAAATGGAAAGCCTATGAAAATTTTAGGCGTGTGCAATCATCATGATCTGGGTAGTTTGGGTGCCGCCATTAATACACGTGCTTTGGAACGCCAGTTGGAAATTTTAAAAGCGATGGGCTGTAATGGTATCCGCACTTCGCACAACCCTCCTGCTCCTGAACTGCTTGACCTTTGCGATAAAATGGGTTTCATTGTGATGGACGAAGCCTTTGACTGCTGGGAATGGAAAAAAGCTAAATATGATTATCACCTGTTTTTTAAAGAATGGCATAAACGCGACCTGGAAGATCAAATACTGCGCGATCGCAACCACCCAAGCATTATGATCTGGAGCATTGGTAACGAGATACCGCAGCAAGCCGATACCAGCGCGTTAAGGCTTGCTCCCGAACTGGCACGTATAGTACGTAGCCTGGATACCACCCGGCCAATAACCACCGCTAATAACGATCCGGGAAAAAACAATAAGATCATCAGTTCTGGTGCTATAGACCTGGTAGGTTATAACTACCATGAAGGCGAATATGCTGCATTTCATGACAGATATCCCGGTAAAAAATTCATCGCCTCTGAAACCACTTCGGGCCTTGAAACACGCGGATATTACGATATGCCATCAGATAGTATCAGGATATGGCCCGAGAGCTGGGATAAGCCGTTTACCAGACCCGGTAATAACGTATCGGCTTATGATAATGTGCGACCACCATGGGGCTCAACCCATGAGGCTACCTGGAAGGTGATGAAAAAGTATGATTTTCTGTCGGGTATGTTCATCTGGACAGGCTTTGATTACCTGGGCGAACCTACACCATACAGCTGGCCGTCGCGCAGTTCGTACTTTGGTATTGTTGATCTGGCGGGTTTCCCTAAAGATGTATACTACATGTACCAAAGCGAGTGGACCAATAAACCGGTGCTCCATATTTTGCCGCATTGGACCTGGGAAGCCGGCAAAACGGTTGATGTTTGGGCCTATTATAATAATGCCGATGAAGTGGAACTTTTCCTGAACGGCAAATCATTAGGAGTTAAAAAGAAAACCGGTGATGACCTGCATATCATGTGGCGCGTAAAATATGAGCCCGGCACGTTAAAAGCGGTATCGCGCAAGGATGGCCAAGTTGTTTTAACCAAGGAGATCCATACCGCGGGCGCCCCTGCCAAAATTGAACTACTGGCCGACCGCAAGCAGATCAAAGCTGATGGAAAAGACCTGTCATTCATCACCGTAAAAATACTGGACAAAGATGGCAATATGGTTCCCGATGCTGAAAACCTGGTTAACTTTAAAATTAATGGCGAAGCATTTATAGCCAGTGTTGATAATGGAGACCCGGTTAGCCATGATTCTTTTAAAGTAAATTATCGTAAAGCATTTCACGGGTTGGCGCTGGCTATTGTACAGGCAAAAGAAAAAGCCAGCAGCATAACTTTTACGGCTACATCCAATGGTTTACCAAGTGCATCAATTATAATAAAAAGCAGATAAAATTTTTAATCCCAGTATATATTCCCTCCCTCGGGAGGGGTGCAGTAGGTTTGCGCGCAATGGCAGGGAGGGGTTTATTCGTGCGGATGAATTGTCAAAGTTCATTAACCCCTACCTCCCCTTCCCAAGGGAAGGAATCGCGCTTACCCAAGCTTTCTTTTATTAATCCGAATCCTTATGGACTACCACCTGGCGAATATCTGTTTGACCTTGTGAATTTAAAGACCAACTTAGGCATCTGCTAACTTTTCAAGAAAAAGAAACAGGATGTATTTTGCTTTGTTAAACGCATTTGGAGTAAATATGTCATTGTGGGCGTAGTGCCTCATTGTTCTTATTTATAACAATTATGAAAATGATATTCATATTTATTTTACAAAAATTCCTGTAACTTGGATGTATAATTACTGTTAACCTATGACCGTATTAGAAAACGAATATTTAAAAGTAGCGATAGATCTTCAGGGCGCACAGATCAGTTCATATTACAACAAAAAAACCAGCGTTGAGCATCTATGGCAGGCCGATCCAAACGTTTGGCCCTGGCACGCTCCCAACCTTTTCCCCGTAGTGGGCGGATTAATTGATAACCAGCTTTTGGTTGACGGACATGCTTATACTATGGGAAGGCATGGCTTTGCGAGGCAATCGGAATTTATTTTGCTGGAGGCTGATGAAGTTTCGGCCAGTTTCTCGCTACCCTACTGCGAAAAAACGCTGCAGGTTTATCCTTATAAATTTGACTACCAGCTTTTGTACACCCTGATAGATCACTCCCTGCGGGTAACGCATAAGGTGATCAACCTTGATAAAAAAACCATATATTTTTCTGTTGGCGGCCATCCGGCTTTTAATGTACCTTTTAATAAGGGCGAAAAATATGAGGATTATTACCTGGAATTTGAAACCGAGGAGCATTTAGAGGCTCAAATGCTATCGGCCGGGGGCTTTTTTACCGGCGAAACACGGCCCATAGCCACGCCCGGTAATAAATTATATTTAACCCGCCACCTGTTTGATGCCGATGCGCTTGTGTTTAAACAACTCACATCAAGAATGGTAAGCATTAAAAGCAACAGGCATGATCAATCATTATCAATTGAGTTTCCGCACTTTAATTACCTTGGTTTATGGGCTAAACCCGGCGCCGACTTTGTGTGTATTGAACCCTGGCTTGGCTGTGCCGATACAGAGGGGCATCAGGTAAATATCAATAAAAAAGAGGCCATACAGGCACTACATTCCGGCCATGTTTTTGAGGCGCCTTATTTTATAAGTCTTTAGGCATAGTTTTTGTAATTAACTATAAAATAGCAAAACATTTTAATCGCTTTTTAACTTATCATTATTAAATACTACACTTATTAAATTAATCACTATGAAAAAGAAAATCTATTTAATCGCTCTTACCATGTTACTTTCAGTGTCGGCATTTAACAGCTATGCATCTACCGTTTCAGATGGTGCTTTAACTATACTGAGTAAGGAGCAAATAGCCACCATGACCACCGAGCAGAAACAAGCCCGTGTTGAGGAAATAAAGGCAAGGGTGAAGGAAATTAAAGCGATGGACAAATCAGAGCTTACCAAACAAGATCGTAAAGAGCTGCGTACTGAACTTAAAGGCTTAAAACACGAAGCAAACGCATTAGGCGGTGGCGGCGTTTACCTTTCAGTAGGTGCTATCATCATTATTATTTTAGTATTAATCCTGATATTATAAGTAAATTATACTTTACAGTTAATTATAAAGGCACTTATTAAGTGCCTTTTTTCGTTAGTTTAGTTTTATGTCATCAGATCCTACCAAACGATTCTCAAACCGGGTAAACGATTATGTTAAATACCGCCCCGGTTATCCGTCCGAAGTTATAAGCACCCTGCAGCAGGAATGCAACTTATCCGCCAATGCCGTTGTAGCCGATATTGGCTCGGGCACAGGTATTTTTACTGCTTTGTTATTACAACAAGGTTACCAGGTTTATGCTGTTGAGCCTAATAACGATATGCAGCAGGCTGCCGTACAGCACCTTGGCCATCATGAAAATTTTAAGCCTGTTTCGGGCACAGCAGCAGCAACCACACTAAATAACAAAAGCGTTGACCTGGTAGTTTGCGCGCAAGCATTCCACTGGTTTAGCAACAATGAAACCCGTACTGAATTTAACAGGATATTGGTTAAAGATGGATATGTTGCCCTGATATGGAATAACAGGCTTACCAACGCCGATGATTTTGCAACTGAATACGATGCGCTTTTAAAAATGGATAGTATTGACTACAATAAAGTAAATCACCAGAACATCAGTGATATTGATTTTAAACTATTTTTCAGGGATGGTATTTACAAGGAGATCACATTTCCCAACCTGCAGGTATTTGATGAGGATGGTTTAATAGGCCGCGCCTTTTCATCCTCCTACGTGCCGGCAAAAGATACCGCCGAGGGTAAGGCTTTTTTAAAGTTATTGCAGCAACTTTTTGAAAAGTATAATAAAAATGGCAAGGTAAATTTCCATTATCAAACAGAAATTTACCTTGGCCGGGTTTAATTTTCTTAAAATAACCCTAACTGACCTTTATCATCAATCTCGATATCATCGGGATTGGTGATCTCAAAATCAACCTTTTTATGTTCTTTTGGTTGATCTTCGGGCTTCACTGGTTCATCTTCTGATCTTACCGACTCCACGGCAGATGATTGTACCGGCTCAGGTTTTGATTCCTCCGGTTCATCCTGAACATTCACAGGTTGGGCCTTTGGCTGGGCCGCTGGCTTTGGTTTTGGTGGTTCGGGTGATTCAGGCTCTTCTCCGGGCAGTTGATCTTCAGGTCCGTCTGTGCCGGTTTCATCGTCGGGTTCAGTTTCAGGTGTTGAGTCTGCTGGCTCTTCGCTCTCGCTTTCAGCAATCAGCTCTACCGTTTTTACCGGGAACTGCGACAGGCGGTTACCCATCGCCTTCATGCCTTTTACATCAATCAGTTCGGCCAGGTTCACTTCAATGGTTTCGGGAGTTTGCTCCTTACCTTTCAGTTGCACCACCCTTACCAGCGGCGCTTCTTTGGCCATCAATATCAGTTTTGAACCCGGCTCCTCACTAATAATACTTACCTGTTTACCCAGGGCAACATTCTCGAACATGAAGCGCTTCACCATATAATTTTTCGATTTACCATCCAAATGGATAACCGAATAAACCTTTTTAGGGTTATACTTCTCGATCAGGATCATTTTATCATCAAAATGATTGTTCAGATCAAAATTGGTGAGTTCATAAACGCCATTGCTCAGTACGTTCAATATCCGGTCGTCGCCATCAAACTCGCCCAGGTATTTTCCCCGGCTATCGGCATTCAGGCGTTTCAAAATATCGTCATACCAGATCTTGCGGCCTGCCAGTGTTGATACACCTTTGCTTTTCAGCAGGATCTTTTTAATTGGGTATTTGGTAATAATGTTACCCATAGAGCCGCGGCCTTTTATAGCTAAGGTGGCAAAATCTTCATCAAACTGCAGCTTTTTAAGTTTGGCGTGTGGTTTAAGCTGTACATTAACCACCTCGGCCTCACCGTTAGGATTGGCTGTAAAGTACAGTGTCCGGGTACCTTTGCTGCCTTTGGTCAGGTCATATTCCTTATCGCGGGTTACACCTACCACCGAGAAACGTTTGATGTAGCTGACGCCGCTCGCGCCATCCTTATAGATCATGTTATACACCGTGCGCTCGTCGTTCTTTTTAAACACGGCCACATGAATGATCTCTTTACCCACAAAAACCTTATCCTGCACCTTGGTGATGATACAACGCCCATCGGCACGGAAAACAATGATCTCGTCGATATCAGAGCAATCGCCTACAAACTCATCCTTCTTTAGGCCTGATCCCACAAAGCCATCCTCGCGGTTAACGTAAAGTTTTACGTTGGCCAGTGCAACCTGGGCAGCTTCAACCCTGTCAAAAGTGCGCAGCTCGGTTTTACGGCCGCGATCTTTACCATACTTTTCCTTGAGTTTATCAAACCAGGCAATGGTATAGTCGGTAAGGTGTTTCAGGTGATGTTTTACTTGTTTTATTTCATTTTCCAGCGCCTTCATTTGCTCATCCGCTTTTTTAACATCAAAGCGGGTGATGCTGCTCATGGGCTTGTCAATCAGTTTCTTATAATCTTCTGGCAAAATCTCCCTGTAAAACTGCGGGAAGAAAGGCGCGAACAAACGGCTCAATACCTCCAGCACGGTTTCAAAATTACCGGAGCTTTCATAGTCGGGGTGTTTGTACATCCCCTCCTGTATAAATATTTTTAATAATGAACTAAAGAAGATCTTCTCCATCAGCTCCTTCAGCCTGATCTCCAGTTCCTGTTTTAGCAGGTCCTTGGTAAAAAAAGTACTTTCGGTGAGCATGTCATTCACGCTCATGAACCGCGGCTTATCTGACTGGATAACGCAGGTGTTGGGCGATATGGATACCTCGCAATCGGTAAAGGCATACAACGCGTCGATAGTTACATCGGGCGATATGCCGGGAGCCAGGTGAATAATGATCTCCACATTCTGTGATGTGTGATCGTCAATTTTTTTGATCTTGATCTTACCCTTCTCGTTTGCAGCTATAATACTTTCAATTAAGCTTACTGTGGTTGTGGTAAATGGAACTTCAGTTATAACAAGTGTCTTCTTATCTTTTTCTTCAATTTTTGCCCGAACACGTACTTTTCCACCACGTTGACCTTCGTTATATAAGGATGCATCAGCCATACCACCAGTAGGGAAATCCGGCATCAGGTTGGGGCGTTCGCCTTTCATTACGGCGATAGACGCGTCTATCAGCTCATTAAAATTATGCGGCAATATTTTGGTAGCCAAACCTACCGCAATACCTTCGGCTCCCTGCGCCAACAACAAAGGAAATTTTACGGGCAGGGTAATAGGCTCTTTATTCCGGCCATCATAGCTGGCCTGCCAAACTGTGGTATCGGCATTAAAAACAACATCCAACGCGAATTTAGATAAACGCGCTTCAATATAACGCGGTGCCGCGGCCGAGTCGCCGGTTACCGGACGCCCCCAGTTACCTTGCGTATCTATTAATAACTCCTTCTGGCCTATCTGTACCATGGCATCGCCAATTGATGCATCCCCATGCGGGTGATATTTCATGGTATTACCAATTACGTTGGCTCCTTTATTAAAACGCCCGTCGTCCATTTCTTTAAGCGAGTGCAGTATACGGCGTTGTACAGGTTTTAACCCATCATTTATATGCGGAACAGCACGGTCAAGAATTACGTAAGAGGCATAATCAAGAAACCAGTTTTCGTATAACCCGTCGAGTGAGGTAACATTATGTAATTTTTCTTCGTTATTGGCGGGTATATCGTTTTGATTCAGATCTTCACTCATTATATGCTAAAAAACTTTTGGATGGGTAAAGATAAAAAATTATGCGTGGATGTACAGATGCAGGATTTACACATTTTTGATTTTCTTAACAACCATGTCTCCATGTCTCACCAAAGAAGCTACTGTGTGTACGCAAGTTGATATGCTCCGTTAGGAGCTACCTGTTTGTAGAAAAAATTAAAAAGCGAAATTGCTCCGTAGGTGCAACCCCTAAATTAGCAGGTAAATAGCCTGTATGTGATCAGGGTAGCCTCTACGAGGCAAAGGGTATTTTAAATATCCAAGTGCTACAAACAGGCAGCTCCTAACGGAGCATATTATCCTGTTGGCTGTTTTAGAGTTATGTCTACACAATAGCCAAAGGAGAGGGAGGCAAGAACAACACGCAAGGTAAAGTCATCTCCTTTAGAAAGGATTATTACATGAGGGCTTCGCCGTTTAGGTGAAGCTAAATCCATACTCAGGGTTTCAGATCTAAATCGTTGCAAATAAACAAGGCGTGGTTACTATCCATATTTAATACCTTGCCCTCCAGTACGCTTTGGCCCGCGTTTGCCGGGTTATTGCCCCGGCCAAAAGGCCAGCTGCCTTTAGTATCCATAATTTTTATACCTGCCGTACCGGCCAGGTTCAATCCAAAATCGGTACAGTTGTTTTTGTTCAGGTTATATCTTTTCTGGTCATACTCCTTGATCACCTCTAATATTTTTTTAAACTTTCGCTCAGATATGAACTTACCAACGGTTTCATCCCAGTTATGCCGCTCATCATCTTTAAAAACAGATTTTGTTGTAGGAAACAATGGGGTTGCTGACAAGAAATGATCTTTCCTGGGGTAAAACCCAAAGGATCTTGACACAGAGGTAGAGTCGGTATTGTACTTAATGAGTGTTATAAAGGTATGCCCTACCCTGCTTAGCTTTGTGAAAATTTTGCGCTTGCCCGATAATGGTTGCTGTATATGGATCATGAGCGCGTAAGCCGATGCCTCTTTGCCATCATCAAAAGGGTCGGTGATGTTACACACCTCTTCAGGTTTCGATTGTATTTCCTTGCCGGTATAGGTATAATTGCCGGTATCGGCGGTTAACAATTGTTCGTCCCTGCTGTTGATAGCCAATAATCCCGCAACGGAGGTATCAGCCTGTGCATTGATCAAGGCAAAAGAGGGGTCGCTATTTTGCTGACCTGATGCATTAAGGGTTACAGTATCAGATAAATGGGCGTTGCTTGTTTCGTAAACCGGCAATGTTTTAAAATAACACTTCATGGCCAGCTGATACATTTTTAGCCTGGTAAATATATTGGCCAGGTGATAATAAAATTTGTGGCTGTGCTTTTTATCTTTAGCTACAGCATCAAATTTATTTTCCTTTAACAGGTTTACAACGGGCCGGGGGTCGTGCTTTTTATCGTATTTATCAAGGCTGGCTAATTGCTGTACGTAGCTATCTTCATTAAAAACAGCAACATTTGATGTGGTAACAGTATTAGCAATTACTTTTTTGCCGGCATTAGCAGCTATAACATTCGCTGATGGTATACGATGTAACCCAGCCGAATCTGTTTGTATATAGGCATACTTAACCACCAGGGTGTCCTGGGCATAAAGTGGTAATTTTAGCGATAGCAGTATAAGTATACTATACCATATCCATCGTGGCTGAGCTTTCATTTACTATTATAGGTTTGGTTGGGCAAAAAATGGTTATTTAAGCAAAAAGCCTCTCAAAAACTGAAAGGCTCAACAAATATTGATCTGCATTATAAGTTGACACCCTTTACAATAACCAATGGCTACAACACTTAACGTTGTATATGGTATTTGTAATATGAGCAGCAACTGAAATCATAATAAATACAAACATACAAATAGTCTACAAAATCAGTAGTCATTTATTCAAAGAAATTTGTACACTTGCTTTTTTTACAATTGTATGAGTTGTTAAGACTTAACTTTATTACATGAACACTTACGCTTTAGTTACCGGCGCCAGCAAAGGTATAGGCCGTTCCATAGCTTTATTACTTGCAAAAAAGGGATATCCTGTTTTACTGGTGGCACGTTCGGCAGATGAGTTGGAAGCCCTGGCACAGGAAATCACAGCGCTTCACCATGTACAAGCATACTGGCTCGCCATTGATCTGTCTGAACCTGACGCCGCCGACCGGGTTGCCCGCTGGTGTACCGATAATTTGTATAGCGTATCTGTCCTGGTCAATAATGCGGGGTATGGCTTGTGGGGTAAATTTGAAAGTTTAGGCATTGATGAGCAGCTCAACATGATCAATCTTAATATCAATGCCCTGATAAAATTAACCCATGCTTTTATAGCTACATTAAAACAACAGCCACAAGCTTACATTTTAAATATAGGCAGCACAGCGGCCTACCAGGCGGTGCCAACAATGGCAATTTACTCGGCAACAAAAGCATTTGTATTATCGTTTAGCCGGGCATTACGTTATGAGCTTAAAGGTTCGCCCATATCGGTGAGCTGTTTTTGCCCCGGCCCCACCGATACCGATTTTACCCACCGCGCCGGCCTCGATGCCTTAGCAGATCTGGCCGCAAAATTCAATATGCAACCCGATGAAGTAGCCGCTCTGGGTTTAAAAGGTATGTTTAACAAAAAGGCCGAAATTGTACCGGGCCTTTTAAATAAAATTTCAACCGCCGCAGGCAGGCACCTGCCAAAAGCGCTTATTGAGAAAATAACCGGCGATCTGTATAAAGTAAAATAAGACGCCCAAAAATAAGTAAGGCTTATTCTGCCTTTAACCTTTTAACCGGGTTGGCAGTGGCTGCTTTAATAGCCTGGGTGCTCACGGTTACCAAAGCAATAATAATAGCCAATGAACCTGCGATTACAAAGATCCACCAATGGATAGCAATGCGGTATTCATAATTATTAAGCCAGTTGTTCATTAACCAAAATGCCAATGGCGATGCGATAATACATGCTATTAATACCAACCCAACAAACTCTTTCGATAAGAGTAACCATAAATTGGTTACACTCGCGCCCAGCACTTTGCGAATGCTTATTTCTTTTGATCTGCGTTCGGCCACGAACATGGCCAGGCCAAATAAACCCAGGCAGGATATGAAAATGGCCAGGCCCGCGAAAATACCCGCTAATTTGGCAATCTGATTTTCGGTGGTAAATTTCTTTCCAAAATCTTCATCGGCAAAATGGTATTCAAATGGTAAAGCCGGGTTATATTTTTCAACTATCGGTTGAATAGCAGCCAGGGATTTTTTCAAATCCGATTTGTCTCTAAGTCTGATCAAAATGGAGTTTACATTGTCGGTACTGAAGAGGATAATTCCCGGAGGTACCGGTTTAAATGGATCTTCCATGAGTACATTTTTAATAACACCTATTATGGTCAATGCCTGGTCGCCAAGTTTCATTGTTTTTCCTACCGGATCTTTATAGCCTATCAGGCTTACCGCGGCTTCATTCAGGATCACCGCGTTTGAATCGGTTTTAAATTCTCTTGAAAAAGGCCGGCCAGCTATAAATTTTAACCCGGCTGTTTTTTCATAATCCCAGTCGGTCATTACCGTTTTGATGAATATGTCCGCATTCGGGTCTTTGCCCTTCCAGCTGAAATGGCCAAAATCGTTAGCTACCCAGGTCATAGCGCTCGATGCTTTTGCTACCGCTTCTATATCACCAGTATTTAACAGGTCGCGCTTTAATGCGTTGTAATTTTTCACCAGGTCCTGACTTACATCCAAGGTGATCAGATTATTGGGATCATACCCAACCGGGCGATTCTTGGCATAATTGATCTGCTGAAAAACGATCACAGCGCTGATGATGAGGGCCATGGATATAACAAACTGTGAAACCACCAGTATCTTGCGAAAACTCACCGCATCTTTACCCTGTTTAATAACTCCTTTCAATACTTTAACAGGTAAAAACGACGACAGGTAAAGGGCAGGGTAACTGCCGGCTACCAAACCGGTAATGATGCAAACAACCAGCATAGAAGCCAGTAAGGTCACATTGCTGAAATCGAACCGGATATTTTCGAACCCAAGATCTTTTAAATAAGGGAGCAGAACCTGGATCAGGATCAGCGAAAGCAAAAAGGCCAGAAAAGCGGTGAACACAGATTCGGTTAAGAACTGCACAATAAGCTGCACGCGGCGCGAGCCAACTGTTTTGCGGATGCCCACCTCCCTGGCTCTTTTTTCGGACCTGGCGGTGCTTAGGTTCATGAAATTAACACAGGCAATAAGCAGCACAAAAATGCCGATAATGCCAAACAAGCGGATATATTCTATCCTTCCACCCGTTTCTACCCAGTTTTTAAAATCCCCGTATAAATGCCACCTTTCCATAGGATAAAGAAAAAGCGTCAGAACTTTCATCCCGGTATTCTTTTTAGCCGACATCGGACCTATCTTTTTTGAAAGAGCATCTATCAAAACGCCTTCTTTCACTTCAACAATAATTTGAACCAAACTATTATTCCAGCGCGCTTTTGAACTTCGTACATTATCTATGTTCTGCATCTCAAATTCAAAAGGAGCCAGGAACTGAAAATCCATCGAGGAGTTTTTTGGAGCATCCTTTACAATTGCGGTAACCTGTACATTATACTGGTTATCTATTTTGATAAACTTGCCGATAGGGTCCTGTGTGCCAAATAATGCTTTTGCCAGTGATGCTGTCAGTACAATGGAATTGGGGTCATTTAATGCTGTTTCCATATTTCCCCTTATTACAGGGAAAGTAAACATTTTCAGAAAGTCGGGATCCACATACATACCAACCTTATTAAACTTATTGTTCCCTATCATCAGGCTGTGCGCGTTTCCCCAGTCGGTCCTTGTAACCCGCTTTATTTCCGGATAGTTATTTTTAAGTTCATCGTATATGGGAAGCATCACGGCAACCGACGTACTTTTTTGGTTATTTATAAGCATGTGCTTACCTACCATAGCAATCCGGTCGCTATTTTTATTAAATGCATCAAAACTTGTTTCAAAACGGATCCACATGCCTATCAGCATAGCAAAGGCCATTCCCAGGGAAAGCCCCAAAATGTTGATCAACGACAATGTTTTATTGCGAATGAGATTACGCCAGGCGATCTTAAAATAGTTTTTCAGCATAATTAATAAATTAAATGTTGAGTCTTTATTACTTAACAACCCTCATTCCCAACTGCAAGCCACAACTTTTTTATAAACTTTACAGTTTTGGCCAATTTTAATGCCAGCTATCAATTAGCTTATTTACAATATCTTACACAGAACCAGCAAGTTCAAACGTTCGTTTTTGATACAGCACCTGTCCGCATTGAGTCAATGCCGGCTTTCGGAGTTAAATTTTAAGGCAGACCTGATTATTCGATATTTCAACCCCCAATTAAATATTTTCAAAAAAATTTGTTTTTCAAAATCATTTGCTACATTTGTAATGTATAGTATATCTATAGACATTATATAATTAAATAATTGACAACTAATTTACATATCACCAGCGCATGTTTCATGCGAATGCCTTTCCCCAAAAAGGTAATGGTTTGTTGTTGTTGATCTTTTTCCTCCACCTGCTACAAATACAATTGCCTGCTATAACATAGCCGGGTTTTCCACTGCATTATTTTACAATCTATAACTTCAAGATGAGTACCGTATATAAAAAATTTATTTTAGGCGATAAGCTTACAACAGAACAACACACCTTTTTTAACGAGCATGGTTTTATCCATTTCAAAAACTTCATTAACCCAGAGACCGTTCAATCAATTACCAAAGCATCAGAACAGGTGCAGCACCAGTGGATAAAGAATGATGTAACCAAGGTTAACGGCGTTCCTATTAAATATGGTAAGGACCTTAACGGCGAAACCATTGTACAAAGGTTTGCTTTTATAAATCAGCACCACCCTGTATTTTCGGAGTTTATACAAGATCCCCGCTTTAATACATTGCTTGATCTTATTGGCTCTGAGGCAAGGTTTGGCACCAACGAAAAGGACGGCATGGTGCTTAATCATTATGTAAACAGCGAACATAGCAGCTTTACCAAAATGGGCTGGCATACCGATGGCCTGCGAGATATTTTTCACGGGCAAAAGTTAAATCCGATGCTTAATGTGGGCATCCACCTGAGCACCCTAAAGCCAGAAAACGGAGGTTTGAGGATCTTGCCCGGTACGCATAAACAAAGCCTTTACCAAATGCTGTTTAAAAAGAAATATTTCCTGGATAATGATGCCGACCAAAACGAGCTGGCCATTATACCTGAAGCAGGCGACCTCACCATTCATGACGGCCGCTTGTGGCATCGTGTCGCGCAATCATCGGTAATTGGCGAAGCCAGCCGTCGCAGGGTAATATACATACCTATTATTGCAGGTAAGTACGCCCCTAAAGATGCCAACAGTCCTACTGTGTTTTATCAAAAATTTGCCGGCTTAGTTAAATAATTATTATGCTTATACTTTTGTTATTCGGCTATTTGGCGCGTACAGGCAAACTTGCTCCTGCACAAAAAGCACTTATTAAATTTAAATATTATTATAGGGCAAAGCGCCTTGCCGTTGTGCGCGTAATTGCAAATTAATGATTAAGGCTACCCTTTACGTATTGATCAAGCTGCATTTGCAGGTGCCTGGCCTTTGCCAATAATATTGGGGAGCTCACAAAGGTTTCAATATCATTGGCTTTACTCATTAAACTGCTTTTATAAATCTGTCTGAAATCAAAATAATTTAAGGCGAACTTCCATTTATCAGTCAAAAGGGAAAAAATGGTACAGTCTTGTTTCAGCAGTAAATTATAGCTAACAACCAGGTAGTTTTCGGGTGGTAACTTTTTAAGCGCTTTTAAAATCGCTTCATTATAGGTAATCCATATTTTTAAAAGTCTTTCGGCATGGTCAGTATAAAACTCCCTTTGCCGGCGGGACCGTCTGATATGTTTCCATATCAGTCTTGAAATGTAATCACGGGCCATATACTTTTTGTCTACTTCCACAAAGCCTCTTTTTAAAAAAGAGGTCACTACCGAATTATAATCCCGTGCTATTACCAGGTATTTTGCACCCGGTATTAATTGGGCATAAGTATTTAAAAACAAGCAGGTACGCGGATCTTTCCAGCCCCATTGGTCATAAAGCTGCTGTTTAACTTTAATTATACTTTTTAGTTTTTCCAACTGGTATAGCGAAAGCTCCATATTGGTTTCGTCTACAAACCCCGAGGTGTGGAGATTATTGTTACTTAATATCTCTTCGTGCAGCTTTAAAAACTCAACATCTTCAAATTGGCCGTCAGTATTCTCTATACCACCGGTTACAAGCCGTTCGCCTATTTGCAATCCGCACCGGCTTAGCCAGTCTGTTATTAATGATGTACCTGACCGGTGCATTCCCGTAATTATTAAAGTTTTTTGACCCATTGATTTAAAGTTCTTTAACAGGTATTGATTTTATGCTGAGCATATAATAATTGTACTCTATAAATGAAATAAGCATACCGGTGCTTTCTTCAACACTGAAATATTGCGTATTGATTTGCAGATCAGGCTTTCGGGGTATTTCAAACGGATCGTTAACCCCCGTTAAATTAAATAGCTTTTGCGGGTCTTCATCGGGCAGCATAGCTCTTTTGTATAAACCTTTGGTATCCCGTTCCATTAAAACATCAAGGGAACAATCCACATGTACAATCTTAACCTGTCCATAAGTTGCAACCAGTTCCCGGCGCACGGCATCATAAGGATTAATAGCGCTAATGATAGTAACAATGCCCTGAGCGCTAAATCTACTTGCTATAAATCCTAATCGCCTTATATTCTCAAGCCGGTTTTCCTTTGTATATTTCAGATCTGTAAATAGCTTTTGCCGGTATTCGTCGGCGTCAATGACCTCTATAGGAATTTCAGATTTGCCTAATCTGTTTTTAACATTTCCGGCCAGTGTTGTTTTCCCGGCACCTGATAAGCCACAAAGTAATATGATCATAAAACTAATTTTGTTGTTTGAGCAAATGTTTTTACGAACAGCAGATACGTTATTAACCTTAATTATAATGCTTAACGATGGGGTTCTATCTAAAATTGCCACAGGGCAGTTATGTATCGATAGAGAGCTTTTTTGTATCGATGAACCGGGCCACCATATAGACGGAGTTTGGATTCTCCACAATTTTTAACTCATGGATCCCTCCCTGCGGCGTAGTTTAACACCGGTGAATAATTATTATAATATTAATCTACTAAATACATGGATTTAATAGATATTGTATTATATTTGCATCAGATAGTTTGTAAATGGTGGTTCATTTAATGACTATAACGCAGGTGCTGGTTGGCAGCAAGCGGATGGTTCGACTCCATCCCCTGCATCTCTCTTCTCTCATATTTATGTTTTATAATTTGGTTAATTAGAGTTCCTGCCCATCAGGAGCTCTTTTTTTATGGATATGAACTTACTGTTTTAACAATTTCATAAAAATTATTTTACTTATTAAAAAAATTTAAAAAGTACTTTAAATTGAAAATTAGTTTTATTAAGTTTGTAACAATAATGTATAACGTATTATTCAACGGAATTTACTTTAGTCTCATGTCGGTGAGATCGAAAAGGTTTTGTTAATTGGTTTGATAAAATCCTCGCTTTTGCGGGGGTTTTTTGTATAGCGACTTTTTTAATTCAACATATCATATAAAACACAGGTTCTTAGAAAATTATGGCCCGATTAAATTTATTGGAAGAGACCCGGTACGAGAAGCTGCCGGTAAGCGTTTATAGCAACCAGCAGGTGGCAGCCGTTGCCGTTGCCGCAAGGATCGCCAAACTGATCCGCGGTAAGCAAAGTAAAGGCGAAAAAGCCGTGCTGGGACTGGCTACCGGTGTTACCCCCATCGGTGTGTATGCCGAACTGGTACGCCTGCACCAGGAAGAGGGTTTGTCTTT
>NZ_JBNPWP010000009.1:0-273798 GCF_050433765.1 Mucilaginibacter lappiensis | reverse complement strand
ACACTTTCTCTTTCTTGACTGGTCCCTTTTGCAGCGGAATCACTGGCCCTATATGCGTCGGAATCGATGGTCCCATATGGAGCGGAATATCCACTATGCTTAGATTTTCAATATGATGGATTTAATATAAATGTGCGAAATGTATTTATTAATGAGAAATCTCTTTTCCTAACCAAACACCGTATTTCCGCCATTCCTGGTAATGTACGCACCATTCCGTGATCCAGGGGATCATCTCCGCCAAGGGGATTGCCCGGAAAAGAGGCATATCCTGAACCGGGTGATAAAGGCATAAGCTCAGATCGCCGTAAACATGGATCTTTGGATGATAAGCGATCCCTTTAATCAATATCCGGTCAAAGCGCAGCGGAAAAAAGGGCGAATAATTCAGCTCGACCTGGTAGCGACGGCCGCCCACTTCCAGTACGCCAGATCCACTGATCATGCGCTCGTTAAGCGATAGTTTAAGCCAGCTAAAATGACGCTTGACCAATTCCAGCTGCGCAAACAGGAAAACCTGGTATTCCTTTTGGCAGGATGTCACCACCTCATCCTCCATAATTGTGATGTGCCGTGTTTTTATAGCCATGGTCCTGGCGGATGCGGCCGGCCTCATCCGTAAACGCTTTGCCACCGATGATCAGGCCGTTCGCCCGCGTCACAGGCGATTGCGAGAATTTGGACAGTACCTTGATTTGCTCCTGCAGCGACTCCTTGTACACCCCTTCGTCGAACAGTTCGATATAATGCTGGCCGCTCTTATCAAAGCCCTCCTTCAGTGCGTTCCATTCGCGGTGGAACTTATCGACAAAACGGTAGAAATGATCATAATGTGCCGCCGTCCAGCTATCCGTAAAATGCTCCTGCTCGTTCACCGGATTAGTGACTGTAAACCGGATGCGGTTTTGTTGCGCAAGGTTATAAGCCAGTTTGACCCGGTTCAGCGCGTTGTCTATCGTTTCATAAATCGAAGGCTCGCCCTGGTAATTCAAACCCATTAGCGTTGTCAGCACGATGCTGGAAGTCGCGTAATCCGCATTAGCCCCCGAAAAGTAAATATCCCGGTATCGCTTCACCAGCTGCACCGCGCGCTGCAGCGGCGATTTGCTATAAAAGTCATCGCGTGGCAGCTCTTCGATCTGTGCGCGCAGTTCCACTTTCATCCGGTTATAATAACCTTGAAGCACCGACTCGCGACGGATCGCCGCTGCGCGGGCTAGGAACCATTCCCCGAAGCCCCTGGGGTTGCTGATTGCCCAATCCCGCAGCAAACGGTCGGGAATGCGGATTACATTCTTGTCCTGGTAAAATATGATACAGCCCGGCAGGATATCCATGTGAAAGTCGTTGGCATAATTGATGCGCACGCAACGGTTCTTTTTTTCCAGCTTGTCACCATACCGGTCATCACCTTCCAGCTTTTTCAGCAGCGCATTATAAATTTCGGCGGGTGTAAAACGGCTGTAGAGCGCATTGATCTGGACCACAATATCCAAGTCGAATTCGCAGCCTTTGTAGGGGCGAACGGTGGTACCCGTCAGTACCGAACCCTGCGGATATACATCAATATCCAGGTCCTTGAAAAAGCCCTGGTCCTGATCCAATAATTCCGAGATCGCACGATAGGCCGACTCCATCCGGCCCTTGCGGGTCTCATCCAACTGCAAATGCTGCGCGATGCGGGCCAGCAATTCCTCCCTCTGCAGTTCGTAATGTTTAAATATATCTTCCATAACTAAAAACTCTGATTAATGATCAATTTCGTATGTTGTCCTATTTTCGCCAATTGCGCGCCGTCCCGGTGAAAACGGCATTGTTCGATCTGCTCGCATTCCGCTATCGCAAAACCCCTGGACAGATCCAGCGGCTGTGCTGCAAGTACCACGAGCGCTTCCCTTTGCTTATCTGAAGGCAGCAGTTCATATACATCATAGATCAGCACCTCGTAACACTGATGGAATTCGCTCCATTTCAGGTGCCGCGAATGCCGCCGGACATGCTTATAGCGAATGCTTTTAAACACATCCCGGTCTAGGATACCCGTTTCCAGCAACTCCTCACAGAATTCCCGCTCGCCACTCACTTCCCGTTCCTTGGCCTCTTCAAACCATTTCACCACATCCACCGTGTATTTTCCTTTCACCCGGAACCGCAGATCGCAGTCACTTGTATGATCGACGCCCAGACCGTTGGCCTGGCTGTCGGGCACGAAGCTCCATGATTCGAATAGCTTGTCGTCGCCATAACGCTTATAAACCCCGCCGACCGGTTGCAATTGGTTGGCGATACGGCGGTTCAATACTAGCAGATAGCTATTTGTCCCCGGTATTTTGATCCGGAACAGGTAGCTCAGCGAAAACCTTATCTGTTTGGTGCGGTAGGTCCAGAACAGCGTCCGGATATATAGCCAGGCGACATCCTTATTGTCCCAGAGCTTGCTCACCCCCTTGGAGAAGACCTGCTTTAACAGCGCAACGATGATTTGTCCCATTTCTCTTTTTTTTAAATTATTCGCTGCGCAGTAAACCGATCAATAGCAACAGCACTAAACCGCCGATCACGTTTCTTACCTGTTTGCTTTCTGCCAGGCCGGTCGTTACTTCCGTGGCAAAATGCTCACAGTTATATTGCACTAGATCGTACGATTTTCCCGCGAGCTTTAGAGCGCGCAGGATAACCTGCTTCCGTTCCTGCTCGGTTCCGCTGAAGCGATCAATGCGCACCAGGCTGCGCCCCGCAGCGGCATAATCCCGCACGGTGATTAGCCTCACGCCGCCAGTCAGGTGATGATTCTCGGCGATCCATTCCTGTCCATCGGACAGGCGCCCCAGATACACCGCGAAATGCTTAGTCAGGCCGGTGGTAAAAATGGCTTCCACTAACTGGTCTCCGGCCCTTAATAAATATGATTGCAGATTTTCCATGATTAAATAAATTTTGTTGTATATATGTCCAAAGTATTATAGATTTGTATCATCAACGTAACGTTGTTTCATTTGTCAAATATATACATTGTATTATTAATGTAACAATGTCTTATTTATAAAACTTTTCAACAACTTACCCACATGGAATCCACATTAAATTCAGAACTGTTGGCCAGTATGCTGAAATCCAGGCGCGGCAAAATGGGCTTAAGGGATACCGCTGCAGAGATCGGCGGAATCAGCTCGGCGACTCTCTCGCGTGTTGAACAAGGTAACCTGCCCGATGTTGAGACCTTTATCCGCCTGTGCAACTGGCTCGGCGTATCCACAGAAACCTTTATTACCGGTGAAAAGATCGAAGCGGCAGACATTTCCGAAAAGGAAAAGATCGTCTTCCAGCTGCGCTCCAGCCGGGAACTGGACACCGATACCATCAACGCCATGGTACATATGGTCGATATGGCTTTTACCAAATCCAAACGCGATGCCCAGTAAGTCCGTACTAGCGCGAGGTTTTATGGCAGAAGCTGAACGGATCTCCGAAGGATGCCGGAAGGATCTGGGCATTTCCAAATTCGACCCGTTGGATGCCTTTAAACTCGCCGAACACCTCCAGGTGGACGTTTTTACCGTCGACGAGATTTTTGGCGACCAGACCGACCATCCCGACTACAGCCGGATGATCGACCCCGATAAATTTTCCGCCATGTGGACCCCGAATGTTCACGGCGAAAAGATCATCATCCATAACGACCGCCATTCCCGCTTCCGCCAGCAAAGCAATCTCATGCACGAGCTCGCCCACATCATCCGCAAACATACCGTCCCGCCTGAATCTGCTGTCCTATGCGCACAGTTTGGATTGCATTATTTTAACCCCGTCCACGAACAGGAAGCCAAATACTTAGGCGGTTGTCTGCAGATTACCCGCCCAGGCTTGCAATGGGGACTCAAACACCTCGCCACCGTGGAAGGTATTTCAGACCACTTTTGCGCCAGCGTCGATATGGTCAAATACCGCATAGGTATTACCGGCGTGTCCAAACAGTATAGATTTAGATAAAGGTCATTCGACAATATTTGCCATTTACTCAGACTAACGGCAGGCATCTTAGTCGACGTAGTATCGGAACAAATATTGATCGCTTGTTGGGCAAATTTGAAATCACCCTACAATCAACTCGATATAAGGTACCTTAATATCCGTAAGTCATGATTAACGAATTGGTCAAATTAATTCTAATCTTTTCTTTAGTTGCTTCATATCTTCACTGATTTTTACATCAACAATTTTAGCATAGTGCTGGGTTTGCTTAAGTGATTTGTGACCAAGCATTTTCGAAACCGTTTCTATTGGCACTCCGTTAGTTAATGTTACTGTAGTGGCAAAAGTATGTCTGGCTGTATGAAAGGTTAAATTCTTCTTTATACCACAAGTGTCTGCAATCTCTTTTAAATAAGAATTCATTTTCTGATTGGTCAATACAGGTAGAACGGTTCCATTACTCATGCATTTGGAATGATTTTCGTATTTGGCAAGAATTTTTAACGCTGCTGGAAGCAAAGGAAGTCTTGTAAATGAATTTGTCTTTTGCCTGGTTGTTATGATCCATTTTTCACCATCTATTCCAATGGTTATGTCTGAGTCTTTTAAATTATAAACATCAATATAAGCTAGCCCTGTATAACAGCAAAAAAGAAATATATCACGTACATGAATAATTCGTTCTATTTTAAATCGTTTATTAGAAATTGCCAGCAATTCTTCTTTGGTTAAAGCAACTGGAGTTACTTCCTGTCGTTTAGTTTTGAAGCCTATGAATGGGTCCCTTTTCAGCCACTCCTTTCTCAGACACTCCAGAACAATCTTCTTGAAGTTACCCACATATTTTATAGCCGTATTATGATTGCATTTCTTTTTGCTTTTTAGCCAGAATAAGAATTGAGTAATAAACTCATAATTCAAATCACCAACGTCTATATCATTTTTCTTATATTTCCACTTGATAAAGTTACCTACATGGGAGTAGGCGGTTTTATAACGGGTTAGTGTACCGGCAGCAACTTCTATACCCACTAAACCTTGCATCTGGACATTATGTTCAAGGAATGCGGCCATAATGAAATGTTTCTTTTCATCTGCTCCTAAAAGCACTTCTTTAATGCCTTCTGCGGTTACAGGTTTATTGTTTTCAATAAGTTTTATTTTTGCCTGATAGACCTTACAGGATATAAGTTCTAAATATGAATTCAGTTCTTTTACATCTTCACTTTCACCTGTTGCCCTACCTAATGATGAGTCCCATTGATTAGTTATCCATTGCCTTTTGATGGATAGTTCGCGGTTTGCGCCATTTACAGTGATACGGAGATAAACATATCGTTTTTCATTCTTTTGATTTTTTGCTTGCTTTAAATAAAAAAACAAGCCGAAGCTTTTTTCTAACATAACAAATTTTAAATGTCAGCAAAGCTTAATAATGGTCTTCTTAAATCAAAAATGCAATAATTAGATGCGGAATTAGGCACACGTAGATAACTGTGTATATTTAAAGAACGCCCTTAGGGATCATTTTCGGCTTTTCGTAATTACCCGTCATTACGTCTTTTATGGCCTGAGCAGACAGTTCTTTGTTGTTTTCCATCAGCCATCTTTTGGCTTGATATACTTGCATTGCAAACGCATTGAGAAAACGGTTCAGTTCTTTTGTCGTTAACTTGTTACCATTTACTCTTCCTGAACGTGCGTCCCATTTTGACGGTTCACATTTTCGCTTAGTTGAAATCTCGTTAGATTTACCATTAACGGTGATCTTCAAATAGATAAATCTGACATCATCACATTTGTTTTTGGTTTGTTTCAAAAAGAAAAAATAGCCGAAACTTTTTTCTATCATAAATATGATTTTAAACGATTAACAAATTTAATGCTAAGGCCTTTGCAAAACAAGATGTTCATATTGTAAACATGCTCTTATACGGCCCATTGCTAATTATTTAGTTGAAAATAGTTTCTGATATTTAAAATGATAATGGCTGATTATCAATATCAATTGTTTTACCAAAAAGTATTCTCAATTTTAACTTAAGTGATTCATTTACAATTCTTTAAAACTTCATAGCGTCTTTTTTGAAATAAAAAAGACGCTATGAATGACGCAATGCAATTGTGAATATTTTTTGATTTTCAAAGGGGCTAAAAATTGAAAAACCCTCTAATTAGCGAAATTAGAGGGTTTTTCAATTTTAAAAGGTCCAAGGTTCAAATCCCTCTTTCTTTTAAATTTTTACTTGTAAATAGCTGATTGTTAATCAATTATAAACAATTTTTATTATCAGCGGAGAGGGAGGGATTCGAACCCTCGATACCCTTTTGAAGTATACACACTTTCCAGGCGTGCTCTTTCGACCACTCAGACACCTCTCCGGATCAAATGGGTTTGCAAAGGTAAAATAATATTGCTTTCATAGGCAATAAAAAAGCGAAGCCCTTTTTAAGGACTCCGCTCCACGAAAACTTTAACTCAACTTATAAAAAATATGGCATTTATAGTATAGAGTATAATTAAGGCTATTGGTTTAATTTGAGTAAAAAATTTTTACCCGTAATGCAGATAAATAATTTTAGCTTATGTTTGCTTCATATTGCCAAATGGCAGTTTTATACATAAAAAGCCTGTTTAGTTTAAATGCTGAGCATCAACAACATTAAAAAACCTATCGCTGCCGATATTGATGTGTTTGAGGAGAAGTTCAAAACTTCTATGCAAAGCTCGGTACCTTTGCTTGACCGCATAACCCATTATATTGTTAAGCGTAAAGGCAAACAGATCAGACCAATGTTTGTATTTTTTGCGGCCAGCATTTGCGGGGGCATCAATGAATCAACCCATCGTGGCGCTGCTTTGGTTGAGCTGCTGCATACGGCCTCGCTTGTTCATGACGATGTGGTTGATAACTCCTACCAGCGCCGGGGCTTTTTCTCTATCAATGCCTTATGGAAAAATAAGATAGCCGTTTTGGTTGGCGATTACCTGCTGTCAAAGGGGTTGCTATTGTCTATTGATAATAATGATTTTCAGCTGCTTCGGATTGTATCAGATGCGGTAAAGCAAATGAGTGAGGGTGAGTTGATGCAGATAGAGAAGGTACGCCGCATGGATATTGGCGAGCCTGTTTATTATGAGGTGATCAGGCAAAAAACGGCATCACTTATAGCTTCCTGCTGTGCATGTGGTGCGGCATCTGCCGGGGCATCAGATGAGGTGGTTGAAAAAATGCGTTTGTTTGGCGAAAAAATAGGTATTGCTTTTCAGATCAAGGATGATATGTTTGATTTTGGTACCGACGATGTAGGTAAACCCTTAGGGATCGATATCAAAGAGAAAAAAGTTACCCTGCCGCTGATATATTCGCTGGCTAATACTACCGATTCCGAAAAGAAAAGAATTATAAACCTGGTTAAAAATCATAATGACGATCCGGCTAAAATTGCACAGATCATTAAGTTTGTAAACGACACAGGAGGGCTGCAATACGCCGAAACCCAAATGAAAAAATACCAGGAAGAGGCTTTTGCCATACTGAATACTTTCCCCGATAGTGATTCGCATAGGGGCCTTGAGCAGTTGGTAAGGTTCACTACCGAACGCGATAAGTAAGCCCATTTATTGTTAACCGGCATTGTATTATACTTTTAACTTTCGCCCGGCTCTGCTATCTTTATCATAAATTAAACATATACACATATGGATAATATGAATAAATCAGGCGTGCCTACACTTTTTGAATGGGCCGGGGGAATGGAGGCTTTTGAAAAACTTTTTGATCGGTTTTATGATAAGGTATTGGAAGATGACCTGCTTGAGCCTGTTTTTAAACACATGTCTGATCAGCACCGCCTGCACGTGGCACATTTTGTTGCCGAAGTTTTAGGTGGTCCAAAAATTTATAGTGAAGAGGAGGGCAGCCATTTTATAATGATCGGCAAGCACCTGCAAAAATACCTGACCGAGGCGCACCGCAAACGATGGATGGACCTATTGCTGTTAACCGCCGATGAGCTTTCACTGCCTGATGATCCGGAATTTCGCTCAGCCTTTATGGCTTATCTGGAGTGGGGTACCCGCTTAGCGGTAATAAACTCAAAAACCGATGAGGTAACAGAGCCTGCCGATGTTCCGATGCCAAAGTGGGGCTGGGGCGTACCCGGCGGACCATACATTCCCTGAATTTTATAAGGTGATAAAAGTCATGGCGATTTAAAAAAATGGCCTTGTATGCTATGCAGTTATAACTTCTCCTTAAACTTATTAACTTCGTAAATGCAATCCTTATATCAAAGCTTTCCCAAAATCACATTTTTTGATATTCTTGATGTGATATTGGTGGCCTTTATCATTTACCAACTATACAACCTGATCAGGGGTACCATAGCGGCCAACATATTTATTGGTTTCGCGGTGATATTTATCCTCAACTTTGTGGTAAAGGCCCTGGATATGAAACTGCTTACCGTAATACTGGGCAAGTTTGTTGATGTGGGGATCATTGCCGTTATTGTGGTTTTTCAGCAGGAGGTGCGGCGGTTTTTGCTGCTGGTAGGTAAAAATGCATCACTTCAGCGTAATAAGGCTTGGTGGCAGTACTTTTTTGGCAAGGCTGAGGTGGAGAAGAATAATTATGCCCGCATAAAACCTATTATTGATGCCTGTAAAAGCATGAAGCAAACGCGTACCGGCGCTTTAATAGTATTTGCCAAATATTACGACGAACAATTTTATCAGAACAGCTGCGAGGTTGTGGATGCCAAAATATCAAAACGCCTGCTCGAAAGTATTTTTCAAAAAACAAGTCCGCTGCATGACGGGGCTGTGGTGATCTCTGAAAATAAAATTAAATCGGCCAGTTGTATTTTGCCCCTTACCGAAAAAACTGACCTGCCTGCGCAATTTGGCTTGCGCCACCGGGCGGGTATTGGAGTAACTGAGGCAAACGAGGCAACGGCTATCATCATATCTGAAGAAACCGGTGAACTCTCTTACGCCAAACAAGGCCGCGTTAAAATGAACATTAGCTTTGCCGAACTGGAAAAGGTGTTGAATAAGGATTTTTAACCGCTTAATTAAGGACGGGTCATTGTTCTGCTTTTAGCAGAATTAGCCTTACCATAATCTTGTATAAGCATCGTATAGTGGGTATTAGCATCCCACGGCTTAGCGATGGGCATTTTATCGTCTGATCGTAATTTAGCTATTGGCATATTACAAGCCGTTTCAACTGCCATTACTTCCTTAATCGTGGGTATAACCGTTGATTGTTGGCCTGCTTCTGGCGAAATAGGTGCTATTTTGGATAGATTATTATCGGGCTTCGCTTTAAAATATTGATATATTGAATTATCAGGAGTTTTACCAGGCGTAATGGGTTGAATTAATTGCTGGGCCCTTAATTGAGTAACACCGCCTATCATTAAAATAAATATCCAAATGTTTTTCATCACGCTAAAGGTTTACACTAATATAAGTACAAATAATAAGTTTTGATGTTAAAAAAGGTTATTTAACATTTGACAATTTATATAGTAACAGTTTAAAGTTAGCTGTATTTATTTCTCTACGGTTTATTAAATATGAATACTCCTATTCGGGAGTAAGTAAAATGGTAGATTTTATTACTTTTGTGAAAAATTAAAAACAATGAGCGAACTCATTAAAAAACAAGTGACTGATGCAAAGGCTTTAATGGACAAAGCCATAGACCATGCTGATAGTGAATTAAATAAAATTCGTGCCGGTAAAGCAAGTCCATCTTTATTGGATGATGTTATGGTTGATTACTACGGCAGCCCAACTCCTTTGAGCCAGGTTGGTAGTGTTAACACACCAGATGCACGTACTATTGTTATTCAGCCCTGGGAAAAATCATTGCTGGCTCCTATTGAAAAAGCAATTAAAGAAGCTAACCTTGGTGTTAACCCCCAAAATGATGGTATCATTATTCGTATAAACGTACCACCGTTAACAGAAGAACGCCGCCGCGACCTGGTTAAAAAGGCCAAAGCGGAAGCAGAAACCGGTAAAATAGCTGTTCGTAACATTCGTAAGGATGCCAACGAAAAGATTAAAAAATTAAAAACTGAAGGCGTATCTGAAGATGAAATAAAAGTAGGAGAAGCCGAGATACAAAAATTAACCGATGCCTATATCATCAAGGTTGATCAGCTTTCTGAAGCTAAAGAAAAAGATATCATGACGGTATAAATATTATCTTTATGTCAAATTAAAAGGGAATGAGCTACTTAGCCATTCCCTTTTTTTATTTTTGTTGTTGAAACATGAATATATTACTTTCTTACTTAAAAAAGCATCGCCTGGTAGTTATACTGGCCCTTTTCTTAGCGGCCATGAACATTGGCTTTTCACTGCTCGACCCATGGATAACCGGCCGCATTGTCGATCGTGTTATCGAAAAACGCACCAGCCTTCAATATGATGAATACCTGCACCAGGTATTGATGCTGATTGGGGCTGCAATTGGTGTAGCCATGGTATCGCGTATTGCAAAAAATTTCCAGGATTATTTTACCAATATCATCACCCAAAAGGTAGGTGCCGAAATGTATGCCGATGGCTTAAAACACTCTTTGGAACTTCCTTACCAGGTTTTTGAAGATCAGCGCAGCGGCGAAACTTTAGGGATTTTACAAAAAGTAAGGCTTGATTGCGAAAAGTTCATCACCTCATTTATCGGGATTCTTTTTGTATCGCTCATTGGGATGGTATTTGTTATTGTGTATTCGGTAAGCGTGAGTTACCAGGTAACGCTGGTGTATTTTGCAGCTATCCCCGTCATTACTTTTGTAAGTATGGCCATGAGCCGCAAAATAAAAACCATTCAAAAAAAGATAGTATCTGAAACAACCGCTCTGGCAGGTTCAACCACGGAATCATTGAGGAATATTGAACTGGTAAAAAGTCTCGGTCTTGCTAAACAGGAAATCGCGAGGTTAAACAATACAACCTACAAGATCCTTGATCTGGAACTTAAAAAAGTGAAGTATGTACGCAGCATGAGCTTTGTACAGGGTACTACTGTAAACTTTGTACGCAGTGTAATGGTGGTGGTATTATTACTGCTTATTTTTAAAAACACCATTTCGCCGGGCCAATATTTTAGCTTTTTATTTTACTCCTTCTTTTTATTTAACCCATTGCAGGAACTGGGTAACGTGATTCTGTCATGGCGCGAAGCCGAGGTATCATTGGGTAACTTTAAAGGTATATTAAGTACGCCTATTGATATAAAGCCCGAGAAACCGGTACTATTGGAGAAGGTAAATACCCTTACTTTTAGCGATGTTACGTTTAAGCATTTAACGGCCAACCGCAATGCGCTTAATCACATCAGCTTTGAAACAAATAGCGGCGAAACCATTGCGTTTGTTGGTCCGTCGGGTTCTGGAAAAACAACGCTGGTAAAATTGCTGGTTGGTTTATACCAGCCATTGGATGGCAATATTTTATACAATAATATTTTAAGCAAGGACATTGACCTGGACCAACTACGCGAAAAAATTGGTTTTGTAACCCAGGATACCCAGCTGTTTTCGGGTACCATACGCGAAAACCTGCTGTTTGTACGGCCCGAGGCTACAGACGAGGAATGTATGGATGTACTACAGCGTGCGGCCTGCCAAACCCTGCTGGCCCGTGCTGACAAAGGCCTGAGCACCGTGATAGGTGAGGGAGGGGTAAAAGTATCGGGCGGCGAAAAACAACGCCTGTCCATAGCCCGTGCGTTGTTACGCAGACCTGATCTCCTGGTGTTTGACGAAGCTACCTCATCTTTAGATTCGATAACCGAAGAAGAGATCACTGAAACCATTCGTAATGTATCCGAATTTGAAAACCATATCACCATTTTAATAGCCCACCGCCTGTCAACCATTATGCATGCCGATAACATTTATGTACTTGAAAAGGGCCGTATCATCGAATCGGGGAAACATCACGTCCTGATAGCTCAAAAAGGGCTTTACTACGCCATGTGGCGCCAGCAAATAGGCGAAAAGGATACAGTGGAAGAAGCCGAAGTGAAATAGAAATAGGGATAAATTAATATACATGAAAAGCCGGTAGCCATTTAGTTACCGGCTTTTTTGTGAGATATAAAATTTAAACAGTACGTTATTAAATCCCCAATATTAGGGATTGTCTCCATACCTATAATCTTATAGCTTTAAGTTTTTAATTGAAGCATAAATGAAAAATATAATAATTACAGGATGCAGCAGCGGTTTTGGCTTGCTCATGACCAAACAATTGGCAACTGAGGGAAATACGGTATATGCCACCATGCGGAATGTTAAAACGAGTAATTATAAAGCAGCGGAAGAGTTAAATGCATGGGCAAAGGAAAATAAGGCTAATATCATTATAACGGAACTTGACGTAAGTAACGAACAATCAATAAAAATAGCCATTGCAGAAATTGCCCGGCTATGTAATGGCAAAATAGATGTTTTAATTAACAACGCAGGATTGGGCAGTGTAGGGCTGGTAGAGGAGTTTGACGGACAACAGAAGCGAGATCTTTTTGAAACCATGGTGTTTGGCCCCGATAACATGATCAGGGCTGCGCTCCCGTATATGCATCAGCATAAAAGTGGCCTTTTGATATTGATAGCAAGCCGGATGAGTGCGTTTCAGTTGCCTTTTATGGGGATGTACAGTGCCGCTAAAGCCGCCATCCACTCTATTGCCAAAAGTTATAGTTATGAATTAAAGCACCTATGTATTGATTCGGTTGTTGTTCAGGCTGGATCATTCCCTACAGCTATTGCTTCCAAGTATTTGACTGTAGAAAAAGAAGAGGTAGCAAAAAACTATGGCGACTGGTATGTTAAAGCGAAAAACAAAATAATTGACTTGTTTACCAAGCATAACCAACCTCAAAGTGTACAGCTGCTTACTGATCTGGTGAGTACGATCATCAATACGCCCCAAGGCAAGCGGAAGATGGTTTACCCGGTGGGTCTTGGCGTTTTGGAGGCACCTATTAATGAAATGAATTTACTGGCCGAGAATATCTCAGCTACTCTGATCAATAAAATGGAGATATAACAGCTTCAATATACTTATTCGGGGCCAGGGCTAAATATTCTTATCCTCAATGATCCTGAAAAACTCATCGCGGTAGGTATCACCAACGGGGATAATTTTGTCGGCTATTTGTATGCGGCTGCGCTCAATGCTGTCAATTTTATTGAGGGCCACAATGTATGATTTATGTACCCGTACAAAATGTTTTTCGGGCAGGGCGTCTTCCATCTTCTTCATGCCCTGCAGGGTAATGATGCGTTCGGCCGGGGTAAATATGGATATATAATCTTTTAAGCCTTCAATAAACAAAATATCGTGCAAGTAAACCTTTTGTATTTTATGCTCGGTTTTAACAAAAATAAAGTCGGTCGAAAAATCATCCTGCTGCACCGGTTCGGCTTGTTGCGTGGGTTTAACTATGGGTTGTATAATACTTTGTGCTTTTTGAACCGATTTAAAGAACCTGTCGAACGCGATAGGTTTAAGCAGGTAATCAACCACATCAAGTTCATAGCCCTCTAAAGCATATTGGGGGTAGGCCGTTGTCAGGATCACTTTGGCTTTCCCGTTGGATATTTTTAAAAATTGAATGCCGGTAAGCTCGGGCATCTGCACATCTAAAAACACCAGGTCAACATTGCCGCCTTGTACCAAAGTTAAAGCTTCAATAGGGTTGGTTGTGGCTTTCACCAATTGCAAAAAAGGCATCTTGGAAATATAATCTTCCAAAATATGCAGCGCTAAAGGCTCATCATCAACTACCAGGCATCTGATCATGTTGTAAAAATAAGTGTTCTAATTGTTTATAGTTAATTTTTTTATTTACTCACATTGATTTCCCTGATCCAAATATTACGGAACGATACCGGGAACTCGTGCTCCTGCAGCATTAAAGGCTGCGCAAAAGGATGTTTTTGGTATTTGGGTTGCCCAACATGCGCTACCGTTCCTTTTATTTCTACATGATTTTGTACCAAAACACCGTTATGTACAACAGTAATGTAGGCCGGCGTTTTTACCGTGCTGTCCAGATTGAAACGCGGAGCGGTATAAAAGATGTCATACTTTTGCCACACGCCGGGTTTTAATGAGGCATTAACCAACGGCACGTACTGTTTATAAATAGCGCCGGCCTGCCCGTTTGAGTAAGTGCGGTTGTTATAACTATCCAGTATCTGCAGTTCATAGCGGCTTTGCATCAAAACACCGCTGTTGCCGCGTTCCTGGCCTTCGCCTTTAACAATGGCGGGTGTACGCCACTCGACATGCAGCTGGCAATCAGCAAAATTTTGTTTGGTAATGATAGAGCCGCTGCCGGGTTTAACGGTCAGGATGCCATCTTTGATGATCCAGCCAGGGGGCTTACCTTTTTGATCTGTCCACTGGTTAAGATCTTTACCATCAAACAAAATAATAGCATCTGAGGGAGCCTTATTACCTGCGCCAGGCAATACCATAGCTGGTTCAGGATCCCAAACTTCGGTAAGTTTAGGATCATTCTGGGCAAGGCAATTATAGCCACATGCTGATAGTAGAAGGATCAGGAAAAAGCTTTTTAATTGGCTCATGGTTTGGTTTTTATCTTATAAAACTATAGATAATTCACAAGTATACGTATCAACCTCGTCCCTTATATTTAATTTGTGTTTTCCGGGATAAAGCAGGTTAAGCCGCCTTTGCACATTATTAAGGCCAATGCCTCCTATTGCATCGCGGTTATGGGTGTGCTTTTTATTTTGAATATAAAAGTGCAGGTTACACTCATCTACATTGATCAGTAATTTTATGGGCGACGTAACATCATTAGCTACCCCATGCTTAAATGCGTTTTCAATAAAAGCTATAAGTAACAATGGTACAATTTGTTGATTGGTTACATTGCCCATTACTTTAAAATCAATAAAAGCTTTGTTGCCAAACCGTATTTTTTGAAGGTCGATATAATTATGCAGGTATTGAAGTTCCTTGCTCAGGTCAACTTTATTATCATTACACTCATACAGCATATAGCGCATAATTTCTGATAGCTTAAGAATAGCTTCGGGGGTGGTTTCAGAGCGCTGGTAGGCCAGGGAGTAAATGCTATTTAATGAATTGAATAAAAAATGCGGGTTTATTTGCGATTTAAGGAATGCCAGCTCGGCGCTTAAACGCTGGGTTTCCAGATCATGCTGTATGCGTTCATTCAAAAACCAGTCGGTAGTGAATTTAAGCACGGTGCTTAAAAAAACAAATATAAGGCTGGTAAAAATAGTACTTAAAAAGAAGGCTGAAAATGTAATTACTTCGCCTTTTGCACGCACCAATACATATTGCTTAAATAGCAGCCCCACACCATATTTGCCAAATCCATAAGCTATAATGGTGATAATAATAAACAAGGTATAGGCCCAGTAACGTTTTTTATCTAAAAATTTGGGTATGAATAGCAAGAAGTTAATATAAAACAAGCTGATGTTGATAGCTGGGTATAGCAGGAACAAAATCAACAGCTCTTTATTGCTTAATTTAGTATTGCTACGGGCCAGGAATAAAAAAAGTGATATAATGCCTAACCAAAATAGCAAATGCCAAAATACCTGCCAGCCCGTTTTTATGATATGTGTTTGTTTTTCAGATGAAATTAAAGCCTGCATGCTTTTGTTTTTAATAGCCTTTATACAAAAGGTTATGGCATCTAATTTAATATTTTGATTGTTATATGTTGATACATTTATATATAGTAATTTTTTTTATCGATGAACGGGCATTTCAAATCGATGAACGGGTTATTTTGGTTAACTGGCTGTTCATCTATAAACTCAGTGCGTTGGTCTAATACATTTTAGCGGATTAAATATTTAATATTTCTTTGTTCTATCAAATCACGCACAATGAAAACGCTTATCAAAAATTCGAATCCTTTTGTAATGTTACTGATACCTGTAATGTTTGCCCTTATATTAGGTGTTAGCTATCAGTTCGATCAGAAAAAGGAATCGGCAGTAGTTGGTACAACAGTACATGCTACATCGTTATTTTATAAAGGTGTTACCCTGGTTAAAACAGTTTGCACTATAGCAAAGAATAATAATGTATGGTAATCCATACCGAAGGGTTATCCTTCAACTTTGGCGATCAGCAGGTTGTTAAATCATTAGCACTGCAAGTTCCCGAAGGAAGTATATATGGTTTTCTTGGCCCAAACGGCGCCGGGAAAACCACTACTATCAAACTCCTGTTAAATCTGCTAAAAACTCAACACGGCAGTATTCATATTTTTGAACAGGAACTCCAAAAAAATCGCATCAGCATATTATCTCAAATTGGGTCGCTTATTGAGCAGCCGGCAATTTATCAGCATTTAACCGGGAAAGAAAATTTATTGAACAGGGCATTGTTATTACAGGTGCCTGTAAACCGGGTCGACGAAATGCTCGGCCTTGTAAAGCTAAACAGTGCTGCAAACAAAAAAGCAGGTCAATACTCCCTTGGAATGAAACAACGCCTGGGTATTGCATTGGCCCTGCTTAGCAACCCTAAGTTGCTTATATTGGATGAGCCAACCAATGGCCTTGATCCTAATGGTATTATTGAGGTGCGCGAACTGCTGCTAAAGCTTGTTAGACAGCATCAGAAAACTGTTTTTATATCGAGCCACTTACTGGCCGAAGTGGAACGTATGGCTACGCATGTAGGTATTATTAACCATGGTGAGTTGCTGTTTCAGGGAAGTATAAAAGATCTGGAAGCCATAAGCCAGCCGCTGATACGTATTGAAACAGATAACACAGTTGATGCTGCTAATTTGCTTACCCGTAAACATCATACTGTTGCCGATGTAACCAACGAACACATATATGTTCCGTATACTTCAAAAGAACAAATGGGCGATATCAATACACTACTCACCCAAAACGGATATATCATATTTAGCATTGTTAAGCAGCAAAAAGACCTGGAGAAACTGTTTTTATCAATAACTCAAACTGCCTGATCAAAATGAAAGGGTTCATATTATCATTCAGGTCAGAATTTTTTAAGAGCCGTAAAACATTAGGTTTTTGGTCGGCCATATTATTGCCCCTGCTTATTTGCCTGTTGCTATTTATTGGCTTTTATATAAAAAGCGAAAAACTTGCGGGCATGGCTCCCATGATGCTATGGATGCAGTTTGCCGGCGCTATATTAAAAGTAATGGGTTCATTATTGTTACCTATATACGTTATTTTTATAGCTTATTCTGTGAACAATATAGAGCACCGGGCCGATACCTGGAAAAGTTTATTCAGTCTGCCCGTTTCGCGGTGGGCAGTATATGGTGCCAAATATTTTTATGCCTTGTTCCTGGTATTTTTATGTCTTGCCCTTTTTGTGTTGTTTACCATTAGCTTTGGCAATTTACTAAGTGTGGTAGCGCCGCAGCTCAGGTTTGATAACTACCATATGGAAAAAGAACTGATACTGGTTTATTTCAAACTATTTCTATCGTCATTAGGCATACTTTCCATACAGTTTTTACTGAGCTTGCTCTGGGCCGATTTTTTAAAGCCCATGGGTATTGGTTTTGTTTGTACGATAGCAGGTGTTATTTTAGCTTCACATAACTGGGAGTATAGTTATTTGTTCCCATACGCGCATCCAACTGTGGCTATAGCCACCATGATAAGCCGGAGTAACCAGGCCATGGGTAAGCTGCAAATTGATGTTTTTACTAAGGATGTACCGGTAAGCATCATCATCTCCATCCTTGTTTTTATTGGGGGCTACTTTATTGTACTCAAAAAAAGCGTAAAGTAAGGCAGATGCGCGGATCTGCAGATTAAAATCCTGGGAGTCCCTTTAATCTGTTTAACGCCGAATCCTTCTTGAATTCCATTTAAAATAATCACTATTGTGAAAAATCATGGTTCAAACAAAAACAAATGTGCAGATCAGATTCCTGATGATCCATTAAAATCCGCTTAATTCTGGGTTCAGACAAACCGATGTGCAGATCAAAATAGGAGTGATCCATTAATCCTGTCAATCATGGTTCAAACAACGAACCAATGAGCAGATCAATCCCTTCCCCTCCTAATTAAGGTTTAAATGAAGCAGAGTAACCTACAGCGGCTCCATAAAACTCATTAAAAACAAAGAAGGCTCCGGGTTATCCGGAGCCTTCGCAAATAATATTTAATTGATATTATTTTTGTTTGAATTGAACACGACGGTTAAGTACGCGGCCTTCTTCAGTTGAGTTATCAGCAATTGGGTTAGTTTCACCGTAACCTTTAACTTTAACTTTTTTAGCGTCAACACCTGAGTTAACTAAGTAAGTTTTTACTGAGTTAGCACGGTCTTTTGATAAAGCGATGTTATGAGCAGCAGTACCTTCAGATGAAGCGTAACCATCTACTTGAACAGATTTACCAGATGATCTAAGATCAGCTGAAGTTGCATCTAATACTGGGTAAGATGAAGTTCTTAATACTGAGCTATCAAATTCAAACTGGATGTTTGAGTAAGCAGTAGCAGCAGGAGCAGCAGCAACAGTATCTTTAGGGAATACGATAACGCAACCAGAACCATCAACTACGCTGCCAGCAGCAGTACCAGGGCATTTGTCAAACTGATCAGCAACACCGTCACCATCTGAATCTTTTTTCAGATCATTAACAGCGCTTTCAACATTTGTTACACGGCCTTTTAAAGCTTCAACTTCCTGACGTAATGCTGCATCATACAATTCATCATACATCAAGGCTACAGGGTTTACCCACTCTAAGCTTGGTTTTGATTTTGAACCTAAAGTAAACTCTAAGCCAGCATATCCGTAACCATATTTATCTTTAGTAGGGTATCCTCTGTTAACACCGTCAAAGTTATCACCATCAACAAATGTTTCGGTATAGCCTAAGTTTAATGCAACCGCATCGCTTAGTCTGAATTTAACACCTGCACCGATAGGAATAATAAGTTCTTTAACGAATTTACTTGTTCCTGGGCTTGTAGGAGTTCCGCCGGCATGACCGTCAAAATCAACTACAGTACCATTTTTGTAAGTAACTTTAGGAGTGTATAAAGCTAAACCAGCACCTGCAGTAACGAAGAAATTAACTGAATTTTTACGTCTTAAGAAGTCGATTGTAGCAACATTTACTACACCACTTAAAGTACCTGACCAAAATTTGGTTTCAAATTCAGAAGCATCGTAAAGGTTGGCATAACCATTATCTTTACTGTTATCACCTGCTACTTTACCACCACGTAAATCCAATTGTAAGCCAAATGAATGCGCAAGTTGCTCTCTGAATGAAATTCCGTAGCCTAACTGTACTTTATTGTGTGTAAAATCATTTGAACCACCGGTTGCAACTGATGGTGATGTTGCACCAACGTTTACACCAATGCTAAATTTTTTGTACTGTCCTAAACCACCAAATACCTTTGGGGTAGTAGTTTCAGACGACGTTGTCGTTGCTGTAGTTGTTGTTTTGGTTGAATCTGTTTGTGCATTCACCATACTTACAACCATCAAAGAAGCAAATGACAATGCGACTGTTTTCTTTAATGTAGAATAATTCATAGTTTTTAAGATTAAACGATTTTAATTGTGATTTTTTTCAAATTTAGTAATTATGTTTGAAACCAAGACCAAACATTGTTCCAAAAAATGTAATAGTTACACAAATAAAGAAAAAAAAATGATAATCAACATATAAATATGAAATATCCTTTAATAGAAAATAACCTATTTACAAATAATAGAAAAAATTTCGTTTCGCGAACAAAACATAACTCCATAGCCATATTTCATGCAAATGATGAATTTCCGAGGAGTGGCGACCAGGCTTTTTTGTTTAAGCAAAATCCCGATTTTTTTTATCTTACAGGGATAGATCAGGAGCAGTGTATACTTGTTTTATTCCCGGATTGTCCTAATAAAGGATACAAAGAAGTACTTTTTTTAAGACAAACCAATGAACATATTGCTATTTGGGAAGGACATAAATATACTAAAGAAGAAGCCAGGGCCGCATCCGGAATTGAAAGTATTTACTGGTTAAGCGAATATGAAACTATTTTACAGAATATTATTAACTATGCCGAACATATATATATTAACACTAACGAAAACGATCGGTATAGCCATACTGTACCATACCGGGATTTGAGGATGTATGAGGCACTAAAATTAAGATACCCTTTGCATAAGTATGAACGTTCGGCGCTGATACTGCGCGACCTGCGGGTTATAAAATCAGAAACTGAAATAGAACTGACTCAAAAGGCTTGTGATATTACCAATGATGCTTTTGTAAGGGTATTAAAGTTTCTGAAACCAGGTGCTACTGAGTATGAAATAGAAGCCGAAATAACACATGAATTTTTAAGACAACGTGCTACAGGGCACGCATATAACCCTATCCTGGCTTCGGGCAAAAACGCAATTGTGCTGCATTATACTGATAACAATCAGGTTTGTAATGATGGTGATGTGATACTTTTTGACTTTGGGGCCGAGTATGCTAATTATAATGCAGATATGAGCCGTTCGGTGCCAGTTAACGGGCGCTTTACCAACCGTCAGCGCGCTGTTTATAATGCTGTTTTACATGTAATGCGTGAGGCTACTAAAATGATAGTTGCCGGAACTGTTTGGAATGAGTATCATGATGAAGTTGGTAAAATAATGACCAGCGAACTGATAGACTTAGGTTTATTGGATAAACATGATCTTGAAAAACAGGACCCTAATGCACCCCTTTATAAAAAATACTTTATGCATGGTACATCACACCATTTGGGTTTGGATGTACATGATTTTGCAAGCAGGTATAAAGCATTTGAGGTGGGTAATATATTGACCTGTGAGCCAGGTATATACATACCTGAAGAAGGTTTGGGTATCAGAATTGAGAATAATATTTTAATTACTGAAGGCGGCAACAGGGATTTAATGGCTAACATTCCGGTAGAGGCCGAGCATATTGAAGATATAATGAATAATTGATTTGTGACGTATTTTTTACAATTAAAACAATTTAGCCCGTTATCAAATTGTAAATTAATCATAAACTATACATAAGTATCTACAAAACTATACAGATTGAACTTTTTATCGCTTAAAGCTTTGGCAACATCATGCTGAAGCTTTTTTTTATCAATGTGTTGCATTAATTTTTGCTGAATAAGCTTGTATGCTTTTTCGGTCATTAACAACTCGCGTCGTTTATGTGGCAGGTTTGCTGATGATTTGATGAAGGCTGCAACTTCGGCTATACCACTTGCCTGCGATGCGATGGTTTTAAACACAGGTGGATGCTCACCTTTTTTTTGCCCTATTATCTTTTTCAAATTGTTTGTAAATACATCGGCATCGGCCCGGTCGGCCTTGTTAATAATAAAAGCATCAGCAATTTCCATTAAGCCCGATTTACTATGCTGTATCTCATCGCCGCCCTCAGGCACCAATATTACAAGCGTTATATCCGCAAGCCCGGCTATTTCAACTTCAGACTGACCAACGCCAACCGTCTCAATCAGTACATAATCAAACTCGGCGGCACGCAGCACATCAGCCATTTCAATGGTTTTGGCTGATAATCCGCCCAGGGAACCACGGGTAGCTAAGGAGCGTATAAAAACATCCGGGTGGTTAAAGTGCGATGCCATCCTGATCCTGTCGCCAAGTAATGATCCAAAATTAAATGGCGAGGTAGGGTCGATGGCTAAAACCGCTATTTTACTGCCATCCTTTAAAAGCAGGTCAATTAAGGAATTTACCAATGTGCTTTTACCGGCCCCCGGTGGGCCGGTTATGCCTATTATAGGAGTAGTTTTATTAAAGCTTAAATTTTTCAGCAGTTCATCGGCTCCTGTTAAATTATTTTCAACAATAGTTAAGGCACGTGCAACCTGCTTAAAGTTGTTGTAATTAATCATCGTTGATTGGTTAAAAACAGTTGCCACATTAATGTTTGTGAGTACAAATGAATAAAATTATCGTTACAAAAGTTAATTTAATCTTTATTATTGCAATTGTACAGCTGTTAGCCTGCTAACAGATTATTACGAGTAAAATGCGCAATGCCCGGTATTAACAAAACAAAAAAGCAACATATTTTAATCAGCAGAACTGATGCCATTGGCGATGTGGTGCTTACTCTGCCTATGGCTGCCTATATAAAAACACTGGTGCCTGATGCTGTTGTTTCCTTTTTGGGCCGCACGTATACCAAACCTGTGATTGATACCTGCACTGCGGTTGATGGTTTTATAAACTATGATGAGATCAGGAAGCTACCTGAAAATGCCCAGGTTAGTTATCTTAAGGATAAAAAGATAGACGTCATTATTCATGTTTTTCCTAATAAACATGTAGCTGCAATAGCCAGAAATGCGGGTATTAAATTAAGAATTGGCACCACTAACAGGCTTTATCATTGGTTTACCTGTAATAAACTGGTTAGGCTTAGCCGCAAAAAGTCTGATCTGCATGAAGCGCAACTAAATCTCGCTTTATTAAGGCCATTTGGACTAATTGGCATACCATCATTACAGGAAGTAATTGACCATTATAGTTTTAAACGTACAATACAGTTGCCCCAACCACTGGCAAATAAACTTGTTAAAGATAAATTTAACCTGATCCTTCACCCAAAATCGCATGGTAGTGGCATGGAATGGGGGCTTGATAACTTTGCAGGACTGATAGATCAACTACCGTCTGATAAATTTAACATCATTATAACCGGCTCTGAAAAAGAAAAACTGTTATTGGATAAATGGATAACGACCCTGCCGGGCCATGTAATTGATATGACTGGTAAAATGACCTTGCCCGAACTTATTGCCTTTATATTTAATGCAGATGGTTTGCTTGCATCAGGAACCGGACCATTGCATGTAGCTGCGGCAGCTGGTACCAACACCCTGGGATTGTTCCCGTCATTTAGGCCCATACATCCGGGTAGATGGGCTCCGCTGGGTAAAAGAGCCGATTTTCTGGAAAGCAATGCCGGCGATTTAAATAGTATAACTATTGACAAAGTTGCCGACAAAATTAAAACGTGGAGCAAATAATCAGCATATTTATATTTGATGCAAAACACCAACACTAATCCGGGCATATCTGTAGTTATACCTAATTATAATGGTAAAAACCTGTTAGCTAAAAATCTGCCTTTTGTGTTTGCCGCCCTTAAAACAAGCAATTGCCCGTACGAGGTTATTGTGCCCGACGATGCATCTGCAGATGATAGTGCAGATTTTATTTTGCAGTATTATCCTGAAATTATTTTGATTAGGAGCGAGAAGAACAGCGGTTTTTCAATCAATATAAATAAAGGAATAGCTGCTGCTAAGCTTGAACTGGTTTTATTATTAAATAGCGATATTAAACTCAGCGAAAATTATTTTGCCGGCCAGCTTAAGTATTTTGCCCATGCCAGCACCTTTGGGGTAATGGGCCAGATCCGCGATGAAGCTACTGATGAAATTGTTGAGGCTTGCAAATACCCGCGAAGCTCATTATTCAAGATCAATCATTTTAAAAACGTAGCTTTTAATGGTAAAGCTGATGCTTATACATATTACTTAAGCGGAGCCAACGCCCTTGTAAACCGGCAGAAACTGGTAGAACTTGGTGGGTTTAATGAAATATTTTCGCCTTTTTACCATGAGGACCTTGATCTGGCATTAAGGGCCTGGGAAAGTGGATGGAAATGTTATTACGAACATAGTGCCGTATGCTGGCACGCTGTATCGGCTACCATAAAGGCACATAGTTCAAAAAAGGTCATCAAAACCATAAGCACACGCAATAAGCTGCTGCTGCATTATTTTCATCTGCAGGGCATACGCTTATATTTGTGGGCTGTTATTACATTTTTATCATTGTTGGTAAGGTGGGTAAGCGGTAAGCTGTATTATTATAAAGCATACCTGCTTTTTGTAAAAAAGATACCGGCAATGCGTAGCTATAAACAACAGTTTATAACCACTGCTGTTGCAAAGCGGCAATATATCCCCTTTATTACTGTTAAAGAAAGTATTATTAGAGCGCTTGACCAAACTTTTAAAATGCAACAAAAATGACCGTGCTACCTGAGTTTATTAAACAAATTGAACAGCCGGTTTACAAGTACAGATATTCTGTTTGCACACTGGTAACCCGTAGGCAGGAATATCAGGAGATGCTGGATTCATTTTTAAATGCTGGGTTTACCACAGATATCTGCGAGTATCTTGTTGTTGATAACAGCGAATTTAACCTTATGGATGCCTACCAGGGTATTAATTCATTTCTGCAAGCGGCAAGCGGCGAATATATTATTATATGCCATCAGGATATTTTGCTTATTAATAAAGATAGTAAGCAGCTGCTTGACCAACAGATTGCAGAAATTACCAGCCTTGACCCCACCTGGGGGGTCCTTGGGAATGCCGGCGGGGCCGACCGGCTTTATAAACGCATGGCTATAAAAGTAGCTTACCCCGATGGTTTTATTGATATACAGGGAACCGTTCCTCAAAAGGTAGGCAGCCTTGACGAAAATTTTATGCTGGTTAAAAACAGTGCTAATCTTGCACTCTCGGGCGATATAGGGGGCTATCATTTATATGGTCTGGATCTGTGTACCGTTGCCAGGTTATTGGGATACTCGGCCTACGTGATAGATTTTTTACTCCTTCACAAGAGTACTGGGAATGCAGATAACTCATATTATGATATATTAAACCGGGTGAAAGCTAAATATACCCGGTTTATGAAGGGCCGGTATGTTAATACTACCATTGCCAGGTTTTATTTATCAGGGTCGGCATTTTGGAATATGATGTTCAATACCCGGTTATTCAGGAGAGTTATTAAAACCACCGAAGAAATAAAATTCAAATTAAATAGACCCTGATATTATAAACCGGCACATAAATTAAATTACTGTTAGCTTTGCATCTTTATAAATATTTTAATGAAGACTTATTTCAGACTTCTTTCTTTTGCCAGGCCAATAGGGAAATTTGCCGTTCCGTACTTTATATTAACTTTATTTTCGGTAATATTTAATACGCTTAACCTTGCGCTGCTGGCACCGTTATTAAAAACAATTTTTAACCCGGCTACTGCCGAGGTGATAAGCAAGCCTGCCAGCTGGTGGGATCCTTTAAAGGATTTTAATTATTTTGCTTACACAGCCAATCAGCATTATGGCTCCCTGGGTGCTTTAAAGTTTGTTTGTGTTGCTATTGTTGTATCAGTATTGCTAAGCAATTTATTCAGATATTTTTCGCAGCGCATTATGGAAAACCTGCGGATTTATACTTTGCTTAACCTAAGGAAAACAGTTTTTAATAACGTAATGAACCTGCACCTGGGTTATTTTAATAATGAACGTAAGGGAGATATCCTTTCAAAAATATCGGCCGATGTGCAAGTGGTACAGTTCTCGGTTACCGGTACACTGCAGGTTGCGTTTAAAGAGCCTTTTCAACTCTTAACTTACCTGGTGTTTTTATTTGTTATATCGGTCAAGTTAACGTTGTTTTCTATGCTGATCATTCCCATTTCGGCATTTGTTATATCAAGGATAGTTAAGCGGCTTAAAGAGCAGGCTACCGAGTCGCAGCAAACCTACAGTAACATGATCAGTAACCTCGACGAAGCTTTATCAGGGATAAAGATCATTAAAGCGTTTAACGCGGTGTCATTTATAAAAAACAGATTTGATCATGAGAACAGGGAATATTCAAGGATAACCCGTTCAATGGCCAGAAGGCAGCAAATGGCCTCGCCTGTATCTGAATTTTTAGGAGTTTTAATGGTGGCTGGTATTGTATTATATGGTGGGTCATTGATTATTAACGGTACCGGTACCTTATCAGCCGACAATTTTATCGTGTACATTGCCATGTTTTCGCAGATCATGAGGCCTGCTAAAGCCATATCCGATTCATTTAGTAATATCCACTCGGGTATTGCCGCCGGCGAGCGTGTATTGGCCCTTATTGATGAAAAACCGTTAATAGTTGACGCCCCGGATGCTGTTGTAATTAATGACTTTAAAGATAGTGTACGGTTTGAGAATGTATATTTTGCCTATAAGGATAAACCGTCTGCAAACGATGTTCCCGCTGCTGCCGAAGTTGATAAATCTGTACTTAAGAACCTCAATCTCGTAATACCAAAAGGTAAAACTGTTGCACTGGTTGGCCCATCTGGTGGGGGGAAATCAACCCTGATGGATTTACTGCCCCGTTTTATTGAGCCGCAGGCAGGCTCAATATATATTGATGGCAGAAATATTCAATCAGTTACCATGGAATCATTAAGGGGGCTTATGGGCATTGTGAACCAGGAGTCGATATTGTTTAATGATACTATATTTAACAACATTGCCTTTGGTAAAACCGGGGTAACACATGAGCAGGTTGAAGCTGCCGCCCGTATTGCTAATGCGCATAATTTTATCATGGAAACTGATAAGGGCTATCAAACCAATACAGGCGACAGGGGTACAAAACTTTCAGGCGGGCAACGCCAAAGGATCTGTATTGCCAGGGCAGTATTGAATAATCCGCCTATTATGCTGCTTGATGAGGCTACGTCGGCGTTGGATACCGAATCAGAAAAACTGGTTCAGGATGCATTGAACAACCTGATGAAAAACCGAACTTCTTTGATCATAGCTCACCGTTTGAGCACTATACAAAATGCCGATCTTATTATTGTATTGGAAAAGGGCAGTGTTGTTGAGCAGGGATCACATCAGGAATTGCTGCAAAACAACGGTTTGTATAAAAAACTGATAGATATGCAGACATTTAATGAGGAATAAAAAGATTATCAAGGTGAATTTAACCTGGTCTTTTAACTTTCGAAATATTCAGATACCTTAATATTATATAATAACGCAGTTTAAAAAAAAGTTTAAAGTCAAGATTAAAATACCTGTTATTCATTCTTAATATTTTGCTGGCATGGCTTAACGGAAGATTTAAGGACGAAAGCAATTTTATAAAATGTTTAAAGGTGGCTTTTTCTGAATATATTACTTGCTCACGGGTTAAGTTTTCGTGATTTACAGGAAGCACCTTGTTCCATTTTTGATGAAGCTTAATAGTATCCAGCATCCAGTTTTTATCAAATTTACCTTCAGAAAAATGTTCAATTAAAACTTCATAGGTAACAGCCACTTTATATTTTTGCCCAATAGATAATGACAGGTCAAGGTCATAAACATGAAACCCGGTAAAGTTTATCTCATCAAACATAAACTCGCTTGCTATTTTTTTGGTGGTGCATAGCCAAACCCCATCAACACAGGCTACCTGCGCAAGTTTTTCATTATTAGGATTTCTGAAAATATGCTCAGTTGGCTTGTTTGAGTGTTTATTATGTTGTATCAGATTGCTGTAATAAGTGTTTGGTCCTAAACCTCCCCATCCCGAAGGGGTCATGGGTTTATATGAACTTCCAATAACGCCTAATAAGCCCAGTCCGGGATCTTTTTTAAAGATATTTAAGATAACCTGCCCCCAGTTATTAGTTTTAATGAGTACATCCTCATGCATAAAGCATAGGGTATCATACTGGGCTTTTAAGATCCCCTTATTGTAAACAGAACAAATACCCTGCTCGCCTGAACTGTTGTCGGTAGCAATTATTTCGTAAGGTACACCAATTGTTGCCGCGATGTTTTCGCTTACCTGATTTAGCAGGGTTTTATTCGCAGAACATATAATTACTGAGATCATTTATAGGGGTAAATGTAAAGTATATTAAATAAATTAACAGTTAAAAAGGTAACGTTTAAAAAGCATTTTTGTTACGCTAAACAGCTATATACGCAAAATGCTGTAGGGTTGCTACAGCATTTTGTTAATTTACTTTCGAAATATATTTTTACTGAAACTTAAATCCCAACCCAATTTGCCAAACCTGGTTGCGGAAATCGGGCAGATCCGCTTCGTTTGAACTGTTTCTGGAAAGGTCAATGTTGTAACGCCCCCTGATCTCTACATTCCGGTTAATATCAAAACTAACACCTACTACACCTGCAACATAGCTTTGATCGCCTTCGTGCCCATCATAACGGGTTTCAGTGTTGGTGCCAAAATCACGGTAAGTGTCTTTTTGCGAAGTTAAAAAGGTAAGTTGAGGGCCAATTAAAAAATTAAACCCAGGCACAATCTTAAATTTTGCCAGCAAGGGAATGTCAATATAATTGGTACGTTCGGTAAAATGGGCATTCTCAAGGTCGGCACTAAAGCCTTTTTGCGAAAATAATACTTCAGGTGCGAACGAAAAAGAATAAGTAACAGGAACATCCAATGTAAGCCCGACATTAAAGGCTGCAATACTGCTTGAGCTAAAACGGGAATCATAAGCATCAAGCGAATTCGCGACGTTCAGGCCGGCGGTAAAACCCACTTTAACTTGATTTTCGTTATACGGTCTGCGATGTTCATGTCTTACATAACGGCGTGGCGGCCTGCGGCCATGGCCATCATAATACCTTTGTGCACTTGCTGTACCAACTGTAAATAAGCATATTGCTAAAAAGATAAGTTTTTTCATTTTTTTAATTGTTTTTTAATGGTAGCGAAACTATCATGAGCGTTTTGTTTTATAACCTGCTCATTCGGTTTCCTGATTTAGTTTGTTTTATTATATCCATAGAGTAAAAATTAAAGCAAAGGTTTATTAACAGTTTAATTTTTATAATATTTGAACGTCTGGCCCCTGAGTAAAACATACATTTGTACCATGTCAAAACTGAATAACGGTTTTTACCGCACACTAATTATTGCATTAAATTTTATTGCTGTTAATGTTTTTGCACAAAAGGAAAGCTATATACAAAGCTTAAATACAAAAAATCACTGGGTCGATTCTGTTTATAAAAGCTTAAGCCGCAGGCATAAAGTGGCACAATTGTTTTTTATAAGGGCTCATACCAATAAAGGCAAGATGTATGAAGACTCTGTTGCCAGAGTGATAAAAGACCAGCAAGTTGGTGGCCTGGTATTTTTTCAGGGCGGACCCGGCAGGCAAGCAAACCTGGTTAATAAATATCAAAAACTGGCCGAAGTGCCCTTACTAATATCCATGGATGGCGAGTGGGGCCTGGGTATGCGCCTTGACTCAACTATATCATACCCATATCAGATGACACTGGGCGCCATACAGGATAATAACCTGATATACAAAATGGGGCAACAGGTTGCTTATGATTTTAAAAGGCTGGGCATCCAGATAAACTTTGGGCCCGATATGGATGTAAATAATAACCCCAATAATCCGGTGATCAACTATCGCTCCTTTGGCGATAATATGTATAACGTGGCCAAAAAAGGCATCGCTTATTTTAAGGGGATGCAAGATGCCGGTTTGTTAACCACTGCCAAACATTTTCCGGGTCATGGCGATACCAATGTTGATTCACATCTGGATCTGCCTCTGTTGCCCTACAGCCGCGCCAGGTTGGATTCGCTCGAAGAGTATCCTTTCCGCGAAGCCATCAATGAGGGCATCAGCGGGGTAATGATAGCGCACATGAACATCCCGGCGTTGGATAGTACCAAACATTTGCCATCAACCCTGTCGCGTCCTATTGTAACGGGTATTTTAAAAGATTCTCTGAGGTTTAAGGGCCTGGTAGTATCTGATGCTATGGAAATGAAAGGGGTTACAAAATATTTCCCCAATGGCGAAGCCGACCTAAAAGCCTTTTTGGCAGGTAACGATATTATTGAACTGTCAGAAAACTCTGACCGTGCTATCAAGCTTATTCGCAGGGCGCTGCGTAAAAATCTTATCAGCCCCGAAGAATTTCAGACCAAAGTAAAAAAAGTGCTGGCCGCCAAATACTGGGCCGGACTTAACAGCCGTCAAAACATTTCGCCCGTAAATTTAAATGCAGATCTAAACAGGCCGGCAGCAAAAGAACTGGTACAGCAATTAAGCGATGCCTCGGTAACGCTGTTGAAGGGTAATTCGGCAGCGTTAAAACTTAATCCATTTTTAAAAACCGCCATAGTAAGTATTGGTGTGGATGCACCCACGGTTTTTCAGCAGGAACTGGCTAAAAGTTTTCCCAACTGCAGATTATTTCTGATTAATAAGAACACGCCGGCTATTGAAATTAGAAATATATTGACTTGGTTAAAACAGTACAACCAGGTAATTGTGGGCGTGCATGACACGCGCCTTCGCCCGCAAAGCAAACTGGACTACAGCAGCGATGTTCGGTTAATGATAGCCGACCTGGCTTCGCGTAAAAATACCGTAATGAGTGTTTTTGCAAATGCCTACACTATTGCTGGCTTGCCAGGCATCGAAAAAAGCAGTGCTTTATTGGTATGCTACCAAATGAGTCCTGAATTGCAAAAATCAGCGGCAAAAGTGATCACAGGTAGCTTAAAGCCAACCGGCAAATTACCGGTGAGTGTTAACGTGTTTTTCCCTACGGGAACAGGGATAGGGCTGCAGTAGATGTGTTTGTTGGAGAGTAAACTCACCCTGGCTTTGCTTCGCTCGCCATCCCTCTCTACGCCTTTGGCGTAAAGAGGGATAAAACAGATTTGTCATGCTGAACAGAGTGAAGCATCTATTATACTGGATCCTTAGTTCAAAAAGATTTTTCGCTGTCGCTCAACATGGCAAAATTATATTGAATAACCCTCTTTCCGGTGCAGCCGAAGAAAGGGTCGACAAGCGGAGCGTCGTCGGGGTGAGTCTTCGCCAATAAGCAGTTGACTTCCCACTGGCTTTTCGTAATTTTACTAAACAATTATGCAATCTAACCTCAATAAATATAACGAGAAATTTCAGGCCGCTTTAGCCGGACTAAATCCCGAACAACTGGCCGCTGTTAATAAAATGGATGGCCCGGTTTTGGTGGTGGCCGGACCGGGTACAGGGAAAACACAGATACTGGCTGCCCGTATAGGCAAAATATTGACCGATACCGATGCCCTGCCGAGCGAAATATTATGCCTTACCTATACCGATGCCGGCGCGGTGGCCATGCGTAAGCGTTTGTTTGAATTTATTGGCCCTGATGCTTACCGCATTAACATTTATACGTTCCACGCTTTTTGTAACGAGATCATCCAGGAAAACCTGGAGTATTTTGGCAAGCTGAATTTGGAATCATTGTCTGACCTGGAATCGGCTATGCTGTTTCGTGAATTGGTTGATGATTTTGACAATGACCATTTATTGAAGCGTTTTACCGGCGATATTTATTACGATACCAAACGCCTGAAAGACCTCTTTTCGACAATGAAACGCGAGAACTGGGATGCGGATATGATTGAGCGGGCAGTTCAGGAGTATCTTGATGATATCCCCAACCGCGAGGAATTTGTGTACAAAAGGGCAAATGCCAAAACAGGTATAAAAATAGGCGACCCCAAACAGAAGGATATTGATGCCGCTCATGAAACTATGAGTAAACTATTGGCAGCTGTGGGTGAATACAAAAACTATGATACCAAGATGAAGGCCCGCGGCCGTTATGATTATGACGACATGATCATTTGGGTGCTCCGGGCTTTTAGTAATAATGAAGAGATTTTACGCAAGTATCAGGAACGCTATCAATACATTTTGGTGGATGAGTTTCAGGATACCAGCGGTTCGCAAAACGAGCTGCTGCGCTTTTTACTGAATTATTGGGATGTGCCTAACGTGTTTGTGGTGGGCGATGATGACCAGTCTATCTTCAAGTTTCAGGGTGCCAACATGAAAAACATCCTTGATTTTGCTACTGATTATGTTGATACGCTGCATACGGTAGTGTTGAAACATAATTACCGGTCCAATCAGCATATCCTTGATATTTCAAAAGCGCTTATCAATAATAATTTCGAGCGTTTAACCAGTCAGCTTAAGCTGGATAAGGACCTGCGCGCATCACACCCTCGCTTTGCCGAAATGCCGGTTGAACCAGTAATCCGTGAGTATGAAAACCCCGATCAGGAATTGGTTGATGTATCGGCACAAATAAAACAACTGATTGATAATGGCACGCCGCCGGGCGAGATCGCGGTGATATACCGTAACCACAGCCAGGTTGAGGAAATGATAAAATACCTCGATATTCAAAAGATAGCCGTGAACACCAAACGCAAAATTGATATCCTGACCCAACCATTTGGCGAAAAGATCATCAATATTATGCGCTACCTCGCCATGGAGATCGATTCGCCGTATAGTGGTGATGAACTGCTGTTCGAGATCATGCATTACGATTTCTTTAATATAGCTCCAATTGAAATTGCTAAAGCAAGCATCGCGGTAGCAAAAGAAAATTACGGCACTATCAACAACTATAAACCTAAAACATCTCTGCGCCGTTATATTCATGAAATGCGCTTGCCTACTCAAGCAGATCTGTTTGATCCGGGGAAAAATGCAGAGATGAAATATCTCCTCAACAATATTGATGAACTGCTTAAATCGGCTTTGAGCACTACGCTGCAAGCATTTTTTCAGGATGTAATAGCTAAAATGGGTATCCTGCGCTATATTATGCAGCAAACAGATAAGGGCGGGCACATGCAAATGCTCACCAGTTTTTTTGATTTTCTGAAAGATGAAAGTCGCAAGGACCCCGAAATTAAACTGGCCGACCTGATTGCAACCATCGATTTGATGAAAAAGAACGGCATCAGGTTGGATCTTAACCAGGTAATATTTTCAGACAATGGTGTAAACTTTTTAACCGCGCACGGTTCAAAAGGACTGGAGTTTGAGCATGTATTTTTTATAGGCTGTGATAAACGCACCTGGGACAGCAAAGGCCGCAACAATGGTTTCAGCTACCCAGATACTTTAACACAAACCACATCAGATGATATTGCCCAAAAGGAAGAGGCCCGCCGCCTGTTTTACGTGGCTATTACCCGTGCCAAGCAACACCTCTCAATATCATACGCTAATAAAGACAAAAAAGCAAAAGACCAGGAGGCCAGCCAGTTTGTAGGCGAGATATTGGCCAGTACTGATTTGCAGGTGCAGTATCCAAAGGTAATGGAAACGGCCATGCTTGGTTTTTATATGACCCAGTTTAGCGAGGCCGATAAACCAAAAGTTGAATTGCTTGATAAAAACTACATCAACCTGCTGTTGCAAAATTATACCTTATCGGTAACGCATTTAAGCAATTATCTCGATTGCCCGCTGCGGTTTTATTTTCAATGTTTAATCAGGGTGCCGTCGGGTAAAAGTCCGTCGGCTACATTTGGACAGGCAGTGCATTGGGCGCTTAACAAAACTTACAGGCTGTTGAAAGACAATGACAATGAGTTTCTTTCAACTGAACAGTTTATGAATGAGTTTCGCTGGTATATGGCCCGTAACAGGGATTCATTTACGAAGGAAGAATTTAAACTGCGTGTAGCCTACGGCGAAAAGATACTGCCGCTGTACTATGAGCAGAATGTGACCAACTGGAATAAGGTAGCCATTACCGAGCGCACCATTAAAAACATTGAGATAGGTGGCGTACCTATAAAAGGTAACCTCGACAAAATGGAGTTTGACGGCAAGCATGTAACTGTAGTGGACTATAAAACCGGTAAGCTAAGGAATGCCAAAGACAAACTGCTGCGCCCAACCAATGAGAATCCTAACGGCGGCGACTACTGGCGGCAAGGGGTATTTTATAAAATACTGGTTGACCATGACCGCACCAACGACTGGGAAGTGGTAAGCACCGTTTTTGATTTTGTAGAACCAGTAAGTGAGGGCGAATATCACCGCGAAAAATTTGTGATAACCCCCGGGGACATAGAAACGGTAACCGAGCAGATCACCACTACCTATCAAAAAATAATGGCACACGATTTTAACACCGGATGCGGCAAAAAAGAATGCGACTGGTGCCATTTTGTTAAAAGCAATTTTAAACAAGCCGATGAGATTTTGGGAATTGTTAGTGAAGAGGAAGAGGATGCATAGAATCATTATTAAACAGAAAATGTCATTTCGATACGAGGTACGAGTGAGAAATCTTGTACACCGTGCAAAGTTCGCATGAAAAGTTGTCGAAGATTTTTCGCTATCGCTCAAGAGATAGTTTCTCTCTATCGTTCGAAATGACATTTGTTATTCAACATGCATATAAAAGTCCTCTCCTTTGGAGAGGATTATTACATGAGGGCTTCGCCGTTTAGGTGAGGCAAAAATTTATTAGTTTTGTACCATGTATTTCTTCAGAAAAAAAGATCCTAATAGGCCAACAAACATCAATCTACGGATCATGCATTTCATTAATGCATTAGCTATCCTCATGTTTTTGGCGGGGATCATTTATAAACTGATACAAGTGTTCATATTTAAAAAATGATGACAATAATAAACACCAATAACGCGCCAGCCCCTATAGGGCCTTATAGCCAGGCCACCGTAGCCGGAAACTTTGTATTCGTATCTGGTCAGATACCGCTTAACCCGGTCACTGGCGAGCTCATAACCACTGGTATAACAGATGAAGCGGTAATGGTAATGGAAAACATCAAAGCCATTTTAACAGAGGCCGGTATCGGTTTTGAGAACATTGTAAAAACCAGTATATTTTTAACCGATCTGGGCAATTTTGGTCAGGTAAACGATGTGTACGGAAAATATTTCACAGCCAATTTTCCTGCACGCGAAACGGTACAGGTATCGGCATTGCCAAAGGGTGTTAATGTGGAAATATCGGTTATCGCGATAAAATAAGAGCCTCACCCAACCCTCTCCTGAAGGAGAGGGCTTTTGAATAAAAATTCTGAAATTTAACAACACGCTTATAAAAGTCTCCCCTTCAGGGGAGATTTAGAGGGGCTTACCTATGGATCCTTTTCAAACGCCACTTGTATATTTAAAAGGTGTAGGCCAATCCCGGGCCGAGGTGTTGAAAAAGGAACTGGCTTTAGCAAATTTCGAGGATCTTTTACGGCATTTCCCTTTCAGGTATATTGACCGCACCCGTTTCTACAAAGTAAAAGATATTCAGGCCGATTTGCCTTATGTGCAGGTGCTGACCCGCATCATCAGTAAACAAATAGTTGGCGAAAAGCATACCAAACGCCTCGTAGTTCAAAGTCGCGATGATACAGGTGTACTTGAACTGGTATGGTTTAAAGGTATCAACTGGATAGAAAAAACCATTATTCCCGGCAGTGTTTATATTGTATTTGGCAAGCCCGGCTTTTTTAACGGACAGGCTCAAATGGCGCATCCAGAGATGGAACCATATTCGCCGGCAAACATGCAGCGGCAGGGCAATGCCACGCTACAACCGGTATACAACTCAACCGAAAAACTAAAGCAGTTTCAGTTGGATAGTAAGGGCATTCAAAAGCTTACCGCGAGTTTACTTGATCAGCATGCCAAAGATATCCGTGAGAATTTGCCTTTGTATATCATCAATCAGTTTAAATTGATTGACCGGGCCAGCGCTTACCGCAACATTCATTTTCCCGCTGATGCCAATTTGCTGAATGAGGCCATCCTTCGGCTAAAGTTTGAAGAACTGTTTTTATTACAACTCAAATTATTACGGAATAAATTACTGCATACTCAAAAGTTTAAAGGCAATATATTTAATACTGTTGGGCATTACTTTAATGATTTTTATCACCATAAACTACCCTTTACCTTAACTACTCCGCAAAAACGGGTTTTAAAAGAGATACGCCAGGATACCCAGCGCGGCGTACAAATGAACCGTTTGTTGCAGGGTGATGTGGGCAGCGGTAAAACTGTGGTGGCCCTTATGAGTATGCTCATAGCTGTTGATAATGGTTTCCAGACTTGTATCATGGCCCCTACAGAAATATTAGCCAGTCAGCATTATCAAACCATATCAAGTTTGGTAGGTGATGATTTTATTGAGGTGGCCCTGTTAACAGGTTCTACGCCTCAAAAAGTCAGAAAGGTATTGCACCAAAAGCTGGAAAGTGGCGAACTTAAAATACTGATAGGCACACATGCCCTTATTGAGGATAAGGTGCAGTTTAAAAACCTGGGCTTTGTGGTGATTGATGAACAACACCGTTTTGGCGTAGAACAAAGGGCAAAGCTGTGGCGTAAAAATGCCATACCACCTCATATCCTCGTTATGACGGCCACGCCCATACCCCGCACACTGGCCATGACGCTGTATGGTGATCTTGATGTTTCTGTAATTGATGAATTACCAGCCGGTCGTAAACCTATCCAAACGCTCCATTTTTATGAAAACCAGCGCCTGCGGGTATTTGGCTTTATGAAAAAGGAAATTGCCCTGGGCAGGCAGATCTATGTGGTATATCCGCTGATAAAGGAAAGCGAAAAGCTTGATCTGAAAAATTTGGAGGACGGCATCGCGGTGATGTCGCGTGAGTTTCCTTTGCCCGATTACCGGATCAGCATTGTGCATGGTAAACTAAAACCCGCCGAAAAAGAATTTGAAATGCAGCGCTTTATCAAGGGCCAAACGCAAATCATGGTAGCCACTACCGTAATTGAGGTAGGTGTAAATGTGCCCAATGCATCAGTAATGATCATTGAAAATGCCGAGCGTTTCGGGCTGTCGCAATTGCACCAGCTGCGTGGTCGGGTAGGGCGCGGTGCTGAGCAATCGTATTGTATTTTGATGAGCAGCCATAAGTTAAGCCATGATGGTAAAATAAGGCTGGATACCATGGTTAAAACCAATAACGGCTTTGAAATATCAGAGATCGACCTGCAACTGCGTGGTCCAGGTAATTTGGAGGGTACGCAGCAAAGCGGTGTACTCGATTTAAAGGTGGCTAATCTGGCAACCGATCAGGAACTGCTGATCAAAGTGCGTAAATGTGTTGAACATATTTTTGAAAAGGACCCGCAACTGGCCCTGCCCGAAAATCAGGTGCTGCACCATGCCTTTGAAGCAAAAAATGCTGGTTTAAGCTGGGATAAGATCTCCTGATATGTCCTTTTTTCTGCCAAAATATTACATTTGTTAAAACTGATCTTACTTATATACTCATGAAGAAAATTACCTTATTACTGGCTGTGCTCTTTACGGCCACCCTGCTCCATGCGCAGGATTCATTGACCATCCGCAAAATTTATGATGAAGCCCTGGTAAACGGCAAGGCTTATGAAAACCTGCATTACCTGTGCAAAAATATTGGGCAGCGGTTAAGCGGCTCTGCAAACGCGCAAAAGGCGGTGGAATGGAGCAAAAAATTAATGGAAAGCTATGGCTTTGACAAAGTGTACCTGCAGGAGGTAATGGTACCGCATTGGGTTAGGGGTGCAAAGGAAACGGCTTTCATTATTGATGGCAAAACCCGCATCCCGGTTCCTATCGCGGCTTTGGGTATGTCGATAGCTACACCGGCGACAGGCATTACTGCAAATGCAGTGGAAGTACGCAGCCTGAAAGAGCTGGAAACGCTGGGCGAGGCCGTGATAAAAGGGAAAATAGTTTTCTTTAACCGCCCGTTCGATCCGCGTTTTATTGAAACCGGCCATGCCTACGGCGCCGCAGGCGACCAGCGTTTTATGGGACCCGCTGCAGCAGCCAAATATGGTGCTGTTGGCGTTATTGTACGTTCGTTAACCGAAAGTCTTGATGATTATCCGCACACTGGTGCAACACTTGCCGGCGAGGGTGTGAAAATTATACCGGCAGCAGCTATATCAACCAAAGCAGCCAATAAGTTAAGCAATATGCTGCGCTTACGTAAACTGCCACTTGTTAAATTTTACTTTAAACAAAGCTGCCAGTTACTGCCCGATGTATTATCATACAATGTAATTGGCGAGCTGACCGGCACTGAAAATCCGAATAAATTTATCAGCGTAGGTGGTCACCTGGATTCATGGGATTTGGCCGAAGGCGCGCATGATGATGGTACTGGTGTAATGCAATCGGCCGAAGTGCTGCGTATATTTAAAGCGGTAGGCTATCATCCTAAAAATTCCGTGCGCGCGGTATTTTTCATGAATGAGGAGAATGGCCATAAAGGCGGGTTAAAATATGCCGAACTGGCTGCGCAAAACAAGGAAGAGCACATTGCCGCTATTGAAACTGATGAAGGTGGGTTTACCCCGCGTGGTTTTAGCTTTGATGGCGTATCTAAAGATTTTATTAAAAATGTTAATGACAAGTATAAAGCCCTGTTAGAGCCTTATGAAGTTGACCAATTGGTAGCAGGCGGCAGCGGTACCGATATTGAACCATTGAAGGAAAAACTTCCGGGTATTATCCTGATCGGTTTCCGCCCGGATTCGCAGCGTTATTTTGACATTCACCATACCCCAAATGATGTTTTTGAGAATGTAAACAAACGCGAACTGCAATTAGGTGCAGCCGGTATGGCCGCGTTTATATACCTGATAGATCAGCATGGGTTGTAGGTTTCTGAACCTTGATTTTCAGGATTAAGGGATTACCATGATTTTTGTAGAGACGCATCACATGCGTCTCTTTTTAATTAAATAGGGGTGAGGTATGTGCGATTCCCCTCTTGAGAGGGGTGGAGGGGTGTGTTTCTTCAGATATAATGCACACACACACCTGCCAGCCCACAAATCCTCGCGCCCCCTCTCAAGAGGGGATCTCATAGCAGGGGCGGATTTAACCGGCACATCAAAAAAACCTATAAAAACCTTAAATCGTGCTACTAAATCCCAAAACCGTATTGTAAATTTGCAGCACATCTAAATCAACATAGTGGCCGAAGAAGGTAGTAGTACTCCCAAAATTGATTCCTTTGCAGCATTGCGATATAAAGATTTCAGGTCTTACGTCGGGATGCGCTTTTGTTTCACCTTTGCATATCAAATGCAGGCTGTTGTTATCGGCTTTTATATTTACCAGATCACTAAAAGTGTTTTCGCGCTTGGCCTGGTGGGTTTGTTCGAGGCTATACCGGCAATAGGCATCGCGCTATACGGCGGCTATATTGCTGATAAGTCTGAAAAACGGAAGATGCTGCTCATCATATTCGCTATGGTTATCATCACCTCGTCGGTGATGTTTACTGTTACGCTTAAAAGCATGAGCGGTATTATTCATACCAGTTGGATAGTGCCCATCATTTACTCCATGATATTTTGTAATGGTGTTGCCCGGGCATTTTATGGCCCTGCTACTTTTACCGTTTACGCGCATAGCATCCCTAAAGAAGTTTACCCCAATGGCAGTACCTGGAGCAGTTCGAGCTGGCAGATAGCATCCATTGTTGGGCCGGCAACCGGGGGGCTTATTTATGGTTATGCCGATAAAATTATACCAGGATTAACTGGTATCACCGCAACATTTGCCGTTATCATCCTGTTCATGATCATATCATTGGTGCTGGTTTTTATGCTGCGTAAATATCCGCCGGTATTCATCCCAAAAGAGAGTATCTGGAAAAGCCTGTCAGAAGGGATACACTTTGTGTTCCATAATAAAATGATGATCGGGGCTATGAGTCTTGACCTTTTCTCGGTGTTTTTTGGTGGTGCGGTAGCGCTTTTACCGGTATTTGCCAACGAAATATTAAAAGTAGGCGCCGAAGGTCTGGGTATTATGCGTGCAACATCATCATTGGGAGCTGTTTTAACCATGCTGGCTATGGCGCGTTTCTCGCCAATGGGTAAGCCCTGGCGTAACTTACTTATCGCGGTTACAGGTTTTGGTCTGTCCATCATTTGCTTTGGTTTATCGCGCAGCTTTTACCTTTCGCTGCTGTTTTTATTTACCGAGGGAGCTTTTGATAGCATCAGCGTAATCATTCGAGGTACTATTATGCAGCTTTTAACCCCTGATCATATGCGAGGCCGTGTATCAGCTGTAAACCAAATGTTCATAGGCTCATCAAACGAAATTGGCGCTTTTGAGTCAGGAACCGCCGCCCGTTTACTGGGAACGGTACCGGCTGTAATATTTGGCGGCAGCATGACCATGCTCATAGTAGGTGTCACCTACCTTAAAACCAAAAAACTCATCCCCCTCTCGTTAAATCAGATACAACCACCAGCGGTTGAAGTAAAATCTGTTGTATAACAGATATATCAACAGCGTCTTAGTAATGTCAATTCATCTTTATATCTTAGGCTTTTAGGTTTTTTACGTCTATTAATTTTAAAAGAATTAGTTTATGAGAATTACAAAATGGACTTTAGCGGTTATTCCTGCTATTATTTGGGTATCATGTAACCAGAAAAATCAGGAATCATCGACAGACGATGTTTCTAAGCGGACCGTGTTTTTTGATAAAACCGGCATGGACACTACCGTAAAACCAGGTGACAACTTTTATTTGTACGCCAGTGGTAATTGGTTAAAGAAAACAGAAATACCGCCATCGCAAAGAGGCTGGGGCTCATTTTATACCTTATATGATGACAATCAGAGAAATCTGCATAAAATACTGGAAGAAGCAATTAAACAGAATAACGCGGCTGGAAGTAAAGAGCAAAAGGTAGCCGATCTTTATATCAGTGGTATGGATACGCTTGGTATTGAGAAGCTTGGCTATGAACCTGTTAAGCCATTGTTGGCAAAAATTAATGCAGTAACAAATTACCAGCAATTAGTAAGTCTGGCTGCCGATGGCTACAAAAATGGCGACGGCTTTTTGTTCGGGTTTTCTGTATCGCCCGATGACAGGATAAGTACCCATAATATTGCCCATTTTGATCAGGCTGGTTTAGGTTTGCCCAACAGGGATTATTATTTTAATACCGACTCGGCTACGGTTAAAATACGAGCGGCGTACCTAAGGTATATAGCTAAGTTGTTTACGCTAACAGGCATAGATGGGGCAAGCGCTATTAAAAGGGCCGATGGTATTTTAAAACTCGAAACGGCTATTGCCAAATCGCACCTGACCCCAACCGAACTGCGCGATCCGGTTAAAAATTATAACAAATTTGCCGTGGCCGACCTCCAAAAGCAAATTCCTGATATTGATTTGAAAGATGCTTTTAAGCGTATGGAACTAAACGCCGACACCGTTTTGGTTGGTCAGCCTCAATATCTCAAAGCATTGGACGATTTGCTAAAAACGCAGCCAATTGATATTTGGAAAGATAAAGCTGCTTTTACCGCTTTGGATAACGCATCAACCAGCCTCGGTAAAAGTTTTAGGGATGCCAACTTTGAATTTAATGGTAAAACATTGAGCGGACAAAAACAACAGCAGGAACGCTGGAAAACCGTTATTGAATCGATTGATGGTGGTCTTGGCGAACTGCTGGGGCAATTATACGTTGAAAAATATTTTACTCCTGATGCCAAGCAGCGTATGCTGGCCCTGGTGAATAACCTGCAGACTGTATATAAATCGCGTATTGAAAAGCTGGATTGGATGAGCCCTGAAACAAAAGAAAAAGCGCTTGCCAAGTTAGCGGCCTTTACCAAAAAAATAGGTTACCCCGATAAATGGAAAAACTATGATGATGTACAGATCAACAAGGATACCTACTATAAGAACCAGGAATCAATGGCTCGCCATAAATACAACGAAATGATTAAAAAGGTAGGTAAGCCGGTTGACAAAACCGAGTGGGGGATGACACCGCCAACGGTTAACGCTTACTATAACCCAACCTTTAACGAGATCGTGTTCCCGGCCGGTATATTGCAATTCCCTTTCTTTGATAAAGACGCCGATGACGCCATTAATTATGGTGCTATTGGGGCTGTAATTGGTCATGAAATGACCCACGGTTTTGATGACCAGGGCCGCCAGTATGATAAAGATGGTAACCTGAAAGATTGGTGGACCAAACAGGATGCCGACAAATTTAAAAGCCGGGTGCAAATAATGATTGAGCAATACAACAAATTTACCGTGTTGAACAACCTGCATGTAAATGGCAGCCTTACCCAGGGCGAAAACCTGGCTGATATTGGTGGGGTGGCCATAGCTTACGAAGCATTTAAAAACACTGCCCAGGGCAAGAGTGATAAAAAGATCGATGGTTTTACACCCGATCAGCGTTTCTTTCTGTCGTTTGGCCAGGTGTGGCGTATAAAAACCCGCGACGAAACGATGCGTATGCGGATCAGCGTTGACCCGCACTCACCCGAAATGTACAGGGTAAATGGTCCGCTGTCAAACACCCCGGCATTTTACAAAGCGTTTGACATAAAACCAGGCGATAAACTTTACCGTGCAGAAAATGAACAGGTAAAAGTTTGGTAAGCAATTATTGCCTGTGAAGACACCGGCAATGGAAAAAATAAAAAATGCCACCTGTTTTGCAGGTGGCATTTTTGTTATCAAATATCGTCATGCCGAATTTGTTTCGGCACCCCACATGTAAAGTGTACAACATGCAAGATACTCATTCTATAAGATCCTGAAACAAGTTCAGGATGACAAAATGAATGGATGTTTAAAGTCTCCCCTTCAGGGGAGATTTAGAGGGGCTTTTACCCCAGTACGTTATCTACCCAGGCTTTGCCCCAGTTTTCTACTTCCTCATCGGTCCATAAAGATGGGTAAAATATGCGTTTCTGGAAACGCGGGGGCAGGTATTTTTGCCAGTTGGTACCACCTGTGGCTTTGATCTCCTCGGGCTCGCGGTTCAGGTAGCGCACGGCCGATTTATAATGCGATAATGGCCAGTTCACATTTACGTTGACATCCAGTTGTTTTAATTCTGTTTGCAGCTCAGGGTATAATTGCCCTGCTGCTTTAAACTGCAGGGCAAGCGCGTTAAAATTATGGTTAACATTGGCCTTGCCCAATTCAATAAAAGCCTTTGAATATTTTTTTTCGAACTGTTTAAGAGTGAGTGTTTTTTTACCGGTCGATAGCTCGGTGGCACCAAATTTCCAGTACAGGTATTCAAACTGATCTTCGATGGGGGCATTGCTTAGTTCTTCGCGCTTATCCTTAGCTACCAGGTTTATAAAATCGGTAGCGTATATCTCGATCATGCGGTATTGGCCCGACTGAAATCCACTGGCAGGGAGTAATGACATCCGGAATTTCAAGAACTGTTCCTTCTCCATTCCATCAACCATGATCTCGAACGATTGGGTAAGCGCTTCAAAATACCGGTTAATTCGTTTTAACCTTGCGGTAAAAAACTCGGCGGTTAAGGGTTGGGCCTCTGCAATTTGGCGGCACTCATGTAAGGCCAGCTTAAAATACAGTTCGGTGATCTGGTGGTATATGATAAATATCTCTTCGTCAGGGAACGGCGTTTTAGGGTTTTGCAGGCTAAGCAGGGTATCCAGATGGATATAATCCCAATAGGTTAAAAAATCGGCATGTAGCAAACCGTCAAGGTAGGAGTTCATATCCTGCCCCATAGCTTCATATTTTTCTTGCAAGCGTGCCAGGCGATCTTCAATTTCAGGATGGAAATGCATGATCAAAGGTAATAAAATTGGGTTATCTGTAATGTTGTGGGCGGTGTTTGCTGTAATCTGGTAAGTATCTGCAAAAAATATAAACTTTTTAGGGGAGTAAATGTCTTTATAGCAAATGTGCCGAGAAAATTTTGATGCAGAAAAATTTAAGCTTAAACCCTATGAAGATCAGTAAAGTAATTATTGGTATTGACGATAGCGCTTATGCGCACAATGCAGCAGCATATGGCTTTGATGTAGCCCGCAGTTATAAGGCGGCGGTAGGTTTGGTTCATATTATTGAACCTACTATTATACCTCCCACTCCCGGAGATAATTTAACCGGGATACCAATGGATAGTACCCTGGGCATACAGGAAGCCGAATTAACAGACATACAAACCACTCAATCTGAAATACTCATTGAACGTATTATAAAGGAGTTTGGAGACGGGTTGGAGATAACAACCTATATGCAATACGGTTCAAGAGCCGACGGAATAATTGATTGCAGCAAAGAGTTTAAAGCTGACCTCATAGTTGTAGGAACCCATAAGCGTTCAGGCTTTGAACGACTATTATCAGGCAGCGTAGCCGAAGAGGTGGTACGCCACTCTAAAGTGCCCGTATTGGTAGTGCCGTTTGAGGATTAGTTGTGGTTCGGGTTTCGTGTTGCGTGGTTCGAGGGGGATTTGTAAAGCATGAAAAACATCTTTACCAAGGTTCAAACCCGACCCTGGCAACCCGACCCCCGCAACAGATTATCTAATACAGCAACCTAAACTTTATAGTATGTTCAATGGCTTTTAGTTCGTTAAGTACCTGAGCATCATAGCCTGTATTTACATCGGTAATTACATAACCTATCTGGGCGTTAGTAACCAAAAACTCACCCACAATATTAATGTTGTGGCGGGCAAATACATCGTTTATTTTGGCCAGTATACCCGGTATATTTTTGTGAATATGTATTAAACGGTGGGCATTGTTTATACGCGGCGGCTGCAGATCCGGGAAGTTGCAACTGGTATGCGTTTTACCCTCGTTCATGAAAGCCATTACCCTGCGGGGTATAAAATCATTATTGTGTGGGTTATGCTTGGGGTCGTCAAATATAATGATGCCGCAATCTGTAGCCGTATCGGCCAGTTTGCGGTTACTTTTGCCAAAAATACCTATTACTTTAAGCCGGCCGGCATTCTGGATCTGCTCCGGGTTGGGCTGATTGGCTTCATCACAAAATAAAACGCCTGCTTCTTCCAGGTATTTTTCTTCAATGCTTTCGCGGTGGCGCAGGTTATAACCTTCTTTCTTCATCTGGGCCAGGGCGTCTTCGTCTACATCACCTACTATCAGGCATTTGATGCGATTTTTGGGGTATGATATGGCCCGCGGCAGTTTGTTAAGGTACAGAAACTCATCAAAACTGGGTGTAATATGGTCAGCCTTTTCGGCTACTGATTTACGTTCGATATTTTCGGTAAAGGCAAAGAATTTTTTGATCATGCCCGATTCCTTCAGCTGGAAATCAGAATAGCCATCGCCAATACCATAAATATCGCCGGGCAATTGCAGCTCTTTCAGTAATTTTACCTTACCGCCTTCCTGCGAAAGCGGGTTTTCCCTGTCATACCCAATGATGTTGCCATCATCATCAAATACAAAAGTATTGGCGTAAATATTTTCTTTTTTTATGTGATATTCGGTTACTACCGGGGTAATAAATTCCTTGAAACCACCAGATACGATCAAAACTTCGTCCTGATGGTTTTTAAAGAATATGGTATTGCGTGAAAACGAGGTGGATACCTTTTTCTTGAGATGGGTGATGAGTTGCTTTAAATGATCGCGGTTGGCCTGCAACAGTTTTACCCTTGCCTCTAAACTTTGTGTAAAGGATAGTTTACCCTCCATAGACGCATTGGTCAGGTCTTCAATCTGTTTATAAATATCCTCGCGGTCGGGATGATTTTTGAGAGAAATGCGGGCCAGTTCGTCAAGGGCCTCAACCTGTGTAAACGTGCTGTCGAAATCAATAATAAAGTACTGCTCCATCTTGGGTGCAAATGTGCAAAATTTTTTGCTGATGAGCGGGAAGGAGTTTAATATATTGACGCTATGAGGATAATGGAATGTGGACGATGGATCATCAACCCATGTCATTGCGAGGAACGAAGCAATCTCACCAAGATAGACTATTCGCTTATCAAGGGTGATTAGCATAATGAGATTGCCACGCTACGCTCGCAATGACAAGTTTAGTTTGTTGATAATATCTACTGTGTTATTGCTGGAAAATTTTATCTCACTGCTTCAACGCCTTACAAACTTCCGCTATCGTTTCACTCACCGGTTTAAATTTAAAATCAATAGCTTCCTTAATTTTGGAATTATCAAACTCGCGGATCTGTGATGCTGCCCGGGCTGATGTTTTATCAATGGAAGGATCTTTACCGGTTAAAGCCGCTATAATAGCTGCCCCGCGCCAGGCCAGGCCCATCATCCAGGGTTTAGCTAATTTTGCGGGTGGTTTTACACCGAAATCGTTGGCGATTTCGGTGGTTATTGCTTTATAAGTATAGTTTTCGGCGCTGATAATGTAACGTTCGGCAGCAATCTCGCTGTTCATGAGGGCTACCATACATTTGGCTACATCCTCCACATCAACAAAACCTCCGCTGCCGCCGGTATAAAATTTGAGGCCCTTACGTACGGTCTCGAACAAAGCACCAGTACCTGTTGTGCCGGCGCTGACACCTAAAATAAGGGAGGGGTTTACAATTACCGCATCCAAACCTTCGGCAATGCCGCGCCAAATCTCCATTTCACTTTCCAATTTTGATATGGCATAGCCATCATTATCGGCCGACTGCTCCAGGTGATGGTTCTCTGTGATCAGTTCGCCGGGTTTAGCTACGCCAATTGCCGCTATGGAACTTACATGAACTATGCGTATGCCCCGTTCTGCGCACAAATTAACCAAATTGGCTGTTCCGGTAACGTTGGTGTTGATCATCGGCTTTTTATCAGCCTCTTTTAACGATACCCATGCCGCGCAATGGTAAACCTGGGTAATGCCTTCCAGGGCGTCAGCAAGCGCAAATACATCCATCATGTCGGCATCAACCCATGTTATAAGGTCATGAAAGGGGTTCAGCAATGCAGGTATTTTGGAACTACTCCTTTTGGTGCAGCGAATCTGTGCCCCTGAACTAACCAGCAGTTTTGCCAGTTCGGCCCCTAAAAAACCCGTAGCACCAGTAACTAAAATCATATTGCAAATGTGATTATAAATGTTTGAAATTTATATTTGCAAATTTCAAAACTTGCAGATGAGTAAATGACTCTGATAATTCATAAATTCTTTAATTCAGGTTCAGACAAAAAATCTGCACCTTTGCACATCTGGAATCTGCACATTTGAAACATTATGTCCTTAGCTGATTTTTTTACACCCATTGATCTTAAAAAGATCGCTCCTAAAAAGGGGTATTATACCAGCCAGCTTGGCGATAAAATTGTGCATTATTCTGTTGATTTTCCTGATCTGGAGGAGAAAACAGACCTGGCCATCATCGGCGTTATGGACGACCGGAATGCCATCGATAATCCGGGTTGCGCGCTTGGCCCCGATTACATTCGCGAGAAACTTTACCTGCTTCATGAGGGCGGGTATAGTGTAAAAATTGCCGATCTGGGTAATATACGCGCCGGGGCCACGGTTACTGATACCTATTTTGCGCTTAAAACCGTAGTAGGCGAACTGATAAAGAAAGATATTATTCCCATTATACTGGGTGGCGGGCAGGACCTTACCTACGCGCAATACCTGGGTTATGAAGACCTGGAACAAAAGGTTGACCTGGTAGTGATCGATTCGCATTTTGACCTGGATGAGGATGAAACCCAGGACACGATGGAAACTACCTCGCAATCATATCTCAATAAAATATTTTTGCACGAGCCAAATTATCTGTTCAACTATAGCAATCTGGGTTATCAAACTTATTTTGCCAGCCAGGAAAGCCTGCGGGTAATGGATAAGCTTTATTTTGATGTACATCGCCTGGGCGAACTGAGCGGAAAGGTGGCCATTACAGAACCCGCCATCCGTAATGCCAGCATGATCAGTTTGGATGTAGGTGCAATCCGTTCCTCAGATGCTATGGGCAATGCCAACGCCACGCCCAATGGGTTTTATGGTGAAGAAGCCTGCCAGCTGTGCCGTTACGCCGGTTTTAATGATAAGCTAAGTTCCATTGGCTTTTATGAGTTTAATCCGGCTTATGACAGCAACGGGCAAACCGCGACACTGCTGGCGCAAATGATATGGTATTTTGTAGAAGGGGTTTATAACCGCAAACGTGATTTTCCGCTTAATCCCAAAAGTCAGTACCTTATTTATAAAACAAGTTTAAAGCACGAAGATCAGGAGGTTGTGTTTGTGAAAAGCAAAAAGTCAGACCGTTGGTGGATGCAGGTACCTTATCCCACGGGAGGTTCACGTAATGAGCGTTTTCACCTGGTTCCCTGCAGTTATGATGATTATAAAATGGCCGCATCAGGTGAGCTGCCTGATCTGTGGTGGCGCACTTATCAAAAATTAAACTAATAATATTATATTAATAATTATAATTCACACAGCTTTTTAACGTTAACAAAGCTTATAGTTTTTATATTCTGATGAAGAAATTGTTTTTTTGCATAGCGGCCATGTTGCCAGTAATGGCATTTGCCCAAACCTCCGATACTTTTACTGTTAATGGTAAGCTGGGTACCATCGGTGCTCCGGCTAAAGTGTATTTGATATATCAGTTAGGCGCCAATAACGTTGTCGATTCGGCAAATGTTGCCAATGGTGCTTTTAGCTTTACCGGCAATTTATTAAACCCGGTGAACGCCACTTTAGCGCTTGATTACAAAGGTATTGGACTTGCAAAATATGTACAGCTGAATTATGCTGATGGTGGCCCGTCAAAAACAGCCGATGATCTGAACCTTTTTCTTGAAAAGGGTACAATTACCATCAGCAGTAAAGATTCGATATCAAAAGCACAAATTACAGGGTCGCCTTTAAATGACGATAACAGAAAACTTACCTCACAACTGGCTGTTATTAATAAAAAGGCACAGGCATTAATGACCGAAGCAAAAACCGCTACGCCCGAACAGCAAAAAGCGCCTGATTTTCAAAGCAGGATGCAAGCCCGGTATAAGAATATCCAGGCCGAGCAAAATGCCGCACTTAAAAACTTTATTACCAATAACCCCAATAGTTATTTGAGCCTGCTGGCCATTAACTCGGTAGGCGGCCCCGCGCCTGATCCTAATGAAATTGAGCCGTTATTTAACGGCCTGTCACAAAGTTTAAAGGATACCGAAGCTGGTAAAAACCTGAAACATGGTATTGATGGTTTAAAAGTAACCGCAATTGGTGCTGTAGCGCCCGATTTTATACAAAACGATGTAAATGGTGCGCCGGTTAAACTATCATCATTCAGGGGTAAGTATGTGCTACTTGATTTTTGGGCATCATGGTGCGGCCCCTGCAGACAGGAAAATCCTAATGTGGTACGCAACTATAACAAATATAAAGCAAAAAATTTTACCGTAGTTGGTGTATCGCTTGATAAGCCTGAAGGTAAATCGGCATGGCTTGATGCTATTAAGAACGACGGCCTGGCTTGGACACAGGTATCTGACCTTAAATTCTGGAACAACGCGGCCGCCGCGCTTTACCAGGTAAGCTCTATCCCGCAAAATTACCTGATTGATCCTAACGGAAAGATCATTGCTAAAAATCTGCGTGGCGAAGACCTTGACGCCAAACTGCAGGAGTTGTTTGGAAAAATTTAGTGCCCAACTGTATACATATAGGCGAATTTTATTGCAATATTTTAATTAATAAGTATTTATATAATTGAAATAATACTAATTTGCGTTATGAACATTAGCGCAATTAAAAAAATAACCTTAATGGCAATAGCAGGCTTGCCTGCTATTGTTTTTGCACAGGATGCCAAATATACCGTACAGGGTAAAATAGGCGAGAACAATGCCCCGGCTAAAGTATATCTTGAATATCGTGTTAAGGGCAAAACGGTGATTGACTCTGCTACCCTAAAAGATGGTAAATTTCAGTTTACAGGTGTAGCCGGCAGTAACCCCAATTATGCTGATATCGCTTTTAATGCTAAAGGCACCGGGGTACACGATGCTGTGGATTATCGCTCCATTTATCTGGAACCGGGTATTATTACCGTAACTACAACCGATTTATTGGCTAATGCAAAGATTGAAGGGACCAAAACCAACCTTGAAAACGAGAAATACCAATTGGCGCAAAAGCCAATAAATGATGCTTATAAAGCCTTGGATGATAAACAAAAGGCAGCCACACCCGAGCAGCAAAATTCGCCGGAGTTTATGAAGCAGGCAAAAGCCGATGAAAAAGCAATAGACCAGCAGAGTGCCGCTACAGATAAAAAATTCATCCAGGAAAATCCTGATTCATTTATCAGCTTAAACGCATTGGAATCATTTGCCTACAGTGCCGATTATGTAGACATTGAGCCATTGTTTAATGCCTTATCACCTGCTTTGAAGCAAAGTGAAGCAGGTAAAAAGTTTGCCGAGCGGATGCCTAAGTTAAAGGCAGTAGCATTGGGCGCAACCGCGCCAGAGTTTGCCGAGGCCGACACCAGCGGTAAGGTCATCAAGTTGTCGTCATTCAGGGGTAAGTATGTTTTGATTGATTTTTGGGCCTCATGGTGCGGGCCTTGCCGCAGGGAAAATCCTAATGTTGTACAGGCTTATAATCATTATAAAAATCAGAAATTTACCATTTTGGGTGTATCGCTTGACAGGCCAAACGCTAAAGAAAAATGGTTGGCAGCTATACATAAAGATGGCTTAACCTGGAATCATGTATCTGACCTTAAATTTTGGGATAGCAAGGCCGCCACTTTGTATGCAGTACGCGGTATCCCTCAAAATTTTCTACTCGATCCTAATGGAAAGATCATCGCTAAAAATCTGAGAGGTGATGACCTGGAAGCTAAACTGGCCGAAATATTCGGGAAGATTTAATTGGTTCATTAGTTCACTTTTTCATTAGTAACCACTTCATAAAAAAAGCCAGATCAATTCAATATGTCTGGCTTTTTTATATGTGTATATTAAACTTGTCATTTCGACGAACGGAGGGTGGTTTTGAGCGTTTGCGTACGGAGAAATCTTATACGCTGTGTTTTTTATGTAGCATAAGATTTTTCGCTATCGCTCAAGAGGTAGTTTCTCCTCGTACCTCGTCGAAATGACATTGTTAGAAATTAAAAGTTTAATGAACCAATAAACCAATGAACTACAATAAGTCAAACCCAATATCGCGCCTGAAATACATGCCATCATAATAAATACGGCTGGTATCGGCAGTGGCTTGCTGCAGGGCAGCAAACATATTATCCTGCAGAGTGGTTATAGCTAAAACCCGGCCGCCTGTGGTTATCACATTTTCACCATCGATACTTGTACCGGCATGAAAAACTATCGACTCACGTACATTCTCTGTTCCGGTTATTACTTTGTTCTTCATGTACTCGCCGGGATAACCGCCAGCAACCATTACTACGGTGGCCGCGGTTTTATCGCTTATAATTAATTCTTTTTCGTTTAAATTTCCTTCGGCAACGCCCAACAGCAGATCAACAAAATCCGACTCAATGCGCGGCATAACACTTTCTGTTTCAGGATCGCCCATGCGGCAGTTATATTCAATTACCCATGGCTCACCATCGCTGTTCATAAGGCCGATGAAAATAAAACCTTTGTAAGGGATATTTTCCTTTTTTAAACCTTCAACCGTTGGGATGATCACCCTTTCCTCTACCTTTTGCATAAAGGCAGCATCGGCAAACGGCACCGGCGAAACAGAGCCCATGCCACCCGTATTCAGGCCGGTATCACCTTCGCCAATACGTTTGTAATCTTTGGCTTCGGGGAGTATTTTATAATGGGTGCCATCGGTCATTACAAAAACCGAAAGCTCAATACCTTGTAAAAATTGTTCAACCACAACCCTTGAGCTGGCTTCGCCAAACTTAGCTTCGGCAAGCATTTCAGTTAGTTCAAGCCGGGCTTCTTCCAGCGTGGTGCATATCAAAACACCCTTACCAGCTGCCAGGCCGTCGGCTTTTAATACAACCGGTAAACCAGCCGTAGCCAGGTAAGTAAGACCTTCCTGCAGGGTATCTTTGGTGAAAGTTTTGTAGGCCGCGGTTGGTATGTTATGCTTTTGCATAAACTGTTTTGAAAAATCCTTGCTGCCTTCCAGTTGGGCGGCTTCCTGTTGTGGGCCTATTACAGGTATGCTTTTCAGTTCATCATCGGCAAGAAAGAAATCGTGAACACCTTTTACCAGCGGCTCCTCGGGGCCAACCAATACCAGGTTAATGCCATTGCTTAAAACAAAAGCTTTAATACCCGCAAAGTCGGTAACCTTAAGGTTAACATTTGTGCCATATTGTTGTGTACCGGCATTACCGGGTGCAATAAACAGTTTTTGGCATTTAGGGCTTTGCGATATTTTCCAGGCGAAGGCACTTTCCCTTCCGCCTGAACCGAGGATCAGGATATTCATGGCGGCAAAGATAGTTATTTGCCTGTAAGTTTCGACCGATGGCCTTATACGTAAAATTCTCTTAGTGATTAAACTAAGAGAATTTTACAAGGGGAATTGAAGGTGATTTAAACGTCCAGTACAGGGGCATCCTTTATTTTTTCGAGCACAGATGCCGGCAGGTATGGCCTGCCGCCGGTTGCAGGTACGCAGGTGCCGGTAAATACGGCTTTGGTCATTACCTTGTTGTTTAAGATAATAGACTGTTTAAAATGTAATTTAGGCGCACCCGCCTTGTCGGCGAATAGCTCACAGGTAACCTTAAACTCATCGCCCTTTTTTAATGACCTTAAAAAGCTGATGCTATAGTTCGATAAAACCATATATACGCCATTTTTTGCTTCGGTGTCAAAATCAAAGCCCAGCACTTCGCGGATGTAATCGTGCCTGCAATACTCCATATAAAACGGATAATAGAGGCCGTCCATAATTTCCTGAACATCTATGTGCTCATCCTTTGCCACGTAGTTTTTTGAATATTCCATTTGTGTATATTTTATAGGTAGGCGGCAAATATATTAAAACAAAAAATCCCGGCTATAAGCAGCCGGGATTTTTATTAGCTGTGTTTGCCTGGGTTTATTTGGCAAGCGCGTTTTTAATTTCAGTACCAGCCTGAACCACAACAGCCTGAGTGCCGGGAACATGAGCTATAGGGTTAAGCAATCCCCAGTCGTGGATCATGCCATTGTAGCGCATTGATTTTACTTTAACACCAGCTTCGTCCAACTTGCGTGCGTAAGCTTCACCTTCATCGCGCAGCACGTCGTTTTCAGCTACTGCTACTACTGCAGGAGGCAAGCCTTTTAATTGTTCAAGGGTTGCTTGTAATGGCGATGCATATATTTCTTTACGTTTTTCAGGATCGATAGTGTAATTATCCCAGAACCATTTCATAACACTTTTAGTCAGGAAACGATCTGTAGCATATTTGTTGTATGACTCTGTTTCAAAATCGGCATTGGTTACGGGCCATAATAGTACCTGCAATTTAATTTCGGGTCCCTTTTTTTCTTTTGCCATCAGGGCAACCACGGCCGCCATGTTACCACCAACACTGTTACCTGCTACTGCTAAGTTTTTACCGTCAACATTGATCTCACTGCCGTTTTCAGCCACCCATTTTGTAGCGGCATAGGCCTGATTAATAGCTGTAGGATATTGAGCTTCGGGCGATGGGGTGTAATTCACAAACACTGCTGCCGCGCCTGATGCTACCACAATATCGCGAACGAGGCGCTGATGGGTAGGGAAATCGCCAAGCACCCAGCCACCACCATGGAAAAACATGAACACCGGCAACACACCTGTTGCATTAGCGGGTTTAACAATATGTAATTTGATGGGCTCACCATCGGCGGTAATTGTTTTTTCGGTAATGGTGATATCGGAGTAATCAAACTTTACTGATTCCTGAGCACCTGTCAGCACGGCACGTGCATCTTTTGGCGAAAGCTCTTCAAGTGGTTTGCCGTTACCTGAATTAAGCACTTTCAAAAATGCCTTAATATTACTTTCAATGTTTGGATCTTGCTGCGGATCAATAGGTTGAACATTTGTTTGGCCTGTGCTAAGTGTTAAAATAACTGAAGCAGGTTTGTTGGGGGTGTTTTGAGTTTTCATGCTGTATATGTTTTTAATAGTTGATTATTCGTTTGAACATAACAAAGATACATTGCCAATTAAAGCAACTCAATGCACAATTTTAGACATATATAGCACATTTTTCCCCTGGAGGCCCCCTACCCCTGAAGGGGGAACTTTTTGATTTGCTTGCAAACTACTCACCCTGGCTTTGCTTCGCTCGCCATCCCTCTCTTCGCCTTCGGCGCAAAGAGGGGGCTTTGAAAATTGATGAAGGATAGTTAGACAAAAGATCAAAGGAAAAAATCTCCTAAACCCTTTTCCGCCGAAGCCGAAGAGAGATTCGACAAGCGCAGCGATGTCGGGGTGAGTCTACTCAAAACCAGGCAAAACTACCTTTTCTCAGCTTATTATTCAAAAAGCTCCCCCTTCAGGGGGTTGGGGGCCTGATATTTTATTCTGAAACTCTGCGGTGAAGCATCTGCCTGTTTAGCAAACAGGCGGATAAAATAGGAGGGGTCATCATAGCCTAATTTATAACCTATCTCCTTTACGCTTAAAGTAGTGTGCACCAGCAATCTTTTGGCCTCCATGATGATGCGGTTTTTGATAATGTCATTTGGGGAAGTATTGCTGTAACGGGTTATACGTTTATTCAGCGCCTTCGGACTTATGTTGAGTAGATCGGCATAATTGGCCACGGTATGGTGTTTAGTATAATGCCACTCCACCAGTTGGCTAAAGGTTCTTGAAAACTCAGCTTCTGCATGGGCATCTTCAGTAGTTACCTGGTGTTTCCGTTTCCATAACCGGGTAGCTTTAATAATAAGCTGTTTTAGTAAAATACGCAGCATTTCTTCCATGGAGCTATCATTTCGCTCAATTTCTACTTTCATTTCTCCAATGATCTGCTGCATATTAAGCGATTCCTGGGCACTCATTAACACAACGGGGATCTCGTATACATTATGAAAGAGGATGCCATCGCAGGCCACTTCTTTATCATGTATTTCTACACAATAAAAATCGCGGTTGTAATAGATCATCGTACCTGAACAGTGTTCGCCAAATTGATAGTATTGCCCCACGTTGATAAAAAATAAAGCATCCTGCTCCAGCTGATATTCGGTAAAGTCAATAATTACCTGGCCACCGGCTTTTACAAAAACTATTTTAATAAAACCGCTATAATCGCCTGATTTCAACTGGTTGAGGATATCTTGTTGGAAATCAAAAAAGCCAAATTTTTTAAAAGTAAATTCTCTGAAACGGGCCATGAAAATATATAAAGTGTGAGATAAGGTATATGCTTATTTTTAAGCCGGTAAAAATTTTTCTGTTTGATCGGCTGTCCTGATATTCTTTTTGAACTGGGCAGGCGATTCCCCCCTGTATTTCTTAAATGTTTTGGTCAGGTGGCTTTCATCGGTAAAGCCAAGTTCAAAGGCAATTTCATTCAGCCGCATATTGCTGTGGCGCAACCTGGTTTCGGCTAATGACAATTTATAATTGATGATAAACTGTTGCAGGTTTTCGCCGGTTTGCTTTTTAAAATATTCGCTGATGTAATTGGTAGAGATATTAAAATGATCGGCAATGTTTTCGGCCTTCAGTTTTTCAGGGTCATAAATATTCAGGTGTATATAGTTAATGATCTGTAGGGCAACAGTATCGCCCCCTGTTTTTGCATCACACTTAATGGTAATATTCCTGGCTACAATAGTAATTAACGTATTGATGAGTTGCTGTACCACATCTTTCATCATGTCTTGCCCCAGTTCATATTCAGCAACAATAGCATCTATAATGGCAGCTGTTAACGGTTTATCTCTTTCGTTTTTAATAATAGCGCCCTGATCCTGTTTGCTCTGAAAAATATATTCCAGCTTTTGCAGCCAGTTTCCGGAGTTATGCTGTTCATCCTTAGTAAATACTCCTTTTATATAGATGTTATTAAAGCATACAAACACAAAGGACGTAAGCTGCTCCACGGTAAAATGATGAACCATCATCGGACTAAGCAAATACAGGCTGCCCGGCCCGTATCTTAAAGCGTTACCATTGATGTTATGTATGCCCTCGCCCTCAATAATATAAACCAGCTCAAAAAAAGTATGCCGATGGACCTTCATCGGGCATTCATTTGATCTCAGCAAGTGGATATCAAAAGGCTGAAAGAGATGTCGGGTTTGCATATCCTTTAAAACTACGTTTTTATCCCAAAATTGTACCGGAATTGGCCCGTGGCTTTGTCCGACATTTGGGTATACAAAAATAAAGATAACATGAAAGCTATAATATTAACAGAAAACGGTGGTACCGATAAGCTAATTTTAAAGGAAATTGACAAACCGGTTATTAAGGCCGATGAAGTTTTGATAAAAACAAGGTCTATTGGCATTAATCCGGTTGATGGCTTTGTAAGGCAAAATGAGGTGTACGTGAAAAGAAAATTGCTAATAGAGCCCGGCGAACAAATGATATTGGGATGGGATGTTTCGGGTACAGTTGTGGAAGTTGGTGACGATGTAACCGATTTGAAAGTTGGCGACGATGTATTTGGAATGGTAAAATTCCCCGGTCATGCCAAGGCTTACGCCGAGTACGTAGCCGCTCCAGTAAGCCACCTGGCTATAAAACCTGCCAGCATATCACATAACGAAGCCGCGGCTGCCTCACTTGCCGCATTAACCGCGTGGCAGGCACTGGTTACCTATGCCAAAGTAAAACCGGGCGACAAAGTGCTGATCCATTCGGCCGCAGGTGGCGTGGGGCATTATGCCGTCCAGATAGCCAAACATTTTGGCGCCTATGTAATAGGTACAGGATCGGCAACGAGCAAAGATTTTATATTAGCACTGAGTGCTGATGATTTCATTGATTACAGTAAGGAAAAGTTTGAGGAGAAGGTACAGGACGCTGATGTGATACTTGACGGCATTCCTGGCGATCATATATTAAGGTCATTAGATGCCGTTAAACGTGGTGGCCGGGTGATAAGCCTGCTTGCCTTTTTCGAAGGCAAAAATGCGGAAAAAGCCGAATCAAAAGAAGTACAGGCCTACAGGCTGGCAGTGGAATCAAACGGTGAGGATATGAAGCAAATAGCCAAACTACTGGAAAATGGCAGTCTGAGATCGCATATATCTGATGTATTTAGCTTTGAAGATATCCCTGCCGCACATGAAAAGGTAGATGCTGGTAAAACCCGGGGTAAGATTGTAGTAGAATTATAATGGATTAATGCAATCAAGCTATTCAAAGCAAAAAGCCGGCCCAACGCCGGTTTTTTGCTTTGATATTGTTTAATTAGTTTAAGGAGAGCAGTTGCGGGCCAAACTCTTCAAAGTAGATGTGTTGTTTATTTACCCCGGCGCTAACCAGGTCATGGTGCTGCTTTTGAATAAACGCGGAAGGGCCGCAGATAAAGTAGTGCGCATCGGGCTGAAGGTTTAGCGAGGGTACTTTGCTGATATCCAGGTAACCTTCTAAAACCCCTGCTTCCCTGTTTTCGTCAGTTACCTGATTATAAAAAACGTGTTGTTTTACATTGCTCTTTGTTTTCACAATATCATTGAGTTGGTTCCTGAAAGCATGTACCGACTGATCACGGCAGCCATGAAGCCAGGTGATAGGATGGGCGTAGTCATTTTCAACCAGGCTATGTAGCATGCTCAATAATGGCGTAATACCAACGCCACCGCTGATGAGGGTAACCGGTGCATCAATATTAGGGGTCAGTGTAAAATTACCTGCCGGTGCGGTAAGGTCAACAATATCGTTTTCATTAATAAAGTCATGAAGCTGGTTGCTGATCATGCCGCTGGTATCCAGATTGGAGCCTTTTTCCCGCTTTACAGAGATCCGATAGTATTCATGGCCTGGGGTGCTTGATACGCTGTATTGCCTGGCTTGTTTCAGGTTAAGCTGCGGCAAAAACAAACGGATGCTGATAAACTGCCCCGGTTGGTGTGGTGTTACCTTGCCTCCATCGGCGGGATAAAGGTAAAACGAAGTGATCTCGGCAGATTCCGTTACTTTTTTACCCACTTTAAAAGGGCGCCAGCCTGTCCACCCGTTAGTCCTGTTGGTTTGCTGTTCGTATAAATTAGCCTCATGGCCCGACATAAGCTTAGCCAGCTGGTTATACGCGGCTGTCCAGGCATCTACAATTTCGGGGGTAGCGGCATCGCCTAAAACTTCCTGTATAGAGGCTATCAGGTGCCTACCCACTATAATATATTGTTCTGGACGAATATCCAGACTAATGTGTTTTTGGCCAATACGGTCGACCACCGGGAGCAACACCGTGGGATCGGCTATGTGTTCGGCATAGGCCAGTACGGCCATGGCTAAAGCAGTTTGCTGTTTTCCGCTCTGCTGGTTCCCCATATTAAACATATTCTTGAGTTCGGGGTGATGGGTGAACATCCGGTTGTAGAAATATTTGGTTAGCAGTACGCCGTTTTCCTTCAGTATTGGTACGGTTGCGGTAATGAGTGTTTTTTGTTCGGTTGTCATAATGAATATATTAATACCTTTTTGTCTTTTATTATTGTGCAATGATCCGCGCGTTTTGATGATTGACAGGGCAAAACTATGCATTAAAAAAATAAAAGACAAAAATATCTTTTATTAATTTTTTTGTTAATTTTGTGCTATCAAATTATGGCGATTTTTTCAAAAACATGTGAGTATGCTATCCGGGCCGTTTTTTTTATAGCCCATAAAACTGCATCAGGTAGTAAGGTAGGCATAAAGGATATTGCCGCCGGTATTGACTCGCCTGAGCATTTTTTGGCCAAAATACTGCAGGACCTGAGCCGCAAGGGGCTTATCAGTTCTTTTAAAGGACCGCATGGCGGCTTTTATATGGATGCCCCGGCACTCACCCGCCCGCTGAGTGAAATTGTGGAGGCTGTTGATGGCGACAGCTTGTTTCACGGATGCGGACTGGGATTAAAACAATGTTCTGAAGTTAATCCATGCCCTTTACATAATGAGTTTAAAGATATCCGGAACCGGATATACCTGATGCTTAATACTACCACTATCGGCAACTTTAATGAGGAACTGATGAACGGATTACTCTCTCTCAAAAAATAAGGATATTATTTTCTTAGTTTTTAATGCCTTATCTCCGGGTGTAAATTAACGGTTACATTAATTTCGTTAAACAATAATAAATAATAAAATGCGATATTTGGCTAAGCATCTGTCGGAGCATGAATACATATATTGCTCAAAAACGGATAAAATAATAACTTATATTAAAGTATTTTGTAAAAAATACTGATAGCCATAAACTAAGATAAGTTTGTTATTGCGGGGTAAGGATGAATGGCAGAGAAGCTTTTTTGATCACTAAACATTTTACCTCTTATGAAAAAAATCACACTACTGTTAGTATTATCATGTGTTGGCCTGTTGGGCTATGCGCAGGATGCACCGAAAGCCGACACCACAAAAAGATGGACCATTCACGGCGAAAACACTTTCCTGATCAATCAAAGTTCTTATTCAAACTGGTCGGCAGGTGGTGTAAATGCATTTGCAGGTAACCTGCTTTTTAATTACGATTTTAATTACAAAAAAGATAAATGGAGCTGGGACAATAAAGTTATCCTGGGCTATGGTTTAAGTAAACAGCAGGATGCAGGCTGGCGCAAAAACGACGATAAAATAGTTTTGAATAGCTTGCTGGGCAGACAGGCATCAAAATACTGGCTGTACACCTTTTATATGAACTTCCAATCCCAGTTTACAAAAGGTTACGATTATACTACAGAACCCAAAACATTTATCTCCAATTTCCTGGCCCCGGCATACCTTACCTTTGGACCTGGTTTTGCTTATAAGCGTTCTGATAATTTCAGGATCAATATTTCGCCTGCTGCGGCACGTATCATTATGGTGAATGATGACACGCTTTCGCACAGGGGCGCGTTTGGTGTTACTCCTGACCATAAAAGCCTGTTCCAGTTTGGTGCTTCGTTAGATGCTTATTACAAGATCAATCTGGTAGAGAACATCAGCCTGGAGAATATTTTGAAACTATACTCAGATTATCTACACAAACCGGGTGATATTTATACAGACTATACCGCCAACCTTTTTATGAAAGTAAACAAGTTTGTAACGGTTAATGCGGGCTTGCAATTGATTTATGATGGTAAAACCCGAATACCAAATGAAGACGGCAGTACGAAAATTGCCTTACAGGTAAAGCAAATTTTTGGCGCGGGCTTAACATATAAATTTTAATTTTCCTACGCGATCTTAAGAGTGCTCGGGTGTTCGCTTTTTTGTATGAATGAAAAACCCGAACACTCCCGAACACGATAAACTAAAAGCCCTTAGTGATGAACTAAGGGCTTTTGGTTTATAGCCTGAAATTTTTTTAAGGTGGGTTTTGAGGTAAATATTACCACCCGTTTAAGCGGAAATGATTAATAAACAAAACTTTACTGATAATAATTAGTTATGCTTTATTGATATACATTTAATTTAAATAAAAGTAAAAATATATGAAGTTTCCCAAATTAATATTAGCGCTGCTCATTGTAGCAGTGACGGCTCAAAGTTGCGTAAGCACCAAAAAGTATAAAGAGCTGAACGCCAACTACACGCAGTTGCAAAACAGCACCCGCGACCTGAGCGTAAAATATCAAACCAGTGAGCAGCAACTGGCTGTGGCAAACGGCCGGGTAAAGAGCCTGGAAGATCAGTTAGCATCTGAAAGAGCAAATGTAAAGGTTTTGCAGGATGCCCTTAATAAATGTTTAAACTCCACCAACCAGGGAAGTGTGAACATTTCTAAACTGGTTGATGAGATCAACAGCTCCAACAAATACATTCAGCAATTGGTGAATGCCAAATCCAAAAGCGATTCGCTTAACATGGTGTTAACCAACAACCTTACCCGCTCATTAAGTCAGCAGGAGCTGAGCGATGTTGATGTAAAGGTATTAAAAGGCGTGGTTTATATATCGCTTGCCGATAATATGCTGTATAAATCGGGCAGTTATGAAATATCAGACAAAGCCGGCGCAACGCTGAGCAAAATTGCCAAGATCATTAAAGATTATAACACTTATGATGTGCTGATTGAAGGTAACACTGATAATGTGCCCATCACACAGAAAAACATCCGTAACAACTGGGATTTGAGTGCTTTAAGGGCATCATCAGTAGTGCAATCCCTGCAAACCACTTACGGTGTTGAACCCAAACGTTTAACAGCCGGTGGTCGTGGCGAATACAACCCTATTGCCGACAATAACACGCCAGACGGTAAATCAAAAAACAGGCGTACGCAAATTATCATTACCCCAAAACTTGATCAGTTTATGGATCTGATAGGCAAAGCACCTGACGCGCAGTCAACAACACCTCCGGTAACACCGCCAAAACAATAAGGCTGTAAAGTAATCCGTGATTGGATGGTATTGCCAACGCAAAGTATTTCCCGTCGGAAAATTAAATGACTGAGGGAATATAAATAAAAAAAGGCCACTTTTTAAAGTGGCCTTTTTTTATTTATATGATCAATTTATATATGCCTTACCAAGCCTTTATAAATGTTTATAACTGATAATCTTTTGACTATATACCTCGGTTACTATAATCTCATCTTCGCTATTTACAGTTAAGCCTGTTATAATGCTGCTAAATTGACCAGCTCCTATTTTTTCTCTTATCTCTCCTTTTTCATCTGTTTTCAAGATAAAGCCTGCACAAGCTATATAAAGATAATTGTTTCGGGCTTTTATTCCTTCTGCAGAGGTACCAGCATCCCATGAATTTAAAAATTTACCGTTTTTATCATATATTCTTATAATGCTGTTATAGGGAGAAGTAACAAAGATTTTATTGTTATAATAGCAAATTCCAAATGGATATGGTCCCCCCGCCTGATTGGGAGCTTGTATTGCGGCTGTGAATTTTAAAAGAAACTTTCCTTTTTGGTCGAATTTCTGAACTACATTATTAATGCCATCTACTATATAGATATTTTGGTCATCATCAACAGTTATTCCTTCAATGTTTTGAAACTTGCCGTCACCTGTACCATAACTTCCCCAGGACGCTACCACATTTTTTTGTTTATCGATAATCTTAACGTAATTGTCTGATAACGTTAACTGGGTTACTATCGCATTACCATTATTTAAGAAGGCCAATCCTCTTGCCGATCTGGTACCTGCAAAGAATAACTCCAAAAATTTACCTGTTTTATCGAATTTCTGAACCTTACCATTGTCAAGATCGGCTACATAAATGTTATCCTCTTTGTCAACATCCACGTAGTTCGGGTATGCAAATTGTCCAGGGCCAGAGCCTGGGGAACCAAAAAATAGATTTCTGCTATAGTCTTGCCCTGTAGTGTAACCATAATCTATATCGCTAAACTTACTATATTCTGTATTGCTATTATATACCATTACCTTATAAAATACCTTGGTTAATGGTGTTACTGTTGCTAAGTCGGTATAGCTCGTATCTGCTGATTCTTTTAGTAATTGATAGTCTTGTTTAGTACTGTCAAATTTGAATAACCGGTAATTTTTTGCTTTTGGTATTGGGGTCCAGGTTACAATTATCCTGTTGCCATATAATCCTTTAGAAGCGCTTAAATTAATTGGCCGATCAAGTTCATTAACATTAACTTTAATAGTATCATTAATTTTAATGGTATCAATGATTGATTTATTTCCGACGGCTTCTTTTTTACATGCGGAAAGTGACGCAATAAATGCGATAGTTACCAGTGGCAGGTATTTATTCATTTAATTATGATAAGGCTTTATTAAAGGCAAAAGTACAGATATATATGAATTTCTTATCAAACAACGAATCAAATTTATTTAACCCCGCCTATTCAAGCGTCTGCGCTTAAATAGTTGCTGAGGTAAGCGTCCACGCTTACCTTTTTTAATAATGCGTGGACGCTTACATTGGATATAAGTTCAAGCGAAGGACGCTTGAACTGGCGGGGCGATAACATTTTTAGGAAGCTCCCATGGAGCTCATAGTTTTATACATACAATAATTGCTATAAACACGGAGCCCCGATAGGGCTTGACTTTATTACTGAAGTTTCCAACCTCGAACCTTATGCTCATGTCAAAAACACAGTTAAGAAACATTATTGTTACAAAGACACTTAAAAAACAATGTCGCTTTTTATCTAATTTCTTCGATATTTGATTAAGTCGGTTGCAAAAACCGGCGTTTAACCAATTACCTATTCTTCATGGAAAAATCTCGCCGTACTTTTATCAGGCAGGCCGCTTTGGCGGGTGCCGGTGTAATGCTTACCAAAACCAGTTGGAGCGCCCAAAGTTATAAACGCATCATTGGCGCTAACGACCGCGTGCGGGTTGGCGTTGTAGGCTTTTCAGACAGGCACAAAAGCTCACACATCCCCAGTTTTATGAACCACTACAAGGAACTCAATTTTGATGTGGTTGGTGTATCAGATATCTGGAGCAGACGCCGGGAAGAAGGCGCTGCCATTTGGAAAGGGAAGATGCAGCACGATGTAAAAGCTTACCGCAATAATGAGGAACTGTATGACAGCAAATCGGTAGATGCCGTATTTATCAGCACCGCCGATTTTCAACATGCCCGCCACGCTATTGAAGCAGTAAAAGCCGGTTGTGACGCCTATGTAGAAAAACCCTTTGCCGAAACCATGGAAGATAACCGCGCCGCCCTGAAAGCGGTGAAGGAATCGGGAAAAATTGTACAGATAGGTTCGCAACGCAGAAGCGGGGCTAACTACCATGCTGCTAATGATTTTATCCGTTCGGGCAAGTTTGGCCCTATTACCATGGTAGAGCTTACCTGGAATGTGAACCAGCCGGGGCGCTGGCGCCGGCCGGAGCTACTGAATGTATTGAAAGAAGAAGATACCGACTGGAAACGCTTTATCATGAACCGCCCTTATGAAGCTTTCGATCCACGCAAATATTTAGAATATCGTTTATTCTGGCCATATTCATCAGGACTGGCTGGTCAGTGGATGAGTCACCAGATTGATACCGTACATTGGTTTTCTGGTCTTAAACATCCGCGCAGCGTAGTGGCCAATGGTGGTATTTATAAATGGAAGGATGGCCGCCGGAACTGGGATACCATTTTAGCCGCCTTTGATTATGGTCCGCTTGATGATCCGTCTACAGGTTTCCAGGTGACTTTTGGCTCGCGTATGCATAATGGCGATGAGCACCCCGCCGAGATCTATTACTCCAACGGCGGCGAACTAAACCTGAACACCAATAAGGTTTCGCCCGAGGGCGGCCTGACACAAAAAATGGCTGATGCCATGAAGATGCAGGCTAACCTGTTGCCCGAGCTCAGCCTGGAAAATACCGAACAAGTGGTGGCTTCGGCCAATACCGGTGGCGATAAACTGACATCAAACCACGTGCGTAACTGGATGGAATGTGTACGCAGTCGCAAACAGCCTAATGCACCGGTTGAGGCAGGGTACAGTCACTCTATTGCCAACATCATGACCAACGCAGCCGTACATACCGGCTTCAAAGCCACGTTTGACGAAAGCACCCAGGAGGTAATGACGAATGGTAAAGTGTTTAAATATTAGGTGAAAAAGTGAAAAGAAAGCAAGGATAGTGCGATTCCTTCCCTGGGGAAGGGGAGGTAGGGGTTTAGTAAACAGGGTAAGCCTGTACTGCATGTATAAACCCCTCCTTGCCACTGCACCATCCGGCGCACCCCTCCCGTGGGGAGGGAATAAATGCACCCATTCATCAACCTTATCAATAAAAAATATGATCAGATTTAAAACTTTAGGTTTTGCCATAGCGATGACTACTTTATCTTCTGTAACACTGGCTCAAAAAAACGAGCCGGTAAAAGTGGTAAAGTCCGCAAAGGAAAACAAGGTGGATATTTTTATTGGCGGCAAGCCGTTCACCAGCTTTCTGTACCCTGATACGCTGGAGAAGCCGGTATTATACCCCCTGCACGCTGCCAACGGTACATTGGTAACCCGTGGTTTTCCGATTGCCCCAAGAGCCGGCGACCCAACCGATCATCCGCACCATATTGGTATTTGGTTTAATTTTGAAAACCTGAACGGGCTCGATTTCTGGAACAATTCCTACGCTATCCCGGCCAGCAAAAAAAGCTCCTATGGGTGGATCCGTACCGACCGTATCCTGGAAGCAAAAGGCGGAGCAACAGGTGTTTTAGCTTATCATGCCAACTGGACCAACCAGCAAAAAGAGGTGATCCTGGAAGAAACCACCCGCTTTGAATTTAGCGGTGACGGTAACCAGCGGATTATTGATCGTGTTACTACTTTAAAGGCTGATATGACCGCTGTTTTTAAAGATGCCAAAGACGGTATGCTGGGTCTGCGTCTGGCTCATGAACTACAGATCCCCGATGCGGCAGATCAAAAGTTTACGGATGATAAAGGCAATGTAACTGTAGTAAAGGGCGGGACAGATAAGTTAGCCAACGGAACTTACCTCACCAGCGCCGGTAAAACCGGGAATGACGTCTGGAGTACCCGCGGTGTATGGTGCAAGGTTTACGCCAAAATGGGAGCCGATTCGGTAAGTATAGCCATTATTGATCATCCTAAAAACGTTAATTATCCTACGTTTTGGCATGCCCGCGGCTATGGTCTGTTTGCAGCCAACCCACTTGGAGAGAAAATTTTCACCAACGGTAAATCAGAAAAGAACCTGACCCTTCAAAAAGGAGAGTCGGTAACTTTCCGGTATCGTGTAGTGATCACCGACGGCAGTGAAACCATTAGCGCGGCTAAACTTAATGAGCTGGCTGAGGTTTTTGGAAAGAAATAGATTTTACGCTTTAATGCTCATGATTTTACCCGCAGGTTTTTATCTGCGGGTATTTTTTTGAATTTAAATTCAGTATTAAAAGAAGTTTCTGGTGATTTCATAAGTCAAAATATCTTCGAAATAATTATTTAATTTTGTTTTTATTTGATAATTCGAAATTTAATTTTGTATTTTCGAATAAATAAAAATATAAAATTATAATTATGAAAACCTTAAGCCTGTCACTGACTTTTACATTTCTGCTATTTATACAGTTAACTGCCTGCGCTCAAAGCGATAAAGACAAGATTCAGCAAGTTGAAAAAGGGCTGATTGGCACTGTACAGATTAACGGCGAAACACCCTGGACTATACAGGAGCGCATGGCCTACTTTAAGATACCCGGGCTAAGCGTAGCAGTAATACAAAATTACCATATTGTTTGGGCCAAAGGTTATGGCTTTGCCAATGATAGTTTAAAAACACCTGTAACTGCACAAACACTTTTTCAAGCTGGGTCCATCAGTAAATCACTGAACGCGGTTGGTGTGCTTAAACTGGTACAGGATAAAAAGCTCGATCTGTATACTGATATCAACAACTATCTTACCAGCTGGAAATTTCCTTATGACAGTTTGAGTAAAGGTAAAAAGATCACGATGGCTAACTTATTAAGCCATACGGCAGGTTTAAATATGCCAGGCTTTCCGGGTTATCAGCAAGGTAAATCCCTGCCTACTATAGTGCAGATACTTGACGGTCAGAAACCAGCAAACACCCCGGCCATCCGTTCAAAGTATGCACCAGGCATAAGATCAGAATATTCAGGCGGGGGGATCATCATTTCGCAATTGATCGTGATGGATGTAACCCATCAGGCTTATGCAGATTATATGAAAAAAGCAGTGCTTGACCCGCTGGGAATGAAAAGTAGCACTTTTATACAGCCGCCCACAGACATCAAACCAGATCTGCTGGCTACTGGTTATGGCTTAAATAACAAACCAATACCCGGTAAATACCGTATTTTTTCCGAACTGGCAGCCGCTGGCTTGTGGACCAATCCTACTGATCTTGCCAAATACATCGTCGAAACACAACTGGCTTATGAAGGCCGGTCGGCTAAAATATTAAACCAGGCAACAACCAAACTCCGGTTAACGCCTTATCTGGATAAGCGCACGGCTTTAGGTATTTATATTGATGACATGGAGGGTGCCAAATATTTTGAGCATGCCGGGGCAACTTTGGGTTTTCGCAGCTGGTATTATGGTAGTATGGAAGGCGGCAATGGTGTGGTTGTGATGATCAATTCAGATCATGATGAAATAATTAAAGAGGTAGTTAACAGCGTGGCTAAGGTTTATGGATTTAAGGGACTTTATCATTCTACCAAAACCATCGCGGTAGCTGATACGGTTTTGCAAGCCTATACTGGTGTATATCAAGTTACGCCCCAATTCAGTTTAACGGTATCAAAAGAAGACAAGCAGCTATATGTCCAACCACCCGGCCGTGTAAAAAGCGCCATTTTTCCTAAAACACCAACAAGTTTTGTATTAAAAGAAGCACAGGTTGAATTGGAATTTGTAAAGGATGCCACGGGTAAGGTATATGCCGTAATGTTAAAAGAAGGCGGGCAAAATACAGAAGCTAAAAAGATAAAATAATGGTTAATTTACATCCGCTTCGGTTCTGCAGGTAAACCCACTTGGTTTCTTAAACGCGCCATGGCCCAACACCACCAGGCGCATTGCTCGCCATTACCGGCATCCTTGGTTTTCCATACGGCGTTGGTCATGGCGGCCAGATCCTGGTCGCTGAGTTTGTCAGACTGGTGATGCCCGCTGTCTTCCAGCCAGCCGCCTTCCATGTAAACTGGTTTGGGCGCGTTAACTATTTTAATAAGATCGAGGATCTGTTTGATGCGGTTGTAATCTTTTTCTGATCGGGCAAAATCCATTTCCCATGCCTGCCCTTTGCCAATGATCTCGTTGGATACTGTGCCATCGGGGTAACTGTCTGTAGGCATCCAGGCTAAGCCGTCGGTTGTTTTGAGCATGGTACGGCGCATGGCTTTTACGGTATTGCGCATCACCTCATGGTTTGGCCCTTCCCAGCTGGCGGCGATGGGTGAGAGCGTAACCCAGCCCATACCCAGGAATGGTACGCCACCGTTAGAGTCGGGCAGTCGCATTTCAAGGTAAGTAGTATCGGCATCCCTTACGGTGGTCAGATTTTTACGGATGCCTTCGGTAAGGATACCCAGATCTTTATGCCAGCTGTCGGCCAGTTTGGTTTCGCCCCTTCTTGCTGCTACGGTTGCCATATCATTTAATGCCGCACCAACAAAGCTTTGGGTGAGCAGGTCCCAAGTATCCCAACGGCGGCCCTCGCGCGAATGTTCAAAGGATATATTGCGTACCAACCCAGTTTCAACCGACCAGCGTCCACGCTGAAAAAAAGTGCGGTCGCAGGTGCGTTTCATGATGGCCCTTACCAGTGGCCAGGTATCATCTTCAAATTTGGTGTGTCCGCGTTTAAGTGCCAGCCTTGCCCAGGCCATCAGTACATGTGCCTGTCCGTCTATCTGGTGCTCATCGCTGATGATGGTATACTTGTTATCTTTTATGCCTACCACATGCGGTATGCGCTCCATATCATATTGTGTAGTTGCATTTAAAACGCATTGAATGTTAAGCTCCGCTTCTTCTAAACGGCCGGTTTCTAAAAACAGCGACACCAGCGCACCCGTAGTGCGGCAATACATGCCTTCATAAGCTCCGGTTAAGGATTCGGGTAAAAAGCCATCTTTCCCCATCCTGTCCAGCAAGCTATAATAGGTATTGGCATACAGTTTTTCAAAGTAAGGTGATTGAAGGATACTCTTGATGCTGTTTGCATTGGTTTGGGCGCGTATTGATGAGCACAATAACAGGCAGGCAGTAAGAAAGGGCAGAGCAAATTTTTTCATCAGCATCAGTAGCAGGGGTTTTAACAAATATATAAATGTAATCAAACCCGGCATCAACCATAATGAATGCGGAAGTTTTTTTGCATTTTGATGATATCCGTAGTTTGGAACTTCAGTCTAAATAAAAATACAACATACTTAAAGGTTAAGTATATTGTAACACTTTAACCATATCTGGCGATCTATGAAACTGACCTCATGCTTACTCACTTCCATTTTATTGCTTGGCACCTATTCGCTGTCGGCACAAAACAACCTTCAAAAAATAACCAATTTCCGCAAAGCCAATGAACAGGAGATCATCGGAGAATACCTTAAATTGGTTGCCATACCCGATGAAACTAGTGATTCTGTAAACATTCGCGTAAACGCATCGTACATAAAGGATATGCTGATTAAGCGAGGTGTTAAAGCCGAATTATGGAGCACTGCCGAAAGCAACCCGGTTGTTTTTGGTGAGGTTAATGTTCCGGGAGCCACTAAAACAATTATTTTTTATGCCCATTATGACGGGCAACCCGTAAACCCACAGCAATGGGCACCTGGTTTAAAGCCTTTTGAGCCGGTTTTTATTACGGCTCCTGTTGAACAGGGCGGGCATATTATTAATTATAAGCCTGGTGATCATATAGACCCCGATTGGCGGTTAAGCGGACGTGCCAGCGCGGACGATAAAGCGGGCGTAATGTGCATCATTAACGCTTATGACGCGCTTATTAAAAGCAAACTCAAGCCGGGCTGTAACATTAAGTTCTTTTTTGAGGGAGAGGAAGAAAAAGGATCGCCCCGGCTGGCCGAAATATTCAGAAAGTACAAAAGCAGACTAAATTCTGACCTGTGGATTATTTGCGATGGGCCGCGGCATGCATCCGGTAAAAAATCAATCATGTTTGGTGTAAGGGGCGATGTAAATTTATGGCTTACCGTTTATGGCCCTAAACGCCCATTGCATAGTGGTAACTACGGTAATTGGGCCCCTAATCCTGGCCTGATGCTGGCACAACTGCTTGCCGGTATGAAAGATGATAAAGGCCATGTAAATGTTAAAGGTTTTTATGATGATGTATTGCCCCTTAGCAATAGTGAAAAAGAGGCTCTTAGCAAAGTGCCGCCCATTGAACCAGAACTAAAAAAAGAATTAGGTATAGCCGAACCCGAAGGCGGGTCGCGCCCATTGGTTGAGGCTTTTATGTTGCCAACCCTAAATATAAATGGTATGGCCAGCGGTAATGTTGGCGCCCACGCTGCTAATGTGATACCCACAAAGGCCGAAGCCGTGCTTGACCTGCGCCTGGTACTGGGTAATGATATGGACCGCCAGATTGAGAAAGTAACAGCGCATATAAAAGCGCAGGGGTACTTTGTTACCAACAAAGAACCGACTGACGAAGAAAGGGCGAGATATGATAAGATAATAAAAATTACACATGATGCCGGTTACAATGCACAGCGTACACCTATGGACCTGCCCATTGCACAATCGGCAATAAAAGCGATACAATCAACGGTTAACTATCCTGTAGTACTTGTACCCAGCGGCGGTGGCAGCTTGCCCTTATTTATTTTTGAAAAAGAACTGGGTGCCAAAGTAATTACTGTGCCATTGGTAAACTACGATAATAACCAGCATGCCGAAAATGAAAATGTAAAGATCAGTTTTTTGTGGGAAGGGATTGAAACAATAGCTGCCGTAATGCAGATGAAATGAGAGTATTAAAGCTAACAGTATGCTGCTGCAACAAAAAGCCCTTAGCTTTACGCTAAAGGCTTTTGCTTAAAAAAAACATAATAAAAGTTTACTGCCCAACAGTAAAAGATTCCCAGCCCGAAGCAGTGGTGCGGGTACAGGTCATGGCCTGTGTGCCATTTTCGCTGCTGATGAATTTGTCGTTATTACCACGCAGGGTTACTTTGCCATCGGGGGTGGTTATCCAGTCAAATTTTTCCCAGTCGCCGGCTGTTGCGCGGTTGCAGGTAATAGCCATAGTACCGTTTTCGGACGAAACGAATTTGGCCTTACTGCGTAATGATATTTTGCCTCCGCCGGCATCAATTACGGTAAAATGTTCTGTATCGCCTGCCGTAGTGCGGGTACAGGTCATGGCCTGGGTACCGTTTTCGCCGCTTACGAACGCGTTATTAAAGCCTTTAAGGGATATTACTGTACCAATAGGAGGGTTGCTGCCACCCGGAGGCGGGGTAGTGCTGCCGCCAACATTAAAGTGTGTATAACTGGTAAAGCCTAAAAAGGTATTGTCATTAGGTACGCCAAGCGGATCCTGCATATTTCTTAAAGATAACATGTTGGCGGTTCCGTAATGTTTGTATGCCACCTCAACACCCGGAAATATAGGGCTTGATGTGGAGCAGTAATTACAGCCTGTGCTTTGATTATAGGCGCTGCGCTCAAAATCGTATCCGGCGCTTATGCGGCTTGAAAGCGCTGTATAAAGCGAACCATCGCCCTGCATGTCGGCAATTTCGGCAGCATAAGTTAAGCCGGTTAATGAATATTGGTAATGTACGCAATCCTGACGGTCGCAAAGTTCGGGCATGGTGCCATTACTTTGTATCACCAGCGGCATTACGGCATTAATCATATCCTCGCCGCTTTGAAATACACTGGTGCTGTTCAGGAAAACCCCGATAGCCATTTTAGCATAACCTGCAGATACATTCCAGTTATTATTATAGGCGGGTACGTTGTTAATGTAGTTGTTTTTTACGTTGTTCAGATAATCATTAAACTTGTTGATATCAGTGGTCGACCAGTTGGCGGATACACCATTGGGATGATAATACCTGATGATCTCGGCAGCTGCAACAAAGCTTGGTGTGGTCCATGATGCTTCTAAGGCGGGTTGATTGGGGTTATCAGTAGCATCTATAGAAGCATAATTCTGAAAGGTGTATGACCATCCGTTTAATATGGCTATGCATTGATTTGCGTAAGTAACATCCGCGGTTTTTGCAAAGCGCAGGGCAAGCGCGTACGCCAATTCAGCATCCTTCCTGATCTGACTTTTAGATGGACTGGTGTGTCCGTTTGACCCTACGAAAACAGTAGTGTAGAATTGGGTTGGTAAAGCATTGTTGCTGATAAAATCAAGCACTTTTTGATAGGCGGCTGTGCGGGTGGCATCCCCGCTGTTTACCTGCGAAGTGATGAGGTCAAGGTTAGCCGTTGTATTTAATACGCCCGGATGCACAAAAGTAGTTACCGCCCGCGGTACAGTTTGCCCGGTAGCATCGGTTGTTTTGCCAGCTACATTAGATTTTTTGCATTGGCATAAAAATGCGCTCAGGGTAAACAGGCAGGCAAAGGCCAGCCAGTAAGAGATTTTCTTTCTCATAATTAAAAGTTTAGGTTTATGTAATAAAAATTGGTTTGCATAAGGCATAAAAAATACCCAACAAAACTGTTGTACAGCCGTTGTGATAAGTTCAGGTTTATGGTTGGTTAATTATTGGTTAATCCAAATCTATTTATAACGTTTATATAATTAGCTTATCATCAGGTATTTATTTACGAAAACGTTTTCGTTTTAATATCCGTAACATTGACATATTATCCTTAAAGTTACAAGTGGTGTTTGGTTAACACGTTCTAAAAAATCAGCGGGGTTAAAGGTTGTGAACTAATAAGGGGGCCTGTTTTGGGCAGATGTTTATTTACCATAAATTATAAACTATAGTGGTATTATATTGTTGTAAATACTCACGATATTCACCAAACTAACCTCAAATATCATGGGTAATACCTGGCCAGAATTAAAATTTCCAGATTTAAAGGAAACGCTTACCACCGTTCAATTATGGGCACAAATAATTGGGAAGATCAGGCTGGTAAAAACGCCATGGTTAAACCACTCCTGGCATGTTACCTTATATGTATCGCCAAGAGGGTTAACAACCGGGAGCATACCGTATGAACAAGGTATATTTCAAATAGATTTTGATTTTATTTCCCATCAGTTAGTGATCATATCAAGTACAGGTAAGCAGCAGCATATGGATCTTTTTCCGCGCACTGTGGCCAGTTTTTATAAAGAACTTTTTGAAAAGCTGGCATTTATGGAGATCGATGCTGAAATTTATGCAAAACCTAACGAAATGGAAGCTGCCATCCCATTTGAAAAAGATGACTTACACTTTCAATATGATAAGGAACAGATAAATTTATATTGGCAGGCGCTGGTCAAAATTGAAGCTGTTTTTACAAGGTTCCGGGCAAAATTTAGGGGCAAATGCAGCCCTGTCCATTTATTTTGGGGCGCATTTGATTTGGCGGTTTCCCGTTTTTCGGGCAGGGAAGCACCAAAGCATCAAGGCGGCGTTCCAAATATTCCGTTGGATGTAATGCAGGAAGCTTATTCGCACGAAGTAAGCAGTAGTGGTTTTTGGGGAGGTAATGATAGTTTTCCCGATCCGATTTTTTACGCTTATTGTTATCCAACCCCTGAAACTTATAAAGCGCAAAAGGTTAAACCTGAACAGGCATTTTATAGCAATGATTTGGGCGAATTTATGCTCCGTTATGAGGATGTCAGGAATGCTGCCGATCCTGAAAATGCCCTTTTGGAGTTTTTACAGTCTACCTACGTGGCTGCCGCAAATACCGGCAACTGGGACAGGAAATCGCTTGAATGTGATCTGACTAACTTTGAAGCGTAGAGAAGGGTGTTATTAAAAACCACTTATTCACGGCATAATTTATTAAACAGGTGTGTATAGGAAGGATACTGTTTTGATAACTCATCTTTTTTAGCCATTTCAAATTCACTAAAATCAAACCCTGGAGCAACGACACAGCTTACCAAAGTAAAGCCGCTTTTGGCTGGTATTTCTGCTGCAAACCATAAACCAGCGGGAATAACCACAGACAAACTACCATTACCAGTGACCGAAAGTTCGTGCCGGGTGTAAATACCTTGACTATCAATGGCGTGTATGTATAATGGTTCGCCCTGATGAAAATACCATATTTCATCAGAAGCCAGCCGGTGAAAACCTGAGTAGTCTTTTGCTTCAAGCAAGTAATATATGGATGTGCAGGCTTGTTTAAAACCGGCCCCTGATTTTCTTATTACTTCCTGATTTGAGCGGAAAACCTCTTTATAATAACCACCTTCGGGATGAGGCAGTAAGTTTAAGCGTTTTATCCAATAAGCTGCATCCTGTATTTCCATTTGGCCAAATTAAACAATGATGAGTATACATCCTATGTACTAATCATTCACTTCAGGTTTTGAGCAACACATTTGGGTAAAATTTTATTCTTGTAATTAAAAAATTTAACAAAATTAATGTTAAACATTTGGTTATTAGGCTTTAATGTTTTACATTTAACATGGGGAATAAGCCGAAAAAACCACCCTAAAAGAAGTAGGCACTAACTAATTTATTTAACTCACTATGGCTGCGTTTGATAAAAATACCTCAATGGGCAAAAGAACCAATCTGCAGGATGATTCCAATGTTCTCGCATCATTACAACAAATTATCCACCCTTCGGCAGTTGACAATGAAAATTCACCAACTGATGAGCAGGATTCAAGTGAAGAAACGGGTGAGGAATAAGCCAGTGTTTTTCGCCGTATAACTACTGCCCTGTTATGGGGTGTTTATAATAATATATGCGCCTAAGCTCAATAAATGGGTTAATTGCTATATGCTTTTTAGTGTGTATGGTTACAGTTGTGCGTGCCCGGCAACAAAGTTCATCTTTCTTAAAACAACATGACACGGCCGCAAGTGACACCGCTGCTGTTGAATTATTGAGGCAGAAGAGCTTAAAGGTACAGTCATACAAACCAGATAGTGCTTTAATATATGCACAACAAGGGCTTGATTTGGCGAGGAAGACCAATTACAAAAAAGGAGAGGGTGATTGCCTGAACAGGGTAGGTGTTGTATTGTGGAAAAACGGGAAATATGATCGTGCATTATTTTATATACTCAGTTCATTAAAAATAAGAGAAGAAATAAATGACCAGCTGGGGGTATTAAAAAGTTTGAATGACATTGGGATCATTTATTCAGACCAGGGAGATAATACCAAAGCATTAACCTACCATTTTAAAGCTAAAGCCGCTGCCGAATCGCTTCACGATAAAAAGCGGGTAAGTATTGTATTGTCGAACATTGGCAATTGCTATTTAAAGCTAAATAAAATTGATTCGGCGTTGTATTTTGAACTGCAGGCTTATGGCATACAACATGCCATAAATGATAAAGGGACAATGCCCAATACGCTTTCAATTTTAGGTGATATCAATTATAAAATGGGTAATATTCCTATGGCGCTTGAATATTACCGGTTAAGTATACCTTACGCGGTTGAAAATAATGACCAGAGCGCAATTGCCGATACCTATAATAGCATAGCCCGGTTATATGTCAAATCCGGACGTTCAGATTCAAGCCTTTTTTATGCATCAAAAGCACTCGAAGCTGCAAAAGTTGCGTTGTATCCCGAAGGTATTTACAATGCAAGTAGTTTACTTGCCCAGATTTACCAGGGTAAAAATGAACATCTTGAATTAATGTATTATAAAACATCAGTTGCTGCTAAAGACAGTATGTTTAATGCCGAAAAAGTGAGGGAGATTCAAAACCTCAGTTTTAATGAGGCGGCCCGTCAGCAGGAAATAGCTGATGACAAACGCCGGGAAGCCGATGAGAGAATAATTAATCTTCAGCTTATTGCAATAGCAATATTTATTCCTTTTTTCTTTTTGGTGCTGTTACTGTTAAGCAAAAGCCGTACCCACCGCAAGGTGATTGAGTTTATGAGTGTGCTTTCCCTGTTGTTGGTTTTTGAATTCATTACATTGCTTATCCATCCCTTCGTAGCGCGTATAAGTAATCATTTACCCGTAATTGAACTATTAATACTTGTTATTCTTGCTGCTATATTAGTTCCGTTACACCATACCCTTACCCATTGGCTGCGCGAAAAGCTGGCACATGTGGCGCATGATCCAACGGCGCATAATCCAACAAAAACACCAGGTACCGTTGGTTTAAAGAAGAGAGAAATAAAAAAAGTTTCTTCCTGAGCGTTTCCTTTTTCAGGGGGCTTTTGCAATGCAGCCCTTGCTGGGCAATTTTCGAATAACGTGTAATTTTTAATTTAGACATATGAAACGTAATTCATTTCTCAGAATTTTCATAACAGCAAGTACATTTCTAACCGTTCCACTTTACAGTAGTGCTAAACGTTTATTTAAAACCAGAGATAATAAGGGCTTTAAAGTTGATTCAGGAAATGACCGTTTCGGCAAATCAATTTCTTTATTTGAAGGGGATACCTTTTTTACCAAAGTATCTACAAAAGATTCAGATGGCGATATGTACGCTTTTGAGTCGACGCGGGTAAAAAAGGGTGGCCCGACACTACATTATCATTATGATCAGGATGAATGGTGGTATATTCTGGAAGGTGAATTTTTATTTAAGGTTGGAGACAAAATGTTCAATACAAAGGCCGGCGACAGTGTATTTGGTCCAAGAGGGGTACCTCATACTTTTGCCAAAACAAATGATGGCGACGCAAAAATGCTGATCATCTTTCAGCCGGCAGGAAAGATGGAGGCATGTTTTCAAGCAATTAGTGAAGGTAAACTATCAAAAATGACCCAGGAACAGCAAGATGATTTCCGCAAAATGCATGGCTTTGAGCGGGTAGGCGGCCCACTTACCTATTTTAAGAATTTTTAATAATTAGCTTCCTTGCGTATTTGGGTTTAACAGAAAAGCTTATACCGTTCATATGTACACCTATGAACACTGTGAACACTAATGAACGCTTGATAATCAGGTATTTACATTTTAGTCATTAATAAACATTTGATAATCAAAAATTTGCAACATTAAACAAGCGATGTGCACGGGGTGGTCATTACAGATCGGATATGATTTTTCGCTACGGATAACTCACACGATGATTTTGGCTAAAGCCATCTAAATTTCACTTGCAATCCGTTGGCTAAAGCCAACGGCAATGATAAAGCCAACGAATTTATAGAACGATATTCAATTCATTGCCGTTCCATTTATGGGACGGATAGAAGTAACCAGATATGGGCTTTAGCCAAACTTATATCATCCGAACACTTCTGGTGATAACATCGACTACAGGCTAAATTTTTGCCTCCAGACCTTGTTTAATCCAATTGTAATTCAATTTCTTTTTTTTCCAGGTCAAGCGTTATCCAATCTAATGATTCTTCACTTGGTAAACAATCATTTAAAGTTAGCCCTTGAATACATTTCTCTAAAGAACGTGGGCCAAATTTAATGGTCATTTCGTATATACCCTGGCCGTCAACTCCTAACCAGGCCTCTGTTACAATTTGTCGTGTTTCAATTATACTTTTTGCGATGAGCTGTTCCTCAACAAGAGGCAGCCGGATACCGTCGCACCAAAGCCATTTTAATTCTCTGTCTGATGAATTTCCAAACGTTCTTGTCAGGTGATATTCAAGATGAGAACAAAAGTCTTCGGTAAATGAATCTTTTATAGTGTTGATGTTTTCAAGCATTAACTAAAAATTGGTTGAAGTGAAGATAAAAAAATCTCAAATATTTCTATTCGTATTTAGATTATACAACGTCCTCTATCGTTACCCATACCAATTTTTATCAATTAAATGACTGCCTAAACGCCAAAGGCGAAACTTTGGTTTTTGTCTTGAATAACTTACTGAACGACTGCGGATGTTCGAAACCTAATTCGTAGGCAATTTCACTTATCGATAAACCGGTGGTGGATAATTTTTCCTTTGCCTTTTCTATCAGCTTATCGTGGATGTGCTGCTGGGTGCTTTGCCCTGTGAGTACTTTTAATAAACCACTTAAATAATTGGGCGAAACGTTTAACGCATCGGCAATGTATTGAACGGTTGGTAATCCTTTTTGGGTTAAAGCATCACTATTAAAATATGCTGCAAGGATCTCTTCCAACCGGTCCAGGATCTGGTGATTCGCAATTTTACGGGTGATGAACTGGCGCTGGTAAAATCTTTCGGAGTAAGTAAGCAATAATTCAATCTGGGCAATGATGATGTCCTGGCTAAACTTGTCGATATTTGAATGATATTCCTGCTGAATGTTTTGCATAATGCTTCCAATTATGGATTCTTCCTTCTCTGACAAAAACAGGGCTTCCTTTACCGAATAATCAAAATATTCGTATTGCCTGATGGTTTTGGCTAAGGGCGTATTCCATAAAAAATCGGGATGAAACAGCAACATCCAACCCGACTGTTTTAATGTTGTATCCTGCTCAACCTCAATCCTGAAAACCTGACCAGGCGCCATAAAGAACATGATCCCGTCATCAAAATCATATTCATGCTGCCCGTATTTCATCCTTACATTGAAATTCCTTTTCAACGCAATGGAATAAAAATCCTTTACTAAGCTTATTTCATGACCGGGCACCTGTGCAATTGTTTCTAAATTTATCACGCTTATTAACGGGTGCTCGGGCTTAGGCAATCCCCTAAACTTGTGAAATTCGCTTATCGTTTTAAACCGGTGAGGTTGGATGGTTGCCATATTTCAATGTACTTATTTTTATTTAAAGGCGGCAGCAAATTCTTTGGCAAAATCAGCCAGTTTTACTTTACCCATAACAGGTTTATGCAGATCATAATCCTGGCGCAATGCACCGTTGTGTGTGGCAGCGCCCAATTCTACCAGGGTGGCGGCAATTGGTGCCGATACGCCGTTCTTTTCCATAGTGGCTTGTGTTTGCTCGTCGGTAAAGGTTAACCATTTTAAATTGGGCTTACCAATTGCATCTCCTAAAACACTGGCTATCTCATTGCAGGTATGCTCGTCACTGGCCACATATCTTATCTTGTTTTCAGTTGTTTGTAACACTATCTCTTCCGCGACGACGGCGGCAATATCTGTTGGCGATACCAGTACCAGCTTGTCATCACCTCCAAAGTTGGTGCCCATAATACCAGCCCCTTTTATCATATCTGCAAAGCGGTACAAATTGTAGTAAAAGTAACCTGGTCGCAGATGCGTAATAGCTGTGTTTACCAGTTTATTCAAAATGTTTTCTACCCGGTGCGAACCGACAATGAACCCCGTGCCTTTATCTAAATGCGCACCATAACTACTCAAATGAACCACGCGCTTTATACCCGATTGCCCAATGGCCTGCGCATAGTTGCTACCGACCTGGCTATAATACGCTATCTGGTCGGGTTCGGCAAAATTTGGTGGAACCATACAGAACACCGCGTCAGCATTTATAAATGTTGATGCTAAAAAATCAACATCATCTACCAAGCCTATAGCAGCAGTGGCATCCAATGCTTCAATGGCTGCCTGTTTTTCCGGGTTGCTGCTGATTACTGTAACCGCATGTCCTTTTTGTACTAACTCTTGTGTCAGTGGTTTGCTGATGTGTCCTAACGAACCTGTTACTATAATTTTCATCTTTCTGTTTTTTGTTGGTTCAAAGTTCCGTAGAAGCAAGGACGCAGGTGTAGCCGAATCTACTGTTGTTGTAGTCAAAAAAATGAGGATTGCTTTGGTTGGCCGGATAGGAAACCCGGAATAAATCAGCTCAGGAATCCTGTTCCTAACCAAACAATTCAGGAAGAAAATTTATTCACCAATAATAAACTTCAATAAGTTAAAATTGTAAAAGGTTTTAAAAAAGAATCAACATGGAAATTAAACGCAGCGGCTCACAACCTTCGGGCAAAGGACCCGCAGAATATTTTACCGGATCAGTGCGAATTGATCCACTTATTAATCCACCAGAACCGGCTCGTGTCTCGATGGCATTGGTAACCTTTGAGCCCGGGGCCCGTACGGCCTGGCATACACATCCGTTGGGCCAGACTTTAATTATCACAGCAGGCTCGGGCTGGGTACAACGCCAAGGGGGTGCACGGGAAGAAATTCATCAGGGAGATGTGGTGTATTTCGCACCAGGTGAAAAGCATTGGCACGGGGCCACTGCTACCACAGCCGTGAGCCATATCGCCATCCAGGAGAAGCTAAACGGTTCGCCGGTTGATTGGATGGAACAGGTAACTGACGAACAATATAATAAGTAATTAAACAGAAACTTGTGCCGCATATACAAGTAAAGCCGGTTCTTATGCAAGAACCGGCTTTAACTTTTTTATAAGATTAACTATCAGGCGCCAGGTATTCCGGCATCTAATTTTGTTTCTAAAGCCGTCCTTACATTGGCAGGAAGGCTTGATAACAAGGTATAACCGGTAGCCGTTTCAATATCCTTTACGGTTACAATGTATTTTGTCCAGTCGCTGTCAGTGGTATTAATATTAGGTGTATTAACTGCAATTACCCGTGTACTGGCTGTTACCCTATTAATATCGCCATTGCCGGCGGGTATAATAACCGCAACTTTCCAAACATTGCTCGGAACATTAATATGACCATTATTGATGGTATTGGCTGCCCCTTTTGAACCGGTACCGCCTGTGCCATAGCTACCCATAATAATGTATACTTCATTCCCCTCTACCACCTGCTCTCTCAAGTAATTTTCCAGATTTGCCCAGGTATGTTCATTATTGTAAGGAGCCTGTGGTATTATATTGGTCATTAAAAATGTAGCCGCGTTGGCACCTGCAGAACTTGTACGGTCGGCCGAAGGACAATTATGCCCCCTGTCGAACCCACTGTTTGTATAATTCGAGGTAACAACCATATACCAGTTTGCAGGCAAGGCAGACCAGCCTGCAAAATCATCCAGGCGTGGTGATGCATTAGTGGTATTAGTAGCATCCAAATGCCAGCTCACCCAGTTGGGCTCGCCTTTGGTGGCGTTGTATGATTCGGTATAATATTTTTGATCAACCAAATAATTATCCATGGATGTTGTGGTATTTTGCGCGTTTGATGGATTGCCAAACAATAAATTACTGTTATCGCCGCTGGCAGGTGGAGCATCCGCACCGGCAGTTACATCTCTTGGTGCCGAATCGGATCCGGTAGAACCGCCATTGTCACCATCGCCGCCGCCATCATCCGGCGCACCTACAACAATGCCAGGATCGCCTTTACCTTTAAAGGTAATATCATCAATATTTACACGATCGGTGGTGGTACCTACTTTTTTAATCTCAAAACGAACTTTGCCCGTAGTACTTACTTTAAAAGAGTCGGTAACAAGTGTTGTGTTGGTTTCGTTAATATCGCTGCCCACCTGGGTATAGGTTTTACCCCCATCTGCCGATATTAATAACTGCCAGGCCGATGGCTTATCGGCACCAACATACTTTCCATGTTTAATATACAAAGTGGTAAGGCCGTTAATATCAAAGTTCATGGCAATATCGCCGGCACGTAAACGTACCGACTTAAGGCCGTCTTTTAAATCGGCAGCAAGGTTCCCTATTACCGCATCATTAAAATTCCAGCTGCCAGTGCTTAAGATTACATCGGCTGCCGCGTAAGCCGTTTTTGTTCCCTGCTCAAAATCTTCAGTAATGCTATAAGGAGTAGGCGCAGGAGGTTTAGCTATCGTATCGGCAGGAGGGGTAACCGGAGGCACATTAGCATCCTTTTTTGAACAGCCGGCAATGGCTAAAATTAAGCCAATGCCAAGCAATAGGTTTTGAATTTTCATAGTGATTTTTTTTAAATAAAGTGAATAACAAAGCATAGCAACAGCATATACACTGTGCAAAAAGCTTAATCAGAATAGATTTAGGGTAGAATAATACAAGGGCATGTTTAAACCATACCCTTGTATTAACTGTAAGTTTTTATTATTTAGGAACTACGAAAGCAGTACCATCATAAACAAATGTTTTGGAAGTATTAGAAGTAACTCCAAAGCTATAAACGGTATAAGTAACTATATACTTTTGATTTAAGGTAGCTGTGCCTTTAAACTTATTCACCAACACTGCAATTAAAGCGGCATTAAGATCGGCATCACTCCAGAAGGTAGCGTCGGTTGCAGCACTGATATTAAAATCAGGGTATTGTGCAACATTTGCTCTTGCAGCATCACTACCGGCCGTAGTTTTTGTACCGATATAAGTATAATCTTCCTTAATAAGCGTATAGCTTATATCGCTGTTAACCACCCATTTACCATCAGCCCTGGAGAATGATAATGATTCAGGTGTTGATTTGGTGATCCAGTTTGTTCCATCAAATGTAAGTGCTATAACTCTTTGATTGGTACCTTTACTGCTATTATAATAGTTAAAGCTCACATACCTAATATCCCCTATTTTAGCGGTAGCGGTAACCGTCAGATCGGCCTTCAATATGGCATTTAAATACGCAGTTAAACTGGCATCATCAGCCGAAGTGAACTGATTATAGCTTGAACGGTCAACTGTCGCGTATTGGGCAGGGGTAAGCATATATATTTGTTGCCAGGCGCCATTTAAATACAAGTAGGAAAACGTTTGTACGGTGGTAGTACCCGCGTAGTAATTAAATGTAAGTACTGCCAGTTGGTTGGCTACGGGAGCGCTGGTTTTAGGCCCGTAAGGTAACCATGAAAGTATTTGCGTCGCGCTAAAATCGGTATATTTATTACCGGGTAACAGCAAATAATCAGCATTGGTAAGCGTATATGCTACATCTTTATAAACGCTATCAGGCAGTTTAATGGTAGGTGTTCCTACCGCAAAAGTTACTGCTGCTGCTGATTTATCATCCAATCGCGGATATTTGGCAGCTAAAATTAGCGGAATGTTCAATTTTGCATCAGCATCTGACAGGAAGGCGCTTGATTTATACGCGTAAGTTGATGTATCCAGCATTTGATAATCTGCCTGAGCTAATGTAAGCGTTAATGACGGAGTATGTGCTAAATTAGGATTAGGTACTATGGGCTGCTTTTGGCAGGCCGTAAAAGCCAGTGCAACAAAGGCTAATAAATAATATATCTTTTTCATTTTAATTAATAAAATATTTGATTAAAATTTAATTTTTATGCTCGTTGTAAAGGTTCTGCCTAAGCCATAATAAACCAAAGCTTTAGAAGCATCTCCGGACAGGTTGCCGTCATAAGAATCTGCTATGTATTTGGTATTCAGCAAATTATTAACATTGCCAATAAGTGACGCGTCAAGACCCGCGATCTTAAATCTGAACACGCCATTAACGTTCCAAACAGAATAATTTGGTAATTTATATGGGCTTAAGCCGGCGCTGCCTGCATTGGCAAAATTAAAATCAGAATAGTAATTGCCATAATAGTAATAGTTGGTGCCCAGTTTTAAATCAGGTAAAACATTTACATCAAGACCAAACGCGGCGGTAGTTTGCGCGGCATCACCAATTTTAATGTCTTTCAGGTATACTTTATTAACTGTTTTAACCAGCTGTTGCTGCGCATTAAACACCGATGAAGGACCAGCGTCTGAACTGTAGTACCAGTCGCCGTATGAGAACATGCCACTTAAAGTTACGTCCTTGATAGGTCTTAATTTTAATTCAAGTTCTGCTCCCTGGTGCATTTCATTTACCCCGGCAACATTCACCGTATAAAGCTGATTAGAAGCCTGGTCAAGGTACGAGGTAGCAAAAGACTCATCCATGTACGATGATCTGTAAAGGTTTAATTTAGCGCTGAAGTTTGACACCTTAAAACCGTAGCCTAACTCATAGCTTAATAGTTTTTCAGATACTGAACTTGGATTGATATTATTGGTGAATTTCTGAAATACGTTATCAAAATAAGGCGGCTTAGTGATGTAACCTATATTAGCAAATACGTTCATCTCATCATTAATATTATAATTTGCACCACCCTTAGCCTGGTAGTTAAAGAAGTAAACGTACCTGCTTGATTGATTTGGATCGCTGTTCAGGTAATTATAATAGTCGTTTCTTTGGTCGCCTGTACCTGATCCGTTCACGGTTACAAATGCCGAAAAGTTATTCTTTACATATTCTGCCTGGGCAAATGCTCCGCCCGACTGAACATAATCCTTATTATAATAGTCTATCTTATCGCCAACTACCGCACGATGTTCAGGATTATTGATATCACCTGATCTGCTTCCTACTACCTCGGTAGCTGTATATGGGTCATAAACATAGTCGGCACCTAACAAATCAGTAACCGTTTCATAGTGGGTACCTTTATAGTACCTAACGTCAAGGCCTGCAGAAAGATTGATATATTTCCCTAATTCGGTTCTGTATGTACTTCTGGCACCATACCATGCATGGTCATTATGTGATGAATAAAAGTAGGTGCTTGCAGAACCATCAGGATTGGTGGCATTCATTTTTTCGGCCGCTGTATAGTCAAACGGTGAGTAATAATTACTAACCCTTGGGGCAACAACGTCTCCGCCTATGCCTCCGCCTCCGCCTGTACCATAAGTGGCGTATAAAACTGTTGAAAGGCTTGATTTATCATTAATGGTCCAATCGTGGTTTAATGAAAATACCGGCTTACTGAAAGTGTTGTTATACGGGTTTATCTGCTTACCATCCTTAACTCCCAGTTCGTAATTCCAACGGGTGCCCTGGGGCGCGTTTTGCCAGTCTGAAATAAGTTCATCAGGTCTTTGCCCGTGGGTTTGTGTTGCGCCCATTACAGAAAATGACAATGTTTGGCTTGGGGATATTACTTTTGAAAGGTTAAAGAAGTAGTTATATCCTAAAAAATTAAGTCCGTTAGCAAAGCCATCGCCCTTAGTTCTGCTGCCTTGGAAGGTTGCAGCCCAGCCATTTTCGTTTAGGCCGGTTGATACCAGCACGGCTGTTTTTTCATAACCATCGCTACCGATGGTTTGCGAAATATAACCGCCTTTTTGAGTATCAGTACTGCGGGTAGTAATATTAATAGTACCACCAAATGAAGGCACAATAACTTTAGAAGCACCCAAGCCGCGTTGTACCTGTATGGAAGTTGTAACATCGGTAAGACCTGACCAGTTCGACCAGAAAATTGACCCGTTTTCCATATCATTAACCGGGATACCATTAATAGTTAATGCCACGTTCCCTTTTTTGGAACCGCTGTAGAAACCACGGATATTGATACGTGAATCGCCATAACCACCGTCGCCCTGGGTTGACATAACACCTGGGGAGCCACTTAAAAGCTGCGGGATATCCTGGTTCCCAACTTTTTCCTCAATAAATTGCTGGCTGATTGTTGTAACCGCGATCGGTGTTTTTCTGTCTACCGCTACGTCTCCGGTTACCACTACTTCGCTCATGGCATTCGCGCTCGACTTCAGTTCTATTACACCCAGGTCATTAGTACCTGAAAGCGAAATTTCTTTAGTCACATAACCTATATAAGAGATCACCAATACCGTAGCATCTGATGAACCAACATCCAACTTAAAAGTACCGTTTAATCCTGTTGAGGTAGCTTTGCCACCACCCTTTACGCCTATAGAAGCACCAATAAGAGGTTCTTTGGTATTGGCATCAACAATTTTACCGGTATAAACCGGTGCCATCATAGTTTGAGATGAGACTACAGCCGCTTTAGCAGGTGCTTTTTCTTTAAGCACAATGGTATGGCCAACTATAGCATAGGTTATTGGCTGGCCCTTAAATACTTTTTCGAGTACTTTTGCCAAAGACTGGTCTTTTACATTTACCGATACCTTATTACTGCCGGCAAGCAATTCTGTTTGCATAAAAATATCATAACCGCTTTGCTGTTCAATTTTGTTTAAAACAGCTTCAAGGCTTGCGTTTTTTTCAGTTAAGGTAATGTTCTGGCTAAAGCTCGCGGCACTGATATGAAGGCATACTGCAAATAGTAAAGCTGTGATAAGTTTGATCCGCATAATAAATTTCCTTTTTGTAGCCGGGTTTATCCGGGAAAAACAATGGGTAAGCTTATTAATTTTATTTACCCGCATGCTTTCGCACGCGGACGCTGGAAATGTAGAAAAATCCATACTTTTGTTTGGGTTGTTTAGTAAAAAGTGTATTAGTCAATATGATTTATATGGTCAGCCCGATATTTGGCCGGAGGTGCTCGTAACACTTTCCGGCTTTTTTATTGGCCAAACCCGGGTACCAGCCTCGCCGGTTGCCGTAATTGGTTTGTTATGATTTTACAATAATCTTCCCTCCGTTAATTGTGAAGTTTATACCGCTTGTTTTTAATATTTGAAATATCTCTGAAACAGGAACGTTCTTGGAGATCCGTCCCCGGTAATGTTTTTGGGCTACATTGCCCTGGTATTCCACATCCACATTATACCATCTTGATAGCTGGCGCATAATTGTACGCAGGTCGGTATTCCTGAACAGGAACTTGCCATTTTTCCATGCTACAGCCTCGTCTATATCGGCATCTTGTTTTATATCAATAGCATTTACGGTATTTACCGCTTGCTGGCCGGGCTTAAGTTTTACCGTAAGCTGGTTTGCGTTGCCGGTAACCTTTACACTGCCTTCCAGTAAGGTTGTTTTGGTGGCTGCCTCATCAGCATAGCTATTAATATTAAAGTGTGTACCTAAAACTGCCACTGTTTGGTTTGCCGTTTTTACAAAAAACGGTTTACGTGCATCTTTACTTACCTCAAAATAAGCTTCGCCTGTTAACTCTACCCTACGTTCGTTACCGGTAAATGCTGTTGGGTATTTTAATGAGGATGCTGCATTTAACCATACCCGGGTACCATCGGGCAAAACCACTTCATACTGCCCCCCACGTGGGGTAGTTAGCGTATTCATGGTTATTGCTTCAGCAGGTGTCTGGCTGGAGTATGTTTGATCAGCAGATGTGGCTTTATAAGTCACCTCCCCACTTTTGTTTTTATTAATAACTACATTTTTCTGATTGGCAATTTTTCCTTGTTTGGCATCGTCCAAAATTATTTTTGATCCATTGGCCAGGGTTAATGTAGCCTTGTTACTACCAGGCAAGATATCCTTTTGCTGGTGGGCCAAAGTTTTCAGGTCCTCATTGCTGCGATATTTACTTAAAGTAATGCCCAATGCCATCAGTGTAATTACGGCCGCCGCGTAGCCTAACCATCTCCTGGTTACAGCCGGCTTATTTTCAGCCGCTTTATAGCCTGTTTTTTTAACTATATTTTTCCAGGCTTTAGCTTTATCGGTTACTGAAAAGGCTTCAAACTCGTTATTAATTATGGCTTCGTCGGTTAGTTTTTTGAATAATTCCTGGTTACGTACATCTGATTGAAGCCAATGCTCCAATTCCTCTTTTTCCTGTGGCGTGAGTTCATTACGCTGATGTTTCGCGATCAGGCTGCCCAGGTCAAAATATGGTTTGTAATTATTCATAATTCCTTTTCGTACATAAAGACACCTCACCATTTAAAAAGGATAAAGGAGTGTGCATTTTTTTTAATTTTTTTTAAGAAAGATTTTGAGAATGGTATTCCCGGAAGAAAACCCGGTTATATTTAAAGAAAGAAGTATAACCTATTTAAGAGCTGCAATGGTAAGCAGAACAAAGCAGGTAAACACCTCGGGGGTGAGTTTTACCCGGAGCAACTGAAGGGCCCGCTGTTTTTGCTTTTTTACTGTATTTATTGACATATTTAACTCGTCGGCAATTTCATGGTTTTTTTTACCATCAAAATATCCCATAATTGAAATTACCTTATAATTGGCCGGTAAAGCATGAACCGCCGAATGAATTTCGGCTATTGCTTCTGCTGTAATAATCGCTTCAATTACCGGTGGCTCCTCCAGCTCGGCGTTGCCTTGTTGTTGTATATAGCCATCTACAACTTTATTGTGCCTTATGGTATTGAGGCTTGCATTGCGTACCGTACTGTATAAAAAGTTCTTTATAGCTATTTTATTCTGGATCACCGTTTCGCGCTGGTGCCAGTATTTTATAAAGGAATCCTGAACAATGTCTTCAGCCTGATCTTTATCTTTGATCAGTTGTAAAGAAAAATACACCAGCCTGTCGTAATATTCCTTAAAAAGAACATCCAGATCAACCTGTTCAGGCAATCCGTCTGCATTACTTTTATACGTAAATATTTCTTTTACAATGCTCATCTATCCTTTGCAGAAATAATTAATTAGATTTTACGGGCTGCACTAATGGTATATATAAATATCTGCCTCAAAATTGAGCTTTACGTGTTCAATTTAGGTTAATTCCGGGTTAATAAATAGCACTTAATTGGTAACTTTTCAGTTGCAAAATAAAGCAGCGTAAATTTAATGCGGTGTCTATCTCAGGGTGACTAAAGCGTATCATGAAAAGGAAGATATTCATCCGGTCGCGCAAAAAATCTAATATATAAAAGTAAAGCGCTTCATAATTAATTATGAAGCGCTTTACTTTTTTTACTTGTTTTGATCATTATAGCTTACCGGTAAGCCTTATTTATAACCTGGATTTTGATCCTGCGGAGTTATCTGAGGATTCAGCTTCATTTCGCTATCAGGTATAGGGAAAAGTGTATTAAACGGCTGAATTGTTCCTGATTGCTTTGTCCATTTATTACGAGCTTTTACCAGCTCAAGGAGTTTTCCGGTTCGGATCAGGTCGATACGGCGCCAGTTTTCGGCAAAAAGCTCTCTGATACGCTCTTCCATGATATTGGTACGGAAATCAACCTGCGACATCACGTTCCACCTTTTATCATTAGGCAGAGTGCCGCCCCAAGCTCGGGTACGTACCTCGTTAACCACTGCTACGGCATCGCCTGTTTTATTAAGCTCATTTAAACATTCGGCATAGCAAAGCTTAATATCAGCTAAACGAAGCACAGGAATGTTTTTTCCTGAGTTCCACTCATTGTTGATTTTGTTATCAGTGTGCTTGTCTGTACGGAAATCCTCATATTTTTTGATGTGAGGTTTCAGTTCGTCATAATCGTTGCCCAGATCTTCCCATAAAATAGGGTCAAGGGTAGGGGTTTCTCCGTAGTAGGTGAAGTCATAACGGATGCTCTCGTTGCGACGCAGGTCACCATCTTCCCACACACCGCCGTTGGCCACAGTTTCATAGGCATGAATAGTTGGAACAACTTTGTCATATCCTGAATAATAACAGCCATCCCCAAAAAATGCCTGCACGGCACGTGAACCTATCTGGAACTGCAGTTTATTGTTGTTAGGATAAACGGGGCTGAACTGGAACTCCAGGATAGACTCGGCCGTGTTACCTTTTGCATAATCCCACAGATCTTTGTAAGGCACCAGGGTGTATCTTCCCATCATTTTTTCAAAAGCTTCGCGTGCTTTATCAAAGCTGCGTAAACCAGTTGATTCCGGAGCCGACATATAAGCTTTACCCAGCATGGCGAGTGCCGCTCCGCTGGTAGCCCTGCCCGGATCATTTGTTTGCGGACAAAGGGTTGATGCCCTGGTCAAATCGTTGATGATAAAAGCCCAAACATCTTTAAGCGGCTGGCGGCGGAAACCCAGCTCTTTTTCGCGGTTCAGGTCACGGATGGGTATTTCGCCCCAGTACATCGCCAGCTCAAAGTCAACAAAGCCTCTTATAAAATAGGCCTCGCCTAAAACATGCGCTTCTTTGCTGTCGGGGGCGATGCCTGGTTTATCAATACCTTTAATGATCTTGGCAGCCTCGTTTATAACTGGCCAGCGCAGGTTCCACTGGTTGGCTAATTGGTTTAACAGCGAGTTGAGATTACCGTCATATCGGTCAAGACCTCCTTTTGCAGCGTCGCTTTTCATTTGGAAAGCGCCCTGCTGCAATTCGTCGGTACCCATCATGGTAATAAGGCCCTGCTCGTCTGTACGTATGTTTTTCCAGCTGCCGTATATCCCTTTGAGGCTTGTTTCGGTGAGGCCGATGTCTGAATACACCTTGCTTTCATCCACCTTGGTCAAACTCTCCTCGGTGAGAAATTTTTTGCAGGAGGAGGCTGAAATAATTACCGCTCCGGCTATGAATATCTTTATAATGGTTTTTTTCATGATTTTTTGCATTGACGTTTAAAATCCAAAATTTACCCCAAGAACAAACGTTTTCACAGGCGGGTAGCCATAGTCGCCTGTTTCTGGGTCAAGACCTTTGTATTTAGTGATGCAGAACAGGTTTGAACCAGTCACATATACACGCAGGCGGTTAGCATGCCAGTTGTTAAGTATAGATTGCGGCAAGTTGTACGCTAACGTTAGCGCCGATAAACGCAGGTATGAAGCGTTTTGCAAGCTATAATCCAGTTCAGAAGGGTTATACCTGTTATAGCTGGTATTGCCAATTACACGCGGTATATTGGTATTGGTGTTGGTTGGTGTCCAGCGGTTAAGCAGATCTGTTGATGCCATGCTTTCACCAATACTGTTCATTGTGCCCTCATAAAAGTTGCTGATTTTTTTAGCACCATTAGAATAAACAAAAACAGCGTTTAAGGCTACACCTTTATAAGACAGATCGGTTGAAAAGCCCCCGTAGAATTTAGGGTCTGATTTACCTACTACTTGTCTGTCATATTGGTTAACAATACCATCTTTTACGCCGTTAGGACCAGAAACATCTTTGGCGAAAAGGTCGCCAAGGCCTACTGTTTTACCGTTGTAGTTGATGTTTTCCCACTCAGCACGGTTTGACTCCTGGGCTATACCACCAGAAACATAGGTGTAGATATTGTTGAGTGACTGGCCAAGGAACACGTTGCCTGTACGACTATCTTTAGATGGGTCAGTGTTATAGATCTCTTTGGCATTTCCGTATAGTTGTTTTACGGTATTTTTATCAAAGGAGATATTACCAGACAGTGTCCAGTTCCAGTCCTGACTTTTAACTATCTGACCGCTTACTGAAATTTCTAAACCTTTGTTATTTACGCGGCCAATGTTTTGCCACTCATGGGTGTAACCGGTAGTGGTAGCTAATGAACGATCAAGCAACAGGTTATCGTTGTTGATGTAGAACGCATCGGCGGTAACATTAAGCCTTGAGTTCAGGAACGTCATATCGATACCCAGGTTGCTTTGTTTTTGCTTTTCCCAGGTAATGTTTGGATTACCGCGGAGGCCGTCGTTCACGATAAGCGCGTTGCCATTATCAATCCTTGAACCATATAGTGTTTGGAAGGAGTAGTTGTTAATATCCTGATTACCTACCACGCCGTAGCCAACACGCAGTTTTAATTGGTTAAATACTTTCTGGTCTTTCATGAAATCCTCGTGTGTAACGTCCCACGCGGCTGAAAATGAAGGGAAAATACCCCAGCGGTTATCTGCCGCGAATTTTGACGAACCATCATAACGTGCAGTAGCGGTCAGGAAATACCTTTCGTCATAACTGTAGGTAGCACGGGCAAAAACCGAAAACAGCGAATACCGGTAAAAGTCTGATCCTATTACTGTTTTATCAGTTGCAGCTGCACCACCAAGATCATAGTATAGCAGATCATCGCTGGCAAACCTGTCGCCTTGTGCTTTGGTATAATCATAACTGCGCCTGCTGGCAGTAGTACCTAACAAAGCAGAGATCCTGTGTTTGGAGTTAATGGTGGTGTTGTATGAAACGGTATTGTCCCATTGCCAATACAGGTCGTTCGTGCGTTCGTGCTTGGCGCGTGCATCGCCGTTATTTTGCCTGATGGCTTCCTGTATGTTTTTAGGAGTAAACTCAAACCAGCTTTGATTGGCGAAATCAACCGCGTAGGTTGAACGTATATCCAAGCCTTTTATAGGGTTAACATTGATATAGTTTGATGATACCAACCTGTTCCTGTTTTGTTTACGGGTAACATCAAGCGAGTTGAATGGGTTATAATCGTTGTTGTTTTGCTCACCATGTGAACGGTAGTACACTGTAAGGTAATCTGCAGTATACCGGGTATCCGGCGCGCGGTACGGATCATAGTTTAACAACGGATTGGCATTAAGTGCCTTATTATATACATCATCAGAAGGCAGATCATCATCTGTGCGGGTAAAACCGGTATTGGTACCTACTTTTAACCACTTTTTAACATCGTACTCGGCGTTAAAACGACCGGTATACTTATTTTGATTTACTTTTTGAATAAGACCTTTTGTGCCAGCGTAACCAAGGCTCAGATAAAATGTACCTCTGTCAGATCCTCCTGAAAAGCTTAAAGCATGGTTTTGCTGATAACCGGTACGTTTTACCTGATCGAGCCAGTTATAGCTTTTGCCGCTGTTATGGGTATCAAACTCTTGTTTAGAGAACGCTATATTGGTTTTTAACAGGGTGTTATTGATATAATCCTGCCTGTTTGCAGTAGGGTTATCTTTTAGGTAACCGTTTGCATAAGCATCCAGCCTTAAATCAAACAGCTGATTGGCATTAAGGGTCTCGGGCATTTTGGCAAAGTTGGAGAAACCAGCCCAGCCGTCATAAGTTATCACGCCATCGCCAGCTTTCCTTTTACCTTTTTTGGTAGTAATAACCACCACGCCGTTTGCACCGCGCGAACCATAAAGGGCGGTGGCAGAAGCATCTTTTAATATCTGAACAGAGGCAACATCATTCATGTTGATGGAATTAAAGCCCCCCTGGTTGTTTTCCATAACCAAACCATCCACTACATAAATAGGTTTTGAACCTGAGTTTATGGTATTAGTACCACGTATTTTAATGGTTGCATCGTCACTTGGTTTTGAGCCGCCGCCAATAAATACACCAGCCACACGGCCTTGTAATGCGCTGTTAACATTAGTAACCGGGCGCTCCTGCAATGTTTTGGCATCCACGTTGCTTACAGAACCTGTAAGATCGCCTTTTTTGAAGGCGACACCTACTACAACAATTTCCGCAAGGTTGCTGTTGGAAGCTACCATAACGATGCTCATAGGCTCGGCTTTGGCGGGCAGTTCCTGGGTGTCAAAACCTATGGCGCTAAAAACCAGTGTTGTGCCCGGTGCCACGTTCAGCGTAAAATTACCATTGACATCAGTAACAGTACCTGTTTTGGTGCCTTTAATGGTTACTGTAACGCCCGGAGCCGGCTGGCCTTTGTCGTCAACAATTTTACCACTGATGGGTGCCTGGGTCATGTCCAGATCAAAGCGTTTAGTAATTGCTGCAGGCTGGTTGTTCATGCTGCTGATTACAATAACATCTCCGGATACCTCATAAGTAAGATTAAGCGGTGTAAACAGTTGTGTTAATACTGTACCTAACGGCTTTTCTTTAAAAGAGGCATTTACCTTTTGGCCTTCGTTAATAAGTACCGGGCTAAACACAAAATTCACATGATATTTTTGCTCCAGTTTTTTTATTATTGTTTTAAGTGCAACGTTGTTTTCGCTTACAGAAACCTTTGTATCTAATATAGCCTGGCCTTTAACATCTTTGGCAAGGGCGCTTCCTAATAAAGAGAGACTTAATGTTAACTGTAAAAATGTGATCTTCATTATTTTTACGAGTATAGGTTTATATTTCATAAATTTGGTAAGGGTTAATAATTCGTTAATAACTTGACAAAAAAGCCCCGCTCAACCTTTTAGAGGTTGCAGTAAATGGGTATCAATCATTTTGGGGCTAAACATTTGGACCGGCAGTACCGCAAATATTGCCGGTTTTTTTTGAGGGAATTTATGTAGTTTTTTTTCTCATCATATCATTTGGAGTTAATAATAGGTTAATTGGTTGGGGTAACGTTTAGGTTTTGGTTGTGAATAATAATGCGGCCATCAGTAAACTGGCACGAAACATTTATAGCCTTGCATATCAATTTAACTTTTTCGTCCAATGGCCTGTCTGAAAGAGAGGCCGTTAAATTTATATCTCCCAGTTTTGCTTTATCATATTCAATATTAACATCATACGCTTTATCTATTCTTTCAATAATGTACGATAATGGAGCGTTATCAAATGTGAACTCCTTTTGGGCAATTTCTTTAGAGAGGATTAAAGGGACCTTCAGTGTTTCTTTTTTAAATCGGAGTTGTTTTTCGACATAAGTAACTTGCTCATTCGGAACCAGGGTTACTTCGTATCTTTCCCTATCGGCTTTTGTTGTAGCTTTTTGGTTATATACCAGTACTTTACCGGTGTTTACTACTACTTTAATGTCATTATTGTTTAAAGACTTAACCGTGAAGCTGGTACCCAGAACACGTATTACCATATCGTGATTATGTACCAGGAACGGCATTTTGGGGTTTTTGTGAATCTCAAAAAATGCTTCCCCATCTAAAAAAACTTCCCGTTTGTCATGAAATGACCGAAGGTATTTGAGCCCTGATCCTGGTTTTAAAACAGCCAGACTGCCATCGCTCATTTGCACCAGTCTTGATTCTGTTGTATGATTGGTAATATGCAGATATGGATCAGCTTGTGCCGTGGTTTTTAACCCGGTGGGTTCCTGATGCTTGTTTTTGATAAACAAAAGCCCCGCGCTAACAAACAACAAAAGCAAAGCGGCTATCCTAAACCAGTTAGATTGATAATATCGGTGTCTGATTATCTTTGGATTAGCCTGATCAAAAGCTTGTTGCCTGATGTGTGTAATTAAGGCGTTAACCTCAGTATCGGTAAGTTCGACCTGCAACGGTTCAATTTTAATAGACGCGGCTATTATGCGGGCGCGGTCAACTACTTTTTTGCGATCGGGGTGTTCTGCAAGCCATTGTTGCCAAAATACCTCCTGTTCAGGCGAGTTTTTAAGCGCCCAATCAATAAAAAAGTCGTCACGCAAGAAGTCTTCAACTTCGTAGTTTGTATAATTAATCACGCGGGCTGATTCAATTGGTTTATACAGTATATATTCCGAATCAGTTAAATATTACCCTTCTGAAAGACAAAAAAATAAAACTTTTTTATAAATTTAACACAATGGCCTGATAAACAGGTGTTTATTTTTTTATTGATTGAGGTTTGAAAATGCTATGAGCAATACAACCCACTCGGCCCGAAAGTTTTTATATGCTTTTTGCAACAGGTTATGTACCGATTGCTTGCTGATTTCCATAATTTGCGAAATATTCTCAAAATCAAGGTTCTCATAAAAGCGCAGGTACATGATTTCGCGTTGGCGTGGTGGGAGGCCATTGAGCACCTGTTTAATGCGAGTCCCCAGCTCCATCGTTTCAAGATCGGTGATCATTTTTGATTCGATGTTGAACTCAACTAAAAATGTATAATTTTCGTCGGGCGTTTCATTGCGGTTCCATTTAGACTGTTCCCTGAAAATACGCAGCCGCACAGCTTTGAACAAATACCATTTTACGGCCTGGGTTGGGTTTATCTTTAGCCTGCGGTTCCAAAGTTCCAAAAAAACGTCCTGGATACAATCCTTTAAAAAATCCTTATCCTGACAAATTCGAAAGCCATAATTAAATAATATTTTTGAATATTTTTTGATCAACCGGGTATAAGCAACTTCATCTCCAGCCCGAAACAGATCCCAGAGTTCAGAATCATCAGCAACTATCGAAAAGTTATTATCAGGTACCATAATTAGAAGCAAAAGTCTGCTTAACTGGTCAAAAGTAATACGTTCACTTTTAATTACTATATAATCAGCGTTGATAAATCTGGCTAAATTACTTAAAAGATTGTTCAACCGTATTATGGACGTTTGAAAAACGGCAGCCTGGATATTAATAAGCTTGGGTAGCCTTAATTAATTTTAATCTTTGGTATGGTTTATACTAAAACATTAGTATCATGCCTAATAATCAAATGGGTAGTGCCTCAGTTTAAATTTTTCTTAGAATACTTTGAAATATAAAGTGACATGTATAACTTTGTTATGCAAAGTACTTTTAAATTAAAAACTAATATTGTGAAGAATCCATATACAAGATTTCTAATCATCTTCCTCGTTTCTGCGTTCGCATTTCAGTTTATAACTAACTCTATTTTAGGTCCCGAAGTCCGGGGGATTCCGGTGAATGGTCAATGGTTCCCTGGGACTGACTCACCGGTAGCCTGGAAGCGTACTGTGGCATCAATTATATACCCTGTTAAAGTGGTTTTGGTAGGTCCGTTAGCGCCTGTATTTAATGATCCGGATCCGGCACCTCCTGTTTTGGCTTTCTTCTGTGCGCTATACTGGACGGCCGTAGCTTCAGTCCTTTATTTTCTCTTCATTAAATTATTCACCCGTAAAAAAGCCTGAAGTTTGTCGTAATTCCGCCAAAACCTGTCCTACACTAATTAAAATGCAGTTATGAATAGATTTGAAGAACTATATTATGAGGCAAAGGCTGACAAATGGTTTCAACGGTTTGCTGTTTTTTGCCGCATTGCTTTAGCCGCGAGCTTTATTCCGGCAGGCTATATTAAAATCGTGGGGGAAAGATTCGCCGCTGGCTTGCCGTCTAACAACCCGTTAGGGCATTACTTCGATGCCTTACATCTGACAGGATATTACTATACCTTTATCGGCATTGTTCAAATCATAACAGCTATACTATTACTGATCCCGAGAACATCCCTTCTTGGTGCACTAATGTATTTCCCCATCATCGTTAATATTTGTGTGCTGACTTATGCTACCCGCTTTGATGGTACCCGGGGCAACACGATGATGTTATTGGCAAGCTTGTTTTTACTAATTTGGAATTATGACCGTTTAAAACACCTTTTGCCATTCAAGCAGCCCAAAGCAGATCCTCCTGTGTTAAAAAAGCCCTTGGGTATGCGCCTTCGGATCATATTTTTTGGCGGTTCCTTCGCCATCTTAATCTTTATCATCATTGGTACTTTTTATTTATTTGAGATCGTACCGGGCAACTCTGAAGATGAGTGCAGCAATCAATGTGCATCCAGCAAAAACCCCGCGGCTTGCCAAGTTTTCTGCGACTGCATTTATAAACAAGGTCAACCGCTTGATAGTTGTTTGGCAACTTTTAATAAGGCAAAAGATATCCGCAAATCTGATGGGAAGTAGCACAAAGTGCAGCGCAATAACCTAATAATTATTTCCATCTTTTTAGAAAAAGCTTTGGTCAAACGGGTGAACCAAAATATTTATTTTCAAACTGAGACACTACCATCAAATGTTTTGGAAAAGCCAAACGGTTAGATGCAATGAAAATACCTGCCTCGTTCATTGGGTATCGGGAGGTTAGATGTTATCCGGTTAAAAATGACGAATTAATAAAAAAAGCGCAGCACTCCAGAGCTGACGCTATTTTTAACTTAACTATTAAGTGTCTTTCATTAATGATGAAGAAACTATGTAAAGAACGACAAGAGTATTTTAAGATTTACTAATTCTGGTTAACTATGGCATTAATCGTATATAAATGCCTGCTTGTTTGTACCATATTAAACAAGCACTTACGCGTTACAAAAGAGGCTGTATCATAAGTCATGAACAGCCTCCTTTTCTTTCATTTATTAGGGGTATTAATTATCTTGAACTTACGTATGTTAACGTGGTTACTGCAACCCTTGTATTGGGTGCAACTCCCCAATCAAATGCTAAGTGAAATGTTTTGGTAGCCGGATCATAGTAATTATCAGTACCCGGGGTGTTCTTAAGCACTGGGTTTCCGCTTGCTGTAACTGTAACTTTATTAGTTATTGGGTCAACGGCCAACTGTAGGCCATCAATGCCGGCTATTCCCTCACCAGTTGCCCAATATTGGGAAAAGGTGTTAGCATTAGCGCCAATTGTGGCAACATTTGTTGTTAAGTCATCTTTAAGTGCCCCACTTAAAGTTGCATCCGGAATCGTAGCTGAATTTCTGAAAATAGTTCCGGTAATGGAATATTTACCATCATACTTGTTTTTAACACTATAAAATGCGTACAAAGTGTCTTTATTTGCTGCATGTACAGTTAATCCATCGGCCTTGGTTATTTTATAGGCTAATGCATAACTTTTTGACAGGTCGAGCTTACTACCATTAAGTTTTATAGCAAAGTCCTTTGCAAAATTACCAGGAGCAAATTTGAAAGTTAAACTACCATCGGTTGCTTGCGTAACATCGGCAGTACTGTTAGCTACCGTGTAAAATGAAGATGGCAATAATTCATATTGGGTATCATGTGCATCGTTATATGCTGTAATCGCATCAGGAAGAGCGGTTACCACAATGTTTTCTGGTTTATTAAGATCAGCATTATTAAACGCATCTTTTTTTATGGTGAACACATTTACGGTTTTAATATCGGTAAACGGATCAAAAAACGTTGATGACTCCATACCCGTAGGGAAGCCAATAAACGATATACCTGTTTGAGCATTTTTTGCTGCTTTATCGTTAGCCGGCTCTTTTCTGCATCCTGTGAAAACAAGCGCAGAAGTACAGGCCAGAAACAGATATTTTAAGAATATTTTCTTTTTCATGTCTTTTTAATTCAAAAAAATTAATTAGTTGTTCTTGTATCCCACCATACATGCGCATCTTGTGTATCACCGCCAGTTAATTTTGCAACGGCCGCGTTAACATTAGCACCGTTGGTATTATATTCACTTGTGGCGTAGGTAAACCTGCGAACAATTTGTTTGGTAGCATTTGTAGCATCGGGTGCAGGGGTAAGTTGAGGATAACCTGTTTTTCTCCAGATGGCCCATGCCGCGTGCCCATCAGGGTAACTGGCTAAATATCTTTGGATAGAGATATTTTTCACATTTGCAGCATTGGCGCCTGCAGAAATTGTTACACCCAACTGTGTAAAATAGGATGCTGACGGAGCCGGCCTTCCCCACTGTTCAAATGATAATTTAATACCGTTTTGATACTGGGTAGTAATATCATCCGCTGTCCAACCCAGGTTGGCAGCTTCTGCACGGGCTAAAGCAACCTCGGCGGCACTGATAAGCATAACACTGCCAGTTTCGGTACGCAGATCGCCACGTAAAATACGTGCCCAGGTAGGGTTATTATCGGTAAAGGCCAACACATTGTTTCTGGCTAAACCATAGGGTACACCAATATTTGATGTGGTAACGTTTCCAGCTACTTCACTTGCGCCGCCAAATGCATTTTGCCTGTCGTCATTTAAGGATGCGGTAAGATCCGTCATTGTTTTAGATTCAGCAAAATCCTTACGGCCATTATATAGATTCCACCATGCACTTTTATAGCCACCACCCGGATAGTTTAAATCAAAATTCTGATCATTTGAAGTAATAACACCGGCAGCTATAGCTTCTTTAACAGCTGTGGCCGCGTAACCGCTGGCAGCAGGAACTCTGTTTGATAGCTGTATGGCAACTAATAACTTAAGTGAATTAGCTGTTCTTTTCCACGAAGCAACATCGCCATTAAAAACAATATCGCCGGCCAGGGAAGAGGAGGCATCAAATTCACCAATAGCCGCGGTCAAATTGGCAATTATGCCTTTGTAGATATCTTCCTGTGTATCATATTTGGGAGTTATAGACTGTATGCCCTTTAACGCATCGCTATAAGGAACATCGCCCCATGAATCGGTAACGATCCAGAAAATATATTGTTGAAGAATTTTAGCGACAGTTGAACTGTTTTTGCTTTGATTCAGGTTAATAATATTCTGCAGATCATACAGGTTTCCGCTGTAATTACCTGTAAAAGAGTTTTGCGGTAATGTATATAGCGATGTACCTGAATATTGTGTTTCGGTAAAATATTGAGCGTACTGGCCTCCGCTTATGGCTTCAGTATTTGAAGAAGCGTAACCACCCAGTGCAGACTCCGCATTGGTTAGCAATGCTGCAGGTACCGGTTTGGTAGTAGCGCCGGGATTATCATTTACATTACCAAAGTCTTTTAGCTTTGAGCAACCCGTGCTTAACCAAATAAGCGTTGTTGCTAATGTATATATATATATCTTTTTCATTTTATTTATGTCTAATGATTTTGTAATACTTAGAAAGTTACCTTAAGATTAAATCCAAATCCCCTGGTACCTGGCCACTGAGCAGTTTCACCTTCAGTTGCAGTTATTTCTGACGGATCAAAGTCTTTGGTTTTTGCATATATCAGAAACAGATTACGGCCCGTTAACTCAAATTTTGCAGATTGAATGGCTTTACCCAATCCCAGTTTTTGAACCGGAATGTTGTAGCCAACAGCAACTTCTCGTAGTTTTATAAAGGTTAAATCATAAATATAAGGATCGTAAGTTTTGTTGTTTGTTAAACCCTGGAAGTAGGTTTTGGCATCAACATAATAGGTAACGGCTTTATTATCAGCATCAACTCCGGATACTTTAACACCTCCGCCATCGGCAACAGGATCCCGTACATTCATACCCTTATCATTAAGCGCAGCGGTGTTTGCGGTTAGTCCGCTATATTGGCCCCATCTGTTTGATAATGAAACAAATTTACCGCCGAACTGATAGTCGATATTAGCACTTAATGTGAAATTTTTAAATAGGGCAAATGTATTTTGTACCCCTCCTGTGTATTTTGGTAAAACACTACCGAAATAAACGTTAGGATCATTTATATAAGCACCGGATGAAGTTAGGATTGGTACACCATCGGCATTTCGTTTAATACCATTACCATATATCTGCCCCCACTGTTGACCCTTTTGATGTATCATGTAAGGCATATCTGAGCCCCAAACGCCGCCAACTGTAATACGGTCAACACCATATTTATTGCTAATTTCAACTATCTTATTTTCAAGTAGCTGAGCAAAGTTAACATTGATATCCCAACGGAAATTTGAAGTTCTGAACGGGGTACCTCTTAGCGATAATTCAAGGCCTTTTTTATCGATTAAACCAATATTGGTTAATATGTTCGAAAAACCACTCGCTGAATTTACAGACAGGTTATAGGGTATGCCGCTGTCTTTACCATAATAATAAGTACCTGCAAATCCAACCCTGTCATCAAAAAAACCTAAATCTAAACCAACCTCGGTTTGTTTTGTAGTGGTTCCGTGTATTGCCGGGTCAACAAATTGGTCGGGGGTCGACATCAGGATATTGCTTCCCCACTTGAATGCGTTAACACCATAAACCGTATTGGTTCTATAAGCACCAAATGTTTCGGTAGTGGTACCCAAAGCCAAAGGAATTTCACCATATGACGCCCTTATTTTACCAAAGCTTAACCAATTTTTAAATTGTGGTAACAACTCGCTGAAAACAAATGAACCACCAAATGATTTTGATAAAACAGAGTTATCGGTTGGTATCAAAGTTGAGAACCAATCATTACGTATGGTAACATCGCCAAATAAGAAGTTTTTATATCCAATGGAAGCTTTACCAAAAAAAGCACGGTATTGCTCCTGGCCTCTCCCGTTAATTACTGAAGGCTGATCTACAGAGTTTGATATGGCATATAGGTCATCAACACTTAAACCATTGTTGGTATTTGCTCCATTGGTTTTCACAATCCTATTAAAAAAGTCGCTACCAATGTTAGCATTTACAGAAAAATCATGGATCTTTTTAGTATAGTTGATCAACATTTCATAGTTTTCCCTGTTGTCATATGTAGTTAGTGTTGCATAACCACCTTTTACACCGGTTTGCGTACCGCTGTACTGTAACTGAGAGCTTGTTTGCTGCTCGTTCCAGGTATTTTCCTCGTTTTTACGATAGGTACCTTTGATGCTCAGATCATCATTCAGCTTGTATGTTAATGACAGGTTTCCGTATAAACGATCGCGCTGGCTAAGGTTGGTCCACAGTTTGCTCCATAAATATGGATTGTACCAGTAGTTACCACCATAAAATGCAGCAGGACTTGAAGAATCGTAAGAAGTCGGGTTCTGGTGGTTCCAGCTTACATAGGTTCCATCCGGAGATTTCAGATCCTGTAGTTCTTTCATGATACCCATATCCAGGTCACGGTGAAACCAGGAGTTAAATGATCCGCTTGTTGAACTCGCGTAGGCATCATTAATTTGACCATTAATTTTTTGACTGATATAATTAATATTTGCGCCAACGGTAAAATGCTTGTTCAGATCATAATTAGCATTTAAGCTAAATGTGTTTTTATTTAGATTACTATTGGGTAAAATACCTTTAGTATTTTGATTGGCGTAAGACATCCTGATATTAAAATCATCAGCAGATTTTGTAAATGCCACGCTATTGTTAAAAGAGGCTCCTGTCTGAAAAAAGTCCTTAGCATTGTTAGGCTGCGGTGTCCATTTGGCAGTTTTGAAAGAGTAGGGAGTGCCGGCAGCCCAGGCATACCAGGGAATATACTCCTGACCAACCATTTTAGGCCCCCAGCTACTATCGTCAGTATAGTCGGGGTAATATTTGCCATTTAAAGCTTTCCATCCTTCCGGGTCACCTTCTTTCCAGGTATACTTCATAAAGTCGGCAGAGGCGCCACCACCGTAAGTATTTTGATAATTAGGCAAAATATAAACGTTATCAAAGTTGGCCCCTAAGTTGAATTCAATACCAATACCTTTGGTTTTTTTACCTTTTTTGGTAGTAATAACGATAGCGCCGTATGCACCCTGAGAACCAAACTGGGCAGAAGCAGCCGGCCCCTGCAAAACAGTTATATTATCAATATCATCGGGGTTAACGTCATCAGAGTTTGGTAAAATGGTACCGTCAACCACATAAAGGGCTCCGTTGCCCCTGCCAAAGCCCGTTGCACCGCGTAGCCTTACTTCCGTATTACGGCCTAAAGCCGCTGCCGACTGGCTGCGCACCTGCACACCTGCTACTTTACCTGCCAATGCATTGTTTACGTTGGGCTGGCGGATGGTGTTCAGCTGATCTGATTTTACAACCGTTGCAGTTGCTGATGAAGAGCGGGATGTTTGCCGGGTTCCGTATGCTCCCGTAATAACTACTTCAGACAGCTGACTGTTATTTGGCGCTAACATAACATTAACAGGGCCAGAACCAATTTCAACTGTTTGAGGCAAATAGCCAATAAAGCTAAATACTAAAGTTTTGGCCGAGGCAGGCGCACTTAAAGTAAATTGACCATTTGCGCCGGTTTGGGTGCCAATTGTTGTACCCGTTATCCTTACAGACACACCAGGTAGTGGCAATCCGTCGTCTTTTGCAGTTACCGTTCCGGTAACCGTTTTGTTTTGTGCAAATACGGCGTTAATAAATAACGCGATAAAACACAAACTTGTGAGTAAGAGTTTTTTCATTGTTAAGAATCAGTTAATTTATTTCGAAATTAATGTTTGTTTGATAAATTATCAATAAAAAATGAAAATAATTTAACAAAAAGCTTATTTTATTAATGATTACATATTTTAAGTAGATTTTTTTACTAAAATATTAATAATTATGATAAATGGTTTTAGTAATTTCTATAAAATTGGCATTATGATGGATTTATTCAGAAAAAATGAGCTATAAGAATTGATTTTCCTCTGTTTTTAAATAAAAAGTATATTTTTTTTATGTTTTATTAAAAAATTCACTAAAAATTCATCAGTTTTTACTAATTAAGACTGCATTTTTTAAAAAAAACGGTGACTGAAAATAATGGAATTACTGAAATTTACCAGCCGGATTTTTAAACCAGGCAATTGTGTAGCCTGGATAGCTTATTTAAAACTCATTGTTAGTAAATAAAAGTACCGATATCACATCCCTAAGTGGATTAAAAACGGTCGCAAGAAACATAGCATCAACACTTTGAAAAAGAATATGGGCTATTATCTCGTAGGTTCAGATAGATTTAAAAGTGGGAAGTAGAATTAACCATTGCACAATAAAGTAACAAATTGCTAAATGGATGCGCTCATATTTACGGAAGGGTTAAATTTATAATTAAGTAATTTTTAACCAATAATAAACCATTATGAAAACATTTACTTATGCTATTTTGCTTCTTAGCGGCATTCTTGTTGTTACATCATGTAAAAAAAATGAGATAGAAAGCCCGGAGAACGGAATAACTCAGGACAATTCAAGTTTAGCTCTTGCTGCGGCAACAAACTTGGTTAGTCTCAAAATCACCACCATCGCGGGTCAGCCGTTTCGTACCGGGTATGCTGATGGGATAGGTAAACAGGCTTTGTTTGATCACCCATTCGGCATTGACCTGGCAGACGATGGCTACCTGTACGTTGCTGATGCTTATAATAATAAAATCCGTAAGATATCGCTATCATCTAATGCTGTAACTACCGTAAATGTCCCTAATGCAAGTGATGGATCAAGCATTAGCGGTCCATATAATTTAAGGATAAGCAAAGATGGAACGTTAAATATAATAGCCGACGAACCGCATCCGGTATGGATTGTAAAGCCCGACGGCACGGTGTTAACGCCGGGCCATGCGCCGGAAGCACGACTATCCCCGGACATTGAACGTGACCCGTCACGCGATTTTTTCTGGATGGCCGAAGTCGATTCAAAACTGGTTAACGGGCAGATTAGCCTAAAAGCCTATTTAAAGAAATTTTTTATTAACTCTTCCGGCACAATTGGCACTTCGCCTTTAACACTGGATGTTAATGCAATTGAAGAACCCGACAGAAGTGATTTTGACATTTTAGACTTTTACCCCGGCTATAATGGTGTAAAATACGTGGTAATTAACCATACTAAATTGTATAAACTCAGTTCAACAGGTGTTTTTAGCCGGATTTATAAAGACATGGATTTTCATGAGATTTATAATATAGTATCTTCAAAAGACAGCCGCACTTTATACCTTGCAGAAAGCGGGCAAATAAAGTGTATTGCCGACGGGGTACATAAGTTTTTGGCTGGCCCAAACCCAACTTATCATGATGGAAGAGATGGCACAGGTTCAGGAGCGGACATTTTTGCCGACAGGTTGGCCTTATCCAAAGATGAAAATACGCTATACTTTAGTGATATAAATACCGGCACCATAAGAAAGATGCAATTGAGATAACCGGCGATTTATTAAGCGCTAAAACAACCATATGATAGGCAACACCAAACCTGTAGGTTTGGCGTTGCCTGTTATGAGAATAAAGAATCTGCGAAAAACAGTAGTTTCTAAGGGGCCGGCTTCTTATTTCGCCAGTTCCTTCAGCGCCTCCATCCCCGGCATAAAAAAATACGCGCCGCCCTTTGTTGTTACAAAATCAGGGAGGTTATGAATACGGGTCCTGGCGGGGCAACCCTGAATGCTAAATAAGTTTGCTTCGCTCCGGTGCCCTATCAGCGGATCGGTTTCATGATCAAGCGTGGCAAAGTTCAGGTTGTTTACCCAGGTTTGCTGGATAAATTCAAATTGTCGCTCAATATTGCTGTTGATACAAATAAAGTGCAGTCCCCGCTCTTTCCCGTCATTTTTGTAAACGTCCTGGGTTCTGTCACCGTACGAGCGCCCTCGCCGGATAATGCGGTGGCGTTTCACGGTAAGTAAGGATACCGCCGGGTCATCAAACAGCGAATCCCGGGGATTGGTGCGGCGGATGTGCGAGCCCACCGGGCAGCCAAAGCCTGACTTGTCACTGGCAGCAAAGTTGAAATTATTATCTTCGTTAACGCCTGAAGGGTTAGGATCGGCATCGGGGTGATCAGTGATCGGCGCGCCGCTCTTCCATCGCCCAATCATTTTAGCGGCCAGTTTTTCCTCGTCTTTGGGGTTACTTTGACCGTTCGCGTCAGTGGTTGTTTCTTTAAGATAGTTCCAAAGGCTATGTACATGTTGCTCTATCTGTCTAAATACCAGATAGGTGCCGTTTTTGCCGAACTCCGGCATACGCTTGATTGCGGGCAGGGGATCGATCTTTTGCATTTCATTCTCATAGCCAAGCACAAATTCCCCCGCCTTAAGCTCCGTTGCATGGCCCGTTCTCCTCAGTTGTCTGGCTTTCTGGTCTGTTCCTTCAATCACAGGCTGCCCGACGCCGTCTAAAAAGCCGAAGTGCTCCTTGGTATCGGGTTGGCGACCCGCTGAAAGCGATTTAATGAGCTGAACACCGCTTGGCTGTTCAATGCCTGTTTTAATGATGGCCAACTGCTCGTCGAGCTGATCTTCATCTTTTGCAAATAATAATAAAAGCACATCAACCGGGTTTTCTTCGTTACCCCAAAACCACCTGGCCGGGGCGCTATCGCCGTCATCACCCAGTATCTGTTGCCTGGTGAGTGTGCTCATTCCTTCCTGAAAGGGTACCGAAAAGGTTATGAGCTCATCTGCAGTAAAACCAAATTTCTGGAATGCCGTGGCCGTGAAAGCAATGTTCAGGCAATAATCGTCTTTGCGGTCAACCCCCGTAGTAACTTGTGGGATGATCGTGGCCAGCCAGTTGCGGCAGGTTTTAACGTCAGTGATCTTTAAGAGAACGTAGTTAGCACAAGGCATATTCTTTGCATAGGAACTCAACACAAAGCCTTGTATGTCTGAAAAAGTTAATTGTGCCATATCAGTTAAAAAAGTTTAAGCCAATCTTTGGTTTCAGGATCAGAAAGTGTAGTAAAAATATTTTCCCTGATCGAACTGTCTTTATCAATGTTTTGTACGGTAAGATCACGATAAGCGCTGTACCATACGAGCGACGGTACCTGCTGATTACGCGCGAACGCTTTGAACCGCAATTCGTCGCGGGCGCCGTCAAGAACAAGAAATTTGGTATACGGAAATCCTTGTGTATTGCTCCATATCCCTGTAAGGCCGGTGGCCGCTTTATCAATAAAATCGTCGAGGTAGCTGGTCCAGCTTCCGTCATAATTGCTTAGAAACAGCAATTGTTTCCCGTGGTTGATGATTGACCAGTGCGCGAAGTGAATACTTGGTATCCCGCTGAGTTTGCCTTTAGTAGAAGTACGCGCGAGCAGATTAGCCCCGAACAGCGCGGCCGTTAATAAATACAGGCGAAATTTGCCTGGCTTTATGTTGGTGATACTTGCGAGATGATTTTGAGTGATCCGGTTCTCTGTACTGATCAGTAATTCGATGTCAGAAACTGATGGCGGCTGTACCAGTATAGGATCGGTATCTTCTTTGCGGCGCAAGATCACCACGATGATAATGGCCGATAGCAGTACTAACGGAAGTAAGGCCAAAGCGAGAATCGCGAACAAAATAATTTTTAGGCGTGGGATAAATTTTTCTGCAAATGTTTGGTGGGGTGGGAGCGTGCCGGACAGCACAGGATCAACCTCCTTTTTTACAAATTGCTGCATCTGCTGCCGAAGCTGCCCCGACGTTATGCTTGAAGGCTTTACGGTATTGAACAGATCATCCAGGTAAGATTGCAGCCTCTCGCGCAAAAGCTGGTTCGCTTTGATGTCTTTTGATGCCCTGCCAACATTCCCTATATGAAAGGCGTTCGGCCGTACGATGTTTGCGGTCAGGAACTCCTTTAAATTTTGGGGGTGAAATACGCTATTCTTGTACGCGGAACAGCATTGATAGATGCGGTGGAGGCCGGGCCCGGCCTTAGTCATCAGTTCATCAAGATATACCGATACCTCACCATCAAAATTGTTTTCAAATACTAAAAGGGGCGGCGTGCTTTTATCATCAGAGATAACAAAGCTTGCAAAATGCAACAAACTGAGCGACGGAAAAGGAATGTAAACGTTTGTAAGCAGGTCACTCCTGATCTCCTGGAGTACTTGCTCCAGCTCCGCTTTTTTTGATGGATCTATTTCCGTGATAAAGGTAAGTATGGTCTGCCTCATGTTCTATGCTTTAGAAACAGGTTAAGTCAACAATTTAAGAATAATAAATAGTAAATAGCAGGCTGAAGTGGTCAGTCGCCCGTTCATAATATGTCTTATAAAGATAAACGAAGTTCTTTGATAATACCTATAGCGACGGATAATAATTCGGGGTCATAAATAAAAGTAAAAGTCTGTGTATTAAAGTGTTCATCTCTTAAAATGATGGGAGGGAAAATCCCTCTTGTCAGACGGGAGAAGAAGACGGAGTGCCAATTATTTGTGCCCTGGGGATATGAAAAAGGGGCAGGGGTTATGGCTTGCTGTCGGCTTTGTTTAAGGAGCCCTGTATATCAAGTATTTGCATGAGCTTAAAACATCAGTAAGCTATTTTAACAGGAAAACGCTATTATTGCTTGTCCAAAATTTATAATTTTTTATTAATAATGTGGTTTAAAAGCTTTTTGCTAATTCTTATCCTGTCCAGTTTACATACAGTTTCATTCGCTCAGAAAAAAGCGGGTAAGCTCATTAATGTACTTATTGTTGATGGCTTTAGCAATCATGATTGGCGCCAAACCACCAGGATAGTTAAGCAGATTTTAGAGGGAAGCGGATTATTCAATGTAAGTGTTTCTACCGCACCTGAAGTTCCTGAAGATGTTTTATGGGCTTCGTGGGAGCCCAATTTTAAAAAGTATGATGTAGTTATCCAGAATACCAACAATATACAAACCCCCAAAATACGCTGGCCTAAAAGAGTACAACGGGAATTAGAAGATTATGTAAGATCGGGTGGCGGATTGTATATCCTCCACTCAGCTAATAACGCTTTTCCCGACTGGATGGAGTATAATAAGATGATCGGTTTAGGCTGGAGACCCAAAACATATGGTTATGCTTTGGTGGTTGATTCGCTGGGTAAGATCATACGTATACCACCCGGTGAAGGGCAGGATACTTACCATGGTGATCGTAGTGACCTGACGATACATGTATTAACCGATCATCCCATTAACAAAGGCTATCCCAAAGTGTGGACAACACCAGATGCTGAATTATACAAATATGCCCGGGGTCCGGCTGAGAATCTTACTGTTCTATCTTACGCCCATGATCAGGTTACCGGTAAGAACTGGCCGGTAGAGTGGATTGTAACATATGGGATGGGAAAAGTTTACACATCCAGCATGGGACACTTATGGAAGGGTGACATTTACCCTGTTGGTTATCGCTGTATCGGTTTTCAAACCACAATGATCAGGGCGGTGGAGTGGCTGGGAACAGGTAAAGTGACCTACCCGGTACCTGCCAATTTTCCGACTGCGACAAGAATAAGCGTTCAAGAGGAGCATTTAGAAAACTAATTGTAAGGCTTTTGAATTGCAATGTAGCCGTTGTTAGGCAATTTTCGAACTATTTTATGGAAGATTTGAAGAAGATTGGGCTTATTTAATGGTGAGGTGATAACACCATAGGTGTTGGGAAGAAATAAAAAGAAAGCTTGGGCCTAGTGCGATTCCTTCCTTGGGGAAGGGGGAGGTAGGGGTTTATTGAACATTACAGGTTTAATCGCACGTATAAACCCCTCCCTGCCATTTCACAATCCACGGCACCCCTCCCAAGGGAGGGAATATATACTGCAATTACAATCTTCCGAACACCTATGGTGATAACACCAACCATAAGCTAATACCTATAGCTATAGATAATAATTCAGGGTCATGAATAAAAGTAAAAGTCTGTGTATTAAAGTGTTCATCTCTTAAAATGACGGGAGGGCAAACCCCTCTTAACCAGCCGCTAATGTCATATTAAAATCGAATTCCGGTCACCCGTTCATCATGACTGCCGCAACTTGCATTTTCTTTAAAATGTTTTCCTGAGCTTAGCGTCTACATTAATATGTACACATACAAAACGCATATGGAAAGTAATTACTTAACACTTAATGGCGACTGCCCGGCCGTCATGGTTAATGCTCCTGATACAGAACAAGAGCTGGCAATACTATTTTTGGACATCCGTAATTTTACCGGGCTTATGGAATCGCAACAAGGCCAATCGGTAATCCAGGTTGTGCGCCGTTTATTTACCGCGTTTAACCAGATCATAAAAAACTTCCAGGGCAAGGTTGTCGAAGTTGCCGGTGACAATCTGTACGCGGTTTTTGGTTTACAAAGCAATTTGAGCGAAGCAGTGAACCATGCTTATCAGGCTACTAAAGTCATGTTTCAAACCATTAACCTGTTTAACGAAGCCTATACTATACCCTATTATGATGGCCCGGTGGAGATAGGTGTCGGCTTGCACGCGGGAAAGGTATTTGTAGGAGAGTTCGGGCTGGATAATCCCGCAGCTTTGTCGGTGATGGGACTGCCCGTGAACGTCGCCTCCAGGCTCCAGGCCAAAACCAAGGCGCTGAATAATGACCTGCTTATTTCGGAAGACGCTTACCGGTTGTTAGAACCCGATGGTAAGGTAGCCGATCAACAGACGGTTTGTTTACAGGGCATATCGCAGGGCATGCAAATCCGTTTAGCCGGAAAGCCATATCGCAGTAACCGTTATTTAACCAGTTCACAAGCGAACATTGACTATTTACTGGCCATTTCCGGATAAGGGAATTTATGTAGCTTAAGCCGGCAATATTTTTACAAATAACTCAGCCACCATTTTCCTTTGTTGGCCTGTTTATAAGCGTCATAGCGTTTACATAAAGGATATAAAGCGATCACCAGTCCTATCCAGATCAGGTAAGCAACCGGTAACGAGAATCCATAACCTTTCAGATCTGTGGTAAACCAGATAGGTTTTGTTAAGACCCATATTTTCCAGTCCTGGCCAGGCAAGAGTGCCGATGCAATGATTGCCACCAAATGGATCACGTAGATATGTATGAGATAATAGAACATGGGCACCCTGCCATATACAGAAACAACCTTTACTACAGCTCCTTTTAATTTTTCGGTAAACGACAGGAATAAAAATGCCCCGCCCAATGTCAGTAATACGTATAATAGCGATGGTGGATATTTATTTACTTTGATAAAGGACAGGAAGGTAAAAAAAGCATTTTTTTGTACACTCCATTTTACCGGGTCGCCATACAGATTTGTGTAACGCAGCACGATGAACGAGGCGATGGCAAAACAACCCAGTATCAACAAATTTCTTTGCCTTTTTTGAATATTGTAGTCTGCAGTATACCACGAACCAAGACAATACCCCAACGGCATTATAGCCACCAGCGGAATAATGGGGTAGCCTACCAAAAGAATTTCCTTATGCCAGGTAAAGAACCGCTGGTCATGAAGCAGTGACCAGACAAAAGCCGGCAGCGAATTACCTGCCACATGAATATTATCTAACAGATTATGGCCCGCCACTATTATAATACAAATACCAAGGATCAATTTTTTAGGCAGATGAATCAATGCAGCCAACACAATCATACTTATGCCCAGCGCCCATATGGTAATAAAGAGAAACATAGGGAATGTAATGTTGAAATTCCAGCCAAAATTAACCACGATCATTTCGAGAAAGATGAGCCACAGCCCCCTTTTTAAAAGGAATACAGATAATTCATTTTTAGTTTTCTTTTGCCCGATAAGGTATGCGGAAGTCCCAGCCAGCAGCATAAATATGGGTGCGCAAAAATGAGTGATCCATCTTGTAAAAAATAAAATACCACTTGTTTTTGTAAGATCAAGCGGATCAAAAAGAAATGAGCCTGAATATAAATAATCCCTTACATGGTCAAGGGCCATAATGATCATAATGGCGCCGCGAAGAAAATCAATAGATGTTATCCTGTTCTTTATAATTGTGTTCATTCAGGTTTTAGTTGAGTATAAAAGTAGTGCTTTTGTAAATTGAATTTTGACAATGTTCAATTTTGTCTTTAAATATTACAGCGGCTTGATCATTTGCTGCAGCCCAATGATTCCGAAATATCCTTTTCAAATAAAGTTCTGTTAACATACCAACAGTTATCTTGCAAAAAGAATCCGCCTTTCTTCTTATCAGGCAGAGGGGTGTTTAGAAGCTTTTTTTTGGGCAACCATTTCTTAATATAGATCAAGTTGAGCAGCGGAAAAAAGTAACAGATTTGTATCAACAACACAAACAAACACACTATTCAAAATTCATCACCTTTAAATTAAAAAAGCAATGAGCACAATCACCACAAAAGACGGAACCGAAATTTATTACAAAGACTGGGGAACAGGACAACCTCTGGTGTTTCATCACGGCTGGCCATTATCCGGCGATGACTGGGACGCGCAGATGATGTTCTTTCTCGAAAAGGGATACCGGGTGATTGCCCATGATCGCCGCGGTCACGGAAGATCAAGTCAGGTTTCTGGCGGGCATGATATGGATACTTATGCAGCCGATGTAGCAGCGCTAACCGAAGCACTCGATCTGAAAGATGCCATACATATTGGTCACTCAACAGGTGGCGGCGAAGCCATCCATTATGCTGCTAATTTGGGGAAAGGCCGTGTGGCCAAAGTGGTGCTCATCAGTGCGGTTACGCCATTGATGGTTCAAACTGAAAATAATCCTGACGGTGTTCCCATGGCTATATTTGATGAGATACGTGAGGGTACCGCATTTAACCGGGCGCAATATTTTGAAGATTTTACGATCCCGTTTTATGGTTATAACCGTGAAGGCGCTAAAATTTCGCAGGGCATCCGTGATAATTGGTGGCGCCAGGGCATGATGGGCAGCGTCAAAGCACATCATGACGGCATCAAAGCTTTCTCTGAAACAGATTTTACAGAAGATCTTAAAAGCGTGGATATTCCCGTGCTGGTGCTGCATGGTGAAGATGACCAGATCGTACCATTTCCGATTTCGGGAGCAAAAGCGATCAAGTTATTGAAAAATGGAAAATTGATTTCCTATCCGGGTTTCCCTCACGGTATGCCGGCTACAGAAGCGGCGACCATTAATAAGGATCTTTTGGCGTTTATTCAATCCTAAATGTCAAGGGTTTAATATACTCAAGCCCGTTCAAGCATGGATGCCTGAACGGGCTTGAGTTCCTGATCTATAAGCTATTACAGCTCCTTTTAAAAAAATTAAAGAAAGCTGCCTGGTACTGGCGATATAAACTGTTATTTCCCTAAAAATTCAAGAGTTTTCCGAATGAAGTCGTCATGATATTGGAAAAAGCGGCATGGCCGGCATCCGGGTAAACGATTAGCCGGGCATTCGGCAAACTTTTAGACATGTTGATGGCATTGACCACCGGAACCAGTGCATCTTCCTGACCTTGAACGATCAGCTCTGGTTGAGTGATAATATTTAAAAAAACAGGGCGTCTTTACAAGGTGGTGACAATCAGGTGGATGCTTAGGCATTGTTGGAGGTTCCCTTGTAACTATCCTCTATTATTCTGTTAGTCCGGAGTAATCGCAAGAAAATAAATTTCTTTAAGTGTAGTAGGGCTGTTTAAATGCGATTCCAACTTATCCCATTTAACCACAACAGCAGCAAAGCTGAACATAATTGCCGAAACGTTGTTTCATAAACTGACGTTTGGTAAATGGTGTCGGATATATTAATTGTTAATTTTGCCACAGATAAAAATTTAAAAATGTCTATAACTACCGAATACGAAAGAATTGGGATGCAACAGGCAAGTGATGCTGTTGCCATCACGCTTAAAAAGATGCGTGAGTTTGCCAAACCGGGCATTTCAACAAAGGAACTTGACGAGTACGGCGGCGAGTTGCTGGCACAGATGGGCGCACGTTCTGCACCTGCGTTAACCTATAGTTTCCCCGGGTATACATGTATTAGTATTAATGAGGAAGCTGCGCACGGTATACCATCAGTAGATAAAATCCTAAAAGAGGGTGATCTGGTAAATATTGATGTATCGGCAGAATTAAATGGTTATTGGGCTGACAATGGCGGCTCGTTTGTATTGGGCGAAGATATCCACGGCCATGGCAAACTGGTAGAAGCATCGAAAGAGATATTGAAAAAAGCGATAAGCAACATTAAAGGTGGTGTCAGAATATCGGAGATAGGCAGGTTGATCGAGACTGAAGCCAAAAAAGCCGGCTACACAGTAATAAAAAACCTGACTGGACATGGTATTGGGCGCAGCTTGCACGAAGAACCCCACGAGATAGCTAACTACTTTGACAGGTATAACACTACGCGTTTCAAAAAGAATTCGGTGGTAGCGATAGAGACATTCATTTCAACACGGTCAACAATTGCCGATACACAAGCCGATGGCTGGACGCTAAGCGGTAATAAAGGTGGTTTTGTTGCACAGCACGAGCATACCATTATGGTAACTGGCGGTAAGCCGGTGATATTTACAGCGCAGAACGGCATTTGGGATTAATTAAATAAGAAATAGACTACCAAGCAGGGCGAACAATAGCCTAAAAAAGAAATTATGAAGCTTCTTCTCACTTCCGCCGGCATCAGCAACAAGAGCATCCAGAACGCGCTGGTTGAACTCCTGGGCAAACCGATTGCCGAGGCGAGCGCCTTTTTCGTACCCACCGCGATATACGCCATAGCCGGTGGGGCTGACGTAGCACGAAAGGTGATTTGCGGATCACTTGGCGACCCTTTCTGCGAATTGGGCTGGAAGTCGTTAGGAGTGCTGGAGCTCACTGCGGTACCCAGCATCAAACAAGAGCTTTGGATCCCCATGCTCCAGGAAACTGACGCCCTGCTGGTTGGAGGCGGCGACTGCCAGTATCTGTGCTACTGGATGCAGCAGTCCGGATTGGCAGACCTCTTGCCGTTGTTGCTGCGCAAGACGGTCTACGTGGGCTTGAGCGCTGGGAGTATGGTGATGACCCGCTTTGGAACAACCTACAGAGGCCATATGCTGCCAGCTGAAAGCGATAAATCGCTGGGGCTGGTTGATTTTGCACTGCATCCGCATTTGGATCATGAGTGGTTTCCGGAAAATTCCCTGGCCAACCTGGAAAAGTTAGCCGCTACGATATCGGTACCGTCATATGCTATCGATGATCAGACCGCCATTAAAGTGACCGACGATACCGTAGAAGTCGTCTCAGAGGGACAATGGAAGCTGTTTACCCCTAATATCACAAATACCTTGTAAATTTTAACCCGTGGCGCGGTGATAACACCACACGATGTTTAGCCAAAAATGCATTAAAATAACAAAGGCCACTCGAAAGAGTGGCCTTCTTTCAAGTAGCCCTCACTGGACGTTTCTCGAACAATTTCTTAGAGTATTTGAAGAAAATAACATTTCGAATTTTTTATTTATTGAATTTGCAATTTGATCTCATTAGTCGGTTTTAGTAAATAAATAGGTAGCTCCTCCCTGGGTTAAAGTGAAAGTTTTTTTAGCCGGCTCAAATTGCAAAGTAACGTCAGCACCAAAAGAAAACTTATCACCTCCTTTAGCCTCCAGCGGAAATACCGTCTGACCAATGGCTTGTGCAAACAGAAAAGTGTTATTTTTAGTGATATGAACCTTTAGTGGCATTTGGGTACTGGAATACGTACCGACATATTTATCAAGTTCAGCTGTATTTAGTTTAATAGTTTTAAATTCAGGAATTGTAAACGGTCGGTTAAAATAAATACTTAAAGCACCCATGACAACATCATTGGTTGAATACCTAACACCATTGGAAGTATAAGCTACAGCCAGTTTATCCTCTGGAAAGTAAATAAGCACACTGGAAAACCCGTCGATGCCTCCGGTATGTCCCAAGCCCTTTTTATCATCAAGCGGAATTGTAAACATGGCCATACCGTAATTGTCCTTCATCGTTTTCATCATCTCTAAACTAGCCCGGCTAATGAGTTTGCCTGAAAAAAGCGAATTTATAAATTTAATCAGGTCAGTCGGCGTGGATACAACAGCACCCGCCCCGCCTGGAATACTCATATCAGTTTCGGGCATTTGCGTCCATGCCCTGGATAATTGTAGGAGTATGCTTCATTTTTGGCTGGGTTGACTTTATTGCCGTAATAAGTGTCTGCCAAGCCTATTTTTGAGGTGACGCGTTTTTTCAATTCTTCGGCATAGGTTTTACCTGTCAGTTTTTCAATAATATAACCCAGCAGCACGAAATTGGTATTGCTGTATTCGGCCTTTGCATCCGGTTCAAAATCGGATTTCTGCCCGGCAAAAATGGCGACCATTTCAGCTTCTGACTTAGGAATGGCCTTATATGTAGTATAAAGCGAGTCATTCGTAAAGTTATGAAGACCGCTACGGTGGTCAAGCATTTCTCCTATCGTGATCTTTCCGGCATTAGGGAGTTGTGGGAAATAGCTAGCCAAAGATGTTTCAAAGCTGAGCTTACCTTCATCGATTAGTTGAAAGATCATAGTTGCGGTAAACATCTTACTGATAGAGCCTATCCGATATTTAGTTTCAATGGTCGCTGGTGTTTTTAAACCTTTATTCACTTGACTATAACCGATGGCGTTTTGATAAACCAACACGCCATTCGCAGCTATGGCGATACTGCCCATATTTTGGTCATGTGTGTTCATCGCGACAAAAAAGTTATCTAGTTTGGCTTTATTGAAGGTTTGTGAATGAGTGCAACTTTGTAAAATCAGGAACAACAATAAAAGATGGTGGCTTTTTTTAATCATTGCGTTAGTGTTTAGAAGATTAAAAATAGGATTTAAATACGATCGCTATCAACGTTAATCCGGATTTGGAGCTTTGACTTTAACAAGCAACGGCGCTTATCCGCGCCCTATAACGCAAAAGCCTCAAATCTTTCGATTTAAGGCTTTCATTTTGAATAGTAGCGGGGAGCAGGATCGAACTGCCGACCTTAGGGTTATGAATCCTACGCTCTAACCATCTGAGCTACCCCGCCGTTTTAATGTATATTACTCTTTTACAATGGTTAATTAAAAAGAGTTGCCCCTTATAAATAGTGGGCTTCCTTAAAAAGGTTTGCAAATATAGCAGAAATTCGTTTTCTTTAGAAAAAATGTTAACATTTACAGCTTTAGAGCTTACAAGTATAAACCCCAATGTCCGAAAAAAAGAAATTTACCATTGAATATGAGATAAAATCATCTCCAAGAATACTCTTTACTTTTTTAAATGAGCCCAACGGATTAACGCAATGGTTTGCCGATGACGTAAGCATAAAAGACCAGGTTTATACTTTTACCTGGGATGATGAACCACAAAAAGCAAAGTTGCTGGCCGTAAAAGAAAATAAGCTGGTTAGGTTTAAATGGGTAGATGATGAACCGCAGTGCTATTTTGAAATGGAAATTCTGCAGGATGAACTTACCAATGATGTTGCCCTGAGTATAACTGATTTTGCAACCGAAGACGCTATTTCTGAGCGTAAACTAATATGGGATAATCAGATCGAGTACCTCATAAGCGTATTGGGTGCTTAAGGGAATTTAATTTTAGCTAATTTTGTATTGTGAAACACCATTTGTGCGTTAATGAAAATTACACGCCCAAGGGTAGCTTCATTCCCTGTTAATACAAATTGCGCTGATGAAAAAGATACATCTTTTACTACTTAAATCGTTTATAAGACCTTTTGTAGTTACGCTTTTCATCGTAATGTTTGTGTTGTTGATGCTGTTTTTATTTAAATACATTGACGACTTGATTGGTAAAGGTTTTGCCTGGTACACCATTCTTGAACTGATGTTGTATAATTCGGCTACCAATGTGGCTATGGCGCTCCCTTTATCTGTTCTGCTTTCAACCATTATGACTTATGGGGCGCTTGGCGAAAATTATGAGCTGGTTGCTATTAAGGCCGCGGGTATCTCTTTACGCAGGGCTATGTATCCTATGATCGTTGTTGTAACAACCCTGAGCATTGCGGCCTTCTTTTTTTCTGATTACATGCTGCCGGTTGCCAACCTTAAATATTTCTCGTTATTATATGATGCCCGCAAGCAAAAATCGGCCGATCTGTTACCGGCTATGGTTTTCAGCAATAGCTTTCCGGGCTATACCATCCGTGTAAAAAGCAAGGACCCTGACGGACAAAGACTGTACGGCATTATGATATATAAAAAAACTGCCGATGGTAATAATACTACGGTAACTATTGCCCGCGAAGGCACCATGTTCCGTACCATGGGCGATAAATTTCTGGTGCTAAAGTTAAAGGACGGTGTTAGTTATGAAGAATCGCCAGGCGAAAATGCTGCCTACAATTACCGGCAGCACTTAACAAGGTTCCGTTTTAAAGAAACCGAACAAAAATTTGATCTGTCAAGCTTTAAAATGGCGCGTACCGACGAAAATGAGTTTAAACAGGCCTCGCAAATGATGAATTTAAAGCAGTTAAAGTTCTTTATTGATTCGGTACAGCGCGTGGTTGATGTGAGTATTGTAACCAATTACAAACTCATTACGCCATATATTAAATATTTTTCAATCCCGGCAAAATCAACCACCGTAAAAAAATTCATCCCGGCCGATAAAACCGGGGTGTTAAAGAGCATGACACTGGCAGACCAGTCAATGGCCATATCCAGCGCGGCATCAGAGGTGCGCAGTATAAAAGATGTGGTAAAAAACCGCACAGAACGGTACAAAAGCGATTCGATGACCATCCGCAGGTATGCATCCGAAGTGCAAAAAAAGTTTACGCTTTCGGCCGCATGCATCGCGTTGTTTTTAATTGGCGCCCCGCTCGGTGCTATCATCCGTAAAGGTGGCCTGGGTTTGCCGGTTGTAATTTCAGTGATTTTTTTCCTGATCTATTATATCATCTCAACCATAGGCGAAAAATCAGTAAGGGCCGGCAATGTTTCTACCTTTTTTGGTATGTGGATTGCCATTATAGTGCTAACGCCTATCGGATTATTCCTGTCCTACAAAGCCGCTACAGATTCTGCAATATTTGATGTGGAGCTATACAAACGCGCCTTTAATAAATTAATTAGACGCAAAGGCAACTAATTGGTATAAGTTTATCGTAATCATGTATATATTGGCATGCTCCCTGCTGTAAGCGATTTTACACAGCACCGACCAGAATCATTTTTATATATCATAAATTTGTTTATAATTATTAAATATCTCATGGCTCATTTATTGGGGCCATACCTAATACTGATATAATGCTAAATACGATACAAGAAGCTATTGAAGATATACAAGCTGGTAAAATGATCATTGTGGTTGATGATGAAGATCGTGAAAACGAAGGCGATTTTTTAACCGCGGCACGCAATGCCACACCCGAAGCCATAAACTTTATGGTACGCTATGGCAGGGGCCTGGTATGTGCACCCATTACACAGCAACGCGCCCGTGAGCTTGAGCTTGAACCTATGGTGAGCCATAATACCACTTCGCACGAAACCAATTTTACGGTTTCTGTTGATTTGCTTGGGCATGGTTGTACTACCGGCATTTCGGCTACCGACAGGTCAAAAACATCCCTGGCGTTAATTGACCCGGCAACCAGACCCGAAGACCTGGGCAGACCGGGACATATTTTCCCGCTGATTGCCAAGGACGGTGGTGTGCTGCGCAGATCGGGCCATACCGAAGCTGCTATTGACCTGGCTGTTTTGGCCGGCTTTGAACCAGCAGGCGTAATATGCGAAATTATGAAGGAGGATGGCGACATGGCCCGCCTGCCTGATCTGCTTGCAATGGCAAAGGAATTTAATCTTAAAATAGTATCCATAAAAGATCTTATTGCCTACCGTTTAAATGCCGAAACTTTAGTGAAAAAAGAAGTATCGGTGCAAATGCCTACCGAATGGGGCGATTTTGAAATGATAGGCTATACGCAGCTGGATACCGGCGAAAATCACCTTGCCCTTATAAAGGGTACCTGGGAACCCGGTGAGCCTGTTTTGGTGCGCGTGCATAGTTCATGTGTAACCGGCGATATTTTTGGCTCATGCCGATGCGATTGCGGTCCACAGCTACATAAAGCTATGGAGATGATCAGCAACGAGGGTAAAGGTGTTGTGGTATACATGAACCAGGAAGGCCGGGGCATTGGCCTTATTAATAAACTTAAGGCTTACCATTTACAGGAAAACGGTTTGGATACGGTAGAGGCCAATATTAAATTAGGCTTTAAAATGGATCAGCGCGATTATGGTATAGGCGCGCAGATATTACGCAGCCTCGGGATCTCCAAAATGCGCTTAATGACCAATAATCCTAAAAAACGTGCCGGCCTGATTGGTTACGGCCTGGAAGTGGTTGAAAATGTGCCGATTGAAATAGCATCAAACCCGCATAATGAATCATACTTACGTACTAAAAGAGATAAGATGGATCATGCCATTATGCGCGATCACTAATTAATTTTCATCATCATCGGGCTTGATGGCCGGTGTGCCACCAGTTGTTGCAGGTGTAGGATTTGGAGTTACCGGGGCTCTGTCGCGGCGGCTTCTTCTGAATATGTTCCTGATAAACTCGCCGAAGGTGTCAAAATCCCGGGTGTATACTAAACCCAGCCCGTTTACATACTGAAAATCAATGGAAGAACTGGTGAGGGAATTGAGTGTGGTATTATTTAAAAGCCGGTAAGAGTACCTTGCTGTGAGGTTGCCATCTTTCCTGATCTGGTACAGGGCTTCAAAATCTTTTGTGAGCGAATTGAATCTTTGATTGAACAGGCTGGTATTATTATTAAACAGATCGTTTGAACCTGTATTGGTGAACAAGCTACCGCTAAATGACAGGCGGCTGTTAAAGAATCTTAATGAAGCGCTGGCTTCATTAAAGGAGCGTATGTTCAAATCAAAGTTTTTGATGTTTGATTGGGATATAAAGCTGTTCAGTTTATTGAACGCAAATTCACTCACCGCCTCGCTTGCTGTACCAACAACCTGATTGGTTAAATTATTATTGTTGTTTGATGAAAAAGTACGGCGTACAATAATGCTGATAGCCTGCTGACTGCGATTATTATTGTCGGACAGGTAAGTAGCCAGGTCATCCTTTACTGATGGATCAGTAGGGAAGTTAAAGTCAAAATCAATATTAGGCTGTAATAAGGATTTGGTGAGGATTAGCTGGGCTTGTACCAGCGTTAGTTGGTTATTTGTTGGTGGAGTTAACCCGGCAGCCTGGTAAAGCGGTTGCTTGCTTGTGCGTACCTCATAAAGGGCTTTCAGATTTATCTCGGCATTTGATGGGTTGCCCGTCCACCGGATGGTACCACCCTGGCTCACCGTGAAGTTTTTACTGATAAAATTTTTAGCTGTAAACTCAAATTTACCCGTACTTATCAAAAAGTCGCCATACATTTCAAAATCGCCCAGGCTGTTAATGTTTAGCTTTAAATTGCTGGCAACCCCACTGCCTTCCAGTAAACCGTAGTCGGTAGCGATTTTAACGATCGTTTTTTCATCTGCACTAAGGTCAAAATTAAGGGTAACACCATTAAAGGCCCGTTCTTTTTCAACAGTTTTCACGGTATCTTTATGGCTTACAAACTTTATAAAATCATATTCGCTTGCTGTAGACGACGTATTGAGCGGTATATTGAACACTGTACCTGCTTCTGTACGTGCTGTAATATCAATCTTCATATTATCAACCGGGCCCTTAAAGCTAAATTTACCAGTACCGAATGCGGTACCATAATAAATGTGGTTGTCTTTAAATGTAGTGTTTAAGGCCATCAGGTTGCGGGCATCTACCACTACCTGTATATCAGGATTATTCAGATCATTCAAATTAACTGTTCCGTTTGCTGTACCAGTACCGCCCTTGAAATCTTTCAATACCATGTTATTGATATTGATAACGCTGTTATTAACGCTTAGTTTATTGTTAACAGTGTAAGCGGTTTTTAAATAGTTAACCGTAACACCCGTATTTTCTAAAGTAAGACTGCCATTAAACTGTGGATTAGATGGTTTTCCGGAGAGCTTCAGGTCTGTTGAAATATGTCCTTTAACATCTGATACCAGGTCCTTAATAAAAGGCTCAAAGATGATGGCCTCAGTTTGGTTCATCTTTACGTCAAAATCAAGATTGTCGTCCGTATCATGTCCAAAGGCATAAATACCCGCTATGTTCATGGTTTCCAGTCCGCGGTTCAGGATGTTCAGCTTTATATTAGCCTGCTTGCGGTCGTTACCCAGTGTTGATTCCAGTTTCACATTGCCGATAAGCGTTTTGTTCATGGTTAGGGAGTCCACGTTCAAATGCGCATCAATGCCTGGCGATTTGGCAATGGAAGTAAATTTAACATCGCCATTAAGGCTGCCCTTTAAAAATATGCCCGAGGTTTTGGTAAGCTGGTTAAGTGTGCGCATATTGAATTTTTCGAACGAAAGCTTCAATTCATCGGCAGGATTGTCAGAGATAAACCCGTTGATACGTACTTTTTGTAAGCCATTGGATAATTCAAAGCCCGATACCTGGGTTTTGCCATCGAGCAAACGGATCCTTACCTGTTCCTGTAGCTTCCATTTTTCTTTTTCAAGAACGATATCTGACGGCAGCAGCTTTAATTTGGCAGTAGTATCTCTTCCAAATTCAACCAAACCGTAAAGGTCAAGCTGGTTTACCGCGTTTTTATCTGATAATTTAACGTTAAAGTTTAAGCTATCGTTTTTAAGGAAGTTGGTAATGTTAATATCCTTAATAAACAAACTATCGGTAAGGTCAACCCGGCTTAATGATACGTTGAGGCCCAGCAAGCTATCGGTTGTGTTTTCATCTATAATAAAATCATGAAAAATAATTTTGCCGTATTTAAAGGTCTTAATATAGCCCGATAGGGTAGCCGTTTTCTTTTCAGAGTCAAACTGCCCTACAAATGTTCCCTGTTCAGGTATTTTTAAATCAGGTAAAAATATGGCAGTAAGCGGGTCCATATTTTTAAGGTTGAGGTTAAGCGTAAACTGTTCGGGCTTAGGGGTAACAATAGTTGTTTTTATTGAAGGGATATATTTTTTAACAATTGTTTTGAAATACGATGGGAGGGTAGCCAGGTTAAAACTGCCTTTAATACTGGCATCGGCAAAATCAGACCGTAAGGCTATTTCCCGATCATTTCCTTTGCCGGCAGCTGATAGATACAGAGAATCAACCAAATAATTATTACGCGGATCAATTACCCTTGCCGGCGAAAATAAAACAGTGCCCTGTACATTATCAACGTTATTGCCCGAAAAAGCAGTATTTAGCCTGGTGCTTACCGTAATAGTATCCTTTATTAGTTTAAGCTTATTCAGGTTAGCGTCCTTAATGGTTGCCGCTAAATCATATACCGGTAATACGGGATTTAAATTAACGCTGCCCTTTAAATCAAGCTTTACATTTTTATCATTTATGGTGATATGCCCATTAGCCAGTTTTTTTATGAACGAGCCGTTTACAGTAAGCTTATTATAGGTATAGCCTTTAAAATCAATTGAACTGATATTGGCATCAGCTTTTATGCCCAGATTTTTTAATTCATCGCCGCTGCCTTGTACGTTTGCGTTAAAAGTGGTGCGACCAAGCATATTTTCGTCAATCAGGGTGCCCAGGTCAAAATTAAATGCATCTAATTTGCCGCTATAGCTGGGTTTACCTTTTTTATCAATTTTAAGGTTGATGTCTGAATCAAACCTGCCCAGGCCGGTTTTAAATATACCGTAGGCTACAAAATCATTTTGTAAACCGGTAAACCTGCCGGTAAAGTTAATATTGCCAAACTTGCCAATAATAGCAGGTGCCTTCATGTTAGGCGAACCCGAGAAATGACTGATCAAATAATCAACATCCTTTTTGTTTGATGCTACCTGTTCAAATTTCAAATCCAGAAAGGTGTTATCCCAATCAGGTAATCCCCGTAAATTAAAATCGCCTTTAATAAAAGTTGCTTGCCCGCCGGTTATAGTAACGTTTTTGGCTTTTAAATTATTTACCAAACCTTTAGCCCGGCCCTCAATACCCAGGTCAAAGCTTACCTTGCCCATTCCGCTGGTAAAGTAGGCAATATCAGTTGATGATATACGCGATGCCTTAAAATTGGCATCCATATTCACTTTGTTTTCGAAATTGTCAAAATCATCAAACGATTTAAAACGCATCCTGAAATAATCCTTCAGGTTGGAGTGTTTGGTTTGGATGGCCAGGTGCTGCAGTAATATCTGGTTGGTATCAATGGTGGTATGCGCGGTAAAGTTTTTAACATAAAAACCGCTTTTTTCCTGCAGGGTTAGGTTTTTGACATCGCCTTTAAACAGGTGGTCCTTAATATTCATGCCTGTTACCGTAGTGCTGAAATGGCTTACATCAATATCATCAAAATTAACCTTGTTCTCAACCGTATCTATCAGCTGGTTTTTGTAGCGGAAATGAAAGTTAGTGATGGTTATTTTATCGAAATTAATTGTCCAGGGTTTGCTGGCGATTTTTTTAATAGTATCGCCTTTAGTAGTATCGCCCGAGTTAAAGTAATCAATAATGAATTTTAAGTTGGTAGTGCTGTCCTTTTGTTTTTTAAGGTAAAAAGAGCCGTTATCCAGCTCAATGGATTCCAGATTAATAACCTTTCTTTTAATACTGGTAAAAAGAGAAAAGCCATAAATATCAACAGCCAGTTTTGGAGTGCTGAGCAGGGTATCTTTATTTTTATCAAGCACATACAGATCTTCCAATACCACAGAGGTAAAAGGCCTGATGTACAGGCTTTTGATGCCTGCTTTGGTGTGTAGCTCATCAGACAGGTATGCTGTAGCTTGTTTTGCCGCCCAGGTTTGTACAGATTTAAATTGAAACACCAGTAAAAGTATGCTCAGTGTCAATAAAATGAACAACACTATCCCTAACGCTATATTGAGTACTTTTTTAATAACTTTGTGTTTTTTAATAATTGATTTACTGAATTATTGATTTATTGAGTAACTAAAATCATGTTACAATTTAAAAGGATGATAGTTTGCTAAATTTTAATAAATCGCTAATTCATTAATTCAACAATTCAATAATTAATACTGTGCCTGTAATTTTAGGAATTGAATCTTCATGTGATGAAACCTCTGCATCTGTTTGTGTTGATGGTATGATATTGAGCAATGTGATCGCTAATCAAACCATTCACGAAGCTTACGGAGGCGTTGTCCCTGAGCTTGCCTCGAGGGTTCATCAGCAAAATATTGTTCCTGCTGTTCAACAAGCATTATTGAACGCAAAAGTAAACAAAAATGATATTGATGCAGTAGCTTTTACACGCGGACCGGGACTTTTAGGTTCGCTTTTAGTTGGGGTGTCATTTGCCAAGGCATTTGCGCTGGCCCGCAACCTGCCGCTTATTGATATAAACCACATGCAGGCCCATATTTTGGCCCATTTTATTGGCGATCACAAGCCATCGTTTCCGTTTTTATGCCTTACCGTATCGGGCGGGCATACGCAAATAGTTTTGGTGAATGATTATTTTGACATGCAGGTGATAGGTCAAACCATTGACGACGCTGCTGGCGAGGCGATGGATAAAACCAGTAAAATTTTAGGTTTGCCATATCCCGGCGGTCCGCTCATTGATAAATACGCGCGCCAGGGCAACCCGGATGCCTACAAGTTTCCTGAGCCGCAAATTCCGGGTTATGACTATAGTTTTAGCGGATTAAAAACATCCATACTATATTTTATAAGGGATAACGTTGCTAAGAACCCTGATTTTATCAGTCAGAACTTGCCTGATATTTGCGCATCGGTTGAAAAACGGATAGTAACTATACTACTTAACAAGTTGCAAAAGGCTGCCCAGGCGCATGGCATAAAACAGATAGCACTGGCAGGTGGCGTATCGGCCAATACCGGCTTACGCGAAGGTTTGCAGGCACTTTGTGCTAAGAACGGTTGGGAAAGCTTTATCCCTAAAATGGAGTACTGTACCGATAACGCGGCCATGATAGCTATTGCCGGTTACTATAAATATTTAAAAGGCGAATTTGCCGGGCAGCAGATAGCTCCTTTGGCGAGGATGCAGATGTAGCCCCCCGGCCCCCTAAAGGGGGAGTGGCGCGGGCTTATAATTAATGATAAACAATTTAAAATTCCCCCTTTAGGGGGTTAGGGGGCTTATGAACATTCCTTCACTTATATTCTGGGCAGTTTTTGTATTGCCGCTGGTTGCGTTTTTAATATGGCTCATGCGCCAGGACAAGCGCAAAGGGGTTACCGGGCTTATTGTATTGGCTATAATTGTGGTTGGTGGTATAGTTTATATGTACCTTAAAACAGGCGGTCAGTAAACCGCTGATTGGTTTTTGATTACGTTGATTTCGCTGATGGTTGTCTGAGATTTTGTCTGAACCTGGATTTATGAGATTAAAGGATTACCGGGATCGTGGCTAAGAAAAAATCATGCGAATCCTTTAATCCTAAAAATCTCGGTTCATACAAATAGCCATTGCTTTTAATTTACAGCCGCTACTTCTGTTAATCCCTTGTAAAAAACCTTTGCATAGCCTGCTATTGTTTCGGCGTGATCAAGTCCGTTAATTATTTTACGGGCATTTACCCAGTCGGTGTGATCATCGCTCATAAACTCGCCCAAACTCCTGCCGGTAAATAAACCGCCGGTCATTCCTTTGATCATGATGGCTGCGGCTATCGCGGGTTCTAAGGCCAGTTCAGGGATATTAAGCAGGTCGACATGTAGCAGTCTGCCCATGTTTTCATAATTCTCATACCAGGTTAGCTGTACATAACCGCGACCATAGTATAACTCATCGGGAGTATTGTAGGGGATACGCTTACCCGGACCACCGCCCATTTTTAATTTTTTACCATAATCACGCCCTGCTCCTTTGCCAAACTCGGCTATTGGCTGCATAGTTTTGGCGCATTCGTGAAAAATAGTGGCCAGTATGTAGGCTGTTTTTCTTTCGTCGGTTATACCGGCGTTTTCTATAGCTGTTAATATGGCTTCGATGCCATCAACCTGGCTTTGTGACATATGGCCACCAAACAACGGGCGAACATCATCATAAAATTCTTTTGTACCCGGCATGATATTAAAATTTAAAGAGTTAATAGTAAATACCGGCATCACATCTGACAGATAAATGCCTGTTTAAAAAGAAGATAGCAAAGGCTTGGGACTTGTTAAGTAAATATAATATTATGAATGAGGATATCAAAATAAAAGCAGACTAATTTAGTCTGCTTTTATTTAATTTTTAAATCAACAATTATCAGTCTTAAAACCGTTCCTTTAAATAATGCCCGGTGTGTGATTTTTTCTCTTTGATCAGATTCTCAGGTATACCTTCAAATACTACTTTACCGCCACGGTCGCCACCTTCGGGGCCGATGTCAATGATCCAGTCGGCACACTTTATAACATCCATATTGTGTTCAATAACAATAATGGTGTTACCATGTTCCAACAAGGCATCAAACGATTTGAGGAGCTTTTTAATGTCGGCAAAGTGCAAACCAGTAGTAGGCTCATCAAAAATGAAGAGCGTTTTATGGGTGTTGTTGCCTTTTACCAGGAACGATGCCAGTTTGATACGTTGCGCCTCGCCACCAGATAGAGTATTTGACGACTGACCTAATTGTACATAACCTAAACCTACATCAACCAAAGGTTTTATTTTGGCGATGATCTTAGGTTCTTTGGCAAAAAACACCAGGGCTTCGTCAATGGTCATGTGCAATACTTCGGCTACATTCTTTTCATTGTAGGTAACATCAAGTATATGTTGTTTAAAACGGTTGCCACCACAGGTTTCGCAGGTCAGAAAAATATCTGCCATAAACTGCATTTCTATCTTCACTTCGCCCTCGCCCTGGCAAACATCACAACGACCGCCCTCTACGTTAAAAGAGAATGCTGATGGCTTTAAACCCGCCGCTTTTGATACCGGCTGTGAGGCATACAGGTTGCGGATCTCGTCCCAGGCCTTTACATAAGTAACCGGATTTGACCGCGATGAACGGCCAATAGGGTTTTGATCAACCAGTTCTACCTGTTCAATTTTGGCGTAATCGCCATCAATGCTGTCATATGATCCGGTTTGCTCGCCCGAGTAATTGCCAAGCGTTTTTTGAAGGGCAGGGGCCAGTATACGTTTTACCAAACTGGTTTTGCCTGAGCCTGATACGCCTGTAACCACGGTAAGTACACCTAACGGAAATTTGGCATCAACGTGCTGCAGGTTGTTTTCGCGCGCACCTTTTATCTCTATAAAATCATTCCATTTACGGCGGCTTGTGGGGATGGCGATCTCTTCCTTACCGCTCAAATAGCGACCGGTTAAGCTGTTGTCATCTTTAATAATTTCATCATAGGTGCCGGTAAATATCAGCTCGCCGCCATGAGTACCAGCCTCGGGGCCAATATCAATAATATGGTCGGCAGCCTTCATGATCTCCTCTTCGTGCTCCACCACTAATACAGTATTGCCCACATCGCGCAGCGATTTAAGCACACTGATCAGCCGTTGCGTATCGCGCGGGTGTAAACCTATGCTGGGTTCGTCTAATACATAAACAGAGCCCACCAGGCTACTGCCCAATGAGGTAGCCAGATTAATACGCTGCGATTCGCCACCCGATAGGGTGTTTGATAAACGGTTAAGCGTTAAATAGCTTAAGCCTACATCATTTAAAAATACCAACCGGTTGGTGATCTCCATGAGCAAACGCTTACCTATTTTTATATCGGTTTCGTTAAGCTGCAAACCCTGAAAAAATTCAAGGGCTTTATCCAATGGCATCAATACCACATCGGTAATTGACCGCTCGTTGATCTTTACGTATGATGCATCCCGGCGCAGGCGACTGCCCTTACATTCAGGGCAAGTGGTTTTGCCCCTGTAACGCGACAGCATAACCCGGTATTGGATCTTATAAGTTTGCGCCTCCATCTCCTGAAAAAATTCATCCAGGCCGCGGAAGTATTTATTACCTGTCCATAATAACCTTTGCTGTTTTTCGGTAAGCTGGTTGTACTGGCGGTGTATCGGGAAATCAAACTGAAGTGCGTGTTTCACCAGCATATCGTTCCACTCGCGCATCTTTTCACCGCGCCAGGGAGCAATTGCCCCTTCATATATGCTTTTACTTTTATCAGGGATAACCAGATCCTCATCAATACCAATCACCTTACCATAGCCTTCGCATTTTTTGCAGGCACCGTAAGGGTTATTAAAGCTGAAAAAGTTAGGAGTAGGCTCCTCAAACTTTATCCCATCAAGCTCAAAGCGGTCACAAAAAAAGCGCTCCTGCTCTCCATCAGCATCGGGTTCCTGATAGCGTACATAGCAATCACCTTTACCTTCAAAAAAAGCGGTCTGTATCGAGTCGCCAAGTCGGCTAACGGTTTCATCCTCCTCGTTTTTTGATATACGGTCAATAACAATACGAACGCCGGGGTAGTGGGTTGGTGTTTCCGGATCCTGTGTTATTGTTTCATCACTTTCAGTCTTCAGCTTTTTGCCTTTAGCCTTTTTTTCGCCATGCACCTCAGCAATTAGCGAAGTATTATCAATAGATTCATCTTCCAGTAAAGCCTCAATTTTCGACAACTTGTTTAAATATTCTACCCGCACAAATCCCTTTTGCATTAAAACGGCAAGCTCTTCTTTTAAGCTGCGGTTATTATGCGGATATAACGGGGCCAAAATGGTCACCTGCGTTTCATTGGGCAACGATAGTATAAAGTTTACTACATCGGTAACGGAATCCTTTTTTACCGGCAAGCCCGATACCGGCGAAGTGGTTTTGCCAATGCGCGAGAACAATAGTTTTAAATAATCATATATCTCGGTTGATGTACCTACCGTTGAGCGTGGGTTTGAAGTAATTACCTTTTGCTCAATAGCTATAGCCGGGGCTATACCCTTAATATAATCAACATCGGGTTTGTTCATACGGCCCAGAAACTGACGGGCGTAGGACGAAAGACTTTCTACATAACGGCGCTGACCTTCGGCATACAAAGTATCAAAAGCAAGTGATGACTTGCCCGAACCTGACATGCCCGTAACTACAACCAGCTTGTTTTTGGGGATGGCCACATCCATATTTTTAAGGTTATGTACCCTGGCCCCTTTTATGATGATATGTTTCTGCGGATCTTTTTCTGCTTCTTTAGTCATTCTTTGATTTTAGTTCATTGACCATGGAATGGTAGATCATTTGATTGTCAAATTGTTCATGATAAACAATATTTATACTATGAACTTTATTTTACCATCCATGAACTTTTTTGAAAGTGCAAAAATCCTAAAATATTTAGCAGTATCCAAATAGGTTTTACTTTGTTTTTAGGTTTGCGCCAAATTAATTACTGAGTTTACAGTTTGCTGACTTTTAATTACTTAAAGCTGCAAACAGATGCATGGGTTGCAATTTTATTTAATACCTGATTAAACCATAATGTGAAATAAGCGTCTAACCCCGAAGGGAAATTAATTTTTAATGTAAAGGCACTAATTTTCTCTAATGAACCTGATAAACAGAAGAAAGTAAAAAAATATAATTTGTTTTTTAACTGAGAATTTGTTTTATTTGAAGTAACAATTTCTTAACCCCTAAGGAGCATACTATAGAATATACTTTACTTCATACATTTTATAACTAAAAATTAAGTTTAAGAAGTACTTTCTATGGATTTTCAATTGAAGAGTGATCAGGATCTAATCCATCTATATATTGCCGGCGACGAAGCGGGGCTGGTGGAATTGATCAGACGATATCAAACAAAAATATATACCTCCATTTACCTGCTGGTAAAAGACGAATACTTAGCCGAAGATATTTTTCAGGACACCTTTATTAAGGTGATAAATACCCTGAAAGCCGGGAAGTATAACGAAGAAGGTAAATTTTTGCCCTGGGTAACCCGTATTGCGCACAATTTGGTCATTGACCATTTTCGTCGCGAAAAACGTGCTCCTATGGTAAGTAATGGCGACGACTTTGATATTTTTGAAGTGCTGGGCAATTACGATGAAAGTACCGAAGACCGTATGGTACGCGAACAAACCCATAAAGATCTTAAAACATTGATACAGCTTTTGCCGTCAGAGCAAAAAGAGGTACTAATTATGCGCCACTTTGGTGATATGAGCTTTAAGGAAATTGCAGATATTACTGAAGTAAGCATCAATACCGCGCTGGGGCGTATGCGTTACGCGCTTAATAACCTGCGTAAAATGATGCAAAGCAAGGAAATGAGCCTTAAAAATTAAGCCATTTTTCAGTCGTAATTAGGTTGTTGAAAATATTATTTGCTCATTAGGTAATTTTTATTTGCTCTGCAATAAAAATTTTAATTAGGTAGCATCCAATCATTCAATGAGTTAATAACGAATGAATCTATTATTAAATAAAAAAATTTCATTTAATTTTCATTTAACAAAATATTATCTTTAAGCCACCGTTATAAATCATATAAAATTTATTACAAAATAAGCTTATGGATGAAACCTCTACTACGATGTTAAATGGAATTGCTAACCAAGCTCTAATGGACAAGAATGGACAAGAAAATCTGGATGCTGACGATTTGATTTTTTACAATTCAATTCGTACTAATTTGGACCTTTTGAACAAAAAACCAAAGGTACAGACTATACATCAGATACTTGACTACTCAAAAAGCTTGCGTTAAGTATTTTAAACTTACTGGTTCATAGATCATAATTGTTGATTAAGGTTGATGTTTTGCAAATGGCATAAACCCGTATCCGATAAATGATTTATGAACCTTTCTATTTATATTGATTCGTAACTATTAGGTGTCAATCATACATATTATAATATATGTATACCCTATATGTATACCTCGTTCCGCTATGATCAATTGAACCATAAACATCACTACAAATTAAAGCATGCTTAAGGCCGAACGTTATCGCCATTTTGTCGACTATTTTTCAAAACAACAGCCAAACCCTGTTACTGAACTTCATTATAACAATCCGTTTCAACTGCTTATAGCGGTAATACTATCTGCACAATGTACTGATAAGCGCATAAACCAGGTAACTCCAGCCTTGTTTGAACGTTTCCCAACCCCGAAGGATCTTGCTGCTTCCACCCCCGAGGAGGTTTTTACCTACATACGTAGTGTAAGCTATCCGAACAATAAAGCCAAACATTTGGTAGGTATGGGTAAAATGCTGGTAGAGGTTTTTAATGGCGAAGTACCATCTGGTATTGATGACCTGCAAAAAATGCCGGGTGTGGGTCGTAAAACGGCTAATGTTATTGCCTCGGTGGTGTTTGAGGCGCCTGCCATAGCGGTTGATACGCATGTTTTCAGAGTATCAAACCGAATAGGACTAACTACCAATGCCCGTACACCACTGGCCGTTGAAAAACAACTAACAGAATATTTACCCCAGGATGTACTGGGAGTGGCCCACCACTGGCTCATATTACATGGCCGGTATATTTGTGTGGCCCGCAGCCCCAAGTGCGAAATTTGCCCGCTAACCTGGTTTTGTAAATACTACGAACGCAACAATACCGAAGCGGCGCTACTGAGGGCCGAGGCTGCTAAGATCAAAAAAGCGAAAGAGGCTAAAAAGAAAAAGGCCTTGAATGTAATAAGTAAAGAGTTGAAGAAGCGGAGTGTGGATAAAGATATTTGATTGGTATTGGTAAGTTGATTAATTTCAGAATTAAATAAGCCTAAAGCGTCATTGTGAGGAACGAAGCAAGAAGCCCCCTCTAAATCTCCCCCAAAGGGGGAGACTTAAAAAGTATTTTAAAGCCCTCTCCAAAGGAGAGGGTTGGGTGAGGCTTCTTGCTTCGTTCCTCACAATGACGATCGAATAAAGAAATTACTAAAAAAATTAGTATTTTAAAATAAAACATTTATATTTGTTGAAGATATTTATAAGATGAGCGCAGACAAAAACAATTCAGATAAATTGAAGGCATTACAGCTTACGTTGGATAAGCTGGAAAAATCATACGGAAAAGGTACCATCATGAAATTGGGCGACTCCGTTATTGAACCTACCGAAGTAATATCAACAGGCTCATTAGGGCTTGATATAGCTTTAGGGGTTGGCGGCTTACCTAAAGGAAGGGTTATTGAAATATATGGCCCCGAATCATCTGGTAAAACTACACTGGCTATACACGCCATTGCCGAATCGCAAAAGAAAGGTGGCATTGCTGCATTTATTGATGCGGAACATGCTTTTGACCGTTTTTATGCTAAAAAATTAGGCGTGGATGTAGAGAACCTGCTGATCTCTCAACCAGATAATGGTGAACAGGCACTTGAAATTGCCGATAACCTGATCCGCTCTGGCGCTATTGATATCCTGGTTATTGACTCTGTTGCTGCGTTGGTTCCTAAAGCCGAAATTGAAGGTGAAATGGGCGACTCGAAAATGGGTCTGCATGCACGTTTAATGTCGCAGGCACTGCGTAAATTAACTGGTACCATCAGCAAAACAGGATGCTGCTGCATATTTATCAACCAGCTGCGTGATAAAATTGGTGTAATGTTTGGTAACCCCGAAACTACAACCGGTGGTAACGCCCTTAAATTTTACGCTTCGGTACGTTTGGATGTACGCCGTATATCACAAATTAAAGATACTGATGAGGTATCAGGTAACCGTGTTAAGGTTAAGATCGTTAAAAATAAAGTTGCCCCTCCGTTCCGCATAGCCGAGTTCGACATTATGTTTGGCGAAGGCATTTCAAAAGCAGGCGAGATCATTGACCTGGGTGTTGAGTACAACATCATTAAAAAAGCAGGTTCATGGTTTAGCTACGGCGAAACCCGCCTGGGCCAGGGCCGCGATGCAGTTAAACAACTGATACTGGATAACCCTGAACTAATGGAAGAACTGGAAAACAAAATTAAAGAAACCGTTACCGGCGAACATTTAGCCGAAGTATAAAAGGATTTTTAAGGTCGTTTGATCTAAAAACTTTATTTACAAAAAAGCCTCTCATTTGGGAGGCTTTCTTGTTTTCAACGTCGTTTAAAAATGTTCCCTGTCATGCTGAACGCAGTGAAGCATCTATTAGCCATCATTCAAAGCTTAACAACAGATCCTTCGTTCCTCAGGATGACAAACTTTTAGCGTGGCATATCATCATTTTCAGCCTCTTCTTTGGCCTCCTCGATTTTTGATCCGGCACGATTACGCTCAAAAAATCTTTGCATTTTTTCAATTTGCCTGCGCCGGTTAAAAAACTCATCAAGCAGGTAGGTTGGAATAAAGCAAGCTATCCAAATAGCTATAGTTGTTGGGGTTGAAAGTTCTGCTTCAAAAACAACAGGTGAAGATCCAATGAGTATAACTGATATAAAGCCTGCCCATGAATAATAATTGGCTTGTTTTAATTTTAATAAGTAGCCATCCTCTGCAAAATTCCGCCTAAATGCATAGGTTAGAAGCGGGAACCAGATAAAAAAGAAAAGATTTTTTTGTAGTAGGTTAAGATCATCAACAATGTTTCTTTTTACAAAAGTGGTTACCTTTTCTACCTGTTTATCTTTATAACTTTTAACGTCATCTTCGGTTATATTTCTGCTTGAGAGCTCCTGAATAGCAACAGTTACAGCAAGTTCTGTATAATCAAATTTGTTGTCAATAATTTCCATCAGCTTATCGGGTGACAGCGTCGCGTATTTTTCCTGGAGTTCTTCTTTGGTGATCATGCGTAATAAGGTTGCGGTTTAACTCAAATATAAGGTTTGCTAAATACTTTAAATGATTGTACCAAATGTTTTGCAATTCAATAAGGCGCAAATTAAGTCCTGTGCTAATTTTGCCATTATCTTCATCTATAAGTAATAAATAAAAACACCCCAAATCAATAGCTCAATAATTAATATATTAGCTTTAAATGAATAAATGGGCCTTATTGCTGCTTTCTGTACTGCTAATTCAACTCACGGCCTGTCATACTAATACTCCCGGTTCGCATAAAACTGTTTTTAACATCAATCTGGAGGAGGGCCTTACTTCGCTTGACCCTGCCTTTTGCCGCAACCGTTATACCATTTGGATGGATAATCAGATTTTTAATGGCTTGGTGCAAATCAATGATAGCCTTAAAGTAACTACCTGCATAGCCAAAAGCTGGGATATATCGGCCGATGGGCTTTTGTACACTTTTCATTTACGTAACGATGTGTATTTTCATGACGATCCGCATTTTGCAGGGGGCGTGGGCAGGAGGGCGGTAGCTGCTGATTTTGTTTACAGCTTTAGCCGCTTGATCGACCCTAAGGTTGCCTCGTCCGGCTCGTGGATCTTTAGCGATAAAGTAGAAGGCAAAAATGCCTTTACCGCACCCAACGATAGCACCTTCCGGATCAGGCTTAAACAGCCATTCGCGCCTTTTTTAAGCATGCTCACCGCGCAGTACTGTTCCGTTGTACCCAGGGAGGTAGTAGAGTTTTACGGCAAGGATTTCAGGAGTCATCCTGTAGGCACCGGTCCGTTTAAATTTAAATATTGGAAGGAAGGCGAAGTACTGGTATTAATGAAAAATGAAAAATACTGGGAAAAGGATAATAAAGGTCAACGCTTACCTTACCTTGATGCGGTTAAAGCCACGTTTATTGCCGATAAGCAAACCTCGTTTTTAGAGTTTATAAAAAAGAAACTCGACTTTTTGAATGATATTGACGGCAGCTATCGCGATGATATTTTAACCAAATCGGGCAGGGTAACGCAGAAATATAAAGGGAAATTTATTTTAAATACTGCCCCTTACCTCAACACCATGTACCTGGGTATATTGGTTGATACCAACCTGGCCATAGTCAAAAAATCGCCCCTGCGGATACTAAAAGTGAGGCAGGCTATTAATTATGCTATCGACAGGCAAAAAATGATGAAATACCTGCGCAACAGCATGGGCACGCCCGGCTATGCGGGTTTTATTCCTGAAGGGATGCCGGGCTTTAGCAAGCATTTAAAAGGATATACCTACGATCCTGAGAAAGCCCGCCAGCTACTGGCCGAAGCCGGTTTCCCTGATGGCAAGAACCTGCCCGAAATTTCACTGGCTACCACGGTAGGTTACCGGAGTTTGATAGAATATGTACAAGGCCAGCTGGATAGGTTAGGGATTAGAACCAGTGTGGAGATTACCCAGGGAGCCAGCCTGCGCGAGCTGGTATCAAAAAACGGTATCAACTTTTTTTATGGCCAATGGATAGCCGATTATCCTGACGGTGAAAATTACCTGTCGGTTTTCTACTCCAAAAACAAGATCCCTTTTGGGCCCAATTATACCGGCTTTAATAATAGAAAATTCGATGCACTGTTTGAGCAAACCTACCACGTAAAAAACGATACTGCCCGTTATGCCCTGTATCAACAAATGGATGGTATTGTTATGGAGCAATCGCCAGTGGTAGTGCTATACTATGATAAACTGGTAAACCTGTACCAAAATAATATCAGCGGCTACAGTTTAAACGGTCAAAATTTACTGGTGCTGAAGAGGGTGGTGAAGGCCCCCTAACCCCCTGAAGGGGGAATTCTTGATTTGCTAAAATATATTTCCACTTGCGCTCGTTTGCAACGAGTGCTTAACATGGTTTTGCGATTGTATCGCTTCTGGTAATACTATTCGCGTTGTAAACGCTGACACATATTAAGCACTCGTTACAAACGAGCGCAAGAAGTAAACCAAAAAAGCCTCCCCAAAAGGGAGGCTTTAAAATATTTAAATCTGAAATCGACAATCCGATATCCGAAATTAATTAAGAAGCCATTTGCTTGCGGATGATGTTCAGCGCGCCGCCGGCTTTAAACCACTCAATTTGCTGAGCGTTATAAGTATGATTTACCGCGAACGAATCAACAGAGCCATCTTTATGGTTTAATACTACGGTTAACTGTTTGCCCGGGGCAAAAGTAGTTAAGCCATTGATGTCGATAACGTCATCTTCCTGTATTTTATCGTAATCGTTGGTATCAGCAAAAGTGATACCCAGCATACCTTGTTTTTTAAGGTTGGTTTCGTGGATACGGGCAAATGATTTTACCAGTATGGCACGTACGCCTAAGTGACGAGGCTCCATAGCCGCATGCTCACGTGATGAACCTTCGCCATAGTTTTCGTCGCCTACTACTATAGTGCCTATGTTATGCGCTTTGTAATCGCGTTGGGTGGCAGGTACCGGTCCGTATTCGCCGGTTATTTCATTTTTAACGCTATCGGCAGTATTATTAAAATAGTTAATGGCACCGATCAGCATGTTGTTTGAAATATTATCCAAATGACCACGGAACTTTAACCACGGACCAGCCATAGAGATATGGTCGGTAGTACATTTACCTTTAGCTTTAATTAATAGTTTTAAACCTTTAAGATCAATGCCTTCCCATGCCGCGAACGGCTCCAACAGTTGCAGGCGCGATGATTTTGGATCAACAAGTACCTGAACCTGGCTGCCATCTTCGGCAGGGGCCTGGTAGCCGGCATCCTCAACAGCATAGCCTTTTACCGGCATTTCAATACCTTGTGGCTCGTCAAACTTAACCTGCTCGCCAAGTTCGTTGGTAAGGGTATCAGTAAGCGGATTAAAGGTAAGATCACCTGCTATAGCAAACGCTGTAACAATTTCTGGTGATGCTACGAAAGCGTGAGTATTAGGGTTACCATCCTGGCGTTTAGCAAAGTTGCGGTTAAACGAGGTGATGATAGAGTTTTTACGGGTAGGATCGTCAGTATGACGGGCCCATTGACCAATACATGGTCCGCAGGCATTAGCCAATACCACACCGCCCATTTGACCAAAAGTATCCAGGTAGCCATCACGGTCAACAGTGTAACGTACCAGTTCTGATCCTGGTGTGATGGTGAACTCTGCTTTAGTTTTTAATTTTTTATCGATAGCCTGTTTTGCAATAGATGCAGAGCGGGTAATATCCTCGTATGATGAGTTGGTACAAGAACCTATCAAACCAACCTCTAATTTAGTAGGCCAGTTGTTTTCCCTAACCGCGGTAGCGAATTTAGAGATAGGCCATGCCAGATCAGGAGTAAACGGACCGTTTACATGTGGTTCCAACTCAGACAGGTTGATCTCAATCACCTGGTCAAAATATTGTTCAGGATTAGCATACACCTCATCATCGCCGGTTAAGTGTGCTGCAATAGCATCGGCAAGCTCGGCAATATCACCGCGTTTGGTACCTTTCAGGTAAGCAGCAGCTTTTTCATCATATCCAAAGATAGAAGTGGTTGCGCCAATTTCGGCACCCATGTTACAGATAGTACCTTTACCTGTGGCAGATAGTGAACGTGCACCTTCGCCAAAATATTCAACAATAGCACCGGTACCACCTTTTACGGTAAGGATACCTGCTACTTTAAGTATAACGTCTTTAGCTGATGTCCAGCCTGATAATTTACCAGTTAATTTAACACCAATCAGTTTAGGGAATTTAAGCTCCCATGGCAAACCTGCCATTACATCGCAGGCATCGGCACCACCAACACCAATAGCAACCATACCTAAACCACCCGCGTTAGGCGTGTGTGAATCGGTACCGATCATCATACCACCCGGGAATGCATAGTTTTCTAAAACAACCTGGTGAATGATACCTGCACCGGCTTTCCAGAAACCGATACCATATTTATCAGAAACCGAAGCCAGGAAATCATAAACCTCACGGTTTACATCAATAGCTGTATTTAAATCGGCAACGGCGCCAATTTTTGCCTGTATCAAGTGATCGCAATGCACGGTAGACGGAACTGCAACCTGCGGACGGCCAGCCTGCATAAACTGCAGCAGGGCCATTTGCGCTGTAGCATCCTGCATAGCCACACGGTCTGGTGCAAAATCAACGTAATCTACTCCGCGGCCAAATGCTTTTTGAGCATCGCCTTCAGAAAGGTGGGCGTATAATATTTTTTCGGTTAAAGTAAGATGTTTACCAGTCGCTTTGCGGGCAGCATCCACACGGGTGCTGTAGCGGTCGTAAACTTTTTTGATCATATCTAAATCAAAAGCCATTTGTATTTGATTTTTAGGTGAAAGTAAAAGAATTGACACTAAGTTCATTGAGTTGAACGTAGTGCGGCGAATTTACAAAAATTACAGGTAAAAGCTGTCAGTCAATTGTGTAAATGTTATTTGGAGATATTCTAAATAGGGTGCCCCTAACCCCCTGAAGGGGGAATGCAGCCGGCATAGCACCAACTGTTCTACTTCCCGCTCACCACTATTAGTTTATCATTGCTCCCATTACTTGTTATAATAAATACCTTGCCATCCGGTGATATGGCAACATTACGCATGCGGCCGTATTTGTTTTTATAAAAGGTGTTCACGCTTTCTACTTTGTCGCCAGCTGAGTTTAGTTTTAGCTGCAGTAATTCCGAATCTTTTAGTACGGCTAACAACAATGAGTTTTTCCATTGCGAGATAGCTTCTTTATTATAGTAGTCGATGCCCGATGGGGCGATAGTAGGTGTCCAGCCCTGGATTGGTTCAACTACATCGTTTGCTGCACAGAAGGATTTCTCTTCATTAGTGTTGCAATAACCCTCTACATTAGGCCAGCCAAAGTTTCGCCCTTTTTGGATAATGTTGATCTCGTCGTCAGTCGCGTTACCATGTTCCGAGCTGTAAAGCCGGTCGCCAACAAAAACAAGTCCCTGGGAGTTACGGTGACCGTAACTCCAAACAGCACTGCCTGCTATTGGGTTATCCGTGGAGATACTGCCATCCAGGTTGATGCGCTGAATTTTACCTGCCGGATTGTTTTTATCCTGCGCTCTTAATGATTCTGAAGCATCGCCGCTGGTTATAAAAAGTTTTTTATCGGGAGAGATGGCAAGGCGGGTTCCGTTATGAATACTGGCAGCAGGAATGTTATCCAACAAAACCACAGGATTGATCAGGGTTCCGCCGCTGTAAGTAAACTTTACGATCTTTTTAATATACGTGCCGCTTTTGTCATAATTATAAGCCACAAAAACCTCGGGTGTGGTAGCAAAATCGGGGTGTAAGACCATACCAAGTAAACCTCCTTCTCCACGTGAAACCACATCGCTAATGTTTTTTATGGGGGTAATGGCGCCTGTAACCGGGTCTATACTACTTATTTTGCCGCCGCGTTCGGTTATCCATAACTTATTATCCGGCCCCCATAAAACCTCCCATGGGAATGTTAATTTATCAGTTAAAACTTTGTCGGTTAATGCTGAATCGTTGCCAGGTGTATCAGGTGTATTGGTGCTTTTTGGGCTTTTTTTACAGGTGCTAAATAATAAAATACCCGCTAAAACCGCTAAGGTTATCCATGCTCTCATCTACGTATTATTTAGTGGAGTAATAATTGAATAACAAGGTTTTATGTGAATTGTTGTTGTTTGATAGCTTAGCTGCTGGAGCCGGTAAGCCCTATCCCATATTATCTATACAATTTGGTGATTGACCGGGCTTAGTAAATAAAAACTAATACAACCCCCTTCAGGGGATTAGGGGGCAAAACTCATATCCTGCCTTACTCCAAATCTCCATCGCCCTGGGCAAAACATATTTCACCCTGTCAAACGCTTTCAGGCTATCGTGAAAAACCACCATCGAACCGGCTTCTGTATGTTTCATTACATTTTTTAAGCAAGCTTCGGGGGTAAGATTTATGTCGAAGTCGCCGCTAAGCACATCCCACATCATAATTTTAATATCGGGCCGGGCGGCTTGCAGGTCTTTGATCTGGCGTTTTTTTATCCGGCCGTACGGCGGCCGAAAAAGCGGGGTATTCAATATTTTATCAGCCTGCAAAAAATTATTCAGATAAGTTTCATTATCAGTTTTCCAGCCTTTTAAGTGATTGTAGGTATGGTTGCCTATAGCGTGGCCGCCCGTTATTAATTGCTTGAAAATATCAGGATGTTTGTTTACATTATCCCCGATACAAAAAAAGGTGGCTTTGGCATTATATTGTTTTAAAATATTTAATATGTGTGTTGTAACAATTGGTATAGGTCCATCGTCAAAAGTGAGATAAATGCAACGGTTAGTTTGGTTTATGTTCCAAATTAGTTCAGGATATAGTTTTTTGAGCAACCAGGGTGTTTTAACCAAATACATATTAAAATATAGGTGTTAAATGTTTTATTTTAAAAAATAAACGAAAATGAACATTGCAAGGTAATCATCAGTTGCTTACCATTGTATAGAAAAACTTTATGAAACCAACATTATCACTACCCATTAAAACATTCCTCATTGGCACATTCCTGTTTTCGGTACTTAGTTTTAAAGCTAATGCACAGGAAGTAATAACGTTACAAAAAGCAATTGACCTTGCGCTTGAGCGTAATTTAACTATCAAGCAGGCGCAATTTACCGAGGCTTTATCAGATGAAGACCTGAAGCAAGCAAAAAACAATCAATTACCCAATTTAACTGCGGCTCCACAGGGAGGATTTAATTTTGGCCGTAATATTGACCAGTCAACTTACCAGTTCATTAATCAGCGTATCCTTCAGTTTTATGGAAACATTTCTTCCCAGGTCACACTATTTCAAGGTGGGCAGTTACGTAACCAGATAATCCAAAACAAATTAACGCTTGATGCTAATAAAACAGCTACTACTAAAGTTAAAAACGACCTGGTGCTAAATGTGGTTACCACTTTTCTTCAGGTATTAACCAACCAGGACCTGGTAAAAGCATCACAACAGCAAATTGATATCGCAAAACTAACTTTAGACCGGGCCCAGAAAAATTTTGATGTAGGTAACCAAACGTTGGCCGATCTTTCGCAAGCCAAAGCCCAGCTATCAACCGCCGACCTGAATTATACCAATGCCGAAAATCAGCTGGAATTATCAATGCTCACCTTAAAACAATATATGGAAATGAGCCCGGCCATTGACATATCAGTGGAGAAACCGGATATCAGCAAGTTGACTGATATAAAAACAATTTACGATCCGCAGGATGTATTAAAAACGGCATTGGGTGTAAACCCGGATGTGTTGCTTGCCGAAGCTCAGCAACGGACAGCCGAACAAGCCATAAAGGTTGCTAAAGGTACTTATTACCCAACTGTTAGTTTAATAGGGCAGGCAGGGTCTAATTTTTCGGATGCGAAAAATACGCTTGCCTCGGCAACTGCTAACGGAACATTAACTCCGATAGGATTTGTGCAAAATACACAACAGGTTGTTGTGCAACCAGGCTTTACACAAGTTTTTAAGAGCAATCCATTTTTTACGCAATTGAGCGATAACTTTAACCAGGCAATTGCCATAAGCTTACAAATACCTATTTTTAACAGGTTTAGCTCACGCACACAGGTACGTAAGGCAAAAATACAGGCCCAAAATGCACAGGTAGGCGCACAACTGGCCCGTAATAATCTGAGTAAAATTATTTACCAGGCTGTATGGGATGTAAAGGCGGCCGAAAAGAAATACCAATCGACTATGCAAACCTACCAGGCTAATAAGGAAGCTTTTAATATTACGCAGCAACGTTTTACAGTTGGTTTAGTAAACTCACTTGATTATAATACCTCATTAACCAACCTTAATAAATCACAGTTTGACATGATAGAGGCACAATATCAGGTTATTTTCAGGAGTAAAGTGATTGACTATTACCTGGGCAATCCAATAACATTATAATATAATAAGTAAGCTAAATTTTAAACATTAAATAAAAAATATCCAAACGCATAGTCATGGGAAAAACTACTAAATATATTTTGATTGGCCTGGGAGCAATAATCGTATTGTACGTAATAGCCAGGGTTGCCGGTCTGGTTGGTAAACCCCCTTTAACCCAGGTAGCCACTGAAAAAGCCGATGTGCGTGAGGTTAACGAAACCGTATCGGCCAGTGGGAAAATAAAACCGCACATAGAAGTTAAAATTAGCCCTGAAGTATCGGGCGAGGTGGTTGAGCTGCCTATAAAAGAGGGTGATGTAGTTAAGAAGGGTCAGCTGCTTTGTAAAATAAGGCCTGATATATTAAAGTCGGGTTTTGACAGGGCAGTAGCATCATACAGCACTCAAAAAGCAAGCGTGGGTAATTCCCAACAAATGCTTAAGCAATCGGAGGCAACCTTTAATAACCAGGCTGCTATTTATAAACGTAGTAAGGAGTTGTATGATAATAAGGTGCTTACCGCATCTGAGTATGATAACGCCAAAGCAAGTTATGAGGGTGCCAAAGCAGCTTTAGAAGCTGCCAAGCAAAATGTAGTTGGCGCGCAATTTGGCCTTGCCCAATCATCAGCATCGGTTAAAGAAGCCCAGGACAACCTGGCAAAAACAACTATTTATTCGCCGGTTGATGGTGTGGTATCTAAGCTGTCGATAGAAAAAGGTGAGCGTGTTTTGGGTACCCAGCAATTTGCAGGTACCGAGATCATGACCATATCTGACTTGAGTAAAATGGATGTAAATGTTGATGTGAATGAAAACGATATTAACCGCATTTCATTAGGCGACCCTGCAAATATTGAAATTGATGCCTTTTTAGGTAAAAAGTTTACCGGTGCGGTAATTGAGATAGGAAGTTCGGCCAATGTGGTTGGTACTACTGCCGATCAGGTGACCAACTTTACAGTTAAAGTACGCATCGATGCAAACTCATACGCAGGATTGCTTAAAAAAACGGTAGATAACCCGTCTCCTTTCCGCCCGGGATTAACTGCCACGGTTGATATTAATACAAACCATGTTAAAGGCTTATCGGTTCCAATACAATCGGTAACCACAAGGGATGAGAAAAAAGATGCTGCCGCCAGCTCACCTGCAAAGGATGATAGTAAGAATAAACCACAGATCAGTGCACCAGCAAAAGAGTATGTGTACGTTTATACTGCCGGCAAACTAAAACAAGTACAGGTAACCACGGGTATTCAGAACGATACCTATATTCAGATCCTGTCGGGATTAAAAGGTGGCGAAGAAGTGGTTTCGGCCCCTTATGCAGCCATATCAAAAATCCTGGCCGATGGTATGAAAGTTGAAAAGGTTGATAAATCAAAGCTGTTTAACGCAGAAGCTAAGTAACAGCAGGAGAAAATATATTTAACAACAAAGCCGTAGCCTTAAAAGGTTGCGGCTTTATTGTTTTTATAATTAAACGCGTCAAGAGGCCTCACCCAACCCTCTCCATAGGAGAGGGCTTCAAAATGCTTTTTAAAGTCTCCCCCTTTGGGGGGAGATTATTCACATTATTATTATTTATTTTTTGTGTTCATGATGGCTCCGCCGTTTAGAGGGGGCTTCTTCTTCGCTATGCTCAGGATGACAAGGTGGTGGTACCCTGCAAGCTCAGCACTGCCTGGTTTAAAAAGTTTGGGATGAGTGTATGCTGGGTATATGTTATTTTATCCGGATCATCCAGGTGTTCCAGCATTTCACGATATTTTACTTCGCCGTGTTCGTTTATTACTTCGTCCTTTTTTTCTTCCTTTAATAAAAGTGCTTTCATGCCATTGGCATCTGCTTCGGGGTGAAACTGGGTGGCAAAAAAATAATCGTTATAGCGGATGGCCATCATGGCACGGGGCATATCAATATGCGGACGTTCCTTTTCAATAGCTACCAGTTGCATGCCCAGTTCCTTAAACCGTTTTTCATCGGGATTAATCACCTGCCAGCTTCGTGAGTCAACCGCGTAAAACGGATTGGCAAGGCCCTCCAAAATGGGGTCATTTGCACCGACCGGAGTTTGGTTCACGGGCAACACACCAAACGATGGTGAGTAGCGCATATTGATATCGCCCAATTTGTAATGGCGGCACATGAGCTGGAAGGAGTGGCATACAAACAAGACATGTTTTTTATCGGCGTGGTTTGACAGGTTGTAGTCTTCCAGTTTATTAATCAGCCTGAAATATTTCTTTTCCCACTCGGTACCTTCTGTAATCAGCGGATCGCCGGGGCCACCGCTTGAAATATAAATGTCAAAATCTGTCCTTGGCATTTCGCAGCGACGGCGCACATCAAATATGCGGTAACTTAAATTTAAATTGTGCTGCGCTTTATACCTGTTCAAGATATCCTGGAAACCACGCATCCCCTCGTTTGCTATCCCATCGTACAGGTCAAGAATCGCTACCCTGATTTCCGGTTTATTTGTTGTCATTATTTATAATCCCTTTAATGTTTGCGAGGTAATGTAGTCAACCACGTCTTCAAAGTTATTATTTTGATGGTAAACGGCCAACTGCCTGTCGGCGCCGGTACCATGTTCCAGTATTTTGTGTACGTATTGCAAGTCATCGCGCGAGCCAAGCTCGTCAACCACATCATCAACAAAATCTAACAGTTCCAATACCAGTGAGCGGGTGTTCACTTCCATTTCCTTACCAAAGTCAATCATTTTACCGTCGATTCCGTAACGTGCCGCACGCCATTTGTTTTCGTTGATAAGCGCGCGCGAGTAGGTAATAAACTTCATGTTTTGCTGCCGCAGTTTATACAGTTTGGCGCATAGGGCCTGGAACAACGCGGTAAAGGCTATGGTTTCATCAACCAACATAGGGCAATCGCAAATGCGGAACTCAATGGTTTCAAAAAAGGGGTGTACACGAATGTCCCACCAGATTTTTTTGGCATTATCAATACAATTGGTTTTTACCAGCAGTTTGATATAATTATCGTATTCCTCAATACTGCTATAATAATCAGGGATGCCGGTGCGTGGAAACTTGTCGAACACCTTGGTACGGAACGATTTAAAACCTGTATTGCGACCTTCCCAAAAAGGAGAGTTGGTTGATAGCGCATAAACATGCGGTAAAAAATAGCGTACCTGGTTGGCGATATGTATAGCCATATCCCGCGACTGGATGCCCACATGCACATGCAAACCAAAAATAAGATTGGAGCGGGCAGCCTCCTGCATCTCATCAACAATTTCAAAATATCGTGGATGATCAGTGATCAGTTGGTGCTGCCAGTGCGAAAAGGGGTGCGTGCCCGATGCGCCAATACGCAAGCCGATATCGCCCGCCAGCTGGGCCACCGTAGTGCGTAATTTGCTTACCTCTTTACGGGCTTCCTGGGTATTGTGGCAAATATGGGTGCCCACTTCCACCATGGCCTGGTGCATTTCGGCCTTTACCTGATCCTCATGGATCTTTTGGGCGCTATCCACAATTCTTTGCTCATGCGATTTTAGCTCCCTGGTAACAGGGTCAATCACCATAAATTCTTCTTCAACACCTAAGGTAAACTCGTTCATAATTGGTTAGTATTACATTTTATGCCCTTGCCTGTGAAGCCACAAACGATGGGAAAATATCATGTCATGCTGAACTTGTTTCAGCATCTCATTTGCAAATTGTGAACAGGAAATTCGTCTGTCCCGTGAGATGCCGAAATAAATTCGGTATGACATGAGTGTATATTATTTCTTTGCCACTTTTTTAGGCTTCTCCTTCGCTGCTTTCTCTTTAACAAGCTTCACCACCTTCTCCTTCTTTACTTTTCCCTCAGCCTCTATCCCATGATCAACTTTTCCTACAGAAACATCATCTTTAACTGGTTTAACGCTTACATTTACCAGCGGTGTTTTGGCAGCCGATGTTTTTACATACTCGCCCCAGGTTAGGTTATCCAGGCCGTCCTTTTGGCTTTTGGCTCGTTCAATAGCGTAATCGGCGGCGGTTTCAACTACCCATTCAAAGTTTTCCTGACCCACACTGGTCACCTCAGCATCGGGAGCGGGATTGCAAAAATCAATAGCATAAGGTATGCCATCGCGAATAGCAAACTCAACCGTATTAAAATCGTAGCCCAAATACTGATTCAGTTTTATAACATAGTTTTTAATCGTTTCCAGTATTTTTTTAGATGCCGGGGCTTTACCATGTTCATAACGCAAATGGTGCGGGTTGCGCGGCTCATACTGCATAATACGCACGTGTTTGCCGCCTATGCAATAACAACGGAAATAGTCGTCGAATACTACTTCTTCCTGCAGCATCATTACGTACTGTTTGGTTTTATCGTAATTTTTAAAAAAATCAGCGCGATTGTTCAGCTGGTAAACCTCTTTCCAGCCGCCACCATCAAATGGTTTCATATAGGCCGGGAAACCGATGTAATTAAATATACCATCCCAATCTAAAGGGTAAGCCAGGTTGCGGAAGGATTTTTCTGTAGTATCATCGGGCAGTTCTTTTGATGGCAGGATCACTGTTTTGGGTACTGGTACACCCAATTTTACAGCCAGCGCGTTGTTGAAAAACTTTTCGTCGGCACTCCACCAAAAGGGGTTGTTAATTACCGCCGTACCACAAATAGCAGCGTTTTTCAGGGCTGCGCGATAATACGGCACATCCTGCGAGATCCGGTCGACGATCACAGCGTAGTCCAGCGGTTCGGCTTGCATCACCTTATCAAGGCGTACAAACTCTGCCGAGATGTTTTTCTCTGCCTTTTGATTGATACGATCAACAAATGCCTGTGGAAATGAATTTTCCTGTCCGAATAAGATGCCTATTTTTTTCATGGTAGATGGTATGATGTTTTTAGATGGTATGATGTTTTTCAGTTGTCAGTTCGGGTTTATTTAACTTTATTCAATAACTCAATAACTCAATAACTCAATAACTCTCTAATTCAATAATTATTTAATGGTTGATAAATAATGCGAAAACATTTCTTTCCATATCGGCCAGTCGTGACTGGCATTCGGGCGTATATCCAGCCAATGGTTAATGTTTTTTTGAGCCAAAATGTTTGATAGTTGTAAATTATATCCTTTGCAAATGTCATGTTCTGATGTGCCGAGGATAATATTCATTTGCCATAGTTCATGCTGGTTGCTGCCGGGTAAAAAATCAACCGGATTATTATAAAATATATCATCATTATAAAAACCATCGGTAAACATTTTAATATCAAAAGCGCCGCCCATGGTAAACAGATGCGCCACCTTCTCCGGGTGTTTAAAGGCGAAGTTGGCCGCATGGTAGCCACCAAAACTGCAACCTGCCATAGCTACCTTACCCACACCGGTTTCGTGCATGGCCCAGGGTGCCAGTTCGTCGAGCAGCATTTTATCGTACCAGGTATAGTTGCGGGCGCGGTCGGCAGGGGAAATGCCTTTATCGTACCAACTGCGATCGTCAATGGTATCGGGGCAGTATATTTTAACCAAGCCTTCATCAATAAACCATTTTACGCTATCTATCAGTCCGAAATCCTTGTTTTGGTAATAGCGCCCCTTTGTTGTCGGGAACAGGATCACCGGAAAACCCCTGTCGCCAAATACCAGCATTTCCAGGTCGGTGTTTAAGTTTGGCGAGTACCAGCGGTGATATTTTTCGGTCAAAATAATGGGTTTTGGTTTCTGATTGTAAGTTAAGCGGTTTGATTGAAAAAGGCAACAGTCTGATAAATTAATAGGTTAGCATAAAAAAGCCTCACCCTACTCTCTCCAAAGGAGAGGGTTCAAAAATAAAGTCCTCTCCTTTGGGAGGATTAGGTGAGGCTAAATATCCCAAAAAATGAAAAGTATTTTTACTTTTGTGCCCTTTAAAAAGGAGACAAAGATGTACTGGGGCTGGGCTGAAATTGAAATGACGATCACCGAAAAAAATATAACTATAAACTCCGAACTGCTGAACAGGGAAGTTACCTGCACGCTTTTAATGCCTGATGAAGAGGAACTGACCGAACCGTTAAGTTTGTTATTGCTGAACGACGGCCAGGAGCTGGGTAACCTGGAACTAAGAGCAACACTGGAGCAGTTGTATAGCACTAACCGTATAAAACCGCTGCTGGTAGCGGCCATACATGCCGGTGAAGACCGCATACAGGAATACGGAATTGCCGGTAAACCCGACTTTAAAAAACGCGGCTCAAAGGCCGATATTTATACTGAATTTATTGTAACCGAATTGCTGCCGCAGATTAAAGCGCAAACCGGTATCAGTGATTTTGAAACTACTGCTTACGCGGGATTTTCATTAGGCGGATTGTCGGCCTTTGATATTGCCTGGAACAATGCTGATGTGTTTGATAAAGTGGGCGTGTTCTCCGGCTCGTTCTGGTGGAGGGGGAAAGATCTGGCCAAGGGTTATACCGATGCTGACCGCATCATGCACTCGGTTATTAAAAGTACCGCGGAGAAACCTGATCTTAAATTTTGGCTGCAAACCGGTACTAAGGATGAAACAACCGACCGCAATAAAAACGGTATTATAGATGCCATTGATGATACTATCGACCTGATCAAAGCTTTGGAGGATAAAGGCTACACCCGCCCTGCCGATATACAATATGTGGAAGTGGTTGGCGGCAGCCATGATACCGCAACATGGGCCAAAGCCATGCCTAAGTTTTTGAGCTGGGCTTTTGGGAGGTAGGGAGAAAGAAGATATCACCCACCATGTCATTTCGATGAGCAGTGGGCAGGATGTGTGATGGGGCGAAGAGAAATCTTGTATACCATGTATTTCACATGTTCTGTACAGGGCGTATAAGATTTCTCACCCTCCCCTTGCTTTGGCCACCTCATGAGGGTTCGAAATGACATGACTTATTTAGGTCAACAATGTGGAATCACAATTATTATGTCTATATCACTACTAACCCAGGGAAAACAGTGTTGTATGTTGGGGTTACAAATGATATAAGCGTCAGATTGCGTCAGCATAGGGAAAACAAAGGCACTCAAAAGTCATTCACCGGCCAGTACTACTGCTACAATTTAGTTTACTATGAGCATTTTTCACATATTGAACATGCTATTGAAAGAGAAAAAGAAATTAAGAAGTGGCGTAGGGAGAAGAAAAATGATCTGATAGAATCCATAAACCCTAATTGGATTTTTTTAAACGATCAGGTAGGCGATTAGCGCCTAACTATAAAACAAACCATGTCATTTCGATGAGCGGCGGTGGAGTTGTGTGGTAGGGCGAAGAGAAATCTTACACGCTTTGCAATTCATGTTGTATAAGATTTCTCACCCTTACCCTGCTTTACCCAACTCAGAAGGGTTCGAAATGACACAGCTTTGAATATAATGGCAAATTTAAAAGAATACCCACCTTACGATCAATGCGTTAAATATTTACACGGAACATTAGGCGATGTATAATCTATCCCGTACGCGTGTTTAATAAGCAGCGACACTACATCGGTTATAGTTTTTTCTTTACGGTGCATTTGTGGCAATAAGCCCATCATGGCGTAACTTATGGGGTTTACTGCCGGGATAAATGTTTCCCATTCATACCCCTTGCCCCATATCAGGCCTTTAACGGTATGGGTTAAGTCGGCTTTGTTTTCCAATAAAAAATGCAGCATCGATGCCGAGTTATTACTGTTTTGATTAACCGTATGAAAAATGGGGGTATGTCCGCCAAAGCCATGCTCATCCAAACCGGCCTTCTCGTTTACATCAGCCCCATATTGTACAAGGAGCTGTGCACAGGCCAGACTATTATATTCGGCACAGAAATGCAACAGTGTACCCCCGATTAAGGGAGTATAGGTATTGTTAAATAAGGCGTATGTTTTGGTTATGGCCGCTGCAGGGGCATCACTGATAGCAGCCTTTAATTTTTCGGCATCATCAATTAAAACAGAGAGCAGCGCTTTATCTTCAAAATCCAACCCTGCATCTATAAAAGCCAGTATGCAATCCCTGAAACGGGGAGTACGGGTGTACATTTCGACCATCTTAGTAAAAACTGGCTTTCCTTCCTGTACATCATTGGGGTTACCACCCTCTTCAAAATACCTGCGTATCCCGGCAACGGAATGCACTTCCATATCATAAAGTAACTGTACGTAATCAGGCATGACTATGTGAAATGTTTAACTAATTTAACTGATTTTCTTTATAATTTTCAACTGAGCAGTACTTTAAATTATAAGCTGTTAACACTATTTGGTAATTAAATTGTATAAATGTTTCTCTATAAGCTTGCAAAGCTTTAAAATGCGATATATTAACGTTACCTTTGCGCCAAATTTTAGGAGCATTTTCATGCAAAAAATAAGAAACATTGCGATTATCGCACACGTTGACCACGGTAAAACCACGTTGGTTGACAAAATTTTACACAGTTGCGCCATTTTCCGTGAAGGCCAAGAAACTGGTGAATTAATATTGGATAACAATGACCTGGAACGCGAGCGAGGTATCACCATCGTATCAAAAAACGTTTCGGTAATGTATAAAGACGTTAAGATCAACATTATTGATACTCCTGGTCACGCCGATTTTGGTGGCGAGGTTGAGCGTGTATTGAAAATGGCTGATGGTGTTTTATTACTTTGCGATGCATTTGAAGGCGCTATGCCTCAAACCCGCTTTGTAACCCAAAAAGCATTGGCATTAGGCTTAAAACCTATTGTTGTTGTTAATAAGGTTGATAAAGAAAACTGCCGCCCTGAAGAAGTTTACGAACAGATATTTGAATTATTCTTCAACCTTGAAGCAACTGAAGATCAACTGGATTTCCCGGTTATCTACGGTTCATCAAAACAAGGCTGGATGAGCACCGACTGGAAAACACCTACAGAGGATATTTTCCCGTTAATGGATGCTATATTAGCTAACATTCCACCGGCTCCTATTGCTGAAGGTACTTTGCAAATGCAGATCACTTCGTTAGATTATTCATCTTTCGTAGGCCGTATCGCCATTGGTCGTGTAGCCCGTGGTACTATTAAAGAGAACCAACCGGTATCTTTAGTAAAACGCGATGGCACTATCCAAAAATCAAGAATAAAGGAATTATATACTTTTGAAGGCTTGGGTAAAGTACGTGCTACAGAAGTAAGCTCTGGCGATATTTGTGCTGTAGTTGGTATTGATGGTTTTGATATTGGTGATACTATTGCCGATTTTGAAAAACCAGAACAACTGGAAGTTATACATATTGATGAGCCAACTATGAACATGTTGTTCACCATCAATACTTCACCTTTCTTTGGTAAAGAGGGTAAATTTGTTACCTCTCGCCACCTGCGTGATCGTTTATACAAAGAGATGGAGAAAAACCTGGCGCTTAAGGTTGTTGAAACCGAATCGCCTGATTCATACCTGGTGTACGGTCGTGGTATTCTTCACTTATCAGTTTTAATTGAAACCATGCGCCGCGAAGGTTATGAGTTACAGGTAGGCCAGCCGCAGGTTATTGTTAAAGAAATTGATGGTGTTAAATGTGAGCCGGTTGAAACTTTAATAGTTGATGTACCGGGCGAAGTTGCAGGTAAAGTTATTGAGTTGGTAACACAGCGCAAAGGCGACCTGTTGGTAATGGAGCCTAAAGGCGATTTACAGCACCTTGAATTTGATATCCCTGCTCGTGGTATCATCGGTTTACGTAACAACGTATTGACCGCTACCGGTGGCGAGGCTATTATGGCTCACCGCTTTAAAGCATACGAGCCATGGAAAGGTCAGATCCCGGGCCGCTTAAATGGTGTATTGGTATCAATGGATACTGGTAAAACTACTGCTTTCGCTATTGATAAATTACAGGATCGTGGTCGTTTCCACGTTGATCCGGGAGTTGATATTTATGAAGGACAGGTATTAGGCGAACACATCCGCGATAACGATTTGGTTATTAACCTTACCAAAGGCAAGCAGTTAACCAACATGCGTGCATCAGGAAGTGATACCAACGTTAGGATAGCACCTGCCATTAAATTCTCGTTAGAAGAATCAATGGAATACATACAAGCCGACGAATACATTGAGGTAACTCCTCAAAGCATCCGTTTGCGTAAAATATTCCTGAACGAGAACGAAAGAAGGATTAACGCTAAGAAGTTTACAAGCCAATAATTTATTAACCGCTTGTAATAAATAAAAAAGAAAGAGCCCCAATTTGGGGCTCTTTCTTTTTTATAGGTTTTTATATTAATAGGGGTTGTTAGTATATTTACTTGTTTTAATAATTAACATTAACGGCCTTTATTGTATGAAAAAGAGATATGTGATTTATTTTGTGTTGCTTGGATTTGCAATAACATCATGTAAAAGCGAAGGCCCGGATCCGGTAACGCCCGAAAAACCAGTTATTGACAGTGTGAAATCGGGATTGTCGGCTTACTATCCATTTAACAACAACGCGCTTGATGCTACCGGCCGTGGTAACAACGGTGAGGTACATGGTGCTACACTTACTACCGACAGGTTTGGCAAAAATAATTCAGCTTACAGTTTTGATGGCGTAAGTAGTTATATTAAGGTAAATGACAGCCCTGACCTGCGTTTATATAATACAGATTTTACTATCAATGTTTGGGTTAACCTTGATTCGTATAATGACACCTATGGTAATGTTATTTTAGGTAAAAGAGCGTCCGGCTCAGCGGCAGGATGGGTTTTTGGAATTGAAGGGAATACCGGTTTGCCAAATGATCAGGGAGCAGTAGGCAGGCCTTTTTACCAGGTTTCGGATGATGCTGATCCTTTGGGGATTGGTGTAAAAGTACTACATACCAAACAATGGCACATGATAACGGTGGTGTATATTTTTAGTCAGAAACTACTTGGCTATTATTTTGATGGCGTATTAGATAACTCTATTACCGATATCCCCGTTGCCAATAATGCAATAACCACAGCCATGTTTATTGGCACCGATAGCCAAAACTTAAATGCCGGTGCACCTACCCTGCATTTTACAAAAGGTAAAATAGATGATATAAGGATATACAACCGCTTGCTTACCCAGGCCGAAGTCACGAGCCTTTATACACTGCCAAATTAATATTCGTAAACATTACTTCATGAATAAAAATAAAGTGGATAGTTTAATACGATAATGGCTGGAGTAGCTCAATTACAGGTTATGATTTCGTAAACTCGGGACAGGGAAGGCTTGGGTTGCTCTCGTTTGGAGAGGGTAGCTTTAGCGCTTTAAATACTAAAGTAATTAATTTAAATAAATGGTATATGATTACTACCGTTTATAAAGCCGATTTACAGCAGATCAGTTTTTATATTAATGGAGTGTCTGATAACACAGTTTATGGCACTCCTTCACCAAATCCATCAGTAACTGCCGATTTATATATGGGTAAGGATAATCCTCAAGTCCCTTCAACAGGATATTTTCTTAGAGGAACTCTTGATGATTTACGAATATACAACAGGGCGCTTGACGGAGACGAAATTAAAAAATTATATAATTTAACACATTAAGCCAGTAGCTCTTACAAAAAAATGGTTTAGTTTATAGCGTTTTGAGTTAACAGAAGTACCAGTGTTTATAGAAAAAAACTTAGATTTATCCTCATGAAAGGAAATGACAGGTTATACCCTTCTATATTCAACCCTCGTTACATATCACTATCGCAGTTAAGAGATAAAACCATAAAAAAAACTAAAGAGCTTACCAGCCCAAATAAGAACCTTTTACTGGTTGATTTTGGTTGCGGCGATATGCCTTACCGTGAAGTTATAGAACCCATGGTAGGAAAATATTTAGGGGTCGATCTGGAAATGAACCCCAAGGCCGAACATCATATTGACTTTGACAGCAAAACCACCCTACCTGAGGGCTATGCCGATATTGTATTGTCAAACCAGGTTTTAGAACATGTAGATACTCCTTCAGGATATTTAAAGGAGGCGCTTCGTATTTTAAAACCTGGTGGTTCTTTATTGATCAGTACCCATGGCTATTGGTTTTATCACCCCACACCTAATGATTACTGGCGGTGGACAAGCACAGGTTTAAGAAAAATAATTGAAACCGAAGGGTTTGAGATTCAGTCATTCAGTGGTATCATGGGCTTGTCGGCCAGTGGCTTACAGCTGTTTCAGGACGGCATTTACGTTAAGTTGCCCAAATTTATACGGCCTCTTTTTGCCATGGTTATGCAAACATTTATTGCTTTGTTTAATAAAATTAACACACAGGAACAGCGTGATCGCGATGGTGCAATATATCTAATAGTTGCTCGGAAGCCTCTTTAATATTATTTATTAACTTTGCAAGGCAAGCATAGCTTTTTAATATTATTCTTTGTATTGTAATGATCGAAAATCTGAACCGCGAAACCGTTGTGTCTTATTATGATGAGCACGTTAAAAATAAACTGAACGATTATATAAAGATAAACCCCCGCATTGAATACGGATGGAAAACGATTAAACGGTTTGCTCCCGTAAAGCCACAACGTATTTTAGAAGTAGGTTGTGGCATGGGCAATATCAGTTCGAGAATGCATAAGTACTGGCCGGAGGCCATTATCACAGGAATTGATATAAGTACTCTTTCCATACAAATAGCTCAAAAATTGTTTGCTGATGAACGGCTTAATTTTAAGGAATCGATATTAACTCCAGAAACGTTTAACGAGCAGTTCGATCTGATCATATTCATGGATGTTTACGAACACATTGCAGTAAATGACAGGCCCGAAGTTCATGCAGCCTTAGCAAAAATATTAAATAACAAAGGGAGGATCATTTTAACCGTACCTACACCGCACAATTTGAAATGGTCATTGGTAAATAAACCCGAAACCATGCAGCCTGTCGATGAGCATATATCGTTTGAAGTGATTGGTAAATTAGCCGCAGATACAGGTACCGAGGTGATCTTATACCAGCTTAAAAACGTTTGGAACGTTGGTGATTACGCACATATTGTTTTAGAAAAAAACGATGATTTTGAAGCTGCATTCTTTCATCCCAAACCTGTAAGCGCAGGTCAGAGGAGTCAGCGGATCATCAGTAAATTGAAGGCTAAACTGGGCAGCTTTTTCCGTAAGAATTACGTTCGCAGAAAACTGGGTTAAACATGAGCGGGGAATATAATTTATGTATTATAAAGCCTAATAAGTCGGCTTTTTCTGAAACCTTTATACAAGCCCATATCGACGGGCTGGCAGGTAACAAAAAAGTTTTATATGGTGGTGCTTTCCCCGTGTATGATCATCAGGATAAAACACTTATCAGATCGAAATTAGGCTTGTTAAGTTATCTTATTCAAAAAAAAATATTTAAGCGGGAAAATATAGGTGTAAGAACCAGGGCATTAATTGACTACCTTACAGCGCAAAAAATAGATGTAGTATTTGCTGAATATGGTATGGTAGGTGCATCTGTTACCGAAGCCTGTCGTTTAGCCAAGGTACCGCTCATTATTCATTTTCATGGTGCCGATGTTTTTCATCGTGAAACGGTTGCCAGATATCGCGAATTATATCAAAAAGCATTTGCTTATGGCAGCGCCTTCATTGCTGTATCTGCCGAAATGGCCGAGGCTCTTAAACAGATGGGCGCACCTGCCGATAAAGTTTATAATGCCTCCTGCGGCGTAAATACGAGAGAATTTCCATTGTTGGATATTTCGGCATCACAAAAAAACTTTCTTTTTGTAGGCCGTTTTGTCGAAAAAAAGTCGCCTGCTTCATTGGTTAAAGCATTTAAAATAGTAGTGAATAAATATCCCGATGCAAAGTTGTGGATGGTGGGCAGGGGGCCATTATTTAATGATACCAAAAAACTCATAGCCCAGGAGGGGCTTGAAAATAATATTATATTGCCCGGCGTTTTAAAACCTGCGGAGATCAGGGAGCTCATGAAAACTATGAGAGCTTTTGTACAGCACTCTGTAACTGCAGCTGATGGCGATAAAGAGGGTACACCGCTTACTGTTTTAGAAGCATCAGCATCGGGTTTGCCGGTGGTATCTACACGGCACTCCGGTATTAAAGAAGCGGTAATTGAAGGTGTAACCGGTTTGCTTGTTAATGAATATGATATAACCGGGATGGCTGAAAAAATGATGACCTTAGCAGCGTCGCTGGAGCTTGCGGTGAAGTTTGGAAAAGCCGGGCATGAGCACATGGTCAATAATTACGATATCAATTTAAGGATTGCATTGCTGGATGATGTTATTCAAAATAGTATCGTTTGATTAAAAAGTTTAGATGAACTTATTACAAAAGCAGGGTTTTTTTAATAGCCTAATACTATATGCAGGTACGGCTTTAGGTTTTTTTAACCTGATTATCCTGTTTCAACGGTTTTTAAGTATCGAGGAGATTGGCTTTTTTTCGCTCATGATAGCCATATCATTACTTTACGCACAAATAGCATCAGTGGGTGTCAGTAATGTTATCCTTAAATATTTCCCATACTACCGCAGCGATGACAAAAAACATAATGGCTTTGTAACATTTGTTGTTTTATGGAGTGTTGCGGGGTTTGCAATATTTACTTTGCTGTTTTTGTTATTTAAAAATTCCATTATTCATTTTTACAGCGAAAAAAAAGGAGCCACCTTATTAGTTAAATACTTTTATTACTTAATTCCCTTATCGTTTTTAACTATGGTTTATGCAGTGCTGGAAAGTATGGCATTAACGGTTTTTAAAAATGTATTGTCCTCGTTCCTGCGTGAGGTTGGGCTCCGTTTATTTACCCTGGTAAGTGTTTTATTGATCGCGGCAGCTATAATTAACTACAATGATTTTTTAGGGGTTTATATAATCGCTAATATTTTCATGATACTTATACTGTTTATTTATATATCAAAAGGTAAACAGTTTAAGCTGGCGCCCATATCAGCCCAGCTTTTAAAAGATAAAAAGAAGTTTTTTAACTATGGGTTCTACACCGTTTTAAGTGGTAGCTCTTATGTAATGATCCAAAACCTTGACATCATTATGTTGAGTTTGCTCACTAAAGAATCTTTGAGTTTTGTTGGCGTTTATGGTACATTTTTTAGCATAGCATTGGTGATAAGTTTACCTGCAAAGGCGCTAAGCCGAACCTCACTTCAAATTGTAGCACAATCATGGGTTACTAACGATCTGGCTAAAATTGGTAAAATTTATTATAAAACATCAGTGGTACAAATGCTTATCGGCTGTTTGTTGTTTGTGGGTCTTATCATAAATAAACAGTTTATTATTTTGTTATTGCATAAGCCAGAGTATGCTAGCTATTTTGATGTTTTTATTGTTGTAGGCCTGGGGTTTTTGGTTGATATGACAGGTGGTTTAAATGGTTATATTATGAACGTTTCTAAATATTACAGGCTTACTACGCTATTTATAGTTTTGAGCGTTATTTTCTGCGTGGTAAGCAATTGGATACTTATACCTCGTATAGGTATGATGGGGGCAGCTGTTTCATACCTGCTTACCATGTTCGTGCTCAATTTTGCTTATTGGCTGTTTGTAAAAGTTAAGTTTAAACTACAACCATTTGGTAAAGTTCATGCATTGATATTTTTTATCGGTGTTGTCTGTTTATTGATAGGATTATATTTACCGGTTTTAAAAAACCAATACGCAGATATGGTGTATCGCTCTGTTGTTATCGGTGTTATTTACAGTTTTCTGGCATATTTTTTTAAAATTTCAGAAGATATAAATATTATATTTGATCGGATCATACCCAGAAGGAAAAAATAAGCCCAGTGGTTTAAAATATAACCTGACCTTTCACAGAACATGTATGAATAAAATCTTTACCAAAACGCTGCTTTTATTTGTGTTTGCAGTAACTTTCCACTCAAAGGTGTTTGCGCAACATTCCCCACTTTTAAAGGCTAATAAGGTTTTAGCTGCAACCCCGCCTGATGTCCCCGCATCAAATCCTACGGTATGTGCTACTTCAGGTGCAGATGGCACAGCCAATATTAACGGTTCAATTAATACCTATTTTCCGCCGTTGGGTAATGCTACTATTGCCGTAGGAGGTACAAGTGTACCACTCGCGGCTGTTCCGCCGGCAGATACCCATGGCAACAATTTTGGAACAATCCCGGTAAAAGCGGGCGACCTGATGTTAATTGTTCAAACACAGGATGCTACAATAAATTATACTAACACAACATCATATGGCGGGCCCTATGGCACCCTGAACCAGGATGGGATGGGAGCTTCCGGTTTTACAAGTTTAGGTAATACGGGTAAATATGAGTATGTAATAGCTACAAGTGATGTGCCCTTGACCGGTGGAATATTATCTTTTAAGGGTTCGGGAAACAATAACGGAGCTGTTTACAATTATGTAAATGCCGATGCCACTTCATCAAGAGGGAGGCGTACCTTTCAGGTTATCAGAATACCACAATATGCAAACCTGCATCTCACTTCAAATATTTCACCTCCGCCATTTAATGGTAAAACGGGCGGGATTATAGCCTTTGAGGTATCAGGAAATATCGATTTCAACGGTTTTACAGTTGATGTTTCGGGGCGTGGTTTTAGAGGAGGGTATAGTTTAATAAAAAACGCTGTTGGCAATATACCCGATTTGTATGTGACTTATGCAACGGATGATCGTGCATCAGGAAAGGGGGAAGGTATAGCGGGTACGCCTCGATATATGTGGGATGGTTTTAATGAAATAGATAATATTGTTGAAGGCTTGCCGGGCGGATCTGCCGGAAGAGGAGCTCCTGCCAACGCAGGTGGCGGCGGTAACGATACAAATTCGGGTGGTGGTGGCGGTGGTAATGGCAACAGCGGTGGTGTTGGTGGTTGGGGCTATGAACCAATAGGGGGTACAAATCCAAGCGGCGGCAGGCCAGGATCAAGAACTTTTATTAATGCAACTCCCGAAATAACCAGGATAGCTATGGGTGGCGGCGGTGGCGGTGGCCATGCAAATGACGCTTTTTCGGGCGTTAAAGGCGGTGTTGGAGGTGGTATTGTTTTAGTAAATGCCCGCACTATTTCAGGTAATGGTACTATTTTAGCTAATGGTGCTGATGGTGCACCCGGGGTATATGGGCTACATCCTGATGGATCAGGTGGTGGTGGTGGTGGTGGAAGCATATTCTTGAAAATTTCAAATGCAAGTCCTACTGCCAATATTACGATGCATGCCATTGGTGGCAAGGGCGGAAATACGGAAAACGATTCGCCTGTTAATAACGGAGTTCAACCACATGGACCGGGCGGCGGCGGCTCCGGAGGTATAATTTTTTATAACATTCCATCAGGCGTTGTTCACAGCGATGTATCAGGAGGTAACCCCGGTAAAACCGAGAACGGTAATGGTATTACTCATAATGCCGGCGGCGGTGCTCCAGGTAGTACAATTCATTTTGATGTAACTGCATTACCACCTTATTTGTTAGGCGGCGGTACTATATGCTTTCCGGAGCTTACAACAACAATGAGCGTTATTGACCCTTCTATAGCTAAACCTGTAGGGGGTACTGCAATTTATATTATCAAAATTACCAACAAGGCAGCGAGTGGTAATGCCGGAGGGGTTCAGGCAGATTGCGCTTTACCTGCAGGGTTCTCATTTCAATCGGCAACGGCAACTTATTCCGGATCTGCTGATGGACCGGCTGCCATTACTAATCAGGGTACCGCTACCAGGCCATTACTGGGCGATTTTAATATCCCTGCTGATGGGGTGGTCACTATTAATCTTACTGTTAAAATAGATTGTATAATATCAGGTCAATACAATAGCAGTGTACAGGCAATCTATCTTGATCCTACCCGTGATTATACCAATCCAACCCGAAAAATCACAGCGAAAATAAACGCATTTCAGGGTACAAATACAACCTATCAAACAATATCATCAGGAACAGTGCCCGGTTCAAATTATAACGGTGAAACCGCGACGGCCGAAGACGTAATAGTAGTAAACAATGCAATTGGTAACAATGTTATTAGCCAGGCTACCCCATCTCCGGCTTTCTGCTCAACCGGAGATCCTTCAAATATTATTGGTACTACGCCTACAGGAGGGAGCACTTACACTTATCAATGGCAAAAATCAGCGGATGGTATATCATTTGTTGATATTACAGGAGCAATTCAAAAAGATTATGATCCATCAGTTATAACCAGCCCCACATACTATCGCAGAGCAGTTACAAATGCAGCATGTTTGGCACCTAATTTTAGTAATATAATAGCTGTTGAAGTACAGATAACGCCATCAAACAACATTATAACGGCACCTGGCGTTGCCAGTTTTTGTGTTACCGGCGATCCGTCTTTAATAACCGGTAGCATGCCTTCGGGAGGAAACAATACCTATAATTACCAATGGCAAAACTCAACAGATAACGTAACTTTCGTTGATATAAACGGGGCAATTAAAAAAGATTATGATCCGCCGGTGTTAACATCTACCACTTATTATAAGCGTGTTGTAACATCAGGTGCCTGCATAGTTCCTATTGCAAGTAATTCGGTTAGTATAATTATAATACCAACACCTATAGCTCCGGTGCCGCAATTATTGTCGCAGGATGTTTGCTTAGGTAGTACTGCAACGTTAGTTATTAATCAACCACAAACAGGTATTGTTTATAACTGGTATGACTCTCCTGCAAGAACCAGTTTATTGCATACTGGAAGTACATATGTAACGGCCCAGCTTTACAATAATACAACATTTTATTGCGAAGCAGTAAGTAATAACTGTAGCAGTACGACATTGGCAAGTGCGCAGGTAAATATGATCTCTCTACCTGCAGTACCAAAGGTGGTTAAGAATAATATACAGGTTTGCACAGGCTCCGTAACCATATTAAGCATTTTAAGCCCACAGGCTGGGCTAACTTATAACTGGTACACCTCTGCAACCGGTACGGTACCAGTGCATTCTGGAGTTGATTTTACAACAACGAAAATAACATCAAATGTAACTTATTATGCGGAGGCAGTAAATAATAATGATTGCAATTCGGCAACAAGAGAAGCTGTTAATATATTAATTAATCAACCGCTGCAGGTCATGGTACAGGGTACATCTATTTGCCCTGGCAACAGTGCAACGCTAACTGCAATAACCGATCAAAATGCAGAAATAGGATGGTATGCCGACGCAATTGGGGGTACTCCGTTACAATTAGGTACAACACAAACGTTTACCACACCAGTTTTAAATTCGGCTGCGGATTATTATGTTGAAGCAAAAAGTGTGGATAATTGTGCTCCGCCCGTGCGTACTAAAGTGCAGGTGCAAATGTTGCATCCGTTAAGTACCCCAGCGGTAAGTGTTGATGGAACTACGCCAACTTCAGTAAGCTTTAAGTGGACCCCAATTACCGGAGCAAAGGGTTACCAGGTTAGTGTTGACAATGGCCCGTTTACTGATCCAAGTTCGGGCAGTACAGGTGTAAAACATACGGTTAGCGGTCTTAATTTGCTGCAGAAGGTTAGCATTATTGTACGCACGGTTGGTAATACTGATTGTGAACTAAGCGGTAGTTCAATAGCGGTTATTGGTACCGCGGCCAGTCCCTTAGGTAATCAGATATTTGTACCCAATGCATTTACACCCAATGGCGATGGTAATAATGATATCGTGTACGTTCATAGTGAAAATATAAAAAACTTAAATTTTTATGTATATGACCAATGGGGCGAATTGCTATTTACTTCAATCAGCCAGGCTCAAGGCTGGGATGGTTATTATAAAGGCACTCAACAACCGGTAGGAGTTTATGTATATTATGTTAAAGCAATTATGAACGACGGACAACAACTGACTAAGAAAGGTACTATTACATTGTTAAGGTGAAAAAAACATTAATTAGTATAATAATGCTGCTCTTGATTGGATTGGCGGAGAGGTTGCAGGCACAGGTAGATCCTCATTTTTCTCAATATTATGCTTATCCCTTATGGCTTAACCCCGCGTTAACCGGAGTAATTGACGGAGATATGCGCTTAACCGGCAATTTTAAGGAACAATGGCCAACTATAAACAAGGCGTATAAAACCGGGGCATTATCAGCCGATTTTCGCTCGTCAGAAAAGGTAGGTATAGGATTTAACATTATTAATCAGGCCGCCGGTACCGCCGGGTATAATTATTTTGCCGCTTATGGTTCTTTTGGTTATGGCATAAGTATATCACCAAACGGTTATCAAAAACTTCACTTTGGCTTGCAGGCGGGTGTTATTAATAGGAGCTTTGATCCTAATAAATTACAGTTTGATAATCAGTATGGTCCGATAAACGGGTTTGATCCGAATGTGCCAAACTTTGAAAACTTTACCACAACAAGCGCTACGGTATTTGATGCAAATGTTGGTGTTTTTTACGATGATGAAGATCCATTAAATACGGCAAATGTATTTGGCGGTGTAAGTATAGCGCATCTTAACCGGGTAAAAGATCCATTTACAGCAGAAGGGGTTAACAGTAAGCTACCGGTAAGGTATACCATTCACGGGGGAGTACGCGTTAAAGCGTCAGAATTTTTTGATATAACACCCCATGCTATCTATATAAAACAACAAAAAACGCAGATCAGGGCTTTAGGCATATATTCAGAGCTGAAAGTTCAAGATGACCAAGGTTTGATATTAGGAGGAATGTACAGGCTAAATGATGCTTTTGTTGCTGATGCGGGTTATCATTTTAAAAACATGGTGATAGGTGTTAGTTATGATTTTAATTCATCAGCGCTTAGCAGTGCAACTTCCGGGCAAGGGGGCATTGAGCTATCAGTGAGTTATATTTTGGGCAAGGGTATTGCTAACCCGGCACGGGTTTGCCCAAGGTTTTAAAATAAAATAGTTTAATGTTACAGTCGTTAAATAAATTAGCATTCTTTAAATAAAAAAGATTGTTTCTTTGAATGAAAAAGCTATAGTTTTACCTTCGTAAACTATGCAGGAATCAATTATAAGCGGAAACGTTAAAACCGCATACGATCAATTTTATCAAAAGCACGATGAAGCCTGGCGTATGATGAGCGCTGAATACAAGGCTCAGCATATTATAGAGGTGTGCCGTGGACTAACCTTTACTAATGTTCTGGAGGTTGGCGCCGGCGATGGCAGTATCCTGAAATTTTTGTCGGATCAAAATTTTGCTCCCGAATATCAGGCGGTTGAAATATCAGCAAGCGGGGTTGAATACATTAAATCGCGCGATATAAAAAATTTAAAAGCTGTACAGGTATTTGATGGTTATAAACTGCCCTTTGACGATGATAGCTTTGATCTGATCATCCTGTCGCATGTGTTGGAGCATGTGGAGCATGAACGCATGCTGCTGCGCGAAATTAAACGGGTAGCCAAACAATGTGTTATTGAAGTACCGCGTGATTATAGGGCAGGTGTTGACAGGCGTATAAAGCATTTTTTGGCTTATGGGCATATCAATGTATATACCCCAACATCGCTCCGTTATTTGCTGCGTACCGAAGGTTTTGAAATTGAAAATGATCTTGTATCCATGACCGAACCTAAAGTAACCCGGTTTAATACTTATGTTAATCAAAAAAAACCAAAGAGCTTTGTCAGCAATTTGCGTATCACAGCCGAGTTTGCAGTTAAGCAGGGTTTAGGAAAAATTTTCGGAAAAAAGGTAAGTGAACAATTTGCGAACGCTTATACCGTTTTGTGTAAAAAAGCCAGCCAGCAACCCGAACTATTCTGATCTTTTATACCCATGCAGCAACTTGCCCCTATTGCCTTATTTGTTTATAACCGGCCCGACCACATGCGCCGTACCCTGATCCATTTGCAAAAAAACACACTGGCAGATGAGTCGAGATTATATATTTTTTGTGATGCCGCCAAAACCGATGCCGACCGCGACAAAGTGGAGCAGGTAAGGCAGTTGGCCAAAGAAACTACCGGTTTTAAATCGGTAAAGGTAATTGAAAGGAGTCATAACCTGGGGCTGGCCGAATCCATCATCAGCGGGGTTACTCAGTTGGTATATGAGTATGGTAAAGTAATTGTTTTTGAGGACGATCTGCTGTCGTCGCCTTACGCCCTGCAATATTTTAATGAAGCGCTAACCCGTTATGCCAACGAAGAAAAAGTGATGCATATAGGCGCTTATATGTATAATTTAAAGGATAAAGGTTTGCCCGAGTCTTTTTTTTACCGCGCTGCCAGCAGCTGGGGATGGGCCACCTGGGCCCGTGCCTGGAATAATTTTGAGCCAGATATTGACAAATTGATAGCACAGTTTGATACGTTAGATATCATTCGCTTTTCTATTGAAGGCAAAATGAACTTTTGGCGACAGGTGCAGGAATTTAAGGCAGGTAAAAACAATTCATGGGCCATACGCTGGTATGCGTCTATCTTTTTAAAGGGCGGTCTTACTTTAAATCCGTCACGTTCCTTTATCAATAATATTGGGCATGATGGTACGGGTGTGCATTCTAATAGAGAGAACATGTATGATGTGCATATTTCGCAGCAACCTGTTAAAAAATTCCCCGATGTAATTGAGGAAGACGAACGGGCGTATCATGCTATAAAATACTTTTTGGCACACCGTAAGGGTAATTTACTGCAACGCGCCGTACGATTTGTTAAACAGCGGATGCGCTAATTTCGGTTATTTAGGTTCAGATGAATAAATGTATTTTTGAGGCATGTTGAAAGTAGTGCATCTGAATACCTATGACGGAAATGGCGGAGCAGGCAGGGGCTGTATGCGCCTTAACCGTGCACTGCTTAGCCAAAATATTGATTCGAAGATCGTAGTTCATTATAAATTCGGGAAAAACCCACTGATCAGAACTTTCAACTCCAACCTGATCCAAAAGTCATATACAGCGGCTACCATCATTTTAGAACGCTTATTGGCCAAACGATATTTAAAGCCATTACAACGCACCCCGTTTTCATTCGCCTGGTTTGGCCACTCGGTTATTCATCATCCCGATGTTAAAAATGCAGATATTATCCACCTGCACTGGATCAACCACGGGTTTTTAGATCCAAAACATATTGCCGAGATCGCTAAATTGAATAAACCCGTTGTATGGACGTTTCATGATAGCAATGCTTTTACCGGGGGCTGTCACGTTCGTTATACCTGTGATCATTATAAGCGCCAATGCGGTAACTGCCCGCTGCTTATTCATGCATCTGATAATGATATATCGCACCAGATCTGGAAACAGAAACACAAAGCTTATGAGGTATTGGATTTTGCCATTGCAGCTCCCAGTTCATGGATGCAAGCATCCGTAAAAATGAGCAGCCTGATGCAGGGCAGGAATGTACATCAGATCCCCAACACGCTTGAAACCGATATTTTTAAACCTGCCGACAAAAAACAGGCAAAGGAAAAAACCGGCTTGCCAACAGATAAGTTTATTTTCCTGAGCGGATTTATGCCCTCGCGCAAGGATCTGCATAAAGGCACACAATACCTGCTGGAAAGTATGGAGCTACTAAAGCAGCGTTTAGGTGCTGCTGCCGATAATATAGAGCTGGTAGTATTTGGTAACCGAGGCATCGAAGGTGTACCCGATTTTCCGTTCAAGACCAGTTTTTTAGGTACTATTAATAACGATGAGCAACTGGCACAATACTATGCCGCTGCCGATGCTTTCCTGATCCCGTCGCTGGAAGATAACTTACCTTATACCGTAATGGAGAGCCTGGCCTGCGGAACGCCGGTAATAGCATTTACCACAGGTGGAATACCCGATATGGTACAGCATGAATACAATGGCTACCTGGCAACCTATCGTTCGGCAGAGAGCTTTGCAGATGGTATGGAGTGGGTCATCAAACACCCGGACAGCGCGCAAGTTCAGCAACAGGCAAGGCAAACGGTAATAGATACTTTTTCGGAAGAGATTGTCGCCAAAAAACATATAACGCTTTACGAAAGTTTATTAAATAATAAGGGAGCGGGAGGTGCTGATGTTTAATCCCAAACTAAGCGTTATCACCATAGTGTACAATAACGTGCGCGATATTGAGCGCACCATGCTTTCTGTTCTTGGGCAAACCTATACTAACATCGAATATATTATTGTAGATGGGCTGTCAAACGATGGCACGCTGCAGGTGATCAATAAATACCAGGACCGCATTAGCAAGTTAATCAGTGAAAAGGATAATGGTATTTATGATGCCATGAATAAAGGTTTGGCTGTAGCTACCGGCGACTATGTTATCTTCATGAACTCGGGCGATGAGTTTTATGCTGCTGATACCGTAGCCAATGTTTTTGCCGCTGCCGATGATGCCGATATTTATTATGGCGAAACCGAAATGATTGACGATAACGGCCAAAGCCTGGGGCAGCGCAGGCATCAGGCACCTGTCGCGTTTACCTGGCGCGATTTTAAATATGGCATGAGCATCAGTCACCAGGCTATATACATCAGGCGGACATTAACGGAGCCCTATGATAGCCGGTACCAGCTCAGCGCAGATATAGACTGGATTATCAGCGCCGCGAAAAAGGCCCGTAAAATTGTGAACGTAAACCAGTACGTTGCCAAATACCTGGTAGGGGGGATGTCGAAAAAGAAACACCGCCAAAGTTTGCAGGAGCGTTTTAATATTATGAAACGATACTACGGACTGGTTCCCACCGTTTTAAATCATTTCGTGATCGCTTTTAACCTGGGCTGGTACTGGCTCAAAAATAAGCGGACGAATGATTAACCTAAATAACCGCAATCAATGGCTCAGTTCGAGGTCGACAAGCAAACCATTAATGACCTGCAGATATTTAATAATGCCCGGCATAAAATAGCCGTTTATAACTTTTTTGATCACGCAAGTACGTTTGGGGGAAGCAGGAAGCTGACCGAGTTGATGAGCACTCCGTCAAATGATATCCGGGTGCTCAATTCCCGACGCGATTGTATCAAATATTTTTATGATAACCAACCCTTGCTTCCTTTAAGTAAAAATGATCTTGATTTTATTGAGCACTACCTTGCTTTTAATGTTAGGGCTATGAGTACCAATATTGTAGATGCTTTTGCAAAGGGGATTAGCTATAAATTTAGCCATAATAATGATTATTATGTGGTAACAAAGGGCATTGATGATGTTTCCAGGTTACTAAGGGCCATACGGCAATTTTATAACGGGCTGTTGGATAAAAAACTTCCTTTGCATATTGCTGCCATTGTTGAAAGGCTGAAAGAATTTTTTGCAATAAAGGGTATAGAAAGGCTCATAACCGCAGATGCCGACAAGAAACTAAACTATTTCGAGGTCGGTTATTACGATAATTTATTCAGGAAACAGGAATTGCGGGCTCTAAAGTCGGTGATCAATATTGTTTATGAATTAGATGTTTATATTACGGTAGCCGAAGCAGCAACCCGCAACAATTTCTGTTTTCCGGAATATTGCGATAGTAAAAATGCCTATGTTCAGATCACTGAATTGCATCACCCCTGTATAAAAAATGCGGTTAAAAATGATGTCAGTATTGACCGGGAAAAGAATCTTGTTTTTTTAACTGGTGCTAATATGGCTGGTAAATCATCTTTTTTAAAATCATTGGGTTTGGCTGTGTATCTGGCGCATATCGGTTTTCCGATACCCGCAGATACTATGCAAACCAGTGTATTTAACGGATTGATCACCACCATCAACCTGTCTGACAATATGAGTAGTGGTTACAGTCATTACTATAGCGAAGTTAAAAGGGTAAAGGAAACCGCCGGTAAGATACTGGAGCATAATAATATGTTCATCATTTTTGATGAATTATTTCGTGGAACCAACGTAAAGGATGCCTATGACGCATCGCTGGCAACCATTACGGCCTTATCGAAGATCAGGAATAGCGCGTTCCTGATCTCGACCCATATTGTTGAAATAGCTGTAGCACTTAAACAATATAACAATATCTCGTTTCGATATTTTGCTTCGGGAGTTGAGGACGGCAAATTAGTTTTTGAATATAAGATAAAGGAAGGCATCTCGGACGAAACATTGGGGTTTTTCATTTTCAAAAATGAAGGTATCCTGGAGATTTTGGAAAATGCATCGATAAAGGAAAATCGATATTAGGTAGAGCGTACAAAATAAGACTTGCGCTCGTCTGTGACCACAGGTGTTGGGAAGAAATAAAAACGTTGTCATTTCGAACACTGCTGGGGTGGGTACAGCAGGGAGAGGGTGAGAAATCTTATACATCCTGTTTCGAACGTGTGAAATGCGTGGCATACAAGATTTCTCTTCGCCCCACTACACAATCACCCCTGCTTATCGAAATGACATTTTTAAAAAGATAGCGGTATAAGATAGCCTTCATTTGAAGAATTTTAGAATTTAACCCACAAAAAAAAGGCGATGAGTTTTAAACTCATCGCCTTTTTTTTGAATGTATATAAACCGTTATGCTTTTTTATCAGCTGGCTTTGCGGCTGGTTTAGCTACCGGTTTCTTTTTGTTTTCGGTATAAATAGCACCGCCCAGGGCCAGTACCAACAAGATAGATCCGGCTAAAGAAATATTTTCGCCGGCATAGTACGATGTTGGGTGGAATATAAATTCAATTTTGTGGTTTCCTGTAGGTATCTGCGCCGCACGTAAAACATAGTTGGCACGGAAGTATGGTTTTTCAACACCGTCAATCAGCATTTTCCAGCCTTTGTTATAATATATTTCTGAGAAAATTGCTATTTGCGATGCGGTTGAACCACTTTGATATATCATGTGATCAGGCGAGTAGCTTACCAGATCAATTTTACCTGCCGGGTTACTTCCCAATTGTTTTTCGTCAATAACGCTCTTGTATTGCTTGTCAACAATGGCCTCATTTTTAGGGTCGAAGCTGCTGATAGCCTGCATTTCCTGATCGGCATTTTCGGCGTATTTAATGCTTTTTACAAACCAGGCATTGCCGCATGCGGTTTCATTTACACGCATACTCACGTTTTGTGTTTTAGGATCGGCCGAAATAATATATTTGGTGTTCAGCATATCCAGTACATCCTGGTTAATGCTTTTGGTAAACTGGCTTAAAAATAGTTCTTCGTACCTTTTTAACCTTGCGGCAGAATAGCCGGTAATAGATTTATGGAAAAATGGGTTAAAAGAATCTGAGCGGAAATCGGCTGTCGCGTCAAATACCCGATAATCAGGGTCCTTATCCTTCATGATAAACTGGTCAACCTCCCGTGGTTTAATCGCCTGGGCAGCTTCCATTTTGTCCTGAAAGTTCTCATTCTTCAAATAACGCCGGTCTACCTGCCACATATCAATCAATGTTAAGGCAAGTAAGGCTATTGAAAGTGTAAGTATATTTATTTTCTGTTTAATAAATGCCCAAACTATACCAAAAGTAAGCAGCACAAATATCAGTGTCCTGATGGCGTCTGCACGGGCCAGGGATATCCTGTCTTTAACAATGGCATTGGCAACATCATTAGCCATGGCCGCATTATTCTGGAACGCCTGAGTAAGGTAGGTGATGCCGGTAGCCTGGTCTTCGGCCCTAAAGCTTAGAATAAGGTCGGGTAATACAATAAATAACAAGGTTAGGCCACCAACAATATAAAGCGACAACAGTAACTTTTTAAGTATAACGTTCCTATCTTTGGCATCAATAATTTCCTGAATTGCCAGGAACGCCAGTATTGGAAAACAAATACTGGCTACAGCCAATATAGATTCAACAGCACGGAATTTGTTGTACAACGGGAAATAGTTAAAAAATATGTCGGACAGGAATGGCATGTTTCTGCCAAATGAAAGCAGCATGGTTAATATCACTGTAGCCAGTAACCACCATTTAATACGGTTTTTGATAATGAGTAGCCCGAATAAGAACAGGAAGCAAACTACGGCGCCAAAATAATAAGGCCCTGATGTGCCTGGTTTATTACCCCAATAGGTTGTCATGCCAGGTACCGATGCTGTGATCTGGCGGGTATAGTTAACTGCCTGATCTTCCGGAACGCCTTTTGCTATTAATGCCTTCGCGGTTTCTGAGTTTTGGTCAAGTACCTCGGTGCCCGAGCCTCCTCCGTATGCATTTGGGATCAGGAAGGTAAAACATTCACCAACACCCTGACTCCATTGATAGGCATATTCCCTGCCAAGGCCATTACTGGGCTCGCTGCTTGTTTGTGTAAGATTTGATTTTCCACGTATGGTTTCGGTGCCATAATCATAGGTGCTCCATAAGCTCGACGCGTTGACAGCAAGCGCAAGTAAAGTAGCACCTCCTATATAGGCTAATGATTTTAAAAAAGGTTGAACTTTTTTAGCTTTGAACGCATGGTACAGCTCGATACCTACAAGTATGATCAGCGATAGCAGCAAATAATAAGTCATTTGTACGTGATTCGCCCTGATCTCCATGGCCAGGAAAAACGCTGTTAACGAGCCACCCAATATATGTTTTCCTCTTAGCGTTAAGATAATACTGCCTAATATGGGTGCAAAAAACGCTATGGCAAAGGCCTGGTTGGAGTGTCCAGCGACAAGCAGAATAATATTATACGACGAAAATGTAAACGCAACGGCGCCCGCGGCAGCAAGCCAGGGGTTTAATTTAAGCACGATAAACAAAAAGTAACTGCCCAGTAAAAGCAACAACAAAGTATCAACTGGGTTAGGGAAGGTAACTTTTAACGCCGTTATAATGTGTGTGGTTATATTATCAGGATATGGTGCCCAGATCTGAAATGCAGGCATGCCACCGAATATCTGGTTGGTCCAAAGGATAGTTGTATCCTTTGCACGGTAATCCATTATCTCTTTTTGAGTTGATTGGGCTCCAAGAACATCACTTTGGCCTAATGTTTTACCCTGGAAAGCAGGTGTAAGGAAAAAAAAGCATATAGCTAAAAAAAATGCAATAACGGCCAGATGAGTACCATTACGTTTAAACCAGTTGTTCATTTAAGTTTGTTGAAATGGATAATATATATTCCTCAAAAATAGAAATTTGAATGAGAATAGGAATTATTAGTTATAAAGGAATTACTTAGCAGTTGTGGGGCCTTAAACGGAAAAACAAAAACAGGCCAATTATGCTGGCTATGCTTATGGCATAAGCAATAATAGTGGCTTTATTATATTGTTCATAGTTTCTGCGGATGGTGAAAAAATTATATAATGCCAGCCCGGCAACTATTGCCCAAAAAAACCAACCTATCTTATCGCACAGGGCAAAAACTTGTACGGCTACGGCCATTACAATGAAGTTAACAAAGATAAGCATAACAGACTCGGGGGTGTTGTTGTGGGTTCTTCTCCTGTTAAATACTTCTTTAGGTAGCATGTTTAACTATTTTACTTCTTCTTTTACTTCTTCATAATCAACAAACTCGCCTTCGGAGTCAGGTACGGTGCTCTTTTTACCTTGCGGAATATAATCTACCTTAATAGCGCCCTCAGGTTTTCTTGACTGACGTTGTTGTTGCTGGTGTTGCTGTTGCGCTTTATTTACCACGCTTTCAAAAAGTACAGGTATTAAATAGCGCATTAAACTGCGTATTATGTATAATATGCAAATTGATATGAGTAAAAAACGAATTAGAAGCATCTCATTTACTTTTAGCTTACAAATATAAGTATATAACGTTAAAATTGTTTTATTATGATGTTATTGATGTGCAAATGTGCAGATTACAGATGTGCAAATGATTTATCGATGTGTAGGATACAGATTTCAAATGTGTAAATGAAAACTATAATCACACGATTGTTTTTTAATCTGCATATCTGCACATTTGAAATCTGCACATCTAAAACTTCTCCTCCATCATTTTTTCTAAAGCAAACATTTCATCGCGTAATTTGGCAGCCAGTAAGAAGTCCATATTCTTGGCTGCCGCGAGCATATCTTTTTTAGTATTGTCTATTGATTTTTTCATGTCGGCTTTGGTCATGTATTGTACAATTGGGTCGGCTGCCAATGTTACTACGTCGGCTTCTACATAGGCTTGCTGCACGCCACCTTTAAAATCAACAACCGATGTTTGCTCCATAATTTCCTCTCGCGATTTACCAACTGTTGTAGGTGTTATACCGTGTTTGGCATTATAGGCTATTTGTATATCACGACGGCGGTTGGTCTCATCCATGGTTATCTGCATGGAATCTGTTACCTTATCAGCATACATAATAACCCTGCCCCGGTCATTACGGGCCGCGCGGCCAATGGTTTGTATCAATGACCTTTCTGAACGCAGGAAACCTTCTTTATCAGCATCAAGGATAGCTACCAGTGATACTTCGGGCAGGTCAAGCCCCTCGCGCAGCAGGTTAATTCCTATCAGCACATCAAACTCGCCCAGGCGCAGTCCCCTTAAAATTTCCACCCTTTGCAGGGTTTTTACTTCGGAGTGTATATAACGGCATTTGATACCTAAGCGGTCCATGTATTTTGCCAGTTCCTCGGCCATGCGCTTGGTAAGGGTAGTAACCAATATACGGTCGCCCATTTTTATAGTTTTATCAACCTCATCAAGCAGGTCGTCAACCTGATTTATTACCGGGCGTACCTCAATAACCGGGTCAAGTAATCCGGTAGGGCGTATCACCTGTTCAACCACCACACCGCCCGATTTTTCCAGCTCAAAATCAGCAGGGGTTGCGCTTACATAAATGGTTTGAGGTGCAAGACCTTCAAATTCCTGGAAATTGAGCGGGCGGTTATCCAAAGCGGCCGGCAGGCGGAAGCCATAATCAACCAATGATATTTTACGGGAACGGTCACCACCATACATGGCCCTGATCTGCGGCACAGTTACGTGGCTTTCGTCAATCACCATCAGGTAATCCTTCGGAAAATAATCCAGCAGACAGAAAGGACGTGCCCCCGGCAGGCGGCCATCAAAAAAGCGCGAATAATTCTCGATCCCCGAGCAGTAACCCAGTTCACGAATCATTTCCAGGTCGTAGTTAACCCTTTCTTCCAGCCGTTTGGCTTCCAGGAAACGGCCATCACCAATAAACTGTTTTTTGCGTGTTTCCAGTTCTTCCTGTATGGCCCATATGGATTGCAGGAAACGTTCGCGCGGGGCTACGTACAGGTTAGCCGGGTACACGATCATGTGGGTCATTTTCTCGATGGTTTTCCCGGTGCTTACGTCAAAGGCGCTCAATTCTTCAATATCATCGCCAAAAAAAGAAATACGGTAGGCATAATCAAGATAGGCCGGGAAAATATCAACCACATCGCCCTTCACCCTGAAAGTTCCGCGTTTAAAATCGGCAGTGGTGCGGGCATATAAAATTTCGACCAGCCGGTGCAGAAATGCATTACGGCTGATTCGTGTACCTACGGCAAACTTAAAAACCGAATCGGCAAAGTCGTCAGGGTTACCCATACCATAAATACAGGATATGGACGATACCACAATAACATCCCTGCGGCCCGACATTAAAGCTGATGTAGTGCGTAAACGCAGTTTTTCAATTTCTTCGTTTATCTGCAGATCCTTTTCAATATAGGTATTGGTGGTAGGTATAAATGCTTCGGGCTGGTAATAGTCATAGTACGACACAAAATAGTTCACCGCGTTCTCCGGAAAAAACTGCTTAAACTCGCCGTAAAGCTGCGCTGCCAGGGTTTTATTATGACTCAATATCAGCGTAGGCTTTTGCGTTTGCTGTATAACATTGGCCACGGTAAATGTTTTGCCTGATCCGGTAACACCCAGCAGGGTTTGAAAAGGATCGTTGTTATTTACACCTTCAACCAGTTGCCTTATGGCTTCAGGCTGATCGCCGGTGGGGAAGTATTGGGAGGTTAAATTAAAATCCATGTTGTTATGTAAAAATACAAATAATCCTGCAATAGGGTTTGTAAATCAAAATAAGTACATGATAATGACAACCGTATGTCAACAGTGTTTTAACGGCATTAATATTAACAGGCGGGATACCTCAGGGTCTCTCGCAGAAGACCCTGAGGGGACGAAACGGTATAAATATTTACATACAGTCAAAATAACCGGCATTAGCTTGAGGAGCTGATGCGCTTGGCGCGTTCAAAAAAGCTTAGCCTTTTCATTTGCTCCTCCACCTCACCTATAGCCTGCATCAGGTTGTTTTGTGTTTTAGCGAGCTCTGTTAAGGCCTCTATCATCACCTCCCAAACGGGTTTCATACGATCAATAAGCTCCTGGCCTTTAGCCGTTAACTGGATAAGACGTTTTCTTTCATCTGCTTTATCCCGTTTGGAGCGGATCAGTTTTTCTTTTTCGAGCTCCTTTAAAAGGCTTATTGTGGAAGGATGGGTGTAGCCAATTTCATTGGCAATTTCAACTACACTTAAAACAGACCGTAAGTGCAAAGTATAAATAACCGGGAACCATTTGGGTTCAAAATCAATGCCGTTGGCTTTATATATTAGCGTGCCATCCTTACGTAACTGGTCGCTTAGGCGCTGTAACCTTGTTGAGATAGCTAAAATGCCCGATTCATCTATAACATTCATCTGTAAACCTGTGGTTAATTATTCAAATGTAATTGATAAAAAATAGTATCAGTAAGCATTAACGGGAATGAAGCCGGCAGTTTGGATTTGTCAAGCCGGGTAAAACCATTTCGCTCATAAAAACGGTGAGCGGCTTTCAGGGCTTCAACCGTGCCCAAATACACGTTGGCAATTTGGTTTTGTTTGCAATGGTCAATTAGTTTATTGAGGAGTGCCTGCGCAATACCAAACTCTTTGCCCCGGTATTCCTTGCGTACAAACATTTTGCGGATGGTACCTATTTTACCATCGGTAACAATTAATCCTATTGTGCCAACAAGTTGTCCGTTAATTTTAGCGCCCCAAAAATTGCCACCGGTTTGGTGATAGTTTGTTTCAATATCCAGCAAATCGGGCTGATGCTTCAATGTGACAGGGAGATTAAACTCCGTTTGCTGTATAGTTAAAATAATATCAATTATTTGCTGGCAGTAAGTATTGTTTAATGAGGTAATAACAAAATCAGTATCCATAAAAAAATAATTTATGTACAAATCTACGTAGTTAACTACATATATTCCAAATTGAATTTTAAAATATAACAAAACCATGACGGGGAAAGGGGGCTTTTATAGTGGAAGGCCACCTTTATATATTTTCAATTATATAATACGTTAATTGTGGTTTAAAAGAATTAAATTTAATCATGATTTTTATCCTGAACAAAACCAATACCATTGCCAACCAATTCTTGGCCGAATTACGGGATGCAGATATTCAGCAGGATAAAGCACGCTTTAGGTGCAACCAGGAAAAGCTGGGCCAGATACTGGCTTATGAGCTTAGTAAAACCCTTAAATATGACATTAAAGAAGTGCAAACTTCGTTGGGAACAGCCGCTATAAGTGTACCTGCAGAGCAGCCTGCATTGGGCGTTATTTTGCGGGCGGGCTTGCCTTTTCACCAGGGTTTTATGCAGTATTTTGATCAGTCGCCATCAGCGTTTATTACGGCTTACCGTAAAATAAAACGGACCGGAGATTTTATAATTCAGGTTGATCATATATCAACCCCAAATCTTGATGATAAGATATTTATTTTGTGCGATACCATGCTGGCCACCGGGCAAAGCATTGTAGCGGTTTGTAAGGAGTTAATGGCCCAATATAAAATTAAAGAGCTGCACATTGCCGCCGTTATTGCCAGTACCGAAGGTGTGGCCCATGTACGTGCCAATTTGCCCAAAGCCAAATTATGGCTGTGCGCCATTGACGATGAAATGACTAGCAAAGCTTATATAGTACCAGGCCTGGGCGATGCCGGTGATCTGGCTTTTGGGGAAAAAGCCTGAATGATTTCGGATTTATGTAGGGAATAGTTTAATTGGGGATTTATTTTAATGATGGCTGATTTTGAATTTCTAAATCAAGAAATAAATCCCAAATCGAACATCCGAATTCCGAAATCAAAATGTTCAATTTCTGAATTAGAAATTTGGATTGTTTAATTTTGGATTTATTTTAATGATGGCTGATTGAATTTCTAAATCTAGAAATAAATCCCAAATCGAACATCCGAATTCCGAAATCAAAATGAAACAATACAAACATATCTACTTCGATCTTGACCATACCATCTGGGATTTTGATAAAAATGCCGAAGAGGCCCTGCAGGAGCTTTACCATATCCACCAGTTGCATACTATCGGACTAACATCGGCCGATTTATTCATTGAAACTTATACCCGCCATAATCACCAGCTTTGGGCGCAATATCATGTTGGGGAGATCACCAAAGACGAATTGCGTGAAGCCCGCTTTAAAAAGACATTTATAGAACTTGGCTTGCGCCCCGAAACAATCCCCGCTGATTTTGAAGACGCTTATGTAAAGCTTTGTCCTACTAAAACCAACTTGTTCCCTCACGCGCATGAAACACTGCAATATCTGCAGGATAAATACACCTTGCATTTAATTTCAAACGGTTTTAAAGAATCGCAAAAATTAAAAATGGCAGGCACAAATTTGGAAGGCTATTTTCAGCATATCATCATATCAGAAGATGTTGGCGTAAATAAACCTGATAAGGCCATATTTGAATACGCTATTAACCTGGCCGGTGCAAATAAACATGAAAGCCTGATGATAGGCGACAGCCTGGAAGCTGATATATACGGGGCATTGAATTTTGGAATGGATGCTATTTATTTTAATCCGTTTAACGCACCCAAACCGGATGACGTGCCTGTGCAGATAACTCATTTAAAGGAGTTGATCACCATATTATAAAACAATGTCATTTCGACGAGCATGTGTAGGGAGAAGTGCCGGTGGCGCGAGGAGAAATCTTATATGCCATGCATTTATGGGTGTAAAAGATTTCTCACCCTCTCTATGCTGTACCCTACACACAAGGGTTCGAAATGACATGAGGCTTTTTTGTTTAAAGTAAAAAGCCCCTGTTGCTCAAAAACACATGGATAATATTTAACGGCACATTATTTATTATTTAAAAGCGCTAACTTTATTATTATGAGCATTGCAAAGGAGCACAGGGCCATTGAAATCGCATTTGATAATTACCGTGAATGGTTAGATACCATTATTGATGAATTATTTACAGAAACCCCATCAGGTGGCGGCTGGTCCCCGGCCGAAGTTTACAGTCATGTCATGAAAGCCACCTTACGTTCTTCAATTGCCATAGAGCGTTGCGCACACAGTAATTGCCCCCCTACCAATCAGGGGTTATCAATACAGGGGCGCTTTACGCTGTTGTTTGGATGTTTCCCGCCGGTAAGGATCAAATCGCTCGATGGCATAATCGTTGAAAAGATCAGTAAGGAAGATGCCCGGAACTTAATTATTAAATGCCGCCAGCGTGTTGAAACCATCATGCCGCTCATTGCAAATGCACCGGCCGATATCCGTTATAAGCACCCGCGTTTGGGTATGCTTAATGCCCGGCAATGGTTCAGGTTCACCAGGATACACTTGCAGCACCATTTAAAGCAATTGGAGCAGATAAAAAGAAAATTTCACATTGCTTGAAACCTTTTACATTTAACAGAGTCTTAACAATTAAATAATTTAGTTTACCGACATTTGTTAAAATCATTTAATGATGAATTTTGAATATGCGTATTTGGTTGTTATGGGTTTGCTGCTTTTAGTTGGCGCCTTTTATATCAGCCCTTATGAACTGAATGTTAATGAAGACGAAGACGACGAGTAATCGTTTGTTCAACATTTCAAATGTAAATATTAACCGGTATTATTTGCCGGATGAGAATGTAACCCCCCCAATTTTAATGTCGAAACGTGAAGTTGATATCATAGTAATATCTGACGTGCACCTTGGTACATATGGCTGTCACGCCAAAGAGCTGCTTAAATATTTAAAAAGCGTAAAACCTAAAATGCTTATCCTAAACGGTGATATTATTGATATATGGCAGTTTAGTAAATCGTACTGGCCCGAGGCCCACATGAAGGTGGTGCGCCGCATACTTAAGTTTGTTACAGACGGCATACCTGTACATTACTTAACCGGGAACCATGATGAAATGTTGCGCAAATTCACCGATTTTAACCTGGGGTCGTTTCAGCTGCTCAATAAAATTGTATTAAACATTGATGGCAAAAAAGCATGGATATTTCACGGCGATATATTTGATGTAACCATGCAGCACTCCAAATGGCTGGCCAAATTGGGCGCGGTAGGGTATGATACCCTTATCCTGATCAATAGCTTATCCAACTGGTTTTTAACCGCCCTTGGGCGTCAAAAAATGAGCTTTTCGCAAAAAATAAAAGCCCGGTTTAAGGAAGCGGTAAAATTTATAAACCAGTTTGAACAAACCGCTGCCGACCTGGCTGTAGATAAAGATTATAAATATGTAATATGCGGGCATATACACCATGCCGAGATCAGGGAAATAACAAATACCGAACAAACAGGTTCTGTACTGTATTTAAATTCGGGCGATTGGGTAGAGAGCCTTACCGCGTTGGAGTATTATGAAGGCGAATGGAAAATATTCAAATACAACCCTGATGATTTTAAAACCGATGCCGACGAAGACGATAAAACCGATGCCGAAGATCTGGACGCCAAGCTGGATGTTAAAAGCCTGCTTGAACGTTTTAAACAGGAACCTCATTAATAGTATCGAGTAGTTAGTATCAAGTATCACGACTTAAAAGGCTATCTGCTGTTCACAAGAAATCCTGATACTTGATACTAACTACTTGATACTAATTACTAACTTGACCCCCACAAATTAAACTGTGAAAATTGACGTTTAAAACCTAACGGAGATGGATGATCTGCTATCTCAGTTTCGGGCTTGAACACGCTTACTACCATGAAAATACTTTTTGCTATACAGGGAACCGGTAACGGACATATTAGCCGGGCCCGCGAAATTGTGCCTCTATTGCAACAATATGGCGAGGTTGATCTGTTAATAAGCGGTACCGAGGCCGAGGTTTCATTAACACAGCCTCTTAAATACAGATTTCATGGCTTTAGCTTTGTGTTTGGTACCAATGGCGGCGTAGATAATTGGGCCACATTTAAAATCATGAACCTACGCCAGCTTTGGCGAGATATGCATAGCCTGCCCCTGAACCACTATGATCTTATTATAAACGATTTTGAACCCGTAAGCGCCTGGGCGTGCCGGCTGCAAAAGGTACCGTCGGTATCGTTAAGTCATCAGTGTTCATTTGTGTCGCCAAAAACACCGCGGCCCGCTAAGTGGAACTATGCGGAGTGGCTGTTTAAATATTATTCGCCTACTACCTATCATGTAGGTTTCCATTTTGACCGGTATGATGATTTTATACATACCCCGGTGATCAGGAGCGGCATCCGTGAAATGGAAACGGCCAACCTGGGGCATTATACAGTTTATCTGCCTGCTTATGATGATAAAACGCTGTTAAAACATTTAAGCAAGGTAACTGATGCTAAATGGCAAATTTTTTCAAAACGCCAAAAAATACCTTATCAATCGGGCAATGTGGAGATATTTCCGGTAAATAACGAGGCTTTTAATACAAGTCTTGCCAATTGCGAAGGGCTGCTAACCGGCGGTGGCTTTGAAGGACCGGCCGAAGCCTTGTTCCTGAAAAAGAAAGTGTTGATGATACCCATGAAGGGGCAGTATGAGCAGCAGTGTAACGCCCTGGCCGCATCAAAAATGGGTGTGCCGGTTATTAATGAGATAAATGAAAAATTTACAGCCCACCTCAATAACTGGATACAGGACGACAAAAAAGTAATTGTAAATTTTCCTGATGAAACCGCCCGGATAGTTGACAATTTAATAAAGCAGTACGCAAAGCCACAAAGCATTGTAGCATAAAAGGTTTTTCTGCTAATTTTACGCCGCAAAATAGCGCGCCTTTATGATCAATATTTTCAGAGCCTTTAATCCGTTGAATGTTTTGTGGCTGGCAATTGTATTGTTACTGTCGCGCATAGGCTATTTGTTTCATGTGCCCGATAAGCTGGAGTTTATTTTTGTGGAGCCCTTTGCCAGGCTGCTGGTACCTATCTCGTACGAATATGCTTTTTCGCCTGCTTCAAATGTATTATTGGCTGCTGTATTAGTGTTTATACAGGCTTTGCTGCTTAATTACCTCATCAACTTTTATAACTTACTGGGCAAGCCTACCTTTTTACCGGCCTTAATGTACATAACCCTGTCGGGTTTGTTTACCCCATTTTTAATGTTGAGTGCCCCGCTCATCTGTAATTTTCTGATTATATGGATGTTGTTCAAGCTATTTAGTTTGTATAAGGGGGATGATGCCAAATCAACCGTTTACGATATGGGCATGATTGTGGCATTGGGCTCCCTGATCTATTTGCCCTTTATTTATCTGTTTTTAGTGATATGGATAGCGCTGGTACTTTTTAAACCCTTTAACTGGCGCGAGTGGATAGCCGGTATATTGGGTTATGTCACCATATTTTTTTTCCTGGCGGTTTTTTATTACCTGAATGATCGCCTAAAGGGGTTTTACAACATCTGGCTTCCGTTAGGTAAAAAATTTCCTGATCACATCAGCATAAACTCCTATAATTACCTGCTGCTTATACCTGTAATAATGATATTGGTACTCTGTTTTTTTAAATTACAGAAGAATTTCTTTAAAAGTTATGTGCAAACACGTAAATCTTTCCAGCTGTTATTTTTTATTTTTTTAATAGGGGCGTTTTCATTTTATGTAAATGCCGCGTTCCATTTAAACCACTTTTTATTGTGTATAGCGCCTGCCGCGGTGTTTTTTGCCTATTATTTTCTGTATGCCACCAAAAAATGGTTTTACGAAAGCCTGTTTTTATTGCTGCTAATCAGCATCATCTGCTTTCAGTTTAACAATTTTTAACTTTTACATTCGTTCAAATTTCAGCGGTTATATTAGTTTTGTAACATGAAATTTGGAGTAGTTATATTTCCCGGATCTAATTGTGATGAAGACATCATATATGTATTAGAAAAAATAATGGGTCAGCAGGTAGTAAGGTTATGGCATAAAGACCATGATTTGCAGGGTGTTGACTTTGTTGTTTTGCCAGGTGGTTTTTCTTTTGGCGATTATCTGCGTTCGGGAGCAATATCCCGTTTTTCACCAATTATGCAGGAAGTTATACAATTTGCTGCAAAAGGTGGTTATGTAATGGGTATTTGCAACGGTTTCCAGATATTGGCAGAAGCCGGCCTGTTGGATGGTGCTTTATTGCACAACGAGAACCGTAAGTTTATTTGCCGCAATATTTATTTAAAACCACAAACAACCAAATCATTGCTTACCGCGCAATTAGTGCAGGAGCAGGCATATAAAATTCCTATTGCCCATGGCGAAGGTAATTATTTTGCTGATGCTGATGTAGTAAAGGCCCTTAACGATAATGAGCAGGTATTGTTCAGATATTGCGACGAGGCCGGTAACATTGTGGCAGAAGCTAACCCTAACGGATCATTAGAGAACATTGCCGGTATTTGCAATGCAAACAGGAATGTGTTTGGGTTAATGCCGCATCCTGAACGTGCCGCCGATAGCTTGCTGGCCAACGAAGACGGATTGGCTATTTTTGAATCCATATTATCATTAGTTAGGGCCTGATGACCAATCTGGTTATCGATATTGGTAATACGTATACAAAAATTGCAGTTTTTAAGCTGGATGAGCTGTTGGTAGTTGAACAGTTTGAAACTGTTGACGCGAATACGCTGGATAGTTTTTTGAATAATTATAAAGTTGGCAGAGCGATAATCTCGTCGGTTAAGAAGCATATCGAGCCGTGGCAAATTGGTTTGGGAGCAAAAATTCCGCTTACCTATTTCACTGCCTTAATAAAAAGCAACATACAAAACCATTATTTAACCCCTGAAACACTTGGTACTGATCGTTTAGCTGCAGTTATAGGTGCAAATCATATTTATCCCGGCTTAAACAACCTGGTGATTAACGGAGGTACCTGTATAACGTATGACTATATTGATGCCGGCGGAAATTATTTTGGCGGCAGCATATCGCCGGGTTTAAATATGCGTTATAAGGCTTTAAATTATTATACAGCCGGCTTACCATTAATTAATACCGATGCAGCCTTTAATACCGCATACGGAAACGATACAGAAACTGCTATACGTTCAGGAGTGCAAAACGGAATAAAATATGAACTAACAGGCTTTATTGAAAGCTATAAAAATAATAGTCAACAACTGAATATTATACTAAGCGGGGGCGACAGTATTTTTTTTGATACTCTATTGAAAAATAGCATCTTTGCCCCCTATATTAAAAATGAACCTTATTTGGTTTTAAAAGGATTAAACGCAGCTATACAAAAGCATAATGATTAAATATACCAGGTTTTTTATAACACTTTTATTTGCTGTTATTGCATTTGCAGCACATTCCCAATCAACAGCAACTTCAAGTTCTCCATATTCAAGGTACGGTATTGGCGATATTGATCAACAGGCATCAATCCAAAGCTTAGGTATGGGTGGTATTGGTGTAGCTACCAACCGGATAGGTGTTTCTAATACTGCCAATTCTGTTAATCCATTTAATAATATCAATATTATTAACCCGGCTTCGTACGGTGCCATCACCTTTACTACAATTGATATAGGTGTTTACAGTAACTTTTTAACCCTGAACCAAACTGGCTCGACAAGTCAAAAAAATAGTAATTTCAGGCTTGATCACATAGCTTTTGCTATACCGGTGTCAAAACGTTCGGCATTTAGCTTTGGCTTGCTTCCTTACAGCGAACGAGGCTATAACTATACAAAATCTGTTAAAGGCACCGGTATTACATCACCAGCTGATACCAACATTACTAATTATACCTATAGCGGCGATGGTGGTCTGTCAAAGGCTTATTTGGGTTACGGATTTGGTATAGGTAAACACCTTTTATTAGGTGGTAACGTATCCTATATATTTGGTACTTTAAAAGATATCAGTACTACAGAGATACCTAATCTTGTAGGAACTATAAATTCAAAAATCGAACAAAGTAATTCCATTGGTGGTTTAAATTATGATTATGGGGTTCAGTACTCGTTTGATTTTTCAGAAACAAAACACCTGGTATTGGGATACTCAGCATCAGCCGGCTCAAAACTTAATACACAAAGCAGCTTTATTGTAAGCCAGTATTATAATGACGGCAGTGGCAATCAGAACGTTGCTGCCGATAGCCTTATAAACAGACAGGATCCTAAATCAAAAATAAAACTTCCGCAGATAAACCGTTTTGGTATATCATTTCAAAGCGACGGAAAGTTTTTGGTTGGAGCCGACTATTCTATGGGTAAATGGTCTGATCTTAGTATAGCAGGTGTAAACCAGGGATTGCAGAATAACAAAACATTTAACATTGGCGGGCAGTATACCCCCAATATTGCAACACTCCGTAATTACCTGGCCTCGGTTGATTATCGTTTAGGTGCTATATATGACGAAACCTATATGACCGTTAATAATACCCAAATTAAAAGATATGCTGTTACCGCAGGTTTAGGCTTACCTTTGAGACCTAATAACGGTAGTTTTTATAAGATCAACATTTCGGCCGAGGTAGGCAAAAGAGGTTCGTTGGTGAATGGCCTGGTGAGGGAAAATTATGTTAATATTCATTTGGGCTTTACACTTAATGACAGGTGGTTCCAAAAATATAAATTTGATTAATCAGCAGCGTTATGTATAACCGGGTGAAACATTTACATGGCTTATGCCTGTTGTTATTGCCCATGTTTGCCCTTTTTATATCATCGTGCGAGAATGACCTGAATAAGGTTAAAGAAATAGCATCAAACGAGGTTGGTATAATTGTGGAACCTACCACCGGAGTCGACCTCATTATGAGCGACTCGGCAAAAGTTCAGTTGCATTTAACAGCTCCCCTGCTATTGCAATACCAAACCAAAAAACCGTATAAGGTTGCACCAAAAGGGATCAGGATAGTATTTTATGATAAGGTAACTCAAAAGGAATCGGGTAACATTGTGGCCGATACGGGCATATTGCATGAGGACGATAAGTTATATGAGTTTCATAAAAATGTGGTGGCCACCAATGCCAAAGGCGAAACCTACAAATCAGAAGAATTATTCTGGAATGCAGGAACAAAAAAAGTATACTCCCACAAAAATGTAGAAGTTACCATGAATGGAGGGAATATAATGAATGGTGATAATTTTGAGAGCGACGACAAGTTTCTGCACCCTACGCTTAGGAACAGCAAGGGTATATTTCATGTAGATGAAAATGCAACGCAATAGTGCTTTTTTTTCAGGAAAATTTTGTGTTATAGAATTTTACTAAAAATTGTATCTTGCGCCCTCTTTTGAAGGATAGAAAAATAATTATAAAAAGTATATGGGTATAATGGGTTATTTGCGCGAAAGAATGGGGAAGATTCTCGCATTTTTTATTGGTTTCGCGCTTCTTGCTTTTATTATAAGCGAGGTGGTAAGGTCTGGCGGGTCTTTTTTTAGGGACGATAGTAATGAATTGGCCGTAGTAAATGGCGAAAAAGTTCCTTATGATGAATTTAATAAAAAACTGGAGCAGAACACTGCACAGTTTAAACAGTCGGGGCAAAATATCTCGCCGCAGATCACCAGTTACATTCAGGAAACAACCTGGAACCAGTATCTGAGCCAGATTCTTCTTAACAAGGAGATTGAAAAGGTAGGTATTGTGGTTGGTGGCGACGAAAGCGCATCGATGGTTAATGGTAACAATCCTGACCCTCAGATTGCACGTCAGTTTTCAGATCCTCAAACAGGGGCTTTTGATAAAAACAAGCTTAACCAGTTTTTGAGCTATTTACAATCAGGCAAAGCCGATCCTACACAAAAACAAGCCTGGACCGATTTCTTAATACAATTGATCGAAGCAAAAAAGGCAACAAAGTACATGGCTTTGGTTACCAGTGGCTTGTATGTTAACTCGCTGGAAGCTAAGGATGATTACGAAGCTAAAAATAAGCTGGTAAACTTTAAGTATGCCACACTTGATTATGCTTCGATCCCTGATGCTAAGGTTACTTTAACTGATGATGACTATAACACGTATTACAACGCCCATAAAGCTGAGTTTAAAAATCAGCAGGATCTGAGGTCATTTGAGTATGTAAGCTTTAATGCTGCACCTTCAAAAGAAGATAGCGCAGCTTTAAAAGTGGAGGTTAATAAACTTGCTGAAAGTTTTAAAACCAGTACCAATGACTCACTTTTTGTTCAAATAAACGCTGAAACAAAAACGCCTGTTGCTTTTCAGAAAAAAGGCGCGCTTGAGCCAAAGCTTGATACTTTGATGTTTAATGCGGCTAAAGGATTTGTTTATGGTCCGTATATATCAAACGGCAGCTATAAATTAGCTAAGCTTACAGATGTTAAAACCACCTTTGATTCGGTAAAAACAAAGCATATATTAATTAACCCGGCTACCGAAGGCGGTATTGATAAAGCGATAGCTAAAGCCGATTCCCTGAAAAAACTAATTCAGGGTGGCAAATCATTTGCCGAACTGGCTTTAACTTTTTCAGTTGATAAGGGAAGTGGCGCTAAAGGCGGAGAAATACCTGCATTTGATGTTAATGGTGCAATGGGCGGTGGCCAGGGACAAATTACTCCTGAGTATACCAATGCGGCTTTTAATGCCCATAAAGGCGATCTGGTTGTAGTTACCTCACAATTTGGAGTACATCTTATCCAGATCGAAGATCAAAAAGGATCAGTAAAAGTGGTAAAAGTTGCGGTAGTTGATAAGCCAATACAGGCCAGCAGTAAAACACAAACAATAGCTTACAGCAAAGCTCAGGCATTTTTAGGTGCCTTAACAAAGGATAACTTTGATGCCGAGATTAAAAAAGAAGGCTTGAAAAAGCAAACTGCCGAAGATGTTACCGGTGTGGCTACAAGCCTGCCAGGTTTGGATAATGCAAGAGATGTGGTTAGATGGGCATACAAAGCTGAAAAAGGTGATATTACCGATAAGGTATTTACTGTTGGCGATCAATATATCATTACCCGTTTAAGCCAAATTAAACCTAAAGGTGTATTACCGCTTGATGCAGTTAAAAAGCAAATTGAACCGGCTGTACGTAACGAGGTAAAAGCTAAACAGCTGAACGAAAAATTCCAGGCTGCATTGAACGGGTCTTCAACAATTGATCAGGTGGCTCAAAAAGCGGGCAGCAAGGTTGTTCCTGTACAGAACATTGTGTTTGCAAATCCGGTTATCCCTGGCGCGTCAATTGAATATAAAGTTATTGGCTCTATTTTTGGTTCACAGGTAAACAAACTTTCAAAACCAGTTAACGGACAGCAAGGTGTTTATGTATATGTTGTGGATGGCTTTACTAATCCTGCAGCACTTACCAATAATGTAAGAGAGAAACAACAAATAGCACAAACTTTACTACAGCGTTCAGAAGGACAAATACTGGAGGCGCTGAAAGATAATGCTAATGTAAAAGATAACAGGGCTAAACTGTTATAAGGAAATTTTAAAGTAATTTTGTATCCGGGATCAACTTAAAGGTGTTCCCGGATTTTTTATTTAGGAATTATTTTGGTTTCGGATGTTCGATTTCGGATTTAGAGTTTAGCATTTCGGATTTAGCATTTATAATTATGGATATACAGGAAAATATAGTGAATAAAGTGGCTCAAAGTGGTTTGGTCACTTTAGATCCTGCTGCTTTTTATCCTGCCGGCGACCGTGTTATTTATGATATTAAAGATAACTTGTTCCATGGCCTTATATTACGTGAAAAAGATTTCAGGGATTTTATAAAAGAACACGACTGGACACAGTATGCTGGTAAAAACGTAGGAATTACCTGTACCGCTGATGCCATTGTGCCAGCATGGGCCTATATGCTGCTGGCTAACCGGATGGCCCCATATGCCCGCGAAGTTGTTTTTGGTGATCAGGATGTTTTGGAAACAGTGTTGTTTGAAAAAGAGATGTCAAAAGCCGATTTTGAACAATATCGTGATCAGCGTATAGTATTAAAAGGCTGCGGCGATACTGCTGTACCTGTTTCGGCTTATGTTGAACTAACTAAAAAACTCACACCTATAGTAAAAAGCCTCATGTTTGGCGAACCTTGCTCAACCGTACCTATCTATAAGCGGAAAGATTAAGGGCTTGCTTTTTTTAATGAATGTACCTGTCAAAGCGGTATTTATAGGTCAGCGCAATAAAAATGGATTTAAACCATTTATAGTAGCAGTTGTCATATCTTCACGCCAATAATGCCAGGCCATATTTATTAAAGCAAGCTGTGCTAATGAGAAAATACTTTTTTTATACCTTATTCTTACTTTCCTGTTATAGTAATGCTTTTTCGCAGGAACTTACAAAAATAAGTGAACCTGTTTTTAAGGTAGGCGAAAAGCTGAGCTATAAAATGAAATACGGGATTTTTACTGCTGCCGAAGCCAATATACGGGTTGAAGCAAGTGATAAAAAGTTTACCGGACAATCTGCATTTCACTTGATTGCCGAAGGTAAAACGGCAGGCTCGTTTGATTTTTTTTATAAGGTGCGCAACAAGTATGAGTCATACGTTGATCAAAATACGTTGGAGCCTTATTTTTATACAGAGAACAGGCGCGAAGGAAAGTGGAAGCATACCGATAATGTGAGCTTTGATCATAAGACCGATAAAGTGACTGCCAATAAAGGTACATTTCCATATAAAGGGAAAACATTTGATTTTGTATCGGCCTATTATTTTGCCCGTACTATTGATGTTTCAAAAATGAAGATCGGTGATAGGTTTGAGATGCAATACTTTTTAGAGGACGGCTTTCACTCTATGGGTATAACCTATGTTGGTACGGAGGTGGTGGACTGTTCTATGGGTAAGTTTGATTGTCTTAAATTTAATCCAACCATTATTCCGGGCCGTATTTTCAGGAAGGATAGTAAATTGTACCTTTGGATAACTAATGATGGCAACAGGATACCCGTAAAGGCCCATGTGGAAGTAATCTTAGGTAGTATAACAATGGATCTGCAGGACGCTACCGGCCTTAAGTATCCTTTAAACCCTATAAAAAAAAGTAAATAAAAATATGATCGAGGTTGGTAACGTATTGGTGCATGAGGATGTAGTGAAGGAAAATTTTGTTTGTAACCTGAACAAATGTAAAGGCGCCTGTTGTTTGGAAGGCGATTCGGGCGCGCCGCTAAATGCCGATGAACTTGATATTTTAAAAGAAATATATCCTAAGGTAAAACCTTATCTTACCGAAAAAGGTATCAGAACTATTGAAAAAGTAGGTACCCATGTAAAGGATTTTGAAGGTGATTATACCACCCCCTGCGTTGATGTAAATAAAGAGTGCGCTTATGTAATATGGGAAAACGGTATTACCAAATGTGGTATCGAAAAAGCATATGAGCAGGGCGCCATCACCTGGAAAAAACCTATCTCCTGTCATTTATATCCTATCCGTATCACCACATACCCAGAGTTTGATGTATTGAACTATGACCGTTGGAGCATTTGTAGCCCTGCATGCTCATTTGGTGATGAACTTAAGGTTCGTGTACACGAATTTTTAAAAGACCCGCTTATACGCAAGTATGGGCAGGAATGGTATCAGGAACTGGAAAATGAAGTTTCTGGTATTTAACCACGCTAAACATAATTGTAATTTTTGCCGGGTCAGTTATTACCTATAGTACTTTTATCCCTGATTAAACAAGTTTTTACAATTAATTTGGATAATATTGTAATAATATAAGTTTAGCGTATTAAAATTAATGAAAACAGCTTTAATAACAGGTATAACAGGACAAGACGGAGCATATTTGGCCGAATTTCTACTTAAAAAAGGATATGAGGTACATGGTGTAAAACGGCGGTCGTCATTATTTAATACGGAGCGGATTGATCATCTTTATCATGACCCGCATGAACCTAATGTAAAGTTTAAACTACATTACGGCGACCTTACAGATTCAACCAACTTAATAAGATTAATACAGGAAGTACAACCTGATGAGATTTATAACCTGGCAGCTCAAAGCCATGTAAAGGTAAGTTTTGATACTCCTGAGTATACTGCAAATGCCGATGGAATAGGAACCCTGAGAATTTTAGAAGCTGTTAGATTATTAGGATTGACAAAAAAAACACGTATATACCAGGCATCAACATCAGAGCTATATGGCTTGGTACAGGCTGTTCCGCAAAGTGAAACCACCCCGTTTTACCCCCGGTCGCCTTATGCAGTAGCCAAGCTATACGGTTATTGGATAATTGTAAATTATCGTGAAGCATATGGGATGTATGCCTGCAACGGTATTTTGTTTAACCACGAAAGCCCTATCAGGGGCGAAACTTTTGTTACCCGTAAAATTACACGTGCCGCGGCAAAAATTGCCCTCGGCTTGCAGGATTGCCTTTACGTAGGTAATCTTTCTGCGCAACGCGATTGGGGACATGCCAAAGACTATATTGAAGCAATGTGGCTAATGCTGCAGCAGGACAAGGCCGATGATTTTGTTGTTGCCACCGGTATTACTACCACCGTGCGCGATTTTATAAAGATGGCATTCAATGAGTTAGGTATTGAAGTGGAATTTAGCGGGAAAGATGAGCATGAACGTGGCGTGATTATTGATATTGACCAGCAAAAAGCTGCCGAACTGGGTTTAAATATGGATAACCTGAAATTTGGGCAAACCGTTGTTAAGGTTGATGCTAAATATTTCAGACCTACTGAGGTAGACTTGTTAATTGGCGACGCATCAAAAGCTTTTGAAAAACTGGGATGGAAACCTAAATATAGCCTGCAGGCGCTGGTTACTGATATGATGCAGTCAGATTTGCATTTGGTTAAAAAAGACGAATATCTAAAAAAGGGTGGTTTTAAAACGCTTAATTATTTTGAATAACCTTTATTTATATTACCAATTCTATATATGAGGAAAATATTTACCAGCGTTATACTATTACTTTTGATAAGCGAAGTTGTAAAAGCACAATCAGTATATCAGCCGTATTCCTATCAATTTTACCAAAAACTTAACGCCGACGTTTATTCAACCAAAACCCGGGTACATAGCTCATTAAAACCAATGTTTGCTGATGATTCCCTGTTAAAGTATCATTACGATTCTTTAATGAACATCAATGGACTTAAGGGAAAGTTTTTTAATCAGCACCAGATTGATGTTAAAGGGGACGGTTATACTTTTTATACTGATCTGTTACCTGATTTTAACCTAAGCCGGGATTTTGAGGGAAAAAGGAATACCAATTTTGCTACACTTGGCTTACAATTAGGCGGTACAGTTGGCAGCAAGTTGTATTACAACATAAGTGCTTACGAAAACCGGGCGGTATTGCCTGGTTACATGGCCACCTATACCAACCAAATAGGCATAGCACCCGGGCAGGCTTACGCAGGTATTTATGGCAATGAATATCGCTGGTCATATATCACAGGATTAGTGTCATACACCCCTAATAAATATTTGAATATAACCGGGGGGCGCGATAAAACCTTTATAGGAGATGGTTATCGTTCTGAGCTTTTGTCTGATTATGCTTCGCCATACCCGTTCTTTAAATTAACAGCCACTCTTGGTAATGTAAAATATATGGCCATGTGGGCTTATTTTAATGACCCATTATCGATTAAAGTTGATGGCGGCGACCGTAAAAAGTATGGTGTGTTCCATTACCTGGATTGGAATGTGAGCAACCGGCTTTCATTTGGTTTCTTTGATGCTGTAATTTGGGCCGCTAAAGATGATGCGGGCCATACACGCGGATTTGATTTTACTTATATAAACCCTATAATATTTTTGAGGCCTGCTGAGGCAACAAACGGATCGCCGGATAATGCGCTGTTAGGTCTTACGGGTAAATATAAACTTACTGATGGTATTACGGCTTATGGCCAGTTTGCCCTGGATGAATTTGAGGCCAAAAACTTTTTTTCGAGCAACGGCAGCTCACGCAATAAATATGCGTGGCAATTTGGGTTGAGGGGTGCAAACCTGTTTAGTGTACAAGGATTAAATTACCTGGTTGAAACCAATAATGTTAAGCCCTATACTTATTCAGAACGTAGCTCGGTAATTAACTATGCAGAAAATGGTGAGCCTTTGGCACATCCGTGGGGAGCTAATTTTCGCGAATTTGTTGGCTTGTTGAACTATTCCTATAAAAGATTTGATTTTTCGGGCGAGGTTGATTATGGCCACTATGGGTTAGATACTGATTATGTAAATTACGGAAAGGATCTTTTCCAGGTATATGTTGATCCTGCAAGGGCATTGGGTAACTACACTGGTCAGGGATTAACCACCAATATGATTTACATTGAAACCAAGGTAGCTTATTTGCTTAATCCTAAATATAACCTGCGTTTTGAATTGGGAGGGATGTACCGTTCCGAAAAAAATAGCCAGTTTCATGATAAAACCGCTATGCTTACATTGGGTATACGCAGCTCATTCCGCAGTATTTATAACGACATAGCGAGTTATAAAACGCATTGAAAGAACTCTATTCATAAAACAAAAAAAGCGGCCAAGCCGCTTTTTTTGTTTTATGATGCTATAGTGTGCGTATTACGTTTCGCACCTAAGTTTTTAACTTGCTCAACAATGCTTTTGGCATCATAACCGCATTCGGCCCAAAGTTCGGGCTGTTCGCCGTGTTCTATGATCTTATCAGGTATTCCAAGTCGTTTTACCTGGGTTTTATGATAACCGTTATCGGCCATAAACTCAATTATGGCACTTCCCATTCCTCCTTCAAGGCAGCCATCCTCCACAGTGATCACCTTATCAAACTTCTGAAATACATCGTGTAATAAGGCTTCATCAAGCGGTTTTACAAAACGCATATCATAATGTGCAGGGTAATAACCTTCAGCATTCAAATCGGCGGTAGCTTTTACCACTTCGTTACCTATGGCCCCTATTGATAAAATGGCCACATCATCGCCATCGCATATTTTACGGCCTTTACCAACAGGTATTGCCTTAAACGGACGCTGCCAGTCAACCATCACTCCATTACCACGGGGGTACCTGATCACAAACGGGCCCATATTATCCTGTTGTGCAGTGAACATCAGGTTACGCAGTTCTTCCTCATTCATAGGTGCCGATACCGTCATATTAGGTATGCAGCGCATAAAGGCCAGGTCATAGGCACCATGGTGTGTTGGTCCGTCGGCACCAACTACGCCGGCTCTGTCCAAACAAAATATAACATTTAGTTTTTGTATGGCCACATCATGTATCACCTGGTCATACGCCCTTTGCATAAAGCTGGAGTATATGTTGCAAAAAGGTATTAAACCCTGAGTCGCCAATCCTGCCGAAAAAGTAACCGCATGTTGCTCGGCTATTCCAACGTCAAAAGCACGCGTTGGCATAGCTTTCATCATCAGGTTTAGGGAGCATCCGGAAGGCATGGCCGGGGTAATACCCATAATTTTAGGGTTTTGCTCGGCCAGTTCAATAATGCTAAGACCAAATACATCCTGATATTTAGGAGGCTGTGGTTTCTCGTATTTTGTTTTTTTGATCTCGCCGGTTATCTTGTCAAATAAGCCTGGCGCATGCCATTTGGTCTGGTCTTTTTCGGCTAAGGCGTACCCTTTGCCTTTAACCGTAACACAATGCAATAATTTTGGCCCGGGTATATCGCGCAGGTCTTTTAGCACTTTTACCAGGTGATTTACATCGTGCCCGTCAATGGGGCCAAAGTATCTGAATTTTAAAGCTTCAAAAAAGTTGCTCCGTTTAAGCAGCGTTCCTTTTATGCTTTTTTCAATCTTCTGTGCTATTTTAAAGGCATCAGGCCCTATGGCCGATAGCTTTGCCAGCACATGGGCTATATCATCCCTAAAGCGGTTATAAGGCTTCGAGGTGGCAATATCAGTAAGGTATTCTTTTAAAGCACCCACGTTGGGGTCAATAGACATGTTGTTATCGTTCAGGATCACCAGCAGGTTTGAACTTTCAATACCGGCATGGTTAAGGGCTTCAAATGCCATACCTGCTGTCATGGCCCCATCGCCAATAACGGCCACGTGTTGCCTGTCAGTCTCGCCTTTATAATGTGAAGCCACGGCCATGCCTAAAGCTACAGATATAGAAGTAGAGGAGTGCCCTACGCCAAAGGTATCGTATTCACTTTCTGATCGTTTAGGAAAACCGCTAATACCTTTATATAGGCGGTTAGTATGAAAAGCTTCGCGACGGCCGGTCAGTATTTTATGCCCGTAAGCCTGGTGGCCAACATCCCAAACCAACTGATCGTATGGGGTATTTAAAACATATTGAAGGGCAACTGTTAGTTCAACAACACCAAGACTGGCGGCAAAGTGGCCGCCGTTTACCGATACTACATCAATAATATACTGGCGCAACTCCTGGCAAACCCGTTCAAGCTCATTTTCATTAAGTTGCTTTAAATCAGATGGATAATTTATTTTTTGCAACAAATCTCCGGCTGGTACCTGCATTGACATTTGTAAGAATATTTGACTTACAAAGTAAGTTATTTATTTATAAAAACAGGCCATATAAATGTATTTATTGTTTCGAATTGTAGTATCAAGTAGTTAGTATCAGGTATCAAGTAGTTAGTATAAAGTATCAAGATGCTTTAAAAAGCTTGCGAAAAGAAATACTACGGTCTTGATACCTGATACTAACTACTTGATACTAAAAAATCTTATTTTTGGGCTTATATTTATGACCGACGACAGCTTTGCCATAAGATTACCCCAGTTTGAAGGTCCGTTTGATCTGCTGCTTTTTTTTATTGAAAGGGACGAACTGGATATTCATGATATACCCATAGCCCGTATTACCGACGATTTTTTAAACTACATACATCAAATGACCAGCCTTAACATGGAGCTGGCCAGTGAGTTTATTTTTGTAGCGGCTACCCTGATGCGTATAAAGGCCAAAATGTTGCTGCCCCGGTATGAAGCAGATGAGGCAGGCGACGAAGCCGATACCAAAGAGAACCTGATCAGGAAACTGATAGAGTATAAGAAATTCAAAGAACTATGTGATGAACTGCGACCTTTTGAAAATGAGCGGTTTAAGCAGGAAAAACGTGGTAACATTAAACATGATCTGGAACAGGTTGAAAAAGTAACATTACCAGGTGAGGAATTATCTGAAATAAGTCTTTATAAATTAATGATGGTTCATGAGCGGGTAATGAAAAATTACCTGAACCGCAGCGAGGAGGTTCACCATACAGTAGTGCAATACCCTTACACTATCGAAAAACAAAAAAAGGCTATTGATGATCTGTTGAAGATCAATAAAATGCTTGATTTCAAAGCCATTGCCGGGCAGTCAGAAAACAAAGTACATTTTGTATACAACTTTTTAGCTGTTTTAGAAATGCTGCAGCAGGAACTGATAGATATACAAATAGGGCTGGGATATAATAACTTCTGGATATCGGCCAGGGAGATTAGCTGAAAGCAGAAAGCCGAAGGCTAAAAGCATTGGTAGGCTGAAAGAGCGCTTTTAGTATTAGGCCATTAGCGTTATGCTTCTTATTTAATATGCAAAGGATCAATCACTAATACAAAAAAGCTTTAAGCTTTTAGCCTTTAGCTTTAGGCTTTTTACTAACTTAGGGCCGTTTTAATAATATATAATGAAAAGAGACAAATTAATTTTTAAGCTACTGGATGAAGAGCAGCAACGCCAGGAAGAAGGCATTGAGCTGATAGCGTCTGAGAATTTTGTAAGCCGTCAGGTTATGGAAGCGGCAGGATCTGTTGCAACCAATAAATATGCCGAAGGTTTACCGGGTAAACGTTATTATGGCGGTTGCCAGGTAGTTGACGAAATTGAGACCATTGCTATTGATAGAGCTAAGCAATTATTCAATGCGGAGTGGGCCAACGTACAACCGCATTCAGGTGCGCAGGCTAATGCCGCAGTTATGCTGGCTTGTTTGCAACCCGGCGATAAAATATTAGGATTTGATCTGTCACATGGTGGCCACTTAACACATGGTTCGCCGGTTAACTTTTCAGGTAAATTATATGAGCCTCACTTTTATGGCGTGGTTAAAGAAACCGGTTTGGTTGATTATAAACAACTGGAAAAGGTTGCACTTCAGGAAAAACCAAAACTGATCATTTGCGGAGCTTCGGCTTACTCGCGCGATTGGGATTACGAATTTATACGCAAAGTAGCTGATAAGGTAGGCGCTTTGGTACTGGCCGATATTGCACACCCGGCCGGGCTTATTGCAAGAGGGTTATTAACTGATCCGCTGCCGCATTGCCATATTGTTACTACTACTACACACAAAACATTACGCGGACCCCGTGGTGGCCTTATTTTATTAGGCAAGGATTTTCCGAATCCTTATGGTATAAAAACCCCTAAGGGCGAGATCAGGATGATGTCGTCATTACTGGATATGGCTGTTTTCCCCGGTACACAGGGCGGCCCGCTTGAGCATATCATAGCTGCTAAAGCCATAGCCTTTGGCGAAGCCTTAAGCGAAAGCTATATGAAGTACGTACTGCAAGTTAAAAAGAATGCCAATGCCATGGCCGAAGCTTTTGTTAAGCGCGGTTATGAGATCATATCAGGAGGTACCGATAATCATTTAATGCTGATTGATCTTCGTAATAAAAATATTACCGGTAAAGCTGCTGAGAATGCTTTGGTAACAGCCGATATCACTGTGAACAAGAACATGGTGCCTTATGATGATAAATCGCCATTTGTAACTTCGGGTATACGTGTAGGTACTGCAGCTATTACTACCCGCGGTATGAAAGAGAAACAAATGGATCATATTGTTGAATTGATAGATGCTGTAATTACCGACCCTGAAAATGAACTTTCTTTAAAAAAGATACGTAAAAAGGTTCACAAGCTGATGTACGACTACCCTTTGTACAGAGAGAACGGCTCGGATTAATAAATGGTTATCAGGCAGGAGGAACATTTAAATACAGAAAAAGAGCGTTTAGCAGCCCTGAGGTCATATCATGTATTAGATACATTGCCCGAAAAGGAGTATGATGCTATTACCCGCCTCACATCTTATATATGTAATGTACCCGGTGCCTTCATCACTTTAATTGATGCTGACAGGCAGTGGCTTAAATCGAAATTTGGCGCCGGCATGGATGAAATTCCACGTGCCGGCGCTTTTTGCAATCATACCATCCTCCATGATGATATCCTGGAAATAGAGGACACCCTGCAGGATGATACTTTTAAGGATAACATTTTTGTTACTACTCAAAATGTACGTTTTTATGCCGGTGCGCCATTAATTGATCCGGACGGGCATCATTTAGGGTCGCTCTGTGTTATTGATACCGTACCCCACCACCTGAGCCCCGAGCAGCGGGATGCCTTACGGACATTGGCCGATGAGGTAATGTCGCACTTTATACTGCGCAAGCAAAAACATGATCTGGAAGAAAGCCTGGCGCTTCACAAGGAGTTCCGTGAACTTTTTGACAGCTCACCCGATATTCATTGTATTTTAGACCGCGATTTTAAAATTGAACGGATCAACCAGTCTGTAAAACCGATTTTAGGTTATAACGCTGATGAGGTGACCGGAAAACCGATATGGGATTTCTTCAGGGAGAAGGAAAGGGATATGTTTCTGAGCCAACTGCAGAATGGTTTAAACGGCGAGGATAAATTTGAATTTGAAACGCCCATTTTTACGCCCGATCATGCTGTTAAATGGTTAAGCTGGGTGGCGAAATTTAAAGATGATAAATGGTTTGCCAGCGGCAGGGATGTAAGCTATCAGAAACAGGTTGTAAAAGAGCTTAAACAATTATCATTAGTAGCCAGCAAAGTTAGTAATGGCGTAGTAATAAGCAACGTTGCCGACGAAGTAGTGTGGACAAACGAGGCATTTGAAAATATTACAGGCTACAGCTTTGCCGATGTTGAAAATAAGCACATTGCGGCCACGCTAAAGGGTAGGCCGGTTGATAAAGCGGCTATTGAAAAATTAGAATCATCCATAAAAAAGAAAGAATCATACGAAGTTGAGCTTTTGATAAACCGAAAGGATGGTACCCCGATATGGATAACCGTTATCAACTCGGTTATCCGGAATAAAGCAGGAGAGATTGATAAATTTATAAGGGTAATTATCGATATCACTTCGCGTAAAAAAATTGAGCAGGACCTTGAAATTTTATCCTTCGCGGCCAGGAAATCGCCAAGTGGCATTTTTATACGCGATTATCAGGGCCGGGTATTATGGATGAACGAGGCGCTTGAACATATTATCGGCTACTCATTTGTTGAGCTGGAAGGGAAGGTTGTGGGCACAATGCTTATTGGTGAAGATACTGATCTTGTGGTGTTTGAAAGCGCTGTAAAAGCGGTTAAAGAAAATAAGCCTTATGAAATTGAAATAAAGATCTATAAAAAAGACGGTACCCCGCGCTGGGTATTTTTGTCCAATAGTCCCCTGTTTAATGAAACGGGCAAGGTTGACCGGCAAATTGGTGTTATGGTTGATATAACCGAACGCAAAAAGAGCCAGGAAGAGCTTACCAAGCTCTCTTTAGTGGCCAGCAGTACAACCAGCGGTGTTGTAATTAATGATAATAATGGTAAGGTTGAGTGGGTAAATAAAGCATTTGAACAAATAACCGGATATACCATAGAAGATGTACGCCATAACCACCTGGGCGATGTACTTAAAGGCGAACTTACTGATGTTGCCAGTATCCAAAAAGCGCGCGAGCTTTCTAAAAATAAACAGTCGTTTGAGGTTGATCTGCTTATTTACCGCAGAGATGGACAGCCTTTGTGGATATCGGTCATTAATTCGGTAATTATTGACAGCCATGGCAATGTCGATAAGTATATTGAAGTAATTATTGATATAACGGCCAAAAAGAAGGCCGAAATTGAACTGATACTCGCTAAGGAAGAGGCATTGCAGTTAAGCCGGGCCAAGGATATGTTTATATCGGTTATGAGCCATGAAATACGTACCCCGCTTAATGCGGTTATCGGCATGTCGCATTTATTGCTCGAGGATAATCCAATGGATTCGCAAAAGGAGAACCTGGGCATTCTTAAGTTTTCGGCAGAAAATTTAATGACACTGATCAATGATGTATTGGATTTTACTAAGATAGAAACCGGGAATATTGAACTGGAAAAGGTAAACGTTGACATGCGCGAGCTTATTCAGAGTATTACCAATTCGATGCGGTATAAAGCCGATGAAAAAAATATTTACCTTAGCGAAAGTATTGATGATGCCGTACCACCAATGGTAATAGGCGACCGTACCAGGTTGTGCCAGATACTACTGAACCTGGTAAGTAATGCGGTTAAATTTACGGAAAAAGGCGGGATCAAAATTGATCTGAAAGTTATTCAGCAAACGGAAAAGGATGTACGTATCCGTTTTTCTGTTACGGACACCGGAATTGGTATAGCCAGCAATAAATTGAGTACCATATTTGAACAGTTTAAGCAGGCCGAAATTGATACAACACGTAAATATGGAGGGACTGGTTTAGGATTGGCCATTAGTAAACGGCTAATTGAGTTGCATGACTCCCGGATAAATGTGGATAGCGTTATAGATCAGGGATCTACTTTTTGGTTCACGATAACTTTCAATAAAACAGATAATTATTTAAGCAGTAATAACAATAATGTGGAAGCAGGACTGAAGATAAATATTTTAGTAGTTGATGATAATCAGATAAACCGGTTATTAATTAACAAGATCCTGAAAAAATGGGGCGCTGATGCTGATTTTGCTGAAAACGGTATTGAGGCTATTAACAAAATAGAAAACAACCGTAATTATAATGTTGTATTAATGGATATCCACATGCCCGAAATGGGAGGGCTCGAGGCTACCCAGATCATACGTTCAAAATCCGAATCGTACTTTCAACAATTGCCCATTATTGCTTTAACAGCATCAATGCTCGGTAACCAAATAGGCGAAATAGGTAATGCCGGTATGAATGATTATATACTGAAGCCGTTTGACCCTAAGTCGCTGTACGATAAACTAAGCAGGTACCAACACCAATAAGATATTTGGGATTTCGGATGTTCGATTTTTCACCATTGTTTGTTTTTAATGGTGTTCAAGAGGTCTTCGACGTTTCGGATTTAGGAATTAGTTTTTTTTAGAATTTAGAATTTTCTTCCCTTACTGCGCATAAGCAATAGTAGCAATACTCAATTTAAGCCCTGGTATTTTTAGCAGCTCAATTCCGCAGGCTTCAAGCGTTGAGCCGGTTGTTACAATATCATCAACCAATAAAACGTGTTTGTTCACTAACCTTTCGGGGTGTTTAACCATAAAAACTTCCTGCATGTTCTCAAACCTTGCAAAACGCGACTTGTGGGTTTGTGTTGCTGTAGCAATAGCACGTTGCAGGTTATCATCTTCAACTACAGCGTTTAATTTTTGCGCCAGGCCATTGGCAAAGCAGGTGCTTTGGTTGTAACCACGCTCTTTTAGCCGGCTTTTGTGCAGGGGTACTGGTATGATCAGGTCTGCAGTATTAAAAATGTGATTTTCCATTAACTGTGTGCCGGCCATATTACCCAGTAAATTACCTATCTGTTGTATTCCCTTATACTTAAAATGGTGCATCAGGCTCTGTACCTTGCCACCTTTGTTAAAATAGTACAGGGCGTATACAGCCTCTACATTAATTTTGCCATAAAACTGCTGGGCCACAATATTATCGGCCTGTAAATGGAAGTTGGTGTAAGGTAAATTGTAACGGCAGTCTGAACAAATGATGTGTTCATTAGCCACAAGACTGGCCCCACATGCCGGGCAAAGTTCAGGAAACAGCAGTGAAACAAAATCGGCCAGATAGCCGCGCAGCATTTTCATGCTATGAATTTAGTGCAGATTTTTTAAACTTCGGCAACCTTTGCTTTTTCTTTAATAGCCAGTTGCCCGCAGGCAGCATCAATATCCTTACCGCGGCTGCGTCGTAAATGCGTGTTAATGCCTTGTTTTTGAAGATAATCAGCAAATGCTTCAACCTTGTCTTCGCCTGCATTAATATAGCTGGCAAAGGCAATAGGGTTATATTCAATAATATTTACTTTGCAGGGCAGGTGTTTACAAAATTTTGCCAGCTCCATAGCATCCTGAATGCTATCATTAACCCCATCAAAAATAATGTATTCGTAAGTTACCGGGTTTTTGGTTTTGGCGTAATAATATTTTAAAGCCTCGGCCAGGGCCTTTAATGAGTTTTGCTCGTTAATAGGCATTATGGTGTTCCGCTTTTCGTCGTTAGCTGCGTGTAATGATAGGGCAAGGTTAAATTTCACCTGGTCATCACCCAGTTTTTTTATCATTTTGGCTATGCCCGCTGTTGATACAGTAATTCTTTTGGGCGACATGTTCAAGCCGTCTTCGGCGGTTATGCGCTCAACAGATTTCATCATATTGGCATAGTTAAGCAGTGGCTCGCCCATGCCCATATATACAATGTTTGATAAAGGTATGCCATAGTTTTCACGGGCCTGCCTGTCAATCAAAACTACCTGGTCATAAATTTCATCGGGATTAAGGTTTCTTTTACGCTCCATATATCCTGTTGCGCAAAACTTACAGGTAAGACTGCACCCCACTTGTGATGATACGCAGGCCGTCATACGGCCCGGTGTTGGAATTAAAACACCCTCAATTAAGTGAGTATCGTGTAAAATAAAAGAATTTTTTATAGTTTTATCAGCACTAACCTGTGATGAATTAATTTTAACGTTGTTAATAACAAAGTTTTCATCAAGTTTAGTGCGCAGTTCTTTTGAAATATTGCTCATTTCGTTGAAAGAGAAGCACGATTTTTTCCAAAGCCACTCATAAACTTGTTTAGCCCTGAAACTTTTTTCCTCCATCCGGATAAAATGCTCCTGCAAGGCTTCCAGACTAAGGCTGCGGATATCTATTTTATCTTTTGCATTATTCACAGTGCAAAAGTACTTAAATTTAAAAAAAATCGTCTTGTTTTAAAGTCATTCTTTTTAAGGATAAAAAAACAATAGCTAAAAGTTAATTGTAATTGTTTTTATGAAGTAATATGAAAAACGTTGTGAGACAGATACTAAGTTAACATATTGAATGAAAAGTTTTAAAGCTGATTACGTTTTTCCTGTTTTTGCCGATCCTGTTAAGAATGGAATAGTTACTATTGATGACCGCGGCAAGATCATCTCCGTTACAGATCATAACAATCCTCCCAATGGTCCTGTTGAGCAGTTAAGTGGCATTATTTGCCCGGGATTTGTAAATACACATTGCCATATTGAATTGTCACATCTTAAAGATAAGATACAACCCGGCAACGGATTGGTGAATTTTGTAAAAGACGTACAGGGTTTCAGAAAAGCCGATGATAAACAAGTACTGGATGCTATTCAAAAAGCCGATGCCGAAATGTACACGAATGGTATTGTGGCAGTTGGCGATATTTCAAACAGTAATTTGAGTATCCCGGTTAAGGCAGCCAGCAAGTTATATTATCATACTTTTGTTGAAACCTTTGGATTTTTACCTCAAAATGCAGAGGAAACTTTCAATAAGGCCATGGAATTGCTGAATGAATTTAAACCGCAATCCTGTTCTATTACACCTCATGCACCTTATTCGGTGTCAAAAGAATTATTTAAGTTGATCAGGAAACATAGCGATTCAGGTCAAAATCTGATCAGTATCCATAATCAGGAGTGCGAGGACGAAAACAAGTTTTACCGTTATAAGTTAGGCGGCTTTATTGGGCTATATGAGCATTTTGGTATTGATATCGGTCACTTTAAGCCACAGGCCCGCAACTCCTTACAATCCATTATTCCACTACTAACCAATAAACAACAGGTTTTGCTGGTGCATAATACCTGTACCAATTTAAAAGACATTTACTTTATAAAACGTTTTGATCGTAAAATAAACTGGTGCTTTTGCCCTAATGCTAATTTATATATCGAAAACCGTCTTCCTAAAATACAACTCTTCATTGATCAGGGCTTTAATATTACGCTGGGTACCGATAGCCTGGCATCAAACAGCAGTCTGTGTATATTGAGCGAAATGCGCACCATTCAAAAAAAGTTCCCTGCAATCAGTACTGAAAAACTAATTGAATGGGGTACTTTAAATGGTGCCAAATTTTTAGGTATCGACGACGAAAAGGGTACACTTGAACCGGGCAAAGTGCCGGGACTTAACCTCATTACTGGTTTAGACGGATTAAAAATAACTCCTGAGAGTAAGGTTAAAAGATTGGCATAATTTGAAAAGTAACCGGGCATGCGGGCGATAAATCAAAATTTTCAAATCACCAAATTTTCAAATTAAAAATGATCAAACATCTCGATATCACTGTAAAGGGTAAAGTTCAGGGCGTTTTTTACCGTAAAGCGACCAAGGCGGTGGCCGACCAGTTGGGCGTGCGGGGTTTTGTTAAAAATGAGCCCAACGGCGATGTTTTTATAGCAGCAGAAGCTGATAATACCACACTTGAAATGTTTATGGATTGGTGTAACGAGGGCCCGCAAGATGCCGAAGTAAGTTCTGTTGAAACCCATGAGGGCGAATTAAAAAACTATCGTAATTTTGAGGTCGTAAAAAAGAGCCTGTAATTTAACAGCTTATTATTTTAATTACCCTATACATCAACATTGTCTACCGCTAAAAAATTTGCAGGTCAAACTGCCATATATGGTTTAAGTACTATTGTATCAAAAGTACTTAGTTTTATTTTAACGCCAATTTATACAAGTGCATATCAACCAAAGGTATATGGTATATTCACTACGATGTTTAGCTGGGTGTCGCTGCTTAACCCCCTGCTGGCATTTGGTATGGAAACCACTTTTTTCAGGTACGTTAATAAAAGGGACGATCAAAAACAGGCTGTTTATGACAATGCTTTTGCTACCGTTTTAACTTTATCGGTAGTTTTTTTACTTATTGTTTTCCCGCTAATTAATAACGTAGCAACCTCTATTAGTATTGGTAACAGTAACACCCACGCAGATTATGTTTTGTATGTAAAATACTTTGTTGCGGTTTTAGTACTTGATGCTATCAGCGCAATTCCATTTGCTAAAATACGTGCCGATGGGCGCCCGGCCCGTTATGGTATTATCAAGTTTATTAACGTGGTTATTTTTGTAGGCAGTAACCTGGTTTTTATTTATGTACTGCCGTTTATGATCAAACATAACTTTGCCGGTGCCGATTTTATCAGATCGTGGTTCAGGCCAGGTTGGGTGGGTTATGTGTTCATGTCAAACTTTATTTCAAGTGCCGCAACGTTACTATTTATATTACCCGAACTGCTCAAATTCAGGTTCAAATTTAACTGGGTATTATTAAAAGATATGCTGTTGTACAGTTGGCCAATAATGATAGCCAACATATCCTATGCACTTAACGAAAACGTTGATAAACTACTGCTGGGTAAACTGTTGCCTGCCAAAGAGAGCGCGAATGCGGTAGGTATATATTCGGGCTGTGCTAAAATTTCGCTGTTCCTCAGCATATTCGTTCAGGCTTTCAGGTTAGGGGCCGAGCCGTTCTTCTTTAATCACTCAAAAAATAAAAATGCCAAGCAAACCTATGCCCGTATTATGGATTATTTTGTCATAGCGGTTTGCATCATATTTGTAGCATTGATAGCCAATATTGAACTGCTTAAATATTTTGTAAATAATCATAATTATTGGGTAGGGTTGGGCGTTGTACCACCATTGGTATTTGGTTATGTTAGTTTAGGCATATATATGAATTTATCGGTATGGTACCGCCTGTCTGATCAAACCCGGTATGGGCTGTATATTTCTGGTATTGGCGCGGTGCTTACTTTAATACTAAACTTTATATTTATACCCAAATACAGTTATATGGCTTCGGCCTGGATCTCGTTAGCAGCTTATGCAACCATGATGGTATTATCATATTTATGGGGGCAAAAAAACTATCCCATTCCTTATAATCTTAAAAAGAACCTCGCTTATATCATTGCATCAATAGTGTTGGTGTTTGTATCATTTACAGTATTTAAACGAAACATATTTGCAGGTAACGGTCTTTTGCTGTTATTTGCATTTACCGCTTTTTATTTTGAGCGCAAAGAATTAAAAATTATATTTAGTAAACGATGACCATCAGGATAATTAACCGATCAAAAAATAGTTTACCTGCTTATGAAACGGCACATGCCGCCGGTATGGATCTGCGGGCCAATACAGATGAAACTATATTGCTTAAGCCAATGGAGCGTAAATTGATCCCTACCGGTTTGCATATAGAACTGCCCGAAGGTTTTGAAGCCCAGATACGCCCGCGCAGTGGTTTGGCGTTTAAACATGGTATAGGTATTGTTAACTCGCCGGGAACCATTGATGCCGATTATCGCGGGGAAATCAAAGTATTGCTCATTAATTTTTCGGCCGATGTGTTTGAGATCAATACAGGCGACCGCATTGCCCAGATGGTGATTGCCCGGCACGAAAAAGTGATCTGGGATGATGTGCAGATACTAAATGAAACTAACCGGGGCGAAGGCGGATTTGGCCATACCGGAGTTGGTTCGAAATAGAATCAGGAGGGTAGAATCAAGAGATAAGAGCCAGGATACAGAGCAAGGACAAAAGACAATAGGAATAAAGAGGAAATGGTTGAGGCCGGATAAGAACATGAAGCATCAGGAATTAAGATATGGCAAACAGAATAATAAAACAAGTATCCATTATTTGATGGCGGTCTTGTTTCTTGTTTCTTGTCTCTTAACTCTGAAAGCCAGTGCCCAAAAGCCGGCATCCAAGTCCATGAATGCGCTTGACAGCACAATGGTTAGGCAGCTTTTCTTCTCGGCACTGCACGAAAAAACCATCGATAATACAAAGCTGGCTACTGAAATGTTTGAGCGGATATTGCAAACAGATCCTGCAAATGATGCTTCCCTGTATGAATTGGCCAATCTTAGAAAGCGGCAAAATAATTACGCAGGTGCCCAACCACTGCTGGAAAAAGCCGTATCAATTAGTCCTGATAACGAATGGTATTGGGTAGCGCTTGCCGATAGTTATGAAAAAAGTAACAGCATCAATAAACTTGAAAACGTATTTAATCAACTGATCAGGATCAACCCCGATAAACCTGATTATTATTTTGATAAGGCTAATGCTTACCTTCTTTTAAAAAGATATGACGATGCCCTTAAAGTGTACAATCAGCTGGAGCAGCTTACCGGGCCAAGCGATGATATTTTGGCCAGTCGTCAAAAAATTTATCTGAAACAGGGCAAGATTGATCAGGCTGCTGCCGAACTTGAAAAAGCTATAGCCGATAACCCGGATCAGATACGCTACTATTTATTGTTATCCGAAATTTATAATTCGAACGGTTTAAATGACAAAGCCTTGAAGGTTTTACAGCAAGCCGAAAAACTGAATAGCAATAGTGGCATGGTGCACCTTGCCCTTGCCGATATTTACAGGGATAAAAAAGATAAAGACGCCAGTTTTAACCAGCTGATCCTGGCATTCTCAAACCCGGATATCAGTATAGATCAAAAAATAAGGATCATTGCAGGTTACTTTCCCAAATTCCCTGAACCTAATGCTAAAGCCAGCGCACTTGAGCTTAGCCGCATATTAACAGTTACCCACCCCGCCGACGCCAAAGCCTATGCCATTTACGGCGATATGCTGTTGCAGAATGTAAAGAATAAAGAAGCAAGGCAGGCGTACAAAAAATCAATTGAACTTAATGAGCAGGTATATGCGGTACATGAGCAGCTGGTGCGTATTGAGCTAAGCGAAAACGATATGGACGCCACTATTAAGGATGGCGAAAATGCCCTTTCATTGTTCCCCAACCAGGGTTGGATGAATTATATGGTAAGCGTAGCATGGGCGCAAAAAAAAGATTTTAAAAAAGCTTTGACCTATGTTAAAAATGCAACTTCATTAGAAATTCAGGATAAGGATTTACTTTCGTTAAGCTTTTCATTAATGGGAGATTGTTACCATGATCTTAAAGACAATAAAAGCTCAGATGAAGCTTATGATAAGGCATTAAGCTATAATCCGGATAATGCGTTTACGTTAAACAATTATGCCTATTATTTATCGTTAAGGAATGAGGCTTTAGATAAGGCTGCGCAAATGTCGGCCCGTTCTAATGAACTGCAACCTAACACGGCATCGTTCGAGGATACTTATGCCTGGGTATTATTTAAGCAAAAAAAATATACCGAGGCAAGGGTATGGATGGAGAAGGCATTGGCACACGATAAGGACAATAGTTCGGCCAAATATGAACATTATGGCGATATTCTGTTTTACCTGGGTAACACGGATGATGCTGTACAAAATTGGAAAAAAGCCAAAGACCACGGTAATCAGTCGCCGGTATTAGAGCGTAAAATAAATGAAAAAAAATATATTGAATAAGCTGCTCATTGTTTGCTGCCTGCTGACAATGATAAGTTGTAAAGCACGTAAGCACGTAATAGTAAGCCGCAAGGCCGACTCGACTGCAAAACCGCTTGATAATGTGAGTAGTAAGCTGGATGCTATAAAGGCAAAACAGGTAAGCTTCAATACATTTGCCGGCAGAGCCAAAACCAAGCTTGATATTAATGGCAACAGCAATGATGTTACCTTAAACATACGCATTCAACGGGATAAAAAGATATGGGTTTCCATTACCGCTATTTTGGGCGTTGAAGCAGCACGTGCACTCATTACGCCCGATAGTATTTTACTTATAAACCGCTTGCAGGGTGTATATTTAAGAAAACCATTTAGCTACGTGTATAAGTACGCCAGCAACCAGGTTAATTATAAAACGCTCGAATCATTATTGATAGGTAACGCGATACCCGAGTTATTGAATGAGAAAGCAGATGTTGTGAATGCAGACGGGAATACTACATTAAGCGGTAGTCTCCAGGACCTGTTGTATAAATTGATTGTGGGTGCCGATTTAAAGGTTACGCAAACGAATTTATCCAATCAAAATGAGGGTCAGTCGTTACAGGTAGTTAACAATACCTTTATACAGGCTACCAATAGGATTATGCCATCAGAAATAGATATAGCATCAGTAGTAAAAGATAAAAAAATACAGGTTAATTTGCATTATACAAAAGCCGACTATGATGTACAGCAGGAATATCCGTTTAGTATCCCTGCCAGTTACGAGGCGGCCAAATAATTAATTATTTTTGTTTGATGAAATTTTTAAAAGTAGTATTATTTATAATAGCAGTATTTATAACGGTTGATGTACATGCACAAAGCAGTGCCGAATTAAAACGGAGACGTGACCGGCTATCAGACGAGCTGGAGCAGCTAAATAGAGATTACCAGGAAACTGCCAATAATAAAAGAGCTACTTTAAAACAATTAAGTTTGTTAAAAGCCCAGATAAACCTGAGGGAAGAAAAAATAAATATTATTAATTCTGAAGTAAGAAATTTAGATAACCAGATCTCTGAGAGCAATAATACCGTACATAGTTTACAAACACAGCTTGACCAGCTAAAAAAAGAATATGCAGCCATGGTGCTTTTTGCTTACCGCAATAAAAGCGCTTATAATAAGTTGATGTTTATTTTTGCTTCGAAAGATTTTAACCAGGCCTATAAACGTTTAAAATATTTACAGCAGTTTGGTACTTACCGCGAGCGGCAGGCGGGTTACATACAGGGAACACAAAAGGAACTGCATGTAAAAATAAATGAGCTTGATAGAAGCAAGCAGGAAAAAAGCACTTTGCTGGCTGATCAGCAAAAAGAAAAGGAAACCCTGGGTAAAGAGAAAAATAACCAAGTAAAAGTAGTGAGCGATTTGTCGCAGCACCAGGGCCAGCTAAAACAGCAGCAGCGCGATGTGCAGGCAAAAATTGCTAAAACAAACAGGGAGATAGGTGCAGCCATTCGCAGGGAAATTGAAGAAGCAAGGCGCAAGGCCGAAGAAGAAGCGAGGGAAGCCGCAAGGATAGCAGCAGCAAAGGCTAAAGCCGAAAACAAGACGCCGCCGCCTGTGGCAGCTAAGCCGGCAGTACGCAGTACCTCAAGTATACTGAATGCTACCCCTGAAGCAGCTAAACTATCAAACGACTTTTTGGGTAACCGGGGCCGTTTGCCATGGCCGGTTGCTAACGGTGGTATAACCCAGGGATTTGGTGTTTACACTACCCCTGAGGGTATTAGGAGTGAAAGTACAGGTGTTGATATCAGAACCAATCAGGGTAGTTCAGTTAGGGCTGTATTTGATGGGGATGTGATTAAAGTGGTTGATGTAAGCGGTACCTACCTGGTCATGATCAGGCATGGGGAGTATTTTACGGTATACGCCAATTTACGGTCGGTTAGTGTGGCAAGGGGGCAAAAAGTTAGTACAAAACAGTCATTAGGTACGGTTGCAACTGATCCTTCAACCGGCGAAACTGCAGCTCACTTTGAAATATACAAAGGGGTATCGGCAGTGAACCCTAAAATATGGTTGGCACCTAACTAATTAGTTATGAACTTTATGAAATTTTAATTGTATATATTTGTAACCTTAAAAAAAATGCTATGTTAAGTTCAGTTTTTTTATTTTTAAATATTGGTACAGGGGAGATGGTACTGATACTTTTTGCAGCATTAATGCTTTTCGGCGGCGAAAAGCTGCCCGATCTTGCTCGTGGTTTAGGTAAAGGCATTCGTGATTTTAAAGATGCATCTGAGGATGTTAAGCGTGAGATCAACAACCAGATCAATAATTACGAGGACAAAAAGACCGAAACCCAGGTAAAAGAAACTCCGCTGATTGAAAATACAGTTGAACATGAAACGCCGGTTATTGAAGAAGGTACGGTTGAGCATGAAACTACGCTTACCGAAGAAGGTACACCTGAATATACCACTCCTTATGCACAAAATAAAGTTCCAAATACAATTCCGGTATCAGATCCTTACGCAAGTAATGAAAGTGAACCGGCAGCTGAAACGCATATCGATCTGACCAAAAAAACTACAGAACCGGTTAAAAAAGAACAAGAAGAATACAAATCATAATAATATTTACATAACATAAAACTTAAAAATCATGGGTGGATTAGGCGCACCAGAAATTATTCTGATCATCATTGCAATACTTTTATTGTTTGGCGGTAAAAAAATACCCGAACTAATGAGAGGTTTAGGAAAAGGCGTTAAAGAGTTTAAAGACGCGCAAAGCGGAGAAAACAATACAACAACCGAAGAAAAGCCAAAGGTTTAGTTTTAAGTATCAGGTAATTAGTATCAAGTATCAAGATTTTTGAAAGCTTCTAAAAATAGATTTAGCTGTCTTGATTTTTGATACTAATTACTTGATACTCCTTTATGATGAATTATTTCGTATTTCAACAGATAAGTTTTTTATTTTAGCCCCATGGCTAAATTTTATTCCTCTTTAAGTGAAATAAGGAGCGGGTTGCAACGTGCGGAAATTACAGTAGAAGGACTGGTAAAAGGTTACCTTGATCAAATTAAAAAAAATGCTCATTTAAATGCTTTTAATGAGGTATTTGAACAGGAAGCACTGATCAACGCAAAAAATGTTGACAACCGCATAAAAAATGGTACCGCCGGTAAACTGGCCGGTATGGTTATCGCCATAAAAGATAATATCTGCTATAAAGGGCATAAGATAAGTGCCTCATCAAAAATATTAAAAGATTTCACTTCAATTTATTCTTCAACCATTGTTGAACGCCTGTTGGCTCAGGATGTGGTTATTATTGGCCGTTGTAATTGCGATGAGTTTGCCATGGGCGGTGCCAACGAAACCTCATTTTATGGTCCGGTAAAAAATTATGCCGATGAAACAAGGGTTTCGGGTGGTTCTTCGGGTGGCTCGGCCGTTGCTGTGCAAGCCGGTATGTGCCATGCCGCTATTGGTACAGATACAGGCGGCTCAGTAAGGCAACCTGCCTCATTTTGTGGGGTAATAGGGCTAAAGCCTACTTATGGCCGTATTTCAAGGCATGGTATTATTGCTTTTGCATCATCATTTGACCAGGTTGGTCCAATTACACGGTCGGTTGAGGATGCCGCCCTGCTGTTGGAAATAATGGCCGGTCCGGATGAGTATGACAGCACCCTGGCTCAAAAAGAAGTACCGGCATTTTCAAGCCATATAGAAAAGCCCGGCAAAAAAAAGATCGCTTATTTACAGGAAGCCCTTTCAAGCCCGGGTGTTGATGTAGAAATAAAAGATACACTGGTAAAATATATTGATAAGCTGCGTGCCGACGGGCATACCGTAAAGCCCATTGCGTTTGATCAACTGGATTACCTGGTGCCGGCCTATTATATTTTGGCCATGGCCGAGGCGTCATCAAACCTGGCCCGGTTTGATGGGGTACATTATGGTTACCGCAGCCCATCGGCTGAGGATTTGCAGTCAACCTATAAACGCTCGCGTTCCGAGGGGTTTGGCAAGGAAGTAAAACGCCGCATCATGCTGGGCACATTTGTACTTAGCGCCGGCTATTATGATGCTTATTATGCCAAAGCCCAAAAAGTACGCAGGCTGATAAGGGAAAAAACTGATCAGATACTGAATGAATATGATTTTATACTGATACCAACCGCACCCGAACCGGCATTTGCCTTAGGTACCCAGGAAAAAGATCCGATTGTAATGTATCTTTCGGATATCTTTACCGTACAAGCATCACTAACCGGAGTACCTGCTATTTCACTGCCTGCCGGCAATAATAGCAAAGGATTACCGTTAGGTTTACAATTACTTACTAAACATTTTAACGAACAGGAACTATTGAATTTTTCCAAATACTTCCTTGAATTGTAAAAAAATTGATATTTTAGTAAAATAACGGATGCTGGCAGCATCTTTAGTTAATTAAATCCCTAAAGAATGAAGAGATTATTTACGCTTACCATCTGCCTTTTATTACTGCAAATTGTTCATGCTAACCCTTTTTCTTCTGCAAACTCAAACTTTCATAGGCTAATTAATTACCGCGATACCATCGTGCTTCCGGTTATTAATACGCCCGCGCCACTGGTTGGCATGCAAAGAGGTATTTATGAGCGCCGCTTAGATTCTATCCACAAAGATATCCCGCTTGATTATAACGAATACGTACAGAGTTATATTGACCTGTACATGCATAACCGCGATGAGATGGGGCAGGTTGTAGGACTTTCCAAGTACTATTTTCCTATTTATGAAAAAGCTTTCCGCGATGCCGGCATCCCCGAAGAGATAAAATATTTGTCGATAGTTGAATCAAAGCTTGATCCCAATGCGGTATCAAGAGTTGGGGCAACCGGACTATGGCAGTTCATGTATACTACAGGTAAATTGTATGGGTTAAATATTGATAGTTATATTGATGAGCGTCGTGACCCCATACAGGCCAGCTATGCTGCTGCTGCCTATTTAAAAGATGCCTACCAGGAATTTGGCGATTGGCTACTGGCCATAGCATCCTACAATTGCGGCAAAAGTAATGTAGAACGCGCCGTTGCGAAGGCCGGAGCCAATGATTTTTGGAGTATACGCCAATATTTACCTTCAGAAACCAGGGGGTATGTACCGGCCTTTATTGCCATGAACTATGTAATGAGTTATTATAACAAGCATAACATTGTTGCACAAGCCTGTAATTTTTCTACCAAGACCGACACTGTCATGGTAAAAAAACATGTTACGTTAAGCAATATATCACAGGCTTTAAAAATAAACATTAGTGAGCTGGCTATACTGAACCCGGCCTACCGAAGATTAATAGTGAATGGTACAGCTGCCGCGCCGCGCAGGCTGATTTTACCGCAAACCGCCAAAGAGAATTATGCCGCCTTATATAATGTACTAAATGGCACAGGCGAAGCCGGGTCGCCGGAGCCAAAGGTAACTTATGCCTCATACACCGAAAGTAAACCTGAGCGCAGGATGCCAACTCACCATAAAGTTAGAAGAGGTGAAACGCTGGCCGCCATTGCCGATAAATATGGTGTTGAAGTACAGGATCTGAAAGTTTGGAACCATCTGAAAAGCAATAAAGCCCCGGTTGGGCAAACCATTAAAGTAACTTCGGGCGAAGAAGTATCAACAAGTGCATCTGTTAGCCAAAGAACGAAGAAGGCTTTGTAAATATTAAAAGGGTTAATATCCTGAATATGAAGAGCCCGGTTTTGATTTGTTTCAAAGCCGGGCTTTTTTATGCAGCTTACCTTAAAAAGAATTGTAATTTTGGGTGCTTGATTTTTATTATAAGATGAACAAGAACAACCGTAAACAGGACGCCTTAAACTACCACTCACAAGGCCGCCCCGGAAAAATACAGGTAGTACCTACCAAACCAACCAATTCGCAACGTGACCTAACCATGGCGTATTCGCCGGGTGTTGCCGAGCCTTGCCTGCGCATTGCCGATAATGTGGAGGATGTGTATAAATATACAGCTAAAGGTAATCTGGTGGCTGTTATTAGCAACGGAACAGCCGTATTGGGCTTAGGTAATATTGGCCCCGAGGCCAGTAAACCGGTGATGGAAGGAAAAGGCCTGCTGTTTAAAATTTATGCCGATATTGATGTTTTTGACCTGGAAGTAAATGCTAAAAGCGTTGATGAATTTGTAGCTATTGTAAAAGCGCTTGAACCTACTTTTGGCGGCGTAAATCTGGAGGATATATCGGCTCCAACCTGTTTCGAGATCGAGCGCAGGCTTAAAGCCGAAATGAATATTCCGGTGATGCACGATGACCAGCATGGAACTGCTATCATATCGGGAGCTGCTTTAATGAACGCTTGCGAAATACAGGGCAAAAAGCTGGATAAAATAAAAATGGTAGTTAATGGCGCAGGTGCCGCCGCGGTATCATGCTCAAAAATGTACCTGTCATTGGGGGTTAAGCAGGAGAACCTGGTGATGTTTGATATTAATGGCTTAATAACTCCTGAGCGTACTGACCTTGATGACATCAGGATGGAATTTGCCACCACCCGCACCGATATAAAAACATTGGCCGACGCGATGAAAAATGCAGATGTTTTTGTTGGTCTTTCGGCTGGTAATGTGGTTACACCTGATATGCTGAAGTCGATGGCTAAAAAGCCTGTTGTATTTGCTATGGCCAATCCCGAGCCAGAGATCACCTATGATCTGGCCATAAAAGCCCGTGAGGATATCATTATGGCAACCGGCCGGTCTGATTATCCTAACCAGGTAAACAACGTATTAGGTTTCCCTTATATTTTCAGGGGCGCGCTTGATGTGCGTGCTACCGCCATTAATGAGGAAATGAAGATAGCCGCCATTCACGCTATTGCGGAAATGGCCAAAAAGCCTGTTCCCGAAGCGGTAAACCTGGCTTATAATATCACCAATCTGAAATTTGGGAAAGATTATATCATCCCCAAACCAATGGATCAAAGGTTGATCACCGAAGTATCAGCAGCGGTTGCTAAAGCGGCTATTGATTCGGGTGTGGCCCGTAAGGTAATTACCGACTGGGAGGCTTATCATGAAGAATTAAGATCAAGGTTAGGCACCAATGATAAACTGTTGCGTAATCTTACCAATAAAGCCAAGCAAAGCCCTAAACGTGTGGTTTTTGCCGAGGCTGATAATTATAAAATTTTAAGGTCGGCCCAAATTGTAAAGGAAGAGGGTATAGCCACGCCTATTTTGCTGGGCAATATTGATAGGATAAAGCAAATCATGCGCGAGAATGATCTTGACCTGGATGATGTACAGATCATAGACCCGCGCGAGGGTTGCGAAAATATGGAAGAATACGCCGAGTATTTGTACAAAAAACGCCAGCGCAGGGGAATCACTTTATTTGAGGCGAAGAAACTATTGATAGATCGTAATTACTACGGCGCCTGCATGGTTCAGTTTGGCAGGGCCGATGCGCTGATATCAGGCTTAACCAAAAATTATGTAACTACTATTAAACCCGCGTTGCAAATTATTGGTACCGAAGAAGGTGTGAACCGGGTGGCTGGTATGTATATGATGATCACGGAAAAGGGACCTGTGTTTTTTGGTGATACTACCGTAAATGAAAACCCAACAGTACAGGAATTGGTTGATATTACCGTACTTATTGAGCGTTCTGTTAAACAATTTAATATAGCCCCAAGGGTAGCATTGCTTTCCTACTCTAACTTTGGCTCAAACGAAGGGCCTATACCTGAAAAAACGCGGGAAACTGTAAGGGTGCTGCATAAGCAATACCCCGATATGGTAGTAGATGGTGATATGCAGGCCAACTTTGCCCTAAACTCTGATCTGCTGGCTGATAATTTTCCGTTTTCAACCTTGAACGGAAAACCCGCCAATACATTGATATTCCCAAATCTGGAGTCGGGAAATATTGCCTACAAACTGTTGCAGGAAATTGGTGGCGCCGAAGCCGTAGGGCCTATATTATTAGGTCTGAAAAAACCGGTTCACGTGTTACAATTGGGAAGTTCGGTTCGGGAAATTGTAAACATGGTAACTATAGCGGTTGTTGATGCGCAGGCAAAAGCCGATGCCCATAAATCAACGGGGATTTTTAGTAAATTTAAAGGAAAATAAATATATAGTATCAAGTAGTTAGTATCAAGTATCAAGATTTTTGAAAGTCCTATTTTTATAAATAGATGCAGCTGTCTTGATACTTGATACTAACTACTTGATACTTTCAAATTAAAATAATATGTACGATTATATAAGTGGCAAGCTTGTATTCAAAAGCCCCTCGCATGTAGTTATAGACGCCGGAGGCATAGGCTATCACATAAATATATCGTTAAACACGTATTCCAGGCTGGCCGAAGTAGAAAACTGTAAACTATTTATTTGGCAGCACGTAAAAGAGGATGCGCTTACTTTATATGGTTTTGCCGATGATGGTGAGCGCCGCTTGTTCTTACACCTGGTATCCATATCTGGCATAGGGCCCAATACAGGACGAATGATGTTATCGTCAATAACCCCTGCCGAAATACAAGCAGCTATTGTTAGCGGCAATGTTGCTTTAATACAACGCATAAAAGGAATTGGCCCCAAATCGGCACAGCGTATAATACTGGAGCTGCAGGACAAATTGCGCAAGGAAGGCCCGGATACTTTAACTGTTGTGCCTATAAGCAAAACAGTTAAGGACGAAGCGCTTTCGGCACTTGTCATGCTCGGTTTTGCGCGTAATACGGCCGAAAAAGTATTGGATCAGGAATTGAATAAAAATAATGGAGAATTAACAGTTGAGCAACTCATAAAGTTTGCTTTAAAAACTCTATAATTACGTATAAATTTCTACTTGACCTTTGATAAGAATATTTACTTATAATATTATTATAAGTGTGTTGTTCATTTTGGCATTTGGGGGGCTGGGCAGTGTGTATGCACAACAACGCGTTCCGGGTGGTAAAAGAGATACGACACAGGTAAGCGCACCCGTAAATCTGACCGAGCCTAAAAGCGTTAGGATAAGGGAAGGTATTTTTGATCCGGACCCTCCCAACATGGTGCGTACAGTTGAATATGACGCAGCCTCAAACCGATATATATTATACGAACGGGTTGGTAATTTATTATACCGGCCGCCACAATACCTAACCTTTGCTCAATACCTAAAACTTAAACAAAAATCAAATCAACGCACCTACTATCAACAACTGGCAGATAATTATGCCTATGACTCACAACAGCCAGGGTTTATACCAGCCATAAAAGTAAGGAGCAGAACCTTTGAACAAATATTTGGCGGTCAAACAATTGATATAAGACCGCAAGGATCGGCCGAGATGATATTGGCCGGTCAGATAAATCAAAACCAAAACCCACTATTCAATACGCGGCAACGCAGCCAGTTTAATTTTAATTTTGACCAGAAGATACAGCTTAATGTAACCGGAAACATAGGCGATAAATTAAAAATAACAACCAATTATAATACCGACGCCCAGTTTCAGTTCGAGAACCAGATAAAACTTGATTACACAGGATCGCCGGATGAGATCATTCAGAAGGTAGAGGCAGGTACCGTTAGTATGCCTTTAAATACTACATTGATAACAGGCAGTCAGGCACTTTTTGGTTTAAAAACCAAACTGAAGTTTGGACGGTTGGATGTAACCAGTATTTTGTCGCAACAGCGGTCGCAATCAAAAACCATTACCATAACCAATGGTTCGCAACAGGGTGAGTTCAGGCTTACCCCGGCCGAATATGAAGCTAACAAGCACTTCTTTTTATCGCAGTATTTCCGTAATAATTATAATAGAGCGCTGGCTAATATCCCCATCATCAGCTCAAACGTAAATATTACAAAAATTGAGGTTTGGACAACTAATCGCACCAACGTTACCACCGACTCAAGAGATATACTTGCATTTTTAGATCTTGGTGAAAACGCCCCTTACAATAGAACACTATTACAGGGAGGCCCAGGTTTTAGTGCATTACCGGCGGGTTTTAAAGGTCCGGGATTTGCACAACAATCAAACTCCTTATTAAATAATTTACCTGCCGATGCCCGCTCAACCAACTCTAACGCGGCAGCCAATTACTTTCAAAGCACTGGCAATACTGATAATTATTCAAAGCTTACCTATGCCCGCAAGCTTACTGATAAAGAATTTACGCTGCACCCACAGCTTGGATATATATCACTCAATTACCCGTTAAATAATGACGAGGTACTGGCGGTGGCTTATCAGTATACCATTAATGGCGTACAGTACCAGGTGGGTGAATTTAGCAGCGATGTAGCTGTTGACCCCAATACCCCCAAGGTACTATTTGTAAAATTGCTGAAGAATGAATTGCTGAAAACCAATTTGCCCAGCTGGGATCTGATGATGAAAAACATCTACTCGCTGGGAGCTTTCCAGGTTAGCCCTACTGATTTTAAATTAACCGTTACACGGCTTGATGATAAATCAGGTATTGAAAAAACAGTGATGGAGGAGGGGCAGAACATCAAAGGCAAACTTTGGTTGCAAATAACCGGACTGGATAATTTAAATCAGCAGAGTGATAAACAGCCTGATGGCTATTTCGACTTTTTAGAGGGGGTAACCATTGATTCGCAAAACGGGCGCATTGTTTTCCCGGTACTGGAACCCTTTGGATCTGATCTGGCCAAAAAATTTACGGCCGGCGAGCAGGACCTTACCAAGCGGTACGTTTATCAGCCTTTGTATGATTCAACCAAAACCATAGCGCAGCAATACTTCCCTAATTTAAACCGGTATTTAATAAAAGGTACCTATACTTCAACGGGAGGATCAGAGTATCAGCTTAACGCGGTGAATATACCTCAGGGCTCCGTAAATGTAACTGCCGGCTCTTTAAAACTGCAGGAAGGTAATGATTATACGGTTGATTATAATGCCGGCCGTATCCGCATATTGAACCAGGCTTTGCTCTCTTCGGGCCAACCCATTACGGTTAAGCTGGAAAACAATGAGCTGTTTGGTGTTCAACAAAAATCGCTATACGGTTCAAGGTTTGATTATCATGTTAATGATAAGCTGGCCTTGGGTGCTACCATTATGCATTTAACAGAGCAACCCCTCACCCAAAACGAGGTAGCGGGCGATGAATCCATCTCCAATACCATATGGGGTTTTGATGCTAATTACAGTTCAGAATCAAGATTGCTTACCCGGCTGGTTGATAAAATCCCTTTTATCCACACCAAGGTCCCTTCGTCAATCAACTTTTCGGGCGAGTTTGCGCAATTGTTACCAGGCAGCCCCGGCGCCCTAAACTTTGCCGGATCAAAAAATGGCACTTCATATCTTGACGATTTTGAGAACAGCCAATCAATCATTGATGTAAAAAGTGCAAACAGCTGGCAAATATCCGGTACACCACAGCTTTTTCCAGAATCAGGTACATTTAATGACCTGAGTTATGGGTACAACCGTGCCCGGCTTGCATTTTATAATATCGACCCTATATTTTATACCAATGTAGGCACTGTCGCGGTTTCACGTGCCGAACTTTCAAACCATTATGTAAGGCAGGTAATTGAGCAGGAGGTATTTCCATACAAACAATCATCAACAGGGCAGCAGCTAAGCCTGGCCACATTGAATATGGCCTTTTATCCAACAGTACGCGGGCCATATAATTATGCAACTACAGGCATTAATAACGATGGTACCCTGCAAAATCCAAGAACACGCTGGGGAGGTATGTTCAGGAAACTGGAGACCAATGATTTTGAATCATTAAATGTAGCCTATATCGAATTTTGGGTGCTTGATCCTTTTATATACAAACCAAATTCGCCCGGTGGCGATCTGTATTTTAACCTGGGCAGCGTATCTGAAGATATATTAAAAGACGGACGTAAAAGCCTGGAGAATGGCCTGCCCGTTAATGGCGACCTGACACAGGTGGATGAAACAAATTGGGGACGGGTATCAAAATTGCAGCCGGTAATAAACGCTTTTGATAATAATCCCGATTCGCGCAAACTGCAGGATGTAGGTTTGGATGGTTTAAATGATGCCGATGAGAAAACCAAATTTGCGCCCATAGTTCAGCAGGTAAGCGGTCAGTTAAGCGGCCAGGCGGCTACTAATTTTGCAGCAGATCCATCATCGGATGATTATCAGTATTACCAGGGGCGGGCACTTGACCAGGCCAAAGCCAGTATTTTGGATAGGTACAGTAAATACAATGGTACAGATGGCAATTCAAAAACGGCCGAACAATCGCAGGCGGAATTAGGGATCCAAAATTCGGCCTCCACATCACTGCCCGATGGTGAGGATATTAACCGCGACAATAACATGAGCCAGGAGGATTCATACTTTCAATACAAAGTATCCATGCGCCCCGGTGATATGATAGTAGGGCAAAATTATATCAGCGATAAAGTTACCGCTTCGGTGAAACTGGCCAATGGTACCACACAAATGGTTAACTGGTACCAGTTTAGGATACCTATAACCGATTATCAAAGTAAAGTAGGTAACATCCAGGATTTTAAAGCCATACGTTTTATGCGTATGTTCATGACCAATTTTGCCGATACCGCGATATTGCGTTTTGCAACGCTGCAACTGGTGCGTGGGGAATGGCGTACGTTTAATACCGAAAAAAATCCGCTTAATGTAATTGCCGATCCGGCTATTCCAAATCCGCCGCTTGATAATTCAACCCTTGATGTACAGGCTGTAAACATTGAGCAAAATGGTAACCGTACACCAATACCTTATGTGGTGCCGCCAGGCATTCAGCGTCAGCGTAATTATAATAACCTGCAAACCGATACCAAATTAAATGAGCAATCCCTTTCGTTAGATGTTAAAAGCTTGAGGGATGGTTATTCCAGAGCTGCTTTTAAAACCTTTTATAATGATCTGCGCTCCTACAAGCGCCTGCAAATGTTTGTACATGCCGAAGGCGAGCAGCTAAAAGATAATGATCTGAATGCTTTTGTACGCTTAGGTGTTGATTACCAGGACAACTATTATGAATTTCAGGTGCCTTTAAAAGTTACCCAGCCCGGCACCCGTGATCCTGATGCCATATGGCCGGCGGTAAACGCGATTGACCTGGAGCTGGACCTGCTTACACGGGCAAAACTCAAGCGTAACCACTCCAATGTGCCTTATACTGATGTATTTAAATATGTGGAGGGTAATAATGTTGTATATATTAAGGGCCAGCCCGATTTGAGTCGCCTGCGTACCATTATGTTGGGGGTGCGGAATCCTTATAAGGGAGATTCGCAATCAAACCTTGACGATGGGCTGGATAAAACCGGTATTGTTTGGTTTGATGAGATGCGCTTAACTGATTTTGACCAGCGGGGTGGTTGGGCTGCAACTGCAAGGGTTGATGCCAAGCTTGCTGATTTTGCTGATATTACCGTATCGGGCAGTAAAACTACTATCGGTTTTGGGACGCTTGATTCCAGACTGAATGACAGGAGCCGGAGTGATGACCAAACCTATGATGTATCGGCAAATCTGGAACTCGGGAAATTCTTTCCTGATAAAACCGGCATCCATATACCGGCGTATGTAAATTTGTCGTCCCAAAAAAGTATGCCCCAGTATGATCCTGGGTCACCCGATGTAGAACTTAAACAATCGCTCGCCGCCGCAACCAGCAGCCAGGAGCGCGATTCAATAAGAAATGCCGCTGTTGATTATACCATACGGAAAAGCTACAATTTTACCAACGTACATAAAGCCAAAACCGATCCTAACGCTACAAACCATATCTGGGATGTTGAAAACCTGAATGCCTCCTACGCCTATACCGAATATACGCACCATGATTTTGTGACGCAAAGCGACCTGGAAAAAACATATCACTTAACCCTTGCTTATAATTATACAAATCAGCCAAAATATTATAGTCCGTTTGCCAAGATTATCAAGAGTAATATGCTGGCCCTATTCCGTGATATCAACTTTAGTATATTGCCTTCGCGGCTCAATTTTAGTATCAACTTTGATCGTTTTTACTCAGAGAACACGCTGAGAGATAATGACCCGAATAATTTTATCCCCATACCAACCACCACATTCAATAAATATTTTAACATTACCAGGGTTTATGGTATTGGATGGAACCTCTCAAAATCACTACAGCTGGATATTGACGCTACCAATTTGTCGGTAGTTGATGAACCTGCAGGTCGCATTAACGGGTTAAAGCGTGATACCCTTTGGGATAACCTTAAAAAACTTGGCCGTACTACAAACTATAACCATACCATCAACCTAAACTATACGGTACCGCTTAATAAAATACCGGGTATGGACTGGGCGGCGGTTGTAACCCGCTACAGTGCCCACTTTAACTGGCAAACGCAGCCCTTATTTGCCATAAATGATCCATCATATGATGTGGGTAACAGTATCCAAAATTCAAGGGCCATACAAGTAAACCCTACCTTTAACATGGAGGCGCTTTATAATAAGTTTCCATTTATACGCAAGGCTAATAATCCAAATACAAAGGGTAGCGCCAGTAAGTTCTTTATAGGACTGTTAACCAGCGTTAAAAACCTGAGTGGAACTTATACCCGAACGCAGGGTACGTTTTTACCAGGATATCTTCCGCAATCCGGCTTTTTTGGGTCTGATGCAAATTATGGCGCTCCCGGATTAGGGTTTTTACTGGGCAGCCAAACTGATATACGTGTCAAAGCTGTAGCTAACGGCTGGATCACTAAAGATACCCTGCAGAATCAGCTGTATGTGACCACGCTTAATGAGGATATGCACTTCAGGGGTATCATAGAGCCCGTTAAGGGCCTTCGTATTGAGTTGTTAGCCTTTAAAACACAGGATCATAATTATCAGGCTAATTTTAAATACCTCGAATCAACCAACAGTATTGAAACTTTAAGTCCGGTAACTACGGGTAATTACAGCATATCTTTTTTAACCATTGGCACGGCATTTAAAAAATCAACGGGAATCAATAATACGTCGCCGGTATACCAGAAACTATTAGATAGCCGTACGGTGATATCACAAAAACTGGGTGCCCTTAATCCAAATTCATCTGGCAGTACTGATGGTTACGCCGATGGTTACGGGCCAAATTCGCAGAATGTACTGGTGCCCGCTTTTTTGGCGGCGTATACGGGTAAAAACGCATCGGGCAGCAGCCTTACCCAATTCCCGGTTATTCCAATACCAAACTGGCAGGTAACTTATAATGGCCTAAGCAAGTTGCCCTTCTTACAGGATGTTTTTGATTCCTTTGATCTGAGCCACGGATACCGGTCATCCTATAACGTAAACGGATTTACCACATTGTTGCAATACCAGGAGGCCCGCGGTGCAGCCAGTTCAAGGGATTTAAACAATGACTTTCTGCCATTATACCAGTTTTCGCAGGTAACTATTTTTGAACAGTTTGTACCGTTACTGGGTGCCAGCATCCGGTTTAAGAACAGCATGACCACTAATATTGAGTACCGGCAAAGCCGCTCATTGAGTTTGAGCTTGCTGAATAGTCAGCTGGCACAGCAAAACGAAAGAATAATTGTATTTGGATTTGGCTATCATACCAAAAATTTCCATTTTCCATTTGGCTGGTTTAGCGGGCCCGGCAAGGATAACGATGTTAATTTTAAACTTGACTTTTCGCTGCGCGATGATAAAACATTAATATACCGTGCTGATGTGGAAGCTGCCGAAATATCATCCGGGGCTCAAAATATCACGGTACGCCCATCAATTGATTATGTGATTAATCAGCGCTTTAATCTGAACCTGTTTTACGATTCAAATATCACCAGGCCATACACTTCGCAAACCTTTAATACCGCGTTTACTAACTTCGGTATCAATCTGAAATTGTTATTGCAATAAAAATTATATTATTTATATGGAAGATTTTAAAATTACCAGCTCAATAGATCTGAAAACATACTACAAGATTTGTTTGAGGACATATTTTAAAAATAGATCGCTAATGATAATTCTTATACCGTTTGTTTTTACACAAGTTATATTATTTACAAGTGGGCCGGTTGGCTGGAACGATGAGATTTGGTTAATTAGCTTTTTTGCGGGTATTTATTGTATAATGCCGATTCTCATGTATTGGGGTTGTAAAAATCAAATGGAAAGAACGCCCTATTTTAAGGAAAAATTGCAATATATTATTAATGAAGATAACATTGAAATTGCAGGTGATTCATTTACTAATAAGAGCAACTGGCAATATGTAAATATGCTTACGGAACGGGAAAAATATTTTCTGATGTATAATTTAAACAGGACTATTTATTACTTGCCTAAGGATGGTTTTGAATCAAAAGAAGCGGCTGCCAATTTTAAAAACATGGTAAAAGAAAAAGGAATTAAGTTTTCCTATAATTAACAATTCACTGTTTCTTCTGTTCTTTTTCAAGTTTGCGTTCGGCCCTTCGCTTTTTTCGTTCAGCTTTTTTAACGAGCCTTTCATGTTTGTTTATATTGTGCTCCTCAATCCGGTCTTTTGTTTCCTGTTGTTTTTTTGCATCCAGGCCCACGCATGGCTTTAAGCCCTCCAACAGGGTTTTCCACATCGTTTTAAAAAAAGGAGAATCTTTAGGGCGGAGATAGGTAACTGTAGCAGACCGGGGTGTTTCGCCAACATTATCAGGGTTGTTATGCTTAATAATAAACAGGTTGGCGTATATCGACATCAATGATTTTTTCTTCAGGCGGTCATTCGCGGTATCGGCCTGAAATATGTTTACTTTCAAATCATTATATAAAAAGCCTACACTGCCTTTAAATACTTTGCTGTTGGCCTGTATATCGAAATTAAACCGCTTAATAGTGCCCGAAGTAGTTTTAACCATAGCCAGTGGCATTATAGCCGGATTAAGAACCTGCATATCCATAGCACCCAGGGTTCCTTTATAAGTAAACGCAGCATTCTTATCGGTTAAATTAAAAGCGAACTGTACATCAAGTCTGCCGCGATTCATAAAATAAGTGGTAAGCTGTACGGCTGTAACATTATTTTTTGCAATAGCGGCCTCATTGGTAGTAACATTATAAAAGTGGCCGCTGGTATTATTAAAGGTGATGGTACCGGTTTTATTTGATTTTTTATTAAGCTCAGAGTATTCCACGTTTATATGGTGTACGCGTAGGGTATCAATTGTCAAATCTGCGCCTATTTTATGGATCATTACATTCGGGAAGGTAATGACCTTATCAATGGCCGGGTTTTTTATTTTATTGGGGTTGGTAAACACCCGGATAGCCCCCGTATTTAATATCAGGCTTGATGCCGTTAACCGCCGGTATTTATGATAGCTCAAAAAATCAAAATTATTAAGCTGTAACGAATCGATATTCAGGCCAAAACGATCGCTTTGACTTTTGTTAAAAAATACATTTGTTTTGGCAGGTTGAAGCTGCAATCCAATAACGTTTAATTGGGATGTCAGGGTGGAAAGCTTAAGGTATTTTACTTTGTATGCGTAAAGCCCGCTTGGTGTTTTACCGGTATAGTTGTTCAGTTCGGTTACAATATCTTTGCAATAAAGCAAGCGCGACCTGTCTGTTTGCGTTGCCGAATCAATCAGCAGGTCGGTAGCGTTCAGGTTCATCTCCTTTAATTCGGATATGGCTACTTTATTGCCCGAGTAATCCTGGTATTTAAATTTTACATCGTTAAGGTAAATATGCCCAATATGAATGGAACGCAGGCTTTTTGAAATTTTTTGCCAGGCAGTCCGGTGGTCTTTTACAACAGTGTCCTTCGTATGGTTAAGCTGGTAACTGATATTTACTTCTGGTGTGTTTAAAACTACCTGCCCTATATTTAGCTTGTGCCTAAAATATAAGCCAAACGGGTGCACATGCTGTAATATAAGCCGTTTTACATGCAGCTCAACCAGGTTATTAGGAGCCAGGCGTTGTTTCTTTTTTTGGTTATAAACCGCAGTATCGGGTTTTAGGCTAAAATTATAGATCACTATTTTGCCCTGTAATACGTGAAGTTCGGCATCAGAAAAATCAACTTTATATAGGCTATCACTGCTTGTTAAAACTACATCGCGCACCTTGTTAGCTAAAATAGGCGACCAATACTGGTTAACAACTAAAGCCAGGAGCAAAATTGCAATTACAGGTATCAACACAAATTTAAATACTATTCTTTGCCACCTTTGCTTCAAAAATTTAAGCTTCATTTACCGGTTTTCTTTTATGATTGTATTATTTTTTGCTGTTTGGCTACCTTTTTTAGCACCCTTTTTATGTTATTTTATCTAAAACGTATTTTATATAAATATTGTTATTCTTACTTAGCCGGTCATTAACGGTCATTGATATGTTGCCATGCGGCTTACATGTATCAATGCGGAATATAACAATAAACTTTGATTTGTTAAATACTGCCAATATGTCATTCAGGTATTTAAATTTTGTGTATTTTTGCAAACTAATTTTTTAATAAATGATGGATTTGGTAATTCCGGATAAGATACATGATGAGAGCAGGCAGGGTGAAGCTTTGGTTTTAGAGCCCGCAGCCGGTAAAAACAATGGCCGTAAACTTTATATTGAAAGCTATGGTTGTGCCATGAATTTTTCTGACAGTGAGATAGTTGCATCAATTTTATTGGAACAAGGTTTTGAAACCACTGCCGATTATAGTGTAGCCGATGTTATTTTTATAAATACCTGCTCTATTCGCGAAAATGCGGAGCAAAGAGTGCGTAACCGCCTGAAAGAGTTTACGGTTGCCAAGGTAAAAAAACCGGGATTAGTGGTAGGCGTATTAGGTTGCATGGCCGAGCGCTTAAAATCAAAATTTTTAGAAGAAGAAAAGCTGGTTGATGTAGTTGTTGGTCCGGATGCTTACCGCGACCTGCCTAATTTGATAGACCAGGTAGATAGCGGCCAAAAAGCGGTGAATGTGTTACTATCACGTGAGGAAACTTATGCCGATATAAGTCCGGTACGCTTAAATAGCAACGGCATTAATGCATTTGTATCCATCATGCGTGGATGCGACAATATGTGCTCATTTTGCGTAGTACCTTTTACCCGTGGTCGTGAGCGCAGCCGCGATCCGCAATCAATTGTTGCCGAGTGTACGGATCTGTTCAATAAAGGCTATCGTGAGGTTACTTTGCTGGGGCAGAATGTGGATTCATATAAATGGAAAGCGGGTTCTGAGTCTGAAGGTCCAAGTTCTGAGTCAGAAACCAACCCAGGCGACAACACTACCAACTTTGCTAACTTATTAGAGCTTGTTGCCCTAGTTAACCCTGAGTTGCGGGTTCGTTTTTCAACTTCGCATCCAAAGGATATTACTGACGAAGTGCTGCATACCATCAACAAGTACGAAAATATTTGTAATTATATCCACTTGCCGGTACAATCAGGCAATAGCCGTATACTGGAAATGATGAACCGTACTTATGATCGTGATTGGTACATTAACAGGATCGACGCCATTCGCCGTATTATTACTGATTGCGCCATATCAACAGATGTGATCACCGGGTTTTGTACCGAAACAGATGAAGAGCATAACGACACTGTAACTATGATGGATTACGTAAAGTACGATTTTGCCTACATGTTTAAATACAGCGAAAGACCAGGTACGTTAGCCGCCAAACGTTATGCTGATGATATACCGGAAGAAATAAAACAAAACCGCTTACAGCAAATTGTGGCCAAGCAGCAGGAGTATTCTTTTTACCGTATGCAGGCTCGTATTGGCAAGGTTGAAAAAGTACTGATAGAAGGGTATTCAAAAAAATCAGATAAAGACTATTGTGGCCGCAGCGATCAAAACGCCATGGTGATATTCCCGGTTGGCGAAAATTATAAACCAGGCCAGTACGTAAATGTATTGATAGAACGCAGCACATCGGCTACTTTGATAGGGAAGGTAGTTTAGCCCCCCGACCCCCTAAAGGGGGAGGGATCAGTTAAACGACTATAATATAAAATTAAAAACCTAAAATTCCCCCTTTAGGGGGTTAGGGGGCTTATGGATATACAAGAAATAAAACAGCGCTTCGGGATCATTGGCAATTCGCCTTTGCTTAACCGGGCCATAAATATTGCCAATCAGGTGGCACCTACAGATATTTCTGTATTAATTACCGGCGAAAGCGGTAGTGGGAAGGAAGTGTTTTCGCACATTATACATCAAATGAGCCCGCGTAAACATGGGCCATTTATTGCCGTAAACTGTGGCGCTATTCCTGAAGGTACCATTGATTCAGAATTATTCGGGCACGAAAAAGGTGCCTATACCGGTGCTGTTGGCGAGCGTAAAGGATATTTTGAAACCGTAAACGGCGGTACCATATTTTTAGATGAAATAGCCGAAATGCCTTTGGGTACCCAGGCACGTTTGCTGCGGGTACTTGAATCTGGCCAGTATATCAAAGTAGGTTCATCAAAAGTCGAGAAAACAAACGTTCGTGTTATAGCGGCTACCAATGTTGATGTATATGAAGCTGTAAAAAGCGGTAAGTTCAGGGAAGATCTTTACTATCGTTTAAATACTGTTCCGCTACGGATACCACCCATGCGCGACAGGAAAGAGGATATTTACCTGCTTTTCAGGAAATTCACTTCTGATTTTACCGATAAATACCGTACGCCACCCATTCAGCTTGATGAAGAGGCACAACAGGTATTAATTAATTATTCGTGGCCGGGTAATGTAAGGCAGCTTAAAAACATGGCCGAGCAACTGGCCGTTCTGGAGCGCGACCGCATTATAACAGCACAAACCCTGCTTACTTACATTCCGCATGAAACAAGCAACCGTAATTTGCCCATGCGCCTGGATAACCAGCCTAAAGAGGATTTTTCTGAGCGGGATATTTTGTATAAAGTGCTGTTTGATATGAAACGCGACATGGTTGAATTAAAAAAACTGGTGGCGGATATTATTGAACACGGTGGTGTGGCGGCTAATTATAGTAATCATTCACAAACACTTAATCAATTATATCGCGATATTGAGCTCCCGGGAAATCCCGAAGCGCAATTTACCTTACAACAGCCCGTTAATACGAGTAATAGCAGCAATAACAACAGTAATGATTCGTATAATATAACACACGAGGCCGAGGAGGTTGAAGAATCTCTTTCTTTGATTGAAAAAGAATCGGACCTGATACGTAAAGCATTAAAAAAACACAAAGGAAAGCGAAAGCTGGCTGCTAACGAACTGGGCATATCAGAGAGAACGTTATACAGGAAAATAAAGGAATTAAACTTATAGGCTAAATGAAAAAATTACTGGGGATCATTATTGTTAGTTCGCTAAGTTTAATGTTATCATCATGCTATACGCTCAAAAATTCATCCATCCCACCGGCTTTAAAAACCATTGATGTACAATTTTTTGAAAATAATGCACCGCTTGTAGTGAATAACCTGAGCCAAACATTTACCGAAGCTTTAAAAAACAGGATCCGGTCACAAAGCCGGTTAAGCATTACACGTAATGAAAGTGATGCCACCATGTCGGGCAGTATTGTGGGTTATACTATAGCACCAGTTTCTATTGAAGCGGTAGCCAGTAATGTGGCACCTATTGCCGACGCGAACAGGCTAACTATAACGGTGAAGGTTAAATTTGTTTACGAAGCGGATAAAAAGATTAATTTTGAGCAAAATTTTCCCGGATTCGTTAATTTTAGGGGAGATATTGGATCACAGGAACAAAACCTGATAAAAACAATAGTTGATCAGATAACTGAAGATGTTTTTAACAAAGCCTTTTCTAATTGGCAATAACTGAAGATGTTTTTAACAAAGCCTTTTCTAATTGGTAGGCAATTCGTACTTTCAACCACGTGAATCAAAATTTGAATAGCAGGCAGAACGAAATATTATTGGAATTGTTGGCCAATCCGGCCAATACCGGGCAACTGTATAGCCATGATCTGGAGCAGCTGGTTGATGAATTTCCACAAAGTGGCATACTACGTGCCATGCTTGCACATGCCGGTAAAGGCAGTACACTAAAACATGCTGCTGCTTATTTTGATCCGCACTTATTACACAAGCTTATTAATGATGCGGATAGCCTCGCGGTAGTATCATCAGCTCAAATTGCCGGGCATCTTAAGGATACAGCTAACAATCACTTTCAGGATAGTACGCCAGCCGGCGAAAATTACTTTAATATAGGACCATTTGCCGAAACTGGTTTAACAAAGGAAACAGAAACATCTGTAAGTGATGAGCAGGAGGTTAATGCCCATGAAACTGAAACAGCACCCCAGACCAGCGTTGACCTGGAAACACCTCCTTCAGTTACTGAAACCGAACAGGTATCAATAATAACCGAGCCGGAAGTAATTGAGGCGCATATAACAGCGGAGCAGCAGGATGAGCTATTGGCACAAGAGGATAAAACTCCGGAAAATAAAGATACCGATACTTCTTTAGCCGCGGTACAACAGCCAAATGAAGGTATTGAAGATGAAGTATACGACGAAATTGTAGGTATTGAAAACATCAGTTTTCCTGGGCACGAAGATGAATCAAAAACTGAGGCGGCGGTTAAGGATGAAAAATCCTGGGCCGATGAGTCTGGCTTTAACCTTGAATCGGAAAAGTGGATCATTGGCAGCATAGCTGGCAGCGATTACTTTACGTTTGATAACTCCATAGCTGATCAAAAAAATAATGGCCAGGTCGAAAATATAGAAACAGTGTCTCCTATGCCTGAACCTGCTATTGCCAGTGAAGAGCATGTTACAGCAGATACAGAGAACCACCAGGATGTATCAAAGTATAATGACGAAAAAATGCCTTATACTTTTATGTGGTGGCTTGATAAAACCCGTAAGGAGTATGCCGCAACTTATCAGCCTTATTCAAGTCCGCCGCCAGTGGCGCCGGTACAGGCACAGGCTGGTGAACTTAAAGAGCAGGCTGCCGATGCGTTGCAACAACAGTATTTTGAAAACATTTTCCATGTAAAATCGCTGGAAGAGCTTGAAAAAACGCCGATACCGGATGTGCCTGAAATAAAACGGAAAGAAGATGTTATTATTGAAAAGTTTATACAGGAAGAGCCGCAGATACGGCCACCGGCAATGGATAAGCTTGATAACGAAAACAAAGCCAAAAAAAGTTCGGAAGACAGGAACGATCTGGTAAGCGAAACCCTGGCCCAAATATATGCCGACCAAATGCTATACCATAAGGCAATTGCCACATATAAAAAATTGATGTTGAAATTCCCGGAAAAAAGCCGTTACTTTGCAAGCCAAATTGAACAGTTAGAAAAGAAAACAAATTAATATAAAGAAATGTATTTAGTTTTAATTATCCTTACCATTATCATTTGCATCCTTTTAGGGCTTATCGTATTGATCCAAAACCCTAAAGGTGGCGGTTTGGCATCAAATTTTTCAAGCTCATCACAGTTGATGGGTGTTCAAAAAACCGGCGACTTTTTAGAAAAAGGTACCTGGGTACTGGCTATAGGTGTAATGGTTTTATCACTGGCAATTAATGTAGCTGTAAAAGGCGGAGCATCAAGTAGTGATAACCCTGCCCTGCGCGATCAGATTGAGAAAGCCTCAAAACCAACAGCGCCGGCAAGTGCACCACTTGGTTTACCTACTGCACCGCCGCCAGCAACTAAACCTGCTGATAAGCCTGCTAAATAATTATACGTTAAAAAAATATAAAAAGGCTTTGGAGACTTTCCAAAGCCTTTTTTGCTGAATACCTCCGACTGACATGATGGCACTGGAAGGTTAAAATATTGTTAAGCCTAAAAAACGAAATAACCTTTAGCTGACATTACAACAGTTTTGCTGTCAATAAATGCCATTGTGTTTGCTTGGCATAATTGATGAGGAATTGCAGTCGAAACTTAAATAAAATAAACAGATATAACTATGTCATTAAACATTAAACCAATCGGCGACAGGGTTGTAGTGGAAGCTGCAGCAGCCGAAGAGAAGACCGCTTCGGGAATTATTATCCCGGATACCGCTAAAGAAAAACCTCAGCGTGGAACTATTGTTGCCGTAGGCGACGGTAAAGTAGATGAGCCTTTAACTGTAAAAGTTGGTGACCAGGTTTTATATGGAAAATACGCAGGTACCGAAATTACTTATGAAGGTAAAGAGTATTTAATTATGCGCGAATCTGACGTTTACGCGATTCTGTAAATCCAATTAGTGAATTATTGAAGGATTGAGTTATTGATTCTTTCTATTCAAATCAATAATTCTATAAATCATTAAATCGAAAATTAAAAAAACATGGCAAAACAAGTTAAATACAATGTTGAAGCACGCGACGCTCTAAAACGCGGTGTTGATATTTTAGCTAACGCAGTTAAAGTAACATTAGGCCCTAAAGGTCGTAACGTAATTATCGACAAGAAATTCGGTTCACCTATTATCACTAAAGATGGTGTAACTGTAGCTAAAGAAATCGAACTGAAAGATGCTTTAGAAAATATGGGTGCCCAAATGGTTAAAGAAGTTGCATCAAAAACTGCTGATATTGCAGGTGATGGTACTACTACTGCTACCGTTTTAGCCCAGGCTATTGTTACTGCTGGTATTAAAAACGTAGCAGCCGGTGCTAATCCAATGGATTTAAAACGTGGTATTGATAAAGCTGTTATAGTTGTTGTTGAGAACTTAAAATCACAATCACAAACTGTTGGCGAAGACAATAACAAAATAAAACAAGTAGCATCAATTTCTGCTAACAATGACGAGGTTATCGGTTCATTAATTGCAGAAGCTATGGCTAAAGTTGGTAAAGACGGTGTAATTACTGTTGAAGAAGCTAAAGGTACTGAAACCGAAGTTAAAACTGTTGAAGGTATGCAGTTTGACCGTGGTTACCTTTCTCCTTACTTTGTTACCAATGCTGATAAAATGGAAGTTGAATTGGAAAATCCTTACATCCTGATCTATGATAAAAAGATCTCTTCGATGAAAGAATTGCTTCCGATCCTTGAAAAACAAGTTCAAACCGGCAAACCATTATTGATCATTGCTGAAGACCTTGACGGCGAAGCTTTAGCTACTTTGGTAGTTAACAAGATCCGTGGTTCACTGAAAGTTGCTGCTGTTAAAGCTCCAGGTTTTGGCGACCGTCGTAAAGCTATGTTAGAGGATATCGCTATCCTTACCGGTGGTACATTAATTTCTGAAGAAAGAGGTTACAAATTAGAAAATGCTGACCTTTCTTACTTAGGTACTGCAGAGAAGATCCTGATCGACAAAGATAACACCACCATCATTAACGGTGCTGGTAAACCAGAAGAGATCAAAGGCCGTGTAAGCCAGATCAAATCTCAGATCGAATCAACTACATCTGATTATGACCGCGAAAAATTACAGGAACGTTTAGCCAAATTATCAGGCGGTGTTGCTGTATTGTACGTAGGTGCTGCTACAGAAGTTGAAATGAAAGAGAAAAAAGACCGTGTTGACGATGCTTTACATGCAACCCGCGCGGCTGTTGAAGAAGGTATTGTTGCAGGTGGTGGCGTTGCCTTCATCCGTGCGGTTGCTGCTTTAGCTGACCTTAAAGGTGATAACGAAGATGAAAATACTGGTATCCAGATCATCCGTCGTGCTATCGAAGAGCCTTTACGTCAGATCTGCGAAAACGCTGGTATTGAAGGTTCAATCGTAGTTCAAAAAGTTAAAGAAGGCACTGGTGACTTTGGTTACAATGCACGTACTGATAAATACGAAAACCTGATTGGTGCAGGCGTTATCGATCCAACTAAAGTTGGTCGTGTAGCACTGGAAAACGCAGCTTCAATTGCAGCTATGTTGTTAACAACAGAAGTTGTATTGGCTGACGATCCTGAAGATGCTCCAGCTGGCGGTCCACCAATGGGTGGCGGCGGTATGGGCGGTATGATGTAAGAGCCCCCCAGCCCCCTAAAGGGGGTGTACGAAATATACATAATATACAAATCCCTGTCTGGTTTTCCAGACAGGGATTTTGTTTTTATAGGCGGTTATAGTCATGTAAACGTAAACGGATAGTCATGAGTTAATCATTTGATTAATTTTTAACATTTGCTGTAGCGCTAATACCTATTTTTGCGTAACAATTTCTGAAAGCTTAGTTCTTTAGGCACAGGGTTTGAATACAAAACATTATCATGAAAAACATAGTTCAAAAAACAAAATTAGTGCATAGTACCATAGTTGATTGGTTGCTGATAAAAGGCCCTGAATTGTTCGTTACCATTTACGGTAAATAATAAATTTTTACCTTTGCTTTCATAATTTATGAAAGACAAGGATATTTACAAGGTAGAAGACTTTTACAAAGATTTCCACAACTGGCTAATTACTCACGGCCCTAAGTACATCGGTGGAATAATCATATTTTTTATTGGCCTTTGGGTAATAAGGTTTCTGCGGGCCCGGCTTCGTACCCGGATGCTCAAAAGAGGCATACATTCATCATTACAACCTTTCTTTTTAAGCCTTAGTATCACTACTCTTTATGTATTGCTGATTATTTGGGTAATGAATATTATTGGTTTGGAGATGACCATATTCACTACCATTATTGGTGCATTTAGCGTTGCGGCAGGTTTGGCTCTGTCAGGAACGTTCCAGAACTTTGCAGGTGGGGTACTTATCTTACTACTAAAACCTTTTGAACTTGACGACAGTATTATAGCCCAGGGACAGGATGGAAGGGTGACATCCATACAGATCTTTTATACTGTTTTGCTCACTGCCGATAACAAGACCGTAATTATTCCCAACGGTAAATTATTTAATGAGGTTATAGTTAATGTTACCCGCGAAGGTAAACGCCGCCTTGATTTTGAAGTGAAAGTAGGCTATGCCAATGATGTTGAAAAAGTAAGGGGGATTATCGAAACCGCGATAAACACCACCCCTAATTTGTTGAAAACACCAGCCTCAAAGGTGGGTATTAATAGTCTGGAGATCGACTCTATCAGATATATCATCAATGTATGGGTTCAGCCGGCCAATTTTTTAACAGCTAAAATGGCCCTACAGGAAAAGATCATAAAAGACCTTACAGCAGCGGATGTTAATTTTCCTAAGGCAGGATAGTTTTTATAGAGCCAGGAAATTTAGAGTCAGGAATCAAGAGATACACAACGCGTCATTGCGAGGTACGAAGCAATCTCTACATAGGCAGGTCAGTTATGCTTATTTATTCGCTCTGTACAGTTAGGGATTGCTTCGTACCTCGCAATGACGAGAGGGAGATGAGAGTCAAAAAGATCTCGACTCTTATCTCTTGGTTCTCCCTAAAGCTTCTGCTTAGCCTTAATTTCCAGGTAACGGTTTATTGTATTGATTGTAAGGTTTTGTGGCGCGCTTAAAATAGATTGTATGCCGTGTTTTGCCAGCTCTTTAACAATAAGCTTTTTATCATAAGCAAACTTTTCGGCAATAGTTTTTATGTAGATGCCCTCTACATCATCGGCAGGTTGTTCACTTAGTTTCTTCAATTCAGTGTTTTCAAAAAACACGACCAACAACAGGTGATATTTCGCTATCCTTTTCAGGAAGGGCAATTGTCTTTCTAACGCATTTAAGCTTTCGTAATTGGTAAAAAAAACAATCAGACTACGTTGTTTGATCACTTTGCGTATGGTGCTGTAAAGCAGCTCCATGTTGGTTTCCAGATACCTCGTTTTTTCTTTGTATAAAACCTCCAGTATCTTATTCAGATGTGCCGGACGCCGGTCTGCCGGTACTACGGCTCCTAATTTTTCTGATACCGTGATCAAGCCTGCTTTATCCTCTTTTAACAAAGCCACGTTTGATAGCACCAGGCTGGCATTTATGGCATAATCAAGCAGGCTTAAACCCTCAAAAGGCATTTTCATGGCCCTTGATTTATCAATTACACAATACACATGCTGCGATTTTTCGTCGGTATAGGAGTTTACCATTAAGTTGCTTTGCCTGGCTGTAGCTTTCCAGTTAATGGTGCGATAATCATCGCCGGCAACGTAGGTTTTTACCTGCTCAAATTCAAGGCTGTGCCCAATCCGCCGTATTTTTTTTATACCGATATCAGTTAAGCGGTTGGAGATAGCCATTAACTCATATTTACGCATCTGCAAAAAAGAGGGATACACCGGCAATGTTTTCGCCTGACTAAAATTATAACGCCGCCTGATTAACCCTAATGGCGATTTAGCATACACCCTGATATCGCCAAACTCGTATTCGCCGCGCTTGGTTGGCCGCAGTGTGTAATTAATTAGTTTACGCTCGCGGGGCTTTAAATTTGTTTTAAACCAAACATCGCGCTTTTGAAACTGGAAAGGGATCTCATCAATAATACCCACACTTATATTAAACGCGTACCAGTTTTCGATATATACACCCAGTTCATTATTATCGCTGTTGCTCAGCCGTTCAGGGGCATGTCGTTTGGCAAATACACCTTTTGAAGTTTTGTACAACATGATTATATCAATAATGATCAATACTACCAGTGCCCAAAATACCAGCTCAGGGATGATGCCCATCCACGGAAAAAAGAAAGACAATACAAACAATACCACGCTGCCGGCCAAACAGCTGAACAGGCGGTTAGTTAAAAAAAGGTTTCTATAAAACAGGCTGATAATATTTTTCACGCAGGTATATTATCGTGGTACTTCAATTTTCTGTATAATTTGCGCCACTACATCATCAGGGCTCACACCTTCCATTTCCTTATCGGGCGTAAGCATAATGCGGTGCCTTAAAACAGGCGCTGCTACATATATGATATCCTCGGGAGTAACAAAATCACGCCCTTTAATGGCGGCCAGGGCTTTTGCGGCATTGATCATAGCCAATGACGCTCGCGGCGAACCACCAAGATATAATGATTTATGGTTACGACTTTCGTAAATGATCTTAGCGGTAAATTCCAGTAGTTTGGCCTCCACGTGCAGGGCTCTTACCTGTTGGCGTAATTCAATAACATCAGTCGCCGACAGAACCGGTTGAACATGGCTCAACTGGTCGGTTGTTTTTTGCTGATGTTGCTGGGTTATAATGGCTATTTCTTCTTCAAGCGATGGATATTTGATCTCTATTTTAAATAGAAACCTATCCAACTGGGCCTCGGGCAGGCGATAGGTGCCTTCCTGCTCTATGGGGTTCTGGGTGGCCAGTACCGTAAAAGGCTCCTGCATTTTATAGGTATGCCCGTCAATAGTAACCTGGCGTTCTTCCATCACCTCAAACAAAGCAGATTGGGTTTTGGCAGGCGCGCGGTTAATTTCATCTATCAGTATGATGTTACCAAAAATAGGTCCCTGCTTAAACTCAAACTCCGTGCTTTTAGGATTAAATACCGACGTACCCAATATATCCGAAGGCATAAGGTCAGGAGTAAATTGAATACGTGAGTAACGGGCGTCAATAGCCTTTGAAATAAGCTTGGCGGTAAGCGTTTTGGCTACGCCTGGCACTCCCTCAATCAGTATATGCCCATCGGCCAATATACCGGCTATCAGCAGGTCGATAGATTCATGCTGACCTACAATAATTTTGGCAAGGGTTTGTTTAATTTGATCAACCGCGGTACTGAGTTTACTCAGATCGGTTCTTTGTTCAAAATTCTCATTTTCCATTATATCCGGATTGGCTGTAAAATTTTTCTATAAGTTTATTAAGGTTAATTAATTCCCAGTCGGTTACCTGTTGCTGAACGCTGATATAATTAATAGCATTAACAAGGTTAGTAGCAAGCTGACTGTCGATACCTGTTTTTTTAGATAGCGTATCTATAAATTCATGATCAAGCTTATTGGTTTTTAACCGGTAGTGGTTTCTGATGTGTTCTAAAAGAAAGAGCACTTTTTTGTGGGCAATATTAGCATTATTACGTTTTTCATAATAAACCTGACCCACAACGGTAACAAACTCCAAAGTTGAATTTTGTAAAGGTTCAATTACCGGGATGATGCGCTGGCGGCGTTTTACCTCGTAAATTATAAAAACTACCATACTGAAAAGACTCAGGTAATAAGCCCACTGCAAACTTGGATTGCTGAAAAATACGCGCAATGGCGATATATCCTCCGGGATATCGCCATTTTGATATTGATCCCAGTAAATATATTTAGCGCCAGGCATATAGGATAATGCTTTTTCGGCATAATCGCCACCTTGTTTGGTTAACAGGCTATAATTGGTAAAAACAGCAGGGGTAGCACAAAGGTACAGCGTGCCTTTACCAAATTTATAGCTTGAAAAAGTACAATGATCGGCATAGTTTTTACCTATAACCGTGGCCCTGGCAGTATCAAGCGAGGCAAAATATTGGTTTGCAACATCACGGTTAAAAACATAATTATTGGGTGCTTTTAACTGGCTGTTGGTAAAGTTGAGCGATACGTTTCTTTTAGCATATTCTGCACAGGTTTCAATTTTTAAAGAATCGGCCAGATGGCCCTGCCATTCAAAAGCCGACATGAACACCGAGTTGCCCGCCTTGATATATTTCAGCATTTCATCAAAATCAAACTTGTTGAGGCTTATTTTTTTTGCGATGATGATGTAGTTGCCCTGTTGCAGGTTATCGTTATGAAAAACATTATAAACCGATTTGTTAGTATTAACTACTTGTGCCCCGGGATATATTTGTTTTAACTGGTTATATAAAATATAGGTACCAAAGGGGATCTTATCATTTCGGTACAAGGTAGATTGCCAGTTAACCGGGCTGGGTTTATTGTATTGCGCCACCAGGTAACCTATCATTAACAAGCCGGCAATAGTGATATAGATTTTAAAATCTTTCATGCTATGTCCTTGTTAAAATCCTGGAACAATGTGTTTATATTTTTAAAAACAGGTGCATCAATGGTAAACTCGCCATACCATACGTATTCAAATTGCAGGGTGAGGGTTTTAAAAACCTTGCGTTGCTCCTGGTTGCTAAGTTCATTGATATAGGCACTGTTTGTTTTATCAATTTGCCATTTGATCAGCTCGGCATCGCTTAGTTGTTTTAAGCATCTTAAATAAAGCAACCGTACCGCCAAACGGTAGTTGTGCTGGGTTACGGCCTTTTCTATTTCACCGTCGAAGTTTATGTCATGTATGTTCTCCAATGATTCGGAGTAAGGCAAGTTAGCGGTCATTGACTTGCGTCTGAATATATGAAGCATATCTATCTCCACTAATTTAAGCACCAGGAAAACTACAGCTGCCAGCCCTGCTATAATAAAAAGATATTTTAAAAAATATATTATGGCTTTAAGGAACGGGCTTAGGTTATACTTGCCAAAATTTATTGGTTTAAACAGGCTCCAGAACCAGTTCCAGAAGCGGGTCCACCAGGATGGCGCTGTTTTTATATCATCTTTATATTGAAATTCGGGCAGTTTGCTATAAGCTTTTATAGCAGCGCTATCCAAATGGCGCACATTTACCTCAGTGCTATCCATTTTAAGCGTTAAAGGGTGCTTTACCGCTTTAGTCAGTTTAGGCGGGACAGCTCCGTTGCTTATATGAATAAATAGTGCAAAAATGATAGAAAACAGCAAGCGCGGCATAGTTAATATTCTTCAACAGGTAAATCAGAATCAGGGTTTGTTGTACCCAGCTTATCTATTCTGTCTAATAAGCTCGTACCATCCTTGCTTTCTGTTAAATTAAAATAGCATAAACACAGTGTGGTTATGGGTAGTATGGTGAATATCTGGCAAAGGTGCTGCAGTACCGCTGTGATTATTGCTGCCGGTACAGAAAGAGAAGAAAATCCTTTTTGTGGATGCAGGAGTAAACTTACCACATTGATCATGCTTGCAGGAATGGTAATTACCATCATGCACACATAAAAAATTATCCATATCACTATGAGCGTACCAAAAGTTACCCACCAGTTTTCTTTGATTAGAAAAAAGCAGCGACTAAAAGCATAACCGAAACTGGAGTTCTCCATCACCATAATAGGAAATACTAATGCAAAAATAGGAGCGAGGTAAAAACCGGGAACCAGGCAAAACAAGAAGGCAAAGCCTAAAAGAAAGTTAAGTAATATCGTACTGCCAAGTACCCGCAGGTAATAGTATTTAATATAGCCCCACATTTCTTCGGTGGTAGGCACCTGTTTTTCTTTTTCTTTATATAAGGCGATATAACTTAAAACAGTAACCTGAATAGTTACAAAGCTAAACAGCGCGAAAATAATGGTGAAAAAATACTCTATGCCAAAAAAACTCCAAACTGATGGCTTGTACTCCATGCTATTATAAGTACCGCTACTGAGGTTAGTCATAGCGTTGGTCATTTTTAATTGCAGCAGGCTTGCGCTGATCACACCGCCGATTACAAAAAAGCCGCAGAAAATAAAAAAGTACTTTAGTAAGGGTTTAAAATTCTGCTTTACAAATAAAAAGGTGTCATTTATAATTTCGCCAAAATCGCGGATCCTGGCTAATTCAACTTTTGGTTGCATGATGGGTTTGGTTATTTTTATAAATTTTGTTTGGGTATATAATTACATACCATATAATGAACAATAGTGATGACGCTAAAATAGTGATGCTAAGCCACACCGGCATTTCGGTATGCCTGGTTACAAAGCCTTCAAAAAATGCGGCTACAATTAAAATGGGAACAATGCCAATAGCTACTTTCATGCCATCTTTAGCCCCCTTTTTTAATGAAACCACGCGTTTATAGGTTTTGGGGAACAAAAGGCTGTTGCCTAAAATAATGCCGGCTGCGCCCGCTATGATGATAGATGAAATTTCTAAAGTGCCATGTATCCAAACCACCAGGATTGATTTTATACCCAAGCCTTTGCTGAAAAAGTAGTACTGGAACGAACCCAGCATTAACCCATTGCGAAACAAATAATAAACAGAGCCTACAGTGAATATAATACCGCTTACAAATGTTACCAGCGAAACAAAAATATTATTGGCTGCTATTGAAAAGAACATAGCTGCCTCACCACTTGTTTTATAAACGCCGAAAGGATCGCCTTTAAGAATATTGGCATTGGTCATATCCACATAGCTATCACCAAGAATAAGGCGTACAAAGTTTTCGTCATATTTTGCCGACAAGGCGCCTATCAGACAAAAAACAGTAAAAAATAAAAAAGCGTAAAGCAATTGTTTTTGATAGGTTTTAAACAACAATGGCAATTCGTATTTCCAGAAGGTTAGGAACCGGTTGCTTTTTTCGCTTTTATTTTTGTAGATAGACTGGTGCAGGCCAGCAGCCAGGCCATTTAAATATGCTGTGGTTTTTGATTTCGGATAAAACGTTTTTGAATATGCCAGATCGTCGGTAATTTGAATAAAACGATCTGCAAGCTCATCGGGATCATCTGTTGGCGATTGCTCAAAGCTGCTCCACTTTTGGGAGTTTTGTTTTACAAAAAGAGGTTCGCGCATGAATTGCGATGGGTTTAAATATTCCGTTAAAATAATTACAAAAGACATATATATCAACTAAAAAGACATATTTAGATTTTATATTTGATTGTATGCAAACTATTAAGATAACCACCACACAAAATATTGATATTGACTACGAGGTAGCAGGTTTGGGAGAACGCATTGTTGCTTATTTAATTGATATAGGGTTATTTGTGGTCATACTTATTGCTGCCCTGATCACTATGGGGGTAATAGGCCGTTCATCAAGCTCGGAAGTTTTTATTGGGGTGCTTTTAATAATTTATGCGGTGCTATTTGTGTTTTATGATCTGGTGTGTGAAATAGCCATGAACGGGCAAAGTGTTGGCAAGCGTATAATGAAAATAAAAGTAATAAGCCTTGACGGAACCCGGCCCCGTTTTGGGCAGTATTTGCTGCGCTGGTTATTCAGGATAGTTGATTTTTCTTTAACCGGCAATTTATGCGGATTGATATGTATTGCGGTATCAGATAATGCACAGCGCGTTGGTGACATGGTAGCCGGTACAACCCTGATCAAGACCAGTCCGCGTACCAAAATGAACAATATTACTTTTAAACCTGAGGCAGATGATTATCAGCCTGTTTTTTCGGCTGCAGCAAGGCTAAGTGAGCAGGATATTGAACTGATAGGCGAAGTAATTAATAACTATATAAAAAGCCGTAACAACGTATTGGTGTATAATATGGCGCAACGCATCAAGGATCTTTTAGGTGTAAGTCCCCCTCCCGAAATGAACGATATGTTGTTTTTACAAACTATTATAAAGGATTACAGCCACATCATAGCTCAGGCCGATGTTTTATAATGAGTATACAATGCCCACATTTTAATGCCATAGCTCACTAATACTATGCCGCCTGTTATTATAAACAAAGTTTTTTTTACAACGAACTTGGGCGTATCCAGCTTTAAATACTTATCGGTAATACCATAGGCGAAAAATAAAAGCAGCGGGATAGCAGGGGGGTATAGGGAAAAACTTTTTTGGATATCGCCCTGTAAAAGTGCCAGCAGGGAACGCTGGAAACCACAGCCAGGGCAATCAATGCCGGTAAGATATTTAAACGGACATGGGATTAAATGATTTTGCAGCCAGTGGATAAAGCCCAACCGGCTGCAAAATATTTGTAAAGTGATATAATTTGATAGCATTAAGCCTGCGGCGGATTACCAGAAGGGTCTTTATAATTGGTTGATGGATCAAATGGTTTGAAACCTCCCGCTTCCTGAGCTGATGGGCCGAGATACTGATAGTTACCAAAACCCAAAACCGGGAAGAATACAAATGGTAATAAAAGTAAACCAACGGTAAAGCCTTCGCTTTGACCAAAACTTTTACTTAATAAGTTAATGGTCCATACTGCAAAAATGATATTTACACATGGCACTAAAAATAGAAATATCCACCATATTGGTTTTCCAACAATTTCGAGCAGTACAATATGACTGTAAATTGGAATAATAGCGGCCCAACCTGGTTTGCCGGCTTTTTCATATACTTTCCACATGCCAATTATAGAAATAATTCCAACAATTAAAGCTGGGATAAGGCATGCTGCTAATATTGCAAAAATAGCACCGGCTGAGGCTGCCGAAGAAGGGTCATAGTTTTCCATTTGTTTTTTTTGGTTTAAGTAAGTGGTTTATTGGGTTTTAATTACTGCAAATTATAAAATATTTGAGTAAAAGTTTAAAAACATAGCATATTTATTACAAAGCCGGAATAATATTTTATCCTTAATTTTGACCTGATGCAAAGGGAACAAATTTCGGTATTTGATATGTTCAAGATCGGCATAGGGCCGTCAAGTTCACACACACTTGGCCCCTGGCGGGCGGCGCAACAGTTTGCTGAAGGGCTTGAAAAGCAGAGCGTATTATCGCTGGTTGAGCAGGTAAAGATATTGTTGTATGGTTCATTGGCCAAAACAGGCAGGGGGCACGGTACCGATATTGCCATACTGCTAGGTTTAAGTGGTGATGATCCTGTAACCTTTGAGGTTGACCAGATAGTGCCTAAAATTGCGGCTATTACCAATACACATAAATTACTGCTTGCAGGTACTCAGGAAATTGATTTTTCTGTAGTGGATGATCTGCTGTTTTTGTTTAATGAAAGTTTGCCCTTTCATCCCAATGCGGTAACCTTCCAGGCGTTTATAAATAATGGCAAGGCGGTTTCAGAAACTTTTTACTCCATTGGTGGTGGCTTTGTGGTAAAGGAGGGCAGTTCGGGCCAAACCAAACAAGAGGTTGACCTGCCATTCCCTATTGATACCGCTGCCGATCTGTTGCACTGGTGCATTAAAACCGGCCTTAAAATATCAGAAGTAGTGATGGAGAATGAGCTGGCCTGGCGTACCGAGCAGGAAACCCGGCAGGGCGTTTCAAATATTTTTAAGGCCATAAAGGAATGTATTTATCGTGGCTGTCATACCACCGGGCAATTGCCGGGCGGATTAAATGTAGCCAGGCGTGCTTTTAAATTAAACAGTAAATTAATTGGCAATAACAGCTATACCAATTACGAGGAATGGGTGGCTGCCATACGACAAACCGGCGACGGATTTAAAAATATATTGGATTGGGTTAGTTGTTTTGCACTGGCTGTAAATGAAGAAAATGCCTCATTTGGCAGGGTGGTTACCGCGCCTACAAATGGAGCCGCGGGTGTTATACCGGCAGTACTGCAATACTATATTGCATTTTGTGATGGTGATAGCGACCAAAAGATCATGCAGTTTTTATTTACCGCTTCAGAGATAGGAAGTATATTTAAAAAAGGGGCGACCATATCGGCAGCTATGGGTGGTTGCCAGGCCGAGATCGGGGTATCATCAGCAATGGCTGCGGCTGCTTTAACCGAGTGTATGGGCGGTACACAAAGGCAGGTTTTAATGGCTGCCGAAATAGCCATGGAGCACCACTTAGGTTTAACCTGTGACCCTATAGGGGGGCTTGTGCAGATCCCTTGCATTGAGCGCAATACTATGGGCGCTATTAAGGCAATAACTGCATCACAGCTGGCCCTGCAAAGTAATCCCGAAAAAGCTAAAGTAAGCTTAGACGCCGTAGTAAAAACCATGTGGCAAACCGCCCTGGATATGAACTCCAAATACAAGGAAACATCAGATGGGGGGTTGGCTATTAACATACCTATTAGCTTGCCTGAGTGTTAGCCCCCCGGCCCCGTAAAGGGGAGTAAATTTGATTAGCTTTATCAGCTACCGGATTGCTAAAATAGCCTTTACTTAAACAATCTTAAATCAAACTCAAAAGATTCCGTCCTGATGATCTTCACCGTTTTGGAATCCGAATGCATCGGATTTATCAGGTAATTGAAATCGCCCGGAACGATTGCTGAAGGAACCTGCAAAGCTGAGTGACGATTGATTTTTGCAAATTTATCGCCTATTAACTGAGTGGCTTTTATTATAGGATTGCTGTTCCAGTTAGGGGGTAGATCAGCTATATCAATAGCTTCCAGGTTATTTTCATCTCTTAGTTCAATTGTGGCCATAAAATAATCGGTAGGTATAATACCGAGCGGTGTGTGTACTGCCACTTCCAAAACGGCTAATGCACGTGATGCGGCCGTGTATACAACAGGCACACCTTTGCTGTTCCAGCGGCCCCCGTTTATTTCGGCACCCCGGCCGGATAGATCATGAATATAGGATTGTTTGCTGAGCCGATAAACGATCATGCTAATATGCCATGCTCAATACGGCCCAGTTCATCGCGGATCATGCTGATGCCAAAAGAAGTATCCAAAAGCTCTTTTGGTTTTACGCCACCGAGCGGAATACTTTTAAAATCCATCCAGGCATAAAATTTTTCTTCATCGCCAAAAACCTCGATACCCTTTTTATATAATAGTTCGATCAAAACAATTTTCTCTGAGTAAATAGGATCAAAGGTTTTTTTCTCCTTTTTATAACGCTGAATGGTTCGCTCAGAAAGATGAAGGTATGAGGCCCATTCATCTATCCCCAAATGTATATGATCTGAAAGTTTATTGAGATATGTAAATGACACACCTTCTCTTACCATGTTGGTTAGGTTTATATCATCGTCATCAATAAATTTGTATGGCTTTGGCGTGCTCATGATTGCTTTGTTAATTGTCAATAAATTTACGACAATTGTCCTGCAATTGCAAATTATTTCTTTTCAAACACATTCAAAATAACCGGTTTAAGTTTTTCGACCCACAGTTGGTACATGGTAGCGGATGGATGAAGGCCATCATTGGCTAAGAGGGATAGATTATTTGCAGCCAGTTTTGATATGGGAGTTATATCAATATAATTAACACCGGCTTTAGCGCTTTCATCCCTGTTAATATCATTAAACTGGTCTATTTCGGGACCTATATGTGCTTCCTGGCCATGGGCGAATGGGGTTACGCCATAATCAGGTATCGATAGTACAAAAACATGATTCTTATTGCCTTTGGCAAACTTAATGGCCGTGTTTAAAACCTGTACAAATTTTGTACGATAATTAACCTGGCTGCCACCACCGTACTGATCATTTACCCCTATAAGTAATGTTACAATATCATAGGTTTTATCATTAATGTCGCTTGCATCTATGGCAGCTATTAACTGATCTGTTGTCCACCCGGTTTTTGCTATAATGGTCGGTTCAGTTATTTTATGCCCAGGTAATTGCCCGGCAAGCTGGTACGGAAATGACTCCGGTGCCGGTACTGATTGACCAATGGTATAGGAATCGCCGAGGGCCAGGTAGCTTAATGTATCGGTTACTGGTACAACAGGCCTTGATGTAGAATTATTAGGCGGCATAGCGTCGTTTTGTTTTGTACACGCTGTTAGGGTGCTTATCGGGAATAAAATTAAAAATAATGCTTTCATCATAACATTTCCATACCAAACAATACGGAAATATGATGTTTTAAGATTTTTTTAACTTCATTAATATCAACTACGCTGCCCAGTTCTTTTTGCATGGAGGTTACCGCCTTGTCGTCAATACCGCAGGGAACAATGTTATTAAAATAATCGAGGTCGGTATTCACATTAAAAGCCAGTCCGTGCATAGTAACCCAGCGGCTGCAGCGTACACCCAGGGCGCATATTTTACGAGCATTTTCATTATCGGCATCAAACCAAACACCGGTATAGCCGGGGTAACGGCCTGCCTTTAAACCAAAGTCGGCAAGGGTTAATATAACGGCTTCTTCCAGTGTGCGCAGGTACAGGTGTATATCGGTAAAAAAATTGTCGAGGTCCAGTATCGGGTACGATACAATTTGTCCCGGACCATGATAGGTAATATCACCGCCACGGTTAATGGTATAATATACAGCCCCTTTTTCTTTTAATCCGTTTTCATCAAGCAGTAAATGTTCGGGTTTGCCGCTTTTACCCAGTGTGTATACATGCGGATGTTCGCAAAATACCAGGTAGTTAAAAACTTCATCAGCTACAAAAGGCTCATAGGCGTCTGCAGGTACCAACGTTTTTGCAGCTGCTTCATAAGCCAGCTCGGTGTTCCGGTTATTCAACTTGGTTTTTACCGAAGCGGCAAACAGCTCTTCTTGTTTGTCCCAGGCTTGCTGGTAATCAACTAATCCCCAATCCTGGAAAAATACTTTTTTGTTTTTCATTACATTGAACCCTTTACATAACCAATCATATAATCTTCATATTGCAGGTAGCCTACAGTATAGTCAAGGCTGGTTTCTTTTTTATGAAGACGAGCATTGAGCTTACCGGGAGTTTTAAAGTTAAAAGGATCTAAAAAAATGTTATCAGCAAATGATACTTCTTTTTCGCCATTACATTTATATACGGCTTCCTTGGCACACCAGCAAACATATAATTGCTCAATTTTTTGCTGCTGATCAATAAAGGCAAGTTCTTCGGGGCGCATAAATTTATTGGCAATACGCTCAACCTTTTGTTTTATTTGCTCAATATCAATCCCCACTTTATGTGTTTTGCTGATCATTACCGCAGCATAATCAAACGAGTGGCTTAATGATATATGATAGGGAAGGTTTACCAGGTAAGGTTTGCCATGCGAGTCGACTTTGCAATCAATATACTCATCAGTGCGCAGCATTTTACGCAATAAAACCCGTGTGCCCAGCCAGTGCAGATGCCGCTTGCCGTTGCTCAGTTTTTCAACATAAGCCTTCTCATCATCATCAAGTTGTAGTTGTTTATACAGGTCGTCAGCCTCTTCTTCAATTTTCCAGAGCGCAAATTCGGTATCGTCATCAATCCGCTGCCTGTATGCTATAGCCATAATAAGTAAAGTTGCAAAATAGGTGACAAACTTATGTCAAATAAATTTAATTAAAATATTTTAGTATATAGTAATTGGTATCAAGTAGTTAGTATCACGTATCAAGACGATCAATTTAGGTTTTATATTCTGTCATTAAAATCTTGATACTCGATACTAATTACTTGATACTACATATTGCCTATTGTTTTAATTAATTATAATTTAGGCCCTACCATGATATTATCAGATAAGCGCATTCTCGAAGAAATTGAAAAAGGCCATATTATTATTGAACCCTTTAATCGCGAATGCCTGGGCACCAACTCGTACGATGTACATTTAGGCAAGCACCTTGCCACTTACCACGATAGGGTTCTGGATGCCAAGCTTCACAACGAGATTGATGGCTTTGAGATACCAAAGGAGGGTTTTGTACTGCAGCCCAATACACTTTACCTGGGGGTTACCATGGAATACACCGAAACACACAGCCATGTACCATTCCTGGAAGGAAAATCAAGCACCGGCCGTTTGGGTATTGATATACATGCCACAGCCGGTAAAGGCGATGTAGGCTTTTGTAATACCTGGACCCTTGAAATTTCATGTGCCCAGCCTGTTCGTATTTATGCGGGTATGCCCATTGGGCAGCTCATTTATTTTGTTGTTGAAGGTGATATTGAAACCATGTACAATACAAAAAGCAACGCCAAATACAATAATCCCACCACACGCCCGGTTGAAAGTATGATGTGGAAGAATAAGTTTTAATATTTTTTTCTAACATTAAACCTTTGAGGCGGGACCTTGTCTAAGTGTGAGATTATACAACGTATCTGGTTTAAAACGCCTAATTTACAGCACTATAACAGTTAATCTTATATAAACCTATAACCTCACAATTCATCGCCTGCAAGATATTTTGTGTAAATTGAATTTTATTTAAAATGATGAAATACAAAAAAATATCGCTTGGCTTACTTATAACTGTAGTTGTAACAGTAGTTCTTGGATTTACCGGTCCGGGAGATGAGCTGTTAGGTAAATTAGTAGACCAACTTTATAAATGGCGCGCCTTGCAGCCACAGGAAAAAGTTTACCTGCACCTTGATAAACCCTATTATGCAATTGGTGATGATATTTGGTTTAAAGCTTATGTAACCATAGGCAGCAAACATCAGCTATCGGCTTTTAGCGATATATTGAACGTTGACCTGATTGATGAAAATGATTCTGTAAAGCGCAGCATTAAACTCCCTTTATCAAGCGGCCTGGCATATGGCGATTTTGCACTACCCGATACCATGCAGGAGGGTAATTACCGTATAAGGGCCTACACCAACTGGATGCGCAACGCCGGCGAGGCTTATTTTTTTGATAAAGCCATCACTATAGTTAACGGTATAAATAATACCGTTTTTACTAAAACCAGTTATACTTACAGTAATCAAAATGGAAAGCAAAAGGTAAATACGGTTATTAATTATACCGATTTAAGCGGTATGCCTTATGTTGGTAATGAAGTAAGCTACCGTGTTGAGCTTAATGGTAAAACTGTTTTTAAAGGCAAAGGGATAACCAATGATAAAGGTAACCTTGATGTAGCTTTTATTAATTCAACCAACAATGCCGCGGCATCGGGCTTTATTATTGCCAATATTAAACTTGCCGATAAAAAAATAGTAACAAAGGTAGTGCCCATAAAGGCGGTATCAAACAAAATAGACGTACAGTTTTTCCCGGAGAGCGGTAATCTGGTAAATGGTATTAATTCAAAAGTTGCTTTTAAAGCCGTTGGTGCCGACGGTTTGGGTGTAAATATAAAAGGTAATATTGTTGATGGTCAAAATCAGGTAGTTACTGCATTGGGTAGTGCCCACCTGGGTATGGGGGTGTTTGATTTAAAACCCGAAAGCGGTAAAACTTACAAAGCCCACATTATTTATGAAGATGGCTCTGAAGGTAATTTTGATTTACCTAAAGCTACTGATAACGCTTATGTTTTAAGTATTAATAATTCAAAAGATGATGACCTTACGGTTAAAATATTACCCGGAGCAGGCTTATTAAATAGCGAGACACCTACCGACGGCCTCTTGCTGGTAGCACAGAGCGGCGGCGAAATTTACTACGCGGGTAATAGTGCCGATGGCGGTAAAACGTTCACCTCCGTTATTCCAAAAAGCAAGTTCCCATCAGGTATTGTGCAGTTCACCTTGTTTTCGGCAAAGGGCGAACCCTTGAACGAGCGTTTGGTATTTATTCAGAACCCCGACCAGCTTAAGCTTATTGTAGCTGGTGATAAACAAAAATACGGTGCGCGCGAAAAGGTGACCATTAGCCTCAATGCTAAAAATAAGGACAATAAGCCTGTTATTGGCAGCTTTTCGGCCGCGGTTACAGATCTGTCAAAAGTACCGGTTGATGAAACAGCCGAAGAAAGCATTCTCTCGAACATACTGCTCAGCTCTGATCTGAAAGGTTATGTTGAAAAACCAGGTTATTATTTTGCCAATGATAATGCAAAAACAAAGGCCGATCTTGATGTACTGATGTTAACGCAGGGCTATCGCCGCTTTGAGTGGAAACCGCTTATAAATGATTCTTTTGCCCCCGTAGTTTATCAGCCCGAAAAAACATTGGCAATATCAGGTCATTTAAAAACATTTGGAGGCAAGCCCGTTGCAAATGGTAAAATAACTTTGTTTACAACATCAGGGGGAACGTTTATTTTAGATACCGTATCAGACGCGCAGGGTAAGTTTACCTTCAATAATTTGATTTTTAGAGATAGTATAAAATTTGTTGTTCAGGCCCGTACGGCAAAGGACCGTAAAAACCTGGAAATTGAATTGGATAACATCGCACCCCAGCCGGCAGGAAAAAATAAGAATGCGCCCGATATACAGGTGAATATTAGTGATGGGCTGTCGCCATACCTGCAAAACAGTAAAAAGTTGTTTAGTGAGCAGGTAAAATACGGGATCGGTAACCATACCATATTGTTAAAAGAAGTGGTTATTAAAGATACCAGGACAGTAGCTGTAAAACATTCTGCCAACTTGAACGGGCCAGGTAATGCCGATCAGATACTTACTTATAAGGATCTTGAAAATATGGGTAATATTTCGCTCCCTATTATATTACAGGGCAGGCTTTTAGGAGTGATGTTTCGCGGAAATGTTCCCTATTCTACCCGTGGTGGAGGCGCCATGCAGGTGGTGATTGATGGGGTTTATGTAGATTCAGACTTTTTAAACACCATAAACACTACTGATATTGCAAGTATTGAAGTTTTGCGTACGATAGGTAACACGGCAATATATGGCTCCCGCGGAGGAAACGGGTTATTGGTGATCACCACCAAAAGGGGCGATGAAGGTTCTGTTTATAACCGGTACGCGCCAGGAATAGTGACTTATTCGCCCAAGGGGTATTACAAAGCACGTGAGTTTTATTCGCCTCAGTACGATGATCCTAAAACAAACACACAGATGCAGGATCTGCGGTCAACCGTATACTGGCGTCCCAATGTTATTACCGATAAAGAGGGTAATGCATCCTTATCTTTCTTTAATGCCGATGGCAAAGGAACATACCGGGTTGTTATTGAAGGGATAGATGCGGATGGTAATTTGGGCCGGCAGGTTTATAAGTATAAGGTAGAATAATATTTTCTTATCGATATATCTAATATATAGTTAATATGATATATTAGGGCTTAATTACCTGAACCATTATGAAATTTAGCATCCTTCTAACCCTTTTATCACTACTTTTTATTTATAAACCTGCATATTCACAAAACGATAGTTCATTATTGATCCGTACAGTTAGTACGCTTACCAAACAGGCTGAGGCAAATCCTGTAGAAAAAGTTTACCTGCACCTTGATAAGCCTTATTATGCACCGGGTGATACCATTTGGTTTAAAGCATATACTGTTTTGGGCGAGAATCATAAACTTTCGGCACTAAGTGGTGTATTATATGCTGAACTCATTAACGAAAGTGATTCTGTTGTATCGCGCCTGGTGTTACAATTAGACGCGGGACTTGCCAATGCTGACTTTGTTATTCCGGATACCTATGAACCCGGGGATTACCATGTAAGGTCATATACCAATTATATGCGCAATGCGGGGGCCGATTACTTTTTTGATCAGCCCGTTAGGATAGGTCCGTTATCGGCAGTTACTGCCAGTACTAAAAAAGTAAGTAAAAAAGGCGCGAAGCCAACTGCAACCTCTTTAACTATAGTAACTACTGACGGAACAGATATACGGTTTTTCCCGGAGGGAGGCGACCTGGCAACCGGGGTAAGATCAAAAGTAGCCATAAAAGTAGTGAGCAAAAATGGGTCGGGCACAGATGTTAAAGGAACCGTAGTTGATAACGAAGGCAATGAGGCCGCGGGTTTTGAAACACAACACCTGGGCATGGGTGTTTTCGCGCTTATTCCCCAGCCCGGCAAAACCTATAAAGCAAAAATAACCGGCGCTAACGGGGCTGCATATACAGTTGATTTACCAAAGGCGCAGGAAGAAGGCTTTACCTTGGCTGTAAACGGCAACATGGGCGATAGCGTTTTAGTGAAAATTGTAGCCAACAGTAAATTGTTTGCGACCAAACAAAATTCCAAATTTTATTTAGTGGCCCAATCAGCCGGAAATGTATGCTATACTACAGAGGGTAAACTGGAAAGCCCTGTTTTTACTACGCGAATATCTAAAATCCACTTCCCTACGGGTATTGTACAATTTACCTTATTCTCTGGTTCTGGCGAACCGTTGAATGAGCGGGTAGTATTTATCCGTCATGCTGATCAGCTAAAGCTTGCGCTTACATCGGCTAAAAAAACCTATACAAAAAGAGAAAAGGTAAAATTTGACCTGAGTGCGGATGATGAGGAAAATAAAACAAACATTGGCACCTATTCTGTAGCGGTAACAAATGATTCAAGACTGCCAGTGGACGAAAATGCAGAAAATACTATACTAAGCGACTTGCTATTAACATCAGACCTGAAAGGTTATATTGAAATGCCTAACTATTATTTTACCAATGTTAGTGAGCAAACCGATGCTGATCTTGACGCATTGATGCTTACGCAGGGATATCGCAGGTTTGAGTGGAAAAAAATATTGGGTAAGCAAAATGCCGGTCTGGCTTTTCAGCCCCAGGGTTCATTAGAAATAAACGGAACGGTAAGATCATCCTGGGAAAAACCTGTGGCAGGGGGCAAAGTAAGGCTGATATCCATAAAATATAACGCGGCTATAGATACACTGACCGATGCCAATGGTGATTTTAAGTTAAAAAATGTTGATTTGCCCGATACTGCTAAAATAGTAATTAGCGCACGCGACGCTAAGGATAAAAGAAATGTTTCCCTGCGTATTATAGAGCCAACCTATCCGCAGGTTGAACAAAGTAAATTAAATAGTTATGAGTCTGAAAATATACCTCAGAAAATAAAGAATGTATTGCGTGAAAATGCCGGGCTTGATACACTTGGTATTATCAGGCTTCAGGAGGTTAAAATTAAGGGCAAACTAAAAAGTGATGGGTCAAAAAAATTGGATAAACTGTACTCAACCAATTTAAACGGAAGCGGTAATGCCGATCAGATTTTAATGGGCAGCGCAATAGTAGCTTGCACCAATCTTGCTGATTGTCTTGCAGGGAAGCTAAATGGGGTAACATTTATAAACGGGCTGCCTTTTAGCAGGCGGGCCATGAACAGAAGTATAAATAGTGGTAATACCCCAATGGCTGTTTTTGTTGATGGGATGCAATTGGATGCAACATATCTTAATGAGATAACACCTGATGATATTTATTCGATTGAAGTGTTAAACAGTGCGGGTTATTTAGCTATTTACGGCACCGGAGCGCCAAATGGAGCATTAATTATTACCCGGAAAACCGGAAGAGAAAATGCTAATTTACGTAAAGCTGCCCTGGGTTTAATCACGTATCGCTTTAAAGGTTTCTATAAATCAAGACAGTTTTACTCACCAAATTATGACAAACCGCAACCTGCAAATAGTAGAGATGCGCGCTCAACCGTTTACTGGAACCCCGATGTTATAACCGGTAAGGATGGTAAAGCGTCATTTGAATATTTTAATGCCGATGGTAAAGGTTCATACCGCGTGGTAGTACAAGGTATTGATAATGACGGTAAATTAGGATATCAGGTTTATAATTATAAGGTGGAGTGATGATATGGCAATTTAAAAAGAAGAAAAAACGATAATTATGAAAACCGACCTTTACACAAAAGTAATGTTAACCGTAATTGCAGCAGCACTTACAGCTAACCTAATTAAAAGCAGTATTAATCCCGCAATGGCTGATAGTAAGCATTTTGTAAATGTACCAGTTAATGCCGATGGCAGCATCAATGTTAAAATTACAAAAGGTACGGGCTCAATGGATGTAAATATTAAAGAGGTTGACAGCCGCGCTTTTTTTTATGTAGAACCTATACCCGTGAAAGTTAAGTAGTAGCAACAATATTATTAAAAATAAAAAAGCGGTTTATAAACCGCTTTTTTTATGGAATGCCAGATGCATTAAATATCCCGTTCAAACAGAAAGATATTTGAATTTTAATTTATTTAGCCAGATAGAATTTCTCCCAGAAATCAACTGATTTCGACATTTCACTACGGGCTGCACCATCGGTGCCTCCGGCACCAAATCCGCCACCGCCGCGGCCTCCTCTGCCACCACGACCACCGCCGCCCATGCCACCGCCGCCGCCCATGCTACCACCACGACCGCCTCTGCCACCGCCACCACCGCCACCCTGGTGCTCACCGCTTGCTGCGCTGGCTCCTGCCGGTTTTTGTAATCCGTTTATTTTAAAATTAAAAGCCCACTCACCTTTAGTAACATCATTAACATGGAAAAACTGCAGTGGTATAGCCATTTCATAAACAAGGTTGCCAGTAGCATCGTAATCAATAGCAGCTTTAATGCCATAAGTGTTTGAGGTGGTTATCATCTCGCCTTCAATATCCTTAAAACCTTCTACTTTAATGTTCCTGAGTTTGGTTACGCGTTCACGCATCAGTTCGTCGCGGTCTTCCTTGGTAATTTCACCGTTCTCATTCTCGCGTTTTCCAAATTCCGGTGCCGATCCGGGGTCGGCAAGCGGAAAGGTGAGGGAAAAACTTTCCTTCTTTTTGCCCTTTGTATCAATGCCTAAAGTAATGCCGGCATTTAAAGTGCGTATCTGGTCCATCCTGTCATCAATACGGATGGCGGCATAAAGTGTAGTTTTATCGTTTGCCAGTGTGTAATAAATCTTTTTTTCGTCGTTGTAATAACGCAGACTATCGCCCCAGTCTTTCAAATCGCCGTCAACAGTTATAGTGGTTGGTGGTGCCTGTAAGGTAGTTTGAGTTGGTTTGGTTGTTTGTGCATTGGCTATGCCAATTGCTAACAGTTGAATAGTGATTGCTAAAATTAAGCAGTTAGGGGCTTTTTTCATGAGTTTATGGTGTTTAGGATTTTTTAATCGGGGGTATTGTAACATGATTTTTAAGCCCATTAAACATAATTTTAACACTTTTATTATTTGTTTTTAAGTAAATTTGTAGTTACGTATGCCAACCGAAACCCAAGAAGAAACGCTCACGCTCGAAGAGATACTGGCAGGACTTAAAGAAGTTCACCGCCTTATATTATGGAATGATGATTTTAACACTTTTGAACATGTGATCCATTGCATGATGAAATACCTTGATTATTCCGAAGCACAATCCGAAAAAATAGCCTGGAAGGTTCATAATGAAGGTAAATGTGCGGTACTGGAAGGTTCGTTTACCGAAATGGAAATTTACCGTAAAATACTACAGCAGGAAGGCCTTACTGTTAGTGTGGAATAAAAGTAGTGAGTAGTGGGTGGGGAGTTTAAGTTTTGATAAGTGAGTTTTAGAATTTAGAACTTAGGGATTAGAATTTAGAGATTAGAATTTAAATTCTGATTCAATATGATAAAAAGAATAGCATTATTGCCCGTTTTAATTTTACTTGCAATTTGCCTGGCAACCTGTACCACTACAGCTCAAAGTAAAAACCTTAAACTGATCTTTATCCGTCATGCCGAAAAACCCGCTGATGGCGATAATCTCTCTTGTATGGGTTTAAACCGGGCCTTAAAGTTACCCGAAGTTTTAAAAGCCAAATTCGGACTGCCTGATCATGTATATGTTCCGGCTTTGCACTTAGGCAAATCAACTTCCAGGGGGCGTATGTTTCAAACAGTTTCGCCTTTTGCCATAAAATATAATTTAACAATTAACAGCAGTTTTGAAGAGGAAGACGCTGCCGGCTTAACCAGCGAGCTGGCAGGGAAGAAAGGTACAGTACTTATTGTGTGGGAGCATAGCAAAATTAAACCCATCATGAAAGCACTGGGCCTGAATGTTAAAGGCCTGCAATGGCCCGATGATGATTTCGACAGCATCTGGATAGTGACCTACAAAAAAGGGATGCCAGTTTTGACCATGGATAAAGAAGGGATAAGCCCGGCTGCAGGCTGTAGTTTTTGAGCAAAAAGGATGGAAAGGAATAGCTTGTCATCCTGAGCTCGTCGAAGGGTCGCGCGTAGAGGCCAGCCCACCATGCTTCGACAGGCTCAGCATGACAACTCTATTTTGCAGGCTCCTAATGATTAAAGAATACGTTTTTATTATAACTAAAAGAGGTGCACCATTTGGTGCACCTCTTTTAGTTTACTTCAATATTGTTTATTATGATACCAGGTAATTCCAACCATAGGTATCTGGCGCGTTACCGTATTTTACAGCATCAAGCGTTTTTAAAACTTTTTGCGAAAATTCACGTGTTTTTGGGTCGCTCAAAAAGTACTCCTCACCATCAACGCTTATGGAACCGACAGACGCGATAGTAGCAGCTGTACCTGCGCCAAAGGCGTCGGTAAGTTTGCCGTTTTTAGCACCTTTAATAATTTCGGCAACAGAAACTTTGCGTGTTTCAACCGGGATGCCCCATTCCTTAGCTAAGGCGATAACAGTATCGCGGGTTACGCCATCAAGTATGGTATCTTTAGCTTCGGCGGTGATCAGCTTACCATCAAGCAGGAACATGGCATTTGCAGCGCCCATTTCTTCAATATATTTATGCTCTTTGGCATCTGTCCATATCAATTGGTCAAAGCCTTCTTCGGCGGCTTTGCGGGCAGGCAGCATCGAACTGCCATAATTACCGGCAGCTTTTGCAAAGCCCATACCGCCTTCGGCGGCGCGGGTGTAGTATGTTTCGATCTTAACACGAAGCGTTTTTGAAAAATATGGACCTACAGGGCCTGCAAGCACCATGTATTTATAAGTGGCCGATGGTGTTACACCCAAATAAGGGTCGGTAGCAAACATAAACGGACGGATATATAATGCGTGGTTAGCTTTTGAAGGTACCCAGTCGCGGTCAATATCAACAACGGCCGCCATACTTTGTAAAAATATTTCCTCGGGCAAGGTCGGCATACATAAACGCTCGGCCGATTTGTTAAAGCGGATAGCGTTTTTATCGGGACGGAAAATAGTTACTTTACCATCAGCATGTTTATAAGCTTTTAGGCCTTCAAAAAATGCCTGGCCGTAGTGTAATGCAGAAATTGCCGGACTAAGCCCAATTTCGCCGTAGGGAATGACCTGGAGGTTTTTCCATTCACCATCAGCATAATCGGCCACAAACATGTGGTCAGAAAATGTTTTTCCGAATGGTAAGTTGTCAAAATCCGTTTCAGCTAAACGGGAGTGAGTGGTTTTGGTGATCTTGATGTCCAGCGTCTCAGTCATGGCCTTTATGTATTTATAATTTAGAAAATGGCAAGTTAGGAATTTTTTTGCTGAGTTGATATAAGGAATTGATAGTTAGGGTATTTTTTGGGGAGAGCTGCATATTATGACAGAAGAATAACGAAGCGGAGAGGCCCTACAAAAAACGCGTCATTGCGAGGTACGAAGCAATCCCAGACAAGCCGAGCGTACATATAATATCGTAGAACGCTCAATTGCCGCTGAGGCTGTTACTTTTGTCTTGATACAAAAGTAACCAAAAAATCAAGTCAGCAGAAATGCTTCTTTGCGCACATGCCTTTACCCGGCAAAGCCGTCAGAACCACGGGCTGCTTAATTTTGCCTCCACTTCGTTCGCATATATCCATCGCTTCAGGCAAAATTGCTAATGCCCCTGCAACCACACGGGCCACTATTGTTCTGCCTGCTTTCGTCCGAAGCTTATCCGCTGACGGGGAAAAGAAAGTATATAAAAAAGCGTCATTGGTACGAAGCAATGACGCGATAGGCGTTACTTATCAAAAAGTCTCCCCTTTAGGGGAGATTTAGAGGGGCTTTTTATACCGTCAGTTTCTTATATTTAATCCTCTTCGGTGCAATGTCGCCCAGGCGTTTTTTGCGGTTCTCTTCATAGTCTGAATAGTTGCCTTCAAAAAAGTAAACCTGCGAGTTGCCCTCAAAGGCCAGGATGTGGGTACAGATACGGTCCAAAAACCAGCGGTCGTGACTGATCACTACGGCGCAGCCACCAAAGTTTTCCAGTGCTTCTTCCAGTGCGCGCAGGGTGTTTACGTCAATATCATTGGTTGGCTCATCCAGCAGCAACACGTTCGATCCTTTTTTCAAAGTGATGGAAAGGTGTACCCGGTTACGCTCACCGCCCGACAAAACGCCAACCTTTTTCTGCTGATCGGCACCATTAAAGTTGAACTTGGATACATATGCCCTGGAGTTAAGCGGCTTGTTTCCTACCATAATGGTTTCCAGTCCGCCGGTTACGTTTTCCCAAACAGATTTGTTAGGGTCAAGGTCATCATGCATTTGGTCAACATAACCTAAAGCAACCGTTTCGCCAACGCGGAAAGTACCTGCATCGGGCTGATCTTGCCCGGTAATGAGGCGGAAGAGGGTAGTTTTACCAGCACCATTGGGGCCGATAATACCCACAATGCCAGCCGGAGGTAAGGAGAAGCTCAGGTTATCAAACAATAATTTATCGCCATAAGATTTACTTACGCCATTGGCTTCGATCACAATATTACCCAAACGCGGTCCTGGTGGAATGAACAGCTCCAATTTATCTTCCCTTTCTTTGGTTTCTTCGGATGCCAGTTTTTCATAATTGCCTAAACGGGCTTTTGATTTGGCATGGCGGCCTTTTGGTCCCATGCGTACCCATTCCAGCTCGCGCTCCAGCGTTTTCTGACGTTTACTCTCGGTTTTATCCTCCTGTGCCAGGCGTTTAGCTTTCTGATCAAGCCATGAAGAATAGTTTCCTTTCCACGGGATTCCCTCGCCACGGTCAAGCTCCAGGATCCAACCGGCTACATTATCAAGGAAGTAACGATCATGCGTTACGGCTATAACGGTACCTTTATATTGTTGTAAATGCTGCTCCAGCCAATCAATTGATTCGGCATCAAGGTGATTGGTTGGCTCATCCAGCAGTAAAACATCCGGTTCTTTCAACAAAAGACGACAAAGTGCCACCCTGCGGCGCTCACCACCTGACAATACTGAGATTTTAGTGTCAGGCTCGGGGCAGCGAAGTGCATCCATAGCGCGTTCCAGCTTGGTATCAAGCTCCCAGGCATTTACCGCGTCAATCTGATCCTGCAGCTCGCCCTGGCGAGTCATCAGTTTATCCATTTTATCGGCATCGCTGTAATATTCTTCGAGGCCAAATTTTTCGTTGATCTCTTCGTACTCCTTTAATAAGGCAGTGGTTTCGGCCACGCCTTCTTCCACAATTTCACGTACGGTTTTATCAGGGTCAAGCTCGGGCTCCTGGCTCAGGTAACCCACGGTATAACCCGGCGAAAAAACAACCTCGCCTATATTGGTTTTATCAATGCCTGCTATGATTTTTAATAAGGACGATTTACCCGAGCCATTTAAACCGATAACGCCGATCTTGGCACCATAAAAAAATGATAGGTAAATATTTTTTAAAACTGTTTTTTGCGGAGGATAGATCTTGCTAACCCCAGCCATTGAAAATATGATCTTTTCGTCTGCCATTTAGTAGTAAAATTAGTGAAGCAAATATCCATTAAAATGGATAATTATTATCATTCGTGTTCAAGTAAAATAGGTAAATTTAATATCAGCAGGAAAAGTTTACCGGGCAGCAACTTGCCCCCTGATCATGATAACGGGTGGTTTGGTGGCTATTTTCATCAATAAAACGTTGGGCAGCGCTGTTTTAAAATAAGCTGTTTCGTCGGCTTTTGTTAGGGTTACCTGCCTTACAAATTTGGATGGAATGCGTATGCCGGCAGTATCGGTCAGTAATTTATCGTCGAGCAGGTAAATAACCGGGCTGTTTTTTTCAGATGGCGAAATATTTGCTTTTGTAATGTCGCTTATAGATAACAGTTTATCCTGAAGCATCTCTGCTAATTTGCGGTGGTCTTTTAAGGTAATAAATATTACGCCATTAGGGTAGGTTTTATTTTTATCTACGTGGATGTTTGCTACTTCATCAGTGTTCATATAAGTCAGATACGGAGAGGCATCACTTATCTTAACAGAATCAATAAAATAAACGGGAGGTGGAATTTTCGCCTCAGAGGGATTACTATTTTGCGCACTGGCCGTAAACGAAACTAACCCAAGTAAAATTATGATGAGGTTTTTCATAGGAATAAATGAGGAGCCAATTGTAACAATTGGTTTATTTAATGGTTAAGATAAAAAATAAACTGTTAATTACAATAAAAAGTTACAAATACTTGTTATGTTATAATTGCATTTAAACATAGGCATTGCGGCAACTTTTTTGACTAAATTTACGTATATTGTAGTAAGCAGTACCAAAATACCAGCTTAATGCCTAAATGTCATACATGATGACGAAATGCCTGTTCTGTTGCATTGATTTTAAAATAATGCATATTTTGTTTAAACTATTTTGAATAATTGTTATCAAATAGGTATATTTCATTTGTATATTGTAAAAAAATTCAGCGATTGTTGAATTTCTTGATAAAAATTATTGAATAAAGCTAAACTTTAATAGCTTGCGTATCATATCAATGTCTGTTTCTGCAAACCGTTAAATGTTGGCAATATTGTTGATAAATGTTAAGACAAGCGTCGTGGTTTGTAAAAACAAAATTAATAGATTAGGACGTTCATAATAAGAAAGGTATATATGGAAGCTAAATTTTCGCCGAGGGTTAAGGATGTTATTCAATATAGCAGGGAAGAGGCATTACGCCTGGGGCACGACTATATTGGAACAGAGCATCTTTTACTGGGGCTTATCCGGGACGGAGACGGTGTAGCAATTAAATTGCTAAAAGGATTGAACGTTGATACAGCAAAACTGCGTCGCGCCGTTGAAGATGCCGTAAAAGGAACTATTGGAACAAATGTACATATTGGCAGTATCCCATTAACTAAACAAGCCGAGAAAGTACTAAAGATAACTTATCTTGAAGCCAAGATATTTAAAAGCGATGTAATTGGAACTGAGCACCTGCTGCTATCCATTCTTCGTGATGAGGATAATATTGCTTCGCAAATACTGATGCAGTTTAATGTAAACTATGAAGTATTTAAAGGTGAAGTTGAATCACACAAAAATGATGTAACTGACGAAATGCCCGGATCACCAACCGGCGGCGATGACGACTTTAAAGAAGAAGAGTCATTTAGTCAGCCTAAAAAGGTATCTGACATTAAATCAAAAACACCAGTGCTTGACAATTTTGGCCGCGATTTAACCCGCGCTGCCGAAGATGGTAAGCTTGACCCTATTGTTGGTCGTGAAAAAGAGATCGAAAGGGTATCACAGATATTATCGCGCCGTAAAAAGAACAACCCTATATTAATAGGTGAGCCTGGTGTTGGTAAATCTGCCATTGCCGAAGGATTGGCCCTGCGCATTGTTCAGCGTAAAGTATCACGTGTATTGTTTAACAAACGTGTGGTTACGCTTGATCTTGCATCATTGGTTGCCGGTACAAAATACCGTGGCCAGTTTGAGGAGCGTATGAAAGCGGTAATGAACGAATTGGAAAAATCACCTGACGTTATTTTATTTATTGATGAGATACATACTATAGTAGGTGCAGGTGGCGCTTCCGGCTCGCTTGACGCATCAAATATGTTTAAACCAGCTCTTGCAAGGGGCGAAATTCAATGCATTGGCGCCACTACTTTAGATGAGTACCGCCAGTATATTGAAAAGGATGGTGCATTGGATCGCCGTTTCCAAAAGGTAATGGTTGAGCCTGCAACTCCGGTTGAAACTATTGAGATACTGAACAGGATCAAAGAAAAATACGAAGAGCATCATGGAGTAACCTATACACCAGAGGCAATTAACGCCTGTGTTAGTTTAACCACCAGGTACATTACTGACAGGTTTTTACCAGATAAAGCTATTGACGCTTTGGACGAATCGGGCTCACGTGTTCACTTAACCAACATCCATGTGCCTCAAAACATATTGGATATTGAGCAAAAGATAGAGCAGATCAAGATTGAGAAAAACAAAGTTGTACGCAGCCAGAAATATGAAGAAGCTGCCCAGTTACGCGATACCGAAAAGAATTTATTGGTAGAGCTTGAGCAGGCTAAAGCATTATGGGAAGCCGAAACAAAATCAAAACGTTACACCGTAACCGAAGATAATGTTGCCGAGGTAGTATCTATGATGACCGGTATACCTGTACAAAGGGTTGGTCAGGCTGACAGTCAGAAACTGCTGCACATGGCAGATACTGTTGGTACCAAAATTATTGGTCAGGAAGATGCTATTAAAAAACTAACCCGTGCCATACAACGTACACGTGCAGGCTTAAAAGATCCTAAAAAACCAATTGGTTCATTTATTTTCTTAGGCCCTACAGGCGTTGGTAAAACTGAACTTGCAAAAGAACTTGCACGCTTTATGTTTGATACCGAGGATGCACTGATACAAATTGACATGAGCGAATACATGGAAAAATTCGCCGTATCACGTTTAGTAGGAGCGCCTCCGGGTTATGTGGGTTATGAAGAAGGCGGACAATTAACTGAAAAAGTACGCCGTAAACCTTACGCCGTAATATTACTTGATGAGATTGAAAAAGCTCACCCCGATGTTTTCAACATACTTTTACAGGTGTTGGACGAAGGACAGCTGACCGATTCATTAGGCCGCAAGGTTGATTTCAGGAATACCATTATCATCATGACATCAAACATTGGTGCCCGTCAACTAAAAGATTTTGGACAAGGTGTTGGTTTCAGCACTAATGCTAAAACTTTACAGGCCGATACGCACTCAAGAGGTGTTATTGAAAACGCTTTAAAACGTGCTTTTGCACCTGAGTTTTTGAACCGTATTGATGATGTTATTGTATTTAACTCGTTGGGTAAAGACGAAATATTCAAGATCATTGATATTGAATTAGCTTATCTGTTTAGCAGGGTTAACAGTTTAGGTTTCAAAATTGAACTTACCGAAGCTGCTAAAGAGTTTATTGCCGAGAAAGGCTATGACTCGCAATTTGGTGCACGTCCGTTAAAACGTGCTATCCAGAAGTATCTGGAAGATCCAATTGCTGAAGAAATACTTAAAGGCGAACTAAGCGAAGGTGATACCATGGCTGTTGACTATGACAAAGAAGCCAATGAAATTAAGATCATCGACAAAAAAGGCGAAAGTAAAGAGCCTGAGCAGGAAGAACAGAAATAATTGATCTTTCTGGATAATAAAAAAACCCGGCCACAAGCCGGGTTTTTTTGTTGGATTGAAAAAAATACGTCATTGCGAGGAACGAAGCAATCTCTATGCCGTACAGGGCGAATAGTGCATGTCGTATACCCGCTCTTGGCCGCGGGAGGGCCAGTTACTTTTGTCGCCACAAAAGTAACCAAAAAGGCTTTCAGCAGAGAGGCTTCTTTGCGCTCAGGGCCTTTACCCTGCAAAGCAGGCAGAACCACGGGCTGCAAAAATTGCCCTACTTCGTTCGCCCGTGCTCTTGCTTCAGCAAATATTTGCTATGCCCTTACAGCCACACAAGCCCACCATGTTCTGCATGCTTTCACCTGAAGCTTATCTGCTGACGGGGGGAGAATAATAAATAAAGGGTGAGGGCTGTCATGCTGAGCTCCGTCGAAACATGGTGTGCGGGCCATTGCTACTTACCTTGTGCAGGTGGCTCGTAATTTACAGGGAGCATCTCGGCCATACGGTAAATTCCCCAGTCGCCCTCAAAAATAATACTGCGCGGGTTGTTGATGATGCCATTGTTATCAAAAAACGCGTAGGCTTCATGTTCGTCGAGGGTGGCAATGGATGTTGCGTAATCGGGCATATCAAGCGGCCGATAAATATCGCCCGAAGTACCGCTGTTTTTTTTGTTGTACATGATATAAAGGCAGTCAGTAAAACCAAGGGCATACAAACCGGCGTTATCGGTGCGTTTTGCAAACTCGCTTAAGTTAAGTGGTTGCTTTACCAGCATTTGTATATACTTGTTCTTATTGTCGAACAAACCGCCTTTGTACTCAGGATTTGGTTTGCGAATTAATTTGAGTACCTCAAAACCCTCGGGTGTTAACCTGTTACTGACAATGCTGCGCAAAAAATGCATAGGCGAACCAAGGTAGGCATCTTGTCTGCGCTTTTGCCATTTACGTATTTTGCCGTTGTTACCCTTCATATCTTCAAACACCGATACGCCGTCATAATACATAAAACCTTTATTGGCGTCATAACTGAATGTATTGAGTTTGTATTTGATAACGTAGCCAAGCGCTTTATTCTCTATCTCCAGAAAATCATAGGAAGATGCTTCGAGTGTATGTGTTTTTTTGTCGTATTGAAAATCGAGTATATCGGGGTTTAGTATCCTGCATTGAGCGGCGTTAGCAGTTGTTCCTAAAAACTGGCGTTTAAACTGGGTATAATATCTTTCCCAGTTAGGGTCGGGTTTAATTTTTACTTCATTAAGTTCAATGGTTTTAGATTTAAGCGCTATCTCGGGTAAATTGATATTGCTGTTGTTTACCAGTATTGACTGGCTGTGAGTTTCATAACCCACAATAGATACGATAAGATCATACTGACCAGGCCTTACATTGTTGAGAGTAAATGTGCCATCGTTGGCAGTTTTATTGCCGGTACTGGCATTATTTAAAAACACACTGGCATTAGCTACCGGTTTTTTATCGTCTGCATTCACAATTTTGCCGGTAATTTTTAACTGGGCAAAACATATTGATGGGAGTAAGAAAATAAATAAAAACGAAAACCTAAGCATTAGCTAAATATAAACTAATACTTTAGTTGTAAAAAATATTTTTTATTTATTTTAATATGGATAAGCCGTTTATATGCTCAAAAATAAAATAAACAAAAAAACGTTAAACCTTTTTAGGAAATTAGCGTCTTATCCAATAATTACAAAACATAGCTTTATGAAAAAAATCTTGACTCTTGTATGCTGCACTATATTATTGGCAGCAACTTCTTGTACTAAAAAGTATATTACGCCTGCTAATATTACTGCAATTTATACCATTACCGGAACTACCGGTTGGAAAGTGTATACAGACGACGCCGGAAATAAATCATGGTCATCAGTTTTAAGCGACTTGCCTGAACAAGATCAGTTTGCTCAGGAAAATGGAGGTGTATTGGTTTATATCTCTTATGATAAAGGAGCTACTTACGAGGCACTTCCTGAGGTGTATAATGGTATTTCTTACAGTTATACCAGCGAAGTTGGGGCAGTAACCATATTTGCACAAGGTGCTAACGGTGCTCACCTGGCTCAGGCACCGGCCGATGATATCAAGGTAAAAGTAGTATTGGTTGATTCTTCTCAGTAATTGCTAAAAGTATTGACAAAAAAAGCGCCGTGCAATTTGCATGGCGCTTTTTTTATGGTTCAAAGTTGATTTCTATTTCTCCATTTGTTCAATAACCGCCTGGGTTACGCCGGTAAATGAAAAACCACCATCGTGGAAAAGATTTTGCATAGTAACCATACGGGTAAGGTCACTAAACAGGGTTACACAATAATCAGCACACTGGTCAGCATCTGCATTACCCAGGGGACTCATCTTTTCGGCATAATTTACAAAGCCATCAAACCCTTTAACGCCCGAGCCAGCCGTTGTACGGGTTGGCGATTGTGATACGGTATTGATACGCACATGTTTTTTTACACCATACTGGTAGCCAAAATTGCGGGCTATGCTTTCCAGATAAGCCTTGTTATCGGCCATGTCATTATAATCAGGGAATACCCGCTGGGCAGCGATATAGGTTAGCGCCAATACCGATCCCCATTCGTTTATGGCATCCATTTTCATGGCAGTTTGCAATACACGGTGCAGGCTCAGGGCCGATATGTCTAATCCCTTGTGGGTAAAATCGTAATTGTTTTCGGTATAATGGATGCTTTTACGCACGTTAACACTCATCCCTATGGAGTGTAATATAAAATCAACACCACCGCCAAAATGTTCCTGGGTTTTGGTGAACAGGTTGGTAATGTCGTCATTGCTGGTTACATCGGCAGCAATAACTGGAGCATTGCATTCTTCAGCAAGTTTATTGAGTTCGCCCATGCGTAGCGCGATAGGGGCGTTTGATAATACAATTTCTGCACCTTCCTGTACTGCGCGCTGTGCCACCTTCCAGGCTATAGACTGCTCATTAAGGGCGCCAAAAATGATCCCTTTTTTACCTTTTAATAAATTATAAGCCATGTTTTTTGTTTTTATAATTGGGTGTAAAATTATAGTTATTTATCAGTTAGTTTAAAATTGATAGTTACTGACGACTCACTTACTGACGGACGCCCGTTAAGAATATATGGAACCCAAGGATGATTGTTGCTTTTGATAGCGTTGATAACTTCTTCGTCGCACCCATACCCAATGCCTCGTAGAATTTTAAAATTGCTTAATGAGCCATCCTTTTCAATATTAAATCCAATTTCAACATCACCCTCAATATTATTGACGATCGCTTTTTCAGGATATGTGATTTTTGACCGGATGTATTCTGTAAAACCTTTTGCCGCGGGAGCAAACTTTACGGGCATATCACCCGTTACGCCATACCAATCGTAAATTTCGGCATTGGTAACTACCTTAAATGTTGTTGGTTTTTTAACGGTCTTTCTTTTAGCGACCATCTGTATGGTGTCCTTTATCCTGTAATCATCTTCTATTAATGGGGGCAAATGAATCTCTAAAAATCGGCTGCCATTATTAATAAGGTAGGTACGTTTACCCCAATAATATTTAAGGGTATCATAAGCTAATGCACCATATAGCTTAAATTTTCCTGCGGTATCTGTGGTTGTGTATATATAATAACCATCAAATACCAGTTCTTTATTCTTCGATGTAAACCGCAAACCTCTTACCGGATGATGGTATGCATCATATACGATACCACTGATATTGATGGTATCTTGTTTTATGGTCCTGTACTTGGGTTTGGGGGTACCCATAATAAGCTGTGCCTGGCTGATATAGGTAACACAGGTTAACAGGAATAACACCAATGATATTTTCATGTTCTTTAGTTATTCAGCAACTCCCTCGCATTTTGCAGAGCACTTTCGCCCGGTTTGTCGCCGCTTAGCATTTTGGCAATTTCCAGTATGCGTTCCTGGTTGTCCAGCTGTTTTATACGGGTATAGGTGATTGAGGCAGTATCATCTTTATAAACGAAATAATGATTTTGCCCCTTGCTGGCAATTTGAGGCAAGTGGGTTATGGTGATCACCTGCAGATTAGCAGACAGGTTTTCCATGATCTGCCCAACTTTATTGGCTACCTCACCAGATACCCCGGTATCAATTTCATCAAAAATAATGGTAGGCAATGCCGTGTATTGTGCAATGAGCGATTTGATGCTCAGCATCAGCCTGGAAAGCTCACCACCTGATGCCACCTTGCTCATCTCGGCCAAAGCGTGCCCCTTATTTGCCGAAAACAAAAAGCGGATCTGATCGGCCCCGTTTGCACCCAGCCCCCCTGAAGGCGGGTTGCCAGGATCTGCTTTTTCAATTCCCACTTTAGAGGGTAGGGGGGCACATTCAATTTTTAAAGCAGAATTAGCCATCCCCATTTCGGCCAGCGTAGCCAGTACTTGTTTTTCAATAGCCGGGATAGCTTTTAATCGGTTAGCCGTTAATTCACCAGCCAGTTTTTCCAGTTCAGTTTTATCGGCTGCTAATTGTTTTTGCAGTTTTTCTACCGCCTCATCGCTAAACAATACCTTCTGTATCTTGTCTGACAGGTCATCCTGTATCTCTAATAACTCAGCATTACTATTTACACGGTGCTTTTTTTGCAAATTATACAGGAGGCTCAGGCGGGTGTTAACTTCATCGGCCCGTGCATCATTGGTATGGGTGCGCTGTTCAATTACTTCAATTTCGGCAGCTATATCTTTTAGTTCAATGATGGTACTGTTTAAACGCTGGTGCAGCTCTTCAATTTGCGGATCGAATTTTTCCAGTATACCTAACTGCTGCCCTGCTTCGCGTAATTGTGTCAAAGCCGCGGCTTCGCCTTCCTGCATTAAATAATAGGCACCAAACAGGTTGCGTTTTATTTCTTCTGCATTAGTTAAAGCATATAGTTCTTTTTCCAGCAGTTCCTGCTCTTCGGCATTCAAGCTGGCCTTTTCCAGCTCATCAAACTGAAACTGGAAATAATCAAGATCAGCTTTTGCTTTTTCGCTTTCCTCAATCAGTTCATGAAGTTTGGTAGTTGCTCTTTTATACGCCCTGAATTTGGTTTGATAATCACTCAGCAGGTCATCATGTTTGGCAACAGCATCAACCACTAATAATTGAAATTCAGGATCGTTGATTTCCAATGTGGCGTGTTGCGAGTGGATATCTATCAGTTTTTCGCCCAGTTGCTTAAGCGCATTCAGATTAACAGGGGTGTCATTTACAAATGCCCTCGATTTACCATCGGCTGATATTTCGCGGCGTAAAACCGTTTCGGCTTCATAATCCAGGTCGTTATCTTCAAAAAAAGATTTTAAGTGGAAATCGTCTATTTTAAAAGAGCCTTCAATAACGCATTTTTTTTGCTGGTTAAAAAAATATCGGCTCTCGGCCCGTTGCCCCAAAATAAGTGATAAAGCACCTAATATGATCGATTTTCCAGCCCCGGTTTCGCCGGTGAGTATGTTTAACCCCTTGCCAAAACCTATTTCAAGGTTATCAATTAACGCGTAGTTATTAATGGTTAGCTTTTGAAGCATAAAAAAAGTATCCTTATTTTATTAAGGATACTAAATTACGAATTTCAAAGTATTGGGTTCAATAATTAAAAACTATTGGACCGTATCTGATTTAATATCTAAATCATATTTATAATTGAATGACATTTCAGCTTGTTTGCGGTATTCAGCCATGCGCTGTTTAAAAGCGGGGCTTATCATATACTCGCGCAGGTTTTTGGTTGCCACCTTTAATTGTGCCTGTGCGTCTTTTAGCTGTGGGTTATTTTGATAGGCGTGCATTTGTTGGCTCGCCCTTCTCATATCGGCCTGCTGTTGTTTCCACTCTTTACCGTTAAAAGCTTTTCTTAAGCTATCGCTCATGACCTTTAGTTGTTTGGTTTTTTCACGAAACTCGGGCGAGTCATAGCGACTGCGCATTTTTTCACCCATTTTTTTGAGCTGTTCAGTTTGCTCCTTTACTTCGGGTGGTATTTTGCTTTGCAGTTCGGCCTGATACTTTCTGTAATTCTCATCCTTACTGTCATCAACATAGTTACGATTGTGCGGAATGTTATACTTTTTTTCCAGTTGCTCATTCATCTGCTTAAACTCCGGACTATTAAAATATTTCTCAATTTTTTTACCCGACTCACCCATCTGCTCTCCAAGCTTCTCGGTTTCATCGTTACTTCCCCAGTTCTTTTCAAAATCAGCGCCTAACTTTTCCTGATCTTCCTGCATTTTCTTTATTTCGGGCCGGTTATAGTAATCTTCCATTTCCTTGCCTTTAAGCGCTAACATTTCGGCTTGCTTTTGAAACTCCGGGCTGTTATAATATTTACCAACGGCCTCTGCATGTTTGTTTACTTCGGCTGTAAGCCTGTTAAGTTCGGCATCATTAAGGCCATCATAGGTTTTTTTATAAGCCTGTTTGCGGTAATCGGACTTGCTTTTAGAATACTTTTTGGCAGCTGCTATTTTTTTCGCTTTAACTGCCTTTTTTTGAGTGGTATCAGTAAGCAATAAGTCTTTAACAATTTTAGGATAAACGGCTTTTTTGATAGATAATTTACCGTCTTTGATGGTGGGGTTTAACCACGCGATACTGCTTATGCTGGCGGCCATTATAACAACAGCCACTAACAGGTGACGTATGTTGCCAATTGGTTTCTTTGTTTTCATGATGCGTTCAATTCTGTTTAATAAATGGTATTTTTTTCCGGTAGCTGCCAGGGCCAGGGGTAAGTTTACGTACCTGGTTTGTTCAAGTTTTAAAAGTGCCTGGGCATATATTAAAGGCTGGGCAGTAGTTTGCACAACCAGGTCATCGCACCGGTTTTCGCGTTCCTGGTTTATAATGCGGTTAATTAATTGGGCAAAGGGATTAAAGAAAAGCAATATGGTTATAAATTGCTGTGCTAAATTGAGCAGGTAATCATTACGTTTTATGTGCGATAGCTCGTGAAGCAAAATAGCTTTTACTTCCTCGGTTGATAGATATGTAGTTAATGATATGGGTAAAAGTATGATCGGGCTAAAAAAACCGATCATGCAGGGTACATCAACAAACCGGCTAAAATTTACACTTACGTATTTATTGATCTGCAGTTGCTGACAAAAGCTATCAACATATAACTGTATTTCATCGGCAGGTATCATTGTTCTTTTGATGAGGCTTATTTTTTGCCAGTTTAAACCAAGTCTCAATAAATTAAATACCAAACCTGCAAAGTACAGCGCCGAAACATAAGGAAGATACCCTTCAATAACATAATTGTAATAGCTGTTGGACGCGGTGTGCGCAACCGGGTTTAAAGGAAAGGCAAAATGCGGTAGAAAAACCGGTGATGTTGCTGCGGTTAAATCAACCCAAACATGCGCTTGTACCTGGGTAATAAAGGTGTATATAAACCATACACTAATAATTAGCATGGCCACCATACCCACATTGTGTTTCTTTACAGATGACAGAGAGGGCACGCAGGTAAATAACAAACGCAATGCAAACCAAACCAATAATCCCTGCCATAAGGAGTGGATAATGGTGATACCTAAAACCTGGCTTATGTTATAGAACAGATTTTCCATGATGCTTATTTTTTATGCTGATCAAACTGTTTAAGATAATCTTTAATGGCGTCAATTTCGTCTTTTGATGCGCGGTGCTGCCCCAGCGCCTGTATCACCAGATCAGAAGTTGAACCTTTAAATACAGTAGACAATATTTTTTCCAAAGCGTTGCTTTGAGCTTGCTCCTGGCTAAATAATGCTTTATATAAATGGGTTTTTGCAGATGTATCGCGTTCAACCATACCCTTATCATGCATGATCTGCATGAGCTTTAAGGTAGTAGTATAACCGGCATCCTTTGTTTTAGCCAGTTCTTCATGTACATCACGTACGGTACACTGCCCTTTATTCCAGATCACCTGCAATATTTCCAGCTCGCTTTCTGTAGGTTTTATATTCATTTTATTTCAATACGAATTTCTTCGTACAAATATCTACGATGGATTTCGTATTTGCAAATATTTTTGAAATTATTTTTAAAAATGGGAATGGTTGCGGGTAGCGAGTTGTGTGTTTCGGGAGGTCCGACAGCTCTATTTTTGTAGCGTTTGGTATTTATTACCGTTGGCCGGGTCGACTTGCAGTAGTATGTTCATGGCTTGTACGCGTTCCTGCGGATCGGCCTTGCCGTATAACGATACCAGTTCGTCGCTTTTTGCGGTATAAAATACAAGGGGGAACATGGAGCCAACCCGCTGCCTGTTTATCTGTTGCAATGTCGGTAAAATCGATGTGATCTCTTTACGCCCTTTGGCAACATTATCAGCCATAACGTCAAGTCCGTTGCGGTGATAATCATACATAAAGCTGCGTAATGGGGCATAAAGCTTATTATTCAGGTTTTCTGATAGCCAGTACCGGTTAACGTTGCCATCAAAAGCTTTCCAGCCACGGTATGATCCCGACTGTGCGTTATTGATCACGGTTTGCGCATTGGCAAAATAGGGCGAGCCGCCATACAATGAAAAGGTATCATAATCAAGCCCTACTATAATGTAAGCGTAAAATGCCATGATCGAACTCAGGTTACTTTGAAAACTCTGGTCGGTATAGTCAATGGTTTGCCCATCGTTGTAAATAAAATCAATATCCTTATCATTAATATTTATTAATGTTGAACTATAGGTTGAGCTGTAAACAGGCCTTGATGATTGTACCTGTAACTCACCGCTAAAATTGCTGCTGCCATCCCAGTTGGTTATGTTCAGTACAAAAGTGCAGTCAATTCTTTCCTGGGGCAATATGGGGTCGGCGCTCCATTTGCGGCCATTTAAAAAATCCTTCATGGCCGTTTCGAGCGTTTGGAAAATACGCTTGTTGCTGCCCTGTATCTTAGGCGATAACACTTGCACCCGGGCGTTCAGGTCCTGGGCCGAAACCCGGAAACCTACCAGGGCTAAAACCATGTAGAGGAATATTTTTTTCATCCGTTGATGAGTTGAGCTACTTTAAGGCAAATATCACGTGCCACAGCATCCTTGCTTTTAAGCTCAAATACTGTTTTTTGCAGGCTGCGGTCAATAATGGTTATTTTATTGGTGTCTTTTTTAAAACCGGCCCCGGCATCGTTAAGCGAATTTAGCACAATAAAATCAAGATTTTTGCGCTGCAGCTTATTCATTGCGTTCTGTTCTTCATCATTGGTTTCCAGGGCAAAGCCAACCAGTATCTGGCCTTCTGCTTTCCGTTCACCTAAAAACTTTAAAATATCGGTGGTTTTCTTTAGTTCGATGTTTAGGCTATCATCTTGCTTCTTGATCTTTTGCGCAGCAACCTGGGCAGGCGTATAGTCGGCAACGGCAGCGCTCATGATACAGGCTTTGGCATTTTCAAAATTATTTGCACAGGCCTCCAGCATTTCGGCGGCCGATGTTACATCTATCCGCTTCACGGTTTGCTGCCGGCTTACCTGTGCCGTTGGTCCGGTGATCAGCGTAACATCAGCACCCATCAAAGCCAGTTCATCGGCAATGGCAAATCCCATTTTGCCCGACGAATGGTTACCAATAAAACGTACAGGATCAATAGCCTCATAAGTTGGTCCCGCGGTAACCATGATCTTTTGATCAGCTAAAAGGCGTTTTTTTTTTAAGGTTGATGATAAAAAATCCACGATCTCCTCAGGTTCGGCTAACCGGCCTTCGCCATACAGGCCACTGGCCAGTTCGCCATTGCCGGGGGCTATTAGCGTATTACCGAAAGATTGTAACCTGGCTACATTTTGGCGGGTAGCAGGGTGCAGCCACATATCAAGGTCCATAGCAGGGGCAAAATATACCGGGCATTTGGTCGATAAGTAAACGGCCGTTAATAAATTATCGCAAAGACCATTGGCCATTTTTGCCAGTGTATTGGCGCTTGCAGGTGCTATGATCAGCATATCGGCCCAAAGGCCCAGTTCCACATGGTTATTCCATTCGCCGGTATCCGGTTTAAAATAGTTAACCAGTACGGGGTTTTTAGAAAGTGTTGAAAGGGTAAGGGGAGTTATAAAACTGGTGGCATCGGGAGTCATCACCACCTGTACCTGCGCACCGGCTTTAACTAATAACCTTACCAGCAAGGCCGATTTGTAGGCAGCGATGCTGCCGCAAACTCCGAGAATGATGTTTTTCCCCTCAAGCATAGAGCCCCCTAACCCCCTGAAGGGGGAATGATAATGAATAAAAGTTAAAAGTAACAAAAAAACTCCCGTTAGCGGGAGTCTTTTGCATGTATAAATCCTTTTGCTACCCCTTTAGGGGGGTAGTGGGGCTTACGCTTCTTTTGTAGGGTTACGGTAGTAAACCTTATCATCTAAAAACTCCTGAACTGCAACCAATGATGGTTTTGGCAGTCTTTCGTAGTATTTAGAGATCTCAATTTGCTCACGGTTTTCAAAAACCTCTTCAAGGTTATCGTTTGATGATGCAAATTCAGAAAGTTTTTGGTGTAACTCTTCTTTAATATTGTTTGAGATCTGGTTCGCCCTTTTTGACATAATTACAAGCGACTCATATATATTATGAGTGTTTACATCCAGCTCGCGTAAATCGCGGGTTACAGTGCTGTTAGCTACTGCTGGTTTGTTGGTGTTATTTGCTGTCATATAATTTTTTTTAATATGGAATTCTTTGTTGCTGATTCTTTTCTGATGGTGGCAATGTTTTTACACTGTCTTTTGAGGCTATTTTTTTAGCCACCTTTTCGTTACTTAAGGCTTCGGCCAATACACGTTTGGCATTATCTATACCGCGTTTGCTGTCCTTTGCATAACCTGTGGTTTCGCGGCCATATTTGCTGGTAGGATATTTTTCACTAAACTGATCGGCATAAGCGATAGCCTGGGTATAACGTTCCTCTTGTTTATACTCTAAACTGCGGCTGGCATATAAATATTGTGATTTAACAATCAGGTACTCCATTTCCTCACCATATTTAGTGTCGGGATAATCGCGCAAGGCATTGTTAAATGCAATTACTGCCGATTGATAATCGCCGATGGTTAAATATAACTTAGCATTAGCGTAAGCTTTTGTTTCCAGTTTGTCGCGCAGGTTTTGTATCAGTTTACTTGCTTCCGTAACACGATCGCTTTTAGGGTACAGGTTAATAAACAGTTGCAAGGCCTCAATAGCTTTTAAGGTATTATCCTGATCAAGTGAAAATATAGGTGAATCAAGGTAATAACAGTAAGCAGAAAAGAAGCGGCATTCTTCGGCCCTTGTGCTTGATGGATAAGTATCAGCAAAGGTTTTAAAGTGATATCTTGCAGATGTATAATCCTTCAGCTTATAATTGGTGAAGGCATAATAATAAAACAGATCCTCAGCTTCGGTACGCCCACGGTAACGCTCAACCAATACCTCAAATAAACCTAAAGCTTTATTATAGTCCTTTTGGTTATAATATTTAATGGCCTCCTGGTATTTTTTGGCGTAATCGTTACTTGCCTTTAACTTTTCGTATTTGCTTTTACAACTACCAAGTGTGATAATTAACAGAGCTAAAACACTGGCTAATAACGTAAGTTGCTTTTTAAACATTTTGCAAAGATAGGTGAATAATATAAATCAGTCAATTATTTATTTATCGGCTAATATATAACGCGGTTTTGGCTCCTGTTATATATATTAATGTATTTAACATCTTTTAACTATTAACGCTTTTGAGAGATGTAAAGGTACGATAGTTAATCTGTTATATAGACACATTCCTGTAATATACCGGCAAACCGCCAGTCGCTTTATACTATATAGTATATGGCAATGAAATTCAACTGAGGGCTACTGTAGTATATTCAATGATTTATGATGATCCTTTTGATCATATACTATATAGAGGTGCGGTGTTGATGAACAGCTATGCTATATACATTTGGCGGTGATAGGGGGACTTTAATGTTATACTGTAATATAGTATATATAAGGAGTACTCCTGTTTTGTATCCATGGCCGAATGGTGACATCAGCTTTAAGGTTGCATATAATATAGTATAAGCCAGGTAAAGTGCAATTTTAGTTAAAAATGTTCAATTGGCCAGTTATATAAGCCAGCTTAATTATAAAACGACACTTTTTATGCACGATAGCTTAGCTTTTAGGCCGTCGGCAAAATTTTTCCAGCTGATTCTTAACACATTATGCACACGTGTTGAATATTTGTTTAAAACGGTTTGCATAATTGAAAACTCTGCCTACCTTTGCAGCCCGCAAACGAGGAAGCGGGGTTGTTCTTAGAAAGGTTAGTGAAGAGGTTTTGAAGCAGGATTAGTGAGGAGATAGAGAAAAAATAAAGACCAAAAAAAACTTCAAATAAATTTTCGGAAATTGAAAAAGGTTTATACCTTTGCAACCCGCAAGAAAGGAAGAAAAGAGGGGATTGAAAAGCGGGAAACGGGACTTAGAAAAATAAAAAAAATAAGTTTTGGAAATAAGAAAA
>NZ_JBNPWP010000008.1:0-279186 GCF_050433765.1 Mucilaginibacter lappiensis | reverse complement strand
GCTTAGTGATGATGGAGCTTTGACTGCTCTTTTACACCTTACATCACTGGTCCCTTTTGCAGCGGAATGGTGGTCCCTATTCGGCGGAATATTCACATAGTTCGTTTAAGCTTTGAAGAATATATTTAAAGGGGGATTTATTGATCCAAAAACTGATGATAGATATTTTAGCATCAAATGGTTATAGCGATAAATTTATATGCGGGTTTCCAAGAAGGATGTTGTGATTGATTTAGAAGTTAATTGCATATGCTCAAATGCATTCGTTTTGTTAATTAATAATGTTCAGTTATCCTTTATTGACCTAAATCCGGTCAGATGACGAGTATTCATTCATAACTATCTTTTGGTGTTTTCTTTATATTTTGTCGGAAATAAAGTTATGATAGCCTTTCGTGAAGTCAATCCGCCGTTATATAAGGTATATTATTCACAGGAAAATTTCAGGCAATAATAAAAAGCGTTAAAACTATTCGTTTTAAGGCTTTTATTTGCGTTAAAGCTCAGAATCAACTTAACAAAATCCGGTTGTTCAATTCGTCATAAAGTTTGCCTTCGATTTCTACCCAATCCTTATACACTGGTACTTTTTCAATTGGTACTCCTTCTTTTTTAGCCTTCGTCAGGCATTCTTCTATCATACCTTTGAAAAATCGTATGCCGCTTTAAGATCGGCAATTGTCATTTTAGTAAAATCCATATGCTTAGTATCTGCTTATCGCAAAAGGGAATTTTTCCGTTCCCCATATTTGCGGTGATTGTTTATCATTTGATTCTTTTTTTACGTGTTCGGCAACCGGCACCATAATTCCTTGAATCGATGCAACTGCCGAATCAAGTTGAGGATTGGCGCTCCAATTTTTTGACATTTCAATTAATGCTTTGGTAAAATGCAATTTGCTTGCTTTTTCATCTTCATCACAGGCGAAGCAAACTACTAAACCATCATTGCACTTCTCAACTCCCGCATTATATAACTCCTTTGATTTTGCCTTGCTTATAGGGAACTTAATTTTACCGCCATCCTTGAAACTTGCAATTTTGTCCGTAACATCTACAACCGGGTGATCAGAAATAGCCGTTACCCGGCAGCTTTCAACTACAACCAATTGTTTCTTTAAGGTTAGTTCGATTTGACCGGGGTTAATAATTTCGTCGGCGTTAATTTGAAATAATTGCTTGCCTTCTTGTGTCGCTCCATGGCCAATAAGCACCAGCACGGCGAAATCTATTTTTTTATCCTCCTTTAGTAGATCTTGAATTTCATTTACTTTTGGGGTTTCAAGATTAGTTATTTCTGCATCCTCGTATGCTCCACCAGTATTGCTTTTAAAGTACTCGTTGTAATATTTGCCAACTATTTGCAATTGAGCTTTTTGTGTTTCGTTATGGGGATGCCCGGTAATTATAAGTATCTGACGTTTCATTACTGCAAATTTACGGCGATGCTGCTTACTTTATTCAAAGTCTTCGTCAGTGAATTGAAATAAATTAGGACTTAAAGCTTGTTTTTCACGTAGAAATAACCTCAAGTCATTGTTACTAATCGCGCTTTTCCAGGTCGCGCCAACTTGCCTAAAACGCCGATGTTCAAGGCTATCGACCATGCGGTTACCTTCACGAATTTCTGTAGTTGCCATCAGGTTGCCATCCCCATATTTTGTAAGCAATTGGCTCAATAAAGCAGAAGAAAATCTTCGGCCCTCAAACGCCGGCTCGGTATAGAAATACCCGACTTCCCAATCATAATCTTTAGCTAAATCTGGCAGATTTGCCTTTGCTGCCGTAAAATCAGACGCCGTTTTAGGTTTAATAGCACCAATTGCAACCGGTTTCTCCCATGAATATCCAATGGCTATAAGTTTGCATCGTTTAATTTTTTGCTCTGAAGGGTCATTTACCTTGTTTTGTTTTTCTAATAATTCTAGAAAGGTGCTTATTTCATCATCCGTAAAATCAGACGGCTTGCCTACCTTATAAGTTTTATCATTTACCCATGGCACCAGTGTTCCTGTATCCCTCCATATTTTACCGCTGGTCCTGTTTCTATATTTCCCTTTATATCCTAAAATATATAGAAGGGACAGCTCGACATACCAAATCCCGAGTTGTAAAGCTTGGTATTTTGCTTTTAGTTTTATGCCTTTCAACTCGGATCGCTTAGCTTCCTGACCATGTACCAGCGCGTTGCGAATTTTTGTGAACGCCTCGGGGCCGTCTTTGACATTAGGGAATGATGTTGCCAATTCTGCAAATGCTGGAGGTATTTCAGCTTTTATCTTAAATTGAGAAATAATCAACCGAATTTTATTAGCTGCAGTTAGACCTTCGGCATCACCTCCAATTATTATTTTTTGTTTTTCGACAATTAGCCAGTTGTAAATTAATTCAAGTGCGGTTTGAATCAGAATAATTGATCCCTCCACCATTCCCGCGTTTGCGTTGGCTTCAACATACCAATGTATTGCAGTGATAAGAAAGTCTTGGTTGTTTTCAACTTTCCAAAGTTTGTTGTAAGTTTTCCATAAGTCTGGTAAGTCGTTTAAATACATCACATCCGACCAGCATGGTACCACCTTATGACTGTCAACAGTATAATAAGTTGAATAGTCAGTCCAAACATTTTGTCCATCAAACGAACCAGCATAAAACATGGGCGCAATTCTTCGGCCATTTAAAAAATAAAGAAAGTGATAAAATCTATCGTGCCATTTTTGCAAATCTTCAAGGCTGATCGAACCCTTATGTTTCATGATTTTTCCAGCGTAGGTGATTAAATATCCGCCATGCTCGTCAAGTTTATTGAGCCTCTCATTATAATCGGAATATTTGTCAAGTACAATTTTATAAGGTTTATCGTCTAATGTAAGTCGGGATGCGCGCATTCCCTGGCCCGCCGCTGTAGTCATTTTTATGGGTTCACCAAAGAACTCGCGCATGTTCGGAATTGCAAATGTTACCTCGGTTACTGGAATATTACCTTCTCCCCAAACAAACCGATTGGCATATCCCCCGCAAATGGGTTCATCTAAATAATTAAGATCTGTGATTTTTATTTTACCAATAGGTTGGTCTTTTACCAGAATTTCAAATTCGTCTTCCGAGTTAAATGGTGAAACCTGGCTATTTAAAAAAGTAGCTTTAAATTTCACTCCCATATCCGGATACCATTTAAAAAATATATTGCCGTCTACCTCGTATTCTTTGTCAGCTAACTTAAGCTTAAATTCTCCTGAGTATATTTGTATAGGTTCATTTGGATTGTCCATTGATACAGGTGAGACAATGCCGATGGGTAGATTTTTGAAATATTCGTCGACTTTATTATTAGACATAATTTGTGATTATTGGCTTAGAGGTATAAAAATATAAAATTCACCACATATCGGCTTATGAAGGTAAATAATATGACTATGCTCGAATACAAATATTTGTTCCCTGAATTTCAGGGGGACAAACATGGGGAGATTTTATCTTTAATTTCTGGGGTTGATTTTGAGGTGGCTTTTCCGATTATCGCAAGGCTGAACTTTATTGTTCGGGAAGGACAGATTAAAAATTACGTTGACGAGGTTGTTTTTTGGTTTGGGGATAAATCACCATTGGTTAATCAATACTTATTCCGTATCGAACATGGGTATGGTGGAGATGAATTGGCAAAATTGCGGCTGCTTAATATATGGTCTAATTTAACCCTGTTGCAATATTTTTTGGAGGTTTACGGGCAAAGTGAAAATAATGTAGAGAGGATTATCGATGTTGCCGGCACCCACGAACGGTTATTTAAGGCCTATCTTTTTATCAACGAAATCTATGTTGCCAATTTTAATTCACAGAAAGTAGTACAAAGCGTTCCAAAAGGCGTCGGCGTAATAATGATGATGGGACTTACAATGACAGCTATGTTGTTACCCTATCATGATTTAAACCATATCGACGACGGTGATGCAATGATAACTCAATTTGTCAAAGCTGTTTATTTCTTTCAATTTGCTGAAGCAAATTTACCCGATGTACTTGCAGTGTTTTTAGGTGAGTGTGGCGTCGGAAACTGGAAGGAGTATTTCAAAGCTATTTTTCCAGTTGTCGATCACGCCTTTAAAAATAATAAGGATGGATTAGCTTATCTAACAGTTGACCCTAATAATCCCCGTGCCGAAACATCAAGGTTGTTTTTAAAACGCCTGGCAATTGATAGCCATGATAGCGGTTTTTCACAACATGATTTTATTTTACCCCGATCAAAGCCGTTGCTTCAAATCAATTCTGAAAAATTTGTTATCGTTGATAATTTGTTGGTTTACAACAAAATGTATAACTCCCTCTTTTTTGAATTTAATGCTATTATAAAATCAAATCGAGCGTTATTTACAAAAGGTGATTTCAAGGGGTATTTAAATGACGAATTTTCAGAGTCATTCCTGGCAAAGCAGGTTCTTAATTCAATTTTTGCAGAAGGTAAGTACATTAGATTTTCAGGCGATGAAATAAGAAGGGAATATGCGCCCGATTTTATTGCGGAACCTGATTATTACGCACGAAATTTTGATAATATTTTTCTATTTGAATTAAAGGATACGTTTGTCAGTGGGTTAACAAAACAGTCATTTAATATTGAACGGATCATTGCCGAATTAAAGTCTAAACTATGGTATAAAGAAACACCAAAAAAAGATCGAATAAAAGAAGAACCGAAAGCCGTCAGGCAGCTAATAAATAATATTAAGCGTGCGGTATTTGATGAATTACCTTTTGATAAAGATTTAGAAAATAAGTACCTAACATTCTATCCTGTTTTATTATTTGTTGATCAGGGGCTTTCTACACCTGGTATAAATGAGATTATAAATCATTGGTTTCAACAGGAATTGCTCAATGATCCCGGCCTGCTTAGGTTACAAGACCGAATTGCTATTAAGCCACTTACGATGATCGATGTGGATACCTTAATAATTTTCCAGGATGATTTTAAAAGTGGGAAATTTCAGTTGGATGAATTTATATCGAAATATTGGGCTTATAAGGAGGGCTTTTTAGCTTTAGGTAAGTTGGGCATCACCCAAGCTGTTTACGATAGCACACTAACCTTTGGAGCCTTTTTAAGATTGTTTAGAAAGAAAAGAAAGACCCCTGCGATTTTTATGGAGTTTGGGAGATTGTTGTTTGATAAAAAACGCAAAAGTTGATTGAATAGGTCTATGGATAATGTAAAGTTTCAAAGAGAAATATTGATTACCTATGATAGCGTTTTTGACAGCAAGTTTGAAATCGGACAAGCCTTTAAAACGATTCCCAAAACTCCTGCAGTCGAGTTCATCGCCTATTTATTGCATTTATTCAACCTCAGAAAGAGGAATGATTTGAGGTTTCAGTCCGGTAAATTGTACGAATGGATGATGAGGCTTGAATCGACCGACCAACGTGATTTACTGGCGTTTATTCAAAATAATAATGCAGTTGTTAACTCCGCAGCTTTCAAATTGCTGGAAAGAAGGTCATGCCTCAATTTGATACAATATCTTTTGGTGAATGCCGATGCTGCATCTGATCGCACTTTGGACCGTAAGGATTATTCTCTATTGTTTAAGGCATTACTGCATTTCAATAGCGAAGAGGTGGAATTTCAAAGCAAGGTCTTTGCCTGGGATGACAACGGAAGCTTTGACGATTTTGTTGATTGGATTCTTCAAGTTCAAATTAGGAACGTAGAAAATGAGCGATTTAAAGAGTATGACATACAATTTTTAAAGATTTATTACTTTTTTAAATATTGTGAGGGGAACCAAGGCTTTACGCCATTACTTCAGTCTTACCTTGCAGATCTCGGGCTGTCATCTTATAAAAGTTACCTATGGCGCTTAATTACACCATATTTAAGCGTGATGACTGCTGAACCTCCATCCCCGAAAATGTTTTTTGACACAACACCCAATGGCCTGCACTTTCTAAATCGGATGATCATAAATGGTCATGCCACCTTAGATAGTGATTTTAAGCAGTTGCGATCTTATCCGTTATTAAAAGCCGATGATAAAACCTATGTATTTCTTGATTTTAGGTTTTTTATTGACAAACTATATAATGGCTTTTTGTTCGATTTTGCAGAGGTAACGGGCCTTAAATTCCCAAAGTTAAAGCAACAAATGGGGGACGATTTTTCAGAACACGTCTTGTTTTATTCAGTGATGAAACAATGTTTTGCGGATTATGGAAATGTAACTTACACGGGAGCTGAAATGAAGGCTAAGCTTCTTAGCGGTGAATCTGATTATTATATCAGGAAAGATGACATAATTTTGCTTTTTGAATTTAAGGATATTCTAATCCCTGCATCCATTAAATATGAGAGTTCTATCGAGAAAATTAAATCAGGAATCCTTGAAAAATTGGAAAAAGATTCGAAAGGGAAGAAAAAAGGTATAACCCAATTATTGAATAGTATAGAGCAAATCGAATCCGGACTCTATGAACAGAAAGGATTAGATGGAAAGCATCATCATTCCATTATTTATCCAATAATCGTTCATACCGATGTGAGCCTTGAAAGCTGTGGAGTTAATTACTTCCTAAATGAAAAGATGAAACGTTACGTATCAGATTCATCTTTAAAATACGAACGGGTTGGAAACCTTATCTTGATAAATATAGAAACTTTGATTAAGCTTCAAGACAATTTTAGCGATAGTGAAATTGACCTGATTCAGGCCATTGAATCTTATATCAAATATATCAATACGGGTGATCCAATAAATGACACCTTTCCGTTCGATCAGTTCATAAAATATCATTTAGAACAAACTCTCGGTGGCCGTGTTAGCCAGCCCAAAATGTTTATCGAAGTTATAGAACAATATGAACGGGAGGCTGGAAATTGAAATATTAAGCGATAATATGCGATTGATACGTAAGTTTTCGCCAATTAAGATGCCCGCCAGGTATTTGAAATATAATTTTGCTTAGCTAATTTTAGTATATACCCAATTAAAGACTTTACTACAATTAATTGCAAATTGAGCATATTAACCTGCATCTTTAATCTCATTTTTTAGTTTAAAATGGAAGAAAATATAAAGGATCAGCATTTCCTTCCTCGTTGCTATTTACAGGGCTTCACGAATGAAAATGGCAAACTACAAACCTTGAATCTGGAATTATTTGCGAAGCGCGGCAAGAGGCCATACCCAAGAGAATACGCCCCTTCTCAAATTTGCTACGAGGAAGATTTCTATACTGTTGGAGATATGACCGGCTTTAATGTGTCTGACAATGGGGATAAGTATGTCGTAGAAAAGAGCTTCCACCGATACGAAAACCATTATCATAAACTTATCGATCAGATAAAGGCCGGGCAAGCATTAGCCATCGGTGATGCCGGTTTTTTAATTCAAATTATCTTTGATATAAAACTGCGTAACAAATATTTCCGGGATAAGTACATCGAACCGAATCATGCGAAGGTTGTCAATGAGGCGGCGGATGAACTTAAAAAACAGCTTTCAGAGGATGAGGAATATTTCAAAAAGTTTCATGGTGCATCCTTGAAAGACATGCTGGATTTGAATGAGAAAATCAGGAAAATGCTGATTAACGACAAGGACTTTAAGCAGAAAGCCCATTTGTCCACAATGATGCGCAAGGAAGATGGTTATAGGATAGCATTAGAAACCGTTATGATGAATTTTATCCATTGCCCTTGGGTTATTTTAGAGTCTCCCGGTAATTTCATTACAAGCGATAACCCGGGTAGTTCCATGAGTGAAGATGGCGAAATTCATAATTTCTTTTTGCAGAAAGATTTTGTTTTTGTGTTTCCCTTAACGTCATCGTTATGTTTAACGATTTCAGACAGTCAAGGTGACCCATATTTCCTGAAAAATCCTGCTATGAAGGTATATGCCAAGGGGCCAGCACCCCAGGATATGCTCGAAACCTCAAATGGGATGTTGTTTCGCCACTATAATAAAATAGTATTTGGCCCCAATAAAAATATCCTGACAGAATATGCCGACAAATTGATAATTAAGAAATAGTCATCTTGTTTCGATACAATTTTTAAAAATGAGGTATGATTGATTGAGATTTCTATGATATTTACGGGATGAGCCTTATTGCCCTTGAAAGCCTAAATGATAATTACCCAGCAGTTAATCAGATCAGAAAGCAATGTTTTCAAACATTGCCTAATGAATTAAAATTTGCGGATGACTATGCGGCAATCGTAAGATTTTCTATTAAACAATTAGATATTGACCAGGCAATCAATATGTTCGATATCATTGCTCTCGAAAATTGTTGCCAACAAGTACTCAGTAAGCTTAGATTTTATCATGATGGTAAAATAATTGAACAGTTATGGGATGGCCATTCTGCTTGGTATAATCCGGTGTTTCACTATTTTAGGCATATTCTTGGTTTTAACGATCTGCCTAAAAACAACCTGAATAAGCTTGACCAGATGGTTCGTGAAGATTTGCGGTATTTGTTGACCCTGATCCAACGCTATGAAACTAATGAATCGGCCATTAAAACTTACCTAAACGAAGGTACAAAACGAGGCGAGCACGAGGATAAAATTCGATTGGATTTTTACGCCCGATGCATTAAAGAGCGTGATATCATCGTAAAATATTTGACGTTCAATATCGAAAAACGCGCTTTTGAAAAATCCATTAATGACCATGAATTAGGTGGCGTACAAACTCAATGGATCATTGAATTACAGGATCGTCCATATCGGTGGTGGCATCCATTTGCTAACCCCTACTTTGACTATAAGCTAATTAATACTTACAGACACCGCTTGGGTAATAACGAGTTATTGATAAATAGGCAGGAACTGGAAGATTTATATGTGAATGGCGAAGTAAATCAGTTTTATTCGAAGCTTGCGGAAACTAAATCACCCGAGCATGTTTTTCACGGGATTTTGAGTTACTATGTTGCAGTGAATAATTTGCTTAGGGATCGCAAACCGATTTTCGAAGAATTGAAGAGGCTTTTTGAAAATGAACTTTGGTACGGATTTACAGCTCTTGCTTTACCTCAGGTAGAGGGAATTTTTTCTGATATGACCGCGTTACTCAAACCGGACAAAAAGTTCAATTCGCTTCCTAATAAAGTGTCGGCCGTACGGCCATTCTATGACTACCACGAAAGCACGTTTGATTATTTTGAATACATCCTGCCACGTTTACGAAATAGGTTCTTACATACTGGCAATTCCGTTGGAAATGACTTTAAAATTTTAGCGCTGGATTTGCTATACGATCTCGACTATATATTGGATGTTTTCAATAGTCTGAAGGATGAACAAATCACCCTAAATAATCTATTGAATAGTAACATTGAACTATATCTAATTTCGGTAGAAGATTTTAACAGGTTCTTTAAGCTGTTAGACAAGTTACGGCAAAGGGCAAAGGAATATCCCGAAAATTCTAAACTTGCCGAAGTGCTTGGCCGTTGGGATGATTTTGAAAATGGGCATTTAGCTGAAAGCGGTATCTACGACATGATTTGGAGCAGAATCAAGTTTGAGTTATATGAAAAGACGGTTGATTTATTTAATACACTCTCTAATCTAACCTCCGATTTGCCTAATCCTATTTCGCTTTTTGCAATAAAAGTTTCCGAATTGAGGTCAAGATTTGATGAATTGAAATCTATCATTGGCAGTGATGCTTCATTTTATAAAAAGCAATATGAAGAAATTATGGCAACCTACAATTGGCTCAATGAATATAGAAAACACCTGGTTTCAATAAAACCCGAGTATATTAAAGAATTAAGTGACATTTATAAAGAAGAAAAAGAGAGAGACAGAGTTAAAAAAATGGATATCCTTAAACCCTTGTTTATAACTGACCAGGAAATATAACTTAGTTTTTTATTTTGTGAGCTAACGTTGTATCAGGCTCACAAGCTTTCTGCCAACGATCATACATTTGGGGCCGATTGTCAAGCAGCGCATCCCTGGTCTGTCCTCCGGCCTTTAAAGTATTTAATATGTCCAAAACTTTATCAATTTTACGTTTTGACCATCCTGATTTTGCAAACAAATAGGCTTCCATTTCATCGGTATTAGTTGAAATGTTATTTTCTAAAACGACTGTAAAAACTGTTTTTATCAAACTTCGATCGCCAGGGTGACTTGCTTCGTCACCTATCGACTGAAGATTTAATAAGGCCTGCTCTAAAAGGCAACTAACCGGTGGATATGGAGTGGCTACTGTTTGTGCAGGGTAAGCGATTGCCCCGGTGATTTTTGCCCACTTGTCAACTGAGCCATTATACCAAGGCGCAACTATCATGAAGTCGGAATTGATCTCCGATTCTAACGCTAACAATTCATCGCTTGATAACCCGAGCGATACAAATGCTTCTTGCTCGACAGAGCGAATACTATTAATTGCTTGATGAACAGTAAATACTTTGGTGCCCGGAAATGGTCGGCTTCGTTTTTGAAAATTTTCCATTAACGAGCTGCTCGACAATTTCGGTTTGTTGCTTTTGACCTGTAACCAATAACACACGTCCTTTTTGTCCCTTAGCTGCTATGACCCCTTGCACAAGGTTTCTTACATCTTGAAAGCCAGGGGTATTATTAATCAACGGATTTGTATATATGCGAGTTAGGTTTTTCATGATTTATTTAAGTTTAAGTTGCGCAATATCGCTAAAGGCTTTTTGCTGCCAAAATTTAAACTTTAAATAATGTTAAAGTATAATATTCATATTGTTTTTTCGGCATGTCCATGTCTGAAAAAACAATATGAATAATGTTTTTCTGGCTATTTTACATACGATATCAATGACCAACCATTGATAACTATTTATTATCAACGATCGAATTTTGAAAGGAAATAACGATGTGTTCAGGGCAACTCGTTTCATAATCTTTTGCGCTTTAAAATAAACATAGACGCTTTCTTTCTTAATGGCCTGCAAATCATAATCACTTCTCGCTAATTTACATGTAAAAGATCAGCGGCTGGTAATTTCTTGTTGCAAAATGCTAACAAGTTTTATTCTTTTGATTTGCTGGTCGGCTGGTTCATGTAAGTACATTTGATCGATTTCCGGATCTGAAAACCCCTGTTTTAATTTATCAAGGATGGCAGCAAAAGTATTTTTTAACACTGCAGAGTCATTCAATATGGGTAACAGTTGGCGCCCAAGCATTTTGGCGGCTGCGATCAGTGGCTCAAAATCCTCATCGATCAAATCTTCATATTCACCCTCGTATATCGTATCGCCGGCGATTTCAAAATAGTTTTCTAAAATATAGTAAAAGTCGCCCAGATCTTTCGCAAGCCGTTCCGGTTTTTCATGGCTGGCAATCAGTTTGAGTATGCATAATCCCGGAAGTGTGCAAATTTTAAAATCAATCCCGTTCAGTTGAATATTTGCGGCATGGGCTAGTACTTGCATATTACCAAACACCGAAAGATCCATTGGCGGGCTACCCTCCAGGTAAACCATATGATCCCGCTCAATTCCCCCGAATGGAATGAGATCAATAATAGTTTCGTCAGGGGCATGCAAACGATAGGGCTCTTTGTCGGCCTGGAAGCCCTCTGATTCTTTTAAATAATCTTTAAGGGCGATAAAAGTATTATGACTACTGATGTATATGGAAAAATCCACGTCTAAAGTCGTTCTCCTTACCGGTAGTGTTTCGATGTGATTCATCCAGAGATCGCGTGCAAAAGCACCGATCAAATAATAATCAATATCAAATTGTCTGAACCCTCTTTCTAAAGATTCAAAGGTGGCTCGCATGGCCCCGAACCGCATTTCTTCAAAATTGATCTTTAAGTAATCCATCGTAAAGTTTTCGTGCGGTTTCCAGATTTCTTGGGTCGCCGGTATTGATCAGATCGGCATAGGCTAATATAGGCGGAACAGTATCTTCGTTTTGAAGATTAAATTTCCAGAACTTCTTATAGACCATTAGTATAGCGTTATCCTGGGGGACTAAACGATATTTTTTGATTAGGTTCGTCTTGCTTTCTACCGTATATAGCGTTAATTTTCCAGGTTTAAGGTAGCCGGTCAGCAACTTGGCTGCTGGTTCACCGCCCCACTGAGTTTCGTAGTTGGTGAGGGGTATTTTTTCCCATTCCTTTTCGTTTCCGTTAATGAACCTAAAATCGCCTATTTTCAACAGTGGCTTCAACTTTTCCTCATAGGCCGCGATCCATTCATCCAGCAATTCTTTCTTTCTGGCAAGACGCAAGTTCTTTTTATCTAATTGTATTACAAAGCCCTGGTCTTTCAGGCTGTTGATAATATAGTTGATGTTACCCAGGGCGATATCGTAGTCGTCCGCCATTTGTCTATAAGTGACATTCAGGTAATTTTCGTCGTTAAGGAAATGGAACAGCAAGGTCAGTCCGGTTTTATTAAAAGCTCGGTCTTTTTTAACAGGGTTTACCTGCTCGGTTTTAAAACCGTCGATGAGAAACAGCCAGTCATCTTTTTTAATGTAACAGTTGCCCGCTGCATCCAGATAATTCAGTCCCAGATTCCTGAGTTGTTCCCGTATCGCAGGGTAAATTGTCTCCGCTATGATGATGACATCTCCAGCCTGTTCCCGGGTTTGCTGGAACTGCGGAAAATGAATCTGTTTAACTTCTCGTTTAAACTCTACCGGAAATATGTATTTGTGACGATCTCCTTTTAACTCTAACTGGCCATCTACATTCTTTCTACCTGTACGCGCATACCACCGCCCTTTCAGCCCGGTTCGTTCCTGCAGTACCTGTATAACTTTATAAATGACCTGCTCTTCTATGTTCACTATTTACTCCTGTTCACTTATTTGTGAACACTAAGTTAAAGTGAACAAACTACAAATCCAAATTTCCAACTATTATTCCTCCAGCTGATACTACACTACCTATGTTTTCGAATAGCTGGCTCGCAAATGGTTCGGCTAAAGTACCAAGAGCGCAACTGCTTAGTTTTAACGCAATGGCCGTTAACTGAATTTGCTGTAGCAGCGCCCCTGCATCCCGCCAGATTAAACTTTCAGGATGTTCGTACTTGGCTGCAGTTCTGGATGGGTGTGCCAACAACCATAAAAAAACGCCTTGCTGCATATCAACAGCGGTATTGATATGGGCCACTAATTCAGTTACTACCACCAAATCTAACCTTAATGTATTTAAGCTATGTTCAAAGGGGTTATAATAAGCAACCGTTGGTTGCGATGCATTGCTGCAAACCAAAATATCAATGGGATGCCGTGCGCCCGCGGAAGGGCTTGGACGATGCGAAAGCACATAACCATCAGATTGCACCCGCGTTTCTAAAGCTTTGGCAGCGAACCAAAGTAAGTGGTCAAGCTGTCCCGGAAGTAAAGCTCCAAAACTATGGGTAGAATGCCTGGTCATCGCAATTTCAAAGAAGTCAGCGTTATGATCACCGGTTATTGGTCGCTGTAATTTTGTCTTTTCTTTGACCGGATAAGCAAACATGGGGACTGTATCTTCCCGGGATTTAGGTGTCGGATTGCTCATATTTATTTTCCCTGCTGCAATTCATACATCACTTCCCGGTATTTATTACAGCCCCGGCAATTTCCGCAGGGAATGTTTGATTTATGGCAGGAATGGGCCCAATGAAGCAAACTGTCAGGGACACCAGACTGCTGCACTAATTCAACCGAAGTCATTTCAATAGCCGGACAGGTGATGCGGATATTTGCTTCCTGAAATTCCATGAGCTGGCTCATTAACTGATAAAACTGCGCTGTACCATCTTTATGAAAGCCATCAGATTTAACAGAAGCCAGCATCAATTCTCCAACTTCTAAAGCGATGCCTTTCATACAGGCCAGAGTAACCAATAACTGGTTGCGGTACGGCCACCATTCAGAAGAGGGTGAAACGTTTAACGCCTTCTGATTGAGCAAATCTCCGCTACCCAGCTTGCTGCAATCTGCCGTTACGATATAATGCGGTATGTTTAAAACACTAGCTACGGTCGCACTTGTCCTGATTTCTGTTTCAGCAGGTGCCTGTCCATAATTCACAGTGATAGCAATATCTGGCTTCTTCCAATAAGTCAGCGCTATGGAGTCGATACCACCGGAAAGTAAAATGGCTGTTTTAGGCATTTTCTTTTTCAGCTAATAACCATAAGCATTTATAAAGAGCCGTGGTAAGATCTTTTTCAATAGTACAACCAGTACCGACCAGCATGGTCAGGTTTTCGTTGGTTTCATTTTCTACATAAGCGATCACCGGGATGCCCATTTTCAGCGCATAACCTATTTCTACTAACGTCCCTGAGTCTAACCCGTCCAGTATCGCGAAAACAATAGTGCACCTGTCTAAACCATCCAGGTCTTGTTTGGCTACATCGCTACCTGGTTCACCTAAGCCAACCTCATGTAGCGGTGAAAAAACTCTCATTCCTAAATGAGTCAAATTATTTAAGACTTCGTTCACCAGCCAACGCTGAGCAAAGGTAAAAAAGGGCCCTGCGAGGTAAACTTCTCCTTCAGGATATTCCGGTATCTCGATTGGTGTAATATTTTCACGGTCTCCGGGATATTCAAAACGGAAACTTCTTGAATTACAATATATAGCCGTCGAGAAAGAGGCCTTTTGAGCAGCTTCGATAGGCGACTTGTTTCCCTCCATCCAATGATAAGCAAAAATGGCAGCAAAAACATCGCCCGAACCGATAGGCCATACCGCTCCAGTTTTATAAACCGGAATAACAGCTTGTTCAGTGGCGGTATAAACCATCGCTCCTTTGGGGCCCATCTTAATAACCAGGGCGGTGACTTTCTCTTTATTGAAGAAAAACTTCCTGATATCGGCCAGTTTTTTCTTTTTCGTTATTTTTTGGGCTTCTTTGAAATTGATTACAACAACCAGTTCATCTGCTTGTGATTTAGTTTGTTTAAAAGATTTTGGACAGACTGGAGATTGAGGGTCATATACTACTTTTTTCCCTTTAACAATAGCGTTACCTTCCAGCATACCAAAATAAAGGACATGTTGCGCCTCAAAAATGATTGGTTTAGCTTTTCGGATCAAATCGGGCCGGGGATATATTGTCGGAGTCTTCAGCGGATACTCATAGTAAAATCCGATATCATCTTGGGTATGGTATTTATGGGTTTTTATTTTATATGCGCTTTCAAACATATCCAAATAGAGTTCCTTCTCCTTTGTACAAAAAGTATGAAACTCAATAACAGTGTTGGTGTCCAATGCATTTATTGCTCGGCACGCTCTTAGCCCGGAACCGAACTGTTGATCGAAATCCGGGTGAAGGCATTGTTCCCGGTAATTTCCGCCTGTAATTGCAATCATTTGCCGATACAATAAATCGCAACCTGGCAGTCACCTCCAGTTTTCGATAATACCTTGGCCATAAAATTAAACCCATCATTCATACAACTAATGAGTTTGGCGGGGTCTGATACCAAGATTGCGCCTGCAACGTCACCGTCGGTAGTAACTGCGGTTATTGGCCCAGCAGGACCGTCCAGACTTACCGTGAGGACTTCACCTGTTACCAGATCATCAATCACTTCAGGCACCGGGGATGCTAAGTTAATTTTGATATTTAATTTCTCACAATTTGGCTCAGGTGAGAATCCCCCACCAAATGAACCGCCTGAACTTCCTGACATGAAAAGGTTTATTGAAAAAGGTTTAAGTAATTGAAGCTAAAATATTTAACGCTAATTTATTATTTTTTTTCATATAGTGCCAAATAATCGCATCCATATCTGATGGCCTGACTTCCAGCTGCAGACAAAAATTCAGAAAACGCTGTTCAAGATTCAAGTATTCGGTATTCAGGTTATAATCCGGGTGAAAAAAACCAGTAATCACTCCTGCGCGGAGTAAGTGTATATCCAGGATAGCCACCTGTTCGCTCCGGAGCCAGTTGCGTGTGATCCAGGAAGCCGTTTTATAACCAATGCCTTTTACAGACATCAGCCACTCGCGTAAAGACAGGTCGTTCGTTGCAGGAATATCGTTAATGTCTGAACGATTTAAAAAAGCATAAATGTATTCAGCCTTCTGGCGAGCGAAACGATACCTCACTTTTTTTCCATTTCCTAATTCAAATGGCCGGCTTAACGCCTCCATTAATACTTCCAGCTTAATAAATGGTTGGATCAAGCACTCCGATTTAAGACGATCAAAAGCAATGATTCCCATTTCGGATGGAATGCCATAGCCGCCCAGCATACACATGACAATCTCATCCCTTACTGAGCCCGCGAGACGGTGTGTTTCGGTGTCAGCCGGGAAGCTATTCGTGAGGTACTGGTATTTCCAAAAAGCAGGTGTATAGAGCTGAAAGACCGAACCCCACTTCAGGCCTGGCATCAGTTCTTGCTGCTCGTTAGGCAGATGCTGCAATACCTCCTTTGCCTGGTGCCACAGAAATGTTTCATCGGTACCGTGTTCGTTAAAATCTACTTTAAGTTGCATTTTCATATTACCTTGTTAGCTGTTGATTTAATTTATAAAGCAGATCATATATCCAAGCGGGTGCCAGTTGGAGATCTGCCATAACATTTTTTTCGTCTTCTTTTTTTAATTGTGCCGAAACCTGGTTTTTAAGCTGGTCATTCAGTGCATCTTTTCCCAGCTCTTCTAATCCTTGAATAAGCAAACCACTGATCCCATTTGATAGGCGCAATTTCTTAGGCGTTGTAGATTTGAAAATAAGACGCTTACTGCCTATCAGGATATTACGGGGTTCGCCATCGGTGATATAGATAAGGTCATCAGGAAGATTGGCTGTCATTCCAAGCTTATGCAATGCAAACTCGCCTGACGGTTTGATCTTGATTTTCTCTTTTTTTGCAATCGCTAAAGCAATTTGCTCCATAGTCGGTTTGGCAGTCTTGCCCTTAGCCTTTACTTTCAAATACACGCCTTGTCCAAGCCGTTCCACCAGACCGTTTCTCGCATGCCTGCTCAAACTCATTTTGATTGCATCTTCAGAACCTAAACCCCTAAAATCACAGGGAAAGAGGATGCTGCCTATAGCATAGCCTTTTATCCGTGTTGCAATATTTTGATGAATTGAATTCAATTGTGTTACAAATATATCTAAAAAGGTAACAAAATAAATTATAAATATTTAATTTAATGTATCTTATTTATGCTATAGCTGGTCTTTTAATAACGGAAATATTCCGTATTTTTGCTGGAACAATTAGAGTTATTCGCCCATTGCGTGATTCGTAGAGTTCGAAAAAACGATCATGTTAACATATTGACAGTGAGTTAGTTGCAGACAAAAGTTCTGCACCCTCCCTCTCCGCATAAGGAGAATGATTTCTCAAAATGACAGGGGTGCTCGAAATCGAGCACCCTATTTAATTTAAATGCAATGAATTACATCCCTTTCGGGAGAAAAGGACTTCTTCGTTAACTATAAATTTCTTCTATTTGTATTTTAGAAGCTATTGAAATAATGCGAAGAAACATTCTTATCAGCGCTCCAGCATATGCGGTTTGGGATACTCTTACTCTCCCTCTGTTTATCCGGCAGTGGACATACGATACCCCTGTTGAAATACAAACGGATTGGAAAGTGGGCAGTACAATAATCATTAGTGGAGATCTACATGGAATCCCATTCAATAACTCAGGAACGATCTTGGCCTTTGATCCCGATACCAAACTCATTTATAGCTTTTTAAGTTCCCTCTCCAACCTACCTGATGCCGATGAAAGTTACTGTATATTGGAATTTAATTTGACATATAAAAAGAACCAAACCAGACTAGACCTTACCATTAGCAATTTTCCCGACGAAGTAATCCGCAAACACCTGGAACTGTATTGGGGGGCAACCCTTGAACTCATCAGACAACAAACTGAAAACCGTCAAATTTAACCCTTTCATCCATTATATGGACTTCAATAACCATCGCATGAATCTAAATGGGTTAGAAGTTTCAAAGTTGCATTCTTTTAAAAAAGCACGGCTTTTTCCCCTAGGCATTTATAAAACTATGGTTATGAATGTTTGCAAGTTCGAATCCTTTCTTCATGTAAAGTAAGGCATGGTTTGGTTAGTTATTGTAACGCATACCACAATTACCATTAAACTTCCCGTCATTATACCCGACAAAAAAAATGCAAATATATTTGCGCAACTCAAAAGTTGCATATATATTTGCAACCTGAAGGTTGCTTATTTAGTATTATTAAGATGAAACAAGATATATTTCAGGCCATAGCCGACCCTACACGCCGAGCTATTTTGACCTTACTGGCCATTCAGGCTTTGACGCCAAATGTAATGGCCGAAAAATTTGATATGACCCGCCAAGCAGTATCAAAACATATTAAAGTATTGCACGAATGCGAATTGATTAAACCCGAGCAGAGTGGCCGAGAGATCTATTATCACTTTAACGCCAAAAAGATGCAGGAGTTTGACCATTGGTTAGCCCAATTCAGGCAAAACTGGGAAACTCAATTTAACCAACTTGACCAATTATTAACAATAATTAAAGAACAGAAATAATGAACAACGATTTGCTATTTGATTTTAATGTTGACAAAGCAGCGAAAACGGTTTATATAACCAGGGAATTTAATGCCGGGCAGTCTTTAGTATGGGATGCCTTTACTAAAGCCGAACTACTGGACCAATGGGGGGCACCTGCACCTATGCGCGCCAAAACCAAGTATATGAATTTTGAGGTAGGCGGGCGGCGATTTTACGCGATGATAAGCCCAGACGGGCAGGAGCGTTGGGCGGTGCAGGAATTTACATCGATTACCCCGAAAACCAATTTTAAGATGTACAACGCGTTTGCAGATAAAGACGAAAATCGTGAACTGCCGGGTTCTGAATGGGATTACAATTTCAGCGAACAAAATGGCATAACCAAAGTGGACATTACCATTTTCAATGAATCGTTTGAGCGATTGGAGAAATTATTAGAGGGCTTCAAAATAGGCTTCACCATAACCTTAAAAAACCTGGAAGACCTCTTGACAACCTTATCGCAGAAATCATAAGCAGAAAAAATTAACCATCTAAAAATAAAAATTATGAGAACAATCAATCCATGGATCAACTTCAACGGAAATGCCGAAGAAGCGTTTACTTTTTACAAATCAGTTTTTGGCGGCGAGTTCGCAAAGATCATTCGTTTCAAAGACCTGGCGAGCGCTGAATTTCCGGTCGCCGAAAATGAAGCAAACAAAATAATGCACATTGCTTTACCTATTGGCAAACACAATGTATTGATGGCCAATGATGTTCCTGAAATTATGGGGCGGGTAAACGAAAACGAAAACAGGTCTAAAATAGTGGTCAGTGCCGAAAACAAAGAAGAGGCCGACCAGATATTTAACGGCCTATCGGCAGGTGGAGATATTGAAGGGCCCATTGGTGACGGCCCGTGGGGTACCTACGCAGGCATGTTCAGGGACAAATATGGTATTGAATGGATCGTGGAATTTGACCCCAATTATAACGGGTAAGTTTAACCGAAGAAAAAAGTGGCACCTTACATGCTCTTTAAATCCGATTTAAATTTTTAAAGTCTCTAAAAACATCAAAAATGGTATCAGGTGTTCGATTGGAATCCCTCCCTCTCCGCCAGGTAAATGATATTAAACTAACAAAAGCCTGCAAATAACCATTGCAGGCTTTTGTTTTGGGGAAATCTTATCTTACTGCCTTTTTTCCCATCAAACCGCCTATACGGATCCGGAGCAGCAGTTGATTCGATTAATATCCCGGATTTTGCACCAGCTGAGGATTCACGCCCAAAATATCTTTACCAATAGGAAATATTTCGGTGTGTTTATCTCCATCGGGCTTTTTATCCCACCAGGTGCCTGTGCTGAATACACCCCAGCGTATCAGGTCGGTACGGCGGCGGTTTTCTCCCAAAAATTCACGCCCCCACTCATCAAGTATTTCCTGATCTGTTAACTGGCTTCCGTCGCTTTTATATAAACTTGCAGAATTTGCAGGATAGTTACGCTTCCTCACCGCGTTTAATAATGCCGCGGCCCCAGCCTTGTCGCCCGATCTGTATTTACACTCTGCAAGCGAGTAATAAATCTCCGACAGCCTGATTTCTGCATAAGCCGATGTTATCCTGTTAGGATCAGGAGTTGGGTAAAGAGGATACTTTAAAAAGAATACTCCTGAGTTATGATCCCCATGGTTCATGTCAGATTCCTTATCGGCTATTTTTTTGCCGGGCTTGGTATCCAGGAACATGCCCACCTGATCGCGGATAAACAAGGGGTAATCTCCTTTATTTCCTTTTACAGTATCGGTTACTATTTTCCCGTTAACATTATGTTGATAAGGCAGATAACCGAATAAGAACATACCTTCCCTTTTGCTGTTACCCAGATTTTTATACAGTTTGAGGCGATAGTCATCAGCGTATTTTTGAAATTTGATCAGTGGCTTTCCTAAAGTAAAATTATATTCCACACTATCCACATCTCTGCCTGGTTGCAGCGCATATTTTGGATTAGCCTGACCAAAATCGGTAAATCCGCAATAAAGGGGTGCTGCATCATAGGTCATCGCGAAAAAGAACATGCCGCCATCGTATTGCCAGTGTGTACGTGATAAGCTACCCGGGAAACCATATATGGTTTCGGACGCTGTTGTACTATTAGTGTAATCAAAAGGCGCATCCCAGCGGGTATCTAACGCGTACGCCCCATACTTTCCGTTAATAATGTCCTGACAAACTGCGGCACATTCGGCAAACTTATCGACCCCTGTATATACTTTTGAATTTAAATATAAGCGTACAAGCAATGCGGCCGCACCGGCTTTGGTCCATCTTCCAATGCCCTGGTCGCCCAAACTCTCCCGTGTTGGCAAATCAGGAATGGCTGCTTTCAGTTCCGATTCTATAAAGTTAAAGGCCTCTTGCGGGGGCACCTGCTTATTACCCTGTGTTGAGCTTTTTACATCGGTAACAATCTCAATATTTCTGTAAAAGTCAAGCGCCCTTAAATTAAACCAGGCACGCAGCGTTTTTAATTCGGCCTTAAAATCAGCTAACTCAACAGGAGTAACATTTAGTTTAGCCGGATCTTTGATGCCCTCCATATCCTGCAGAGAATTGGTTGCAAGTGAAATACCCTGATAAAAGGCTGTCCACGCGCCGCTGGTAAACCCGTCATTAATGGTCCAGGTATGGTAATGCATGCGCTGGTAATAACCACCATCCTGCCAGTCGCCCTGCCGGTTTATAGTGGCAAGTTCATCAGTACAATCTTCGCTGGCTGCATAAATATCATTACCCTGTATGCTCCAATATGCATGTTCAAAGGGCCTTAAAAAATCACGGATCACATCGTCTCTGCGGGTCAGAAACTGATTAACAGCAACTTTATCATACACTTTCTCATCAAGCTTGGTACAACTGCCTGCCAATAACAGTACAATGAGCATTGTGCCCGCGCTTATATATCTTAAATTTTTTATGCGTTTCATCTTTACAAAAGTTAAAGGTTAAAAAGTTACCTGAACACCTAACAGCAATTGAAGCGTTGATGGATAATAATTCAAGGTGGTATTTACTCCTGGTGTTAGTCCATTTACAGGAACAAGGTCTGGATCGCCGCCTGTGTATTTTGTAAATGTGTGGAGATTTCTTCCGGTAGCATATATTCTGAAACGGTGTATATATTTAGATGACACCGGATGCGAATACCCCAATGAAACATTATCAATTTTTACGAAAGAACCTGATTCAAGAAAATAATCGGAGGCTATGGAAGTGGTAGAAGAATTAGTAAGCTTGGCATATTTACTATTGTTATAGGCAGAAGTAAGCACGTTGGCATCTGCCTGGGTAGATGGTGTCCCGATATAAAAAGCAGGAGTATTAAATATCTTATATCCAAAATTCCCCCGTAAAAATATACCCAGGTCCCAATTCTCATATCTGAAAGTATTACCCAGTGAGGCAGTCCATTTAGGCAGTCCATTACCTACAAACTGCTTATCATCATTACTGGCGTTATTGGCAGTTACTATACTCCCATCCTTTTTATAAACCAGCAGCGCCCCGGTATTATCAACCCCTGCCGATTTAAATGTATAGAACTCCCCGATCCTTTCACCCTCCTGAATACGTTGAATATTACCGGGACTTCCAGGTGCCGGTAAGCCTGCGACATCCTGAAATGGAGCTCCCTGATAAATATCATTGGAGAAAGAAACAAACTTATTATTGTTTAATGCAGCGGTAAAAGAGATGTCATATTTAAACTTCGGCCCCTTCACAGCACTTGCATTCAATTGTATTTCAAAACCTGAGTTTTTTAAGGTGCCTACGTTTGCATAGGTTTGCGACTGAGGATTTGGTGGTACGGGTACGTTATAACTGCCCAACAGATCTTTATTGGTACGGATATAATAATTCAATGACCCTGAAATCCGGCTATTAAATAAATCAAAATCGAGCCCTACGTTAAAGTTGACGGCTTTTTCCCATCTTAAATTGGGGTTAATATTCTGCGACGGGCCAAATACCTGGTACGAGGTACCATCAAATGGAAAATAACCGTAGCCACCATACAAAAGCAATGACTGATAGCTTGCGAAATCCTGGTTACCGGTTACGCCATAATCTGCCCTTAATTTCAGGTCATTGAGCCACGAGATTTTATCTTTCAAAAAGCCTTCGTCCGAAATTCTCCAGGCTGCCGATGCAGCCGGAAAATTCCCCCATTTATTATTAGGACCAAATTTGGAAGAACCTTCGCGCCTTAAGCTCCCGGTTACAATATATTTATTATCATAAGTATAGTTTACCCTGCCAAAAAAAGCAATGAGCGTAGAGCCGTTCCTGGTTGATGAAACAGCCCCTTGCCCGTTACCTTTATCGCCCCCGTTATAGGCACCTGAACCTAAGTTATTCCACAGAAAAGAGTCGAATGGAAAATCATAATTACTGGCCTTAAACTGTTGGTAGTCATATAAAGCATATGAATACCCGCCCAACAGCTTAATATCATGCTTACCAAAACTTGCAAAATAGTTACCTGTCCATTCTACATTCTTCACATCATTTTCAATCTGCTCTTGTGAAGCATAATTTGTTTTATTGACAGGGTTTGAATGCAAAATAGTGCTAAGTGTGGAGGGGCTGAAGTTGAGGTTTTTAAAGGAAGAACTTACTTCCGAAACTGTAACTGCGGTATTTAAGTTCTTTAAAATATTCACTTTAAAAGTACCGTTCATATCCAGCTCTTTGATTTCCTGTTGTGCCTGAATGAGTTTGGCATTTTCAACCGGGTTATTAGAAAAGAAACCCGTATTTATAAAGTTATACTGACCTGTATTATTATATATAGGCAGTGTGGGGTTAAGGGTTAAAGCATTATTAAACCCACCATAATCGGCAGTGTTTGTATTTGCATATCTCGGAGCAACATTCAGGCTCACGGTAAAAACATCATCTGCCGAGGTATGATTAACATTAACCCTGGCACCATATTCCTTTTTATTGGCCCTGAGATCAATTCCGTCGGCATTTCTGTAATCGGCTGACGCAAAAAAGTTGGTTTTTCCAGAACCTCCTGAAAATTGAAGGGTGTGCTTTTGACCAAATGAAGGTGAATTACTTACCGATTTTAGCCAATCGGTATTTCCCCCATAGTCCTGCCCCTGCTTATTATCAACCCTATTTTTGATGAAATCATCTTTAGAAAGTACCTGTAATTTATTAGTGATATAATCAAAACTGGTATAGCCATCATAAAATAAGCTCGACTGAGATGTCCCCTTTTTAGTAGTAATTATAATAACACCATTACTGCCCCGGGTACCATAAATGGCCGATGCCGCACCGCCTTTCAACACATCAATTGATTCAATATCGTTTTGATTGATATTATCAATGTTACCGCCAGGCACATTATTAATAACATACAAAGGCCCCAAACCTGCATTACGGGATGAAACCCCTCGCAACTGAACGCTGGGTGTTGAGTTTGGATCGGCAGCCGCAGTATTTGAAATTGTAAGTCCCGGCACTTTGCCTTGTAATGACATTAAAGGGCTATTGCTGGCAACAGAAAGCAGCTCTTTTGAAGATACGTGCGTAATAGCGCTGGAAACCTCCTTCTTATCAAGGGTTCCGTAGCCTACACTTACCACAACCACTTCTTTCAGCGTTTTCTGATCAGTTTCCAGCTTTATATTTAAAGTTGTAACATCAGTTACCCCCACTTCCTGGCGTTTGTAGCCAATAAAAGAAACTACCAGGGTGTTTACTGATCCGGGGATGGAAAGTTTAAAATTACCATTGGTATCGGTATTGGTGCCAATCGTTAATCCTTTGGCTGCAACAGTTACGCCGGCAAGTGGCGAACCGGTTTCTAAGTCTGTCACTTTACCTGTAACCATTTTATTTTGTGCCATAGCGGGCAGCACAAAAAAGCATAACAAGGCAAAGCAACTTAATAATCGTAAAATTTTTACTTGCATAATTGTTTGGTTAATTGGTTTATAAACACAAGCATTTACCATTCATCGCTGCAGCCGACTATTGGTAATGCTGGCACCATCGTGGCGCTTTTAAATTGGCAGGTCAAAGTAAAACATGAATTGGGCATGTTACTCAGCAGGCATATGCCTTGAGGCCAAAAATCTAAAAAAATAAGTAGCTATATAATTGATAATTAATAATATATATTTTTAATCGGGGCGAAAAATCTAAGCAATTTCAACAGATTTTAGCCAAAAAAGGCTATCCAAACCCGCCTTGTGAAATGATTAGAATGCCTTAATCATTTGTTAAAATGTTTTCAGTACAGTTCTACCCGACAATAAATGGTGATTTTTCCAAATGGTTGAATTAAATTCGGAGGGAGAAAGATGGTTAAACATTGCCCGATACTATTACGCAAAATTTGCGCACAGCCTGAATTCAAAAACCTGATCTGCGATGAAAATTAAAATACTTTTTATTAACTTTTTTTTGCTTGCCAGCTTTGATGGTTATTCGCAAGACGTAAAATCAGATAGTCTTTTAAAAGTTTTAAAGTTTGAGCTGGTCAGGGAAAACTTTCATGATCTCAACAAAAAAAAGCGAATAAACCTGTTGCAGTATCGTTTGCTTCATACCGATACCACCAACTTTGATGCTCAATATGATCTTTATTCCAGGATATCCGACGAATACCATTCCTTTAAATTTGACTCAGCATATACTTACGTCAAAAAGATGATTGATCTTTCCGTGAAATTTAAAAAAAAGAAAAATCTGATTCAGAGCGAAATCCTGTTGGGAATCACCTTATTAAATTCGGGGTTTTATAAAGAGGCCTTTGACGTAACGGAAAAAATTGATACCAGCGGTTTAACTAATGCGCTTAAAACCGATTACCTGGTTTTATATGCCCGATTAAATGCAGGGATAGGCGATTATGACAACGACGCTCATTTTTCAAGGATATATTACAAACAATCAGCAGATGATTTTAAAAATGCTGAAATTTCAACGCCTCCAAATGAATTCGAAAAAACCATTAACCTGGCTTTTCTTCCTGATTCGATGAAAAACAATAAGCTGACCCCGCTGTTTTTCTACAACTTAATTATGAAGCGTCGTATGCCTGAACATAGCGTAGCGATGGTTGCTACCCGGATCAGTTATGCATATACAGGTCAGGATAAAATACTTTTTCTCGCACTTGCTGCCATCAATGACATTCGCTCCTCAACCAAAGAAACCCTGGCCGTATTTTTACTCGGGCAGGAATTATTTAAAATGAATAGCACAGCTGATGCCTACATTTTTATGCAGGAAGCTGCAAAGAATGCCAAATTTTATGGGGCAAGAAACCGAGCTGTACAGATAGAGTCTATTCTGCCCCTTGTTGCAAGTAAGCTGATTGACGAAAAACAACATGAAAAAGATAAACTGCTCATCGGGTTTCTGATTTTTGTGATTGTTGCCGTTTTGTTGTTTTTCCTGCTTGTTATTTACCGAAAACAAATGCTGAGGATAAAAGCTAATGAAGTAGTGATAAATGAAAAAAATAAGGAACTGGAAAACGTAAACGGAAAGCTTTGGGAGTCATCGAAAATAAAAGAGGAACTTATCGGACTGTTCTTTAAAACGTGTTCGTCATATATCAGAACACTCGATAAAGTAAAGCGCAAAACGCAGCACAATATTAAACTTGGGAAATATAATGATGTAAATACAATTCTAAATAATATTCACATCGAAGAAGAGAAAGGGCAATTATACAATACACTTGATACCGTCTTTTTAACGATGTTCCCCAATTTTATTGCTGCTTTTAATGGGCTGTTAAAAAAAGAAGATCAAATTTGGCCAAAATCTGGTGAAACACTCAATGCAACGCTCAGAATATTTGCGCTAATGCGGCTGGGGGTAAATGATCTTGAGGCAATTGCCAAAATATTGGATTACAGCGTTAGCACAGTTTACACCTATAAAATGCGCATTAAAGCAAAAGCATTGGTTCCTGCAGATGATTTTGAACAGAAGATCATGGATATCAAGTTTATTGATAACAGGGGCACTAATTAATAAAGTACGCTTTGATTTAAGGGAAACGGCGAATTGCAAAAATGTTTTAACTAATTCATATGAGACTATACTTCACCTTAGCAGTCACCCTTTAAAGCATAGGATATAAGGCAGTTATAAATCTTCTGAAAAGAATAGTATATTGCTGTTGTTAACCAATTTTATATTAAATGCTATCACCAAAAGCCAGAAGGAATATCTTTCGTATCATTCCTTTCGGTATGATGTGGCTGGTATTCAGCATCGTTTATACGCTGCTGGAAAGAGGTTTACTTGGCAACCTTAATTATTACCCTTCAACAGGGAACACATACGTTTTTACAAGGAATATTTTCACGACACCACTCTCCGCTTTAATAACCGGCATATTGATTGGCACACTTGAAATTGTTTATTTCAGCAAATGGTTCATCAAAAAAAGCTTCACTAAAAAAATCCTGTACAAGTCTCTTATCTACTTGGTGATCATTTTATTGTTTCTCATCACCACATTCATCATTACAGCGAATGGTATGCCTGCTGCGATTACCCATAAAGATTTCTGGTCTGATGCGTGGGCTTTCTTTACTGACTATTCTATAGTGAGTGTTTCGATTTACATTGCTTCCATCATTGTGGTTACCCAATTTTACACAGAGGTAAGCGAAAGTATTGGTCCGGGGGTATTGAGTAATTTCTTTTTAGGGAAATATCACAGGCCGGTGGAAGAAGAAAGGATATTTATGTTCCTTGACATGAAGTCTTCTACCCAAATCGCCGAAAATCTGGGTCATATTAAATACTTTGAAATGCTGAAAGAATATTTTTATGATTTGTCTGGGCCTGTGATCAATCATGAGGGCGAGATCTATCAATATGCAGGGGATGAGATGATCGTGTCGTGGAAACTAAAAAACGGCTTGAAAAATAATAATTGCATTCGCTGTTTTTTTGCAATGAAAGAATCCTTAAATGGTCAGGCTGAGAAGTACAAAGAAAAATTTGGATTGTTACCAAAATTCAAAGCCGGATTTCATTATGGGAAGGTAACCACCGGAGAGATTGGAGTCCTCAAAAAAGAAATCATTTTTACCGGTGATGTATTAAATACAACAGCCCGTATACAAGGGCTGTGCAATCAATTGAATGTTGATATTCTTATTTCTAACGACCTCTTAAAAAGACTGGAGCTTTATCCTTTATTTCAAATAAAATCGCTGGGAGAAAATAAACTAAGAGGCAGGGGCGAGAAAGTTGAATTATTTTCGGTCACATAAATATTCGGGAATACCAAAATAGCTATGGAAACAATCGTTATGCAGGATACCGATCAGACGGTTTTAGAGATCCCCGTTCAGTCTCATTAAGATCAGGGCATTTTATAAAAATCTCAGAAAAATTTGCGTAGTTAAATAACTACATTTATATTTGTAGTCAAATAGCTACATAATGAATTTAAGACGAGACGTATTTCAAGCCATAGCTGACCCAACAAGAAGGGCTATACTGCTGTTGGTTGCCGCACATTCGATGACAGCAGGCGCGATAGCCTCAAACTTTGACACCGCAAGACCAACAGTTTCAAAACACCTTCAAATACTTACCGAGTGTGAATTGCTTAAACAAGAGCAAAACGGCAGGGAAATTCACTACCACATTAATGCAAAAAAAATGAAAGAAATAGCAGACTTTATTGAACCATTCCGCGAAATGTGGGATGATAGGTTTAACAAATTGGAAGCCATAATGAAAAAATACAAATCAAAAAAATAACCTGCTATGGAAAGAAAAACAAAAATCAATGCCGAAGAGGGCAAACAGGATTTAGTGATTACAAGGGAATTTGATTTGCCGTTGGAATTACTTTTTAAAGCATATGAAGAGGCCGAAATTGTGGAGCAATGGATGGGAACTAAAGTGCTGAAACTTGAAAATAAACAGCACGGTGGTTACCGGTTTGAAACATCAGATGCTAAAGGAAATGTGGTACTCCGGGCTAATGGAACGATCCATGAGTTTAGCCCGAACCAGAAAATCACACGGACATTTGAAATGGAGAATACGTCTTTTGGCGTACAACTGGAGTTGCTGCAATTTGAAAAACTTACTGATGATACCAGCAAACTCAGCATACACGTAATATATGAATCGGCTGCAAAAAGAGACCAGTTGCTGAAGTTGCCTTTTGCTCAGGGCATAAACATGGCGCATAACCGGTTACAGGACATAGCAGGCAAATTAAAATAACACATCATTAAAACCAAATTATAAACAATGGCACACGTATCAATTTATTTAAACTTTATGGGCAATGCCGAAGAAGCATTTAACCATTACAAAAAGGTTTTCGGAACAGAATTTTCAAATCCGGTAATGCGGTTTAAAGACATGCCACCACAGGATGGAGCACCGCCATTACCAGAGGCCGACAAAAACAAAGTAATGCATGTTGCGCTGCCCATACTTGGCGGCTTACAAATAATGGCAACCGATATGCTGGGAAGCATGGGACAAAAACTGATAGAAGGAAACAATTTTACCATCAGTTTAAACCCCGACACCGGAGAAGAAGCCGACAGGTTGTACAACGAGCTATCGGAAGGCGGAACAGAAGCAGTGGCACCACATGATGAATTCTGGGGATACTGGGGCACTTGCAAAGACCGCTTTGGCATCCGCTGGATGTTCAATGTTATTAAACAGCAGCAATAATCTGCCATTTTCAGTGTCTGCAGGTTTGCCCCTGCAGACACTAATTATCAATCATACAACCTAATAAAAATATTATCTTATGACAAAAAGAAATAAAATTATCTATTGGATCGCTACCATCTGGCTTGCATTAGGAATGCTATCGACTGGGGTAGTACAATTATTCAGAGCGAAAGCAGGACAGGGAGGGGTAGACAGTATTATACATTTGGGTTACCCAGTTTATTTTCTGACAATAATGGGTATTTGGAAGTTTTTGGGAGTTTTAACAGTACTTATTCCTAAATTTCCTTTACTAAAGGAATGGGCTTATGCAGGCTTTTTCTTTGCTATGACGGGAGCAATATTTTCGCATATCGCAACGGGCGATTCGGTTATTGAAATATTTCCGTCGTTGCTATTGCTGATCCTTACCATAGTATCATGGTATTTCAGGCCTGCCGATAGAAAAGTTATTTTAGCTAATCAATAAATAGCATGAATCCTAAGGTTGATAAAGTATGAACAATATGAAGAGCAATAAAAAGGAGTTGTCGGCAGAACAACATGAAGAGCTACTCAACGCATTGAAAGCCCGTTTTGAGAAAAACATGAACCGCCATAAAGGTATTGAATGGGCTAAGGTACAAGCAAAGCTGGAAGCTAATACTGAAAAACTGCGGTCGCTCGATGAAATGGAAATAACCGGCGGCGAACCGGATGTTGTTGGTCATGATAAAAAGACTGACGAATACATTTTTTATGATTGTTCGGCCGAAAGCCCTAAAGGCCGCAGAAGTTTTTGTTACGATCACGAAGCGCTGGAAGCAAGAAAAGAACACAAACCAGAAAATAGCGCCGTTGAGATGGCAGGTGACATGGGCATCGAGCTTTTAACGGAAGAACAATACCGAGAGCTACAGAAACTTGGAAATTTCGATTTGAAAACATCGAGCTGGCTGAAAACACCTCCTGATATAAGAAAACTCGGTGGCGCCATCTTTTGTGACCGTCGCTACGATACTGTCTTTTTGTATCACAACGGAGCAGAATCTTACTATGCCGCCAGGGGGTTCCGTGGATCGCTACGGGTCTGAATTTCGCACACACAGCTAAAAAGAATAACATGAATCCAAAGGTTGATTTTTATTTTAATAAAGCCGGTAAGTGGCGGGAAGAACTGGAGCAATTGAGAACGATCATTCTTGATTGCGGGCTCGCCGAAGAATTGAAGTGGGGTTGTCCTTGTTACACGTTTCAGCAAAGTAACATCGTATTGATACATGTATTTAAAGAATACTGCGCGCTTCTGTTTTTCAAAGGTGCTTTATTAAATGATGCCCATGGTATGCTGATCCAGCAAACGGAAAATGTGCAGGCGGCGCGCCAGATCAGGTTCACCAATGTGCGGGAAATAGTGGAGATGAAACCCATCCTGAAAGCCTATATTTTTGAAGCCATTGAGGTTGAAAAAGCCGGTTTGAAAGTGATTCTTAAAAAGACCGCAGAATTCGCCGTTTCCGAAGAGTTTCAAAATAAATTAGATAAAATACCTGCCTTGAAAACTGCTTTTGAGGCATTAACACCGGGAAGGCAAAGAGCATACATGCTGCATTTTTCTTCACCCAAACAATCTAAAACCCGAGAGGCAAGGGTTGAAAAGTATATACCGCAAATCCTCAGCGGAAAGGGATTGGATGATCAGTAATTTCTTTAAAACAACGGCCTGCCCTGCATGGCATTGTACAAAAGCAGGGATACCAATACAAAATATACTGCTGCAAAAATGATAACCGCCCGCGCATTTTTAAATCCGGTAAAAAATGCAAATAAGGGCACAATTTGTAAAGCGTGTATACCCATAAAATGAGCTATCCGTAAGTCCCCGGCTATCCGGCTCCAGTTAAAAAAAGGCAGGCCCTGTCCGCCGTCGCTGGCGCCAACGGTGTGCGCCAACCGGGTTGCCATAACACCACCTTCAAAAGCAAAAATGCCAGCCATAATTATCCCTAAACGGATACTCCACAATAAAGCCGCGGGTATTTGCACAGCTTTCATTTTAAAAAACAGGAACCCAATGTATAGCGCAAATAATGTTTGCAAAGCAATAACTACCCCCATCAAACTAAATACCAGGCTGTTATAAAGCCCGGCAACGTTGTAATGTGATAGCTGCCCTCTTGCGGCCTGTGTGGCAATACAAAACATCTCGAATGTGAGGGCAAATACACTAAAGTTAATGAACCGTTTTCTGATCCGCTCAAAAGGCAGGTATTGCAAAAACAAAGGCCACGTTAAGCTGTAAATAGCTATGGATAAAGCAAACTTCATTGGCTTTATCCATAAATTGATCCCCATCAGCTGCCGCTGATCAAATTGAGAAATGATGAGCAGTAGCGCAAACAGTGCAAAATGCGCTAAACCGCAATAATAAAAAGCAGGACTTATATTTCTGATCCGGATGAGTAAGGTTTTCATTTGGTAGTTTTGATTTTAATGATGATTTGATAAAGCAGGTAGCCGCATGGCCCAAACATAAATGTGAGTACCAGGCAGGGAATTACCAGCCAATGCGAAACCAGCTTTGTTTGTGCCGACCTGATAATGGTAAAACCTATCAGCAGATCGAAAGCCAGGTAATGCACCCAGCCTGCAAGCAACAGGTTGTCATTAGTAAAAAGTATGCGAACCTCCTGCAAGGAGCCAAAGCCGCCGCCATCTATCTTGAAAAAACCGGCGATATAAATACAATAAACCAATGATAACAGTAAGGGCACAATAGCATGATCAATTAACCAATGCGTTACTTTCCATTTTGGAAGTACTATTAATAACAACCACTGCAAAGCAGCCACTGCACCAACGGTCGAAAAAACTTGTTCTGTACCCATATTATTTAATTTGATTATACCTGGTATGCCCGTAAAATGCACAACATAAAACTAGGGAAACCCGCACAGCTACAAAATGTTATGAGGTTAAAAAAGGAAACGGTTTTATTAACTTAAGTTAATTTTTGGTATTGAAAAGCTTAGCACGGATGCGGCTGAGGCTTTGAGGCTGGATGCCTAAGTATGATGCGATCAAATGCTGGGGTAATCTTTCAAATATATGTGGCTGGGAGCTTAACAATTCAAGGTATCTGTCTTCGGCCGATTGCATCATTAAATTGCGCTTTTGTTTGGCAGCACTAATAAAAAGGCTTTCGGCAATAATGCGCCCAAACTTTTCAAAGCGCTGGCTGTGCTGGTATAAAGCCTGCATATCAGCATAGCTCAAGGTAAACAGCTCACAATCTTCAAGGGCTTCAATAAAATCGGGCGATGGAACCTGCAATAAAAAGCTTTCGTAATCGCCAATCCATTCGCCTTCAAAAGCAAATCCAATGGTGTGGTCGCTCTTTTCGCTCCGCGAAAAATATCTTAATCCTCCTTTATTTACAATGGCCATACCTTTACAAACCTGGCCTTCTTTTAGGTAAAAAGCATATTTTTTTAACGTTACCGGTTTAAGCCTTTGCATAAACAAAAAAAGCTCCTCATCGGTAAAATCAACAAGGCTACGTAATGATTGCGTGATAACTTCGTACATATTGAATGGGCAGGCAATAGCAGCTATATCAAATATACATGGATAATCGTAAAACCAATTCACGATTTGTGAATTTAGAAATAGATCATTACAGTAGCCTATCCCAGCATACACTGGCGCGCGGCTAATATGATGTTAATCAGGGCTTTTTATTTGACGCTGTTATCTTACCAGGCAAGGCTTTGGGCGGATATCCGAAGTGGTTTTTAAAAGCGTACGAAAAATGGGAAAGATTCTCAAAGCCTGCTTCAACATACACATCAATGGGTTTTCGTTGCTTTTCTGTTAGCTGATAATACGCCAGTTCCAGCCGTTTTTCTGTCAGCCATTTTTGGGGTGTGGTATTAAAGGCCTTTTTAAAATCTCGTCTAAAAGTTGCCAGGCTGCGGCCGGTAAGGTAACCGAACCTATCCAATGTCATGTTGAACATATAATGCCGCTCCATAAAGTCGGTAAGATTTATTTTGCCTGGTTCCTCGAAGTTAGCCAGCAAACCGTCCACACTTTTATCAATTGATCTTAATATGGTGATGGCTTCTTCAATTTTAATAGTGGCTATATCCGGAGGCAGGTTTTCGCCCAGATCAAAATAGGGAATTAACGATGCAAGGCAACTTTCCAATAATGGGTGCTTTGAAAAATGATACACTTTTTTAAGCGGTTGTACCTTGCCAATAGCTTTATGTCTGGAGTAAAAATCCTTTAACCTTTCTTTGGTGAGATGCATTGCAACAGCCTTGTGCGGGTGCCCATCTTTTGGATAATTAATAATTGTAGCCAGTTGGTTACGGGGGATAAGAAAAATATCGCCAGCATTAAAAATAAAGGTTGCATCGGCCTGGATAATTTTCGTTTCGCCCGAAATGAACCAAACCAGCATGTGATGCTCAAACATTACTTCTGTTTTAAAGACCTTACCTTTAAATTCAGAAAGCTTAATGTCAGCGGTAATATATTTTGTTTCAAACTCCATTTATTCAATAGCAAATTTACAAAATAAAACAAACCGAATAAATGTGTTCGGCTTGTCATAACAAATCTGTATTATCATGTATATCAGTTGGCGGGAAATGGCACACCCGTCATTTCTTCGGTTAATGTCCATAATTTTTTCGCATTTTCAGCATCAACCGAATAAGGTTTTATTCCTCTCAGGGATGAAGGATCATTATAATTATGTTCAATATTTCCTTCATCCAATTCGGCCACATCTACATTCTCGCAGTAAACACCGCCAATGCCGTTTAACTGAGGACTGGTAGCGCACCAAACTGATGTGGCTGCCCCCTGCTCTACATTTTTGAGTTTGGCTGCTACTTCTGGTTTTATATTTCCTTTTTCATCATGGGTGCCCATTTGCTGAAATAAAGCCATAGGGGCAACACGCCCCAGGTCGGTACCAATTACAGATCCGGGATGCAAAGAAAAAGCCCGTACACCAAAAGCTTTGCCGCGATAGTCAAGTTCTACAGCGAAAAGATTATTGGCTGTTTTGGATTGTCCGTAACCTTGCAGTGTTTCGTACTCCCGGTTCATGAAATTGGGGTCATCAAAATTAAACGGTGCCATCTGATGACCGAATGAAGATACATTGATCACCCGGGCGCCATTTGCTTTCTTTAACGCCGGCCAAAGTTTTGCCGTTAGTTGAAAATGTCCCAAATGGTTGGTAGCAAGCTGAGATTCATAACCGCGCTTGTCGCGCTGTAATGGCACCCACATAACACCTGCATTATTAACAAGGATGTGAAGGGTGTTATTTGCAGCAAGAAATTTATCCGCAAAAGTATTTATAGATTCCGGGTCCATAAGGTCCATTTCCTCAATCGTCACATTATTCACATCCTTTAAGTTGTTTGCCGCCTTATGGATATCACGGGCTGGTATGATCACTTTCGCCCCTGCAGCTACAAAAGCTTTCACAGTTTCAAATCCTATACCCGCATACCCTCCGGTAACAATAGCTGTTTTACCATGAAGATCAATTCCTTTTATAACATCGTGAACGGTCGACGTTGTGCTAAACCCGGAATTAACAGGTTTCTGTAAAATTCCGTTGTAATTATCTTTCAATTTCATCTTTAAATTTTTAAAAGACAAAACTAACGACACTATAATAAAGTTACTTTGTTTAAAACGTCAATTTACTTTGTTTAAAACGTCAATTTTCAATCTAAGGTCGAACAGCCCAGGCCAACCCGTCTGCTCCGCGTATAGCGATATGCCCGATTACTTCTAATGTCTTTAGGTTTATTACAGCCACATAGTTATCGCCTGTGCAGCCAATAAACGCACGTGCTCCATCATCGTCTACCAGGATGCCTGCCGCGCCACGACCAGTATTCAAGCGTTTCAATTCCTTGTGCGATACCGCATCATAAATAAACAGATCGCCGGTTCTCAGGCTCGTAATCAGCACACGCTTGCCATCCGGCGTAAATTTGAGCCGGTTGGCCCCCACAGCCTTCGCGTCAATTTTACCGGTTAACTTTTTGGCGGCGATATCGATGATGGAAATGATCCCTTCGTCAGCACCTGCGGTCCACAATTCACGGCCATCAGGCGATACATCAATCCCCTCAGAACCTTTAGCCACCGGAATAACGGTCTGTACCCAGTCATGACGCGCCGGAGGCCCCCCCCCCGTCGGAGAGGTGGCAGGCTTGATCAGGCTATCTGTCAAAATGCTTACTGTTCCTGCCGTAACGTTTGTGGTGTATACCTTTTTCCCATCACTGCTTACGCAAATCATGTGCGTTCTGGCCTGGCCTGTTCCCATGGCCCAGTCGAATTTACCTGTTGCCGGGTTATAGCGGCCGACAGCTTTAGAACCTTCGGCACTAAACCACACCTTACCATCGGCAAACGTTAGCCCATGCGGTCCCATCAGTGGCCTGGTATCAATAGTGGGTAAGGGTTTTTGTGCCACAAGGTCGATCACACTAAGCTCGTGCAAACTCCCACCGCCGTAGATCGAAACATAGGCTGTCTTTCCGTCAGCCGACGCGATAACCTCATGAGGATCGGAACCCACAGGAACACGTGCGAGAACCTTCAGCGTAACCGGGTCAATGATCGCCAGAATATGATCGCTTTTTGAAAGCGCAAGCAGTGAACGCGGAGGCGTTGACTGCGCGGCGCATCCTGTTGCCGCAAAAACTAATGGTATGCATAAAAAGCTCAAAGCAAGTAATTTGATCAAGCTGATTTTTTTAGCTTTAAAGATTTGGTTGTACGAGGCTTTGTCCATATTATTCACAGATTAGAGAAACAGGTAATATTGGTTTATATATAACCACAGAAGCCGATCATAAGCTATGACCATTCTCTAAAACAAATATACTGAACCTCAGCTTGTTTTATCTTTTTTGCATTATTTTACCTCCTGAATACCCCAAAGCTTAATTTGTTTTAGGCCGAATGATTAACCTTTAAGCAGTACCCGATCTTTTAATATTCAACTACTCCTGGTTAAGAGATTTTGCAATGCGAAATCCAAGGTCATCAATTTTAAAGGTTGGGTGGCTACGTCTGCGGTTGGTTGCTATACAGCCCCTTTCTTCATCGCACCAACCCCCACCACGGAAAATTCTATATGAACCATAAACTTCCGTGTCATACAAGTCTGAGCACCACTCCCAAACATTTCCTAACATATCATAAAGTCCCCATTCATTGGGGGCTTTTCTTCCTACTTCCTGCGTTTCATTATTGGAATTTTCTTTATACCAGGCAATATCGTCAAGTTCTCCGTATCTGATTTTGTTTGTACCTGCCTGGCAAGCGTATTGCCATTCGGCTTCCGAGGGAAGCCGATAGCCATTAGCCATCGAATCAAATAATATATTATCGTTATTTAGTTCATAGCATGGCTTTAAATCAGCTTTAATAGAGAGTAGATTACAAAAATATAAGGCATCCTTCCACGACACGCTTTCAACAGGCTTTTTCTTGCCTTTGAAAAAGCTGGGACATTCCTGTGTGATTTCAAAATAAAGGTCTTGAGTCACTGGAAATTTTGCAATATGGAATGTTTGTATTTCAATCTCCCAGGTATGTTTTATCCTATCATCTCTTAACGTTATTTTTCCATTTGGAATTTGTATCATTTGGCCGTTAAGTAGTTTGGCAATATCAATATTGTTATTTTTTGTTTCCATTAAGTTGATAATTTGTTTCACAGCTTCCAATGCTGATTTGGCAAAATTGATTTGTCTCCTCCTCTTGTTGCTTGATTGTACGGAGACAGATTGTCACATTTTTACTTCATTTTAGTGATGTTAACAATTTACTAATATCAATGAGGTATGTTGCTTGCCAAATTATATAACTCATTAAAATTTGATATGACAATCAAAAATAACAAAAAATTGACGCTACTTATGAGCAGGGCCTGTACAGGATTACTGTTGATTACAGCTTGCTGCATCAGCGGTTCTGCATTGGGCCAGTCAGCTCGCAAAAACCCATGGGCTACAAAGGATGTAGGAACGCTGCCACCTATCGCCAGCCTTACTAACGGCGTGTGGCTAAAGGGCGAACTTCATGTGCACTCCCGGCACAGCATAGAATCATCGAACAATCCTGTTGGAAAAATCATAGCCTTTTCTAAATCTGTAGGTATGGATTATCTATGTATCACCGACCACGACAACCATGTAGATGGCGATGTTGCGCATAACACCTGGACAGATCCTGAGTTTAAGTCAGACTCCGTATTGTTATTGTATGGTGCAGAATGGACCACAACCCGTGGCCATGGCAATGCGTTCTCAGCCAAACCTTATGATCACCAACGGCTATATGATGTTCGCGATCAGCGCGACGTGGTGGTAGGATCAGTCAAAAAAGAGCTTGGCATTCATCTATCAGCTAATCACCCGAGCGGAAAAGACCATTTCGGATACTCTTATGACATGGTCAACTCTATCGAAGTATGGAATTCTGCGGTATGGCCTAAAAATGCCAATGCGATCATGATTTGGGACGATATGCTCTCATCGGGCCGCAAGCTGACCGGCAGGGGTGGAAGCGACGCGCACCATGGCGTTCCGGAAACACCAGACAAGGCAACAAAAAACAGCTACCAGGCGAAGGCCAACTATGTAGGCACCCCCACAACCTGGGTGTTCGCCACTGCACGGACCTCGCAAGCGGTCATAGACGCCCTTACCAACGGGCGGGTTTCCATTAGCTCAAACCCATACGCCCCCCGGGTGGAATTCTATGCTGATCTCAATCAGGATGGCAAGATGGACATGATGATGGGCGACAATGCAAAATCAACAGGTAAACCCGTTAAATTCCGTGTTCAATTAACCGGGAATACTGTTCCGGAGGGAGATTATACGGTTAGTGTTGTAAAGAACGGCAATCCATTCGGCACCTTTAAAACCAATGGTAAAACAGCCGCTATCGAATTCACTGATACACCGGCAACACAGGGCCGCACTTACTATCGCGTTGTGGTTGAAGGTCCGCCTACACCCTATCCGCAGGTTCCTGAATCAATGGCACTGAGCGGCAAAATGGTTGGGTTATCAAATCCTATCTGCTTTAATTTCGACCCGAATTTTTGATAGTTTATTGTACGGCAATTGCTAATTAAGGCATTCCTGTAAAACAAAAAATGCTGCTTTATAAAGCGGCATTTTTTGTTTTAAGTATTGGCCCGTCGAAAATTTAAAATATTATTTATATGGCAGGTCAGCATTGAAAATGTCTATTTGAGCAACTCCATTGTCTAATTAAACTTGTTATTACTACCTCCTCGCATCTATTTTGAGATAGCTTAGTGTAATAATCGGGCAAAGTCACGAAATTAGAATTAGCTTTATCTTTAACCAGAAACTATCAGTATTTTCATAAACATGATGTATAGTTCAACAACTAAAATTACATATCGGGTATCTCCCTGGCTCATTTGGCTAAGCTCGTTTTTCATGGGCGTATTAGCTTCTGTACCTAAAATTGCCGAGCGGCACTTTAGTGCTTCGGAGGCATTGGTTAACTCGGGCGTCACATTTTTATTTGCATTATTTGCATGGTATTATAATATCTATACCCTTCCCGCTTACATTGCACATGATAAAAACAAGGGGCTTTCCCTGTTCCGGCTCATGCGCAGTTTGTTACTTGGACTGGCGGTTATGTTCCTGCTGGCTTATGTGCAGCAATTACTGCTCTCCCATTTAGATTTCGGACCAAATATGCTAATGATAGAAGTACGTGGTATACTCATAAACCTCACATTCTATATGTTTCTTCATTTGCTGTACCAAAGTCACCAAAACCAACAGGTTGGTATTGAGTTGGAACGAACAAAGGCAGACAATCTTGGCGCGCAATACGAAATGCTTAAACAACAGGTAAACCCTCACTTTTTGTTCAATAATATGAATACCCTGAAAGCAATGGTTGAAACCAATGATGAGCATACCGTTGATTTTATTCTTAAATTATCTGATTTTTATAGATTTACATTAGAAAGCCGAAAGCACGATCTGATTCATATTTCAGAAGAGATTGAAATATTAAACGCTTACATGTTTTTATTGAAAGCGCGGTTTGAGGATGGGATAAATCTTGTAAATACTGTCGAACCCCAGTATAATTCGTCACTTATACCCCCATTTACGATACAGCTACTGATTGAAAATTGTATCAAACATAATATTGTATCCCTTGATCATCCGCTTGAAATTAGACTTTATACCGAGAACGAAAAAATAATTGTCGAAAACCCGATACAGCTTAAAAAAAGCCAGGAGTTTTCGACCAAAGTAGGTCTTGAAAACATCAATCAGCGCTATATTCACCTGTTAAATCAGAAAATTGATATTGAGGCTAACGAAAAGATATTTAAAGTAAAACTTCCTGTAATCTATGAATATTATAATCATTGAAGACGAGATCAAGGCCGCTAAATCACTGGCTGCCATGATAACAGAAATTAAGCCGGCCGCTAAAATCTTAGCACAAATTCAAAGTATTGAACGTGCGGTAAGTTATTTTTCTGAAAACGAACAGCCCGACCTGATTTTCATGGATGTTCAATTAGCCGATGGGATATGTTTTGAAATTTTCAAGGCGGTTAAAATTACCTGCCCGGTTATTTTTTGTACCGCTTTTGATGAATATTCATTGGAGGCCTTCAAATCAAATGGGATTGATTACGTGGTTAAGCCCATTTCAAAAGAAAATATTGTAACTGCTTTTAAAAAGGTTGACGAGCTTAAAAACTTTTTTCAGCAAAGCCTCACCCCAAATATCAGCGACCTGCTGGCAAAATTAGGCAACCCGGAGGGAAAAAAAAGCTTTTTGGTTTCTAAGCTCAATAAATATATAACGGTACCAACTGATAATATTGCTTTTTTTTATATCAGGAACGAAACAACTACGATCATGAGTTTTGATCAGCAGGAATATGCTGTCGCTCAATCTATGGATCATGTACACAGCCTTCTTTCACCAAACCAGTTTTACAGGTTAAACAGGCAATACCTTATCAATTTTGCGGCTGTAAAGGAAATAGAACGGTATTTTGCCCGCAAACTGTTCGTAAGGCTGGTTATCCCCACACCCGATAAATTATTGGTTAATAAGGAAAAAATAAACAGCTTTTTAAGCTGGCTTGAAAACCGTTAATCTTGCACATAGCGCGGGAACAGATTTTGCGAAGCGTTCATAAAATCTGTTCTCCGCTTACTCCATGGGCCGCGTAATCCGCGCCAAATGTCTTTCTCAAATCTCTTTTTGTATGCCGATGTGTTGCGCCATTACACGAGCAGCAAACAAGCTTGCTGCCTATTGATTGCGCCTGTTTATTGACAGCACTTACAAAGCGTATTTTAAACTTCTTCATCAATACGTCTTCGGGATTAAAAAGGTCTAACTCACCCTAAATTATGCCTAACTGGACCAGTTTTAACTAACGGGCCGCGCGCTTTTAAGATAGTTTTGAGTAACAAACAAGAAAAAATTATGAAAAATATTAAAATCTGGGGACTAACCACAAGCTTTATTATCAGCGCGTTATCCCTTGCAGCCTTTATAGGTATTGATAAAACACCAGCTAAAAAAGCTACTACTAAAGTAGATGGAAAAGGTTTCGCAGTATTAGAGTTATTTACATCTGAAGGTTGTTCAAGCTGTCCGCCTGCCGACGAACTGCTGGCAAAAATACAGCAAGAGTCACAAGGCAAAGACATTTATTTACTGGCCTACCATGTTGATTACTGGAACCGCCAGGGCTGGAAAGATGTTTTTAGCAGCGTCGATTTTTCAAACAGGCAAATTCAGTACGGACGCTGGTTTGGCGGATCACAGATTTATACACCGCAGGTTATTGTAAACGGAAAGGCCGAATTTGTAGGATCGGATGAGTCTGCACTTCGTAATGCCATCTCGGGCGAGCTGACAACTAAACCAAATGCAACCCTTGCACTTCAGGCTCACCAGGACGGAGAAAAGCTCGTGGTACAATACCAGTCTGCCGGGGCGCTCAAGGGTAGTAGTTTCCTAATTGCCATAGTACAAAAAACAGCTCAAAGCAAAGTAGAGCGCGGCGAAAACGCCGGACGCACACTATCACATGTACAGATCGTTCGCAAACTACAAAGTGATGCGTTAAATGCTACAGGAAATGGTAGCAGTACAATCGCATTACCAAAGGGTTTCAATGCTCAAAACTGGGAAGTATTGTGTATGGTACAGGATCAGACCAGGGGCGAAATTTTAGCGGTTGCCAAAGCCGATCTGAACACCAATGCTCTAAAATAAAATTAGCATCATGAACAAACTTAGCAAGTACGGGCAGAACAGGTTAATTATCGGATTAATATCCTTAATGTCCATGTCATTTCTTACCAGTGCGCCTTTTGAAAGCAATCCACAAGCTTGCGGGATGATAAGCACTGCAGGAAAAAAGAAAAAGAATGCATACCCGGCAGATGATGATGAAAAGTTTCTGCAGAATTAATAACAAGGCATTAATTAAACAATAACCATTTCTAATTACCATCATGAAAAAGCTGTTTTTAATTGTAATAGCGTCATTTTTAGGAGCTGGAGCGTATGCTCAGACCGAAACACCAGTGAAATGGTATTCTAATAACACCAGAACACTAAATTGTACAGAAGAAGCTGTATCTTTAAAAGTATCTATACGATCTGGCTGGCACATCAATTCACTTCACGTTGGTAATACTGCGCCTTATAAAACCTCATTTGAGCTTTCACCACCAAACCAATACAGAACAAAGGGCACTGTTATGGCGCCGGCTCTGTTTTCTAAATTCGAAAACGCGTTCAACTCCACCGTTACTTATTTTGAAGGACAAGCAGTCTTAAAACCTGGGATAACATGGAAATCGCCAAAAGCGATCAATGTGTCAGATAAGCTTAATTCCATACCCTGGAACAATAAAAAACACCCACTACCACCAACTATCGGTTTCATAATTCCTGCAGACAAATAACTTCCTTTAAAAAACAAGAAGGAATTATCTCTATCCCCATAAATGAATTCCATTTCAGCTAAAAATGAAATTCAGTGGTCAACATGGCAATAGGTATAGTTTTAATAATTCATATAAATAACCATCACACGCACTTAAACGAATCAACTTAAAAAACAATGAAAAAGAACAAACACATGCTTGTCAGTAAATTTATTACTGGAGCACTTATCCTGCTAACCGGTTCCAGTTTTGCCCAAACCACTCCTGCTGCCGGCAGCCAGGCATCTGATGCCATCCGTCCCTTCCACGTCAACATTCCCGAAGCGGCCCTGACTGATCTTCGCCAGCGTGTGCTGGCAACAAGGTGGCCCGACAAAGAAACTGTTACCGACCGCTCACAGGGTGTAAAGCTGGATCAGATTCAAAACCTTGTAAAATATTGGGGCACTGACTATGACTGGCGTAAAGCGGAGGCCAGGTTAAATGCTTTACCGCAGTTTGTAACTAATATAGATGGGCTCGACATTCATTTCCTGCACATCCGCTCCAAAAATCCAAAAGCCTTGCCAATCATCATCACCCACGGCTGGCCAGGCTCTGTATTTGAGCTTCTGAAAATCGTTGGCCCGCTTACCGATCCTGAAGCTTATGGTGGCCGCGCGGAAGATGCCTTTGATGTGGTGATACCTTCGATGCCAGGTTATGGTTTTTCAGAAAAGCCAAAGGCTACCGGCTGGGGTCCTGACCGCATTGGCCGCGCCTGGGATGTGCTGATGAAACGCCTTGGATATACACATTATGTATCACAGGGTGGCGACTGGGGTTCGGTAGTAGCAGATGCCATGGCACGCCAGAAACCTGCAGGTTTGTTAGGTATCCACGTTAATATGCCGGCAACAGTACCGGCAGAAATAGCGAAGGCGCTTAATAGCGGTGCCCCTGCACCGGCAGGACTATCTGATAAGGAAAAAGCTGCCTATAAGTCGCTTAATTATTTATACACCCGAGGCGCTGGTTATGCTGGCATAATGGTGACCCGCCCGCAAACACTGGGTTACAGTTTGGCAGACTCACCTGTTGGCCTTGCTTCATTTTTCTTAGACAAATTCAACGACTGGACCTATAGCGGAGGGAACGCCGAGAAAGTACTTACAAAAGATGAGATACTGGATGATATCACGCTTTACTGGTTAACCAATACCGGAGCTTCTTCAGCACAGCTTTACTGGGAAAATAACAACAACAACTTTAACGTTGTGGAGCAAAGAACAGCTGAGATCTCGATCCCTGTTGCTGTAACCGTGTTTCCGGGTGAGATCTATCAGGCGCCTAAAAGCTGGACCGAACGTGCCTATCGCAAGCTTATTTATTTCCACGAGGCAAACAATGGTGGTCACTTCGCCCAATGGGAACAACCACAAATTTTTGCCGAAGAGCTTCGCGCAGCATTCAAAACACTACGCTAACCAGAGCAGGGCTTTAAACCGTATCCTGGGTTTAAAAGAAAGTGTAAAACATGATTTAACCGGCGTATTAGTCAGGTTAAAAAATGTCTAACTCAGGATCAACATCGTCCACTTGACATATTTAGTGATTGGACAAAGCCCAATGTGAGGGTACATTTGACTAACAATTAAAACAATTAAAAATTAAAATAATGGAAAATAACAAAATCGGAGATTCAATAGAAATCACCATACCACAAATTGAAAAAGTATTATACACAGGTAAAACTCATACCACAGGTGGCCGTGACGGCGGCTCATCACGCAGCTCTGATAACCATCTGGACATTAAACTTTCAACTCCAGGCACCTCTGGAACCGGCACCAATCCAGAACAACTGTTTGCCGCTGGCTGGTCAGCCTGTTTTATCGGTGCAATGAAGATAGCAGCCGGTAAAATGAAAGTAAGGTTCCCTGCTGATGGTGCAGTTGACGCCGAAGTGGACCTGGGCCAAATAGGTGAAGGTTACTTCCTCCAGGCTCGCCTAAACGTTAGCCTGCCAGGTTTGGAACCTGAAGTAGCAAGGGCCTTAACAGATGCTGCCCACCAAACCTGTCCATATTCTAAATCTACACGCGGTAACATCAACGTTGAAATTAACCTGATCTAAGCCCAAAATAGCCTGCCCGGGAAAACCCGGGCAGGCTATTTTATAATCAGGGAGAGTGTTAAAAAATTAATGAAAAATTGAATAGATAGCATATGTCAGAAGAACTTAAATATGATCGCCGCCGCTTTTTGAGTACAGCAGCCATCACTATTGCCGCCGGGCCACTCGTTATGATCGGTTCAGCAAATGCACAAACCAGCAAGATAAATCCAGCCGATACTGCAGCCAGGATTAAACCGGGAACAAATACCTCATTCGGCACGCTGAAACAAATTGATGCCGGTGCACTGAATGTTGGCTATGCTGAAGTTGGCCCAGCCAACGGTACTCCGGTAATTCTTCTGCATGGCTGGCCCTATGATATTCACAGTTTTGTTGATGTAGCTCCTTTATTAGCGGCAAAGGGTTACAGGGTTATCATTCCGCATTTGCGCGGCCACGGTACTACACGTTTTCTTTCAAGTGCAACTATCCGCAACGGCCAGCAATCTGTCGTAGCTCTTGACATTATCGCTTTGATGGATGCACTCAAGATCCAGAAGGCAATTCTCGCCGGTTTTGACTGGGGAGCACGGACAGCCTGCGTTATCGCGGCTTTATGGCCAGAACGCTGCAAGGCCCTAGTTTCTGTGAGTGGTTATCTGATGACCAATCTTGAAGCCGGCAAGCAACCGCTGCCTCCAACCGCCGAGCATGATTGGTGGTACCAATATTATTTTGCCACAGAACGCGGCCGTGCGGGTTACGATAAATACCGTCGCGATTTTGCGAAGCTTATTTGGGAACTTGCTTCGCCAAAGTGGCACTTTGATGCGGCTACGCTTGATCGTAGTGTTGCATCCTTAAACAACCCTGATCACGTGAGCATTGTGATTCATAATTACCGCTGGCGGCTGGGCCTTGCTGAAGGTGAGCCTCAATATGATGATTTGGAAAAACGGCTTGCAGCAAGTCCGGCGATTACTGTGCCCACAATCACGCTTGAAGGTGATGCTAATGGAGCCCCGCACCCCGATCCCGCATCCTATCACAATAAATTTTCGGGCAAATATATACACCGGAACATTAATGGTGGCATTGGTCATAATCTGCCTCAGGAAGCCCCTAAGGCCTTTGCTGAAGCTGTCATCGAGGTAGATAGCTACTGATATTGATAACATTACAGGCTATCCGGGTGATATAATGGAGCCTGAAATGATGAAGAATTTCCGTAAACAAACCAGGTGTTTTGGCACAGGCTACAACTAAGTAGCTCGGTTTACCAAAACACTTGGTTATATATAGTAATAAAGTGTATTAATTAGTTTTAAGTTTCAATTTTTCTACTACCAGCTGCCCTATTTTCATTCCTTGTTCATTACCAACTACACAGGCATTTTTAAAATGTATGCCTCCGTAAACTCTTGACATAGCAGCTGATTTAGCGGCTTCCCTGAAGGATTTAAAAGATAGCGGTTCAATTCCGAATTCCATTTCGGATGAATCTGTATAGGCAAAATCGTCACCAATTTTGCTGGTAAGTACCTCGGCTGCTGCAGATGAGATCACCGCGTGCCCGCTGCTGTATTCGGGGAATGGCGGTGTTTGAATATATGGCCGCCAATCGGCATTTATATGTTTAGTGATCACCGTTTCGGGCCGTACATAGTTTGACCGGTATTTCAGGTACCAGCAATTAATAAAGCCATCAAATAAAGCAATAGCGGTTTCAGTATATACGCTAACTGTGGTATTAAAATCCATTTTTTTGCTTTTTGTGGCGATAGCGGTAATATTCATCCAATGGCCGCCCGGCGAAAATTTCTTTGTGGCAAATGATGCATGGCCAACCACGTTTAACTTAAAAGCGTTATCATCCCAAAAATCGGCCTGATGTTTTTGTTCTTTGGTAAGGCTATCAACTATAAGCTTTACTTCGAGTGCCTGCTTATAAAACGCGCTGTTTTTATCTTTTATATTAAACACCGGCGGATCAGGTGGTATAAATTGCGCGGTTGAATCAAGTACCATAGGCCTTATCTCGCCCCAATGCGCTTCCAGGGCCTGGGCATACATGGGTGGTGTTGGTATCCAGCGACCATCCTGCTGTTTTACTGTGTATTTACTTGCAGAGCGGGTTTGGGCATAATGATCGCCTTTGCTCCATTTCATGATAAATTTAGCCACCTTATTAGCATAATTTACCGAGCCTTCAAACACATCAGATGGCATCCCGGCATCTTTGGCCTTTTGCTTTAAGCCATCAACATACTGGTCCATACTGCCTTCCGGAAAAGTTACCGCATTCCCCACATGGCAAAAGGCAAGCAGGGAGGCAAACTGATAATCAACAGTTGTATCTTTTGAGGCCCTGGGTACTGGTGGTAAATGTTTTATTTGCCCCGATAATGATTTGAAGTGTTCAGGATCGCCGGCAGCAATAACTTCATAAGCCGCAATGTTAGCGTAGGCATAATTACGTGATGCAGTAACCGGCGGAAAATTATTTTCCAACACAATATCATTTAGTTTTTTTACTGTAACACGATAAAGCTCAGGATCATGTAAAACTTTTTGATAGTCTTTTTCTTTGCAGGATGCCATTAAGAACAATAATCCAGCAATACAAAATAGAAAGGGTCTCATAACTTAAAATATAGGTTAAAAAGCAAACGGTGATGAAGGCAAAATTCGTTTGTTTTTATATTGATCAACAGCCAATATAAGCTTTTTTCACGAAACACCGCAGCATATGATCACTTGTTTTTATATAAAAATTCCCTTTTTTAATGCGAAAATGTTATTGACTATTTTACTTACTATATGCTAAACAAATGAGCCAATATTATTAGATTTAACCTCCAGTTATTTCTGTATTTATAACCCAAATGAAGAAGATCATCCTTATAATTTTAGCTTCTGCCTTAGTTATTGCCGTTGGCGTTTACTTTATAATTCCATCTAAATTAGAAGTCACAAATCAGGTCACCATTGAAACATCTGATGTAATTATATCCCGGTTTCTGATCCAAAAAAACGGATGGGATAAATGGTGGCCCGGCACCAAAATGGCTGATGATCAGTTTAGCTATAACGGGGTACAGTATCACATCAGTAAAACCACTAACAGCGGTGTAAACCTGTCAATTCAAAAAAATAATTTAAAGCTGAATGGCGAGATCAGTTATTTACCTAATAGTGATTATATGGTAAAGATAACCCTGTATGCCACAACAGAGAGTAACCTAAATCCCATACAAAAGGTAACGAATTACATAAAAATAGACGATTTGAAAGATCAAACAGCCATCATTTTACATCACCTAAAGACTTTTTTAGAGGATGAAAAAAATGCATATGGCTATAAGATATACATAAACAAGATAGAATATCCTATTTTACTTACCACAACTATTGCCTCAAAAAACTATCCTGATATGCAGCATATTTATGAAACCATAAAAGAATTAAGGAAGCAGGTAAAAGTACAGGGGGCTATAGAAAAAAACTTCCCAATGCTCAATATTCATAAAACCGACGATAAACAATATGAAATAACTCTCGCCATTCCGATTGATAAAGCAATTACCCCTACTGGAAAATCATACATTAATAACATGGTACGAGGCGGTAATTTGTTGGTAGCAGATGTAAAAGGAGGACCCAATACCATCAGCAATGCTTTTGCACAGGTTAAAATTTTCATGAAGGATCACAGGCTTATCTCGCCCGCCATGCCATTTGAATCCCTGATTACCGATAGGTATGTTGAAAAAGATACTGCAAAATGGATAACTAAAATATACTATCCTATATTTTAGTTATTATAAACTATTTTGACACCAGCATTAGCCTGCCATCGTAAGTAACCATAAGGTAATCTGTTGATGCGGCCCGTTTTATTGGCGAAAAATAGGGTATCTCCTGAAAATTAAATGCCGGGCTTATAAAGTATAATGGCGCTGCAAATTCCTTTTGCTGTTTATTGTAGCGTAAACCAACTAAACCCAATGCATCATATTTTCCCTCGTATGGTACTACACCCCAAAAATTCCCATTCAATAATATATTACCAGGTTGTTCATGATCTTGTATTATGGAACGTATAGGGGCCTGCTGGTATAAGTAAGGCAGATCCTTAAAAGAGGTAGCATGCAGCACATCACTTACAAAAATACTACTAAATTGGTTGGCACTTAAGCGTGCATTATCATCAAGTTTATCCTTAAATATCTCAGCAGTTGTTTTATCGGCCATTTTTTGATAGCTCAGCCATTCTTTTTTCAGGTAAGGCAGTTCTTGTTCAAGATCATTTTTTGGCCTGAACGGATAATACAGACCCTTATAACAATAAGAAAGTATCAGGTCATTTTTTCCATCCTTATCCAGATCATCATTGTAGGCATATAGCGGTTGATCGGCTGTTACATTATATTTATTGTTTGTGCCCCAGTTACCGGCTATAAGATCGGCCTTGCCATCACCATCCATATCGGTTATAATAGCCGATTGCCACCAGCCTTTTTCATTATCCAGAACAGATGACGAAAGCCTGTTTAGTTTTTTGCCATCATTTAAGAAAATGTAAACAGGCTGCCACTCGGCAGTAATCAGCAGATCAGGTTTACCATTGCGGTCAATATCGGTAGTGGTTATACTTGTAATGTATGAGATACCTGTAATATCATTATACATTTTATCATTACTGATAACAAAATTGCCATCCCCTTTATTTATTAATATGCTCGAAGGGATTTTGTCCGTATAATTTTTGTAGGATATACTGCTGATAAATAAAATATCATTTAACCCGTCGCCATTAAAATCAAACATAGCTATTTTTGATATCAGGCTATTCAATTTTGGCAATTCCTTATATTCAAATTTAAAATTCCCTTTGTTGATATATAAGCGGGGTGGCAATTTTTTATTAGCCTCAATAAACGGGTGATTGCTGCTTATTACTATCAAATCGGGCCTGCCATCGTTGTTTACATCAGTCCAAACAGCTTGCTCATCGCCATATTCACGAAACTGTTCAAATTGTGGAACACTAACCTTTGTAAAGCCACCTGTTTTATTACCCGCAAGCAAATACTTTTCTTCTGCTGCAAAGCCGCCTACATAAATATCATCAATATTATCACCATTAACATCGGCAACCGCAATGGCAGGTGTATGTGGCAAATAGGTATGCGGAAGCAGGGAATAATAGTTAAAATCAGGCGTATCAAAAGTTTTTACCGCGGCCAAAAGCCTCGCCTGTACCGGCTTATAATCAAACTGTTTTTTACTGCTGATAAATGCATTTATTATTGATGATATATCACCTGCCTGCTGAACATTTTTGACATTATAAGTTACTGTAACTTTTTGCCCGGCTTTAAAATCCTTTATGGTTTGCCAGGTATTATCCGGCCATACTATTAATAGTTCTGCAGGCGCATCACCGGGTAAAAAGGTAAAAGTGAGGTCGGTGCTTTGGCTGCTTTCATAAGCAGTACTGGTTTGTATTTCCTGATGATCAAGCTGCTTGCCTGATTTAAGGAAAAACTTTGTTCCAATACCATCAGGGTTGCCTTTTGTATATTTTACAGCGTATTTTAAATAACCCGGCTTATCAGCCTTGCGGGTTTCCATGGTGGTATTTTTATAGATGTAAGCCGATTCATCCATATTATTGGTCACAATATCAAGGTCGCCGTCGTTATCCAGATCAACCGCTACCGAACCGGCAGAAATAGATGGCTGCTGCATATCATTGCTTAAAGACTGGTCAGTAAATTTTAGCTGATCGCCACCATGATAAAAAAAGTTGTGCACAGCGCCATCAGGCATCATGTTGATCTTATCCTTATCAAAAACCCGACTGGTTTTATATTCCTGCATAACACCCGGATCGCCCAGGTATTTGAGATAATCCATATCATTAAGACGTTTTTTTATCCCGTTGGAAAAAAACATATCCTTGAGGCCATCCATATCAAAATCCTGCACCAGGGGCGACCATGTCCAATCGGTAGCTGACACACCACTGTACAAACTCATATCAACAAATTTATTACCGTTGCCAACATTCAGTAGCAGGCAGTTTTTTGAATACTGGTAGTAATACCCGGCATTTACCTCCTGATTGTAAATGTCCAAAGGCTCATCGTTAATGGTTGATCGCAGCGCCTTTATGTCTTCGGGTAACATATCAGTAGTAAGCAAATCAAGATGGCCGTCCTTATTGATATCGCTGATCGTATTCCCCATCGAGAACAGGCTGGTATGCCCAAAGGCGCTTTTCAGCTGCTCCTTAAAGGTGCCGTTGTGCTGGTTGATATAGTAATAATCCTGTTCAAAAAAATCGTTACTTACATAAATATCGTCCCAGCCGTCGTTATTCAGGTCGCCAACACTTAAGCCCAACCCATAGCCAATGGGCGCGCTGTAAATACCGGCACTGGTTGTAACATCGGTAAAATGACCATCGTCATTACGGAAAAGATGATCGCCGGCATCATGGCTATATTTAAACCTTAAGGTCGAATCGCCATAAGTATCATTGCTGTGTACAGATGACGTGAGCAGGAACATATCCAGGTCGCCATCCTTGTCATAATCAAAAAATGAGGCCTGGGTTGAAAGCCCTGCAAAGTCAAGCCCATATTTAGCGGCACTTTCTGTAAACGTAGGGTCGCCATTATTAATATACAGCTGATTTTTGCCTTTGAAATGTTTATAACCCGATACTACGTTTACATAAATATCTTTTAAGCCATCACCATTAATATCAACAATGGTAACGCCGGTTTTCCAGTTGCCGGTACCAGCAACACCCGCTTTGGCGGTTATATCATCAAACTTTAAACCGCCTTTATTAAGGTAAAGCTTATTTGCCCCCTGGTTTGAAACAAAGTACAGATCCTGCAATCCATCGTTATTAAAATCGGCAGATGCCACACCAGCACCGTTGTAGAAATACAGGTAATCAAGAATATTAACCGAATCAGATACTATATTCCTGTTTACAAAGCATACACCAGTTTCATTTGCGGGCAGTAATTTAAAAACACCCTCACCTGCTTTTTTGGGTTTACAAGCACTTAAACAAACAATACCGATAAAAAACAGACAGCAAAAGGCCCTAAAGGATCTCATAATATATTGGGTAAGCAACGGCATTAATTAAGGTTAAGGGTTAACGTAATTTATACGCTTTAAGCGGTTCGTCATTAATGCCAAACAGGTAATATTTACCGCCGCTGGCATTTTTGATCACTAATGATGACCGTACTTGTCCGTATAAATCAAATCCGGTTTTTGAGGCCGGCAGGTAGTTAAACCCATTTTTATGGTATTGATAAACCTGCCCGCGACTGGCATCAAGCCGGCCAACTTCTGGTTTAAAACCATAAAAATTACCCGCTAATATTATCTTTTCGGCACCCGTATTATCTATATCATCACATAAAATGGTGTTTATTGCTGATAATTGCGCATCTGCCGGGAGCGGCTTACAGCTAAACTTTTTGCCATTATTTAAAAACACAGCCGAGGCTAAAAAATTCATTTCATGTGTTTCGGCACCTCCAAGCATTTCATCTGTAAACACCTCTTTAAACGATTTGCCGGCATAATCAATATATCGTAAAAAGCGTTTCTTCAATATAGGCAGCTGCCCAACCAGGTCGGGTTTCATGTGAAAAACATAATCTACTCCATCACTTTTATACATTGATGTTACACATTCTTTTGTACCGTTATTATCAAAATCCTTAACATAAACTTTCATAGGCTGGGTAAATGATGCACGGAACTTGGAATTTAGGCCCAGGTTACCACCTATAATATCCGGATTGCCGTCGCCGTCAACATCAGCAACTTCAAGGCTGTTCCACCAACCTTTGTAATTGGCCAGCTGTTTGTCTTCAGTAAATTTACCCTTGTTGTTTTTAAATATCCTTATGCCCATCCAGTTGCCGGCTACAATCAGGTCGGGATAACCATTTTTATCAATATCGGCCCATTTAGCTGTTGTAACCATTCCCAATTTTGCATTGCCACCCAATACGGCTGTTGATACATCCGTAAAATGACCGGTTCCGTCATTATGCAACACATATGACTGGGGCGAACATCCATAAAGCCCCGGTACGCTCCTGCCACCAATAAACAAATCAGGGTGACCGTCGCCATCATAATCGCAGGATATGACTACCGATGCGTTAACCGCGGCATGTAAAGTTCTGTCAGGATCGCGGTGAAAATGCCCCTTACCATCGTTTTCATAAAATCGCGGATTGTAAACAAGTGTTTCAGCCTCATCGGCATTGCCTCCTACCCCAATTATAAGATCCTGATCGCCGTCGCCATCAAAATCGGCAAATGCGGCACCGGCATTTTCAAGATATTCCTGCTTTTTCAAATCTTCGGGAATAGTTTGCTTAAACTTACCATCCTTTTGTTGAATATATATAGCTGCAAAACTATTTTTTGAGCTTCCAAAATAAAAATCAGTTAATCCATCATTATTCACATCACCCGGTGCCATGTAAGGATTTTCGGTCGACAACATTTGCAACATCAGGCGCTCATTATCAAAATCAATAAAATCGTCCTCTTTATGTTTAGGTATACTATCAAAAACTGATTTTGTTACATCGGCAAACAATGGTTTTATTACAGGTTTAGCCCAACTATATTTAAGGTTTGCATCAGCCTGTTTATAGGTGTATGTACTATCGCCATTTACATTTTTTATGAGCTGATAATTACCTCCGGGCCAAATAACCTGCAAGGAATCAATTTTTTTATGCTTACCTAAACCAATAAGAAGCTGGTTGGGCGAAGTACAGCTTTGAAAACCACGGGTTGGTTGATTGTAATAAATAAGCGAACTGCCTTTCATAAATGCTTTTACGGTAGCGCCAATACCAAAGGTATTTAAACCTGCCCCCCTTAATTTTATCTGTATATGATGGTTGCCATTCTTTTCGGCATTGCTTTTATAAACGTAAACCGGTGAGTTCACGTTATTAACTATGAGGTCATTATCACCATCATTGTCCAGATCGGCATAAATTGACCCATTGCTGAACGATGGCTTATCCAAACCAAAGTCGACAGATTTATTAGAAAAGGTAAGATTACGATTATTTAAATAAGCATAGTTTGACAAGGGTGTTGAGATCATTTTATCCGTAAAATCCTTATAATCAAACTTCTTTCGTCCCTCGGCAATTTTTGCCATATTGTCCCGGTTCCCTAAAAATTCTATATAATCCTGGTCGGTTAAATCCTTGTATATACCATTTGACACAAAAATATCCTTCCAACCGTCATTGTCCATATCAAACATTAGCGCACCCCAGCTCCAATCAGTAGCAGCCACGCCCGAGTAAAATGCAGTTTCAGAAAATGTACCGTCGCCATTGTTTATCTGCAGGCAGTTTTGCATAAACTGGTTATAGTAACCATCGCGTTGTTTGGCTTTAATTACATCAAACGATTCAAAAGAGGTCATTTTTTTCAGACGCTTATCACCTTCGGGCAGCATTTCGGTAGTAAAAATATCATATTGCCCATCGTTGTTAATATCCGCGATGTCTGACCCCATTGAAGCCAGGCTCAAATGACCGGTTTCACGCTGAATATCTTCTTTAAACGTTCCGTTCTTTTGGTTTATGTACAGGTAATCGCGTTCAAAAAAATCATTGGACACATAAATATCAGGGTAACCATCCTGGTTAATATCAACAACTGAAACACCTAAACCAAAGCCAATATCACTGGAGAATATACCTGCCTGCCTGGTTACATTGGTAAAATGGCCATTATCATTACGATATAGGCGTGCGCCACCCAATTCATCAACTACAGCCCTCAGGTTCTGATTAAAGTCAAATGACCCAATGGGCCTAAAGGAGTTGTTTAGTATGAAACAATCCAGGTCCCCATCGTTATCATAATCAAAAAATATGGACTGGGTTGATAACCCGTTATCAACCAGTCCATATTTTTCGGCTTCTTCTTTAAATGTGCCATCATGCTGGTTAATAAACAATTCATTTCCTTTTTCATTACCGCGCGCGTTACCGCTGTGGCAAACATAAATATCAAGCCAGCCATCTCCGTTAATATCAACCATGGTAACACCTGTGCTCCAATACTTTGTACCCTTTACGCCTGCTTTATCAGTAATATTTTCAAATTTCCAGCCACCTTTATTAATATAAAGCTGGTTACCACCCATGTTTGAAGTAAGATAAACATCATTAAGCCCATCATTATTAACATCGCCAATGGCTACCCCTCCACCGTTATAATAGTTGCGAAAGGTAAATACATTGGTACGGTCCTGCTCATTTAGCTGGTTAATAAAATTTATACCTATATCTGTATTTGACTGTAATGTAAATAAAGCCGACTTATTGTCCCCTCCATTACAGGCACCTAACATTATCCCTACCGCAAAAACAAAAAACTTAGTTTTTTTAAATAGCATCATATACTTAGAAAAAACAAACGTAGCGGAAAATTTCCGCTACGTTCTTTCTTAATCAAATAATCTCAATATTAATAACCTGCGTTTTGTTTAAGGTTAGGATTTGTATCCACAGCACGTTGTGGTATAGGATATATTGTTTTTGACTTGTCGGTTTTTGCTGGTCGCTGATCAACAGGATCATTAAATTTCTCAAACCTGATCAGGTCATTTCTTCTCCAGCCTTCGTAATAAAGTTCACGCCCTCTTTCGGCAAGCATAGCAGTAGCGTCAACACTTGCTAATGGAGTTGCACCGCGTGGCACACGTACTGCATTTACAATTGCCAAAGCTGTTTGCCCGTTTGGATCACTACCGCCACGCATAATAGCTTCTGCTTTTTCAAGCAATACATCGGCATAACGCAAAAATACATAATCATTAGATGAGTTATCATCATTAACGGTATTGCCGGTTGGCTGCGGGAAGTATTTAAACACCCTTATACCCTGGGCCTCGGTAGAGTAATTCAGGTTAACATCTTCGGTAAAGATAAGTGGTTTACCACCTCTTTGTTTTAAAGCCACGCCACCAGGGCCGAATTGCTGACCTACAGCAAAACCAGCTCTTAAACCAATCTTATCTGTTAAACCAGGATAAGCAACACCTCTGCGCTCGTCTGTAGCTTCAAAAGATTTATAAAAATCAGCTAAAGTTGTAAATCCATTCCAGCCATCAGGAGTTTGGTTATAATGTAAGCCCATTCTCCAACGGTTTTTAGCTGATCCCGGCGCATTGGTTGTTGTATTGTAAATACCAAAGATGTTTGCATGTGATTGTTCACTGTTATCCCACGCAAAATCCTGAAAATATTTACCTGCGGGTTCTAAAGAATAACCAGCTGCCGTTACTTTATTGGCATATTCAATTACCTTATCCATATCTGCTTTAACAAAGGTGAACGGGCCGCCCACTACTGCTGATTTGTATACCGCTTTGTTTAAATAAATTTTAGCCAGTAATGCTTGTGCAGCCGCTTTGCTTGCAATACCAATGTTAGCAGATGTGGTTAAATTTGCCTCGGCAAATTCCAGATCCTTAATAATAAAATCGGTTGCATCACTACGGTTGTAAACAATTGGTATTGAGGTATTTGGTGAATTAGGGTCACGATACGGCGCCTGGCCATACAAATCAATTACCTGAAACATATACCAGGCGCGCAAAAAGCTGGCTTCTGCTTTGATCTTAGCATCAGTAGCCCTTACTATAACTTGTGTTGCCCGGTATACACCAATATTTAACTGATCCCAGGTATCATTAACCTGGTTATGTGTAGGTGTCCAGGTATGGGTATGTAGTTTACGCCAGGTACCAAAATCGCCCCAGTCAGTACCACGGGTCGGCCCCATCATTTCATCCGTTGGATGCTCCTGTAAAGCGTATGTGTTTGCCTGATCGGCCTGTCCGTAAAGTTGTGAGTAAACACCGTTAAGATCGGCCGATGAAGATGCACCTCCGGCGTCAATTGTTTTTGAGCCGTATGGAGTCTCAGTTAATTTTTTGCAGCCTGCAGCTATTAAAAAAATTAAGCCGCATATTACTGCTCTTGAAGTTATTTTTTTCATGATCATATTTTTTTAAAAACCTGCATTTAATCCTAATGTAAATGTGCGTGCCTTTGGATAAGGGGTATAGTCTATACCTCTTGAAGGTACATTGTCTCTTTGTTTATCAGTATTAACTTCAGGATCTAAACCGCTGTAGCTTGTGATCAAAAATATATTCTGTCCGGTTAATGATACCCTGAGTGATTTAATTGTTTTGCCTTTTACCGGGAAAGTATAACCAACAGTAGCATTGCTTAATCTAAGGAAATCGCCTTTCTCTAAGAACCGTGTTGATACCTCTGCGGAGTTAAGTGGATTTTCATTGGTTGCAGCTACTTCTTTAGTTACGTTACGACCGCTAACAAGGTTGCCTTTGTAAAAAAATGCGTTGGCAGTGTTGTTATATAGATAGAAACCAGTAGCTCCGGTTAAAAAGAAGCTTAAGCTAAAGTTTTTGTAAGTAAAGCTATTGGTTAACCCTGCAGTAAATTTAGGGAGAGGACTACCTTGCGGAGTTGAAACGTCAATACCTTGTGGATAGATACCAAAACCGTTAGCATCTAAACCAGAATAATTTGGTACGTTGAAACTATAAAGCGGGTAATTATTACCAAAAAACTGCGCATAAGCACCAGATAAGCCCTGGCCATCAATATTACCGGTAATTACGTTGCGGTTACCAAAGTTCTCTATCCTATTCTTAATAAAGGTCATGTTATAGGAAATATCCCAGGAAAATACGCTGCCTTGTATGGCTTGAAAATTCAAACCTACTTCAACGCCTTTGTTTCTTACATTACCCGGCAGGTTGGTCCAAAATCTTGCAGTAGCGGCAGGTGCAGCTATATCCTGGAAGAATAAAATGTCTTTTTGAGATTTATTAAAGTAATCAATTGTACCGGTTAAGCGCCCATTTAATATGGTGAAATCAATACCTGCACCATACGCCGTTTGCGTTTCCCATTTCAAATCTGGGTTATCAGCATTTTGAGGGGGATTTGAAGTACCTAAGTAGTTTAGCTGCCTAAGCGCTATAGAAGCATAAGATGGATAATCCTGGTTACCTGTTTGACCGTAGTTTAATCTTAAACTCAAATCATCAAATATACCTTTGGGTGCAAAATCTTCACCACTGATACGCCATTTGGCGGCCAAAGCAGGGAAATTGGCATATTGATTGTTTTTACCAAAACGTGATGAACCGTCTCTTCTTATTGTACCTGTTAAAATGTAACGATCTTTATAAGAATATTGAACACGGGCAAAATATGATTGCAATTGATAACGGCTACTATCAAGGCCATTAATGTTACCAACAGGATAAGCTAAATGATTTTTAAAATCATTATAGTCCTTTTTTAGCACGCCGAAGGTTGAAGTACCCCAGGCAATATCAGCACGGTCAAAATGTTTAAAGGTTTGATATGAATAACCTAATAAAGCGGTAATGGAACTGTTATTATTCCATTTTTTTTCGTAATTTAAAGTATGCTCAGTTGTAAAATTGGTTAATTCGGTATGAACCAAAATAGCACGACCATTGCCTGTAGCCGAAGGAATATTAAACTCCCTTATATTGGTAGCATCGGTAAAACCAATGATCTTGGGGTCATAAAATGTTTTTCTCAAACCTCTTGATATATCGGCACCAAAATTCCCTTTATAGGTCAAGCCTTGAAATAACCTAACCGTAGCGGTTAAATTGTTCAGATAACGGTTGATGTTATCTCTATCATCTAATTGAGTTAATAAAGAAACCGGGTTCCTGAAGCTGTTACCCTTTGGAATACCATTATCCTCATAACCGTTCAAATTAAATAATCTTCCCTGATCATCATAAACAGGCGCGGTAGGATTTAGCTGTATTGCAGATCCAATTAAACTACCATTAAAACCAGCATTATTAGTTATAGGCGCAAACTGATCCTTAACATTTGAATATGATGATTGAAGATCAAATTTTAACCTGTCGCCGAATAAGGATTGTGATGCGTTGATACGTGCGGAAATACGCTTTAGGCTTGTATTTTTAACAATACCGTTTTGATTGTCATAACCAAAGGAAGCACGATAGGTACCACCAGTGTTAGATGCACCGCCAAAACCAAGCGTGTAATTTTGAGAAACAGCAGTTCTCAAAATTTCCTTTTGCCAGTCTGTATTACCTTTAAAATCAACCGCGGCAGCGTCAGCGCCTACGCTGGTCACAGCAGCTAAAAACTGTTCGCGGCCAAGCAGATCATACCGTTTAGCTGCACTTGAAACGCTGGTATTGGCACTAAATTGAATTCCCTGGCCTTTACGCCCTTTACGGGTAGTGATCAATATAACACCATTAGCACCACGTGAACCGTAAATGGCAGATGCTGATGCATCTTTCAGGATACTGATATTTTCTATATCAGCAGGATTAATAAATGCTAAAGGGTTACGGGCAGCTGACATACCGGCGCCGCTGTCAAAACCACCTGCTGTACCACCGTTATCCAAAGGCACACCATCTACTACATAAAGAGGAGCAGTACCTGCGCGGATAGAGCTGGCTCCACGAATATTAATAGTAGCACCGGCACCGGGTTCACCGCTTGCAGGGGTTACCTGCACACCCGCGATACGGCCTTGCAGTAATTGCTCAGGAGTTGCTATAACGCCCTTGTTGAAATCTTTAGTGCTTAGCGAAGCCACCGAGCCGGTAGCATCTTTTACCCGCTGCGAACCGTAACCGATTACAACTACTTCGTTTAACGCTTTGCTGATTGATTCTAAACTTGCGTTTACGGTTGATTGGCCGCCGATGGGAACAGTTACGTTGTTATACCCTACATAAGTAAAGGTAAGGCTTGTTACGCTTGCCGGAACCGATATGCGGTAAGCGCCATCCGTGTTGGTTATTGCGCCTCCGGAAGCTCCTACGGCTGTAACCACTGAAACCCCTATTAAAGGAGACCCATCTTTTTTGTCAGTTACCTTTCCTGTTATTACTTTATTTTGAGCTATAGAGGGCATCGAAAAAAAGAGCATAACAGCAAAGAAACATACGTTGAGTAAGTGTTTAAATTGCATAATGTTGAGATTTAGTTGATATTGAGATTTATACTTGGTTAAATTTTAAACAACAATCATATTAACCTGAACTTTCCTACGGGGCTGTTGGTAAATTTTCGATTATTAAATCGGCTAAATAGCAGTGCACTACCAGAAATAGCACTAAGCCTTTTTAGCTTCAGAACTTAAAAAAACGAAGTAATTATCGAGAGATCGCAGGTTGTATTTGGTTTATAATACTGTGTGTTAAAATCTAATGCAATTTAACTATTATCAAGCCAGAAAGCCACTGATTACGCCCTTGAGAAGCCAGTTTGAAGTTATTTTAATAATTATATAACTTTTTTATTTGATTTTTAAATTAAAATATTTGATAATCAAATACTTAAGTTAAAATGATCTATAAAAAATATAATCGATTTTTACCATTTTTTAATACTTTTAATACCTTTTGAATACTAAAACATTATTTTTTAATATTAAAAAGGGGTATGATTTTAGGGAAAAACCTTAGTTAAAATCTGTAACCTTAATATTCATTATCCGTTGCTCAAACTGATCGGGGCAATGGGATTTGGCTTTTATCTTCATTTTATAAACGTATATAGTACTATCAGAATACTCTAAGATTTTAGCAATGGTCTCGTTATCCGTAATACCCATTCTTATTAAGGCAAATATGCGAAGGTCGGTATTTAAGGTTTGATCCTTTACGGGCCATATCTGGTCCTTCTCATCGAACATACTGTTAAAGACCGTGATAAAATTGGGAAATAGCTGTGTAAAAATATGATCAAAATTAAAGTACATTTTTTCTCTTTCTTTTTTGATGTTTAGGTTATTTATTAAATCGTAAATAATCTCATTTCTATTAGCAGCGGGCTTTATTTTTAAAGAAAACTTTAAGTTTTCAAGTTTTGATATATAATCAGATATTATTTTAAAGAACTGCCCTAAATATTCAACATTAATCTTAGCATCCTTTATAAGTTGTCCGTTAATTTGGCTAAGCTGCAGGTTATCTGCACTGATCTTATGTTGCCTGTCCTTTATTTTTCTAAGTCGTTTAACAAGTATTAAGAAAACAAATAACCCCAATAATACTAATGCTGCTAACACAAGCAGGTAAACCCAGAATTTATTTTTTTGATGCTCTAAATGACCAAGCTTGGCTTCACTAATTAAAGGCAAAATTTTGCCTATTTGAAGTTTTCGTTGGCGTGCCCCGTAAAAATCAGCATCGGCTTTAGCCAGCTTAATTAAATTATAAGCATCATCAATGTTTCCTTCCTGGTATAATAACTGTGCAAGAGTATAAAGTGACACAGTTTCTTTGGTCGACGATTTAATATCTGAAATAACTGCATGTATCATCAGGTCAAGCCCTTCTTTTCTCTCCGCGTTAGCTAAACATACGGCAGCTATAGAACTGGATGCCATGGAGCTTATGTGCATGGAGATGGGTTTATCATGATTTAATAGGTTTTCAAACTGGAACCGGCTCTCATTAAAGTTGTTATGCTGCATTTTTTGCAATCCAAGCAAATAGGCGCGGTTTATTTCTTCCTTACCACAAAACAATATGGCCGAATCCATATATTTATTAGCTGCCTGTACATAAACAGGGCTAAAGTGATTATCATCGCTGTAATTAGCAAGTTCATAATTGCACCTGCTTAAAGATAAATAGTAGTCAACTTTGTTTTGGTTACTCAGCGCATTCAAATCAACGTTATGCAGGAGGTCTAACGTTTCCATAAACATTCCGGATGATAGCAGGATATAGGCCAGTTTAACATACCCATAATGCTGTTGTGTTTTATTACCTGTTATTAGGCTAACAGCAATCATTTTATGTGCATAAACATAAGCCGAATCAGAATGATATGATTTATATTCATTATATAAATTGTTCAAAACATCAAACTGACCATCATAGTCTGTTTTTGATAATTTCGTTTGCTGGGCTTTTAAGCTTTTTATGCGTAATTCTTTATTCTTATCATATTCGCTTTTTTTGTTTATCTCACTTTTTAATTTATCTAACAAATCGCTGGTTGCATTTGAATATGCTGTAACGCTTATCAACGAAATAAAAATAATGAGTAAAAAATGTTTCATATTTTATGGTTAATTCTGGTTAGTAAATATTTACATTAACAAAAGCAATTACCCAGGCAGGTTACATGCTCTCTTAAATTCATAATTAAGTCATTACTAATTTAACTCATAAAAATCAAACAATCGTTGTAATAAGGAATTAACTTTTAAATTCTACTTTTCCCAAATCCCTATCCGGTGTTTGGATAACCTACTCGCGAAATATCCACCATCAACGCTTATTAAAAAATATTAAATAAGTAATTATAAATTTAATCATTATTGCTAAACTTATTTTAATAATTGGGGTTCATAGCGCCTTTTTAGAGGACATTTATCCTGCTCAGCAAAAAAGTAACCTAATTCGGCTTTACTACTTCTCTTATACTTCATTTTGCATTTCTTAAGCTTTATAATACCCTGCTTTAAAAATTACGTTATATTAGTTATAGAAATCACCCCTGAATTTCTGTAAGAACTTCGTTACAAGAGGACAGTTCCTGATAGCAGCTTAGCTAAAAAACAGGAAACTAACTTATTTATTAGCTAATGCATGCTTTTTACTGAAGCAGCTTATAGTTAATTTAGCCTAATCAATTGAGCGTATTATGAACAAAAAGACAATTCTTGCATGTTGCCTGTCCGTTATTGCGGTGGGGGGACTACTATCATTCAAATTAATAAAGAATGAAGTAGAAAATGCCGGCTTAAAATTACCCGGGAACTTTAAAGCAAGTATAATTGCTGATAATTTAGGTAGTGCAAGGCACCTTGTTGCTACACCACAGGGTGATATTTTTGTACACCTTGGAGGACTCAAAAATGGGAAAGGCATTGTTGTTTTACATGACAATGGAGATAAAGCCGATGTAAAAACCACTTTTGGTACCTTTAGCGGTACGGGGATCAGCATTAAAAACGGATACCTGTATGCATCGTCAGACCAGGCTGTTTATCGTTATAAATTAAATAACAATAACGAAGTTGCTGATCCTGAACATCCTGAAACAGTAGTTAGTAATTTGGTTACTAAAAGAGCCCACAGACCCAAAGCCATAGCATTGGATAATGATGGAAATCTGTATGTGAACATAGGCGCATATTCAAATATTTGCAGCGAGTTAGATCCACAAAAAAAGGGATGCCCGATTTTGGATTCGGCAGGAGGTATCTGGAGGTTTAAAGCCGATAAGCTAAATCAAACCCAGGGCAATGGTATACGTTATGCAACCGGCTTACGCAACGTTGTAGGGCTTGATTGGAACCAGCAGAACAACCAGCTTTTTGTAATGCAGCATGGCCGCGATGCATTACATGATCTTTTCCCAAAACTTTATACCGTTCATCAATCTGCTATTTTACCGGCCGAATGTATGTACGCTCTTAAGGAAGGTGATAACGCCGGATGGCCATATATGTATTATGACGACGTAAAGCAAAAAAAGATGCAAGGCCCAGAATATGGTGGCGATGGCGTAAAAGAAGCTGATGCTAAGTATGCTGATCCTGTAGCTGCTTATCCTGGCCATTTGGCACCTGATGGCTTGCTGTTTTACACCGGTAACCAGTTCCCTGAAAAATATAAAAACGGGGCCTTTATAGCATTCCATGGATCATGGAACAGGGCACCCGAACCTCAGGCAGGATATTTTGTGGTTTTTCAACCTTTTAAAAATGGCAAGCCCGATGGTAAATGGGAAATATTTGCCGATGGTTTTGCAGGCACACCAGAGCAGGAGGCTTCAGGTCGTGCAGAACACCGCCCGTGCGGTCTTGCTCAGGCACAAGATGGATCACTTTATGTAAGTGACGACAACAAAGGAACTATTTATAAAATAAGCTATAAAAAATAATAAATGAAGATCAAAATAACCGTTTTATTGGTGGCATTATGCTCACTATCAATTACCAATTTACATGCTCAGGTAAAACGTAAACAAACACCGCGCAGCGGTGCAGTTTCAGCAACATCTGTTGCACGCGGAAAAATTGTATATACAAGTATATGCTTGCCCTGTCATATGGCAGATGGCGGAGGTGTACCAAACATGAATCCGCCTTTGGTTAAAACAAGTTATGTACTGGGAGATAAAACCACTTTAATCAAAATTGTATTAAATGGATTTAACGAAGATGTAGAAATAAACGGGCAGAGATATTCTAACTCCATGAGCTCGCATGATGATTTAAAAGATCAACAAATTGCTGATGTTTTAACCTATGTGCGGAATAGTTTTGGTAATAAGGCAAGCGCTGTTAAAATTGCCGAGGTAGCAAAAGTGCGGGCAACGCTTAAAAAAAGTTAGGCGCGCATTTTCTTAATAATTATGCCTTAAGTAGTGTAAATATTAAATCGGGGAGTGTATGAGGCGAAGAAGATTTTTAATGGGTTTATCAGCCTTTATAAGTTTAAAAGCTTTCAGCAAACAACAACCTCCATTAATGGAGGTTGTTTATTTTCAGGACGACGGGGTAATCCCCAACAGTAAATATCCCTTAATAATTTACCGGAAGGCTTTTTCTGAAACCGGAAGTGAAGGTGCTTCCTGGCTTGAGGAAAGGTTTGCCAAAAACAACTGGCGTAATTCATGGCGTAACGGCGTTTATCCCTTTCATCACTACCATAGCATATCGCATGAGGTTTTAGGTATATATTCGGGTTCGGCTACGTTGCATCTTGGAGGCGAAAAGGGAAAGAAATTAAAAGTTAATGCAGGCGATATTTTGATTATCCCAGCCGGTGTAGGGCATAAAAACCTGGGGGATAACGAAATGTTTGGCGTAGTTGGCGCTTATCCCAACGGCCATGAATGGGACCTGCTTAAAGGAGAGCCGGGAGATAGGCCACTGGCTGATAAGCATATTGCCGCGGTTCCTTTTCCCGATACTGATCCGCTTCTTGGAAACGCAGGTGGGCTACTAAAAACATGGAAATAATACATTGCCCTGGTAAAAGAAAGGGGATTGTTGATTAAATACCGATCTTATCCGCATCAACAAATTTATTGATCGCTTTTAGCCATGTTATGGCTTCCTGATGAGCCTCACGGGCCGTATCTAATATGGCATCCATCTGCCAGAAATAATGAGTTACTCCTGTAAACCGGCGAAAAGACACTTCTATACCCTGCCTCTGTAAACGTGCCGCATAATGTTCGGCTTCATCACGTAATGGGTCATGTTCGGCCGTGTAGATCAATGTTTGTGGAATATGCTTAACGTGCCCGGTCAAAAACGGAGAGGCAAGTTCGTTAAAGGCTTCATCTAAATTACCAAGATAGGTTTTCCATGTCAACCGCATTATTTCGCCCGAGAGCAGATAACCCTTTTCATAAGTATGATATGAAGGTGTATCAAACCCGTAATGTAAGGCAGGGCATACGAGTATCTGGCCAAACAGCTGGAACTCTCTGACCTTGTCAACCAAGTGGACCAACCCTGCTGCAATATTGCCTCCCGCGTTCTCTCCTCCAACAATTATCTTTTCGCTATCCATACCAAAATTAAACCCTTTTTCCTTGATCCAGTCAAGCACGGCCAGCCCCTGGTATAACGGAACCGGAAAATGGTACTCGGGCGCAAGGGCATAATCAACCGATATTACTACACAATCACTACCCTCAGCAAGCGTATCGCATATTGAATCACAGGTTTCCATATTGCCACCAATCCAATTACCACCATGAAAATAAACTAAAACCGGTTTCAACCCTGACGACGCGCCGCGGTATACTCTGAAATTAAAAGCCGGTACTTTATCAGGCGTAAGTTTAAACTCCATAACCGGTACGCATCCCCCGGCAGAATAAGTAGCAATACGCGCAAAATCATTGATCAATGACCTGAATGTGTTAACATTTAACGGGAGTTTATGAACCTCATTAAATTTTGTATTAAGAAGCTCATTGATCACAGGATGCAATTGAACGTTATGCGACATTCAAAAAATAGGGAATAAATAATAGGTTACTAAAAAGATAAAAGGGATACTGACCTAAAATATAAATCAGCATCCCCGGGTATTATATGGAAATTAAGGGCGATAATTTGCAATGTCCTGATCGCTATTTTAACAATTAAGCTATTAACTCAAGCTGATTAAGATATTCTTTTATAACTTCTATTTCGTCAATACTTAATTTGCTGTCAATAGCTTTGGCATTTTCAATGGCCTGTTCACTATTTCGTGCACCAACCAGCGCTATGGTTATGCCCGGTTGCTCAAGTGTCCATAAAATAACCAATTGTCCTAATGTCAAATGTTTTTCATCGGCAATGGGTTTTATCAGATTAAGGAACTCACTGGTCCTTTTTAAATTTTCATCTTTAAAAAATGACACTTCTTTGCGGTGATCACCTTTTGAAAACTCATAGCCTGGTTTCATTTTACCGGTTAAAAGTCCCCTCTCTAATGGACTGTAAGCCAGGATGGATTTATTGTGCTCCAGGCAATAAGGAATTAATTCTGATTCAATTGAACGTTTAACCATGCTATAAGGTACCTGATCAGATACAACGGTGACATATTTTTCGGCTTCGGCCATTTGTGCCGCGTCATAATTACAAACGCCCGCGTAACGCACTTTTCCCTGCTCAATTAACCGCGAAACAGCTTCCATACTTTCTGCTATCTGCGTTGTTGAATCGGGCCAATGGATTTGGTACAGGTCAATGTAATCAGTCCCCAAACGTTTTAAACTGTCTTCGCACTCTTTTATAATACTTTCTTTACCCGCATACTTATAAATATCAATATCTACTCCGCTGTTATTTTTACTGCTAAAGCCAAAATCACCTTTTTTAAGGTCCCAGCGCATTCCATATTTAGTAAGGATCTGAAATTTATCACGGGGCAGTCCTTTGATCGCTTCACCAACAATTTCCTCACTTGTACCCTGACCGTAGATCGGGGCCGTATCAATAGATGTTACGCCGAGCGAATATGAAACCCTTATGGCATCAATAGCCTCTTTGCGTTCGGTACCACCCCACATCCAGCCACCGGCTGCCCATGCACCAAAAGTTACTTCGGAGAGTAATAAATCTGTATTTGCTAATTTCCGATACTTCATCATTCTTTTGTTTTTAATTACTTTTTTTGTTTATTATGCACCATACAACAAATTAAATCGTTTTATTAACTTTATACATTGTTGCAACAGCCACAAAGGAACAACAAAAGGTCATGAAGACCAATAACTTACCCAGTAATTAGTAACTCATTAATCAGTTAGCATGGCAGAAAGAAAACTAAGCTCCACCAATTACCATAACCAGTCATTCCTGGAGGAAAAATGCGCGCTTAATGAACTTATATATTTATTGAGTAAAAGATGGATGACTGAAGTACTATTTAGTATTGAAGAGGGCAATACCCGTTTTACAAGCCTAAAGGAGGATTTGGAACATATAAGCGATCATATCCTGGCAGACAGGTTGAAATTTTTGGAACAGCATGAACTGATACATAAAAGCTATGTACCAGGCAATCCTCCAAGAACCGAGTATACCTTAACTGGTAAAGGGACAGAACTTAGCCAGATATTAGAGGGTTTATGCCACTTTGCAGAAAACCAAATGCAATTTTGATATCTGGCATAATCAAACTTACAAGTATTAACTTCTACCTGTCAAAGCATACCAAAAGCAGCTAATTGATTTGTTAGTTAACCCATTTTATTTATTAAAGCATCATTAACTTACTTTTATGGCAAAATATCGCACAGGTATTTACCAATAGTAATCATTTTTATATAAATAAAATACCATCATGAAGTTATCTCAACAATTAAGGCTGGTTTGTTGTGCCTGCCTTTTAGTGCTCGTAGCCGCCTCTTCAACCGCTTTTGCTAAAGCACCGGCTAAAAACTACTACCAATTAAAAATATATCATTATAAAACGCAGGAGCAGGAAAGTAAGATTGAGCATTACTTGCAACAAGCATACATACCGGCATTGCATCGTGCAGGTGTTAAAAATATTGGGGTATTTAAACCAGTTACACAACAGGATACTGCCAAACTTATTTATGTTTTCACCCCGTTTTCTTCGTTGGATAAATTAGCCGGAATAAACGAGAAATTACAGGAAGATGCTCAATATCTGACTGATGGTAAAGATTATATTGATGCTGATTATAAGGATGCGCCATATAGCCGTATAGAGACCATTGTCTTGCAAGCTTTCCCAGGTATGCCAGCTCCTGCTGTTCCAAACCTTACCGCAGCTAAGGCCGACAGGGTTTATGAACTGCGCAGCTATGAGAGCGCTACTGAAAAATACAATTTTAACAAAGTAAGGATGTTTAACGTTGGTGATGAAATAGGGCTTTTTAAAAGATTAGAATTTAATGCCGTTTTTTATTCGGAAGTGATAGCCGGCAGCCACATGCCTAACCTAATGTATATGACAACTTTTAACAGTAAAGAAGACAGGGATAAACATTGGGAAGCATTTAGCAATGACGCGCAATGGAAAACACTTACTGCAAAAGCTGAATTCAAAAATAATGTTTCGCACGCGGATATTATTTTCCTACATCCTGCTGAGTATTCGGATTTTTAACAATCTATCTCACTTGCTAAAAATCATAGGGCCCGTTGATCAATGATCAACGGGCCCTATTTTATATCAAAACCTTATTTAAATAAAAAAGGCGCTCATATCATGATATGGCGCCTTCTTTGTTTAGGTATAGTTGATTAAGAAATACAAGTATTATTTTGGTGCTGGTTAATAAATTTATTAACTCACGGTTTCATGATCTTTTATCTCGTGGCTCAAAACCTCATTAAATTTTTCAAGCAACTTTATATACCTATCCATCCAATAGTAAATAGCATTAGGCGTTTGTTCTGCTGCATTTTGTGTTTCTGCAAGAGAATCACCAATAGTATCGTTATTTGTTTTAGCAAACTCTTCGGGAAATTCATTTGAAAAATCATGCCCTATTACAAAGCCAATTTTACAAATGACGTCAAGACTAAGTTTTTCCATTTCAAACCAGTTATAAATGGTTCGCCTGCTTACATTTAGTCGCCTTGCAAGCTCACTAATACCCATACGATCTCTGCGAACAACCCGTTCCAATATTTGTCCGTAATTCAAATCAGGGCTGCTATAAATGCCACCAGAATTATTGTTATTGGTTACATAACCAATAAGCGGATAGTCAATTTTGTTGTGCATAACCTAAATTTTTATATAGAGGTAATTCGCCTCTAAAATTTACCTAAAAACTGAAATACATTAACTTACCATAAAATACTTTAGCGTAAAAAGTAGTCCCATTTAAATATTTTTCCAAATTATAAAGTTTTGCAGGGCCCATGTACCTATTCAATGAAACAATCATAAAAAAACATCTTCAAATCATATCCATTTTTAGACAACCCATTACTATACGCCTTTATTTTATATTTATCATAATAAAAGTAGATTAAACAAAACACTAAAAAATGATTTTCATCACATTTAACAGTGATTCTCGTCAAATAAGATTTATTGGTATTTTGGCCATATTTCCCAAACAATTCCTAATTAAATTTATGTTGTTTCAGTGTTTACAAGTCTTAGATCCAGTTTTTCATATTGAGAATTATTACTGATATAATCAGGAAGAATAGCTTTCATTTTAAGCACCATTAAATCAACATTATTAAGCAAACTAAGCTCCAGCAACTCTTTAATTACGCTATTAACTTCTGCATAGCTATTAGGTATAGTTTTCGAGATTTTTATGCTTTTATTATATGTTGGAATGATATGCTCTTCAACATTTAACAATTCTTCATATAGTTTTTCGCCAGGTCTTAGACCTGTAAATACAATTTTTATATCTTCATCCGGAATAAAGCCTGCTAATTTTATCATATTGGCAGCCAGATCTGCTATCTTAACGGGCTCTCCCATATCAAACAGGAATATTTCAGAGCCTTTGCCCATTACTGCTGCTTCCAGTACAAGTTGTACAGCCTCCGGAATTGTCATAAAATAACGTGTAATATCAGGATGGGTTACAGTTACGGGTCCGCCACGTTGAATTTGTGCTTTAAACCGGGGAATAACAGAACCGTTGGATCCAAGAACGTTTCCAAAACGGGTTGTAATAAATTTGGTTTTTCCTGTTGCAATATCTCCATTTATTGGATAAAAACCCTGGTCATTACTAATTTCTGTGCTTAAAGACTGTATGTACATTTCTGCAATACGCTTGGAGGCACCCATTATGTTGGTTGGCCGCACCGCTTTATCGGTAGAAATCATAACAAACTTTTCCACCCCAAATTCCATGGAAATATCTGCTACGTTTTTGGTACCCCACACATTGGTTAATACAGCCTCTGTAGGATTATTTTCCATCATGGGCACATGTTTGTATGCGGCAGCGTGAAAAACAATTTGTGGTTTATATAAGTTAAAAAGTGATTTTATGCGATTGGTATTTTGAATATCAGCAATAAATATTTTTGTTTTGCATGAGCTTTTCCCATCTTCAATTTCCATTTGAATATCATGCAAAGGTGTTTCGGCCTGGTCACACAATATGATATACTCCGGATCATAGCACATTACCTGCCGCACAATTTCAGACCCGATAGAGCCGGCTGCACCTGTAACCAAAACCCGTTTACCACTAAGTTCACTAAAGATATGATCTTTGCATAGCTCAATAGGCGCACGTTGTAACAGGTCTTCAATTTTCAAATCTTTAAACTGGTTCAAGTTAGGTTTTCCATTGAGCCATTGATCAGATGGGGGAACGGTGATCACTTTAATACCAAGTTCCATGCATTTTTCAACAGCGTTTCGTTTGTTGTCAACATTCAGCTCTTCGGAGGTAATAAGCATCGTTTTGATAGAAAACTTTTGTTTTAATCTTTCAATCGACCGTATCGGGTACACCTGCTTTTGTTCAAGGCATTTATTTATTTTATCAGACCCCACATCAATAAAACCCTGAACCTGTATCATGAGCCCTTTTTGTGATTCTACCGCATTTTTAATTAAAATAGAGGATGTACCTGAACCATAAACCAAAATATTTTCTTTCTTTTCAGTCAATCCCGGACCTTCAAGATATACGAATAAGTCTTTTATTACAATTCGCATACCCATCAATAAGGATGACGATATAAAAAAATTAATAAGTAGTATATCGCCCAACCCAATAAGGCTAAATTTCAAATAAGGTGCAAATAATACATTGCAAAGCAACATGAACGCCGCATTACTTGCCAGCACTGCCATAAAAATGCGTAACATATCTTTTGTGTTCGAATACCTTATAATACGGGTATGGATACGCATTACCAGAAAAATTAAAATTGCATTACTACAGTAAAAAATCATGTAGTAAATATTATTTAGCTTCAAATCCAATTTATCCTTTAAAGAAATAGAAAGGCAAAGGGATATAAACACGATCATCAGATCAATTAAAAGAACTAACCATCTGGAATGAAATTTATCGTGAAATATCAAATTTCTTATGTATATCATAGCAATAAGATTTAAGATTATTAAAAATTCAGGTTTATTTTATATTCGAAAAAAATAGATATTGGTGTTTCGATCAATATTTTTTATCAAGCAGTTCTTGATATATGGGCGGGATTTGGCATTATAATGCCAACTTTTATAGTCTAAAAATTCAGGCGTATCTGTATAGCGGAAAAAAATCGATATCGGCGTTTTTATCAATATCTTTTTTATCAAGCAGTTCTTGATATATAGCGGGGTTGGCAATATAGCGCCAGCTTTTATAATCTAAACAATGCTCTGTAAAGCCTAACTTCCATTTAAAAAGAGCATCTTCTTTAAAACCAAGCCCGCCCCCCAAATTATAGTAGCGCATACCCAGCGATCTGCCCAATATTGAAATCTCATCGGCCATAAACTTAGCGGGGCTATGATGCAGGTATTCGTTAAGCGTTCCTATTAAATGTGCCTGGATAATGCCATTGGTAAACATGATTATGGTGCTGCAAATTGCTATATCACCATCATACGCTGTTATCAGACGGGCATCATATTCAGGAGTGTTTAAAATTTTGTTAAAGTATTCCTGGTTAAAAAAATAATAAGGTGAAGCACCTACCCGGTTCATGTTTTCCAGATAAATTTTTACAAACAACGCAATGGCATCGGGTCCTCTCTCCTCTTTAACCTTAAAACCCTTGTTCCAGGCATGCTTTATTGCATCCATAGTTGATTGCTTGTATTTATTACGCTGCTCCTCTATACTCTCTGACAGGTCAATAACTACGGTACGACCATTTTCATATATACCTCCAAATTTTTCAAGCAGTAGTTGCTGCTTAAAAAATGGATGCATCCTGGTAAATACAGAAACATATTTTCCGTCTATAAGAAAATCCTGAAAGGCATGTTTAAAATTTTCCTTTAATGTATTACCCAATTCATCCATTTTTTTGTTTGAAAAAGGACCTGTATAACCATACACACTGCCAAGATCGTAAAGATCAGATCCAGGAATTGGCCTTTTAAGCAGCGGAAATGCGATATAATCGTCATGTTCCTGATAAACAAACAAAAGAGGTATACCCTGCCCCGTTTCTAATGCATGATAATGCCAGGTATGATAAAAATCATACTCTGCTGCTTTCTGTACATAAGAAGTCCATTCCAGCTTATCATGGATTGTCAATAATTTGATCATGTGGTTTGGTTTAATTTAGTTTTATATAGCAATCATTTATCCGAGGTTTCCAGGGCCATGAATTTTTTTTTTGAAATACTCATCCTGACCAGACCATCTTTTTCACCGACAATATCGAATCCGGCTTTTTCATAGATGGATAAAGCCGGGATATTAGCGGGATGTACTCTTAAATATAAACTGTCCAGATTTTTAAAAAAGAAGGCATATTTCAGTATAAGCATGGTAGCCTGATAGCCAATACCTTTACCCCAATACATTTTATTTCCGATAAAAAGATGCAATTCCGCACGTTTATCCTGAATATCCAGCAATTGGATATTACCAACATAGGTGTCAAGCTCTTTTAAGCAGATGGCAAAGCGAATTTGGTCGGGCCTGTTCAGGTTACTTTGTAGCCATGCAGCCTCCATTCTTGGGGTAATACGCTGAGTAGCCTTAAAATTGGTAAAAGTCCAAACCTTTGGATCATTTCTCCATAAATAAGATGTTTGTGCATCTTCTAAAACCAGGGGGCGTATGTATACTGAAATATTCATATAAATTGTTGTAAAATGTTTAACATAAAAAACATGTCCTGAAGATTATACCGGTGATCTATTGGCAAAGGCACCATACACCGGGCGAGATAGTTTTCATACATTTTGCTGGTGGTCCACTTAAACACATTTGGCCAGTATGTAGCCACGAATATTTTTTTCTGTATCAGGTGTAATTTCAGATCACGATCAGCACTTAAAAAAGGATAAACCATTGGGGAGTAGTCGTCTGGAATATCAAACTTAAACAGGTTTTGGGCCTGCAAATGCTTATGTAAAAATTCAAAATTCCGCTTTCGTATCCGGGCGCATTCCTCGTAGTTAATACTTGAAAGAATTCTTTGTGTTAAGGGCGACATGCTCCTAATTTCATTATTCACTAAAGCATCATTATTTCTCTTGAAATCAGAATAACCCGCCTCTACGCCAAATTCAATGCTTTTTAAAAGATGAGAACAACGACTAACAGATGAATCAACCGGCAACTTCCGACTGAGCTTTTTATTAATCTGCAGATAAGCCCCGTCAGGAACCCCAAAAAACTTTCTGCACGAATAAAAAGTATCTATGCCAGGCAATGGAGCCGAAAAAAAAGCCTGAGAATTATCTATGATCAGGTTTTTGATCTGCCTACTTAAACACTTTATTGTTTCCTGTTTAATGCCAAAGTAATTGGTGTATAAAAAGCAGGCATCCGGTTCAATTTCAAAATCAATAACAGGATTAAGCTGATCATTAATTTTATAAAACTGATAGGCTACATCAAGCTTTTTAATAGGCTCAAGTAAAACATCACAAGTAAAATAAGGTATATAAATTTTGGCATACCCTTTTTGTTTCAGAATATATTCCAGAGCGTTACGGCCGGTATTTAGTCTGATCAAATTAGGGTAAAACTCCTTTCCTACGGCTAATTGCAATTCGTAATACCCCCCCATGGTTCTTAGAGTGGTTTTAGTTTTCTGCATGGTTAAAAGTTTAATATGATTGGTTTAGGTATTATTCTCAGCCCTGGTCACGCTGGTACATTCTTAAATGTGGAGGCTGATAATATTCATCTAAATTTTCAGGGACACGTGCATTATATCCAATAACCTGTCGCAGTTCAGCACTTAACCCTGCAACAAAGTCATAACCTAAAAATCTTGAATAATCCAACTGTTGCTTAAAAAACGGAGGGGTAAAGCCCAATGTTAAAGCTCTTCTCACGTCTGTGGTAGTATTTTCGCCAGCAGCATGCCAAATGTTTGAGTTAAAAAGGATTATGCTTCCTTTTGGTGCAATGGCCCGTTCTGCATGATCATAAAAATACATTTCATCGGGTTTCAGATCTGTTTTATGTGAGCCCGAAAGAAAACAAGTTGCACCATTTAACAATGTAAAATCATCAAGCGTAACAATCATCTGGATCAGCAATTTTGCATCTTTCATAAAGGTGCGCGCATCACGATGTATGTTACTCAAATAAGGGTGCTCTTTTTTAGCATGTATTACTGCATTCATACCATTCAGGATATAATTGCCGTTTAAGAAATGCCTGATCTCTTCATTGCAATACATTTTTTCAAGAAAACGAAGCCCGAAATTTTCGCGTTCTAACAAATGATGCAACGTTCCACCCATATTAGCACTTATGCCGTTTTTCTCCTGGATACTTCTCCTGTATTTATAAGCATCTATTAAATCTTCATTAATCTTGTCAACAAAATCCGCCCCTAAAACATTATTATAAACAACCCATCCATATTCATCTATTGCACTTGTAAAATCACTTAAAGTTCGGTCGGCATAATTCAACCTATTTTCCATTGCGTAAAATTTATTGGTCTTGCTTTGGTACAATATTTTAGTTCAGCTGCATAATTTTCAACATCTCGGCATTAACAAGATTTACATCGAATTTTTTCCGGGCAAAAGCAAGTCCGTTTACCCCATTGGAACTAATAGCATTGCTATTGCTGAGGTAAAATTTCATTTTTGAAACAAGCTCAGTGACATTTTTAACAGGAACCAGAAAGCCGTTTGCAGCCAAAGCTGATTCAATAGTTTCCCTGCAGCCCACAGAATCACTGGTTATAATTGCTCTTCCCATTGCCATGCTTTCCAGCAAACAGCGAGGAATACCCTCCCCGTAATAAGAAGGTAATACTACTACGGATGCATCTTTTATATGAGGCCTCACATCATCAACTTCGCCCAGGTAAGTAATTGTTTTTCCTGACTTAATTTTACTGTAAAGCTCATTGCTTATGGTATCAACGTTGCTGCCATACGCTCCAATCAGTTTAAACTGGATATTGGGGTGTTGTAAACGGATATTTCGTGCCGCCTCGTAATATTCATAGATCCCTTTGGCGTTTATTAAACGCGAGATCATTAAAAAACTAACGTTTTTTATATCAGGCGGAGCGTATTCATAATGTTCCAGATCAACACCTGAACCATTTACTACGGCAACCTTATGTTTAGCAGTTAAAATTTTATGCTGTAACAGTGTTTGATAATCATCTTTGTTCTGAAAAATTATTCTCAGCCGACGGTTATTCATCAGGCTGAATTTTAAAAGCTTGCGTGTAATATTGCTTAGCAAACCTTTTTTTGCATTTGGAGTGAAGTTATAACCCAGGCCTGTAAGCATTGGTGTTATCTTTTTAACACGACATAATTTTGCCAGGACGGTTCCGTATATTACAGGTTTAAAAGTGTACGGAAAAAAAACATCCGGCCGCAGTTTTTTGATCAGCTTATATAGCTGAATAATATAACGGATATCTGAAAAAACGGAAACATTGCTGCCATCCAGTTCATTTTCATATACACCTACCTTTAGTAATGCTAATTTTTCACGTACGCTTTGCTGTGTAATGCGAGGTGTAAATACATATACCTCATGGTGTTGTACCAATTGTTCTATGAGTTTGCCCCTGAAATCCATTAATGATCTGGACGAATCGCATACGATCAGTATTCTTTGCCCTGTTTTATTCATGGGTACTATAAATTAATACCGGCTACTTACGTATGATTTAAATTGTAACACCGGAATGGTTATTATAAAGCGGGATAATAGGTTTTTTCAACCGATCAGACAGATCGGGTTGAGCATATATATTATATTGGTTATATTAAAATGAATAGCATTTAGCAGGCGCTAAATGCGGGCAATAAATATATTATTGCAATAATGATGTAACAGGTATAAGGTTTAGTTAGGCAAACAAAACATTTTTTTAAAATATCCCAAACCACCTTGAGGTGGTTTGGGGTATTAAAAGTGAGTTTTTAAATAAAGATCAGAATTTTTAGTTAGTAGTTCTTGGGCCTGAACCTGCTTGAACTAAAGCTGGTACATTTGCAGCCGGATCCAATACTGATGTGTAAGAGTAACCTGGTAACCAGTTTGAAATTGCGGTTGTAATATCATTTTTACCACAATTTAAATAAATATTAGTGTTAACACCACTAAAATAACCTGGAGGGTCACCAGCTAAATTTGTAGAAATAGGTTTGGCACAGTTTGAGAAATACTCATTATCGGTACGTACATTACCTGCTGCCCTTGCACCTAATGAATAACCGGTGTTATTTAAATGGTAGTTATTGAACACGTGTACACTGCCATAATTCATATCAGGTTCTCTTTCGCTAACATTATACCAAAAGTTATGGTGCATGGTTACATGAAGGTGACCGATATCTGACTCATGCCCAGCTATTCCTCCACTTATAAGTACTGATAAATTGGTGTCGTGAAACTTGCTCCAGGAAACAGTTACATAATCGGCAGCGCGGGTAATAGAGATGTCTTTACCCCAGTAATCCCAGCCATGGTTACGGTCTGTTGAAAACTCGCAATGATCAACCCACACGTGATGTGTTTGATCCTTGATCATTACCGCGGCATCTTTCACATAGTTTTTAAACCTTATATCCTGAATGATAATGTTGCTTACCGTAAAAATATACAATGATACACCTTGAATAACAGCGCCTGGTTTTCCAATAATTGACTTATTTGATAAAACGTATACCGGCTCGCCGCCTGATCCTGTGATTGTACCGCTTACATATACAATTCTTTTAGTGTTATCTCCTACGGCAGCTTTTAAAGCCGCTAAGGTTGTCACTGTAACAGATGAACCCCCAGCTCCTCCGGTGGTTGTTCCGTTAACCATTGCGTATCCCATAAGGCCGGCGGTTGACGTCGGCGCGGTCTGCGCTGGAGCAGTTGGAGCTACGGGTGCTGTTGTAGAACCTCCGGTAGATCCATCTAACGTGTAAGTGTATTTCCGGCCATTATTCATGGGGTTGGAATTATCTGATGCTGAGAAAATCAGTGTAGTTCCCCAATGACTGAAACGACCTTTACCATAATCACGGATGTCCTGATGAACCGAATGAGGTGGCTTTAATTCAACCCCGTTTTCAAAAAGACGAAGGGTGGATACGGTAGGTTGCTCGTTAGAGTCGCCTGATTTGCTTAACGGATATCCAATTTTATAGGCATGTCCTCCATCATTCCGTAAACCGGCTAAATTTACAGTGTACTTGGTTCCCGCAGTAGTTGCCAAAGCTGCGGTTGCCGAATTTGTTGTTAATGCAGTGCTATCTTGTACACGCGTCGGATCATCTCCGTTTTTTTTGCAACTACCAAAAAAGATAATTGCACTTAGCATCATACTGACTACTGCCACTTTTGTAATAGGTTTTTTTGTTCTTTCCATATGTTTTTTTTATTAAGGCCATCAAACGGAGCTGCGTTTGATAAATTGCCAATAAAAAAACTTTATGGAAAGATGAACTTAAATTGAAAGAGGTTCAAAAACTGCGTTATAACACCTATTTACTGTTAAAATGTGTAAAAGACATGTGTAAACCAAGTGTATAAAATTGCACACTTTCTGACATTAATATGACATTACAGGGTTTCAATATCAGACGGTACGGGCTCAAAATGTTGCTTTTTGACCTTATAAAACGATTTATACCAGGCTGTAAATCTGGAAACACCAGTGTGAACAGAAATTTTAGGTTTATAGTTTAAAACACCATCCAAATTAGATACATCAGCACAAGTTTCAGCTACATCGCCCTCTTGCATGGGCAAAAATATTTTTTTAGCGGTAATATGTAATTGCTTTTCAATTTCTACTACAAAATCAAGCAGGTTAACCGGCGCGCCCCTGCCAATATTGAAAATACGAAAAGGAGCTTTTGAAGTTGCAGGATCAGGTTTCAGCGCATCCCATTCAGGATTTGCCTCAGCAGGACTGTCAATCACGTGCATAATCCCTTCAACAATATCATCAATATAGGTAAAATCGCGTTTCATATTACCGTTATTGAAAACTTCAATAGGTTTACCTTCCAGCATAGCCTTGGTAAAAATAAAGAGCGCCATATCTGGCCGGCCCCAGGGACCGTAAACAGTAAAGAAACGCAGACCTGTAGTGCGTAAATTAAACAAATGACTATAAGTATGCGCCATCATTTCATTAGCCTTTTTTGAAGCTGCGTATAATGAAACCGGATGATCAGCTATATCATGTTCATTAAAAGGCATTTTTTTATTCAAGCCATATACACTTGATGAACTTGCATAAGCTAAATGATTAATTTTAAAATGCCGGCAACACTCCAGAATGTTTAAAAACCCTTTAATGTTAGAGTCAATGTAAACTTCGGGATTGGTTAAACTGTAACGCACACCGGCTTGTGCTGCCAGGTTACATACAGCATCAAACTGATGGGTTTTGAAACATAATTCAAGTTGGTCCTTATCAAGCAGGTCAAGCTTTATAAATGTATAGTTAGGGTTTGTTTCGCTGCAAACAGGCTTTGCATATTCCAGCTCAGATACCCTGATACCGGCATCTTCCAGCCTCGCATACTTTAAACGTACATCATAATAATCATTAATAATATCAATGCCTACTACCGTATCCCCCCTTTTCAACAAACGTTTAGCCAAATGATAGCCAATGAAACCAGCCGTGCCGGTAACTAAAATTTTCATAAGATTTTAAATTTAAAAAATGAATGAATAGAACTTTTTAAGTAAAGAGAATACAAGAAAGCTTTGATAATGAAAGCTTTGAACGCCTATGGAACAGGCTGATAGATTATTGTTGAACAAAGTCTGACCAGACCTTATTCAACAATAATTAGTTTAAAAATAAATTTCATCCCACGTATAGTACAGCATCGGTTATTTAGTGCATTTGTGATAATGCTCAATTTGATGGGTATCCTGAACCATCTATTGTATAGCTATACTCCTTACCATTTACAACCGGATCTGTATTATTGGTGGTTGAAAAATATAAAGTTGTACCCCAATGGCTAAAACGACCCTCACCGTAATCACGGATATCCTGGTGGGCAGAATGAGGAGGACGTAATTCCACACCATTTTCAAAAAGACGGAGAATTGATACAGTAGGTGCCGCATTCGAATCCCCTCCTTCAATTACATATCCTATCTTATAGGAAAATCCGCCATCTGATCTTAAACCATCAAAATCTATTTTATACAAGCCTGGCTTAATTTGTATAGGTGGCTTTACTTGTATTGGTTTTTCTTCTTGTATTGGACTTGGGTTGGCCAGCTCTTTTTTACAGCTATCAAATAATATAAGTACACCTAATACCATGACAGATAAACCCACTCTTCCAAGAAATTTCATTTCTTTTTTCATACGATTTTAATTTAAAGTGTAATAGATAACCTTCTTGCTAAAGGTTGTTCATGGTAGGTACGTTGTTAAAATTCTTTAATAAAGAGCTGATAAATATTTCAGGCGTTCTGTTATACAGGTATTGCCTTATTATTTCGCTCTTGTTATCGGTATCTTTGCAAAGTGCTTTTTTTATGGTAAGCACCAGCTCATTAATACTATTTGCCTTTGTTTTCAAAATTCCGGGTATGGTTTCTATCCCCCCGGCACATAGTGTAGAAATAACTGACTGATTCATGGTCATCATTTCAAGTAAAACATTTGGAAAGCCTTCTTTAATAGATGATACCACGCATACCTTGGCCTGCTTAAAATAAGGCATAGGGTTATCAATACGGCCTTTAAGAATGACGCGGTTTGTAAGCCCCAGGGTTTCAATTAAGGTGATTAGCGAGTGCCTTTCGGGTCCTTCACCCAATATCAGTAACTTTAAATCAGGATACTGTTTTTCAATACAACTAAAGGCGTGAATTAAAATTGAAAATCCTTTTTCAGGGATCAGCCTGCCTGCGGCACAAATAAAATCAGTATCAGTATCAGGATCATTTAAAGGTGATTTAGCTTTAGTAAGAATTTGTTCCAGGTTCACGGGATTTTCCTGTACAATAACTTTTTGAGCCGATATAAAATTTACATGTTGCAAAAATTGGTAACGCATTAAACTTGTTTGGCAAACAACAAGGTTTACACCCGGATAACCTAATTGATAGGCCAACAAATAGCTCAACCTCTTAAAACCGGCATACCTGGTAAAAACAGAGGTACATTCACGCACAATAAGCTGCGATTTTAAATAACCAATCCGTTTTAAAAAGCCCAGATAAGCATTTAAATAAGGATGGGTGCTCATGATAATAAAATCTTTGCGATAAGGTTTAAGTGAGCTCATCAACCCTAAAAAACCAGCAAGCATACTTTTACAGGTTACATACTGTGATGGCTGCCCGGTAGGAATGTGCAAACCGCCAGTTTTTACCTTTTTCAAAAACAATATAGGTGCACCAATGGCACTGGCAGCCATAAGCAATACATTTTCGGCTCCATTAGCCTCATTAGTCATGGAAACGAAAAGCACATGTTGATTAATCGCAGGCATAATTGTTGGCATTAGTATAATTCCTGATTTTCCTCACTATTTTTTTCAGAGGGGTAAACACATTGAACACGCTGCGTTTACCATCTACAATAAGTAAACCGTCTGCAAAATTTATGGTATGTAAACCCTGGTCATAAGGTAACTTGGGCAATAATTCAAAAGCGGTGCGGTATTGAAATTCCGTTTCATTAATGTGTGTAATTTCATTGATCATGATTGAACCACCATAACACTTTTCGGGGTTTTGGCTTGGCATATAAAGTTTTTGTTCAACAATGAATAAACTTCCGGCCGATCTGCTCACGTGATTATCAACAGCAATTGGGTTTAAAGCATGTGGCTTAAATGCACTCAGCAATGTATCTGAGTAAAAAATATGCAATTCGCCATGCCTTCCTGATACGCTGGTAAACAACCAGTACTTATCCTGATAATATATAATGGAGCTATCCACAAAATCATTACCATTTAATATGACGCGTATTTTTTTTAATTTTTGCGGGTTATCCTTATCTACCTGGTACAAAGCAACCTGCTTCGCATTAGCTGTTTCAGGAATGCAGTATAATTTATCTTTTACTGTAAACAGGTATGGGTACGAGAGATGTACCGATTTGTTCATTATACCTTTTACTTTCCTTTTCTTTTTAAAATTCAACCCATCCGTCATCATTATCTCACCCTTCGCTTTCCAAAAGTTAAGCTCTTCGTAGTATAAATGTATGCGGCCATTTATTTTTGTGATAAAGGGATCTGCAGCATAATCAGCGCTATCTTCCTGAAGCCAGTTTATTTCGCCGTTTAATTTTTGGCTGTTAATAAGACTTTCAGGAGTTTGATTAACGTAACCAATATTCCATTTATCGCATATGAATAATTTGTCAAAATATAACTGGAACAAATTGATCAATTTCATACTTTAAACATTTTATTAATAAAGGCTAACACCATTGCAGGCAAAGGCAAATAATCACTCTCTTGTATTAGTGCACCGCCAAAACTATCTTTAAACTGATTGATCCTCATAAGCGCTTCGTTGGTTGTTCCTGAAGCATACCCTCCCAAATCATAAACTTCAAACCCCTGTTGTTTAAAAAAACACATGTCCTTAAAATGCAATAACCGGTTTGCCCTGCCCACTACGGCCTTATACTGTGTATCGTTTTCATTCCTGAAAAGTGACGCCGAGTACAACAACCTTACCCTTTTGATACTCATATCACTCAGATATGCATGCATTACAATATCCTGCTGATTATAAACAGCCTTGGTAATAATGATGCGAGACCTGTATTTATTAAAATTAGCGCTGAGTTTTGGCAGCTGTTTTGTTTTGGCGAATAAATTATAAAAGCTAACAAAATGTGCTAAATCTGTCTCGGTAGATGTTGTTACACCGTCTTTAACGGCTCTTCTGATCTCGTAGACGGTTTTTTGATCAAACCCGGATTCAAAAACTTCTGCCGGCGCGCTAATATCTATAACTTTAGTAAAAAACGCCTCTCTGCAATAACCTGCAACCTCTTCGTTATAAGCACTTTGCTTATAATAATTATAAAGACACTGCCATTTTTGCGGCTTTCCCGCAAACCAAATAATATTCACAGGCATTAAGCGGAGTGCCTTTGCTTTAATCTGGATCATAAATATTAGATAGATTTGTTTTTTTATACCAATTGATACGCCGGTAAAGCGCTTGATTTTTGGCTTTTTAGCCACTGCTTAAACACCAGTAATTTCCATATTTGTGGAAAACGGTTCCATCTGCCAGCCATGTGGTCATGTACCATATCTAAGGCCTTTTGCGCATCAATTCCCGGAATGTTTTTCAGTTCGCGCAGGGATAATTGGTCAAGTACATAATCCTTAAGTTGATATCTGAACCATTGGCTAAAGGGCATCGTAAATCCAGATTTGGGTCTGTCAAACATATGAGCGGGAACGTGCTGATATAAAATATCTTTTAATATCCTTTTTTGAACCCCTTTCCCAAATTTGAAGTTATCGGGTAGTTGTTGGGCAAATGAAACTACCCGGTGATCCATTAGTGGTGCTCTTGCTTCTACTGCAAAAGCCATTGAAGCGCGGTCAACCTTGGTATTGATATCACCATTTAAATAAGTTTTGGTATCAAAGGCCGACATTTTTTGTAAAAAACTTCCCTTTTCTGCCGACAGTATATCCATAAAGGGTACATTCAATCCTAATTCGGGTTGTTGAAGCCAGGAATATTCAAGGCCGCCAAGCATCAGCGCATACAACATATCAATTGTAGTGGTACTAATACCCATCGCAATTAATTTATGGCGATAATCAGGTGATAATTTTATAAGGCCACCCATAACCCTACGCAGCGCCAGCGGACAATTAAAAAACTGATGTGCCATATTTAACCATTTATACCTGGAATAGCCCATGAAACTTTCATCCCCTCCATCGCCACTAAGGGCCACTGTTACATATTTTTTAGTGTACTTACTAAGCAACAGCATAGGGATAGCGCTTGAATCGGCAAATGGTTCGTCATAGTATTCTCCAAATTTTTCAATTAATGTCATACCTTCATCCGTATCACATTCAATCACGTGATGATCAGTTTTTAGATGTTTAGCAATGTTTCCGGCAAAAACACTTTCATCAAACCCCTTCTCGTTAAACTTAATGCAAAATGTTTTTATTTGCTTTGTGTTTGCGGCCGCAAGAGCAGCTATTAATGAAGAATCAATTCCTCCTGAAAGAAAAACCCCCAGGGGTACATCAGCATGCATACGGATATTAACTGCATCTTTCAACAGTCCTTTAAGTTCGGCTTTGGCCTGTAAATAGGTGCCTGTATAGCTATTTAAATTTGCGTGGTCAAGGTCCCAATATTTTTCAGTTTTAAAATGCCCGGTTGGCAAATCAAAAATAAAGCTATAACCGGCCTGCAGTTTTTTAATTTCTTGCCAGGCAGAACGCGGCTCAGGTACATATCCCCATATAAAATATTCATGAACAGCTTGCATATCCATATTAACCTGCCTGTTCATTGTAATCTGCGCCGGTTGACTGCCAAATTCAAAATCAAGCCCGTTATGCGCATAATAGAAGGGTTTTTTTCCCAGCCTGTCCCTTGCCCCAAAAAGCTTCTGCGCTTTTGCATCATAAATTACAAAAGCAAACATGCCATTAAAATGATCTACGCAATTTGCACCATATTCAAGGTAGGCAGCAGCAAGCACCTCTGTATCTGAGTCTGTATTAAATGTATGCCCTAATACTTTTAGTTTGGATTTCAGTTGCTGATAATTATATATCTCGCCATTAAAAACAACCTTAAGGTACTTATATGTAAATGGTTGGTTTGAACGGGGATCCAGATCAACAATTGCCAACCGGTTGTGCCCCAAAATGATAGAATCAATACGTTCAAAACCAGAATGATCCGGTCCGCGGAAATGCACCCGGGCTAACTTAGCCCTAACAATATCGTCGTTATAGTAAACCGTTGACCCGTAAATTCCACACATATTAATTAATGTTTAATAATTAAATTATTCATGTAACAGGCTTTCATAAGCCTGGCCTATTTTATCAAGAGAAAACCTGTTGTATGCGTCTGCTTTAATTTTTTCATGCGGCCATGATTGGGAGCAGGCCTGTACAATCAGTTTCCTTAAATTTATTATATCATGCTGTTCTGCCACGTAGCCATTAAAACCTTCGCGGATCAGCTCATCTATACCTCCTACACGAAAAGTAACTACAGGAACACCCAGCGCCAAAGCCTCTAAAACAACATTGGGAAAACCTTCTGTAAAAGAGCAGGATACCAAAAGGTCATGCTGTACAACGTGGGTCGAAACCTCATTTACTTCGCCTAAAAAAATAACCCGCTCATCAAGTTTGCGTAAATTAACATCTGCTTTTAAATCGGCCATTAGAGGGCCATCGCCGGCAATGGTTAAAATATAATTTGAGGGCAACTGCTGCATAATTTCAAGCAAGCGGAACAGGCCTTTTTCAGGGCTTAAACGAGCCACCACTATTAATTTTTTCTGATCTGATCCGTTCAAATGCTTTTTAATTATGGGTGTATGAAGCACCGGGTTTGATATAACCTTTAATTTTCCTGCACTAATGCCATATAGTTTTGAAATAGACTGCTGCATTTCAGCTGATTGACAAACGATAAAATCAAACCGAACAGATAAAAACCGGGTGAAAAGGTTATAAAACCTGGATTTATACCCGTAAAATTGTTTCATCTGCTGCGGGTTATTGGATGCTCTGGCAATAAGGTTTGGCACCCTTAAAAAGCAAGCTACCATTGCAGTTAAAATATTAATATGATCGGTTGTTGAAAAAACAGCAAAGGGTTTAGCAGCTTTTAAAAGCCGGTACAGTTTAAAAAATGACCTCGACGCCTTAACGGTTTTAAGATCAATAAATTCAATACCTTCAATATGGGTTGAAAAACATTGTTCCTGGGCGTTTAAAAACACTACAGATACCGCGTAATCCTCTTTATTAAAATATTGCGAAAGCAGCCAATAAACCCGCTCAGAACCACCGGCTCCAAGTGAGCCCACAATCAAGAATATCTTTTTTTTCATTGTAAAATTATCAATTGCCATTAGGCCATTTCACTAATAATTTGCTCATCAACAGTTGCCTCACTGTGCTCATTTTCAGTAATTTTTGCACTTTGCAGAATAGCAAAATATAAAAACAGCGTGGGCCCATCGGCACTAATTAGCCAGGCATTATGAGATAGCGCATTTAGTGATATTGCAATAAAAGAAAAAAACAGGGGCAACAATAAGGCATTGGGTTTTAACCTTATATGTTTTATAGTTTCCCGAAACAACCGGACAATCCTGTAGTAAATAGCCCCAAGTAATCCTAAACTTAAAAAAGGCCCCAGGTATGTAAAAAACATTAAGTAAGCATTGTGCGAGCTGAGGCCGAAAGTAAATAATGGGTTACGGTATGTTACCTCTTCCCAGCTCTTACCATAAAATATCAAACCAAAGGGATAATCAGCATAAACTTTCAAATTTTCTAAAGCCATGTCTGCCCGGTTATAATCATTGGCTTGTTTGGCTTCATTTTTTGTAAGAATATTGTTTTTACTATCCAGGTTATCTTTTAAGAAATAAGTATAAATTGCAAAACACATAAGGGCGGCGGCGGCCACAAAAACAACCGCCTTAAAACGGTAGTAAATAAATAAAAACACAACAACCGCACCGGTAAAACTAACAAAGGCCGACCGATTCATTCCCAGGTACAGGCATACTACACAAATGCAAAAAGCAAGTATTTTAATGACCACGTGCAGTCTGAAAGTGAATGTAAGCACAAAAACAAAAGCCGTAAAAGCAGCAACCTGGTAGCCAAAAGTAAACTGGGTAATGGCCAGCCCTGCAGGGCTTTGTTTAACTTGATCATCAAGCATTCTTGATCTTAGCGGATCAATAATCCCTGGATAAATATGATCTAAAACCATGATCATCATGGAGAGTGATAACACCGCAAATACCACTATAACTGATGTATTAAAACGTTGCCTGTTTAAGCCAACAAAATAATTAAAGTAAAGGGCACAGGTTACAACAACAATGACGCTTGCAAAAAAGCCCGTATAGTCGCCCTGTCCTACAATATCATATAAAAACATCGCTACAATTATCAAAGCAGTCTCTTTATAGTAGGCAAAAGGCTGCATAGGCGCTTTCACAAATAATGTTAGCAACAGGCCCAAAACCATCGGAGATGGTATCCTGAAAATATTTGTCATAAAAATATCAAAGGTCAGTGTATACAGATAGGCTGCCATTACACCAAAAACAATAAGTTTTTTAAGTGACATATACTGATGTATAAAGGATTTATTTACTGATGAGCCTTTTTAAGGTTTGGCATATTATTTTAATGTCAACCCACATATCATGCTTGTCAATGTAATCCAGGTTTTGTTGAATTTTTGAGGGTATTATTTCGTTTATATATAGTTTCTCAGGATCTTCGGCGCCTGCAAGAATTTCATTTTCATTAAAGTACAGAATGGATGCACGGTCTGTTATCCCGGGTTTAATGCTCAACACTCTTTGTTGATGCGCGGTGTACATCTCTACATATTTACGCACTTCAGGTCTTGGCCCCACAAAGCTCATATGCCCTATCAGGATATTAAACAATTGCGGTAATTCATCAAGTTTGTACTTGCGCAGCCAATACCCGGTTGGCGTGATACGATAATCGTGATAACCGATTGTTAAAAGTCCGATCCGGTCAGCATGTACATACATGGTCCTGAACTTGAACAAATTAAAATCAATGCCATTGCGGCCAACCCTGCGCTGAATATAAAACACCCCGCCTCTGGAGTCTATCCTGATCAATAGTGCTATCAGAATAAATACAGGCATCAACAGTACAATACCTGTTAATGCAAAACAAACGTCAAAAGCCCTTTTCAAAATCATGTGTATATTTTAAAAGCTTATTCTGGCCGGTTTCATGTTTTCAATTGCTGTATCAGGCACCAGATTATTCGCAAACTGTTTTTTAACAGCGCTGATAACAGTGTTAATAATGAATGTGATCTCTTCACCGGTTAACTGTGGATATATCGGCAATGATATTTCACAGGCATATTGCTGATAAGCCATCGGATAATCGACAATTTGGTACCCAAGGCTTTTGAAATAAGTAAGCATTGGCATGGGGATAAAATGCACATTTACAGCAACACCATCGCTGGTTATATCCTCAATGATCTGGTCGCGTTGATCTTCGGTTATGTTTTTGATCCGGAGTGGAAATAAGTGATAGCTGGATTCGCGGTTTTCATCCATTAACGGGGGCGAAATGAACCAATCCATATCTTTAAATCCATCATAATATTTCAACGCAACCTGCTTTCTTAAAGGTAAAAGCTGTGTTTCGTACTTTTTAATTTGAGCAAGTCCAATTGCAGCGCATATATCAGGCATATTGATTTTAAGGCCCTGAAAAAGGATATCATATTTCCACCCTCCTCCCAATGACTTTGAAAACGCGTCCTTGGTTTGGCCGTTAAGTGTATACATCCTGAGGTATTTATATTCAGCTGCCGTATCAAAATGATCAGGCAGGTTTAAACAAATACAGCCTCCCTCGGCTGTTGTAACATTTTTAACCGCATGAAAGGAATATATGGTTACATCACTCTTTTTTGCGGCAGCTAAGCCATTAAATTTAGCACCCAGGGAATGAGCAGCATCTGAAATTAACAAGATCCTGTTCAGGATACGCTGTTTAAAGGATTCGGCAACAAACAACCCGGTAATTTCAGGGTCATTTATAATTGCATTCAGCTTGTCATAATCACATGGCCACCCGGCAATATCAACGGCAATAATTGCCTTTGTTTTAGGGGTGATAGCCTTGCGGACAGCATCTGCAGATATGCAAAAATCATCGTTAATATCAACCATTACCGGTGTTGCCCCGCAATGCAAAACACTCAATGCAGTAGCACTGTAAGTATAAGCCGGAACAATAACCTCGTCTCCTGCTTTTACTCCAAACCATTTTAGCATCAATATAGCTCCTGAGGTCCATGAATTAACACAAACAGCAGCCTTTGATGATGTTAGCTTTACAATCTCCTGCTCCAATGCGGCTACCTTTGGACCAGTAGTGATCCAATTGGAACGAAGTGTTTGTACAACCTCATCAATTACAGCCTCGTCAATAAAGGGTGGCGAAAATGGAATGTTCATCATATTTATATTAAAACAGTGAGTTATTGTATTCCACTATGCAGTGAAACATTCAAATAGGGGTATCAGATTATATTATCTTACCAGTTTAAGACGCCGGAAACGGCTTATCTGGTCTTTTATAAAGTTGCGTGCCAACCGCGAATAAATAATGTATTGCTCCTTAACATAATCTTTTAAAGTGTAGTCCTTAAAAGTTAATTTGGACAGGGAAACAAAGTGTTTATGATTCTGAGCAATAAACTTTTCGAGCTTTTCAAATGCCTCATCGGTGCAGGTTTCCGGATGATAATTAAATGTCCAGGTGTGTTTAGATTTTACGGCTACCTCTGATAATTGCACCGGGACCCATCCAAAACCAAACCTTATGTAAGGTGATCGTAATAACCCATCGCTAATGATCAATACATCTGAATACTTATCCAGCGCCTTGAGCGTATTACGGTCAAAAGTATGCGCCGGGGCAATAAAAAGTGGGGTGTGTACCCCTTCGCGTTTAAATATGGAAACGGCTGCCTTTACTTTCTGTTCCTGGATATACAATGGTAAACCAGCAAATTCTGAGCGTTTATTAAGCCTGAACAAACCCGAATTATGATTCTGGTAGCGGTGTTCAAAACCATGCATGCCTATTATATAATCTTTTTTCTGCAGATGACGAACCAGCGACCAGTAATAAGGGTTAAGATCTCCGCATACGCTTAATTTGGGGTCTTGATTATCAGGTATTACTGCAATAATTGGTTTAATTTCATAAAGATCAAAGAGATTGAAAAAACGCTCCCATTTCTTTAGGTCATTGGTTGGACACAGATCATCCAGACGGATTAAATATTGTACCATAAATACTTAGCTGATGGGTTATGAATTTAATGCAACCTGCTTATTGATAATTACACATTACAAACTCAGAGCTGCAGGCTGATAACGTTGTGGAACATGCTTCAAAATCAAATTCTCCCACTGTTTAAATATTTGTTGGGCATTGTTAGTATCATTAATACGCATTGCCTGTTTGCCTAAACTGTCTTTTAACAAAGGGTCATTAATTAACCGGGTTATGGCGTTGGATATGGCATAAATGTTTCCTGTTTCAACTAAAAGACCATTCTGTTCATTAATTATAATTTCCGAAGGGCCAAATTCACAATCAACAGCAATGCATGGGCAACCAAAACTCATAGCTTCTACCAACGCATTAGGATAACCTTCATTTCTGGAGGGCAGCACAAATAATTCTGCCTGGCTGTAATAATCCTGGAGGTTGGTTTGGGCCCCCGTAAATATTACGCGGTCTTTTAATTCACCATTATAACTCTGCCATAATAAGTTGGTCCTTTCCTGTCCGTCGCCCACAATTAGCAGATCTACATCATGCAGTTTAGCATTGTTAAAGGCTGTTATGAGCAGATCAAAGCCTTTTACATATTCCAGTCTGCCTACCCCAAGTATAAACTTGCGATGATGTACCCGCCTGGGCGATACTGGGTTAAAAGAAGGTACTGAATTGGTTATTTTATAAACGTTATTAAGGTTCTTAAATTCCTTATTCTCGCGAAGGCAATCCTCAACACCTTTTGCACCTACTACAACTGCTGCTGCTCTTTTATACAATAAAGCAGTTAGGCGTTTAATTAAATAACTTAATTGATTTACACTGCGTTTAGGCGACGTCCTTTCCGAAACAATGAAGGGGGTTTGCGTAATACTACAGGCAATTCCCGTCCATATATTTGCAGAGGTAATGAAAGACAGCGCGCAAATTGGTTTTTCTCTTAATAACAGGTTCAATAACTTAAAAAAGGTAAACAACATATAATATATCCTGTGTAATAACGTACTATGCCGGCGCTCAAGCATGTAAATAACTTTTACACCCTCATCAATAGTGTATGCAGGCTCACCATGGTTTAATGCTATAATTACTGCGGTGCAGTTTAATTGATTAAAATGGTTAGCTAAAGCAATTAATACTCTTTCGGCCCCACCTCCTTTTAAAGAAGGAATAACAAAGAATACCTGGGGTTTTTGTTGTAAAAAAGTTTTCATGAAAATATAAGATATTCCTGATTGGCTTAAAGTAGATATTTTAGAGTATTATAAGCTTTACGTACATGCAGGTGGCTTAATTCAAACAATAAGTAGCGTTTGATGTATAACCATAACAGCTCTTTTTTTTGCCTTGCCGGGTATGTAAAGTGTTTAATGATGAGGTTAAAATCACTGATCATCTGTTCCATCCTTATTTTTGCACTGATCATGCTCCATACACCTCCTTCATGATTGCGGTAACAGCTCATTACTTCGGGCATTACATAAATTTTTCGGCCGGTATAATGGGTTGCAAAAAGCTTAAATATTTTGTCGCCTGCATAACAGGTAAAAAACCATGGCCTGTTAAATAATTGGTGCATCTCAATTACATTCCGGTACATCAATGTAGCTGTTTTTGTCTCTTCCTGTTTCCCCGCAAGCAAATCATGATAAGTATGTACCAGGGGTACTGGCTTGGGATTTACATACAGGGTGTTATTGGCATGATCAATTACCCGGGTATAATGACAGCAAATTATATACTCGGTATTGGTTTCTAAAAAATCAACCTGTTTCTGTAATTTGCATGAGTCTGTCCAGTAGTCATCCCCTTCGCAAAGAGCAATATATTTACCTTTACATACTTTGAGCGCGTTGATCATATTATGGTGCGGGCCCATATTTTTTTTTGTAGAAACCAGTGTTATTTTGCCTGGATATTGTTTTTTAAATCCTTCAAGAACCTCTAATGTACCATCGGTTGAGCAATCATTACCTACAACAATTTCAAATTGAAAATTTGTTTGCTGCATTACAAAGCTCTCCATAGCATGGGCAATAAACCGCGCATGGTTATAAGTAATGCAGCAAATACTAACCGTAGGATTTTGATTAATCATATTGAACCATTTACTTTTACGGGTTCTGTATTAATTTCAGACTCTATCTGATCGGCAATCAACATTCCAAAGTGTTTTGATTCAAGCGCCTTGCCTTCATCGGAGTTTTGAGCCCTTAACAATAACCGGCAAATCATGTCTAAATCAGCAAGTGTTAAGGTGTGGTATAGCGGTATACACATGATCCTGCTGGCAATAGAATCACAAACAGGCATAGCTACATTTTTTACATAAGGCAAAGTAGATAGGGATGGATAAAAATACCGGCGGCAATAAATTTGCGCCAGTTCCAACTTCTGCATACTCTCCTTCATCAATTCTTCGCTTTTAAAAAGGATAGGAAAATAAGCGTAATTATAATCATCTATATTCTGCAATTTTTGAAACTGCACATCAAGCTTATTTAAGCGGAGCATGTAGTGAGCCGATAAATATTTCCTTTTTCTAAGGATCTCATCAATGTGCGGCAAATTGCATAAACCCATAGCCGCATGAAATTCACAATTTTTAGCGTTTATACCCTGCTCAGAAAAAGTGTCGACCCCGGAATAGCCAAAGTTACGCATGAGCGCCATTTTCTTTAACAGATCAGGCTGACGGGTAAACACGGCACCACCCTCTATTGTATGGAACAACTTAGTGGAATGAAAGCTTGTTGTACTTATATCACCATATTCAAATATTGATTTATTTTTATACCGGGTGCCAAAACAATGGGCGGCATCGTAAATTACTTTAAGTCCGTTCCTATCAGCAATTTGCTGTATAGCATCTATATCGCATGGGGTTCCATAAACATGTGTGGCCAGGATGGCTGATGTTTGTGGTGTAATAGCCGCTTCAATTTTATCAGGATCAATATTAAATGTTTCCGGATCAATATCTACAAATACAGGCTTGCAACCCTGCCATACAATAGTGCTGGTAGTTGCCACAAAAGAAAAAGGCGTAGTGATTATCTCACCGCTTAACTCCAGGGCTTTAATGGCCAACTGCAATGCAACTGTACCGTTTGAAACATACAACATGTGATTAAGTCCTAAATATTCCTTAAGCTTTAGTTCCAGCGTATTTACAAGCGGACCATTATTGGTGAGCCATTGCCGCTCCCAAATACTTTTTACATAACTTTTAAATTCTTTCTCGGAAGGAAGAAAAGGTTTGGTTACTGGTATCATTTTTTTAGGATTAATTGTTTAAAATCTCTCATTGCTGTTAGTTTAACCAGCTGGCTAAAAGCATAGTAAAACAGCGCGTAGCATATCCCAATGATCATAATTCGGATCAGATCAGGTATAAACAGGTGAGCAAGCAGGAGGTCAAGAAAATAGCAAGCCACACCTATGCTGCCTGCCAGTGCCAGGATAGGCAGAATATCTTCAACTTGTTCTTTAACAGGATAATGGATCAGTTCACCGCTATATATTGAATTGATATAATAGGCCACAAAATTGAAAAACAGTTGAAAATAAAGCAGGCCATAAATCCCAAATGAGATGAAGGATAAAATACCAACCACACTGAGTACCTTTTTAACTATCTCTAACTTGAGGAATAAAGCGCTTTTGCCCATCACCTTTAAAATATTCAGGTTATAGGAGTGCAGGGGGTACATGATACCACTAATGCATAAAATTTTAAAGTATGGTACCGAAGGCAACCATTTATCAGTCAGCAAAAAGCGAATTAAGGGCTCGGCAACCACGCATAACAAAATCAATACCGGTGCGTTCCAGAAAAGCACTTGTTGCATGAGCTTTTTATATACATTTTTTAGCTGTACAACATCATTGGAAATCTCGGCGAACATTGGATAGGCAACCTTATTAACCGCTGCTGATATATTGCTGATCGGTAATTGGCTAATGGATTCGGCCCGGGAGTAAAATCCAAGCTGGACCGCTGAAAAGTACTTGCCAATAATAATAAAGTATATGTTTTGATAAACTGTATCCAGTATTCCCGACAATGTCATTTTGTAGCCAAAATTGAAATGCTTTTTAAAACATTCCTTATCAAACACTAATGAAGGCCGCCATGGGGAATAGATCCAGTGCATTGCTGTTGATAAAAACGAAGTGCACAGGCCCATCCAAACCAGGCTCCAAACACCATATCCCATTTTTGCCAGTACAATACCCAATATACCACCACAAATTGCCGCCGGTATCTGAATACTGGTTTGTTTCTTGAGTTTCAGATCTTTGATCAACAGGGTGCTTTGTACTCCAAAAAAGGCATTCAAGACCAGGATAAGGCCATACACACGGACTACTGCTTTTAATAAAGGCTGGTTATAAAAATCAGCTATCAGCGGAGACGACAGAAAAAGCAATAAATATAAAAAGGTGCTTCCGGCCAGATTAAAATAAAATATGGTCGACAAATCTTTTTGATCTGCATCTGTTGTTCTGATCAGTGAAGCAGTTAAGCCGCCATCCAACAAAATATTCCCTACTGCAATAAAAATAGATAACATTGCAATCAGCCCAAACTCTGCGGGCTCAAGTATCCTTGCCAGGAAAATGGAAATGCTAAAGCCAATCAGTTTACCGCTTAACTGTTGCCATATAGACCATAGCATGCCCGAAACAGCTTTTTCTTTAAAACCCATATCAATAAACTTAAAGGCGTGCGTTAACTATACTGTCAGGTAAAAAGGCTTTTAAATCATAAAGGACTGCGTTAGGTTTACAAAGGGCCTTAAGGTCCATGTCTTTAAATTCTTCGTGTGCAACAGCCAGCAAAATCCCATCATAGGTGCGGTCCTTGGATTCGCCGTTTTCGCAGATAATACCGTAAGCATGTTTAGCCTGATCGGCATTGGCCCAGGGGTCATGTATATGCACTTTAACCTTATATTCTTCTAACCGGCGTACAATATCAATTACGCGGGTATTACGTACATCCGGGCAATTTTCCTTGAACGTAAAGCCAAGTACCAAAACTTCGGCCTCAATCAGGGAAGTTCCTTTACAGATCATTTTTTTAATAAGCTGATCTGCAACGTATGCCCCCATAGAGTCGTTTATGCGGCGCCCTGCCAATATAATTTCGGGATGATAGCCTGCTTCCTGAGCTTTTTGAGCCAGGTAATACGGATCAACTCCAATACAATGGCCCCCAACAAGTCCGGGACGAAAATTTAAAAAATTCCATTTGGTTCCTGCCGCTTCCAAAACCTTATGTGTATCAATTCCAAGCCTGTTAAAAATCATTGCCAGCTCATTTACGAAAGCGATGTTTATATCACGCTGGGCATTTTCAATAACTTTTGCTGCTTCGGCTACTTTAATAGAATCGGCTTTAAATGTGCCGGCAGTAATTACAGAGCTATAAAGTGCGTCTACAATTTCGGCTGTTTGTGCATTGGAGCCTGAGGTGATTTTACGGATATTTGCTACAGTATGAAGCTTATCGCCCGGGTTAATTCTTTCTGGTGAGTAACCAGCAAAAAAATCAATATTATAACGCAAGCCGGATGCTTTTTCAAGTACAGGCATACATTCATCTTCAGTAACTCCGGGATAAACTGTTGATTCGTAAATAACAATATCACCCGGTTTAAGTACTTTACCAATCAATAAGCTCGCATTGATCAACGGGCTTAAATCTGGCCTGTTATTTTTATCAACCGGAGTAGGTACAGTTACAATGTAAACAGAACAAGCCCTTAACGTTTCAATTTCGTCAGTGAAATACAGCCCTTTTGGTGTGGTACAAACCGGGGTAATTACAGCTGTTAAATCTTGCTCATTAACTTCCCTGGTATGATCCCAGCCTGCTTTAAGCTGATCGATCCGTTTAGAATTGATATCATAGCCAAACACTTTATATTGTTTAGCAAATTCTACCGCTAACGGGAGACCGACGTATCCAAGGCCGATGATCCCTATTTTGTACTTATTTTGTAGCATTTTTATTATCCTGATTTAAGTTTTGTATGGTGATGTGTTGAAAGGGGATTCGGGTTACCAGTGCACAATGGATGTTGTCAAAAATCATGAGTACATTTTTGCCTTGTATTTGAACAACCTGGCCAAGTTGATTAACAAATGCGCCCTGTTTTACCTGAACACGGTCTCCAACAGACACACCTTCAAGGTTAACAACCTCTAAGTCCTTATAAAGCGCTAAATTCTTTTTGATTTCATCAATAACATTATCGCGTACTACGGCGGGCCTTTGCATGTAATAAACGTATCCCATTACGCCCATGCAATAAAGTACAGCGGCCTCATCGCGAAGGTTAACCCGCACAAAAACATAGGAGTTAAATAATGGCAGGCTGACATCTTTTTTGCGATCGGCCCATTGGTTTTGCACCTGGCGTACCGGGCAATATGATTCAATACCCTGCTGTTTTAACAATGTGTCAACTTTCTTTTCCCATCGTGGTCTGGTGTAAACAACCAGCCATTTTTTTTCATTTAAATTCATTGTGCCAGGTTTAGATTTTTATAATGTTGAATTAGGAATTGATCAAAGCTTGAGGCAAGCAAATAGCTTCGCCATATCACTTACATGATGCCATTGCCTTAAAAAATACACGCTACTTATTTAGGTTACCGGTTAAGACCGGGTGGAGATAATTTTCATGCAGAATAACTATTACATGACTGCATGGGGTTCGGCTAAATAAAATATTTAATAATTGGTTTATTCAAGTGCTTATATAGCTTCGCCATACCACTTACATGGCGAAGCTTTTAAAATATTAATTTTGAATTACACGCCGGTTCAAAACCGGTTAAACTATAACTGTATACTATTTGCTGCCTTTTGTGGCACCATAACCATAACCACCATAGGCATAAGCCTGACGGTTCTCTTTTTTTGCATCGTTAAAAACCACTGTTAGGTTTTTTAATTTCTTATTATCATGAATATCCCGCAGGATATCTAATTGCTGTGTATTGGTGTAATTGTAACGTACCAGGTAAATACTCAGATCAGCATACGGGGCCAGGCTAAAAGCGTCGGCAACAGACCCAACCGGAGAAGTATCTACAATTAAATAATCAAACTTGGTTTTTAGCCAGTCAAACAGCAGATCCATACGCTGATCCATCAGCAGTTCTGCAGGATCCTGGGGTATTGAACCGCAACCCAATACATAAAGATTATCGGCATTTTTATAAGGCTGAATGCAATCAAAAAGCCCTTCGGTATCTCCCTGCAAAAAGTCTGTAATACCCTTTTTTTGCATGATCCCCAATTTTTGAAGCAGATCAGGTTTACGCAGATCAAACTCAAGTATTAATACTTTTTTATTAAGTAATGCCAGTGTTAAACCCAAATTGATGCTAAAAAATGTTTTGCCCTCGCCTTTCATACAGGAGGTGATAAGCATAACCTTATTGCCCGAATTAGAATTTGTTACCCCCAGGTTAGTGCGGATATATCTAAACAGCTCGGAAATAACAGAATTACTGCCTTTGTGTATGGCTATTGGACTTTTAACCTCATTGTGGCTAAGCTCGCCTAATATCCTTACGCCTGTTATGCTGTTTAAACTTGCTGCATCTTTAACTTTTACATTAAATTGTTGTTTGGTATAAATAAACAAGGTGGGTAATAGTAACCCCAGAATACTACCGCACAGGTACATTAAAGGTTGTTTTGGATATGCTGGGTTGGGATCAAAAGCTGGTTTATCAACCAACTGCGAGGTTGGGATTGTTGCAGATAATGACAAGGCTGTTTCTTCTCTTTTTTGTAATAAATATTGATACAATGAAGTTTTAACGCTTTGTTCCCTACTACGCTGTAACAGACCTCTTTCAAGTGCAGGTACAGAGCGCACCCTGGAATCATACTGTGCAGAATTTGCTTTAAGATGGTTATGCTCTATAATAAAGCCTTTCTTGATATTACTTAAGTTCTCTTTGATATTCACACGCAGGGCAGCAATTTGATCACTCAGGTTTTGAACCAGCGGATTACTTAAGTTAGCGCTGTTCAGCATCCTGTTTCTTTCCAGTTGCAGATCGTTAAAGCGGCTTATTAAAGTATTCAGCACAGGGTCTTTTAATCCCATGGTACTTGGCACTACACTAAACTGATTATCAGATTGACTTAAATAACTTTCGATAGATCTTACTATACCAAGCTGTACATCTGATGTTTCCAGCAATTGACTATATTCTGCAGATTTTGTTAAATTGATCTGTGTGCCGCCGCTGTTCGCATCAACTGCTCCATTTTGTTGCTTATATGCCTCTATCCCCCCTTCGGCAGTAGAAAGGTCTTGTTCCATTGCTTTTAATCGCTTATCAATAAATAAAATGGTGTTAACAGCCATTACATTCTTTTTCTGAACATTTTCAATATTATAGGTATTGATAATATTTGTCAGAATATCCACCCCCCTTGAAGGTACCGGATCTATCAGACTTAAGATTAGGGTATTAGACTCCTTTAATACGGGATTAACGTTTAACATTCCCGCACTATAAGCTGCAGCCAGCCGGTATAAATTTTTAAACTCTATCTCAATTGTTCCTGATAGCTCGGCAAAGGCCGGCCCCTTATCTACTTTAAACACATAATCCTTGTGCCTGATCACCTGGCCGTAACGATATATCCAGCTTAACGGCCCATCTTGTAACAAAAATGTATTTTCAGATAAACTTTGCAGCTGTAACCTTCTTAAGTAAGCCAGCTTGTTAAGCTTTTTCACCGTAACTTTAAAGGGAATCTCATCTCCATAGAGCTCTGTGGTTTTAAAACCTTTGAGTTCATAATATCTGGTTTCCTGGTTAAGGTTTTTTAGTGCTGTATAAATCAAATCCCTGGACCGTAAAATCTCCATTTCATTATCTACCGTTTTGGTTTCCTGAAACATGTTGAGATCACTAAAAGCGGTGGCCTTGAGCAGGCCGCCATCGCCCTTTTTATCATCAGGTATAAGCAAAGTGCTGCTTATTTTATACTGTGGTGTTGAAAAATCAAGATAAAGCCAAACAATCCCCAAACTGACCATTAATGTTATTAAAAATAAATACCACTGTTTTAAATATGGCATAATTATATCCTTATAATTAGTGTGTACAGCGGGCTTATAAATAAAATTGGTTGCCATAACATCAGTTTTTAACATTGGTCAATAGTTTTATTGGTTCTTATCTTTTTAGCAGCACGGCAATTAAAACGGCGGCGGCTGATATCGAAGCTATTATCATTGGTGCTATCCGGGTATTTGAACTAAATTCAACCGCTTTAGACCGATCTGGCTCAACGTAAACAATATCATTTTGCCTAAGATTGAAGTAAGGCGAATTCAACGTTTCCTGATTATTCAGATTTAGCCTTTTCATGGTTTTACGATTGTCTTCGGTACGGATAATTAATACATTATCCCGTTTACCATATACCGTCATATCTCCGGCCATTCCTAAAGCTTCAAGCAGGTTTATTTTTTCATCGGTTATTATGAATGTAGAGGGCTTATTAACTTCGCCTATAACCGTAACTTTGAAATTTACAATTTGTATCTCCACTTCGGGTTTTTTCACATGCTCACTTAATGCAGCAGCAATCCCTGACTGAGCCTCTTCAATGGTCATTCCTTCTATTTTAAAGTCGCCGATTAATGGTAAATGTATGTTGCCGCTTTTATTTACCCGGTAGCCTTTTAAAGTAGCATCCGGCGAAATATTTTTGCTGGTAAATAGTAAATTCGATTCAGGACTTAAGCTGTTCATTGTGATATTAACAATGTCATTTTGACGGATACGAGCTTCCGGGTTTTGTGCATCATTTGTTGTAGTGGTATTGGCCATGTTGCTAAAATAAACCAGATCTCTTCTTGGAGCGCAGGCGCTTATCACCAGCAGTATCAAGACGGAACTTCGAGTTAGTATTTTCATAATCATGTGTAATAAGGTTTATTGGTTATATATTTCTTTTGCTTTTACATATCAAATATATCTATTTGGCCATCAATGACATATTGATTTTCACGATTGAAATTAAATTGTAAAACCACATTATTTTTTTACATAAAGTGTAAAGAAAACCGAGGTGTAGTTTACACATGCTGTAAAAAAGATGTAAAAAAAACGCCTTGTTCTGAGTAATTATCAAGGCTGTTTTTAGGTTTATGAGTACCTAAAATGACTTTTTTTTTGGAAAAAATAAATTAGTGAAATAATCCATCAACGGAGAAAAAAGAAAATTCTTGAAGGGACTTAAAATAGTGGAGATTACCGGTGCGATGATGGCAGAATTTACATCTGTATTAACCCCGTTAAACTTAACTGGAATTAATTACGAGGGCTATAAAAAGGCACCAGGCGGGCAATATGGTCAGTGCCATTAAACAAAAAATGCTAAGAATTTTAATTGATTCTTAGCATTGCATTTATGAAGTATTTTGAGAATTTTATTTGCAGGTGAGATAGTTTACTGCCTGGTAATTTACCTGTAGAGAACGCTGCATTTATGGGAGCTTTATTACACACATTAACTTATTCAACAGTTACCGATTTAGCCAGATTACGGGGCTGGTCAACATTACAACCACGCATTACCGCAATGTGATAAGCAAGCAGCTGTAACGGAATAGTTGCCAGCAAAGGCAAAAAGACTTCGTCCGCATCAGGTATTTCAATACAGTAATCGGCCATTTTTTTAACCTCTGTATCACCCTGGGTTACTATGGCTATAACTATTCCTTTGCGAGCTTTAACTTCCTGTATATTACTAATCACTTTTTCATATGAAGAGTTTTTTGTGGCAATAAAAACAACCGGCATTTTTTCGTCAATTAATGCAATCGGGCCGTGTTTCATCTCGGCAGCAGGATAACCTTCTGCGTGAATATAGGATATCTCTTTTAATTTTAAAGCGCCCTCTAAAGCAACCGGAAAACCACTGCCACGCCCTAAAAACAGACAATTTTTTGCATCTTTAACTTTAGCAGCAATATTTTTAATTAAATAATCGGTAGCCAAAACTGTTTGTATTTTATCAGGTATGCTATTCAATTCGGTTAAAAGGCTGGTTAATTTAGATACTGGAAGGGTTCCTTTTTGCTGAGCAATATAAAGTGCCATCAGGGTTAAAACGGTTACCTGAGCAGTAAATGCTTTTGTTGAAGCTACGCCAATTTCGGGACCGGCATGGGTATAAACACCTGCGTGTGTAATACGTGGTATAGATGCCCCTACAACATTACAAATTCCAAAAATTGTTGCGCCCTTTTCTTTTGCTATTTCAATAGCTGCCATGGTATCTGCTGTTTCGCCCGATTGGGATATGGCAATTATTACATCCTTTTCATTAATAATAGGATTACGGTACCTAAACTCTGAAGCATATTCAACTTCAACGGGGATACGGGCATATTCCTCAATTAAATATTCACCTGTTAAACCTGCGTGCCATGAAGTACCGCAGGCAACAATTATTATCCGTTCAATATTTTTTAATTTATCGGCGTACTCTTTAATACCACCTAATTCTATCTTACCGTCTTTTAGATTGATACGACCGCGCATACAATCTTTTACAGATCGTGGCTGTTCATATATTTCCTTTAACATAAAGTGGTCAAAGCCTCCTTTTTCAATAGCCTCCAGCTTGAGCTCCAGTTCCTGTATCAAAGGGGTTTGGATCACATTATCAAGGCGCCTGATTAAAAGCTCATTGGGCTTTATTAATGCTATTTCATTATCTTTTAAATAAATCACATTTTTAGTGTATTCAACAATTGGTGTGGCATCAGAGGCAATAAAATATTCGCCACTCCCTACTCCAATAACCAATGGGCTACCTTTTCTTGCAGCAATTAATTGACCAGGGTTTTCCCTGTCTATAATTACTATAGCATAGGCGCCAATTACTGAGTTTAAAGCAAGCCTAACCGCTTCCATCAAATCAATTTGTTCTATTTTTTGTATTTCCTCTACCAAATGAATTAAAACCTCAGTATCGGTAGCACTTTTAAACTCATGCCCACGGCTAATTAACTCTTCTTTAAGTGTGGAGTAATTTTCAATTATACCGTTATGAATAATATGTAAACGATTATCATTTGAACTATGCGGATGGGAATTAACATCAGACGGGGCTCCGTGAGTGGCCCAGCGGGTGTGCCCTATAGCGATACTTCCGCTTCGGTCTTTGTCGCTGGCAAAATCTTCGAGGGTCGAAACTTTTCCGGCTTTTTTGTAAACATTAAATCCGTTGTTGTTTATAATTGCAACACCAGCGCTGTCGTAACCACGGTATTCCAATCTTTTTAAACCTTTAATCACTATCGGCCAAGCTTCGCGAAACCCGATATAACCTACTATTCCACACATAAGCGTTATTTTTTTGTATGAACTTTATATTGATAAAATTTAGTTTTATTAAAATCCTGAACAGTGATCAGATAGATTTTTAATTTTCTATCTTATAATTGGTTATTGTGATCACAACTAATATCGTTACCCAATATGAGGTTTACTGTGACCGTCATCACTTTTAATAATGAGATTAATCACGCCCATTATAGCTAAGCAGTCAAAATAAATAACTAACTAATATCCATGCGTTATCAGGCGGAAGTCAGAAAAAAAGGTAATAGAAATAAAATGTTGCGGTTTTAATGTTTATAAAAGCACATTGGCTTTTTAATGAAGTAATCAAAATGTAAAATAGGTTTAAACCGTTTCGGAGAGAAACTGGTTTATCTGCAAAGCCATTGTTTATCATAAAACAATAAACCTGCCATTACTGCTTTGCTGTTAAAATGATAAGTAGGATAGTTATCAATTTTTTATTTTTTCAAGACGATCGTGTTCCAGTATCGTAATATGTCCGTTTTTTTTATCAATCAATCCTTCTTCTTTAAAATTGGTTAAAGTACGACTAACTGTTTCCAAAGCCATACCTGCCATGCCGGCCAGCTCTTCCCTGGATATTTTCAACAATATTGGATCATCAGATTGTTTATTTAACCGCAACAATACTTGTGCTAATCGTTTCCTTACCGAATTATAGGCAAGCTCAAGCATTTGGTCTTCTTTCTCGGATATATTGTTTGAAAGTATCCTTAAAAACTGCTGACTGATGGCTGGATATTTTGTAAGCAATGATAAAATAATATCTTTAGGAAGCAAGCATACCGTTGAATCTTCAATAGCTATCGCTGTTTCTTTAAATGCTTCATTTAACAGCAGCGCATTTACACCTAAATAATCATCAGTTTTGTATAATCCAGTCATAAATTCTCTCCCGTCATCTGAAAATTTTATTGTTTTAATACAGCCATCAAGTATCAAATATATACCGGTAGGCTGGTCTCCATCATAATACAAGATCTGCTTTTTTTTAACCTGACGTATTTTGCGGCTTGCTATTAAAGCCTTTAGTTCGGCCTTTTCATCTTTTGAATTGTTTGCCAGGCTCTCCAGATTTTTTAACGCTTTGGTAAAAGATACTTTTCGTATTTCGTTTTTCTTTAATCTGCCTTCAATTGCGTTAAGGAGCTCTTTTTGATTAAATGGCTTAATTATATAGTCATCAGCACCCATTTCCATCCCTTTTCTAAAATCCATCTGCTCGGTTTTGGCTGTTAAAAAAACAAAAGGGATAATGGCTGTTTCCGGACTTTTGCTTAGTAGTTGCAAAACATCAAAACCATCTAATTCCGGCATCATAATATCACATAATATTAGGTCGGGTTTCATTTGCGAGGCTAAACTAACTCCGGTTTTTCCGTTGTTGGCTTGTATTATATTATAGCCTGCATTTTTTAATATTTTAGCAGCGACGCCCCTTATTATATCCTCGTCGTCGATGATAAGAATGCATTCATTCATAACATAAGGTTAAAGTTATTGTAGTTTAATTTGCTTTCAATTTTGAACTTTTGCAGGGAACAAAATTTATAACTTTAAAAATTTCACGATACTTAATTAATAAATTCCTAAATTGTATGGGACCTCCGTTTCTTATTTCCTCCATCCGGCTCGCTTATTTAGTTCCGGAAGAAAGTGTTTTTTTTATCGGCTATGAACTATCGCCTTCATACTATTGACGAATTTGACTTTGATTTATCGGGATAAATAAATTTTACAATTAACGAATTTATAATTAACACTCGTAAAAAGTCAAATTACACCTGCAGAAGGTCTACTTTGCATTTTAACAGTTATTATTCAATAAGTTAAACATTAAAATTGGGATAATAATTGATTGATGCAATATATATAAAAGCTCTCGATTTTGCAAATCGAGTACAAATAAATTAGCCTTAACTCATTTATACTCATCAAGTATCCTCTTTTTTTATGTTTCGCTTACCTAAATCAACTTTAAAATACTGATACATGCCTGATATTTAAGCAGTTCTGGAAGCTAAAAAAATGGAAAATATAGCAACTCAAAACCATAATTTACTATATTAAATCACATGCTTATGAACAGCAAAGCCCAATACTTTTGTATCAGGCTTTGCTGTTTATATTGAATTATTTAAAATTAAAAGCTTATATCCTTCAGCTCCCAAATCAAATAAATGCTATACTATTATTTATTTTAGTTTTCATTTTTTTGATAGTTAATTAGCTATTGATTCTGCATACTTTTTAAAACTGTTTAAAATAGCTTGCCAGCCACCTTGCTGCATCTCAATGGAGTGTGTGTTTTCTGCTTCAAAAGTTTCAGTCACCTTTGTTGTATTGCCATTTTGGGTAAAAGAAACTTTTACTGTTCTACCATCACCAATGGTATAGGCAATCAGTTCATTTGTTTTTACTTTATCGTACACACCGCCAAAATCAAAACCAAAACTTCCGTCTTTGGCTTCCATACGCGCAAGGAATTTCCCACCTTCCCGTAAATCGTTTTCTGCGCGGGGTGTATGCCAATCGTCCGATGCATTGTTCCAGTTAATGATATGCTCAGGATTGGTCCATAAATTCCAAACTTTTTCAATAGGTGCATTCACGGTAGCTTCTACTGTAATGGTTACTTTTTCTGCTGTATTCATTTGGTTGATTTTTAAATAGATGATTTGTAGTTTGATTTTGATAAAGCAAACATAGTATGCTTGTTTAAATATTATAGAGGCCGGAAAAGACAAATTAAGGGTGACTTTGCGACACCGTATTTTATTGGTTTATAGAAGAAAAGTTTAGAACTAATTTAAGAAAAATACAAGTTGGTTGCATCACAACCACGTAGTACCTGCGTAAGAAGACAATTAACAGAATTAATTATTTAAATTAGATTGATATTACCAACCACCTAAAAACCAATTATATGGCCAATCAAAACAACAATATAATACTTCGTTGGTATGATGAAGTATGGAATAAAGGTAATGAAAATGCTATTGATGAGCTATTGCATCCGCAAGGAAAAGCTCATGGTTTGGGAGCTGAACCACTTATTGGCCCGGCAGGGTTTAAACCCTTTTATAAAGCTTTTAAAAGCGCCTATTCAGACATTCAGGTAACTGTTGATAAAATTCTGAATGAAGGTGATTATGTAACAGCATTGTGTACCGTAAAAGCTAAGCATAATGAAACTGGCAAGGAGGTTAACTTCACAGGAACAAGTATAACAGAGTTAAAAGACGGTCAAATAATGAATGGCTGGAACCATTTCGACTTTTTGACCATGAACTTACAAACAGGCAAAATAAAAGAGGAACAACTGATGTAGCAGCGGATAGGCTGTTTATCATTTAACCGCTCCTACCCCCTCGCTTGTCATCACCACCCTTTTTATACTGCCATCCTTGTTATAATATAAATAATCAATACATACCGAACGGTGAAAACTTCCGGCATCGGCGGCTAATGCCCCGTTATGATATATAAAATATGATTTGCCCTTAAAATCAATAATGGCCTGGTGGTTGGTGTTGGAGTTGCCGGCCAGTTCATTGATGATGCCTTTATAAACCCAGGGGCCATTTATACTACGGCTCATGGCGTAAGCTATTTTTTCAGGAAATTCATAGGCGTATGATAAATAATACCAGCCATTACGTTGATGTACCCAGGGGGCTTCGGTATAATGCGGCAAAGTAATTGTTTCTATCGGGCCGTCAAGCTCGGTCATGTTGCTTTTAAGTTTGGCATAATAACACATACCATTGCCCCAAAACAGGTAAGCCTGCCCATCCTTATCTATAATAACTGTAGGGTCAATATCATCCCAGGAATGCTTAATGGCTTTGGTCATATCGTTGGTGACTAATGCGGTACCCCGGGCGTCCTTAAAAGGCCCTGTCGGACTATCAGACACAGCTACTCCAATAGCTTTACCCGGAATAGTACCATGTTCAACCGCTACATACCAATAAAACTTGCCGTTGCGCTCAATTACCTGTGATGCCCAGGCATCCGCCTTTGCCCAGGCAAAATCCTTAATATTAAGGGGTGAGAGGTGCTCGGTCCAGTTCACCATATCTGATGATGAAAAGCAGGTCCAGTTGTGCATTACGTAACCATTTTTCCCTGTAGGCGCTTCGTCATGCCCTGTATATAAATAAACTTTATCCTTATACACCATAGCCGCCGGATCGGCCGTAAACTCATGCCTGATAATGGGGTTACCGGTAGCGTGGATAGTAGTATCAGGGTTTACAACTGCTGCCTTAGTTTCCGTTAAACAGCCGAGGGCAATTGTTATTGTGAGAATATATTTTGATATTTTCATTGTAAATACTATTAACTTATATAATTACGTCATTGCAAGGCACGAAACAAAAAGCCTCACCCAACCCTCTCCTTTGGAGAGGGCTTTAATATATTTTTTTAAGTCTCCCCCTTTGGGGGAGATTTAGAGGGGGCTTCCTCGCAATGACTTTTACTTCACTACTACCGGCCACCCATCAGCCCAACTCAACTTTTTCAATTGCAGTTTGGATATCCCCTTATCTGCCGCGTCATAACCGTGAAATATGATGTAATCCGTACCATCAAAAGTGCTTACCCCGTTATGCCCTACCCCATACCAATCCTTATCTCCGGCCAGTAAAATGGTACCACCTCCTTTGTTCATCGCCGAACCAGTCTTATCCAAATAAGGCCCTCTAAGACTCTTAGATCGGCCGATAATCATTTTATACGTGCTTTGCGGCCCTTTACAGCAATAGTCAATAGAGGCAAACAGGTAAAAGTATTTATCGTGCTTAAAAATAAAAGGTGCTTCAATGGCATTACCGCCAGCATCAACCGGGTTACCATCAACTGCTGCGAGTTTTTCAGATGATTTTTTTCTGCGCGTGGCAACGGTCGGTATATTCCTGATATCCTCAGCAACACTTAGCCTGTCCTTGTTTAACTTAATCAATTTCAGTCCGTCCCAAAACGAGCCAAATACCAGGTAAGGGGTACCATCCTTATCGGTAATTAAATTAGGGTCAATAGCGTTCCAGTTTGTTTTACCGGGGATAGATTGAATGATCCTGCCATGATCAACCCATTTGTAGTTGGGATCGTCAGTATGTAAAGTTGTATTGATGGCAAGCCCTATGGCTGATGTGTTTTTACCAAATGCCGATACTGAATAGAACAGGTAATACTGCCCCTTATAATACGAAATATCCGGCGCCCAGATATGATTTTTAAAACCCGGGATAGTATCAACCGCCCATTGCGGTGCGTTTGCAAAAACAGGCTTTTCGGCCTTCCAATGCACACGATCTGTCGATGACCACATGGCTATACCTCTGCCTGTACAAAAGACATAATAATTGCTATCCTGTTGAATGATAACAGGGTCATGAACCGAGATATCAGTTTTTAATTCCTGGGCATTTAAATTAATACCCAGGAATATGATGGCTATTGCTAAACAAAACCTTTTCAACTTATTTATTCTTTAACCTGATCACTTTAAAAGCATACGGTTCCACATCAACATTTACCGTTTTGCCGTTAACTGCCAGGGCGGTTTGCACGGGGCTTACTGCTGTCGGGCTGGTTAATGAATTTTCGTCGCTGTCTTTTTCACCCTTCAGTGTTATTAGAGTTGCTTGTTTTTGGTAGCTGCCGCCATTTATTTTAAAGCTTACTTTTTGTGCCGAAGCGGCTGTATTTACAAATTTAATTACCAGTTCGTTGGTGTTGCGATCCAAACTGGCGGTGGCAAAACAGCCATCCTGCCCGGCAACCGACTCCTTGCCCAGCGTCAGCGGTACCACGTCGGTACCCTTATTGAGCGAGAATAGCTGTTGTACATAATAATTGGGTGTGCCATAGCTGTTCAGGTTATCAAACCAGATCAGGTCTGGTGACCATTGCCAGCCCTCCACGTGAGCAAAAAGCGGTGCGTATGAGGCCATAGTCACCACATCGGCATTGCGCTCCAGGCCGGTCATAAAGGCCGCCTCAGCCAGGGCGCATTCCAGGGTGTTTTTATTTTTCGGACTAACAGTCTGTACGCTTTGGGCAGCATATTCGCCCGCGAAAATCTTCGGTCCTTTGCGGTCATAGTTATCATACCGGCGGGCATTATCCCTAAACCATTGTGGCGATGCGTAATAATGCTCGTCCAGGATATCCGCGCCCAGGCTGCGGAAAGTTTTATCGAGCAGATCAAATTCCGGCCCTTTGGGGAATGGCCCCAAAGCAGATATGATCTTCACATCCGGATATTTTCCCTTAATTGCTTTGGTAAATATCTTCCACCTGTCTATATACTGCGGGCCCCATTGCTCGTTGCCAACACCTATCATTTTCAAATTAAAGGGAGCAGGGTGACCAAGATCTGTCCGCAGTTTGCCCCATTTAGTACTGGCATCGCCGTTGGCAAACTCTATCAGGTCAAGCGCATCCTGCAGATACGGGTCAAGCTGGTCAAGCGGCACCATTTCAGATGTATTGAACTCGCAGGCCATACCGCAGTTCAGGATCGGCAGCGGCGATGCGCCAATATCTTCGGCGGTCATAAAATATTCCATAAAACCAAGGCCAAATGTCTGGTAATAATCAGGTGTAGGGCGATGGGCAAACTCAACATTCCAGCGGTTGATGATGTTGGTACGTTTATCAATATCGCCAATACTTTTTTTCCATTGATAACGATTGTTCAAATCGCGACCTTCCACAATACAACCACCGGGGAAACGCAAAAAGCCAGGCTTCAGGTCGGCCAGTTTTTGCACCAGGTCGGCACGCAGGCCACCCGGACGATTCTTCCAGGTATGCTCAGGAAAAAGCGAGATCATATCCAGATCGATAACACCTTCGCCGCTAAGCCAAACATATAATCGGGCCTTTTGCACCGTTGCCGCCGACTTAAACTTTACGCTGTACCTGTTCCATTCCTTATCGGTGGGGGTTAATTCGGCTTTGCCTATAATAGCATCGTTATCTCCATGAAGCTCAATGTTCAGCATTACATTGGCGGCTCCATCCTGTTTGGCCATTACAGAAAAGTTATATTCTTCACCTTCCTTAATACCCATCCCACGGAAGCCTTCATTGTCGAGACCAAAAGCTCCTGTTGCCGATGTTACGTATGCTTTTATAAAATGCGGGTTTTCGGGCCGCTCCGTCGCGCGGTTAATCACTTCTACCCGGCCATCACCACCATCTTTTTTATGTTGTTGCCAGCCCATTAATGGCATATTAAATTCAAACGAGCGGTTCTTTACCAGTTCGGCATATACCCCGCCATCGGCAGCCAGGTTAATATCTTCGAAAAAGATCCCGTACATGGTTTTCTGTATCGGGGTTTTAATTTTATCGGCCTGAATGGTGTAAACCTTAGGCGTTTGTGCATAGGCTGATAAAAACATACCTGCACTGCAAATGGTAAAAAAAGCTTTCCTGATCATTTTGGGTGTTATTGGTAGCTAAATGTAAAAATAATTATTTAATAAGTGTTGATTTAACAATCATTATTTTCTCTTCCCCCATATAGCCGTACCGCTTTTATCTAAACCGGTAAAAATTATGGTAGATGCTATTTTGTTTTCCCAATCTCTTTCCCTTTCGGCTTTGAGCTTGTAGGTATCGCCATTGCTATAAGTTAAGGTTATCCAGGGCGTGGTAAAAGTCCATTTATCGCCCGCGTTTCCATTTATAGTGCCACCGGCATCAAGTTTAAAATCTACAGCGGTTTGAAAATCGGGCGAAACCTGTTCAGTTCCGTAGCCCGGCACTACATGATAGTTCAGTGTGATTTTTTCATATACACCTGCAACATCAGCAGCCGTGATGGCGGTTTGAACAACATTGGCATATCTTTCGGGCGATACTATGGGCCAGCCATCCGTTGTCCATGATATTTTACGTACATGCAAATCCATAAAGAAAGAATTAACACCCGGCCTTGCCTGATGTGCCATAAAATATTGTCCGCTGCCATTATCAAAAACCGCGCAATGTCCGGTTCCCTGCCAGCCGCTCTGGTTTGCAAACTGGTAAGGTGCCAGTATCATAGGGCCATGATCTTCATTGGTGTTCAGATCATGTCCATTATAATCGTAAAAAGGACCAGTTGGGTTATCGCTTCTGCCTACCCTTACATTATACTTAGTTTGCAACCAATCATAAGATATAAACAGGAAATACTTTTTAAGATCGGGGTTATAGATCACCTCAGCACCTTCAATATTACCATTGTATTTGCCGGCAGTAAAACCCCTGTTGGCTATCCTCTTTCCTTTATCACCCGATGATGAGGCAAGACCAGTAGCCGGATCAAGCTTCAATATGTAAATGCCATCCCATGCCGAACCATAATACATGTACTGCTCCCCGCTGGTAGTAGTTACCACGGTGGGGTCAATAGCATTGGTTTGTATACTGGCATCATTGGCAGATGTTACTACAAGGTCTTTTTCGGTCCAGGGCCCTTCGGGCGATGTGGCGGTAGCCATCCCGATAACACTGAGGCGCGGAACGGCTGACGACAGGGAATAATACAACCGGTACTCCGAACCTACCTTTAATACATAAGGAGCCCATAAGGCATTAAAGGCTGTTCCACCTAAATTACTTATAAAAGCCGCGCCTTTTGCCGGGATTGCATTAAACACCCAGCCAACATATTCCCATTGTACAAGGTCCTTTGATCTGCGGATCTGCAGGCCGGGTCTTACGTCGGTACCAAAAGCAACATCCGTGCTGTAGCTATAATAGTAATCGCCAAACTTTTTTACTGATGGGTCATGCACATTGTACACAGTCCATTTTTGATAGGTTGCAAATGATGCAATATCGGCATAAGTATCAGTAATGGAATTAATGTCAAATGCCGTTGTTACCGGCGGTTTTACAACAACCGTATCAGTTAGCTTTGATCCGGTACCTTCCTTTTTACACGCGCTTAATAAGCTTACTGCTAAAATAAGCGGCATAAAAAGCCCCCCTAACCTGTTCATATTTTTCATAAAATAGATTTTAAACTAAGACTTAGCATAATTCCCTTCCGGCTTAATTACCGGAAGGGAGGTCATGCTTTAGTTGGCCGGGTTAGGTTTCAAATTCTTGTTCACATCCAATTCCGTTTGAGGGACCGGCAAATATTCGTTGCCAGGTGTCCAGGTGTTAAACTCTACATCATGGGTTTTTAACTCTGCTAGTTTATCTGCTTTATACAGCCAGCCCCAGCGAATGATATCATTGATACGTTGTGCTTCAATAGCAAATTCCAAAGCCCTTTCATGGCCCAACTGCTCACGCATATCGGCCTGGCTCATTCCCGGTTTGGTCGTAGCCAAATTAGGCAGATGTGCCCTGTCCCTTACTTTTTGGATATAAGGATAGGCTGCGGCTGTTTGGCCCAGTTCATTCAATGCTTCAGCATACATTAACAGCACATCTGAGTATCTTAAAACACGGTAATTAATACCGGAGTTTTCAATACCATTATTCTCATTGGTAAAACCAGGGATGCCGTCATGGGTATATTTACGGGGATAAATATTAGTTTTGGGATTAAGCCAGGGACCAAAATAAGCCAGCTCAGATACACCGGGCTCATATGATGCTATGGTAGCCAACAATCTGGGGTCAAGCTGGCCATCAACCGTTTTTTCCTTTTTAAATTCATCATAGATCCAGCGGGTGGGTAAAAAGTCTGAATAACCAAAACCTTCCATAGCATAAGTATGCCCTATTGATGATACCTGTTTCCAGTTGGCCTTGGGCTCACCGCCATAGTTACCTACCGTACCACCAACCGTTTCCGGATCAGCAAACTGTATTTCAAATAACGACTCGGCATTGTTCTCATTGGTAGGTTTAAAGTTATCCCTGAAATCGGTCATCAGGCTATAAGTATTTAACTCAGGTCCATCAATGAGCTGCTTAAACTGATTGGCAGCCTCCTGCCATTTCTGGCGGTAGAGGTAAGCTTTTCCGAGTAAACCAACCGCGGCACCTTTTGTAGCCCGAGCTTTTTGTCCCTGATCGGGCCCGTTAACACTGGCATAACTTACCGGCAGCATGGTCGCGGCTTTCTGGAAATCGGTATAGATCTGGTTCCAGATATCATCTTCGCTTGCCGTTGGCGGGTAGTAATCCTTCTGGTCTTTAGGTATGGTTAAAATAAGCGGTACAACTTTGTAGGTACGTGCCAAATTGAAATAAGCAAGCGCCCTTAAAAAGTAAGCCTGCCCTAACAGGCGCGTTTTTAAACCTTCGTCCATAGTAATGGCTGGCACGTTGGTTAAAACCTGATTGGTACGGTATACCCATTGGTAATGCTGGGCCCATACCCATTGTACCGGGCCCGATGTGGTTGGAATAGTAAAATTGGCTACCTGGACAAGGTCGCCCCACGGACTGTCGCCCTTAAAATCATCTCCGCGACCATCGCTAAGTGCAGGGTACATACGCATGTAGCTGCCATCCTGTATCATACTGTTATAAATGGCCACAACCCCGGCGGTAGCATCTGCAGCTGTTTTCCAGTACTGTGTTGATGTTTGCGCGTTAGGATTTTGAAGGTCCAGCTTTTTATCGCACCCAAACATGGATGCTGTTAATATTACTATAGCGAAATATTTAAATTTTTTCATGTTGATTCAATTAACGATCTAAACAACTTTGTTAAAAACCTACCTGTACACCCATTAATATGGTTCTTGGCTTAGGGAAGGAGCCTGCATCAAATCCGGGATTAAACACGCCCGAAGTAAAATCGGGGTTAAACCCTTTGTAAGCCTGGAACGAGTACAGGTTTTGAGCTGTAGCATAGATCCTTGCATTTGAAAGTCCTTTTATAAGCCCTTTCTTAAAGGTATAACCAAGCGATACGGTGTTAATGCGCAGGTATTTGCCATCCTGTAACCAGCCTTTGCGGTTCGAGTCGCGCTGGTTTTGGTTTGGATCATTTTGAACTACACGAGGTATATCGGTATTGGTGTTGGTTGGTGTCCAGCGGTTTAATATATCAGTGCTCCTGTTAATGTAATCAGTAGTCAGCATCAGATCGCGGTATAAACGGCTGTTTATCAAGAACCCCGAACTGCCCGATGTATTGATAGAAAGATCAAAGCTTTTGTAAGCTGCAGCTATGTTTAGGCCATAATTAAGTTTAGGTATAGCGCTGCCCAGGTATGTTCTATCCTCGGTATTAATTACACCGTCATTATTGATGTCTTTAAATTTAATATCGCCGGGAGCTGTGCCTGCTTCTTGTTTGGCATGGCCGGCAATTTCGGCAACGTTTTGGAAAATACCTTCGGCTACATAGCCAAAGTGTTCGCCTACTTCACCACCTACAGCGGTTTTAGAACCTACTCCATATATAGGCTCATTGTTACCGCCCAGGGCCAGTACCTTGTTTTTAACTGTTGCTACATTGGCAGCAACATCAAGCGTAAAATCACCTGCTCTTTTATGATAAGCCACTGATATCTCAATACCCGTGTTACGTAAAGTCGCGGCGTTAATTAAGGGTGCCTGGTTTACAGATCCGGTTGAGGAAGGGATTGGAACCCCAACCAGTACGTTTGATGAGGTACTGTTATAATACTCGGCCGACAGATCAAAGATGCCATTCAGCAGGGTAGCGTCGAAGCCCACGTTGGTGGTTTTACGGGTTTCCCATTTGATGTTTTCTGATACCAGGCTGGTTACCAAACCGCCGGTTACCTTAGTATTGTTAAAATTATATACAATGTTGGGGTTAATGTATGAGGTGTACAGGTAATTACCAATGTTTTGGTTACCCAGCTCGCCATAACTCGCCCTGAATTTAAGATCGCTAAGGATATCTTTAGGTACGGTAAAAAATGGCTCGTTAGTAATACGCCAGGCTACCGCTGCGGATGGGAAATAACCAAATCTGTTTGAAGGTGCAAAGCGCGATGAGCCATCCCTGCGCAGGGTTGCTGTTAAAAGGTACCTGGAATCGAAATTATAATTCACCCTTCCAAAGTAAGATGACAGTGTACTTTCGGACCTTGAACCTGATGTGGTTTTATTGACGCCGTTATCCAAAACAAGATATGGGGCTACTACGTTTTCGGCATGGCCGGTTTGCGTTTGGAAATTGTCCTGCTGGTATGACTGACCTAACAAAACATCAACACTATGTTTGCCAAAAGCTTTATTATAAGTTAAGGTATTTTCAATGATGCCGGTAGTGTATAAACGCTCGGTATTATCAAGACGTGATATGCTTTGATTAAAAAAGTATCCCAAATCAAAAGGCGGCTGGTAGGAGAAATCATTAGCCAGCACTTTATCATAACTTAAGCTGATCTTATATTTCAGGCTATGTCCTCCTGTGTTTAATAGGGTCACCTCGCCAAATGCATTGGCCAGTACACGGTCAACATCTGTATAGTTTTTTATCAGCGAGTTAATACCCACCGCATTAAGCGAAATTACATTTTGAACGCTTGACAGAATACCCCCAAAACCACCAACTTTTGTAGGGTCATATAACTGCTGGGTAGGTACAGCTTCAATCAAATCGATAATGAGGGGCGGGCGGTTACCTGTTAAAATATCAGACCGGTAAGTAAGTGCGTTTTCATGCGAATGGGCATAAAAAACTGATTCTCCGAACCTGAAAATACCTTTTTCGCCGGTTGTATTTACACGGGTTGAATAACGGTCATAAGTTGGACCATTACCTACAAAAGTTCCTTTATTACCAAAATAATCTAAAGATACGTTATAGGTAAAATGTTCGCTTCCGCCCGAGAAGTTAACATTATGATTTTGACGATTGCCATTTTTTTCTCCCACCTTTTGCCAATCGGTATTGGTGTTACTCACAAAAACCGGCGAACTTGGATCGTTACCCGGAATTAAGGGCAAACCAGCATTGGTATTTACCTCGTTGATCACTGTCTGATACTGAACACGGTCAAGTACCGGTATTTGTTGCCATATTTTATCGACGCCATAATAGGCACTATAATCAACTTTGAAAGGAGATCCTTTTTTACCATGTTTTGTGGTGATAATAACTACCCCATTGGCAGCCCTTGAACCATAAATAGCACCTGCCGAAGCATCCTTTAACACCTGCATAGATTCAATATCATTGGGGTTAAAATCGCGCGGAGAGTTGCTCATGGGCACCCCGTCAATTACATATAATGGTGCTGAATCGCCAAATGTGCTGAACCCCCTGATCCTTACACTTGGGAAAGCGCCCGGCTGCCCATCACTGTTAACTGTTACACCTGCTACCCGTCCCTGTAACAATTGCGAAAGATCATTAGTTGAAAACTTTTTGGCTTCTTTAGCATCCACAATACCTACCGAGCCGGTAATATCCTTCTTTTTTACACCACCATAGCCCACCACAATTACCTCATTAAGCGAGCTTGATGCAGCCAGAAGCTTTACATTAACTACCGTACTGCCATTGAGTGGTAATTCCTGCTGGTTAAAACCAACAAACGAAAATACCAGTACAACGTTGTTAGCATTTGCATCGGGAATATTTAAGGAATATTTACCATTTACATCGGTTTGGGTACCTAACCCTGAGTTTTTAACTTTAACACTTACCCCGGGTAATGGCAGGTTATTTTCATCGGTTACGGTTCCTGTTACTGTAGCCGCAGAAAGCACACTTCCCTTTTCGGATAAAATAACAAGATTATTGTCGCTCAGCGTGTATCCCAGATTGGTTTTATTGAGCAAGGCGTTCATTACCTGGTCAAGCGATGCATCTTTAATATTCAGACTTGCAGGCAGATCGTTCCTCGAAAGCACATCATCATTGTACAAGAAGTGGTAATCAGATTTTTTTTCAATCTCTTTAAGCGCTTTTTTTAACGGCACTTTCTCAAAACTGACATTAATTTTGGTCTGACCATACCCTTTGGAAAACGCCTGCATAGAGGAGACGATGACCAGAATAAGGATAAATTTAAACATAAGAAGTACTTTCAAAAATTGGTTCAGCCGCACTTGGTTAATGCGGTGTGCATTTTTTTTCATAATTTAGCATTAAGGTTATTTAACTATTTGGTTTATAGAAGGACTGGTAGTTAACTTGTACCATTTACATGGGGGGATGCTTCAACATTTCCCCATTTTTTTGGTGTAGGTTTTAGATAGTTATTTATGCATAGGCATTTTATAATTGTTTAATAATTAATAAATTACAATTTGATTGCTATCAATTTTATAATGAAAATTGGTTGTGGTTTGCAAAGCCCTTAAAGCTTTGTTAATTGGTTCATTCTGGAATTTGCCGGTAAATCTTAATTTTTTCACCTCTTCGTTTTCAAAAACAATAGAAACGCTATACCGGCGCTCCAGCTTTTTAGCAAGCCCCTCAAAATCCTCGGCATCAAAGGCCAGTTTGTTTTCGAGCCAAAGCGCTTCCGAGGGTAAAGTATCCTGTTTAGCCTGGTGGATCCTGCTTAGTGCAATCAGAGGTATTTCTTCGGATACGTTTGCCTGTTGTGTGTTGGTTTTACCGGCAACGTCTTCATTATTTATAACCGTTAATTTTTCTGATGGCTTTAAAATGATCTTCTTCTCCGGGTTCCTTAAAACAGTTAGTTCTATTTGTCCGCGTATCAGCGCGGCTTCAGAAGTTTTATCATTTTTATAGGACCGTAAATTAAAGCGGGTACCCAATACTCTGATGCTGATAGTTGGGGTTGTTACAATAAACGGATGTTTGGCATCTTTCACCACATCAAAAAAAGCTTCGCCAACTAATGATACCTTCCTGAAATCCGTTCCAAAATCATTACCATACACCAACTTGCTGCCTGAGTTTAGCCATACCTTAGTACCATCGGGCAGTTGAATTTTACTGATGCCGTTTTTGGGGGCGCTTATTTCATTTGGCTTGTTATTGGCAGCATCGCCATGGCGTGTAAACCATAGTACTCCCAAAACTAAACTTGCAGCAACAAGCCAGGAACCTCGTTTAATGAATTTTATTATTTTTTGTTTTGCACCGCTGGTTTTAGACTCCGCAACCTGAGCAGCCTCATCAATTTCATTTTTATCGGCAACATCAAGCTTAGCCTCAAAGGCCTCCCATTTGTTTAGTAATTTTTCGTCGGAATTGGTTTGATGCTCATTTTTCCAGATCTCCTCCAGCAATGGGAGCGGATACTGATCTGCTGCTCCCTGCCGCAACAGCTCCTCAAGTTCAAGCAGTTCTTCGGGCGAAGCCTCACCGCTTACCTTTTTACCAATAAGTATCCAAATGTTATTAATCATTATTTATAGCTTCTATATATAAAGACTACAAATAATGACGATACCCCAGTGGGAAACTTAATTATTTTTTAAAATTTTATCCGGAGCGGGAGGAGCCATTGATCTTTGGGAGTTTTCAATTCCTTTCGACAAGGTTTTAAGGGCATTGCCTATATGGTACTCCACTGTTTTAATAGATATATCCAGCAGTTCTGCAACTTCCCTGTATTTTAATCCGTCTTCTTTTACCAGTTTAAAAACAATCCGGCACGGTTCAGAAAGCTTACCTAAAGAATTTTTTATAATTTTTGTAAGATCCTCGCAGGCAACCTTATCCTCGCCTGTGGCCGAAGTGTCTGCTATATCTAAACTGAGCTGATCAATATTTACATTATTAGCCAGTCCCTTTGAAATACAGGTAAGTGATTTGTTTTTAATAGCGGTATAGCAGTAAAAAGTAAAGTTGTTGATCTCCGTTAAACCGGCACGCTTTATCCAAAGGTTTAAAAACACATCGTTGGTAACCTCCTCGGCAAGTTCATCAAATTTCACAAATGATTTAGCCAGACTAAATAATTTGCCATAGTAAAATAAATACAGTCTTTTAAAAGATGCCCGATCATTATTCAAAGCAATGTTATTCAGTAAATCTTTGATCCCGGTATCCAACATCTTTAATCGTTTGTTAATAAATCAACATACTGCATTTGCCCCAAGTGCTATTTGGTCGAAAATTTATAGGTGGTTGTGGTATGATAAGTTTCACCCGGTTTTAACACGGTTGATGCAAATGCAGGGTGATTAGGGGCATCAGGAAAATGCTGGGTTTCCAAACAAAATGCCGAACGGTACCCATATGCTTTGCCGCCTTTGCCATCGTTGGTTTCGCCGGTTAAAAAATTGCCGCTATAAAACTGCAGGCCCGGTTCTTGGGTATAAACATCCATCACTATGCCGGTTTCGGGACTGCTTACGGTGGCTACTACTTTTGAAGTATCATGTTTGTTCAACGCAAAATTATGATCGTAGCCCTTACCATTTTTTAGCTGATCATTTTTATCGTTAATGTTTAAGCCTATAGCTTTGGCTGTGGTAAAATCAAAAGGTGTACCCTTAACCGGTTGCAACTGCCCGGTCGGGATCAGGGTAGTATCAACAGGGGTGATGGCATCGGCATCAATTTTTAATATATTATTGGTTATAGTGCTGCTGCCCGCGCCATTCAGGTTAAAATAAGCATGGTTGGTTAAATTAACTATAGTGGTTTTATCAGTAGTAGCGGTGTAATCAATTTTAAGGGCGTTATCATCAGTTAGGGTGTAAACCACTTTAACCGTTAAAGTGCCCGGGTAACCGCCTTCGCTATCTTTTGAAATATAGGTGAGGTTAAGCGTTTGCCCGTTAACCAGCGCAGCATCAAATACCTGCGAAAAGAATCCTTTAAACCCGCCGTGCAGTGTATTTACACCGTCATTAATATCAAGCTGGTATAATTTACCATCAAGGGTAAATTTGCCTTTGGCTATACGGTTACCATACCGGCCTATAATGGCGCCAAAATAGGGTTCCTTGGGTTTCTGGTAGGTTTTCAAACTATCATAGCCTAAAACAACATCGGTTAAAGTTCCCTTTTTATCCGGAACCAGCAGACTTACTATTCTTCCGCCGTAATTGGTAATGGCAACTTGTGCACCTTTGCTATTTTTTAGTATAAAAAGTTTTACGGCCTTATCATTAACCGTACCTTCAAAATTCTTTTCGTTGATTATAGATGAGTCTTTTGCAACCGAGCTTGAATCGCTTGCAGCAGCATTATCATGAGCCGGACCACTGCATCCAACAGTTAAACTTAATGCAAGACAAATCAATGAAAGAAATTTTTTCTCAGGCGTTTTCATATTTTATAAGTTTTATGAGTTAACCAGGCATTTATCTGAACTGAGTTAACCTTAATATAATTGGTGTTTGGTTTATTATTAAGTATCGGTGATACTAATTAAAATCTAAGGTATAATAATTTTTATTTAATTGTGAAATAAACACTTAAAAAAATTACAGAATACCCCCCGTGGATAAGCTAAATGCTTTTAATTACATTTTTTTTGATAAAATTGCCCTGGAAAATACTTTATATCTTTGCGCAATTATATTTTTTACCTATAAAATAAACATAATAGCCCCATCATAGCAGTTTAGCTATTGATCTCATTATCTTGAAGTTTTCTTAAAAAATTCTGGATTATAAACGTTGATTAAACACTTATTATGAAACCAGATCAGGTATTACTCCATTTATGGTTAGGTTTATGAAGATTAATTGAAGCTGTATTAATCCATTTGTCAAATTTTATGTCAAAATGGAGAAGTTTGGCTGTCAACATATGGTAAGTTTCCTGTTGAAATTTATTAATTGTTTAAATATGGTCGCCATAGTTAAATAACGTTAAATTATGACCTCAGGCTAACTTTACGTGAACATATGAGCTTATATTTTGCTTATTTTTACTCTATAATTTTAAAGTGATGCAAAGGAAATTAATTATTATAGCCGGCTTGCTATTTGGCAGCTTTTATAGCGGCATAGTAAACGCCCAGCAAACTGCTTTGTTGCCCGACCAAAATCCAAGATATATGGAGAGTCAGCGCAAATACGCCATGGGTGCCGACAGTTTGAACAGCCTGCATGGTACTACTATTCAAAACACTTACAAAGCCTATGACTGGTACGAGGCCAAAATGGAACGTCGCCGTCAAAATCGCGAATGGAGACATCAGGAGCGCATGAATGGATATTATGATTATACACCATCATGGGGCCTTTATGGTAATTATTACCCAAGTGTTAGCTTAGGCTACGGTTGGGGTAACCGCTGGGGCGGTGGCTATGGCAACCGCTGGGGTGGTGGTTACGGAGGCCGCTGGGGTGGCCGAAGCAACATTGGAATAGGCGTTGGCTTTGGCTGGTAACAATTTATATTAAATACAATCTAAAACATCATAAAAACCCTAACAATACAAATGAAATTCAATAAAATTTTAACAGTTGCTGCAATTGCAGTTTCGGGAATGCTTATAGCCTCTTGTTCCAGACAAGTAACTCGTGTAAGCACAGATCAAACAATAGACGTAGGCGGCAGCTGGAATAACAGCGATTCAAGAATGGCAGCAGATGAGCTAACCGGTAAAATTTTGGGCGCCAACTGGATAAGCACACATCAGGAAGAACACCAGGGTAAAAAACCGGTAGTTATTGTTGGGTTTGTTCAAAACAAAAGTCATGAACACATAGATGCCGAAACGTTTATAAAAGATATTGAAAGCTCATTTATACAAACGCAAAAAGTACGTTTGGTACAGGGCGGCAAAAAGCGTGATGAATTGCGCGCCGAGAAAGAAGACCAGCAAACCAATGCAACGGTTTCAAGCATGAAAAAATTCGGACTTGAAAATGGTGCTGATTACATATTGCAAGGCTCTATAAATTCAATTATTGACGCGCACAAACGTCAAAAGGTAGTTTATTATCAGGTAAACCTGGAACTGACAAACATCCAAACCAATGAAGTGGTGTGGATAGGAGAAAAGAAAATAGCCAAGTACGTTAAAAACTAATCCACTTTTAGTATCAAGTAGTTAGTATCAAGTATCAGGATTTTTTTGAATATTATTAATATAGCTTACCGAAGCTGTCTTGATACCTGATACTAACTACTTGATACGAACACTTTCATAATGACAAATATTCGTACGTATATTCTTGGGGCATCATCTGTTATAGGATTGATGCTTTTTTTGTTAGGCTGCGCTTCTTATAACGACCGTATTCTTCCATACTACAAAAATGTTTCGGCTGGAAATTACCGGGAAGCAGAAACGCAGCTTGACAAAAATAGCCTGATACAAAAACCACGGAATAAACTGCTGTATTTGATGGAAAAAGGAAGGATAAGCCACCTGAACGGGGAATACGAAAACAGTAACAGATATTTTAATGAGGCCGACTCCATGCTGGATCAGGGCTTATCAAGTGCTTCGGACGCGGCTGTTGGTGTGTTGCTTAACCCTATGGAGCAGAAGTATAAGGGCGAGGATTTTGAAAAATTCATGATCCATTATTATAAAGCACTCAATTACACGTACCTGCACAATACCGAAGATGCCATTGTTGAAGCCAGACGCATCACTTTACAGGCGCAGGAGCAAGGGGATAAATTTAATAATAAGGATAAACGTTATAGCAATGATGCATTTTCGCTGATGTTACAGGGAATGCTTTATGAAAGCAATAATGATGTTAATAATGCCTTTATATCCTACCGTAACGCTGTCGAAATATATTTGAAAAGCCCGGACAGCACCTACTATGGCACCCGCATACCGTTCGGGCTTAAAGAGGATGTAATCCGTACCGCTTCATTAAATGGATTTACAACAGAAGCAGACCAGTTTGAAAAAACGTTTGGCATTAAATACGAACCTCAAAAACCGGCCGAAGGCGGGGAACTGATATTTTTCTGGGAAAATGGCCTTGCACCGGTTAAAACCCAGGTCGATCTGTTTTTTAGCCTGATCAGAAACAGTAATGGCGACCTTTTCTTTACAGATGCTGCCGGCGGGCTGGTAATACCTTTTAATTATAATGGCGACAGGAACAGGGTGAATACTAAATCGGTTGAAAGTTTAAGAGCAGCATGGCCAAAATATATTGCGCAAACACCTTATTATTTAAGCGCTGTAATCACCGTAAACCAGGAAAAGATCCCATTTGAAAAAGCCGAAGATATTAATGAACTGGCTTTTAAAACATTGCAGCAACGCACCCTAAATGAAATGGGCAAAGTGCTCTCCAGGCTGGCCGTAAAAAAAATGGCTGAATATGCGTTACGCGCAAGCGCTAAAAGCGACGATCATAAAAGCAATTCACTGTTAGAAGGCTTGGGTTATGGTATGCAGCTGTACAGCCTGCTTTCTGAAAAAGCAGATACCCGCAACTGGCAAACCCTGCCGGCCAGTATTTCTTATGCCCGTATCCCATTGCAAAAAGGCGAAAATCAGATCAGTATTACTATGAAAAATGCCCGGGGAACTGATGAAACCAAAACCATCAAAATAAATGGCACAGGCAGGCTCCAGTTTTATAATTATTCAACATTGAAATAACGCAAAAGCGTTTATTAGCTGTTAAAAATCCTATATTTAAATATAGTTGTGGCATAAAAATTCATGTCGCCTTAGGATAGTATTAACCTAACATATAATACAATGGCTAAGAACAAAACAACCGAAACTACAGGCAGTGTAACTGATTTTTTAAATACAGTACCTGACGAAACGAAACGCAACGACAGCTTTCGCCTGGTGGAGATCATGGAAGAACAATCCGGATACCAAGCCAAAATGTGGGGACCAAGTATTGTAGGCTTTGGCAGTTATCATTACAAATATGCAAGCGGTCATGAGGGTGATGCGCCATTGGCAGGTTTTTCTCCCCGTAAGGGCGAAATTTCCCTTTACCTGTCACAGGATTTTACAGAAAAAGAAAAACTGCTTGCAAATTTTGGCAAACACAAAACCAGTGTTGGTTGCATCTATATAAAAAAGCTGCAGGATGTTAACGAAGAGGTGCTGCGAAAAATGGTCAGCGCTTCTGTTAGCTATATGCAGGAAAAATATTTACAACAAAAATAAATACAAGAAATGCCCGGAGAGTCTGATAAAAGCTGTGAGTTATATCTGATCTTTCTCCACACTATGCCCTGGTATTATCGCGAAATTTTATAAATAGCTTACAAAATTTTATAAAACAGATAGGTGTGAATAGTATATCTTTGTTTTAATGAAAAGAGCGGCCATTTTAAGTATAGCGGCATTTAACCTGTTACTCACCACAGGGATGTTTGTCTGTATGGTGCATTGTACCGGCCAAAGCTTATTTCATCCCAAAATGGCTATGCAGGCCATGAACCATGATGAACATCAGAGTAAACAACATAAGCATAACGTAAAAGATAAGGATTGCGACTGCTGCAAAAAGCATGGCAATTATGTGATTAAAGAAAACATTAAGCCAGGTATGGTAGCTTTACAGTTGCCACAAATGGCAGCGATCCTTCGTGAATTTAATTACATACCATTACCTGATCAATCTCCAGCCCTGAATAAATTTGTGCCACGATATGGCAAGGCACCACCAGGCTTATCGGGTAAGGAAATTTCCATTCAGTTACGTTCACTTCAGATCTGATAAACAGATAACCTGCATGATGTGCAGCCGGGCATTTATTGCTCCATTTTTTCCAATCCCGATTTAATTACCAGGTTAAATAGCTTTACTACAAGCACGATTATTGCTGCTTACGGGCTATAACCATCAGATAAAATTTAAAAATCTTTAATAAATAAAACCATGAAAACTATTAAAACACTCATCATACTTTTTACCGTATTTGTAACTTATTCAACCGTTAATGCGCAGGACAAGCCGGCAGCAAGCGCTGTAAATAATGTGCTTACCGCTTATCTGGATGTTAAAAATGCCTTAACAACCGATAATAAAGCTGCTGCCAAAAGCAAGGCCCATGATTTGCTAACCGCTATAAATACCGTGCCTATGGATAAGCTGTCACCAGAGCAACACAAGCTATGGATGACCTACAGTGAAAAGCTGGAGTTTGATAGCAGGCACATCAGCGAAAGCGATGCTATTGATCATCAACGCGAACATTTTACCAGTCTTTCAAAAAACCTGTATGAAGTAATAAAAGGGTTAAAGCTGAACGCTGCTACAGTTTATGAGCAATATTGCCCCATGAAAAAAGCTACCTGGTTAAGCGAAACCAGCGCCATCAAAAATCCATACTACGGCAAACAAATGCTTACCTGCGGCAAAACAACCGAGACACTGGCCCCGGCTACTAAATAATTTTAACAGGTTTTATTTATGAAGACTTACCTTTTAATATGGGTAAATCTGTTCCTGTCATTTTTTGCTTTCGGTCAGCATAACATGTCTATGAAAATGGATAGTGGTGCTGCCGAAAAGCGTTTGCCCTTTTATACCAAAATTGGCAACAGGGACATTTACCATTTATATATTGGCGATACCGTGGTTAACTACACCGGTAAAGCAAGGCCTGCCATGGCCATTAACGGCTCTATCCCGGCACCTACCTTAACTTTTACGGAGGGTGATACTGCCGAGATCTATGTACACAACAATATGATGATGGAAACCTCCATCCACTGGCATGGGTTGATATTGCCCAACCGGTACGATGGGGTTTCGTACTTAACCACTTCGCCTATAAAGGCCGGCGAAACACATCTGTATAAATTTCCGCTGGTTCAAAATGGCACGTACTGGTATCATTCGCACACCATGACCCAGCAGCAAAGCGGTATGTATGGCGCTTTTATCATCCACAAAAAGCAACCTTCGACGGTAAAAGATTACACCCTGCTACTCAGTGACTGGACAGATGAAAACCCCGAACAGGTACAACGCTCCCTGCATAATGCTACCGACTGGTATGCTATACGCAAGGGCAGTACACAAAATTACTTTGAGGCTATTAAAGAAGGTCATTTTAAAACCAAGATAGGCAACGAGTGGAAAAGAATGCTGGCTATGGATGTGAGCGATGTTTTTTACGACCGCTTTTTTAGCAATGGCAAACCCGAAAACACTGCCCCGCAATTTAAAGCCGGCGACCAGGTAAGGTTGCATGTGGTTAACGGAAGTTCGTCTACCTATTTCTGGCTCAATTATGCCGGTGGCAAAATCACCGTGGTAGCCAACGACGGGGAGGATGTGGAACCCGTTCAGGTCGACAGGCTCATCATTGCTGTTGCCGAAACTTATGATGTACTGGTAACCATCCCCAAAGACGGCAGCTATGAGTTCTTAGCTACGCCCGAAGACCGCACTAAATACACTTCCTTATGGCTTGGTTCAGGGACACAGCATAAAGCAAAACATCTGCCCAAACTCAAATACTTTGAGGGAATGAAAATGATGAACGGCATGATGAGTATGAACGGCGATATGAAAGAAATGGATGGTATGGTGATGACCAACCAGGTAATGGATATGAACACCGTAATGTATCCGGAGATAACCGGTGATGCAAAAATGGCCGATCATCCAAAAGACTCAACCGCTGCTAAAATGGATGATATGCCGGGTATGGATATGGGCGGAAGCACATCAGATATAGTTACCCTGAATTACGGCATGTTAAAATCAACCAAAGTTACTACCCTGCCTAAAGGGCCGACCAAGCTGTTAAGGTTTGACCTTACCGGTAACATGAATCGTTATGTGTGGACCATCAATAATAAAACGGTATCTGAATCAGATAAGATCCTGATCAAAAATGGCGAAAATGTAAGGATCATCCTGTACAACAATACCATGATGCGGCATCCCATGCACCTGCATGGCCATTATTTCAGGGTGTTGAACGGGCAGGGTGAATACTCCCCCCTAAAAAACACGCTGGATATTATGCCGATGGAAAGGGATACTATTGAATTTAAAGCAACGGAAAGCGGCGACTGGTTTTTCCACTGCCATATACTTTATCATATGATGAGCGGTATGGGGCGTATATTCAGTTATGAGAACTCGCCGCCTAACCCCGAGATCCCGGACCCGGCAACAGCCATCAAAAAGATCTATGCCGATGACCAGCATTTTTATGCTACCGCAAAAGTAGGGCTGGAAAGTAATGGCAGTGATGGCACCGCGGCCCTCGCCAATACCCGCTGGAAACTATCAACCCTGTGGCACCTGGGCTTAAATGATCATGACGGTTACGAAAGTGAAACTATGGTGGGCCGCTATTTTGGACAAATGCAATGGTTGTATGCCTATGGCGGCTTTGATTATCACTATAAAAAAGCCGAGGGGCAGGAGAAGAACCTGTTTGGACAGGTAAGCAATAAAAATAACCGTAAAACTGTAGTTGCCGGTTTGGCTTATACCCTGCCCATGTTACTAATCGCCGATGCCCGGGTAGATGGGAATGGAAAATTACGGTTTCAGTTAAGCCGGGATGATATACCGCTTACCAGTCGCCTGCGTTTCACCGTTATGGGCAATACTGATAAAGAATATGCCGCGGGTTTCAGGTATATTTTCACCAAGTATTTCTCTCTGTCGAGCCATTATGATAGCGATATGGGATTGGGCGGGGGCTTAACGCTTACGTATTAAATTGAGGTTTTAAGAAGCATCTTGATAAAAGCTCCCCCTTCGGGGGCTTACAAATTCTTTGTTTTTATAAAGGCTAAAATCTTTTGGGTTTCTTCCGGGTATATGGCAATCCGGTGGGTGCGCAACAGGTAAGGCGCGTTCATTTTACCCCCGGCCTCGCCTATCGTAATGATGTGGGAAGATTTTTGGGGCATGTGGCAGTTTATACAATAAGTGTTGATGGCCGTACCTAATTTGGGTGCCATGGTACAAAAATTATGTTTAGCCTCGCTATGGCAGCTTAAACATTTTTGTGTGTACAAAGCCAAACTTTGACTTTGGCTAACATGCGGGTTATGGCAAGTGCCGCAATCCATCTTGCTCATGATATAACATTTGCTTGTTGGCAGTAATGAACTTTGATTGCCATGCACATCAAGCGTAGCGGGTACCGGGCTGTTGCCTACAAAGTCGAGCTCTTTAAACTTAGCCAGGGTATCCCCCATTTGAAAACTAAATGATGACCTCAAAAAAGCGCCTTTAGTACCCGAGTGGCAAACAGCGCAGGCGTCCATTTTTTGGCCCCTGGTTAACGAGCTGTAAGTGGTTATATATTTTGCCTTCTTTTCATCGGGGTACGCGGTATGGTAATTTACATGATTGGCAGCCGGTCCGTGGCAACGCTCGCAATCAATTCCATATATCAGCGATGCCTTGTCAAACCCTACCGACATATGTTCCATAGGCAGTTCGCTAATGTATGAGGTATGGCACTCCAGGCATTTCCTTAAAATTGGCCTTTGGAAATTGACACGGGTGGGATCATAACCGGGGCTGTTTGCCCAGTTGTGCAAGGCAGTAAAGTACGATACCGGCAATTCAAATAATTGATTGTTTTTCCAGTACAGATAGGTTTGGGCATTTACAAGGCCAATGGTTATTTCAAATTTTTGTGCCTCGGTTTGTTTTCCATTTAAGTAACCCACCTGGTAAAGACTATCGCCCCGCTTTTCCATGGTCACTTTAAGGCCATTACCATATTCAAAAGTATTTGAATCTTTAGCAAAACTACCCTTGATGGTATTTGGTGATGCCGGGCCCGAAGTTTGAAAGTGAGCAGTGTGGATATAAGAATCATAAACACTGCTATGGCATTTTACGCAACTGGCCGAGCCCGCGTATATCTCGCCGCGTGGATCATCTTCGGGAGCACCACCGTTATAACATTGTGTTAAAATAAAACTTAAGGGGATCAGCGCAATTAAAACAAAGAAAAATGTCTTTTTTTTAAGCATATCTTTTAATTCAGCGTATTGGATAAAGCGGTTTAAAATTGGTTTGATCCTCTAAAAGATCATTATAAAATCAGCAACAATTTACTTCAATAATTAAACAAAACAAATAAAAAACAAAAGGCTGCCACCATGAGCGACAGCCTTTTGTTTAGGCCTGATTATTAATTAGTAACCAGGATTTTGTTTTACTTTACTGCCATTAGTGGTTTCATTTAATGGTATAGGTAAAATTTCATTAACACCTGCCTTAAAGCCTTTAAATGCAAGTGCTGTAGGGGCTTGACCCCATCTTACCAGGTCAAACCAGCGGTGGCCTTCTGTTGCCAGCTCCAGGCGCCTTTCGGTATAAATGTTTTGTAAAGTTGCAGGTACCGATGGTAAACCAACACGGCTACGTACTGCGTCCAATAATGTTTGTGCACGTCCGGTACCGCCTCCGTTAAGATCTGCTTCGGCTTCCATTAGGTAAGTATCAGCTAAACGGATCTCAATATAATCATTAGGCCAGTTCAAATCAGTAATACCTGTAGTTACTATGTTTGCTAACACGGGAGCGTATTTGTTTATAAAATACCCGGTGTTTTGATAGCTTGCCTCATAACTTGTACCGGTAGCTTTGGTTAAGCTATCAATATTTACAATAGTATAGCCATACCTTGGGTCGCCTTTCATGGCTGTAGCCAATTGGGTGGTTACCGGGTTAAAACCATAACCAGCGCCGTAATAAATTGGGCCTTTATAGTTACGCGGACCAACCATTTGTACTAAGATGTTTGATTTAAACTGGTCCCAGTTGCTCCAGGTATAGTTTTGCGTACCTGAGTGTACCAGTTCAAATATCGATTCGCTGTTAAATTTATTTTTAACGCTAAATACACTTCCAAAATTTGCCTGCAATTTGTAACCATAATTGGTGTTAACATCCTGCAGGGTTGTAGCGGCAAGCGCCCACTTTTTCTCGTATAAGTAAACTTTACCTAATAACGCTTTTGCAGCACCCTGGGTTACACGTCCGTTTTCGGCAGCGGCAACAGTTACCGGTAAACCATCAATGGCAGCTTTCAGATCTGTTTCTATTTGTGTATATACAGCCTCGGGAGTTGCCTGCGGCTGATCATATACGTTGGTAAGATTCAGGGTAGATAGAATCAAGGGCACATTTTTAAATAACCTAACCAGGTCAAAGTAATAATGTGCACGTAAAAATTGGCCTTCGGCTGTATATCTTTTTAAAAGATCGGCACTTAAACCAGGTACCTTGGGTAGTTGTTCCAACAATACGTCGGCACGATTTACACCCTGAAAATTAATAGCCCAAAACTGGTTTTGCGGACCAACCGTTGGAGAAATTGTATAGTTATTAATTGCCTGCCATGCCGGTACATCGGATGAACTGCCACCACCTGCAAAACAATCATCAGATGCCGAGTTAAGTGCACCCAGCGGTGAAGAATAGGTGTTGTCGATACCACCAGTTTCAGTAACCAAAGGGTCATATGCAGCCACTACAGCGGTAAGCGCCTGGGCAGGGTTGGCGTAATAATTTGACTGTAAAAACTCGCCCTGGGGTTGTAATTCCAGGAATGATTTTTTGCAGGATGCCATAGTGCCAATGCCCAACAAAATAGCTCCTGTATATATATAATATTTTGATTTCATGATAATTGTAATTTGTTATTATAAAGTAATATCTAAACCTGCCATGAATGTGCGGGCCTGAGGGTAAATACCCATATCAATACCACCGCTTATTTCCGGATCATAACCTTTATAACCTGTTATGGTAACGAGGTTATTGCTGCTTAAAAATACCCTAACCCTTTTTACATCGGCTGCTTTAAGCCATGATTGTGGTAAAGTGTAACCTAACTGCAGCGTTTTAATGCGGAAGTAAGCACCGTTTTGCAGATAGAAGTTTGATGGGTTTTTAAAGTTCTGATTAGGGTCTGCATCAGTTAAACGTGGGTAATTACTGCTGGCATTAGCTGGTGTCCAGGCATCCAAAGCCGCGATAGGATAATTAGCGCTGGCGATGTCTAAACGACGGTAGGCCTGGTAAATTTTATTACCCCAAACACCCTGTCCAAATAACTTGATATCAAAGTTTTTGTAATTGGCGTTGAAATTAATGCCATACGTAAATGTAGGCAGTGGGTTGCCCAGGAACTTACGGTCGGCCTGAGTAATTTTACCATCGCCATCAGTATCGGCCCATTTAAAATCGCCGGGTTTTGCATTTGGCTGTATCAGCTGGCCATTTTTAGTATAGGCATTGATCTCTGCCTGTGAGTGAAATACACCCAGTTCCTGAAATCCATAAAATTCACCAACCGGTTGTCCAACGGCTGTGCGGCCAATTTCATAAGTTGAGCTTTGTACAGTACCAACAGTAAAGTAATTGATCTGTGGACCCAGATTAGTTACCTCATTATGGTTATATGATATATTACCACTTACATTATAATTAAAGTCGCCTACTTTATTAGTATATCCCAGGCTAAGTTCAACACCCTTGTTTTCCATATCACCTACGTTAGCAAATGGCTGACCGCTAAAACCGGCATATGTAGGGAACTGTACTTGTTGTAGCATACCTTTAGTTAGCTTTCTGTACACATCAAAGGTTACACTTAAATTTTGGAACAACGTTGCATCAAAGCCAATATCGGCGCTGCGGGTTTCTTCCCATTTCAGGTCAGGGTTTGCCGGCGCGTTAGGGCTATAACCAATAATAAGTCCATCGTTACCAAACACATAATTACGACCGCTGCCAATAGTTGCGGCATACTGGAATGGATCAAGCGCCATTTCATTACCCACTATACCATATGAACCACGTAATTTAATAAAGTCGATAAATGTATTTTTCGGGAACCAATCTTCACGGCTCATTACATAACCAACCTGTGCAGATGGGAAAGTTCCGTATACATTATTGCTACCAAATTTTGATGATCCGTCACGACGAACAATACCGGTGAAAAGGTATTTTTGGTCATAATCATACGTTAACCTGGCAAAAGTTGACGCCAGTGTATGCGGCTGGGCGGTAATGCCATTGGCTATCCTGTTAGTAGCCGGTAAAGCGAAACCTGTTGAGGCATCGTCAAATGAGTTTACCGGTTCGCCAATAAATGTACCCCCTAAACCTGATGATGTTGTTTTTTGCGCGCTGGTACCCACCAAGGCAGTAAAATTATGCTTGCCAAATGCACGGGTATAAGTGGCTGTGTTGTCAAGGTTCCATGATAAATTCCTGTCATTTTCCTGGTATTGAGAAGTATTTGACAAGTTCTTGGTACTTGAATTCAGATAGTAGATAGGTGTAAAACCATCCTGACCATAATAAGCCTGTTTGGCGCTGATCTGCGACCTGATCTTTAAACCCTGAATTGGCTCGATCTCGGCAAAAGCGCTACCTAAAAGATTAGTGGCATAGCTGTAGTTACCTGCACGGGTTTGCGCATATGCCAATGGGTTCGTAATTTCCTGCGATACATAGTTTGATATACCGTATGGTAAACCCTGTGCATTATACACAATTGGATTAGTAGGATCGTTATAAATGGCTGCATTTGGCTGAGCGTTAACATTGTTAACTACCGCCGGTGTAAGTGGATCAAGATTGAGGGCTGAGCTAAGCGGACCACCAAATACACTGTTTGTATTACCTACGCTTTTGCTTCGTGTATAAGCATAAGTAAAGTTTTCGCCTATGGTAAACCATTTTTTAACTTTATAACTGGTATTGGTAGTAAAGTTAAATTTCTTGTAATCAGAAATATCAGGCGTAACTATACCTTTTTGATCAAGGTAACCAAAAGATGTATAGTAATTGGCTTTATCAGTAGCACCGCTGATGCTTAGGTTATGATTCTGGATTAGGGCGCTGTTGCTGAAAATTTCATTCTGCCAGTTAGTTCCGGTCCCGAATGATGAAGGGTTGGCAAATGCGGCTGCGTTACCGTCATTGGTCAGGGCTTCGTTCCTTAAAGTTGCATATTGTGATGCATTGGCTAATTTTACTTTACTAACCGGGCCTTGCACACCTACATAACCATTATAAGAGATTTGTGGCTCGCCTTTTTTTCCTTTTTTAGTGGTAACTATAATAACGCCATTTGACGCGCGCGAACCATAAATAGCAGCTGACGCGTCTTTTAAAACATCAATTGATTCTACATCATTCGGGTTAACGTTGTCAATGCCGCCGTTATCTACTACAACACCATCAATTACATATAAAGGATCGCTGTTTAGCCTTGAAGTAATACCCCTGATCCTGATCTGTGGTGTTGAACCTGGAGCGCCAGAGCTTTGAACAACATTTACACCCGTAGTTCTGCCTCTTAATGCATCATCAATACGGGTTACCTGCTGATCCTGCAGATCGGTAGCTTTAATACTGCTGATAGCTCCGGTAACCGTAAGTTTCTTTTGCGTACCATAACCTACTACCACAACTTCGGTCAGGTTTTTTACACCTTCAACCATGGTTATGGTAATATTGGTTTGGTTGCCAACAGTAACCTCCTGGTTGTTAAAGCCAATATAGGCCACTACCAGTACTGAACCCGGACTTGCTACGCTTAATTTAAAATTACCGTTCAGATCGGTAGATACACCATTAGTAGTACCTTTTTCTAAAATGCTGGCGCCGATTATCGGCTCGCCGGTTTTATCAACTACTTTACCGGTTATGGTTACGGCCGTTGATGCATCAGCGTTTACAGTTGATATAATTACAGGTTCAGTAGCATTTAAAGGCACGGCATCAGTAGCTTTACCCAGAACAATCCTGTCCTGCAATACTTCGTAATTAATGCCTTTGCTTTTTAATACCTGATCAAGCACATTTTTAAGCGACTGGTTTTCCATATTGATGGTAACCTTCTGTAAACCGTTAATGGCATCGCTGCTGTATATAAATTTAACGTTGTCATTTTTTTGCAAATGAGTTAATACATCAACCAATGTGGTGTTATTTAATGATATGCTTATCTTTCTATTAAGTATATCCTGAGCATTCAAAGTGTTTGAATATGCTATGCCACTTAACATGGTCGATATCAGAATTTGAATAAATGTAATCCTCATGATTTGATACCAGGGAATGGGTGTTCGTAAACGAAATTTCATATATTTGTTATGTTTCTTTTTAAAAATGAGACAATTAACGCCCCGTCACCATTAAAAATGGTGTCCATCGATAGTGGGCTAATCTGAACTTAGGAGTGGTCGTAACACTTCTAAGTTTTTTTATTTTATGCCGGTTTTTACTGGCTTTATAATGGTATTTAAGCTTTTGTTCTCTGTTTCATCCGTTTATTGTTTGGTTAATTAATTGGTTTATTTAAGTTCAATAGTGTTATTTTTTATCTCGTAATCGATATTTAACGATTTATTAAGCGCCTCCAAAACATCGGGCAGGTTAAAACCAGAAAAATCGGCATTAAGCATATAATGATTTAGTTTTTCATTTGCCGCCACGATATGAACATGGTACTTGGAGTTAAGTACCGGGATAATATCTTTCAAAAGCTTGTTATCAAATAAAAGATCCACACGGTTCCATATTTTCAGGGCAGGCTCATCCGCGGTGCTTTCGGGCTTTAGGGTATGATCGTTTGTTGAATACACCACTTTTTGATGTGGGTAAAGCATAACATCACCTTTAGCTATACTTAACGAAGCATTATTAATATTTTGTTTTGTTTTTATGCTCACAGAAACCTTACCTGTAACAACCGATACATCGGCCTCGCTGCTTTGATCATTATCACGTATGCGGAAACTTGTTCCCCAAACTTTAGTAATGATGGAGCGGCTATTGATAATAAAAGGACGTTTAGGATTCTTAGTAACCTCAAAAAAGCACTCACCCGACATGAAAACCACCCGTGAGGAAGCGGCAAATACTTTAGGATATCTCAATTGTGCATGAGGGCTCAACCATACAGAACTACTATCAGGAAGTATTGACTTGTAAATACGGTTTGAATTGTTAGTTATAGCTACTATTTGCAGCTGTTCCGCATCAGCAGAAAGTTTTTTGTTTACCTGTACTTTTTGATAGGTGCCTATGGTTATGGCTACAAGCAGCACGGCAGCAACACCACTTACCCACTGCCAGGTATGCAACCTGCGGATGCCTGATGTTTTTACCGGCGTTTCCTCATCATTTACAACATCTATATTGTTTATTATACTGTTGTATATCTTTTCCTCCAATTCCTTTTGCCCGCTTGTGCTTAGGGTAGGTGTATAATCAGGATCATGCTCAAATGACTGGTACCATTGTTTTACCAATGCAACCTCGGCCTCCGTGCAATTCCCATTAATATACTTTTCCAGTAATTCAATTGATAGATGTTCTTTCATGAAAAAGAAATAATTCGGTTTATACTATGATTGACGTTTATGAAAGGCACATCCCTTAGTCGGGAAATAATTTTTTTTAAAATTTCTTTAACAATAAATATAGTTGACAAAGTCCACCATATTTATTTACCTTTGTAATATGGCTACCACAATAAATCCTATCCCTGATATCAGGGCATTCAACCGGTTTTATACAGACATTATTGGTTTGTTAGACAAACACTTGCTAAATAGCGCTTACTCCCTTGCCGAAGCCAGGATCATTTATGAAATCTATATTGGAGGAAATGTACAGGCATCTCAAATTATGACAGCTATGAATATTGATAAGAGCTATTTAAGCAGGTTGTTAAAAAAGCTGGAAAAGGAGAAATTGATTATCAAAAAACCATCCGGTCATGATGCCCGGGCTATGCTGATCTCCTTAACCAAAAATGGCTTGAAGGAGTTTGATACCCTGAATAAAGCCTCTGATGAACAGATCGGTAAACTGCTTACCAATTTAAACAATACAGATCAGCAGGAGTTGGTATCGCATATGAATTCAATAATGAACATTTTTAAAAAGCAGCAATAATTATTACCATGGATACGCAAATAACTCTTAATGATATCAAATTAAGAAAAGAACTATTACCAGGAGATCTGGGATATATTGCCTACCTGCATGGGAAACAGTACGCTAAAGAACTTGGCTATGGATTAAACTTTGAGGGCTATGTTCTGGAAGGCCTGCAGGAGTTCGCGCGCCAGTATGCCCCCTCTAAAGACCGGGTATGGATTTGTGAGCATGATCAGCAAATTATTGGATTTCTTGTGGGTGTTAACCGGGAACAATCGGTTCAACTGCGATATTTCATTTTCCTGCCGGAGTATCGAGGAATAGGGCTCGGAAAAAAATTGATGGATGAGTTTATAGCTTATATGAATGAACTTGGTTATAAAAAAGCGTATCTATGGACAACTAATGAACAACAGGCAGCGATATCGCTCTATACCAGATATGGCTTCCGTTTAACTGAAGAAAAAGTATCGCACGCATTTGATAAACCACTGATTGAATTAAGATACGATCTGGTATTATAGGCAGGCTTAATAGATCTTTGGATTACTTTACCAGCAAAAGCAAGCGCCGCGATCAGGAGGTAATGACTAAGCGTAAGACGTATTTTTTTCAGCGCTTTGGTTAGGTGCTGCTCTACTGTTTTTTCAGATATGCCCAGGTAGCTGGCAATTTCTTTATTGGTTTTATGCTCCTTGCGGCTCAGTTCATATACAGAACGGCATTTATCAGGCAAATGACTTATCTCTTCTTCAATGGTGTAAGTCAGGTCCTTCAGCATAATGGCATCTTCGGTCGAGTTATCAGCCTCTGTGTGCACAACTTTAAAAGCCTGGTTATACTTTGCCCTTACCAATTCTTTACGGTAAATATCAATAACCTGATGGGTAACTGCCGAAAACAGATAGGCGCCTATGGTGGTGTTAATTTGAAGTAATTGTCTTTTTGTCCATAGATTGGTGAAAAGCTCCTGTACAACCTCCTCCGCTAATTCCTTACTTTTTAACCTTTTATATGCTTCGTCAAATAGTCTTTTCCAGTACCGGGAGTATATCTCACGGAATGCATTAAGCCTGTCTTGCCTCAGCAATCTTATCAGTTCCTCTTCGGACAGCTCTGTAAAATCAGTCATAACCTAAATAACACCCAGGTTAATATGATGTAATTAAAATATTAACCAATCAACAAAACTGAAAAAAAATCAAATACCAACCAAATGCGGATTGTAATAGTTTCGTTGAATTTTTCATTTGTTTCGTAACATTTTAGTTAATAAAAACTTACAAAGTGTTTTATTAACACTTTGCCATGTAAAAACTGTCGCCATACTTTCATAGAAAACTGGTTTAAACTATAAAGGCAACCAGTAAAACAGGCTGCCTTTTTGTATTTCAATAGATTGAACTTAGTTTTATAAATATCCTATTCGCTGATCAGGTTATCGGTATGGATTAAATATAATTATTGTCAATTAAATCTTTATTGATAATTGCGCCTGCTACTGTACCCGCCGCTACAACCCCTGCTACTGAACGCATAGGTGAGGTGTTATCGCCTGCGGCATAAATGCCTTGAATATTGGTTCGGCTAAAACCGTCAACATTTATGTATCCGGCATCGGTAAAATCACAACCCAATTGCTGAGGCAAATTACAGTGTTGGGTAAAAGCCGGTCTTGTATATAATGCAGCTAAAGCATAGGTTTCATTATTTTGAAGCTTTATACTTTTTATTCTCCCGTTTTCATGAACTATGGTTTTAACATCCGCCTCTTCAATTTTTATATTATGTGATCTTAGTTTTTTTGCCTGTTCAGCACTAAGTGTCGATATACCGTTGGTAAATAACGTAAGATCATCGGTCCAGTTACTAATGAGCTTTGCGTATTCATATCCTATATCTCCATTACCCAGAATACCGGTAGACTGATGGCGCACTTCATATCCGTGACAATAAGGGCAATGCAATATGGTAATACCCCAACACTCGGCAAACCCGGCGATATCAGGCATCACATCAGTTATGCCGGTAGCAAATAATACCACCTGCGCGGTGTAGGTTTGCCCCGCCAGGGTGTGTATTTTAAAGCCATCTGTGAGTTTTGATCCGTCAGTAACAAAGTCACCAATCAGTTTAACAGTTTTATATTTTTCAAGCTGCTCCCTGGCAATATTGGTTATAGCGGCCGGAGTTTCACCATCGCGGGTTAAAAAGTTATGTGAATGGGGCGTTTGGCGGTTACATGGTTTACCTGCATCAACAACCAACACTTTACGCAGTGCACGGCCCAAAGCGGTAGCCGCCGAAAGGCCGGCATAGCTACCGCCAATAATAATTACATCAAAATCCATTTCAAAATTGCTCATCGCCTTATTTTATTAGTAATGAGGGCAAGTTACTTAAAAGAATTTAAATGCAACATTATTGCATTTAAATTCTTTGGAAAGCAAAGAAACTGACAATCGCATGATTATCATACACTTCCTTCAATACCACTACAATTTTACTTAATCGCAAGCGTAAGTGTGGTATAATAAAAGCCACCAATGGCCGGGCCGCCCAAAAATGAATTGTAATATTTATTGGTGAGGTTGGTAGCGCCTACTTTTAAATTAAGTCCGGTTTTTAAAAAGTCATAATTTACCTGCGCGTCTATAGTACCGTAAGCAGCCACATCGCCATTAACTAAAAACGATTGCCAGTAAAAGCCACTTTGCCACTTATAAGTTGCATTAAAACCAAAGTTACCCACTACTCTGTTGCCGCCAAAAGAGAGATTGGTGATCCATTGCGGGGTATTAAAACCATCTTCCAGCGCATCCTCATTAGCGGTACGTTGTAACCTGGCGTAAGATACATTGCCTGTTAAAACATACTTCTGGAATAATTTATAGGATAAGCCTAAACTGCCTCCTATATTGTACACTGTGCTTTGCGAGTTTGTCCAGGCCCGGTAACGGGCTTGTTTGGTTTTATCATTCAGATAATAGGGTATGGAATCAGCCTTTTGGGTGTTAGGTACATTGATCTCTACCTGGCCAATAAAATTGTTGTATTTATTGTAGTAAAAGTCGGCATCAACGCTGAGCTGCCCATCAAACAGTATAGATTTATAACCCGCTTCAAATGAATTGATATGTTCAGGTTGCAGGTAGGTATAGGTGTTCTTTTTCAGTAAACCCTTCTCCTTTTCAATGGCAGCATCTGTACTTAAGCCTGCGTTAAAATCATTCTTTACCGCAGCCTGGAAAGCATCAATTGAAGTACGCAGGTAGGAGTTTTCAAATACCCCGTTTGATACCACCTTTAAACCGCCAATACGCTTAACACCGCCACTGTTCACGTTTGAGAATGCCTCGAATATGCTTGGGAAACGATAACCGCTTTGAAAAGATATCCTGAAATTTTGCTCAGCTACCGGCGAGTAAACAGCAGTAAAACGCGGGTTCAGTTTAAGATCAAAATAATCGTTCCTGTCTGCACGCAGGGTGGCCGATAGTTTAAGTTCATTATCAAAAAGCTCTTTGGCCACCTGCACAAAGCCGCCGGTTTTGCTATAATCTATATTGCTATAGGCCTTACCCGGTACATAATTAATAAAGTAGTTACCATCCGGGTGAATGATATAGGTACGGTGATCAAACCCAGCCAGCAGATCGATCCCTGTTTCTTTTTGGAACGTTGGGGATATGGCATTGGAGATATTTACCTGCCCTTCTACATGCAGCAGATCATCCTTTACCCGTAATGCAGCCCCTATATCCCAGTTATTGATATCGGCCAGTTTATCAAGTGCATTTTTGAAAGCAGCCGTTCCGGGTTGGTACCTGCCTGCATCAGCCAGTTGCCGGGCTTGCTGCAAAGCTTGCGGAACCGAGACCCCTGCCCCTGTAGCCGCATTAAAGCCTTTGGTAAAATCGGCATACCAGGTATTATCATCCTTATAATTCCTGTCTATGTTTTCGCCGGCAGAGCGCAGGTTGTATGATTTACCCGTGTTTTCGCTTGTCCAGTAGCCGCGTACCTGGTAAATGTTATTTTTTATCTCCAACGCGTGCTGCTGCAAAATATAGCCCGATAGCCGGAAACGATTGGCTCGCTGGTAAATATTATCCAGATCGGCAAAGCGATAAGTATAGTTGATCCGGGTATTTTCATTCAGTTTATAAGCCAGTCCAACATCCACCTTTACGTTATGCAAATCGTAACTGGTTACATCCTTTTCGGCATAACCGGTGCGTGCAATGGAGTATTGTTTGCCACCCAGCGTTACAGTTTTTCGGTCTGATGATTCATTGCCATAGCCATTTACCGGATCATAACCCGGATTATCCGGTCCACCAGCTATGCCCAGCTTAGCGTTTGCGGCGGCGTTCAAATCGGTTGTGTTATCAGCTATCCAATCATATCCTGTGGTATAGGTTCCATTCAATTTAAAGGCGAATTTTTTGGATACGGCCTTAGCTATCCGGAAACTGGTCTCTGAAAATAGTTTAGCCGAGGTTTCTTTATCGCCAACATGATTTATCCCTGTTTTTTGCTGAATACTGATGCCCTGACTGGTAAAAGGATCTTTAGTGATAAAATTAGCCAGGCCGTTAATGGCATTCAATCCATACAATGCTGATGCTGTACCGGGAATGATCTCCACACTTTCTATATCCAGATCACCTGGCCCCAGGGCATTGCCTATTGGGGCACCTATATGCGGCGCCTGATTATCAACCCCATCAACCAGTTGGGTAAAGCGCACATTGGTGGTATTGGCAAAACCCCTGGTATTAATGATCCGGAAACCAAGACTGGGTGTTATTAACTGAACACCTTTTACATTTTCCAACGCGTCAAAAAACGATGGCGCGGCCGACCGCTTAAAATCTGCAGCTGTTATTTTTTCGATACTTATCGGCGACCGTAAGATACTTTCACTAATCCTCGAAGCGGAAACCACCACTTCATTAAGCTCATGTTTTTTTATTTGTGTGGTATCGCTTTTTTTGGATACCGTATCAGCCGGAATGATCTTTTTCCGGCTTTGAGCATATAGTACACTGCCAGTAAGCATTATTGGGATTAGAAGAAAGTACTTTTTTAGCATAGGTGGTTGTTTTCTGCTAATTTATTCGATATATTTTTATTTATATAACGATATTCAAAATAAAACCAATTCATTTTTAAAGAATTGGCTGCGGTGCTATGGGTAACTATATTATGCCTTTTTACTGCTATTATTTATGCGTTTCTTTCCAGTAAGCTTCAATATTTTCCAATGACCGACCTTTGGTTTCGGGTATCAGTTTCCAGGTAAGCCAAAGAGCGGGCGAGCAGCACAGTGCAAATAACCAGAATGTCCATGAAGAACCTAAACCTTCTAACATCAAGGGCGTAAGCTGTCCTACCAAAAAATTACCCACCCATAAAGACAGGGTAGCCAATGCCATGGCCTTACCCCTAATAGCATTAGGAAATATTTCGCCAACCACCACCCAGCAAACCGGCCCGAACGAAAAAGCAAAACAGGCTATAAAAGCAAGAATGAAGATCAGGATCCAGGGGCCTGAGGTTATACCCAGCCCAAACAAAGCCCCAATAATGATCAATGAAAATACAGCGCCGCCAATACCTGCAAACAACAACGGTCTGCGGCCCCATTTATCAATAGTAAAAATGGCCACAAAGGTAAATACCACATTAACCAAACCTATGGTTACCTGCCCACCCAACGCATTGCTGAGGGTAAAGCCTGCTTGCTCCAGAATCCTGGGGCCGTAATAAATAACAGCGTTTATACCACATACCTGCGACAGAAAGGGCAGCAGTAAACCTATCCATAAAGCACGGCGGTAAATGGGGGTAAACAATTCCTTAAGAGAGCCTTCATCATTATCACCCAGGGAGTTAAATGCTTCTATCTCTTTTTGGGCGGCCTCAGCGCCGTCAATCCTAACCAGTATAGCCATAGCTTTTTGCTCCTGCCCTTTTAATAGCAACCATCGTGGCGATTCGGGTACTAAAAACAGGCTGATCAAAAATATACCGGCTGGTAATGTGCCTAAACCCAGCATCCCCCGCCACACATCGGCCGAAAATATTTTCCCCAGGCTTGCACTGTCAAATGTATCAGCGGCATGATTGGCCAGGTACGCATTTGAAAAATAGGCCAATACAATGCCTATGGTTAAAGCCAACTGGTAAAGGGATACCATCATTCCGCGAAAACGTGACGGCGAAAACTCCGATATATATAATGGCGATACCATAGAAGCCACGCCAATACCCAACCCACCAATTAAGCGAAATAAAATTAATGTTGTAAACGAGTCTGAAAGCATACAACCCAATGCCGATGCAAGGAACAAAACCGCCGAAATGATCAATACAATCTTACGGCCGTATTTGTCGCTCAATTTACCTGAGCAACTTACACCAATGATGCAGCCCAACAACGCGCAGCTTACAAACCAGCCCTCGCTAACTGCATTTAAGCTAAAATCGTGCTTAACCAAGCTTACCGTTCCTGAAATTACAGCAGTATCAAACCCAAATAAAAACCCGCCAAGGGCGGCCACCAAACAAACGAAGTACAGGTAGGTATTGCTCATTTTTGCCTCTTTATTGTTTACGGTTGTTATTACTTCATTCATTTTAAAAAGGCTTTGATAACTTTTGCACGGCTTTGCCCCAGGTTGGTTAATGTGTATGACGTTGCAGCTGCCGGTACCACAAAAGTTTCGGCGTAAGCAAAAACATGTTCTGTTCCGTCGGCAGTTTTTATAGATACTGCTGCACCTTCAACCAGCATCATTACGTGGCATTGATTATTGGTTTTAACTTTGATTTCGCTGTCAAATTCCATGCGGTGAACATCGTAAAAATGCTCGCGGTGTGTTGGTAAATGAACTATTTGCCAATCCTCGCCCTGTTGTATAACCGCTGGTTTTGAAATAAGCTCATCCTGAACTTTTTGTCCTTTGCGGCTAAAGTCGAGGTTATTAAATGCGTGATCAATATTTATAGGCCGCGGGTTGCCATCAAGATCAAGCCTTAACCAATCGTACATTTTAAAGGTAAAGATGTAAGGCGTAGCACTGATCTCCAGTACCAGATTATCAACTCCGGCGCTGTGTACCGTACCATTCGGAATTAAAAACAAGTCGTGCCTTTTAGCAGTATGGGCCTGCACATATTTTTTTATTTCAACCTCTTTATTTTCGGCCTGGCTTGTTTCAAGTACCGATCTGAATTCTTCCGGGTCAATACCTTCCCGGAAACCTAAATAAACCTCGGCTTTATCCTTGCAATCCAGTATATAATAAGTTTCGTCCTGGGTTATGGTTTCCCCAAAATTGTCTTGTATATATTTTAATTTAGGATGGCATTGGATGGATAAATTGCCCCCATCATAAGTATCCAGAAAATCAAAGCGGATAGGGAAATCATGGCCAAACTTTTGCGCGTGTGCCCCTAACACCTGTTCCTGGTTATGGAACATCAGAAAATCAAATGATACCTCAAGCAGGTAACCATCGCTTTCAAAAACCAAACCATTTTCGGGCACTATCAACTCAAACGACCAGGCGTAATTTACCACATCCTTGTTTAAGCTTTTTATATGCTCCCTTATCCAATGTCCTCCCCACGCGCCAGGTTCAAACCAGGGCCTAACCCTAAAAACCGACCGGCTAAGGCGATTTAGGCCAGTCAAAAAGTCAACCCGGTGCATCCAGTTAATATCATCAGGCCATTGTCCGTCAGCTATTAAGGCTATTTTGCCCAATATTTGCTTTTTATAGTTATTTAGTAAAACCCAGTCAACAAAGTAAAACCGCTTGTACATATAAAACGGATCGTTAACCTGATCGGTCCCCAGATTGGTTACGGAGCCGGCCCGCATCCTAAACTGCAATTCGTTTTTTGGCAGGTCTATATAAATTACCGGAGCATCCCAACCAATCCACGCAGCGGCCGTGCCAATAACTATATTAATATCATATTCATTATTTATTGTTTGTTCTGTTAACTTATCCAGCTCATAAAAATCATGCAGTGATAAAGTACACTTTGTTCCCCATACAGCATCCTCCGCACCCATAAATGGCTTAACCAAAGCTTCAATTACTTCGGCGGGTTTTAAATATTCTGAAGTTTGTACCCAGTTAACCGTTAAGCCTCTTTTTGCAAAATATTTATTTAATGAACCTTGTATCCTATTCCAAAAAACCCCGGCATAGCCATCAATTATCACTGTTTTTTTACCGGCAATATATTGGCCCAGCGAATCATATCCATTAAAAATTTTCCCACTCCCTACCGAACATACCGGATAAATATTGTATTCGTCCTTTTCGGTACCCGAGCTGTTTAACTTTACTGGCATTAAAAATTGTGACGATTTTCGGAACAATACTTCCTCAGGTTTAGGTTGTCCAGGAGTGTTGGTATTAGGTTGATCAGTATTCATTTATTTGTAATAATGTATGAACATATTAATTAACATTTATAAAGAACTTAAAGGCCTATTCCTTTATATTTGTAACATTCAAAACAGATTGGCTTATTATTTATTATGTACAAACATATAAATAATTTCATAATCCAAATAATTTTCAAATTAATTTATTTTCGTATATAAATAAGTAAAACGGCTAATAATAAAAACTATTTCAAAACGTCTTTATGTAGTAACAAATAAACTTGTTATTAAAAAATGGTTATCATTGTAATTTATTCGATAAATGAAATACGCTATAGACCATAAAAGCCCTATTCCTTTACACGTACAGGCCGAAGCTCTTTTAAGAAAGTTAATAGCCGAAGAAGAATATCAGGAAGGTAAGCTTTTACCCAACGAAGTTGACCTTGCCAAAAAACTGGCCATATCTCGTACAACTTTAAGACAAGCCATCAATAAATTGGTTTTTGAAGGATTACTGGTGCGCAAAAAAAGATTTGGCACCAAGGTTGCCCAGGCTGCGGTTAGTTCAAAATCAAATAACTGGCTAAGCTTTTCGCAGGAAATGGCATTAAGGGGTATACCCATTAAGAATTTTGAACTGCATGTTACCTGGGTTTTCCCGGATGAGACCTTAGCCAAATTCTTTGAAATAAAACCCGACCGCAAAGTATTAAAAATGGAACGGGTTAGGGGGCGGGCCGATGAGCCTTTTGTTTATTTTGCTTCTTATTTTCACCCCCGCGTTGGTCTTACCGGCGATGAAGATTTCAAAAGACCATTGTATGAAATGCTGGAACAGGACCATTCTGTTATCGCCACCTTATCAAAAGAAGAGATCAGTGCTAAATCGGCCGGTAGTTTCATTGCCGAAAAGTTGCGGGTAAGTGTTGGCAGCGCAGTGCTGTTCAGAAAAAGATTTGTTTTTGACCAGGGCGAAAGGCCTATTGAATACAATCTTGGTTATTACAAGGCTGATAGTTTTGTTTATACAGTAGAGAGCTCCCGGTAATTTACATACAAAAAAAAGAATGTCACATTGCTTGTCGAAGCATTATGAGCAGGCCTTTACACACAACCCTCCGACAAGCATAGGATGACAGATCCCTTTGCTTAATAAGATACTTTGGATAATTAAGTACGCGGTCTTTTGGGATTAAAGGCTACTAAATAGTTCAGTTCCTCATTTAAAACATTGTTCCTATCCTGTTTTTGTTCTTCTTTATGGGCCGACTGATTGAGCCTTGTTTTAATAGTGTGGAGTACCTGCAACAGGATCTCGGGAAATATTTTGGCGGCAACGGTAGGGTAGTAATCCTTCTGAATTTTTATTCTTTCGGTATTGGTAACCATGCTCAATTCCCAATTATCCTCGCCTTTAAAGCCATGTTCTTTGGCTGTGTTCAATAGATCGAACATGTACATACGGGTTTGGCTTTCAATTGTTTGCTTATCCATTATCATAGTTTGTTATCTCTTAGGGTTAGTTCCTTTGTTACCGGGTACCAGCAATTACCAATATAAGGGCAGCATTTTAAAAACATGGCGATTATTGATATAACCATTCTTTTATATGATTGCACTGATATCGTTTTATTAACTAAAGCTTAATTATTACCGTATCAAAAAATGGCAATGCCTAAGAATCTATTGCAGTAGCGAGGAAGGAATTGCTTAAAGATAGATATATTTTATTGTATATCAGTACTTTTAAATATTAATTAAAACCATTGACATATGGGATAGTAATCTCTGTTTAAAGCCCTACGGATCAAACATGCCAAAATCATAGCATTAATGGATAGTATTGGTGAGTTATATTGAACCTTGTTTAAATATATTTGTTAAAATTATTTTGGATACAACCCGTTTGTATCATATATAACACATCATAAAATCTGCCATGGCTAACCATTTTAAAGAAGCAAGCGTTGAAGAAATAAACCAGGTAATGCAGCAGTCACATGCCGCGTTTCAGATCTTTCAAAAAAAGAGCATCGAAGAAAAAAGCACATTTCTGGATACCATAGCCAATGAAATTGAAGCATTAGGCGATGCCCTGCTGCAAAAGGCATCCGAAGAAACTAATTTACCCATAGGTCGCTTAACCGGCGAACGTGCCCGTACCACTGCACAGTTGCGCATGTTTGCCACCATGCTGCGCGAAGGCAGCTGGGTAGAGGCCAGCATTGACACCGCCATACCTGACAGAGCCCCGTTGCCAAAACCCGATCTTCGTAAAATGCTGATCCCGCTGGGGCCGGTGGTTGTATTTGGCGCCAGTAATTTCCCGTTTGCTTATTCCACCGCTGGTGGCGATACTGCCAGCGCGCTGGCGGCCGGTTGTTCGGTTGTGGTAAAGGCACACCCTGCCCACGCCGAAACTTCTGAAATGGTATACAGCGCTATTAAAAAAGCCATAGCTACCTGCAACATACCTCAAGATGTTTTTCAGCATGTACACGGAACCTCATTTGAAAGTGGCAAAGCCCTGGTACAGGCCGACCATACAGCCGCGGTAGGTTTTACCGGCTCTACCGCCGGGGGTAAGGCCTTGGTTGATTATTCAGCACAAAGAAAAAACCCCATTCCTGTTTTTTCGGAAATGGGCAGCATAAACCCGGTTATATTTTTACCAGATACCCTGCAACAAAATGCCGCCGGTTTGGCCACACAATACGCAGGCTCTATCACCTTAGGCATGGGGCAGTTTTGCACTAACCCCGGTTTAATGCTGGCGGTTGAAAGCCCTGCTCTACATGATTTCCTGGATCATTTAAGCACAGGCATTGAAGCCATACAACCGGCTAAAATGCTGCATGCTGGTATCCATTTAGCTTACGAAAAAAAGAGCCACGAGGCACTGGAGCAAAAAGGTGTAAAGCTGGTTCAGCAAGCCGCTACGGCCGCTCATGACATTGAAGCTCTGCCAACCGTTGCCCTGGTTAGCGGCGAAACATTTTTAGCAAATCCTATACTGCATGAGGAAGTTTTTGGACCATACTCGCTCATGGTAAGCTGTAAGGATGAGCAAGAATTGGTAACGGTTTTAAAATCGGTATCGGGACAGCTTACCACTACCGTAATGGGTACCGTTAAGGATCTGACAGATCATCCAAACCTGGTGGATGTATTACCTTCCATTGCCGGTAGGATATTGTTTAACGGTGTACCTACAGGAGTTGAAGTTTGTGCCAGCATGGTGCACGGCGGCCCTTATCCGGCCAGCACCGATAGTCGTTTTACCGCTGTTGGTGTTAATGCCGTAAAACGCTGGGTTCGCCCGGTATGTTACCAGAACTGGCCAGATAGTTTGTTGCCTTTGGCTTTGCAGGATGCTAATCCGCTACAGATATGGCGGTTGGTTGATAATGAGTGGAAGAAGTAGAAGCCCCCTCTAAATCTCCCCCTAAAAGGGGAGACTTTTAAAATCTTTTAAAGCCCTCTCCTTTGGAGAGGGTTGGGTGAGGCTTCTGCTTCTTTCTCCCGCAATGTCGCGATGATATGTTGCTTTTAAGCCATTTCCTTCATAAAGATCTCCTGGATAACATTGATCTCTTTGGTGTAAATGGTTTTTTTGCGCATGGCAAAGTACAGGGTGTTCTCCACTTTCTGTTTACCTTCCCATATCAACTTTACATCACCGCTTTCAAGTTCCTTTTTACATAAAAAATCAGGAATCACGGCCAGACCTACACCACTGCTTAAACACCGAACAATGGAGCTTAAGTTGGGTACTATATAGTTGGGTTTAAAATTTGGCCGCCTGTTAAAATTAACATACCAAAACCTTAGCCAATGTTCCATATCACCGGTTGTACCATACCACTTCTGGTCGGTGAGCCATTGTTGTAACCCAGGCATGTCATTTTGCGTGAGCAACTTTTCAAAGCGTGTAGTATCGGTATTTTTCCCAGCTACCAATGCAATTGTCTCTTTGGAGAACGGCGTGTATTCTATGCTTTTATTATTGCCCTTCTGCGGGGTAATGATCAAGTCGAGGATACCATTGTCCAGGTCGCTCAGCATTTGCGGGTATTCGCCAAACTTAATGATCACGTTGAAGGGCAACCCGGCCAAATAAGGCTCTAAAGTAATTTGAAAAGTTTCAAAACACATGCCTATACTTATGGTGGGCGTATCCTTTTCCGTACTCCTGTGAAAATGTTTTTCGGCCGATTCCAGTTTTTCCAATGCCTCCTGTATATAGTTATACAATATCTTTCCCCGTTCGGTTGATACCATTTTACGCGAGGTGCGGTCAAAAAGCTTATAACCAACATAAGCCTCCAGCGAACCTAAATGGAGGCTAACTCCGGGTTGTGATACATACAGCGCTTCGGCAGCGCCTGTTAATGTCCCGGTTTCATAAATGGCCTTAAAAGTTCTGTACCATTCTAAATTTACCATTTCTATCTATCATAATTATGATACAAATGTATGATTTAAATTATTTTAATAGTAGATAAATCAGACCTAATTTTGTGTCATAAAATTAGAGCATAACAAAATGAAGAAAATATTTGTAATAAACGGCGGCCAAAAATTTGGCCATTCCGGAGGAAAGTTTAATAAAACAATAACCGAAACAACTGTTGATTTTTTCGAAAACCAACCCGGCTTCGAGGTTAAATACACTGATATTAATGAAGAGTACGACCCAGCCGAAGAAGTTCAAAAATATGTATGGGCAGATGTGGTGATATACCACACACCTATTTGGTGGTTCCAGGTACCACACGGACTTAAAAAATATATTGATGTGGTATTTACAGAAGGTCACGCAAATGGGATATATAAAAGCGATGGCCGCACGGCCGAAAACCCAACAATTAATTATGGCACCGGTGGTATGCTGCACGGCAGGCAATATATGGTAACCACTTCATGGAACGCGCCCAAAGAAGCTTTTACCTTGCCGAATGAGTTTTTTATGGAAACCAGTGTTGACGACGGACCATTATTTGGCTTTCACCGGATGAATGCTTTTACCGGTATGACGCCTTTGCAAAGCCTGCATTTTCATGATGTGATGAAAAATGCCGATATTCAACATAATCTTAACACCTATATAGATCATCTTACCAAAAATTTCATCATCGCCCAAACACAAGAACATGAGCATTTACTTAACTGCAATAATTAAAAGCAAACCAGGCTATGCCGATGCTTTAAAAGCACACTTACTGGAATTAGTGAGCCATTCAAAAACTGAGATCGCCTGCCTGCAGTATGATCTGCACCAAGTTGAAGAAGATCCTAATATTTATATTTTTCATGAAGAGTGGAGCGATGCCGCTGGATTAGAGCTGCATAACAGCCAGCCCCACCTGCAAAACTTCGTTACCAACTCTGCCGATCTGCGTGATGGCGACATCATTATATATAAAACGCATCTGGTTTCAGCATGATAACATAAAAAATATGTCATTGCGGGCGATAGCGTGGCAATCTCCTCATACAAAGTCTACTACTTGTCTTTATGAGATTGCTTCGTGCCTCGCAATGACATGGTTTTCATCTTAAAAAAACAACTTGCACTCGGCTGTGACGAGGCAAGTTGTTTTTTTTAAGATCTCTATCCCACCCCTACTTTACAAACCTTTTCAACAGATCAGGCGCCGCGGCCAGGAGTTTAATTTTATAGCGATAGCCTCCATCAAAAGCATCTTCCTCCTTTAAAAACTCGTGTGCCTTTTTGCTTATCCAATAGGTTTCTGTATAGTGTTTACCCTGGTAATCACTTTCGGTAAACAGTTTCCAGCAATCAACCTTGTCATTATTTAAGGTAGTAAGCACCTCATCGCCGGTAACTTTATAAAGCACGTACATGGGTGGCTCCAAACCGGCATCATAAAAATTAATAGCGAAGGTTTTCCCTGACGCCAATGGCAGCATTTCAAAAGTTTCAATGTCCAAATTCCAGTTAAAATTAGGTTGCTTAAAATCAAGCGAAAAATTTTTCGCGACGTTATCTTTTACGGTATCGGCCGCGGTGATCTTATCCGTGTCCCAGTTATAGGCTTTTGTTTTGCCGCCCATAGTTTCTGCATGGTAAAGAGGTGCAAAATCGGCAACCTTATTAACAGAATAAACTTGTCTGAATGATGTGCTATCGCTACCAAACCAGTTTTGACTTATGGTAAAAACCTTTTCATTATTTTTGGTTCCCACTTCAATATTGCGCAACCAAAACCAAAATCGTAAATTCTTTTTACTTTTTACATTTTGAAAATACACCAGGTATTGCTTATTGCCCGGTTGTAACACCTGGGTCATCAATCGTTTATCATTAAGGCGTATGGTATCTGTTTGTGCCCATACCGGCCTTAAATTGCCCAGCAATTGCCACAGCAAGGCTAAACTTGTCAAAATAATTTTGATGATAGAGCAGCAGTCTGTTTTCATGATAGTTAATGGTTTAAAGCACGTCCTTTTTATAATTAATGATTAAAACTGCCTCTTATTCACCGCCAAAAAAAATCAATTCAACTGCTGCATAGCTATTTTTAACAACTGGCGGCAAACATTCAATAAACAGGCCTTTACGCCGTTTATTAAACCCTGTACCCCTTTGGTTTAATAAACAAAGGCATCGGTTGAAAAAAAGCAAGAACAATAAAAAACCTTTGTAATTTTAAAACATGCAAGTATTTAAAGGAAAGGCAACCATTACTCAACTGCAATGGCTTGCCTGGGTTTCATTCTACGTTATTACATTTTTTTCCTATCTGCCAATGGATGGGCTTGCAGAATCGGCTGTGTTCCCCGTGATCAATTGCTTTTTTTATGCGGTTATTATATATGGCAATATCCTGTTTTTGTTTCCGCGTTTTTACCAGCGTGAAAAATATGCAGTGTATGTATTATTGGTGATCCTTCTTTTGCTGATAACAGGACTAACCCGGGGTTATTTATCTTCGTTTATTTACAATACATACTTTGCCGAACCCTCTAAAATTGAGCCTGCAACATTTCTTAGCCAGCTAAAATATTCATTGGCCGGAATTTTAATATTCGCGCTCAGTTTTATATTCCGCATAGCTATTGCCTATTTTAAACTGAAACAGCAAACCGAAGAGATCATGGTACAAAAAAGCCAGGCAGAGCTGAATCTTTTAAAATCGCAGGTACAGCCACATTTTCTGTTCAACACACTCAATAACATTTATTACGAGGCTTATCGCGAAGCGCCGAGAACCGCTGCTCTGATCGAGCGCCTGTCAGACATTATGCGCTATTTTTTGGATGAGAGTCCTAAGGATGAGGTTGCTATCGCCACCGAAGTTAAATTTATTGAGAATTATATGGAGCTGGAAAAGATCCGTATAAGGCATGATACCCAGATGAGCTTTAAAAAAGATTTTAGCCAGGACCTGCGGATTCCGCCTATGCTGCTGATGACTTTTATAGAGAATATTTTTAAGCATGGCATTGATAAATCAAGCCTGGATAACTGCATCAAAATTTCATTGATTCAGCAGGATAATTACCTATTGTTTGAAACCACTAACCGTGTATATGCCAAACCTAAACAAAATGGCAGTAACGGATTTGGGATAGCAAATTTGCATAAAAGGCTTACCTTGCTATACGGAACAAACTTTGAACTGGATGTTAATAAAAATGAACTATCGTTTACAGCTTTTTTAAAAATCCCTTTAGCGTGAATTTAAGTTGTATTATTATTGATGACGAACCAAATGCGGTAAAACTGCTCGAAATGCTGATCAGTCAAACCACGCAATGGCAACTGTTAACAAAGTGTTATAACGGCCTGGAAGCGCTTGCATTTTTAAAAGAGAACAAGCATAAGGTCAATTTTATATTTTTAGATATCAACATGCCGCATCTGAGCGGTATGGAACTCGCCGGACTATTATCACCTGACACCAAAATTGTTTTTACAACCGCTTATTCTGAATTTGCTGCCGAGAGCTATACTTTTCAAACTATTGACTATCTACTAAAGCCCATAACACTGAAACGTTTCCTGGCTGCTATGCAAAAGATAGAAGCTTATTTCGGAAAAGCCCAGCCAGTTATTATCCCAACAACACAACCCGAGCAGGAATATTTTTTTGTAAAATCGGGCAAAGTGCTCCGCAAAATATTACTGGAACACATACTATATTTTGAAGGTGAAAAGGAGTATGTAAGGGTGGTGACGCATACCGATCAATTACTTATTTACCGGCGGTTGAAAGATATTGAAGAGCAACTGTCAATTCCATTTGTACGCGTACATAACTCATACATTGTAAATACCAAACAGCTCAACAAAATTCAGGATAACCATATATACATTGGCGATAAACAGATCCCCGTTAGCGAAAAATTCAAGGACAGTTTTATGGCGGTTATTAATCAGCGTATATTTTGAAGATTTATATTTGAGACTTAAGTTTTAAAAATCAAGGCTTTTATACCGGAGGCGGTTATTCCGTCGTCGTTTACAATAAGTATAGTTGGTTTTGTTATATTCATTGCACGAATACTCATATTTGATTGATACGGACACAATAAAATGATAGATGGAAAGCATTATATAAGCAAAACAAAGGAATATTATTCATTCCTCATTAGTGAATTTAATTTAAACCTCATTGATGAAAAAATAATTGGGAATGCTTTTTACGACATCCGTTATGGAGATAAGGTACATGTTATTTCTATCAGCTATGAAAATATTGAAAGCTACTTTCAGGTAATCATTTTTAACCTTCAAAATGGCAAAATGCCTAACTACGAAGACAAAAGCCAAACTATTCATTTGAGCACTCTAAATACTGCTATCATTTCGAGAATAAACAGTAACGAAATTCTTTTAAATAACAACATATTTAGTGAGTTCCTGGCTAATAACGAAATAGAGAGAAAACTGCTTAAAGCAGCAAAGGAACTAAGATTATGTTTAAAACACGTTTGAGATATAATTGTTTATAGTTGAGCCGCCGATAGGGGATTACTCCCTATGTAGTTGACTAAATTTAGCTTATTCTTCTGTTAAAATAGTAAACTTAAACTCAAGCGGTTCAAAATGGCGAATGAGTTCATCAATGAATGATTGCCCCCATTTTACATACATCAGACCAAAGTTTTCGGTACGCTCCTGCAAGCTGTCTTTAGGGAACAATTCGGCTTTAACTGCTGATAGCTGTTCAAGCCTTACCTTGTAATTGCGTTTTTCGGCCTTAACTAATTTCTTTTCCAGATTATCAACGGCATGTTTAAGGCGGGCTTGCACTGCAGCTGTAGATGGTGACAATGTGGGGTCAATTTTATACGACCTCAGTTTTATTTTTTCAAAAACGCTGGTCAATTCACGCCACTCCCCCTCTAATGAAAGATTATGTTCGCTATGCTTTTTTATCCATTCAGTTTGCAATTCGTCTGTCGGCTTAAACAGGGCGGCAACATCCAGATCCATACGTTCAATTTTGGCAGCCTGTTCTTTACGCACCACCAAAGCCGAGTTACGCAATATCAGGATAGGGAAATCGACTTGATAAAAATCAAAATTAGATTTAAGCTCAAACCAGTAAACCACTTCGGCGCCACCACCAATATAGGCAATGTTGGGTAAAATACATTCCTGGTATAGCGGGCGCATCACCACATTTGGGCTAAAACGCTCCGGCACTGTCGCGATTTCCTTTTTCAGCTCAGCCTCTGTAAAACGGATATCAGTATTCATTACCTGATAGCTGTCCTGCTCAAAAATTATACGTTCGCGCAGGCTGTCTTTCAGGTAAAAAAAGTTTATCTCTCGCGGATTAACTTGTATATGTACCCCCAATTTTTGCAATTGCTCATTGGTGGTGCTTATATTTTTAAAACTGTGCTGACCAATGATGTCCTGCTCCATGATTGGGGCAAACTGCTGCTTAAACTCATGGTCATCTGCATCAATAATCACCAGGCCGTATTGGCCAAACAAGGCATTAACCAGGTAGCGGGTAGCATCGGCAAGTTTATCAAATCGGGTATAGGCTGTTTCTACAATTTTTGCCAAATCTTGCGAATAACCCTCCATGCCTAAAACTCCCTTATACTGGTTAAGGGCCTGGCGCATGGTATCGGGATTTATACGCCCTGTCGCGCCCGATGCCTCGTACCACCAATGCACCTTTTTACCACCAATATTGGTATAGTTGATCTCGGCAAAGTCATGATCTTCACTGGCCATCCAGTAAACAGGAACAAAATTTTTATTGGGGTGAGCGGCTTTTAGTTGCTGCGCTAATTTAATAGCCGTAGCTATTTTATAAAGGAAATAAAGCGGGCCTGCAAAAATATTTAACTGGTGACCTGTGGTAATTGTATAAGTACTATCTTCTTTAAGCAGCTCAATATTGTGCTCTACAATGGATGGATAAGGCTCATTATGGGCATATTGTTTTGTCAATACACGTACCAGTACCTCCCTGTTGGCAACTACCTTTTTATTTTTTAGCAGCTCGGCAAAACCTGTCATATCCGGTCGGTAGCCGTAAAATTGTTTAAGATCAGCACGGTTCTCGAGGTAATCAATAACCGTGGGCGAAAAAAATCCGGTGTCTTTATAACTTGTACAGGAGGCTTCCATTAATCCAAATGTAAAATCATTACTGGTAATGTGCCACAAATTAACATTATTTTACAATTTGTCCATAAAGGTCAAAATCTTCGGCACTGTTAACTTTTACATTAACAAAGCTTCCTATAGTTGCATAATCAATTTTAGCATCAATCAAAACTTCATTATCCACTTCGGGCGAGTCAAACTCGGTACGGCCCACAAAGTAATCACCGTCCTTTTTATCAACCAGCACTTTAAAAGTATGACCTATTTTTTCCTGGTTCTTATCAAACGAAATACCTTGCTGAATTTCCATAATGGCATCGGCACGCTGTTGTTTTACTTCATCAGGAACATCATCAACTAAAGAGTAGGCATGGGTTTTTTCTTCGTGTGAGTAAGTGAAACAACCTAAACGGTCAAACTTAGTTTCTTCAACCCACTGCTGCATTTCTTCAAAATCGCGCTCTGTTTCGCCGGGGTAACCGGTAATTAAGGTAGTACGCATAGCAATACCCGGTACTTTATCACGGATCTCGTTTACTACATCTATTGTTTTTTGTTTGGTAAGACCACGGCGCATGGATTTCAGCATATTATCGCTGATGTGCTGTAAAGGCATATCCATGTATTTGCAAATATTATCGCGCTCGTTCATCACGTCCAGGATCTCCATTGGGAAACCGGATGGATAAGCATACTGCAACCTGATCCATTCGATACCGTTTACATCAGACAGGCGGCGAAGCAACTCATCAAGGTTACGTTTACCATACAGATCCAACCCGTAATAGGTAAGGTCCTGCGCTATGAGTATAAGCTCTTTGGTGCCATTTTTTGCCAGCTTCTGCGCATCCATAACCAACTGATCAATTGGTGTGCTTAGGTGCTTGCCACGCATCAGCGGGATGGCACAAAATGAACAAGGACGGTTACAACCTTCGGCAATTTTAAAATAGGCAAAATGCGATGGGGTGGTCAGCAGGCGTTCGCCTATCAGCTCATGTTTATAATTTGCACCAACTGATTGCAATAAATTCTGCAGATCGTTAGTACCAAAGTAAGCATCAACATTGGTGATCTCGGCTTCCAGCTCAGGTTTATAACGCTCGCTCAGGCAACCGGTCACAATTACTTTCCCAACTTTACCCTGCTCTTTAAGCTCGCTGTATTGTAAAATAGTATCGATAGATTCCTGCTTGGCGTTATCAATAAAGCCACAGGTATTTATCACGATGATATCGTTGCTGTTAACAGATTCAGCCTCGTGCACCACATCAAACTGGTTGCCCTTCAGCTGACCCATCAGGATCTCAGAGTCGTATATATTTTTTGAGCAGCCCAAAGTAACCACGTTTACACGGGGTTTAACTATTTGGGCTGTCGGCCTTGAAATTTCTTTTGTTTTCATAATATTTTTGAGATTTCACTGATTTTAGGAGTGATTTCACCGATCTTTATTAAGAATTACAATTGATTTGATCAAACTGATATCCTTTTTATTTCACAACTTGGATTACCAAAATTGATAAGTAATCCTGTCTTTACCTTACTTGCTTTGAGATAGGAAAGTAGTTGACTTTTAAATAATGCTGGGATATACCCCGTTACTGATTTAAGTTCAACGATAACTTTGTTTTCAACAAAAAGATCACACCTGAATTTTCCAACAAACTGATCTTTAAAAACAACGTTAAACTCTTTTTCTACTTCAAAATTTATTCCCTCTAATACTAACTGATGTTGCAGCGCTTTAGCATAAATCTTTTCAATAAATCCCGGCCCCAATGAACGATGAACTTCGTAACAGCAGCCTATTATCTTTTCAGTAAGAGCATCATGTTCAAAGTTTGACATATCAATCGGTGAAATCAACTCAAATAATCAGTGAAATCACACTTTAAACAAACTGTTCACAAATTCAGTTCTGTCAAACAGTTGCAAATGCTCCATGCCTTCGCCTACACCTATATATTTTACCGGGATCTTAAACTGATCCGAAATTCCTATCACTACACCACCTTTGGCCGTACCATCAAGCTTGGTTAGCGCCAACGCGTTAACCGCGGTAGCCTCGGTGAATTGCTTGCATTGTTCAATAGCATTTTGCCCGGTCGAGGCATCCAGCACCAGCAATATCTCGTGCGGGGCGCCAGGGATCACCTTTTGCATTACATTCTTGATCTTGGTAAGCTCGTTCATTAAACCTACTTTATTATGTAAACGGCCTGCGGTATCAATGATAGCCACATCATCGCCATTGGCCACTGCAGATGTCAATGTATCATAAGCTACAGATGCGGGATCTGAGCCCATAGGCTGCGCAACTACTCTTACATCAACCCTTTTGCCCCAAAGCTGCAGCTGTTCAACCGCGGCAGCGCGGAAGGTATCGGCAGCGCCTAAGACAACTTTATTGCCTGCTTGCTTTAATTTATGGGCCAATTTGCCAATGGTAGTAGTTTTACCTACACCATTAACCCCAACCACCATAATTACATAAGGCTTGTGGTTGCCATATTCAAAGTTCCTGAAATCGTTACTGTTGTTTTCGGCCAGTAACTGCTGAATTTCGTCCTTCAGCAAAGTGTTCAGTTCGTTGGTGCCTACATATTTATCGCGGGCAACGCGAGCCTGTATGCGCTCAATTATTTTTAGAGTGGTGCTTACACCAACATCTGATGTTACCAGCACTTCTTCCAGCTCATCAAGAACATCATCATCAACTGTTGATTTGCCTGCTATTACCTTGGTGATCTTTGAAAAAAAGTTATCCTTGGTTTTTTCTAAACCAGTATCAAGGGCTTGCTGCTCCTGCTGTGTGTTATCCTTTTTCTTAAAAAAATCAAATAATCCCATAGTTTTTTAGATATGCAGATTTTAGATGTGCAGCTATGCAGATTTCAAATATGCAGATTTTTTGATGTTTAAACTTAGCCTTGCAAATATGCCGATATTCATGTTAGCAGATATCAGATCAATGTTATAATATGATCTCATTTGCACATCTGTACACTTGAAATCTGCACATCAGTATGTAATCAACAAAAAAAGCCCTCTCGTAAAAACAAGACGGCTTCTATATTTTGATCAAAAGTTATTACAGTGTTTTACCTGCAATAGCATCCTTAACAAAATCGTTAGGGACAATTTGTTCTTTAAATGAATAAGCACCTGTTTTAGGTGATTTATTCATAGTGATCACTTTTGAATATTCTTTGCCTTTACCTGCTACTTTCAGTGTTGCAACTACTTTCTTTGCCATTTCTTTTAATTATTGAATTAGTGACTTATTGAATTAGTGAGTTAATTGTTGTTAGCACTTTAAACCTAATCAACCATCAACTTAATCAACCAATTATTTAATCTCTTTATGAACTGTTACTTTCCTTAAAACCGGGTTGAATTTTTTCATTTCCAGTCTTTCAGTTGTGTTTTTCTTGTTCTTAGTGGTAATATAGCGAGACATGCCTGGCATACCGCTTGTTTTGTGTTCAGTACACTCTAAAATTACCTGAACCCTGTTGCCTTTTTTTGCCATTTTCTTTTTATGTTGTACGTGTCACCTCCCGGCTTACGTAATTTTTTAATTATAATACTGCACGTTTTGAATCTTACGTATAACGTAAAACATCAAACGTACAACCCTACTAAATGTATCCTTTTTTTACAAATTTATTGATACAGGCAGTTATACCATTTTTAGTAATGGTTTTAACAGCCGATGTAGATACCTTTAAGGTAATCCATTTATCTTCTTCAGGGATATAAAACTTTTTAAGTTTTAAGTTTGGATGAAACCTACGTTTTGTTTTAACGTTTGAGTTAGAAACGTTATTACCCACTAAAGATCCTTTTCCTGTTAGATCACAAATTCTTGACATGACAAATATTTTTAATTATCAACCCTTTACTTAAAAGAGTTTGCAAATATCAGACTTTTAAATCAAATATTCAAGGGTGTTTTCAAAAAAGATTAAATAAATATTCCGAGCCTCAAAAAAGCGTATTCGCTACCTCCCGAAAGGCTATCTCACTTATTGATAATAAACTATCTTTCTTTCGGTATAAAAAGGTTGGGATAGGGTTCCGTTATCAAGTTCGGGTACTTTTATGCGCTTAATCCAGTTGCCTGCCTTATCAAAAGCCGTATAAGTATAATGCGTTTTGATGTGATTGCGGTTTACCATGTTGCTATTTTGTTCCTTAATAAAGCCGGCCTTGTTATATTTAAATTCATTTACAAGTACCATATCACCTTTCTGATCATATTCTTCATCCTTCGCCTGGTGCCCTTTTCTATCATATTTATATTTATTCTTATACCGAAAAGCTCTTTCATCCGCATAGAAATTAAATTCAATTATATTACCCGTTCCATCAAAATACAGATCGGCTTGTTTCCTGTTAGTATAAAGTTCCATAATTATACTGTCACCGGTATTTTCTTTCCGTTGATAAACAAACCTGGTATTAAACTGAAACTGATTGTCTTTTCCACTACTATAATAAACCCGCTCTGTTATGTTACCGGCACTATCGTACTTGATAACATTCTTAGTCAACGAATCCACGCCGGTACTTCCTTCAAACTTTGCTTTGTCTTTATAATCTGTTTCGGTAATTTGCTTTATCCTGCCAAATAAATTATCTTTTTTAAATGGATCAAGCGCTTTTTGAGCCTCAACCCTACTTACAAAAATGCTCAAACCTAAAAATACCCCAATGGCGAACGCTTTCATTGATCAATGTTTTTAAACTTAACTAAGATATGTTCTATCTAATAATTCCGTTTAATTAATAAACTAATTACAGCTGTTGTAATCAAAATATTACGGCCTTTCTCAGAGTTATTCCCACTTCTTAAAATTATTTAAAAAGATTTGTTTTTAATTTACACTTAACACATAATTTGCTATTTTACGCCTCCATTTAAACCAACATGAAAATTACATCATTTGACGAGTATAAACAGGTTTATCAGCAAAGTGTTGAGCAGCCTGAGCAATTTTGGGCCGGCATTGCCGAAAACTTTTTATGGCGCAAAAAATGGGACAAGGTACTCGAGTGGAACTTTAAGGAACCTAAAATTAAATGGTTTCAGGGAGCCAAACTTAACATTACCGAGAATTGCCTTGACCGCCACCTGGAAACCATGGGTGATAAACCTGCTATAATTTGGGAACCAAATGATCCGCAGGAAAACCACCGTATACTAACTTACCGCCAGCTGCATGACAAAGTTTGCCAGTTTGCCAATGTGCTTAAAAACAACGGCGCTAAAAAAGGCGACCGTATTTGTATCTATATGCCTATGGTACCTGAGCTTGCCATTGCGGTTTTGGCATGCGCCCGCATAGGCGCTATCCATTCGGTAGTGTTTGGCGGTTTTTCGGCACAATCAATTGCCGACCGGATAAATGATGCCACCTGTAATATTGTTATAACTGCCGATGGCGGTTTCAGGGGCAGCAAGGAGATCCCTCTAAAATCAATTATTGACGACGCCCTTGTACAATGCCCTTCTATAAAAAGAGTGATTGTACTTACCCGTAACCGTACCCCGGTTTCGATGATCAAAGGCCGGGATGTTTGGTGGGAAGATGAAATTAAAAAAGTAGAAACACAGGGTAATACAGATTGCCCCGCCGAAGAAATGGATGCCGAGGATATGTTATTTATCCTGTATACATCCGGTTCAACAGGCAAACCCAAAGGAGTGGTGCATACATGTGGCGGGTATATGGTTTATACCGGTTATACCTTTGCCAACGCGTTTCAATACAATAAGGGCGAGGTTTATTTTTGTACTGCTGATATCGGTTGGATCACCGGTCACTCTTATATCGCTTATGGACCATTATCGCAGGGAGCAACTACCGTATTGTTTGAAGGAATCCCTTCATGGCCAACTGCAGGCCGTTTTTGGGATATAGTTGAAAAATATAAAGTAAACATATTATATACGGCTCCTACAGCCATCCGCTCACTCATGAGCTTTGGCGATGATATTTTAAAAGGCAAAGACTTTAGCTCACTTAAAAAGCTGGGCTCGGTTGGTGAACCCATCAACGAAGAAGCCTGGCACTGGTTCGACGAAAAAATTGGTCATAAACAATGCCCTATTGTTGATACCTGGTGGCAAACCGAAACCGGTGGTTTTATGATATCGCCAATAGCCGGTGTTACACCCACCAAACCGGGTTATGCAACCTTGCCATTACCGGGTGTACAACCCGTATTAGTTGACGAGACCGGGCAAGAAATTGAAGGCAACGGCGTAAGTGGCAACCTGTGTATCAAATTTCCGTGGCCGGGTATGCTGCGCACCACTTATGGCGATCATGAACGCTGCCGTACTACCTATTTTGCCACTTACCCCAATTTATATTTTACCGGCGATGGCTGCCTGCGCGATGAGGATGGCTATTACCGCATAACAGGCCGTGTTGATGATGTGCTGAACGTATCTGGTCACCGGATTGGTACTGCCGAGGTAGAGAACGCCATTAACATGCATAGCAGCGTGGTAGAGTCGGCCGTGGTTGGTTACCCACATGATATTAAGGGACAAGGCGTTTATGCCTTTGTGGTATGCCCTAATCAACATGATGATGAAGAGCTTACCCGTAAAGACATCATTATGACTGTAGCCCGTATTATAGGCGCTATTGCCAAACCCGATAAGATCCAATTTGTAACTGGTTTGCCTAAAACACGTTCCGGTAAGATCATGCGCCGTATTTTGCGTAAAATAGCTGAAGGGGACACCTCTAATTTAGGCGATACCTCTACCCTGCTTGATCCGGCTGTGGTGGATGAAATAAAGGCAGGGGCATTGTAAGGGGATTAAAGACTTTAGGATAAAGGAACAAGGATCAAGGACCAAATCTGGCTCCAACACATCATTGCGAGGTACGAAGCAATCTCTACGGAAGTAGATCAATTATGCACTTCAGTGCACTCTGTATAGCATAGAGATTGCTTCGTACCTCGCAATGACGCGTTTTTTCTGTTCCTGATTCTCGCATCCTGGCTCAAATTTCCTATTCCCCAAAACCAATCTAACTTCCTGCGGTTATTCTAATACATCTAAATATAAAACACCATGGATAAATTAGAAATAAAAGGCGGCTGGAATGAGTTGAAGGGCAAAATAAAACAAGCCTACGGCGATCTGACAGATGATGACCTGATACGCGACGAAGGCAAGGACGATGAATTGTTAGGGAAACTTCAGCAAAAAACGGGCAAATCCCGTGATGAGTTGGTAAAGTGGATCAACAGTTTATAAAATGAAAAGGCCCATTTTTAGGGCCTTTTCATTTTAACTTAATGGAGCATGAAAATATTAAAACACGCATTCATTCCTTACATTGATATTTTTATCTTCAAGGTTTTCTTGTAACTGACGCCATTTTTTATTCCGCAGTGTGCCTGCCATATATAGGTCACTTTCAAAATCTACACTTATTATTCTTAATGAATAAGGCATGTTAGAATCCTGCTGTTCAAAAACCACTTCTTTAATATCACCAAGCCGGTATATTTTTTTCACCCAAAATAAGTTAGGGTTCCGGACTATAAAATATTTATCCGAAACACCGAAAAAGCACATGAATGAGGATAGCCACCAGAAACAAATAATACCCAGGCAAATTAAAAAAGCTACAAGCCATACGTGGTTAGTTATTATAATACCATAACATAAAAGGCCAAGAACTATCCATAAAATTACCCCTCTGTAATTAAGAAACTGAGAGCCATTATACCGTACAAATTGTTCATGCTGAATATCTGAAATAGTGGGCCTTATAATTGGTTCTATCCAATCGTTGGTTTTCTTAATAATGTGGTATCTTATAAATCTTTTAATGGCCGCTGTATTAGCATACATATCATCAAATAAATATATTTTGTTGCTGCCTTTAAATTTGAACATTATCCCTTCCCTTGGATAGCCAAACATATAATTAAAAGGTCTTTTGCCTGCTAACTCAATTCGTTCAAGGTCTTGCCACAAAAAGGTAGTATTGCGGTTAATTACTACAGCATCTGTATTAATGTAAAAATTTGGAACGTTTTTAAAATATCGAACTATGGTATACAGGGCCAAAATTATGAAACTTAAACTCATCAAAATTATAAAGCCCTCGCCTGCTTTTGAAAGCGCTTCTTCATATAGCCTCCCTACAATAAGGGCCAGCGACAGGTAATAAAGCACTAACAGAAGCACCTTTAGGTAGAATTTTTTCCAATGCCTGCGGATGGTAATTTCTTCTATCAATGTTAGTTCTTTTTATAATCTTTATGAACAATCAAAAAGCTGGCACGTTCTTCCTTATGAAAAGGAATATTCCAGTTGCCCTGGTAGGTTATTTTTGTGGGCAGTAACTCGCCCTCAAAGTTGTTGAGCTCAATGTTCATCTGAACATCAAAATCAACAAACATGTTACTAAATTTCATATCAATATAGCGGCCCAGTATCTGGAACGTGCGTTCATCAAATATGGTGGTCATTTCCTTAATCATGGTATCGCCGTCAGATGTGCTTGGCTTGCTCCTTACCCTAAACCGGTAAACAGGTATGGTATCCAGATATTTGCCGCGGGCAAATTCATAGTAATAATATTCCCGCATATCCTCCGAAAATATCTCGGTTTTACTGCTGATGAACGGGATACCTTTTACCTTACGCCCTGGGGTGAAGATAAGTGTTTTAAGTTTGTCTTTATATGATTCATTTTTACCGCCCGAACCCGGCAGCGCATCGCCCTTAACAAAATCAGAGTTGTAGGCATTCATGAAAATATAATCAAACATCTCTACGGTATACAATTGGTATTTGCCGTTCTTTTTAAACATGTTGCCGCTATCAAGTTTGGCTAAATACTCCATTTTGTGTTTACCGGCAACACTACTGTGTACTATTTTACGATAGATCTTACCGTCAACCTTGTTCTTTTTATCGTAGGTAAAAATGCGGTTCTCGGCAGTAAAGCCGTACTGCTTCATGTTTTGAAAAGCCTTATAAAAACTGGTATCGGCCAGTACGGCATCAATAAAATCCTGCGCGTTAAGTTTGTGCGACCTGATATCAACCAATGAGTCAATAACAATAGTGCGAATGGTATCAGGATTAAAACGATTGATCTGCTGGGCAAAGGTAGCGCTGCCGGCTATTGTTAACGCCAGCATTAATAATAATTTTTTTATCACACTATTGATGTTCAAGATTTAAAACTGTACATACCATTCAAAAGAACTAACCATTAAGTCATCCTGAACTTGTTTCAGGATCTCATGGAATAGGTTGCCATTATGAAGTACACCTTGCATATGGGGTGCCGAAACAAGTTCGGCATGACAGATGCAGTTGCTAATTTCCCAGCTGTTTAACTGCAAGATAAGCCATTAAACCGGTACTTATACCAAAGGCGCTCTCTTCAATATCAAACGTGGATGTGTGTACCGATGAGGTAATACCGCGACTTTCGTTACGTGTACCTAAACGGTAAAAACAAGAATCGGCAACTTGTGAATAATAGGCAAAATCCTCGGCAGCCATCCAAATATCAAGGTCAAGCACGTTCTCTTTGCCCAGATAATCTTCGGCGTGGCCACGGGTTGAGGCGGTTAGTTTTTCTTCGTTGATCAGGAATGGATAACCGCGCATAATATTAAAATCGCAGCTGCCACCCATACTTTCAGCAATGCCCTCAGCCATCTTCTTCATGCGTTTGTGGGCTTCCTCACGCCATTTCTCATCCATGGTGCGGAAAGTACCCTCCAAATAAACTTCATTCGGGATCACGTTGGTAGCCCCGTTGGCAATCACTTTTCCAAATGATAATACCGACGGACTTTTTGGATCGGCAAAGCGGCTTACTACCTGTTGCAGGGCGGTTAATATATGAGCGGTAATAATTACCGGATCAATGTTTTGCTGGGGCTGGGCGCCATGGCCTCCCTTACCCTTCACCGTAACATAAAGCTCATCGGTTGAGGCCATGTATTTACCTGCACGGAAACCTACCTTACCGGCATCTATTAAAGGCATTACGTGCTGGCCCAACACGGCCTGTGGTTTTGGATTTTCCAATACCCCCTCTTTGATCATCAAACTGGCTCCGCCGGGCAGCTTTTCTTCTGCCGGCTGAAATATCAGTTTTACAGTACCTGCAAACTGGCTTTTCAGTTCGGTTAAAATACGGGCAGTACCCAGCAATGATGAAGTATGCGCATCATGACCGCAAGCGTGCATTACCCCTACGTTTTGTGATTTGTAGGGTACATCATTAGCCTCGGTGATAGGCAATGCATCCATATCTGCACGCAAAGCAACCACATTGTTTGATGGTTTATCCCCTTTTATAAGGGCCACCAAGCCGGTATCGGCCATTTTGTGATACTCCAAACCAAGTTCTTCCAATTTGTTGGCTACAAAAACAGAGGTTTGTAGCTCGTGGAAAGATAGTTCGGGATGGCTATGCAAATGGCGGCGGTTAGCTACCACATCATCAAATATTTTCCTGGATAATTCCTGTATTTGCTCTTTAATCATTATCGGGATCTGTTTTAGGAGGGTTAATTTTTTCGGAGATGATGAACAGGCTTGAAAACGAAGACCGGAGTTCCTGCATCAATTTTTGGGCTTCCATGCGTGTCCTGAAATCGCCGGCACGAACCTTAAAGTTAGGCTCGCTGTAAATGATATACGTACGCAATTCGGGATACTGATCCTGCAACCTGGCCTGGGCGCTGTAGGCATCTTTACGGTTTGATCCGCTAAATATTTGCACCCTATAACCGTAGGATGAAAATGCAGTCGGAACTCCCGCCGCGTTATTCATTTCAAATCTTTTGGCTATCAGCGTATCAACAAGCGGATCTTTAATGACCTCAACCCGGCCACGTACCTGCTGGGCAAAGGTTTGGGTTGATGCCAGTATCAGTATAAAAAAAAAGCAGTATTTGATGAAGGCTGGTTTAGATTTATGATCAAATACTGCTGTTTTCATTTTCTTTTATTTCTTAAAAACAAGGGCTGTCATGCCGAACTTGTTTCGGCATCCCACATGTAAAATCGGCTTCATGCTGGCCAACTTATCCTGAGAGATCCTGAAACAAGTTCAGGATGACATCTCTCTTTTGTCTTTTTAAAGTCTCCCCTTTAGGGGAGATTTAGAGGGGCTTTAATTTTGTCCTACGCCGTGGCAGTTCTTATATTTTTTACCACTACCGCAAGGGCAAGGGTCATTGCGGCCTATTTTATTCTCCACCCTAACCGGGGTAGCTTTTTGTTGCTCACGGAAATCATCCATCGGCAGGCCACTGCTTTCGTTCACCAGCTCAGGTTTGGAAGTTTTCATTTTACGCAGATCAAGCTTAGGCTGTGGCTTGGCTTCCTTTACCTCTTCGGCCTGTTGCTGAACCGGGATACCACCCCTGAACAGGAAGCTCACGATCTCTTTGTTCACGTTGGCCAGCATCCCCCTGAATAGTTCAAAAGCTTCAAACTTGTAAACTAATAACGGATCCTTTTGCTCATAAACCGCGTTTTGTACAGATTGTTTTAACTCATCCATTTCGCGCAGGTGCTCTTTCCAGGCATCATCAATCAGGTACAGGGTCACATTCTTTTCGAACGATTTAAATACCTCAACCCCATGATTTTCTACTGCCTTTTTAAGCGGAACAGAAACCTGTATGCCGTGTATACCATCGCTAAACGGCACCACTATATTTTCAACGTACTGGCCGCGGGTATCATATACATCTTTCAACACCGGATATGCCTGTTGCGCAACGGCTTCGGCTTTACGCTTGTAAAAGTCCATTACCGTTTGGAAAGTCCTGTCGGTAAGCGCTGCGATAGATGTGGCTGCAAATTCATCAATGCTTAACTCAATATCAACCGAAAACAAACGGATCACCTCCAGGGTAAAACCTTCGTAGTTATTGGTTTCTTTATACTCAGTAACGATATCTTCAACAACATCAAAAATAGTATTGCTCAAATCAACGTCAAGGCGTTCGCCAAACAAGGCGTTTTTACGTTTAGTATAAATAACGGTACGCTGTGAGTTCATCACATCGTCATACTCCAGCAAACGCTTACGGATACCAAAGTTGTTCTCTTCTACCTTTTTCTGTGCACGCTCGATGGATTTGGAGATCATAGAGTGCTGGATTACTTCGCCCTCTTCAATACCCATACGCACCATCAGGTTAGAGATCCGCTCTGATCCGAATAAACGCATCAGATTATCCTCTAACGATACAAAGAACTGTGACGAACCTGGGTCACCCTGCCTACCGGCACGACCACGCAACTGCCTGTCAACACGACGCGACTCATGACGTTCTGTACCAACAATGGCCAAACCACCTGCATCCTTAACGCCAGCCCCTAATTTTATATCCGTACCACGACCAGCCATGTTGGTAGCAATGGTCACTGTACCAGTTTTACCGGCTTCGGCCACAATATCGGCTTCCTTCTGGTGCATCTTGGCATTCAGTACGTTATGTTTAATGCCGCGCAGTTTAAGCATGCGGCTTAGCAATTCAGAAATTTCAACCGATGTAGTACCTACCAGTACCGGTCTGCCGGCCTCTGTCAGTTTAACAATCTCATCGGCAACGGCATTATATTTTTCGCGGATGGTACGGTATACCAGATCCTGCCTGTCTGCACGGCTTGCAGGGGTATTGGTTGGTATCTCCACCACATCCAGTTTGTATATTTCCCAAAACTCACCTGCCTCTGTAACAGCAGTACCGGTCATACCGCAAAGCTTGTGGTACATACGGAAGTAGTTTTGCAGGGTGATGGTCGCGAATGTTTGCGTTGCATCCTCCACCTTTACATTTTCTTTTGCTTCGATAGCCTGGTGCAAACCATCAGAGTAACGGCGGCCATCCAATACACGACCTGTTTGCTCATCAACAATTTTCACCTTGCCTTCGTCCAAAATGTATTCAGTATCTTTTTCAAACAGGGTATAGGCCTTTAACAACTGATTAACCGAGTGGATACGTTCTGATTTGATAGAGAAATCGCGCATCAGTTCATCCTTGCGGGCAATTTTCTCTTCAGTGCTCAGGGTCGATTTTTCGATCTCGGCAATTTCGGTACCTACATCAGGCATCACAAAAAAGTGAGGATCTTCGCCCGATGAGGTGATCAGTTCGATACCTTTTTCGGCCAGTTCAACCTGGTTATTTTTTTCGTCGATCACAAAGAAAAGCTCGGAGTCAACCTTAGGCATATCCTTACCCTGATCCTGCATGTAATGGTTTTCGATCTTCTGCAAAAGCGATCTGTTGGCCCCCTCACTTAAAAACTTAATTAAAGCCTTGCTTTTTGGCAAACCCCTAAAAGCCCGTAGTAAGGCCAGTCCACCACCATCAGCATCTATATTACCTTCATTAATGGCTTTTTTAGCCTCGTTCAGTACGCCATTAACATAAGCTTTCTGGGCGTTAACCAAACGCTCAATGCGTGGTTTCAGTTCATAAAACTCATGCTCATCGCCTCGTGGTATAGGGCCTGATATAATTAAAGGTGTACGGGCATCATCAATTAAAACTGAATCGACCTCATCCACCATCGCGTAGTGCAATTTGCGTTGTACTAATTCTTCAGGGCTACGTGTCATATTGTCACGCAGGTAATCAAAACCAAACTCATTGTTGGTACCAAAAGTTATATCGGCCAGATAAGCGGCGCGGCGCTCCTCTGAATTTGGCTCATGTTTATCAATACAATCAACCGATAAACCGTGGAACTCATACAGCGGGCCCATCCATTCACTATCGCGTCGGGCCAGGTAATCATTCACCGTTACTATGTGAACACCTTGTCCGGCTAAGGCATTTAAATACGCAGGCAGCGTGGCTACCAGCGTTTTACCTTCACCAGTAGCCATTTCGGCTATTTTACCCTGGTGCAGTACAAAACCGCCTATCAGCTGCACATCATAGTGTACCATGTCCCAGGTTACCTCATTACCAGCGGCAAGCCAGGTATTGTGGTGTATAGCCTGATCGCCCTTAATAACCACGTTGCTCTTGCTCGCGGCAAGTTCACGGTCAAACTGGGTGGCGGTAACTTCAATGGTTTTATTACCGGCAAAGCGGCGGGCGGTTTCTTTTACTACCGCAAAAGCTTCGGGCAATATATTTAACAATATATCTTCCAGCTCTTTATTGCGGTCTTTTTCCAGTTTATCTAACTGAGTATAAAGCTCTACCTTTTCGCTTACATCCATATCCAGCTCATTTTCAGTGCGATCTTTAATAGCTTGTATCTCGCCATCAATGCCTGAAAGTCCCTGGGCTATTGTTTCTTTAAAATCTATGGTTTTAGCTCTAAGCTCATCATTGCTGATGTTGTCGAGTTTTGCAAATTCAGCTTTAATTTTTTCAACTATTGGCTGTATTGCTTTTACATCCCGTTCTGATTTGCTTCCAAAAAGCTTACTGATAAAATCTAACATATTAATTTGATATGATCCTACAAACTCAACAATTGCGCCAAGGCAATTAACAGAGCCATATTGACAGGTAAAGGTACAGTTTTAGTTGAAAACTTGGGGAAGTTAGTTAAGAGTTTTGAGTTTCTTATGGTTTGTATGACCCGGGATTAAAGACTTTGTCTGAACCGGGATTAAACAGATTAAGGGATTAACACAATTTTCAAGAAAAAGAATCCTATAATCTCTTAATCCCAAAAATCCCGGTTCAAGCAATTATTACAACAACGCCAGCACGTCTTCCTTATCCTTTGCTAACTGCACTTTGAGTTCATCAAGGGATGAAAACTTGATATCGCCGCGTACATAGTGGTGAAATTCCATGCGGATGGGCTGGTTATATATCTCCTGGTCAAAATCAAAAATATTCACCTCGATGTTGTGGGTTAAGCCATTCACCGTTGGGCGGCTGCCAATATAGGCCATGCCTTTATGCTCAATGCCGGCCACATTTACAGTTACGGCAAAAATACCATCGGCGGGGATAAGCTTATATTTTTCCTCTACCACAATATTTGCCGTTGGATAACCCAGCTGCCTGCCGAGCTGATCGCCACGGATCACGGTGCCGGTAATAAAAAATGGATAGCCCAAATAGGAATTAGCCAGATCAATTTTATCACTTAACAAAGCATTTCTGATACGGGTTGAACTGATGGCCACCTCATTGATGTCCTGCTCAGGTATTTCTACTACATCAAAACCATAAACGGGACCAAGTTTGAGCAGATCATTAAGGCCCCCTTGCCTGTCTTTACCAAAGCGGTGATCGTAACCTATTACAATTTTTTTGGTTCCTATTTTATTAACCAGCACATCGCGAATGTAACCTTCGGCGGTCTGGTTTGAAAAATCTCTTGAAAATGGCGTAATAATCAAATGATCAACCCCTAATTGCTCCATTAACTGAGCCTTTTCGGTAATGGTAGTGATCAGTTTCAGGCTTTCATCCTCGGGATGCAATATCATGCGCGGATGCGGAAAAAAGGTTAAAATAACGGTTTCGCCACCAATGCTATCCGCCAGTTCCTTTATCCCCGAAATAATTTTACGGTGACCAATATGCACCCCATCAAATGTACCGATGGTTACTACCGCATTTTTTACCGCTGTAAATTCGTCAATATGATGATATATCCTCATTTTATGAGTAAAAGCACAAAGTTAATTTTTTAGTTGACCACGGTGAAGCTGCACATTATTTTGACGCAGAAATGTATTTACTCTGCCGCCGGCTCGTTCACCACCTTTAATCCCCTGATCATGTTTACCAGCTCCATCACTTCCCAGGCATCATCTACCCGGTAATTACCGCTGCGGGTGCGCCTTAATTTTGAAAGGTATGCCCCGTTATTAAGCGTAGCTCCAAAATCATTCACCAGCGACCTGATATACGTACCCTTGCTACAAACTACCCTGAAATCAACTTCGGGCAGTTCAATTCGGGTTAACTCAAACGCGCTGATGGTAACACTGCGTAAACGCAATTCTACATCCTCGCCCCTGCGGGCCTTTTCATATAAGCGTTCACCATCAATTTTTATAGCTGAGTGCGCCGGCGGATATTGCTGTATGTCGCCAATAAACTGTTCGCAGTTATTACGCAGCTGCTCTTCGGTAAGTTGGCTGGTATCAAACTTTTTATCAGGCTCGGTCTCCATATCGTATGATGGCGTGGTTGCGCCCAATATCATGGTACCTGTGTATTCCTTTTCTTCGGCCTGGAAAGTATCTATCTGCTTGGTCATTTTACCGGTGCAAATGATCAGCAAACCTGTAGCCAGCGGATCAAGTGTACCGGCATGGCCCACCTTTAACTTAAGCGGCTTAAAGGAGTTACGAATTTTGCCTACCACATCAAAGCTTGTCCAGTTGTAGGGTTTGTTAACCAGCAGCAGCTGTCCTTCGGCAAATTCTTCTATTTTGGTATAAGTTTTTTTCAATATGGATTCTTTTTACCGGATATCCCCGGGATTTGGGGCAAAGGTAGGGAATTTGCAGGAACCGGGATTAAAGACTTTGTCTGAACCACGATTAAACAGATTAAGAGATTACCACGATTTTAAGGGAAAAAATCCCTCAATCCTTTAATCCCGGAAATCATGGTTCAGATTAAAAAAATAATATTTAAACGATCTGCAAAGGATGCCCGCTCCAGATGAGCCCGATAATAAGTGCGCCTACAACAATACGATACCAGCCAAATATTACAAAGCCTTTACGCTCTAAAAAGGTAATGAATGTTTTGATGGCCAGCATGGCTACTACAAACGCTATTACATTACCAATGGCCAGCAGTTTAATTTCTTCGCCTGTAAATACGTGGTTTTCTTTATGAAAATCGTATAGTTTTTTTGCGGTTGCCGCAAACATGGTAGGTACTGCCAAAAAGAAAGAGAACTCGGCCGCGGCTGTGCGCGTAAGCTTTTGCGCCATACCACCTACAATACTTGCTGCCGAACGTGATGTACCGGGGATCATGGCCAAACACTGGAAAAAACCAATTTTAAGCGCCGTTAAATAGCTGATGTCTTTTTCTTCCTTTACGGTTGGTTTGTTAAACCATTTATCAACAAACAACAATATAATACCACCCACAAACATCGTGATGCCTACTGTAAGCGCGCTCTCTAAAAAAGCATCTATTTTTTTGCTGAATAATACGCCGAATATAGCCGCGGGTATAAAAGCTACCAGCAATTTTATGTAAAAGTTAACCGATTGTAAAAACCTTTTGTAATACAATACTACAACCGATAATATAGCGCCTAACTGTATGGCAATGGTAAATAGCTTAACAAAAGGATCGGCTGCTATGCCCATTACGGATGAGGCAATAATCATGTGGCCAGTTGACGATACCGGTAAAAATTCTGTTATCCCTTCAATTATAGCAAGGATAATAACGTGGATGATATTCATTGGGGGTAGATTGGGGATTGAGTTGGATTAGATTTGGTTGATTGAGCTGGATTAAGTTGATTGGGTTTGGATCAGCAGGTTGATTAGTCTTTTCAACTCAATCAGCCACGCTCCCAATCAACTTAATCAACCAAATTACTTAACTTCCGGCTTCTTTAATATCGCGAAAAAGCCTAATGCAAATCCTGCTAATACTACAATAGGAGCTATAACAATTTTGGTAGTGCTGTAAATATCAGTTGTACCTGCCATTAATACAAAGCCAAAAGCCACCACAGCAACACTGATGATCAGCAACCTGTAGTTACTTTTATCAAATATAAATTGTACAGGCTCGCTGCTGGTTGTTTTTGTTGTGGTTTTAGCCGTTGCGGCTGGTTTAATTTGCTGTGCCATATATTTTAATTATTGAATTATTGAGTTAGTGAATTAAGCTTCCTGTTAAAACCGTTCCGCTTTATCCCTTATCTCCAACTATCTATATAGATCGTATATTTTTAAACGTAAAAACTTGTTGACCGCTAAAAAGGTGCTAAAGGCCGAAATAAATATCCCAATGCCAATAACCGCTAAAAATACAATGCCAAACTCGGCATAGTTTTGCAATATTACCAGATCAGGTACTTGTCTGTAGCCCAGGTAAAGTGTACCGATTAATATAATAATGGCTATTAAGCCTCCTAAAAGTCCGTGCCATATGCCATAAAATAAAAACGGCTTGCGGATAAATCCTTTAGTAGCCCCTACCAACTGCATTGATTTGATCAGGAAGCGCTGTGAGTAAATAGCCAGCCTGATGGTGTTATTAATTAACGCTACTGATAGTACAACAAATATGGCGGCGAACACTAAAATAATTAAACTGATAGAAGCCAAATTCTGGTTCATCTGATCAACCAGTGATTGCTGGTATTTCACTTCTTTAACCAATGGATTTTTTAACAGGTCGGCTTTAAATTTTTCAATGTCTTTATTGTTAGCATAGTCGGCCTTCAGATAAACATCAAGCGATTGTGATAGTGGATTATATCCTAAAAACTTCACAAAATCCTCGCCAAGGTCTTTTTGCAGGTTGCGCGCGGCAAGTTCTTTACTTACGTACTGGGTTTGCTTCACCATCATGTTGGCATCCAATTGTTTTTGCAATTGCAATACATCGGTTTCATGCGCGGCATCATCAACAAAAATATTGAGCACTATATTTTCTTTTACATAGCGCGACAGGTTATTGGCATGTACCAGTATGAGCCCTAAAAGCCCAATCATTACTAATACCATAGCAATACCAAATACGGTAGATACGTATATGGTTTTTGTTTTTTTTGCCGATGCGCTTGCTTCAAATTCTTCCATTCTATATAGATATGAGATGTGAGATTTGATATATGAGATTAATACTGCTCATACACAACCACCCATCCGGATTTGTGCGAAATTAAGAAACCCGCCTTAAAGGTAAAAGTTTATTAGTTATAAATATTGTTTAATAGCTTATTAGACCGGTAGTTTTAACATTTATTAACTATTGTATGAACTATTTGTCTGAACCAGGATTAAGCGGATTGAAGGATTAACCACGATTTTTCTCCTTTTGCAAATCAAAATCCAATGAATCTAATAAATCCAATTAATCCAGGTTCAGACAATAACCGTAATGCAAATCAAAATTCAATGAATCTGATAAATCCGCTTAATCCAGGTTCAGACAATAACCCCAAAATCCAATGAATCTGCTTAATCCGCTTAATCCCGGTTCAGACAATAAACAAATCCCCGTATCCCTTTGTTAAATACACATGACAAAGCCAGCAAATTCACCCGACAAACCATCACCGTCAGATACACCAACCAAAAGACCCCAGGATAACGGTGGTAAAAGTAAAATACGAAAAGAGGATAAACAATACCACGCCGATACCCCTCACGGCGGCGACATTGCCAAAAAACACGAAAAAGAAGAGCAGCCAGTTGAACCGATTAAAGATCCGCCTAAGGAAAAAGGAATGGAAAAGGGTAAAGTACAGCCGTGATATTAAAACAGGTCATGCCGAATTTATTTCGGCATCCCACATGCTAATTATACAACATACTGGTCACTTGTCCTGAGAGATCCTGAAACAAATTCAGGATGACAATTTTATAATCACCTCGCTATCCCAGCCGAGTTAAATTGCAGATCGTAGAGTTTGCGGTAATGACCGTGCTCAATTTTCAGGAGTTCCTGGTGGGTACCACTCTCCATGATCTCGCCGTGGTCAAGCACAATGATCCTGTCGGCATTTTGTATGGTCGATAAGCGGTGAGCTATTACAATGGCGGTACGGCCCTGCATCAGTTTATTGATGGCGTTTTGTATCAGGATCTCGGTTTCGGTATCTACAGATGAGGTAGCCTCATCCAAAACTAAAATTGCCGGGTTATATATAAGGGCCCTGATAAATGAGATCAGTTGCGATTGCCCTGCCGAAAGCGTTGCGCCCCTTTCCATCACATTATAATCATATCCGCCGGGCAGGCGTTCAATAAATTCGTGCGCACCTACATCTTTAGCTGCAGCTATAATCTGCTCGCGCGTAATGGACTGGTTATTCAAGCTGATGTTATTGGCAATGGTATCAGTAAACAAAAATACGTCCTGAATAACGGTAGCAATTTGTGAGCGTAAAAACTCAACCTGGTATTCGCGTATATCATGACCGTCTACCTTAACATTGCCCTGACCAATTTCATAAAAGCGGTTCAGTATATTTATGGTTGATGATTTACCTGCACCGGTAGCGCCCACCAGAGCCAGTGTTTCGCCGGGTTTTACCCGGAAATTAATATTCTTTAAAACCCAGTTCTCGTCGTTATAAGCAAACCAAACTTTGTCAAACTCAATATCGCCCTGCAGCCTGCCTGTGTTTATTGTACCTGTATCAGCGGCCACTTCGTCGGTATCCAATACTTTAAATATCCTGTCGGCACCCACCATACCCATTTGCAGGGTATTAAACTTATCTGCCAGTTGGCGTATCGGTCTGAAAAGCATGTTGAGCAATACAATAAAGCCTGTAATAACACCGGGGGTAATGCCGCCCGGCCTTGCCGAGAGCGCCGCCAACTGACTATCAGACAGCATCCGTTTACAACCATACCAAACCAGCAACCCCATACAAATGGCAAACAAAATTTCAACAACCGGAAAAAATATGGAGTAGTACCAGTTGGAGCGAATGTTGGCATCCCTGTATTTTTGGTTAACCGCTTTAAACTTGCGCATTTCCTGGTCTTCGCGGGCAAATAACTGTATAATGCTGATGCCCGAAATATGCTCGGCCAAAAAAGTATTTAAACGGGCCACCTGTGTGCGCACTTCCTGAAAAGATGATTTGATGGCCTCCTTAAACACGTAGGTCGATGCGAACAGGAACGGCATGGGGATTAGCGTAATGAGGGCCAGTTTCCAATCCTGGTACAGCATAAAGCCAATCACCGCTAATACGAGCAGCATATCGCCCATGATGGAGATCAATCCTTCAGAAAAAATATCGGCAATAGTTTCCAAGTCAGACACGGTACGGGTAATGAGCATCCCGATAGGTGTACGGTCAAAATATTTAAGACGCAGGCTGGTGATATGATTAAAAATATCAATGCGCAGATCGCGGATCACGGATTGACCCAGCGCATTGGTTAAATAAGTTTGATAATATTGAGCCACTGTTTGAATAATGAGCTGCCCTATCATAAACGCCACCATAAAAACAAGGCCGTCATAATTATCATTCAGAATATCAACATCCAACGTGTGCTGAATAAGGAATGGCTGCGCCAACGCGCTAACCGCCAAAAAAATGGTTAAAAATGCGGCTATTACAAATGTACTATTATACGGTTTTACATAATGCATCACCCGTTTTAACAGTTTCCAATCAAGCGCTTTTCCGGTTATTTCAGACATTTTGCCCCCCAGCCCCCTAAAGGGGGAGTTTTTTGATTTGCTAATTTATCAACTAATTTATAAATCATTGTCTTATTTCCTTTACATTATCGTTCCCCCTTCAGAGGGTTAGGGGCTGTACTTCACCTCCGTTAAATACAAGCCGCAAGCCGGCACACTCATGCCCGCGTTTGATCGATTTTTACTTTCAATGATCTGGCGCACGGCTTCGGGCGGCATTTCATGTTTGCCAACCATCATCAGCGTACCTACAATGGCCCTTACCATATTACGCAGAAACCTGTCGGCCGAAATATGAAAAACCATGCCTTGTTCCGTTTTTACCCACTCGGCCCTGCTTATTTTGCAATTATTGGTTTTAACCTGCGTGTTTGATTTACTGAAACAGCTAAAATCAATATACTCCATGATCATCGCGGCAGCCTGGTTCATCAATTCCATATCTGGCACATCCCGAACCTGCCAGGAGTACCCGCGTAAAAAAGGGTCTTTATTAAAATGGATATGGTACTGGTATGACCGCAGCGTGGCATCAAACCGCGCATGAGCATCCGCATGAACCGGAATAATATTTTTTATGGCGATATCGTGAGGCAGCAGGGCGTTGAGGCCGCGAACTTTTTGTCCATAGTCGATAGTTGATAGTCCATGGTCCATAGTCAATGGTCCATGGTTGTCGCTTGCACTATGGTCTATAGTCAACGGACTACGGACATCCACATCAAAATGCGCGAAAAACTCCCGGGCATGTACACCGGTATCTGTACGGCCGCAGCCGACGGTTTCAACGGGCTGGCGTAAAATAATAGCCAGGGCTTTATTCAATACCTCCTGTACGCTTACGGCATTTTGCTGTATCTGCCAGCCATGATAGCTGGTGCCATCATAAGCCAATTCAATAAAATAGCGTTGTTTATCCGTCACGCGGCAAAGTTAGCAATATGCCGGGTATGGGTGTTCATTATTTGGTCAAACTATAAATTCAGGCATAATGATTAAACTCACCCCGACATCGCTGCGCTTGTTGCCCTCTCTTCAGCTTCGCTGGAAAGAGGGGGTAAAGAAAGTTTTTATGTATCGAATTTAAACCCTCTTTCCGCCGCAGGCGAAGAGAGGGTGGTCGAGCGAAGCAAAGACCGGGTGAGTCATCCCTTATGGTGCCGGTTCGCTTATATATTCTTTATAAATAGATTCAAACATCACCCTGTCTTCAACCGCTTGATTAAAGGGTTTATCTAAAAAGGTATTGCTATAACCTATGGCCTTCGCCAGGTTTTTCAACACCTTAAAATAGGTAACCTCAATACCTTCAATTAACTGCAGGTAAAAAACAATAAAAACATCGCGCTCCATGGGTGTTTTACCAGCCTTAATGGCCGATATATAGGCTTCGAGCGTCATGGCTTTCATGCCTAAAACACTAATTTTTGATTGGTCCTGATTAATGGAATTAAATATACCATCCAGATGCTGCAATTGTTCCTGGGCATCATCGCTGCACTCCTGTATGGTTTTTTTTAAAAACTTAAGGGTTGACAAACCTTGAATCTCTTCAAAAAAATGTATCAAGTGCTGCTTGCCGCAATAAATACTATTTAAATGTTCCAGGAATATTTTTTTCAGGTGCGCGTCTTCAAACTTCACATCCTGCGGCGATAGGCTGTTAGCTGGGGGTTGGGTCATAACCAAGTTTATTAATTAGAAATTAATTATAAATATACGGCAATAATTATCATTCAAGGCAAATTCATTGCCCAATAAAAATGCCGCACGGCAATAATTAAAACAATTATATTTGCCATTATAATTTTAATATTATGCTGCAACGAATACAAAGCATTTACTTGCTATTTGCCAGCCTTGTGCTGTTTGCTCTTTTCTTTTTTCCATTAGCACATAACGTTTATGTAGCCGATAAACCCGTAAGTATTATGGTTACAGGCATTTTTCAGGATACCGACGGCGCACAAAAATATACCGAACATTTTACAGCCCTTACAGCGGTAACCGCCATTGTTGCCCTGATACCGTTGGTTATTATATTTTTATTTAAAAAACGCAAACAGCAAATCGCGCTTTGCTACAGCGCCATACTGGTATTAATTGGGTACAGTTTTTGGATGGCCCAAACGGTTAAAAACGCGGTAGGCAGCGTTCAGCTTGATTCCCGGACCATGGGCATCGGCTTGTTCCTTACTTCATTAAGCATTGTACTCCTGATCCTGGCGGCAAAAAGTATCCAGCGCGATGAAAAGCTGATCAAATCGGCAGATAGGCTGCGGTAAAAAACAACTTTATTACAGGTAGCTGCTAACGGAGCATATTATCCTGTTGGCTGTTTTCGAGGAATGTACACATGGTAGTATCCGCCAAAACCGAAGAGAGGGCGCCCAAGCGCAGCAATGAACGGGTGAACCTATGCGTCACCTACCGTTTTATCTAACAAGCAAACACTTCATTAATGTCATGTTGCTGATAGCAAGCCTGTTTTGAACAACAAAAGATATCAATACCATAAAAAACACAAGTTTTTTAACCCATAAAATTCCATAATTACAATAAGCAATATACCCTATTGGAATTTAAAATTAAAGTAGCTATCTTTGCGCCCGATTTGGCGATGTTGCCAAATTCGTTATTTTAATTCATGAACCCATTTATTGAACTGGGAATCCGTCATGATATTGTTAATGCCATCTCTGAGTTAGGGTTTGAAAACCCAACGCCAATCCAGGAACAGTCAATTCCGGTATTGTTAACAGGCAGCAACGATTTTGTCGGATTAGCCCAAACCGGGACCGGTAAGACTGCTGCCTTTGGCCTACCATTATTAGAGCTGTTGGATTTCGAAGAAAATCATCCACAGGCACTTGTTTTATGCCCAACACGTGAGCTTTGCTTACAGATTACAAACGACATTAAAAATTACGCCAAAAAAATGGGCAACGTTAACGTTGTTGCCGTTTATGGTGGTGCAAGTATTATGGATCAGTTACGCCAGATAAAACGCGGTGTACAGATCGTTGTGGCCACACCAGGCCGTATGCTTGATATCATCAACCGCAAGGCGATAGATTTTTCGAAGGTGAAGTACGTAGTATTGGATGAAGCTGATGAAATGCTCAACATGGGCTTTCAGGAAGATATTGACAGTATCCTATCTACCACACCCGATGAGAAAAAAACCTGGTTATTCTCGGCCACCATGCCTACTGAAGTTCGCCGTATAGCGAAAAAGTACATGAATGAGCCGTTTGAGCTTACCATGGGAACAAAAAACACCGGTAATGCCAACATTGAGCACGAATACTATATAGTACGTGCCCGTGATAAGTATGCCGCATTTAAACGCATTGTTGATTTTAACCCTGATATTTTTGGTATCGTATTTTGCCGTACTAAAATTGAAACTCAGGATATTGCAGAGGCCCTGATCAAAGACGGTTACAATGCCGATTCTTTACATGGTGACCTGTCACAACAACAACGCGATAAGGTAATGAAACGTTACCGTGAGCGCAACCTGCAATTATTAATTGCTACTGATGTTGCCGCACGTGGTATTGATGTTAATGATGTTACACACGTTATTAACTACTCATTGCCTGATGAGGTTGAGAATTACACCCACCGTAGCGGCCGTACAGCCCGTGCCGGTAAAACTGGTGTATCTATCTCTATCATCAACGCTAAAGAATTAGGTAAAATACGCCAGATAGAGCGTGGCTTAGGCAAGCGTTTTGTTAAAGCCGAAATACCAACAGGGTTTGATGTTTGCGAAAAACAATTATTCTCTATTGTTCATAAAGTACATAATGTACAGGTGAATGAAGAGCAAATTGAGCAATACCTGCCCCGTATAATGGAAGAGTTTAAGGATATGACCAAGGAAGATTTCATTAAGCGTTTTGCTTCAATTGAATTTAACCGTTTCCTTGATTATTACAAAAACGCTCCTGACTTGAACGCAAGTATGGAGGAAGGCCGTCGCGAAAGATCTGATGACCGTCATGAACGCGGTGCATCAAGCGGACCATCTGCTTATACCCGTTTATTTATAAACCTGGGTTCTGTTGATGAATTTAACCGCGGCGATCTGTTGGGTTACATTTGCAACACTACCAAAATAAGCGGTCGTACCGTTGGTAAAATAGATGTTAAGGGTGTTTATTCATTTTTCGAAGTTCCAAATGAGGAAGTAGAAAAAGTAATGACCAACTTTAAAGAAATTGAATTTAAAGGTCGCCCTGTAAGGATAGAAGTATCTGGCGAAGGCACCAGTGATAACCGTGGTGGCGGCGAACGTCGTGAAGGCGGTTACCGTGGTGGCGAACGTCGCGAAGGTGGCGGTGGTTACCGTGGTGGCGAACGTCGTGAAGGCGGAGGATATCGCGGTGGCGAAAGAAGCAATGCTGCCGGTGGCGGTGGTGGTTTCCGTGATTTCTCTGGCAAACGCCGTGAAGATCGTCCCGAACGTCGCAAAAGATTCTAATATAAAAAGTCTTGAGTCTCCAGTCCAAAGTCATAAAAACTTTTGACTGGAGACTAAGAACTTAAGACTTTAAAAGATAGTTTTCATGAAGCTTCCGTGGTAAGAAGCATTAGTTTTAGTTTAGTTTTGTTAACAAAGCCTTCAACTGCCGCCAGCAGCCTGAAGGCTTTTGTTTTTAACGCGAAAATTCAACAAGATCTGAGTCGGGGTAAAATAGCGTAAGCTTATGGTCGTCCAGATCTTTGATCAGGAATTTTGTAAACGGCCTGCTACCCTGGTATGATGTAAAAATGGTATCGTTATTTACAAAATAATCCTCGGTAAGCGGTTTGCCATCATCCATGGTGAAACCTTTATCAGTTATTTCAAGCTTGGTATTACCATCTTTTGATTGCCATTTACCAACCAGTTTTTTATTAACCTGGTGCTCCGGTTCTGTATTACATGCAAAGGCCAGTAATACCAATGCAACTATCGGGACTATTAAAGCGTTTTTTTTCATAATGCATTTTTTACGCCCGTAGCCGGCGCCATTGAATTAACTATTATTGTTTGGCGGGTTTATCTATCAAATTCGCTTTTTTAACATATACCCTGTTGCCCTTTTTGTTGATGTAATAATAATAAGAATTCTTATCAATATAAATGGTTTGACCGCCCGGGCCAACTTTACCTGCATATTTTTTATCAACTACACCTGATGCGCCTTTGGCTGCTATCTCTGATGTTTTATGGCCTACCTTTTTTGCGGTGTTACCTATTTTATGACCCAGGGTTGAATCCTTGTGTGTTTGTGCAAAGCTTGGCGATATTATAAATGTACCGGCTGCAAGCATGGCAATTTTGAATAAATTTTTCATAAGAGGCTGTAATTAAGTTTATTTTTCAATAATCAGCTCAATTTTTCTGCCAAATTCTTCATTTCAAATGCCGGTGAGCTTTTCTGGTACAAAATAGCATAAACAGCATCGCAAATAGGCATGTTCACGTTGTACTTTTTATTCACCTGATGTAGGCAATTTACTGCATAGTATCCTTCGGCTATCATATTCATTTCCAGTTGGGCCGATGTTACCGTGTAGCCCTTACCTATCATGTTGCCAAACGTACGGTTACGGCTAAATTGCGAGTAAGCAGTAACCAACAGGTCGCCAAGGTAAGCCGATTCCTTAATGTCCCTGTTTATCGGGTGAACAACATCAACAAATCTTTCCAGCTCACGTATGGCATTTGATATCAGTACCGCCTGAAAATTATCGCCATAACCAACACCATGACAAATACCACTGGCAATGGCGTATACATTTTTTAAAACCGCGCCATACTCGGTACCGTAAATATCATCAGATACAATGGTTTTAATATAGCGGGTGTTAATCATTCCCGCAAACTCGGCAGCCAGTGCCGTATCGCGCGAGGCAATGGTAAGGTACGATAGTTTTTCGAGCGCCACCTCTTCGGCATGGCATGGCCCGCTGATCACCATAAAATCATCAAACGAAACGCCCATTTTTTGGTTTAAAAATTCGCCTATAATTAAGTTTTCGTCGGGTACTATCCCTTTAATAGCCGATACCACTTTTTTACCAGCAAGGTCGGCAGGGGTTATACTTGCTAAGGCTTCCTTTAAAAATGCAGCGGGTACATTAAGCAATACAATATCGGCAAGCTGTATAAGTTCCTTTAAATTGCCCGAGATATTTTGCGGGGGTAGTTTTATTTCAACAGAGCTTAAGTAATTAGGATTATGCCCAAATTTATGCAGGTGTTCAACCGTCTGCGCATTCCTCATCCACCAAAAAATTTCCTTTTCTGTAGTATTATCAGCCAGCATTTTAATATTGGCTGTAGCCCAGCTCCCTCCGCCAACAACTGTGATCTTATTCTTTTGCTTATACATCAACAAATAAAAATGGTACTGCCAGGTTTTAATTGACGAAGCAAATTAATGAAATATTATGCAGATTTTTAGGAGGAAGCACAGACGGATAAAAGACAAAGGATAAAATTAAATCAAATTGGTTAAGTTTGTTTAACACCTGTTGCCAATGAACCCATCAGCCAGAAAAACATTTAACCAAAATTTTACCATCCAAAAGTATCAGGCTTTTTTAAACCGGCTTAATGATGGTTTGCACAGCCCCGTACAATTTCGCGTGGCCGAAACGCCGGTTTTTTTGACCGCCGACTTTAGGGATAAACTGATAACCGCCGGCGACAATATTATTGATACCATTTTACAACCCGGCTTTAAAGAGTTAACAGAACGCGCAATCCCTGATAAGTGGCGGGTAGCTAATGAGAACGATAATCCGCATTTTATCGCGCTTGATTTTGGGATCTGTAAAGATGCCGACGGGCAGATAGTCCCCAAACTGATCGAGCTGCAGGGCTTTCCTTCATTATATGGCTTCCAGGTTCATTTGGGTGATACCTATCGGGAAATTTTTGACATTGATACCGATAAATCCATCTATTTTAATGGGCTTGACAGGAATTCGTATCTTGATCTGCTTAAAAAAACCATCCTTGGCCCATATCAACCCCATGAGGTAGTACTAATGGATGTAAACGCCCCCGAACAAAAAACAGTAGTCGATTTTTATATTACCCAGCAATACCTGGGCATTCCGGTTGTTTCCCTTAGCGATTTGCAGCAGGAAGATAAACAGCTTTTTTATAAGGTCAATGGCGAAAAAAAACGCGTCCGGCGCATTTACAACAGACTGATATTTGACGAGATTGATGGCGACGACACCATTTTTGATCAGGTGGTTGATATACGCCAGCAGCTTGACGTAGAGTGGATAACCCACCCTAACTGGTTTTACCGCATCAGCAAATTCACCATGCCCTATTTAAGCGGCAATTACATACCTAAAACACAATTTTTGCACCTATTAAAACAAATACCTGCCGATCTGGAAAACTATGTGCTTAAACCTTTGTTCTCATTTGCAGGGCAGGGCGTGATCATTGATGTTACCGAAAATGACATTAAGAACATTCAGGATCCTGAAAACTGGATATTACAACAAAAGGTAAATTACGAACCAGTGATACAGGCTCCGGATGGTGGTGTAAAAGCCGAGATACGCCTGTTGTATTTATGGCCCGATGGCGATACAAAGCCTACATTGGCCATTAACCTGGCCAGGCTTAGCCGCGGTAAAATGATAGGGGTGCGATATAATAAAGATTTTGATTGGGTAGGCGGAACAATTGCCTTTATACCGCGTTAAACTTTATACTATTAAATGCGTCTGTACGTATATATTAAAAATGTAGTATTTTTGCAACATGAATATCCAGGCCATAATTGTAATAATTCTTTTTGCTGCTGCAATTTTTTACATCGGTCGAATGATGTATAAAAGCATAACTGCAAAAAAGGGATGCGGCGGTAATTGTAAATGCGGTGTTGATTTTTCTGGTATCGAAACGGGGAAAGCACATAAATAACCTGCATTACCATTCATTAAATCTTCATCTGTAATTAATACTTTTAAATAAAAGTAAAATCACTTAATGTCTTCAAACAAGCAAGTTTTTCAGGCCGACTCACCGGGTAGATGGAATAAATTCAAGTGGCTAAGCCGCGTACTTCTTGCAGTACTTGTTATTGGAATAATAGCCGTAATAGTTACTGTTAAATCAACTTATTACCCTGATCTGCCAAATCTGAATCCGGCTCCCAAAAAAATGTCGAAAGAAGAGCTTGACCAGTTAAAAAAATCAACCAGGTTCAAGTACTTCAATATACAAAAGTCTGAGATAGAGGCGATGGAGCGTGCAAGGAGCTTGCACCAGCAAAAACACCCCAACAATAAAGATCGTATAAACGCCGCGTTTTACCGTGCCTGGGAGCCACAGGCCTATAATTCATTGGTTACCAATTTATCCCGACTGGATATGGTAGTAAGTGAGGGTTTTTCAATCACACCCGGAGTTGATACCGTTGTTACCAAAATAGATACCGGCCTTATCAATCTTAATAAAAAACTCAACAAGCCTGTATTAATCACGCTCTCCAACTATGTTAATTATAACAATACAAGTGGTGGTTACGATACTAAGGATGTTGAGCGTATTATTAAAAACAAAAGGCTTCGCACAAACTTTATTAACAGCATTGTAAATGCACTCAACAAATATAAATTTAAAGGCATAAATGTTGATTTTGACGATGTTAAAGACAGGAACGGCAAAAACTATATGACATTCTTGCAGGAGCTTTACACCGTTCTGCATGAGAAAAACTTTTTGGTAACCCAAAACGTGGTACCCGAAGACGAAGCTTATGATCTTGTTAAGCTGCAGCATTTTAATGATTTTCTGTTTGTTATGGCCATTGATGAGCATAACGAATCAAGCAATGCCGGTGATCTTTCTAACCAGCATTGGGTTGAACAGATACTGGACGATGTGTGCACCAAAGTACCAAGCGAGAAGATCATCTTAACTTTTGCAGGCGGCGCTTATGACTGGCCCGAAAACAGCGTAGGTAAATCGATAGGCTACCAACAGGCCATCAGCACGGCGCAGGAGAAAAAAAGCAAAATTGTATTTGATCCGATGTCGGCTAATTTGCATTTCAAATATCTCGATCAGGATAGCCTGCAGCATTCCATTTACTTTACCGATGCCGCTACCAATTTTAACGTGATCCGCATGGCCGACGATTGGGCAACGGGTGGAGTGGCACTATGGCGCCTGGGTGCCGAGGATCCGCGTTTGTGGTCATATTTCCAAAAAAATCTGTCTATCGACTCTTTGAGGAAAACCGGTGTCGATATCAAAAAATTAACTACCGTAGGTTTAAATAACCGTGTAAATGTTGATTATGATGGCGATGGTGAAGTGCTTGACCTGATCACCACCCCTACAACAGGCGAAATAAACGTAAAACTGGATACCAGCAATTTTACCATAACCGACCAGCAATATATTAAACTGCCCACAAAATATGTGATACGCCGCTATGGGTATGCACCTAAAAAGCTGGTTTTAACTTTTGATGATGGCCCTGATCCAGACTTTACCCCACGTATTTTAGATATATTAAAAAAAGAAAACGTACCGGCAGCCTTTTTCGTGGTAGGCTCAATGGCCGAAAAGAACATGCAGATAGTGCGCCGGATATATGAAGAAGGTTATGAAATTGGTAACCATACCTTTTTCCATCCGGATATTTCAACCATAAGCCTTGACCGTGTTGTACTGGAGCTTAATGCCACGCGCAAGCTCATTGAATCGATAACCGGGCGCAGCACCATATTGTTCAGACCACCGTTTAATGCTGATGCCGAGCCCCAAACGCTTGCAGAGGTTATACCGGTTGCTGAAAGCCGCAGGCAAAGCTATATCACCATTGGCGAATCAATTGACCCCTGGGACTGGCAGCCCGGTGTAACGGCTGATAGTATTATAGCACGCACCATCAGGCAAAAGGATAATGGTTCCATGATATTACTGCATGATGCCGGCGGTGATACCCGCGAAGAAACGGTAAAGGCTCTGCCCGCAATTATACATTACTTTAAATCGCACGGTTACAAGTTTACAACCATTGCCGATGTACTGGGCAAAACCAAGGCCGATTTGATGCCGCCAATAAAGAACGACCCCAACAGCGGCATATTAGGGCCTATGTATGATGTATTTGTACATGGCTATTTTTATATTAACTGGATATTGATCTACGTATTTTTATCGGCTATTTTCCTGGCCATTGGCCGTATTGTTTTAATTGGCATACTGGCAGTAAGGCAGCATGGCGAAAATAAAAAGATGATAAAATTACGGGGCAACGATATTCCGTTGCCGCCGGTAAGTATCATTGTACCTGCCTATAACGAAGAGGTGAACGCTGTTGCAACCATACAAAGTTTATTAAAAACCGAATACCCATCCTTCGAGATCATTTTTGTTGATGATGGATCAAAAGATAAAACATTTGAAGTGGTTACCGCTGCTTATGCCGGTAATCCGCTGGTTAAAATATTAACCAAACCCAATGGCGGTAAGGCATCGGCCCTTAACTTCGGTATTACCCATGCCCAAAACGATTTTGTGGTTTGTATTGATGCCGATACACAGCTAAAAACAGATGCTATTTATCACTTAATGACCTATTTTACTGATGATGAAATTGGCGCAGTGGCAGGTACGGTAAAAGTAGGTAACGAAACCAATATCATTACGCGCTGGCAATCAATTGAGTATATTACGGCCCAAAATATGGACCGCCGCGCCTTTGATCTTATCAACAGCATTACCGTGGTGCCAGGCGCGATAGGCGCGTTCAGGAAATCGGCAATTTTTAAAGCCGGGGGCTTTACCTATGATACCCTTGCCGAAGATTGCGACCTTACCATGCGCATATTAAAACAGGGTTATATCATTAAGAACTGTGCCGAAGCCATAGCTTATACCGAGGCCCCTGAAACCGTTAATATGCTATTGAAACAACGTTTCCGCTGGAGTTTTGGCGTAATACAAAGTTTCTGGAAAAACCGCGACGCGCTGTTCAATAAAAAATATAAGTTTTTTGGGATGGTGGGCATGCCTAATATCCTCATCTTCCAGATCATATTACCCCTGTTTTCGCCGCTGGCCGATCTGATGATGATATTTGCCCTGTTTGGTGCCAAGCCCGAAAAAATGCTATTCTATTATTTAGCCTTTGTTTTGATTGATTTCATCGTGGGCATCATTGCCTTCAAGATGGAAAAAGAGAATTATAAGAAGCTTATCTACATTATACCGCAGCGTTTCATGTGGCGTCAGCTTATGTATTATGTACTGTTTAAATCGATCAGGAAAGCCTTAAAAGGCGAGCTGAGCGGTTGGGGCGTATTAAAACGTACCGGAAACGTTAAGGTTGAAAAAGAGAAGGAAAGTCAGGTGTAAGGTTAATAATATAATATTCTTACAAAACCATCACGTCATTGCGAGGAACGAAGCAATCTCTATGCTATACAGAGTCCCTCTGCTTATCGGGGATTGCTTCGTTCCTCGCAATGACGCTATTTTTTAGCTTTAAAAATTGGGAAGCGGCAGGCAATTTAAAATCAATCCCTTTCAATCAAACAAACCGCATAGGCCACTACACCTTCTTCCCGGCCAATAAAACCTAATTGTTCGTTAGTAGTAGCTTTGATGGATATATCATCCTCGCTTATGGAGGCGGCGGCGGCAATTTGTGTTTTCATGGCCGGTATATGCGGGTTTATCTTTGGTGCTTCCAGGCATACCATGGCATCAATATTGCCTATACTAAACCCTTTTTCTTTTATAAGCACTACCACATGCTGCAGTAACACCAGGCTGCTTATGCCTTTCCACCGGTTATCGGTGTTTGAAAAATGAAAGCCGATATCGCGTAAATTGGCGGCACCCAGCAAGGCATCGCAAATGGCATGTAGTAATACATCGGCATCAGAGTGTCCGAAGGCTCCTGAATGGTGCTCTAAATTTACGCCGCCTAAAACAAATGGATGCTGCTCTTTTAACTGATGTACATCAAACCCAAAACCTACCTTTATTTTACCCATTACCGTTTACTCACATTTGTTGTACCGCCAAAGTTTGCCGACAAGGTAAAGCGCAGCGTATTGGCCAAAGGGCTGTTTTGCTGGCTGGCAGCCAGATACGAAAAATCAAAATTAAAAATATCATACTTCATACCTACACCCAGGGTTAGGTAATGCCTGTCGCCTTTTGAGGGGTTTTCATAAAAATACCCAGCCCTAAAGGCAAACTGCTGATTATACCAGTACTCTATACCTGGCGAAAGGCTTATTTCCTTAAGCTCTTCGCTAAATCCGCCCCTGGCATCGGTAAAAGATCTGAAAATACCTGATGGCACCGAAATATCACTTATAACGCCTGTTGAATCGCGCCCGGTGGGTACCAATAGCTTATTCAGATCAAGGGTAACAGTAAGCTGGTTGGTTTCATCAAGGTTCCAGGTGTTGGCGGCACCAATCTTTAAATTGGCCGGCAAAAAGTAGCCGGGCTCTACATCGCTATAGCTTATTTTTGTACCAATGTTTGATACGTGCACACCAAAGGCAAAAAGGTTATCAATGCCGTAAGGCTTTTTATAGTATAAAGAAACATCGGCAGCAACCGCGTTACCGGCTTTGCTAACCTGACCAGATCCCTGCGAATAGGAGATGCTTGATATATTGGAATGTATATAGCGCAGCGTTAAGCCCAATGATAGGTTTTCGCCAAATTTACGCGCAAAAGAACCATCCAGTGAAAATTCGTTAGGTGTATATGTACCAAGATTATTGGATAGATCATCAGTTAATTGTACGGAGCCGTAATTAAAGTAACGCAGGGATGCACCTAAAGTATTACGATCATTTAATTTATGTGCATAACTCAGGTATGACAGGCTGATATCGGGTACCAGGTGCCTTAACCATGGACTGTATGATACTGACAAGGCATCATTACTTTCTAAAAAAGCCAGTTTTGAGGGATTCCAGTAGTTAGCATTAACATCAGGTGATGTAGCTACGCCGGCTTCACCCATGCCACCCGCGCGCGAGTCAGGAGCGATGTTCAGAAATTGTACCTGTACCGGTATTGCATTAATATTACTTCCATTTGGGTTTGTGCCAGAGGTTTGTGCAATGCCTGCAAACGGCAATAAAAACAGCACGGAATAAACAATACAGCGAAAGGTAAAAAAGTTCATTGGGTGCAATTTAACTTTAATAATTTAATTGATATATAGATACACTCAAAATTCACTTTGGATTTTTCAAGGAACTGTTTGAAGAGTTGCTCAATCAAAAAAGCAATCCAATGCAACTAATTTCATCATTTTTTCGTTCAAATGCGAGATAATAGTTTGATTTATTTTTAATAATGGTTAATGAATATTAGCATTATAGCCATTTTTTTCTAAATTTACCTCTAAATATAACTGTAAAAATATGAAAATACTTTTTACTAAAACTGCTTTAGTGATGTTGGCTGTAGGCGCCGTGATGAGCAGCTGCAGTAAACACGAACAGTCGCAAAAAACCGGAATCACATATAACGACAAAACCAATGGTGGTTATGTGCGCTTCAGACAAACCCACCCAGCTCCGGGACCGGGTTTGGTGCCTATTGAGGGCGGTACTTTTGTAATGGGAGGTAGTGCAGACCAGGATGTTACTTATGATTATAATAATGTGCGCCGCCGGGTAACCGTTCCTTCATTTTATATGGATGAAACCGAGGTATCAAACCAGGATTGGCTTGATTACCTGCACTGGACCGCCATCACCTTCCCTCAGGATCGTGAATTATATTATGATGCGTTACCCGATACGCTGGTATGGCGTAAAGCGCTATCATATAATGAACCCTATGTAGATAATTACCTGCGCCACCCTGCATTCCAGGATTATCCTGTTGTAGGTATAACGTGGGACCAGGCCCAGGATTACTGCCAATGGCGCACCGATCGTACCAATGAGAATATTTTACGTGAGTCGGGCAGAATGGTATCCTGGAAAGACTTAAATGGTGGCGGCAAAAAAGGCGCGGCTGCGGCTGCCCCGGCAACGGCATCGGCACAACCATTTAATACCGACATTTACCTTAACGGCCAAATGAAAGGTGCCGGAATTGACGGTAAAAAGATGATGCCAGATCTAAGTCCTAATGCACAGCCGGGTACCGGTAAAGGCGGTAAGCCTGTAAGACCGGTACGTATGGAAGATGGTATATTGAAGCAAGGTTATCGCCTGCCCTCAGAAGCCGAGTGGGAATACGCAGCTTTGGCTTTGGCCGGTAATACCCAGTTTGAAAATATTGACGATGGTAAATTGTATCCATGGAATGGCTTAGGCGTACGTTCGGCCAAAAGCAAAACCCGTGGTTTAATCATGGCTAACTTTAAACGTGGTAATGGTGATAATGCCGGTGTGGGTGGATACCTGAATGATAAGGCCGACATTACCGCTCCGGTAAGGTCATACGCGCCAAATGATTTTGGTTTATATAATATGGCAGGTAACGTGAATGAATGGGTAGCCGATACCTATCGCCAAACCTCATTTGAGGAGTTTGATGATTTTAACCCTTTTCGCGGTAATGAGTATACCAACAAACGTTTAGCCGATCCTACAAAGGGACTTTACGCCAAGGATAAATATGGCCGCCCCATTAAGGATCCTGCAAAATCAAATAAAAAATTAAAATACAGTGAACTTTTAGCCTTACAAGGGCAAAGCGCCGACTCAGTTGCTGCAGCCGCTCCTGCTAACGGTAATGCGGCGGTTAATCCGAATAATCCGCTCTCGGCTAAAAACTCCGGAAAAGCTTTTAACGCCGATATGAGGGGCGAAAAAGACACCGTTAATATGGCACTATATGGTACCACCACTTTGGTTAACAACCATTCAAAAGTTTACAAAGGTGGTTCATGGAATGATATGGCTTATTGGTTAAACCCATCAACCCGCCGCTTTATGGACCAGGATGAGGCAAGCGCCGAAGTTGGTTTCCGCTGCGCTATGACGTTGGTTGGCGCGCCAGAAATTTACCCTACAGGCAAGCCGCATTACAGCATTAAAAAAGCCAGGGCTTATAAATCAAAATAAAAACTCTTTATTTATATAAAAAGGCCGTTCAGTAGTTGAACGGCCTTTTTTGTTTTTAACCGATGCTAAGCGAAGTATATAAATGGTGCATACTACCCTAACCATTAGATCCTTCGTTATTACCCGCTACGTGCTTCAATTATCGCAGTTAACAAACATGTGATTGCTAACGAAGCAATCTTATCATGCAGGTTATACAAGCAGAGTTCGTTACCTATCCTATGAGCTCCCTATGGTCGGTTGCTACGCTACGCTCGCATCATGGCATCCAAAACCACATACAATTTGAGCAGCATTTAAGAACTTCAGATAAACAAAAGCCCCGGCACCATTACTGGTGCCGGGGCTTAACTTATGATGGGTTTAATTAATAACCATCGTTTTGTTTTAGATTTTTATTGGCGTTTGTTTCTGTTTGCGGAATAGGAAATACCACGTTTGTAGCATCAAACTCTGATGGGCCAACCTTTTGTTTTAAACGTTTGGCGTCATGAAAAAAGAAGCCCCCTTCAAATGCAAGCTCTAATACCCTTTGCTTCAGCACTTCGGCAATGTTAGCTGCTATTACTTTCGTAGGATCCGGGTTAACTGGTGGTACGTAGTTGGCAATACCAGCGCGTTTTCTGATCACGTTAATATCTGCAATCGGTTGGGCTCCCGTGCTTGTCCCCAAACGCAGGTTGGCTTCCGCACGAATTAAATATAATTCAGCAAGGCGTATTATGCGTACATTGCCATATAAATTATCAAATTTATCGCACCTTAAGTTACCATCGGAGTCTTCATTGTATATATCTAAACGAGTGTCGCCATTGCTAAACTGATTTAAAAAACTTTCTTTTATCGTTATATCACCCCTCCCGCCAAATTCAGACGATGCATAAAAGGTGTTCAACTCGTTAGAAACCCCTGTTCCTAACTGGCTGGTTAACTGAATAGCAAAAATATCCTCGGTTGTATTATCAACGTGTACCGCCGATTGATTTGGAAAAGGAAATTCGTCCGTATAAACCGCCACTAATGAATACGCGTTGGAACTAATAACCTTTGTTGCCTCGGTAGCAGCCTTTGCATACTCACCTTGCTGTAGGTAAAGCCTTGCCAATATAGCCGAAGCGGCATAGCTGTTTGCGAAAAAGGTAACACCTTTACCTAATTTAGTTTCAGCATCGGTAAGGTCAGCTATAGCCTGTTGATAAACCTGGCTTACAGTTGATCTGGAAGGATACGATGATGAATTGATAACTGATGTAGGAGTTAACACGATAGGAACACCTAAATTAACAGTTGGGTTACCATCATTCCATGATTTTCCAAACAGCCTTACCATTTCAAAGTAAACAAGCCCTCTTAAAAATTTGGCCTGTCCTTCGGTCGAATTTTTATCACCGGCAGCAACCTTATCTAAATTAGCCAAAACATTATTAGTTTGGTTAATAACGCGGTAACCATCAAGCCATATGGAGTTAACAAAAGTATTATCAATAGGGATTTCCTGACTTACCATTTGAGTTAAACCCTGAAAAGTACCAGACCAATCAACAACCGACTGTGTAGCCATAAGGTCGGGCTCCAGAAACACTCTGCCACCATACAAGTCACTAAGGCTCATACGGTTATAGGCACCTATAAGCGTGCTTTGCACATCTGTGGCCGTAAGTATTGCCTTATCGGCCTCTATTTGATTGGATGGGTTTAGATTTAATTGCTTATTACAGGCCCCTAATAAAAGTATGGTACCAAAAGCTGTTATATATATTTTTATTTTTTTCATCTCTGTAAATATTAATGGTTACAATCCTATGTTTACACCAAAAGTAATTGTACGGGGTTGTGGCGCCGAGTAAAAATCAACACCAAGGTTGTAATTATGGTCTTGCGCTTCAAAGTCGGCGTTAACTTCAGGGTCCCAACCTTTATATTTGGTGATCAGGAACAGGTTATAAGCGTTAACAAATATCCTTGCCCTATCAATCTTTATTTTTGATAAAACATCTTTTGGTATATTATAGCCTAAACTAACAGTTTTACAACGAACGTATGAACCACCAGAAAGATAACGACTTGATGGATTTGTTCCGTTAGCATAAAACAAACGAGGCTCAGGTACGTTAGTAATATCACCAGGTTTTTTCCAATAACTTAGCTGATCAATCGTCTGGTTATCAAAGCCGTTGCTGGCATTAGCGCTCATGTACTGACCACCGCCATTATAAATTTTATTACCAAATGATCCCTGGAAGGTAATAGAAAAATCAAACCCTCCATACGATAAATTATTGGTTAAACCACCCGTATAATTAGGTGCTGGGTTACCCAATGGCACTTGCTGTGCAGCATTATAGTCATTTGTTTTTGCGCGGTTAACGTTTCCGCTTGCATCCTTAGTGTTTAAGTAGTACAAGGCATCACCATTTGCCGGGTCAACGCCCGCATATTCACGTCCGTAAAACACACCTATCGGCTGCCCCTCCATAACCCGGTTTAAATCATTGTCGCCAATAATTAAACCGTTTACATAAGTTACTACGTTTTTATTGTAAGCTATATTAAATGATGTAGACCATTTAAATTTACCCACAAAATTATCTGATGATAAAGAAATTTCATAACCCTTGTTGTACAGCTTAGCTAAATTTTGTTGTTGTGAAGCTATCCCTAAAGTTTGCGGTACGTTTACCTCAAGCAAACCATCGCGGGTGTTTTTACGGTAATAATCAAAAGTTCCTGACAAACGATTATTAAAGAAACCTATTTCAAAACCAGCATCAAACTGCAGTGTTTTTTCCCATCTTAAATTAGGGTTGGCTATTTGGTAAAAACGCTGCCCGGGAACACCGTTATATCCGGCATCGCCCGAGAATAAACCAAACGCTGCATACTCAGGAATTTCTGCATTACCAGTTAAACCATAACTGGCCTTAAGCTTTAAATTGCTAAGGGTATTTGAATTTTTCAAAAAGTCTTCCTGGCTAATAACCCAACCCACTGATCCCGCAGGAAAAAAACCATACCTGTTGTTTGCACCAAATCTTGATGAAGCATCTGTACGCCCGCTTACTGATAATAAGTATTTACTTTTAAAAGCATAATTGGCCCTTGCAAAATAAGAGACAAAGCTATATTCGGTTTGAGTTGATGTACCACCTGATTTTACGGCCGCAGAAGCTATTTGTTTATACGCATCTGACGGGAACTGTTGCCCTTGTATATCATTACCATTGTTACGGCTGTACTCGTAACTTGTACCCAGTGTTGCATCTAAGGTATGATCTGTGCCAAAGGTGTTTTTATAGGTGAAGTAATTATTTACTGTATAGTGTATTATAGTGGTGTTTGTATTTTCGCCCAAACCGTTAGGTTGGCCCGAATTTCTGAATGTTAACCGGCCTGAGTAACTATCCTCATTGGAGTTGGTTTGATCAACACCAAACTCTGAGCGGAAACTTAAATGTTTTACTATATCCCAATTGGCATATATATTACCTAACGTTCTGTAATTATTGGTATGAAAATAAGCATTATCCACATTCAATAATGGATTGTAGTAAAGCGGGTAACTGCTGGCAGCACCGGGCAAACTTCCGCTTAACAAACCCGTGCGTGGATCAATAACAGGAGTTATAGGAGATAATGCCACAACCTGGAGTGGTGTACCAAATGAGTTGTCATTATCAATCCGTTCATTTAAAGAGTGGGTAAAGTTCATGTTCATACCCACTTCAAAGTTATTGAAAAGCTTGGAAGTGAGGTTTAAACGACCAGACATTCTTTTAAAATTATTACCTTTCAATATCCCGGTTTGATCAAGGTATTGGCCACCTATATAATAAGTGGTTTTATCATTACCTCCTGATACGTTAAGGTCATACTGTGCTTGGGGCGCGCTTTGGAAAGCTTCTTTTTCCCAATCGGTATTGGTTGTGCCCCAGTCTTTAGTTTTACCTGCCGCATAGGTAGTAAATTTATCCTCAACATATGATTTATAATCAGCCAGGGCAGCATTTAATGAGGGATAAAGATCTGCTGCAAAATCTTGTTTAGCTGCTCCAATACCAGCCTGTTCTTCCATTGCCAGCCATTGGGTTGAATTTAAAAATTCGCGATGACGGGATGGAGTACTGGTACCAAACTGGGCAGAGAAATTGATTTTAGCGGTTCCGGCTTTACCTTTTTTGGTAGTAATTAGCATTACTCCGTTTGAAGCACGTGCACCATATATTGCTGATGCAGAAGCATCTTTCAAAAAGTCAACCGATTCTACATCGTTAAAGTTAATATCTGCAAGTGGGTTTGTTGCTGCCGATGTACTGGAAATATCTGAATTATTAAGTACAATACCATCAACTACTACCAATGGCTGCGTACCGGCAGTAATAGAGGCCGTACCACGTATACTGATTTTAATTCCCTGCCCAAGTTTACCGTTGTTGGCTTGTATATTAACACCTGCGGCTTTACCTTGTATTGCCTGTTCAAGTGTGGTAACCGGGGTGCCTTGTATCTCTTTTGAAGAAACAGATGCAATGGAACCTGTTATAGATTGTCTTTTTTGGGTACCATAACCAACTACAACAACTTCGGTAAGTTGTTTTGAATCCTGTTCAAGCGCCGTATTTATTACCTGACCATTGATGGGTGATTCGGCTTCTTTAAAGCCCAGGAATCTGAAAACAAGTACTTTGGCATTGGCCGGTACTGATAAGCTATAGGTACCATTAATGCTTGTTTGAGTTCCGGTTCCGGCAACTCCCTTCACGGTTACACTTACCCCAGGTAAGGGCGACCCGTCTTTTTGATCCGTTACTTTACCTGTTATAACACGGTTTTGTGCAAAAACAAATGAGATACAAGAAAATAACAACAAAATTGTTAGTAAATTTTTCTTCATGTAGTTAGTATTTAGTTAAAAGAAGTAAGCTATTAAAAAAAAAGAGTAAAAACAATAAAAACCCTAAATATCCGCTGCTTTCATTGCAAATATTACTATAAATTACACTAAAGAGGGTTATTTTTTAAAACCCGATCAGAATTTGGCCCTTTTCTACTTTATCACCGGGTTTTATTTTTATCTTTTTTATGACAACATCAGCCGGCGACTTAATGATGTTTTCCATTTTCATGGCCTCCAGCACAAAAAGGTTATCACCTTTTTTTACTTCATCACCTTCGGCTGCAAAAACCTTAAGTACCATTCCTGGCATTGGCGCCTTTATTTCGCTCACCTTAGCACTGGTCAGGTTGCTTAAGCCAAGCTTATCCAGCAATACATCAAACTGGTCTTTTGCCGAAATGGAGTAAGTGGTATTGTTCACCTTAATTTCGGCCGTCTTTTCCGCACTGTTAAAACCAACTATTTCTACGTTGTATGATGACTGGTTGTTTCCAATAACATGATATATTGCGCCACCTATATGCTTTACATCAACCACGGTTTTCACGTTATTTACCAGCAGGTCCTGTGAAGTTCTGTCAATTTCAAGATCATGCCGGTCGTTTACTTTTAATTGGTACATATAAGTGATTAGTTTTGGAGTAATAGGCTTTGAGCGTTTTAAAGTTATTAATTTTTGTTGATAACCTCTAACTACCCAACGGTAACTTTTACTGCTTAATGCAAACTGAAAACCCTTATTGGGTAAATATATATTGAATCAGGTTAGCGCCCATTTTTAAGGCTTTTAAGCGAGCTTCCTGTGTATCGCCGGCATAGGTCCCATAATCTTCCCAACCGTTGCCCAGATCACACTCGTAGGTATAAAAACACACCAGCCTTCCTTTATATATAAGCCCGAAACCCTGCGCCCGTTTACCATCATGCTCATGAATTTTAGGCAAGCCATTAGGGAAGCTATATTTTTGATGATAAATAGGATGATTAACCGGCAGCTCAACAAAATCAAGCTCGGGGAAAACCTTTTTCATTTGCGGGCGGATGAATTTATCAAAGCCATAGTTATCATCAATATGCAAAAAGCCACCACCAGTTAAGTATTTGCGCAGGTTGCGGGCTTCCTGATCGGTAAATATCACGTTGCCATGCCCGGTCATAAAAGTAAAGGGATAATTAAATAATGAAGTGCTGCCAGCTTCAACAACATCATCCTCCGCCTCAAAATTTGTTTTTAAATTTTCGTTGCAAAATTTTACCAGATTGGGCAAAGCAGTACGGTCGCCATACCAATCGCCGCCACCACTATATTTAATGCGGGCAATTTTATACGCAGGCGCGTTAAAACCGCTCATAACCATAATAATAACAAAAGCAGTTATGATAAATTTAGCAGTTTTCATACGCGGTTTAAAAAATTCACTTCAAAGCAAGCCTCAAGCGCGGCGGTTTCGGTACGCAGCCTGCTTTCACCTAAAGTTATGGGTTTAAATCCGTTTTGCAAAGCTGTTTCAATTTCGGCAGGTGTAAAATCGCCTTCGGGGCCTATCAGTATCAAATACTGCCCCTGCAAAGTCAACTCGTCACGAAGATTAAACTTATCACCTGGTTCACAATGCGCTATGAATTTTTGGCCATCAAATGGCTGGGCAAACAATTGGCTTAGTTTTACAGGCTCGTTTAAAACGGGGTGGTATGCTTTTAATGATTGCTTGATAGCCGCGGTAATGATCTTATTCAGCCGGTCAACTTTGGCCTCCTTACGCTCAGACCGCTGACTAATGATCAGTGATATTTCGTCGATACCAATCTCCGTGGCTTTTTCTAAGAACCACTCCAGGCGTTCAATATTTTTTGTTGGGGCTACCGCTAAGTGCAGGTAATGGTTACGCTTGTTAAAACCAGTTGTAACCGATGTGATATTTAGTATGGTGCGTTTGGGGTGCGCATCCTGTATTACAGCGGTATAAAAACCTCCGCGACCATCAATCAGTTGTACTTCGCTACCGGTTTCAAGCCTTAATACACGGATAGCGTGCCTGCTTTCTTCTTCACTAAGAAAATATTGTGGGTGCGATGGTTCAATATCGGGGGTATAAAAAAGCATAAAGCTAAAAGCATAAAGCCGAAAGCACCAAGCGTTGAGTGACTTTAGCTTTATGCTTTCAGCCTTCAGCTTTTAGCTTCCGTTTAGTGTAAATCTACTGTATCTTCTTCATTTATCAGCAATTCGAGCTTAACCGATTCAATATTCTGGTCAGATTTTCTCAACACGGTAATATTGTACCCGTTTGATTCCTTTTGCTCACCAACATCCGGTATTTTACCAAATATATCGCCCAGCCAGCCCGATACGGTATCAAAGTCTCCATCTTCGGGCAGATCATGCGGTAAATGTTCGTTTACGTCATATATAGGCGCAAGGGCATTTACAATAAACTCGCGGTCGTTCACTTTTTCAACAATAGGCTTTTCTTCATCATACTCATCCTGTATCTCACCCACCAGTTCTTCCACAATATCTTCCAGCGTAACCATGCCGGCCGTACCGCCAAACTCATCAAGCACAATGGCAATCTGTATGCGTTTTTGCTGCAGCTCGGCCATCAGGTCATTGATCTTTTTGGTTTCGGGGATAAAGTACGGTTTACGGATAATATCTTTTAGTACGATCTCTTCGTTACGGGCCAATAATGGCAGTATATCTTTGGCGTGTACAATACCAATTATTTTATCAATAACATCATCATAAACCGGCATACGTGAGTAACCTTCGGTAATGATCATATCAAGCAGTTCCTGTTTGGATGAGCTGATGTCGATACCTGATATTTTGGTACGCGGCACCATGATATTTTTAACCACCCGCTCGTTAAAATCAAATACATTTTGTATCAGCTCATGTTCGTTCGAATCCAAAGCGCCTGATTCCTTACCCTGTTCAAGCAGGTATTGTAATTCTTCGGAGCTGTGATGGGCCTCTCCGCCTTCTAAAGTATTAATCCCTAAAAGCTTCAAAATAAAATTAGCGAACCCATTTAACAACCATATCAAAGGCTTGAAAAACACAAAGAAAAACCTAAGCGGAAGAGAAACTGCCAGCACCGTACGTATTGATTTTTGAATAGCTATTGATTTGGGAGCAAGCTCACCAAACACAATATGCAATACGGTAATAAAAGTAAAGGCTAAAATGTGACTGGCGGTGATAAAACCACTTGAAAGATTTATCCCTACTGCCATAAAGCCCCTGATCACCACGTTAGTGGCCACTTCTTCGCCCACAACACCAAGTGCAAGTGATGCAATAGTAATACCCAATTGCGTTGCAGCCAGGTAACCATCAAGATTATGTAATATACCGCGTGCAACCTTAGCAACCCCGCTCCCCGATTTGGCCTTTATTTCTATTTGTGACCCCCGTACCCTTACCATGGCAAACTCTGCGGCTACAAAAAAACCATTGAGCAAAACCAGAAATACGGTTGCAATTAAATAAAAGGTACTTATTTCGTAATGCGCGGGGTCCATCTATTAATTATTGCGTGACAGGAAAAGTAGACTTATACAATTCCAAACTTTCTAATATCACTTTATGCGCATAACGTAAGCCCAATAAATGTTCAATGGTTACGTTTTTGCCTTCCAGTTTTTTATAATCCTTAAAAAAACGGACTATTTCGGTCATGGCATGAGGCGGCAGTTCGTTCAGGTCATTGATATAGTTTACAGACATATCATTCTTAGCCACTGCAATGATCTTGTCATCCTGCTCACCGTTATCAACCATGTGCATCACACCTACCACTTTTGCCTCGATGATTGACATTGGGAACACATCAATAGAACAAAGAACAAGAATATCCAGCGGATCTTTATCATCACAATAAGTTTGCGGGATAAAGCCATAATTGGCCGGATACATTACTGATGAAAACAAAACGCGGTCTAATTTTAACAAACCGGAATCCTTATCAATTTCATACTTTGCTTTTGAACCTTTTGGTATCTCGATGATAGCATTAACAATTTCAGGAATATTTTCACCGGGAGAAACCTGGTGCCAGGGGTGTTGAGTACTCATTTAGTATATTATATTTATTTTATTTCTTTTTCCTTATCTTTTTCTTTTGCTTCCGAAAACTTCTTCCTTATATAAGCTGCTATAAGCGGAATTGATGTAACCACTATAAGCCCTAAAACTATATATTGCAGGTAATTTTCTAATTGCGGAAACCTTTTCCCTAAGAAAAACCCGCTCAAAGTAAATGTACATACCCAGGTAATACTGCCTATAAAGTTATATAAAGTAAACCTTTTTATATCAACCTTAACAACTCCTGCAAATATAGGGGCAAATGTTCTAACTATTGGGAAAAATCTCCCTAAAATCAGCGCCATGCCACCATACTTATTATAAAATTCGCTGGCAAGTGTTACATATCGTTTCTTAAAAAACAGCGAATCGTTTTTGTTAAACAGCACGGGCCCCGTTCGATAGCCAAACCAATATCCCGTAAAATTTCCTAATATTCCTGCCCCAATGAGCGATAACACTAATGTAGATATGGATACATCAACCTTACCTGCCGAGCATAGCAGGCCGGCCATAAAAAGCAAATAATCTCCTGGTAAAAAAAAGCCAAAAAATAATCCGGTTTCAGCAAATACAACAACAAGCAGGAGATAAAAGCCTCCCCTGCTTATAATGGATTGAGCGTCCGTTAAATTTTGAAGGTGTTCCCAAAAACTTTCCATTCACTATATCTGTAAAACTACAAATATTAAATCAATTTGCAGTTATCTGTTTACCGATTAAATGAACCGGGCAATAAAATCAGGGTAGATGCCGATGATAATAGTTACCAAAGCCGAGAAGCCAAATACAATTTTATAGTAAGCAGGCACAACCAGTTCTGCACGGTCGGCCGAGCGGAAATACATGGCTATAATAACCCTGAAATAATAAAAAATGCTGATAATGGCATTTACTACAGCTATAATAACCAGCCAAACATGGTATGTTGCCAGTGCACCCGAGAACATGAAGAACTTACCCATAAAGCCTGCAGTAAGTGGTATACCCGCTAATGAAAGCATAGATATGGTAAGCACAAACGCCAGGAAAGGATTATTTTTTGCCAGGCCGTTAAAGCTTTCAAAATTATCGCTGCCGCTTTGCTGCTGCACCAGGATCAAACTGCCAAAGGCAATAATGGAGGCAATAGAATAAGCTGTTGCATAAACAAATACTGAATTAGCCGAGCCTGAACCTAAAGCCACAATAGCGAAAAGCAGATAGCCGGCATGTGATATACTTGAAAATGCCAGCATACGCTTAAAGCTTTGCTGGTACAGCGCGGTAATGTTGCCTATAAATAAAGTAATGATGGTGATGACCAATAGTACTGGCACCCAAAAGTCAGACAGTGGAGCAAAACAGGCTGAGAACAGACGCAGGAAAGCTGCAAAACCAGCAGTTTTTACCACGGTTGACATGAACGCGGTAATGAGGGTTGGCGAACCTTCATATACATCTGGTGTCCAGAAATGGAAGGGGGCGGCACCTACCTTAAAGCAAAGACCAACAATGATCAGAGCTATGCCGGTATAAAACATAGGGTCGATGTGGTGTGGATGGGACAGCACCCAGTCGCGTATCACTTCCAGGCTGAATGAACCGGTTGTTCCGTATATTAAGGTAATACCAAATAACAGGAAGCCGGTTGAGAACGCCCCCATCAGGAAATATTTTAAAGCAGCCTCGTTTGATGCAAAATCACTTTTCTTGATCCCTGCCAATACATATAAACTTACCGACATGATCTCGATACCGATAAACAGCATGGTAAGGTTATAAAATGATACCATAACAATGATACCAGCCAGCGAAAACAAGATAATGGCATAATACTCCGCCACGTTCCTGCTGATCTTTTCAAAATATCCGCCTGATAACATCACGATAAGGATAGTAGCAATGATGGTAATGCCTGAAAACGCGATAGAAAAATTATCGAACATCATCATACCATGATAAATTGGCAGGGCAACATTATTCCATTGAGCAATGGCTAAACCTAAAGCGACCAATAAGCCAACAATAGTAACCGGCAATAATGATTTTGTAGCCTTATACAAGCCGAGGTACAAAAGCACTATAGGTAAAACAGATATGATGATTAAAGTATTCATTTTATATTTTAGAACTTATGCTTTAGAATTTATTTAATTCGCTCTTGCATTTAAAGTATGTATTAAATTATTAACAGCAGCCTCGGATATATGCATAATAGGTTGAGGATAAACACCTATGCCTATTATTAAAATGCAAATGATGGCCAATACTACTCTCTCCGACCCGGTAATGTCTGTAAATGTGGCGGTCAGTTCGTTGGTTTCGCCTTGCATTACATTTTTGTACATGCGCAGCATATATACTGCACCAAAAATGATGGTTAATCCTGCTATTGCAGCTATTGTTATATTCACGTAATGGTAAGCACTATATTCAAAAACACCATTCAGCAATAAAAACTCGCCTATAAAGCCATTTGTTAATGGTAAGCCTACTGTACCCAGCACAATAATTAAGAAGGCTATAGAAAATTGCGGGGCCACTTTGGCAATACCTCCAAGCTGACTGATGTCGCGTGTGTTTAATCTCCTGCTGATGATATCCCATATAAAGAACATACCCACAACGTTGATACCATGGTTAAGCATTTGTATCATGGCGCCTTGTATACCTTGTGCATTCCAGGCAAAAATACCGGCGGCTATCAAGCCTACGTGCGCTATGGATGAGTAGGCTACCAAACGTTTTCCATCTTTTTGATTAAAGGCTATAAGTGATGCATATATAATGCCTATCACGGCCAATATCATTACCAGGCTTTGCCATTGTATAAAACCTATTGGCGCATTGGGTATTAACCAACGGATAACGCCGTAAATACCCATTTTTAGCATAATGCCTGATAGCATCATGGTTCCTGCAGTTGGTGCCTCGGTATAAGTATCCGGCTGCCAGGTATGGAAAGGGAACAATGGCATTTTTATGGCGAAGGCCAGGAAAAACGCCCAGAACACCAGCGACTGGTGCGGTGCATTTAAACCTAATTTATAAAACGCGTGCAGGTCGTAAGTTTTTTCTGGTGATTGCAGGTACAGGTAAATGATACCCAAAAGCATAAATAACGAACCGGCAAACGTGTATATAAAAAACTTAATGGTGATGCGGATGCGGTTTTCGCCACCCCACAGGGCACATATAAAGTAAATAGGGATCAGGGCGGCTTCCCATCCTACGTAAAATAAAAATCCGTCTAAAGCGGTAAATACAACCAGTAAGCCAGCCTGCATAAACAATATCAAACCGTAAAAAGCGCCCGCGTTTTTATGCTGATGCTGAAAGGTTGATAAAATAATAAGCGGTACAAGCAGCGTGGTAAGCAATACCATGATCATGCTGATGCCATCGATACCGGCGCTAAAGTAAATGCCGAATTTGGAGATCCAGGGCACATCAATTGTAAATTGAGTGCTTGCATCGGGTGTAAAACGGCTTAAAAATATGCCGGCTATTACCAGTTCGGCAACAGCAAAAAACAATGCAGCATATTTGGCAACCTCATTTTTTAATAAGGCAACAATAATTGCGGCAACTATTGGTAAAAAAATTAATATACTAACGGTCATGTTATATTGTAAACGCTTATCGTTTATTTAGTTAATCCAAATATGCTATACGCTAATACAGCAATAATACCCAGCACCATTACAAATATGTAAAAACCCACATTACCGGTTTGCAATAAGCGCAAGCCTTTGCTGGTTTCAATAGTACCTTTACCCAGTCCGTTCACTAAACCATCAATACCCAGGCGCTCCACCACGTTGTAAAAAAATGTGGACAGGAAATCCAAAGGTTTACGGATCAGCAGGTCATACAATTCATCGATATAAAATTTATGGTATGATATACTGGTTAATGCAGGGCGTTCCTCACCATCGGCAACCGGAACACTGCCATTTTTAGCATATTTAATATAAGCATATATCAAAGCTACCAGGGCAACACCTACCGAAAAAGCCATCAGTATATACTCGGTACTTGCCAGTAAATGATGTTCGCCCATAATGGCATTTGATTTTTCGAACACTGGCGCCAGGAAATGCTCCAGTTCATGATGGCCGCCTAAAACTTCAGGTACACCAACAAAGCCCCCTACTATAGAAAGTATAGCCAGCACAATAAGCGGAATAGTCATGCTTGCAGGCGACTCATGTACGTGGTGTTCCTGCTCGTGTGTACCGCGGAACTTGCCGTAAAAAGTAAGGTACAACATCCTGAACATGTAGAAGGATGTAAGCATGGCTGTAAATACACCTATTACATAAAACGTAGTGCTATGCGCGTAGGCATGAGCCAAAATTTCATCTTTTGAAAAGAAACCCGAGAATGGAGGGATCCCTGATATAGCAATGGTACCTATCAGCATGGTAACAAAGGTTACTTTAATTTTTCCTTTTAAACCACCCATTTTGCGCATATCCTGTTCGCCGCCCATCGCGTGGATCACAGAACCTGCACCCAGGAATAATAAGGCTTTAAAGAAAGCATGTGTTAATACGTGGAAAAAAGCGCCGGTATAAGCACCTACGCCCAAACCTAAAAACATATATCCCAATTGCGATACGGTTGAATAAGCCAGTACTTTTTTAATATCGGTTTGTGTTAAGGCTATCAGCGCGGCAAACAACGCGGTTGCCAAACCTACTATCGCTACGATCTCCATCGTATCAGGCGATAGCGTATAAAATATGTTAGAGCGGGCTATCATGTAGATACCGGCTGTAACCATCGTAGCAGCGTGTATCAGTGCTGATACCGGTGTTGGACCTGCCATGGCATCAGGCAGCCAGGTAAACAATGGTAACTGTGCCGATTTACCAACCGCGCCTATAAACAGCAATATAGTGATGGTAAAAAATGGGGCCGAACCCACTTTCATTGTGGCTGCTTTAGGGAATATGGTGGCAAACTCTATACTGCCAAAAGCATATATGATCAGGAACACACCTAATAAAAAGCCCAGGTCTCCAATACGGTTCATGATAAAGGCCTTCTTAGCAGCATCGGCATAACTTGGATTGGTATACCAGAAACCGATAAGCAGGTATGAGCATAAACCTACACCCTCCCAGCCAATAAACATGATCAGGTAGTTTGACCCCATTACCAGCAGCAACATGAAGAACACAAACAGGTTGAGGTAGGCAAAGAACTTACCAAAGCCTTTATCGTCATGCATGTAACCTACTGAGTACAAATGGATCAGGAAACCAACGCCCGTAATAATGAGCAGCATAATGGAACTGAGCTGATCAACCAGGAATGCGAATGGTATTTTTAGCGCGCCAACCGAGAACCAGTTGAAATAAGTAACGTTAACAGGTGCCCCTGTTGATTTGATCTGAAAGAAAACGGCCAGACTTAAACCAAAAGATACCAGCACCAGTAAACTGCCAATAAAGCCAATTACGTTTTTTGATAATGAATTGCGGCCAAGTCCGTTAATAATAAAACCGGCTAACGGTAATATGGGAATAAGCCAGATGTATTGATTCATATTTTATGTTATACGTTGTACGTGTTGCGTTATACGTTTTTATGTTTATCATTAAACCATTGCTTGCAGTTTGATCAGCCTCGCAATGACGCGTTTTATTTTGTTTAAACCCTCCCCCTTCAGGGGGTCAGGGGGCTTACCATTTCAGCCTGTTCAGCACATTGATATCAACCGAATTTGTATTCCGGTATATCATCACAATAATGGCCAGCCCTACTGCAACTTCGGCAGCAGCCAGCGCCATAATAAAGAAAACGAAAACCTGCCCGGTTGCATCGCCCCTGTAAACTGAGAATGCAGTAAGCAACAGGTTAACCGCGTTAAGCATCAGCTCAACCGACATAAAGATCACGATGGCATTGCGGCGGATCAATACGCCTATTACGCCTATCGAAAAAATGATGGTGCTTAATAATATGTAATGATTAAGCGGTACCGACTGGATTATATTATTCATTACGCAGCTTTAGGGTCTTTTGTAGCCAATAGAACCGCGCCCACCATTGCTGATAAAAGCAATACTGACGATACTTCAAATGGCAGTAAAAATTCATTAAACAATACTTTACCTAAGTTTTTCACCAGGCCCAGGTCAGGGTTTTTCAGTACAACCGGGTCAGATATACCCATTGATTTTAACGAGGCCACCAGGGCCACTATTAAAATACCACCACCAACAACACCGGCAAATTTCACCATAAATGGTTTTACAGGTTCACTTTCCTTATTCAGGTTAATGAGCATCAGCGTGTACAGGAACAATACCAGTATGGCGCCCATGTATACTATAAAATTAACTATCGCCAAAAACTGGGCGTTCATTAAAATATAATGAATGGTGAATGTAAAAAAGGTAAGTATCAAATAAAGGATACTATGTACCGGGTTTTTGGCCGAGATAACCAGTATCGAAAAGAATATGGACAAAAACGCGATGAAGTAAAATGTACTCATGTTTATATTTACAAAATACCCTTTCCCATTAAAGTTTGGGCAAAGGTATAAAACTTCTTTATTGATTTAAGGGCGCCTCTACTAATTTGTCTTTACCGTAAATAAAATCCTTCCGCAAATAATCGGCAGGCACAATATCACCGTCAAGATAAATTGCTTCTTTAGGGCATGCTTCTTCGCACAAACCGCAAAAAATGCAGCGCAGCATGTTTATTTCGTAAACGGCGGCGTATTTTTCTTCGCGATATAAATTTTCTTCACCAGGCTGGCGTTCAGCCGCCGTCATGGTGATGGCTTCGGCCGGGCATGAGAGGGCGCACAGTCCGCAGGCGGTGCAGCGTTCACGGCCATCCTCATCACGTTTCAATGAATGCATACCACGAAAATTCTCTGAAAATTCGCGTTTTTCTTCAGGATAACTGATTGTTACCGGTTTCCTGAAAAAGTGCTTCATGGTGGTAATAAGGCCGCCTGCAATAGCAGGCAGATAAGCGCGCTCTAAAAAATTGAGCGGCTTAATTTCCAATACTTTGCGTTTATTACTTAATGATTCCATTTTAGTTAAACTCCAATCTATTTTAAAAAAGTAATAACAAGTCCGGTCAGTACAATATTGGCAATAGCCAATGGTATTAATATTTTCCAACCCAGATCCATTAACTGATCGTAACGGAAACGGGGGATGGTCCATCTCACCCACATAAAGAAGAAGATGAAAGAAACTATTTTTATGAAGAATACCACCACACCAATAAGCGGCCCAATAGCCGGCCCGGTATGTGCCAATACCCAATCCATACCTGGATAGTTATAACCACCCCAGTACAAGGTAGCCATTACTGCCGATGATATGAACATGTTGATATACTCAGCAAAAAGGTAAAAACCCAGCTTCATTGATGAATACTCCGTATGGTAACCACCTACCAGTTCGGTTTCGCACTCAGGTAAATCGAATGGTGTACGGTTGGTTTCGGCAAATGCGCATACTATAAATAATATAAACCCAAATGGTTGATAAATAACATTCCAATGCCAGCCATGCTGCTGTTCAGCAATTTCGCGCAGGCTTAAAGTGCCGGTAACCATTAACAAAGCTATGATGGATAAGCCCATCGAAATTTCGTAGCTGATATTTTGTGATGCCGCGCGGATGGCGCCTAACAATGAATATTTATTGTTTGATGCCCAGCCACCTATCATTACACCATAAACACCTAATGATACTACGCCAAAGATATACAGCACCCCTACGTTAATATCAGTTACTTGCAAGTCGATACTATGACCGCCAATAATCATTTTTTGTCCCCATGGAATAACCGCCGAACCTATACAGGCCGTAAGTATAGCCAATGACGGACCAACTATAAACAGAAACGGCGTGGCGTTGGTAGGGATGATCTCTTCTTTCATGAACATTTTACCACCATCGGCCAGGGGTTGTAAAATACCCCACGGACCAGCACGGTTAGGGCCAATTCTGTCCTGGAAAAATGCGGCAACCTTGCGCTCAGCATAAGTTGAGTACATGGCCATAACAAGGCTGATAACGAAAATGATCAATATCAGGCCAATTTTAATTAATATATCTGCAGTTGATCCCATTATAAGCGTGTGTCTCTTTCAAATTGTTCTTTATTCGCTTCCATCAGCACCGGGTTGGTTTTAACCACCGGCAGCGGTGTAAATTCGTAATGATTTGAGCTGATAACCGATTTATGCGATACCTTGCGCGGGCCTTCAATTACCCAGTCGGCTGTTTTCTTTTTGTCGAAACGGCAGGTATTGCAAATAAACTCTTCAACCTCGCCATACACATCCTTACGTCCGGTTACCCTGATCACGTCTTCGCCTTTGTACCATAAAGTGGTTTTGCCACAGCACTTATCGCAATCGCGGTGTGCTTCAACCGGTTTGGTGAACCATACACGATTTTTAAAGCGGAAAGTTTTATCTGTTAAGGCGCCTACCGGGCAAACATCAATAATGTTACCTGAAAAATCATTATCAACAGCTTTGCTGATATAGGTTGATATTTCAGAATGATCGCCCCTGTTCAGGATACCATGTAAACGAGTATTGGTGATCTGATCGGCAGTGAATACGCAGCGGTAGCAAAGGATACAACGCGTCATATGCAGTTGTATCTTATCGCCAATATCAATTTTCTCGAACGTGCGGCGGTCAAACTCATAACGGGTTTTAGCGGCGCCATGTTCAAAGCCTAAGTCTTGCAGGTGGCATTCGCCAGCCTGATCACACACAGGGCAATCAAGCGGGTGGTTAAGCAATAACATTTCAACCACGCCTTTACGGGCCTCAACAACTTCGGGCGAGGTAATATTTTGCACCTCCATGCCATCCATTACCGTGGTACGGCATGAAGCCACCAGTTTAGGCATGGGGCGTGGGTCTTTTTCAGAGCCCTTGCTTACCTTAACCAAACAGGTACGGCATTTACCACCACTACCTTCCAGCTTGGAGTAATAGCACATAGCAGGCGGAACAATATCGCCACCTATCTGCCTTGCGGCATTCAGGATGGTTGTCCCTGGTTCTACTTCAACGGGTATCCCGTCTATTGTTACTTTCATTAAGTCAAAATTAAAAATTCTGATTCTTTATTTTATTTCTTCAACTCGTCATTGCGAGGTACGAAGCAATCTCCATGCTACACAGAGCGGCTCTGTAAATCGGGGATTGCTTCGTACCTCGCAATGACGCGCGGTTTTAAGCTGTTTCTTTTACATCCAACGGATCTGCATAATGCGCCAGTCCGTAATTTCTCGAAATTGCTTCACTGGCATTTGTTACGTGCCACTCAAATTCATCCCTGAAATGGCGAATAGCGCTGGCCACCGGCCATGCTGCCGCGTCACCCAGCGGACAAATTGTATTTCCTTCAATTTTTTTAGATACATCAACCAGCAGGTCCATGTCGCTCATTTTGCCATGACCGTACTCTAAACGGTGTAATACTTTTTCCATCCATCCGGTACCTTCACGGCATGGCGAACATTGTCCGCAGCTTTCATGGTGATAAAAACGGGCGAAGTTCCAGGTATTACGCACAATACAGGCATCCTCGTCATATGCAATAAAACCACCCGAACCCATCATGGTACCGCTCACAAAACCACCATCGCTTAATGATTCATAGCTCATTAGGCGGGGTTCGTTGTTAATGGTTTTCAGGATCAGGTTAGCTGGCAAAATGGGCACCGACGAACCACCGGCAACAACTGCTTTTAAGCGTTTGCCATTGGCAATACCGCCGCAATATTCGTCGGAGTATATAAATTCTTCAACCGGTAAACCCAGGTCAATTTCATAAACACCAGGTTTTTTAAGGTTACCACCAGCCGAGATCAGCTTGGTACCTGTGCTGCGGCCAATTCCAAGTTTGGCATATTCATCGCCACCCTCATTTACAATTGGCACTACTGCCGCAATTGACTCTACGTTGTTCACTACCGTTGGGCGGCCGTACAAGCCGGCAATGGCCGGGAATGGCGGTTTTATACGCGGGTTACCCCGTTTACCTTCTAACGACTCTAACAAAGCGGTTTCTTCACCGCAAATGTATGCACCACCACCTGGCTGTACATAAAGTTCAAGATCGTAACCCGAGCCTAATATATTTTTACCTAAAAAGCCTTTCGCTTTAGCTTCGGCAATAGCTTTTTCGAGGATCCTGATCTGCGGCATCATTTCACCGCGTACATATATGTATGAGGTATTGGCGCCCAATGCAAAGCTCGATACGATCATCCCCTCAATTAACAGGTGAGGGATGTAGGTCATCAGGTAACGGTCTTTAAAAGTACCGGGTTCTGATTCATCGGCGTTGCAAACCAGGTAACGGGGTACTCCTTCTGGCTTAGCCAAAAAGCTCCACTTCATTCCGGTTGGGAAACCTGCGCCACCACGCCCACGTAAGCCCGACTTCTTCACCTCCTCAACCACTTCCTCGGGCGACATGGTTTTTATAGCTTTTTCAACAGCCGCGTAACCACCCTTTGAGCGGTAAACATCAAATGTATTGATGCCGGGTACGTTTATATGTTCTAATAATAATTTACGTCCCATAGCTTAATAGATCTTTTTAGTAAGCTTGTAATAATTTGCATGCCTTATAAAGCAGCCCGTAAAGGCCGAAATAATTAACAGCATTAATGGCATAATTGCTTTATTAAAACCATCGCTCGCATAGGTTAACAATATTATGCCAATAACAAGGAGCAAATCAGTGATAATTAATTTTTTCCTGTTCATTTAATTACTTCCTTTCGCTTTTAAATCGCCGATCAACTTATCTACCGAATCGTTAGTTAAATTTTCGTAAAAAGTATATTCAGGGCCAATTTGTAAAACCGGACCATAGCCGCATGCAGCAAGGCATTCTACACCGCGCCAGCTAAACAGGCCATCGGCAGTAACTTCACCTTCTTTTACACCCAGCTTTTGTTCAATGTGATCCATGATCTTTTCGGCACCTACCAGGCAGCAACCGCTGGTACGGCAAACCTCCAGTACATATTTACCCTGCGGGCGTAAAAAGTACATGGTATAAAATGAAGCCACTTCATAAACCTCGATAGGCAGTATATCCAAATATGCCGCTACCTTATCCATTGCGGGTACGCTTAACCAGCCAAACTCGGCCTGTACAAAATGCAGTATAGGCAGCAGCCCTGATTTTTGTTTTCCCTGCGGATAACGGCTAACTACATCATCAAATTTACTGATCAGTTCCGGCGAAAAATCAACCGGCACCTGAGCATCATCCACTCTAAGCATCTAATTCTCCGGCTATAACGTTTAAACTACTCATGTTAATAATCGCGTCAGATAATAACATACCCTGGCTCATCGGGGCATACATCTGGTAATTGATAAAGCTTGGCCTGCGGAAATGCAAGCGGTATGGGCTGCGCCCGCCATCGTTCACCAAATAAAAACCCAGTTCACCATTAGCTCCCTCAACCGAGTGATATACTTCGGTATTAGGGGTTGGTATCTCGCCCATCACAATTTTAAAGTGATAGATGAGGGCTTCCATGTTATTATAAACTTCTTCTTTCGGAGGCAGGTAAAACTCAGGCACATCGGCATGAAAAATATCTGTTGGCTCTTTTTCCAGTTTCACCAGGGCCTGCTCAATAATGCGCAAGCTTTGCCACATCTCTTCGTTACGTACCAAAAAGCGACTGTAAACATCACCGTTGGTGCCAACAGGTACTTCAAAATCAAAATCTTCGTATGACGAATACGGATTCATGGCCCTTACATCATAGTCAACACCAGCAGCACGCAGTAAAGGGCCTGTCCAGCTATAGCTTAACGCGGTTTCGGCAGTAACGGCGGCCACATCTTTAGTGCGGTCAACAAAAATGCGATTACGGTTAAACAGCGATTCAAATTCTCTTAGCGTAACAGGAAAGTTTTTCAGGAACGCACGCAGCTTATTAAATGCAATAGCGTTAAAGTTACGTTCAAAACCTCCTATACGGCCAATATTGGTAGTAAGGCGCGATCCGCAGATCTCCTCGTAAATTTCATAAATGGATTCGCGGTGTTCCATCATATACAGGAACCCTGTAAACGCGCCGGTATCAACACCCAATACACCGTTACAGATGATGTGATCAGAGATGCGTGCAAGCTCCATGATAATCACGCGCAGATAATCAACCCTTTTTGGCATGGTGATGCCCAGCAGTTTTTCAACTGTCATGTGCCAGCCCATATTATTGATAGGCGATGAGCAGTAGTTTAAACGGTCTGTAAGCGGGGTGATCTGGTAAAAAGGCCTGTGTTCGGCAATTTTTTCAAACGCACGGTGTATATAACCAATGGTTGATACGCCGCTAACTATTCTTTCGCCATCTAACTGCAGCACATTTTGAAACACACCATGGGTTGCAGGGTGAGTTGGGCCCAGGTTAAGGGTTGAAAGCTCGCTTTGCGGATCGTTGTCTGTATATACAGGATGATTTTGCATCAGTATAATTGTTTAATCAGTATCAGGTAGTTAGTATCAAGTATCAAGACTATTGCCATGTACCGTTTGGGCACTTCAAAAATCTTGATACTTGATACTAACTACTTGATACTAAATTCTATATATGTTATCTTCCGAAGAAGTAGTCCTTTTTATCAACGCGGTTAGGGTCTTCCAGCGGAAACTCTTTTCGCATCGGGAAAGCCGTCATGTCATCGACATTTAATATACGGCGCAGATCAGGGTGGCCGTCAAATATAACTCCGAAAAAGTCATACGTTTCACGTTCCATCCAGTTGGCGCCATCCCATAGCACAGTAGCAGTAGGGATATGCACATCGCCATCGGTTAAAAAAACCTTTATCCTGATGCGGGTATTTGTTGTAAGGCTATGCAAATGGTAAATAATACCAATTTGCTTTTCCTGTTCAGGATAATGTATAGCGGTAATGTCTGTTAAAAATATAAATTGAAGAGCAGCGTCGGTCTTTAAAAAGGTTAACAGGTCAATAATCTGTTCGCGACCGGTTTCTACAGTAAGCAAACCATACGGCTCACCTACTATGGTTACCTGCTGGTCAAACTTTTCGCCAATTCTTTTTAAAAGCTCTTCGTTGGGTATCTGGGCCATTATTGAATTCCGTATTTAGCTAACAATTCCTGGTACTTAGGCTCATTTCTGCGTCGAAGCGATTCTGTTTGTACCAATTTTTGAATATTAATAAAGCCATCAATAATAGCTTCGGGGCGTGGCGGGCATCCGGGCACATAAACGTCAACCGGTATTACTTCATCTATACCCTGTAAAACAGAGTAAGTATCAAATATACCACCACTTGATGCACATGCGCCTACGGCCATAACCCAGCGGGGCTCGGCCATTTGCAGATATACCTGTCTTAATACAGGAGCCATTTTTTTGGCGATGGTGCCCATAACCATCAAAAGATCGGCCTGGCGGGGTGAAAAGCTTAAACGCTCGGCACCAAATCTTGACAGGTCATAATGAGATGCCATAGTTGCCATGAATTCAATACCGCAGCATGAAGTAGCAAATGGCAGGGGCCACAATGAATTTGAGCGTGCTATACCTATTACTTTATCAAGCGAGGTAGCAAAAAACCCAGCGCCTTCTATTCCTGCAGGGGCATCAACTATTTGAATATCACTCATTGCACTATTTTAATAGAAATTTTACTATTCCAAAAAAGACGGATAGCGAGTACAAATTTACAATAATAACGATGTAAAATGTACACTATGAGTATGCAGAGGGCATATTTAGAATCAATCTAAACTTAGTCCCAATCTAAAGCACCCTTTTTTATTACGTATACAAAACCTAATAAAAGTGTGCCCATAAATATGAACATTTCAATCATGCCCTCTTTACCCATCTCCCTGAAATTAACGGCCCAGGGATACATGAATATCACCTCTACATCAAAGAGCACAAACAATATGGCTACCAGGAAATATTTGATAGACATTGGTGTACGGGCATTACCTACAACCTCAATACCTGACTCAAAAGGAGTCAATTTATCCAGGGTAACACGCTTAGGACCAATTTTATGCGTTACAAACATAGTGGTTACCACAAACCCTATAGCCACCAGCATTTGAAATATGATGGGCAAATAATTAACCGGTAAACTTTGTAATTCCATGATGCAAATATACTAATGCAACTATAATAAAAAAGGCCTCTTTTTCAAGAGGCCTTAATCTGTTTAATAATTTTTATTATTTGCTTTTACCTGCACCACCTTTACGGGCAAAGTAAGCTAACACCTGTTTGTTAGTAGGGTCGGCTTCACGCGCTTTAGTGTAGTTTTCAGCGGCTTTAGCGTCATCCTTTTCCTTGAACTCATAGTAAGTTGCTAAGTAAACATAAGCTTCAGCAAGGTAAGGTTTATCTGCATCAGCAACTGGCTGTTTTGCAATTAACAGCGTGATATACTGTTCATAGTATGGTTTAGCATATCCATTGGTAGTATTCCTGCTTGGCTCTTTTAAATCATTAGCCCTGGCCTGATAAAGTGCTACCGCAGCAAGCGGAGCTGATGCCTTATGCTGTATGTAGCTAAATGCTGAATCTGCTTTTACCAATAAAGTAGTATCGGCTACTGGTTTTGGGTTAGCAGTACTATAGTATTGCAATTTAAAAGCGTTGTAATAACTTACACCTTCTTTTAAATAATCATTTAATGTTGCGGTATGTGATTTAGATATGTATACTTTATAAGCATCACCAGCTTCGGCATATTTCTTTTGAGCATATAAGCTTGAAGCAATTTCACCATAAACATCAGCCTGTGTAGTATCAAGCGTTAAGGCTTTCCTTAAAGTATTGATACCTGCAGAATCCTGACCTGATTTAACTTGTAAACGGCCCATGTACAGATAATCACGAGGAATAATACGTTTTGGGTCTGCTTTTTGGAACCAGGTGTTCATGGCTGTTAAACCTGCAGGATAATCCTTATTTTCATAAGCTGAGTAAGCCAGGTAACGATATACACGGGCATTATTACCTGCTGATTGTGATAACGCGGTTGCTTCCTGCTGCAGGGTTTTATAATCACCGGCAAGGATCAGGAAGTCGCAATAACGCATTCTTGACTCAATTGACAGATCTGTTAGGCTCAGGTATTTTTTATACTCATCTAATGCTGCCTTTATTTTAACAGAAGCCATTTTAGGATCGTTCATTGACCAACGCAGGTCTGTTTCGGCCCATTCACGATAAGCTGGTCCGTAATTAGGATCAATTGCTAAAGCGTCCTGAAATTGTTTTTCAGAATCTTCAAAGTTGTTGGCAAATCTCCACAATACACCTGTAGCAACTTTAGCACCCGGATTTTTAGGGTCGGCTGCTGTTGCATCAGAGTAGTTTTGGTAAGCCTCATTACTCTTTAATTGCGAACGGTAAGCATTACCTAATGCAATAAGTAAGTCAGCATCTTTAGGGTTTACTGCTTTACCTTTTGTTAAAACGCTTATGGCTGCATTAGCATCTGCCGGAGAAACTTTCCCGTCGGCTGTTATTGGTAATAAATAAGCCTGCCCTACATATACATAAGGTTTGGAATTTTTACCAGCCAGTGTAGTGGCCTGGTTAAAGTTGTTTGTTGCACCGGCGTTATCTTTATCTAAACGGGCAACTGCTCCTAAACCTGCATAGTTTAATGCAGATTTTGCATTTACAGCTATACCTTTATTAAAGGCAGTTTTTGCAGAATCGGTATAGTCTTGTTTAATATACACCCATCCCAAATAAAAGAAATTCTCGTCCTTGTCTGCTTGTGTAGCCGTAAGGTTTTTAAGCATCGATTTGGCTTTCTGATACTGTTCCGCGTCAATAGCTTTTTTGGCGTCAGCGAGACTCTGCGCGAAAACTGATGAACCTACTAATACCAGTCCTAATGATGCCGTGGCTATTTTACTGATCATTTTCATGTTTTAATCAAATTTATTTTTTAAACTAATCTCCCTCGTGGGTATTGAATCGGGTAACAGGCCCGATTTTAAAATTATACGTTGTCCTGTTGAGCTGGCTAAAAACGTAGCAAAGCCTGTTGCCAACCCTACCTTGCTTGAACAATTAATCATAAACAATCCCCGGCTCAGCGGATACTGTTTTAAGACAAGTGATTCCTGCGAAGGTTTAAAATATGTATTAGGATATTCCTTGTTAGCTTCATCTTTAACACCAACAACTTTAACTTTATCCACATAATCAGCATAATCTTTATCCGGATCATTTAACCAGCTAAAACCGGTTATACCCAATGCATCCGGATGCTCACTTACATATTTAATAACTTCTTTATTTGACTTAAGGGCATAAATATTTTTTTGTGTAAATCCTTTGCTTCCAGCAAAGTCCTTCAAATATCTTACCAAACTTGAATTAGGATTGTCAAAAACGATAGTTCTACTCAAGTTTCCCTGGCCGTTAAGTAGTTTTTTTAACTCATTAACAGTAATTAATGTATCATTTGAAGCAGTGTTCACAATAAGCGCTACAGCATCGGTTGCAAACCGTACAGATTCAACAACTAACTGCCTTTTGGTTAGGGCAGAATGTTCTGCTGTATCCAACTCCCGGGAAAGTATGGCTACGCGTACACTATCATTAATGAGCATATTTACAACCTCAGCCTCTGTTTTGTACAGAATAGTTGGATTAGCCGCAGGGTTTAAGCTTTTATAAATATAAAGTTCCTGGCTAATTATCGGTGAAAACGAATCATCAGCTACAAAAGTGGCGGTACCCGATTTAAAATTATTATCCGTAGAAAATTTTGTGGCTTTTTGCTTGCAGGCTTGCAAGCCAACAAGTAAAAGCAACGAAATAAATAAGAATTTACTATTTAAATTAATCTTCATACTGATCTTTCTTGAACAATCTGGAAAACCGCAGAATGGAGTAAGCAATAACAAATGCTCCAAATAGATATCGCTGGTATTTTGGTAACTGTATAGGCAACTGCTCCCAAAATGCGATCATAATGCCCAAAACGACAAAACAAACAAAGGTGACAGTGCCTAAAATAAACAAAAACCGCTTTTTGGGCGATTTTTGTTCTTTATTAAAATTAAATGGCATTATCCTAATTATCGCTTGCTAATGTAAAGCTAATTGGAACGCTGTATTGTACACGAACCGGGCGACCGTTTTGTATACCAGGTTTCCATTTTGGTGAATTTTTCAATACACGTACTGCTTCTTCATCGCAACCGCTACCGATGCCTCTTGTAACTTTGATATCAGTTAAAGAGCCGTCTCTTTCCACAACGAAGGTAACAATTACACGTCCTTGTGTTCCGTTTTCACGTGCAACAGCCGGATATCTGATAGCTTTACTTAAGTAAGCACCAAACTTATCCAAACCTCCCGGAAACTCCGGAACCTGCTCAACCGAGGTAAAGATCTGGTTAGGATCAGCCTCAACTACTTGTTTAATATCTGAGTTACCTACTGGCTCATCAATTCTGATGTCGGCATTCGGATCACCTTTCTGGTCTTTTTGCCCAGGGTCAGCAACCTGCAGTTCCTTTACGGTTGGTGGTTCTTTTTCCTTAACCTCGTTATCTGGTTTTACAACCGGAGGAGGGAAACGTACCTGGTCAACCTTTGGTTTTGGTGGTTCAGGTGGCGGTGGTGGTGGTTTTTTAGTTTGATCCACCGGTGGCGGAGGTAACAGGACTACGTCTGTTATCTTCACTTTTTGGTCTGGCTTAGGGATAAGTCCCTTTATCTTGTTGATGATAGTAGGCAAAGAGATAATAAACACAAATAGTACAATGGCTATAACAAGTGCCTTTACTGTATTTTTTGAGTTATCTCTTCTTAGTTCATAAGCCCCATAGGCTTTGTTCCGGCTACTAAAAACAACGTCGATCCATTCCTGTTTTAATATGTCTAATTTCGATCCGAACATCTTTTAGGATTTAATGGTGATTAATAACGCTATTTTGCGAAAAATATTATTTCTTATCGTTGTACAAACCGTCTTTCTGTAATAAAGCAATTTCCGCTGGCGTGATATCAACTATAGCGTAGCTTTGTACGTTGGTGATATTCATTTCATCAAGTGCTGCAACTACGTTTTTATACGTTGACTTAATACTTGGCTTTATCAAAACTATCATGGGTTTACCGGTAGATGTCATAATATCCTTGCCTTTTTCAACAAGTGTTTTACGCAAACCATCTTTTCCGTAGTTATCAATAGTAGGGGCTGATTTACCAGCCTCACCAAGATACCACTCCAGTTTATCATCGCTGCCCAACAGTAACGTTAGTGATGACGAAGCTTTAACTGCTAACTGGTCCTTTGTTTTATCATCCTTATCAGGCATTACAAGGTCCATAGCTTTTGACTTAGCCAGTGTTGTTGTCATGATAAAGAATGTGATCAATAAGAAAGCTAAATCAACCATTGCGGTTAAATCTACACGGGTCGAAGCTTTTTTACTCCGTACCTTCCCGCCCTTTTTTTTGCCTCCCCCGGAGGTGTCTAATTCTGCCATGATTCTTTATTTTTTAGGAGCAGCGCCACCGCCGCCGCCAAGATCTGTTATTAAACTAAACTTGTTGACTTTTTGCTTTTGCAAAATACCAATAACATCCTTAATAACCGGGTATTCTTCTTTACTGTCGCCTTTTATGGCTATTCGCAACTGGGTATTATGCAATGCTACAGTAGCTTTACGAGCCTCCCGGATCCAGTTAGATAACTCATTGCTTACAGAATCTCTTGGGATACCGGGCTGGTTAAGCTTTTTTTGCTGCTCAGAGGATAAAGCGATAAACTGCTTTATCTGGCTAAACGGAACACCAAATGCTGTAATGGTTGAAAACCTATTCAATTCCTCGCGCGTAAATGTAGTTTTATAAATTTCGCCCATTTGAGTTAAGGTTTGCTTACGTATATCTGTTCCCTCAACTCCAAAAAATGCCTTCTGAGAACCTACAGATATTGTAGCAAAATCAGACTCTGGCACTGGTTGCTGTATCGAAGACTTTGGTACATCGATAGGAACCGGATCTTCGGTTTTTACTTTTGCAGTTAATATAAAGAAAGTAAGCAAAAGGAAAGCCACGTCGCACATGGCGGTCATGTCAATCGCTGTACTCTTTCTTGGGACTTTTATCCTTGACATATTTAAATTTTTTAATATATATAGTGTTATTATTAACTATCCATGCCCTGTTCTCCTTGTGTATACAGGGACGAAAAACTAAGCACTTATATATTTATCTGTTGGCATTTTTATGTGATGCAGCAAATGTTTGCACAATGCTAAATCCAGTTTCGTCAATAGCGTAAGTCAGCTTATCAATTTTTGATGTAAACACATTGTACATGATAATTGAAATTGCTGAAGTACTAATACCTAATGCTGTGTTAATCAAAGCTTCAGAAATGTGTGAAGAAAGTTCAACCTGGTTAGGCACACCAGCAGTTGCTAAAGAAGAGAACGCACCGATCATACCCACAACCGTACCTAACAGACCGGTTAATGTACCGATAGATACCAATGTAGCGATGATAGTTAAGTTTTGCTCTAACATTGGCATTTCCAATGCAGTTGCTTCTTCAATATCTTTTTGGATAGCCAAAGTTTTTTGGTCAACATCTAAATTTGGTTCAGCTTCCATTTCGCCGTATTTTTTCAAAGCTGATTTAATAACGTTTGCAACTGAGCCTTTTTGTTTATCGCACTCTGCAGATGCTCCAGCAATATTACCTGCATTAAGCTGAGATTGGATCTTTCTAACAAATGCGTCAACGCTGCCTGTACCTGATGCTTTACCAATTACTACAAAACGCTCGATAGAGAAAACGATAACCATTAATAAAAACGACATGATCAAAGGTACAATCACTCCACCTTTATGAACTGTTCCGAAAATATCTGCAGGATAACCGTTTACTACGTCACCACCTTTAAAGTGGCTTGGATCGCCAAGAATGAAAATATAAATTAAGATTGCTACAATCAGACAGATTGGAATAGTTAAAGAAGCAAACATGCCCGATGCACTTGAGCTTTCTTTGTTAATAGGAGTAGTTGGTTTTGTTGGTGCGTTTGCCATTACTTTTAAATTTTAGTTTTAGTTTTTGTTTATATTATAAGTTTGTTAAATGTGCTTTTAATTAGCGAATAACAAAAATAGAATTTTAATGAAATAAAAAAATCTTTTATGTTATTCTTTACAATTTTTTAATACCAAATTACATTTTGTAACCAATTGGTCATAAATAACGTTACAAAGCATAAATATTGTGTGTTTCCACGACAATTATTTGCAATGAAAACCATTTTTTTTTAGATTATCAAGCAATCCCCAATAAAAATTATGTTATTAATCTGTTACAATAACGTTTTATACAGTGTTTATAATCCCTGCGGTGCTATACAACAGTAGTACATGATTTTTGTTTTAGTGTACATTGTACGCTTAGCCGCCACTTAATGCGGCTTTAAACGCCTGGGTAACACTAAATATTATCCGCCCGCCTTTTTTGCCTTATAACCGTCTGTTTGCAGCAGAATTAAAATTTTATCCCTAAAATCGCCCTGTATCAATATTTCGCCGTCTTTTACCGAGCCGCCAACACCACATTTTGTTTTAAGCTTTTTGCCAATAAGTTCCAGATCTGCATCTGTACCTATAAAACCGGTAATACGCGTAACCAGTTTGCCCCCGCCTTTGCGATCTAAATAAATTTTAAAGTTTTGCTGCTGCGGAGGCAGTGTTTGCGAGGCTTGACCCGCATTTTCCTGGTATTTAAAATCGGGATCAGTTGAATAAACTACGCCTGTAAAATTCTTCTTAGCCATAATATCAGTTTTTATAGGATTGGCCCACAATAACCTTTAACGAATTTGGTACTATATTAATATGTATAGCTGTACCCATTATCTGGGGCTCACCATCAAGATGTATAGGTCCATCCATTTGACGGGTTACATTAATTTGCTTGCCGCGTATAATTTCAACATAGCTGGTGCCTTCGGCTGTTTTGGTTAGCATCCTGATACCCATTTCAGGAAAGCGCCATAACGGGAACTTCCTGATCACACAAACATCAAGTAAGCCATCCTGCACCGATGCCCGCGGTGATATATGCGCATTGTTGCCATATTGCGATGAATTGGCAATACTTAACATAAAGGCCTTACGGTTATAAACCTTTCCATCAACTTCAATATGGTATTCCTGCTCGTTATAGGTTGCTATTTCCTGCATTGATGATTTTATATAGGATACAAAGCCACGCTTTTTGCCATGTGAAAAAACCTCGCTGATGTGGGCATCAAAACCCATACCCGCCATATTAAAAAATGGCTGTCCGTTCACCGTGGCCGAATCAATATTTTCAACCCGGCCGGTACTCAATGTTTTTATGGCGTGTTGCGGGTTCATGGGAATGCCTAAAAACCGCGCCAACCCATTGCCTGATCCATAAGGAACCACGCCCAGGGCTGTATTGCTCCCCACAATGGCCGATGCTATTTCATTTACAGTACCATCGCCGCCTACAGCTATCACTACATCATACTTATTCACTGCCTCCGATGCAATGATACGTGCATGCGATATGCCATCGCTAAAAACAATCGTGGAATCAAATACACCTTTATCAAGGTTTTGATCTATCAGCTCAGGTACACCGTCCTTTTTCTTGCCGCCCGATATAGGGTTTATTATAAATAACGCTTTACGTTTCAATTATATGTATTATTTCAGCCATCAAAAGTAAATCTATTTTCGGCTTTGTGAAATTTGTTTTATTTTTGCCACCCGAAAGTGGACTGATTTAATTGCCTTGAATTTACCAGGCTGGATTGCAACCACGTAAAAAAGTGCTAAAACCAATGCTTCTTTTTACTACGATCCGTTTCAAACCCACTTCTTTTTTTACATTAGTTAAATAAAATATAAAAAAAATTATATGCCATATTTATTTACCTCAGAATCCGTATCAGAAGGACATCCGGATAAAGTTGCTGACCAGATATCAGACGCGCTTATTGATCATTTTTTAGCATTTGACCCTAATTCAAAAGTTGCCTGCGAAACCCTGGTAACAACCGGGCAGGTGTTTTTAGCCGGCGAGGTAAAGTCAAAAGCCTATTTAGACGTACAAAAAATCGCCCGCGAGGTGATCAACAAAATTGGTTATACCAAAGGCGAGTATATGTTTGACGGCAGCTCATGCAGTGTGCTATCAGCTATTCACGAGCAATCACCTGATATTAACCAGGGTGTTGAACGTAAAGCCCCTGAAGAACAGGGCGCTGGAGACCAGGGGATGATGTTTGGCTATGCTACCGCCGAAACAGAAAACTATATGCCGCTGGCATTGGATATTGCTCATGCTTTATTGATAGAGCTTGCTGCCATTCGTCGCGAAAACAGCGAGATCAAATACCTGAGGCCAGATGCAAAATCGCAGGTAACACTGGAGTACAGCGATGATAACCAGCCGCAACGCATTGATGCCATCGTAATATCTACTCAGCACGATGATTTTGATGAAGAAGAAGCCATGTTGGCCAAAATCAGCTCGGATATTATCAGCATTCTGGTACCCCGTGTTAAGGCAAAATATCCAAAATACGCCCACTTTTTTAACGATCAGATCAAATATCATATTAACCCAACCGGCAAATTTGTTATAGGTGGGCCACATGGCGATACCGGTTTAACCGGCCGCAAAATAATTGTAGATACTTATGGTGGTAAAGGCGCTCACGGCGGTGGCGCTTTCTCTGGTAAAGATCCTTCAAAGGTTGACCGTTCTGCTGCATATGCTACCCGTCACATTGCTAAAAACCTGGTTGCTGCCGGCGTTTGCGATGAGGTTTTGGTACAAGTGTCATACGCTATTGGCGTGGCACAACCTATGGGTATTTATGTAAACACTTATAATTCTGCTAAAGTTAATTTACACGATGGCGAGATAGCTAAAAAGGTAGAAGAAATCTTTAACATGACCCCATACGCTATTGAAACCCGTTTTAAACTGCGCAACCCTATTTACAGCGAAACCGCGGCATATGGCCATTTTGGTAAGCCAAGTGAAGTGGTAACGAAATCATTTATTGCCCATGATGGCAGCGAGCTTAAACGCGAAGTTGAACTGTTTACCTGGGAAAAACTGGATTATGTTGATAAGGTAAAACAAGCTTTTGGTTTGTAAAATCCAACCATACTGTAATAACAAAAATAGCGGTGAGTTAATACTCACCGCTATTTTTGTTTATGCCTATATAGGCTGTAAGAAAATGACAATTGGTAAAGAAGATTTTACCAATTGGTAAGCATACTGCCAAACAGTTTGTGAAACTTTGCACAACACAAAAATTAAATAACACATCAACTATGAATACAAAAAAGATAGGATGGATAGGTCTTGGCAACATGGGTATCCCGATGTCGCAACAATTAATAAAAGCAGGATATCCCGTAACTGTTTATAATCGGAGTAAGGAAAAGGAAGCATCGTTAAAAGCGACGGGAGTTGCTATAGCATCCTCGCCAAATGAATTGATACAGCAAACCGATATTGTTTTCATCATGGTTTCCAATGATGAAGCCATTAGCGAAATATTTAATGGAGATAGCGGCTTGCTTAGCGCTAAAACTACCGGGAAGATCATTATTAACATGAGTACCGTATCGCCAGGCATCAGCAAACAAATGGCTGCTTTATGCAGGGAACAGGGTAATGATTATTTAGATGCACCCGTATCAGGCAGTGTGAAACAAGCCCAGGAGGGTCAGTTAGTGATTATGGCAGGTGGCTTACCGGAAACATTTGAGCGGGTAAAGCCACTGTTAGAAGTACTGGGCAAGCTGGCCATCCTGGTGGGCGATACAGGTGCAGGTAACAGCGCGAAGCTGGCTATTAATACCCTATTGGGTTTTCACGCGCAAGGCCTGGCCGAAACAGTGCTGTTTGCCCAGCAAAATAATATTAAAACCGAAGACATGCTCACTATTATTAATAATGGTGCCATGAGCAACGTTTTTGCAAAAATAAAAGGAGATGCTATTTTGAATGATAATTATCAGGCGGCATTTGCCTTAAAACATATTGCCAAAGACCTGCGCCTGGCCAAAGCCGAAGGATTAAACTCCCCGCTGGCACAGGCAGCTTACCAAACCTTCCAGGCCGCAGAAGCAGAACATGGCGATGAAGATATTATTGCTGTGATTAAGCAGATAAGTAAATAAGGATTTGTTATGCTACGACCAGACTTACGAAGTTTTAAAAACTTCGTAAGTCTTACGTTATGCTTCACGCGTTCAGCACGACAAAAGGCAATTTACACCTTCCCAAAAACCACAATACCGTTATGCCCGCCAAAGCCAAAGGTGTTGCTCATGGTTAAATTAACCTGGTAATCAATAGCCTCATTTAAAACAATGTTCAGGCTATGGGGTACGGCCGGGTCTAAGGTGGTGGTATTGATAGTAGGCGGAATAATACTGTCACGCATGGCAAGCAAACTGATAATAGCTTCAATAGCGCCCGCTGCACCAAGTAAATGCCCGGTCATTGATTTAGTGGCACCAATCTGGATCTTGTTTTTTTCTCCTTTAGTTAATGCCAATATTGCCTTCAGTTCAGAAAGATCACCCACATGGGTGGATGTGGCATGCATGTTTAAATAATCAACATCGGTAATAGCAGCGCCGGCTTCCTGCAGAGCCAGTTGCATGCCCTTTGCCGCACCCAAACCTTCGGGATGGGTAGAAGTCATGTGGTAGGCATCGGCTGTCATGGCCGCCCCCCTCACTTCGCCATAAATAAAGGCTCCCCTTTTTACAGCATGTTCATATTCTTCCAATACCAAAGCGCCAGCGCCTTCGCCCATCACAAAACCATCCCTGTTCACATCAAAAGGACGCGAAGCAGCCTGCGGATCATCGTTACGTGCCGACATAGCTTTCATAGAACTAAACCCGCCAAAGGATGCCGGTGTTATAGGCGCTTCTGAACCGCCTGTGATAATAATTTTTGCTTTACCCAAACGGATATAATTAAAAGCATCCATAATAGCCGTGTTTGATGTGGCACATGCCGAAACCGTTGTATAGTTGATGCCCATATAACCATTGCGGATAGAGATCATCCCCGAGGCCATATTGGTAATGAGTTTTGGCACAAAGAACGGACTGAACCGCGGATGCCCGTCGCCCTGTACATAACCGGTTACCTGCTCTTCAAAAGTTTCCATACCGCCCTGGCCCGAACCCCATATTACGCCCACATCAAATGGGTCCATGGTATTAAACTCAAACCCCGAATCTTTGATCGCCTCGTCAGATGCTACGAGCGCATATTGTGTAAAAGGATCGGTCCGTTTCAGATCTGCCCTGTCCAGAAAATCAGAAGCATTAAAGTCTTTTAGCTCACAGGCAAACTGTGTCCTGAATAAAGAGGGATCAAAATGGGTTATCCTTGCAGCGCCGCTTTTGCCTGCCACTACATTTTCCCAAAAATCCTTCACTTTATTGCCCAGTGGCGTTAATGCGCCCAGGCCTGTTACCACTACTCTTTTTAACATAGCTTAAAACTGTTAAATAAATTTGGGGCAAAAGTAATTATAAAAATACCGGATGGTATATTTATAATGTAAAATATTTTTCCCGGTTATACAACAAAAAATCACAGCATTTTTCATCTTTTTCTGCCCAAAAAACAACTCACCAAAATTCGTTTTTACCATTTGGTAAGTGGATGCGGGCCCAACGTCCGGAACTTTGTGCCATCAAAAGAAAAATATATCATGAACAATCAAAGTAATAACAGATCATTAGCAGGTAAAAGAGTAATATTATTGGGTGCCAGTTCGGGCCTTGGCCTGGCAACTGCGAAAGCAGCGGCAGCCGAGGGCGCAAAAATTGTTATCGCATCAAGCAATCAACAACGTATTGACAATGCACTGAAAGAATTGCCGCAAGGCAGCGAAGGATACGCGGTAGACTTGAGCGAAGAAAAAAACATCAAAAACTTTTTTGATCAGATCGGTTCATTCGACCACCTATTATACACCGCCGGCGAAAACTTGAACCTGAAAACCATTGCCGATACGGATATAGAAACGGCTCGTACTTTTTTTAACCTCCGTTACTGGAGCGCGTTTGCAGCCGTTAAATATGGCGCACCGCACATAAACCAGGGGGGCTCCATTTCTTTAACCAGTGGTACAGCAAGCGCCCGCCCCGGAGCAGGCTGGTCAGTAGCGTCAAGTATTTGTGGTGCTATGGAGGGTTTTGTGAGGGCAATGGCCGTTGAATTGGCCCCGATAAGAGTAAATAGTGTGGTACCGGGAGTGATCAAAACCAACCTGTGGAATAGTATGCCCGAAGCTGATCGTGACGGTTTGTATAAATCCATCAGCGATTCTTTATTGGTTAAACGTGTAGGCGAGGCTGAAGATGTTGCAGAAACATTTTTATACCTCATGAAACAACAGTTTGGAACCGGCCAAAATATTATAGTTGATGGTGGTACCGTGCTGGTTTAAGTATGGTATAAGTATATTTGCCTGCTATACTTAAAAACAGCACATTATAATACATGATCATCAGAGCAGCTACAATAAACGACCTTGACGGTGTTTGGGAAATTTTTGAAAAAGTTATAAAATCAGGCGATACCTATGCTTTTGATCCCAATACCCCTCAAGAAGACCTGTCCAAACTTTGGTTTGCACCAACCATGAACGTTTACGTTGCAGAAGAAGATCATAAAATACTGGGCACCTATTTTATTAAACCTAACCAGGTTGGTTTAGGTGCCCATATTGCTAACTGTGGTTACATGGTACATCCCGAAACCCGGGGCAGGGGATTAGGAAAGCAATTGTGTGAACACTCTTTACTTATAGCTAAAGAAATGGGTTACAAAGGCATACAATTTAACTTTGTGGTAAGTACCAATACAACCGCGGTAAAGCTTTGGGAAAAATTGGGGTTCAGCATCATCGGCACTATCCCTAATGGATTTAATCACCAGCAACTGGGTTATGTGGATGCCTATATCATGTTCAGGGCGATAGATTAATAATCCCGGCTAATATTTTTACGGATGCGGCTAAGGGATTGAGGGGTTATGCCCAGGTAGCTGGCTATATCTTTCAAAGGCACGCGCAGGGCAATATCAGGTTGCTGCATAATAAACAGCTTATATTGATTTTCGGCATCCTCGCCCAGGTAGCTATTCCTTACCCGCACCTTTTCAATCAGGTGCTGCTGATTTATTTTATCAATGATCTCCTTCATGTAAGGCAACCGCTCATATAACGCTAACAGTTTACTTTTAGTGATCACCAATACCTCGGCATCGCAGGCAGCTTGTATACCCGGATCGGTTGGCGTTGCGTCATTAAAGCTTTGCAGTATGGTACATATCTGGTTTTCTTTGTAAAAAAAGTGCGTAATATCAATGCCTTTGTCGTTGTTGGTTACAATACGCAGCACACCTTTACATACAAAAAACATCTCGGTGCAAACCCGGTGGCCGCTAAACAAAAAATCGCCTTCCTTAAAAAACCTGTGTTCAAAATAGGCAGCAATTATTGCTTCATCCTCTGCTGAGATATACCTCAAAAGCCTCAAAAAATCAATAAGCGGATTGATCATAACTATAAACTCTACACCAACAAAAAATATCAGTCAAATATATTAAAGGTTTTTACTTCCTTTTCCTCTCCATTAATGATTATCGAAAGCTGATGTTTACCGCTATAAAATTTACGGGTGGTGATCAGTTTAAATGATTGTTTCCGGTTGATATCCGCCTTTTCGCCCGGCTGGTAAACCCTCTCGCTTATCTTAAACACTTTTTTGGCCAGTTGCCCATTGGCTTTGTTATAATAAACGCCATACTCCAACCTAACTGTTTGTGCTGCCGAATGATCATTGCTCACCGAAAAAGCAAACTCCAGGCCATCCCCTATTTTAACATTGGGTGTTAAAACCTCAAAACCGTTCATGGTTACGTTTTTACTCTCCAAACCATAATGATCCAATACTTCGGCATGACCTTTTTTTAACAGGGTGCGGCAACCGTGTTTAATAATAGCATCTGTTTCTTTACTTATGCCCTGCCAACTGCGGGCAATGATCATCATTACTGCCGGATGATCTTTTGAAATATCGTTCAGATTATTGGCCACGCTCCTTCTTACCCATTCAGACGGATCATTTTTCAGTCTCTCTAAAATAACCAATACAGGCGAAGGATCTTTTTTAAGTGCGGGTATGGCCATGGCCCAGGGTAGTCGTGGCCGGCTCCCCTCGCTTGCAAAACGCCTTACCTTATAATTTTCGTGTAATGCCCATGCCTGCATCTGCGTTATCATCTTATCACCATACTTCAACAAAAATGGCCTTACCGCGAATTCGCAACTTACAAACTGGGTAACAAACTCCAGCGCTTTAACCGAATGCTCAAAATGATCCAGACCGTACACCTCTATATAGTCAGGTAAAAACATCATGGCCAGGCTATCTTCACCAAACTGCTGTTTGCGCAGGCGGGTGATGAGTTTCTCCATAACAGTTACGGCAGCTGGGAAATCCGCAGGCATAAACTCATGCAGCACGGTGGCGTTATGTCGCATCCGTTCCTTTAACGCCATGTTTTCAAACCCATCGGTAAAAGTAAGCGCCATAAAACGTTGCTTGTTAAATGTTGGGATCACCTCCAAAAGCACTGCGGCAAACCTGTCGTAAAACCCAACAGAGTAAATATCCTTTAATAAACTGCTCATCTGCTGATCGATCTTACTTTAGCCTCTGTTTGTATCAGTTCCGGGTGGGTTTTGCTGATCATTTTTTGCAGTTGATCGCGATTTGCATCACCCCATTCGCCCATGAGCGCTATTACCGGCAACAGGCTTTCGCCAAATGCGGTAAGGCTATACTCAACTTTGGGAGGCAATTGAGGGTAAATTTTTTTAGTAACGAGCTCGTGTTTTTCCAATTGATGCAGCTGCATATTCAATACCCGGCGCGTTGCCTCCGGTATTTCGCGATGCAATTCGCTTGGCCGCTTTTTACCTTTTGAAATGTAATATAGCAGATGGATTTTCCATTTGCCGTACAGCACTTCCCTTATCAGGTCGAGGCCGCAATACTGATCAATCTGGATCTTTTTTTCGTACATAAAACAAAGGTAGGGCATTCCAATTAAATAGACCATAGGGATAAATTTATCCCTATCTGAATCCTTATTCCCTTATTGCAGGGGCAATTAGCCTGAACGAATTTTGTCATTGCAATTCAGCATAAACAAATACGATAATGAAAAACAATATTGAAATAAACGATCAGGAGTTTTCAGGTAAGCGGGTACTGGTTACAGGTGGTACCAAAGGCGCCGGCAAAGCCATTGCCGAGCGGCTGGCAAAAGCCGGGGCAACGGTTATTACAACAGCCCGCACCATCCCTGCAGATCAGCACGAAACAACCCGCTTCATACAGGCTGATATCAGTACCCGTGAGGGAGCCGATAAGGTTATCAATGAGCTATTAAGCAGCTTTGGCGGGGTTGATATCCTGATCAATAATGCAGGTGGCTCCACCGCACCCAATGGCGGCTTCGGCGTTCTTACTGACGACGACTGGGATACAGCCATGAATACCAACTTATTTGCAGCCGTGCGGTTAGACAGGGGATTATTACCCGCCATGATAGCCCAGGGTTCAGGTGTAATTATCCATATATCTTCTATTCAGCGGTCGCTGCCGCTTTACGATTCAACGCTGCCTTATGCGGCTGCCAAAGCTGCTTTAACCAATTACAGTAAAGGGCTATCAAATGAGGTTTCACAAAAAGGGGTGCGCGTGTTAACTGTTTCTCCTGGTTTTATACAAACCGAAGCAGCCGAAACCTTTATTAAAAACATGGCCAAAAGCGCGGGCACTAATTATGAAACCGCCTTAAAACGTTTAATGGATTCTTTGGGTGGAATCCCCATGGGGCGACCGGCAATGCCCGAAGAAGTAGCCGAACTGGTGGCTTTCCTGGCATCAGACCGCGCCGCGTACCTGAGTGGTACTGAGTATGTTATAGATGGCGGCACTATCCCTACGGTATAAGTAATATAACAACTGATATAAAATAAATATGAATTATCAATATAATATCCTGTTAAAAACCAAAGTGTTACCGTAAACCGTTGGTCACTTTGTTAATTTTTCGCTCTTTTTATGAAAAATATATTTTTACAGGTATATATAAATAATCAGAGGTTATTTGATTATTGTTGTTTTAACACCAATTTATCATGTACTCATTGCTTTTCTATAAATCCAAATCATCTAACTACACTTTATGGCGTAATACGCTATTTATAAAACTTAGGCGCTATGGCCATTAATTGTAGTTCGGTTTTATGTTTATTTAGTATTTTTTTCCACCAAAACTGAAATTTACGCGGATATATGACCCTTTCCGTAAAATCTGCTCTATGAAGATCTTCCATTGCCAGCAACTTATTCATCACTTTGCGCGAATGGTCAACCACCGCGTGCGACCGCTCAGTATATCCAAGCATCCTGTTTATTTCCCGGTTGGTTTTACCAATCAGTATATATTCAAATATTTGTAAATGCAATGTTGAAAAACCTTTGGTCTTGAGTAACGGTCTGCTTACTGATAATGTATCCTGCTTCATCATAACCTTATTTTAAAATCCTTTACACTATTAATATTCTATAATTCAATTAATCATTTAGTAATTAATACTACCGTACAAATAGCGACTATACCAATAATGACATTAAATAAGCCAATAACCAGTTTGTCTGATTGTTCAATGTCGGGCCTGTAGTTTGGTACCCTAAATGCCACACTACTTAAGTTCATAAGCCCATAGGTACACATACCGGTAGCTAATAATAATATAACTGATAGGTACCTGCTTGGCAGCCCATGCAGATTGCTTGTCACGGAATTCATATTGTATGTATTGCAATTTTTATTTACAAGGTGTTACCTCGTTCTTTAATACCTTAAACTCTGTACGTCTGTTTAGTTGACGCCCCGCTGGGTTGTCTTTTCCATTAGGGAGCGAATTTGGTGCTATCGGCTTCCTTTTTCCATAGCCTTTAGCGTATATGCGGCTTTTGTCGATACCCTTTAGTATGATATAATCAACACATGATTGAGCCCTCGCTTGCGACAGTTTATCGTTATACTTAGCTGAACCTATTGAATCTGTGTGTGCACCTAATTCAACTTTTATTATAGGATTATCTTTTAGTACAATGATCAACGTATCTAAAACAAGCTTTGATGCCGGTCTCAGCGTAGCCTTATTAAAATCATACAATATGTTTTTAATAACAATTGGCTTATCAGGGGTATAGGCCTGCAAACAGATGTCAGGGTTATATAAAGTATCGTTGCGCATGGTGCCAGAAGCGGTTACCGGAACATTTTTTGCAAAATAACAGCCTCTTTCAAGTCTAAGGCTATACGGGCGTTTGGTGGTCACATCAAAAGCATAACGACCTGTTTTATTAACTACCATTTGTTTTATGGTATCTTTTGTAAGCGTATCAATAAAGCTTACTTTGGCGCCTTCTAGCGGTTTATGCGTGTCGCAATCAATTACAAGGCCCGACAGGATATGTCTTTTATCAACTGCCTCGAACAAGCCCAGGCAACAGTCTGATTCACGGTCAGAGCTTACGTAAAATTTATTAGCATCATCATGATTGGGTAAATAGTAAAGATCATCCTTTGCCGAGTTCATGGGATAACCCATATTTTTAGGCTCGCTCCATTTATCTAACTTGCTAAAGCTTTCAAAAAAGTCAAATCCACCCAAACCAATAAATCCTTTTGAACTATATATCAGTTTTTTGTTTGGCTGATCATAATATGGAGCCTCCTCATCAAATGAGGTATTAATGGTACTTCCTAAATTGGTTGAATTAACAGCGTCGCCATTAAAATCAAGATAACTTACCCAAATATCATCGCCACCTTGTCCGCCTGGTTTATTTGAGGCAAAAAACAGGCGTAAACCATCGGCCGTTACAAATGGCTGTATGGAGTTAAAACCATCGGCATTCACATTACCATTCATTTTTTTGGGTGCCGACCATTCTTTATCATTCAAATCGCTGTAATAAATGGCATGTACCGTTTTACTTCCCTGTTTATACCAACGGGTAAAATACATCCTTTTACCCGTTTCATTTAATGATGGGGTTCCGTATTCCAGTTCATTTTTGCCCTCGCTGCCTTTAAGATCTATAATAGTAGCCGCGCCCGGTTTATCCTTGGTCAGTGCGTATATCCTGTTCAGGTGTTTCTTATCATTTTTAACAAACCTCGATGAAGTAAAATAGCTATTTCCATCATGCTGGATCAGTGCATAGTCTGACCCATCAGATGCATAAGGATCCTTTAGTTTTGCTACATCAATTAACAATGGATACAGATATTGCTCTTTAGCAAACCGGCAGTTCTTTATTTCCTTTCGTGCTATATCGCCATACTTACTTTCGCCTTTATAATTTGCATTAAACTGTTCCAGTTGCTTTATGGCATCATCAAAATGCTGATTGGCCCGCAGGCACACACCATACCAAAGCCGGGCTAAAGGATATTGCGCTTCGTAATTTTCAGTGATCACTTTGTAGTACCAGCCTTCGGCTTCCTGGTAATTCTCGTACAAGCGGTATGATTCTGCCAGCTGATAACATAAATACGCCCGGTCTTCCTTCTTCGCAGGCTTTTTATTAGCTTTTTCGCCCGCATGATAAGGTATAGCCTGCAGGGTGGTAAGGCTCAATCCATCAGCAGCCCTTTTATAATAAAAGGCGGCTTCGTAATAGTCCTTATTGGTAAATGCTTTGTCGCCGTAAACTTTTGGATTGTCCTTACTATACTGGGCATTAACCCCTTTAAATACGATCAGTATAAGTATTGTAAAAAATATTTTCTTCATGTTGATAAAAGTTTAAAGCCTTGGGCAAATTGCGTCCGGTTCCTGTATATGTTTACGAAATACATAACTTATTGATAGTTCAATACCTCCATTGCCCGATGTGGCCTTGGTAAGTGATGAAGTATTGAAATCATAACTGGCACCTATAATAAGGCTGTTAACATGATAGCCAATATTGGCAATTGCAGCATCTTTAAAACGGTACATGCCCCCAAATATTAACCCTTTATCTTCCTGTAGTTTTAATTCAGAATAGGCTCCCACCGCCTTTTCTTCGGCCTTTTGCTGCCTGATATAAATGGCATGGGGAATCACGTCAAAATATTCAGACGCTTTTATGCGCACCCCTGCATGTATAGTATAGCGTATAGGTAATTTACTGCTGCTGCCATCAACCGCAAACGGGTCTTTTGACCGGGCAAGGTGCGCTAAGCTTACACCACCAAATAAATTGGCATTATGTAAAGGATCGCCGTCATAGTAAAAAACGCCTGCACCTGCATCAAAAACAGTAGCGTTTGTATTTAAAAAGTTTTCATTGCTTGGCAAAGTAGGATCAAAGCCGCTGCTGGGATTAAACTGGCTGCCAAATTGTGCTTTTGAGGGATCAAAGCTGCGGTTAATAACACCTGCCTGTACACCAAAGCTTACTTTTTTATAGCCATCATTTGATACCGCAATGGCATAGCCCAGGGATCCATAAGCCGAAAAGTAATTGTAACCTACATCGCCGGCAGCCTGATTTAGCACATTAAACCCTACACTAAGTTTCTCTGTCGGCCTGAAATCAACAGATACCGCGCCGGTTTGATATGCATTATTGATGGTTGCATATTGGTTTTTAAAATTCGCGTTTACACGGGTATCACCATTTATTACGCCGGTTAATGCCGGGTTCAAGTATAATGGATATGCATAATACTGCGAAAAATGTGGGTCTATCTGCGCTTTTAGTTGACTTATTGCCCCAATCTGGAGCAGCATTGCCATGATAATTATAACTCTTTTTTTCATAGTGTAGATTTATTAATTGTGATGTGGCCATCATATGCTGTACCATACACTTCGGCATGGTACAGCATATATAGAGGCCTTATCGTAATAGCGTAACTGTACCTTTCTTCTTCACTACCTGACCATCATTCAGAGTAGCTTCCACGTAATAAACATATACCCCTACTGGCTGCTTGGTGCCTTTATACGTACCATCCCATCCGCTTGTTTTATTAGTTGTCTGGTATTGCAGCTCGCCCCATTGGTCATATATCGACAGGGTTAAACTCTTGATGGTATTACCGTAAACCTGCAGCAGATCATTGTTGCCATCGCCATTTGGCGTAAACACATTCGGTATAAATAATCCGTTTCCAAATGGATTGCTGGCTGTACCGGTAACCGCTGCTGAGTTAGCACTCAGTTGGCAATCAGAGTTTCCACTGGCGCGTACAATAATGGTTACACTCTCGCCTGGCTGCAGGTTGCTTACCACATGAGTTAAACCATTAGCTCCTGAACTTGGTGCAACAAAATGCTGCCCGTTATCAGTACTTATCTGGTAACCTGTTGCACCTGTTACAGCAGCCCAGCCAAAGCTTACACTTGATGTGGTGCTTGCACTTACAGATGGTATTGGAGCGGCCAGCGGACTAAGAATAGTAACCGCTACCGGAGTTCTTACAGTTGATACACAACCACCTGCTGTTTGGGCTTCGGCGTAATATGTGGTATTGGCCGATAGTACGGGTGTTGTAAAGTCTATTCCTGTAGCCAGTTCCGCACCGCCTGTTTCATCGGCAAACCATTTAATAATTGCTCCAGGTGTGGCGCTTGTTGCGGATATAATGGTACTTACCCCAGGGCATATAGATGTACCCTGTGCACTTGCCTGCGGCGCTACCGGTGCCGATGTTACATTAACAGTAACGTTTGTACGCGAAGCAGATGGGCAACCGGTAACATTCACCGCCTCTACAAAGTAGATGGTGTTGGTAGTAAGTACCGGAGTGGTAAAGCTTATTCCCGAAGCCTGCGGGGTACCGCCGCTTGCCGAACTGTACCAGTTATAGGTAAAGCCTGTCTGCGGATTAGAGATGTGCAATTGTACCTGCCCACCCTGGCAGCCTGATATCGAAGCACCTTCAACCAATAGAGGGGAGCCAGGCGCGTCAACCACAGTTACCTGTATGCTGGCTAATGATGCGCTTTCGCATGAACCATTTATGGCCTCCACATAATAAGTGGCGTTGGCGTTAACCGGTCCGGTTTGGAAGGTTGGCCCTGTAAATATCAGGTTGTTTTTTGTAGCAGAATCATACCAGTTATAGGTAAGGCTTCCTTGTGGCGATGCAACAGAGATTGATGTTGAACTGCCGCGACATACTTGTACCGGAGACTGTACTGTAAATGTTGGGGCCGATGGTTGCGGTGTTACGGTAACATTAACCGGTACCCTTGTTGATGAATTACAGCTTTGAGGGTTTGTAGCCTCAACATAATAAGTTGCATCGCCTGTTAATACAGGTGTGTTAAAGCTTGATCCTATGTGTACAGAAGTTCCTCCGGCCGGCACAGTGTACCAGTTATAAATGGTACCGGCAACAGGACTGGTGATATTGATGGTAGTAGCACTGTTTTGACAAGTAATTAAACCTGCGGCATCAACTGTAGGGTCAGGCGCCTTGCTGTTATCAATAGTGATTGTTATAGGGGCACGTATTCCTGATGTACAACCACTTACATTACTTACTGCTTCAACATAATAAGTTATAGTACCTGTAACTGCTGCAGTAGTGAACGGTATTCCGGTAAATACTGGTGTTCCGCCGGTTGCCGTGGTGTACCATTTAAAGGTTACGCTTGTTGCTGGTGTAACTGATGCCGTTAACACAGCCGAGCTACCAGAACATACCGATGGTGTGGATGAACCGCCCTGAGCTACCGGTACAGGTGTTGACGGAAGCTGATTGATGATCACCTGAACCGGTGTACGGCTTGATGATCCGCAGCCACCACTGTTTACAGCCTCGGCATAGTAAGTTGTATTTGCTGTTAATACAGGAGTAATAAATTGTCTGCCTGTAAATGCCGGTGTTCCGCCGGTTGCTGTAGTGTACCACTTGTAAGTAAGTACACCCTGAGGATTAGAAATTGATAAAGTAGCAGGAGATCCCACACATGTCGGCGCGGTAGCACCGTTGGCAATAACCGGCGCAGATGGAGCAGGGTTAATAGTAACCTCGGCTAACGTACGGCTGCTGCTGCCACAATTGGTGCTATTTATTGCTTCAACATAAAAATCAGTAGTTGCTGTAATTAGCCCGGTTTTATAAGGGTTACCTGTAAATACAGGTGTACCACCGGTTGCTGTAGTATACCATTTATAAGTTATGCCTGTTACTGGTGTTACTGATATGGTTGCCGGGCTGCCTAAACATACAGGCGGATTAGAAGCCAGTACCGGATTGGCAGGGATCGGATTAACTGTAACCGGCACCGATGTGCGGGCAGACGAAGTACAATTACCCGCGTTTGCGGCTTCCACATAATAAGTTGTATTAGCAGTTAAAGCCGGTGTACTAAACACAGTACCGGTAAATACCAGTGTGCCATTAACTGCTGCGTTATACCATCTGTAAACCACACCTGTTTGCGGATTAACTATGTTCAGCGTAATTGATGATCCTGAACAAATAGTTAAGCTGCCCCCGGTTGCTTGTACCTGCGGAGCCGGTGGTATTGGCAACACAATGATATCGGTTTTGGTACGGGTTGCACTGTTACAGCTGCTCGCACTTACTGCTTCAACAAAGTATGAAATATTGGCTGTTAAATTAGTGGCAGTGAATATTGTTCCGGTAAATACAGATGAGCCTCCTGTTGCCGTTTTATACCAGTTATATTGTAAAGTGGCTATTGGGTTTTTAACGCTTATAATAACAGTACCACCATTGCACACCTGGGTTGTTGTAGCGCTTAGGGTTGGTGCAACAGGTAAACCGTTTGGTGTTACATTAACAGCCGTGCGGCCACCGTTGTTAATACAATTGGTTGCGTTTGTGGCCTCAATATAGTAGGTTATGTTTTTCGTAATAGCCGGAGTAGTAAAGGTTGCACCCGTATGTACAGAAGCACCGCCGGTTGCTACAGTATACCAGTTATAAGTAACGCCCGCCTGAGGAGTAGTTACAGCTAATGCAGCAGGACTGCCTGCGCAAACATCTACGTTATTGGATAGTACACTTGGTTTTTGAGGCAATTGGTTAACCTTAATAGTGGCCACGGTTCGTGCAGGGCTTATACAGGTACCATTTGCAGATTCGATATAGTAAATAATATCAGATACCGGAGATACGGTGAAGGTTGCACCTGTATGTACCAGGTTACCATTTGTTTGTGCATCGTACCAGTTAATGGTAGCACCATTAGCATTGGTTACGGAGAACGTGACACTTTCGCCTGCGCATATTTCAAATGAGGCTTTTGCCAGTATCGGGTTTTGTGGCGATGGTGTAACGTTAACTGTTGCACCTACCCTGTTTGGATTAGCACAACCGCTTGAGGTGCGGCTGCTTTCTACATAGTAAGTAGTAGTAGCTAATACGTTTGTAACAGGAAAGGTTGCACCTGTATGAACAAGTGTTCCGCCTACTGCCGCAGTATACCATTTATAAGTTACACCCGCACGTACATTGCTCACACTAAAAGTAGCCGAGCCACCCGAACAAATGTTTGCAGTATTTGCAGCAAGCGTTGGTGCTTCTACCTGCTTGCTGGCATAATAAACGTTAAGACTATTGAACAATGATGCTACACCAGCGGTAAGGCGTATCTCAACCCTGTCAAAGCCAGCTTTTGGTGCAAATTTGACTAAAGCAGTTTGCCCGCCAGCCAGAATCGTGATATTCAGTAAGCTGCTGCTTAAGTTAATACGGTCGCCGTTATAGGTAGCGCCATTGTAGGAGGCAATCTGTATCTGGTTAAGTACCCCTACAGTTGCCAGGCTTACCGGTATCGAGATCTTAACCCTTACGGTATCGCCAACAGTTCCGGCATCGCTGAATATTAATTTTTGTCCTACGTATGATCCTAATATGGCTATTGGTAATTTTATCTGGCTAAAGTTTACGGTATCCTGATCTACAGCATTATCCGGCGTAATTACATCGCAACCAGCACATATTACACCACCGTTCACATCAAATGTTTGTGTTGATGCAAAATCGCACGAGGTAGAGAATATTGGGTTTACTTTAACAGTTACCGGGGTACGTACTATACTGGTACAACCTGAGCCTGCCAACACAGCTTCCACATAATAAGTGGTGTTTGATGTCAGGGCAGGTGTGGTAAATGTTGCGCCTGTAAAGATTGCGGTACCGCCGCTTGCCGAAGTGTACCATTTAAAGGTAGCTCCAGCGGTGGTTGAGGTAGCCGTTAAAATAGCTTTCTGACCAGAAGTGATCTGTCCGCCCGGAGTATTCGCTGTAACAACCGGTGCCGCCGGTGTAGGGTTAACTACAACATCTGCCTTCGCTCTTGTTGAGCTGGTGCAGCTGCCTGCCACTGCTTCAACATAATATGATTTATTGGCGGTTAATGCCGGTGTTGTAAATTGTGGGCCAGTGAAAACCGATGTGCCACCTGTTGCCACGGTATACCAGTTATAAGTAACACCGGCCTGGGTTGATGTTACAGATAAGGTAGCCGATGAACCCGAACAGGTTTGTACCGGTGTTTGTGATACGACAGGTACTAATGGCGTTGCTGTTACATTCGCTGTAACCAGGGTACGGGTTGAGCTACCGCAAGAGCCCGCGCCTGTAGCTTCAACATAATAAGTAGTTGTTGCCGAAAGCGGTCCGGTTGTAAATGGATTGCCGGTAAATACAGGTGTACCACCAGTAGCCTGAGTGTACCAGTTAAAGGTAACACTGGTAACTGCCTGTGCTGTAAATGTAGTCGGCTGACCAGAACATACCGTTAAGTTTGGTGCAGCCACAATCGGTTTGGCCGGAGCCGGCGTAACTGTTACTGTTGCAGGTGTGCGTACACTTTGGGCGCAACCATCAGCAGTACGGCTGGCTTCGGCATAATAAGTTGTATTGGCAGTTAATACCGGCGTGGTAAATACCGCTCCGGTAAACACTGGGGTGCCACCGCTTGCAGTAGTATACCACCTTACGGTTACATTAGCTGGTACAGTTGCTGTTAAAGTAGCCTGCGATCCTGAGCATGTGGCAACATTTGCTGTGGTGATAACCGGTGCAGCTACAGATTGATAAGCATCATAAACGTTTACCGCGTTAAGTAAACCTGCAACACCTGAGTTAAATAGTACCTGAACTCTGTCAAAGGTATGAGCCGCTTTGAATGTTACCCTGAAACGGTTTGTTCCGTTCAGTAAGGTAATATTTAGTAATGCGCCGTTTACAGTAAAGCGGTCGCCGTTAAAAGTTGTACCATTGTAGGTTGCTACTTGAATTTGTGAAAGCACGCCTACATCGGCCAGTGAGCCCGGGATACCTAACTCAACAGTTACACTATCACCGGCAATACCTGTATTAGCAAAACGTAAAGTTTGCTGTGCAGCTCCACCCAGTAAACCTACCGGTACGTGTATTTGTGAAAAGGTATTACGGTTATTATCAATTGATCCGCCCGCGTTACTGGTGCCGCAAAATAAGCATATACCATTAACTGAGTTTGTTTCGGCAATAGCTGCATCGCAGGGAACAGGGTTAGGCGAAATGGCATTTACATTAACTATTCCTGATGCCCTTGTGGCTGATTTAACCCCGGTAGCAGGTATGCTTGACTCGGCGTAATAAGTTGTAGCAGTAAACAGACCCGGACTTGAAAAGGTTGCTCCTGTAAATATACTGGTGCCGCCTGTTGGTGTAGTGAACCAGTTAAATACTGTTGCGCCTGGGGTAGTTGATGACGCTACCAAAGTACCTGACGTACCCGGATTAACTGTTTGAGTAGGCGGGGTAACTGCCACATCGGGTACTACAATAGGTTGTGTAACGGTAATAATTACCGGGGTACGCTGTGTACTTACGCAACCTGATGCTAATGAACTTTCGGCATAATAAGTTGTAGTTGCTGTTAAAGGCGGAGTAATAAATGGACTGCCTGTAAATATAGCTGTGCCGCCTGTTGGTGTGGTGTACCATTTAATGATAGCACCAGCTGTAAGCGAACTGGCTGTTAATGTAGCTGTGCCGCCTGTTGTAACCTGGCCGCCGGCTGGGTTTACAGTAACAGTTGGCGCAACAGGTATTGGATTAACTACCGCGTCGGCTTTTGTACGGGCCGGACTAACGCATCCGTTAGCTGATGCTTCTACATAATAAGAAATATTTGCGGTAAGTACCGGGGTTGTAAACTGAGCGCCGGTAAATATTGGCGAACCACCCGTTGCGGCCGCATACCAGTTATACACCACGCCTGATTGGGTTGGTGAAACGGTTAATACCGCTGGCGAACCTGAACATAACTGCACTGATGCCTGGGCCAGAACCGGATTAACCGGTGATGGGGTAACATTGGCAGTTGCCGACACCCTGTTTGGGTTAGCACATCCGCTTGATGCACGGCTGCTCTCTACATAATAAGTAGTAGTTGCAGTTAATGCCGCGGTGGTAAAGGTTGCACCTGTATGAACAGAAGCGCCACCGGTTGCAGAGGTATACCATTTATAAGCTATTCCTGCACGGGCATTATTAACCGTAAAGGTCGCTGTGCTACCTGCGCAAATACTTACCGTATTCGCGGCCAGTCTCGGTGCTTCAACCTGTTTGGTGGCATAATAAATATTAACCGTATTAAACACTGATGCCAAAGCACCGTTAAATCTGATCTCGACCCGATCAAATGCCGATTTTGGTGCAAATTTTATTAAAGCAGTTTGATTACCTGCCAGCAAGGTGATCTTCAGTAAGCTGCTGCTTAAATTGATGCGGTCGTTATTATATGTCGTGCCATTAAATGAAGCAATTTGCAGCTGGTTTAAAACACCTACAGTAGCAAGGCTTGCCGGAACCGCTATTTTCACGGTCACGGTATCGCCAACAACCCCGGCATCGCCAAATATTAATCTTTGCGACACATTTGAACCTACCAAACCAATTGGAACACTTAACTGGCTAAAGTTGGTGGTATCGCTATCAACCGAATTATTTGGAAAATTCACAGCGCAACCCACACAAAGCAGGCCTCCGTTTACATCATTGGTTTGTGTTGATGCAAAATCGCACGAGGTAGAGAATATTGGATTTACGGTGATGGTTACCGGTGTACGTGTAGTACTTGTACAGCCTGCTGCTGTTGAAGCTTCAACATAATAAGTTGTGTTTGATGTTAAAGCAGGGGTAGTAAAGTTGGCACCTGTAAAAATGGCAGTACCGCCGTTTGGAGCTGCATACCATTTAAAGATAGCTCCCGGGGTAGTTGAGGTTGCCGTTAAAGAAGCTGTTTGCCCGGAGGTGATCTGTCCGCCAACCGGGTTTACAGCGATAATAGGCGCAACGGGTGTCGGGTTAACCGACACATCCGCTTTTGCCCTTGTTGAACTGGTACAGCCCCCTGTTGACGCAGATTCAACATAATATGATGTACTGGCAGTTAATGCCGGAGTAGTAAACTGTGGCCCTGTAAATACAGGGGTTCCGCCGGTAGCGGTAGTATACCAGTTGAAGGTAACACCAGGCTGACCTGTTGCCGCTAATACAGCCGATGAACCAGAACAGGTTTGTACAGGAGTTTGTGACACAACAGGTACCGTTGGCGATGCAGCTACATTAGCAGTTACCTTAGTACGGGTTGAATTGCCGCAAGTGCCCGCTGTAGCCTCAACGTAATAGGACGTTGTAGCAGTTAACGCCGGGCTGGTAAATTGTGCTCCGGTAAACAATGCTGTGCCACCTGTTGCTGCCGCGTACCATTTAAAGGTAACACCGCTAACGGCTTCTGCTGTAAACGTAGCCGGCTGGCCCGAGCATACGGTTATAGTTGATGCATTAACAAGCGGTGCGGCAGGGGCCGGTGTAACAGTTACCGTTGCTGGTGTACGCACTGGCTGTGCACATCCGCCTGCAGTAAAGCTGGCTTCGGCATAATAAGTTGTGTTGGTATTTAATACCGGCGTAACAAACGTGGCGCCTGTAAATACAGCTGTACCACCGGTTGCTGAGGTATACCATTTTATAGTTACGTTGGCTGGCGGTGCATTTGCTGTTAAAGTAGCAGTTGTTCCCTGGCAGGTGCTAACATTTGGCACACTGATAACCGGCGATGCTACTGATTGATAAGCATCATAAACGTTTACCGCGCTAAGCAAGCCGGCAACGCCTGAGTTAAACTGGATCTCAACGCCGTTAAAGGTGTGGGTTGCTTTAAATGCTATCCTGAAACGGCTTGTTCCGTTTAACAGGGTAAGGTTTATCAATGATCCGTTTACAGCAAAGCGGTCATTGTTATAGGTTGCTCCGTTATAAGTAGCAATATTAATTTGCGATAATAAGCCTACATCGGCCAGTGAACCAGGGATACCCAATTCAACAATTATGCTATCGCCTACAATACCCGGGTTGGTAAAATGTAATACCTGCTGTGCGGAGCCGCCCAGTAAACCTACCGGTACATGTATTTGTGAAAATGAATTACGGTTGTTATCAACTGCTCCGGCCGGATTAGTGGTAGTGCAGAATAAACATAAACCGTTAACCGAATTTGTTTGCGTTGTAGCAGCGTTGCAAGCTACCGGATCTGAACCAACAGCAATTACATTCACTACGCCCGGTGCACGGGTAGCTGATTTTGCGCCAGTGGCTGTTACTACAGCTTCGGCATAATAAGTTGTATTGGCAAATGCCGGTGGAGTTACAAAGGTTACCCCTGTAAATACAGGTGTGCCACCTGTTGGTGTGGTATACCAGTTAAATAGTGTTCCCGGTGTGGTTGAGCTGGCAGTTATAGTACCTGTTGTACCCGCGTTAACTGATTGTGTAGGCGGGGTTACTGATACATCTGGTATTACTATCGGCGTAACGGTTACCGGTACAACAGTTCTGTCTGGCGATACGCAGCTACCTAAAGATGCTTCTGCATAATAAGTTGTATTGGCTGATAATGCCGGCGTGGTGAATGTGCTGCCTGTAAATACAGGAGTACCACCAGTTGGCGCGGTGTACCATTTTATAGTAGCGCCATTAACTACAGTAGCTTTAAAAGTAGCGGTTTGGCCGGCCAGTATGGTCGCGCTTGCTGGTGTTACAACTGGTTTTACCGGTGGATCATCAACTATTACCTGAACAGGAGCACGTACCGGGCTTACGCAGGTGCCGTTACGGCTGTATTCTACATAATAAGTAGTGTTTGCGGTTAATGCAGGTGTTGTATAAGTTATACCTGTAGCTACAGATGCCCCTCCTGTTGGTGTAGTATACCACTTAAAGGTTCCGTTAGCCGGGTTAGGTGATGTAATATTCAATGCTGCAGAGCTGCCTTTGCAAATTTCAGGAGCAACCGGATTAAACTTAGGTGTTGGATACTGCTGTATAGCATAATAGATCTGTAACGATGTAAGCAGCGTTGCAACACCTGAGTTAAGCGTTACCTGTACACGATCATAATTTCCTACTGCAGGCACGTATACCGCATAACGGTTAGTACCCGCCAATAACCTTAAAGTAAGTAATGAATTATTAAGCGGATAACTACCTACCAGTGTGGCACCATTATAAACTGCTACTGTTATATTACCCAGTAAGCTAACATCAGCCAGACCTCCCGGGCTTTGAAATACGAGCTTAATGGTATCGCCGGTAAAACCTGGTTGCTGAAATTGCAGTGTTTGTGAAGCTGATCCGCCTAAAAGACCTACCGGCACTGATATGGTCGACGCGGTAGTCGTGTCGGCATCAGCGGCAAGAGCATCATTGAGAACGTTACACAATACACATAAACCATTTGTGACGTGTGTTTGTTGATTGGCAAACGTACATGGCGAATTGTTATTAATAGTTACGTTAATGGTTATTGGCGTACGTGTTGCCGATTGGCAACCAGTGCTGTTGGCAGCTGCCACATAATAAGTAGTGGTACTAAATAACGCGGGTGTTATAAAAGGATCGCCTGTAAAAACAGGGGTTGCCGCTGCGGCGGATGTGTACCAGTTATAAGTAATGCCTGTTTGTGCATTAGTTACATGGATGGTTGCAGTTTGGCCAGCGCTTATAGTTGAATTATTTACCGCCAAAACAGGAGCAGCAGGTTTAGGTGTTACAGTAACTGTTGCCGCAACACGGGTACCGCTTGCACAGCCTGTTGCGTTTACAGCTTCGGCATAATAAATTGTGTTGGCATTTAAAGCCGGACTGGTAAAGTTTGTACCTGTAAATAATGAGGGACCACCAGTGGCAGTGCTATACCAGTTATATGTTTGTCCGGCTACCGGCGAGGCAATAGCCAGTACGGCCACATCACCATCGCAAATGGTTACGTTTGGCGTAGTTAATGTTGGCACGGCCGGTAACGGGCTTATAGTTGCAGTTACCTTTGTACGCGAAGTGCTTACACAGGTACCGCCTGTTACCGCTTCGGCATAAAAGCTTGTGGTTGTGGTTAAGGCAGCAGATGTATAGGTATTACCCGTAAATAAAGGAGTTCCGCCGGTTGGGTCCGTGTACCAGTTAACGGTAACACCAGGTATGGGCTGTGCAGCAAATACCGCGGTTGAGCCCGGGCATACCGTAATGTTGGCATTGGCTATAACCGGTGCAGCCGGAATTTTATTAACATTGATCACTACCGGGGCCCGGTCTGAAGCTGTTGCACAACCTGCGCGTGTTGCCGATACGTAATAAGTGGCATTTGCAGTTAAAGGAGGTGTAGTGTACGATGCGCCGGTTGCAATGGAGGCTCCGCCAGTTGCCTGGGTGTACCAGTTAAATGTAGAGCCCGGTGCATTTGATGTTGCAGTTAATGCTATGGTACTTCCGGCACATAATTGCGCATCGGTTACTGCTACATTATTAATTTTTATGATAGGTTTAGGTATAATTACTTCGGCCTCGAAAAGATCCAGGGATGATAATACACTTGCTATACCTCCCCCCAGCCGCAGCTGAACACGGTCAAATACTTTGGTGGGTGCATAGGTAACAACTATCCGCTGCCTGTTATTGGTAAGATCAAGCAGGCGCAAACGCAGCAATGACCCGCTTAGTTGCTGGGTATCGTTATTATCTGTATTGCCATTAAATGTTGATATGCCTATGTTTGTTAAAACACCCACATCCAATAGTGCCTTTGGTAAGGATATGGTAAGGCGTACAGAATCGCCTACAATTGATGGCGACTGAAAAATTATAGTTTGTTGCGCGAATGCACCTAATGCGCCAACACCTGCATTTAAGGTTGATGCTGTATTAATATTCCCGTCAATCGCATTTTGAGGGTTTGCCACCCCGCCTACATTTATCCCAAGATTAAGTAATGCCGATGATATACCATGCAATTCATCATATGCTGTATTACAAACCGGAGGACCAGGTGTAGTATAAAAAGCATCATATAAATATATACTGCTTAAAGCGCCCAAAAGCCCCCCGTTAAGCGTTACCCTCACCTTGGTATAAGCTGTAGTCGGCGAAAAGATAAATTCCAGCTGGTTATTGCTACTGGCTACACTCGCCAGTGTTGGGGCAGTAATTGACGCACCCGCTACATTGCCATTATATGGAGTTATAGTTACCCCACCAAGTGCTGTTACATCAAGCAGGTTGTTACCTGTTCCTAATTTAATTGTTAATGGGGTATTGGCAGCAGCCTGAGCCGGAAATATTAATTCCTGGTATGTTGCGGCCAACAGGCCAACCGGTACGTTTAAAGTGGAGTGAGTTTGCAGATTTGCATCAATAGCGTTTCCTTGTTCAGTAACTACGCAGCCCAAACAAAGTAAACCTGTAGCACCGCTTTGCTGGGTAGTTGCAAAATGGCGTTGTCCAAATATTTTGCTGGTAGCACACAATAACAGGCATAACACTATTATGTACCTGCTATAAAAGGTAAAGGTTTTCATGCAAATGTAATTAAGGTAGGTGTAAATAGTTACACATTTCAAAACTACACAGCACTTTAAGAATATTATTAATACATCTTATTCACTTCATTAAGACAAAATAAACGATGTTCATTTATTTAATAATCGTTCATTTTGTTCATTAAATATTATTTTAAAACATATAGCTCTACTATACTCGTAAACACAGCAAATTATAGCTAAAACCGAATATTTAAGCAAAATATGGTTGCAACCTTAGTTAATACGGACACCGTATAATTAAACAACCACATTAATTGTACAATCAACAAAAAAATATTCTGATTAATCGTGTACAAAAATAATAACCTAATTGCTTTGAGCCTATGATATCCTTTTCACCAGTTCAATTTGAAACATTGAAATCCCGTGTACTAACAAATGCCAATATTAGAAGCATTACACCGGGCGATTGCAAGGCCCTTGCATTACAGATCTACAACAAAACAAAACTAACAGTAAGCGAAACCACATTAAAGCGGGTATACGGATTTGCATATAGTAAGTTCAAGCCATCTTTGTTCACCATTGATGTTTTAGCAAAATACTGCGGCTTTGCGGGCTGGGATGATTTTTGCGATCAGGAAAGCGTACCTTCTGAAAAATCGCAAAATGAGCATGTTGATTGGAAAACCCTTAGTAATAATGCTGCAAAAATCACACACTTTACTCTACAGGCTTTAAAAAACCGTTCGGGGATTCCCTTTAATCAAACCATACGCCGGAAATTTATTAATGATCATTTTGATGAATTTTTACGAGGGGACTACACGGCAACCGTATTTACAGCCCCTTCTGGCTATGGAAAAACAATTGGCCTTTGCCACTGGATTGATGAAAAACTGGAATCAAACAGTAATGATATCATCTTGTTTTTTAGCAGCAGCGCCCTAATGAACGTTTTTTTAAGTGGACGTGACCTTAACGACTGGCTGCTGGCCCTGCTTGGCTACTCGCACGAGGAAGATATTGAAGCCCTGTTTGATATAAACAAACGTAATGGAGGCAAATTTTACCTTATCATTGATGGGTTTGATGAACACATGTTCAAAAATGACCAATTTGAACTGGTACTAAACCAGTTGATGGACATTTTCTCTTTTTACCAGTCGCATGAATGGTTTAAGCTGGTTTTAACCATGCGATCGGCAAACTGGATCAATAACAAGCACAATATGGAGTTTGGTCTCAACAATTGGTTCACCGGCTTTATAACAGATCATGACCTAACCACCAATGTGCCGCTGTTTAATATACAGGAGATAAGAGAACTGTGCCGAACTATAAATCCGGGTATCCAAAATTTTATAGCCATTGATGTTGCCAATAATTTTAACCACCCCTTATACTTCCAATTTTATTACAAACAGCATAAAAATAATTTTTCGCTTAATAATATTGATCATATCTGCATTTATGAACTGATATCCATATTTATACTGAATAAGGTTTACCTGGGGCATTATGCAACCGAAAAGATCCTGTTACTCAAAGAGCTGGTTGATGAAATGGATTTTAAGAATGGGATATATGAGTTAGATAAGTTTAGATGTAATGATCTGTTAAAACAATACAGCCATGCTTATAATGAGTTATTAAGCATAGGTTTTTTAAGAGAAGTGAATTCAAGCAATGATTTTCAGTTTAAAACACTGGTACAATTTGGCAGCAATAACTTTTTAGAATTTACCATTGCCAGAAAACTTTTGTTAGAGAACAACCAACGTTTTGACCAGAACCTGATTAAATCAATTAATAATGCCTTTAATGAAAGTGAACATAAATTACCTGTAATAAAATGGTGTGTGATACATGCCGTTAAGAACGGGCAGCAGGAAAGTTTTGAGCTTTTAGCACAAACCGCCCTTAACCCCAAAGAAAAATCAGAATTGATCCTTTTTTTAGGTGATCTGCTTCAAAGGGTTTGTTTTGCATCCAATAACCCAGAAACCACAGCAAATTATTTTAAACAGGATTGTGGCGACGGACTGTTTTATTACTTTTTTGGAATAGAGATGGTTCATGTTGATTACAAAAAAGCGTTACAAACCTTGCTGAAATTTGAACTTTCGGATCATAAAAAAGTACTTACCTATACCGCTCTGGCAACCATAGCCATACTGCAGTTAGAAATTAAGCAACTGGAAGATTGCCTGGCAAAACTTAAAAGCTTCCCGCAGCATTATTTTCAGCAATTTGCTATAAATCCTTTACACTGCCTCAATGCCATATATCAATACTTTAAATATGGTATGATCAGAAAAGATTTTTTTGCTGAAGTGACCCGGTTCTATTTTAATCCGCCCAAACAAGGCGAAAGCATGTATGATAAAAAAGCCAACGACCTTGTTTATCTTTTGGCGGCATACGCTACATTTATTTGCCAAAAGCCCATTAAAACGCTGCGATTTGTTAACGCGCTTAATAAAGTAAATAAAACAAGCGCCGAAACATCATTTGCATATAATTACTTTTTGAAAATAGCGGCATCTGATGCTCACTTTGTTCTGGATAACAAAACCGAATTATTGAATAGCAACAACACCATTTCAGCATCGTATAAACAGGAAGAGTATTTATATACACCCTTCATGAAATCCCTGTTTTATGATCTTAAAGTAAAAAATGCCATTATATCAGATGACTATTCGGCTATTAACGGGTATTTGAATTGCTTAAACCAGGTGTCTGATGAATCAGGGAACAGGCTATCTAAATTATTTATATACTTTACCGTTTTAAACAACGAGCAATTGATGAACCTTGATCCGCAGCTATATAAACAGATATCCTATAACCACGCCAAATTATTACGGGAAAGTTCTTTAAGCCCCGATATTTTTGTTAAACAAAAACGCACTGATACCAATGTTCTCTGAATAAAGATTAATGACAAAGTTATTTTACCTTCAACTCTGCACGTACTTTTTTAACTTCTAATGTGGAAACCAAACTGCTGTTGTTACCAAAATTATTGCGGATATAAGTAAGTACCTGGGCAATTTGGGTGTCGCTTAAAAAATCATGCTTGGGCATTACACTATTATACGGTTTATTTTTAACCTTAACCGGACCTTCAAGGCCATTAAGTAAAACTCTGATGGCCGGTTCCTTCTCCATAAATTTACCACCGGTAACCCATTCTGAGCCACCTAATGGCGGGAACAGGTTACCATCGCCCTTGCCGTCTTTTTGATGGCAGTTAACGCAATAAGTAGCGTAAATTTTAGCCCCACCTGTTAACATGCCGGTCATCAGGTTATTACGCATCACATCCGGAATCTTAAAGCCTGGCAACTTTTTCCTTAATTCCATTTTAGCCAGTTGAGCGCTTGTGAATTTAGTTTTATCACCCTGGTAAAATATCCGCCATACCTTCCCCTTCTCTGTATCGCTTACATATAATGATCCATCGGGCCCCATAGAAACCCCCATTGGCCTGTACACAGCATCACTCACACTAATCACGGTAGTACGGCCTGTAAAACCATCCGCAAAAATTTCCCAGGAGCCAACCGGCTTTCCGTTTTTAAAAGGCACAAAACAAACAAAAAAGCCAGCCTGCGGGTAAGGCGATCGGTTGGTTGAACCATGAAAGGCAATAAAAGCGCCATTCTTATACCTTTCAGGAAACTGGTTACCGGTATAAAACAGCAGATCATTGGGTGCCCAGTGCGCCTGGAAGGCCATAATGGGTTGGGCGTATTTTGCACCGTTCCCTGCCTTTTTTCCGTCGCCTCCATATTCCGGATTTAATAGCTTCTTCTTTTTAATGGGGTCATAATAATAGTATGGCCACCCGGCATCAGTGCCTTCCTTTATCTTCAAAAATTCTTCGGCCGGTAATACTGCGCTTTGCCACGCACTAAACTTTTTGGGGAATTGCAGGCGCAGGTCATCGCGCCCGTGTGCTACAACGTATAAACAACTGTCGGTGGTGTTCCAGTCCATAGCCACCACACTGCGTAGGCCGGTTGCATAACGCATCCCATCTTTTTGCAATTGATTGGGCTTTGCTTCATCAAACCGCCATATCCCGCCGTAATCTGTTAACAAAGGGCAGCCTTTAATACCCATAGAACCGGGTACCCTGTTTTGTACCTGGCACGCGTTTGATGGCGCCCCAAAAGCAACATACATATTGCCTTTGTTATCAAACGCTATAGGCTTGGCATCGTGCTCATGCTCGGGGTGTATATCATGAACTATCAGTTCCAGCTTGCCATCGGGAACCAGCGTTTGGGGGTTAAGCTTTACCCGGTACACATTAATCTGCGAACTGAAATAAAGATATCCTTTATGGACACGCATAGCTGTACCATAACTTCCCTTATCCTCATAATCGGCAAATTTTTTAATGATATCGGCTTTGCCATCATGGTTGGTATCGCGCAGGGCTACGTTACCCCCAATAGAATCAGGAAACCGGAGCTTTACATAAATATCGCCATTACCATTAACCGCCAGATGACGGGCACCGCCCTCCAGACTATCAACCACTACAACCGCTTTAAAATTACCAGGCAAAAACAATCCCCCGTTGTTCTTATCGGCAACCGGGAGCGGATCTTTTTTGACTATAATCGTAAAACTGATGATGAAAAGAGCGGCAACTGTAATCAGGGAGCAGGTAACCGGTTTATAGAGTAGCGTTTTTATAATGTTTTTCAGATATTGAAATTGGTGGTTCTTCATTATGGCTCCGGGTAGATTAGTGTAATTTGAACGGGTATTTGTTAGCGGCAAGTATATCCTGGTATAAAAGGATTTTACGCTTTAAATGTTTATAAAGATTGGAACTTTTGCCTGAAATATGGCAGATATTAACCGTTATGGATATAAAGTAGTAGCAATATAGGGTTGAAATATCCCGAAGGATAACGTTTATAGCTGCGTTGGTTGTTTATTACCACCATTTTTCTTTTTATAATCCTCATAACTATCCTTTATGTAATTAATAAGATCATAATTGTTCATGGTATTTAGCAGCTTTAGCGAAGGGGCATAATCAGCTCTGAAATTGTCAATTTTATCGGCGTCAACTGGAACTACCTTTTTGATAAGTGAATCATTAAACCGTTTGGCAACTTCATAAGCATTCAGTTCCCGTTTGGCAAAACGGTTAAACCTGCGGGCGTCTTTAACCTCACTTTTAAAATTCTCATAAATAAAGGTCATGGGCTTTAAAAACAGGTAATAGTAATGCGGTGTCCCGGTATAAAAAACACTTTTTTTACGATAGCCTTTCTGAGTTTCCCTGATCTCCCGGATAATAGAATTTTCTTTTATCACTACCTCCGCCAGTTCAATTACTGGCTGCAGGTACATTATTTTATCAGCCAGGTCGGTAACAACAAACTCGTTGGTTAGGTAACTGGCGCTCTCAAACCGAAGGGTATCTCCCGGCATGGCCGCAATATTAAACACACCAACTGTGTTTGACCTTGCAGCTGTCCCACTGCGTTTATTTAAAACCCGCACGTTACCTAACCTGATGACGGTAGCGCTTTTAAGCAACAAACCCTGCTGTATTTTAGGTGACTGCCCTTTGACCCGTTCAGAAGTGATCAGGCAAATGGCAACAATTAATATAGTGGCTTCAAGTTTCATTGGTACAAATAAAATTAGCGCAACTATTTGATCTTGAGTAATTTTTAACTTTTTTTAACGCATCTAATGGGTACGCATTTATTAGTAATACTTATTTCGATCCATCCGCCCCATTTTTGGGGATTAAGGAAATAAATATCCTATCTTATCTTCGCAAAAAAATCACACCGTTATGCCCGCATCATCCCCTGAAAAAAATAAATTAGGTTTATGGACAAGTACCTCCCTCGTGGTAGGTAATATGATTGGCGCCGGGGTATTCCTGATGCCCGCCGCTATGGCCTCCTTTGGTAGTATTGGCTTATTAGGTTGGGTATTTTCGGCTATAGGCTCATTCTTTTTAGCCAAAGTTTTCAGTAATCTGAGCAAGTTGTTGCCCCATGCCACGGGCGGTCCTTACGCTTATACCCGCAACGGTCTTGGCGATTTTGCTGGTTTCCTGGTAGCCTGGGGTTATTATTTAGCGGTTTCATGCGCCAACGCTGCTATAACCATTTCCTTTGTTAGCGCCATGAGTACCTTTTTCCCGGTACTGGCATCCAGCTCTGTTATAGCTATATCAACCGGACTATGTACTATATGGCTGCTTACGTATATTAATACCAGAGGTGTAGTTACGGGTGGTAAAGTACAACTGATCACTACTATTTTAAAGGTAGCCCCGCTTGTACTGGTGGCTATAGGTGGCTTGTTTTTTATCCAGTCCAAAAATTTTATCCCTTTCAATGGCAGTAATACTACTATATATGGCGCTTTAATGGCTACTGCCACCATGACCATGTTTGCCTTTATTGGTATCGAAAGTGCTACGGTACCGGCCGGCAGCGTGGCCAATCCCGAAAAAACAATTCCCCGCGCTACTTTACTGGGTTTACTGATCGCTACGCTGGTATACATATTGAGCAGTTTTAGTGTGATGGGCATTATCCCGTCTGCCGCGCTGCAACGTTCGGTTACTCCTTTTGCCGATGCTGCCGTGGTGATTTATGGTAATAACGCCCGTTACTGGGTGAGCGCCGGGATAGCCATTGCCGCTTTTGGCTCGCTTAACGGCTGGACACTATTACAGGGTCAGGTACCCTTTGCCATTGCCAATGATAAATTATTCCCCGCGGTATTTGCCAGGCAAAATAAAAAGGGTGTACCCTACGTAGGTATTTTGGTGAGCAGTGTCATGGTATCTCTTTTCATGAGCATGAACTACACCAAAGGACTGGTAGAGCAGTTCAGGTTTTTATTGTTGTTATCCTTACTATCTATATTGATCCCCTATCTGCTATCGGCAGCCGCCTACCTGATCATCAGGGTAAAGCAAAAGCAGGTTAATGGCTTAACGGGTGCCGTTATACTGGCTATTTTGGCCTTTGGCTATGCCTTATGGACCATTGCCGGAACGGGTAAAGAAGCCGTATACTATGGTTTTTTACTGCTGATGGGCGGTATACCATTTTATGTGTGGCTGGCTTATAAGAAGAATAGCGGCGCGGAGTAGCGGGTGGTTGCCTGGCTTACGGGAATTGCAAAGTAAACTATGTCATTGCGAGCGCAGCGTGGCAATCTCACAGGATAAGTAGCAAACTTTGCTTGTGCGACCTGCATGATGAGATTGCCACGCTGCGCTCGCAATGACATGATTTTTAATAAAATAAGCCCTTGAAGTTTAAACTTCAAGGGCTTATTTTTGCTCTGTATAGCATAGAGATTGCTTCGTTCCTCGCAATGACGCGTTGAGATACTTATGACTTACAACTCATCACTCTAAACTCAATCCTACTTTTCATTCGACATAGAATAAGGTACATCGGCAGCCTTAGTTCCACGTTGTTTGTTTGGCGTGGCCGACATGTCAAAATTAAGAACGGCGCCATTCAACAATGCTTTGTGGCTAAGCCAGTTAAAACTGTATGGTTTGCCGTTAACAGTAAGACTGGTTACATATTTATTAGCAACGCTGTTCTTAGGCGCGTTTATGATGATGGTTTTGCCATTTTCAAGCTTAACGGTTAGCTTTTTAAATAGTGGCGCGCCTAATACGTATTGGTCGCTGGCGGGGGTTACCGGGTAAAAGCCCATGGCCGAAAATATATACCACGCCGAGGTCTGTCCGTTATCCTCATCGCCGCAATAGCCATCGGGTGTGGCTTTATACAGCTTGTTCATGGTTTCGCGTGCCCAGTATTGTGTTTTCCAGGGTTCACCGGCGTAGTTATACAGGTATATCATGTGCTGTATAGGCTGATTGCCATGTGCATATTGCCCCATATTCGCTATCTGCATTTCACGGATCTCGTGAATCACTGTTCCGTAATAGCTATCGTCAAAAACCGGCGGCATGGTAAATACAGAATCGAGCTTGGCTGCGAATTGTGGCTTGCCGCCCACCAGGTTAATAAGTCCCTGTATATCATGGAACACGCTCCAGCTGTAATGCCAGCTATTACCCTCGGTAAAGGCATCGCCCCATTTAAACGGATTGAAAGGAGTTTCGAACGAACCATCCTTGTTTTTACCACGCATCAGTTTGGTTTGCGGATCGAACAGGTTACGGTAGTTCTGGCTGCGTTTTTTGTAAATATCTATTTCAGACGCAGGCTTTCCAAGCGCTTTACCTAACTGGTATATGGCAAAATCGTCATAGGCATACTCCAGCGTACGGGCAGCATTTTCATTAATTTTTACATCATAAGGTACATAACCCAGGGTGTTATAATATTGTACCCCTCTGCGGCCGGTAGCGTTTGGCCCTTCATTATTGGCGCCATGTTTCAGCGCTTCATATAAGGTGTTAATATCATAACCACGCAAGCCTTTTAAATAGGCTTCGGCAACTACCGACGCGGAGTTATTGCCTATCATACAATCAGCATAACCAGGGCTCGACCACTCGGGCAGCCAACCGCCTTCTTTGTATGAATTTATCAAACCTTCCTGCATCTCTTTATTAATAGATGGGTAAACCAGGTTCAGGAAAGGATATAATGCCCTGAAAGTATCCCAAAAACCTGTACCTGCAAAATAATAGCCGGGCAGTGTTTTTCCGTTGATAGGGCTATAATGTACATTTTGCCCCTTAGCATCAATCTCATACATTTTATTGGGGAAGAAAAGCATGCGGTACAGGCTGGAGTAAAAAGTGCGGGTTTGGTCGATAGTGCCACCCTCAGGGGTTAAACGGCTCAGGGTCTTGTTCCATGTATCTTTTCCTTTTTGACAGGTAGTTTCAAATTTATCGGTACCAACCTCACGTTTTAAATTGAGTTCGGCCTGCTCAATGCTGATAAAGGACGAAGCCACCCGCAGGTGTACCTGCTCCCCTTTTTTGGTTTTAAAGCTGATCACCGCGCCGGCATGGTCGCCGGTATATTCTAACGAGCCATCTGTTTGCCAGTTGTGCCATGCCGATGCCAGCTCAAAAGGTTTATCAACATAAATAACAAAGTAGTTTTTAAAATTGGCAGGCACAGCGCCGCTGTTTTTAGTGCTGTAACCGATGATCTTTTGTTCGCCCGGAATTATTTTTACGTATGATCCCTTGTCAAACGCGTCGATCACAATATGCGAGCTATCGCTTTTAGGGAAAGTGAACCTGAAACTTGCCGCACGTTCTGTCGGGGTAATTTCGGTGGTTACATCGTAATCGGCCAGGTAAACGCTATAGTAATATGGCTTAGCTATCTCGGCTTTATGTGAGAACCAGCTGGCCCGCTGCACTTCATTTAACTTCAATTTGCCGGTTTCCGGGAATATGGAAAACATGCCATAATCGTTCATCCAGGGCGATGGTTGATGCGTTTGTTTAAAACCCAGTATTTTATCGGCCTCATAAGTATATTGCCAGCCATTACCCATTTTACCGGTTTGTGGTGTCCAAAAGTTCATACCCCAGGGCAGGGCCACAGCCGGGTAGGTATTACCGTTTGACAGGGTTGGCTTGGATGAAGTACCCATCAGGGGGTTAATATAATCAACAGGGCTGGTGGTTTTTTCAACCTGTGCCGATGAGATCAATGGTAAAAAGGCAAATGCCCAAAGAAATACTCTTTTCATTATTACTTATTTGTGTGCTTTGTTCTGACTCTGCTAAAACGTTTAATCAACGATGCAATATACAGGCTGAATACCAAACTTTATATTATACCAATTATATTTTTACAATCTATCTTCAGCTCCCTATACTGTGTACATGCCAGTGCATGCGTAATGATTAAACAATAATGATCTGTGCCCTTTTTAAGGGGGCACAGATCATGCCGAATTCAATTGCGCAACGCTGCTTATTTTATAATTTTTTGTAATAGATCAATTCGCCGGCCTCGCCGTTTGCAGATAACTGCGAAGGGATAAACTGCGTGATAACCAACGCCGGCTGCCCATCAACCGTTAATGCGGTAATGGTAGGGTTTGCAAAGGCCTGGCTGCCACCGTCAGTATGGATGTTCAGTTTATCGGCATTACCTGTTTGATAGTCATACAGGTAACAACGCCATGTTCCAAAATCATTTTTAGCGCCCTGCCCTTCAATAAGGCCGAAGTTAAAATTCTGAAATTTCAGGGTACCATCCCTGTCGCCAATGTTGCCTTTTACGCCCCAGTACAAAATAGCATTATCAATTTGCGGTTGCGAATTGGCGCTCCATGATGTCCAGGTGGTGGTACCACGGGCCTGGCGGTCAACATCACAGTTTGACCAGTAATGAAAGCCTACATCAACAGCAGTACTGCTGGCCGAATAAATATTAGGCGTACCCTCTGCACAGGTCGACAGCGTATGCGGCGCCTCGAATGTTTTGGCAACCGCACCGTTCTGCAGGTCTGTCCAGCTGTTAAAGTAGCTGAATTTAAGGTGGTTGTTCGGTTCCTGCTCCCAAACCATCACAAAACCACCTGTGGCGGTAGCTGCAATAGTAGGCTGTGATGCCCCTCCGTTACCGCTTCCTGCAAGCTCACGGATCCATGTCCAGTGCAGCAGGTCGGTTGATGACGCTACATTGGTTTTGAAAGTTCCGTTGATCATGGTATGATAAACCCCAATATAACCGCCCGAAGGATTGGCAATGATCTTGAGACAATCCATAGTTTTACCCGTATTATCTTTGGCGTCATATATTTTACCGTCGGCTGCGGTTACGTTTTCAATAATACTGCGAAGCGCGGCCCTCGGCGTGTCAGACGGTGGCGCCGCGGTTACCGTTTGTTTGTTGTCCTGCTGCTTATTGCTTGATGTATTGCCGCTTTTTTGGCACGAAGCAAATAATAACAGAATTAAAAGGCTGTTCATCATCATGGTTTTCTTCTTCATAGGTTTTGGTATTTGAGGTTTATATAATTGGTTTTATATTTTTCACCACTTTAAATCAACCTTTACACCATCAGGGCTATTGGCAAAACCCAGGAATAAGGTGTTTGACGATGCATCCCATGAAGTTTTCACATCGCTGATACTTTGGCCTGTGCTATCAGTTACCTTTGTTTCCTTTGGTTGCGCAGGTAACAATACTCTTACACTGTTCAATGTTTTTGCCGGACTTTTGGCTACAAAAGCGTAGCTGCTGCCCTGTACATTTTCGTTATATATTCTTGATGCCGAGGCTAAAACCTGCGGCTGTTTTTTGTTGGGAACACGGTTCACTACATACAATAATGATTGTTCGCCGGGGTTTACCACTTTTTCAGTCAACACAGGCAATTGCGGATCGAACAGATCGATAACCGGGCCTTTGATGGTGTAGGGTTTGCTGTCGGCATTTTCGTCCAGTACCGATACCACATCATAAGGACCACGCTCCAGATACAAGCTGTTTTTAAATGGCAACTCGCCTGCTTTGGCATCTTTTTCGTAAGCCTGTTTTACGGTGCTGATGTAGTTATCATCTTTACCGGCTTCCAGTACATACTCTTTAGGGTTTTGCCTCATCACATAAACCGCGCCCTTGCCTACTTTAAATTTCTGGTCATCACCGGTTGGGCTGATGTTGAGCAGTTTAAATAAATGCTGCGAAGGTGCTGTGAACTTGTTGCCTTTAGTGTTCCACCATTCCATTACCGATTGGTAAGGATCATCATCGCGGCCGCAATAAATTAAAATACCACCTTGTTTTACCCAATTGGCTAAACTGGTATGTATAGCCGCCGATACCGGCTTCATATTAGAGTAGCTCACTACCAATACTTTTACATTTTTTAATGAGGCAGCATACTGGAGGTTTTCCATGTGTACCGTTTGCACCGGAACGCCGCGTTTTAACAATGGCAGGGTTTGTCCGTAAAAGTTAGAGAACTGCGGATCCTCGAAACCATTATGCGTAGGGAAACGCTGGAACATTAGCGTATTGCTCATCAGCACGCCAATACCGTTCACACCAGATACCCTGTTGGCCGATACGGGCATGCTGTTCAAAGCATTTACCATGATCTGCATTTGGGTGGAGTAATACTGCGGGATCAATACCTTGGCATCGCTGTTGGCTACTTTGTATGGGTGGGTGTAGATACGTTCGGGCCATGGCATTACCTCGTAGTCGGCAACCATGGGATATAATAATTTGGCGGTGAAAGTAGCCTGATAGTTGCGTTTGTAATCGCTCCAGTCGCGCGGCCAGTCTTCAATCGGGTCGGTCAGGAAAAACACTTTGCGGCCGGTTGGGGCGGTCATGGATACTACCGAGCCATATTCCAGGAAAGCGTTTTCAAATACACGTTCCTTGCGTTGACCGTTAAAGAATGTAGGTTCACGGGCGGTGCCTGTCCATACTTGTGCTATGTAACCATCAATACCGGGCAGCGAGGCCAGGCTGGCTTCGGGGCTCACAATTTGCCATGACGAATAATTTACCAGCGAGTGTGTGGCAATAAAAACTTTAATATCCAAACCCTTGCTTTTGCCGTATGCTTTGGCATAGTTGGATACCTCTTTTATAGTTTCATAATACAGGTGGTATTTTAACTTGCTCGACAGGTAGGTATTCTCTGCCGATGCATCCTGGGGTTTCCATGGGAAACCGTAGTATTTTTGCCACTGTTCTTTAAAGCCCGCACTGTAGCCCGCACGTGCCCAAAATTCAGGTTCTTCTAAAAAAATAGTGGTGATACCTGCGTTGATCACTTTTTTTACAACCGCGGTTTTCATGTACTCGATAAATGATTTATCGGGCACTACATAAGGCATGTTTTTACCGTGAAAAATGGTATCGCCTTTCATGGTAACCTGCCCTACACCCAGGTGGTTTATGCCATCCCACTTACCCAAAAAGTAATCTTTATAATCGCCCCAGGCTATACCGGTCATAAAGTTTACCTGGTAACCATGATCGCGCCATGATTGTACCCGCTGCTCAAAGGTTAAACCGGGCCGGTCATTAGCGCCGTAAACAATGGCAATGTCCGACCGTACGTCAATCTCAGGGATCCAGGGACTACTGGTTTGAAAGGCTGTTTTTTCCGGCAGTTTTGCCGGCTTGCCCGTTTGCGCATATCCCGTTAAGGATAATGCCGCCAGGCAACACGAAAATAAAATGTTTTTCATCTGTATATATTTTGTTTTTTTCAGGGGCGATGGATTTTATTTAACCATGTGTGCAGCTGACCATAGGGGAGCCCTCTGCACACAGGTATATTAATTTTTTAAGGAGCAGCTACCGTTTTAACGTCGGTATAATTATAATAGTTAAGACCATATGCTATTCTTGCGCCTACTCTTAAAAAGTATTCTCTTTTACCCGGCAGCGCGCCACCAACCGTTGTAAGCGTAATGGTTTGGCCAACCAGATCATTACCCGCTGTACCATCGTAAGTTACTTTTGGCGTATAACGATTATCATAGTTGTTGTTGCCCACGTATTTGTTTGAGTTAACAAACAATGACACATCCGTAATATTCTGCTGGAAGTTAGGATCATTGGTACCGCGGGTAAATTTAAATTTAGCGGTGATGGTGCCATCGGCATTAATAACCGGTTCGCCTATCCACACTATTCTTAAAAATGGTTCAACCGAAAAGTTAACGGTGGTTACATCTTTAAGATCAACAGTCTGGCTTTTGTCAACAATGGTTTTGCCGGTATTGTCAACCTGTACCAACGGTACAAAAGGGCCCTCGGCCGATATCACGTCTTTTCCGGCAAACAGCTTGGTGTTGCTGTAGGTACCATCCTGGTACGAAGATACATAATATGGTGTTGGATTGCTGCTCCAACTTATTTCCAATAATTTGATCCTTGTACCTGATCCCTGCTCGGTTTGTATATTCTCGCCTGTGGAGGCATCTTTCACCACGCCTTTTAATGTTACGTTTGGTGCGGCGTAATTATCAACCTTTTTGCATGAGCTGCCCGCGGCAACTATCACGCTTAATGCTATACTATAAAATAGTTTTTTCATCTCTCTTAAAATTAATAACCCGGATTTTGAATTAAATTCTGACTCTTCTGTATCTCACCCTGCGGGATTTGCTCATAGTACCAGCGAACATCGAAAGTATAGCGTGAATTGCGCTCATCTAAACGGGCGTCAAAAAAGTACTTACCATCATTTGCTGAGTAAAACGGCATCAATGTGCGGTAAATGGTGCTGTTCTGTTCTTTATCGGCAACTCTCCATCTTCTCATATCCCACCAGGTTTTGTTTTCAAAACCAAGCTCTTTTTTCCTTTCGGTACGTATTACGTTGATGTTGTTCAGATCAGAAGCACCGGTAAGCAAGGTAGCTCCGGCTCTTTCTCTGATCTGGTTAATATCGGCAAACGCGTCCTGTATATAGTTTTTATCATTCTGGCCCAATGAATTTAATTCATAGGCAGCTTCGGCACGGTTAAGCAATACTTCGGCATAACGCAGCTCTATCCAGGTTTGGTCAGAGCGGTTCTCCAGCACTTCTGATGTTGGCTTATCTGGTACCAGGTTTTTGCGGATAGAGAAACCGGATACGGAGCAGGTACCATCGCCGGTGAAATAACCACTTAAGCCAGCCGGATTCATGGTTGTGCCGTTTGGCAATTTATAAGGGGTTTGACTTGCATTTGCCGACTGTACCATATTGTCAGTAGGGTAATGCGCGGTTGAGCCGGCCGGTAAAAGCGGACTGATGCCGCCAGCTGAACTACCGGTATAAATACCGCGGCGTATTTCAACGCTTATGCCTTTAAACACATCACCAGGGAAAATTACAGTTGCTCTTAAACGTGGTTCGGCATTGGCAAACAGGTCCATAGTGTTGGTATACAGATCATATTTACCACCAGTTGTAGTTTTAATGGTACCATCGGCATTTTTAGGAATACCGTCAAACATCTCCACAAAGTTTAGTGTAGGGTTAACCTCAGAAGAATAGCCATTGGCTCCCATGAGCTGGCGTGGCACATTGTAGGCATCATAACCATGTACCGATTCGGGGTAGTGATATTGGCGTACAAATACATTTTCGGAGCTTGAGGCATCAAAAAACAAGTTCACATAATTTTGATACTGTGCGGTTTTGTCGCCCGCTGCCCATGATTTTTTATACAGGCTGTATTTGCTTTCCAATAATACAGCAGCATCATAAGCAGCTTTAAAATAAGTAACCGCTTTTGCTGACGGGATACCGCAAAGCCTGTTACCGCCGCCATCAACAAATGATATCTGGTTGTATTTGGCAATGGAACCGGCATAAAGCATAGCCCTTGATTTAAAGCCCGCGGCTACGTATTTATTGGCACGGCCAACCTGGTTACTTTCGGGTAAATTGGTATAAGCATAGTCAAGGTCGGCAGCTATAAAATCATAAACCTTTTCTTCAGATGTACGTGGAATTTTCAGCTCATCAATACTTTGCTGCGGGTATTGCAATACTTTATCAACAATGGGCACACCGCCGTAGCGTTTTACCAAAGCAAAATAAGTAGCACCGCGGATAAAGCGAGCCTCGCCCAACCATGCGCTAATTTGAGCCGGTGTAAAGTTCGACGCATATTTAGGCAGGGTTTCTGCAAAATAGTTGGCATCCCTGATAAGTCCATAACAAAGCGACCAGGTTGTAGGCCTGTTATCAAAAGTCAGGCTTTCCTGCATGGCGCCATTCTGGTCGCGGCTTAAAGCCTCGCCACTAACGGCGCTGAACGGACTGATGATCCAGAAAAAGTTTAAACCTCTTTGTGGTGAGTACCTGAAATCTTCAATAGGCAGTGTGCTGTACATACGGGCCATATAGGCCTGTATACCCGCGCTGCTTGTAAAAATATCGTTGTCGGTAACAATGCTTGGTGGCAGCGTATCCAGCTTTTTACATGCCGTTGTCCAGCAAAGCAAAGCGGATAATATGATATATGTGTATTTTTTCATGATCTGTATGATTATTATAGTTTAACATTTACACCAATAGAATATATTTTATCCAATGGGTATAAATAACCGTAATTGGCCGATGGGTGCTCAGGATCAAGATATTTTAAACCTGTAATGGTTAAAATGTTATAACCGTTTGCAAATATCCTTGCTCCTTTGATGCCTAATTTTTTCGCAACTCCATCGGGCAGGGTATAACCCAGTTCGGCTGATTTAAGCCTTACATAAGTCGCACTGTGGATATTTGAAAGCGAGTTGGTGTTGGCTGTTGAACCGGTAAGCGCAAAATAACCAGGTGTCCATGCGGTGTTAGGATTATAAGGATCGGCTTTAGGATCGGTTGGATGGTACCGGTCCAGGAACATGCCCAGCGCGCTGCCGCCGCCCCATAGCGGAATATTTAGCTGCTCAATATATGATACGCTGATACCGGCAGCACCCTGCCATACCGTATTAATATCAAACCCTTTGTATGAACCGCCAAGCGTTAAACCAAAAGTTGTTGTTGGATTAGAATAGTTATTATTACTTACGTTTTTCGAAATAGGATGTACATCCTGATCATTGATCACCCCGTCGCCGTTCCAGTCCTGCAAAATATAATCACCTACAACAGCATTACGTGATACAAACTGAGGACTGTTCAGGATCTGCTGGTAATTCTGAAACTGCCCCTCGGCACCGTATCCCCAGAAAATATCGTTGTAACGGTTATCGTTGTTACCATGCCAGTTATCCTGTGAGTTTCCAAAAACCGAATGTACCCTGCTAATCCATTTGGTACGGGTGTACCCAAAGGTACCTTTAACAAAATAGTTAAAACTGCCTATATGGTTGCGATGATTCAGTTCAATATCAAAGCCCTGAGCCTGGTCGCTGTCAAGGTTTTCCTGTGGTAAACCTGCTCCTACCACCCCCGGTAAATTATCGGCCCTGGTATTAAGCAAACCGCTCCTGTCGCGCTTAAAAACATCAACAGTTACACCCAGTAAACCATTCCAGGCAGCCAGATCAATACCGGCATTATAAGTTTTAGCTTCTAACCAAAATATATATGGGTTATTAATACCACGGTTTTGCGCACCGTTAACAAAAGATCCGTCAAATACCGACCCGGGAGGAGTGGTATTGTTGCCACCGCCTGTAGCCGGATAATTATAACCGGAAAGGTAATTGAAACCATCAAGATTGGTATCATCGCCCAGCCTGGCATAAGATAAGCGGATCTTCAGATCGTCAACAAATGAAAGTGCCGATGAATTTTTCCAGAAACCTTCCTGCGATACCCGCCATCCAACTGAAGCGCCCGGGAAAAAGCCCCATCTTTTAAGTGGAGAGTTTTTAGAGTTGGCATCGTCCCTGAAGCTAAACTCAACCAGGTATTTTGATTTGTAATCGTAATTTACACGACCAACAAACGATTTGGTAACAAAATCAAAAGGGTAATCGTCATCAACCGTTGCAGTTTGGTTCAACGCGTTGCCAGATCCTAACTGATCAACCGGTAACGATAGCTGGCGTTGGGCGTTAAAGTTGTCGCCCTTTTGTTCTCTTTCTTCATAAAGTGCCAAAGCGGTAATATTATGACCGCCTTTTAAAACCTTGTTATAGTTTAATGACAATTGCATTAAGCTGCTTGGTTTTTCATAAAACTGCCTGGTAAGCGACCCCGGTGTTTGGTTGGCTATAGGGCTGTATGTATTGGAGTTGGCATCATAATTATACTGGTTATATGACCTTTGGTACAATTTATTGCTCGACATGTAATAGTCATAGTTATACAAGCCCTTGGCACTCAACCCTTCTACAAACGGTACGTTATAAGTTGCCGATACTGTAGACTGTAACCATTTGTTGGCGATAAGTTTATAACCGTTAATGTCGGCGTTAGACATAGCCACCGGGTTTGAGCCGTCAACCTCGCCATTGTTTAGATAAGCGGGGTTGTTATTGGCATAAATGCTTTGGGTTGGTACCTGGCGCCAAAAGGAACGAATGATCCACCAGGCATCCTGATAAGGCTGGTTCTTGTCTTCCAGCGTTCCGCTCAGGTTCACATCAACGGTAAGGTTTTTGTTTACCCTTGTAGTAATATTTGAACGCAGGTTATATTTTTTATAGTTCAGGTCGCCGCTTTTGAAAAAACCGTCCTGATCGGTAACACCCATACTTATAAAATAGCTGGTGTTTTCGGTACCTCCTATAGCGTTAAGGTTATGCTGTTGCTGCGGAGCGCTGTTGGCAAAAACCGGGGCATACCAGTCGGTACTGGTTTTTGAACCATTACGATAAGCAGCAAAATCGGCATCGGTATATTTTACCTGGCCACCGTTTACGTTATGCAGCAATTGCTCGTTAACCAGCGTCATATAATCGAGCGCGCCAACGGGTTTTGGCATGTATGATGGTATTTGCCAGCCATAGGTACCAGAGTAGTTTAACTCTACCGAACCCTTTTTGCCTTTTTTGGTTGTTACGATAACCACACCGTTGGCAGCACGTACACCGTAAACTGCCGCAGAGGCATCTTTCAGTACAGATATGCTTTCAATATCATTAGGGTCAAGGCGCGTTATGTTATCACGGGGCACCCCATCAATAATTACCAGCGGGTTACCAAAACCACGTATATCAAAGGTATTGCTGAATGAACCCGGTTCTGATGTGTTTTGGGTAATACGTACACCCGCAACCTTACCGGCAAGCATGTTCAGCACGTTCTCGTTTTTGGTGGTCACGATTTCGCTGTTGGTAACCGAAGCGATAGAGCCCGTAACGGTTGCTTTTTTCTGGGTACCGTAACCTACTACCACCACCTCGCTCATATTAGTTGCGTTGGGGCTAAGGCTTACCCTAATATTGGTTTGGTTGGTAACGGCAATCTCCTGCGGGGTATAACCTAAAAAACTAAATACAAGAGTTTGGCCACTGGTTACACTCAGGCTGAATTTACCATCGGCACCGGTAACCGTTCCAATGGTGGTGTTTTTTATTTTTACACTTACCCCTGGCATCGGCTCGCCTTTCTCATCGGCTACCAGTCCGGTGCGGTTATTGCCTTGTGCAAAAACCGAAGAACATACAAGCAAAAACAAAAGGGCTATGATACCATGCCGTATCACTTCCTTAAATTTTGCCGCATAGTGGATACCATGGCACCCACCATAATTGGTAAAAATTTCCTTCATAAATAAATTGGTTAAAGTGGTTTATAATAATTTGCCCAAATGAGTGTTATATATAAACAGGCTGGTTAAACCGGCTTGCTACAACCTACGCGCTCATTTGGCATAACAATAATAGACCCGGCAGTATTAAAAGATGGGTTAATAAATGGATTAACACGGCTAAAATTTCATTAACCATAGCTAATTAATCTACCTTTCTTTGGTAGGGGATACTTTTCAGGCTTCTAAGTAAAAACAAGACTTTATTTTCACCGCGCGTCATTGCGAGGCACGAAGCAATCTCTATGCAGGCAGGTCAATCATGCAGGTTATACTTTTCTGTTTTCTCTGTACAGCATAGAGATTGCTTCGTACCTCGCAATGACGTGATGGGTGTACCCGAACACTGACACAATTGTGTCAGTGTTCGGGACTGTTCAGGCTTTTCATCTCACAAAAAACTGAACACCTGAAAACTTATTATTTAATACAAATAAGAACTTAACGCTGATCTGTTTTGTTCGAGCAGATCTTATCGAAGGGAACCGGGTACTCAATACCCAGCGATTTTTCATATTCCGCTATAAACTCTTCGTACACTTTGCGGGCGTATTCAATACCCTTTATGCGCCTGAGCGCTTTTAGTTTATACTTTAAGGCTACGTCATTAAAGGGATCAATATTTAAAACAACACGGGCTATCTCCAGCGCTTTCCTGAAATCGCCGCTTTCATATATCCTTTTAATCTCGGGCAATATTACCGGCATCAGGGCTTCTTCATATACCAGCTTGATATCGTCGAGCCAGGTTTCGGGGATATGCTGTAATAACCCGCCGCGCGCAATAAGATCAAAGTAATTTAATATGGATAGCTCGGCAGATTTGTCGGCACTGCTCATCAGCTTAATGGCATCGGTTACGGTAAAATAGTCGCAAAAAACATTATCACCTAATTTAAAACAATAAGTATCATTTAAAAAGGTAAGTTCAATACCCTCTATATCGGCAATAATGTTACGCAGGTGATTAATGGTTACCCCTTTGATGTTCTTTGTTTTTACAACGTCCTTATCGGGCCATAAAGTGGTTGATATTTTTTTGGATACCACTCCGCTTTCGTCCTTACTATTTAGCAGTACCAGGATAAATAACTGTTTTATTTTAGGACTAAACAGGTAGGTGATATCCCTGCTGTTTTTATCATACACGGTAAACTCGCCCAACAAATAAACCGCATTGGCCTTTTTCTCGTCCTCTTTTTTATTGACAGGAACTATTGCCGCGGCACCCTCTTCATCATACTGCTGTGTTGGTTCATTTGTTTTTCGTCTTTTAAGGTATATCAACGTTCCGGCTATTAACAGGGTAGCCAGTATCCCTGTTATTACGTATCTATAAACCGGAGGAGCCGGGGCAGTTGCCTGCTGCGACCTTTCATAATCCTGCTGGCTTACCGGCGGAAACTCCAAAGCCAGTATTCTGATGGTTGAATTGGAAGGCGTGGTAAACTCCTGTATGGTGCAAAAAAACTCCTCCTGCGCTGGGTTAAAAAATAGATTAATATCGCTTTCGATGCGCTCAGATGTAACCGGAATAGTACCGCTAACTACCTGGTATGAGCCATCTTTTACAGAAAATTTGTATAACCTTAATTGCGTTTTAGGCTTTTCATGCGGATAGCACAGTGCGTAAAAGTATTTTTTATCTTTTGAAATGAACAGGTTATTGGTTGGTACAAAATCCTCTTCATTGGGCTTTATTTCCCAGCATTTTTTTATGGTATGGTTGGTTAAGTTAACCTTGTACAAATCATAAAAATGCTTCCCTCCCACTATCTGGTTACCTGACTGATTGCCATATCCGCCAAAAATATATACTTCGTTATTTCCATTAGCCTGACTGCAGGCCGAAAAAAAACGCGGCGATATCCTGTCGCCTGTAAATATCGTTTTGTCCCAGTTATCAGTCTGCTTGTTGTACTTAAAAAAATCGTTATGATAGGCAAATGAACCATAACCACCAAAAAGATAGAGGCCATCCTGATCTTTATCATAAAATATATTGTGGTGGTGCCTTTGTTCCTGAATGTTGGCATGGCCAACTACATTCCATTTTAAGGTACTCAGATCAAGTGAGGCAATACACGGAGAAGGCTTAGCGGCACGCAATACTTCATAAGCGTAGCACTTGTTCTCTTTGGTATTTATGATGCTTTTACCTAACAGCAATGGTATGGGTATTTTGTTTTGAAGGGCCCTGGCCGATATGATGCCATTTTTCATATCATAAAGCACCAACGAGTCGCTCTTGAATATAAACACTGTTTGATCCCTGGCATTAAAATTAATACCCGCTACTTCATTAAAACTAAAGTTGGCCCGTTTTTCCCAAAAATAAGAGCCATTAATTAACCAAACCGGATTTTCCACGTGGCCCCTTATCTCATCGTGGCTGTCATATACATTTTTACCCGACCACTCGTTTAGGGCAAATGCATAGCTTTTATTACCATCGCCAACAGTTAAATTCTTAATAGCCATTTTGGGCACATCAGAGTAATGTGGGTTTTTCCCGAAGGTAATAATGGGTGTTATTTTACTATCAAACCCAAAATCAGTGGCTTTATACCACTTACCGTTTACATAAAACCCCACAGTATTGGTTATCAGATCAATATCAACCTTTATATTGATCCAATGTCTTTTTTTTAACTGGGCCAAGCTGAGCGGTATTTTGATCTTATTGCTTTTGCTGTCGATATTAAAGTTTAATGTTGGCGAACCCTTGTAATTAAAGATGTATGTTAAACTATAGGAGTTATTTTTATTATCAATTATGTTAAATACATAACCCAAATGGTCATTATCCCACAACGACAGATCAAAACTCATCCTTAAATGATCATAAAATGTAGGCACATCGGTATTAAAAACCGTATAGGATGTACGCTCGCCAAGCAAACTGTCATTGGAGTTAAACATCAATCCCTGGGCTTTGCCTTTAAATGCCGGCAGCAGCATAATAAAAAGAAATACGATCTTATATAGCTTTAAATTCAGCAATAAAACTTTACTTTTTTTTACCATTTCGGAGCATAAGTTTATAGTTAAACCAACCAGGGGATTGGCCGTTTAAATAACAATGCTAAAATATACTTTTTTTAAGTAACAGATGGTTAAAGAAATTGTCCCATCCGGGTTTTTATTTACCCACTATCAACTCAAAATGTTAACCGTTCATCTGGATTTATACTCAAACTTCCGAAAAATGTTGATATGGCGCTGGTAGTTTTAGCAAATCTAATTACACTAACCCCGTCATGGCCGGCTCTCGTATCAGCGTAGCATATATTATTATGATTTATTGTTTGTGCTGTAATGGGTATTTTCTTTGGATATTATCCAGCACAAAAAGATGCTCGCTTTGATCCTATTGAGATGTTAAAATATGAGTAAACGTATATTTTATATGCGAAAGAAAATCAATAAGTTATATAAAACAGCCATTATTAAATGTTAAAATTACAGGTTAAAGTGTTAAATTCCTTTGAATACTAAACTTTTAGTTATATCTTGGTTTCCATAATCTACCTTATGAAAATCACAATTTCTGCATTAATAATATTTTGTTTAAGTACAATTTCTGTGTTTGCACAAAACAATTATTCAATCAATGGTTCCGTAGCCGATACTGCATCCAACGCCCAGTTAACAAATTCCACTGTGATGGTTTTAGCAGCCAAAGATTCGATGCTTCAAAAGTTTACCCGGGTAAGCAACGGTACATTTGCAATGAACAATCTAAAAAAAGGGAAATTCATATTGATGGTGACTTATCCGGGCTATGCCGATTATGTAGATCGGTTTACGCTTGATTCTGCACATACCACACACGATTTCGGGCGCATCAAAATGATACTCAAGTCGCAGTTGCTGGCCGAGGTTATTATTAAAGCCAAAGTAGCCGCTGTTAAAATAAAAGGCGATACTACCGAATTTAATGCGGCGGCATTTACCGTGCAGCCTAATTCTAAGGTAGAGGATCTGCTTAAACAATTGCCCGGCATACAGGTAGATAAGGACGGCAAAATAACCGCCCAGGGCCAAACTGTAAGCAAGGTGCTGGTTGACGGTGAAGAGTTTTTTGGTGACGATCCTACCCTGGTTACCAAAAACCTGCGCGCGGATATGGTTGATAAAGTGCAGCTATACGATAAAAAAAGCGACCAGGCCGCATTTACCGGTATTGATGATGGTGTGAAAAACAAAACCATCAACATTAAACTTAAGGAGGATAAAAAGAACGGCTATTTCGGTAAGCTGGATGCCGAGGGCGGTACCGATGGTTATTACCAGGAACAGGCCATGTTCAACAGGTTTAAAGGGAAGCAAAAATTCTCGGCCTATGGCACTATTGGTAACACTGGTAAGGTAGGTTTAGGTTGGGATGATAATTCCAAATATGGGGGCACTGGTTTGCAGGTTAGTGATGACGGCGGATTTTATTTTTATGGTGGCGGTGGCGATGACCTGGACTCCTTTAGCGGCCGATATAACGGACAGGGAATTCCATTGGCCCGATCCGGAGGTTTACACTATGATACTAAATGGAATAATGATAAGGAAACACTAAATACCAATTACAAAATAGGCTCATTAAATGTTGATGGCAGCAAAAATACTTTAACCCAAAATAACCTGCCCGGAACATTCATTACCTCTAATAACGATCAAACCTTTCACAATCACATGTTCAGGCAAAAGCTTGATGCTACCTACACTGTTAAGCTTGACACCTCATCAAATTTAAAAATAGCGGTTGACGGTACCATAAAAAGCAGCATCACTGACGATAAATATAATACCCGGAGCTTAAGAGGTAACGATACTTTGTTGAACACTAACAACAGGAGTGTACTTAATAACACCGATCAAAAAATATTTAATGCTAACATACTTTATACTAAGAAATTTAAAAAGGTGGGCCGCACCTTCTCTGTAAACATCAATGAGGCGCTCAATCAAAATGAAACCAAAGGCTTTTTAAAATCCGAGATCGATTATTATAACATTGGCGGCGGATTGGATAGTATGCGCAAAATTGATCAATATAAAACTACGCTGACCCACACTTCGGTATTAAATACCAATATTACCTATTCAGAACCCTTTACCAAAACATTTGCCGTTATTGTAAATTATGGGCTGGGGATAAACAATGGCCGATCCGACAGACGATCATTCAACCAGGCAGCGCCCGGCGAATACACTTTGTTAGACAGTTCGCTAAGTAATAATTTTAAACTGAACCAACTATCAAACCAGTTTGGAGCGGTTTTTAACTATAAAAAAAATAAAACCATTGTCAACTTTGGTACAAAGGTATCAGTCGTGGATTTTAAACAGATAGATGAATTTACCAATAACACCATTACACGTAATTTTGTAAACTGGAACCCGCAGGCCAGCTTTCAATATAAGTTTTCGCAGCAACAAACATTTTCTTTAAACTACAATGGTAATACTACGCAGCCTACAATTAACCAAATACAGCCTGTAATAGTAAATACCGATCCATTGAATATCACTTTAGGTAACCCCGATCTTAAGCCATCATTTACCAACCGGCTAAGCTTTTATTACTATTCCTATAAGGTATTAAGCAGCCAGTCTATCTACCTCAATGGTTCTTATTCACGCACGATGAACCCTATTGTGAGTAATGTAGTTACCGACTCGGCGGGGGCAAGTACCTATCAGTCATCAAACCTGAAAAATAAGCAGACATCTAATTTTTATTTTAACACAGGCTTTGGCCAAAAACTCTTTAAAACAGATATAAATGGGGGGATTAACCTGGGAGCAAATGGAAACACGTTTTATAACCTGACCAATAATCTGCTAAATGAAACCAAATCGTATACTTACACGGCGCAATTGAGATTTTCAGTATACAAACAAAAAAAATATGACTTTTGGACAAGTGCCGGTCCTACCTATACCGTTAACTCATCGTCATTGCAGCAACAGGTAAACAATAATGGTCGTGGGTTTAATGCTTACGGAGGATTTAATATTTATCTGCCCGGAAAATTCCAAATAAGTTCCGATGCTAACTATCAGTACAATGCCGCAACACAGGCATTTAGTGAGGATTTTAAACGGACTACCTTGAATGCCAATATCAGTAAATCGTTTTTAAAGGATGAAAGTCTGAAATTATCCATTTCGGGTAATGACCTGCTAAATCAAAACACAGGCTACAGCAGAACCGGCTCTACCAATTTTCTTACCCAGGAACGCTATACTACTATACGAAGATATTTTATGCTTTCGCTTGTTTGGGATTTTAACCACATGGGCGGCGGCACACCTAAAAAATAATGACCATGAAATACATTCTGCTATCAATCACTTTTTTATTTGTGCTTAGCGGCAACCGGCTATTTGCACAAAACAAGCATTTTACACAGAACGGCACTATTACTTTTGAAAAAACCATTAATATGTTTGCCGTTTTTCAAAAACAAATTAATAAGGATAATGAAAGTTATCTGCAACCCGCTTATGATGCTTATAAAAGATCGCAAAAACAGTTCAAGGTATTAAAAAGCACCCTGACCTTTGGTAATAATAAAACATTATTTACCCCCATTGAACCTGAAAACGTTTCGAACAATTTTTTTTCAAATGGTCCGCTGTCAAACCAGGTAAATAATGTTTTTACAGATCTTAGTACCGGCACAAACATTACCCAGAAAAATGTATTTGAAGAAATTTTTCTGGTAAAAGACAGCACAAGGAAAATTTCCTGGAAAATTACAAATGAAACCCGTGATATTGCCGGCTATACCTGTCGCCGGGCCAACGCCTTAATGCTTGATTCTATTTATGTGGTAGCCTTTTATACCGAAGAGATACCCGTACCCGGAGGACCTGAGTCATTTTGCGGTTTACCCGGAATGATATTAGGCGTAGCCCTGCCCCATGAAAACGTTACCTGGTTTGCAACCAAAGTAACCGATATGCCTGTTGATGATAAAGCCCTTACCCCACCTAAAAAAGGGAAAGCGGTAAATAACAAACAACTGCATGATAAACTGGTATCAGTAATGAAGAATTGGGATACTCAGGGTCCCTTGTATTTAAAAGCATTTTCGCTGTAACCTGTCAGCAATAATATAAAAGCCCTACGAAGTTGAAGCTTCGTAAGGCTTTTATATGCTTAATACGCCCTCATCAGGCATTGGCCAGCGCCCTGTCAAGGTGCACATAACCACCATCAACATATATCAGTTGCCCGGTTGTATGGCTTGATCTTGGTGATAGTAAGAAAGCGGTGGTATTGGCAATTTCTTCGGAGGTGGTCATGCGGTTACCCAGTGGTATTTTTGATTCAATTTCGCGCAGCTTGGCTTCTGGGTCCGATAGTGTTTTTATCCAGTTGGCATATAGTGGGGTCCAGCACTCGGCTACCACAATAGCGTTTACACGTACCCCATACTTTAACAGTTCAACAGCCCATTCCCGGGTTAAGGCATTACGACCCCCGTTTGCTGCGGCATAGCCCGAGGTATGTCCCTGTCCGGTATCGGCGGTTTTTGAAGTGATGTTTAATATAGCGCCTTTTGATTTTTTTAATTCAGGTAAAGCATGGTGCGCCATCAGGTAATAATGCACCACATTTTTATGTAACGATGCTACAAAACCTTCATAATCCCCACTCTCCAAACCCACGCCATCATTTACACCGGCATTATTCACCAGTCCGTCTATACGGCCAAATTGGGCTACAACCGCCTTTACTGCTTTTTCGCTTGCTGTGGGGTCGGTAAGCTCGGCTACCACCTGGAAGGCTTTGCCGCCTGCAGCTTCCACTTCATGTACCACTTTAAGGTTATCGGCCTCAACGCGGCCAACTATAACCGGTATAGCGCCCTCGCTTGCCAAAACTTTTACAATCCCCTCGCCGATGCCCTTTGCACCGCCGGTTACTATAATTACTTTATCTGTGAGTTCTAAATTCATCTTTATATGTTATAATTATTCAATACTTATTAATGCGCTACAACTATTTCTACCTCTTTTACCTTCAGGTTTTTAACAGCAAAATAAAATACAAACAAGAAACAGGCTGCCGGTACCAGGTAGGCCACCTGTATATTGGTCATATCAGACAAGCGACCCATGATGGGCGGGAAAACAGCCCCGCCAACTATAGCCATGATCACCAGGGATGAACCTTCTTTTGTTTTGCCACCCAAACCACGGATGGCTAATGAAAATATGGTCGGGAACATGATCGACATAAAAAACTCAACACCAATTAACGCGAATACAGGGAACTTTCCGTGTAAAAAAACCGATAATACGATCAATGCTACATTGGTAATACCGAAAATAGCCAGGAGTTTTACCGGGTTAATAAAGGTCATTAAGAATGTCCCGATAGCCCGGCCTGCCAAAAACGCAAGCATGGCGGCTGTTAAGTAATTTGCTGCTAATTTTTCATCCATTCCGGCTACACGTTCAGAAAAACGGATGAAAAAACTACCTACACAGGCCTGTGCGCCCACATAAAAAAACTGTGCTATTACTCCTGCTCTTAAATTCTTTTCTTTAAAAAGAGAGCCCATTCTTTGAAAAACCGATAAGCTTTCATGATGTTCCATTCCTTCGCCTTCTTCAACAATTACAGGCAAATGTGTTCTGAATAAAAGTATAGCCACTATTAATACACCGACGCCTATAATGATAAAAGGCATTTGTACCGATGATGCTTCTTTGTTCAAATATTCATTTAACTGACTTGGCGACATGGCCGCTTCCTGTGCTGCTGTTAAAGTTTTACCTGATAAAATGACCAGTCCTCCTACAAATGGTGCCAGCACGGCTGCCAGTCCATTGAACGACTGTGCAAAATTTATACGCTGTGTAGCTCCTGCCGGATCGCCGATCACCGTAATGTATGGGTTGGCCGCAGTCTCCAGGAAAGCTGCTCCTGAAAATATAATGAACAATGCTCCGAGGAAAAACGCATAGTTTCTTACTATCGATGCAGGGTAAAATAAGAATGCTCCTACAGAGAAAATTATCAAACCTAACAATATCCCGCCTTTATAACCATAACGCTTCATGAACTGAGCGGCGGGTATGGGTAACAAGAAATAAGCAAAATATGATGCGGAATCAACCAATGATGATTGCAGATCGCTTAACTGACAAGCCTTTTTAAGGTGAGGTATTAATATGGGATTAAGGTTTAAAGCAAAGCCCCATATAAAAAACAGGGAAGTGATAAGGGCTACTGCAAACAGATCTTTATTTTTTGACATTGGAGATTGTAATTGGTTTATAATTAGGTTTTAACTGGTTTATTTAAATGTTGTTGTAATATCATGAAGTGAAATGCCCAGAGTTTTCAGGGCTATTTTATTCAGACCTTCCTTATCGCCGGTAAAATGAAACACACTATGTTTGTGCGATAAGCTTTCGCCCGGTTTTAAGAATGCTGCCGGCGATACACTTTCAATTTCATAAAATGGGCCCATCTGGCTCCCGTTTGCCAACGGGCCGTCGTTATAAGCATTAACGGCATCACCGGTAAACGGCGCGGTATCGGGTTTCCATTCCTGGTTTAAATAATCGGCTTTGTTATCCAGATCAAAAAGCGTAATGGTTAACACCTGGTTGGCATCATCATAACTACCAGCCATATTTTTGGCCCGGTTTGGTGGGATACCCAGCTTACCGCGCGATTTTCCGTCCGCTTTGAATAATAATACACCGCTTTTATAACTGATCCTGTCTTTTGGTATTTCGCCAAAGTAGTTTGTGGTGGCAATTTTGCCCGTAGCCTTTTCCTGAAAAGGTACAACAATTACCGTTTTTGGCGATGGCGTAAACATATCAAGGTTCCATAAACAAGGTGCACCGCTGGTTTTATCCCAGGCTGTAGTGCCACTGTTAATGATAGTGTTGGTAGTACTAAACCCTACAGATTTTACCGTAGTTCCTGGATCATCAATCCCCAGCATTTGTTTTATATCGGCGGGCTCCAATATTTCAATGTCGCGTTGTAGTTTTATGGTTAATTCTGTACCTGCATAATTTTGTATGTGGGTGTTTTTCGTCAGACTGGCTTTTTTACCGGTTTCCGAAACCAGATCCCAGCTTTCATTATCAATGGCAGGTGGGGTATGCCAGTTATCGAACTCCATTTTGGTACCGGGCTTAAAAAACAGGGAGAACCTGCCGCCCTCGGGGCCAAGCCACAGGCGGTCTTCACCACCGTAGGCGTTCATATGAGGGTCGGGCTCTTTGGCATCAAATGTTTTATAATTTATCCAGCCAAAGCTTTTGCCCACTGCACCACCAGCTGTTGATGTAAATACTTTAGCCTGGTATTTTGGCGAAACTATCACCTGACCATTGCCATCGTTACTTCTTAAAACAATAACACTGTCTTTGGCTTTTAAAAATTTCAGGTCGTACCCAAAGGTACCTTCGGCGGGTTGGTCCATTTTAGTATCACATGCATTTAAACAGGTCATCAATAAAGCAAAAAATAAAGCATTAACCCTTCTCATGCCATTATTATTTATGTTTTGGATTTAGTCCGATAGTATTTACCAGCGTCCCTATCCCATCAATCGTGATCTCCACCACATCGCCTTGCTGCAGCGTAAAAGTAGGTGGCGGCACCAAACAAGTACCTGTCATTAAAAAACACCCTACCGGGAAATCGCATTCGCTATATAAATAACCCACCAGTTCGGTAAAAGAACGCTTAATACGTGATACTGTTGTGGCATCTTCGTAAACAGCTTCGCCCTTACGCTTAATGATCATTTTTATGACCGATTCCGTAGCAATAGGTGTTGATGTTACCAGCAGGCAAGGGCCAAGCGCAGCACTTTTTTCGTATATTTTTGCCTGCGGCAGATACAAAGCATTTTCACCCTCAATACTCCGCGAGCTCATATCATTACCTATTGTATAACCCTGAATAATTCCTTTAGAATTGATGAACAGGGTAAGCTCGGGCTCGGGCACGTTCCATTCCGAATCCTTACGGATATAAACCTCGGTATTATGGCCTGCCACCCTTTGTGCTATGGCTTTAAAAAATAATTCGGGCCGGGGAGCATCATACACCTTATCATATAAACTTGCACCACCCGAAGTTTCCGATTCTTCCATCCGGGCATCCCGGCTTTTGAGGTAGGTAACACCAGCCGCCCAAACTTCCTGGCTACCTATTGGCGGCAATATCTTATCACTCAAATATTCATTTTTTACTTCCGCGCTTATCGCGGTAGTATCCTCAGATATCAATTGCAGATACGCAGCCAAATCATCACGATTAATCAGGCTGTCCCATTCATCGTCAATAATATAAGCGGAGTCATTATATTCCAAAAGAACGCCTTTCGTTATTTTATATAGTTTCATCAAGCAGATTTAAGTTTCAACATTAGTTAACTTCCAGTTCGTCACGTGAGGGGAGTTTAGGGAAAGGGCCGTGCGGGCCGCTCTGGTACCAAAACACGGTTGATGCAATGTCATCCTGCAAAGGCATATACCGGCCGTCGTGCCGCCAGCCCAATGCCTGGATGGTAACCTTCAAACTTTTTTCGAATCGTATCGGATCAGCAATGTGCCAGCGGTATAAACCAAAACGCTGCGCAATACTGTAATGTCCGTCGCCGCGGATCACCTGGTGCAAGCCACTGTAAGGACTGCAAAATTCAGTGTATTCTGTCTTCTCTTCCTCTTTACCGTTAGCATCCTTATGATGGGTGTCAAAGTCATACGATCCGCAAAAATAGTCCTCGGTTCCTGTGCCATTTATGGTAGGAAATTTGGTATCGCCGTCCATAAAAAATTTGATCTCGCCTTCGCCCCACCAGCCGTTTTTGTTGGAGCCATAGGCCAGATAAGTCCCCACATACTGCCCTTTGCCTTTAATGCTATCCACCAAAACAAAATCTTTTTTATAAGGCAATGGGTTTACCCTTCTGAACTGCGCATGAAAATACGCGGCATCATCAGGAACTTGTGTAAGTGTGTAATCAACCTGATAATATAGCACCATATCCTTGTCATCAATGTTTTCCATAGTTATGCGGCATTTTTTGCGGAATGGCATTGGCCAGTAGCAATTAAACGCGCTGCCCGGGTTAACTGCAACTGCCAGCGACTGCAATGGTGAGTATTTACCCCAGCCCATGCAAAAAAAATCGCCAACCGGCACTTCAACAGATGGGGTTGTTTCATCGTCCCAGTAAAAACGGAGTATGGAGTAACGCCAGTTGCCGGTAGGTGTCATCCAGATATGCTGAACAGCACCCGGGCCATCAATTTCGGCAATGGTATAAGTGGTTCCTTTTTTTATAATTACGCTCGGACTTACTTTCCAGGTTTGCCCCAGGTCACGCGCGGCATTGGCGCCGGTTCCGGTGGTGGCCATGCCCCCTTTTCCCTTTTCGCCATTAAAATTCTCGGGACTTATCGACCGTGTTTTGGCATCGGACAAGCGGTAAATATTACCCAGGTTTACATCAAGGCCATTAAATTTTTGTTGAGCAAATGCAGACGATGTAGCAAGAACAAACATCCAGATTATTAAAGCATAATTCTTCATCATAAGGTTATCTATTAATAATTACTCATGCATTAATTGGAAATGCATATCGGGTTTACATAGTTTGCAAATTACCTGCGGGTAAACGGCCCTAAGGTATTCACAATCATATTAATAATTTTCAACTTATAAATCCTGCTTTATAAGCATAACATACCTTTATTTTGGCATTAATAAAGCTAATTTACATCAAATTCAAGGCAGGATATTACAGGCTTATAAAGGCTAATTTACATTTTATTAAAAAAAATAAGCCTCAAAAAGAATAATTGCTTATACACTGCCTTTATAAAATAAATAAAATTCATTTTTGCATATGTCGTTTAACCTCATACTTCAAAATCTTGCAAAACATATCCATTTAACCACAGAGGAGCAGGATATCTTTACCACCTATCTGCAACCTAAAAAACTAAAGCGCAAACAGTTTTTGCTTACCGATGGCGATATATGTAAACATTCGGCCTTTGTTACCGCCGGCTGTTTAAGGGGTTATACTGTTGATAAGGGCGGCATTGAACATGTGCTGAGCTTTGCCCCGCCAGATTGGTGGATAGCCGATATGTACAGCCTGCTCTCACAAAAACCGGGCATCCTTAATATTGAGGCATTGGAGGATACCGACGTACTATTGCTCTCAAAAGCAAACCAGGAAAAATTATACCTGCAGATACCTAAGTTTGAGCACTTTTTCAGGATACTTGTTGAAAATTCATTAGTGGCCAGTCAGCAAAGATTGATCGATGGATTGAGCCTTACTGCCGAAGAGCGTTATAATAATTTCTGCAAACGTTATCCTACCCTGATTGATCACTTGCCACAAAAACAAATAGCATCATACATTGGCGTTACTCCCGAGTTTTTTAGCCGGATGCGGAGTGAGATGGTGAGGAAGAAGTTTTAAGTCGAAAGGCCTTAGTTAGAAGTCATGGTGACTCGACTTTATTTTATGACTTAAGACTCAAAACTCCAGACTTATGACTTTCTTAATGTACATCAAGTGTACACCATTCTTGTTGCCTTAAATTTGTGTACAATTTAAAAGCAAACATTATGGCACAAACCATTTTACATAAAGCCGAAACCCGCGGCCACGCCAACCACGGATGGCTCAGCAGTTATCAATCATTTAGTTTTGCGGGCTATTACAATCCTGACAGGATGCACTTTGGCGCATTGCGCGTATTGAATGATGATACGGTGGATGCCGGTATGGGCTTCGGCAAACATCCGCATGATAACATGGAGATTATTTCCATACCATTAGAAGGCGATCTGGAGCATAAAGACAGCATGAACAATGTGGCTGTAATAAAAAATGGCGATATACAGGCCATGAGCGCCGGTACCGGAATCTATCATAGTGAATACAATAACGACCGGGCCAGCCAGGTTAAATTCTTACAGATCTGGATATATCCCAACAAAAAGAATGTAGAGCCCCGGTACGATCAGCTAACCCTTAATTTAGAAGACAGACATAACAAATTACAGCAGGTATTATCGCCGAATGCTGATGATGCAGGCGTATGGATCCACCAGAATGCCTGGTTTCACCTCGGTAAGTTTGATAAAGGGATTGATACCGAATATGCTATCAAAAAACAAGGTAATGGCGTTTACGCTTTTGTACTCAGCGGCCAGGTTGAAATTAATGGTGAGCTATTAAATACACGTGATGCACTGGGCATTTGGGATACAGATCAATTTAAGATAACCGCCCTTACAGATGCAGAATTTTTGCTAATAGATGTCCCAATGGAGTTTTAAGTTTTTTATTGATGATTGATGAGTTGTTCGGCCCCCTCTTTTGCCAAAGGCAAGGAGGGGTGCTGAACAAAGGGATAATGTTAAATTTCAAACAATGAACCAAACACAAATATTAGTTATAGGCCGCCATCCAGAGATACTGGCAACCGTAATACGCCTCGTAAATAATAACCCGGCCTGGAATGCAACCGGCTGCATTACCGATGAGGAAGCCATGAGTACCTTTGACAAACAAACATTTGCCATGGTACTGTTGGGTGGAGGCATTGAAGAACCATCAGAAGATAAGTTATGCGCTTATTTCACCTCCCGCAATCCTGATATTAAAATAGTACAGCATTATGGCGGTGGGAGTGGCTTGCTGAGCGCGGAGATATATGAAGCACTGGAATAACAATTACCGATTCCAGCTATTGTAGAGACGCATCACAGGCGTCTTTTTTATGAGCCGGGATTTCTCTTTATTGGCTATTAAATAAGCCCACAGGGATTCTGAAGATTATAATCCCCATATATATTCCCTCCCCACGGGAGGGGTGAGGTGATTGTGCAGTGGCAGGGAGGGGTTTCTACACGCGACACAAACTTGCAATGCTTACTAAACCCCTTCCTCCCCCCTTCCCCAGGGAAGGAATCACACTACCCCAGGCTTTCTTTTTATTCAGTGGTGACAGC
>NZ_JBNPWP010000007.1:0-370944 GCF_050433765.1 Mucilaginibacter lappiensis | reverse complement strand
ACCAAAAAGAACACCGTGGGTGAGGCAGATATCCAGCTCACCATCGACCTGCTGCAAAAAATAAAACCGCAGCAGATTTTTGCCGCCGGTGATTTCGCCGATCCGAACGGTACCCACCTCGTTTGTTTTAACATTATCCTGGCCGCTTTGGACCGTTTAAAAGACACCGAGGACTGGGTAAAAGACTGCTGGCTGTGGATGTACCGCGGGGCATGGCATGAGTTTGAAACCTATGAGATTGAAATGGCCGTGCCACTTTCCCCGCAGGAGGTGATCCGCAAGCGGAATGCTATCTTCAAACACCAGTCGCAAAAGGACCGTCCGGTGTTCCCGGGTGATGATGCCCGCGAGTTCTGGGTACGTGCCGAGGACCGCACCCGGGATACTGCTCAGCGTTATGACCGCCTCGGACTTGCTGAATATGAGGCCATGGAGGCGTTTATGCGGTACAAGTTTTGAGTAGTGAGTGATGAGTTTTGAGTTTCATCCCATCGTCTGTGTCTTCACAGACGATTTGCATTTATTCGTTGAAATAAAGAAAGTTGCCGTGAGGACACGGGCAACGGAAAATAGAAATATATAGACATTTTAATTCCCTCCCCTGGGAGGGGCGCGATGGATTGGTGTAGTGGTAGGGAGGGGTCTATGCGATTAGTTTAACCCCTTCCTCCCCTTCCCAAGGGAAGGAATCGCACTTACCCCTGCTTTTTAAAACTCAAATTAAACCCAGGCACCATATTAATATAAAATTAATAGCTCTAAAATATATTGAATGACCTCAACCATTACTACTGAAAAACCCACACGACTTGTTTCACTTGATGTAATGCGCGGCGCAACCATTGCCGCTATGATACTGGTAAATGATCCCGGCGACTGGGGGCATATTTATCCACCGCTGGAACATTCTAAATGGAATGGATGTACACCTACCGATCTGGTGTTCCCTTTCTTTTTGTTCATGGTTGGTGTAGCAGTGGTTTATGCTATGGAGAGCAAGAAGGCAACCGTGCCGCATGGCAAAATGATATTAAATGCCTTGCGTCGTACGCTTATACTCATCGCCATTCCGTGGATCACGCAGTTTATTTTTCATCCTGAAGGAGGGTTTGCACATTTGCGTTTCCCGGGAGTATTGCCACGTATCGCACTGGTTTACTTTATCTGTACCGTATTTTATTTAAAAACCTCACAAAAAACCCGCGACTGGATATTTGCCTCGGCATTAATTGGTTATTTCATTATCATGACCTGTATCCCGGTACCGGGTGTGGGTTATGCCAATCTGGAGCCCGAAACCAACATGGGCGCCTGGATAGACAGACTGGTATTTACTACCAACCACCTCTGGCGCGAATCGCATACCTGGGACCCTGAAGGTTTGCTGGGCACACTGCCCGCAGTAGCCACCGGCTTGTTTGGTATAAGGGTAGGCAGCTGGTTAAAACGGAAGGACCGTGATGAAAATGTTAAAGTAAGCTGGATGTTTACCTACGGGGTAATAGCAGTTGTAGCCGGCTTGATCTGGGACTTGTTTTTCCCCATCAACAAAGCGCTGTGGACAAGCTCATTTGTACTATACACCGGCGGACTGGCCACCATTGCCTTGGCCATTAGCTATTGGCTTATTGATGTGCAGGGCCATAAAAGATTTACTTACCCTTTTGTTGTTTTTGGGGCCAATGCCATTACCGCGTATGTGCTATCAGGCTTTATTCCGCATTATATGGGTATGATCAAAATTGGCGGGGCATCAATCTATCAAACGCTGTTTGTACCTTATTTTTCACCTGTTAACGCCTCATTGGCAAGCGCCATATTTACAGTAGCCATACTATGGCTGGTTATGTGGTTATTCTACATCAAAAAAATCTTTATCAAAATATAAATCATGAAACTAAACCTTATCGCCCTTATCACATTACTTGTTTTATCAACTACCTGCCTCAAAGCACAAACCGCTGCCCCGGCTTTTACGGCATCGCACCTGAAAGCAGCCGATGACTTTTTAACTGCCACGGGTGTAAATAATCAATTTGGCAGCGTTATGGATAACATGATCAAATCGTCAAGTGCTCAAATACCGGAAGAACATCGTGCGTCCTATTTAAAAGTAATGAATACTTTCATCGCTAAATATTTTACATGGGATATGCTTAAAGATAAAATTGCTACCGTGTATGCTGCCGAATTCACTGAAGATGAACTTATAAAGCTGTCTGCATTTTACAATACCCCGCTTGGAAAAAAAATCAGCTCAAAACTCACTGTACTAACCCAAAAAGGAATGGCAATAGGTCAGCAGGCCGTTGCCGACCACCGACCGGAACTGGAACAAATGATGAAAGATGCCTTTGAAAAGGATACGCCTCCGGCTACCAAGCAATAATTAACATTTTGCAACTTGTAACTAATAATTTCGTTTTGCATCTTAGCATAAAATATTCCCCAATTAATATATGAAATTAAACCTCAAGCTTTCCGCACTTGCCTTAGCTTTGATCATAACCTCGGCAGGCGCTTTTGCGCAGGTTAAAAAAAAGCCGGCTCCATCGTCCAAAGGCAAACCCGTTGTTGCGCAGGCAAAAGCAAAAGCTGATGTATTGCCCGTTGACGACCAGGTGATCATTGGCAAGCTGCCCAACGGATTAACCTACTATATCAGGCAAAACGTTGAACCTAAAAACAAAGCTGAGTTATACCTGGTAAATAAAGCCGGTTCGGTTTTAGAAGCTGATGACCAGCAAGGACTTGCTCACTTTACCGAGCACATGGCCTTTAACGGCACCCGCGATTTCCCTAAAAATGAAATGGTTGATTATCTTCAAAAATCAGGGGTAAAATTTGGTGCCGATCTAAACGCTTATACATCATTTAACGAAACCGTATATCAGCTGCCAATACCATCTGATACCGTTAAAATTTTTGAGAATGGTTTTAAAATATTGGCCAACTGGGCAGGATATGTGAGCTTTGACCCTGCAGAAATAGATAAGGAACGTGGTGTTGTTTTAGAAGAAGAGCGCCTGCGTGGTAAAAATGCCCAGGAACGTTTACAAAATCAAACCTTACCTGTATTGCTTAATAACTCACGCTATGCTTTACGTTTGCCTATTGGTAAGGATGATGTGCTGAAAAACTTTAAACCGGAAACTATTAAAAGTTTTTACCACGACTGGTACCGCCCCGATCTGCAAGCTGTTATAGCTGTTGGTGATTTTGACCCTAAACGGGTTGAGCAACTGATAAAGCAAAATTTCTCTCAGCTGCAAAATCCACCGGCCGAAAAACCACGTGTAAAATATACCGTACCAGCAACTCCCGGTACTGCGGTTAAAATAGCTACAGATGCTGAATTTCCATATACCCTTGCCCAAATCATAGTAAAGCATCCCGGAACAACAACCAAAACAACAACTGATTATATGCAGCAGATCAGGGAGCAATTGTTTAACCAGATGCTTAATGCTCGCCTGGGCGAACTGTTGCAAAAAGCAACCCCTCCATTTTTATTTGGGCGATCAAGCTATGGTGGTTTTTTGGGCGAGCAAGATGCCTTTACTTCCATAGCTGTAGCCCGGCCGGGTGAGCTGGAAGGCGCTATTAAAGCCGTAGTTGCTGAAACAGAACGTGCGCGCAAGTTTGGCTTTACGCTTACCGAATTGGAAAGGGCCAAACAGGATGCCCTGGTACAAATGGGAAATGCCTTTAGAGAAAGAAACAAAACCCGCTCGGTAAATTTTGTACGGGAGTACCAGCAACACTTTTTAACAGGCGAAGCCATACCAGGTATTGAATATGAATACAATTTTTATGTGAACAACATTGGCAAAATAACCCTTGCCGAAATGAATGCGCTTGCCGGTAAATTCATCAGCGACCAAAACAGGGTGGTGATCGTAGAAGCGCCTGATAAGGAAAAAGACAAACTACCTGCCGAAAAAACATTATTACAATGGATAAGCACAGCAGGGCAAAATGTAACCGCCTATGTTGATAATGTATCGTCAGATCCGTTGATTAGCAAATTGCCCGATGGCAGCAAGGTTACCAATCAGGTTGCAGATGATGCCATTGGTACAACCACCTTAACATTGGGTAATGGCGTAAAAGTAATTTTAAAACCCACAGAGTTCAGGAACGATCAGATATTGATAAACGGATACGCCTTTGGCGGTACCTCCTTAGCCAATGATGATGATTTTACATCGGCAAACCTAGCTACCGCCATAATAAGCAACAGTGGTATAGCCCAGTTTAACCAGGGGCAGCTTGATAAAAAACTGGCTGGTAAAAATGTGAACATTTCGCCATACATCAGCGAATTTACACAGGGAATAAGCGGTAGCACGTCACCTGCTGATTTTGAAACTGCATTGCAGCTTATCTACCTGTATTTTACCCAGCCACGTAAAGACAAGGATATTTGGCAATCGCAAATTGACCAAACCCGCTCATTATTAACCAACCGTGGCCTTGATCCGGTAAGCGTATTCCAGGATACCGTGGCAGCTGTATTAAGTAATTATAATTTCCGCGCTATGGTTACCACACCAGCCAGGTTAAACGCGGCATCACTTGATAAAGCTTATTCTTTTTATAAAAGCAGGTTTGCCGATGCAAGCGGCTTTACTTTTACCCTTGTAGGTAATTTTAATGTAGAAACTATTAAGCCTTACCTGGAGCATTATTTAGGAGCCTTGCCATCAACCAACAGTAATGAAACCTATAAAAACCTGGATATACATCCCGCGGCAGGATTGATCAATACAACCGTTAATAAAGGTGTTGGCGAAAAAAGCAGCGTGCAGTTGGTTTTTAGTGGTGAGTTTGACTACAACGAAGCCAACAATTTGCAGATGGATGCACTGGAAGAGGTGCTTAACATTAAATTGATAGAGCGCCTGCGCGAGCAGGAAAGCGGTGTTTATGCGCCGGGTGTAAGAGCAGGGTACCATAAAACCCCAAGCGGCAGATATACTATCTCTGTTTATTTTGGATGTGCCCCTGAAAATGTAGATAAAATGGTAAATGCCACATTAGAGGAAATTGCCAAGATCAAACAAAACGGGGCCTTGCCTGCCGATATCCAAAAATTTGTAGCTAAAGAGGCCCGTTCAACCCAGGAGCAATTGAAAGAAAATATCTTCTGGGCTGGATATTTGGCCTCATCATCACAAAATAAGGAAAACCCTGATCAGATATTGAGCCATGTAAACAACCTGGAACAGGTAACCGTGCAAAGCACCAAAGATGCTGCAAACAAATACCTGAGTGGCAAAAACCTCATCAAACTAATATTAATGCCTGAGAAAAAATAAGTTTTTTCTCCCATTGGGATATATTAAGAACGCCCCGCCAGATGATCCTGGCAGGGCGTTCTTGTTTTGTGCTTAACGTGCTTTAATTCCCTCCCTTGGGAGGGGCGCGGTTGGATAGCGCGGTAGCAGGGAGGGGTTTCTACACATGACACAAGCTTGCATTATTTACTAAACCCCTTCCTCCCCTTCCCCAAGGAAGGAATCGCACTCGTCCCTACTCATTTTTAATTTGGCTTGATGATTCTCAATGCATATTCAAATAGGCCGATGCCGCATCGTGGGCTTTATGCACCACTACGCCAACGCATTTGTTACTGGCATCTATTTCAAAAGAAATGCCTTTATCCATATCGGTATAAACCTGCACTTTGCCGTCTTTATTTTTATAATCACTGGTTGGTTTTAGGTCGTAAGCTTTTTTAATTTCATCACGCATAGCGCCCACTCCAACACCATCAGCTGTTTTAAACTCCGGCGAAGTGATCAATATTTTCTGAATCCGGCTAATGTTCTCGTCCTTACCTCCCATATTCCGATGCGAAAACACACTGGTTTTGTACCCCGAACTATTGTGCTTAGCGTACCACACCATTAATGAGCTTCCCATAGCGGCATCAGAACTATCAGGTCGCCCTAATAACTGACTAACATTTTCAACATCTTCGTTCAATAATATGCGTCCAATGCCCCTACCGGGACTAATGAGCTGGTCGGCAGATATTGTTTTTGTTGTACCTGTATCGGTTGTGGCCGGGCTTTTGGCTATGGAGTCGTCTAATATAGGCTGTTTTACTTTGCCGGTATCGGCGGCTTGTTGTGTGGTATCGGCAGGTGTCTGTTTTTTTGTGGATTGATTACAGGCAAACAGACCTGCACTCAGTAATAATATTATAAGGGAGTTCTTCGTCATATATCAACATAACAGTATTATATTTATTTTGTTGGCCGGGTTATTTACCTAACCAAATTAACATTAATTTGTTGAACAAATAATGATCACAAAAGGCCAACAGGTTATACAGCAATGGTACAAGCAAAAAAACTGGCAGCAGTTCCCTTTTCAGCAGGAAATGGAAGCAGCCTACCTTGCCGGCTACTCAGGTTTGCAGAATGCGCCTACCGGTAGTGGTAAAACCTTCGCACTGTTTTTGCCTTTCCTGGCCAATTTTATTAATAAACATCCCGACACTTATACTACTCAAAAGAACAACGGCCTGCTCATGCTGTGGATAACCCCGCTGCGTGCCTTGACAAACGACATCAGGAAGGCCATGCAGGAATCTTGTGACGAAATAGGTTTGCCATGGCAGATTGCCACCCGCACCGGAGATACATCAGCTGCCGAAAAGCAAGCCCTGAAGCGAAAGCTGCCCGAAGTATTGCTCACCACCCCGGAAAGCCTGCACCTGATGCTGGCCCAAAAAGAATACCCCAAAATGTTCAGCAACCTGCAGATAGTAGTGATTGATGAATGGCACGAACTTTTAGGCACCAAACGCGGCGTACAGGTGGAGCTGGGGTTGTCTAAGTTAAAAGCCTTGAGTTCTGAGTCTTTAGTCCAAAGTGAAAACAATAAACCCCATGCAAAACTTTCAAACTTAGAACTTCAAACTTCAGACTTTGGGCTTCGTATCTGGGGCATCAGCGCAACCATTGGCAATTTAGAGCAGGCTGCCGAAGTATTGTTAGGCAACGATTTTCCGCCGGAACGAATAAAAATGGTGCGGGCCAACCTGGATAAAAAACTGGAAATAAAATCAATCATCCCTGATAATGTGGAGAATTACTCCTGGGCTGGCCACATAGGTTTAAAGCTGTTGCCGCAGGTGATGGAGATCGTGGCGCGCAGCAAAACCACTTTGATATTTACCAATACGCGTTCACAATCCGAAATCTGGTACCATGCCATTTTAGATAACTATCCGGAGTATGCAGGCATCATGGCCATGCACCACGGCTCGTTGGATAATGAGCTGCGTAACTGGGTAGAGCAGGCTCTGCACGCCGAAGCTCTGAAAGTAGTGGTATGCACATCGAGTTTAGATCTGGGGGTAGATTTTCGACCGGTAGATACTGTGGTTCAGGTAGGCAGCCCGAAGGGAGTTGCCCGTTTTATGCAGCGTGCCGGGCGAAGTGGTCATCACCCGGGCGCGGTATCAAGAGCCTATTTTGTGCCCACACACTCGCTCGAGCTGCTGGAGGGTGCCGCCCTTAAAGAGGCCATCAGAAAAGGCATTTTTGAAAGCCGCGACCCTATGTTGCTTACCATGGATGTGCTGATCCAGTACATGGTTACGCTGGCCGTATCGGATGGTTTCAGGGCCGATGAATTGTTTAAAGAGGTAAAAAGCACTTATGCCTTTGCCGATATCACCCGTAATGAATTTGGTCAGCTGCTTGATTTTATAACCAGCGGCGGCAAAACCCTGGCGCAATATGATGAGTTTTTAAAGGTGGAGGTTGAAAATGGCCTGTACAAAGTAAACAGCAGGCGGGTGGCTATGCGTCACCGGCTTAGTATAGGTACCATTACCAGCGAGCTGAGCATCCGGGTAAAATGGCTGAGCGGCGGCAGCCTGGGCACTATCGAAGAATCATTTGTATCCAAATTAAAGCCGGGTAACACCTTTTGGTTCGCGGGCCGCAGCCTCGAATTTATCCGGGTTAAAGAAATGACCGCCTATGTAAAAAAATCAAACTCCAACAAGGGCCTCATCCCCAGCTGGAATGGTGGCCGGATGCCTTTATCGTCGCAACTATCTGCCGTGTTCAGGGATAAACTGGATGAGGTAGCGCATGGTATTGAAAAAGATGAAGAAGTTATCGCTCTTAAACCCTTATTTAATTTGCAGCAGGAACTTTCGCACCTGCCCCAAAGTCATGAGTTTTTGATCGAGTCATTTAAATCGCGCGAGGGGCACCACCTGTTATTTTACCCCTTTGAGGGCCGGTTGGTACATGAGGGTATGGCTTCGTTGCTGGCCTTTCGCATCAGCAAAATAAAACCCGCCAGCTTCTCCATCGCCATGAACGATTATGGATTTGAGCTACTCACAGATGAGGATGTACCTATTGACGAGGTACTGGAAGATGTCAGCTTTTTTTCGATTGATAACCTGTTGGATGATATTCAGCACAGTTTAAATGCCAACGAAATGGCACGCCGCCGTTTCAGGGATATAGCCCACATCGGCGGACTTGTGTTTACAGGATACCCCGGTCAGCAGGTAAAAAACAAGCACTTACAGGCATCTACCTCCTTATTGTTCGAGGTATTTACCGAGTATGAGCCCGATAACCTGTTGGTGCGGCAGGCTTATAACGAGGCGCTCGCTTTTCAACTGGAGGAGTTTAGACTCAGGGCAGCGCTGCAGCGCATAGCTACACAAAACATTATTCTTAAAGTAATTGAACGCCCTACTCCATTTGCTTTCCCTATTATGGTTGACAGCCTTGGCCGTGAAAGATTGACCACCGAAACCATGGAAGAGCGAATAGCCAAAATGGCACGAAGCTACGGTGCCGAAGGTGTTGCCGAACCCGCCGAAAATCGCAGAAACCGAAAATCCGGAATTACCAGGAAGAAAGGCTTTTAGCTCGATACCTAAAAAACACATCATTGAGGCACGAAGCAAGAAGCCCCCTCTAAATCTCCCCCAAAGGGGGGAGACTTTGAAAGTGTTTTAAAGCCCTCTCCTTTGGAGAGGGTTGGGTGAGGCCCTGAAATTTGCACATCTACACATAAATTCCACCAGGCTTTATACCTTTGCCCTCATGGAAACTATTACCTGGCACGATTTTGAGCAAGTAGAACTCAGGGTTGGAACTATTCTGGAAGCAGCAGATTTCCCCGAAGCACGCAAACCCGCCTTTAAGGTAAAGGTTGATTTTGGGGAGTTCGGCATTAAATGGTCAAGTGCGCAGATCACTAAACATTATACCAAAGAAGAATTAACCGGCAGACAGATCGTCGCGGTCATCAACTTTCCTAAAAAACAGATCGCTAATTTCATGTCGGAATTTTTGGTTACCGGTTTTGCCGATGAAAATGGCGATATAGTTTTAGCCGCCATTGATAAACCCGTGCCAAACGGTAGTAAACTTATTTAAATGAGATATATCAATTTTGAGGACGAGCCCGCTATTTCGCCCGACGATTTTTTCATGGGCGAGGCTTTAAAAGAAGCCCGCTATGCTCTTGAAGAAGATGAGATACCCATTGGCGCCATTGTGGTATACGGCGGCAAGATCATAGGGCGTGGCCACAACTTAACCGAGCGATTGAGCGATGTATCGGCACATGCCGAAATGCAGGCATTAACCGCCGCGGCCAACTCCATGGGTGGTAAGTATTTGCCGGGCTGTACTTTATATGTAACTATGGAGCCTTGTGTAATGTGTGCCGGGGCATCCTACTGGTTCCAGGTGAGCAGGATTGTTTTTGGCGCTTATGATACCAAGCTTGGCTTTGGCAGGCTTAATCAAAAAATAACCCATCCCAAAACGGTTATTACCGGAGGCATCCGTGAAAACGAATGTGCCGAACTGGTAAAAAGTTTCTTTAAAGGGAAGCGGAAAAAATGATGTCTGAATCAAAGTTTTCAGAATTTATAAATTAAGAGAATGGGTTATTCGAATTTGATAACCCCTGAAGACTTCTCACATTCTGTAAATTCTGATTCCAGACAAATACCTGACAAACTTTTTAGAACAAAAACTGAGTTCAACTCTTATATTTGTTACGTCACAACATTAAACTTTTAAACTTTAATAATAAACAATTATGGCATTTACACTACCGGCGTTACCTTACGCTACCGATGCTCTGGAACCGCACATTGATAAACTGACCATGGAAATTCACCATGGCAAACACCATCAGGCTTACGTAACCAACTTAAATAAAGCCCTTGAAGGTAAACCTGAAGCTGATAGCAGCATTGATGATATCATTAAAAATATTTCAAAATTTCCGCCTGCTGTACGCAACAATGGTGGTGGTCATTACAACCACTCTTTATTCTGGACATTGCTTTCTCCAAACGGAGGCGGCGAGCCTACTGGCGCTTTAGCCGATGCTATAAAAAGCACTTTCGGTTCATTTGCCGATTTTAAAACTAAAGTGTCTGAAGCTGGTGCAACCCGTTTCGGTTCGGGCTGGGCATGGTTAATTGTTACTGCCGATAAAAAACTGGCTATTACATCAACTCCAAACCAAGACAACCCATTAATGGATATTGCCGAAGTAAAAGGCACACCAGTTTTAGGTATTGATGTTTGGGAACATGCTTACTACCTGAAATATCAAAACCGTCGCCCTGATTATTTAGCGGCTATCTGGAACGTGATCAACTGGAAACAAGTTGCCGAGCTTTACGCAAAAGCAACAGCTTAATATTAAGAACCTATAAATTTAAAGCGGCAGAGTTTAAACAATTCTGCCGCTTTTTTTATTTAATTTTATTTTATATAATTTAACTTGTCATCCTGAGCGCAGCGAAGGATCTATTCACCGACATGTATGGTGAAGATAAGATTCTTCGCTGCGCTCAGGATGACAAGTTAGGTTGAAAAACCATCATCCCTATGAAAGCCATCGTTTTAGAAGCCGCCGATAAACCACTGGTATATAAAGAGGTTGAAAAACCAACCCTTGCTCCCGGCGAAGTATTAGTACATATAAAAGCCGCCGCATTAAACCGCCGCGACTACTGGATAACCATAGGCCGGTATGCCGGTATCAAATATCCATCCATATTAGGATCAGACGGGGCCGGTACAGTTGCCGAAGTTGGCAGTGAGCAGGATAATCACTGGCTAAACCAGGAAGTGGTCATCAACCCAAGCAACAACTATGGCCAGAGTGATGATTACCAAGGAGCGGATTTTAAGATATTGGGCCTGCCCGATAATGGCACTTTTGCCGAATATGTAAAAACCCGTGTAGAATATCTGCACCCCAAACCCGCTCATTTAACCTGGGATCAGGCCGCAGCCATTCCGCTGGCCGGGCTAACCGCTTACCGCGCATTATTTACCAAAGCTAAAGCCAAAAAAGGCGATAGGGTTTTGATATCTGGCGTTGGCGCGGGGACGGGCGCTTTTGCACTGCAATGGGCTGTAGCTGCCGGATGCCAGGTTTTTGTAACCTCGGGCAATGGCGAAAAAATTGAACGCGCCAAACACCTGGGCGCGGCAGCAGGCGTAAATTATAAGGCGCAGGATTGGGCCGAACAACTGAAACTGATCGTTCACGGTTTTGATATCATTATTGATAGTGCCCTGGGTCCGGGGTTTGCCAAATTCCCTGATCTTTGTAATCCCGGCGGGCGCATCGTGATCTTTGGCGGAACAGTAGGTAATATCCCTGCACTTGACGGACGCAAGATATTCTGGAAGCAATTGCAACTCCTGGGCACCACCATGGGCACCACAGCTGATTTTACGGCTATGCTACAATTTGTAAACGAGCATAAGATAATTCCCATAGTTGATGAAGTGTTTCCGCTGAGGGATGCGCAAAAAGCCATTGACAAAATGGAAAATTCCTCACAGTTTGGTAAAATTGTACTGCAGAACCTCTAATAATAGCTGTTTAAACATTTGTATATAGCGCGATTGCCTAATAATCTACTAATTTTGTGGACTTTATTTAGGCATGATCAAAAAACCCATAGACCTGCTGCTGAAAGAGTCGGCAGAAGTAGGAGAACATTCATTAAAACGCACACTTGGCCCGGTTAACCTGATATTGATCGGGATAGGCATCATCATAGGAGCAGGGTTATTTTCATTAACCGGTATCGCGGCCGGTCAGCATTCAGGACCAGCGGTAACCATCTCCTTCCTGATAGCTGCTTTAGGCTGTACATTCGCCGCACTTTGTTATGCCGAGTTTTCGGCCATGATACCGGTTGCGGGCAGTGCTTATACCTATTCTTATGCTACTATGGGCGAGCTTTTTGCCTGGATCATTGGCTGGGACCTGGTGCTTGAATATTCCGTTGGTGCCGCTACCGTGGCCATTAGCTGGTCGCAATACCTCACTAAATTCCTGTCCTGGTTTGATCTTTACCTGCCCCCGCAGCTTACCTTATCCCCTTTTGAAACCGCCAAAGCTGCCAATGGCGATGTGGTGAGCGGTATTATTAACCTGCCCGCGGCCTTAATAGTTATTATTGTTACAAGTATCATCATCCGGGGTACAAAAGGTTCGGCTTTGGTTAATGCCATTATTGTAAGTTTAAAGGTGGGTGTGGTACTGGTGTTCATAGCTGTTGGCTGGTCGTTCATCAACCCGCAAAACTATCACCCTTATATCCCGCAAAATACAGGCGTATGGGGAGATTATGGATGGTCGGGCATATTACGGGGCGCGGGATTGGTTTTCTTCGTATTCATTGGGTTCGATGCCGTATCAACCGCGGCACAGGAGGCTAAAAACCCGCAGCGAAACATGCCCATAGGTATCATCGGCTCGCTGGTAGTTTGTACAATCCTGTTCGTGATCTTCGCCCATGTTATGACGGGCATGGCTAATTATAAAGAGTTCATTGGCTCAGGCGCTCCGGTTGCCATCGCTATCGAAAAAACACATTACCAATGGTTAAGCAAGGCTATTGTGCTGGCTATATTGATAGGTTATACCTCGGTTATATTGGTTGATTTACTGGGCCAGTCAAGGGTATTCTTCTCCATGTCGAAAGATGGATTGCTGCCCAAAGTATTCTCTGATGTGCACCCTAAATTCCGCACGCCATGGAAATCAAACATTGTGCTGTGCGGCTTTATCGCGTTATTCGCTGCTTTTGTACCCATCCGCGTGGTGGGCGAAATGACGAGTATTGGTACTCTGCTGGCCTTTGTGATGGTTTGCGCGGGAGTACTTATATTACGTAAACAGCAGCCCAATGTGCACCGGCCGTTTAAAACACCGTTTGTACCTGTTGTGCCTATATTGGGCATATTGGTTTGCTTTGCCATGATGACATTTTTGCCCGGCGATACCTGGCTGCGATTATTAATTTGGTTGGCAATTGGTTTAGTTATATATTTCACCTACGGTAAAAAGAACAGTGTAATACGAAAAAGGCTTGCGGCTAAGCAGGAATAGTTTTCATGAATGAGGATATACTAAAATTAAAGATTGAACGGATAAAATGGGAAACGCCGGATACCGCTTCCTTTTATTTAAGCAACACAACAGGCAAGCCTATACATTATAAAGCCGGGCAATTCATTACCCTGATATTCAATCACCATAACGAGGAGATCCGCAGGTCATATTCCCTGAGCTCCTCACCAGATGAGGATCTTTTATCCATCACCGTAAAGCGGATAACCAATGGAGAGATCTCCCGCTTTATGCTTGCTAAGGAACATCCGGGTGATATATTAACGGCACTCACCCCTGCCGGCCGGTTTACTATAACCAACTTTGAGCCGGAAAAAGATATACTCCTGTTTGCAGGTGGCAGCGGCATTACACCCATATTTTCGCAGCTTAAATATATACTGAACCGCCCGGGTAAAAGTCGGATTACGCTTATTTACAGTAACCAGGATGCAAAGTCTATATTATTTAAGGATGAACTGATTGAACTGGCCGCCAAATACCCGGATAGGTTTACCATTATTAACCTGCTCAGCAGCGAGGCCAACCGACTGAATACCGACAGGGTTGAAAAGCTTACCCGCCAAATTGTACAGCATGAGCTGGGCAAGGCTGAATTTTATCTTTGCGGCCCATTCCCTTATATGCGGATGATCAGGTTCGCGCTGGTGTATATGGGTATAAACCCTAACCAGATACGCCGGGAAAACTTTGTATTGGAAACCGTATCTGTTACCAGCTCGATCATCAATTTTCCGCCTCGCAACATCAGGATCAAATTTAAAAACGAGGTGCATGACCTGGCCGTTGGCGAAAATCAATCCATATTACAGGCTGCCCTGCAAAACAACGTAGCGCTGCCTTATAGCTGCCGCAATGGAGTATGCTCCACCTGTACAGCCAAATGCGCCAGTGGTAAAATTGAAATGGTAAAAAATGATGTGCTTACCGATGCCGACATAGCCGAAGGCTGGATACTGACCTGCACCGGTCATCCCATAAGTGATGATGTGGTGATATCGTTTGGGGAGTAAATAAAAATGCGTCATTGCGAGGTACGAAGCAATCTCTACACAGGCAAGTCAATTTGCTCTGTATAGCATAGAGATTGCTTCGTACCTCGCAATGACGTGTGGAAGGAAATATAGATGCTTCACTCAGTTCAGCATGACAAATTTTATAAGCTATGTCAAATGCTGTTTATGCACTCTTCTGTGCACCACCTCTTTTACTTTTTTTGATTTTGACTTTTTACGCTTGCCCAGCCAAATGATAAACCCTGTTATGGGCAGCGAGGCACAGATCAAACTGGCTAAAAAAGCGATAATCTTGGTGGTAAGTCCACCTATTTGGCCCACATGCAGATCATAATTCATCTCGTTCATTTTCAGGCCGGTACTTTTCTTTTCATTAGGTGTTTGCTTTAGCAGTTTGCCTGTATATTTTTCAAAAATGTATTCGTCGCTATTATAATAGTGCAGGGTTTGGGCGTAAGCACTTATACCAACCGTACCAGCAGCAGTAGCATCGTCATTAATAAGAAACATCTCGGCTTTGGGCGACCGCACCTGCGCAATTGCAAAAGCTTTATCTATCACAAAACCGTTTTTTACTTTCCCTTTCAAAAGTGAATCAGACTTCAGCACCTCTTTTTCTGATGGATATGACCGGCCTAAGTTAGCAGTGATATAAATACCCTCCCTTACCGATTCAAAAACCATCGACAGGCCCGTTATAGCCAGTATAATGGCTACGGAGGTAGCATAAAAGCCCAGTACATTATGCAGATCGTAATTTACCCTGCGCCAGCGGCCGTTCCATTTAATATTAAAGCTGCGTTTACGGTCGCTTTTACGTTTGGGCCACCAGAGTATGAGGCCGGTGATCATGATCACCATAAATATAATGACGGATATGCCCACCACTAAGCTGCCAACCTTAGCAGGCAGCAGCAGGTACAGGTGAATGTACTCTACAATAATAAAAAAGTTTTTCGCCGGGTTCTCGGTATGGGTTATTTTGCCGGTGTAAGGGTTTAAATACACATACAACATTTCGTCCTTAGGCAAATTGACCAGTACGGCAGCAGGCCTGTTCACTCCATAATAGTACATATAAGTGGCCGATGCTCCTTTCCGACCCTTAAGCGCTTCGGCTTTTAAAACTGATGGATCAAGGTAGGGTTTGTACTGTACTTCAACCTTGCGGTAATCATGTATCAGGTCCTGTATCTCATCCTGAAAACAAAATATACAGCCGGTAATACTCACAATAAACACCACCAGCCCGGATATAAACCCGAGCCAGCGGTGACAGAATAATATGACTTTCTTAAACCTCGTCATTATTAAAATCGGTAAGCAATACTCAAACGGAAATTGCGCGGTGCATCTGCCTGCCAGTAATAAGCGTTCAGGAAAGAATAATAGGAACCGCTATAAGTATATTTGTCAAGCACATTAAATACGTTGCCGGTAATGCGCATTTTCGCACCTTCCCAAAATAAGCCAGCATCCATTTTAAAGTAGTTGGGCAACTTTTCCAGGCCAACGCTCCAGGTATCTGTCTGCCGGCCGGCAAGATAAGTTCCGCCCAAAGAAATGCCGGTACCTTTTAGTCCACCGCTACTTAATTTATAGCTCAACCAAGCGTTAGCAACATGTTTTGAGTAACCGGGAACCACATCACCTACTTTAATAGTATTATCTGGAGATGCGGCAAGGTCGGGATTTACTTTGCTCACTTTTGAATCGGTGTATGCGTAGTTTGCAGTCAGGTTCAAACCGGGTAGCACTTCACCACGCAGGTCAAACTCCAAACCCTGAGATTTTTTTTGACCAAATATGATACTTAACCCTGAGTTAGGAGCAGCATTGGGGTCGGCAGTTAACTCGTTATTTCTTAAGATGCGGTATACCGAAAGCGTAGTGTTCCATTTGCCATCAGCCCAATCTTTTTTAATACCAAACTCGGTGTTGGTACCGGTTAATGGCTGTAATTTACCAACGCTAACCCTGCCTGCCTGTGGTAAAAATGTCTGGTCGCGTAAACCATAAACCGAAGTTTGATTGTCTATGGATACGCTCAGGCCAACACGCGGGGTAAAATGCTTAGCTTCTTCCGGAGTGTTAAAGTCTGACATTTGTATGGAGGTATAACGGCCTGCCAATGTTAATCTAACTCTGTTATCAAAAAACCCAAGTTCGTCTTGCACATAGAAGCTTGAATAGCGTGAGTTGATCAGACCAAATCCTGCTGCTGCACGCGCCTCTAAATTTAAGGTACGGTCAAACGTAGGATAACCATTTGCAGGGTTGTTTAATGTAGGGACGCCTTCTTCATAAGGATTAAAAGGTGTTTCTTTGGTATCAAGCGATTTAGTTTGAGCATAATCGGCAATATATTTTTTGTCTGCCATATCAATGCCCCCTAAAATTTTATGAACTATGCCACCGGTAGTTACCTTGCCATTTAAAAATACCTGGGCTAATGACATAGTGCTTTGTGCTTCCCAAATACCTGCGTTGCGCACATACCGGCCGTCGGCAAATACGGTGTCGGCCCACATAGAGGTGCCGAGTTGCGAAGAGCTGTAACGTGCCGCCTGCGCAGTCAATTTCCAGTTATCAGCTAACTGGTGCTGCAGGTTCAAACTAAAGCTATGATCATTAATATTGGTTGGAGGCAGGCCTGCCGGTAACTGGGTAAAGTTACGCGGAAGCACAGCATAGCCTTTAGGGCTGAATACGTAGTATGAACCAACGTCAGACATATGCGCGCGCTGATAAACATACTCGGCCGTCAGCTTGGTTTTATCGTCAATTTGGTAAGAAATCACCGGCGCAATGGCATAACGGTCATTAAACTCATTAGCACGGAACGAGGCCTTGTTTTGTGCAGATAAGTTTAAGCGATACAGCAGTTTTCCATCTTTGCTCAGTTTCCCGTCAAGATCAAGCGTTGCGCGGTTCAAATTGAAACTACCGGTGGTAAAGCTAACTTCGCCTTTTGTTTGGCCGGTAGGCTTTTTAGTAACCACATTGTATAATCCACTTGGGTCGCCGTTAGACAACATAAAGCCTGCAGGGCCTTTTACAAATTCAATATGATCAACAAAGCTCATGTCTTCGGTAAGCGGGCCCCAGTATGAACTTACTACGTTAAAGCCGTTCCGGAATGCCTGTATCTGCGAACCGCGCATGGTAATATTAGTATACATATCGCCCCAATGCTCTAATCTTACTGCACCGCTCACGTTACGTATCAAACCATCGCTCATGCTGATTACCTGTTGATCGGCCAATACTTGTGATGTAACTACCTGAATATTTTGAGGAATCTGCAATAAAGGCTCATCCAACCGCAAACTATTTGAAGGGGCATCTACTTTATATTTTTGCCTTTTACCGGATATGGCCACTTCATTTAACTGGTTCGCATTTTCGGCCAGCGTAAAATTGGCAACAGCCGGATGGCCAGCCATTACTTCAACCTGTGCTTCCTGTGCCTTTTGACTAACGTGACTGATAACAAGGGTGTACTTTCCCTGAGGTACCCGCAAACTAAAATCGCCATTCGCGTCGGTAATTGTTCCATACTTGGTGCCCTTTAAAGTAACCGAAACGTTTTCGGCCGGGCCGTCATTATAAATTTTAATGTGACCTTTAACAATACCGCGTATTTGCTGCGCCGAAGCGAAATTTGAACTAAAGGATAATAAAATTAAGAGAGGGAGAAATATTTTGTGAAAAGAGAGTTGGGGTTGTTCCATTTTATTTAGACTAATTACAAATAATGGTCAAAAATAAAATACAAAGCCTTACAATCCAAATTATTTAGAATAATTATAAATAATAATGGTTTTTTAGTAAGAGAATCGCTGAAGAGAATTATTCTCATTAATGCTAAGCTTGACGTTCTCTATATGGGCGCAATGTGGCAATCTCACCGTGCAGGTTGCACAAGCAAAGTTTGTTACTTATCCTGTGAGATTGCCACGCTGCGCTCGCAATGACATAATTGTAGATGGTTCAGTAGAAGCGCCTACTGAGCAACTTAACTTATATAAACAACGCCCGGATTGTTGTATCAAATATCAATCACTTCTTTCTTTTTCTTACTTTTCATTCGTTTGGGTACAAATTCAAGTATCTCATTTTTGAGGGCCTCAATCATGCGGCGTTTTAAAAAGTTACGCTGTATCACAATGCTTACCTCGCGGGCAGGTTCGGGCGATTTAAAATAACGCACCCTGTCCAATTGTTTGTCGCTTAGTTCGGCCAGGGCAAGTTCAGGCAATATGGTGGCGCCGTTATTCTGGTCAACCATCCGTTTCAGAGTTTCAACACTCCCGGTATTATATTCAAAATGCAAAAATCCTTTAGTTGATTTACGGCGCTGGCAAATGTTTAAAACCTGCTCGCGCATACAATGCCCCTCGTTAAGCACCCAAATCTCTTCCATATCAATATCCTCGGGGTTGATATTTTTCTTTTTTGAAAGTTTGCTATTTTTAGATACGTAGGCCACAAAGTTCTCGTAAAAAACAGGGATCTCGGTTAAGGTGCTTTCATGCAGCGGGGTCGACATGATGCCGCAGTCTATCATCCCCAATTTTAACTGCTGCACAATTTCCTCGGTAGTTTGCTCCCAAACTATCAGCTTAACCTGCGGAAACTTTTCAATAAAACCCCGGATAATTTTGGGTAAAATATAAGGAGATACGGTAGGAATAATGCCCACCCTTAATTCGCCGGATAATTCTTTTTGCCTGTCGGTAATAATTTCCTTTATTTTTTCACTTTCCGACAGCATGATACGGGCCTGCGTAATTATTTCGATACCAATTTCGGTAGGTGTTACAGGTTGTTTGCTACGGTCAAAAAGTTTTACACCAAGCGTATCTTCCAGCTTTTGTACCTGCATACTCAGTGTTGGTTGCGTAACAAAGCATTTTTCGGCAGCTAATACAAAACTCCGGTAGGTATCAACGGCTACAATATATTCAAGTTGGGTAATGGTCATATAGATAAATTCTATTCAAATATAACAATTATTGATTTTTTCTATTGAAATATTATAATGAAGTTTGAACTAACAAAACCAACTTGATATGGAAACCAATAAAAAAAAGCTGACTACTGCATCCGGTATCCCCTATGTGGAAAATGAAAACTCACTAACTGCCGGACCAAGAGGACCGATCTTGTTACAAGACTTTATACTTCACGAAAAAATGGCTCACTTTAATCGTGAACGTATACCGGAACGTGTGGTACATGCAAAAGGATCAGGCGCTTATGGTAAACTAACCATCACCCACGATATTTCAAAATACACCCGTGCCAAAATATTTAATACGATAGGTAAAGAAACCAAGGCATTTTTACGTTTCTCGACCGTAGGTGGCGAAAAAGGATCGGCTGATACGGAGCGCGACCCAAGAGGGTTTGCCCTAAAATTTTATGCAGAAGACGGTAACTGGGACCTGGTAGGTAACAACACACCAGTGTTTTTTATAAAGGACCCAAAGAAATTTGGTGACTTTATTCACACCCAAAAACGCGACCCCTATACCAACTGCAAAAGCGCTACCATGATGTGGGATTTTTGGTCATTAAGCCCTGAAAGCCTGCACCAGGTAACCATACTGATGAGCGACAGGGGAACGCCTTACGGTTATCGCCATATGGATGGTTTTGGCAGCCACACTTTCTCGTTCATCAATGCGCAGAATGAAAGATTCTGGGTGAAATTCCACTTTAAAACCCAGCAGGGTATTAAAAACTTTACCGACGCGGAAGCCGGTGAAATGCGTGGCAAAAACCCTGATTTTGCACAGCATGACCTGTTAACCGCTATTGACAATGGCGATTTCCCGAAATGGGCCTTGAAAATTCAGGTAATGCCTGAGGCTGACGCCAAAACATATCACATTAACCCGTTTGACCTTACCAAAGTATGGCCACATGCCGATTATCCGTTAATTGATGTTGGTATATTGGAGCTTAATGAAAACCCCGACAATTATTTTGCCCATGTGGAACAGGCTGCTTTTGCACCGGCACATGTTGTTGATGGTGTTGGCTACTCGCCCGATAAAATGCTGCAGGGCCGCATCTTGTCATATCCTGATGCGCACCGTTACCGTTTAGGAGGTAATTATGAACAGATCCCTGTAAATAAATGCCCGTACCTGGTAAGTAATTACGAAAGGGATGGCCAAATGCGTGTGGATGGCAACCAGGGTTCAAATCCTAACTATTTCCCTAATAGTTTTGATGATATTGAAGTTGATCAAAGCTATAAACAGCCGGCCTGGGATTTTGGCAGCTCTGTAGGCGACTGGTATGACCGCAACGCCGAAGGCGAAAACGATCATTACACCCAACCGGGTAATTTATACCGTTTAATGGATGGACAGGCAAAACATGACCTGATCACTAATATTGTGAATTCTATGAGTGGTATTGATGGCCCTAAAAAAGATCAGATAGTTAACCGTCAACTATGCCATTGGTTCAGGGCCGATATTAATTTAGGTATGGCAATTGCCAAAGGCCTGGAACTTGATCTGAATGAAACCATGAAACAAATGCCGGCTTCGGTATAAAGTATTAAGTCAAAAGTTTTAAGTCCTAAGTCTGCAGTTGTATTAAAAATACTGCCGGCTTAGGACTTAAAACTTTTGACTTAGAACTTACTCCACCGTAACAGACTTAGCCAGATTACGCGGCTGGTCAACGTTACAGCCACGCATTACGGCTATGTGGTAAGCCAATAGTTGCAACGGTATTGTAGCCACCAGCGGTACAAACGCCTCATTGGTTTGAGGTATCTCAATCACATAATCGGCCATGTTCCGTACTTCGGTATCACCTTCGGTAACAATGGCTATTACATGCCCCTTACGTGCTTTTACTTCCTGTATATTACTGATCACTTTTTCGTACGAGGAATGCTGGGTTGCAATAACCACTACCGGCATATCGTCATCAATTAAGGCAATAGGGCCGTGTTTCATTTCGGCGGCAGGATAACCCTCGGCATGAATATAGGATATCTCCTTAAGCTTTAAAGCTCCCTCAAGCGCCACTGGGAACGAACTCCCCCTGCCCAGGAACAGGCAATTTGTTGAATCCTTGAATTTCGCGGCAATTTCTTTAATATGGTCGTTTGATTTTAAAGCCTGCTCCACCAGTTGCGGGATCTCGTTTAGCTCGGTCAAATACTCCACCAGTTTGCCTTGTGTTATTTTACCGCGTTGCTGCGCAATGTAAAAGGCAATAAGTGTTAGCACGCTAACCTGGGCGGTAAATGCCTTTGTTGATGCTACACCAATTTCTGGGCCGGCGTGGGTATACACCCCGGCATGTGTAGTACGCGGTATGGATGCACCCACTACATTACAAATACCAAAAATAGTAGCGCCTTTTTCCTTTGCCAGTTCAATAGCCGCCATGGTATCCGCGGTTTCGCCCGATTGTGAGATGGCTATTACCAGGTCCTTTTCTGTAATGATAGGATTGCGGTACCTGAACTCAGAAGCGTACTCCACTTCAACCGGTACACGGGCATATTCTTCGATCAGATATTCACCAACTAAACCCGCGTGCCATGACGTGCCGCAGGCAATGATGATAATACGGTCAACATTTTTTAGTTTTTCAGTATACTCCTTTATCCCCCCCAGCTGTACCTTACCCTGCTGCGGGTAAATACGGCCACGCAGGCAATCACGAATGGAACGGGGCTGCTCATATATCTCTTTGAGCATAAAGTGGTCATAACCGCCTTTTTCAAGCATCTCCAGCTTCAGGTCAAGCTCCTGTATGTATGGGGTTTGAACCGAGTTGTCAATATTTTTGATCAGCAGGTTATTACGGTTTATAAACGCAATTTCGTTATCATTTAGATAGATCACATTTTTAGTGTACTCCACAATAGGTGTGGCATCTGATGCAATAAAATATTCGCCCTTACCTACACCAATTACCATTGGGCTGCCTTTACGGGCAGCTATGAGCTCATCTGGCTCGTCAGCGCTCATGATCACAATGGCATAAGCGCCTATCACCTTATTTAAAGCTACCCTCACAGCATCGCGCAGATCCAGGCCGCCCTGCTGCTGTATATCCTCTATCAGGTGAATTAAAACTTCGGTATCCGTATCGCTTTTAAAAACGTGGCCTTTAGCCAGCAGGGTTTCTTTAATAATACCGTAGTTTTCAATAATGCCATTATGAATAATGGTTAACTTACGGTCGCCAGACGAGTGCGGGTGCGAATTGCGGTCGCTTGGCTCGCCATGTGTTGCCCAGCGGGTATGCCCTATCCCTATTGATCCTTTCAGGTCAATGTCTTTAACAAACTTTTCAAGATCATCAACCTTGCCTGCCTTTTTATAAACCTTCAGCTCTTTATCTAATAAAGCCACACCGGCGCTGTCATAGCCCCGATATTCTAAACGGTGAAGTCCTTTAATAACTATTGGATAAGCATCCCGGTAACCTATATAACCTACAATTCCGCACATAATAAATTTATTAAAATGTAAATGGAGCAAAAATAATTAGCTATATAACATAAATCATAGCTAATTATTTTGATTTTTTTAGAAAAGAGGGACGTTTTTAATTACTTAAAAACAAATTTTAAGAAGTATAAATAGCTTAAATAAAAAATCCCCTTATCGGGGATTCTTTTTATCTAATCAGAGGTTCGTTTACTTACGGATCTTGGTATAAATGATATTCAGCTTGATTTTATAAGGTGAAGTTTTATCGCTTCCAACCGCTACGGTACGGGCTGCAACCTGTGCGGTTGGACTAATATTAGTAGAACCTGTTTGACTATTAACCTCTGTTGTATCAACAGGTGCTACATACGTTCCATAATCAATTGTTTTTTTAAGTAACAGATCCTGGATGTAAGCTGTCACTATAAAATGATATTCTTTTTTTGTTTTACTATATCCCCCGCCAAATACACCTGCCTGGGCACGCGCATCGGTTGGTGAAGCATCCTGAATAAGAGTACGCTGCTTGGCTATATCTAACTGGTACATGGTAAGTTTTGGCAATGGAGCATAAGGTATACCTGAGTTTGGCACTGGTGTGATCACCAGTTCGGCCCTGTTCAGTACAATAGAATCAGGCAATTTACTCAGATCCGGGAAACTCACTTTGGCTCTTAAACCTGCAAGCCCTTGCAAATAAAAAGTGTTTTGTGAATTTGTTTTGTCGTTTAGCGCAGCCTGAATGGTTGAAGTATAAGTATGTGTTATCTCGGCACTGTGCGATGAAAAAGGCAACGTCACCGTAGCGGTATCAATGGTTGCACCATTTACAGCTTTATAAAACACATCTATGCGTGATGAGTCAAGTGCAAGCTGTAAAACACCCCCGGCATTGGAAGCCTGGGTTTTATCTAACATAACATATAAACCCTTCACTGCATTTTGGAAAAGCAGCGTTGAAGCCAGCTGCGAACCAGTTGCATTCAACAGATTATCATAAATAAACTTCTTGCTGAATGGAATACGCAACTGCGGACCAACCTTTTGCACAGTATCAACCTTTGCATCCCTGATGTTAGTAATGGTTACGCTATCGTGTGTACGGGCTGTAAATGTTTTTGTACCCAATAAATTGCCCAAATTAGCCTGCCAGTGTTTGGTGTTATAATAAGTTTGGTTATTGGCTTTTTCCTGTAGCTGGTAAACATTTGCTACGTAACGGGTAGCAACAGAATCACCATAAAAACCATCGGCATATCGTAATACCAATACAGCAGAGTCAATAGTTAATGTACCCGGTGGCACAGTATATGCCGCATTATTTGGTAATGAAAGGGCAAGGGCCAAATTTGATTTTGTTGTTCCAAATTCAGGGTCGGTAAAGTTAGCAAGCGGTGTTTTTGCAAGCGCCGATGTAACTACAGAGTCTTCAACAACAGTATTAACAATAATGTTGGAATCAACAATTAAACTTCCGTTGATCTGATTTGAAGAGTCAATACCTAAACCGATCCCATCTTGTCGTTTACAACTATTAAAAATAAAAAGACTTATTAACAGCGTCAATAAGTCTAATCTTAAAAATTTCATATATAATATTAAAGATTAAGCAACATGCACCAATTCATCGTTGGTAATTTCGTCGTAAAAATTGTAATAATTTTCGAAATCTGCGGTAGAATCAAATTCTAAAACCGATTTATTGCTGTTTTTAACATTATTTAACACATCTGCATCTATATTCTCGCTACCCAAAACTATTCCGTCTGAGTATTGAATGGCACCTGCATATAAGGCAGAATTTGTACCTTCTTTGTAAGCGTCAACGTGCTGTTCGGTCATGTTGTTCATGATAGCCTTACGCACAAAATCGCCATTCATTTTCTCTTTAAAATCATTTTCGTAGATAGAGTAAATGATCTTTGAGTTTTTGAATGTAGGATCGTCTTTATAAGTAGTTTTTAAATAAGCAGGCACCAATGCACTAAGCCAACCATGGCAGTGAATAATATCAGGAGCCCATCCTAATTTTTTTACAGTTTCCAATGCACCTTTGCAAAAGAAAATCATCCGCTCATCATTATCGGCGTAAAATTTACCGTCTTTATCACCAAACACATGTTTACGCTGAAAATATTCTTCATTATCTAAAAAATATACTTGCATGCGCGCCGCCGGGATAGATGCTACTTTAATGATCAGCGGGTTATCATTATCGTTGATAATGATGTTCATACCCGATAAACGGATCACTTCATGAAGTCTGTTCCTGCGCTCATTAATATTACCAAAACGCGGCATAAGGATACGGATCTCGTAACCTTTCTCCTGCATAGCCTGCGGAAGTTGGCGTGTTATTTCAGCAATTTTAGTGAGTTCGAGAAAGGGAGACATTTCATGAGTTATAAACAAAAGCTTAGATTTACCCATCACTTAATCAGTATTAAATATGTAAAGAAGTCAAAAAATTTGAGTCTGCAAATATAAGCATTATTATATGAACTGTCAACGAATTGTGCAAGTAACTTTTGGTATTTTTTAGGCAAATGCACATCTTTACCAAAATTTGTAATAGTATTTACATTGAAAATATTTACCACCAAAAAAGAAATAACACACTATTTTACCCATAAAACAGGAAAAATAGTGGGCTTTGTACCTACACTGGGAGCCCTGCACCAGGGCCATATGTCATTAATTAAACAGGCACAGCAAAACAGCACCGAAGTGGTTTGCAGCATTTTTGTTAACCCCACACAGTTTAATGACCCCAAAGACCTTGAAAAATACCCCAGGCCAATAGCTGCAGACATCAGTATGCTGGAGCAGGTTGGATGCGATATTTTGTTCAATCCCCCGGTTAATGAAATTTATGATGATAATGAGAAATGGCATTTAAACATAGGCGATCTGGAACATTTGCTCGAAGGCGAATTTAGGCCGGGGCATTATCAGGGGGTTACCCAGGTGGTTTATAAGCTGTTTAGCATTGTGAAGCCGGATATCGCTTTTTTTGGGCAAAAGGACTACCAGCAGTTTTTAGTGATCAGTAAAATGGTTGAATTGCTGAACATGCCGGTTAAACTGGTCATGTGCCCTATTGAGCGCGAAAATGACGGTCTTGCCATGAGCTCAAGAAATATTCATTTAACTCCCGACGACAGGCACCATGCGCTGATCCTCTTCAAAGCACTAAGCTGGGTTAAAAACAATTTTGATGCAGGCAATATTCCGGCAATAAAACAGCAGGCCGGGCTAATGATAAGTAACGAACCCGGAATTGAGTTGGAATATTTTGAAATTGTTGACGGCCAAACTCTGCATACCGCAACTGCCGATACAAAAAACATAGTTGCACTTGTTGCGGCCAGGGCAGGTAAAACAAGACTGATAGATAATATGTTGATTGGTTCTTAGCTCATGATTCACAGATCATGGTAGCCCGATAATTGCAGGTATACAACTATTTACATTTAGCCAACAATGCAATGTACTATCAGCTATGAACCATGAGTTAAATATTCATAACTTTGCATCATGATTATTGAGATATTAAAGTCCAAGATTCACAGGGTTAAGGTAACACAGGCCGAACTGAATTATGTGGGCAGTATTACAATTGATGAAGATTTGATTGAAGCGGCTAATATTATACCGAACGAGAAAGTCCAGATTGTAAATAATAATAATGGCGCACGCTTTGAAACTTATGTAATAAAAGGCGAGCGTGGCAGCGGAACAGTATGCCTTAACGGTGCAACAGCACGGTTGGCCCAGGTTGGCGATATTGTGATCATTATGTCATACGCGTACATGGAAACTGATGAGGCCCGTGCATATGAGCCCATATTGGTGTTTCCTGATGCTGATAATAAGCTGATCAAATAAGATTCGTTTTTCCAAACAAACAAAAACAACCATCCTTCTCTCAAAGCACCGCTATAAGCCGGACAGGTCATCTACGCACAATTTTTGTTAAAAATTTAACGTAAATCTGTGACACAATCCCCTGTTTTCAGGAATTAATTACGCGGATAAGAACCCAAACCCAGGGTAACTTTTAAACTTGCATCAACGGCGTTAGCCTTACGCAACAGGTAAACCATCCTGATGCGCACACTTGGCTGCCGAACAAGGTCATCAAGAAAATGTGAATTATCAATATCAAGCACAATGCTATTACCAACTTCGGGGGTAATATCCTTACGCACAGCAACCAGTACTTCATCACTCCCATCGGCTTTTGCCATATACACCCTCAAAGAAACTATATTGCCAATGTTATAATCAGATGGGTCTTTTGATTGCAACTTGGCCGATACAACGCGCACCTCGCTTATCCGGCCTGCATTATTACCATCTTTAGTAAAATCCTGGTCAAAGCTGTTGGCTATACTTAAAGCAGTACGCGCTTCGCCCACTGTTGCCGATGCCGGAATCACCAGATTGGCTGTATAAGGGAACGTTGACTTTACGATAGATTGCATCATGGCGCAACTACCCAAAAACAAGGTTATTATCAGAATAAACAAAGGCTTCTTCATCATATCAATTCAGGTGGTTATCCTCTACACTACAAACGCGGGTTTAATAAGTTTGTAATGCATATTATATATTAAATTTCAGTATAATTTAACTTAAAGCCGAATTTTTTTTTGAAAATTGTTAAAAAAACCGGTATCGGGGTTATGAACCGGTCTATCACAGCAATATTTAAAAATACGCTTTTTTTTGCATTTAAAATCACATTTTAGTTACAGTAAAGCTATACAATATTACGCCAAAGCGGCTTTCTAAAATTTTATAAAAAAATAGGCTAAAAAGTTTCACAAAACTCTATCTTTGCACCCCGACACTGAAGTCGGGATTTTTTCGCTTTCAGTGCATAGGAAAAATCGTTATCGTCTTAACAGACATTGACTTTTAACTTAGAACTTTTGACTTAAAAAAAGCCCTATGCCCAAAGACAACTCCATCAAGTCCGTTTTAATTATTGGTTCAGGCCCTATCATTATTGGCCAGGCCTGCGAATTTGATTACGCCGGCTCACAAGCAGCCCTTTCGCTCAAAGAAGAAGGTATTACCGTTTCCATCATTAACAGCAATCCGGCAACTATCATGACGGATAAGGTTATTGGCGACCATGTTTATCTGCTGCCACTAACCTGTGCAAGTATTGAACAGATACTTGCAGAACAAAAAATTGATGCTGTATTGCCTACTATGGGCGGTCAAACCGCGCTTAACCTTTGTATTGAAGCTGCAGAACGCGGAATTTGGGAAAAATACGGTGTAAAAATTGTAGGGGTAGATATAGCCGCTATTGAAAAAACCGAGAACCGAGAAGCTTTTCGCCAGTTAATGGTTGATATAGGCGTGGGCGTAGCTAATTCAAAAATTGCCAACTCTTTTCTGGAAGGTAAAGAGGCGGCACAGGATATTGGCTTTCCGCTGGTTATCCGCCCAAGCTATACCCTTGGTGGTAAAGGGGCGGGCTTTGTGCACAAAAAAGAAGATTTTGATGCCGCATTAAGCCGAGGCCTTCAAGCTTCACCATCGCACGAGGTTTTGGTTGAGCAGGCTGTTATAGGCTGGAAAGAATACGAGCTTGAGCTGCTGCGTGATAATAACGATAACGTTATCATCATCTGCTCTATCGAAAACTTTGACCCGATGGGGATCCATACCGGCGACTCGATCACTGTGGCCCCGGCCATGACCCTGAGCGACCGCTGCTACCAGGATATGCGTAACCAGGCCATCCGTATGATGAGAGCCATTGGCAATTTTGCAGGTGGCTGTAACGTACAGTTCTCGGTTAACCCAGCCGATGAAGCCATCATCGCTATTGAAATTAACCCGCGCGTTTCGCGCTCATCGGCGCTGGCATCAAAAGCAACAGGTTATCCTATCGCTAAAATTGCTGCCAAGCTGGCCATAGGTTATAACCTTGACGAAATAGAAAATCAGATCACTAAAACAACGTCGGCTTATTTTGAGCCTACTTTAGATTATGTGATCGTTAAAATACCACGTTGGAACTTTGATAAATTTAAGGGCGCCAACAAAGAGCTGGGCCTTCAAATGAAATCAGTAGGCGAAGTGATGGGCATTGGCCGCAGCTTTATTGAGGCGCTGCAAAAAGCCTGTCAGAGTTTAGAGATAGGCCGCGCCGGTTTAGGTGCCGATGGCCGTCAGAGCCGCAATCTGGAAGAGATCATGCACAGCCTGGAGCATCCAAGCTGGGACAGGCTTTTCCATGTATATGACGCGCTGAGCCTGGGCGTTCCCATTGAATCGGTAAGGAAGGTTACAAAAATTGATCGCTGGTTCCTGAACCAGATCATGGATGTGGTGAACCTGGAGAACGAACTGCGCCGCTATTCGTTAACCAACATTCCTGAAGATTTCTTCTTCACCCTGAAACAAAAAGGATTTTCTGATACCCAGATAGCTTATATACTGGGTAACGTTACCGAAGAAGATGTGTATCTGCGCAGAAAAGCTTTGGGTATTAACCGCGTTTACAAAATGGTTGATACCTGCGCTGCCGAGTTCCCGGCCCAAACGCCTTACTACTACTCAACCTACGAGGGCGAAAACGAATCAATATCATCAGATAAAAAGAAAATAATTGTATTAGGATCGGGCCCTAACCGTATTGGTCAGGGTATTGAGTTTGATTACAGCTGTGTACATGGGTTATTAGCCGCCAAAGAAGCCGGTTTTGAAGCTATCATGATTAACTGTAACCCTGAAACTGTATCAACCGATTTTAATATGGCCGACAAGCTATACTTTGAGCCGGTATATTGGGAACATGTTCGCGAGATCATTGAACTTGAAAAACCTTATGGTGTAATTGTTCAGCTTGGCGGGCAAACTGCTTTAAAAATGGCCGAGAAGATGCACGAACATGGCATCAGGATCATAGGTACATCATTTGATGATATGGATGTTGCCGAAGACCGCGGTCGTTTCTCAGATCTCCTGAAAGAGCTTGATATCCCTTATCCAAGATATGGCGTTGCCGAAAGTGCCGAAGAAGCACTTGAAGTTGCCCACCATGTTGGTTACCCTGTTTTGGTGCGCCCGAGCTATGTATTAGGCGGACAGGGCATGAGCATTGTTATTAATGACGAGGACCTGGAAAAAGCTGTAGTTAGCTTATTAAAAAACCTGCCAGGCAACCGTGTATTGATTGACCACTTCCTTGACCGTGCCGCAGAAGCCGAGACTGACTCGATCAGTGATGGTGATGACGTGCATATCATTGGTATGATGGAGCATATAGAGCCTGCAGGGATCCACTCAGGCGATTCATTTTCGGTATTGCCACCATTTGACCTGTCAGACAACGTGATTAGCCTGATGGAAGAATATACGGTTAAAATTGCCAAGGCATTAAATGTGCGCGGCTTGCTTAACATCCAGTTTGCTGTTAAAAATGATCAGGTGTTTGTAATTGAGGCCAACCCGCGTGCATCACGTACGGTACCTTTTATTGCCAAAGCTTATGATGTACCTTACATTAACATAGCTACCAAGGTAATGCTTGAAGTTAATAAGCTTAAAGACTTTACCATTGAGCGCAAACTATGGGGTTATGCCATAAAAGAACCTGTGTTCTCTTTCGATAAATTCCCTGAAGTGAACAAGGAGCTTGGCCCCGAAATGAAATCAACAGGCGAGGCTATACGCTTTATACCAAACCTGCAGGATCCTTATTTCAGGCACTTGTACAAAGAGAAATCAATGTACCTGAGCAAATAAAAATAATTAAAACATTAAATTACACGTGTAGTTTAATAACAGGATAAACATTTACCTGTAGCTCCCCGGTTACAGGTAAATTATTGTTGAACTTAGTTACTATAGATTGAAAGTTAATTCGAATAATACCCAGGCATTCAACCTCAATAATGTTGATCCTGAAGATATAGGTGATGTTCTTGTAAAAATTGAAAAGTCCTTTAATATCCGTTTAGACGATACATCCTGTAAAGATGTTAAAACCTTCGGCAAGCTTTGTGATATTGTAGTTGAAAAGGTAAAGCAAACCAACAACGATAGCTGTACTACACAACAGGCATTTTATAAAATACGCAATGCTATTAACTCCACCATTTCGCCGCCTAAAGAGCTGATAAAGCCTCAAACCCGGTTAGCAGATATTTTTCCCCGTGATAACCGTTTAGAGGTAATAGCCGAAATTGAAAAGGAAATGGGTTTTAAAATTAACCTTTTACAACCTAAGCAAGGCATAGTGGGCACATTCGTATTTGTATTACTGGCATCTTTGGCCGGTTTCTTTTTTCAACCGGTAATGGCTTTTGTTGGATTGATCATTGCGGCTATAGGGCTAATGCTTGCAGGAAAGTTTGGTAAAGAATTAAAAGTAAAAACCCTTGGCGACCTGGCCGAAAAAGTGGCGAGAGAGCATTATCTGAAATGCAGGCGCGATACCGCTACTGTAAACAGAACCGAAATAGCACAAAAAATAAAAGAGCTTTTTACAGCTGAGCTATATATGGAACCATCGGTATTAACCCGCAACACCAAGTTTTAAGCAAAAAACCACAACATCTTTTTTTGAAAGGTCATCCATATTACTTGGGTGACCTTTTTTATTTAATCCATATTTGGTTGTCGCATTATTCAGTAAATTGCGAAACCTATGAATATCCTGCATAAACCTTTAAAACTAATATTAATTATTGGTAGCCTCATTTGTGGTGCCAATTTTGCAAACGCCCAGGCAAAAAATGCCATCGGAATTGGAGCCGGCTTGAACACTTCAAGAGAGGGCTCGGGCGTTGGTGCTACTTTACAAGGCGAAATTAAACTGACCAATTCCATTAGTTTAGCCCCTTCTCTTGGTATTGAAATACCTTATGTAGCTTATTTGGGTGTTGCTGGCCGATACTATTTTACCGATGAGGTTTATGGATCGCTTGGGGGCTTCGCGCATGTTGGCGGCGTTGATGATCCTTACCTCGGGCCTGGCGGAACAGCCGGTATCGGTTTCATAATACTCGCAACCACCAGGCATGTTCTCGACGTAAACTTTCATGCCGATTATTTTGAGAACGACCATGAAAGAACTACCCTGGCTGGTTTACGTTTAACATATAATTTTTCATTCACAAGGTTAAAATAACGCAGTTCAATCTTCACGGGCTTTCGTGTTTAAACAGCTTGGATGCTCCGTTAGGAGCTGCCTGTTTGTAGCAAGCCAAATCAAAAAACAAGATTGCTCCATAGGTGCAACCTAAATTGGCAGTAAATTGCCTTTAAAGATCATCTATATAGAAGACTTTTTTTATTTCGTCTATTTGCTGTGAACCAAGGTAAAAAATTTATCAATCACCTCTCGGATTCTAAAGTAACTTCATTTAACTTGGGCTTACTTAAAAAAAATGAAAAACTTTATTTCATATGAGGGATTACCTTTAAAATCCGGAGGAGCACACAAAATAAATAAAAACCCTATAGTGATTTTCGAGTCAGTAATTGATTTTATAAAATCGTTTACTAATAATGATGCTCCTTATGACTCTACATTGATATTTAACACATCAGAGAATAAGGATTCAAAATCAGCAACATTCTGGCTCTTATTTAAGGCATTTGGCTTACCGGGATTATCTCTAACAAATAAGCAATTTAGTTGGATATGGAAAGTTAGAAATAGCCAATTAAGTAAAGCTGTTAGTTTTAGTGATCGATTTACAAATTTGACATTGGCAGTCATGTGGCGATTTAGATTTGTTGATCCTGTTTCAAAGAAAATTATAATAGGCCAGGATAAAATTCCGGTTATAGATGAGCGCTTATACAACTCTCAAATCTATTTAAGGATAGGTAAAGTTTCAACAATATCTATATGGTTTACTTTTCCCTTTACAAGTACTGATAACCTCAATTATTTGAAATTAGTAAAAGACAATTGCCCTTTTGCATTATCAAAAAATCAATGGAAATCATGGAAACTATCAAAAAACGGCAATTGGATAGATCGAAAAATTAATATAGACGAAATTACTTTTAACGAATAACCATTAATGTTTTAGATAGCGGTTTTATTTATCAACTATTAATCCTTTCACCTCAAAAGTTACCTTTCGTTTAGGATCAGTTTTAACCTCATGCTGTTTCTTGCCACTAACCGTATCACCGGCCATGTGCTGCAGGTCATCGGCTATAAATTGTTTGGCTGCTACACCTTCAACTATTACCTTACGCCCGGCCAGGTCTGCAGGTATATTAATATTATAATTTTTAAAATGCGCCGATATTACTTTACCGGCACCGGCATCTAACTCAAACCAGCCACCTTTTTCACGCGTCACCCTGATCACCCTACCTTCAATGGTAGTACTGATCCGTGTTTTTTTCCCCATAAATGCTTCCACTTTGGCGGCGCTCATCATAGCTGTTGTATCAGGCTTTTGCCCGTAAACCATGCCGTGCGGTAAGGGCACCTCTTTTTGTGCCAGCACCGTTGCCGACGCAAATAACAAAACAAAAAATGTTAATAATTTCATGATACAGCTTATTAAAATACAACAATGATCCAGGCAAAATGTTGCCCTTGCCGCTGCTGTATTTTCCTGTTTCTGCACCCTGGGAGCTAAGTATCCTTTTAACTAAAAAAGTATTTTTTTAAGTATCGTTTAAAGTCGGGCCAGCGTATATGTTAATGTATGTTAAAACGTGTTAATGTATGTTAAAACAGCCTTGTTACAGGTAATATGCATCACCATGTTGAGTTAATTTTGACGCAATGACATACTTCTTACTTAATCTATTTATAATTTATTAACTATTAACACATGAACAAAACCTTGACCAAAGCAATTTCATTTGCCGCGTCGCTATTGGCTATTATTTTAGTTGTTACCGGGTGCAATAAAGGCACAACAACCACACCCGGCTCTATCCCCGTTTTAACCACAACCGATGTAACTATTGATGCTGCCGGTACAATGGCACATAGTGGTGGCATTATTACTGCAACGCTTACTGATGGCTTAACGGCTTACGGTGTATGCTGGAGCAGTACCAATCAAAGCCCAAGCATAGCCGACTCCAAATCTACAGACACGGTTAATCAATTGAGCTTTGCCAGTAAAATAACTGGCTTAAGCCCCAAAACCACTTATTATTTAAGAGCTTACGCTACCAGTGCCGCGGGCACAGGTTATGGCAACATGATACAGTTTACCACCAATACCGATCTGTCGGCAGCAGTTGGTACTGTGAGCACACTGGCAGGCAACGCTTCTTCAGGTTTTATAAATGGTACGGGTACTGGTGCATTTTTTGACGGCCCGCAGGGATTAACCGTAGATGCAAGCGGCAATATTTATGTTGCCGACTCCTTTAATAGTGCTATAAGGAAAGTTACTCCCGCAGGTGTTGTAACCACATTATCGGGCAGCGGAAACATAGGCTATTTGGATGGCCCTATCGCCAGTGCCCAGTTTTATGCCCCTCAAAGTTTGGCGGCTGATGCCGCGGGTAATATTTACGTAGCCGATATGGGTAATAATATGATCCGTAAAATATCAGCAAGCGGCGTGGTAAGCACGCTTGCAGGAAGCGGTGATGCCGGTTATGTCAACGGAACAGGCACGGCGGCAACCTTTAATAGTCCGCGTGGGATAGCTTTAGACGCCCAGGGGAATTTATATGTAGCCGACCAGGGGAATAACCTTATCCGCAAAGTTACCGCGGCCGGTGTAGTAACCACCGTTGCCGGTACCACAACAGCAGGCTATGTTGATAATGCTACCGCCACCAGCGCACAGTTTAACCGGCCGGATGGTATTGCATTGGATGCCCAGGGCAATATTTATGTCGCCGATCTGCTAAACTATGCTATTCGTAAAATAAGCACAGCCGGAGTAGTTACTACTTACATAGGCGGCCCTAAACAAACCGGCGTTATTGGTAACCCAGGCGCTATTACGTTTGATGCTAAAGGGAATTTCTTTATAAGCGATCAAAATGGCCGCATACTGGAAATAACCACCGGTAAGGTTTTACTTTCGATAGCTGGCAAAACAACTTCGGCAGGCTTTGCCGACGGGCAGGGAGCAAGCGCTTTATTTAGTTCGCCACAAGGCCTGGTTGCCGATGCCAGCGGAAACATCTGGGTGGCAGATAGCAATAACAACCGTATACGTAAGGTGGTACCGCCTGCCGGGATATAATTTGAACAAGGACCGGTAGACAAAGGACGAAAAGACAGAAGCATTTAAAACATGCGGTCAGACCTCTTCTGTTTATCTTTTGTCCACAGGTCCTTTTTCCATATGTGTTTATATCAGTATATCCCCTCCCTACGGGAGGGGTGTGCTGAATTGTGAAGTGGCGGGGAAGGGTTTACACAAGTAGTTTAAGCCCATCATGTTCTCAAAACCCCTACCTCCCCTTCCCCAGGTAAGGAATCGCACTGCCCAAGGCTTTATTTTTTATTCATGCCAACACTTATCATCCTTTGTCTTTTATCCTTCCATCCTTTGTCCCAAAGATCTATCCAAATAATAAGCCAAACACTTCTTCAATGCTGCTTACAATTTTTATGTCGATATCGTAGCGTGACAGGTCCATACGTTTTTTGTCCTGGCCGCCCGATGGCAGGTTATATTTTGAAATAAAGATCTGGTTAAAGCCTAATTTTTGTGCTTCGGCAATGCGCTGCTCCACACGGTTCACTGCCCTGATCTCGCCCGACAGACCTATCTCACCTGCGAAACAGGTTTTAAAAGGCACCGGCATATCCTCATGCGATGAGATGATGGCAGCAGCCAACCCCAGGTCAATAGCCGGGTCTTCTACCCTTATGCCACCGGTTATATTTAAAAATACATCCTTTGCAGCCAGCCTAAAGCCACAACGTTTTTCGAGGACGGCCAGCAGCATGCTCATGCGTTTGGTATCAAAACCAGTCGCGGTACGCTGCGGTGTGCCGTAAGCCGATGTACTTACCAGTGCCTGTGTTTCTATCAGCATGGGGCGCAGTCCCTCTAAAGTTGCAGAAATGGTGATCCCACTTAAAGGCTCATCGCGTTGCGATAACAAGATCTCAGAAGGATTAGATACCTCCCTTAATCCCTCGCCCAGCATTTCGTAAATGCCCAGTTCAGATGCCGAGCCGAAGCGGTTTTTAACCGTGCGTAATATGCGGTATACATGGTGCCTGTCGCCCTCAAACTGCAAAACGGTATCAACCATGTGTTCCAGTATTTTGGGGCCGGCTATCATGCCGTCTTTGGTAATGTGCCCTATCAGGAACACCGGTGTAGAAGTTTCCTTGGCAAAGCGCAGCATTTCGGCCGTACATTCACGCACCTGCGATACACTGCCCGGCGTTGATTCAATATGCGACGAATGCAGGGTTTGTATCGAGTCGATCACTACCAAATCAGGCTCCAGTGCTTCTATCTGTTTAAAAATATTCTGAGTTGAGGTTTCACAAAGCACATAAGAGCCCCCCCCGCCCCCTGAAGGGGGAGCTAATAGCTCAATAATAGATTCAGAAACTCCCCCTTCAGGGGGCGGGGGGAGCGTCGTTAGTCTTTCGGCCCTCATCTTGATCTGCCTTTCGCTTTCCTCGCCCGATACATATAGGACTTTCAGATTGGGCATGTTAAGGGCCAGCTGCAGCATCAGGGTTGATTTACCTATCCCCGGTTCTCCGCCAATAAGTACGAGTGAGCCGGCTACAATACCACCACCCAAAACCCGGTTAAACTCCTTATCGGGGGTTAACATGCGATGTTCTTCACTAAAAGTGATATCGGCAACCTGTACCGGTTTATTGGCGCGCTGTTGGGTATTGGAGGTAACTTTCCAGGTGGGTACCGCGGCATTGTTCCCTTTATCAATGATCTCCTCAACAAAAGTGTTCCAGGCCTGGCATGAAGGGCACTTGCCCAACCACTTTGCCGACTCAAAGCCACAGCTTTGACAAAAGTACGCGATCTTTGATTTAGCCATTATTACTTAGATGTGCAGATTTACTCTGTTGAGGGTTCCGCTGTTTTTAGATGTGCAAATATGCAGATTTAATTGGAAATGCGTTATTGTTTTACTAATTTAATTAGCAATAAAGAGCCCTACATTCTATTCAAGCTTAAATTCTTGTGCGTATCTTTAAAGTAAGCGTGGACGCTTACCTCAGGACATTATTCAAGCGAAAGACGCTTGAATAGGCTGGCAGGCGGAACTTCCGGATCGACTTATTCTTTGTCGCATTTACCCCCTTTAATTGTCATTTCCAAAACCGGCTTTATTAAGCTTTATGCATAATTTTGGTTTATACCGTAAGCAAAAAAAATTGACGTGTATTTTCAAATTATTGGCCAAATGAAAACAACATATGATAAAACAACAAGAGATGAATTGATTTACAGGATCAATACACTTGATGAAAACAGCACTGCTCAATGGGGCAAAATGAATATTTACCAGATGCTGAAACATTGTACCCTGTATGAAGAAATGATGTTAGGTAAACAAAAGTATAAATGGGCGTTTGTTGGCCGTTTGTTTGGCAGAATGGCTTTACCAGCTTTTGTAAAAGATGAAACTCCTATAAGGCGAAATGTACCTACACTTACCGAACTTAAAGTAAAAGAAAACAGCGGCAATATTGCATGCGAAAGAAAGAGGTGGACTGCCTTACTTGAAGAATACGCACATCTTTCAAACCATGAGATTGTACACGCCTTTTTTGGAAAACTAACAAAAGAGCAAATTGGGTATTTAGTTTATAAGCATACAGATCATCATCTTCGACAATTTAATGGTTAATAAAGGCTGTCATGCTGAACCTGTCGAAGCATGGTGGGCTGGCCTCTACGCGCAATCCTTCGACAAGCCCAGGATGACAGGCCTCACTTAACACCTGAGTCTATGGGTGCTTAATATCCTTATAAATTAAAAATGTGCAGATGCTAATTAAAACATCTGCACATCCGAAATCTGCATATCTGCACATTTAATTCCTTACAGCTTTATTTCCTCATCTTTTGATGAAAAGAAATGGAACTCGGTGATCTGGTAAGCAGGATTGCTTTTAACCTTGATCCACTGGCCATATTTAACAAACCACTTCATTTGGCGGTTATAAATACCTTTTTTAATGTAAGCTTCAATATATGGGTGCACAACCAGGGTAATGCCCTTTTCATTTTGCTCATCCAAAATATAATTGAAGTTGTTCTCAATATCATCCAGCAGCAAAATAGTTGGCCTAATGGTACCGGTACCATTACAGGTTGGGCACACTTCGCTGGTAACAATATTCATTTCGGGCCTTACACGCTGGCGTGTAATTTGCACCAAACCAAATTTACTTGGCGGTAAAATGGTATGCTTGGCCCTGTCGTACAGCATTTCTGCTCGTAAATAATCAAACAGTTCCTTACGGTTCTGCGGTTTGTGCATATCAATAAAATCAATAACCACAATGCCGCCCATATCGCGCAGGCGCAACTGCCGGGCAATTTCTTTAGCCGCCTCCTTATTTACCTGGTAAGCGTTCTCTTCCTGGTTTTCTTTACTGGCTGTACGGTTACCGCTGTTAACGTCAATAACGTGTAATGCCTCAGTATGTTCAATAACCAGGTAAGCGCCGCCGGCAAGGTTCACTGTTTTACCAAAAGCGCCCTTAATCTGTTTATCGATCCCAAAATGTTCAAATATAGGCTCCTTATGCTTATGCATACGCACTATACTCTCCATATCGGGCGATATTTCATGGATGTACGAACGAATTTCTTCGAACATACTATTATCATTTACGTAAATATGCTGAAAATCGGGGTTCAATATATCCCTAAGGATAGTTGATGTGCGCCCAATTTCGCCCAAAACCTTTTTTGAAGGTTCAACAGACGGCAGTTTGGTAATAAATAACTCCCATTTTGATATCAGATCAAGCAGGTCTTTTTGTAACTCTTCAACCCCTTTACCTTCAGATACTGTACGGATAATAACGCCAAAATGCTTTGGCTTAATACTTTCAACAACCTTCCGTAAACGATTTCGCTCTGTATTGCTCTTTATTTTTTTGGAAATAGAGATAGCTTCCGAAAATGGTACTAATACCACATACCGGCCAGCTATTGAAAGATCAGAGCTTAAGCGTGGTCCTTTGGTTGATATAGGTTCCTTAGCTATTTGTACCGGAATAAGCTGGTTTTTTGATAATATCTCAGAGATCTTTCCTCCCTTATTAATATCACCTTCCAGCTTAAGGCCATCCAAAAGCTTCGATTGGTATCCCCCGCTACGTACTTGTTTGGTTAATTTAAGCAGGCTTTGTACCTGCGGACCAAGGTCAAGATAATGCAAAAAGGCATCCTTCTCGTAGCCAACGTCTACAAAGGCTGCATTTAAACTGGGCATAATTTTCTTTATGCGCCCAAGGTAAATATCACCAACAGTATAATTGTTGCTGATCTGCTCTTTATGAAGCTCTACAAGTTGTTTGTCCTGTAATAATGCAATAGTAGCCCCATTTGGGGATGAATCGATAATTAATTCTTTTATCAACTGCTACTCCATTTCTTAAAACGGTAAAAACCGCATGTTAATAAGTGGGTAAAAAACACTATTAAAGTTACCTGCCCGTAAAAAAAGCAGGTAAGCTGCTTTAAAAAAAGCAGCTTATTTCTTTTTATGTCTGTTTTTTCTTAAACGCTTTTTGCGTTTGTGGGTAGCCATTTTGTGTCTTTTACGTTTTTTACCGCTCGGCATAATAATAATTTTAAAATGTGATTAATTTAATTCTTTAATTCCTTGATATATTCATCAATTCGCTGCCCAAATACAGGATCGGGCATCATTTCTTTACATTTTTGGTAAGCGTCAATAGCTTCCTTTTTCATGCCCAGTTGCTTGTAACTTTCGGCCAAATAAAACGTTGGCTCCAATTCCTGTTTCTGCGCAATTAATGTTTTAAACCGGCCTACTGCTTTTTCGTACTGGCCCGATTTCATGGCGAACATACCCAGATTAAGGTTTGCGTTCCAGTTGTTCGGTTCCTTTTTAACTACTTCAAGCAGTAAGGCAATACCTTGCATAGGGCTGGCGCCGCCATTTACATAAGCAACGCCTAATCCTGTTTTACCCTCAAGGCTTTCAGGCTTTAATTTCAGGGCACTTTGAAACGCTTCCACCGCATTTGTTACAAATGCGGGCTGCGTTAGGGTGTCTTGCGTAAGTTTGTAAGCATCATTAAAACGATTACCTGCATTTAACCAATCTTCCAGCTTATTTTCTTTACGGGCCAAAGCCTGGTAATAAAATGCTGCCGGAGCCGGCTGGTTAACATCATCCCACTGGCTAGCCAATTGCTTTTGCAATTTTTGCCCGTCAGCGCCTGATGCGTTTTTTAATTGCCCTTCAAGGTCATTTATCTTAGCTGTTAAGGCCGCCCCAATTGCGGCTTTAGCAGGTGCAGATACCATATCAACCGTTACAGCAGTTGCCGCCTTGCGGTTTGCTGACATCACGTTTGTTTTATCGGTTTTTGCCTCTTTGGGTTTTATTAAACCTTTAACAGGTAAAGAATACAAATAGCCCATGATAGCAATAACTACTACACCTACAACTATTTGTTTCTTATTCATGCTTATAAATTATTTACTTGTTTTGTTACCGGTTTTAACTTTTTCAACAAAAGTTTTAGCTGGTTTAAAGCTCGGTACAAAATGCTCTGGAATAATGATGGCAGTATTTTTTGAAATATTGCGTGCTGTCTTTTTCGCTCTTTTCTTTACAACAAAACTTCCGAATCCTCTAACGTAAACGTTCTCGCCGCCAACCATTGAGCTTTTAACTACTTTAAAAAATGCCTCAACTGTTTCCTGCACGTCTACTTTCTCTATACCTGTCTTAGATGAGATTTCAGTTATAATTTCTGCCTTAGTCATATCTGATTTACTTTTATTTAATATATAAATACTTAACTGTTTTGGGGTTGCAAAAGTATCGCTTTATAATTTAAGAGCGAAATATTTGTATGTTTTTTTTTATTCAATATGTAAAACGTACATTATCGTTACATATTATGGGCTAAAGCAGTGAATTAGAGACAAAAATCGAGCGCAGGAAATCAAGATATATGATGCAAAAAACAAAGGATAAAACAGGATAAAAAATAAGGGGTTAAAGGACAAAAATATAAGAGTAAATGGCAGTTCCTTTGTTATTTCATCCTTTATCTTTCGTCTAAAAATCTTTTATCCCTTCTTGATTCGCATTACTACTTTTACATCAATGAATTTTACTGACGAACTGGTACAATGGTACCTTAAAAATAAACGCGACCTGCCCTGGCGCAACACTACCGATGCTTATGTGATATGGCTGTCTGAAATTATTTTGCAGCAAACACGCGTAGAGCAGGGACTGCCCTATTTTTATCGTTTTGTTGAACGGTACCCTGATGTAAGCAGCTTTGCTGCAGCCCATGAAGACGAAGTGCTTAAACTATGGCAGGGGCTGGGTTATTACTCGCGGGGGCGCAATATGCTTAAAACAGCACGCCTGGTTCAGGAACAACACCAGGGTAAATTCCCTGAAAGCTATGACGCACTTATTAAACTAAAAGGTATAGGCGAATATACTGCCGCGGCTATAGCATCATTTTCGGCAAATGAGGCCAAAGCTGTTGTAGACGGAAATGTTTACCGGGTACTCGCCCGTTATTTTGGCATTTACGAACCCATTAACTCCACCAGCGGTAAAAAAACGTTTCAAGCATTAGCAAATGATTTGCTTAATGAACAAACACCGGCTTTACATAACCAGGCCATGATGGAATTTGGCGCCATGCTCTGCAAACCTAAAAATCCGGCCTGCGGTATTTGCCCGGTACGTACCGGTTGCGCAGCTTTTTTAAATAATGCCGTCACTGCTTTACCTGTTAAATTAAAGACCCTGAAAGTGCGCGAACGCTTTTTAAATTACTTTTTAATAACCGATGGCGATAATATATTAATGAATAAAAGGGGCGATAAAGACATATGGGCCAATATGTATGACCTGCCAATGGTTGAAACTTCCTCCCTGTTACCACTTAATGAACTTATTGATTTGCCACAGGTACGGGAAATTTTTGATGCTGAAATTAAATTAAACGGAGACATTATCCCGGTGCAAAAACACATCCTTACCCACCAGCGCCTGTACATAAGGCTTATAAAAACAGCATCAAAACCGGTTAAATTAGAAATAAACTGGTTTTATACTACAGTTGAAAACCTGCATAATTTAGCCCTTCCAAGAGCTATTATTATATTATTAAAAAATAATTTTAATTTATAAATAACTTTTCGTTAATTTAGAGCATGTCTGGAATAAATAAAGTAATACTTGTAGGGCATTTGGGCAAGGATCCTGAGGTGCGAAGTTTAGAAGGAGGGGTGTCAGTGACCAGTTTCCCGTTAGCTACTTCTGAAACTTATAATAAAGATGGTCGTAAGGTTGAACAAACCGAGTGGCACAATATTGTAATGTGGCGCGGGCTGGCAGATATGGCAGCCAAATATTTACAAAAAGGAAAACTGGTTTATATTGAAGGTAAACTGCGCACCCGATCATTTGAAGATAAGGAAGGCGTAAAAAAGTACACTACCGAGGTAGTGGCCGAAAACTTTACCATATTGGGTCGTAAAAGTGATTTTGATAATGACACACGTTCAATTACAAAGCATGAAGATCCAATTAGCTATTCAAACGGAACAAATGAAAATGAAAATAACGCCTATTGATATAAAATTTTACTAAACCAAATCATAATGAAATGCCTGGGGTGAGTACCCTGGGCATTTTGCTGTAACACATTTACTCTATTGCTTATAGTAATAAAAAGGAGGTATGTAAACCGTAGCGCAAAGCTCATTAGGTCCACAGATATAGGTGAGGGAAAATTTATTTCCTTCAGCATTTAATAATATAGTGTAATCAATGCTTTTTAGTCCGGTACTAACAACCAGATCGGTAACCGGGCCATACGTGTGATCCTTATTTATATAACTTACAATATCGTAAAGGTTCAATTGCTTATCTTTCAGCTGATATTTCCCAACTTCTTTCGCGATTATTCCGAGATTTTTTTTGGTAACAGAATCGGTACCTGTTTGAGTATGTTCATAAGTATGATCGGCTTTAAATTCGTAAAGCGACATTTGTTCTGATTTAGGAATAGCGGCCAGCCATTTGCCTGTTAAATCCCCCTTGCCCGAAGAATCTTTCTTACAAGCAGAAAAAGTTAAAAATAAAATGCCAGACAAAAGGCCCAAAGTTGAGATAAGGTTAAGTGATCTTTTCATACCAATCATTACGCATAACTATATGATTGTGATACACTTGAAAATAAAAAACTCCCTGTATTATCGACTATCTAATCAGCAATACAGGGAGTTAATTTTATTGAGAACCTTTACTTATCTGCCACCCGGCGGACAGTGCTCTTTTAAATACCTGGTGAACAGGGTTCTCAAATGCAAAGAAGTCCCCTCGCCTTCTGAAATGCTATGTGTACGGTTAGGGTACGACATCAGATCGAACTGGCGGTTGTATTTTACCAGCTCATTGATCAACTCTTCGGCATTTTTATAATGTACGTTATCGTCGCCTGTACCATGTATGTACAACAGGTTACCACGCAGGTTTTTAGCGTACGTAACCGGCGAACCTTTTATAAATGCAGCGCGGCCCTCATCATCAATAGGCACCCCCATATAACGCTCCTGGTAAATATTATCATAGGTAAGCTGATCGCCTACGGCTGCTACGGCTATCCCCGTTTTATAAATATCGGGGTACTGGAACATCAGATTTAATGTTGACGAGCCACCGCCGCTCCAGCCATGAACCGCTATGCGGGTGGAGTCAACAAATGGCCATTTCAATATTTCTTTAACAGCCATAGCCTGGTCGCGGATGTTGATAAGGCCTATGTTTTTATAGATAGCTTTACGCCAGGCGGTACCTTTTGGTGCCGGTGCGCCACGCCCTTCTACTGACATATAGATATAACCATCATCGGCCATACTGCCTACGTATAAGCCATTACGGCCAGCTCCCCAGGTATCGGTAACTGTTTGCCCCGCAGGTTCGCCATAAACCGTAAACACAACCGGGTATTTTTTATTCGGATCAAAATTGGTGGGCTTCTTCATCCAGCCATCCATTTCAATGCCATCAACGGTTTTTACTTTAAAAAACTCCGTTTTATTTTTGGCATCCTTGTTCAAAACCACAACTGTGCCGCCAATATGCTTATGCTCAGGCAGGCTCACTACTTCGCTTACCGGCGGGGTATAACTGTTGGAGAAGTTATGTAGCGCCACCTTGCCATTTGGCGAAATATCATAGCCATGAGTTCCGGGTTCATCAGCCGGCGAAACGCGCTCAGGCTTTGTTCCGCCGGTAATTTTTATGCGGTATAAATACTTTTGGGTAGCATTATCGGGCGAAGCCATAAAATAAATATAGCCTGATGCATCGTCAATTAAATTTATACTGATCACATCATAATCACCTTTGGTTACCAGGGTTTCTTTACCCTCGCGACTTATACGATAGATGTGCTTCCAGCCGTCCTTTTCGCTTACCCATAAAAAGTCCTTGCCTTTGTTTATCCATTCCCATCCGGTTGGGTCGCCCCCGTTCCAGCGTTCTTTTCCATCAATCCAGGCATTGCTTTTTTCCTCACGGATAACGCGGGCAGTACCGTTTGATATATTGCCTATAAACACCCGGCTCTCGGTTTGCGCCCGGTTCAGTTGCTCCAGGATGATCTCGTTCGAGTTTAATGTCCACTCCATCCTCGGTATATAATGTTGTACAGCATCGCCCGGCGTATTTATCCAGTTTGTTTTACCTGTGCTGATATCAACAACCCCTACCTTGCATGAGCTTGGATTTTCGCCGGCAACCGGGTACTCCACAGGTACTACATAAGGGTAAATAGAGTCGGTAGTGTTCAGCATCAGGTAGCTTTTTATTTTGCGGGCATCTATTTGCCAGTAAGCAATTGATTTACTGTCAGGTGACCAGCGGAAACCATCGCGGCAGCCAAATTCTTCTTCGTAGGCCCAGTCGAAAGTGCCATTGATCAGCCTGGTACTGCCATCTGTGGTTAATTGTTTAACTGATCCATCAGCCAAATCCTCTGCATAAATATTGTGCCCGCTCACATAGGCCGCGCTTTTTCCATCGGGCGATAATTTTGCAAACATAAGCGACGATGCCGGCAGGTTTTTACCCAACTGCCATAGCTTTTTAGTATTGGTATCATACACCCAGTAATCGCCGCGGGTATCATAACGCCATACTTTTTTTGTATTGGTATTGATGAGCACTTTCTGTCCATCGGCCGATACCGTAAATCTTTTAATGCCTATAGGTGTTTGTCCTTGTGGGGTAAGCATTTCTTTACTTATCCATAAGGTTTTTTTACTGGTATCGCGGGTGTCCAGTATCCTGATGCCGCCATCGGTAATTTTGTAATACTGGTAGCCATCGGCCGTCCAATGCGTTGGTGCCCGCTGTGCTTTTGCCGTATATACTCCCAAAATGAGCAATACAGTTGTAAGGAATAATGATCCCGAACGTAAAAATTTCATATACAATGTGTTTTAATTAGATTGCGGCGTTATTTTACAATTGTGTAAAGCCGCTGTAAATTTTGCATTAAATTAGCACATTCAAAGAGTGTAACATCTGTGTAATGAAAAAAATACTTCTACTTTTTACTGTTTGCATTTCATTTATCACTGTAACCCAAGCCCAACGTGCCGACCGCACCAAATTTATAAGAGACAGTTTGGACCTTTATATAAGCAGGGCGCTTACCAACTGGCGTGTACCTGGTATTGCAGTTTGTATTGTAAAGGATAATAAAATAGTGCTGGTGAAAGGTTATGGCATTAAAGAGCTTGGGCTTACCAATTATGTTGATGTAAATACATTATTTATGATTGGCAGTAATACCAAGGCTTTTACAGCCACTGCTTTAGCCATGCTGCAGGCCAATAATAAGCTATCGCTTGATGATAAGGTAACCAAATATATTCCAGAGTTTAAACTGGAGAATAAATATGCCGGACAGGAAGCCATGGTACGCGACCTGCTTTGCCATCGCCTGGGCTTACAAACCTTTCAGGGCGATTTTACCTTTTATAACACCAACCTTACCCGAGCTGATATAATTAAAAAACTTGGGGAAATTAAAGCGCCTTACCCCTTCCGCACCAAATGGGGTTATACCAATGCCGCGTTTTTAACGGCTGGCGAGATCATTCCCCGCGTAACAGGTAAACCCTGGGAAATATATTTAAAAGAAGCCATTTTTGCCCCGCTGGGTATGACCAATACCCTGGCACTAAGTAAAAACCTGCCAAAATCACTGAACCGCACTGTACCCCATACCTTAACCGATGGCCGGCTTACAGCTATCCCTTATTGCCAGATTGACGGACTTGCGCCTGCCGGGGCTATCAGCTCATCGGCAAGCGATATGGGTAAATGGGTGCTGGCTTTATTAAATAATGGCAAGGTGGGTAACAGACAGGTTATACCACAGGCCGCCATACAAGCCACCCGTGAACCACAGGATATTGTTGGAAGTCAATATCATCTTAACGGCGAAAATAATTTTGAACTGTACGGGCTTGGCTGGTTTATACAGGACTACTCAAACCATAGGCTCATTATGCATGACGGGGGTGTAAACGGTTACCTGTCATCAGTAACCCTATCGCCACAGGATAATCTGGGTATCATTATTTTAACCAATACTGATCAAAATCGGCTATATGAGGCTCTTCGCTGGGAAATTTTAGACGCATACTTTGGCCGTGGCTATCGCAATTACAGCGATGCTTATCTGAAAATTTATAAAACCCAGGCCGCTACCGCACAACAAGCCGAACGGAAATTGCGTGATACTGTATTGCTAAACTTAAAACCTATGTTGCCCGCAATTGCTTACGCCGGCAAATACTCCAACAGCCTGTATGGCAGCATGACTATTACACAGGGCGAAAATAACGACCTGGAAATGCGTTTTGAACACCACCCCACCATGTTTGCCAAATTGCAACCATTAGGGGGCAACCGTTTTTACGTCACTTTTTCTGATGCTACACTGGGCAAGGCGGTTTTTCCGTTCACGGTACAAAATGGCAAAGTAACCGGTGTAAAGGTTAAAGTTGCCGACTTTGTAGAATACAATGCTTATGAGTTTAAGAAAGAGTAGCGAGGAAAGCTAAAGGCTGAAGGCTAAAAGTTTTCAAAAGAGAACATCAAAAAGCTTTTAGCCTTCGGCTTTGGGCTTTAAGCCTTAAAACTTAAGATTAGCTTTAAGCCATTCCTGTACATCCTGTTGTACAGTAATTTCTGCCGGCAATTTATCGTGTATCAGTTTTTCCATTTTGTTGCCGGTGTTGGCAAAACGGTAATCCCAAAGTATCATCAATTTATTGATCAGGTAAACTACCTCATTACCCTCATCCTTAGTAAAAGGAGTAGTATCGGGCTTACCGTTTACACGCGGGTCGTTTTGGTTATATACGCTCCATTTGTAATCGGAGTAATGCAAGTTTCTTCTTGAAAAAAGGATCATGAGTTCATTAATTTCTTTAAAGGTACGTATAATTAACATGGAATTAGTTTACAAGGGGTTTTACTGCGTTAGGATAAAGCCTTTTAATTATGTAATTACATGTAGTATCTGTTTATTATATTTGTACTATAATGCAGCTGTCAACAGATGATATTCAAATACTTAGAGATTACTTTTCCGGCAAGCCGGTAATAAAGGCGTACTTATTTGGCTCATATTCACGTGATGAAGCTGACAAAAACAGTGATGTAGATATACTGGTTGATCTTGATTATTCAAAACATATAGGCCTGGGTTTTGTAACTATGCAATCAGATATTCAACAAAAACTCCAAAAACCAATCGACTTAGTTTCCTCCAAAGCCATATCTAAACGCCTGTATCCTTTCATAGAAAAAGATAAAATTTTAATATATGAAAGGTAAAATGGGCGACCGCCAGAGGTTGCTTCATATAATAGAAGCAATTGATGAAATTCATGCCTATACGCTAAATTGAAAGAAAAAACCTTAACCGCTTTAGAAATTATCAGCCAATAATTTTGATAGAATACATTTCCCCGATTAATTGTAATTTCAGCGCTATTAATCAGGTTTACATGAAAAAAATATTTTTAATTACTATTGCCTCTTTATTAACGTCTGCTGCTATTGCGCAGCAGGATGTACAAAAAGCCATTTACTATTCCATATCGTTTCCAAACGCGGCACATCACGAAGCAGAAATTGTGATGACTGTACCCCAGGCACCCGATGGGCCATTACGTTTACGCATGAGCCGCTCATCTGCCGGGCGTTACGCAACACATGAGTTTGGCAAAAATATTTATAATGTTAAGGTAACTGATATTGACGGCAATGCGCTCCCAATTACACAATTAGAGGGCGACTTATATGAAGTAACCACTCATCCGGCCAATATAAAAGTTAGCTATACTCTGTTTGGCAACTGGACCGATGGCACCTACACCAGCATTGACCCCAGCCATGCACACCTGAATATGCCTGCCACCTTTATGTGGCTTTTGGGCCAGGACAAAAGATCAGTTAAGTTTGAGTTTAATGACCTTGATAAATACGGATGGAAAGTTGCCACTCAACTAAAGCACGAAGGCGCAAATGTATACAGCGCACCTAACCTGCAGTACATGATGGATAGCCCTACCGAGCTTGCCAATTATAAAATAACCAGCTGGGATGTAGTAAACGCCGACGGCAAAAAAGAGAAGATCAATGTAACCATCCACTCAGATGATGACCAGGCCGCGGTTGATAACTTCGGCAAAATGGTACAAAAGATGGTACTGGAAGAAAAAGCCGTGTTTGGCGAGTTGCCTGCTTATGATTACGGTGAGTATACATTTTTAACAGATGTTTATCCAACCACATCAGGCGATGGGATGGAACACCGCAACTCTACCTGTATTGTTGACCCGCTTGATAAAGTGGCCGGTAACGAAAACGGCCTTTTGGGCATATTCTCGCACGAGTATTTCCACAGCTGGAATGTAAAGCGCATCCGCCCAAAATCATTGGAACCTTTTAATTTTGAACATGCCAACATGAGCAGCGAACTTTGGTTTGCCGAAGGCTTTACCCAATACTATGGCGAACTGTTGCTTACGCGTTCAGGGTTTAATACCCTTGATGATTATGCCCGTACCCTGGGTGGCCTTATTAACCAGATCCAGAACACCCCGGGAGCAGCAAAATACCCGGCCACACAAATGAGCCGTTATTCGGTATTTGCAGATGCCGGTGTATCTATCGATCCAAACAATAATGTTAATGATTTTACCAGCTATTATACTTATGGTGGCGCCATAGCACTGGCGCTTGACATGCGTTTGCGCAGCGAATTTAACCTAACCCTTGACGATTATATGCGCCAGGTTTGGCTTGCACGCGGTAAGGTCATGAAACCATATACCATTCCTGATCTGCAAAACGATCTGGGCAAGGTTACCAACAACCCCAAGTTTGCTGCCGATTTCTTTAAACGCTACATTTATGGAACCGACAAAAATAATTATGAAGAACTGCTGGCTAAAGCGGGCTTAATGCTACAGAAAGCACAACCGGGCAAAGCATGGGCAGGTTCATTAGCCTCTACCCCGGGCCGTGGCCGGGCCGGGCAGCAGCGTGCAGCCGGGGCCGAAGGTTTACCTATCCTATCAAGCACCATAATTGGCACACCTGTTTATAAAGCGGGCCTTGATGCCGGTGATGTTATTTTAAAAGCCGATGGCCAGGCCATCACAGATCCAAAATCATTTTCAGACGTACTTGCCAGTAAAAAACCCGGCGATAAAATAACCGTTAACTATAAAAACCGTACCGGCGCTCATGAAACAACCATAGTACTGGAAGAAAGCCCGTACCTGGAAGTGGTTACCTTTGAAAAAGCCGGCAAACAGTTAAGTAAAGAACAGGAGACTTTCCGTAATAGCTGGTTACAGTCAAAAGTTAAATAAGCGGGCTATAGCTCCCATAAAAATGAAATATTAAACAAATAAAAATGAAAAGATATTTAGTAACAATTGCCTTATTAGCTGCTTCCATAAGTAGCTTTGGGCAGGACGTAAATAAACTGATTGGCCAGGATGATGTAACGCGCATCATCAAAACCCTGTCGGCCGATGATATGCAAGGCCGGGCCACATTTACGCCAGGTATTGAAAAAGCAGCCGCTTTTATTGAAAGCGAATATACTAAGGCAGGACTAAAGCCCCTGACCGGCAATACGGGCTATCGTCAAAATTTTACAATGATCCGTTCAACACCTATAAAAACAACTGCTACCATTAATGGTAAGAGCATACCTGTTGATAGCCTTTTTGCATCAGCCGGCGCGTCATTTAATTGGGCAAACAATAGCGATGTACAGGTAGTGCAGTTAGGTGCCGAAAAAAACTTCAGAGAGGAGTATCTGGCTGCTATAAAAAGCGGTAAAAAAATGCTCGTCCTGGTCGACCCTAATTTTCAGGCCATATTTAAACGTGTACGTAACCATATTTTAACTGGCAGCGCGAGTTTTAAAACAGATAACAACCAGGCTCTGGTATTTGTGCTGGGCAAGTTTGACAGTGTAAAATCGTTTGAGGTGAGTTATGAAGGCAAAACAGAAGAATTGCCTTTATTTAATGTTGCGGGTATGATACCCGGTAAAACCAAGCCCGATGAGTATGTTGTTTTTTCGGGCCATTATGATCACCTTGGTATCATAAAACCAATGGAGGGCGACAGCATTGCCAACGGTGCCGATGATGACGCGTCAGGAACAACAGCGGTGATCTCTTTAGCCAAATACTATAAAAAACTAAACAATAATGCCCGTACGCTTATATTTGTGGCCTTTACCGCCGAAGAGATAGGCACATATGGTTCACAATATTTTGCTACCAAAGTTGATCCTGATAAAGTTGCGGCCATGTTCAATATTGAAATGATAGGCAAGGCATCAAAATTTGGTGAAAATTCGGCTTTTATAACAGGTTTTGAGCGCTCAAACTTTGGCACTATATTACAAAATAACCTGCAGGGGACCGTCTTTAAGTTTCACCCTGACCCTTACCCCGATCAGGACTTGTTTTACCGCAGTGATAATGCCTCATTAGCCGAAAAGGGTGTGCCCGCGCATACCATATCAACAGATCAAATTGACATTGATAAACTTTACCATACCGTAAAAGATGAGTTTAGTTCGCTTGATGTAAGCAATATTACTTCAACCATCAGAGCCATAGCGTTAAGCTCGCGCAGTATAGTTTCGGGCAAGGATACGCCTACACGGGTGCCTAAGCCGGAGAAATAAAGATAAAATTTGTACGAGTTATTGTATACCGGCTAAGACTCACCCCGGCATCGCTACGCTCGCCGCCCCTCTCTTCAGCTTCGCTGGAAAGTGGGTTAAGAAGAAAAATAAGTTTGTCATGCTGAACATAGTGAAGCATCTATTATTCGATATACATGTTGTTGAATAGATCCTTCGTTGCTCAGGAAAACAGTTAAAATGAAAGCATTTAATCCCCTCTTTCCGCCGAAGGCGAAGAGAGGGTGGTCGAGCGAAGCAATGACCGGGTGAGTCAATTCTTCGCTCATAAAATTCCTCCACCATGAAAAACATACTCAAAATAGCGGTAGTAGGGCCAGAGTCAACAGGAAAATCAACCATGTCTGATTACCTGGCTGCGCATTATCATACCATCGCGGTACCCGAGTATGCCAGAGGGTATTGCGAAAAATTAACCGAACCCTGCACCTGGCAGGATGAGATCAACATGTTTTACGGGCAACTGGCGCTCGAGGCAGAACTGCTGCCCAAAGCCAATAATATCCTGATCTGCGATACTACTTTCATCACTGTAAAAATATGGAGCGACCAGATGTTTGGTCGTGCCCCCCAGGAAGTACTGGATGAATTGCCCAAGCACCCCTATGATCTTTACTTGCTGTTAAATATCGATTTGCCCTGGCAGGATGACCCGCTGCGTAATTTCCCCACCCTGCGCGAACATTTTATGAATATTTGGTACAAAGAACTTGATGCATTGCAGGCCCGGTACGTACTCATATCAGGTACCGGTACCGATAGGTATGACAACGCGGTAAAAGCTATTGATGATTTTTTGACCGTTGATATTGTCTGAACCGGGATATTGTCTGAACTCAGATTAAACAGATTAAAGGATTACCCGGATTTTTATAAGAAATCGTAATAATCCTTTAATCCTAAAAATCCCGGTTCAGACAAATTAATCGCGGTTCAGGCAATAATTGGCGGTTCGGCAATATGTCCGGACAAAAAAATCTAAGTTCCAACAAATTATTTTTCACAATGATGCAACGTTGTAAAAACTGGTGCGTCATTTAACCTGAAGCTTAACATAATTTGGAAGCCATATTTATTGACAAACATTACAACCTGGTGGTTGAGTGCAAGCAGGGAAGCAAAAAAGCCTGTTACGAATTGTACCGTTTATATTCAAAAGCGATGCTGAACATCGCCTTTAGGATAGTGGGCAATATTGGCGAAGCTGAAGATGTTTTGCAGGAAGCTTTTCTGGACGCTTTTAACAAGCTTAAAGATTTTAGACAGGAAACAACATTTGGTTTGTGGCTTAAGCAAATTGTGGTTAACCGCTCCATAAACCTGCTGCGAAAACGCAAGCTGGAATTAATAGAGCTGGAAGTTGATCATCTGGAAAATATACCCGAAGAGGAAAATGAGGATGAAGAAGAGGTACAATACCAGGTGGCCATGGTTAAAGAGGCCATGAAACAACTGCCCGATGGTTATAGGGTAGTACTGTCGCTTTACTTGCTTGAAGGTTATGACCACGAAGAAATAAGTCAAATATTGAACATATCAGAAAACACCTCAAGAACCCAGTTTTTGAGAGCTAAAAGAAAATTAATGGAAATTTTAAAAAGAAAAGGAACAGTATCATGAGCAAGCGATTTGAAGATTTCATTAAAAAGAACAGGGAGGAGTTTGACGAGGTTGAACCATCGGCAGATTTGTGGAGCAAAATTGAGCAAAGCTTAAATTTGCAGGAGGAACTGCCAAAAAAGCCGGCAACAAAAACTTTTTCTCTTGCTTTCGTGCTTCAGGTCGCGGCATCGGTAATCGTGATCATGGGAATAGGTTTCGGGGTATACCTGCAAAGCCAAAAAGGCGCAAAAGGAATTGACCTTGCAGCCATTAACCCCGAATATGCTAAACAGCAACTGCATTATGCATCGCTTGTTGAAACTAAACTTACCGAACTTAAATCAGTTGCCAAAACCGACCCGCAACTATACAAAGAGTTTAGCGCCGAAATAGCTAAAATGGATTCTACCTATAAAAGACTCAATAGTGATTTAGCCACCAGCCCCAACCAGGAACGTGTTTTACGTGCAATGATCCGGAACTTGCAAATACAAACCGAGGTGCTTAATCAGCAATTAAGTGTGATAGAACAATTCAATCAAATGAAAAAAGATCAACAAAATGAAATCAAAAATATTTAAACAGTCCCTGCTGACTGTTGTGGTTTTATTAACCATTAGCGCAACTTGCTTTGCACAGGAAACACCTGCTGCACCTCCGGCCCCACCTGAACCGCCTAAACAGGCTCCGGTACAGGAAATGTCTCCATGGAACAATGCTGACTTTCAGTTAAAAATGAAAGACATGAAAGTGAAATTGAAAGACATGCAATTTAAAATGAGTAAAATTCAAATGCCAAAATTCAAGTATCAGATGAAGTTGAACATGAAGAATTTTGACAAGCAGTTTAAGCATCTTAACAAAAACCTGGTTTTTAAAATGGATAGCTTAAAAACCTTCAAGCATACATTTAAATTTAACGATAGCCTGAATTTTGCCTATGAGTTTACCAACATAGCACCTCAAATTGCCTATGGATTTAAAGACTTCGACACAAATCTTAGCTTTAACTACACCGACGATAACAACCAGAAGAGTGATGATGGCGTTGAAAAAACTAAAAGCTACAGCAAAAGCTATACAGTTGATGGTAACGATGTAATAAACATTGATAACCGTTTTGGAAAAATAACTGTAAATACCTGGGCAAAAAACGAAGTAAAAGTTGATGTACAGATAAAGGTAGCGGCAAATGATGAAGATAAAGCGCAAAAGCTATTGGATAACGTAACCATCAGGGATAGTAAAGACGGGGCAGGCGTATATTTCAAGACCAATATCAATGCCAATAATGATGATAGCTCATGGTCGCTGTTTGGCGGCAAACATAACAATGTGCGTAAAATGGAGGTAAACTATACCGTGTACATGCCTGTAAAAAACCCAATGAACATAAGCAACAAATATGGCAGTACTGACCTGCCCGATTTGGAAGGTAAACTAACCATCAATAACAGCTACGGAAGTCTTGTGGCCAAAGCCCTGAGCAACCCCGGTAACCAGATCACTGTAAAATACGGCAGCGCCACCATTGGCGCGCTTAATGGCAGCGATTTGGATGTTGCTTATGGCAGCTTAAACCTGGGCGAGTGCAATAAACTTAATGCCGATATTAGCTACGGTTCGGCAAAAATTGGCCGTATTACTACTTCTGGAAACATCAATGTAAAATTCAGCGGCGCTTTAAGCATAGGCGATGTGGATAAAAACGTAAAAAACTTAGCTGTAAACGCGTCCTATTCAAGTGTTAAGCTTGGCCTCAGTGGCGATCAAAATGCCGACTTTGATGTAACCGTACGTTATGGCAGCTTTAACTATGGTGGTAATGATGTTAACATTACCAGTAAAACCCCTTCAGATAGTGAAAGAGGATTTAATCCTACCAAGAATTACAAAGGGCATTTAGGTAAAGGCGGAACAGATAGAACCATAACCATTAACTCGAGCTATGGCAGCGTAAGCTTTAATTAAACACTATATATTTAACACTAATTCATTAACCCCTGTCATTTTCGGCAGGGGTTTTGTTATTTTAGGGCGAAAATAAATCTCAACCCTATGGAAATATTTGCCAATGCCGAATCATGGATCTCGCTAATTACCCTTACGTTATTGGAGATAGTTTTAGGGATCGATAATGTGATCTTTATATCCATTTTGTCTGATAAACTCCCGGCAAAACAACAGGCCAAAGGGCGCAGGATTGGTTTAGCCATGGCCATGATCACCCGCGTTTTGCTGCTGCTATCTATAAGTTGGGTAATGACACTTACTGCTCCCATATTTAGCCTGGGGCACCTTTTCAATATAACTGATGCCGACTGGGCCGAAAAATTAGCCATTTCGGGCCGCGACCTGATCCTGATCATTGGCGGGCTGTTCCTGATATATAAAAGCACAGCCGAAATACACCATAAAATTGAAGGCGACGACGAAAACCCTGAAATCGTAAAGCCACACAGTTTTTGGGGTACCATTGTTCAGATCATGTTGCTGGATATCGTTTTCTCGCTCGATTCTGTGATCACCGCCGTGGGTATGGCCAAGCATGTCGAGATCATGATCATTGCCGTAGTAATTGCAGTAGGGATCATGATGTGGGCATCAAACGGCGTGGCTGGATTTGTAAACAAGCACCCTACCGTAAAAATGCTGGCATTATCTTTTTTACTACTGATCGGTGTTTCGCTTTTAGCCGAAGCCTTTGAGCAGCATATCCCCAAAGGATACATCTATTTTGCCATGGCATTTTCCGTACTGGTTGAAATGCTGAATCTGAAAATGAAAGCGAAGAGTGGAAAAAAGACTGTGAGAGTCAAGAAATAAGAATAGGATTAGTAAAAGTATGGCCGGTGCGATTCCCTCCCTTGGGAGGGGCAGGGAGGGGTTTCTCCAATTAATCTCCTAAAAGATGATATTAAATTATAACCAAAATAATTCCTTATGATCCTAAATTAAAATCATTAGCTCGTAAGCTGAGAAAGGATATGACTTTTGGTGAAGTATTGTTATGGAATGAATTGAAAAAAAATAAACTATTCGGATTTGATTTCGACCGCCAATGCTGCATTGATAATTATATAGTCGATTTTTATTGTAAAAACTTAATGTTGGTTATTGAAATTGATGGCATATCGCATAATTATGAAGAAGCTTTCAATAGGGATGAATTAAGGCAACAAAAGTTAGAAAGCTTCGGAATACAATTCCTGCGTTTTTCGGAAGCAGAAATAAAGAATGATATGCTAAATGCAATTAGAACAATTGAAAGCACAATAATCAATATGGCGAAAAATGATCCTTCTATTAAATTACCTAAGGAATTTGATTGAGGGTTATTGAAATGAAAGATTTAACTTTAATGGAGTAGAGAAACCCCTTCCTACCCTCCCAAGGGAGGGAATCGCACCGGCCCGGCTTTTTTAATTTTAACCTTGTACTCAGCATGACAAAAAAAAATTGTCCCCTGATTCTAACAGTCCTTACTCTCTACTTCCCTCTTAAAATACCCTGCAAAGCAACCCTTTCAAATACTCACCTTCCGGGAACGATGCCCTTACCGGGTGATCTTCGGGTTGATGGAACTGGTAAATAAATTGCACCTGTTTGCCGGCATCCAGGGCGGCCCAGGCTATTACCTGCTTAAAGGTTTCCATATCCATAGCCCCCGAGCAGGAATACGTGGCCAGTAGCCCCCCATCGTTCAATAGCAGCATACCTAAACGGTTCAGGTCTTTATAAGCACGTGAAGCTCGGGTCAATGCAGAGCGTGATGGCGCGTACTTGGGTGGGTCGAGTACAATGATGTCAAACTTTTCGCCATCATCCCTGAATTTGCGTAGTTGCACATTTACATCAGATTTGATGGCCGTATGACTTGTTGCATCCAGTTTATTAAGCTGTACATTTTCCTTTAATGTTTCAATAGCCAACGCCGAGCTATCCACACTGGTTACAGACGAGGCGCCATTTTTTAAGCTGTTGAGCGTAAAGCCACCGGTATAGCAAAAGCAATCCAGCACTTTTTTCCCTTTGGCGTATGATGCCAATATATGCCTGTTATCGCGCTGATCACAATAAAAGCCCGATTTTTGACCCTCAGTGATATTGATGCCGTAAACAATATTGTTTTCCAATACTTCCACTATTTCGGGTGGCGGATTACCGACCAGCATCTTATTCTCCGTTTCGGGCAAACCTTCATGCGCACGGGATGTGGCATCACTTTTATCAGATATGCTTTCGGGGTTTAACAGTTTTTGTAACTCATCAATAATTACCGGCATCATCTGCTCCATGCCCGATGTAAGTACCTGCACAGCCAGGTGACCGGCATATTTATCAACTATTAAACCGGGCAAATAATCAGATTCACTGAAAACCAGTCGGCAAGTATTAGTTCCGTTCTCCAATACATTGGCACGGCTTTTTACCGCTGTAGCTAATTTATTACGGAACCAGTCGTCATTAATTTCAACTTCTTCGTTCCATTCCAGGAGCCTTAAAGCCACCCGCGATTGATCGTTATAAAAACCATAGGCCATAAAATCGCCTTTTGAGTTGAGCAGGCGCACCACATCGCCATTGGCCGGCTTGCCCTTTACCTTTTCAACAGCGCCCGAAAACACCCAGGGATGTTTTTGCAAAACAGCTTTTTCTTTACCTTTATTTAAAACAACATCAATCATAGCTGCAAAGGTAATAAAAAGCTAAAGGCAGAAAGCTTAAAGCAAAAAGCATATTAACTACGGCAGCTTCCGGTTTTCTACCTTTAGCTTTCTGCTTAAATTAAACTTTTGTAAAATTTATTACTCCAACACAATATTTCCCGATTAAAAACATTTGGTATCTTAGTATCGAAAACATAAACATGAGAAAAACTTACTTATTTTTAGTTACCATGCTATTGGCATGTGTAAGCTATAAAAGCTACGCGCAGGTACCCCGCATACCTGAGGCAAGTTCAACCCAAACCATAATCCAGGATTTTGGATTAGGCAAAATTACGGTCACCTATTCAAGGCCAAATGTTAAGGATCGCAAAATATTTGGTGGCATTATACCTTACGGAGAAGTTTGGAGAACCGGCGCTAACGCGGCTACCACCATTACCTTTACCGAAAGAGTAGTTATTGAGGGCAATCCTGTACCGGCTGGCACCTATTCGCTTTTCAGCATCCCTGAAAAAAGCGAATGGACCATTATCCTGAACAAAACCGTTAAGCAATGGGGCGCATACAGCTACAAACAGTCAAATGATTTTTTACGATTTAAAATAAAACCTATCCGCGTAAGCGAAAAAAGGGAAACATTTACGATGGCGTTTGCAAACTCAAACACCAAATCAACCGATCTGTATTTAGTATGGGACCACACAGCTGCCGCAATACATATGGAAACTGATGATGATGCCAAGATCACAGCCAACATTGATGAACTGATGAAGGGCGACCGCAAGCCATATTACTTTAACGCCATACAGTACTATTACGAAAATAATAAAGATGTTGACAAAGCTTTAGGTTGGGTAGCCGAGGCAGAGAAGATTGACCCTAAAGGCCCGTGGTATAAATTGTGGGAATCTCGCTTGTTATTAAAGAAAGGCAATAAAGCTGGCGCTATAGCAGCAGCCCAGGCCGGACTTCAGCTTGCCAAAGACAGTAACGATGATGAATACACCAGACTGAACCAGGAAGCATTGGATCACGCTAAAAGCTATTAAGATATATTTAAAGAATTACAGGCCCGGTTCAGTTTGAGCCGGGCTTTTTTGTGGAATTACTTTGTTCAATATATAAGCCAGTATAATTAACAAAATGCACCCAACCGCATTAAGCCACAAATAAGCTATCGCATCAAAATACCCCAAAATGCATATCACGGCTTCGGTTATTATCGCGGCTGTAAAAACGGCATTCCCTCTTATTTTTTTAAGGTAGAACGCCACAATAAACACCCCTAAAATAGTTCCGTATATATATGAACCTAATTGGTTCACGGCCTCAAGCAGGTTGCCAATACGGCTTGCATAAAGCGCCATGCCTATACAAACCACGCCCCAAAATACAGTAGCCAACCGCGATGCATTTAAGTAGTTTTGCTCTGATGCATTAGGGTTCACGATGCGTTTATAAATATCGACCACGCTGGTTGAGGCCAGGGAATTTAAAGCGCTGGCTGTTGAACCCATGGAGGCCAGGAAAATAATGGCAACCAGCAAGCCTATAAGCCCTTTAGGTAGGTACTGGGTAACAAAGGTGAGGAATACATAGTTGGTATCATTACCATCAGCCCCGGCGCTGCTTTTTTTCATTAAGGCAATGGCATCCTGCCTGATGATGCGGGATTGCATATCGGCTACTTTTAAAGCATCCTGAGCATGATCTATTTGTTCTTTATCTTTACTATCGATAGCCTTGATCAAATCATTGGTCTTAACTTTCTTTTGCTCAAAGGCTTGGGTATATTGCTGGTCGAGGTAATTATATTGGGTAGCATAACTGCTTTGTTTAACCTTATTTACCTCGTAATTATTAAAAAACATAGGCGGTCTGTTAAACTGGTAAAAGGCAAAAACCAACACCCCTATTAACAGGATCATGAACTGCATGGGTATTTTTATCAAACCGTTCATGATAAGCCCCAACCGGCTTTGCCCTACTGAGCTACCTGTTAAATACCTGCCTACCTGGCTTTGGTCGGTACCAAAATAAGATAGCTGCAAAAAGAACCCGCCAATAAGCCCGCTCCAGATATTATACCTGTTGTCTGGGTCAAACTTCCAGTCGATAACGTTCATACGACCCAGCTTACCCGCCATTTTAAGTGCATGCGTAAAGCCAACCCCAGCCGGCAATAAGCTTACCACCAGAATGCCCGCCAAAAACATTCCCGAAAAAATAATACTCATTTGTAGTAGTTGGGTGTACGATACCGCTTTACTGCCGCCATAAACCGTATAAAATATAACCAGTCCGCCAATAAACAAGGTGGTATAAACTGTATTGATATTAAGTATTGTTGATAAAATAATAGAGGGTGCGTAAATAGTTATCCCGGTTGAAAGCCCGCGCTGAACCAGGAACAAAAATGCAGTAAATGCCCGCGTCTTCAGATCAAACCGCTGCTCCAGAAATTCGTAAGCTGTATATACTTTAAGGCGATGAAATATGGGGACAAAGGTGATGCAAAGTACGATCATGGCCAGTGGCAGCCCAAAGTAAAACTGCACAAACCGCATCCCATCTGAGTAGGCCTGCCCCGGAGCCGATAAAAAGGTGATGGCACTGGCCTGGGTGGCCATAACCGAAAGCCCTACGTGGTACCAGGGTAATGACCGGTTACCCATTAAAAACTGATCGATGTTTTTATTGCTGCCGCTTTTCCATACACCGTAAAGTACTATGGCAAATAGCGTTGAACCTAAAACTATCCAATCAGTTAAACTCATTCAAAAAATCTTGTAATGAGCCAAAATAATAAAATTAAAAAAACCAGCCATGCGACCACAATGCCGTAAAACTGGTTCCAATTACTTATAAATGAGGGCAGATCAGGATCACGCCTTTTCACCACGGCCTTTAACCAAAACGGTTATAAAGAAAGAGGCAGTTAATAAGCCCAAAACACCACCAACAAATATCCATGTAAATCCTTTATCAATTATTGCTCCTACAAAAAGGCCGGATACCAATCCTACCAGGTAGTATACAAAATCCAAGTTTTTTTCTTCTTCTTTGTGATGTTTCATATTACTGTTTTTATAACGGGAACAAAAATAGGTGATTAATTGATTTTTACCAAAAAAACTAATTGGTGTACTTAAACTGTTACTTTTTTAAATTTGCCCTGCCAGGCCAATTGAAGCATAACGGGCAAATGCCTCTTAGCGCAAGTCTTCAACAGGCTCAAACTGACATGTCTTTTTTTATATGGAGCCCTTTGGTTTACTCAATAAATTAATGAACAAACGGTATGCTCCCGGTACGCCTGCAGGCAATTCCCTAAAGAAAGCCAGCGATGTATAAACAAAACGGCCCTTCCCATAATCAGCAACTATCAGTGCGCCATTATTAGGTTGTTCGCCTTTGTCATTCATCTGCAAAATGGCTTTATATTGCGGATCGATATCGTTTACAAAATATAGGCCGCGTTCCTGTATCCAGCCTTTAAAATCATCCTGTGTAATTTTATTAGGATAATTCAATACCGGGTTTTGCTTATCTAAAACAATAACCTCGGCATCCTCGTCGGTAACCCTTTGGTTAACCACCTTGAAAGGATACGGGCCTATTTGTTTTACAACCAACCCGGCGTTATTATTATACTGCACCAATAAATTGCCGCCATTTTTAACATAATCCATTAACCGCGATTGTTCATAGGCCAGTCTTTCATTTACGTTATAGGCACGTACCCCGGTAATAATGGCATCATATACCGATAGATCGGCGTTCATGATCTCATTTTCTGATAGCAGCCGTACATCATACCCAACCTGGCGCAGGGCCTCTGGCATCAAATCGCCGGCACCCACAATATAGCCTATTTTTTTACCCGCAATTTTCATGTTGAGGTTCACCAATTTTGCTTCTGACGGCGGAAACAAAGTAATAGCCGGTACATGATCATACCTGATGCGTCGCAGGGCCAGTGAAAAAGGTTTTTCGTTAGCGGTTACAACAAACTGCAAGCAATCTGTCCGGGGTTTACTATCAGTGGGCACCACTGTGAAAGCCACGGCCCATTCATCGTTTTTGGTTTTACCGGCAAAATCAATTTTTTCGGGACTTATTTTCCAGCCGGCAATCGGTTTTAAACTGATACTTCCGCTGGCATTGGTAAAGCTCTTTAATTTTATCTGAACCACCTGCGGCTGCTGGGCATTAAAAATATAATCCTGGCTTTCAACATTGGCAGTAACAGGCGGGGTAATTTCCAACGGCTGGTAAACTTCGCCCCTAACCGGGTCAACATATTTATATAGTAACCTGCGTTCAAAACGTACAGGCTTACCTTCAATAATAAATTCAAAATCAACTTTTGGCAGGTCAGGGTTCTCTGGGTTGCCGGCAAGGGTGTCGTCAGGAATGTTATATGAACCTATGGGATGCGGCACTTGCAGCCAGTAAGGCTGTGTAATTTTATCGGCAATACAAGTTTGTTCAAATGTTTGTAATTGATTAGCCGGAATCACTTTACTATCCAAATTTGAGGCATTGCCCTGGCAGCTAATGCTGTTTATTTTTACCCGGTTGCTATACCTGTTTACCACCTGCGACCGTATCCGGATCTCATCGCCCAGTGCATAAGTTGGCTCCGCGGTGTAAGCCTCAAACCACAGCCCCGCACAGGCAGCTATCAGGTTGCTTAGCTCTTTTGTTTTTTGTGTGCGCCAATAGGTATCTGATATTTTTTCAACGCGGCCAAGCAACTGTACAAGTGCCGGCACTGATTTTTCAGGGGCTTCGGCGTTAAAATCCCTGTTAATGATACCTATGCCTGCCCCAATAGTTTCACCATCCTTTACCCTTTTCCAGGTGGTGTTAACACCATCCATCAGGTCATTTTGCGGAGCATCACCTAAAATGGTTTTAAAATATTCATAAAATTCTCCACGTTGCTTAGCCGAACCAAAGCCCTGTGTTTTATGATTGCTGCGGCTTTCGGCAGCTATTTCGCCGTAACCTTTACCCAAAACCGGGTTGTAAACACCTACGTTTATTTTAAATTGATCAGCGGCGGTAGTATTTACACTTCCAAAACTGAAAGTGTTCCATAACAAACGTTTGGCCTGCCAAGGCTGCACATATTTTAATTGTTCAGGGTAACGCTTAGGATCGGCAGCGGCAGCAAATGCTTCCTGCGCTAATATGGCCGATGAAGTATGATGTCCATGGCCCCCCTCGCCTGTTGTAGGGAAACGGCATATCATTACATCGGGCCTGAATTTGCGGATCACCCAAACCATATCGCCCAATACTTTTTCCCTGTCCCATATTTTCAGGGTTTCTTCGGGCCCTTTTGAAAAACCAAAATCATTGGCCCGGGTAAAAAACTGTTCGGCGCCATCAATCTTTCGTGCAGCTAATAACTCTTGCGTGCGTATCAACCCCAAAAGTTCACTCTGCTCATTACCAATTAAATTTTGGCCGCCATCACCACGGGTAACAGAAAGATAACCTGTACGGTAATGCTTTTCCTGTGCCAGGTAAGCCAGTAACCGGGTGTTTTCATCATCAGGATGCGCGGCTATATACAATACGCTGCCCAGCGTGCTCAGTTTTTTAAAATTTTGCTGTATGCTGCCCAGATCGGTTGGTGGTGAGGTTTGTGCTGCTGCAAATGTGGATAGGTATAAAAATACTGTAATGAGGTTGATCCGCTTCATGGTAACAAATATATTGAAAGATACATATTAACGAATTTATGTATCAATAATATAACAATGTGCAAAATGCTTTATTATGAAAAACATAACAGTTTAAACATATAATTAAAGAATTCAAAAAATATTGAGCCTATAAAAACAATTCTGTCATTCAATAGTAATGATTAATCAAACGATTAGTTTTTTGCCCCTGACTATTAGGCACTAATCAATCGTTTGATTAGTTTTGTGCCGTTAAAAAAATGGACAAAGATAAAATAGATAAAAAAGACCATATCCTGGATGTTGCCGAGCGCATATTTGCAGATATGGGTTATGATGGAGCCTCAACCCGCATGATCTCGGGCGAGGCCGCTGTGAACATGGCTATGCTTAATTATTATTTCGGTTCAAAAGAAGGCTTGTTCCTGGCAGTTATAGAGCGTAAGATCACCTCGTTTCAAAACATATTACAAAGTCTGGGCAGCGCTGAAAATACCAGTTCCTGGGAAAAAATAGAAGCGTATATTGAAATATATGGCGAGCGGGTAGTAAATAATAACTGTTTTCAGAAATTATTATATCAGGAGTTAACCATGAACCGCCGCACAGAACTTGCAGAAAAGATCCGTAACATCCTGATGAAAAGTGTATCGGAGCTATTCAGGATATTACAGGAAGGAATAGATAATGGTGAGTTTCATAAAGATACGGACATGCAAATGGTAGTAGCTACACTTTATGGCACCAAAAACTTTATCCTTAACACACCGCTCATGTCGTCGACAATGTTGGGATACGATATTACGGACGATAATATATTGGAGGAAACATTTAAACCCCGCATAAAAAAATATTTAAAAAACCTCTTAAAAGCATATTTAGTTAATGAAAATGACAACTCAAAATAAAAAACCCCATCACCTTACACTGTTAAGAGCAGTGCACCACATCTGCCTTTATGCTTTTACGTTTGTAATAGCAGGTGTGCTATTTGCCGAAAGTGCGAATGCACAGGACAGAACCATTACCTTAGATGAAGCGATAAAACTGGGCCTTGATAACAGCAAGACTTTAAAACTATCGCAATCAAAAGTTGAGCAGGCTGTTTCTGAGTATAACCAGGCCAAAGACGAAGCCTTGCCAACCGGCAAGGTAAGCTATGGCTACAATCACGCCGAAATTCCGGCCAACAAACTGGCATTAGGATCCGAGAGCTTTAATTTACCCAACAGGGCCGATGCTTATCTGGGTATACTTACTTTGAACCAAACTATTTTTGGTGGCAATAAATTAAAGTACGCCCGCCAATCAACTGATTTACTAACCCAGGTTGCCCGTTTAGATGTAACTAATGATAAGGATCAGATAACTTATGATATTATCAGTTCATATTACAGCCTGTACAAGGTATTGCAAAGCAAAAAGGTAGTTGCTCAAAACTTAACCACCATTGACGCGCAAATAAAACAGGCACAAAGGTTTTTTGACCAGGGACTTGTAACTAAAAATGATGTGCTGCGTTTCCAATTGCAAAGATCAAATATCGAACTTAACGGTATCGATCTGGAAACCAACCGCCGCATTATTAACTACAACCTTAATGTTTTATTGGGCTTACCCGAAGGTACGCAGTTAAACATTGCGCAAATAACCGAAGCAGACAGGCAGGTAGCCCCACTGGCCAATTACCTGGATACCGCTATGATCAGCAGACCGGAATTACAGCAGTTTGATTTGCGTACCAAAGTGGCCGAAACCAATGTAAAAACCATCAAGGCTAATACATTGCCAACGCTTGGAGCATCAGCCGCCGCATATTATGTGGATGTGAGCTCAAACCCGATACCTAAAAGCGGCCAGTTCATTACGCCGCTATCGGTAGGCTTAACCCTGTCATGGAACTTTGGCTCATTATGGACCAATAAAAACAAGGTTACTGAAGCTAAAATACAACGCGAACAAACGGTTATCAATAAGAGTATTTCTGTTGACCGTATAAAAGACGAAGTGAACCAAAACTACCAGAACTACACCATGGCTTTAGATAAGATAAAGCTTTTACAAACATCAATTGAGCAAGCCGGCGAGAACAATAAAATACTCGAGTCGAAATATAAAAGCAATATAGCATCAGCCACTGATCGTGCCGATGCCGAAACATTGCTTTACCAGGCGCAGATCAATCTTGAACTGGCCAAAGCCGATGCGGGACTTGCTTACTATACCCTATTAAAATCAACTGGAAAAATCAACAAATAATAATACTAAACCAATCAATAAAATGGCAAAGGAACAAGAAACACAGGATAAAAAGAAACCGAGTAAAGTAATTCCAATCATATTAGGAGTGCTGCTTATTGGCGGTATTATTTTCGGGATAAAAGAATATATATATTATGGTAAACACATTGATACTGATGACGCGCAGATAGACGGCGATATAAGCCCGGTTGTTACCCGCGTTGGCGGCTATGTTGATTCGATTTACTTTGAAGAGAACACGCATGTAAAAGCAGGCCAGGCTTTGGTTAAAATTGATGACCGCGACTATAAAGTTAGGTTGGAGCAGGCACAGGCAGCGCAAGTAGGTGCAAGCGCTGGTATAAATGTTAATCAATCAGAAATTTATGCCAATGAAGCAAATTCATCAAGCGCCAGAGCGCAGGTTGCATCAAATGCCGCCCGTTTGGATAAGGTTAAAAAGGACTATGCACGTTATGCCAACCTGGTAAAAGATGGTTCAGTAACACAACAGCAATTTGACCAGGCTAAAGCCGATCTTGATGTGGCACAGGCTAACCTGAGGGCATCACAAGACCAGTACAAAGCAGCGCAGCAACAAATTGGTACTACACGCAGTCAATTAAAGGTTACCAACACTGGTGTATCACAAAAGCAGGTTGATATTGATTTTGCAAAACTGCAACTAAGCTATACTACTATTAAAGCGCCATCAGCAGGTTTAGCCTCAAAAAAGAGCGTTCAGTTAGGTCAGTTGGTACAAGCCGGACAAACATTGTTTTCCATTATTAACGACAATAGTTTGTACATAACCGCCAACTTTAAGGAAACACAGCTTGATGAGATGAAAAGCGGTCAAAAGGTTGACATTGAAGTTGATGCTTATCCAGATCTGAAGCTGGAAGGCCAGGTTTATAATTTTTCGCCGGCTACAGGTGCTAAGTTCTCCTTGCTGCCTCCTGATAATGCAACCGGAAACTTTGTAAAGGTTGTACAACGTGTTCCTGTTAAAATAAAAATAAACGCCAGTAAAGAGGTGATGGATAAGTTACGTCCCGGAATGAGCGTAAAAGTTTCTGTAATTAAAGGATAAATAATATGGCTGAAACAGGCTTTAAAAAATGGATCATCACCATTACGGTTATCATAGCCTCCCTACTGGAGCTTATTGATACCACAATCGTGAACGTATCGCTGCCCGATATACAGGGTAATCTTGGTGCTACACTGGAAGATATTGCCTGGGTAGTTACCGGTTACGCTGTAGCAAACGTTATTGTACTTCCCATGTCAGGTTGGCTGGGAAGCCGTTTCGGGCGTAAAAACTATTTTATAACATCCATCATTGTTTTTACCATCGCTTCATTTTTATGTGGTAATGCAACCAATCTTAATGAACTGGTATTATTCAGGATTTTGCAAGGTATAGCAGGCGGTGGCTTGATATCAACCTCGCAGGCTATACTGATCGAGACCTGGCCACGTGAACAAATAGGTACAGCTACAGCATTGTTTGGTTTAGGCGCTGTAGTTGGTCCTACTGTTGGGCCTACTATTGGAGGTTATATTACTGATCACTCTTCATGGAGATGGATATTTTATGTAAACATTCCGGTTGGCGCGCTGGCGGCATTTTTTGCCTACACCTTTGTGCGCGAAACCCCCAAGGATGAAAAGGGTAAACCTGTTGACTGGTGGGGCATTGGTTTGCTGGCAGTTGCAGTAGGTAGTTTACAAACCATATTGGAAAAAGGCGAATCGGAAGATTGGTTTGCCACACCGTATATCACTGTGCTTACCATTACGGCCATATTAGGATTGATCCTTTTTATATGGCGCGAAATGAGTATAACTTACCCGATTGTGAACTTTGCTATATTAAGACACAGGAGCTTTGCAGTGGGGATGTTCACCTCCTTCATACTCGGTTTCGGGTTATACGGATCAGTGTTTGTATTCCCCATATTTTGCCAGAACCTGCTTGGCTTTACGGCACAGCAAACGGGCGAAATCTTATTTCCGGGTGGGTTGTGTACCATTATTATGATGCCATTTATAGGTAAAATGCTTAATAAAGGTATTCCGGCCCAGTTTATGGCAACCGGCGGTATGTTCCTGTTCTTTGTGTTCACCACCATGCTAAGTAACTCCACACTGGCCATGGGTACAGGCAATTTCTTTATACCATTGGCAATACGCGGTGTGGGAATGGCCTTATTATTTGTGCCATTAACCACCCTGGCCATTGCCGATTTAAAGGGGCCCGAAATTGGGCAGGGAACGGGCTTAAACAACATGATGCGCCAGTTAGGCGGTTCATTTGGTATAGCTACCCTTACAACTATTATCCATGTTAGGCAAGGGGTACACCGGAGTAATCTTTTAACAAATATTACATCTACCAATCCGGCGTTTACTGACCGGTTTAATGCATACCTGCATGGTTTTATGGCTAAGGGCCACTCCCTGATAGATGCTACACGTATGGCTTATGGAGCTATAGAAGGCGCCCTTACCAAACAGGTACTATTATTAACCTATGACGATGCCTACTGGATATCTGGTTTGGTTATGTTATTCTCCATACCGTTATTGTACTTGCAACCTTTCAAAAAGGCAGTTAAAATGCCGGTTGACGCGCATTAAAATGATAAAAGCCGTTCCACTATTACTTGGAACGGCTTTCCCCAAAAAAAATTAACAATTAAAATTTAAGTAATCGCCCCGAAGACAAAGTTGCTTCCAAAAAAGATCTTGCAGAGTCAGGGGGGTGTTTAATCTTAGGTATAAATTTAGAAGTTTTTAATTAACAAACACAAATTAATTCGGTAATAAACTACAATTTGTGAAAAAGACATGAAATTTGTGAACTTCATGTCTTTTTTTTACATAAAATGGTAATATTTTAAAAAACTATCTTTCCGGTAGATGTTATCAGGGATGCAATACGCATTGCATCAAAAATACGCTCTTCGGTAGTTGATAATTTTATTAATGAATCTTCATGAGCATTAACGCACATCTCACAACCGTTAACGGCAGAGATAGCCAGGCTCATCAATTCAAAAAATTCTTTACCGGTTACCGGTTTCATCATCAGCTGCATACGGATACGGGCCGGGATCTGGGTATATTTTTCCTTTTGGGTAAAATGCCTAAACCTGTAAAACACGTTGTTTGATGCCAGTAAAGAAGCACAGCCAACAGCTTCGGCTATCTCAGCAGCATCGGCTCCCTGTTCCTCTGCATAGGTAGTAAAATAGATAGTAAGGGGCTTGTTATTGTTATTTACAGCGGTACTTAAACCTAATAAAGCACACTCTTTAGCTGTTAAATGAGCCGATGTAAGTGTACTTGTAAAGTTCAGCTTTAAGTCGCGCAGGTAACGTGATTCGCCTTTTTCAAGCAGAGTAAGGGCTTCTGTTCTGTAATCTTTATCTAATCCAATACTTTGCAATATTTCCTGGATCACTTCGGTACTTTCGTTCATGTTTTTTGTGCTTAAAGCAAAAAGCCTAAGGCTTAAAGCAAATTATGATTTAAATAGCTTTCGGCTTTCTGCCTTAAGCTTTCTGCTTATAAAGTGTATAAAAAATCCCCGCACAGAATTAAAATGTACGGGGAATATGGAGATTAACAGGGGTATTAAACGGTAAGAGTTTCCTGACCTTTTTCCCAATTACATGGGCAAAGTTCGTCGGTTTGTAAACCATCAAGTACACGTAAAACTTCCTTAACATTACGGCCAACGCTTAAATCGTTAACAGATACCCAACGGATGATACCGGTAGGGTCAACAATAAAAGTAGCACGGTAAGCAATTTTTTCGGTTGGCTCCAATATACCAAGATCCTCAGCCAATGATTTTGAAGTATCGGCAAGCATCGGGAATTTAAGATCGCGCAGATCATCATGATCGCGTCTCCAGGCAGCATGAACAAATTCAGAATCAGTTGAAGCACCAATTAAACGGGTTTCGCGGTCACGGAACTCACCATAGTTTTTGTTAAACTCAGCAATTTCAGTTGGGCAAACAAAAGTAAAATCCTTTGGCCACCAGAACATTACAGTCCAAACGTTATCATCGTTCACCAGGTAGTCAGAAGTTAGTGTTTCAAACTCTTTGCCTTTTTCAAGACTTGTTACGGCAATTTTAGAAAATTGGGGGAATTTTTGTCCTATCGTTAACATATTTGCTATTTCTTTATTATTTATGCAAATATAAACTTTTTAAGGCTGCCGCCGAATACTAATAATCTATATCATATAGATTTTATTTATACATGATTTAAATCATATAATTTATAACTATTTATATAAAAATACTCATAAAATCATTGTACAGTATAAAAAGCGGCGTATTATATACGCCGCTTTTAAAGAACTTAAACATCGGCTCACAGTATGAACTTGGTACTCAGGAAATTGGAATCATTATTATTCACAATTTCATTGAGGATCTGTTTATTGGCCTCATTCATTTTAGTGGCTACTAAGGAGCGTATAGAGAAAGCCCTTAGTGCATCAAATACCGAAAGCGTACCCTCGGCACTGTCTTTACGCCCGGTAAACGGAAATACATCGGGCCCGCGCTGGCACTGGCTGTTGATATTTACCCGGCTTACCAGGTTCACAAAAGGATCAATTAATGATGATACCTCTTTGGCATCGTTACTGAATATACTCACCTGCATACCATGCGGCGAATCTATCTGGTAATCAATAGGTTCTTCAATCGACTCAAAAGGAATTACCGGTATCACCGGGCCAAACTGCTCCTCGCGGTACAGCTTCATTTTTTCGTTTACAGGGTAAACAATAGCCGGGTAAAAGAATGAGGCAACGGTTTCGCCGCCATTTTCATTAATAATTTTAGCGCCGTGGGTAATGGCGTCATTAACTATGTCTGTTAAATAGTCGGTCTTGTTGGCTTCGGGCAGCGGGGTAAGTTTTACATCTTTATCCCAGGGCAACCCAAATTTAAGCTTTGATACTTCCTCACTTAACAGTTTCAAAAACTCATCGGCAACATCCTTGTGTACAAATATCACTTTTATGGCAGTACAGCGCTGTCCGTTAAATGACAATGCGCCTAAAACACATTCACTTACAGCCAAATGCAGGTCGGCGTTTTTTGTTACGATGGCTGCGTTTTTAGCATCAAGACTAAGCACCGCCCGTAAACGGTTTATCTTAGGATGGCGTTTTTTAAGGTCATTGGCCACCTTGCTTGAGCCAATAAAAGCAAGCACGTTGATTTTGCCGGTTTGCATTAAACCCGGGGTAACCACTGCACCGCGGCCATAAACCGTATTAACCACGCCTTTCGGGAACGACTCCTGGAAAGCCCTTAACAATGGGTAATGCAATAGCGTACCATGCTTAGGTGGTTTAAATAAAATAGTATTGCCCATAATAAGGGCAGGTATCAGGGTAGTAAAAGTTTCGTTAAGGGGATAGTTAAATGGCCCCATACACAACACCACACCCAACGGTGAGCGGCGAATCTGGGCTATCAGCCCTTCGGCCATTTCAAACCGCGACGACTTTCGGTCAAGCTCCTTCAAAGCATCAATAGTAGCATTGATATATTCAACGGTACGGTCAAACTCTTTTGCCGAATCGCCATATGATTTACCAATTTCCCACATCAACAACTTTACCACGAGGGTGCGTTGTTCAATCATTTTGTAAATAAAGCGCTCCATACATTTGATCCGGCCATCAATGCTCATAGTGGGCCATTCGCCGCGGCCATTATCATAAGCAGCAATGGCCGCCTCAAGAGCGTCATTAGCTTCCTCTTCGGTACAAATGGGGTATGTACCTATTAGCTTACGTTCATATCCATCGGGTGTAGGGAAACAAACGGGCGAGTAAACTTCGCTCACCGGCCCAATCCATTGTTTCATTTCGCCGTTGCAAAGGTATTCCCGCTGGTGCACTTCTTCTATTTGGAATTCGGCCGGTATCTGGCTTTCCTCCACAAATATCGAACTGATCTGGTCTTGAAAACTCATATTTAACTGGTATTTGATTTCTATAAAGATAAAAAAAGCCTGCTTTTATTAGCACGCTTTTTATTAGAAATACAATTGATTACCAATTTTTCAATTTATGCCGATTCTTTATACAGCACCATGCCGGCATGGTAAAAAACGCCATCCCTAAAATCGCCATCGGCTGTAAAACCGGTATCGTCCAGATATTCTACATGCTTACCCCTAATGGTATAAAACCCGGTGTACGCGCTTTTTTTATTACCACGAGCCTCATCATAACGGCCGTTTGGTAAAAATTCATGGCGTATGTAACCATCCCTTGTTACCCAAACGCCTATATGCTGATCTTTCTCCATGTTATATTAAAATCCTGTTGATGTTGTTAACGATTTCCATGCTTCCAGTTCATTTTGAACTAAAGCTATTTTTTGCTGTGCGAAATCATAAGCATCCGCGCCCAGGAACAAATTGAGCGGAGCTTCCGGCTCATTCGTTATCCTGATCATGGCCGCTGCCGCCTTTTCCGGATCGCCAGCCTGTTGATTGTCCATATCGTTCTGATGCCAGTTTACTGTATCACGCACATTTTGATAGGCATCTATCTGTTTTTTAGGAACTACAAGCGATCCCTCGGAAAGGAAATTGGTGCGGAAATATCCGGGCATTACTATGGTCACCTTTATACCAAAGGGTTTAACTTCTGAATACAATGCCTCAGAAAAACCATTAACCGCGAATTTAGTAGCACAATAAATCCCGCCACCCGGTGCTCCTCCGGTAAATCCTCCAACCGATGATATATTAAGAATATGACCCGATTGCTGTTCGCGCAAATAAGGCAATACCTTACGAATCACGTTTAAAGAACCAAACACGTTTACGTCAAAGTTATTACGAGCTTCCTCGTCGGTTAACTCCTCCAAACCGCCAAGCAAACCATAACCGGCATTGTTAACCACTACATCAATTTTGCCAAAGGTGCTTACTGTTTTTTCAATAGCCTCCTGCACGCTGTCTTCATTTTTAATATTCACAGCAAGCGGTAAAAACTGATCGCTATGGTTATCAACAGCCTTATTCAGGTCGCTCAGGTTTCTTGAAGTAGCAGCCACGCGATAGCCTTCTGCTAATAATTTTTTTACTAAAGTGAGCCCTAATCCTTTAGAGGCTCCGGTTACAAACCATACTTTTTTATTTTCCATTTTATTTTTTGTTTTTTAGGTAGATGTTATGAGTGATGCCGTTACCTGGTTTGCCCGAGTGGCCTTAATACTACATCGTTCACATTGATATTACCAGGCTGACTTATAGCGTATACAACAGCGTTGGCAATTGCCTCCTCATCCATCTTGGGCATGTTTTTTAAATTCCCGTAAAGAGCCCGGATCTTAGGGCTGGTAATGTCATGTCCCAGTTCAGATTGTGTAGCGCCCGGGTAAATGGTAGTTACTTTTATTATCCGGGTTACTTCTTCGCGCAGTGTTTCCATAATGGCCTTCACAGCAAACTTGGTACTGCTGTAAACCCCAATACCCGGCGACGTTCTTAAACCACCTACTGATGAAGTAGCCAAAATATGCCCCTCGCCTCTCGCTATCATATGCGGCAGTACGGCATTAATACCATACAATACCCCTTTGATGTTGATATCGATCATCCGGTCCCATTCTTCTACAAGTCCTTCGTCAAAAAAAGAAATGGGCATAATACCTGCATTATTCCATAAAACGTCAATATGCCCGAATTTGGCAATCGCCTGTTTAATAAGGCTATCAACGTCCGCACGTTTGCTCACATCTGTTATTACATATATGGCGTTATCCCCCAGTTGGTTTACCAGGGACTTTAACTGATCTTCCCGGCGCGCGGCCAAAACCACTTTAGCGCCAAGTTCAATCAGTTTGCGGGCAGCAGCCGCGCCAATGCCACTGCTGGCGCCGGTAATTACAATAACTTTGTCCTTAATGTTTTCCATGATGATTATCAGTGTTTAGCCTCAGCCTCACCTAAACAGCGAAGCCCTCGTGTAATAATCCTCTCCAAAGGAGAGGACTTTGACTTGCCAAATGAATAATTATTCATTTTCAAGCCCTTCTCCTTTGGAGAAGGGTTGGGATGGGGCGCTGCTTTTAATTATTTTCAAGATCATACTCAAAATCAGTTGAGCAGGTAAGATCCTGCCAATCGCGGATCTCGTCGTGCAAAGCATCCAGCTTGGCCAAAGCCCTGTTATAAGCATCGCCACCCAATAATAAGTACAAAGGCGGATTTGCCTCACCGGCAATTTTTATAATAGACTCGGCCGCTTTTTCCGGATCGCCGGCCTGCTCGCCATCCATTTTCAGGTATTTAGCATGTGAAGCTCTAACATCTTCATAATCGGCTATAGGATTATTAGTGATAGTTAAGGAATCAGGAGTAAGGAAACTGGTTCTGAACGCGCCCGGGGCAACTACAGTAACCTTAATACCCAATGATTTTACATCAGCGGCAAGCACTTCTGATAAACCAATTACGGCATACTTCGCAGCGCCATAAATTGCCCAGCCAGTACCCGGTGCAATACCTGCTATTGATGATATGTTGATGATATGTCCCGAACGCTGTTTACGCAGATAAGGCATCACATATCTGATCACGTTAAGGGTAGCAAATACATTTACATCAAAGGCCTGGCGGCTTTCTTTATCCGTAAGCTCTTCAATGGCACCGCCAATACCGTAACCGGCATTATTAATAACTACATCTATCTTACCAAATGTTTCATTAGTATGTTGCAGGGCCAGTGATACGCTGCTCTCATTAACAAGATCGACCTGAAGGGGTAAAAAATTATTGCTTTGGGTGTTAACTGCTTCAATTAACTCCTGTTGATTTCTGGAGGTGGCGGCAACAAGCTGACCAGCATCCAGTAATTGTTTAACTAAACTGAGCCCAAATCCTTTGGAAGCTCCGGTTATAAACCATACTTTTTTGTTGTTGTCCATAATTTGTTCTGTTTGATAGAACAAATTTACGGCAGGGACGGAGGCAATGCATTACGCTAATCAAACCAATGGTTACAAAATTCAAACATTTATGAATTTACGAAGAATGCTTTAATTGAAAAGGCCTGTTAGGTTTATAACAAATATAACGATTTGCACCCGCAAAATAAAATCGGCATTTAAACATTTCTGAAAGAAGATGGCGTTTGCTGGGTTTGTTTCTTAAAAAAGTTATTGAAATGCGTAGGCTCTTCAAAGCCAAGGCAATAGCCTATTTCAGATACATTCCAGTCGGTATGCCTTAGTAATGATTTGGCTTCGCTTAGCAGGCGTTCGGCAATGTGATCAGTGGTGGTTTTACCAGTGGTTTCCCTGATGGCCCTGTTCAGGTGATTTACGTGTACTGAAAGGCGTTGGGCAAAGTCATTGGCCGACCGCAGCGCGAAGCGCTGTGCCGGGGTTTCTATCGGGAACTGGCGCTCCAGCAGTTCGGTAAAAACAGATGTTATTCTTGATTTGGCATCGGCATGTTTATATACGTTTTCTGATGGCTGGGTTTTTAGGGCATAATAGGCCATTTCAGTAACGTAGTTCCTGATCAGGTCATACTTAAAATCATACTCAGAATTGATCTCATCGATCATTTTCAGGAACAAACCGCTCACGTATTCATTCTGCTCGCTATTTAACGCGTAAACCGGTTTTGCACCAAGGGCAAACATCGGCAGCTCGCTTAAACCGCCCCTAAACCTTTCTGTAAAAAAAGCCTCAGTAAATATGCAAAAGAACCCGGTTCTGTCATCAGACATGCGCTCAAACGTATACGGCACATGCGGACTAAAAAACATTAGCGAAGTGCCTGATAACTGAATACTTTTATCGGCATAATGAATAATATTATCACCATGCATCAGGCTGATCTTGTAAAAACTCCTGCGGCTGTAAGTAACCGGTTTTGCGTTAGGGCCTATGCAATCCTCAATCCTGAAAACGTTAAAATGACCGATGTTTTGCTGCAGGTTATCGGGCAGCCAGTCAAATTTATTTTTGTAAAATTCTTCGAGTGTTTCTGTTGCCATACCCAAAGTTACAAAATTCAAACTTCACTATCCAAATAAACGGGTTGTTAAGGTGCCTTTTTTGTGCATTAAGTGGCGATAAGGTGACATTTAATACGTATTTCTACCCCATTTTAGGCTTATTTAACTATTTATAAATGACAAAAAATTACACTTTTTAGCATTTCTTGATCATTATTAACCGGTTTTAAACCATTTTGAGCTAAAAATGAGTGTTTTCAAAAAATATGTCATTGCGAGCGCAGCGTGGCAATCTCATCAGACAAGTAACGAACTTTGCTTGGACAACCTGCATAATGAGATTGCCACGCTGCGCTCGCAATGACAACATATTATGAGGAAGGGGAAGCTTCGGGGAAAGCGGATAGAACAAGGTGACCCGCGCGACTAATTGTCTGAACCAGGATTTATGGGATTAAAGGATTACCATGATTTTATTTTTAACCATTCATTCTCTCCCGTCAGCAGATAAGCTTCGGGCGAAATCAGTCAGAACAGGGTGGGTTGTGCGACGCATGACAACAAGTTCATGAGTTAAGAAAAGAAATCCTATAATCCTTTAATCAGGTTAATCAAGGTTCAGACAAAAAGGACCGTGCGGAAGGAGCGCTCTGCGATAGGCTCTATTCGCTCTGTATAGCATAGAGATTATTAATGTTGTGTTAGTTTTTATTTGTATTAATGAGCTCCCTTCGGTCGGTTGGCTTCGTACCTCGCAATGACGTGTCCTAAAGTATAAAAAGAAAGCCGGCTCATTAATGAGCCGGCTTTCTTTTTATAACGGAATAAAATTCCTTTCTTATTCTCCTTCCAGGTCAGCGGCGGCGGCTTCATCTAAAAACCACACGGTTTCGCCTGTAATTGAATCTATCAGCTGGGCTGGGTATTCTTCAATATCCTCGGCATCTTCCAATACATGGTGTACAGCTATCGCTTTACCTTCGCCATATACCAAAAACGCTATATGACGACCATCGTTGATCAATGGAGCATTCAATGTAATGCGCCACACCTGCTGGTCTTCCAGCCAAACTTCTTTTACACCGGGTGTAGTATCATGCAGCACCGGTGTATGCGGAAACAATGATGCGGTATGTGAATTATCGCCCAGGCCAAGCAGTACCAGGTCAAAGCTCAGTTCACCTTCATCAAAAAAGGTGGAGATCATTTCCCAATACCTGGCAGCGGCTTCCGCAGGCTCAAATGTGGTATCAACAGCAAAAACATTGGCTGGGCTAATCAACAATGGATCAAACAATGCCTTTTTAGCCATCAGGTAATTACTGTCTTTATGGTCCTGGGGCACATTGCGCTCATCACCAAAAAAGAAGTATACTTTTTCCCAATCTACATGATCGGCATAAGAGGTTGATGCCAGCAGTTCATATAGCTTTTTAGGCGAACTACCACCTGATAATGCTACCGTAAACTTGTTCTTTGCAGCTATCGACTCTGTGGCTACTTTAACAAAATAATCTGCCAATGCGGTAAGCACCTCATCGGCCGAGTTAAATATATTTAATTTCATGGTTACTGTTTTATAGTCTTAAGTCTGAAGTCCTAAGTCTCGAGTCCAAAGTCTCAAGTTCCTAATCATAAGACTTTGGACTTCAGGCTTAAGACTTAAGACTACAGACTTTAAACTTGTATTACTATTTTTTACTGTTTACCGGCAATGTGAACCATGTAAATCCATCGCGGGCAATTAATGCCTCGGCAGATTCGGGTCCCCATGAGTCGGCAGAATAGTTAGGGAAATTCAGGCTCTTTTTATTCTGCCAGGTGCTCAGAATAGGCATTACCAGTTCCCACGCCGCTTCTACCTGGTCGCCACGCATAAACAGGGTTTGATCGCCCAGCATGGTATCCAATATCAGCGTTTCATAAGCTTCGGGCGCCTGGTTTGTGTAAGTACCTTTATAATCAAACACCATATCAACAGCATTTAGCACCATATCAATTCCGGGGCGTTTGGCCTGCACCTGCAAACGGATGCTCATCTCGGGCTGTATACTGATGATGAGCCTGTTTTGCTGCCAGCTTTCGGCGGCCTCAGTAGGGAAAATCAAATGCGGAACATCCTTAAACTGAATGGTGATAACTGATGACGGCTGGTGCAATCTTTTACCTGTACGTAAATAGAACGGAACACCTTGCCAGCGCCAGTTGTCAATAAAAAACTTAATGGCGGCAAAAGTTTCGGTATTTGATTCAGGGTTAACCTTTGGCTCTTCACGGTATCCGGGAACTTCTTTGCCCTTCATCCAACCGCTGCCATACTGGCCCCTAACGGCCGAATTACGTACATCCTCGGGGCTAAACTTGCGCATAGCTTTTAGTACATCAACTTTGCGGTCGCGCACTTCATCGGCGTTAAAGCTAACGGGCGGTTCCATGGCTACGTGGCAAAGCAACTGCAACAGGTGGTTCTGGATCATATCTCTCATAGCGCCCGATCCGTCATAATAGTCGCCGCGATCTTCAACGCCTAATTGCTCGGTAACCGAGATCTGTACGTGTTCAATGTAATTACGGTTCCACAGCGGCTCCATAATGGAGTTGGCAAAGCGGAAAGCCATAATATTCTGAACAGTTTCCTTACCCAGGTAATGGTCAATACGATAGATCTGGCACTCATCAAAAATGCTCGACAGCAATTGATTCAGTTCTTTCGCTGTTTCCAGATCGTGCCCAAATGGTTTCTCAATGATGATCCTTACCCGTTTTTTATCCTCAGCCAGTTTGGCCTTTGATATGTTAGCAGCAATAATCGGGAAGAAATTAGGCGCTACTGCCAGGTAAAACAATACGTTGGCTTTAGTTTTCCACTCGGCATTGTGTTTTTCAATACGTTTGCCAAATTCTTTATAGGTTTCAAAGTCGTTAGCGTCTGATACCTGGTAAGTGATATTTTTTACAAATTCGGCCCATTTTTTATCGTCGGTTTTACCGCTGCGCGAAAACTGGTTGATATCTTTAAATAAATTCTCCCTGAATTGCTCGTCGGTAAGCTTGGTACGCCCGGTGCCGATAATAGAAAATTGTTTAGGCATCCAGCCATCTAAAAAAAGATTATAAAGGGCCGGTGCAATTTTCCGGGAGTTTAAATCCCCTGTGCCACCAAAAATGATGAATATAGTAGGATCTGATTTAGTGTGTGTGCTCATGTTAATGCTATTTTTTTTGTATCAAGTAGCTAGTATCAAGTATCATGACTTTTTTCAAGTGCTAAGGCTTTTTTGCAAGCCGTATACCATTTTCTGTATATCTGTAATTATCGTGCAAGCTTCTTCCAGTCTTTCCTGGCTTATATAGTTAAATTCTTTAGCAATAATAAGTTGTGTCTCCAATTCAAAAGAAGACCCCAATGCTATACTTAAAAAGTGATGTAGCTCTTTATTCGATCTTCTTCCGCAACCTTCTGCAATATTAGAAGGTATTGAAACAGCCGAACGCATCAATTGGGAAATTAGCCCATATTTTTCTTCGGAAGGTAAAGTTTTGCATAGTTGAAATACTACTTTCGATATTTCGATTCCTGCTTTCCATACTTTCAGTTCCTTGAAATTATGCATTCCTGTCTTGATACTTGATACTAGCTACTTGATACTAACTCTCCTTATTTATTAGTCCTGAACTGGTGCCCATTGTGTATGGAATGTACCTTCTTTACCTATCAGCTCGTAAGTGTGCGCGCCAAAATAGTCGCGCTGGGCCTGGATAAGGTTTGATGGCATCCTTGCACTGCGGAAAGCATCAAAGTAACTTAATGATGCCGCATAGCCTGGTGCTGCCACACCGGCAGCAATGGTTTTTGACAATACCTTCCTGATGCCCGGTACAACGCTTTCAACTAATGCCTGCACATTGGTATCCAGTAACAGGTGCTCTAAGCCGGCATTCTTTTCGTACGCTTTAAAAATATCGTTCAGGAATTTTGAGCGGATGATACAGCCTCCACGCCAAATTTTGGCTATCTCGCCCAGGTGCAGATCATATTTATACTCTGCCGACGCGTTTGACAGCAAATGCATGCCTTGCGCGTAGCTGATGATCATGGTGAAGTAGAACGCCTGTTCCAAAGCCGCTATAAACTCGGCTTTATCGGCTTCTAAAACAATAGCATCCTTAGCATACAGTGCAGCGGCTTTTTCGCGCAGTTGTTTGTATTTTGACAGATCGCGCATGGCTACCGAAGTATCCACAGTAGGGATAGGTGCCTGCAGGTCCATGGCCACTTGCGATGTCCATTTACCGGTACCTTTAGCACGGGCTTCGTCCTTAATATCATCTAATAATAAATGATCGGTACCCGGAGCTTTATATTTAAAAATGTCTTTGGTGATATCCAGCAGGAATGATTGCAGCCTGCCTTCGTTCCATTCGGCAAAAATTTTGCCTATCTCATCATTGCTTAGTTTTAGGCCTTTTTTCAGGATCTCGTAAGTTTCAGCAATCAGCTGCATAATGCCATACTCAATACCATTGTGCACCATTTTAACAAAGTGACCTGATGCACCCGGACCAATGTAGGTAACACAAGGCACGCCATCAACCTTAGCGGCAATGGCTTCAAAAATAGGCTTCATTACGTTGTAAGCCTGCTTGTCGCCACCCGGCATCATGCTTGGGCCACGACGCGCGCCTTCTTCACCACCAGAAACACCCATGCCAAAAAAATGCAGGCCAATGGCTTCCAGTTCTTCCACACGGCGGTTGGTATCGGTAAAGTGCGAGTTACCGCCGTCAATCAATATATCACCTTTCTCCAGCAGCGGCGTAAGTTCTTCAATTACAGCATCCACAATTTTACCGGCCGGAACCAGCATCATGATAGCACGCGGGGTGGTTAAACTTTGTATAAATTCTTTAACATCACCAAAACCTTTAGCGGCACGGTCGCCGGCTTCTTCGTTCAGTGATGATACCTTGGCGGCATCTTTATCATGCCCGGCTACAGCAAAGCCGTGATCGGCCATGTTGAGCAGCAGACTGCGGCCCATAACGCCCAGGCCTATCATACCAAAAGCATACTTATTATTTGTTGCGCTCATTTTTATCTTTTCTTTTTTAGATCATTGGGTCATTAAGGTCATTAAGTCATTGATAAAGTTAATGACTTAATGACCCAGTGACTTAATGACCGTTTTCTTTTTTTAGATCTTCTAATATTTTTTTGGTGTTTTCGAAATCAGTGTGCAGGAACGAGCGGATACCCAATTTCTGGGCCGTATTCACAAACATGATCCTGTCGTCAAAATACACGCATTGTTGCGGCGATGCCTGCGCTATACCCATAGCCAGTTGCCATATACCCGGATCGGGTTTACGCATTTTTACCTCGCACGATGATACAAAGGCATCAAAACACTCATGCAGCTTAAATTTCTTAACCCGGTAATCATTCAGCTCCTTACCCTCGTTATTTACCGAAATGATACGGAAACCACAGTCTTTTTTCCACGCTTTAAGCCAGGCAAGCATATCAGGCAGCTCAACCGACTGCGCATAAATAAACTCCTTAAAGTCCTCGCGTACAAAATCGCGCGGATGGTTAAATATTACGGTATCCAGGTATTCATCAAGGCTGATGCTGCCAATTTCATATACGTTAAATATGAAATTGTGCAGCTCATTCACTTCGGTGTAATTAAGGCCGAATCTTTTAGATGCTTCTTTCCGGGATTCATGACCCCAGCCGTTGGTGAGCAAAATGCCACCAACGTCAAAAAAAAGTATTTTAAGGCTTGCAGCTTCCATAAAGTAATTAGCTTACTTTACTTTTTTGCTCCTCAATCGCGTTCAATAATTTTTCAAAAGGTTTATTGAATTTCTCGATACCTTCATCCTCCAGTTGTTGGGTAATGGCATCCAGATCAATATCAAGATCTTTTAGTTTAGCTAAAGTAGCGGTTGCCTGCTCTAAACCACCTTCAAGCGTGTTGGCAGCAATACCATGATCACGGAAAGCATCAACAGTTTCTAAAGGAACGGTATCAACAGTATCCGGACCAATTAATGCCTCAACATATTTGGTATCTTTAAATGCCGGGTTTTTGCTGCCGGTACTTGCCCATAATAAACGTTGTGGCTGAGCGCCTTGTGCTGCCAGTTTTTTCCACCTTTCGGTACTGAACACTCTTTTATAAATTTCGTAAGCTTTTTTAGCTGATGCGATAGCAACTTCGCCTACCAGTTCTTTATGACCTTTTGATTCCAGCAATGGATCAACAACCACATCAATACGGCTCAGGAAGAAACTGGCTACTGATGCAATATGACCAATGGAATGACCTGCCGCCAAATGATCCTCTAAGCCCGAAATATAGGCTTCGGTAACTGCCTCGTAACGCTCTAAACCAAAAAGTAGGGTTACATTGATATTAATGCCTTTGGCAATTGATTGCCTGATAGCTGGTAAACCTGGTTGTGTACCCGGAATTTTGATCATTACATTTTTACGATCAACTTTTCTCCAAAGCTCAGCAGCTTGTTTGGTAGTGCCGGCGGTGTCTAACGCCAAAAACGGAGAAACTTCTAAACTTACGTAACCATCTACGCCGTTTGATTCTTCATATACGCCTTTAAACAAATCGGCCGCTTGTTGAATATCCTTTATAGCTAAACCAAAAAACAGCTGCTCGTTGTCGTCAGTGGTTTTTGACAGCTCAACAATATCGTTATCATAATCAGAGCTGCTGGTTATGGCTTTTTCAAAAATTGCCGGGTTTGAGGTTACGCCTCTTACACCATCTTCATCAATTAATTTTTTTAGTTTTCCTGAAGCAATGATCTCGCGATCGATGAAATCAAGCCAGATGCTTTGTCCGAAATCATGTATTTGCTTTACATTATTAGTTGCCATATTAAGGTTGTTTTAAAGTTCAATTATTTAATTAACGAGGTAGATGTTTTTTGCAGATGGCGGTTTTACCTCCCAAATCGCCTGCATTTGTTTTGATAAGTTAAAGTTCCTAATTTATATTGTAAATTAGGTAACCTTAGTATCATTGTTTGAATAACTCAGTACCGGGAGACGCAATTTATGCGTCTCTGTATTGTGTTTATGCCTAAATTCCCTCCCAACACCGCCAGTTCAAGCGTCCTTCGCTTGAACTTATACAAAGGTTAGCGTCCACGCTAACACAACAAATAACTATTTAAAGTAAGCGTGGACGCTTACTTTAGGATATTATTCAAGCGTAGACGCTTGAATAGGCGCAGGGAAGGAATCGCACACACCCGCTGCTTTTTTACTCTCTTATGCCGGCGCTCTTCCTGTAACCTTGATCTTTTTATCCCTAATTGTTCGAGGCCATTAAAATGCTCGGATTGTAGCCTATAAAAAGCCCGCTCTCAATCACTCCGGTAATTGCCTTGATGTCCTTTTCCATAGTAATGCCTATTTCCTCAAATTTGCAATCAAGTATCAGGTTACCGTTCTCTGAAATTATTGATCCGTCTTTACCTTTAGCCGGGCGCAAAACAATGCTGGTAGCTCCCAGTTTCTTCAACTCCCTTTCAACGTATAGCAGCGATTGCGGGAACACCTCAATAGGCACCGGGAAATTAGTACCTAATTTGGCTACCATTTTTGATTCATCAACAATAATATACCTCACCGCGCTTGAACTGAGCAATAGCTTTTCTTTGAACATAGCCCCGCCCCTGCCTTTAATTAAACTGTTGTTAGGATCAACCTCATCGGCGCCATCAAAAAGCCAATCGGGTTTATTTTCATACAGGGTAGTTAAAGGAACGCCAAGCTTGCTGCAAAACATAGATAATTCCAGCGAAGTTGGGATAGCTTTTACATTTAGGTTTTCGGCTTTTATACGGTTGGCTATAGCAATTAAAGCCAGGTAAGATGTTGACCCCGAGCCTACGCCCAGTATATCGCCATCTTTTAATTTCGCGGCAATTTCGTCGGCTACCTTTTGCTTGCCGGTTATATTAATGATCTTATCAGACCACTCGAGGTTTTTTATTAAATTGCTTCCCCAGTTCATTTTTTAAGTATCAAGTAGTTAGTATCAAGTATCAAGACTTTGACCCTTTGGATAAGAGCGAGTATCAAATAAGCAAATGATATCTTGCTACCTGATACTCGCTACTTGATACTACAATAATGCTTTTGCTTTTTTAACTACATTATCCACTGTAAAGCCAAAAAACTTGTACAGGTCTTCTGCCGGAGCCGATTCACCAAAGGTGGTCATGCCTAACATATCGCCTTCGTCGGTAGTGTATTTATGCCAGCCCATTGGGGATGCCATTTCAACAGCCAAACGTTTCCTGCTTGCCTTAGGGAATACTTTTTCTTTATAAGCGGCATCCTGTTTCTCAAATAACTCCCATGATGGCATACTTACCACACGAGTTGAAATACCTTCTGCTTCTAATTTTGCCTGAGCCTCCATGATCAATGCCACTTCAGAACCGGTTGCTATCAGGATCAGATCCGGACCTTTGCTGCCTTCAGAAAGGATGTAGGCGCCTTTTTCAAGACCATCGGCTTTACCATATTTATCCTGATCAAGAATTGGCAGGCCCTGACGGGTGAACACCAATACAACCGGACCACCTTTATGCTCAAGCGCAACGCGCCATGCATGTGTGGTTTCGTTGGCATCAGCCGGGCGTATAACCGTAATATTTGGAATAGAACGCAGTGAAGCCAATTGCTCAACAGGCTGGTGGGTAGTACCATCCTCGCCTAAACCAATACTATCATGGGTATAAACAAAAATCGGGCTTATTTTCATAATGGCCGCCAAACGGATAGGCGGGCGCATATATTCTGAGAACATCAGGAAGGTAGCGCCAAAAGGAATAACGCCTTTTGTTAATGCCATACCATTCATTGCCGAACCCATGGCATGCTCACGGATACCAAAGTGGAAGTTACGGCCATTCCTGTTTTCAGAGGTGAATGAATCAAATTCTTTCAGGTTGGTTTCTGTTGATGGGGAAAGATCCGCCGCGCCACCTATCAGGTTGGGCAGGCTTGCTGCAACGGCGTTCAATACTTTACCTGATGCCTGGCGGGTAGCCATTTTAGGATCAGAGCCTTTAAATACCGGCAATTTGTCTTTCCAGCCTTCTGGTAATCCGCCACTGCTGGCCAGTTCGTATTCGGCTGCTAATTCAGGATATTTGGCTTTATAGTCGGCAAATAGTTTATTCCATTTTTCTTCTTTGCCTTCACCTTTCGCGCCTACTCCGTTGTAGTATTTTAATACTTCGGCAGGTACTTCGAATGATTTTTCAGGATCAAAGCCGAAGAATTTTTTAACCAGCTTAATTTCATCAGCACCAAGCGGCGAACCATGTGAACCGGCAGTACCAGATTTATTAGGGCTACCATAAGCTATAAGCGAACGAACACGGATCAGTGATGGTTTTTGAGTTTCGGATTTGGCATTTATTAAAGCCAATTCTAACGCGTGGGTATCGTTAACATCAGCTATTTCCTGTACCTGCCAGCCGTACGAGCGGAAACGCGCGCTTACATCTTCATTAAAAGCAATATCGGTGCTGCCTTCAATAGAAATATGGTTATCATCATACAGATAAATTAAATTACCCAGTTGTAAATGACCAGCCAGTGAAGCTGCTTCAGAAGTAACACCTTCCATCATATCACCATCGCTGGTAATAGCGTAAATATTATAATTGAAAAGCTCGAAACCTGGCTTGTTGTAACGTGCTGCCAAATGTTTTTGCGCAATGGCAAAACCTACACCGTTTGCAAAACCCTGACCCAACGGACCGGTAGTAACATCAATACCGGGAGCCAAACCATACTCAGGGTGACCTGCGGTTTTGCTATGTAACTGGCGGAATTGTTTGATATCATCTAAACTAAGATCATAGCCTGTTAAATACAAAAAGTTGTACTGCAATATACAAGCATGCCCTGCCGAAAGGATAAACCTGTCGCGGTTTACCCAATCAGGGTTTTTAGGGTTGTAGTTTAAAAACTTTGACCATAAAACGTGGCCCATAGGTGCAAGCGCCATCGCGGTGCCGGGGTGACCTGAGTTTGCCTTTTGAACTGCATCTGCCGATAATATCCTTACGGTATCTATTGCTAATTTTTCTATGTCCTGATTATTTTCCATTGTCGTGTCGGTGTTGTATAATTTTATTTAGTTGGTGTTAAATGATTTATTTGGCTGGCGTAGCTTTTGCTCTTTTGGTTTTGCTTTCACCCTCGTTAAGCCATAACCTTGCGCCACCTTTTATGCCGTCGGCATTGGTAACAATTTTCATGTTTTTATCCAGCTTAAAAGTAAGCAGGTCGGAGTTACCACCGCCAATGTATAAAGTATCGTAATTGAATACTGTTTTTAAAATTTTAAAAACTTTTTGCATGCGCTTGTTCCACCTTTCCTTACCATATTTTTCCAATGCCTTTTCGCCAATGTATTTATCATAAGTGGTGTCTGCATCTTTAACTGGATGGTGGGCCAGTTCCAAATGCGGTAGCAAATGACCATTCATTAACAGCGCGGTGCCAAAACCAGTACCCAGTGTAATAACCATTTCCAGGCCTTTGCCCTTTACTACACCCAGGCCCTGCATATCTGCATCATTAACCACCTGCGTTGGTTTGCCTAACGCTTCGGCCAATTTTTTGCTTAAATCAATACCAGCCCAAAGTTTGGTATCTAAATTGGGGGCGGTATCTATTATCCCGTTTTTCACATATCCCGGAAAACCTACAGATATATAATCATATGAAGGAAAATTCTTAACCAATGTTTTGATAGCTTTTATCAAATTTTCGGGACTTGCCGGCGCTGGGGTTACAATTTTATCGTAATCCATTTTGAGTTCGCCTTTTTTATTTAAAATGGTGGCCTTAATGTGTGAGCCGCCGATATCGATGGAAAGAATTTTTACTTGTGATGGCGTATTGTTTTTCATTCGTATAGATTTATACCGGATTTTAGGTGTAATCGGCAATCAATTTGATCACTTAATTTCCCCGGCACGTAAATATCACATTTTTAATAATATCTGATTGTTAAATATGCAATTAATACAAGTGTAACTATTACAATAAGCAATCATCCTTACAAAGGTAAAGTTAGTGTTGCTTTTTACTTTTCAAACAGAAAATCAAAGTTTTTTTACTCAAAAATTGCAAAAACGATGCAAAATGCTCTTTTATTAACACTTTTTCAATAAAACATGACTTTCATTATATTTTTTTACTGATTTATTAAACAATTACGTTGTTTTTATCTGAATTAATCACATAAATACTACCTTATCCAGATAAAAACCCCCGATGTGCTTTAGGCAGGGCAATCTCTATGCGTCATTTGCCTTCGCTACCGCAAGCGCTTGTGGTAAATTGGATAGTTGGGTTTATTTCAAATCATGGTAACCACAAGCGGGACGCTTGCGGCAGCAGGGTGTCATGGTGAGCAGGCCTCTCCTCTGCGTACAAGTCTTCGACAAGACTGACAGGCTTTGCTCTCTTAGCTCCTGTAATTACTAAAAATGAAATTATTTGCTTTTCGGGTATTATGACAGTTAAAGCATTGTTCTTTCGTTGGGTGCAGCGCCTTTGTGGTTACACTATCGCCCATATAAAAACTTCGTAAGTCTGCTTCTAATTTAAGAAAGCAGCGGATAGTGCGATTCCTTCCCTGGGGAAGGGGAGGTAGGGGTTTAGTAAACTTTGCGGTGTATATTGCATGTATAAACCCCCTCTCTGCCACTACACAGTCCTGTCGCACCCCTCCCGAGAGTAATAGCCCATCATATGACAGGGGGGTAGCCCACTACGGGGCACACCAAATTTTTACCATTATTTTCTACAAATATGTAGTCCCTACGGGACATAGAGCAACAATTTAAGCTGCAAATGTGGCTGTATTTCATGTCCCGTAGGGACTACATATTTGTAGGAATAGAACCAAAAGGTTTTTTGCCCCGTTAGGGGCTACACTTCTTGAATTAGTATGGATGCTGTCTTGTCATGGGCTATTACTCTCCGGAGGGAGGGAATTATATGCAGCATCACAACTCTTAAAGCTTCTTGATCTCCACATTCCTGAACCATACGTCGGCGCCATGATCCTGCAGGGCTATGCGGCCGGTTTTAAAAGTGCCAAAGGCTGGCCATTCCTTAAACTTGCTGCCTGCAACCAGTTTTTTCCAGCCATCGTCCCAAAGTGTGGTTGATAATACATGCTCATTATTCATATAAATATCAAGCTTGCCTTTATTAGCCACAATCTCTACCTGGTTCCATTCGCCTGCTGGTTTTACTACATCCTTTGATATCGACATCAGGTCATACAAATCACCTGCGCGGTGTTTGATCAGCTTGCCATCTTCATTTTCTTTATTATCAGCAACCTGACATTCCGGGCCGGTGTACCAGGCATATTGGTATTTAGCAGGATCTTCTTTTACATAAAACATAATACCGCTGTTGCCGGCTTTGGATATTTTCCATTCGGTTTTAAAATCAAAGTTTTCATACTCTTCGTTGCTTACAATATCGCCGCCGTTTTTGGTTTGCCAATCGCCTTTTTGTGAGGCATCCAGGTGCAAAACCCCGTCCTCGGCTTTCCATGCGCTGCCTGCAGTGTCTTTCCCGTAAGTATGCCAGCCCTTGGTGGTTTTGCCGTCAAACAAAGGCGCGAATGCATTGCTGCTGCTATCGGCTACTGTGGCTACGGTATCGACAGCAGTGTTATCTTTTTTTGCCGACGAATTGCAACTGCTTATGGCTGTCGCAACAATTAATAATAAAAATATCCTGTTCATCATGATGGTTTTAGTATTGGTTTACATGGATTATAGGTTCCCTTTTTTGATCTCACTTACGGCATAGGTAGCTGCCCTCGCCGTTAAAGCCATATATAATATGGAAGGACTTTGGTTGCCGGTGGTGGTCATACAGGCGCCATCGGTAACAAAAACATTTTTGCAAAGGTGCAGCTGGTTCCAGTTATTAAGCAGCGATGTTTTAGGGTCTTTACCCATACGCACCCCGCCCATTTCATGAATGTCAAGCCCTGGGGCTTGCTTGTTTTCATGTTTTTCGATGTTTTTACAGCCCGATTTTTCCAGCATTTCGGCGCTTTGCGTTAAAAAATCCTGTATCATACGCTCATCGTTATCATCATATTCAACAGAGGTGATCAATAGCGGGATACCCCATTGGTCCTTTTGGTCTTTACTCAGGCGCACATGATTTGCTTCTTTAGGTATGGTTTCGCCCTGCAGGTACATATATGCTTTCCAGCCACCGGGTTCAGTAAGCGAATCTTTATATGCTCCGCCAACTTGTCCACTCTCGGTCTCCGCCGGTCGCTCGCGATAAGCACCCATGAAGGTGGTGAAGCCGCCTTTATAATCGGTTTCCTGCTGGTGCAGGTTGCGGTAATTGGCCAGGATAAGCTCTGTAGGATTTCTACCGAAATAATACCTGTCCAAAAACCCATCCATGCTTGCAGTTACCGAGGCCCTGTAATTTTGAAAGGCGACGAATTTGCCCAACAAGCCATTGTCGTTACCCAAACCATTGGGGAAACGCGCCGAAGTTGAGTTAAGCAGGATAAGATTAGTGTTCAGTGCCGACGCGTTCATGAAGATGACCTTTGCCTTGTATTCTATCACCTCTTTGGTATTGGTATCAATCACTTTAACACCGGTTGCCTTGCCCAGTTTCTCGTCATAAATAATAGAATGTACTACCGAGAACGGTCTGATGGTAAGATTGCCAGTTTTTTTTGCCCAGGGTATGGTGGAACTTACCGAACTGAAATAACCACCAAACGGGCACCCGCGCATACACAAATTACGCGCCTGGCATTTGGCCCGCCCCTGGTCAAGATGAATTTGGTTGGGCTTGGTAATGTGGGCCCAGCGGGCATGTACCAGATGACGGTCTTTATAGTTTTCACTTATTTTTTTACTGATAACCTCTTGTACTGCGTTCATATCAAACGGAGGCAAAAACTCGCCATCGGGCATGGCTTCAATGCCGTCTTTATTACCGCATACGCCAATAAATTTCTCTACATGCGAGTACCAGGGCGCAACATCATCATAAGTTATGGGCCAGGCAATGCCATAGCCAAAGCGTTCGGGATTAATAAACTCATATTTGCTCCAGCGCTGACAGGCCCGCCCCCAGATCAATGATTTACCCCCAACCTGGTACCCTCGTATCCAGTCGAACGGTTTTTCCTGTATATAGGGGTGATCCTTATCCTTCACAAAAAAATGCGCGTTGTCTTCACCAAAACCAGCTGCTTTAGTAATCAACGGGTTCTCATCTAAAAAAGCTTTGGTCATGGCGCCCCGGTGTTTAAACTGCCAGGGATCAAGGGTAGCCGTAGGATAATCTTTATTATGCTCCACGTTTCTTCCCCGTTCCAAAACCAGGGTTTTTAAACCTTGCTCACACAACTCTTTAGCCGCCCAGCCACCACTGATGCCTGAGCCTATAACAATGGCATCATAGGTTAAATTATCTGCCGGGTGTGAGGCGTTTTTTGAAGGATCTGGCATCGTGTTTTATGATTATATGTAAAAACTATTCAATCTGTATTTTTATATAGATTTTAACTATTATTACTGCGCAGCTATTCGATAAATAGCTTATCTGCAGCATCATTATCTAAAAGTACCTGTGCATTTGGCAGGGTTTGAAAGATGGAAGCAGGTACATCAGTTGTAACCGGTCCTTTCAAAGCCTGTACTATGATGTCGGATTTTTTTATACCGCTCGCAATCAAAACCGGAACTTTTGATTCGGCAAGGTGACCCATACCAAGTGTAATGCCCTCAGTTAGTTGGGTTTGCTGCTTAAAATATTTTTGTGCTACATCTACCGTAACCGGGTCTAACGCCGAATGATGCGCATAGGCTTTAAAATCGGCGCCGGGTTCATTCAGGCCGATATGGCCGTTCATGCCAATGCCAACTATCATCATATCCAAACCGCCAAGTTTACTGATGTACTCATTCATCTTTTTACATTCCGCATCCAGGTCATCAGCAATGGCGTCAAAAAAACGTACCTGTGATGATGATAATTTTAATGGCGAAAAGAAATTGGTATTCAAAAAATAGCTGCAACTGCCCTCATTGTCTTTATCCATGCCTACCCACTCGTCCAACGCTACAAAATGCGTTTTGCTGAAATCAATACAACCTCCCTGAGCATATTGAACAAGGTACTTTAGCATATCCGTTGGCGACTCACCCGATGGGAAACAGATCAGGGAATCCGGTTTTTGCTGTACTTGCCGCACAACAAGCTTAGCCACTGCCTGCGACATTTCATCATAATTTTTATAGGTGTGTATGTTCATCGTCGTTTATTTATGATCCAACCAAAGGTCAATGGGTTTGGCCACCTTAGCCGAAAATGGTAACGTTATCTTTTTACCCGCGCCCGCCGAAGCGTAAGCCGCATATATGATCTCCAACACAGCCCTGCCATCTTCGCCGGTAACCAGCGGGGTTTCATCATTTCGCACACAGTCAATAAAGTGTTTCAGCTCATGCGGATAGCCCTGGTTAAAGGCTTCCTCAAAAATGGTAAAGCTCCAGCCCTTGCTGGTATCAGCCTTTTCCATAGCATAACCATATCCTTCGCGACTATAAGTAACAGCTGCGTTGCCCATGAACAGGTCGGCATAGATCACGCCTCCGGTACCGTATATTTCGCAGCGGTCGTCCATACCGCCATGTTTGGCCCAGCTGTTTTCGGCCACGGCGGTAACGCCATTTTCAAATTCCACTATAATAACCGAGTTGTCCTCGCCTTTTGTGCGATCTTTATGAAATACGGTGCTCATGGTAGCGTAAACATTGGCAACCTTCGTGTTATTGAGCATCCACCTGAACCAGCCTAAAGCATGGCAGCCCATATCCATAATAACACCGCCACCTGCCAGGTTAATATCATAAAACCAATCCGTATGCGGGCCCGAATGTTTCTCGCCCTGTTTCAGCATAAATACATCGCCAACCGCGCCATCTTTTACCAATTGCCTTGCCCGCTCATATTTAGGGGCGAAGCATAGTTCTTCGGCATACATGAGTTTTACGTTGTTGGCTTTGCAAACGGCTATCATTTCATCAGCCTCTTCCAGCGTTACGGCCAGCGGTTTTTCGATAATAATATGTTTGCCGGCTTTGGCCGCTTTGATGGTGGCTTGGGCATGCAGGTAATTGGGCAGGCATATATCCACCACTTCGCAGCCCGATTCGGCTATCAGCTTATCTATATCATCAAACCATTGTGGTACCTGGTATTTTTCGGCAAAAGCCTTTGCCTTATCATAATTGCGGGCATATACGGCAACCACTTCGGCCTCGGGTATAAAGCGATGATATGATTCTATGTGGATGTCGGTAATAAAACCTGCTCCGAGTATAGCCACTTTAGTTCTGTTCATACATTATATTTTACGTAAGCAGCAACAATTAATTACTGCATGTTTATTAGGTATAATTTAAGCGTTGCAATAATTGGAGCAACGTGCTATTGGTTCAAGGGGTATTCAGAAATACTAATTCAAGATTAACGATTTAAATGTTAAATCAAAAAACTAATTGAAGTTTTAAAAAAGGATTTAGCATGGGCTACGGATAATATTTGAACAGTTGGCAGCCGGTAATTGTTTATTTGAGACGTTTAACATTTGCAATTTCAAAAGATAATATATACTATTGTGTATTATTGACACAATGGTGTTGTTTGCTGTTAATAAGCCAGTTATAACCAACAGGATTTTATACCCCTTTAAAATTTAACATGAGAATAAGCTACAAATTAAGTGTTGCTATTGTACTGACGTGGGCCGTCAGCGGTTTTCAATCAACCGTGCAAGCCCAAAACAAGCAACAAGCCCCGCAATTGCGTGCAAACAATGTTAAGCAGATCATAGCTGCTATGACATTAGAAGAAAAATCAAAATTGTCTGTTGGCATGGGCTTTAAAATGCCCGGTATGCCGCCGCCCGAAAAAGGTAAAAAGCCCGAAGCTATTGACATTGGCGGCTTTAAATTACCCCCATCTGATCCTGATGCTTATAATATTCCCGAAAAAGTTCCCGGAGCCGCGGGTCGTACACATGGCATAGCACGTTTGGGTATCCCATCCATGACGGTATCTGACGGTCCTGCCGGGTTAAGGATCGAGCCGATCAGGAACGGCGATAAATCAAAAACATATTATGCCACGGCATTTCCGGTGGCCACCTTGCTGGCTTCAACCTGGGATACCGAACTGGTAAACCGGGTAGGTGTAGCCTTTGGTAACGAGGTACGCGAATATGGCGTGGATATATTGTTAGCGCCGGGTTTAAATATCCACCGCAACCCACTGGGCGGGCGTAATTTTGAATATTATTCAGAAGATCCGCTGGTTGCCGGGAGCATGACCGCGGCCATTGTGCGTGGTGTGGAATCAAACGGGGTGGGTACATCTATAAAACACTATGCCGCCAATAACCAGGAAACTAACCGGAATTCTATCAATACCATAGTAAGTGAACGGGCTATGCGCGAGTTGTATTTACGTGGATTTGAGATCGCCGTAAAAAAATCACAACCGTGGACAGTGATGTCATCCTATAACAAACTGAACGGAACTTTTACTTCGCAAAGGCATGATCTTTTATCAACCATCCTGAAAAAAGAATGGGGCTTTAAAGGCTTTGTGATGACCGACTGGTTTGGTGGTGTTGATGCGGTAGCGCAAATGAAGGCCGGTAATGACCTCATTATGCCGGGCAGCCCAAGCCAGTCAGAAGCTATAGTGGCCGCCGTTAAAAAAGGCACACTGAGCATAGCCCAGCTGAATGCCAATGTTGAGCGGATTTTGAACATCGTTGTTAAATCACCATCATTCACTAAATATAAATATTCTGATAGGCCCGATCTTGTCGCTCATGCCAAAGTTGCCCGTGAGGCAGCCGCGCAGGGTATGGTATTGCTTAAAAACGATGAGCACGCTTTGCCGCTTGCCGCAGCTAAAAGAATCGCGGTATTTGGTAATACATCCTATGATATTATTGCCGGGGGTACTGGTAGTGGCGATGTGAACAAGGCATACACCATATCGCTGATGCAGGGTTTGGGTAATGCCGGCTATAAATTACAGGAAAAACTGTCAAAAAGCTATGCCGATTACCTGGCCGATATGAAGCTAAAACAGCCAAAACCAAAAAACTTTTTTGACCACCCGGCCCCCATCCCCGAAATGGATGTAACCGCGTTATTAGCTGATGAAGCCAATGGCGCCGATGCCGCCCTGATCACCATAGGCAGGAACGCCGGTGAGGGTGCCGACAGGAAACTGGATAACGATTACTACTTATCTGCAGCCGAAAAAGGATTGATCAAGAGTATTGCCGATGCCTTCCATGCCAAAGGTAAAAAGGTAATAGTGGTATTAAACATAGGCGGTGTAATTGAAGTAGCCAGCTGGCGCGACGGAGTAGATGGTATACTGCTGGCCTGGCAGCCCGGTCTTGAAGCAGGCAACGCCATTGCCGATGTGCTGAGCGGCAAAGTAAATCCTTCGGGCAAACTGGCCACCACCTTCCCAATGGGTTATAAGGATGTGCCATCGGCCAATAATTTCCCGGGCACACCGGCCGAAAAACCCGAGCAGGTAGTTTACGAGGAAGGCATTTATGTGGGATACCGTTATTACGATGCGGCAAAAGTTAAACCGGCTTATGAATTTGGGTACGGTTTATCATACACCAATTTTAAATTCAGCAATCTGAAATTGAGCGCATCAAACTTTGTGAAAAGTATTACAGCAACCGTGACTGTTAAAAACACAGGTGATGTTGCCGGTAAAGAGGTAGTACAATTATACCTGGGTGCGCCTAAAAAAGATCTGGATAAACCCGAAGATGAGTTGAAAGCCTTTGGCAAAACCCGCTTGCTTGCTCCCGGCGAATCGCAAACATTAAGCTTTGTGATCAAAGCTGCCGACCTGGCATCGTTCTATACGAACAGGGAAGCCTGGGTAGCTGATGAAGGCAAATACGAGGTTAAAGTAGGTTCCTCATCAAGAACAATAGCCGAAACAGCATCGTTTAAACTGGCAAAAGATATTACCGTTGAAAAGGTGAACAAAGCCCTTGTGCCTCAACAAGCAATCAAGGAATTAAAACTAAAATAAAACAAATAAAATTCCCCTCTTGAGAGGGGGAGCGATGGAATCGAGGATGGCAGGGGTGTGTTTATACATGCGATGAAAAGAACATACCCCTACACCCCTCTCAAGAGGGGAATCGCACAGGCCCTATGCTTTTTAGAATTTGTCTGCCTTGCAATTATTTAAATGTGTTGCAAAGGCATTTATAAATGATCAACTTTATACTAACCAATTATGAACCTTATGGCTAATCGACTTAAAGTTATAGCATTGCTGTCCCTGCTGCCTGCTACTGTAGCTATGGCGCAAACTAAATGGACCGAAAAAAAATCGGGTGATATTGTTTTTGTGACAAATACAGGAGGGCAAAGCCTGGGCTATGCAAGCACATCGGGTGTAAAAATTTTAACCGTTGATGGCCTGGCTTTTAAAGACCTGAACAAAAATGGCAAGCTGGATAAATATGAAGACTGGCGCCTGCTGGTTGATGTAAGAGCAAAGGACCTGGCATCACAAATGAGCGTGGAGCAAATTGCCGGTTTAATGCTGTACAGTAAGCACCAGCCCATCCCCGCTGCACCGGCTGGCCCGTTTGCAGGTACTTATAATGGTAAAAAGTTTGCCGAAAGCGGGGCAAACCCTTATGATCTGTCTGATCAGCAAAAGCAATTTTTAGCTAAGGATAATGTACGGCATGTATTGATCACATCGGTACAAAGCCCGGAGATAGCGGCGCAATGGAATAACAACGCGCAGGCTTTTGTAGAGGGCCTGGGTTTGGGGATCCCGAACAATAACAGCTCCGATCCTCGACATGGCACCGTTGCCACCGCCGAATACAATGCCGGGGCTGGTGGCGCTATATCCATGTGGCCCGGTTCGCTGGGTTTTGCCGCTACTTTTGACCCTAAGGTAGTTGAAGGTTTTGGTCATATTGCAGCCTTAGAGTACAGGGCTTTGGGTATCGCCACCGCTTTATCGCCGCAGGTTGATATTGCAACGGAGCCCCGTTGGGCACGTGTAAGCGGTACTTTTGGCGAAGATCCGCAGCTATCTGCCGATATGGCCCGTGGTTATATTGATGGTTTTCAAACTTCGCAGGGCGATAAGGAAATTACCGGCGGCTGGGGTTATGGCAGCGTGAACGCCATGGTAAAACACTGGCCGGGTGGTGGTGCAGGTGAAGGTGGCCGTGACGCGCATTATGGTTATGGCAAGTACGCGGTTTATCCGGGGAATAATTTTAAACAGCATTTAATTCCGTTTACAGAGGGCGCTTTTAAGCTGAATGGCAAAACAGGTATGGCTGCATCGGTTATGCCGTATTACACCATATCCTTTAACCAGGATACTAAGAACAAGGAGAACGTGGCCAATAACTATAACTCCTATATCATCAATGACCTATTAAGAAAGAAATATAAATACGATGGCGTGGTATGTACCGACTGGCTGGTAACCGGTGATGAAACAGCGGTTGATCAGTTTTTGTCGGGCAAATCATGGGGAGTGGAAGGGCTTTCTATCGTGCAAAGGCATTACAAAGTATTGATGGCCGGGGTTGATCAGTTTGGCGGTAATAACGAGGTTGGCCCGGTAGTGGCAGCCTACCAGATTGGGGTTAAGGAACATGGCGAAGTCTTTATGCGGGCGCGGTTTGAGCAATCGGCAGTAAGGTTGTTGCGGAATATTTTCAGGACCGGTTTATTTGAAAATCCTTACCTGGATGCGACAGCGACAAAAGCGACAGTAGGTAGTCCGGAGTTTATGAACGCGGGATATCAGGCGCAGCTTAAATCTATCGTGATGTTGAAAAACAAGAAAAACATCCTGCCGCTCATCAAAAACAAAACCGTGTATGTGCCAAAGCAATTCACTCCCGCAGGCCGGAATTTCCTGGGAATGGAAACCCCCGAAAAACTGGAATACCCGGTTAACATGGAAACGGTAAAAAAATATTTTAAAGTGACGGAAAACCCTGATGAGGCCGATTATGCTTTGGTGTTCATCAACAGCCCTAACAGCGGAGGTGGTTACAACAGCGCGGATGCCAAAAACGGCGGAACGGGATATGTACCTATCAGTCTGCAATACGGAGCATACACCGCAACTGACGCGCGCGCTACAAGTATCGCCGGAGGTGATCCGTTGGAGAAATTTACCAACCGTACTTATAAAGGTAAATCGGCAACAGCTATCAATGTAACCGACCTGGGTATGGTTACGGATACCTATGCCAAAATGAAAGGCAAACCGGTAATTGTTTCGGTTAATATGGCCAACCCTATGGTGTTCTCTGAATTGGAAAAGGATGCAGATGCCATATTGGTTGATTTTGGTGTACAGGGACAAGCTACTTTGGATATCCTGACCGGCAACAGCGAGCCATCGGCATTGTTACCGCTGCAAATGCCCATCAATATGAAAACCGTGGAAGAGCAGTTTGAAGACGTACCCCATGATATGAAATGTTATGTAGATGAACAAGGCAATACTTACGATTTTGGTTTCGGGCTTAACTGGAAAGGGCTGATCAATGACGCTCGTACCGCTAAATATAAAAAAGGGAGTGTAAAACCATAAATTAGCTCATGGTAAACCTTGAAATTTAAAAATGAGAAACTATTTGTTATTATCTGTAGTGTTGTTGTACTGCACTGTGGTCTGTGCTCAAAATAATGACCTGGCTGTAGTTAAAACCGATGCAGGGCTCGTTTCGGGCAGTACCAATATTACAGGCGAGGTACATATATTTAAGGGGATCCCTTTTGCGGCGCCGCCGGTTGGCGATCTGCGGTGGAAGGAGCCACAGCCGGTAAAACCCTGGGATGGGGTAAAACAGTGTACCGCGTTTTCGTCCAGCCCCATGCAGGGTAAACCCGATGAGTTTGGTGTTTATACTCGTGAATTTTTAATTCCTTACGAACCCATCAGCGAGGATTGCCTTTACCTGAATGTGTGGACAGGCGCCAAATCATCCGCAGAAAAACAACCTGTTTTGGTTTATATATACGGCGGAGGGTTTGGGAGTGGGGGCGCGGCTGTGCCTATTTATGACGGTGAAGCCACCGCCAAAAAAGGAGTTATATTCGTGGTGATCAATTACCGGGTGGGCATATTCGGTTTCTTCGCGCACCCCGAGCTAACCAAAGAATCGGGCCATAACGCTTCGGGTAATTATGGGTTGATGGATCAGTTGGCGGCCTTAAAATGGGTAAAGCAAAATATAGCTGCCTTTGGCGGTGACCCTGATAATGTTACCATCGCAGGGCAATCGGCAGGCTCTATGAGTGTGAATTGCCTGGTAGCTTCGCCGCTTGGGAAAGGGCTGTTTCAAAAAGCCATTGCCGAAAGCGGGGCAAGTTTTATTACCGGCCAATACGGTGGTACAACCTTACAACAGGCCGAGCAGGAAGGAGAAAGGGAGGCCAAAGTTTTAGGGACAAATTCTATTGCCGAAATGAGAAGCAAGCCGGCATCAGAGCTGGTTAACAAATCGCACAGCCGGCCTATTATTGATGGTTATGTATTGCCCAAATCTATAGCACAAATTTTTGACGAAGGAAAAGAGAATGATGTGCCTTTACTTACCGGCTGGAACGAGGATGACGCTTTTGTTGGCAAACTTAAAAACGCAGCAGATTACAAACAGCAAATACTTGCACAATACGGAATTAAAGCCAATACGTTCCTACAACTTTACCCGGCCAGCACAGACGCCGAGGCGGCAACATCACAGATCAGGATAAACCGCGACCAGATATTTGGCGTGCAAAATTATACCTGGGCCAATATCCAAAGTGAAAAAGGACACTCCAAAGTTTATGTTTACCGCTTTACCCACCGCCTGCCAGCCACAGTCGATTTTGTAAAGTACGGCGCATTCCATACCGGTGAGGTAGCCTATGCCTATGATAACCTGAAATTTCTGAACCGCCCCTGGCAACCGGTTGATCATGAGCTGGCCACAACGATATCAACCTACTGGACAAATTTTGCCAAAACAGGTAACCCCAATGGCAAAGGTCTGCCCACATGGCCCGCCTATGATACTCATGATAACCAGATCATGATATTGGGCGAAAAACCAATGGCAAAGCCCCTGCCTGATAAGGCCGCTTTAGATTTTATGTTTGGTGAAATGAGCAGGAAGTAGTGTATTGGGTATTAGTTTTTATGTTCTCACAGAGGGCTCTCACAGAGGACCCTGTGAGGGGCGTGAGTTGGCTGATTGCCCTGTGATCCTACAGAGACAGCATATAATTCTTTATTGTTATGCATCATTTATAGCATAATTATATAACCTTTTTGCTATTTCATTGTGATCTGGAGCATATGTTAATGTCTCAACCCAATCTTCAATAAATTCTTTAGCCAGAAATATTTCAATCAAATAATAATACTTTTTAGTATCTACAACTTTTATACCCCCGTCACCTTCATCTCCGGTTGATAAAATAATATCTGAATTAAAATCTTCCATGTTTTCTTGAAAGATTATTTGTTCTTCATTTATACTTTCTATAATTTTTATAACATCAACTAATTTCATAGCTATAAGTATAATTTATTTGTCACCGCTGTTTGAAATCTCTGACTTTAGAGAGCGGTTGCAAAGGCATTTATTTTATAAAAAGTGCGATTACTTCTTCTGCTGTTTGATCAGGTTTTCAAGCGCCTGCAGGTGCCGTTTAAAGGCGGCCCTGCCTTTTTCGGTTACGGAGTAGCGGGTATTGGGTTTGCGGCCGATAAAGCTTTTTTGAACCTGCATGTACTCCTCTTTTTCGAGGGCTTTTAAATGAGATGCCAGGTTGCCATCGGTCAAATCAAGCAACTCTTTAAGCGAATTAAAGTCGTAGCTTTCATTGGCAACCAGTACGCTCATGATCTGCAGGCGTATGCGGTTTTCAAATGCTTTATCAAACTGGTCTAAAGAAATTTTCACGAATCGTATTTAAAGTGCATCACGGTACCATAAATAATGTGCAGCAGCCCAAAACCTACCGACCAAAAAATTAGTCCGTAGCCTGGTACCAATGCGGCCAGCAAACCTAATAAAATCTCCATAATACCCAAGCCCTTTACATCAGAATAGGTATAATGACTGGCGGCTATCAGCGAAAGTCCATAAAATATAAGCGTTGATGACGCCACAATACCGTAGTGACCGTGAAATATCAGGATAAATGTAAATAAGCCCCCGCTTACCAGTGGGATGGCCATATTAACCACCAACCTTTTACTGATGGATCCCCAAAAGGGCTGCCCGTTTTTTTTTGATTTTTTAAAGGATAACCAGATGGCGGTGCCAATGGAAAGAAAAAGCACGGCAAATGCCACCACAAATAGTTCGGTTATAAGCGTAGTATCATTACTGGTAACGATGCCCCCGTTGGCTTGTTGAAGTAGCTTATAGCCTAAACCTGCGCCAATAAGCGCGTAAATGCCCGCCATGATACCCGAAAGCCCGCTAAGCGAAATGAACTTGGCCGAACGCTCCATCAGATCGCGGATAGAGCTGATCTCGGCGTGAATGTCTTTTTCTTTCATTAAAAGTACTTTGTTTACCAAAGTTATTAAGATAGTTGGAGATTGCAAGGGGAGGGGTGAAAAAAGTTTACGATCAATCGGCGAAGACTCACCCCGACATCGCTGCGCTTGTCACCCCTCTCTTCGCCTGCGGCGGAAAGAGGGTAAAAAATGAGTTTGTCATGCTGAATGCAGTGAAGTGTCTATTATCCGATATGTATGTTGTAGAATAGATCCTTCGTTCCCTACCTATCGGCTACCCATGACGTATTCGATTTTCAAGGTGTAATAGCCTATCAGTCAGCCTGTCGAAGACTCGCGCGTAGGGGGCCTTTACCCACTATGCTTCGACAGGCTCAGCATGACAGCCCTTTTAGCCACGTCATTTCCCCCTCAAAGTCCCCGGATTTTCAGGACGAGAGGAAATAAAAGCCTTGCAAACTCCCTCTTTCCGCCGCAGGCGAAGAGAGGGATGTCGAGCGCAGCGATGACAGGGTGAGTCAATTCTACGGAAGACTAATCAAACCGAAGTTTTAATAAAAACTATATTTTCAGTATTTATTGAAAATATAATATAAACTGTATATTTGTATTGTGCAATCACAAAACACAAATCAAAATACAATGAAAACGTTAAAAGATCATGTGGTGCTTTTCGATGCGGAATGCCCCATGTGCAGTGTGTACACCAAAGCCTTTGTTAAAACCGGAATGCTGGATAACGATGGTCGCTCAGCCTATCAGCATGCTGCTGAAAATACCTGCCCGGTATATGACCGCCAGCGGGCCGTTAACGAAATTGCCCTGATAAACCTTAAAAGTGGCGAGGTAACCTACGGCATAAAAAGTTTGTTTAAAATAATTGGTAATGCATTCCCACTATTTACACCACTGTTTGCATTTAAACCATTTATATGGCTCATGAGCAAAGTTTATGCCTTTATATCATACAACAGGCGGGTTATTATTCCGCCAACAAAAGGGGAGGCCAACTTTACTTACCAGCCTACATTTAAAAGGCATTACCGGATGGCATACCTGCTGTTCACCTGGTTTTTCACAGGGTTTATACTAACCGCTTATGCCCATTTACTTACCGGCTTGGTACCCTTAGGCAATGCCTACCGCGAATACATGATATGCGGCGGACAGATCATTTTTCAGGGAGCAGTGATGAGCTTTTGGGAGCGCCGCCAAACCTGGACCTACCTGGGTAATATGATGACCATTTCTTTCGCTGGCAGCTTGCTGCTTTTAATTCCGCTGGCAATAAACCATTGGTTTAAATTAGGGTCTGAGGTATATGCTTTGTGTTTTATGGGTGTTGCCGGGTTAATGTTCCTGGAGCATATCCGCCGTACTCAACTGTTAAACCTGGGTTGGGTACCTACTATTACATGGGTTGCATATCGTATTATTTTATTGGCATTGATCTTAAACCTGCACTAATGAAAACCTATAAAAAAATTGTACTTGCCGGCGGCAATGGCTACCTGGGCACTGTACTGGCAAAATATTATAAAGACATAGCCGATGAAGTCATCATTCTGGCCCGCAAACAAGCCAAACCTGTTGATAATATACGAACTGTAGTTTGGGATGGTAAAACCGAAAACGGCTGGACGGTACAGCTCACAGGTGCCGATATGCTGATAAACCTTTGCGGTAAAAATGTAAACTGCCGCTATACAGAAAAAAACAAAGCCGAAATTATTACCTCACGCGTTTTACCTACCGAGCTGCTGGGCCATGTGATCCATAAAATGACCAACCCGCCAAAGCTTTGGATCAATGTAACCTCTGCTACCATATACCGCCATGCCGAAGACCATCCGCAGGATGAAGAGACCGGTGAAATTGGCTATGGTTTTTCTATAGATGTATGCAATATATGGGAAACCGTTTTTCTGAACTGCGAAACACCGCGCACCCGTAAAGTAGCCCTGCGCATGGGGATAGTACTTGGCCGCAGCGATAGTGTTTTTCCGCGCCTGCTTAACCTGGTGCGACTGGGCATGGGTGGCAAACAAGGTACCGGACAACAATATATGGCCTGGGTGCATGAGCACGATGTGGCCCGCAGTACCCAATGGCTGCTTGATCACCCGGACATGCAGGGCATATTTAATTGCACCGCGCCCATGGGTGTTAAAAATATCGACATGATGGATACCATACGTAAAAGTTATGGTATGCCGTTTGGATTGTCTGCACCTGAGTGGCTGCTTGATATTGGTGCCGTGGTTATTGGTACCGAACCTGAACTGATATTAAAAAGCCGCTGGGTAAAACCCAAACGACTATTGGATTCCGGCTTTGTATTTCAGTATGAAAATGCCGAACACGCAGTGCATGATATATTGAGTATTAAGGGGTAAATGTCAAGTCCTCAAATTTGTTCGGAAGAATAGAAAAGAAAACGGAGGGAATGTGCGATTCCTTCCTTAGGGAAGGGGAGGTAGGGGTTTTGTAAACACTTGCGAGTCCGGATCGCACGTAGAAACCCCTCCCTGCCATCGCCCTCTACCTACCGCACCCCTCCCAGGGGAGGGAATGTTTATATGAAACGTTATGTACTAACTGCCGCAAGCGGCACGCGTGCGCCAGCGAAGGCAATCCCTTTTACCTTTCGATTACAAAGGCCTTACCCGCAATTGTCTGCTCATTTAAGCCAATCTTCCTGGCAAATTTCATATTCAGTCTTGATGGCCCTGCGGAGCTATGCATTTTTATTTTAGGGTTTGGGCTAATAACAATTTTTCTTAGATCGATATTTATTGTTTTAGATTGATGAGGTTTTAGAAGTATAAATATTTGAGTATCAGAAAGAGGGTGATTTATGTCCAAAATAGAAGTAAACCGCCAGTTTAAGCGTCCTTCGCTTGAACTTATATTCAATGTAAGCGTCCACGCTTACGCAAAGAGTTATTAAAAAAGGTAAGCGTGGACGCTTACTTTAGCAATTATTCAAGCGTAGACGCTTGAATAGGCGGATTCATAATTCAACGTTCTTGTTACGGCGACGTATTATCAATCCAATTAATATAAATGCATTGATGTAGCAAAAAAGCATAAGTATTAATAGATCAAGACTTGCATGTCCAAATTCGATATTCATAATCTTGTTGTTTCTTAAATATTGATGCAACTTGTTAACAGTTTCAAAATAGTAATATAAACCGATCAAATATATTATTAATGAAATAGCCACTACCCATGCTTGCTTCTTTGTAATCAGCACCTTGTATAAACCCCATGATATCAAAGCAAATATTAAATATGCTATTGCCAAAGCTAATTCTTCACTCATGTTTTATAGTTTAGTTTTATTCTGTTCACTTTAATGTTCCTCCATTTGGAATATCCCCCCACTGGCGCAAGTATGCAGCGTTGAATTGTGAGTTGAGTACTTGTGACTTTAACATATTTTTATTGCTTAGGAATCATAAGTACTCCCGGCTCCGGTCATCGCTGCATACTTGCGCCGGCTGGGTTATTCAGTTTCCAGTTGGAGTATCACATTCCTCTCGCCATTATCATAATAGCCAATCCTTACATACAAATTTGATCTAATAACTCCTCCATGTGATGCTGCATTGTTGTACCCACCAATGCCCAGTTGGGCATAATCTGAAAAAGCAAACTTAACACCATTAACTTTAAATGTCTCGTGGGCGTGTCCTTGATACGGCATGGGATGATAGTTCATAACTCTCCCTTCAACGAACAAAAGTTTTTTACTATTGTATATTTCACGGTTCCATACATAGCTTTTTACCGATATCCATAGTATCAGACAAAAAATGCCCCCTGTAAAGACGGTTAAAATAATTACAACGCCTCCATCCTTTCCCTTTTGAAAGAAAATATAGTAAAAAAGAAAAGCAGCAAAAACTCCTCCGAGCAAAACCAACATTAATAAGTTCGGAATCATATCTGTAACACGATAAACCAAATGCAATTGAGTGATCTTTTCCAAATTCATAACTACTTTATATTGCCACTTTTGTTGAAATATAGCTGCCACGCTGTCCAATTCTCTGACTTCGCACTATTATGCCCGTAGTCTTCAGAACTACCTAAAACGCTAATCTTTTTCCTTACCCGCCTTTTTACTCACCTCTTTGGTCATTTTTAAAGTCAAAAAAAGCAACAACCCAAGGGCAACTATTATAGCGATCCAGATAAACACAGTATAATCACGGCCTGCCTTTTTCTGTTTGGTTTGGTAAGCGGTGTTTTTTTGAACTGCCTCATGACTTATCTGCGGGATATCATCGCGAATGCTATCTGCAAAAAATTTGAGATCATATTCGGGTGCTTGTACCGACGCATCGCCTGCAAGGAGCTTGTAGGTTTGTTTACCATCCAGATAGCTGATCAATGATTCGTCGGACTGATATGCTTCGATACCCTTGATAGTTAAAGGCAAATTATCACCATTGCTTATTTGCAGTAACAATTGACCGGCCTTGGCAGCTATGAGCAGATCAGTAGGTTTTGCGGAGTTCAATTCGGCTTCGCCGAGCAGCTGTTTGTCGCGCCCTGTGATCTGATAAACCATCACATCGCGCTTAAAATATTTAGGCGCTGTAATATCGATATGCAACTTGTTTACCTGGTAGTTATCATTCAGTTTTATAGTGACATAGGTGGTTTTATTACTGTCGGTCCGGCTTATTTGCACGGGTGTAATCGGCATATAGGTCAGCGAGGCTGCATATTCTGTATATACCCCGGCCTGTAAAAACTTTATGGGTGCTTTATTTTTATCGTTCACCAAAATTTTAAGGTAACGGTAATTGCTGGTTGGGAAGGCTAATGATTGCATATAAGTTCCCTCGCTGTTTACCACAGCCTCTTGCAGCGGCACATCCTCCTGTATAGCAAACCATTGTTTCAGGTCATCGCTCCCAACTAAATTCACCTTGCGCTGTACGGCTGTGTTTTGCAGTTTTATCCACAGGCGATCCAAAGCCAGGCCGGTTTTATTTTCAACAATAAAAGTGGTTCCGGTATCGGTGCTTAAGCGGGCATCAACCTGGTTAAAAACAACAAAACTCTTCTGGTCTTTTTGAGGCAGGCTTCCCGCTTGTATATAAGGTATGAAATTCCCTTTAGCATCAATGACCCTAATGTCTGACAGATCGGCCTTGGCTTTTGCCACCAAAGCAGGCTGCAGGCTAATGCGGTAAAATCCGGTACTATTGATCTTTTGCAGGGCTGCCTGGTATTTAAAGTTTTTTTGTGCCGATGCAGATAGCATCAACCCACAAAATAATAGGGTAAGGCAAGCTATTTTATTCATCCTTGGCTTTAGTCTTGTCATCAACAATAATTTTTTTAACCTTTTGATACATAAACGATATAATAAGCAGCAGGATCCCCAGGCAAAAGAACGCCGCGATTTTACCCGCCACAGGTATATTAACAATATCGAACAAAAATAATTTAAGCAGCGTTAACGAAAACAGGCTTAATGATACAATACGCATCACCCGGAGCTTATAACGCATCCCCAGCCACATGAGCGCGAAGGATAACAGGCCCCATAATATGGGCAGTCCGGTTTTAACATAAACTGTTTCTATCCTGTCGATAGAATGTATTTTGCTATAGAACAACAGGTTGCTTAACAGGCTTATTTCTAAACTTAAAAACAATACTATAGCCGCGCTGATGAGCCAGGTGAACATGATCTTCATCCCTTCATCCAACGTTTTTTGGCACAGGCGGGTAATACGGTAAAACAACAGTCCGATAAAAATTGCCCCTATCCAGTGCGCGGTGAAATGACTGGTTGAAAGTTTTTGCTGCATGAGCATAATCCGTTGCAGATCGAAGAAAGTGGGGGTTAACGCCAGGTAAACCGTAACGCAAACCATCAAAATGCCCAGCCTTATTTTTTCATTGAAATTAAGGGCCGGTACTTTTAACGAAACCAGGTAATACAGATAAACAAATGCCGGGGTATACAGCATCATGTACAATATATTTAGGGAAGTATTAGGGTAATGATTTAAAAACTGGTGATTGATCTCCAGCAAGCCACTTAAAAACAGGAGGGCGAGTGCCGCGATACTGAAAACACGCCTGTCAACAGCTATACCACGTAAATGGGGATCTGCTTCCCGGCTCACCAAAACTGATAACAGGTATGAACTTATAGCGGCTACCAATGTGGTAATAAAACCTTTATTAGCTATAATAGTTAGGCTTGTTTCGTGATAGGTATATATCTGGTACCAGTCCATAAACAGGCTAAGCAGCATGGCCATCCACAATATTAACGAAGTAAGTTTCATTAACTGGATAGATGATTTTTGGTACAGCCAGTACAACAGCACCGTTTCTGACGCCCAAAAAATAGTGATGCTGTTACCATGCAGCTGGATAGGCGCGGCCAGCGAAATAAATGTAAGTGTAATACCGATGAGCAGGTACAATATATTGGTATCAACCTTACGGTTGCGGAACAATATGAAAGATAACACCAGGTTTACAACGGCCAAACTCACGCAAAACAAACCCCTGTATTCTTCATCTTTCATCACGGTAAGCAGGTATAAGCCGGCGGCAAAATAAAGCGCGGTGTTACTGAGCAATATGGTAAAATCAGAAGCGATGAATTTTTTATTCTCCTTAACATTGTTTGCCACATTGATAATAAAATACAGCACGTAAAAAATGCTGGCATAAACAAAACCAATGTGGTAGGTAGGCGCGGTAAGCGTATATAAAACCGATGCGAAAACAATAACCGTAAAGGCAAATGATACAATATTGAGCACCCGCCAGGCTTTAAAATAAGCGATGATAAGCAGGCCGGTATTGAGTATGAGCAGGTATATAAATAAAGCATCATAATTAGTGGTGCCGGTGCTTACCATAAACGGGCTTGCAAAACCACCAACCAGCGCAATCACGGCCAGTTCCTGCTTGTCATATAACAGCGAAAGCACCACCGCGAAAATGGTGATCACGATAAGGATAATGAACGATGCCATTTGGCTAAACAGGTGAAACTGGTGAAAAGCCAGTGTAATGGTAAAATAAAACACGGCTAAACCACCGCCAACCAGTACCGAACTAAAGGCCTTATAACTGTTGCGTAACCGGTGGGCTATGGCTATTAAAATACCCCCGCAGGCTATGCCTATGCCAACGCGGCCTATTGGGCCAACCCAATCGTTATCAATGGCGAATTTTACAAAGTAGCCAATGGCCAGCACCAGTATGGCGATACCTATTTTATTGATCAGGTTTTCGCCGATGAATTTCTCCAGATCAGGGTGGCGCTCAAAGAAGGATGGTTGAGGTTCTTTTGGTTTGGGCGGATACAGATCCGATGTTTTAACCGGTCGCCTGATGTTGGATAAGCTATCGCTAATCACTTCCCGTTGTTTTTCAACCTGAACAGGTTCATGCTCAGGCTTTATTTCGACAGGAGCAGGCGGTCTTTGCGGACTAACGGGTTCTTCCGGCGGTTTTACCGGCTGGGTTTCGCTAACGGCAGGTTGGGGGGGATCTGTTTTCTTCACCGGTTCTTCAACTGGCCGGGATACCCGTAAATGGTCAATTACCCGCTTTAGCTCCAGTATTTTTAGCTCCAGATCGGCAATTTTATGGTTAATACTGGTCTTATTGTTTATGATCAAAACAACAATTACCAGCAACATAATAATGGTAAAAAATTCCATAACCTTAGGTTTAGCAAAACCTAAAGATAGATGATTTATGAAATAATACGCATTTGTGTATAAATAATGGGTACCTAAGCCTCATCCCAACCCTTCTCCAAAGGAGAAGGGCTAAAAAATAATAAATAATTATTTGCAAGGTAAAGTCCTCTCCTCTGGAGAGGATTAGGTGAGGCCAAACAGAGCGGACTTGCGCCAATCAAGCGAATTTGGCTAAAGCCTTTTCCTTTTTTGCTTTTATCCGCCCCATAAATGGGACGGCAATGAATAGTCTGCTTTTTATGAAGTTTTTCATTGCCGTTGGCTTTAGCCAACGGATACAGAGTAAGCAAATGGGCTTTAGCCAAATTCTTTGTTGCTATGATCTAAGTATAGCGCCGCCTATTTGAATACAAATCAAACTACAATTTGATTTGCATTTTAAAATAACGCATAAGCTAAAGCAATTAATTAACTTAGCTTCATTCATAAATCCCTGCTGCTAACCACAGTACACAAAGCCTAATAATGAAGAAACTTTTTAAGCCTGCCTTATTGATAGCCTGTTTATTAATTATAAAAACGGGCAATTCCCAAACCGTTTCCCCATCACTTTTAAGAGGTCACTGGCACGCTTCCTGGATCACCGTGCCTGATGAACCCACAAAAGATTATGGTGTTTACCATTTCAGGAAAAATATTCAGCTAAATGCTAAACCAACCTCCTTTATAGTACATGTATCGGCCGATAACCGGTATAAGTTATATGTTAACCAAACCCTAATATCATTGGGGCCCGCCCGTGGCGATACCTATTATTGGAACTATGAAACGGTTGATCTGGCGCCTTATTTAAAAGCGGGCAATAACACCATTGCTGCTTTGGTGTGGAACGAAGGCGATTACCGTCCCGAGGCTCAGATCTCCATCCGCACTGCATTTATCATGCAGGGTAACACGGCTAATGAAGAAGTGATCAATACCAATAAAACCTGGAAAGGTATTCGCGATAAAGCTTATCGGCCCCTTACCGGCATTGGTTATCATCCTTATTATGTGGCTGGTCCGGGCGAGTTGGTTGATATGAATGCCTCTGTTAAAGGATGGGATGCTGTTGACTTTGACGACAGCGCCTGGAAAAATGCCATTAGGATTGATGCGGGCAACCCCAAAGGAACTGTAAATGCTTTCGACTGGATGTTGGTGCCATCGCCACTCCCGCAAATGGAATTAAAGTACCAGCGCATAACTTCACTCCGCAAGGCTGATGGCGTTAGCGTTCCTAAATCTTTTCCGGCGGTAAAAGCGGCTGTAACTATACCGGCCAACACAACGGCTACTTTACTGCTCGATCAAACTTATTTAACCAATGCTTTTGTAACGCTCAATTTTAGCAAGGGCAAAAACGCGGCCATAAAACTAACTTATGCCGAAGCCATGTTCACCAGTTTAACCGGACGGGAGGGTACAGTTAAAGGAAACCGTAACGATGTGGAAGGGAAATTATTTGCCGGTCGCAGGGATAGTATTATTGCTGATGGCTCTCCCAATCAAACATTTACAACCCTGGCCTGGCGCACTTACCGCTATATCCAGTTAAAAATTAAAACCGGGAATGAGCCCTTGGTTATTGATGATATCTATGGCACGTTTACCGGCTATCCATTTCAGCTGAATGCCAAACTGGAAACAAGCAATCCCGAAATGCAAAAGATCCTGGATATAGGCTGGCGAACCGCCCGGCTTTGCGCAGGTGAAACGTATACCGACTGCCCATATTATGAGCAACTACAATACGTGGGCGATACCCGCATACAGGCCCTGGTATCTTTTTATAACAGTGGCGACGACCGGCTGGTACGCAACGCCATCGATCAGATGGATCATTCGCGCATAGCCGAAGGGTTGACGCTGAGCCGCCATCCTTCATTTTCGCCTCAAATTATTTCCACCTTTTCTTTATGGTACATCGGCATGCTGCATGATTACTGGATGTACCGGCCCGATAGCGCGTTTATAAAGGATAAGCTATCAGGAGCAAGGGATGTGCTGGCATTTTTCGGCAAATACCAACAGACCGATGGCTCACTAAAAGATACACCCTACTGGACATTTGTTGACTGGGTAAATGATAAAGGCTGGGATTTTGGTCAGGCACCTAAAAGTACCGGTGGAAATTCGGCCATATTGGATATACAACTGATGTGGGCCTATAACCAGGCTGCCGAAATGGAGGCTAAAATGGGTTTGCCTGTTTTTGCCGCACTATATCAGGAAAAGGCAGCGCAATTAAAAGCCACTATTCAAAAAAGATATTGGGATGCAGGCAGGCAATTGTATGCTGATACCGAGGATAAACAACTGTTTTCGCAGCATACCAATACACTGGCGGTTTTAACCGGTATGGTTGCAGATGCTGATGCAACCGCGTTATGCAAAAAATTATTAACCGATACTACGCTTACACAATGTACCATCTACTTTAAATACTACCTGCACCAGGCTTTAATAAAAGGAGGTTTTGGAGATGATTACCCGAAATGGCTTGATATATGGCGGAAAAACATCAACATGGGCCTTACCACCTGGGCCGAGATCTCAGACCTGGAACATAACCGCTCAGATTGCCATGCCTGGGGCGCAAGCCCTAATATTGAGTTTTACAGAACCATATTGGGGATTGACAGTTATGCCCCCGGTTTTAGTAAAATAAAAATAGAGCCACATTTAGGCGATATGAAAAATGTAAGCGGCGAAATACCGCACCCTAATGGAAAGCTATCGGTAAAATACCAGATGGAGAAAAGTAAGTGGATGATGTGGATCAACCTGCCGCCAAATACATCGGGTGTGCTGGTATGGAAGGGTAAAAGTTATTCTATAAAAGCCGGGGAGAATAAATTAAGCATTTGAAAAAACAACCTTTCTACACAGGGTGAAAATTCCAAAATGTTTATTATCAAATATTTGTAGATTTGATAGAGCCAATTAAACCCAAACCAATGAAAAAAATAATTATAGTGAGCTTGCTAAGCCTAATGGTGATCATGATGTATTCATTTAGCCGGGCCGAAAAGAAACAGCCCGAAGGTATTTTAATTCCGGAAGGTTATCGGAATTGGACGCATGTGAAAACGGCTGTCAACAATCCCACTTTTGCATCACATTCAGGGTTTCATCATATATATGCCAATCCAAAAGCTATGGAAGGCTATAAAACGGGTCAGTTTGCCGATGGCGCTATCATCGTGTTTGACGTATTGGAATCCCTCCCTCAAAAAAACGGGGATATTTATGAAGGTAAAAGAAAGCTAATAGATGTAATGGTTAAAAATAGTTCCCAGTTTAACGAAACGGGCGGTTGGGGATATGAGGAGTTTATTTACAGTTAAATCCAACCCGTCATGCTGAACTTTTTTCAGCATCCCACATGTATTAAACACCATACATTATGGGTCATTTTGCCTGTGAGATCCCGAAATAAATTCGGGATGACTTCTTAATTTAGTAAGATTGTTCTTAGTTTTTTACCTTCCAAACTTCCCACACTAAATATCCTACCTGTAATAAAACATTGGAGTAAAAACCGGCCAGTACATCATCCATCATTACACCGGTACCGCTGGGCAGGGCCTCCATTTTACGGATACCCAGGGGTTTTACAATATCAAAAAAACGAAACAGCATCAGGCCTGCCAGTAAAAGATAAATATTGATTGGTACAAACACCATGGCTATCAACATACCCGCAACCTCGTCTATCACCACGCGTGAGCTGTCTTCGCCCCAGTCGGGTTCAACTTTGTTGCTCACATGTACACCCAGCAGGGTTATCACTATAGTAATTGCAAATAAATACCAGGGACTCTGTAATGCGGGATTTTGCCACAACAACCAGATAAATCCGCAGGTTACTATGGCAGCGTATGTACCACCGCCTTTTAAAAACCCTATACCAAATATGGAGGCTATTATTTTATTAAAGTTCATTAGTTTAATAGTTCATTGGAGCTGGTCCTGTTTTATAAACACACCCCTCCACCCCTCTCAACAGGGGAATCGCACGGGCCTGGTTTTACCTTTCGCCTTTTACCTTTCAGTTTTAACCTTATTGTTTATCCAATACATCTTCCGCAGCTTCGGCTACTTCGGGGTTGATGGTGTGCCTTTTGGGAAAGTTAAACAACCAGGAAGTTAATACCGGAATAATGAATAAGGACACCGTAAATATAGAGGTAACTATATCAGTCTTCTCACTCTCCAGCATTTTGGAAACAGGTGCCTCCGGGTAAAAATGCACATATATTGAAGACGATAATTTAATACCTAAAACACCGATCACTACAAAAGCAACAGTCTCTAAAAAGGTAAATTTTTCCATCAGCCTAACAAAGGTCTGGGCTACAAAACGCATGGCCAGTATGCCTATAAATACACCTATGTAAATTAAAACGATATGATCAGTAAAAGCTACTGCCGCGAATACGTTATCGATAGAAAAGGCCAGGTCCATCAGTTCCACCAAAGCAACGGTAGACCAAAAAACACCGAATACCCCTACTGTAGAGCGATAAAGCCAGTTTTTATTCTTGTCAACCGATTCCTCTCCTCCATCGCCATTAGCAGCCTGAATTTTACCTTTAAAATAGTCGAAAGCAAGGTATAGCAGGTATAAGCCCCCAATAGGTTTTAGCCACCATATTTTTACCAGCCAGGCTGCTAAAAACAAACAGACACCACGTAATACATAAGCGCCGATGATACCGTACCTGAGGGCTTTTTTACGTTGATGCGGAGGCAAGTCAAGCACCATGGTGGCCAGCACCGCGGCATTATCAACTGACAATAAACTCTCAATCACTATTAAATTTAAAATAATGAGCACGCCCGCTTTTAAATCGGGCCCTAAAATTGTGTGTAAGAAATCCATATTAACAGGTAAGGAATTAATGTCGGGTTAAATAAACTAAATTAAATCGGTATTGAGCATGCTTTTTAAAATATTGGCTTGCACATCTATATTACTGATATTCTCCAGGAAATTAATGTCAGATATTTTTTTATAATCGTCGGCCAGCAGGTTTTTAATTTCGGGCGGCATAAATGATTTCATGGCCGCGGCATTGCCTTCCAGCTTATCATTCTTATCTTTTAGCTCATGCATCAGCTTTTCCTTTTTCGACAAATTAGTTGAAAAATCGATGTTCGCAATTTTAGCTACATCCAAAAATACAAACAGACTGTCTGATGGAGAGTAAAGAAAATACCGGTCGGCATTCATAAACTTATACACTTCAATAATTTGATTGCCCGATTTTAATCCGCAATAAAACTCGGCTTTAAAATCATATTTACACAGCACGCCCATCAGTTTTCGCTGAATGGTAGCATACTCGTCAGTATAAACATCTTTGTTATTATAAGCGGTGAGTTCGTCCAGCAGCTCCGGTGTTATGGTATAAAAAAAGTCGGCAGCAAACCTGGAGCTAAAAGCGTTGATATTTTTTGAAAGCGGGTTATCCGTTAAATTATCAGATAGTACCTGGAACAATTTACGTAACGAAAGATTGACCTTTAGCGCCTGCCTTTGTTTTTCGAGGTTAAAATTGGCCTCGGTGTAAAATGGGTCATTCAGCTTATCAATCAGTTCCTTATTGATCTGTATTTCATCAAACACCAGGCTAATATTACTCTCGTTGTTCTTTTTAATTTTCCGGAGCAGGTCAATAAGGCTTTGGGTGAACTGCAGGTGAAACAGATCGAGCTTATTTACATCGAGCTCAGGATTTGTTTCAAACAACTTATGGATAACCTGGCTGCGCAGATATATTTTATAAATAACATCGTCGCCAAAAAAAACAGAAAGCAATTGCAGCTTACTGAGCATTCGGTTTGACTGATTTAAAATATTTAACCGGTTTTCATCCATCAACGGGCGACCTCGACTTTTTGATTAAATGCAAATTTACAAAATTATAGGTGATAAATAACAAAGGGGGCTTACCGCCAAGAGCTTGTTGAGGTATGACAGTCTTATTATATGACAACCATATTAAATATGTCATTGCGGAGCACGAAGCCCCCTCTAAATCTCCCCCAAAGGGGGAGACTTTTAAAAAGTGCTTTAAAGCCCTCTCCTTTGGAGAGGGTTGGGTGAGGCCCTTACCCGTTTGTTACCGTCTTTTTCAATTCCACTTCCAGGTTTTGCAGCTCGGTGTTGAGGGTTTTGCGGTTGGCAGTACCTTCATCATGGATGCGTTTTACCTCGGTAAGGGTTTCGATAAGGGATGCGGTTGTTTTTTTCAGGGTATCTAATGATACTACAGTTTTCTCATTTTCGCGAGCAACGTCAATACTGTTTTGTTTCAGCAGCTCGGCGTTCTTTTGCAAAATGGTGTTGGTAGTATCTGATATCTTTTTCTGCATCTCCACATTTTCCTTTTGCCTGTTTAGGGCAACGGCTATGGTCAGCTGGTTTTTCCAAACCGGGATGGTGGTTGATACAATAGACTGCGCTTTTTCGGCAATGGTGGTATTGTTGCTTTGCACTATGCGTATTTGCGCAAGCGACTGCATCATGATAAAACGTACCACTTTTAAATCGGCAAGGCGTTTATCCAGGCGGTTCACAAAATCGCGCAGATCGGCAATTTCATAATCGTTATAAGCTGTTGGGTTGGCATCCATTTGTGCCAGCTGCTCATTAAGCTCATTATATTTTAACTGGCCCGATATGATCAGCTCTTCCATCTGGTGAATGTAGCTTACATTGCTATCAAACATGGTTTGCAATGAGCTGTTATCTTTAAGCGAGTTAACCCGACCGGCCTTTATCTTATTGGTAATTTTATCAATGTTGTTAATTACCGTGTCATACTTTTGAAACAGTTTTTTAGTATCAAATACCAACTTTTTAACAAAAGGTATATGCGATATAAATGAAGTGAACGCGCTTTGGTTCAACTCATCCACATCAATATAATTCAGTTCGGTAAGCAGATCATTGATGAGCAAACCAACCTCGCCAGAGTTGTAAGTACGTACCGATGTCAGGAAATTATTACTGTACTTCTCCATGGAAGCCTGTACATCGGTACCATAGTTCAGGATGGAGTTAACATCCTTAGGGTCGAGGGCCTTAGCTGTTTCGCTGTATTTTTGTACCTCGGCCGATGAAATGTTTGTAAGGTCTACATTGCCTTCCTTGTCCAGCAGTTTTGCCGGAGTATTGGTAGAAGGAGCCGGATTAATATCCAGATTAACCGGTGTTATATTTAGCTCGTTATTGCCTGGTGCGCTTTCCATAATTCAATTATTGAAATACAATTATTATTTTAATGGGCACCGGATAACCATATCCATATCCCGGTGCCTGTTATTATTATAAATAGTTTTGAGTAACAGTTTTAACTGTTTCTTCTAATTTTCTGTCTTTAGTGGGCTCGCCAATGGCATTAAATTTCCATTCGCCATTCTTTTTATAAAATACGCCCATCACCATAGATACATGGCCCGCAAAACCGCTGCTGTTTGCAATATCATAGGTAGCAAATACTTCATTCACCTGTTTAGGCGAGCCCTCATAAATACGAATAGACGCAAACGGGATAGATGCAAAATCCTGCCCGCGGAAGCTGTTAAGCACAAAGGCCACATAACTTATGTTACTTCCAAGACCCGCAAAATCAACCGTGATCACTTCATTATCCAACCCGTCGTCACCAGCCATGTCGCCGGTTAAGTCGTCGCCGCTATGTTTAACAGCACCATCTTTTGATTTCAGGTGACCGAAGTAAACCACATCAATCAGCTGCTTATTATCATCATATAAGGCGCAGCTGGCATCAAGGTCAACAGCTTCTTTAGTAGCGCCAAAACCAAACAGGCCCTTCTTTTCAATAGCGCCCCAGTTTATACCTACGCAAACACTTTGTAATTTACTGCCATTACTTTTTTCGAGACTTATACGTTGTCCCTTTTGAAGATTGATTGCCATAGTTTTATTGGTATTTGGTTAAATAATCCTGCAGGCCGCCTTTCATGCCTACGCCTACTGCTTCAAACTTCCAATTGTTATCTTTTTTGTAGATCCGGCCAAACTCAACAGCCGTTTCTATCGAAAAATCCTCTTCCAGCTCGTATTTTAAAATATCGGTATTGGTAGCCGCATCAAATATCCTGATAAAGGAATTGCGTACCTGGCCAAAATTTTGTTTGCGGGCCTCCGCTTCGTGAATAGTTACCACGATGCATATTTCTGACACCTTTGCATCGGCCTTTGACAAGTCGACTTTTATTTGCTCATCATCGCCATCACCGGCGCCGGTTAGGTTATCGCCGGTATGTTCAACCGCGCCATCAGGCGATTTCAGGTTGTTGTAAAAAACAAAGTTCTCGTCAGATACTAATTTTTTATTATCGCCCAGTATAAAAACAGACGCGTCCAGGTCAAATGCACTGCCTGTTGAAGATGTATTGGTATCCCATCCCAGGCCGATGGTAAATTTAGGAGCATTAATGTTTTCCCGCTGACCTTTTTGCAAGTTAATTGCCATGTTGAATTAATTTATGATTGTTTAAAAATAGGTTTTCTTTTATAAAATTTAGGTTTTGGGTATAAGCCTCAATAGTATGATAACCGTTACCCAGGGCCATATCGTATAACAGGTTGATAAAATCATACGTTTGATCCTGTATAAAAATACAAAAACTATCAAAATCGTAATTTAAAATATACTTTACTATACGTGTATTGATAATAAAGCTACCGCTTTTTATAATGCCATCCAGATCAAAAATTGATTTTACCTGGTGATAATTTAAGTGGTTCTCGATATTTGGATGGATACTTTTATTGGTAAGCTCGGCAAAGTAAAGCATAAATATATCATTACCTAAACCATAGGCATTCACCATTTTCATGATCATACGTTCATGGCTGCCGGTAATTTTTATATCATCCAAAAACACCAGCGTTTTGTTTTGCAGAAAATCCTTATCAATATGAAACGAGTCGTTACCAATCAGATTTATCCTTTGTTCGGCATCCAGTTCGCCATAATCTTCTTTATAGGTTATGGTGCGGTGTACCTTTGTTTCCTGTACAACGGGATAGCTATGCTGGGCCAGCCAGCGGTTAAGCCGGCAAACAAACCAGGTTTTCATGGCAAAGGTAGCCGTAGGGATAAACGAATACGGGCTTGATATCACCACAATTTGCTGTTCAACAGGATTTACACACAAATGTTGATGAATAAAACCATCTGCCAGTTGGGTACCAAATTGTTTTGCAACAGCATCATCGCCAAACTTAAAGCGGCTATAATCATCGGGGTTAAACCCAAATGCCTGCGCGTTATTAATATGATGTAATGACCAGGTAGCGTTCATTAGCTTAATAATGTAAAAATGGATTGGTTGTTTGAGTTGATAAGCAAACTTTTTATGCCTGCCGCGTTTGCACCTTCCACATCAGCCTTAGGGTTATCGCCTATATGAATAATGCTGCTTAAAGTTATATCTTTTTCTTTATTGATCTGTTTAATATATTGAAGCATCAGGTTAAACAAGGCCGGGTTTGGTTTTGACATTCCCACCTCATCAGAGTACAGCTGAAAATCAAAGTATTTTTCCATCTTTAATTCCGCCAGTATCTTTTTTAATGTTGCTCCTTTAATAAAGCCGGTGTTGCTTAATATACTAAACGTACTGCCGCCTTTTTGTTTTAGACGGTCCAGCACCTCAATTGTTACAGGCGAGTATACTACCGGCAGGTAGTTAAACACCAGCGCCTCCATATCTGCATAAAGTTTACCCGCATCAATATCATTCAAATTCAGCTGATTATCATTGATCAAACTGACCACCATCAGGTACATCTCGTCCGCATCGATGTTTTTCCCGGTACTTTCATTAACCGCGTTACACATGAGGTCAACCAGCCTGAAAGCCTTTGCCACCTCCTCTATACTTTTATGAGCGGGATTAAAATCCCGGTGAAATATCCGGGTACGTTCCGCTTTAAAACCCGGGTTAGATTTTATCAGTGTAAGCCAAAGATCAAAGGAATAGTGCAGGTAGGACATGGTTCGTGGTGCGGGTTGCGAGGTTCGAGTTGTGTGGTGCGAGGGTCGGGTTGCGGGGGACATAAAGGCATACCATTTAAGCCCCGCAACCCGCACCACGCCACTACTTAATACTGTTTAAGTATTTCTAAAAAATTATCGGTTGTGTGCGGTTCGCCAAGAGCGCGAAATTTCCAGGTACCCTCTTTTCGGTATACTTCGGCAAATGTCATGGAACACATACCGTTGTAAGTTGAATCGCCCGAAAGACTGAACTTCGCTATTTCCTTGCCCCGGTTATCAACCGCACGGATGAATGCGTTTTCGACCATACCAAAATGCTGGCCATTTTTGCGGCCCTGGTATATTGCAACAATGAAAAGTATCCGGTCGAATTTTGGGTCGAGCGAGTCCAGCTTCACGATGATCTGCTCGTCGTCGCCATCTCCTGCTCCGGTGCGGTTATCGCCGGTAAGCCATATGTGGCCCGACGGGTGTTTCATAGAGTTGAAGTAGATCACATCGCCCTCATATAGACTTACCTTATTGCCATTGGGTTTTTCAAATGTACGCCCCCTATCGGCCACGCGGCCATTTTTATCTAACAAAAAAGCTATGGCATCAAGGTCATACTCAACCTCATCGCCACCGCTAAATAGCTTGCCTAAAAAACCGCCGCCGCCATTTTGTTTTACATCCCAGCCTAAACCAATGGTAACAGACGACAGATCGAAGCTTTCGCCCTGGTCGTTTTTACGAAGGTCAATAGTTTGACCTTTTACTAAATTTATTGCCATTATATTATTATTTAATAAGCCCCCTCTAAACCTCCGCCTGTAGGGGAGACTTTTTTTAAAAGCCCTCCCTTCCGGGGAGGGTTTGGGTGGGGCTTTTGATTATTTAATGATCTGTCCTTTAAAATATTTACTTAAAAAGAAGGCAAGGTCTTCCTTATATCCTACACCCGAAGCCTCAAACTTCCAGGCACCGCTGCGCCTGTATAAACGGCCAAACTCAATAGCGGTTTCAATAGAGAAATCTTCGCCCAATTCATATTTGCACACTTCGCTGCCGGTAAGGTCATCAATAATACGGATGTAAGAATCACGCACCTGGCCAAAGTTTTGCCTGCGCGGCTGTGCCTCATGTATGGTAACTACAAACAGGATCTCCTGAATTTTAGGGTCAACTTTGGTCAAATCAATATTAATGGATTCATCATCACCGCCATCGCTGTTGCCGCCTGAAGGATCATCGCCGGTATGGTGTACCGCGGTATCAGGCGAATCAACATTGTTATAAAAAACGAAGAACTCGTCTTCGGGTACAAACCGGTTGGCATCAATCATGATAGCCGATACATCCAGGTCAAAATCATAACCTGTGCCTTCGTTTGGGTTCCAGCCCAAACCAACTGTCATTTTAGACAGTCCGATATCTATTTTTTGTCCTTTTTGAAGATTAATAGCCATGTTAAAAATGTTTATATAAAGACATGCAAACCGCTATAATGTTACGGAAATACATGTGTATTTGCCTTAATTGCGGCCCGAAATATTAAACTAAGATATATGTTTTTTGATTGCGATATATGAAATAAAAATGAAGGAAGAGCCCCCTCTAAATCTCCCCCAGTAGGGGAGACTTTTTGATTGCTGTTAAGCCTCTCCCTTCCGGCTATCGTATTTACCCGTTTTTTGGATATAAAAGTGTTCTTTACATCTAAATAAAATATGTAGCTTCCGAAGAAGGATTTGGGTAGGACCGCTTTTATTATTACCTGATATTCAACACATTTGTATAAAACCTGCAAATAAATTATGGCAAAGCAATTACCTCAGTCAAATGCCGAACTGGTTACCGGGTACATTCAAAACCTGGATGCCCCGGTTGCCGGAATTGTTGAAGCCATCAGACAGATCATACTGAGCACCGATCCTGAAATTGGCGAGGAAATAAAATGGAACGCGCCAAGCTTTCTGTATACCGGCGAAATGAAACCCTTTAACCCTAAAGAGTACAAAAGGCACATCATTGTGATGAACCTGCACAAACGCATCCTACTGGTTTTCCCGAGCGGCGCTAAGGTTAATGACACGTCGGGCTTATTGGAGGGTGATTATGCAGACGGCCGCCGGCTTATATATATAAAAAGTATGGATGACCTGAAAAGCAAGGGGGCCGGGATAAGGAAGGTTATAAAGGATTGGCTGGCGCTGGTAGAAAAATAAAGCTTTATGCACCTTTTGGTTTCTTTTCCCGTTTTACAGCCGAAACAGATTTGGTAATAGTTTTACCCTGCACAATTTGCCGGGGATCTTTAACCTTTTTAAGGGAGTTGATCCAAGCTTCCTGTACAAGTTGGGTGATATATGCTTTGGGGAAATCGGCTGTATTGTGTACCAGGATATACCTGTACTGGTTACCGTTGCCTATCAGCAATTTTTCGGGATCAGCGAGCTCGGCACCCCAGTAAAACCCGAAATGTACATTGTTACTCGTACGGCCAACGGCAATGGAACAAAAGATATGACCTACTTTTTCTGTAGGCGACCAGCCAAAAGCAACAGCGTTATAATTATCGTAAATGAGCTCATTGGCTTGCGGATACTGATCCCACACAAAATCACGCAGCCATAATGCCATTTCCTGCACATCTGCAGCAAATGGAGCCAGAAATTTTAAAAGATCGGCTTTTTCTTCCTTTGGCATATGAGTACTAAAATTACCAATTTAATATGCGCACAACAAATATCAGGAAGTTAATGTACCAAACTTTATGCAAAACGCTATTGTCGCACATTTCAGAACATCAGGTGGCGGTAAATGGTTACAACTGTACTATTGTTTCGAGCATTGCCCCTAAGGAAGCCAAAATAGATTTGACTACGGTTTTTCCATTCACAATCTGTTTGTAATCATTAACCTTTCTCAGCGAATTGATCCACGCATCTTTTAAAAGCTGGGTGATATAGGCTTTGGGAAAATCATTTATATCCTCAATCTGGATATACCTGTACCGCTTACCATTACCTGTCAACAATTTTTCGGGATCGGCAAGCGCGGCTCCGTCATAAAACCCAAAGTATATGTTGTTATTCGTTCTGTCTAACGCGATGACACAAGAAGCATGCCCTACCTTTTCTGTAGGCGACCATCCTAAAATAATGTTATCATGATTATCAAAGATAAGCTCGTTAGCTTGAGGGTACTGGCTCCATACAAAATCACGCAACCACAGCGCCTTGTTCTGTACTTCGTCAGAAAATGGGGAAATAAGTTTTAACAGGTCCACTCGATCTTCTTTTGCCATACCTATCTGGGTTTAGAATGTGCATAAAGAGGGGAATGTAAACATTTAAAGAAAATAATACTACTAAAAGTTAATAATGTATACTTAAACGGTAAATTATTTCATAGTTTTATCCGCTCATAGTAATATTCCGGCCCGTCTGCTGCAAGGGGTATCGATCCAAAAAGCGTCAGTTTTGAGGAATCGATCCTGAAATATACAATGCCCGATGTGGTATCACCATCATAAATAATGCGGCTTGCAATTTGTTTGTTTGCTGCCGTAGCCTTTATAATAGTATAAGTACCGCTTTTTTCCAATACGCCTTTGGTATAGCGCTTATAGTCACTATTTGTAAAACTTAAAATATTCCCGTTACCTGGTTTGTTGGCACTGGTGTCGGCTGCTGCCACGCAATAGCAGGCGGCGCCCCTATACTCCCAGCTACCATTAAGACCAGCGTTGTTTTCGGCATCTTTTTTACAGCCTATCAAAACGGCCAAAATACTTATGAGTAATAGCTTTTTCATGAACATTAAGGTTTATAAAAATGATACGTTGGTAACTATACAAATGCTACAATATTTTTTTTGCAGAATGCCAGCAAATTGTTATCATCGTACCCACCTAATACTTTAACGCTAACGATGAAATATAACCCATCCGTAACAAAACTGCTTGGCCTTTTACTGGTCATTTTTACTTTACCAAGCTGCGAGCCTGAACAACCGGGGAGCTGGAAGAATGAAAACATAGCCAAAAGCGATCGGGAAAAATTCCACCGGCTTAACGATGAACTGTTTAAACAACTGAAAGTTAATAATGAAAAACAGTTGGAATACATCATGTCGAAAGAGTTTATTGATGAACCAGGCAAAGGGAGGAAAGTTGAACTGGTAAGCAACAGGGTTAAAGCCGCCAGCTATAGCCTGCTTGATGAGTATTATGTAATAAACCGTTATAAAAATAATGATACCATAAAAACAGGCACCAAAGGCATTAACAGCTATACATTAAATTATATCGGTACAACCCACCAAATGTACATGGCATTTTTTATTCCGAAGGAAGGTGCCAATAAAGATATGATCACCGCTATTTACTGCAAATATGATTATGGATGGAAGCTTAGTAACCTTGAGGTAAGCCGATACACTATAAATGGCAAAACCGGTCCTGAACTTCTCGAGCAAGCTAAGGCGTATTATGATAAAGGCTATTTGATAGATGCATTAAACACGGTTGAATCGGCTATATACTGTAACCGCCCAAGCGATGTATGGATCTATGATCATCTCGGTGCGACAAGGGATTTATATGACAAGCTATTGAAGTCAACCATTGAACATTACAAATTCCCGTTAGTTATTACACAGGTTGCCACTCATCCACGCATTATCAGGATATCTAATCAAACCACTCCTGAGGGAGATTTCCCAATGATCTATTACCTGTCGTCCATAAAATTAAAAGATACTACAGCCATAAAGCACGAAAACGAGGCGATCAAAAAAGTAATAGATAAAACTTTGCCGGGAATAGATAAAGACAAAAAATACGTACTATACTCCGCTTTTAACGAAGCCCCAAACGGTATAAAAACAGTTGAACATTTTGATATGACAGCAAAGTTGAAGTAGGGGCCAGTTCAGGTTTCTGCCTGTTCAAGCGTCCTCCGCTTGAATAATTGTTGATGTAAGCGTCCACGCTTACCTTTTTTAATAATTATTTGTGTAAGCGTGGACGCTTACACTGGTATAAGTTCAAGCGAAGGACGCTTGAACTGGCGGTTAGCTAAACGATAAAGCACCTGTAGATGTACAGGGGCTTTATCGTTTATTTAACCGCTCGTTATCTACAACCCATCAAAGGCAAATGTTTCTTTAACCAATGGTTTCCTTGGCAAAAGATCGGGCCTTATGCTTGTTTGATATACAAACGATGCTACAATAATCGCGGCCTGTTTAAGGTCGTCAATTTGCAGGTGGTCATAGCTATCCATATTGCTGTGGTGCGTTCTGGTTTCATAATCAATAGGATCCTGTATGAACTGAAAGCCGGGTATCCCCGCCCAATCAAACGACAGATGATCTGTAGAACCTGTGTTTTTCAGTGTAACCGTACTGGCTCCCAGATCATGGAACGGCGCAAACCATTGCTCAAATATGGGTTTCATGGCTGTATTGTTTTGTGCAAATATCCCCCTGATCTTACCCGTACCGTTATCTAAATTAAAATAAGCCGATACTTTGGCCTGCTCCGCTTTCACGGTACCTTTTTCGGCATCCATAAAATGGTTTTTTGCATAATTGTATGAACCGTAAACACCCTGCTCTTCGCCGCTCCATAAGGCAATGCGTATGGTACGTTTTGGTTTTAAACCCAATGAATCAAGCAAGCGAACTGCTTCCATCATCACAATACAACCTGCAGCGTTGTCGGTAGCGCCGGTAGCGGCCGACCATGAATCCAAATGTCCGCCCAACATTACCAGCTGCGATTTTAATTTACGGTCAGTCCCGGGTATCTCGGCAACAACATTATAGCCTTTGTTATCTTCGGTAGAAAGCTTTCCGTTGATGTTTAGCGCTATCTCTACCGGGTGGCCCGATTCTATCAGTCTTTTTATTTTTAAAGCATCCTCCAATGCCATACTTACCGAAGGCACACTTTCGGGGTTAGTAAGCTTATAACCCGAACGCGCCTGTACAAAAACAGTTCCGTTAATATTGGCCCTGCCCGTATTTATGATCCCGATAGCACCAGACTGTTTAAACAATATACTCACCTTGTTTAACATTTTAAAGGACGCCAAAAATTGCACTATCAGGTCATGGTTAACCATATAAGTGTCCTTCATATCGGCAAGTTCAGCATCTGTGAGGCGTTTGGCCGAGGGTTTAAAGTTGTCGGCAGTGTTTATTGGCCCTCCTGCTACTAAAATAAATTTGCCCTTAAAATCATTCAAATGCTGGCTTATGTAGGTAGTATCCCTTGATTGCGCCTGTGTAAGTAATATCACCGGGGCTTGCTGCAGGCCATTGGTATTGGAACTCCATGGGTCGGGGTAAGCCATTACGGGTTGCGCGTATGGCACTTTCATCATCACGCTAAAATCCTGTATCTCCCAGTTTTTACCAAACTGGCCCCAGGGCTCCAGAGTGGCATTAACCAGTCCCCATTTTTTCATGGTTTCAACCGCCCACTCAGCGGCCCTTTTAAAACCCGGCGAACCGGTAAGTCGTGGCCCCGAAACATCCGTAAGATAATGCGCGATATGGGGTATGTGCGAATCTTTCAGTTCCGCGTTCCTGATCCTGCTGAAAACAGCAGTATCAACAACCTCCTGCTGTGCAAACAGGCTTGTACTGCTTAACATGCACACGGCAAATAATGATTTTAAGGTAAGGTGCTTCATAGTGGTTTAATTAATGCAACAATATTTTTAAAGCTAAATTATTGTTGTGGTAATTACAAGTAATGTTTGGGCTGATGACTATATGGGCCTATTGCAAAACCACAGTAAGCGGGATGTTTGCAGCGCGGAAGGGGCTAATAATAGTTATAGATTATGCTGCTTTCTTGATATATTTAATTATTAATCATTTCCTGCGCCTATGTCATCTTTTATTTTCTACCTTATTGTTTACCCTATATTGCTGTTCAGCAGTATGTTTATAGGCCGACGAACAGCTATCCGGTCGCTGAAAAAGAAGCATCAATGGAAACCTACCGGGCTCGAAAGCGGGCTAATGGGGTTTTATGCGCTATTGATATCCTTTACGCTGGTACAATCGGGCAATCATGCCAGTGAAAGAAATGCCATGATCCATACCATTGCCGACGATATGTCTGAAGTGTTGCGGATATCCACTACCTACGAACCGGGGCTTCATGCAAGGGTTAAGGCACATTATGCCGACCTTTATAAGATCATCAAAACACCGTTTGGATACAGCAGTATAGAGGTTAGTAACAGGATAAGGAAAATAGATAAACTTGACGACTCGCTTGACCGGGAGATGTATCAATACATAGCGCAAAAACCGCAAGCCAGGGAAAGCATCATCAAATTACTGGCCAAAACCGACAGAATGGAGTCCATTTATTATCGCCTGATGCACTCTTATAACGAAACCATACCCCAAATGATCCTGCTGATACTGGTGCTATTCTCCATGTTTATTGGTTTTCTGATAGGCTTTGTCGAAAAGTTTTATGACAACCATGTGCACATTATTCCCATAACCTTTGTAGTGATCAGCGTGATCATCCTTAACGTGATCCATGATCTGGATAACCCCAACATTGGCTTTATAAAACCCAATTTTAATGATATTACAGAAGTGATGCAGAGTTTTAAAATTGAAACTAATTAGATGCTGATTACTGTCAGCTTTTATCGCCGCTTATTATTTTAGAAATAATTCCTCTTTCCGCGCCGGCATCAGCAATCAGCACCCCGCCTATATGTAATATAATGAAGATCACCACATAATAAATCGATTGTACGTGAACAGCGGCCATATTATGTTTCAGGTTTTCAGGACCGTTTTGTACCATAAAACCGGTAAGCAGCGATACGGCAAGCAGCGTATAGAAAACAATATATACCCAACCTTTAAATTTATCTTTAGGGGATGTTTGCTTAGAGAAAGGGTTTTTATAAGCCACACCCTGTATGGCAAGAAGCACTATCCGGAGCACATAGAGGCCAATCATGGTATAACCGGCCCAAACGTGCCAGCGCCACATGGGTTTCCTTACCGCTTTACCTATAAGCGCGGCGTCTTTAGTATTTATCTGGGTACCCGACTTATTTAAGTTTTGCTGGATAATTTCGCCCATATGATCCTTGTTCATCCATCCTATCCGTAAAAAAACAGTAAGCAATATAAATAATACGGTAAATGCAATTGCCCAGTGAATGAGCCGGTGAGCGAGATTGAACCTTTTTTCTCTCATGATTAAATAAAATGTTATTGTGTCTTATCAGCAGGGCCTCTACACCTGATTATCTGTAGATATGACGCTTATTTCATGGTAACCGTTGCCTATCAGATAATATTTTAAAAAAGTGGATTAGTTAGCTGTTTACTGTAAAAGCCCGATACAAGCATAATGATGTTTACTTGCTATCCAAACTTTTGATGAATGCCACAATATCATGACTTTCTTTCGCGGTAAGGTTAAGCTTATCAAAAGGCAGCGTTTGATTCTCCATCTTTATACCCAGGCCAGTACCACCGCCTTTGTTGTAAAAATCCATCACCTGTTCAAGGGTTGTAAACACGCCGTTGTGCATATATGGCGCCGTACGCGAGGCGTTACGAACCGTGGTAACTTTAAAGGCATTTTTAAATGATGGTGTTTGCACAATATCATACCGGCCCCGGTCATCATCAATTACATGTGCCTTTGCATAGGGTGGTACACCTATCACTTCGCTTTCCATTTTAATAAAACGAGGCGGCAAGGTTCCGTTAAACAGGGGCATATAGTGGCAGGTTCCGCATTTGGCCTTCCCCATAAACAGGTTAAACCCGTTCACTTCATCGCGGTTCATGGCCAGCTTATTACCCCGCATATAAGCATCAAACCGGCTGTTTAATGCGGTCAAACTGCGCACGTAAGAACCAAGGGCGTTTCTTACTTCAAGCGTATCAATAGCGGTCCGGTTTTTTGCAGCATAAGCAGCAGCAAATAGTTGTCGGTAGGTTTCATTTTGCCACAATCGTTTGGCGGCATCGGCCAGCGAGCCGTGCATTTCGTCTTTATTTTGCACTACAGTACTTACCTGGTCTTCCAGCGTATTTGCCCTAAGATCATAAAACTGCGAGGGTTGCAGGGCCGCGTTCAATAAGGTAGGGGTATTACGCCTAAGCAGTTGTTTACTGCCGATAATGGTATTTTTGATAAGCCCGTCGGTAAAAGCTTTTTCGGGCTGATGGCAGGAACGGCAGCTCCTTGTACCGGTACCGGACAGCACCGGATCTGAGAACAGCATTTTGCCCAGTTCAATTTTTTTAGGTGTAACGGCGGATGCGGCATCGGGCGTATAGGCATTTACATCAAAAGCATCAGGGTCAAAAAGGGTTTCGGCATCCTGGCGTAATAAGCGGTTATACCTGATCACGTGGATCTTTAAACGCTGCTCCAGTTGGGTAATGCTCCTGGTTATGGGGTTGCCAAACCGGGTGATAAATTCGGCCCGGTTAAAAGCATTAAAACCTGTATTTTTTTTCAGATAACCAATAGCCGCATCCAGTTGCAGCGCCAGGTCCGTTGCCCGGTGGTCATCAGCGCCATAGTGACCCATTACAATTTTAAGGCTTTCCAGGCTCACGGCGCTTTCGGCCATGCTCTTTTGCGTAAGCGGATCATCAAAACCCGCTATACCAAGTGTTAATATCCTGAACACTTCCAGCTTGGCGGCATCAAACACCTGCCAGTCAAAAATATCAATATTGCTAAAATAGGTTTTGTACCTGTTACAACCGTTTTGCAGTATCCTGAGCTGCTGCAACACATCTTTTTTGTGGCCGGCATCATATTTAGGGAACAGGTAGCCTTCTATTACCTGCAAACCCGCGGGTTCAAACACCTGCCTGCTGCCCATTTCTACCTCGGGTACCGGGGCGCCGTTTACCGCCCTTGTGGTTGCCGGATCAAAATACTCGGCCGCCCATTCCAGCTTTTTATAGCGGAGGCGTGCCTGTAAAAACAATTGCTGCAGTTGCTTTTCGTTAGGTTTGCTACTTTCCACAGCCGGCTGTAGCTTATTATTTAAAAACGCCGAAAAATCATTTACCTGTACCAATAAGGTTTGTGCTATCACTTTTTCAGGAGTTTGCCTTTCCTGCCCGTTTGAAAATAACGTGTAACCGGCAATAGATATTAATACGATCAATATAAAAGCAACTTTCCTCATTCAAAATACAGAGGCCTTTTACAAATACAAGGCCGGATAAAAAATACAGGGACAGCTCATAAAAGCTGTCCCTTTGTTTTATATTTTATGGGCAATTATTCCCGCCGGGAACAATGCTGTTTTATTTACTGTAAGCTTAAAAGGCAAACGCGTTCAGCATCGGGTTGGCGTTTTTGTCGCGATCGGTAAGTGGTTGCAGACTCCATCTTTTTTCGATAAACGACAGGATGCTCAGGGTTTCATACTGGGTATGATCAACATATCCCTTTTTAGCAAACGGCGAAATAATAATGGCTGGTACACGTGTGCCCGGACCCCATTTTTTATCAATTACCGGCGGTGCAACATGATCCCAGAAACCACCGTTTTCATCGTAAGTAATAATGATTACAGCATCCTTGCCATTTGGCCCGTTAAGCACATCGTTTATCAGTTCAACCGTATGGCTTTCACCGGTTACCACATCTGAATAACCCGGGTGCTCATTATTGATACCCAGCGGTTTTACAAACGACACACTTGGCAGCGTACCATTTTTGGCGGCCTCTACAAAACTTGTCTCATCTTTTAAGTGATCTTTTTTGGCCTGGGTACCATCGGCATATTTGGCAAAATAAGCAAACGGCTGGTGATGGAACTGGAAGGTTGCTGCAGGGTGCCCGGCAAGGGCATCGTCCCAACCGCCCGAGTACCAGGCCCATGATATGCTTTTATCGCTCAGCCTGTCGCCAATGGTAGGCATGGTTTGGTTAGGTATCAGTGTTGCCGCATCGGCACTTGCGGGGTGCGGCGCGTTAACTGTATAGCTGGTATTTACCACATAGCCATCGGGGGTAACCGCGCCATCGGTAATTACATTGCCAGAGCCATCTAACTTGGCAACCATAGCGGCCGGTGCATTTGGAAACACAGGACTGGCCGCCGCGATAAGCCATTGATGATTTAAAAAAGAACCGCCAAAGGCGCTGTGGAAAAAGTTATCGCACAGGGTATATTTTTGAGCCATAGTTAACAGCAGCAATAAACTGGTTTTATAATAGCCCATAGCCAAACCTTGTGAGGTATTGTATGCGGCAAATTTATCCATCTTGCCACCGTCAATCTGTATCTGCTCCTGGTAATAGCGGTGCAGCACATCAGGGGTTTCATGATCTGAGGGGATATACTGATCTATATTAAAATAATTGTTAGGCAGGTTAGTAGGAAAGGCAGAAGTGCCCGAAATTGCGGGCAAGGTGGCGTAAGTTGTTCCGTTTACATCAACCTGGGTTGTATTGGCAGCGGTAGCGGCCGATAATCCCGCGGCCCCGACAAACTGGCCATACAAATTATCAAAGCTGTGATTTTCCAGATAAATAACCACCACGTGGCCCACCTTATTTATATCACCCTCAGCTACAGGTGTATTTTTATTTTTGCAGCCGATATAGGCAGTGCATAAAAGCAGGATACCCGCAGCGGGTGCCAGTAATACACACGTTTTAAACAAGCGCGATTTGCTTTTTGTCATGATAAAAAGGTTTTTGTTTTTGTGTAGATTTTAACCACAAAAAACAACCTTTGGCATTAATAGGATATTAGATTACGATAATCATTGTGTTAAGGGGGTGGTAAATTGCTTGTCCCCGGTTTCTGTAGTCTCCGCCTGTTCAAGCGTCTACGCTTGAATAATAACTTGGGTAAGCGTCTACGCTTACATTTGCCTAAACCCTAACATAAGCGTGGACGCTTATATTAATATAAGTTCAAGCGTGGACGCTTGAACTGGCGGGGTTATTAATTCCCGGGCTCATTGCAATCGTTCAACTAAGTCCTTCAAATACATGCCTACCCCCGCTAAACTTAATCACCTGATAATGAATTTATTTTCGCCCAACGGCAATAAAAAGCAATCGATTGCGAAAAAGTTTGTGTTTTGACCTTCTTAATGCCTCAAATTAATCAATTATTTATCTTTTATTAATTCTCCGCTATTGTTTTGTATTCAATTATAAACCGATACACTATCTCTTTTCCGCCCATTGGCATTGGTTAGTGTACCAAATCAACCGAGCAAAACCATGTACCATTATCACCCTTACCCTCCGTAGGTATGCTGCTGCAACGCACCTACTATTTACCTAACCAGGTAACCAACTAATTAAACTTAATCATTAAAGAGAAACAGTATGAAAAAACTTAGATACTTACTTATAATAATTTTTCTTTTCCCGCTCAGTTTGCTCGCCCAGCAAACCACCATCGGCGGAAAAGTTATAGACTTAACTGATGGGTCTACACTTCCGGGGGTAAGTGTAAAAATTAAAGGAACCACCACCGGCGCCATTACCGATGTGGCCGGAAAGTTCCAGCTTACCGTACCCGGCCCCAATGCCATTTTACAACTATCATACATTGGCTATGTAACCCAGGAAATTGCCGTTAAAGACATTAAAGATGGTACGATAGCTTTAAAAACCACCAATAAAAGCCTTGATGAGGTAGTGGTTGTAGGTTATGGTGTACAAAAAAGGGCAACCATAACCGGTTCTATATCAACACTTCAAAGTAAGGAAATCACCACAACAAAAAATGAAAGTGTTGTGAACATGCTAACCGGTAAAATACCAGGCGTACGTATAGTTCAAACAACCGCCGAACCGGGATCATACGCTAATAATTTAAATATCAGGGGGTATCAGGGCTCGCCATTAATTGTAATTGATGGTGTAATTGGCGGCGACCAGTCGACCATAGGCCGTATGGACCCGAATGAAATTGAAAGCATTTCAGTGCTGAAAGACGCTGCCGCATCCATATATGGTATGAGGGCCGCCGGTGGTGCTATTTTGATCACCACTAAAAAAGGATCAAAAAACGGAAAGATCAACATCAATTATTCGGTAAACGATGCCATCCAAACTTTTTTAGGGATGCCCCAGGGTGTAAACGCTGTAGATTTTATGATGTTAACAAACGAGAAAGTTAAACGCGATTTCGCCAATAATTTTGTGAACAATATAACCCCGCAGTTTTCATACGCCGATATGAAACCCTGGATTGATGGCACTTACAAATCGGCCGACTGGTCAAGTCTGGTTTTCAAGAAAACAGCAACCCAGATACAGCACAATTTAAATATTGATGGGGGGACTGAGAAAATAAGCTATTTCTTCAACTTTGGTTATCAAAAGCAGGACGGTGTTTTTAAAACCGGAGATTTAAATTATAACAAATATAATTTCCGCTCAAATGTTACTGCTAACATAACAAAAGGATTAAGGGCACAGGTATTAACATCGGCCTGGATGGATGAGAAAAACCAGCCTTTTACCGATGAATGGACCGTTTATAAGTATACCTGGAACCAGATACCTACAAAACAGATATATGCTAATGACAATCCATTATACCCTGCTGTAATGGATGATAACATGAACCCTTCTATCGTAACCGATGCCGACAAAGTAGGCTTCAAGAGGTACAGGAATAAAAACATTACCAGCCAGTTAAATTTACAGTATGATATACCCGGCGTAACGGGATTGAGTGCCAAGGCTTTGTTTAACATTGATTATGGCGTTACCGACAATAACCAGATAAAAAGATCATATACCTTATATACTTACAAGGCCGATGACGATTCGTATATACCAAGTGTGGTAAATTTACCCTCGGGCATAACACGTCAATACTATACCCACTTAAATACCTTAAGCCAGTTAACATTAAATTATGCGCATACATTTTTAGAGAACCATAATATAACGGCTATGGTTACCTATGAGCAAAGCCATGAAACTGCCGATAATTTTAATGCTTACCGGGATACTGAGATTCCTGTAGATTATTTATTCGGGGGCTTGCAAAACTCAAATATGGCGGGCGGTATGGACGCCGGTGCTTTGCAGGATCGTGCGCACAGAAGCATCATAGGCAGGTTCAATTACGATTTTAAAGGCAAATACCTTGCGGAGTTCAGCTTCCGTCGCGACGGTAATAACCTGTATCAGCCGGGGCCCGATCAATGGGGCTTTTTCCCGGGCGGATCAGTAGGCTGGGTTATATCTAAAGAAAGCTTTTTCCGCAACCTGATCTCCGAAAACATCGTGTCTAACTTAAAGCTGAGGGCCTCTTACGGACAAACAGGTGATGAGGCAAATGCACCTGCATTCAATTATGTTAACGGTTATACCTACCCTATAAACAGCTATATTTTTGGCGCCGGAGCGGTAAACGGATCGGCCCCCAAATTGGGTAACCCGGGTTTAACATGGTCTGTAAATACCATCAAGAACATAGCTATGGATTTTAGCTTATTTGGCGGAAAAGTAGATGGTACTATAGAAGTTTTCAGAAACGACAGAACAGGATTACCAGCCCAACCTTCGGTAGCCCTACCTGGAACTGTGGGTGCAGCCGTACCGCAGATCAATTATAACAGCGACAGGGTGCAGGGTTTGGATTTTAGCTTATCGTACAGAAACACCTTTGGCCAGGTTGGTTTAAACCTTACCGGTAACATAGGTACTACCCGCTTAAAAAATCTAAATGTACTTCGCGGCACATCAGGCAACGAATATTCAAACTGGAAAGAGAACCAAACCAACAGGTATCAGAATGTTTGGTGGGGCCCCGAATATGCCGGACAGTTCACCAACTATAACCAGATATACAATTATGGTGTTAACACAGGCGGCGGCAATAACAATGTGGTGCCTGGCGACTATTATTACAAGGACTGGAACAATGACGGTGTTATTGATGGCAAGGATGATCACCCTATCGCGACTACCGATATTCCCTTATACAACTATGGCTTAACTATTGGCTTAAGTTATAAAGGGTTTGATATGAACATGCTTTTACAGGGCGCTGCCGGTGTTTATGTACAATACGGCGAGCAATTTGCAGAACCGCTAATGTATAACAGAAGCGCGTTAACCCGCTTCCTTGACAGCTGGCATACAGCCGATCCTTATGCCAACGTTTTTGACCCCAACACCCAATGGGTACCGGGATTTTACCCTGCCATGGGTTCGCCGATAGCAAAGGGTACAAAAGCTATACAAAATGCGAGCTACCTGCGTGTAAAAACCCTTGAATTAGGTTACACCTTATCTCCGTCAGTTTTGAAAAGCATCGGCGTTAAAAAACTCAGGGTATATGTAAACAGCTACAATCTGTTAACATTCACGGGATTAAAGAATTACGATCCAGAGCACCAGGGCCCTAACCCAAGAGATAACGGTGATTTCGGCAGAGCTTTAGGCGGATACACCTATCCAATGAACAGGACTTTTAATCTGGGAGCTAACGTTTCCTTTTAATCTATTGACAAATGAAAAGTATACATAAATTAATTATAGCGATATCTATAGGTGTAGGGGCCTCGGTAACTTCCTGCCAGAAGTTAAATATTCCTCCAACCAATATAGTTACCCCCGAAGTGATATACAGCAGCGAGGCTGGTGTCAGGTCATTTTTAGCAACCATATACAGAAATTTACCTATCGAGGATTTTAAGTACAGGCCAGATGGCGGTGAGGATGTAAACGTAAATGGTGTTGTTTATAATCACCCAGGTTTTAACCCCGGTAACCCCTGGATGAATTTTTATACCTCGGCCTCTGTTATCGGCGAAGAAGTAGGCCCCTTCGGTGGCATGGATATTGGTAACGGCTTTGGTTACTGGCCTTATGGCGATATCAGGAATGTAAATACGCTGATAGCCGAATTACCTAAGCACGTTGCAGCACTCACCCAGCCAACCGTAAACGCGCTTTTGGGCGAAGCCCATTTTTTAAGGGCATACTATTATTTTGGTTTGGCCAAGCGTTATGGCGGCGTTCCTCTCGTAACCGTTCCGCAAGATCCCGGCGCACCGCTGTCAACACTCCAGGTACACCGCGATAAAGAAGAGGCTACATGGGATTTTATTGGAGCAGAGCTTGATCTGGGTTTCCAAATGATGCCAGAGTCAGGTGATGCCGGCAGGGCTAACAAATACGCTGCAGCCGCTTTAAAATCAAGAGCATTGCTGTATGCAGCGTGTGTTGCTAAATACGGCTCAGTAAACTTTGTTGACGGGCAGGCACGTTCATTAGGTTTAGTAGGTATCCCGGCCAGCAAGGCGGCTACCTATTTCAAGGCTGCATATGATGCCGCCAAATTATTGGAAGGTCATTATTCGCTTTACAATGCCAACTCAGACAAGGTACAGAACTATGCCGACCTGTTTTTAAAGGCCGGAAGCCCTGAAAATATTTTCATCAAACAGTATTCCATTGCTAATAATACCGCCCATAGCTGGGATGCAACCATGTCGCCACGCTACATGACAGCCAATGCGCTCTCACGTGCATACCCAACGCTGGATCTGGTACAACTATGGGGAAATTTGCCTATAACCAATGATGACGGTACGCCAAAACGTTTCAATAACCGCGCAGAAATAATGCAGGGACTTGAACCCAGGCTGCTGGCTACAGTTTATTTCCCCGGTGCAACTTTAAGAGGGCTCACCTTTGATATGCAAAGAGGTATCTATCCTTCTTTTAGCGGCACGGCTGCTGCAGAGGTTGCCAAACAACCAAACTCACGCTCCTACATACTTGCAGGCGATACAAAAACTTTGTACCAGGGCAAACAGGTGATAGGCTTTACAGGTCCATGGACCGGCGGCGACGAGTTAACCCGCACCGGTTTTTATGTACGCAAATATGTCGACTACAATAAACCCCAGGCAAGTGTTGACCTGTACAGAAGCGAGCAGCCATGGATAGATATGCGTTATGGTGAAATATTATTGAACCGTGCAGAAGCTGCTATGGAATTAGGTAACCCGTCTGACGCATTAACTTCCATTAACCAGATCAGGACAAGGGCTGGCGCAACACCTTACGCTTCTATTGATCTGGATAAAGTTCGAAAAGAAAGGCGCATGGAGCTTGCATTTGAAAACCAGTACTACTGGGATTTAAAAAGATGGCGCATTGCTGATGTAGTGTTGGATCGCGCGCATTTTAAAGGGCTGATGCCGTATTACGTGTTTAATGAAAATAAATACATTTTCCTTGCCGAAACCGAGCTGTTTAACAGGGAATATACTTTCCAGAAGCAATTTTATTATGAGGGAATTCCAGGTGGCGAAATTGGAAAGAACCCTAACCTGCTCCCTAATAATCCTAATTATTAAGAATTTAAAATTTAAGTTATGAAAAAATTGATCGGCAGAATTTTGGTGGGCGTAGTTATACTGGCCAGTTCTGCATGCACAAAAACAGACAATTATGACGGACCGAATGCCTCTCTGCAAGGCAATATAATTTCCTCTGAGGGTGGCAATTTACCAACCTCTGGCAATAGCACCCAGATTAGGCTTCAGCAAATAGGCTGGACCGCTCCGCAAACTATCCCAAGTAAATTTGACGGCACATTTGAGGATACCAAGCTGTTTAAAGGGGGCTATAAGGTTGTACCTACGGGAGGCGCTTTTTGGCCTGTTACAGATACGGTAGTGGTAAATATTGATCAGGACAGTAAACATGATTTTACCGTTACACCTTATATCGTCATTAAAAACTTCACCTCAAGTTTAACCGGCACTACCTTAACCTTAAAGTTTGATATTACCGCGCCTGTTGCCGCCGGTTTGCCAACTATTAAGGATGTACAGCCCTATGTAAACACAACCAAACTGGTAGGTACCGGAGCGTCAATAAGAGACTTTTCGGACCTAAATTTAATAGCTATCAATAAACAGTTTACAGACATGACAGCTGCCGAAAAAACGATAACCTTAACTATTCCTAACCTTATTCCCGGCCGCACATTTTTTGTACGAGCCGGAGTACGTTTAAGCGATAGTTTCAACAGTTCCAATTTTTCGGAAATAATACAGGTAGATATTCCTAAATAATTAACCTAATCAAAAGGAAAATGAAATTCATTAAAACAATGATGGTATGTTCCATCTTCATGATAGGCCTGGCAATAACTGCCTGTAAAAAACAAGTATATACCTCACGTGATACTTCGGGCCTTAAACCGCCGCCTGTTGACACTGTTGCCCCGCCGGCTGTTGACCCCACGCTTGTAGTGTTTGACAATGCCGACGCAAAGGATGGATGGCAAACCGTAGGCGATCCTAATATTGCTACAACCGGCCAGAAAGAAGGAACCGGCTATCTCAAAAACACGATAGCTAATGGTTCCGATTTTATGCAGTTCATTAAGGATTTGCCAACACCACTTGATACAAAACTTAATGAAACTAATGGACAGTTTAAGTTCTGGTGGTATATATCGGATGTGTCCCTGCTTAAAGCTGATGGCTCTATCGAGATCACAAGTTCAGGAAAGTCGGATGCCTTTGAGTCGGCCTGGGATGTAGCGCCGTTAATACCAACCTTAAAAAATGGCTGGAACGAGGTATCGCTTAATTTTAGCACAGCCATAAAAACAGGAGATGGCGGGGCAGATTATTCGGCCATAAACCACTTCCGTTTATTTTTCTTTACCAAAACTAAAGATCATGCCGATCTGGTGACCGGAGTAGACGACTTTGTATTCAGGGCCGCACCTGCGCCACCACCGGTTGAGTTTGACAATGCCGACGCAAAGGATGGGTGGCAAACCGTAGGGGATCCTAACATTGCTACAACCGGCCAAAAAGAAGGCGCAGGTTATCTCAAAAACACCATTACAAACGGCAACGATTTTATGCAGTTTATAAAAGATGTGGCTGCACCGGTTAATACATCCTTTACCGAAACTACCGGCAGGTTCCAGTTCTGGTGGTATGTATCGGATGTTTCACAACTTAAAAATGATGGATCTATTGAGATCACCAGCTCTGGAAAATCAGATGATCACGAATCGGCCTGGGATGTGGCCCCGCTTATACCATCCTTGAAAAATGGATGGAATCTGATAACGCTCGATTTTGACAAAGCCAACAAAACAGGCGATGGAGGAGCCGATTATGCAGCGATCAATCACTTCCGCATCTTCTTCTTCACAACCGGGAAAGATCACGCCGATCTTATTACCGGCATTGACGACCTGAAGTTTATATCAAAATAATAACCTTTAATATAATACCGGCGGAGAGAAACACCGCCGGTATTTAAAAACAAATAGTATATGACCATAAAAAAAATGTTAAAAGTATTTGCAGGTAAAGCAGTGCTGGCCGGTTTATTCGCATTGCATATAAGTTGCTCTAAAGCCCAGGAAAAAACTACTGAAAGCCCCGCTCCCGGTAACCCGTTCATCACTTCCATGTACACTGCCGACCCGTCGGCACACGTATGGGCCGATGGCCGGTTGTACGTGTATGCATCGCATGATATTGCCCCCGCACGCGGATGCGACCTGATGGACCAGTACCATGTTTTTTCGACCGATGATATGGTGCACTGGAAAGATCATGGCGAGATACTGCGTGCCAGCCAGGTTTCATGGGGCAGGCCCGAAGGCGGCTTTATGTGGGCGCCTGATTGTGCCTATAAAAACGGCACTTATTACTTTTACTTCCCTCACCCCAGCGATACCAAGTGGAACAGCAGCTGGAAAATTGGCGTGGCCACCAGCAAAAGCCCTGCAAGCGGTTTTACATCACAGGGCTATATAAAAGGCCTGGAACCAATGATTGATCCCTGCGTTTTTGTTGACGATGACGGACAGGCTTATTTTTATTATGGCGGGGGCGGCACCTGCAAAGGCGGTAAGCTTAAAGATAATATGGTGGAAATTGATGGTGAAATGAAACCTATGGAAGGGCTTAAAGACTTTCACGAAGCCAGCTGGGTACACAAAAGGAACGGTATCTATTACCTGTCATATTCAGACAATCATGACGTTGCCGGTAAACATAACCAAATGAATTATGCTACCAGCAAAAGTCCGCTGGGACCGTGGACCTACCAGGGCATTTATATGGACCCAACCGACAGCTTTACCAACCACGGTTCTATTGTGCAGTTTAAAGGCCAATGGTACTCGTTTTATCATACCAGTGCACTTTCGCACGAGGATTGGCTCAGATCAGTTTGTGTGGATAAACTGTATTATAATGCCGATGGCACCATTAAAAAAGTGATACCAACAGAGCGTATTAAAAAGTAAGCAACTCACCATGTTATTATACCCCACATTAAAACCTAAACGATGAGCAAAAATAAATTCGGAGCCTTAAGTTTAATAACCTTATTGGCTATTGTAAGCAGTTGCTCTATAAGCAGCTGCTCAAAAAAGTCGGCAGATAATAATCCTCCCCCACCGGTGGTCGTCCCCCCGCCTAAAAACCCTATTGATATTACCCCTTCGCCCCCGGGCGATGTGGTGGGTAAGGTAGTTGTTGGTTACCAGGGCTGGTTTGCGGCCATAGGCGACGGCTCGCCGATAGACAGGTTTTGGCATTGGTCAAACATATGGGAAAAACCACCTTCACCAACCAATACGGCTATATATGCATGGCCTGATGTACGTGATTATACCACCACCTTTAAAACCGACTATCCTAATCTTAACAATGGTAGTGAAGCGCGGGTATTTTCGTCATATACTGATCAAACAGTTGATGTACAGTTTAAGTGGATGAAGGATTATGGTATTGATGGGGCTGCTTTACAGCGTTTTAATCCCAGCGGTCTGGAAGGTCCCGTGCGCGATGCTATGGCAGCCAAGGTAAAGATCGCCGCCGAAAAAAATGGCGTGAAATTTTACATTATGTATGATGTAAGCGGCTGGACAAACATGGCGACAGAAATGGAGGCCGACTGGACCAACAAGATGTCGGCGCTTACTGCGTCACCTGTTTATGCCAAACAAAACGGCAAACCTGTAGTGTGTATCTGGGGTTTTGGTTTTAATGATGATAACCACAATTTTTCGGCAGCAGCTTGCCTTGATGTGATCAATTGGTTTAAAAGCAAGGGATGTTATGTTATAGGCGGCGTGCCTACCCATTGGCGCAAAGAAGAAAGCGATTCCAGGGCAGGCTTCCTAAACACCTATAAAGCTTTTGATATGCTATCGCCCTGGATGGTAGGCCGTATAGGTAACGTCATCGAATCGGACAATTTTTACAACACCATCAACGTGCCTGATCAGGCTTTTTGTAATGCTAATGGTATTGATTACCAGCCCTGTGTTTTGCCTGGCGATTTAGGTGCACACCAAAGAGCTCATGGCGATTTCATGTGGAGGCAATTTTACAATATGAAAAGGGTTGGTGCACAAGGCATTTATATCTCCATGTTTGATGAATATAATGAAAGCAACCAGATTGCCAAGACTGCGGAAACTCAAGCCTTTGTTCCGGCAGGATCTAACTTTAAATCGCTGGATGAGGATGGCACAGCCTGCTCTGCCGATTATTACCTGAGGTTAACCGGCGACGGGGGCAAGATGTTTAAAGGAACAATCGCCCTCACAACGGTACGTCCAACTGTACCCAAACCTTAATCGCAGCCCTGCTATACCTTGAATTACACAGGCCCCGGATGATTGATCCGGGGCTTTGTGGCTATGTGACTGTTACTTGCACTTGTCGGCAGAGGACAGATGTTGGAATGATTATAATCTCAGCACTAATTCCCCCCCTCGGGCTACCTTGTTTACATATTTTTTTTAATGTCATTTCGATTGAGCCAGAGAAGGGAATGAGGGAGGCGCGAAAGAGAAATCTTCTACACCATACAAGTTCGCATGAAAAGTCGTACAAGATTTCTCACTATCGTTCGAAATGACATGCCGTTTTTGTTCTACAACCGATTGAAATACACTTATAGCGTATAAACCCCTACCTCCCCTTCCCCAAGGAAGGAATCGCACACCCTCCGCTTTCCTTTTTATTTATAAACACCTGTGACAAGCGCAAGATTAATTTAATATAAAATAATGTGCCCGGCTCTCACCCCGGGCACATCGGTTACCATCAGGTAACATCAACTAAATCCCGGATAACGTTTAATTACTCCAGAATATCTTATGTCTGAACCTTGTTTACCTGATTAAAGGATCACAGGATTCGAAACTTCACTCATCTGCACATCTGAAATCTGCACACCTGCACATCTACTTATTTCACCCAAAAACTTCCTCTTTGCCTGATATCTTCAGACGAGCTGCCAACCATCACCTTAAATTCACCGGGCTCAACAACCTGCTTCATTTGCCGATTCCAAAGCATCAGTTCTTCATGATTTAGTTTAAACCGCACTTTGCCGCTTTCGCCGGGTTTCAGGCTGATGCGGTTAAAGCCTTTTAATGATTTTACCGGTGTGGTAACACTGGCTATTACATCACGTATATATAACTGCACCACCTCGGTACCATCCACCTTGCCTGTATTTTTTACGGTAACGCTGACATTAACCGAGCCATTGAGCGGGATGCGCGCGGGTGTAATAGTTAAATTTGAATACTGGAAACTGGTATAGCTTAACCCATGCCCAAAAGGGAACAGTGCCGAGGTATCTTGGTCAACATACACGTGCCTGGAGGTGGGTTTATGATCATAATAATAAGGCAGCTGCCCAACAGATCGCGGGAAGGTGATGGGTAATTTGCCCGAAGGGTTAACTTTGCCCAGCAAAACATCGGCAATGGCCAGTCCGCCGGTTTCACCTAAAAACCATGACTCTACAATAGCGGGGATCTTTTTGGCCACCCAATTTATACATAACGGGCGACCGTTAAAAAGCACAACTACAATGGGCTTGCCTGTTTTTTGAACAGCCTCAATCAACCGCGTTTGTTTTTGATTAAGTTCCAGATCTGATCTGTCCTTACCTTCACCTACCTCTTTAATATCTTCGCCCAGCACTACCACCGCCACATCTGATTGGTTAACCAGGCTTACCGCTTTTTGTAATTCGTCATTTTGTTTTGCTGCCGATGTATCAGCCGAATAGCCGGTTTCATAAGCTATTTTCATATCGTTTCCTGCTTTTTGCCGTAACGCGTCAACAATGGCTACACCTTTACCTTCACTATTGGCATATCCTCCCAAATAAGTACTGGCAGCCAGCGGACCAACAACCGCTACCGAGTGCACACCCGGACCAAGCGGCAACAACGAGTTTTCGTTTTTTAACAGGCTTATCCCCTCCTGTGCGGCTTTAAGGGCAACCTGCCGGCTCTCCTCCGTATGAAATACCTTTTTAAGCAATGATTGATCAATATAAGGATGATCAAACAGTCCCAGCATAAATTTAACCCGTAGTATGTTAGCTACGGCCCGGTCAAGTTCGCTCATGGGCAATTGCTTGCTTTTGAGCGCCTGGGTAATGGCATTCAAAAACACATCATGCGGAAAGTCATAAAACTGCATATCCAATCCGGCGGTAAGCGTTTGTGCCAGCGCATCGGCCGGGTTGGCCGCAACCTTATGTGTTGTTAACGACATCTTTATCGCCCCCAGATCAGACAGTACAAAACCTTTAAAACCCCATTCTTTACGCAGCACATCCTTCAGCAACCATTTATTATCAACACAAGGTATACCATCAAGCTCGCTATAGGCGGCCATCATACCCAGTGCGCCACCCTCTTTAATCGCTTTTTCAAACACGTATAAAAATGAGGAACGCGCTTCCCGCTCGCCCATGTTTACCGGGGCCATATTACTCCCGGCTTCGGGTATACCATGAACGGCAAAGTGTTTAGGTTCGGCCAACACAGCATCAGGGTTGCTTAGTTTGCTGCCCTGCAAACCTTTTACCATGGCAACACCATTTGCGGCAGCCAGGTAAGGGTCTTCGCCATAGGTTTCTTCCACACGGCCCCAGCGTGGGTCGCGGGGGAGGCAAAGCACAGGGCCTAACACCATGGCGACCCCATGCGCCCGCATTTCGGTGGCTATGATACGCCCGGTTTTATGCACCATCGCGGTATCCCAGGCACCAGCCAAAGCCAATGGTATAGGGAACGTAGTGCTGCCAAACCCGGAGTATCCGTGCAGCCCCTCCTCAATAAATAATACGGGTATGCCCAGCCGGGTATGCTCTACGGCATACCGTTGTATCTGGTTACTGATATCAGCTGTTAAAGGGTACAGGTCATGTACCGAACCAATGCCTTCGGTACCGATGCTTATCCTGGCACTGTCTGAATATGACGCTGCCTCATGCCCCTTCATATTGGCCACTTCATGACCACTGTACATATCCAGCTGCCTTATTTTTTCGGCAGTGGTCATACGGCTTAAAAGATCGGCAACGCGCTTTTCAACGGATAGTGAAGCATTCTGATAAGGATATTTGACAGCGGGCTTAGACGATTCAAAAGAGCAAAAAGCAGTTATTAAAATAGCCAGCGCACCGGCGTACTTTTTCTTCATAAAATACGGTATTATTAGGTTTTAAAAATTTCACATCACTTATTTGATGTTAAAGACGAAACTATGCCCGGCAAATAATAAGAAATTAATAAAACATTAACAGCCATGTATAATGATGATAAGTTGCTCAATTTTTTACTAAAATCGTTTTACCAACCGGATTGGCCAGGGCGTTATCAGGGCACAAGATGCCTATCTTTTTATTTTTTGCTGATACGAACAGGCAACGGCACATACTGCTGCAACGGTATTTGTTTTTTGAGCATCCTGGCGGCATAACCTGTTAAATACAAGTAATAATCATTGGGGATATCGTCCTCAAACTTCACAAAATTGCTTAGCCCTACCGGTGGATTTTTGGAGGCCTTAAGTATGGCGGTTCCTTCATCAACCTCATCAAACATGGCTACGTACAGCATTTCGGCACCGCTGTTTATGGCTCCGTACAGTTGTTTCCAGTAAAACTGCCCCCGGTTACGCGGAATTTGATTTTGCGTGCTCCGTGGGTTCATGTTATGCCAGCTAAAGCCCGGAAAAACTACCGGCACATAATCAAGTTTGTTGGCTTTGCACCAGGCAATGTCATCGGCTATACGGTGTTGAAACTGAGGGTACGATGTTTCATTATACCGGCCCACAAACCAGGGATGTATAATATCAGCCTTGCGCAGTACATCATGCAGGTGCGGGTCTTTTTCGGTATCATTCCCAAAATCGCGCCAGTAGGTGGGTACGCCCAGCAAAATGGAACAGCCGCCATAAACAGGATCGTTCTTTAAAAAATCAATGATCTTTTCTGCTTCGTTTAAGCCGTATTTGCGGTTGTCATTAAAACCCACACCCCATATGGCTACAAGGGGTTTACCGTTATGGTATAAATACGTTTGCTTGTTACCCTGGTTTGTTAATTTCAAACTGTCAACCAAATGCTTCCAGTCTTTTATTACCACCGAATCGCCACCGGCCCTCATGCCCGACAGGTCATACATCAGCGCAACAGCCCGGTGATACTTTTGCGATGACCTTAGCACATTACCCAAAACCACATCGTTGTGGGCACGACCGCGCCCTCTTTGCACATCGGCTATAAAACGTTGTACAAATACACCGTCAATACCATATTGCTGCATCCATTTAAAGTGCGTATCGGTTGATGAAGCATCATGCGAACTGTACACGTAGGCATAGCTGCTGTCGGCATGTTTAAAGGTGGTTTTATAGATTTTTTCATATTCGCTTACATCGGGCCACACATCAATATTGGTGCTGCCCGGCTCAAACTTTCCATGCGAATTATAGTGGTTCCAACCCCGGCTGGCGCCATCATCTGGCGCGTTGAACCAGCCCTGGTAACCGGCCATTACCAACCCCTTATAACTTTTAAATACCGACGTTTTACTATGCAGTGATTGGCCATAGCTCACGGCGCATAGCAGGAGCAATAGTAAGGTTAACAGGTGTTTTTGTTTACAATCTCGGCTATAGTGATATGGCCCCGTGGATAACATTAAATTTTCGGACATGGATTTATAATAAATGGTTATAAAATCCAAATTTGCTGCCGGCGCTTAATTAATTCTTAACAAATCATTAATTCAGTAACGTGTTTGGTGATTGAATAAAAAATCAATCAAAAACCATGTCATTTCAACGAGTCATGAGGGATAGATCGTAACACTTGTTTCCTTTTATTGGTTAAATACCTTCGGACAGGAATATCATAAATAACCATGATCAAATAAGCAAAGCCAATCAAAAGAATTACTGACAATATGATAATAAAAGATAGCTGGACTGTTCCGGGTTTGTGACTATTGTAATAATTGGCAAACATCCATATTACTGCATAATGGGTCATATATAATGGATAGGATATCTTCCCGGAAAACACACAAAGTTTTTTAAACCCGGCTGTTAATGTAGCGCCTGCCCCCAATGCAATGAGCAATGGAAAATATACTATTATAACCAGCGGCTCGGTAAGCCAGTTCCATTTTGAAAAGGGCATTATAAATGATAATGCCAGCAATACCGCCAGGCCGATAAAACCCAGCCTTGTTTTAATGATCCAGTTTGAACGATAAATAAGCAATCCTGCTAAAAATGAAAAGGAAATACGGACACTGCCATCCCAAAAGCTATCTCCGCCCCATCCGCCCATTAAATTCCCGGCACGATAGCCAACAAAGCAAAGCGCTGCTGCTGAAAGTATGGTTAATAAAAGCAAATAGCGGCGGCTAATTTTGTACAGAATAAAAGCATATACAATATTGGCAACATACTCCCAGAATAACGACCACGCAGGGGCGTTAAAACTGAACAAATTAAAATAACGCTCTGTCATGGCCGGGTAGGGAATAAGCAGAATGGAGCTCAGAAATATTAAAATAATCTTGCCGGCCCCTAATAATTCCGGGTGACCGCCAAAGGGATCAAAAAGAAAAGTTAATAAGCCTAATACCGAACCCAAAATAACCAATGGATGCAGTCTGATCATCCTTGATTTAAAAAACTCTGCAATCCCCATTTTTCCGATACGGTCGTCATAAGCGTATCCGATAACAAATCCGGATAAGCAGAAGAAAAAGTCGACCGCTAAAAAACCATGCCCGATGAAATCTTTGCTATAATCTGTGTAAGCCACTTCCATGAAATGAAAAACTACGACCGCCAAAGCCGCTACCCCCCTCAATCCATCAAGAATTTCAAAATGCTGTTTAGTTTTTAGAATATCGGGGCTTAGTTTGTTCGTGTTCATGGGTTTCTATTTTATCAGGCTAAAGCTGATAGTACAATAATACGTTGGGGCTACGCACAGCTTCAAGATTACCGAATAATAATAAATCCACCAAATTTTTAAACACATTTGGGTTTTACAAATGCCCGATTAGTGGGAAGCCACGGTAGCAGCCAGGAATGGTTGTTGGAACAAAAGCAGAAGGTTTTGTGTTAAGAAATTAAAGTTCAGAAATAGTTGGCCTTTTGTTGTAATACATTTGGTTATGTATGATGCTAACAATAAATTGCGCAACACCTTGCCTGCTTATAAATAACCCGGGTTTAGGAAATTTATCATAACTAACGGCTACCGGTTTGTCCTTTTTAGAATTGGTTAAGATTGTCGGCCTTACTGCGGTCCAGTTTAAATCTGAACTTTTTAAAAGCTCCTCCTGTGCCTCATGCTCTATATATGCCGGTGATATATTACTATGGTCAATTAGCCATTTGAACCAAAATGGAAGCTCCTTTTTTGTTTCGTAAACTCCCCAGGCTGAAATGGCAATTATGCGGTTAATACTTTGCAGTTGAGCAACAGCAATAATATTTTCCATACTTTCAGACAGTAAGTTATTTGGTGTTCTCAATTTTGCCCAGGGAAAATCGGAGGTCCTGGAAATGTTTAGTGCACTTATAATCGCATGGCAGCCCAGCATTGCTGCTGCTAAATCATCCTGCTTAGTGGGTAATCCTTCAAAAACCGAAATTAATTTTGAATTGAAAGAATGCTTATGCTTATTCCGTAACAACACATGAATATCATAGCCCCGGGCTAATGCCTCCTTAACCACAAGGCAGCCTGTTCTCCCTGTTCCCCCTAAAATAAGTAATTTCATGGTTCTTATTCTTAACAAATCATTAATTCAGCAGCAAATGTTTTCAGTGACTGATATTATTGTACGGCTCTATAATATTCCTTTTAGCCTGCTTATTGTATTTGAAAAATAGACACCAATTATCCTGAATCGCCCACTACTCCAAAATCGAATGAAAATCGCGCTCAAAACCTTCGCCGTAAATCACCTTGTACTCTTTGCTAAAGCTTTCAAAAGTATTTTTGGCCAGGGAGTGCTTACCCAGGTATGAAAGAGCCTTACATTTCAGGATCATGGCATCCTCATTAACAGGGTCAAAGTAAAAAATATCATTGGCCAGTTTTATTAAAAACTCGGCATCATCGGCTACGGCAATGGACCCCGCAAATTGTATATAGGAGTCAATTATTTCGTTGGATACTTCCGACTTAAAAGCATCAAGCCATTCATATTCAATATTTGATAAAAAATTACCCCTTTGTGTAATATGCGTAAGCTGTATTATTTTTTGTTTGTTGAGCTTGCTTTTGTTTGATACAATGTTGAGGTAAGTATGATAATCAACCATGATCTCGTTGTAGTCAATTTCAATTTTCCAATAGCCCGTATCCTTTGATAATTGGCAGTGCCCCATTTTATCAAGCAACGATTTGAGCTTGGCTATATTTACCGAGCGGTTGTTACGGGCGCTCTTTTCTGACTTATCAAACCAAAGTATCTCGTTCAATTTTTCGGAGCTTACTCCCCTGCCCAATTTTACCGAGTAAAGCAAAATAACCAGGAACAACTCTTTTAGCAATGGTGTAAAATACTTGGTGATCTCGTGTCCTTCGGGTGTAAAAAGCTGCAGATCGCCGAATAAAAATATAGCGTTCTTATTGTGATTAACCCGGTTGTCATGATCTGCTTCAACCGGTAGCTCAACTTGCTCCGCATGATCGTTCATAACAGGTTCCGCAGCAGATTTATGCTTATAGGGCTGATGATGCACCGCGTTTTTACGGCGATAAACAATCACTCCCCCTCCTATGCCCAAAGCAACCACAAAGAACCCGCTTATCCATAAAATATAATTAATGTTTTTATCCGATAGCAATTGTGTATCTAAAGGCTCAGGCGGACCTAACAGCGAGTATATTTTAACCTTTGTTTGCTCGTTCTCCTTAAAAAGGGTAACTGTTAAAAACTTGCGGCTGTGCGGGCAATAATATACATCGGCGTAAGCATTTACATCATGAAATAAGTAAGGGATAGTATCTCCTACCAATTGGTAAGCCGGTTTTTCAAGTGAGCCGCGTATCAGTTGCAGGCTGGAGTTAAATTTATGCTGCGGAAAAATAAGGCCATAATACGTTTTGGTCTTTTCATTGATGATAAGTGAGTTGGCAAATACAAAATCTTCGCTTTTAACATCAATAGTAAACAGTTTCTTAAACGTTTTAGTTTTAACGGTAAAACGCATCATATCATACAGGTTCCTGGGGTTCACGATCTGCTGGCCCGAAGCGCTGCCATAACCACCAACTACATAGGCGGTATCGCCGGTTACGTTGGTACCCAGCCCGGCCAAATAGCGTGGGGTAAATGTATCACCTTTACCTTTTATGTTTTGCCAGGTATTAGTATTTACATTAAACCGCTTTATACTGTCTTTATAAATTAACTGCCCATAACCTCCAATGGTATATATGGATGTATCTGTTTTGCAGAAGAATTTATTCAGATGCCCGTTATTGGTTTCGGCAGGCATGTTTTTAACGGTCTTATCCCACTTTTGATCTTTAATGTTATAAGTGGCCATAACTTTTTGGTCGATAAAAAGGTAATACAGTTTATCCTTATTAAACAATGCCTGGTCGCCGGGAATCAGTTGTTGCTTACCTGAACTGTACACGTTACTCTTTAGCTGCGTTGTTCTGCTTAAGGAGTAGGATATTAATGAATCGGCAGTGATGATATAAACAGTTTCGGTAGCCGGATCAAAGGCCAGGCTGGCGGTACCTGCAACCTTAAGCTCCTTTTCCATTTGCCAGTTACGGTGGCGCGATTTTATCCACAACGGGTTGGTAACCGAGCCGTTGTTTTGATTTACCGTTTCGTGAACCACATCGCCCTGGTATTCATTAAGCGGCCACCAGGATAGCAGCTTGTCATTTTGCACCACTTTTACATCGCGCAGCTTAAATGGCGGCAGGTCTGTAGTTTGGTACTGGCGATAAGCATTTGCCCCAAAAAGCAATTTGTAATTTGTGCTTTGCTTTAAATGCACACCCGATTCGCTGTACGCCGTTTTGCCCGCAAATACAGTAAGCTTGTCATTCTTAAAATCAATCAATATCCGGAGCCTGCTCCAGTTATCAAACAATGCTTTATCATCAATATTAAATGAAATTTTGGAAAGCTTTTCGCCAATAATGATCTTAAAATGCTTGGTATTGGCCTGGTTATCATACACCAGGTCGATATTTTGCTTATCATCGCCAACAAGCCTCAGTATATAGCCAAAATATATTTGTTGGTTGGGGATAAAGGAAAGATCAAAGGAAAGGTCAAGATTGTCTTTAGGGGCAACATTATTTACACTCAGATTTAATGTGGTGCGTTTATCCTGTACTACCTCATGGCTATAAAACCCCACTCCATACGATTGCGCATGAACAAGTGGTATCAATAGTATATTTATAAAAATAACCGCAATTATTCCCGATACAAAAAATCTCATGATGATCAGTACACATTAAGTATTAGAACTTAAGTACCCGTGCTGTAATTATAATTTAGGTCAAAAAAATATTAACTTATTCTGATGACGGCAATGGCTAAATTACAATAAAAACAATTTACATTCAAAGACTATGTGATTATATTGAGTATAATTAACACCAGATGATCATGAGGTGATACTACCGCCCGGGTTCAGTTAAAAAACAAACATGATACTTTTTTAACACTATCTGATCAATAAGCATCATGTGTTAATTTTATAGCTTTATTGGCTTGCAATAATTTCATAACCGGTGGCCTTTAAAATAAAATCGACAATAGGTGCCGGATTGGGCATACTATGCGGGTGGTGTTTAAAACCAGGCTTGTGAATAACCGTGATGGAACCCTTTAGCGCCTTTACCTTTTGCTCAAATAAAAGCGTGTTTTTTGAAGGATCAAGGGCTTCGTCATCATCGGCCGAAAGGTGCAGCATCGGGTAACCGCCGCTTACAATTTGAGCTACCTTATCAAGCGGACTTGCTTTTAACGCACCCAACTGGTGTACACTGGTTAAATTGAAATCTTTTTTAAGCAGCGTTGAATCAGACCAGAATTGCAGATCGAGCAGGGCGTTATCGGCATATACACAGGCTACTTTAGTAGGATTTACCGCGGCCCAGTTATAAATATAAATACCGCCGCGGCTCATGCCTTCCAGTACCGCTTTTTGACCCAGACCGCCATTATGCAGTATTTTATAAAAATTGTTCCAGCGGGTAATGGCCTCATCATTACCCAACAGCTCGGCTACATCGCTGTATACCACATGAAAGCCGCGCTCCAACAGGGCAATATCGGTTTGTGGTTCGTGCCCCCAAAAGCGGGCCCGCCATATCCAGGGGTGATCTTTTGCTGCCCATTTGGGTTTTACAACTTTGCGCTCCCTGCCATCAACTGTAAAGGTGGCGCAGGGATAACCGTAAAATGAATCGGTTTTATAGGGTTCTTTAATTGCTTTAAAAATATCAAACCCGGTATCGCGCGGCTGCACTACAACATCATACAACTTTTTGGCGGCAATGGCCGAGCCCTGCACATTGGGGTGTATTTTATCAGGCGTCCAGTCTTCATGGTTTATCAATGGCGAATGCATATCAAGCACTTCCAGCTTTTCATCATAAGCCACCTGCCTGATGCGCGGATTGATCTGGTTAACGATCACCGGATCATAAATGCCTGTAGTGTCTTTTTCGAACGAGGGCATGGCCAGTAGCAACACGATCCGCGGGTGCGATGGCAACTGCCTGAACGAGCTGATGAGCGCGTGATAATCACTTTCAAACTCGTCGTAATGCGCCCGGTTAATGAGCTTACTGTCGTTACCGCCCAGGTCAATAAACACTATATCGGGGTTGCTTTTCAACGCCTGCTGATAAGCCGGGGTATCCCAATAAGGTGAATTACCTTTACGCAGCAGTGTAGTACCGCTCACACCAAAATTACTAACCTGATAGTTTTTGCCCAGCAGTTTTTGCAGCTGGCCCGGGAACGACTGGCTCGCCGGATCAGGCAGGGTAGCGCCATGCGTAATGCTTGCCCCTATGCAGGTAATACGGGTTATGGCCTTTGCCGATGCAGCAATGCACAAGCTTATCAACAGGATAAAAATATTTTTCATCGCTTTTTTATTTTTTGCTCATATCAACCACATCGGCCATACGGCTGGCGGGGGTAACTTTAAGATTAAGGAGTTTACCTTTTACCACTTTACCTTCAACAGTGGTATTATAAGGAGCGTTTAGCTTAAAATCAGCATCCCAGTCGCCGGGCCAGGCGGGTAGCAGGGTGATCTTTTTGCCATCCACCTGCATCAGCATTTGCTGCAGACCGTTCTCGCCATTACCGCCATTATCCTCATCGGGGTGATAATCGTTCCCGCTGGCCCAGAAAGCAGGGAATTTCAAGTCGGGCGATTTGCGGGTAAAGGCAAAACTCACATAATCCTTAGCCACATTGGGCAGGCCAACCATGGCAGCCTGTATGGGATCCTGCACCCAGCAGCCTTTAGCGCGTTGTTTGCGGGCGTTAAAGGTATTTAACGCGAGTTCCAGATCGGGCTTGCCTATACCGTACAGCCTGAATGGATAAATAGCATACAACTCCGGGTTTTCGCTGTTAAATGATTTGGCCGTTTGCGGGCCTGTATAGGGCAAAAGCACCTTTTTATCATAGGCTACCGGCAGTGGCGGCAGCTCGTTGTATAGTTTTTGCCATTGCTGCCGTGTTTTATCATCAACCAAAGCGGCTGGCAATTTGATCATGCGGCTGAGCACCGCATGTAGCCCGGCAATATCAGGCGCAGGGTTATGTACCTTCCAAAACATCTCGATGGAATTGTCGGGGTCGAGCAATAGCTTGCCGGTACTGTCGCGGCCAAAATGCTGATCAAAAAACTGCAACCCGGCGGTGGCCACGGGCAGCAGGGTTTGTTTGGCAAATTGAGTATCGCCGGTATATTCATAATAGTCAAGCATCATCATGCTCAACTCCAATATGGGCGTAAAATAATGGTTGGTATAGTTGGCCTTCACATCAGGCCCCATAAAATCAAGGCCGCCCCAAAAGGGCGCTGTCTCCGCAAAGTATGCGCCGCCATGATTGTAGAACTTTTTCACCTGCGCCTCGTTGGCCGGCAGGATCTTCGCATACATATTAAACAGGGGCAGCATCATATCAAAATCGCCGGCCATGAGCCTGGGCCAGTACATGGCGCGGGTATTTTGAAACCAGTATTGCCCGCCCCAGGCCCTGAAATCGGCATTTTGAGGGTCGGGTTTGCCATCATGTTTCCAATTGGGGTTATCTACCACAAAAATAGACCCATTGAATTTAATAGGACCAGTGCCGCGGCCCGCGCAGGCGGTAACAAAACGCTGTAAAATATAGCCCTGAGTAACCTGGTTAGCCTGTTCATCGCCCTTTAAAAATATATGGCTGCGGTTCCAAAACTGCTGCCACCATTTTTGATGCGCCGTACGGGTTTGCTCCAAAGCCAGCTTTTCTATACCGACCGATTGTTTTTCGAGCTTAGAAAGCCACTCCTTACCATTGCCGGCAACCGCTGTTAGCGGGTAAATGGAGATGAGTTGTGCGGTAACTTTACCCGACTGCAGCGTTGACGCATCCTTACTCACCAAACCTTTACCTTTAACAATAGCGCCAAAAGTAAGGTTAGCCAAATGCGGGTTAGTGGTAGCTGAGTTATGGTGATACCAGGCTATCCGGTTTTTTTGATCAGCAAGAACCGTATCGGTTTGGCCGGCTCGCCAGTTATCCAGTTTTACATTCACGGTTACCGGGCTGCCGCTTTGCGCCTCTACCCTGATCACTGGGTGATTAGCATCAACCCAAACACGCAGCTTAACGGCAGCCTTCCCCTCGCCTTCCTGTACCCAGATCTCGCCGTTATGCAGTTTTAATATTTGTTTAAAGGGGGTGCTTTTTGCCAGCGGGTTAGGGCTTACGGAAACATGTATGGCGCCCAGTTTCATGAGTACTCCACCCTGCTTCATCCAGGGGTCTTTTTGCGCATCGAGCTTACCGCCCCAGGCATCGGTTTTACTGATGTAAAATGCCAGGTCGCCATTTTGCTCCACCCATACATTAAGGCCGATATCGCCATTGCCAAGCGGCATGGATTGTGCCGACGTCGGACCCGGAGTGTCCCACTGTACATTATAGGCATCCAACAGGGTATCAATACCAAATTTAGCTACGGGTTTGGCAAACCCTGCCGACGCCATGATCAGGGCCAGCAAAACAGTGCATGTACAGGTTAAAATTTTGTTCTTCATCATTAATTTATTTTGCGAATAATTGGCTTTTCGCTTGATACAATAGGTTTAGCAAGATAGGTTTTATTGGCTGTAGAACTATCCCATCAAAGCAATGCTTTATAGTTCTGCCATCACCCCCTCTAATTATTATTGCACAAATAAATTACGCCGGCTTAATAAAACATTAAAAAAGCATTAACTCGTAATACCTAATGTTAACAGGCATATTTATGTTACAAAAAGATATGGTGTTCATGAAGTAGTTTCTGTTTTATTGATAGTGCCACGCAGGTAAATCATAAAAACGAGGAGCAATAACGCGATGATATTGATGGCGACATCAACATGATTACCCCCAGTGCTGATAGAAATTTGCCAGGAAGGCCGCCAGCTAAAACTAATATACATTTTTGGCGAATTTGCCGGGTTAAACCCGGCCAGAAATACCAGGCCAGCTATATATTGATACCCATAACCACCAATAGCAAAGCTAATAACCTGTAAAGCATGGTTCATAACAGAAAGATTTAAACCCGCACGATATTTATTTTTAAGCAACAACACACCACAATAAACAGAAAACCCGTGCAACGCCACGGCAGCAAGCATAATGAAAGTAGCCAGGCTAAGAGGCGCCGTGCGAATCAGGAGCAGGACCACTACGAGCATGAGCCCAATTCCAACTAAGCCGCCTGCTATTTGATACCAGGCAATTATGCGAAGCATTAATTTAGATTTCCGGTTTAAAAAAGACTCCATTTTATAGTGTATGACCGGGTCAAAATACTTATTACTTTATAAAAACAAAAATTTGTCAATGTTCGTGAGTGTCCGAACACTACCTCGCCTGCTCAAGCGTCTACGCTTGAATAATGTCCTGGTGTAAGCGTCCATGCTTACTTTTAATTGTTGTTTATGTAAGCGTGGACGCTTACACTTATATAAGTTCAAGCGAAGGACGCTTGAACTGGCGACCGGTTTTTCATCTCACAAAAAACCGAACACCCGAACGCAAAAACAAATGAACGTTTTAACAAAGCAACTTGAGCGTTTTAACAAAGCTGCCGGCTTAAATACTACCGACCTTTGTTATACAAAATTAAAACATAAGACAATGACAAAAATTTGGTTTATAACAGGCAGTTCCCGCGGATTGGGACGCAGCCTTACAGAAGCAGTGCTTGCCAAAGGCGATAAAGTAGCCGCGACAGCACGCAACCCCGAACAATTAAAAGACCTTGCCGATAAATATCCTGATCAGTTATACCCTGTACAATTGGATGTGACCAATAAAGAGCAGATCATAGCAGCAGTTGAAAATACCGTTAAGCATTTTGGCCGTATTGATGTACTGGTGAACAATGCCGGCTTTGGCGTTATTGGCGCTGCCGAAGCTTTTACGGATGAACAGGTACGCAGTCAGCTGGAAACCAACCTGTATGCACCTATTGAAATAACCCGCGTAGTTTTGCCATACATGCGTAAACAGCGTTCAGGCTATATCCTGCAGATCAGTTCGGTAGGCGGTCGTGTTGGCAACCCGGGGTTAAGCATGTACCAGGCGGCCAAATTTGGTTTGGGTGGTTTTACGGAGGCCTTGGCAAAAGAAGTAGCCGATTTAGGCATCCACGTAACAGCTGTGGAACCCGGCGGCTTCCGCACCGATTGGGCCGGCGACTCTATGAGCTATGCCCCATCTGTAGCAGGTTATGAATCTACCGTAGATGCCCGTACAGCGTTTTTTAAAAGTGGAAAATTTGTACCCATGGGCGATCCTGAAAAGGCGGCTAAAGTAATGGTAGATCTGGTTGATGATCCCGAACCTCCCATGCACCTGGTATTAGGTAGCGAAGCCATTGGCTTACTGAAAAATGCCGATGCAGCACGCACTGCCGAAATGGAAAAATGGCTGCCCGTAAGCCTCTCAACCGACCATGACGAAGCCGTAAACTTCCTGGACACCGAGATTGGTAAATCCTTCGTAAACGAGAAAAAGTAATTAGGTGCATTTATTATCCCCACAGGTGTTCGGAAGAATAAAAGAAAGCCTGGGCTTAGTGCGATTCCTTCCTGGGGGAAGGGGGAGGTAGGGGTTTATGGAGCATTACAGGTTTAATCGCACGTATAAACCCCTCCCTGCCACTGCACAATCCACTGCACCCCTCCCGTGGGGAGGGAATATAAACTGGATTACAATCCTCCAAACACTTGTCCTGTTACCCCTAACAGCATTGTTGTACAACCCGTATGGCAATGCTGTTCTAATTTTTTAAATTTGATCAATATGCTTTCAGAAAATCAAATCAGCCCTCAATCAGAAATTCACTATTCCTGCTATTATACCAGGAGTCGCGGGGGTGAGCAGTTTATTCCGGAGCATGCGTTCAGCTACCAGATATCGGGCGATCTTACACTTACCGGTATTGATAAGGTTTATACCTCCGGGCCTGGCGAGTTCCGGTTAAGCAGGCGCAATCAGCTGGTAAAGTTCCTGAAACAGCCGCCTCCCGGCGGTGAGTTCAAATCTGTATCTGTTTTTCTGGACCAGGCAACACTCCGCAATTTTAGCATGGAGTATGGCTATAAGGCTGAAAAGAAACAGGAGGGCGATAGCATCATTAACCTTAAGCCCAACCCGCTGTACAAAAGTTATATGGATTCGCTGCAGCCCTACGAACATATGCAGCAACCCGGCGATAAAAACCTGCTGACCCTGAAACTACGGGAAGCTATCCTGATCTTACTGCAAGGCAACCCGGAGCTTAAAGATGTTTTGTTTGATTTTAGCGAGCCGGGAAAAATTGACCTGGAAGGTTTTATGAACAAAAACTTTCACTTCAATGTGCAGTTAAAAAGATTTGCTTATTTAACCGGGCGCAGTCTGGCTACGTTTAAACGCGATTTTGAAAAGATCTTTCACATAACTCCAAGCCGCTGGTTGCAGCAAAAAAGATTGCAGGAAGCGCATTATCAAATTAAGGAACAAGGCAAAGCCCCATCAGATGTTTACCTTGAACTGGGTTTTGAGGACCTGTCGCATTTTTCGTTTGCCTTTAAGAAAACTTTTGGGGTAGCACCTTCCAGGATCTGATCTTTATAAATCACCATTGCAAGCACAAACATTCAACGATTTATACCATACAATCATTGAATGTTACCATTGATCTTTCAGCAAACCTATCTACCTTTATTCCATCATGGAACAGAAACTACCCTTACCGCCGTTTACCTTCGAAACGGCCACGCAGAAAGTTCAACTGGCAGAAGATGCCTGGAACAGCCAGGATCCCGAAAGAGTATCTTTGGCTTATACTGTTGACAGCGAATGGCGCAACCGCTCCACATTTCTCAATGGCAGGCCCGAGATCGTTAAATTCCTGACCGCCAAGTGGCAACGGGAGCTCGACTATAAATTAAAAAAAGAGCTTTGGGCTTTTACGGATAACAGGATAGCTGTACGTTTTGAATACGAATACCATGACGCCGGCGGACAATGGTACCGGGCATACGGCAATGAGAACTGGGAGTTTGATGAAAACGGTTTAATGCAAAGGCGATTTGCCAGCATTAACGATTTGCCAATAAACGAGGAAGATCGCCGGTTGTAAACCTTAAGATTGGGAATATAATATTGACAACAGTTGCAGGTATACTTGCTGCCATTGCTTAAATTCTTGCCAGGCTTTTTCCGTGTCGATCCCGCTTTCAATTTTTAGCAACTTGCTGATATCCCATATCAGTTTAAAATGTGTAAAATATTTAAGGTTGTGCTCACTGGCAATTATCCATTGATCAATAACCTGCATGTCGGCGAGCTTTGCCTCTCCCTGCATATATTTTACCAATAATTTATCCATCGCCTCCATCCCTAAATACCTTTATAAACTCTGGCTCATCAAACAGATGATGGTTGGTAAATAATCAACCAGCTTAAGCCACAGTGTAATTAATGTTTTATCCATTCATGCCTCCATTTTTGTGGAAATATCCAGGTGATCTGCCATTTCCTATATTTCATTTCCACTAAAACACGCCCCGGTGGATTTACCCTTACCCATGATTGAAATTTATTTAATGAATTGATGTAATATTGAATTCATCTGCAACGAAATGAAAACTGAAGCGTCTGCTATTCAAACCCTTTATTAATCATTACATGAAAAAAATAAGCTGCGCTGTTATTTTACTCCTGGCTTTTATCTCCGCGTTTTCGCAGGAGCAAAAGTTGAAAAAACTCATCGGTGATGAAGGCATTCAGGGGATACAATTGGTTTATGCTAAAAAGGATAAGATAACGGATTACAATATTGGTATGGTGAGCAAAGGCTCTGATAAAAAGGTTACCTCCAATACCATTTTCGAGGCCGCCTCGCTAAGCAAATCTGTTTTTGCATACGCGGCACTTCGCTTGTATGACAGGGGCGTATTTAGCCTGGATACCCCGCTGCTGCATTATATGGGTGGCAGCTATGAACGGTTTGATCCAAAAGATACCCGATACGCGAAAATAACCGCGAGAATGGTATTAAGACATACAACCGGCTTACCAAACTGGGGAGACGACAAAGGCGCTAAACTGCTCTTTACACCCGACAGTTGCTTTTCCTACTCAGGCGAAGGGTATGTGTTTTTTCAAAGAGTGCTTGAAAAGCTAACGAATAAACCATTGAACGATATTATGCGGGAAGAGGTATTTGTGCCGCTTAAAATGACCGGCAGTAGTTATGTGTGGGAAGATAAGTTTGATACTTTGGCCGCCTTTGGTAATAGCACCGAGGCCATAAACCGGCATAAGAACGCGAATGCTGCCTACAGCTTGCTAACCAGCGCACATGACTATACTATTTTTTTGCAGGCACTATTGGCCGGCCAGGGATTAAAACCGGCTACCCGCCAAATGATGTTTGAAAAATCAAGCTCCGGGAATTGGTTTGGTCATCCGGTAACGGAGGCTAACCAGCATATTGACTGGGGGCTTGGCGTGGGCTTGCAGCAAAATGAATTGGGAAAATCAATATGGCATTGGGGCGATAACGGCGATTTTAAAGGATTCTGTATTTCCTTTCCCGATAAACAAGAGATCCTGGTTTACTTTACCCATAATCGCTATGGGTTAAATATTACCCCCGATATACTGACCGAATTTTTTGGCAAACAAACCTGGTGGCAGGCCCAATGGCTGGGGTATGGATTTAAATCGCCTAAAGAAATTAAAGCGCTGCGCACCAAACTGACGAAGGATGGCTACGGTCAGGCTATTGAAATAGTTAAAAAAGAAAAGCAGAAAAATCCGGCTTACCAGTTACCTGAAAATGATTTGAATGAACTGGGATATATGCTGATGTATGAGGACAGAAAAAAAGAAGCTGCCGAAATATTTAAACTCAATGTAAGCTTATATCCAAACAGCGCCAATACTTATGACAGCCTGGCCGAAGCGTATGAAGGTTTGGGAGCAAATGAACTCGCCATTAAAAACTACAAACGTTCGTTTGAACTAAACCCTCAAAATAACAATGCCGCAGAGCATATTAAAAAGCTTGAACTACTACCCCTTTAAATCAATATTTAACCTTTGTTTCAATTCCATTTCACCTTTTGAGGTGATTTGCAGGTTGCGTTTTTGATAAACTCGTCTGAACCATCCTTCCTTCAGAAAGTATTGTAACAGTGCCGCGCCGAGACTGCCGGCCAGGTGCGGTCTTTTCTCTGTCCAGTCGATACATTTTAGCGCCAGCGGTCTTTTGGCTGTTTTAAGCTGTTCTGTATTTATTCCAAGCTCCCCGAACCAGCTTGCACCCTCATGGGTAACAGCAAATTCTTTGATATGATCTGGATGATCCTCCATAAACCCCTTTTTTAGAAGGGCTTCCGTCACGAATACGCCGGCTACCCCGGCCAAATGATCATAACAGCTTCTGGCAGCCCTAACCTCCCGCTGCTCACGGTTAAGTTCTTTAGGAATAGCAAAAACATTCCCCAACGTTTCTACTGCCATTGCTATTTCGGGTTTCGCATACACAAAGTATTTATGTTTCCCTTGTTTGTGTACGGCAAGGATCCCGGCTTGTACCAACTTTTTAAGGTGACTGCTGGCAGATTGTGGGGTAATATTAGCCGCAATTGCCAGTTCGCCGGCTGTAACCGGTTTCCCTTCAAACAGTTCCCATATCATTGCCGCTCTTGCAGGTTCGCCAAACAGGGCAGCCGCTTGTTTAAAACTATCCAGGGTTGTCATTTTCTATCAATTAATCCCATATTTCGGGACGGTTAATATCCATTGTTCTTAAATAGGATAACAGTTGGCCGGTATGTATAGCTTCGTGATAAGCAATTCTAAGCAGGTAATCGCCAAGCTTTCGTTTTTGGTTTAATTGGGGTCTTACTATCTCTATTTCTTCCAGCTGGCTTTCTGAAAAATCATGAACCATTGCCATAAAAGCTGATTGATATGGCAGACTAAACGCTATTTCCTGCTGAATACTCTTATAAGGCTTATCCTGCCAGGGCGTAATAAGTTCCGCAGGGTCACCCCGGTTAATAATGATCTGCTGATAAATATATTGGCTTTCGAGCACATGCCTAACCATTTCCATACAGGTCATGGCACCAGCATCGGGTTTCCAGTAATACTTGTCTTCGGGGATTCCGAGCCATACTTTTATACTCCGGCGTCTTATTTCATTAAAATTTAAACTAATGGTTTCGAGGCTATTCATACCGCATTATTTATACAATAATACGGTTGAAAAATCACTAACACTTCGGTTTCTGTTTAACTATGCTATTATGTTATGCCACAGGTATATTTAACATTTGAACTGACACGCATGTAATGCGTCTCCTAGGCTTTTATTTAATCACGGCTATTGATTAATTTGCATCATGTCGTTATCTGTAAAAGACCATATCATCCCGCAATATTCGTTTCAGGAAATGTTTCCAACCGGCAATAGCATGTTTGAGCTGGTAGAAGCCAAAGGGCAATTCAGCCGGCACAAATCTATGTTCCTTACGCCTCACCGCCGCAACTACTATCAGCTGGCTTTGGTTAATGAGGGCAACAGCCGGCACTGGGTTGATGCCACATTATATAACCTCAGCCCTGATTCTTTTTACTTTTCTACACCCCAGCAGGTACATATCAAAGAACAGGCAAAGCCATTTCTGGGAATAAACATTTGTTTTACACAAGATTTTCTTGACCTGGAAAATAACCCCCTGTTAAAGAACCTACCCATCATCACCAATCCGCATAATGGCCATGAGTTGAAACTGCAGGCGGCTGATCGTGATTTTATAACCCAGATCATTAACCTGATGCTGAAGGAAAAGCATCAACATCAAAACTGGAAAAATGCTGCTTTGCATGCTTATCTGCATAATTTGCTCATCTACCTCAGTCGCTTGTATGAGCAGCAGTTTGCAGCAATTGAGCAAAACAATGACCACCTGCTACTCAGAAAATTCACAGAACTGATCAATGATCATTACCTGCGGCTACATGAAGTAGCGGCTTACGCCCGGTTGCTTCATATTTCGGCCGGGCATTTAACCGCGGTTGTTAAAGCGCAAAGCGGAAAAACACCTATCAGGCATATTCATGAACGGCTGGTGGTTGAAGCCAAGCGACTACTTTTTCATACAGAACTATCAATAAAAGAAATTACTTACGAGCTGGGATTTGAAGACGATGCCTACTTTAACCGATTTTTTAAACGTTTTGAAAAATCAACCCCTACGGCGTATCGTCAAGCTATCCGTGAAATTTACCGTTAATGCTTTGTTTTGTACCGTTTACTTAAAATAATGGCAGATACTTTTGCCAGCACTTAAAGTATTAAAAATGACAGAACAGGAATTAAACAAAACAATAGTAAGGCGCTTTAATCATGAGGTTTTAGAACAGGAAAGCTTTACTGCTTTTCAGGAAATTGTAAGCCGCGGTTTTATTAACCATACGGCACCAGCTGGTGTGGACAATGGGTTTCAGGCTACTTTTGATTTTATTGGACAGGTGATGAAAAAGGCATTTCCAGATCTTAAAGTTGAGATAAAAGATATGGTAGCCGAGGGCAACAAGGTATTTACCTATAAGCTATTCCATGCTACCCATACAGGTGACTTTATGGGAATAAAAGGCAGCGGCAAACAGGTGGTTATGCCGGTAATGGATATAATTTATTTAAAAGGCGGGATGTATACCGACCATTGGAGCATCAGGGATATTCAGGATGTATTGAAAAAGGCGCTTTAAGGTCGCCATTTAAATGACTTATCATCAATTGCCCTGCTGGTACAAAGTATGCCCTCCAAATGATCATATTCATGCTGCAATAGTTCAGACAGATCATTCTCCATGTGCCATTCACGGGGTTGCCAGTTTTCGTCCAGGTATTTGATGGTTAGCTTTTTATGGCGTTTTACTTTTACCAGCAGGTTTGGGAAACTCATGCAGTCGTCCCAAAGCTCAAATAGCTCATCGCTTAAATAAGTAAATTCAGGATTAATGAAAACCTTTGGCTTATCAATGTTCATATAGATAAGCCTTTTCATGATCCCCAATTGCGGTGCAGCTATTGCCCGGCCGAAATTATATTTAGCCCTGATCTCCTTCATCACGTTATCCAGATCAGCAACCCACCCTGCTACCAACGGAAGCTCATCCGGTAAAACCGGCTCGCATTTTTCATACAGCAGGGGGTTACCTAAAAGTAAGAGGTCTTCTAATTTTTTCATTTTATGTTACAACAAATATAATGGTTAAGGGTCATTTGAACCGCCAGGGCCAACCGGGGCTGTGTGGCAGTTTCATTGCCCCGATCCTTTAGGTCGAGGTTAGCTATCAAATCTATTAGTAGCTTTAGCCAAACGTAGCAGTAAAGTTTGTTTAGGCTAAAGCCCGAAGTAAAAACAGCCCTTAACCCCGACCTAAGGATCGGGGTAATGAATTTGAGAATTAATACAGAACCTAATAATCTACCTCTTCATTACCAGCTTTATAGCAACAGAATCGCCTACTATTTTACCATAATGATTTGATACGATGCATGAATTATGGAAGTGGATACCGCCATAAAAACGCGCCCAAACATTTTCATTTGCAGCCGCACGGAATGATTTGTACGACCGGCTTTTTATGCCAAACTCCAACTCGGAGGTATCGGTATAGGCAACGTTATCGCCCAGGGCGCTGGTCAGCGCTTCGGCAGCAGCGGCAGATATGGTACAATGCCCGCAGGTATATTCTGGGAATGGTGGCGTTTGCAAATGCGGGCGCCAACCAGCATCAATATATTTGTTGATCACCGTTTCGGGGCGGGCGGTGTTGTAGGTGTATTTAGCCGTCCATGATTCAATAAACGCGTCAAACAGCGCGATGGCCGTTTTTGCATAAGCATACACCGTTTTATTAAAATCGGCATTTACCTGTTTTGCACCAATGCCGGTTATACTTAACCAATGACCCGGTGGCGAAAACTTTTTGGTAACAAACATCACATGACCCGTTACATTGAGCTTACCGGGATTATCATCCCAAAAATCGGCCATGTGGGCCTGATCATGCGTCAGGCTATCAACCGCGCCTTTTATATACATCACTTCCTGGTAATATTTGCTGTTTTTGTCGGTCACATTAAACTGGGGCGGTTGCGGTACGCTGTATTCTTTGGCATTGTGCATTACCATGGTCCTGATCTCGCCCCAGTGCGGTTCAACCGCTTCGCCATATAGCGGCGGGGTAGGTATCCACCGGCCCGGCGAATCATTAATGGCAAACTTTGTTGCACTGCGGGTTTTAAGGTAATTGTCTTTTTTGCTCCAGGCCATAATAGAGGCTGCCACAGCTTTGGCATAAGCCTCGGAGTTGCTGATCTCGGTTGATGGCATACCATGTTTAACGGCTATATTGTGCAGGCTATCGGTATAGTATTTTAAACTTCCTTCCGGAAAAGTTACAGCCTCACCTACCTTGCAAAAAGCCAGTAGCGCGGCGTATTCATAATCAATAGTTAGGTTTGTTGGTGGTTTGGCGACCGTTTTCAGGCCGTTTAACTGCCCAGCCAGTGAGCGGTATTGCTGTGGATAACCGGCCGCGATAACCTCGTAAGCAGCTACTGTAGCATAAGCATAATTGCGGGAGGCTACTACGGGCGAAAAATTATTGCCCATTACCACCCTGTTTAATTCATGCACCGTGCGGCTGTACAAAGCCGGATCATGTAAAATGCTTTTATAATCTGATTTTTTGCAGGAAGTAAAAAACAGGGCAGCGGCTATAAAAATCAGCAATGGTTTCATATTATATGGTTTGTTCGGCGATTAGAAATTCATCTCCCTTATTTACTTGATATATACTATAAACCATGTCATTTCGACGAACCCTAAGGGCATTGAGCGTTGCGTAAGGAGAAATCTTATATGATATGATTTGCCCGTTTGCTATTTCGCTTGTATAAGATTTCTCCTCGCCCCTGTGCCAGACCCTGCCAGGCTCGTCGAAATGACATGGTTTTTTTTGATTCTTTTATTCAATCACTAAACATATTAGCAGATATCACTTAACAACATATGTTTTTTTATCAGGCCCTATACCGGTTATGGTTAATGATTTCCAGTTTTTGGGCAGCTTGCTTTTGAGCTGTGTTATACCATCGGGGGTTATATCCAAACCACCAAAGCCCATGAGCAGGCTTTGAACAATGCCACCGGCACCGGTTGCAAAATAGGGATTGGTACCACCCTTGGTTTCGGCAATAACACGGAATGGCGGCAATAGATTAGGTTCAAAGGCATCCTTAAAAAAGTGATAAGCCTTATCACCATTACCCAAACGGGCATACAACAGGGTGAATATGCCCTGCGTCATGGCAGGCGTACCTTCATTAGGCACGCGGGTTTCATAATACTCCAGATCTTTTTTGATCTGCGCGGGGTCGGTTATGGTTTTCAGCGGATAGGCCAATAAGTTTACATCGGCCTGTTTAATGCCTTCGCCTTTATAGCTTGCAAACTCTTTGGTAACGCCATCAGGAAATTTCAGGATAGGTATATTTTGTTCCACCTGCTGCCAGTCGGGATCGGCAGTCAGGCCTAATATTTTCGCGGTGGCGATGGCACTTTGCAAATTTGCTTTCGCGGCGGCATTGGTAAAGGCATTATTATCCACATTCTCGGCCCATTCATCGGCTGCTACCACATTCTTAATATCATAGTGGCCATCGCCATTGCGCTCTACCCTGCTTGCCCAAAAATCAGCCGTGGCTGATAGTATAGGCCAACCCTTTTCCAGCAGCCATTGTTTATCCTGGGTAACACAATAGTAGTTCCAGGCAGCTAAGGCCACATCGGCGGTTATATGGTGCTCAAACGGGCCGCTCAAAGCCCAAACCGGAGTTTCTTCTACCCCACTATCGGCACTTTCCCAGGGGAACATGGCGCCTTTGTAGCCGTGCGAAAATGCATTTTGCTTAGCCGCAACCAATCGCTGAAAACGATACTCTACCAGGGATTTCGCAATTTCGGGGTGCAGTACCAGCAAAGCCGGGTACATCCACAAGTCGGCATCCCAAAAAACGTGACCATTATAGCCTAAGCCTGATAAACCCATGGGCGATGGTGAGTAAGCCGTGCCCGCCCTGGAGAACGAATATAAATGATACAGCATACTATGCACATCCTGCTGATCCTGCGCGTCGCCCTCAATTTTAATATCGCTTTTCCATAGCTCGTCCCAGGCTTTTTTATGGAATTGTATCAGGCGATCACGACCTTCGAGCTTGGCAAACATGGTGAGCCGCTCGGCCTGGTTCAGCGGGTCGGCATCATGGGCCGAGGTAATGGATGAGCCGGCAAGCGCGTACTGATAAGTTTGCCCGGCAGCAATGGTTTTGCTGAATTTCATGAGGTGCATGTTATTGTCCCACATTTCGTGGATCACCCGTGGTTCCCGGCCGTGCGCCTCGTTAAACAAAAAGGTGTTGGAGGCGCAAAGCTGCAATTTACCTGTAGGGCTTTTCGCGGTAGAGGTAAGCAGGCTGATGGTTACATGCGGCCTGTCAATCTCATTATAATAATTCTGAACTTCCTTTAAAGCATCCGGCGCTTCCATCACACTCGCGGCGGTAATATTGATGCTTTTTTTAGCCGTTATACTAATATCCATCAATACCGTAAAAGGCAATTGCCTTAGGGAGTAATAAGTATATTTAACCGTGGCGGCATCGCCATAATCAAAGGTGGTAGTAAATGCGGCATGCTGCATATCCAGCTCCTGTTTAAAGTTGCTGATGTTTTTGGCGTCAATGCGCTTGCCGTTTATTTCCATGTACATGTTGAGCAAGTTAAAGCTGTTCAGGAAATTGCTTACCCGGCCGCGGCCATACAGATCATAAGCACCGGCAAGCACTACATTTTTGACCTTAAACGGCTCTGGCGATGATACAATGCCTATCATGCCATTTGCTACCGTGATGCCGTAATAGTTGGCGGGGTCTATCTTATCTGCTTTTATGAGCCATGAATTTTGGGCGCGCAATTTATTGCCGGCCAATAAACACAGGCCAATCAACAACACATGTACTTTATTCATATCAGTTATTTAACTTAAAAAACCTAATTGGTTTGTTATTGAAAGCAACGGCATAAATTATACCTGTCGCGGTTTTAATTGTTTTAATATCCCTTACCTGGCCCCGAAGCAAAAATCCGGATGATAGCGGCGAAATATTTTCAACGTCGCGGTTACCGTCAATAAATAGTACATCGCCGTAGTCTCCATCGTACTTGCCCTCATAGGGTAATACCCCGCTGAAATTGCCACCGGCTAATATCCCTTTCCCATTGCCTGCAGAAAATGCGCTGAGTCCAAAAAGCGGTGAAATTTGTGCCGATGACGGAAATGCTTTGAACTCAAAATTACCCTTCCCTTTATTATAAAAAACACCTGATTGAAAAGATGCGGCCTTTAATGGTTTATTATCATTTAATGAGTCGCCAAATAACTGTTCAACCGTTTTACCGGCAAAATCATGAAAGTATAAAAACTTCTTTTTAATTAAAGGCACCTGTCTTTCAATCTCTCCCTTGCCTAAAAATGTATAATATTTTTGATCAATACCATAAGCCACTATCGGATCAATAGTGCCATTCTTATCCAGGTCGGCCAGGTACAGTTTCAATGGTTCATCAATGGTTGGTTTCAGCTTGGAGTTGCTGCCGTAATTACCAGCCAATATATCAATTTTTCCATCGCCATCAGCATCCGCCAATACCACCTTTTGCCACCAGCCCGATAATTTGTCTATACCGGTTTGATGTTGTTGCGTCAATTTTCCTTTTTTATTGAGGTAAATTTTTACAGGCATCCATTCGCCGGCCGCTACCAGATCTGGCCAGCCATCATTATCCAGATCGGCAAAGGCAGCCGAACGCAGCATACCGGCATGTTTTAATTCATCAGGAATGGCTGCCTGGTGATATACGCCATGGCCATCATTCATTAATAAATACGACTCAGGAATTTTGCCAAACCCAAAGCTATCCGGCGCACCGCCTACAAAAATATCGGGGTAGCCATCATGGTTCACATCGGCAACCGCTACTGCCGATTTATTTAATTTTATTGATGGAATATTTGCCGAACGTATAAAATTACCTTTGCCATCGTTCATATACAGCCGGTCGGCCAGTTCAGGGGCTCCATTGCGTAATTCATTTCCCCCGCTTGCTACATACAGATCGGGAAAGCCATCATGATTGGCATCCAGGAAAACTGCATCCACATCCTCACTTGCCGAATCTGTTACGAAAGCGGGTTGTGGCGATGGTTTAAAATCGCCGTTAGCGGTTTGAATAAACAACGCGCCGGGCTGGTTTCGTGCGCCGCAAACATAAAAATCTTCCAAACCATCATGGTTCACATCGGCAACGGCCATCCGCGGCCCTTCGACCGAAAGCATATGCGGGATAAGGGGTTGCTGGTTAAAATCTACAAAATCATCTTCCTTGTGTTTCCAGTTAACATGGATCGTATTGGTTATTTCTTTAAAAACAGGTTGCTGCGGCGGGAAAAACCGGTTATAATTAAATTTGCCGCTTGCATCTCGCTGATCAATGGTTACCTGCTGATTGGCCTTTATATTTTTCAATAGCTGGCAGGTTTGATTTGGCCAAACAATTAAAATACTATCCGCGCTTTGCTTTTTACCCAAACCAAAATGCAGCCGCGGCTCAACCGACGATTGAAACCCGCGCGTAAGCATCAATTGCTCGTATTGCATTTGCCCCTTGCAAAAAACATAAGCTTTTACACCTATACCAAACTTATTATCCTGCCGCCCGGTAAACCGGAGCGTTAAATACGTTGTTTTGGTTGATGTGTTTTTGTAAATGCCCGCTTCGTGGTTTACGTTATTGGTTATCAGTTCAAGCCGGCCATCATTGTTCAGATCGGCATAGGCCGCGCCGTTGGCCAAACCAGGCTCGCGCATGCCCCAGTCCTGACTTTTATCTTCAAATTTTTCGTTTAAATTCCCTTTAAATAGATAGCTGTGCACTGCTCCCACCGGCATTTTATCCAACACCAGGCTATCATAGCCACGTGTACTTAACATACCCTGAACCTGGTCATTAGAAACATATACTACATAATCCATATCCAGTGCCCGGCGCTTTATACCATTGGCAATAAACAGATCTTTGATGCCATCATTATCAAAATCGGCCAGTAAGGGGCTCCAGCTCCAATCGGTAGCGGCTACACCGTCCATTAATGCAACCTCGCTAAAGGCTTCGCCGTTGCCCATATTTTTCTGAAGCGCGTTACGTGAGTACTGATCCTGAAAACCATTGAGGGTGATCTTTAATTTGTACTGATCATATGACTCATCTGCACCATAGCTTTTAAGTACCGATTCTTCGGCGGGCAGCATATCGGCTGTTATTATATCAAGCTGGCCATCATTATTAAAATCGGCCATATCGTTACCCATGCTAAAACGACTGTAATGGTTAAAATGTTTGGCACCTGATTCTGTAAAAGTGCCATTGTGGTTGTTAACGTAGTAATAATCATTTTCATGAAAATCATTGCCTACGTATATATCCTCCCAGCCATCATTGTTTAAATCGCCAACGGCTACACCAAGTCCATACCCCAGCGCGCTATTATAAATACCCGCCTTTTTAGTTGCATCAGTAAAATGATTATTTATATTGAGGTAGAGTTTGCTGCCAGCCAGTTTATTCTCCGTTTTTCGTGATGAAGTATCGCCATAAACAGCAACAGAATGATCTGACTGATTGAGCAGGAAACAATCGAGCTTGCCATCATGGTTGTAATCAAAAAAAACAGCCTGTGTGGAGTAGCCCGAAAAATCAAGCCCATATTCGGCAGCTCTTTCTGTAAATGTGCCATCGTGATTGTTTATATAAAGTGTATTGTGTCCCTTTAAATTCAACTTACCAGCTACAGCGCACACATAAATATCCAGGTAACCATCATTGTTCACATCGGCCATGGTTACCCCTGTGTTCCAGTCGGCAGTACCGGCAACACCAGCCTTTTGGGTAATGTCTTCAAATTTATAGTTGCCTTTGTTTAAATATAGTTTGTTACCCCCCTTTTGATTGGCGGTAAAAAACAAGTCGGGCAGGCCATCATTATTAATATCGCCAACGGCAACACCCCCACCATTGTAGTAGTACAGGTAATCTAAAATACCGGGACGGTCATTATCGCTGATGCGATTTACAAAATGAATATTGGTTTGTGATGATGGCAACTGCTCAAAAAGAGGCGGTAAGGCCGGTTTCTGTTTGCATGACATCATGCCCAAAACAAGCAGCCATAAAAAAGGAAGGATCCTGTAACGTATAATTTGAGCCATATTAAAGCACCGGATAATTAACCTGCATATTAACCATATCATTGTCGCCTACGGGAACCTTATTATTTAAATATCTTTCAAATGGCAGCACCTGCTTTTTTAAATCATGATCTTGTATATATTTTTCCATAGCTGTATAAAGCTTTTGTCTTTCGCTGTATTTGCCATAATAATCGCCTACTACTACTTTACCACCCGGCATATGCATAAAGGTAATTGCACTCGTTGAATTTACCTGTTTATTTACTGGTATACCTATTAATATTTGCAAAGAATCAGACTGATGTGGATAATAAGATCCTGATAATGAAGATACTGCTTTGATATTGCTTTGGGCAATAAAGCTATTGATATCATTTGCCGCTTTATTAATTTCAGGATATTTATTTTTAGTCAGGATGGTTTCCTTTTTAACGGCGAGGTAAGTTTCGGCTACATTTTTTTCATTAATGGTAAAGCCGTAATAAAGCCTAGGATTTTCCATAAAAGCTTTTAAGCTTAACATCAGATAAGCCGGTTCTGCAGATGGTTCAAACCGCGAAATAAGCCATTTAAATACATTGGTTTTGGCATCAATAACTATGGTGGCATAGCTATTTTTAATTTCGGGCACAACCGTATAAAAACTATGATGTTCAATATGATTTAATGTGTTTACGACATTAAAGGTATTGGCACCAACGTTTTTAATGTTAAAAATCTGACTGGGTGTTCTTATCAAAAAACCGGAGTTAAAGCTTTGGGTGCTTATCTGATGATCCGCATAATTATTTATTTGAGGTTCCCATCTTTTCCAATTACCGGCATGTATTAACTGCTGGCAAACATCAAAATAATTTGATCGTATGCTTACACTGCTATGTTGTTGAAATGGGATAAAGCCTATAACTATTAGAATGACTAATGCAATTATTGCTTTTTTCATGTTATGTGTAACGGCTAAAATTTACAGTATAATATTACCTGTTTTATTACAGATTGAAGCTTTTATTAAAAACAATGGAACAGCATAAAGCTGTTCCATTGTTGTAACTGGTAAATCTTAAATCAATTAATTATAACCCGGATTTTGTTTTAATAAGGGGTTAGTATTAATTTGAGGTTGCGGTATTGGATAAAGAAAAGTGTGGTTATCTGCAGCATCCTGAGACTTCCCGGGTAAACGTGGCCCGGTAAAATATTTGGTGCCGGTTGCTACTTCAAACCTGATCAGATCGTTTCTGCGCCAGCCTTCCCAGGCAAACTCACGACCGCGTTCAGCAAGCAGATCGTCATATGACAAACTGGTAAAACCCGGCATATTTGCCCTTGTTCTTATTTTATTTACATTGATCAAAGCCGTACTCAATTTATTTTGATGCAATTGAGCTTCGGCCGCCATCATATAAGCATCAGCTAACCTGAAACGCACACCATCATTGCTTGTACCATCGCTGCCGGTACCAGGTTGCGGCTGATATTTCACGCTTCGGGCACCTGCATATTTAAAGCTATCGGCAGGGTTACTAAGCTCATTAACATAGGGGCTTAATACTGTGCCCGCTATTGGCGCTCCTGCTGATGTATATTGCTGACCAACCAACCACATTTTTTTACGCACATCGGCATCGCTGAATGAACGGAAAAATTTGGTTGGCGCACAAAACCCGTTATACGGCTGGGCGGTTAAATTAAACGTTAGGTTATTATTGTAATTTAGCGTATACATTTGAATTACGTTACCTTTAATAAGCGGATAATTGAAGGGTATACAAAATATATTTTCAACCGACCCGCGGTTGTTGTAGGTAAAATTGTCAAAAAAGTTAGGCTGCAAACTGTACTTATTTGAATCAATAACCATTTGAGCGGTAGTTTCGGCTTTTTCCCATTGAGCGGTACCGGTGTAAACCTGTGCATTTAAATAGAGCTTGCTTAACAGCATATAACCTGCCCATTTATTCATGTGACCATATATACCGGGGTTCTTGGTAGCATTATCGCCTGATAACAGGGGAACGTTCTTGGTAAGATCGCTTTCCAGGTAAGCATAAATATCAGACCTCTTTACCGGTGCTAAGCTTGCGCTGGAGCTATAGGTGGTTACCAGTGGTATATTACCATAAAGATCCATCATTAAAAACAAGTAATAATCGCGCAGAACGCTGATCTCGGCAATAAGAACCGGCGCATTTGCAGGTTTATTGGCTAAACCATTAATTATGCTGATCACAAAGTTACATTTAGTTATACCGGCACTCAGATCCGTCCAGCCACCATTTATATTTGAATTATCAACAGCGTAGTTATGTGTCCATAATTGGGTATGCGCACCGCCGTCATACCAGTCGTTACCACGTGTTGGTATGATCATTTCGTCAGTTGAGGCTTCATTTAACTGAAATACGTTTTCTGTTTGTAATGGTGTTAAAGCAGTATAAGCCGGGGCCAAACCAGCAGCTATTTGCTGCGGTGTTTGATAAAAATTATCAATAGGTATAACGGTATATGTTTTTTTATCGAGCTTTTGACATGACTGCATAATCAAACTGCCTGCTGCCATGAATGCGATCAGTTGTAATATTTTTTTATTTTTCATCTCTTTAAAATTTGATTTACAAACAGTTATTTAAATGACACAGTTGTACCGAATGTAAAAGTTCTTGTTTTAGGGTAATATGCATAACCACCGTAATCAGCATCTATATAAGCCTGGTTTGTTCCGGCTACAGTAACCTCCGGATCAAGGCCTCTGTATTTAGTTATAACAAACAGGTTGTTAGCTGCTACATATACTCTTAATGAGTTTAAACCTTTAACTTGTTTAAATGTATAGCCTATTGACGCGTTATCCAATCGCAGGTATGATGCATTTTCCAGCCACCTGTCTGATTGGGTTGGGTTACTTGTAATACCGTTGGTTAATGCTGCCCTGGTTGTATTGGTAGTAGGCAAACGGGTAACGGTTTCATAATCTAACAGGGTGTTATTGAATATTTTTTGTCCGTAAACGCCACGTATAAAGAAGCTGAAACTCCAGTCTTTATAATTAAAGCTGTTATTAAGCCCATAATTAAATTTCGGACTTGGATCAATATAGTGTTTAGGTGGATTTTGGCCCGGATAATCAGCAAGGGTTTTGCCATCAAACAGCTCAACACCCTGTGCATTTACACCTGTGCTGTGCGGCAGGTAAAATACGTAAGGAGCATACCCCGGTACAAAGCGGGTAATGGCCGTTGAACTTAAGCCCTGGCCCTGAGCAAAACCAACTTCAAAAAAGCTGGTGTTTACCTTTGTACCATCGGCCAGTGTACCTGACAGATTCGCGATCCTGGTTTTAACAAAGTTTATATTGCCCGATGCTGTCCAGTTAAGGCCCTCGCCTTTTAAAATCTGGCCGGTAAGCGCAAGTTCAATCCCTTTATTAGTTAATGCACCCACGTTTGAAAATGTGGTACCTACAAGGTTTGGAGGAGTTGGCACCGTATTAGCAAAAAGCAGATCCTGGGTCTTATCATTATAATAGTTGATATCGCCTGATAAACGATCATTAAATAAAGAAAAATCAAGTCCTACGTTGCGTCCTATCCTGGTTTCCCATTTCAGGTAAGGGTTAGCATTTTGGTTAGGAGCATAGCTGGATGGATAATAACCGGTTGTACCATCATAAAATTTATTACCCGGTGCAACAAGTGCTAAGCTGCTGTAAGGGCCTATACCATTTGCATTACCTACCCGGCCATAGCCAATGCGTAATTTTAAATCGTTAATCCAGTCAACGTTATTTACTAAATCGCGTTTTAAACGATAAGCCAGGTCAAATGATGGGAAATACCCCACCTGGTAATTGCTACCAAATTTACTCGACTGGTCACGACGTACCGAAGCGGTTGCATAAAAACGACCATCGTAATTGTAGTTTACACGGGCAAGCAACGATTTCAACTCATTATCATCTTTGTAAGAACCGGGAGGAGGGAATATTAAACCGGTACCTAAGGCATTATCCAAACTTCCTTCTGATATTAACTGTTGCGATCCTGCAAAAAAGTAATTGGTAGGGAAAGTGCTTTTTTCAGCTACAGCTACCGCAGAAATATTATGCTTGCCAAAACTCTTGTCAAAATTAAGGTGGATATCTCCTTTGTAAGAGTTAGTGTTCAAGTTACTGTCCACAGCCATGCTGTTACTATTTTGAGCTACAAAACGGGGCACAAAATAATGGGTTTGCACATTGTTGCGTGTGGTGGAACCCGTAACACCTATTTTAAGGCCGGGAAGCAGTGTGTAATTGATACTTGCATTTATATTGGTCAAATATTCATTATGCCTGTTATAGGTATTTGTTAAATACAGAACCGGGTTGTAGGCATTATAACCTGCACCATAGTCATTAAATGATCCGTCGGCATTTTTGATAGGGATAGTTGGCAATGCATTAAATACATAACCAATAGCGTTATAGTTTGTTAAGCTACGGTTAGTGTTAACATTTGATATACCTAATTGAATATCCAATTTATCGTTCAACGCTTTTTGCTCTGCATTAAAGCGTAAACCCAGCTGCTCCTTGTTACTATTGATAATTACCCCCTGCTGGTTCTGATAGTTTAATGATGCCCGATAATTAAAGCCATTTGCACCACCTGATATAGCCACGTTGTTGCTGTGCGTTAAAGCGGTGCGCGTAATGGCACGTTGCCAGTCGGTATTAACATCATCAGATTCGCCTTGTCCTTTTTGAGGGTTGGCTTTTGCCTGAGGTGTAGCCAAGTATTCGGCGGTATTTAGCAGATCCCAATATTTACTTTGTTTAGAAACACCCACGTAGCCGTTATATTCAACCTGGGTTTTACCTGCACTGCCTTTTTTGGTATTCACAATGATAACGCCGTTTGCACCGCGTGAACCGTAAATGGCAGTTGCCGACGCATCCTTTAACACATCGTACGACGCAATATCAGCCGGAGCTATATTCTGAAACTGAGTTGGGTCATCAAGCGGTATACCGTCAACCACAAATAATGGCGATTGGTTACCTGAAATTGATGTTTGCCCCCTTAAACGTATCGAAGCCGATTGGTTAGGGTCACCACCACCCTGGGTAATAACCAAACCTGCTACCTTGCCCTGAACCTGGTCAAGCGGGTTAATGATAGCACCCTGGTTAAAATCCTTAGCCGAAATGTTAGAAACAGCACCGGTTAAATCTTTTTTACGCTGGGAACCGTAACCTACGCTAATGATCTGTACCTCACTTAATGCGGTAGCGCTACCAACCATTGCAACATTTACAATTGTTTTGCCGGTAACATCAACCTCTTGTTTCGCGTAACCCACAAATGATAGTACAATAGTATTTGCCGAGGCTGGCAATGAAAGTTTAAACTCACCATTGGGACCGGAATTAGTACCAATAGTTGAGCCTTTTGCCACAATGGATACACCTGGTAATGGTGAGCCATCATGTGAGTCTGTAACTTTACCGGTTATTACTTTGTTTTGCGCCATTACCGGCACAGCAAAGAAACAAAAAACGGCAAGACAGCTTACTTTAAGTAAATTTTTTAGCTGCATAAATTTAGATTTAATGTTTAAATGGTTTGATTTTAGGTATACCTGGTGATTTATAATATGAAATAACTATTGATGTTATTTTCTTCGTATAAACCTGTATAGTTCATGGTTTATTGGTATTTAATTGTTACGGCGGACTATAGGTATTTGTATATTTACTGTTCATATTGGTTATTTTATAATTCAAAAAAGTTCATTACCGATAAAATGCCAAAAGCAAAGCCATAGCAGTTAATCCACTTAATGCAAAAATTAAATATCCTTTAGCAGGGATAGCAACCCAACAAGGTCACTTACAGGAAAATTTTAATTATATAGGGTTATACTTTGCGTTTGGAAAGGTCATTTATCAGGTGAAATAATTCAGTATTCACCTTGCCTTAAATGAGCGTCACAAAGTAATAGGTAGATTAGTGCATTACCTATTTTTTTTCTTAAAATATAAATATATTTGACCTTTTATAAAGTTAAATATTTAACAATCAAGCGATTGTAAATAACCGAATCTGAAAAAGTATAAATAAAATTTAACTGTTTTAATATGCTTATATCACCAATGTTTAGCTTTTTTGCATAAAACCGGCTGCATTTTGATCAGGGCTTATTTAATACATCAACCGCTTTTATGGCCATTATTTTTTCGTCAAACTGATCTCCCGGAAGTATTGAGCGGGCTTTGATGCGCATTTTATATACATATATTGTATTTACGGAGTACTCCAAAATATTGGCAATAGTTTCGTTATCGTTTATACCCATCCTAATCAATGCAAAAATGCGCAGATCGGTATTTAACACCTCGTGATCTTTAGGCCATATCTGATCTTCCGGTTTAAAAAGTGAATTAAAAACTGTAATAAAATTGGGGAATATTTTCAGGAAGATATGATCGAACGTGTAAAACAGCAGGTCGCGTTCTTTTTTAATATTTATTTCGTTTACAACCAGTTGAATATCATCATATTTCCTTGCGGCAAGCTTCCTGTCAATATTTCTTTTTAATTTTTCAAGCTTTAATATATAGCCCGATATAACGTTAAAAAAGTACCCGATATACTCTTCTTTAATATGTGTATCTTCAATAAGCTTATCATTGGTGCTTTCTAACTGCTGGTTTTTTTCCTCAATGATCTTTTCTTTAACTTTTAAGCGTTTCAGCTGGTTAAATATAATAAAGAAGATCATCAGCACTAATATGGAAACAGCACCTATGGATAAAAGATAAACAAGGAATTTATTTTTTTCTTTCTCCATTAAAACCAGCTTTTCAGCTGCCACTACAGGCAATACGGCACCTATTTTTATTTTTCTGAGCCGGGCGCCATAGTATTCGGCATCATCCATAGCCTGGTTTATAAAGATGTAGGCATCTTTTATATTACCGTTCCTATACAACAGATCGCCTAATTCAAAGCTGGCCAGGGTTTCTTTTGTTGATGATCTGATATCATTAATAACACCAATGATCAAAAGATCAGTACGCTCCCCTATCTGTGAAGGTCCTTTGTAAAAAGCACTGAGGCCGGTAGCCACCATAGCCCGCTGATGAGTAGTTAGGGGAAAGCTGTTTAATAAACGGGTATAATACTCCGATGGCTTTTTTAAATCACCCAATCTTACCTGTTTATTCCCCTGTTGCATCAAATAATCATACGAGTTTGGCTTACAAAGTGCAATGGTTGAATCCAGGTACTTTATAGACAGCTCATTGTTGTGTTGACTATAATAAATATTATTGTCATAATCGGCCAGGTCTGAATGTGCTCTGGCTCTTAATGCATAATACTGAATTTTTAAATCGTTATTTAAAAGATGAACATCAATTCCATTAAAACAATCAAACGCCTCTTTAAACATGCCTGCCGAAAGCAGTATAAAACCCAACTTTAATTTACAATCACTTTGTTTAGGGGCATCCTGAAGTATATTGCTTATGTTTTGCATTTTATTGATATAAACATAGGCCGAATCAAACTGATATACTTTGTACTCTTCGTAAATATTACTGCAAAGCCGATATCGCAAATTGTAATTTGCCGACGGAACAGTTGATAATGATGCTTTCAACTGTTTTACATGCGCTTCTTTTTGATCGTCATAAATTTTCTTCCTTGTCAGCTCACGCTTCAGTTCATTAAGAAGGCTATCTGTTTTGGGTGATGCAAAGGCTGCACATCCAAAAATTACAAGAAATAAAATAGGTAAACAAATTCTCATAGTAAATAGATTAACTTATAGTAGGCCCTGCTAAAAACTTGGGTTAAAATCATTAAAAAAGATTTTAGTTGCATTTTAATTTATTAGCAGCAAGCGGTAATTATTCAAATAGTATTATAACTGATCAACCTGATAGTGGTTCAGCAAGTTTAGTAAAACACCATTTGTCCACCCAAAGCCGTCCTGCAGGGGGTATTCTCCGCCACCAGCTTTTGCATCAGTATCCAATACATTGTATTTTTCCATTAGCTTACCGGTATCGCCAAAAACCCTGATATTGGTACGGATCCATGTTTCAGCAATTGATCTGGCCAAAATGTTTTGATTATATTTATTTAAACCATCAATGGCCATATATTGCAATGGCGCCCAGGCATTAGGACTATCCCACTGCTGCCCTGATCTGTTAAACGTAGTAAGGAGCCCGCCAGATTTAAAAAACTTTATTTTAAGCGCTTTAGCCATTATTTCGGCCTGTTTGGCATTTGCTATTTTAAATTCAAGTGCAAATACGCCAGCCAGGGTTTGATGAGGGGTAATATGATTTAGTTTCCAGTTATAATCCATAAACCAGCCGGTACCTGCGCTCCAGCTATATTTTTGTATGGCCTTTTTACGCTGTGTGGCTTTGGTTAAATAAACACGGTATTCGCTGCCTTTCCCCTGTAATTGGAAAGAACGGGCTATAGATAGCTCCAGATGATAAAGCAGGCAATTGAGATCAACCGGAATAATATTGGTAGTTTGAATGGTTGCCAGCTTACCCGTTGTATCAAACCAGCGTGTGCTAAAATCCCAGCCCGACGCTGCAGCCGCCCGGATGTTCCGGTAAAAATCGCCTGGCTTTTGCAAGGTTGTTTTAGCAGCATCTACATCCTTTTTAAATGATTCTTCCCGTGGTTTGTCAGAGTCGTCCCAGTAACGGTTCAGTAATTCGCCGCCGGGCATCCGTACCACCATACGGTGTGCCTGACCTGGTTTTAGTTTGCCGGCGCCTTCCATCCAATAGGCATATTCTTTTAACAGCTCGGGCTGATATTTAACCAGTACTTTGGGGCCGTTATCTTTAGCCAGCAGATCAAGCATTAATGAAAAAAACGGAGGCTGTGACCGCGTTAAATAATAAGTGCGGGTGCCGTTAGGGATAAATCCATACTTATCAATCAGGTAGGCAAAATTATCGATCATATTTTCAATGACCTTTGTTTTATGGCTCTCCTGCAGGCCAAGCATAGTAAAGTATGAATCCCAGTAATACGTTTCGCGGAAGCGTCCGCCGGGAACTATAAAATCATGGGGCAAAGGCAACAATGATGAATATTTTGAAACCGTATCATGCCTGCGGTAAAGCACCTGCCAAAGGGTATCTATATGTTTGCGTATCCCCATTGATATATCGCTCTTAAAGGCGTCATTGTGCGTACCGGGAATAAAAAAATTATCGTTCACAAACTGTTTCAAATCAAATTCAGGCTTATTTTTTTGTGTTTCATAATCCTTCATGATCAGTTCAGGGCTGCGCTTGGGTGTAGCATCAACAAATATCTTATTATCAGGAAATATGTCAGTAAGCTGTACCGCCTCAAATAAACCCGGAAATAATTGTCTTGGAGTAAGGTTTTGGGCATATGCAATTAAAAAAACAAATAACAGTACTAATGTTAAAAGTGATTTTCTCATGGGTCAGTTAATATAATTGAAGCATGAAGGTAAAGAAAAAGCTTATAATATGTTAAGTCGGGTAAATAATTAACACTTTACCATACAGGTAATCAATTAATAATAGGGTTGATTAAAAAGTGATGTGTATTACTGCAAAAACTGCAAATTTTGAACCTTTTAGTTGATTAAATTTGAGGATCAGCTGCTTAGCTTATGAATTTAGTTTGCCTGTGCGGGTCATATTTCCTTAAAAAATGAATTGCGTTGATCACTGCAACTTTAACATCTTCTTGAAAATACATACATTTTAAAGCGATCATCTTCGGGCGAACGGAAATTTATTACCAGGCGGTGTATGAATGTTGGGGAGAATTTTGTACAAAGCGCCGGGCAGGCATGAGCTACCAAAATAACTCATGCCTGCCGCCGCGCATGTTTGCGGGGAGCTTTACCTGTTGTTTTCCGCGAGCTATTGTTCTTTTATCGGCTTACGATGCCAGTAATTTGCCAGTAAAGAGCCGGTGATGTTCATCAAGGGGCCAAATACGGCCGGGGCTAAACCAACGGTGGCAATTTTACCCATCTCCTTGGCCAAACCCGATGCCAGGCCTCCGTTTTGCATTCCAACTTCTATAGCCATTGTGCGGCAATCACGCTCATTCATTTTAAACAACCTGCCCGACCAATAGCCCAGGGTATAGCCCATCAGGTTATGGATCAATACCAGGAAAATCAGCATAAAACCAATGTTGAGCAAACTGCTTCGCCCGGCTGCGGTAATGATCACGATAATGAATGCAATACCAAACATAGATACCATTGGCATAACGCGCTCCAGCCACTTTGCTCTTTTAAGCAGGTATTTATTAAACAGAATACCTACTCCAATGGGTACTATCACCATTTTGGTAATATCCCACATCATATTCAGCATATCTATTTTAATAAAGGCGCCTCCAAGCAGTTTCATCAATAATGGTGTAAAAATTGGCGCAAGCATGGTTGAAACCGCTGTAATTGTAATAGATAAGGCCAGATTGGCCTTTGCAAGGTATGATATAACATTTGAAGCCATTCCATTTGGCGAACAGCCGACAAGAATTATACCTGCTGCAATTTCTGGTGGAAAACCGCTCAATTTAGCTAATGTAAACCCCAACAATGGCATGATCAGAAAATGGCTGAATACACCAATAAATACCCCTTTAGGCATTTTAATTACACCTGCAAAGTCTTTGATGCTCATAGATGTCCCCATGCCAAACATGATAAGTTGTATAAGTGGTGTAATGAGCACAGCCAGTTTAACTCCGTTTACCTGGATAAAATACTGCGGATAATATAAAGCGGTGGTAACCGCGGCAAAGATGATAAGCGTGTAAGAGAAACCTTTAAGCAGTGTAAATCCCCGAAACGAAATGGCCAGCGTTACAAAAAAAGCGATCAGAAATGGTCCGACCTGTTCTATACTTCCGCGGTAAAAAAAGGTAGCCGAAATAAGCAGGCATATCACTGATAATCCTGCTACTATCTTATAAATATTAAAACTATTCAATTTATTATAATTTAAGATTGTATAACTACCAGGTTCTTTTCTCCATGAAAGCATCTAACTGCGCGCGTGTCATTTTTACTTTGTTTGGATTTTGATCCAGCCATTTCAAAAATGCCTCCCTGATAGTGCTTGTCCACTGACTGTCAATTTCGCCCGTGGTAAACTTACCCGATTTAAGCATAGCTTGTCCAAATTCATCACGGAGGGCGATAAATTCTGCAGTGGCTATAACCTTTTCTGCTAAATGAGCAGGGATAAACAGCACACCCTCTTTTTCGGAAATAACCAGATCGCCGGGCATTACAATAGCATGTCCTATTCTGATGGGTGTATTAAGACCCATCAGTACCATCTCTTCCAAATAGGATGGGTCAAAATCACGAACAAAGGCATTGAAACCCGGAATACTTTTTAATCCCTGCAGATCCCGAGCCGAGCCATCAAAGATCACCCCGTTGCCTGATTTACTGAATATGGAATTGCCCAGGTTGTCGCCTATTAATGTTCCTCCCTTTATTTTACCAAAACCATCGGCCACGTAAACATCACCTTTTTTTAATACATCAATAGGCCATGCATTGGTATTACCTTTTCGGCCTTCCTTTGCGCCCCGTTCCTTTATATTTTTTTCTACATCGGGGCGGCTGGGCATAAACATGGCTGTTACAGCACGGCCAATTACAGGCACATCATCATTCACCATTTTCCAGTTACCCTCAAACTGGTTATTGTAACCTTCGTTTCGTAACACCGTCCAGGCTTCTTCAATGCCGATGTTTTTGGCACGTGCAAGCAGATCATCCGGTATTTTGGGCCTGCCGTCATCAAAACGCTCGCCTTTCCACTCCGACGTGTAAAATATCAGTTGATCTTTTGATATTGTTTGCGCCTGGCTATTTGTATAAAACAGCATGAGCAGCAGGCAAATTTTAAAAATACTTCTCATTTGGTTATATAGGTTAAATTTGGTTATTGAACTCTGGCAATTGACTTCGCGGGTATCCTCGGCGCCATAATCGGCGTGGCAATACCGTTCAAATCATATACTATTTTTCCGGCGCGAATGGTCATTTCGCATTCTAACTTCTTGTCGGCGGCAATTTTGTAGCCGGTATAATCAAACAAGCCAAAAATACCTTTACGAATATTCAAAATGGCAACATCGGCATCTGAACCAACAGAAAGGTTTCCCAACTCTTCATGTTTAATTTCTTTTGCAGGATTTGAGGTACTGGTTTGTATTACTTCAAACAGGCCCATTCCTATATTGAGAAATTTGGACATAGTAGTCAGCATATCTTTCATAGCATTATTCATACTGCCTGTATGGATATCCGTACTGATAGAATTTGGGAAAAAACCATCTTTCGCGGCCGGTATGGCCTGAGAAAAAGCAAAGCTGATACCACCATAACCAACATCAAAGTAAATACCCCGCTTACGTGCTTCCCACACAAAGGGTTTTATTTTTTGGGTATTCAGATCAACAATATACTCCCTGCTGTCAAGCTGCCCAAAACAATGTGTAAAAATATCGCCCGGACGCAAGTGTTTCATAAACAACTCCTCGATAGACAATGGTGGATTACTGCCTCCAAAGTCGATCATAACCGGCAGGCCGCCGGCCATGTTTCCTGCTTGAACGGCATGGTCAACCGCAACCCATTCGTGGCCTTCATAATGTGCAACTTTAAACCCAACTACGTAATTCCGATAACGGCGGGCTATTAACGCGGCCATTTTAGGGTCCATATCGTTTGAGTTTTGTTCATAGCCACCCCGCATGCCTTCGCCCACAATGTTGATGAAAGCCAGCACCCTCGTTTGCGACTGGTCTATTGTTTGTGCCTTAAATGTAGGGAAAGTGCGCCATCCCGAGCTACCTGCATCAACCACTGTGGTAACGCCATTGCGAAATGTAAAACCATCAGGAGGTATGGCCAGGTTACCGTTTTCGTACTGATGATCAGGCTCGGTACCATAAAAATTGTGTGAATGGATATCAATCAGCCCCGGTGTAACATACAAACCCGTAGCATCAACAACCTGCAAGCCCTGCCTGGCGTCAATGCTTTTGGCAACCAGCGCTATCTTACCATCCTTTACCGCTACATCCATTTCAGCATCGATGTTATTTTTGGGGTCAATTACGTGCCCGCCTTTAATCACAATGCTGTAGGTTTGCGCGCTTAAAGCCATAATAGTCAAGCCCATGGCTGCTATTATCAAGGATATTTTTTTTCTCATTTTTAGCTTGTTATAATTTAAATAGTACAGAAAACTTTAGGCAATATTTATCCTGTCAGAGCAGGATTACCCGTTCTGTAAAGCAATGAATCAATGTAAATCAGCTTAAACTACCTGTTGTAAAATGGCCTTGACCTTACTGGCAACTACATCTATCTGGTCGGGCCTTAACAGCACCACGCCAATAATCAGTGTGTCATTATGTCCATTAGCCACTATACTTGGCGTACCGCTTTTTAGGGCCGCCAGCACATCTTTAGGTTTTGTTTTTACTTTGGTTTGATCCCAGGTTACATATAAACTTGGGAAAGCATTAGCCGGTCCGGGGTTGACCACTATTTTGCTTTTTACCGTTGGAATGGTTTCTAATCGGGCACCAATATGTTTTGCCCGTTGCAGCCAGTCATCCCACTCTTTATGATGATCTTTTTCGAGGTATGCTTTTAAGGCGGCGTACATGCCAAACATTTCTTCTTTATTCACCTTCATCGGTCGGCCTATTGGTGCTTCATTAGGGCTGTGATTGAGCCGGGCAGCGGTTATCAGGTCTTTACGACCGAATAGTAAACCAGCACTTTGCGGCCCGTGGATCATTTTACCTCCCGAAAAAGTAACCAGATCAAATCCCATTTTTTGAAATTTAAACAGGTTCTCTACCGGGGGTACGTCTGCTGCCGCGTCAATAAACGTAATGATGCTGTGTTTTTTGGCAATTTGTAAAAACTGCTCATGTGTAATGCTGCTTTTTTCGCCCGCATTAAAAAACAAGGCCATCACTGTATTGCTGTTTATCGCGTTTTCCATACCCTCCGGACCATCTACCTCAATGATCTTCGCGCCTGTAGTGCTTACAGCCTGATCAAACAGATACCGGTGTGTTTTCTGCATAATAACTTCAGGCCTTGGGCCCGGGAGGTTAGGCAGTTGTTTTATTTTATCCTGGTTAGTACCTGTTATGGCTGCTGCGGTCCCTAAAACTATGGCGCATGAGGCTCCGGATGTTACCATGGCTGCTTCAACATGAAGCATTTCGGCAATCCTGGCACCTACTTTATCCTGTAGTTCATACATGTTGGCAAAATCATGCGAGGTTGAGTTAATAGCCTCCAATACCTCAGGCAGCATCAATGAACCCGATAAAAAGGTCATGGTTACCCCTGCATTGATAACCGGGGTAACATCAAGCTCTTTGAAAAAATCGCGTTTAGGCGTGGAAACCGGTATGGGAGTGGTATGTAAAACGGCCGCTTTGCCTATAAATCCGCTGGCTAGCGGTAGTATAGTAAGGCCTTTAATAATATCTCTGCGTTTCATATTAATCTGTATAACTTAATTTGACACTGCTATATATAAGCGATACAATCCATCTCTACCAGTGAGTTTCCCGGAACACCACCCTTAGCTACAGCCACAGTAGTACGTACCGGTGGGTTTTTACCAAACCGGCCTTTGTAAACATCATTCATGCCCTGGTAATCGGCAATATCATTCAGGAACACGGTTACTTTTAATACTTTTTCCATTGATGAGCCTGCTTTTTTAAGCTCGCTTTCAAGCTCTTTCAATACAATTTCGGTATGGGCCTTGATCTCAAACGGCTCAACATGGGCGCCCTTGCCGGCTATAAAAATCATATTACCCAATTTGGTAGAACCGGAAAACAAAGGCACATCCTGGTGTGTGGTAATGTTGTTAACTTCTTTCTCTTCGCTTTTTACAACATCTGCTTTTGCGAAACCGAATATTGAAATCCCGGCTGCCGAAGCCAGCATTTTTTTTAAAATTGATCTTCTTTCCATTGTTATGATATTTTGATTTAGCGTTTAATGTTTATTATAAATAATAGCCAGCGGCATGCTTATCATGTTTTGAAAAAAGCATATCCGGCATGGGCTGGCTATTGTTAATCAACTGTTACTGACCAATATGATCAGGGACGATCCCACCAGATACGGGTCAGGAACTCATCCGGGCCCTGACGGGCTATTACCGCATTATAATTGGCCCTGTTTAAATTTTGCTCGGTTGTAGGATATAACATCCTTCTGAATATCTTGCCGCCTGTAGCGTTACCTACGTAATTGTTAGGGATCAATGCCGGATAGCCGGTACGCCTGTAGCTTGCAAATACTTCCTGCGAATTAGGAAACACACCAACCCAAAACTGGGTGTAGATCTGTTCCATTTGTGCATTGAATGTACCTGTGGTGTTTAGGCGGTGATAGCTCAGATAGGTCTGGATCTGGTTGTTGCTGATGGTAGCCCCAAACAGTGCCCATTGACGCATAGACGCGCTGATACCGTTCTCATACAAGGTACTTGCGCCCGATGCGGTATACCAGCCACGCAATGCAGCTTCGGCCAGCAGGAAATTGGTTTCGGCATTGGTGAGTAACAGGTAAGGGCTGTTCAGCTGTAAAATTGTTCGCGGATTAGGCTCCGAATAGGTTACAAATACAGCATCGGCCGGTTTCGCGCTCAAACTGGATGACATACCCTTTTGGATAGCAGCTGTAGTATCAGCAAGCTTATTTACCCAAACTACCGAAACAGCAGCCAAACGGGGGTCTTTGTTATTTTTTAAATAATCAATAAACACATCCTGGTATTTACCACCTTCGGGGTTAGATGTGCCGTTTGCTCCAATGAAATCAGCGTTAAGCATACCCAATGCAAGCGGGTTTTTATTGATATCCTGACCCGCCGAAACGTAACCGTTTACTTTTGCTATATCGGCATCCGCGGTGATCACACCACCGGCAATTGCTTTTTTTGCCCATGTTTCGGCACCTGCAATATCAACCTTGGTCATACGCATGGCACAACGGAGCATTAATGAATAGGCAAACTTTTTCCACTTGTCTACATCGCCGTTATAAATCAGATCCGCGGCACCAAAAGTTGGTTTTGCCGCATTAAATGATGTCGCGGCCTCATTCAGCTCTTTCAGGATATCAGCATAAATGTTTTTTTGCTCATCATACGCTGGCATATAAACAGCGTCTGTAAACCCTTTACCGGCCTGCGAATACGGGATATCCCCATACAGATCGGTTATCCGGCTAAAACAATAAGCCCGCCATATTCTGGCTGCTGCCAGCAGATTAACCTGGTCTGCATTGCCGGTAACAGAGGTGATTACCTGCGTAACCTCGTTGATCTCCTTTGGATAGGCAATGTCAAATACTCCCCAGGACTGTGAGCTTTGACTAAGCACATACTTTGCGCCAAACCCGGCCACATCATTGTAGCTGGTGGTATATTGCATGGTGCCCTGAAGCAAATCTAACACATCGCCCGCTCCATCTAACTCGGCTTTGGTAAACACGAAGGCAGGTGTAGGGTTGGCAGATGAATTGGGATTGGTATTAATTGCCTCAAAATTTTTGTCGCACCCTTGTAAGCCAATACAAGCCGTTAATAACAAAAGGGTTAATTTGGGAATAAAATATTTTTTCATGTTAATGATTTTTTCGGAATTAAAATTTAACCATCAGATTCAATCCATAGCTTCTTGTTCTTGGTAACCCGAAAGATTCAAACCCCTGACTTGATCCATTTGTAAAGCTCGATTCAGGGTCAAAATTGTCTGTCTGTTTATAGATGGTTAACAGATTACGTGCAACAAACGAGATTGAAGCGTTTTGTACGCTTATGGCTTTCAGTAATTCAGCAGGAATGCTGTAGGAAAATATGACCTGGCGAAGCTTCACAAAACCGGCATCGTGCAAAAACAGCTCTGAGTAAGATTTGTAGTTATCGTAATAGCTACGGAGGTTTGATACGGGCACCGTTCTTGAATATGGATTGCCGGCCTGGTCAACACCGCTTAACTGTAAGCCGCTTTCCCTCCCCGGTAAGGTTGTTTTCATTAAACCTAAACGGGTACCATAAACCTCCATCAATGAAAATATCTTGTTACCGAATTTGCCATCGAGCAGGACATTTAAAGAAAACCTTTTATAACGGAAATCATTAGAGAAACCCATGGTTATCGGAGCAACTCCTTTGCCTAAAGTTTGCAGCCCTGTTGCAACAGGTAAACCCGTGGTAGCATTGAATACTGTTTGCCCATTGGCATTTTTCAGGATACGCGTGCCTACTATTGAACCATAGGATTGGCCTACAATGTTGTTGATGTATGCCCAGCCATTAACAGAGGATGCCATCTGGATTTGGTCGAGCCCGGCAGCCAGTCTTACAACTTCATTTTTGTTATAGGCAAAGTTATAGCTGGTAGTCCAGCCAAAGTTTTTAGATTTAACAGGGGTGCCGTTTAACAATAGCTCAATACCTTTATTGCTTAGTTCCCCAACATTTAAGATCACGTTGTTGTAACCGGTAGTTCCTGATATGGCTGTAGAAACGATATCATTAGTGGTTTTTCGGTCATACAAGGTGACATCAAAACCCAAGCGACTGTTAAATAAACGCGCTTCAATACCAGCTTCAGTGGTGGTTGATGTATAAGGGCGAAGCTTTGAATTGGTAATGGTTGTGCTGGAAACGTTTTGCAATGGCTGGCCCGAACTTGGCACCATAGTAAATGCCTGATTGATTTGATATGGGCTTGGCGCACCGCCGCCTACTTGTGCATACGAGGCCCTGAGCTTGGCATAGCTGATCACCTCAGGCAGTTTAAATGCTTCAGAAAGAACAAAGCTACCACCTACCGAAGGGTAGAAAAGACTGTTGTTTTGAGGGCTTAAAGTAGAGAACCAATCCTGACGGCCGGTAACTGTTAAGTAAGCAAAGTTCTTATAACCAATATCGGCCGAACCCATCAATGAGTTTATAGCCGTTTTGTTATTGGTTGGCGTGGTTGAAATGGTGGAAAGGTTGGTTGAACTATAAAAATAAGGTATAATATAGTTGCTGCCTGTAATATTGCTTTCATTATAAACAGAGCGCTGCTGGTTAGCACCAACAAAGGCTGTTAAAGCAAAATCATTGGTTATTTTACCATTATAGTTAAGCGTTAACAGGCCGTTAGTTTCAGAAGCATCAACTTTCAGTTCGCTATATTGCCCGTTTGGTACATACAATGTGCCGGTTGGCAGTATATATTGATAGTTATAATAATAAAAGTCGCGACTTACAACACCTTTTAATGACAGGTTTTTAATGATCTCGAAAGTAATACCGGCCTGGCCAATGAACCGGTTCTTGTTGTCATTTTCTTTAAACTTATTGGCTACGAAATAACTGTTAGACGCAATAGAAGCATCGTTCCAGGCAATCTCATTACCATTTGCATCATAGCCCGGTTTTAGCCACCTGATATCAGCGGTATTGGCAATCATATACGGTGTCCAGTTGGGGTTACCTAAAGCATCACCGGCTGTGGTTCTGTTATTTGCCGTTTCAATATTATACTGGGCTAAAGCTTCAATATTAATACGTTTACCCAACTTACTGTTAATGCTGAGATTAGCGGTTTTACGGTCGTAAGTTGTATTGGGCAGCACGCTTTTGCTGTTTAGGTCCGCAGCCGAAAAACGGTAGGTAATTGCTTCTGTACCCCCGGTAAAAGCCAATGTATTGGTAAAAGTAGACCCGGTTTGGTAGAAGTTTTTAATGTTATCTTTCTGAGCGCTGTAAGGGTGGGTAAGCCCATCTGCCGCCACATAAGGTGAACCATCAATTTTTGCACCGAAAGACCGGCGGCCTGTCTGGATAGCCTCGCCTTGTGTTGTTGGTTTCACACCATTATCTCCCTGGCCATATTCATACTGCCAGTCAGGAAAAACAGCAGGCTTTTCCATAGTATAAGACGAGTTATAATCAACACCAATACCTTTTTGTGCACGCCCTTTTTTTGTGGTGATCAATATGACGCCATTAGCAGCCCTTGCACCATAAAGTGCCGCTGCCGTACCGCCTTTAAGTACACTGATAGACTCAATATCATCCGGATTAATCCCCGCTATGCCGTCGCCACGGTCAACGTTACCAGCACTGCCATTGGTTGTGGCGCTGCCACCCGGTACTGAGTTTTCAAGCGGCATACCGTTAATTACATACAAGGGCTGATTACCGCCTGATAAAGAGCCGTTACCACGAATAATGACCCGGCTTGATCCGCCCGGACCTGTGGATAAACCAGTGGCATTTACACCGGCAACTTTACCGGTAAGCGCGTTGGCCACATTGTTTTCACGGGCTTGTGTAAACTCATCGCCTTTTACTTCTGTAACAGAATACGCCAAAGCTTTTCGCTGACGCGAAATACCAAGGGCTGTTACCACAACTTCGTTCAGTTTACTGGCTTCTTCTGTTAATTTAACATCGATAACATTGCGGCCGCCAACTACAATTTCCTGGGTTAAATACCCTATGGATGAGAATACAAGTACTGCATTTTCATCAGGTACATTAATGCTGTATCTACCATCGGCGTTAGTGCTGGTTGCCATCTTGCTGCCTTTAACCTTTACTGTGGCACCTGGTAAAGCACCGGTATTATCTGTAACCCTGCCTGTTACTTGCACTGGTACTGCTTTTAGTGGCCCGGCGGGTATTACCTGCTTTTTTTCAATCAGGATCATATTGCCCGACAGTAAGTAATCCATGCCCAATGGATCAAGTATTTTTGATAATACCAAACCCACTTTTTCATTTTTAACCTCAATAGTCACCATTTGATCGGTAACTATTTCGTTACTGAAAACAAAACTCAGCTTGATCTCTTTATTGATTTGTTTTAATACATTTTTAACAGGCATGTTTATCACTTTTAGTGATATGGGAGTATTTAAGTCCTGTGTAATGTGGCCAACGGCGCTTGTTTTGAAGCAGCAAACGTATAAAAGCCCCGTGACAATGACTATCCTGCTTACGGCTTTACGCAGCCGGTTAGAGGACAATGATTTTTTTGTCATATATTTGATGAAAATTTGTGGTGATTAAATGCCCTTACGGGAAAAACTATGAATTGTCAGAGCGTCAGCTCGATAAGGTTGGATGTGCTGGAATCACATTCAACCTTTTTTTATGGTGTCTTTATGATGTCTATAGGCAATCAGTTTTAAAGTTTAACATTCAGTTTATTTATTAAAATAGTGTATATACGTTCTTGCTAATGTTGTACTTAGAATGTGTGAGCCTGGTAATACCATTTAAAATATCAGGCAGTGTTTGGTTCTGAAATATCGCCGTGATACGCTTAGTAGCCATCTGCTGATTTGATATTTTAATGGTTACAGCATATTTATTGCTTAAAGCTGTAGCAACATCTGCCAGTGTAGCGTTCTCGAACATCAGTTTATCATCCAACCAGGCAATAGCATCTTCAGGGTCTGCTATACGGCTTATTGTGAAGGCCCGGTTTATTTGATCAGTGGTAGCACATAATCCGGGGGTAAGTATAGCATGTGCTTTGTTGCTTTGATCAACTACGCCTACTTTACCCGTTAAAACGGTCACTTTTATCGGCTTTTGCTCATTATAGGCGCTAACCGTGAACGATGTGCCTAAAACCTGTGTTTTTAATGTGCCCGAATAGATGATGAATGGTTTCTTATCATTGTGCACTACTTCAAAATAAGCCTCGCCTTTTAAATAAACTTCTCTTTTATTGTCACTAAATTCTTCCGGGTACCGCAAATCGCTATTTGCGTTTAAGGTAACACGGGTGCCGTCAGCTAATGTTATTACCTTGGTTTTAGCTGGCAAAGAATGAGCCGTTAAATATTGGGTATCAATAGCCGCTTTCTTATGTACACTTATAGTACACACAAGGGATATTAAGGCCAAACATGCTGCATACTTAAAAATCCTCCTGATGTTATAACGTTTTTGCGTTTTCTCTTTGATATTTATATAAATATCACTCCAGTTTACGTCATGTTCGCTGGTTGTCCCGGCCGATTTCATCCAATGGCTTTTCAGTACCTTGTCAAAATCAGCATCGTTTGGGGAATTTTTAACCTCAGACATCAACTCATCAAATTCCTCCTGAGTGCAGGCATTGTTGATGTATTGGTCTAACAGATATGATATTCTTTGTTTATGGTCCATTATTACTGTGCAATTACATTAAAGACACAGCAAAGACACAAACGGACTAATGAAAAATAAAAAATTTTAATCTTTTTTTTTAATTCGGTGCTGTTATTAGCAAAAACATCTGTTTTTTCTTAAAAAAAAGCCAAAAACATAGCTAAAATATCGCTAAATGATTATATTTTTCTATAAAATTAAAAAAATTATTAATTTAATCTACAAAAGCGACTGATTTATTGCAAATTATGGAAATTTACAAACATCAGGATAAGGATAATTGTCGGATCGACACCATTTTGGGTAAGGTACCCCCTGATAGAAGCTAATGCTGAAAGCAAATGGTTTTTTACGGTATGTTTCGATAAATTTAATTGAGATGCGATATCATCGTAACTCAAATCGTTGTCCTTACTCATCTCGTAAACCAGCCTGCGCTGCGGGGATAGCTGGCTTACTGCCATATGAATAAGTTTTTTGTATTCAGATACCTGCACTACTGATTCTGTATGATTATAACCGGGTACTGCAACGCTTATTAAATGATTAACAAGCCGAAGATCACTTGCAGCCTTTCTTAAATAATTTAATGAATAATTACGAACAATAGTATATATGTACCCATCCAGGTTTTTTACACTGCTCAGTAATTCGCGATTTTGCCAAATTTTTATAAATATTTCCTGGGTAATTTCCTCTGCTGCATATTGCGATTTTGCAATAGCATAAACCTGCGTATAAACCTGACGTTTATACTCCTCAAATACCCGGCGAAATTCAAACTCTGGCTGTGTTTTCGGGATATCGCTTTTCATTAAATCTCCAACAAGTTCATATTATGTTAATTATAAAATTTTTCATCTAATGTAATGAACGTTTTTCTCATTTTAATAAATCATTGCAAAATAATTAACCCATTGATAATATTTTATTAACGGAGGTAAGAATGGATGTTTCTTTACATCCCGAAATAATTACTGATATTAATGACAAATCTGCGCAGCTACTAATTTATATAATTCACCAGTCTTCAAAAAGCGACCATTCTAAAAGTTCAATATTATGTTGGATGATTTCTTGGGGTAATACCCTAAGATAACTGAGATCGTCACAAACTATAGCCTATCATAAGTTTTGGTCAAGGCTAAAAAATATTCCGACCCATTATGGAAATGAGACTTGATCTGCATCTGATAAATAGTTAAATATTTTTAATGATCATTTATATTAATTTTATAACTATCTATCAAATCTAAATCTTATGCCTTCACAACGTTTTAATGCATTAAAATACCTGCTCATTATCTGCTTTTTAGTGGGTATTAAACCAGCATCTGCTCAAAATAAATACCGGGATATTGGTTTCCGGATTGATTCATTGGCAAATATAGGTCTGCCAAAATCAGTTCTGAAAGAAGTGGATAAGCTTGATGCATTAGCCCATGAAAACAACAACGCTCCACAACAAATACGGGCCGCTATTTACCGCATGACCTTTCAATCTTATTTGGAAGAAAATGCCTTAATTGCTATTATCAGCCGCCTCAAAACAGCTATTGATCAATCGCAGTTCCCGGTAAAACCAGTGTTACAATCCATACTTGCCGAAACCTACTGGAAATATTATCAGCAACACCGCTACCAATTTAGCCAGCGCAGCCTTTTGGAAAAACCTGATAGTGATTTTACCAAATGGGACCTGAACACTATTATCGCTGAAACCAGTCATTTATACCAGCTTTCATTAGCCGAAGCCCAAAAGGAACAAAACACGCCAATTGGCATACTTGACGGCGTTTTAGTGGGCGACCAATCTACCCGTTACCTGCGGCCCACATTATATGACATGTTGGCACAACGTTCCTTTGATTTTTACCTGACGGATGAACCTGGGCTTGTAAAACCTAAATTACCATTCCAGCTGAATGACCCTGCTTTATTTGGCGACAGCCGCGCTTTTTCTGCATTACACTTTAACACTGTTGATACAGCTTCAAGCCATTATCAGGGTATAAAATATTTACAGCAGGCTACTTTATTCCATTTACAAAAAAATGAGCAGGAGGCCCTGGCAGATGTTGATTTGCAACGATTACGATTTTTGTATGCCAAAGCTACAGTGCTGCACAAAGACTCCTTGTACCTCTCAGCATTACAACAAATAGCATCAAGCTTTTCGACAAAGCCTATAAGCAGCGAAGCATTGGTATTATTGGGACAGTTTTACCAGGGGGTGGACAGTTTAAAAACAGCAAACAGTTATTTTAAAAAGGCGGTTGCTGCTTACCCGGAAAGTTTGGGAGGCAAAAACGCTGCTATATTGATCAAACAGATAGAAGCAAAAAACATTGCAGCAACTGTAGAAGAAGTGAACATACCGGGGAAACCTTTATTGGCTTTATTAAATTATAAAAATGTTACATCAGCCAAAATTGCTGTTTATCGTTTATCTGAAGCTCAGTTAAAAGAATATTCAGAGGGGCGCAATCCGCTATACCCGGATAATGAATATTCCAGGTATAAGCTTGATTTTTTAAAGAAACTTAAGCCGGTACAAACCCATGAGTTTAACTGGGCAAACATGGGTGATTACCACAACCACAGTACAGAAATAAAAATTGACCCGTTAACTCCCGGTAATTATGTATTGCTTGTTAAGGATGCGACATCAGATGATGAAGCGTTAACCGGACTGACTAATTTCAGGATCAGTGGTCTGGCTTATACTGCAAGAGGTAACCCTGATAAAAAGATTGAGTTAAGGGTAATGGACAGGGAAACCGGTAAACCATTAAGTGGGGTACATGTTAATTTAAGCGGCAGGTATTGGGGCAATAAAAGTTCGTCTGCTACTCAAACATGGATAGATACCAATGAAACCGGCGTAACCAATAAAGAAGGCTTATATATCGCCAGTAGTCCTTTAAATAATGGCGCATCAATCAATCTGAGAATTAAAAGCGATACCCTGACCGACGGATCAAAATATATAAATGGTGCACAGGATCAGACTAATAACAATGAATACCCCGAAGATAAAACCGTTTTATTTACCGACAGGCAGATCTATCGCCCCGGGCAAACTATTTATTTTAAAGGCTTGCAATTGCAAACCCTAAATGACAAAAGTAAGATCATGCCTGATAAAAATGTGGAGATCTCGTTTTCGGATGTTAACGGCAAACAGGTTTCGTTGTTAAAATTAAGAACCAATGAATTTGGCACGTTTAGCGGCAACTTCATTATTCCGCAAAATATGCTGGGCGGTAACGTGGAATTAAAAACGGAAGACGGATCTATAGAAGTTAAAGTTGAAGAATATAAACGCCCTACCTTCCAGGCGGAGTTTTTACCCGTTAAAGAAAGCTATAAGTTAAATGACTCTGTTTCTGTTAAGGGAAATGTAACGGCCTTCTCTGGTTATGGTTTATCGCAGGCTAAAGTGGCCTATCATATTACACGCTCGCAAAACCGCATCTTTTTTGATAATGTACGCGGACAGGCATTATATGGCTCGCGATATGCTCCATCTGAAACGGCCGAAATAAAAGCAGATACCATTACCACCGATGATCAGGGCAAGTTTACTATAAAGTTTAAGGCTATCCCCGGCGAAACGGATAAAACACATACCGCTAATTATACCTATGCCATCAGTGCTGATGTAACGGATGCCAGCGGCGAAACCCATTCGGCCCAAACAACGGTTATTGTTGGCAATAATGATATTATGATAGATGGCTACATACCGGAAATGCTCTTTGCCAAAGATTCTATAAAGACACTGGTAAAAATTAATAATTTAAATGGTCAGCCACAAAAAGGAACCGTTAATGTGGAAGTTTATGCTTTGCAAAATCCCGACAGAATTTTCAAGAACAGGTTGTGGGCAAAAAGGCCCGATCAATTCATCATCAATAAAGATGATTTCAAAAAAGATTTTCCCGAATATACCTGGCAAAATGAGGATGTGTTTTCAACATGGAAAAAGCTAAAGCAGGTTATCAGTTTAAATATAAAAGTTGACGGCGAAAAACCAGGCATCATTGATCTGGAGCCCTTAAGGAAGGAAACATCAGGAGTTTACCAGGTAATTATCAATGCCCGCAATGAAAAAGGGGATACTACTTCTATTACCAAATATGTTAACCTGGTTGCACAACCACCCAGGCCATTAGGATATAACAATTGGGTTATCCCGGTATTAAATACGGTAAAGCCCGGTGAACAGGCGGAATTTTTGGTTGGCGTGGGGGAAAAGATCAATGTATTGATGGAGCGCTATCACGGAGCCAAATTAATATCATCAAAATGGATCACTATTGAAAAGGACCAGCAAAGTATCAAGATCCCGGTATTGGGTAATGATAAAGATGTAACCGTTCAGTTTATGATGGTGTATCAGAACAGAATATACAGCAGTTATCAAAAAGTATACCTCGCTAACCCGGATGAAACGCTGAAGATCAAGCTTCTTACTTTCCGTAATAAATTGCAACCCGGCGAAAAGGAGCAATGGAAATTACAGGTAAGTAATCAAAACAATGAAAAGCAGGCAGCCGAAATGCTGGCAGGATTATATGATGCCTCATTGGATGATATAAGCCCGGCACAAAGCTGGAAAGATATATTAAACCCGCCCGAAAAATATGAGCCAAACTACTTTGCCTGGAACAGTTATGATTTTATACGGGAAACAGCTACACAACCCATTGCCTATAAACAATTTGAAGCTCAGGTAATACGAAATTATGAAAAGCTAAGCCTGTTTGATTATAACTATTACGGTGGCTATAACCAGGGTTACCGTAATTACCTGGAAAAAGTAAAAGTAAACACCCGCGTAGCACAAAATGACAAGCAATTAGAAGCCGATTATTTAAAAAATGCAGCGCGTGTTAAAAATGGTTATGATATAAGCGGTGTTGTTAAGGATGCCCAAAATGGCTTAACACTTCCCGGTGTAACAGTGGCCATAAAGGGCAGTAATATTATTACCAATACAAACTCCAAAGGATATTTCAAGATCAGGGTGCCGGTTAAGGCTAAGCTTACGTTCATTTACTTAGGATACAAAAGCAAACAGGTTTCAACCACAAAAAGTGAAACGCTGAACATAAAATTAGAATCTGACGGTAAATCGCTAAATGAGGTAGTGGTGGTTGGTTATGCTTCTCAAATGAAAAGAGAAACGACTGGTGCCGTTCAATCTATCATGATACGGGGAAATAGTTCCATTTATGGTTCAAGGGCTGCGGATTCAGCGCTTGAATCACCCCTTGCAGGTATGGCAGCGGGTGTACAAATAACTCAGGGTGCCCCCGGTGCTACCGATAAAGTTGTCATGAGAGAGATTTCACTTAAACCTAAACCAATTGTTATTCGCAAAAACTTTAATGAAACTGCCTTCTTTTACCCACAATTACGTACAGATGATAAAGGTCAGATATTGATTGAGTTTACCATTCCCGAAGCTTTAACCAAATGGCGCTTTAAGGCCCTTGCACATACCAAAGAGCTACATACAGGGTATATCGAAAATGAAGTGGTTACCCAAAAACAACTGAGCATCAGCGCCAATATGCCGCGCTTTTTACGTGAGGGCGATACGCTTACGGTTTCGGCAAGGCTGGCAAATTTAACAACCGGGCAATTAAAAGGGAAAGTTAACCTGCAACTTTTCGATGCGCTGAATATGCAGCCTGTTTCCATATTGCAAAACCCTGCAGATGCCAGTCAGGATTTTGAGGTTGCCGCGGCAACCAATAAAGCGGTGTCATTTAAGCTCATTATACCTCAAGGATTGGATGCCCTCACCTACCGCCTTACCGCCGGGGCCGGCCAATACAACGATGGCGAAGAAAACACAATTCCGGTATTGCCCAATCGTATGCTGGTTACCGAAGCCCTGCCAATGATGGTACGTTCGGGCCAAACCCGTGCTTTCACTTTTGATAAGTTGCTGAACAATAAAAGCACTACGCTCAAAAACAAGACCCTTACGCTTGAATACACGCAGAACCCGGCATGGTATGCGGTACAGGCCTTGCCTTACATGATGGAATTTCAATATGAATGTTCAGAGCAAATCTTTAGTCGATATTATGCCAATAGTCTGGCTACCAGCTTAGTAAATCGCATGCCGGTTATTAAACAGGTGTTTGATCAGTGGAAAAGCAGTAACAGCCCGGAACTATTATCAAATCTCGAAAAAAACCAGGAACTAAAAGCCACTTTACTGGAAGAAACACCCTGGCTGCGCGATGCCACCAGTGAGTCCGAACAAAAAAAGCGCATCGCTCTGCTTTTCGATCTCAATAAAATGAGTAATGAATTGCAGTTGAATCTGGATAAACTCCAGAAAAAACAATTGCCAGATGGCGGCTTCCCATGGTTTGCCGGCAACCAGGCCGACCGTTATATCACCCAGCATGTTTTAGCCGGCATCGGTCAGCTTTATTATTTAAATATTGCTGATGATAAAAATCAAACCCTAAAAACCATAAAAGATAAAGCGATTGGCTATCTGGATGATCAACTGATTGAAGATGATCAAAAAGCTAAAAAATTAAAAGGATATGGAACACAGGGCATCAGCTCAACAGAGGTACATGCCTGGTATGTGCGCAGCTATTATTTAAATAAACCCATGAGTGCAGCTTTGAAAAACAGCTTCAGCAATTACTTAAAACGTGCCGAAAAGCAATGGGTATCACAAAGCATTTATGAGCAGGGCATGATCGCTTTAACCATGCAGCGTAATGGTAAACCTATTGTCGCGAAAGCGATCATCAGATCGTTGATGGAAACCGCGCAGCAATCAGATGATCTGGGTATGTACTGGGGTAAAAACCAAAGCGGGTATTACTGGTACCAATCGCCCGTTGAAACCCAGTGTTTGTTGATAGAGCTATTTACCGAAGCCGGGAATCAGGATAAAGCAGTGGAGGAAATGAAGATATGGCTACTGCGCAATAAACAAACCAGCAACTGGAAAACTACCAAAGCAACAGCAGCAGCCTGCTATGCCTTGTTACTAAAACAAAGCGACTGGTTATCTCCAGGTGCAACATCAGCGATTAAATTAGACGGAACCCCATTGAATGAGGTAAAGCCCGACATCAAAGCTGATGCAGGTACAGGTTATATAAAAACCAATTGGGCTGATGAGCAAGTTAAACCGGGTATGGGCAAAGTGGAGATAAAAAACAATGGAAAATCCATTAGTTGGGGAGCGATGTACTGGCAGTATCTGGAACAGTTGGATAAGATAACACCATCACAAACTGATATTCATTTGGAGCGAAAGTATTTCATTTTAAAACAAACAGACACGGGCCCGGTATCAACAGCTGTTGATGCGACGCATCAACCCAAAACTGGTGATCTGCTCAAGGTAATAGTTTACCTGAAAGCCGGGCGCGATTTTGAATATGTGCAATTAAAAGATATGCGCCCCGCAGGTACCGAGCCGGTTAATGCATTGTCTGAATATAAGTACCAGGATGGTTTATACTATTACCAGGTGACCAAAGATGTGGCTACCAACTTTTTTATCAGCAATTTAAATAAGGGAAATTATGTTTTTGAATACCAGTTACGTGTTGCACAGCCCGGCAATTTTTCAACCGGAATAGCCTCCGTTCAATGCATGTATGCCCCGGAATTTAATGCGCATAGTGAAGGGATAAGAATTAGTTTTAAGCCTTAACCGGAACGTAAAACAGCTTCTTGCTGTTGAAGCAAGAAGCTGTTTTTTTATTTAATGATATAAGGTTACAAAATATAAATGAAAGAGCAACAACCGGTAGGTGCCTTATGGGAGTCGAACCCTGCCGCTTACGCGGTTTCACCAGCGAAGTATCACCCGCCTACGACATCTTTCATTATGCTTTAAAAAGGGCAAAAAGCAACCGGTGAGATTTTTTTAGATTTAGACCACTGCAATTACTTGCAGGCAGAACTCGAATCTGCACCTTTCCCCACAGGGAACATCATACCGAAGTAACACCAGTTTACGGCACCTTTTAAGGTTTAGGTATTCATAAATTAAAAGAAGAGCTACAAGTAACCAGCGTTTGGTTTTTGCGTGACAGGCGAAGTAACACTAATCTACGGCATCTTCTTTATTTCTTAAGGGCGATGGTCAATATGCGCTTTTACCGCTCTACCAACTGAGCTACAATGAATTGCTCCAAAGGCCGGGATCGAACCGGCGACACGAAGTAGCGCATATTTACGGCACCTTAAGCCCCCTGCCCCCATAAAGGGGGTGGTAAGACTAATTTTAATTCCCCCTTTAGGAGGTTAGGCGGTAAAAAGGGTAAAAAGCAACAAGTGACTATTGGTGTGCTGTCCTCTACCAAACTGAGGTACCTTTTTACAGGGCCGGAATCGAACCGGCGACCGCAGCGTTATGAAGTAACACTTGTTTACGACACCTTTTTTATTTTCAATGTCTTTAAAAAGAAGGGCAAAAAACAATAAGCCATTTCATACCCGTCCGTAGTAATGCCCGGCAGCGGGTCCTGGTCGAAGTAAGGCTTATTTACGACACCTTCTTTTATATTTTATAAGGAGCAACAGGCGAACGCGGGACGGGGGACCGCTTTTGGGACTCGAACCCACAGCATAGCTTGCGCCACACTGCCCACCCCCACCAATGGAGCGAAGTAACCCGTTTCTACGGCATCCTTATTTTTTTGTTGAGTTAAAAGCTGAAGGCAGAAAGGTAAAAGCTTTTCGCTTTAGCCTTTCTACTTTCCGCTCAAATTACAGCTGTATGTTATTGATAGCACCTAATGCCGAGCCTCCGTTTTCCAGAGCAGCTAACACCTCAAAAACTTTATCGCTCCAGCCGGCTACCAGGTAAACATCATTGCGTAATATTTGCAATGGCGCTTTTCCGTGACCTTTCAGGTCGAACAGGTAGAGCTTAGCATTTGGCGATACCTCTGCCTTGTAGCGTAACCACAAGGGTTGGATATGGTCGGCAGTATTGTTGCTGTTCCATAACTGGGCATCTGTAAATAGAAACACTTTATCCATTTTTACCTTGCGGGCTAATATATCCCTGATAACCAGATAGCCATTGGTGGAGTAACCCACCTCGCCCTCGCGGCGATAAAACTCCTGTACGTTACCTAAGATGTTATTACGCGGCACGGCTATGGTTTTCCAGGTATCACCAAACATACCCACCTCTACGTTTTTACAGCGCGATTGCAACAACATGGCAAGCATCAAACCCACATCGTACAGCAAGATCTTAGATTTTGCCGATACGGGAGTCTGCATCGATCCCGAAACGTCGCACGCTAACAGCACACGGGTTTCATCGTCAAAACCTTTAATGTTGGCAGCACTTGCCTGTACAGCTTTTTCCAAAGCATCCAGCAACTCGCCGGTGTAGCCTTTGTTTTGGCCCTGCATTAAAGCGGTTAGCTTTTTAACCAGGCTTTGTGCAGGCACTTTGGTAACAACCGGATTGATCAGCTCGCGATAAGCGGCCAAATAACGGAATGGAAACTGTTTTGCCTTGCCTACCTGATCTGCATCAGCCAGCTTTGCGCATACCCTTTGGAAATGAGCGTAACTTACGCCCGCTTCCTGTATGTTGCGCAGGTTACGCAGCAAGGCCATATAACCCAACTTACCGCTGTCTATCAGGTCTTCCCATTTATCGCGAAATGCATGAGCTTTAGTCTCATCGCTGTCAAAATTCAGCTGACCTAATGCCGATAACTCGGTTTCCCAGGTGTAAGGCGTTTGCAGGTTGCCGTTCACTATTTTGTTGAACAGTACTTGCTGCAATTCGTCTTTTGCCTTTGGGTGAACCAAAAACAAGGCATCGCGCAGTTTGATGGCGCCATCGCGGTTGTATTTACCAAACTGGTATTCGTCGAAACGATTGAACGCCGTAGATAAACCTTTTTGCAATTGCTTCGACAAACGGTTTAGCTTTTTAGTGCCTGTACGTTTGTTCAGCAATTCATAGCAAGCCAATAGCTCGGTGATCTCATCGGCACGGCCAATCACGCTATCGGTTACCCGGGCGACCAGATTGTCGCCCGAGTGCAGCTTAGCCAATTCAGTAACCAATACCAGCGGTACCGAACGCATATACATTTTGGTGCGGGCATACACAGCCAGTTTACCAACAAACACAGGGTCGCATGCGGTAATCAGTTTTTGCAGGCGGGCTAAACGTGCCTCGTCTTTTTCGTAAAAGGAATCGTTTAAGCTCCAGGTAACCACCGCGGTATATAGCTCCATTTCTGGAGATAGCGTAAATGCTTTAGCGCCCTCGTGGTTAACGGTCTGGTTTTTTAATTTGCTTAACAGGTTGAATTTCATTGTGAACCTCCTTTATTTCTTATTGTTGATACAAAGAAATAGGGGTACTGCGCAGTGTATTTGCGCAGGTGAAATTATTTTGAATTTATTTTTAGACATTTATAAAATGGCTGCGACTACTGCCGAAAGGGCAAATTATATTATAATACATTATCTGGGTATGCTTACTGAGCACGAAATGGAAGCATTAAAACATCATCGCCATCCTTTAAAGTTACGCGAGCTACCTGATGGTGAGTTACGTACAAAAATATATTTACGTAATCAATGGCTTAGCGATGAGCCAGAGATATTAAAACAATTGGATAAAGGATACGTACAATTTATTCTTAACTGTGCCGAACGAATTCTGAAAGATAATCCCGATAAAGTATATTTCAACCTATGCCCGGTATGCAGAAAGTTAGCCAGAACCCCGGATGCCAAACAATGCAGGTTTTGCGGGCATGACTGGCATTGAATTATAAACGAATTACCTATATTAGTTAAACCTTATTACTATGGGATTGCTAAGCAATTTATTTAGAGTTAGGCCGGAAGAAAAGAAACGCTTCCCGCCAGTACCACAATGGCAGCCAAACACTCCAATAGACATCGACAGGATTCTTAAAACCGCAAGATATTATACCGACGATAAATTGCAGTTAGGTATATTTAAATATGGTACCGTGGCTTTTTTCTCTACACGCATTGATGATATTGAAGAGGGATCAAAAATCTGTCTGGATAAAATCTATAACTTCCATGCCGATTTTAAACCACTTACAATGGACGATGGGAATTATTTGATTGAATATAGCCAACCCGCGTTTACAATTGTATTTAACGATGAGCTGGAAAACCATTGGGACTACATTGAGAAAAATCACCAGCAAGGTGTTTGTACAGACGAGGCTATATTAAATGCGCGAGGACAAGCAAATGTGTTTGATAGGATAGGTAAGATCTGTCTTTTCGGGAGGGCTAAAATGTTCATGGATGCGCAAGACCCAGAAATTGTGAAACCCTTTGATCCGGTATAGATGAACTAACTGTAGAACCACAAGCGGGACGTATGCGGTAGCGGGGCCTATATATACGATAACCACCAGCGGCTGTGTGTTTGCTTATACCGGCCATACCAACGGCAAGGATAATACATCAGCGCGATAACGGCTATCCAGCACAGGTACACCGCCCACAGCGGAATACCGAAACCCGGCGCGGCCCATACTGGTGTAGGTTTCTGAAAATCAAGGGGGATGCCCGCAAGTACAACCCCGGCTACATTTATGACGCGCAGCAGCGCCAAATGCGTAATGAAATAAAAGTAGGGCACATTGCCGTATACGATGCAAAACCGGGTGACGCGGTTGCTGATACCCTCGGTAAACGACAACAATAGTAATACCGGCCCAAGCGTCATCAACATAAACAGGAGCGAGGGCGTTTGCTTACGCGCGTTCAGGAACGACAGCAGGGTATGCGTCGCATTCTGCTGAACGGCCCATGGTGTTGGGTCGCCGTAATGGTTGATGAGCCGCAGGGTAATAAACAGGGCAATCAACGTGCAGCCCGATAGCATTAATATTTTTCGCCGCTTTGCAGCATCGTAGTCCTTTTTGTAAAGCTGGCCAAAAACATAGCCTAACAATAAGGCCCCGGTCCACGGAATGGCAGCATAAATAGCAAAGATAAACCGGTTAGCGCCGATAGGGATCAATGCCCCTACGCCGTTCAATAACACGGTGATCAGGTTGCCCGCCGTGCCGTTTTTAGGCAGATCAACGTTATCCAGTAAATTATGGCCGGCAATGATCAGGACAGCAACCGCAGCTATAACTTGTTTAGGTGCACGGATCAATAAGGCCAAAACGATCATACCAAAGCCGATGGCCCACAAAACCTCCAACACCAGGAAATGGTACTGCACATCAAAGCTAAAGATGAGGCTAATAATTGCCAGGTCAGAAAATATTAGCCAGGCACCCCTTTTTAGTAAGAAGGTGGTCATCTCGCCAGTTGTTCTGCGCTGCCCGGCCAGGCATGCCGATACGCCGCTCAAAAAAACAAACGTTGGCGCGCAAAAATGCGTTATCCAGCGTGTAAAAAACAGTATTACCGTGGTGCGCTGTACATCAAGCGGCGGCGGCCCTGCCAGGTGCAAAAAATCGCGGGTGTGGTCCAGCGTCATGATGATCATAATCAGCCCGCGAACGATATCTATCGACAGTATACGTTCTTTCATCGAATTAAAGATAAAATAAAACGTTAATTATCTCAACAACTGGCATTTCGGCGGGCGTGGCGATGAGAAACCTTGTTCATTATGCAAAGTTTGCCGTCTGTCAATTGAATAAGATTTCTCCTCCTTCGTCGTTCGAAATGACAATTTGTTAGCGGAGTACGCGATCACAAAACCTGGCTTATTTATACTCCAATTTCCGCACCCTGTTATTTCCGTTATCCATAACAAATACAACTCCTGTATTATCAACCGTAATCCCAAAAGGATACTTGAAAAGCGCTTTCGTGTTATCACCATCCGAATAGCCCATTACTCCTTTCCCCGCGATTGTGCTGACCGTACCATCCGGTGTCACCTCCCGTATGGCATGATTGCCACCATCGCTAACCCAGAGATTGCCGGAAGCATCACAGGTCATGCCCAAGATGGTATTAAATTTGGCGAGGTTTCCTTTTCCGTCCTTAAAACCGATACCGCCTGCCCCAGCCAGAATGGTTACGTTGCCGGCGGGATCCACTTTTTTTATAAGGCAGTTCCCATTCCCTGTTACATATATATTGCCCGATGCATCAACCGCTATAGAATACAGATAATGATAATCTGGTAGTCCGTTAGAGGGGAAACCTGTGTTGTCATGCAAAGTTAAAGTGGAGACAACTCCAGCGGGAGTAACCTTGCGCAAACGGAAATTATCGCTCATATCAAAGTCTGGCAGAAAAATATTGTCCTGATTGTCGATGGCCATATTGCCGATAAGGTTGAAAGCGGCATTGGCCCCAGTACCATCCAAATAATTGACGGACAGCGATCCCGAAAAAACAGCGCTATTGGTCGGCGACGTTATTTTCCGGATTAAACTGTATTCAATTGTATAAAAATTGCCCTGGCTATTTCTGACAAGGCTGTAAATATTACCAAAAAGCGGGGTGGGTTTGCCGATATTTTTACCTGCATAGGTAGTGACATGACCAGTGTAAGTGACCTGCCGGATGCTTGCATTTCCCTGATCGCCTACAAACAGATTTCCATGATTGTCTGTGAGGATAGCTTGTGCATTGTTGAAACGCACCTGTGTACTGTCTCCGTCTTTGAACCCAGGAGTGGTTGATCCGGCCACGGTAGAAACAACCCACTTCTTAGAAGGTGTCGGCGGCGGTGTTGGTGTGGGAACTGTGGAATTTTTATTACATGCAGCAAAAAAAAGAACAAGGCTCAGGTATAAAACAGTGTGCCTTACGATAAGGATAGGTTTTTTTATCATGGAGTAATCAATATAGAGCTGAAAATAATAAAAAAAGCCGAAATAAAATATTGACCCGTTTGTGGCGCGGGTATGTAGCGTTGGGCAAAGCCCGGCGTATTTAAACCATCATTATGGCCGCGACACCAATACGCCGATTGCGAGCCTTCGCTGCATAGTTGCGCGAGATGGGTGGGACACAGGTCAAATTTAATATTAATACCCCATTTTTTTCAAAACTATCGTAATAGCCACCGACACGATCACGCCAGCGCCGAACAGTATATAATCCCGATAAGCGTTTCTCTTGTCACCCTTAACCAAGATTCCTTCAAAATACGCTAACGCTTCGATAGGAACCTTTTGTAAAGTTTCAATCTTTGTCTTCATTTCTAATTCCTTATCAGATAGCTCACTAAGTTTCTTTTCCAAAACTGCAATGGTTCCCTGTTTTTCATTCATAATATCATTGAATTCATTGGTCGCTATTGCCATTTCATCGGATGCCTTTCGTAAAGATTCGAGGGTTTTGTTAATACGGTCAGCATATGGAATAATAACAGGATCTTTCAATTCAATTGAAAATATCTTTGCAAGGGCTTCAACTGATGATATTTTTTTTCCTTTAGCATGTAATTTCAACAGATAGGGCTTTAACAAAGCTGATATTATCGGGCGGAAGCTACCCAATAACAAAGAAATGAAACCGGCAATAAGAGGCATGATTAATTCAGTTCCCATAATGTGAAAATTGGTTTAGTATTATTGACTAAATATATCAATAATACATGCTTATTTGCGAAATTTCACTTACCCTAATCTCCTTCCTCAACAACCTCATTACTGTCGCAATCATTTGTCTGCGCTGCATACTCGCGCCATTTAGGGTGAAAACCTTTGATCCGGCATAGATGAACTAACTGTAGATCACAAGTGGGACGTATGGACTAATAGCTTATTTTTTTTTAGGTGGCTCATAATTCCAAAAATCATTTTTATTGAGTGCGCCCAACAATTTCCCGATTTTTCCTATTCCAATCTTATGATGAGTATCATTTTCGCTATAATTTACTGCTTCTGGCCTTGCAATTAGAATAAAACCGCCTTTTTTAAGAATAGAATGCCTGGTAATCATGTCATAGTCACCAAAGGAATAATCATCACTCAAAACAACATAAAGATCGTTGTAATCAAACCTTCTTTTTATATAAAAGATATAGAAATCAGGATCAGATATAATATCAAACGATTTAACTGCTTGATGATTTTCAAAGGCCGACCTGACAAACTTTAGAATAGAGTAATGAAGATCTTTTCCCATTATATTTCATGTTTATATTGGTTACGGTTCAAAAATTCTCTAAATCTTGCACCTTCTTTATTTGTGAATACTTCAATGTGTAAAGGCTTTTTAAAGATTTTTGTAAATGAGCGATTTATTTTGGCTTTTTTCCTTTTAAATTTAAGAATACCTTCTAGTTCTAAAGCACTCAGCATTAATACTATGTCGACATCTTTATTGTATTTTGTCGAGAACATTATGGAGCCAAAAAAATAAGCTTCCGTGACTTGCTTCGTTTTTAAGTTTCTATGTATCCATTTATAAATTTTTAAAAACTCCTTGTCTTCATTAGCGATGTACATGACACATTCATCTTTGATTATTTTTTCGATTTCTTTTGGGAATTGGTATTCTGTATAGTCTAATGTTGGATTTTCAACGTGTTTTTTGAATGCGTAGATATGGGATGTCAGTTTACGGAATACTAGATTATGGCTTTCAGGTATTAAATGTTTATTCTTTTCGATAAGGCAGTTAATTATTTCGTTATTAGGTAGGATATAATCAACTCTCGCATTATGCCACAAGGTCATATCTGTTCTGAGTTCGTTGATTTCATTTGCTGAAGAATTAGGCCCATACGTCTGGAATATATACTTATTGTCATCTATAAAAACGATCAGTAGTTGACACAATTCTATGAACGATTTGACTTCATTACATGATAATTCTTTATGTAATTCAATTTCAGAGAACTCACCGGTATTGCCCCTTTCTGAAAATATTTTTTTGTAAAAAAAATCACAAGCTTTATACAATAAAGTAAAAATTCCAATTACACCAGCTACTGATAAAGGCCAAATAAAATTGTCCCAAAAACCGGAATCGTTTCTCAGTTGGCTTAAACTGTCTATTTGAAGCGTAAATATCTTAAACAAGGCGTTGGTCTATAACTTCATAAAGTTAATTATTTCTAATGGCTTTTAGTGTATACCCAACTGACCGCAAGTCCCGCTTGTGGTCAGTCGGGCAGTATGCGTTGTGGCACTATTATCACCGCACCACAAAATCATCTCTTTCTCTCTATCCACAACTTATAAGCCCATCTAACCATGAAATAAAATCCTAAAAAATAAAGTGAAAAATAGGATGTGGATGAAGTCGTGGCGAGTGACATACAAACTAATAACGTAATACCCAAAACGATCAGCACTGTTAAAATAAGCCTAAGTTTTCGCGTCAGCCTTCGTTTTTTTCCCTTTTTTTGCCAGGCTGCTCTGAAGCCTTCATTAATAATATGGGCCTGAGCTTCTTCTTTTAATGTTTTTTCAACCCCGGTATTTATTTGAGGCCACTCCTCGTAATTTTTAAGATCAAACGCTTCGTAAACAGCGAGAAAGTGAATAAGATCTACCTGCAGTTGGGTTAAGTCGGGCAGATAATATATCTCATAATCATCAAACGCGTATATATTATTCGATTCAAAAGTTGTAAGTATATTAAATGTTTCAATTTTGCTTAGAAATTTCGCCGCTGCTTCTACCGTCATCGCATCATCGTCATCAATGAGTTTTTTATAAAGAAGCGCCATCAATACCCTTTCACAAATAGGATTATAATTTTCTGGCAGGTGTTGGCCAAGCAACTCCACAATGTTGTTTAAATTATTGCAAAGCGATAATTCGATAAAAAAATAGTCGGGTTCTTCTGTATTTATAATGATGTTATCGGCCCAGGAAACAACATCTCGCTTATCATTCAATCCAAGTATCAGCCCCCGTCGAAACACTTCGAGTAATAGTATAAAATCTTCTGGTTTAGATATCTGCATGATCTGATGTTAAAGTAATGAAATATTATTTCCCCCGCTACCGCAAACGCCCCTCGCTTGTGGCCCATAGGACAGGATATCCGCCCTGTCTGCCGGAGATTGCCACGCTATCGCTCACAATGACACAGTGGTTAAGAAGCTGGGGGAAATCAATCCTCCGACCTTTCCTTAGTATCTGTCATCCTTACTACCCTCAAACAGTGTTTTGTTTAAGGCTAAAAATACAAATACCTGATTATCAAGTATTCATTAGTGTTCATGAGCGTTCATGGGTGTACATATGAACACTATGAGGTTAGTCCGTGGTCGATATTATCACCACACCACAAACTAACCCCTCCCCTTTAGGGGGCCGGGGGGCTAATCCTCCGGCTTCTCCCTCGCATCCGCCATGCGTACTATGCGTGGTTCAAACTTAGCCAACACTTCCACCAAATCGTTCTGTGCGGCCATTACGGTATGGATATCCTTGTAGGCCATTGGCGCTTCGTCCATATCGCTGCCCATCAGGGTAATGCGTTTGTCAATCAGGTTAGCGGCAATCACTTCCTTATCCAGCGTTTTAAAGGCGGCGCTTCGGCTCATTAAGCGGCCCGCACCGTGGCTGGCAGAATTGATGCTTGCCGCATCACCCTTACCACGTACTACAAACCCGGGTGTGCTCATGCTGCCAGGGATAATCCCTAATACACCGTCGCCTGCTGGTGTTGCGCCTTTACGGTGCACCATTACTTCCGTACCGTCGGCCAATTGCTCTTTCCAGGCAAAGTTGTGGTGGTTCTCAATCATCGTGATAGGCTTAACCCCTAATGCACGGGCAATTTTATTGTGGATCTCGTGGTGATTGGCGCTGGCATATTCGCCGGCCAGGTTCATGGCAATCCAATATTCCTGTCCTTCGTCCTTATCCAGATCAAGCCAGGCCAAATGCCTGGCTTCGGCAGGGAGTTTGGTTTTGGTCATGGCAATACGGCTATAATGATCGGCCACAGTACCGCCAAAGCCACGTGAGCCAGAGTGTGATAACAAGGCCAAATACCTTCCCGCCGGTATATCAGCCAAAGCACCATCGGCAATAGTCAACTCGCCCCATTCCACAAAGTGGTTGCCAGTTCCGCTGGTACCTAACTGCGCGTAGGCTTTATTCTTCAAGCTGCGGATCACCTTAGTTTCGTTCCACGTTTTGCTATCAAATAACGAACTGTCAAAGTGCGATTTAGTGGTGCAACCCATACCGAAATAGGTGTTATCAACCAATATGTTCTTTAGCTTGTCGGTTTCGGTATCAATGGCTTCGGCCGGCAAATCAAAAATGCTTAAACACATACGGCAGGCAATATCTACCCCAACCGCAAACGGAATAATGGTATTGGCTGTAGTAGCCAGCACTCCGCCGATAGGTAAACCATAACCCTGGTGGGCATCGGGCATAAGCGCGCCGGCAACCGCTATGGGTAATTGTACCGCTGTTTTCATTTGTGCTAAGGCACCCACTTCAATATGCTCCAATCCCCACACCGGGAAATCGGCTATTTCTTCTTTCAATTTAAACGTAGTGCGTTGTTGTTTTATAAACTTACCCTCTTTACGCATGGCAATCACATCTTCGGCCAGGTTCTTGAACTTTCCGCCTTTCTTTAAGGCATAAGGCATGGGGTCGTCAATTAGGGCTTCTATATTGATCAGTATTTCGGGCTTGGCCATTACACCGTGTTTCAGTAAACCATTGGCCACACGACTAAAATTAACCAACACCTCCACATCGTTAATGCCCAATGCCTTTAACTCGTTGTTCCTGATCTTTTCTTTTTGCCCCCCGGCCCCCTGAAGGGGGAGGTTATTAGCATTTAATTCCCTTTTCATGATACAAAGAAATATAGCACCTGCGCAATCTATTTGCGCAGTGAAAAATAATTTAATAAATTCATCAAAAAATAATTCCGAAATCGAACATCCGAAACCCGAAATTAAAGTATGCCTGTTAACCGCAATGCCCTAATCCGCTACCGCACCATTGATCAATGCCTGCAAAACCGCTTTAAGAAATGGACACTGGATGATCTGATCGACGCCTGCAGCGATGCTCTTTACGAATACCAGGGCATTGATACCGGCGTGAGCAGGCGCACCATTCAGGCCGATATGGAGATGATGCGCAGCAATAAACTGGGCTACGAAGCACCGATTGTGGTGGTTGATAAGAAGTATTATACCTATAGCGATAAGAATTATAGTATTACCAATAGTCCACTGAACCAGCAGGATATGCAGGTGCTGAGTGAAGTATCGGGCTTGTTAAAACAGTTTAAAGGTTTTAACCACTTTACCGATCTGAACGAAATGGTGAGTAAACTGGAAGACAAGATCTATTCGCAGAAAACACAAAGCGCACCTGTAATTGACTTTGAAAAGAACGACAATCTGAAAGGTTTGGAATGGATTGAGGTGATCCGCAAGGCTATTGTAGCTAAGAAAACGATCTGTATTACCTATCAATCATTCAAAGCCAGGGAAGCCAGTACCTTTTGCTTTAGCGGATACCTATTGAAGGAGTATCGCAATCGCTGGTTTGTATTAGGGATGCAGCACAAGCGGAATGCCCATATTATGAATTTGGCTTTAGACAGGATACAAACGGTAGAAGAACATGAAGAGTCTTACCGGGAGAACAGAACACTCGACCTGGCAGCGTATTATAACGATTGCATTGGGGTAACAAAATCTCCCGGTCAGCGCGATTGTGAAGTGGTATTTTGGATAGATGCCGCTAATGCGCCTTATGTAATCACCAAGCCTTTGCACCATACTCAAAAGTTGTTGAGCGAGGATGAAACAGGAAAGATATTCAGTATCAGGGTGATATTGAATTTCGAGTTGGAACGGGAATTATTGGGTTTTGGCGCTAAAATGAGAGTGTTGGGGCCAAGGGTACTGGTAAAGCAGATAAAAGCCCAGTTGACTAAAACCATAGAGAATTACGACAGGGGTAGTATAATGCCACCTGGCATTACGCCAATTATAAATGAAACAATGAAAGGAAAAGATATAACAAGCATCAGCAAATTTTTAAGTCTGGTGCTAAGGCACCAGCCGCAACTGATTGGTATTGAACTGAACGGGCAGGGCTGGGTAAATGTAGACGAACTATTAAAACAGGCCAATGCGCATGGCCATAACTTAGACTTAGAGCTACTGAACCACGTAGTTGAATCCAATAGTAAAAAACGTTTTGCTTTTGATGAAAACCGACAAAATATCCGCGCCAGTCAGGGGCACTCGGTTGATGTTGAGTTAGGTTACCAGGCGCAAATGCCGCCAGAAATACTTTTTCACGGAACTGGTGAAAAATCGGTGGCCCCTATTCAGCAAAGTGGTCTCGAAAAACGCAGCCGCCAACATGTGCACTTAAGCCGGGATATTGAAACTGCAATACAAGTAGGAAGCAGGCACGGCAAGCCGGCAGTGTTTAATGTGCTTGCCGGCGAAATGTATAAAAATGGATATGTATTTTACCTGTCTGAAAATAAGGTTTGGCTTACTGAGGCAGTGCCGGTTGAGTTTTTGAGATTGGCAGAATAATTAGCTGCCAATAGTCTCAAGTCTTCGGACTAAACCCGAACCGTTTACGTGCTGATTTGAAAAGTATAGCATTTTTGTTAGCTCCAAAATGCTATTTCAAAACCGAACATACTTCGTTCGGTTTTGGTACATCATTTATTTAACTAATCTATTAACGCGCTATAAATTAACGATTTATAGATTTGGAACAGCGATTGAGGCATTTAGTTCACTTGAATCCATATACATTCCATATCAATCTATATGACCTGTTCTTCCTTGGAACGATATTTATCGGGCTTACTTTTGCCTTGTTGTTATTGTTCACCAAAAGGATCAACCGGACAGCAAACCGTTTTCTTGGCCTGGCCCTGGGCACCATCGCTTTGCAGATGGTTTGGGTGTTGGGTATCGACATCGGGCTGGGCACTTACTTTCCCCGCTGGAGCTGGCTAACGCTACGTTTTTTGCTGACACTTGGCCCCCTGATCTATTTTTATGTGCTTAAAATAACCCGGCCCGCATATCAACTCCGTTGGAAAGATCTGCTGCATTTCAGCCCCTTGTTGCTGGAGCAAGGCATATTTTTATTGGAGGTTAAAGAGAGTATAAAGACTGGTGCGGCTACTTACGATACGCTAACCTTTCAGCAGCTGAACCCGGTATTGCAATCCCTGGCTTTTATTTCGGTTATTACCTACCTATACGGGTGCCATAAGCTCATAGAAAGCTATTATCAACAGCTAAAATTTAATAATGTGAGTGATCGGTACCGGTACAAATTGCGATGGCTGCATCGCTTACTTACAGGTTTCGGTATATTATGGCTATTGTGGGTACCTTATACCGCCGTAGATTATTTTTATTACCATAATCAATTAAGTATATATGCTTATTATCCTTTATACCTCCTTTTCGCAGTCATCTTCACCCGGATTGCAATTGTGGTATACTTAAGGCCGGAGTTTAGCGTGGCGGCCGAAGCGGCTTCGTTTCAAAAACCAATGCTCCCGGCGGAACTGAAGCAAAGAGGGATCTGGCTGAAAAAGACCGTGAAAGCCAACCTGTATTACCAGGATCCGGAACTAACCTTAAGCTCGCTGGCCGAAAAGCTTGTACTGACTACCCATGAATTATCCCGGATCATCAATACAGCGCTCAAAAAAAGCTTCAATGATTTCATCAATGAATATCGCGTTGCGGACGTTGTTCAAAAAATGCAGGACTATGCTTATGATCACATTACCCTGCTGGGTATTGCATATGAATCGGGGTTTAACTCCCAAAGCACCTTTAATCGCACTTTCAGGCAAATGACCGGGAAAAGCCCGGTAGAATATAAAAATGCCCTGAAAAAAGAGTACCCATCTTATAATTTGGGAAGCCACTCCCAATTTGCGCCGGTAATTTTGAATCGTGAAAGCCCTCTTAAGTGGGGTCATGACAAATTAAACCGCAATTATATGTTTAAAAATTATTTGAAAATAGCATGGCGCAGCCTCACGCGCAATAAAAGCTATGCCGCTATTAATGTTACTGGCCTGGCTGTTGGCATTGCCGTTTGTATGGTGATCTTTATCATTATACAATTTCAAACAAGCTTCGATAGTTTTCACTCAAAGAAAGATCGCACCTATCGTGTGTTAACCGAGTTTCATTACGCAGAATCGGGGAATATTTTTTACAAAACAGCTGTCCCTTTTCCAATGCCCGTAGGACTGAAAACGTCTTTCTCGCAAATAGAACAGGTAGCTCCGATTTTTGCCAGCCATGATGATCAGTTACTGATCGTTGATAAGAATGGGAATACGGAAAAAACATTTAAAGAGCAGCGGGGTGTATTTTATATGGAGCCTTCATTCTTTAAAATATTTGATTTTCCGCTGCTTGCAGGCTCGTATGAATCATTAAAAGATCCGAATAACGTATTGCTCACCAAAGAGATCGCGGAAAAATATTTTGGCGACTGGAAAACAGCAATGGGCAAAACCATTAAACTGGAAATGGGCGGCTATATGTTCGAGCACGGCACCGATATATTGAAAGTTTCGGGCATTCTTGCAACCATACCAGCAAATACAGACTTTCAGCTAAAAGTTGTTGTAGCTTATGGAACAGGTTTTACCGGGGATTATTTGGCAAAATCCACCGATTGGGATGGAAATGTAGCTGGTTTTGGTTGCTATATTTTGCTGCCGCCAAACACTTCTGCCGACAATTTTAATCAGCAATTAAGAGCTTACTCTCACAAGGTGGAATCTGCGCACAATAACGATAGTCATATTATACAGCCATTAAACGCGGTACATTATGACACCCAGGTTGGCAATTACAGTAATAAAACCATTAGTCATCAACTGCTTAATGTATTATGGCTTATTGCAGGATTCATCCTGTTAATAGCCTGCGTAAACTTTATTAACCTCTCCACCGCACAAGCTGTTAATCGCGCAAAGGAGGTTGGCGTAAGAAAAGTTTTGGGGAGTAATGAATCTCAATTGCAAATCCAGTTCATCGTTGAAACATTTTTGATAGTTACAAGTGCTGTAATGCTTGCCGCAGTTATTACAATGCTTGCATTGCCTTATATAAGTCAACTTTTAGAACTTTCACTTTCATTCAACATACTGAACAATCCTGCAATTATTTTATTTCTTTTGATCGTAGCAATTGTTGTAACCGCGCTCGCCGGTTTTTATCCTGCTATTATTTTATCACGTTTCAATCCTGTTAATGCTTTGCAGCGTAAACTCACATCAAATAATGCACAGGGAATTTCATTAAGGCGGGGCTTGGTTGTGTTTCAATTCATCATTGCACAGGCACTCATCATCGGGACGCTCATCATTGTAAAGCAAATGGATTACTTTATGAACCAACCACTGGGCTTTGATAAAGATGCCATCATCAATGTTCCTTTCCGTGTAGATAGTCTCCGTATCAGCAGGCTGGGTTATTTAAGGAAACAGCTAATGTCTGTAAACGGTGTGCAGGCGGTAACATACAGTTCCAACACCCCTGTTGAAAATGGCACCGATCTGTGGAGCATCATCAAATATAACCATGCTGTAAAACAAACGGACTTCCAGGTTATTACCAAATTCGCCGACAATGAATATGTGGCCGCTTATAAATTACCGCTGATAGCGGGAAGAAATTTGCTACCATCTGATACTACAAAAGAATTTTTAGTGAACGAATCCTTGTTGAAAAGTTTGGGATTAAAAAATCCTGAAGACATATTGAACAAGCCTATGACCACCTGGCATGATCAGATCAAAGGAACCGTTGTTGGTGTATTAAAGGATTTTAATAACCGGTCTTTCCGCAATGATCTTGCACCATTGCTCATCACCACCGACGTTGCCATGTACAACCAGGTCGGGATAAAACTTGCCACCACAAACATGTCTTCTACCATACAAGCTGTTAAAAAAATATTTGACAAAACATTCCCCGATTTTGTTTATGAATACAAGTTTTTGGATGAGAAGATCGGAAGTTTTTACAAACAGGAAAATCAGTTATCGCAGCTGTACAAAATTTTTGCCGCGATCGCGATATTCCTGAGCTGTCTGGGGTTGTATGGTTTAGCCTCATTTATGGCAGTGCAGCGAATAAAAGAGGTTGGTATTCGTAAAGTACTTGGTGCTACTGCAGGCAATATCGTTTATTTGTTTTCAAAAGAATTTATCATACTCATTGCAATTGCCTTTGCGATTGCTACACCCATTGCATGGTATTACATGCACCAATGGTTGCAAGCTTATGTTTATCGCATCAACATCAGTTGGTGGTTATTTGCTGCAGGCGGACTTGCTGCAATAATTATTGCACTTGCAACGATAAGTTTCCAGGCAATAAAAGCAGCAATAGCAAACCCGGTGAAGAGTTTGAGAAATGAATAATTTAGCAGACCCTCACAAAGAACTTAGATCCATAAACGTGCGATCTGAGGTTTAGTTGAAACACTTATGTGGTGCGTTCCGGGGTGAGATACGGAACGCATTTTTATAGCTGGGCAGGTAGCACCTTTGTCTAAAAATGCGTCCCCGGGTTAGTCCGGATGTGTTATCCGGACTTAAATAATTACAGATTTACAATTTTCGAAGTAAATAAAAACAAAAAAGTCCAAAGACTTTCGACTCAAAGCTTCTGACTTAAACTAAGGTAAGGGAGCAATTTCGCCTGAGTTTCCCAGTTAGCCTACCATTTTATTTTACGCCGTGATTGGCCGCAGCATTAACCACTTTCTTTTTGATTTTGTTTTTTTTGCTGATGACATCCGCTGCGGCATCTTTGGCGAAGGACTTGACTTTCTTTTTCAGACTTTTTCGGGTGTCATTTCCTATTTCGGTCAGGAACAGAAAAGCGATAGCGCCGGCAGCCACCGTGCCTATAACGATAGCACCGATCAGTGCTATGTGGTTATCTTTTTTAAATGGATTTCTCATAAAAGATTAACACCGTTTGCCACTTATTGTTCGCGCTTTGCTTAAGCTGCTGAGGCTTTTAGGTACGAACAGAAAATTTGTTTTAACAGCTCAGCCGTGCCGCTTTGTGCCGGCGCTTTCGGACTGGCGGGACAAACTTTTTCACTACCGCATACAGCTCCTCCAGGTTAAAAGGTTTTTTCAGATAATCGTCAAAAGCGAGCGCGCGATAATCTTCCGCGATGCGGGGATCGGAACTGAAGGCAACCAAAGGCAGCCGGGGGAAATGCGATTTGATCCAGTGGCAAAGTTGGCCTGAATGATTGAGCAGCCAGCAATCCAGTAATACGAGCCCGGGCCGGTGGCGCCTGACCATTTCCAGTGCATTTTCATGCTGATCGCTGAGGCTGTAAACATGATAGCCTTCCATTTCTAATGCGGTGCTGACGATATCCAATATCGCGTCATCGCTTTCCTGTATGAGTATCGTTTCCATAAGCTGTGGGGTTAAGGTAAAAGACAAAACAGGTCGTAAAAATAGCAGTATATATTTAACGCAGCCGGGCAGCCGGTTAGTATGCTATTGCGGGCTTACTTATCCACTAATGTGGATTAAAACGAATATACGCGAGATAGGGCGCCTGTTGCTGCGTATCTTTGAACACCCGGTAGCGCAGGATCTTATTCGCCAGGGGATCATAGGCGACCTCAGCATAAAGTTGCCGATGCTGTACATCTGTACAATGAGGCCGTTTTTCTTCCTGTCAGCCAAGAAATTACCCCGCATAATGGCATCCGCTTTTTCGGGCTCTCTCAGCCCATCATACTGTTCCATGGACATGAAATCTTTAAAGAAGAAACTCTCCTAAGACACTTATCTTACTGAGGGGTAGTATGCATTTTATTCTCCGATTAGATAATAGTTTTATCTTTGTACTGATATGTGAATGCAATTGTTTTCGAGCATAATGCAGCAATTATAGTGCAGGAAATGAAGCATTTAATAATGCTAAAATTTAGTTCTTAAATTCATTATAAATCAGGTCGCGTCTTTCGTGCGTCTTTTTCAAAACACAAATTAAATAGCCATAACAGCTATTTATGAGAAAAATTGCACCCCCGCTCTGAGCACAGATGAAGTTAGGTAGTACCCAACTTTACCATAGGAATTTAAGCCCTCTTTTAATCAGGCAGAGAGGGGTTTTGTCTTATATAAGGTCCAAAGCTGAATCATTATAAATCCTTCAAAAACAATTCAAATGAAATTAAAATATACCATCATTATAAGCTTTGCATTAGTTGCAGTTTTTTTTGTTGCACAATCTTTTTATTCCAGTTATCAGAAGAAAGTTGCGTCATCAAAACAGCTCTGGTTTAAAGGTTCTGGCGGGCGTGTTGCCGTATGTGGTTCAGCTTATAACGCTGCCGACTCCAATTTAGCTATTCCGGCATTAAAAGGCTGGGGTAACTACAAATGGAAAATTACGACAGCGTCTGACAGTGCTCAGTTTTACTTTAACCAGGGAATAAGCATGTATTATGCTTTTCATTCGATAGAGGCAATTGCATCATTTACAAAAGCAACCCAATTTGACCCTCAGTGCGCAATGGCATGGTATGGTAAATCGCTGGCTATGGGTCCAACTATTAATTATCCCAATGGCTATACTCCTCCCACCGGGGCTTACGAAGCATCAGTGAAAGCTAATACTTTCAGTCCTACTTGTTCTCCGCTGGAAAAGGAACTCATTACAGCTATGCAGGAGCGCTACAATAAGGACAGTACCATCAGCGTAAAGCAGTTAAGAATTAATTATGCTAAGGCCATGCAACTGGTATATGCTAAATACCCCAAAAATGCTGATGTAGTAACGCTTTATGCCGATGCCTTGCTATTACTACACCCGTGGGATCTGTACGCACATGATTTTATACCCAAACCATGGACGCCCCAGATACGCTCCTTGTTAGAACATGCACTCGCTATTAATCCAAAACATCCCGGCGCAAATCATTATTATATTCATACCATGGAGGCCTCTGGTACGCCGCAAATGGCTTTAAACAACGCCCATCTGCTGGATACACTGATGCCGCTGGTATCGCATATCACCCACATGCCCTCACACATCTATATCCGCACGGGTGATTATCAGCGGGGAATAAAGGATAATGACGCAGCGATCAGGGGGTATGATCTTTATCTGAAACAATATGCCCCCGTAGTAAACGGCGCTGTACTATATCAGATCCACAACATGCATTTAAAAATCAATTGCGCGCAAATGGGTGGTAATTATAAAACAGCTATCAATGCTTCCGATTCCCTTAAAGCGATCATACCTTCGGCTTATTTATCTTTCCAAGGCGGAGACGGCAATTTTTTTCAATACGTTTATATGCAGCCCGTACTAACATCAGTTCGTTTTGGAAAATGGGATGAAATCCTGAAAATCAAACCGATCGATACCGTTGCGTATGCCTCCATCCTACTGCATTTTTCAAAAGGCTTAGCCTGGTGTGGCAAAAACAACCCCGTCAAGGCTGAACAGGAGTTGCAACTACTAAATGCTAAAATGCACGATGCATCTTTACGGGCGCCTATTGATAATTTCAGTTCGGCTTATGAAGCCTCAGAGGTGGCCCGGCTTATCCTGCAGGGCGTTATTGCCGGGAAACAAAAACGCTATCATGCCGCTGCTGATATTTTAAAAAAGGCTGTAACCGCCGAAGACAAACTCATCTATAATGAGCCTCGTGACTGGCCTATACCTGCAAGGCAATATTTGGGAGAACTATTATTAAAAGCAGGCAGGTACAGCGAAGCAATTACCGTGTTAAATAAAGATTTGATTGTTCATCCTAATAATGGCTGGGCATTAACCGGGCTTAAGCTGGCTTATAAAAACACAGGTGATAACTTAGCTTTGAACAAAGTACAACAGCAATTAAGAACCGCCTGGAAAATAAAAGATGTGACCATTGACAAGCCTGTATTCTAAATGCTAACTAAAGCGCAATTTCTTGCGCCGGTGAAAAACAAATGCCTATTGGTTTATGCTTTCTTTCTTGATGCAAAAGCACCCCAGGTTGAACCTTAATATGAATATTTAAAAGTGTCATCATCATTAAATAATGGAGGATTTGACAAGGGTTGAAGACTTGTCGGAGGACTTGAACTGCTGTCTTTTTGCAGTTAGCAAGAGTTCGTCCGACTCGGAGTGCAACACTTAATCACAAGGATTTTTCGCCATTGCACTTTCCCTCACTTTATTTTGTAAATTTTCAACTGCGGCAGGCATATAATTTGGAAGTTTGGTTATAAAATAGAATGCTATAAGCCTGAATATGAATCAAATATTTTTTATATTGATACCAATTAGTATATTTATACCATAAGATACTTTTGTTTTGAACCTAACAGTTATCTTAATCTTATCGCAATGGGGCAGACTTTACTATGAACCAACCAAAACTTTAAATAATGGGTCAAGACCCGAGTTAGCACCCGCCGATCCTGCAGCGCAGCCTAACAACAATTTCACAGACTATTTGAACAAAGTTTCCAGGTTAATCCCAAGCGAAGTTATTGCGGGTTACCTCACCATGTTTGGACTTGTACACGCAATTAAAAGTGATCAGTTGCAAGACATTTTTTCCTGGATTGTATTTGCAGTGGGTTTATTCTGACACCACTTTATTTAAACATGGTTGCAGATGAAAACAAGCCCAAACGTAACCACCTTATTTTGTCGACAATTGCGTTTATTGTTTGGGCTTACGTAACCACCGGCGAAACCCTGTCTGCAACAATAGCTAAAGATATTTACGACTCGGCCGCAGCTTCTATCATACTCATTATTTTCAGTTTTGCAAGTGCGACCGTGCCTTTAGATAAATAAGCACTCCGCATTCATCTTTATTTTTTGGATTTTTAAATACAGGTTTATGAGCAATGTTATTCTTCCAGATGGGTTGCACTCCGCCATCACTAATATACTTCCTACCGAAAGCACAATTATTCCTATGGAATCGCAGGGCTCTGCGGGTTATGGAGAAGTATGGCCTATTGAAGAAGGCGCACAGTTCGAGTTTATTCCTAAAATTATTGCCGAAAGTCTCTTAGAAGGGGAGGTTAGCTATAAAGTTCCCAACCTGGAAGGTCTTTCCGATATTGGTAAAGCTTCATTTGGGCAAACTCCTATTCGGGAAACTGTTATTGGCACAGATGAGCGTGTTCAAATTGCTGACACCCAAAAATATCCTTTTCGGGTGATCGCATCCCTGCTGATCACGGCTGCTGATAATACCCAATGGATCGGCACAGGCTGGTTTATAAGCCCAACAACCTTAGCAACAGCGGGACATTGTGTGTACATCAAAAACAGTGGCGTCTCCGGCCGTGACGGATGGGTAAAAAAAATACAGGTAATGCCAGGTCGTAATGGCAATACACTCCCTTTTGGAGGTGTCACATCGACCCAGTTCTGGTCTGTAAAGGGCTGGGGAGAAAATGGGTTGGAGAACTACGATTATGGAGCCATCGTTTTACCTGCGGCTTTTGAACAAGACCTTGGCTTTATGTGGTACGGAGTTTATTCGGATGAGGAGCTTTTACAGGCTGTTGCCAATATTGAGGGCTACGCGGGTGATAAACCCCCAGGTACATTATGGTATGATTACCGCAAAATAGGTGCGGTTAGCTCGGACAAGGTTTACTACGCAGCCGATACCGCAGGAGGACAAAGCGGAGGGCCGGTTTACATTTTAAGCGGTAATGAGCGAAAGGCCGTTGCGATACATACCTATGGCGGGAATACGGCCAACTCCGGCACCCGCATATCATCTCAGGTGTTCGCGAACCTCGAAAATTGGAAAACAATCAATTAGCATCATAAAAGTATGGCAACCAAAGAGAATACTATCAATTTATTTAGCCCGGTCATCAGCGTTATCGAAGATCATGAGGAAGAGCTATACGCTTTGCCAAATGTAAAAGCAGTTCATCCGGGCTTTAGTGCCACTGAGGAAGATCTGCCTGTCATCGTTTTAGTTTTGAAGCCAGGCCCTGTTGACGGAACATATCCGGAGCATTTGGGCGGCTATCCTGTTGAAACTGCATTGGCCTCGCCCGTGGAGTTGATTTTTGACGTGCTTCCGCTATCGGCTTGGAAGGGCATTAATATAGAAGCCGCCCCAAATATCCATTACCGGGCACCCGATCCTTCCCGGGTAGCACTGGTAGAGATGGAGGTCGCTGATATCAATTGCCATGTTGGCCCCGATGCCGGCTGGCCTACGTTAAAAAGTTTTATGGAAGCTACGCAACACACACTTACAGTTGCCATGTATGAGTTTTACGCAGACCACATAAAGGATACCGTTAATCAAATTGGCAGACGAGGAGACGTTTCGATCAATATGATACTTCAAGTCGATAAAAATGATAAGGGTGTAGAAGCCATGTTAACACAAAGCTTTGGCGACAAACTAACTTTTGTGAAGGCATCAGTTGCTGGACCAAACCGCATATTCAATAACTCATATCATACTAAAGTGGCCGTGAGGGACTCAACCGCTTTTTGGCTTTCCAGCGGAAACTGGAGTCCTAATAGTCAGCCTTTGATCCCTAATGGCAGTGCACAAGATCTTTATAAATTAGGCAATCGGGAATGGCATGTTGTTATCAACGATACAAATCTTGCACAGATGTATGAAAAATTTATACTGTATGATATGGAACAAGCCCGTACCGTCGCTACACCTGAATTTGAGCAGGTTATGCCGGATCTTTTTATTCCTGAGACTTTGTTGCAAGAAGTAACGCCGTTACAGCCACACCCTTTTAGTGCAAAAACCTTTACGGGTGCTGTAAAAGTAAAGCCATTAATGAGCCCTGATAATTACGCAGTAGAGGTATTAAGACTCATCGAAGCTGCGGAAAAAGCTATCTACCTCCAGTTTTCCTATATCAGGCAGCCATCTGCAGCTACATTTAATAATATAATCGATGCCCTTGCCAAGAAAATGGACTCGGGTTTGGATGTAAGAATCATTGTCGGGCCAAGCCAGGATTCGAAACACTCTGATATACTCATTGGTACACGCAATTGGAAAAAGGAGATGTTTAGGCAGCAAAGCAGTAAACTACATAACAAAGGGATATTGATCGATCATAAAATAGCGGTTGTGGGCAGCAACAACTGGTCATCTGATGGTACGCAGTATAATCGCGATACCAGCCTTGTATTTTATTCCGAAGAGATAGCTGCCTACTATAACGAGGTGTTTATGTTTGACTGGGACAATCTCACCAGGGAAATAAGCAAAAAAATATCAGTAACACCAATAATAGCCCCGGAAGGTGCGCCAACCCCGGAAGGCATGATAAGAGTTTCGTGGCAGGAATGGTACGAAGAATAATAAATATGCTTACAGAAGAAGATAAAAACTACGTTATTCAGATGCTCACCGTTCAGGTAGCTCAGGCCGGAAGCCCAAGGTTGTCATTAGTTACACCGTTTAATGCAACTTCATTTGCCGCGGAGCTTACCGGCGACAGTCCAATTGAATTGGCCAGGGAAGCTGTGCGACTATGCATAATTGATGGCTGGAACCATAATCCTACCTGGATGAGCCGGCTGCTCGATATTTTTCAGTTGACTGTAACCAATAGCAAAATCAAGGAGATTTGGGAACGATCAAAAACACCTCCGCCACCATCTGCCGACCCGCTACAGCTTACGGTAATTAATAACAATACCCTTTTTGTAAACCGGCGCAACCTCCGCTCGGCCCTTGTTTTATTAGCTGCCCCGACCGCAAATGTTCAGCCGATATTGATCGTGAACGGTGGGCCTAAAATGGGCAAATCCTATTCTACGAATTATATCGACCATTTCTCCAACACCAGAAATGCTATAGTACCTTACAGGATAGTGTTTGATCCCGAATTGGGCATGGAAATTGGTCCGCAGGAGTTAGCCAAAGACCTTGTTTATTCAATGGGAAGGCCTGTTGATTCGATGCCCGGTGCTGAAACAAATATGAAGCTTTATGCCAGGCAACTGGCTGTTTGGGTATTAAATCAGGCTGTACAAATCCCGGCACAACATTGGTTCGTGCTTGATAATTTTCAAGGGCAATTTTTACGACCTGATACCAAAAGCTTTTTGATAGAACTTTCTGACCGGGTTACAACAGGTGCCTTTGCCCAAAAATGCCGTCTTATACTCATCGGCTTCGATGCGGGTTTGCTCACCGTTGATCCGGGAAAAGTTTCGTTTGAAAATGTATCGCTCTGTACAACTGCCGATATCCAATGTACAGTAGACGAAATTTTAAAAAGGGCATTACGGCCGGTCAATCTCGAAAACATACTAACGGAAATTTTAGGTGGCCTGCCAGCCGGGGCCGATAAAATGTTTGAGCTAAACCAGCGACTTCGCTGCTTGCTCCACGCGGTAAATGAGTTAAATTTGATGCTTGCTGCTCAGGGGACCGTGGATTTCGAGAGGATGTTGACCGCCATGTTATCAGAACTTCCCAGCGGTGCCGGAGGACTACCGGAATTACGAAACAGATTAGAAAAATTGAAGGAGATCGTTTAACTATTAAGCTTATGAACGATATTACGTCACAATTACTTGAAAAATATACGCTTAAGTTAAACGAGAAGCCAGCCACGGAGAATACGTTTAAACAAGAGCAATTGGATTCTTATCTTAAGGCATGCGCGGTACTCCATTGTTTTGTACCCGAATCATTGTCGCCATTAGAGCCAAAGTATCGGCATACCGAACCGCGTGTGTTATTATATGACCATATCATAAATTTAGCAGGCGGATTGGCCGAAGGGCTTTTTACGCTTAAATTAAGTGTGAGGCAGAAGGCCCTGCAGGAACTTCAGTCGTGGCAGAACATGCAAATTGCCTTAAAAGCTAATCCAAACCATCCGGTGACAGAACTGCAAAAAATGTGGGAAGATTATTTAACCTCACAGATAGTTGGGGATCCCGATAAAATGGGGTTTAAAGACCTGACTAATCTTTCCCAGTTAGCATCCTGGTTTGAAGGCCGAAATAAAGATTTTCCAACGGCGAACCGTCTCGCTATCTTATTAATGGAGAAAAGTATTCTTTCTAATTTTGAGCATTTGCTGATTTCTAATTTTACGGGAAGAGCAAACGAATTGGCGGAATTGAAAAACCACATCGGGTTAGGCAAGGGCTCGGGTTTGGCTGAGGTAGGACAAAAAGTACTGAATTGGATTTTTAAAGAAAAGAAACTAATACTGGCTATCAATGGGCCTGGCGGCATTGGCAAATCAGCACTTGTCGGACACCTGTTATGGGATTGCGCCCAATTAAAAAAAAGTGTCCGGCCGCCATTTGCATATCTTCCATTCGATCAGCCAACCTTACGGATAGAAACGCCATTTACTATTCTTATTGAGATCGCTGCACAGCTAAAGTTACAATTGCCGCAATATGCGAAGGAAACCGACAATTTCAACACCTTTGTCAAAAATTTCAGGGGTGAAAAAGTTGCTTTAAATACAAGATTGACTACTGCTGACACAAGGTCCGAGAGAATCAACCGGTACCATAATGCCGATTCAGAATTATACTACGAATTTGCTAATTTATTACATGTTATCACAGATCACCGCGACGACATGCCGGTGATATTTGTTTTTGATACTTTTGAAGAAGTGCAGTATCGGGACAGAGAAAGCCTGGCAGGTTTTTGGAAAATGCTTGAAATTATCCATAACACTTACCCGCCGTTAAAGGTAATTATTGCGGGCCGCTCTGTGATAGCAGATTCGAGGATTGAAGTGCGGCTAATCAACGAGATGAAATTAGCACAACTAAGTTTAGAAGATAGCGTCTCTTTGCTCGATCGACTTGGTGTTAAGAATCCCGATATTGCAACTGTTGTGGCTAAACAAATAGGTGGTAATCCATTATCTCTTCGACTTGCCGCTAACGTGATAACTGCAGGAGCCGATGACATCGGTAAGAAAGGAATAAAAGACCTAAATACAACGAAGTGGTTGTTTTTTCAGGTAGACGAAGAACTGATACAAGGCCAATTATATCAACGTATCCTAAATCATATTCATAACGAAGATGTTCGAAAACTTGCCCACCCAGGCATGGTGCTCAGAAAAATTAGCCCTGAAATTGTTTTATACATACTGGCACCTATTTGCGGACTGAAAATTACGACAATAGGAGAGGCTATCAATCTATTTGAACAATTAAAACGAGAGCATGCCCTGGTTAGAACCAGTGAGTCGGGTATATTGGAATATCGGCCAGAAATCCGGAGAGCAATGATCAGGCTACTTAAACAGGATAAGTTTGCCGAAGTTAAACGCATAAACGAGGCAGCCATTACGTATTATAGTCATGGCAATAGTCTTATATCCCGCGAGGAAGAAATTTATCACCGGCTGGTTTTGGGCGACGGCGATTATAGTTTATTGGATAACAGATGGCTGCCCGGCATAGAGCGATCTATTATAGAAAACATGGATGAATATTCTGACGAGGCGAAGGTTTGGCTTGCATCCCGGTTTAACCTTGAAGTTTCCAGGGATATTTTCAATAAGGCAAGCATTCTCGACTGGGAACGAAATATCACCAGAAAGGTGAAACGTGCGTTAACCGAATTGGACATAAATGGGGCGCTGCAACTGCTCAGTGAAAGGCAAGAGCGTTCAGAAGCAAGCCCGCTTTATGCCCTGGAAGCCAAAACCTACATATTGATGCGTGACTTAAGCAAGGCGAAGGTTGTGCTTGAACATGGTGTAGAGAATGTTTCGGGTTCTGCAAACAGGGGGCGATTGGCGGAGCTCTTTTGGTTGGAGGCGCAGTTGGCATTAATATCTAAAAATCCTGAATCTGCTGACGAGCGGCTATCGCAAGCCCAGGAAGCCCTGAAAAACGCATCTAACCCCATCGCGGCCATTCATGTAGTATGCCACCGCCTGTTCATTGATAATTTATATCAAAGTAAGGCAGCTAAACGGAAAAAATTATTAGGGCAACTAAATGCACTGTGCGGAAGGTCTAAAGGCTACGAATCGCGCGATGTGAGCTTCATATTTGAACTCGCCGTCTATTTGCTAAAAGATGATTATCCTGTCACCGCATCTACACTTTCATATCGTGAATTAGCGGCAGTTGATGATATATCCAATATGTTACTTACTGAAAATTTGCGCGGCCTGGATGAGTACAGAGCTGATTGGGAAAATGAAGGTGATAATTTATTATTTGAATCCTTGGTCTGATGGCATTATTAACACAACAGGAAATCGGTGAGTTGGTAACGGCTCTTAGTTCGGGGATGGACACAATGGCTAACCGAATGGTTCTTTGGCAGTTTATCGATAGCCGTTACAGGAGTATTGTGCCTTATTTAGCCACCCCTTTAGGGCAATTGATGTCTGATGTCCAAAACATGAACCAAACGGAGCGCCTTGCAAATGGCGAGGTGCCGCTGCAGATTTATTTACAAAACGCACTGCCTTTTCTTTTTGGATCGCCAAAAGATGAGAAGATTGTCCGGATCACACTGGATTTAATCGCAACAAGATCTTCCGGGGCGCCAACATTAGATATTACAGAACTGCCAGAGACTAAGGAGCAGATCATTCATTCGGACGATATGGTGACCTTTGGTTTTATGGAAGCGGGCTTAAAAGCAGCATCCTCTGTTGTAAAACTAAAAGTAAAAAGTTATTCAGCCGGCCAACCACGCACTTTATCGAACGGAAATGACATGATATTTTTAGGGACAGGTTGGGTATTGGCGAACGAACTGATTATTACCAACCATCATGTAATAAACGCCAGGAAGGATAATGAACAGAAGGCATCAGAGGCTGATCTTAAATTACAAGCGAGGAATACAGAGGCAATATTAGACTTCGATTCGGAAGATATGCCCTCTGGTGCAACGGTGATGGCCTTAAAACTCGAAGCCTGGGATGAATCGCTTGATTACGCTATTCTGAGAGTTGCGCCTACAGGACGAACACCTTTAAAACTTAGCTCTACCATTGTAAATTACAGCGGACAACCTTACCCGGTAAATATTATTCAGCATCCCGGGGGAAGAAGCAAGCGCTATGGCATTAGGAATAACCTTGTAAGTGCTTCTACAGCAACTGACCTGCGTTATTTTACCGACACTGAGGGCGGCTCATCTGGCTCACCCGTTTTTAATGACGCCTGGAATGTTATAGCCCTGCATAAATCTTCTCTCTTTGTTACCAATGTACAGTTCCAGGGGAAAGCTACAGCTTATGTGAATGCAGGCACACACATCAATTTAATCGCAGATCACTTGAAACAAAATTTTCCGGAAATTGCAGTAGAAGCAGGAATTAAAACCGCTTCCATATAAAAAGCGTTCTTTGTCAGGCCGATCTTAGCAACCTATTTCTGGCAATGGGTCATTTTAACTTTTTTTGCATTCTCAACATAAATGCTTCCCTCTTTTCGTCAATATAGACCGTAGGACTGGGCCGTCCGCAAAGCCAATCATAAGTATCATAAAAGTTTCTCAAAGAGACATTAAAGCTTTTTTCAATAAACTTGACGATACCCTTCAGGTTCTTTTTACCAAATGCCTCTGTCGCGTGCCAACTGTAAATGAGTTCGATCAGTGCGCATTTCGTCTGCTTCCAGTCAAAGTCCCTGAATTCAGAATCTATAGGAATAATAGCATCCTTTTGATAGATTTTTTGAATAGTATGTTCCAGGTGAGCAAAAAAAAACGCTTAAACCAGATGATTTAAGCGTTTTCAAGGGAATTGAACCCTCTTAAGCGGAATGGACGGGATTCGAACCCGCGACCCCATGCGTGACAGGCATGTATTCTAACCAGCTGAACTACCACTCCGTTTGGGTTGGCAAATATACGCAGCATTTTGTATTACACAAGTGGTTTTTTAAAAAAACTTATTTATAGCGGTTTTATTATCTTTTTTAAAGCAGCAATAGTTCGTTTTGAGGCATTCTACCGTTACATAAACTCCTCAATATCAACAAAAAAATGTCCAAATAGTATATCCGAGGCGGTTTTTTATTTTTTTTTATTTATTTCACTTCAAAGCTAAAATATTGGCTCCCGGTATCACCATCAGGGGTTATTCCCTGTACTAATCCTACATATTTCCCGGTTTGGTCTGAGGTATAAAATGATAATTGGCTTTTGCGACCGGGGTTTGTGTTAACATTGGGTTGCCAGTACAACAGGTTCCTGAAATCGGGCACTCTACTTTTGGCTGCCATATCGGTATCATAAACCGGCGAATAAAATTCCCTTTGCAATTGCAGCCCCTCATAGTCAAGCACCACAGCGTGTGGATCCATTTCGGCTCCCCCCAGGTCACCCTTGTAGGTAGTGTAACTTAATATGCCCTCCTGAACCGATGGGCCGTAATAATACCTGTCTCTAATTACTTCAAGCTTTTTCACCTTTAGCGGGTCGATTCCGATTACTTTATCGATATTAAATACTGGTACATCATCCAGCAGAACTAAAGGGTCGCCATCTAAAAACCCTTCTTCATTTATCACTTTTATATGGTATCTCCTTTGCGATCTTACAACGTTTACTTCTCTTATATACTCTCGCAATACTTCTTCCATAGTGGTGAAGCGTGTATAATTATCTAAAAGATATGTTTTATACGGTTTTCCATAAAAACCGGAGCTATCAACCCCGGGATCATAAAATTGCTTTATTTTGTTGCCGGCATACACATTTTGCACCTGCATGGCCAGGCTGTGTTCTTCTATTGCTTTTTGCATACCAGGTGTTAAATTAAACTTTGGCTCCATATAATTGGCATACTGCTCAGAGAATGGACTTAAAACGTCAATGCGAAAAGTGGTGTCGCGTTCTGAATTTGTTTGAGCTATTATTTCACCCGGACCAAATAGTTGCTTGGTATTAAATATCAACCTCCCTAATGAGTCGCTTTTTGCGGCGTATAGCTGCACTCTTTTTCCCGGAACACTTAGATAAGCCACTACATCTTTTGCGGGCGTCCCTGTTGCTGTACTGGCTATTTTAGCGGTTATAAGATGATCATTATACTCTGGTAAAAAATTAAATACAGCCGCCGTATTGCTCAGTACATTATTCCATTGAAATCTTCTCCACCCCTGCGAAAGCATGAGGTTATCTGTAGCCGCTTCGGTTTCGGCGTTAACATTCTTAAAGTAATAATCAGGCGATTCAATGCTTCCCCGCAGATCAGACTTTAGCAACAGGTAGTTAACAATATCTCCGGCATCTATATACTGTAATGAATCAATACGGTAAACCGACATGGATAAATTGGCAGGTAATGGCTTACCTGATTCGCTTTGGGCCGAAATATTTATACTTACTTTTTTGCGTGCCGCATACTGAGGCTGATCGGCAGTAGCCTCAATTAACAACTGTTGTTTTGCTCGTTTAAAATAAAGCCGCTCGCAAACCGGCTGTTTAGCGCTGTTAAAAATGGTAATTTGTGATATACCTTCGCCAAGTTTGGTTTTATCAATTGTAAAACTTGCTGTTCCTGAATTAATAGTCGCGGTTTCGGCTATCTTAACTATTTGCCTGGTATGTGCAAAAAGATATACCTCTCCGCCTGATATGCCAGTACTGCTTACAGTAACTTCCAACCGCGGGCCACCGCCGTCCTTAAGTTGCATTACGTAACCCCGGTTGTTAATTGCCGGCAGATCTTTAGTAATCGGATTACCGTAACCTGTTTTAATAATTGCTTTGTAGGTATTGTTTGCGGCTGGTGTAAACATAAAACTACCTATACCAAATTTTAATGGCTGAAAACGCACCACAGTATCGTTATGCTGATCAACAATAGCACCTGTGTAGGATGCCAAACCCATACCATTGGAAGCTGTTACCTTAAAGGCCACCTTACTGGCAATACCTGCCACTAAATTTCCCCCTTCCGGAAAAAATTGAGCATCATAACTTATAGCTGTTTCTTTATCCTGCACATCAGGCGATCTTAGTGGATTAACGATAATGACCTTTTTTTCAAAATAGTAATCAGGGCTGAAGTTTTTCATCCAACTGGTATACGCCCTCAATTTATAATTACCATTGCTTACCGATACAGGGATATATAGCGAGCCGCTACCAGTGCCATTTTTCATCGCAATTTTGGCTTGTAATATGGCATTATGGTTATTATCAATTACATCAACATAAACAACTTTACTTAAGTTAAATGGTCTATGAAAACTGGCATCTACGTTATAAACTTTAAACCATAAAATTTCGCCGGGCAAATAGGCACTTTTATCAGTATGAACAAATATTTTTTCCTGTACCATTCCCTGCTGATACTGGTCAAAGCTTTTTGTAATTTGATTTATTGCCTGTGCAAAACCGCTGGTATGCAACTGCAATAAAACCGAAATAGATAAAGCTATAATCTTAACAGTCATTCTAATTTTTTTCATAACCGATACCTGGTTGTTTAGTACTATTTTTTATGTAAAAATACATTTCACTATTTTTTATCTATCCAAAATGATGGCTGCTGGATACGGCCCCTTATTGTACAAACAGCACAGGATTCCGTTGAATAGGTATACCCAACCGCTATGCCTGCTATAAATATTTTAGCTAATGGTATCCCACTGCCATTAATAATATAAGCATCCACCTCATGTATACCACTTTTAGCATTAAAATTAAAGGCCGAGTCGGGCGCTCCGCAATCATAAGGATACTTAGGAAGCCAGTCATTGGGCAATTGTGAGTTATCAATAAATATTCTTTTTGACTGGGTGTTGGTTACGCTAACATAACCAATCACCGGTTCGGCAGCGTTATTAATACTATGAATATTGCCTTGCAGCTGGGTAGGCTGGGCATCAAATATACTACCCAGTTTTTCGGTGTTTTTTCTCAGGTTTTCCCAAAACTGGTAACCGTCTTTGGTTAAGGCGTATTGTTTTACCAGGATGCTATACCTCATCTCCAGCTTTTCTGCATCGCGGGGAATAGCATTGATTGGGCCTTGATATATCACATCCTGTGCAAGCTTTGCCGATGAGCCGATAATAATATTGCTCGACCTGTCATCCGCAAAACAATAATATACTTCCTCCTCTTTTCTACGTCCTCTTACCTCTTTGGCAACTTTATCCGCTATAAAGTCAGCATTATATTTGGCGTGAAATTTCCATGCTTCTGCATACTCCCACCTGTAATAACGGCTGTTGTTTGTGGCATTGTGAGTATTTACATATAGCTGCAAATTGTTATTCTTCAGTACAAAACCAATGCTGTCAATAGGCGGTGTTTGCCTTACTTCTACATAATCTGACGCATATTCCTTGTTATCTGGTGTTGTAATGTGCAAACGATATTTTTTGGCAGCATCAAGATGCATGGGCCCTGTAAAGTATTTTCCACCGTCGCCTGGCTGCAAAGTATAATTGCCACCTTGTTCGCCTTCAACTACAACTTTACAATTGACTACAGGCTGGGTCCTTACATCTTCTGTTACCTTAACTGTTCTGCTTAAGCTGATAAAGGTGGAGTCGTTCCCGCTGTTAATAACTCCTTCAACCACCAGGTAATGGTTATCGTCACTCACCACCTGTGGATTATACGGCTTTTTGCACCCTGCCGTTATTACCAGCAACAATACCAAATACCATATATAGCTACTTCTTATCATGTTTATTATTTCCAAAATAATGGTGGTTGAACCCGTCCTCTTATTGTACAAACCGCACAAGCCTCAGACGAATACGTATAGCCAGCTACACCTCCATCCTTATACATTATTTCTAAGGGGATTCCGCCCCCAACAATAATATATGCCTGTACCTCATATATTTTTGTATTTGGATTATAAAAATAAGCTGAATCGGGAGCCAGACAATCATAAGGATATTTGGGGATCCAATTTTGCGGCAATTGCGAATTATCAATAAATATTCTTTTTGACTGTGTATTGGAAATACTAATATAACCTATAACCGGTTCAGCAGGGTCACTTGTACAATGGATATTACCGGTTAACTGTGTGGGCTGGGCATCAAAAATACTGCCCAGTTGTTCGGTATTCTTTTTCATACTTTCCCAAAACTGGTAACCCTCTTTGGTTAATGCATACTGCTTAAGCAATATACTATACCTTACAGCTATCTTTTCTGCGTTGCTGGGGATGGTAGTGATCAGCCCCTGATAAATAACATCCTGTGCAAGTTTTGCTGATGAGCCTATAATGATATTACTTGAGTTGTCTCCTGTAAAACAGGTGTATACATTCTCTTCGGGAAGCCTCGCCCTAACTTGTTTAGCCATTGCATCAACTATGTAATCAGAATGAAATTCGGGATGAAACTTCCATGTTTCATCGTAATCCCATCGGTAATACCGGGTATTGTTAGTGGCATCATGTGTATTCACATATATCTGCAAGGCGTTGTTTTTGGCAATAAAACCGATACTGTCAATAGGCTGCGTTTGTTTTACCTCAACATAATCTGAGGCATACTCCTTGCCTTCGGGTGTTATGATATGCAAGCGGTATTTTTTTGTGGCATCAAGATGCATGGGCCCGATATCATATTTCCCGTTACCTTCTGATTGCAGGGTATAGCTAACTCCGGCCTGCTCCCGTTCAACAACCACGGTATAGTTGGTTACCGGCTGGGTGCTTACATTTTCTGATAGCTTAACTGTTTTGCTCAGGCTAATAATGGTAGAATCATTACCGCTATTGATCACCCCTTCAACAACAAGATAATGATTGTTACTACTGACCACCGGTGGATTATACGGCTTTTTACAGCCGGCAATTATTACTGCCAGTACCATAAAATACCATATATAGCTACTTTTTATCACGTTAATTTATTTCCAAAATGATGGTGGTTGAACCTGGCCCCTTATTGTACAAACTGTACAAGACTCCGACGAGTAGGTATATCCGTTAGTACCTCCGTCGCTCGTAATTGCAGATATGGGTATTCCACCACCATTAATTATAAATTGTTGCACCTCGCGCAAATTTGATTTGGGATTAAAAAAAAGAGCCGAATCTGGCGCTACACAATCATAGGGATATTTGGGCAGCCAATCCCGCGGTAACTGTGAGTTATCTATAAATATCCTTTTCGACTGCGTATTGGTAATACTCACATAACCTATAACCGGCTCGGCAGGGTCACTTGTACAATGGATATTACCGGTTAATTGTGTGGGCTGCGCATCAAATATACTGCCCAGTTGTTCGGTGTTCTTTCTTAGGTTTTCCCAAAACTGGTAACCGTCTTTGGTTAATGCATATTGCTTAAGTAGTATACTATACCTTACAGATATCTTTTCCGCGTTGCTGGGGATGGTAGTGATCAGCCCCTGATAAATAACATCCTGTGCAAGTTTTGCTGATGAACCAATAATAATATTACTTGAATTACCCCCTGTAAAACAATAATATACGTTCTCGCTCGGGTACCGGGGCCTAATTTGTTTAGTCACCGCGTCAACTATAAAATCCGACTGGAATTTGGTATGAAATCTCCAAGCTTCTGAATAATCCCAGCGGTAATACCGGGTGTTATTGGTGGCATCATGCGTATTTGCATATACTTGCAGCGTATTGTTCTTCGGTACAAAGCCTACGCTGTCAATAGGTGGCGTTTGTTTTACCTCAACATAATCTGATGTATACTCCTTGCCTTCGGGTGTTATGATATGCAAGCGGTATTTTTTTGTGGCATCAAGATGCATGGGCCCGATATCATATTTCCCGTTACCTCGCGACTGCAGGGTATAGCTAACTCCGGCCTGCTCCCGTTCTACAACTACGGTATAGTTGGTTACCGGCTGGGTGCTTACATTTTCTGATAGCTTAACCGTTTTGCTCAGGCTGATTACGGTTGAATCATTCCCACTGTTTATCACCCCCTCTACAACAAGGTAATGATTGTTACTACTGATTACCTGCGGGTTATATGGCTTTTTACAGCCCGCAGCTAAAACAAGCAACAGTAAACAATATATATAATTCCATTTCCTGCTCATTGCTTTAAAACCTGATGTTATAATTAATAAATGGTATTGGCTTAGCAAATATGGATAGCTTAAAGCCACTTATCACCCCGCTTTGCTGGGTGAAATAAGTTGAATAAGCGTTTTGCCGCCCTGTAAGGTTATAAACGCCTATGGTAAACGAATTATGTGTTAACTGGTGTACTTTGTGGTTACCATCAATGTTAACTGAAAAATCAGATCTGAAATAATCCGGTATACGGTAAGCATTCCTGTCTGAATAGTATACCCGCTCAGATCCGCCGTATTCATATTTGGCAATTGGAAGTGTAATAGGGCGGCCGGTACTGTACGTAACATTTAAGGATACGCTAAACCTGTGCGACACCCTGTAGTTACCTATAAAATTAAAATCATGTGGTTTATCAAAATTAGCCGGATAATAAGCCCCCCCATTGATCAGTTCGCCTGCATTTGGATCATTCTGTTTTAAAAATGTGCGCGAGTAGGTATAGCTTATCCATCCATTAGCTTTACCGGTAGCTTTTTTGATCAAAAATTCTATACCATAAGCTTTGCCTTCGGTACCCAGCACATCATTTTCAATGTGGTGGTTTAGTACCAGGTTGGCCCCGCTCCGGTAATCCAAATAATCCCTTAATCTTTTATAATAAACCTCAACCGAAGTTTCAATGGTATTTGATTTCAGGTTACGGTATATCCCCAGGGACACCTGATCGCCATACTGCGGTTTAATGTTCGGATCGCTCAGTTGCCATACATCGGTTGGCGCTATAGCCGTGGTATTTGAAAGCAGGTGTATATATTGCCTTAAAGTATTGTATCCGCCCTTTATAGATGTATTGTCGCCTAAATTGTACCGGGCAGAAAGCCTGAACTCGGGCCCTGAATAGGTTTTAATTACTTTATTTTTAGCGTATGTAGTACTATCAAGCAGGTTTGAACTTGTTTTAGGCAGGTTAGGCGCATAGTTATAAACCGTTTGCGGCCCCAGGTAATTATACAATGAATACCTTACACCCGCACTTAACGAAAGATCATCAGTAATATCATATTTATCGCCTACGTAAGCGCCACTTTCTAAAGCCTGCTGTGTGGGTACTACATCAGGCACCACTAATGACTGAACGTTATTTGGTTGCAGGTTACCCGGGTGCAATTTGTAATAAATGGAGCTTACACCAAAATCAATCGTGTTTTTACGGTTCAGGTAGTAGGTAAAATCAGCTTTAAAATTTGTTTGATTAATATCAAAGTTAAGCTTATAAGCATTTACCGGGTTATCAAAGCTTGCAATTTCATATTGATAATGATCAAGACCTGCTGTAATAACGCTAAACAGTTTATCATTAAAATTATGCTTCCATTTAATATTAGCGTTTTTGTTGCTGTAGCTGTAAGCAGTATCGCTGTTCAGTTTAAATTTATCCTTGCTCAGGTAACCGGTTAGGTAAATATTGTTTTTATCATCAATCTGGTGACTTACATCCAGGTTAAAATCATAAAACGATGCCGAACTATGCTTATACGCCTCGGGCAGTAACCTAAGCAACCAATCAGAATAAGTAGCACGACCACCAAATGAAAAAGAGGTTTTATCTTTAATTATAGGCCCTTCAACGTTAAGTCTGCTGGTTATTAAACCAATACCTGCCGAGCCGGTGAATTTCTTTTTGTTACCCTCACGATTGGTAACATCCAAAACTGATGATAAACGTCCGCCAAATTTTTCGGGGATACTGCTTTTATACAGTTCAATTTCTTTTACAATATCGGGGTTAAACGATGAGAAGAAGCCGAAGAAGTGCGATGGGTTATAAATGGTGGCATCATTCATTAAAATAAGGTTCTGATCTGCCGAACCGCCACGAACATTAAATCCGGTTGTGGCTTCGCCTACCGATTGTACGCCCGGCAACGTTAATACAACCCTTAACACATCGGCCTCACCAAATACGGTAGGCACCTGTTTAATACTTTTGATATCGAGGCGGTTTACACCTAACTGTACATTACGAACATTGGCAACTTTCTCGGCCGATATTTTTACTTCCTTTAAGCTGGTTATCTGTTCCTGCATTTCAATGATCAGCTTACCATCAGAATAAAGTACAATCTGGCGACGGGTATCGCGCATACCAATACCCCTTATGCTTAAAATTTGTCGGCCTTTTGGCAGGGTAATGGTAAAATACCCAAACTGATCAGTAGCTACCCCGGTTTTGGTATTGGTAACATAAATACTGGCACCAACTACTGATTCGCCCGATTTGCCATCGCGTACATAACCCGAAAGGGTAGCCTTGCCCGGCTGAATAGTGTTTGTTTTTATTCCTATTTCGTATAATTTATTTTCTGTGGTAGCCTCAGGAATTTTCTTTTCCTTTTCATCAGTAAAATCAGCAACCGGCGCATTAGTAACTGTATTTACGGTTGGGTTAGCCTCTGGCTTATTTCCGAAAAACCCTGCAGATAGCCTGGTTTGTATTTCGCGCCCCCGGGTAAGGAACACCTGCTGTTGGGCAGTAATGGCATAGTGAAAATTGGTATTTTTGAAAGCCAGGCCCAACACGGTTTCAATTGGTTTGTTATTTACCTGAAGGGTAACTTTCAAACTATCAAACTGAATGGGGTCATAGTAAAACCGATACCCTGTTTTTGCTTCAAGCTCTGTTACAAATTGGCCAATATTGGCCTGTTGAAAGTTTACACTTATTGACGCTGCTGTGTTTTGCTGGGCATAACTCAACTTAAACAGTATCAAGAAACAGAAACTCAGAAAGTAAAATTTTTTCATCGGCACTTTTTATTTTTTTCTGTACGCATACAAGGCAAATTTTTTATATAACAGATCGTTACAGGCACTGCTTAGGTTTTTACTTGTGCTATGATTGTGCAACGCGTTATTTTGATAACTCATCGTATCGGGCAGCTATAGCAACCATAGCCTCTTCGGGAGTTTTATTAAACTTGATCTTATTGGCTTTTATATACTGCTGCAACTCTTTCTTTTTATCTTTTAAAAGGCTCAACAAAGTGCCCTGCCCGCCAATACTATAGTAGCTATTACCCTTTTTTAAATAAAAGCTTTTGCCCGATGTAAAATAGTTTTCAATAGTATTTGTACCTGAGGTACTTTGGATAGCCTTTGACCGTTTAACCAGCACTTCAAGATTGCCATTGTACAACTGATCATAAAAACCCGTACTGATGGAATTTACATTTAATGAATCGGTCCTGATATATGTAAAATGATGGTTTAACAGATCGAAACTTTGAACCCTTTCCTTAAGCAGGGTAAATCTGGAGAATTTATTATACAACATAACCACTACTACATCCTTGTATAAATCATACATCATGGGTACATCCTTATAAATTATACCATCATAAGTAACAGCACCCTGAGTAAAACTATTTATATCGGAAAAATAAGCGTTCCCCTTTATATTAGGATTGTAAAGATCATATTCAGGCCCGTTATATAACCGCGATTGCTGCCCAATAGCCGTATTATAAGTATCTGTAATGCGTGCAAGCGCAATACTTTGAACCGAAGTATCATTAGCGGCAGTTTGCCCCAGAGCGCTTTTATTTACGAGCGCACAAGATATCACAATAAGGTAAAGGAGTAATTTTTTTATCATTTAGGTTTTTTATAAAAGATGGAATTTACACTACTTTTAATTAAAAATCAAACAACCTCGTTGAATATATACCTAAAAGTATCTAATGTATTAATTATGTTACAAACAATATTTTTATATATAAAAGGTGATCACAGCACATTACGTATCACCCAAACTATTTGAAACAGTGTTCATTAAAAATAAATCAATAACTGTAAGTAGTGTGTATGAAAATATCCATGGCCGGCATACAGGCTCAATAACCGATATAATATAATGGTGATTAGTTATGCGTGATACTATTTAAATATAATGCACGCCTGAGTTGGGGAGGTTGGTTATGTTTTCGATCATGTAAATTTAATATTACAAATTAAACCGGCAGTGGCTGCCTTAGTCTACCATAATAACTAAAAATAATTTAATTTATACCAATAGTATTATGAAAACACTAAAAGTATTAGCCGTTGTGTTGTTTGCTACATTTGCCTACACAACTGCCAGCGCGCAAACAGCACATCGTCATCATCGTGCGCACCATCGTCATCACCACCATGTAGTGCATCATCACAAAATGTAAAATAAAAATGGCCCTATTAAGGGCCATTTTTATTTTATTCCATATACCGTAGCGGGTGTTACAACTTGCGTTTAACCTCTACGTTTTCATAAGCTTCAACAATGTCGCCTACTTCAATGTTATTAAAGTTTTGGATATTTAAACCGCACTCATAGCCGGTAGCAACTTCTTTCACATCATCTTTAAAGCGTTTTAGTGATGCCAGCTCACCTGTATGTATAACAACACCATCACGAATGATACGGATTTTACTGTTACGGGTGATCTTACCATCCAGTACCATACAACCTGCAATGGTACCCACCTTACTGATCTTGAAGGTTTCGCGTATCTCTACGTTGGCAACAATCTTCTCTTCAAAGGTTGGTGCAAGCATACCTTCCATCGCGGCTTTGATCTCATTTATCGCATCGTAGATGATAGAGTATAACCTGATATCGATCTGCTCGGCCTCAGCCAGCTTACGGGCACTTCCTGACGGACGAACCTGGAAACCTATAATGATGGCATCAGATGCAGAAGCCAGCAATACATCAGACTCGGATATCTGACCAACTGCCTTGGATATGATGTTAACCTGTATTTGCTCGGTTGATAGTTTAAGCAATGAATCGGACAATGCTTCGATAGATCCATCCACATCACCTTTAACAATAATGTTAAGTTCCTTAAAGTTACCAACTGCCAAACGGCGGCCAATTTCATCAAGGGTGATATGTTTCTGGGTGCGTAAACCTTGCTCACGTTGTAATTGTAAACGTTTGTTAGCAATTTCACGTGCTTCAACTTCACTTTCCAGTACGTTAAACTTATCGCCTGCTGTTGGTGCTCCCTGCATACCCAATACCTGTACCGGTGTTGATGGACCTGCAGATTCAACCCTTTGGCCACGCTCATTGGTTAATGCCTTAACACGGCCGCTATAACAGCCGGCCAGTATAGGGTCACCAACTTTTAACCTGCCTGCCTGTACCAATATGGTAGTTACTATACCGCGGCCTTTATCTAAGGCTGCTTCAATAACAGTACCTACGGCACGTTTATTAGGATTGGCTTTTAATTCAAGCAATTCGGCCTCAAGCAATACTTTTTCTAAAAGCAGCTCAATATTTAAACCTGTTTTGGCCGATATTTCCTGTGTTTGATATTTACCACCCCACTCTTCAACCAAAATGTTCATGGCCGATAATTGCTCACGTATTTTATCAGCGTTAGCACCTGGCCTGTCAATTTTATTGAAGGCGAAGATAATAGGTGCACCTGCAGCTTGCGCATGGTTTATGGCCTCGCGGGTTTGCGGCATCACGCTATCATCAGCGGCTATTACTATAATTACAATATCTGTAACCTGTGCACCCCTTGCACGCATGGCGGTAAACGCCTCGTGACCCGGAGTATCCAGGAATGTTATTTTACCCTTATCGCCCGGCAAGGTTACTTCATAGGCACCAATGTGCTGGGTAATACCTCCGGCTTCGCCACCTATTACGTTTGTTTTACGTATAAAGTCAAGCAATGAGGTTTTACCGTGGTCAACGTGACCCATTATGGTTACAATTGGTGCACGTGGTATCAGATCGGCCGGATCATCTGGCTGATCAAGGTTAGCTTCCTCATCCTGTGGTTTTACAAACTCTATCTGGTAGCCAAACTCATCAGCAACAATGCTCAGTGTTTCGGCATCAAGCCTTTGGTTAATGGATACAAACATACCCAGGCTCATACAGGTTGATATGATCTGCGTTACAGATACATCCATCATCAAAGCCAGCTCATTAGCAGTTACAAACTCTGTAACCTTTAATACTTTTGACTGTAATTCCTGCTCCAGTGCCAATTCTTCGGCTGTAGAGGCTACATCATCACGTTTTTGACGGCGGAACTTAGCACGCTGTGCAAACTTACCTGATTTACCTGCGCCGCTTAAGCGGGCCAGGGTTGCCTTAATTTGATCCTGTATATCTTTTTCTGACGGCTCTTCTTTCGGACCAGTGTTTTGAGGGGCATTACGGTTCCTGAAATCAGGACGATTGCCACCGCCACCACCCTGGTTAGGGCCACCTGCGTTAGGATTATTACCACGGTTCCTGAAATCGGGACGGTTTGGATTGATGGTTCCACCTGCTGGCGGCGGGGTATGCCCCTGCTGCTGCGGCGGGTGATTGCCACCACCACCTTGTTGTCCACCATGTCCCTGTTGCGGGTTTCCCTGGTTATCTTTACGTTTTCTTTTCCGTTTATGATCAGCGCTGTTAGCGTTTGATGACGATGCTATCGGGTTGCGCTTAGGCGCATTAACCGGTAACTGTATTTTACCAATCACGTTAGGACCTGTAAGACGTTCGGCTTTTGCCCTGATCACATCAGGTCCCTGATTATTATCATCAGCAGCAGCGGCCGGAGTTTCGGCAACAGGTGTCTGAACAACGGGTGCAGGTTCTGCTACAGGCGCTTTTGGCTCTTCAACCTTTGGCGTTTCAGCAACAACCGGTTTAGGCTCTTCGGCTTTCGGTGCTTCGGCAACTTTAGGCTCTTCAGCTTTTGGTGCTTCGGCAACTACTTCTTTTGGTATTTCGGCCTTAGGTTCCGGTTTTGGCTCGGGAGCTACAGGTTCGGGCTGTTTAACAACTTCAACAGGCTTTGCCTCCACTGGTTTTTCAACCGGGGGTTGTGGCTTTGCATTTAAGTTATTAAGATCAATTTTACCAACCACCTTAACGCCTGGCAAAACGTCATTGCGCTCATCAGATTTTTCGGGAGCGGGTTCAACCGGTTTTGGTTTTTCTGCCTGCGGCGAAGCATAATGACCGGTGTTCTTGATCAATATCTCTTCGTTCTCAAAATCCCTTGAACGGCGGTTTTCAACCGGTTTTTCAGGAAACGCTGCAGGCTCTTCTTTTCTGATCTTACCGATACTGATCTGCTTGGCTTCCTCCTTAATACTTTTGTCAACAGCAAACTCCTTCAACAATGCGGTATACATGTCGCCATCCAGCTTCGCCATAGGTTGCTTTTCAACTTTATAGCCTTTTGTAGCCAAAAAATCGACAATGGTACCCATACCAATGTTGAGTTCTTTTACTGCTTTAATTAATTTTATTGATTTGTCTTCTGACATTTATTATAATTTCTCTGCTTATTATCGCAAAAATACGATTTTAATTTTGGTTATTATGCTTATTCAAACTCAGCATTCAATATTGATAACACTTCTTTTACAGTTTCTTCTTCCAAATCTGTACGTTTTACCAACTCTCCTACTGTTAAAGCAAGCACCGATTTTGCTGTATCTAAACCTATACGTTTAAATTCATCAATTATCCAGCTATCAATTTCATCTGAAAATTCTTCGATGTCCACATCTTCGTCATGCTCATCGGCTTCACGGTAAACATCAATTTCATAGCCGGTTAATTTACCTGCCAGTTTAATGTTATGTCCGCCACGACCGATAGCTAATGATACCTGATCAGGCTTTAAGTACACTGCAGCTGTCTTTTTATCATCATCTAACTTAATAGAAGTTATTTTGGCTGGTGATAATGCACGCTGAATATACAACTGAATATTGTTGGTGAAGTTGATCACATCAATATTTTCGTTCTTAAGCTCGCGCACTATACCATGTATACGTGATCCTTTCATACCCACACAGGCACCTACCGGGTCAATGCGGTCATCATATGATTCAACAGCCACTTTAGCTCTTTCGCCAGGCTCACGCACTATTTTTTTAATGGTGATCAGTCCGTCGAAAATTTCAGGCACTTCCAGTTCAAACAAACGTTGTAAAAACTCAGGAGCTGTACGCGATATAATGATCTTCGGGTTACTGTTCAGCATATCTACTTTATATACTACCGCTTTTACGCTGTCGCCTTTTTTAAAGTAATCGGCTGGTATCTGCTCGGTTTTTGGAAGCAACAATTCGTTGCCTTCATCATCAAGCACCAGGGTTTCTTTTTTCCAAACCTGGTAAACCTCACCGGTAACAATTTCGCCAACGCGGTCTTTATATTTTTTAAATATCTCGTCTTTTTCCAGTTCCAGAATTTTTGAAACCAGTGTTTGGCGGGCAGCTAAAATAGCACGGCGACCAAAGCTTTCCAGCGTGATCTGCTCAATGTAATCATCGCCAATTTCCAGGTCGGCATCAAGCAATTTTGCTTCGGCCAGTTCAATTTCAAGGTCATCATCTTCACTAAAACCATCCTCCATAACCTTACGGGTACGCCAGATCTCCAAATCCCCGTTATCGGTATTTACAATTACGTCGCAATTCTCATCAGTGCCATATTTTTTCCTGATCATGCTTCTGAAAACGTCTTCCAGAACGCTCATCATGGTTGGGCGGTCAATGTTCTTGAAATCTTTAAATTCCTGAAAAGAATCAATTAAATTAATATTGCTCATTTTCTACTTGAATGATATTAAAACTTTTGTTTCTGTTATTTGATCAATAGGGATAACGCTTTCAACAGTTTCAGCTTTTTTCCCTTTTTCTTTTATTTTTTCTTCAATGATAACGGCATCCTCTGTGATGGCCGTTAACTTACCTTCTCTTTTAGCTCCATCGGTCATTTTTATGGCCAGGTTGCGCCCTATATTCTTGGCATACTGCCTGGTTGACGAAAGCGGGTAATCAATTCCCGGTGATGATACTTCCAGATTATAAGGAGTATCTATTACATTTTCCTCTTCCAGATGAAAGCCTACATGCCTGCTCACCTGCACACAATCATCAATGCCCAGCCCGTTATCACCGTCAATCAGCACAATTAATTTTCCGTTCGAATGCATTTTAACATCCACTAAAAACAAATTCGGCTTATCGGCTATCTTCTCTTCAACCAGCTCTTTTACCCTCTTTTCAATATTCATTACCCTTCGGTATTTTTGACAGATAATTTGATTGATAAAATAAAAGAGGGGACAAATCGCCCCCTCTTTTTTTTAATTAGGTGCAAATATACATAATTATATTTGATTTTCAAGCAATTCACAGCAGTTTTTACTTAATTATCAAATCAGAATAGTGCAAACTACCCGGCCTGTTAGGCCCCATGATAAAATCGCTTACTTTATTGCCGGCGTCAAATTTATAGTATCGAACAAAATAGGTTTGATGGGCCATAAAAGGCGTATCGGGTGTAAAAATAACGGCGTTATCCTTAATCTGGTATGTACCCGGCTGCACCGGCTGATAGTTTTTCAGATCTGTATCTGCCGGCATGCGGTAAACCGGCAACAGGCTTTGCCAGTTACCCCCTGCCGAGTCGCGGTTGATCTCATGCATTACAGCATTATCTAACCCACTGATCCTTACAGCCTGTTTGTTATTTTCAAAGCCTACCTGCACTGCATTATTATTATCCTTATTGACAGTGCAGCCCAAATTAATGAATACAAGTAGCCATAATAACTTTTTCATGATGTTGCCGCGCCTGGGTTTATGTAGCTCATTTCTAATGTAACAAACTTGATTTAATCTTTTTTGGTTATTCCGGATCTTCTACGTAATTACTTACTGCCAAACTTGCATTTTTATAAAATGAACAAAAAGGGTTATGTAATAATGAGAAGAATTATTCAATTAAGACAACATTTGGGCGACTTAAAAGCGTATAATTGCCAATTAAAATTTAAAACCAAACCTTACATGAAAAAAGTAATACCTGCTATTTTGCTTTGCCTGTTTTTATTTGCCTGTAAAAAAGATAAAAACTCTCCTGCAAATGCTTCAATTGTTGGCACCTGGACCGTAAACAGTTCTACGATGTCTTTTTATGATAAAAACGATAAACTTTTAGGATCTGATGATACCGGAGATGACAAGGTAACTTTTACGAGTAAAGGAGTTGTAACCGGTACCTCTACTGATGATATGAGTGGAACTACTACTTATGTTGTGAGCAGTTCAGGTGGTAAAAATTATCTTAAGATCACTACCGACGATGGCCAGCAAAATATTCTTTCCATTACCTACGAGATTATAACCTTAACTGACCATAATCTGGAGTTTAAATCAGATAATTTATATGACCCAGATGTGCCAGATACGTATAATGGTGTGTACTATACCAAAGTTATACTTGATCTTAAAGCAAGCCGGTAAAAACTGATCTTTCATACAATTGATTTACATATATCAATTTGGCTAAAGCCAAGCTGGTTCATTTTACCCGTTGGCTAAAGCCAACGGCAATGACAAATACACTAAATAATTATAAAAATTCATCGCCGTCCCATTTATGGGACGGTTTAAGAAATTGCTAACTGGCTTTAGCCTAATAACCCCGATGGGAAAATTAGTTATTTATTTTTCAGCGTTTGCTCAAATAGCTTAAATATGCGTTTGTATTCGTCCGTCCAGCTGCTGGGTTGTTCAAAGGCATGATCCTCTACCGGGTACGAGGCCAGCTCCCAGTTTTCCTTATGCAGTTCAATTAGTTTTTGTGTGAGCCGGATGATATCCTGGTAATTTACGTTTTGATCAACCATGCCATGCAGCATCAGCAAATTTCCTTTTAAGCCATTGGCAAAGTATATAGGCGAACTTTTACGGTAAGCGTTTTCATCAGTAAATGGCTCATTTAAAATGTTGGCTGTGTACTCGTGGTTATAATGCGCCCAGTCGGTTACTGAACGGATGGCTCCGCCTGCCGCGAAAACATCAGGCTCGGTAAACATAGCCATCAGGGTGATGAAGCCGCCATAAGAGCCACCGTATAAACCTACATGGTTGGGGTTAATACCAAATTTTTCAACCAGGTATTTTACCCCATCAACCTGATCGGTAAGGTCTTTGCCGCCCATGTGGCGATATATACCGGTACGCCAGTCGCGGCCATAGCCCGCGCTTGCTGTATAGTCAATATCGAGTACGGTATAACCATTGTCGGCCAGCATATTATTAAACATAAACTCGCGGAAATAATAGCTCCAGGAATAGGTTACGTTTTGCAGGTAGCCTGCGCCATGTACAAAAATAACGGCTGGTTTTGCCGGGTCAGGGTGCTTAGGCAAATACTGGTGGGCATAAACATCGTTGCCATAACGGTTTTTAAACGTAACGATCTCCGGATCGCGCCATGGGTATGATTGAAACTCCGGTGTAATGGAATTGGTTATCTGCACAGCTTTTGCCCCCGGCTTATTTGGCTGCAGGTACAACTCCCAGGGCTTGTTGGAGTAAGAGTACCGTATAGCCAGCCATTTTTCGTCGGGCGATAGTGTTACATCATTACCGCCCTTCATGCTGGTTATTTTACCCGGCTTGCCGCCGCTTACCGGGATACTATAAAAGTCGGTAACACCTGGATGCTCCATATTCGCGGTAAAATAAAATGTCTTTTTATCGGTAGATAAGCGCAGGGTTTGCACTTCCCATTTACCACTGGTGAGCTGTTTTTTTGTACCGTTAACTACATCAACCAAGTAAATGTGCGAATAACCGCTGGCTTCGCTCTGAAAATAAAAGTGCGTATCGTCAGTAAACCCAATATTACCTGCCGGCGAGTCTTCAATACCCGGTCCGCCTATCCAGGCTTCGTCACGCTGGCGATCAAGCAGGGTTAGCTTACCGGTTACCGGGTCAAGACGCATGATCCACCGGTCCTTATTATCCTGTGCATTTACTACCACCACCGCGTTTTTACCATCAGCGCTCCAAAACGGACCTTCAATATTTACCTTCCTGTCGGCATTAAGCTGTTTCCGCTCTGCCAGTTCCTTTGGGTAATCCTTAATATAGTCGGGCAGGTCTTTTATCCCAGGGATATCTTTAGTGATAACCGGGTAAACCGATTGCCGCCGTGTATCAAAAATAAACGTTTCGGAAGTTGACGAGGGGCGACCAACTTTGGAACGGTTGGGAATATCCTCCGTAAATCCCGACGCGGTTACGTAATTAGGAACTATGGCATTCTTAACACCATCGGCGGCTTTAATGAGTCGATAGGTAACATATTTGCTATCAGGGCTTATCCTCACCGAATTTATCCTGTTTTCGCCAATAACTATTTCTTTTATTTGTTGAGGTTCCAAAGCAGCATTCTTAGCCGAATCTTGCTTTTCCTCCTTCGCTTCCTTCTTTATTACATCAAAAAGCTCAAGCTGTTGCTTTTTAAGCCATAGCTGCTGGTCATTAAGGGTTTCGGGCCCTTTTTTATTTTTTGATGATCGAACAAAATTGGTTAACTGTCTTAACTGCCCGCCGTTTAGTTTCAGTGCAAACAGGTTGTTGTCTTGCTTAAATATCACCTCACTTTCGTCACCGCTAAAAACCGGGGCATTTTCCTCCTGCTCGGTATTGGTTAGCTGAATAATCTTGCTTGTTTTAATATTCTCCAAGAACAGGTCACCATTTTTTTCAAAAACCTTTTGGGTATAATTTTTATTCCAGATGCCACTGGCGCTGGTTAAATTGCGTTGCTCGGCAATGCTTACCTTTTGCGGGGTAATATTGGTCGGGGTAACCGCATACAGTTCGTCGGTTTCGGTTTTAGCAGGATTCCATTTAAAATAGATCTTTTTACTATCATCGCTCCAGCGAATGTCAATGGGTGATACCCCGATCCATTTAGGGTCACGCATGATCTTTTCGATGGTAAGGGTATCCAGCTTTTGAGCAAATGCGCCTGCGGTATTTATGAGTAATATTAAAGTAAATAGTTTTTTCATGGATGTGTGAGCGGCAAAATGCCGTTAAAATGCACGCAATTTAGCAGTTTTGGCAATCATTGTTATTTTTAGGCATTTTATTGTTACAAAATGGAATTAAGGGGCCCAGGATTTATTTTAAGAGGATGGTTTGAAGGCGATGAACGATCATTGCAAAAGCACGCGGATAACCCTAATGTATCGGCTTTTTTAATGGATCGGTTCCCTTATCCCTACACCATGCAAGATGCCTTCAACTGGATAGCCTTTATGCAAAACCAGCAGCCGCTAACCAATTTCGCCATAGTTATTGATGGCCAGGTTTGCGGCGGAATTGCTGTTGATTTAATGGATGACGTGAACCGCAAAACAGCCGAAATTGGTTACTGGCTCGCAGAGCCTTACTGGGGCCAGGGCATAGCAACCGAAGCGGTTAAGATCATAACCGGATACACTTTTAAAAATTTAGATATCATACGCCTGCAAGCCGGCGTATATCATAAAAATACAGCTTCCATGCGGGTGCTGAAAAAGGCCGGATACATTAAAGAAGGTATAATGCGTAATGCGGTTATTAAAAACGGCGTAGTGATGGATAAGCACATGTACGCCATTTTGAAACCCGAATAGTTTATATGATGCATGATTTATGAGCTGACTCCCCCGTCTGCGCTTCGCTGGGTAACGACAGTTTTCTTTGCTCCTTTATCTAATTATCTTTTATCTAATTTTGCCCAACCTTAGTTCACCATTCGCCCTGTTGTGTCAACCGTACGGGCAAAGGGATTTAAGAACTTATTGGCTAAAATGGCAAATTCGCGCCGGGTAATGGGGCGGTTCATATCAAAATCAGATGTGAATTTATATTGTGTTTTCCAGGCCTTTTGTATACTGATCTGCAGGGATTTTGGTTCAGTTAAAGTGATCTCGCTAATGAACGACAGCAGATTGCCCTGCGTAAATTTTTCGGCTGGCTTTTCTTTATTGAACCATAAAAAAGCACGGGCATATATCTCCTTAAAAAAAGGTTCAACCTCGGCGGTATTTACTACAGAATCGGGCATAAAAAGCAATTTCGCGCTATTACCCTTTACTTGTTGAATCCCCTTTAGCAAACCTGTTGCCCCAACCTGCTGCATCGACCTAAAATACGGATCACTTTGTTTTATATCAGTAAAAGGCAATAACCAGGCTTTAAAATCAAGCAGCTCGCCCTGTATTAATCTTACGTTTAGTCTTTTGGTGGTGGTTTTAAAGAACGCGCAAAAAGCGGCTGTTGCACCGGCGCCCTGCCCTATGCTCATTTGCACTGATGGGTACATGCTACTGGCATTTACCAGATGCGATACCGACATTGCTTTTTCAGTAACCAGTAAATTATCCAGATCTTTTAAAACAATAGCACCCAATGGGATGCTGTAAGCTATAAACGGCGGATAATTGGTTTTAGGAGCAGTCCCCTCGCCATAATGCTGACCGGGTGAGGCATCGCCAACGGCAATGGAAGTACGGTATAGTTTAGATTCGCGATCATAAGGTTTGTACACATCATTAAGTGTCATGCGCACCAAACCTTTAGTGCGCTCAGCCTCGCGGATATAAGGGATAAAAGGCAGGTGATCAGGAGTTGGAAACTCATCATCAATGCCTATATTTTTAAAGCCCAGTTCTGTTTGTAAATAGTATATAAGCCCCAACGTATGCAGGCGGGCTTTGGCATAAAATGCATCGCGGTTAGCCGGTTTCAAATCATCGGCCGTGGTAGGATATTGGTTACCGCAGCCCGCCCATTTTATCATATACTTATCATTGGGTAGCCTGCCATCGTTTAGCATTTTACCAATGTCTTTCCCTTTTAAACAGGCGTAATTACCGGCATCGTAGCCTGTGGGTTTAGCAATGGTTTTATCGGCACCCCGGCCAAAATCTTTTAAAATGGCTATCCAGGTAATATCCTGTATGCGTGGCAAAGCGGTTTGTGGCGCTAAGTCCTCACCGGTATCCTGCGCGCTGTCAAAACCCGAAACAAATGCTTCACCGGCCATTGCAGCCACATCGCCGGTTTCGGTGGCATCAACCACCACTTTTGCTTTTACCGTGGTTTTTTTATTGTTTATGGTGATGCTTACCTGCCAGCCTGTGCCATCTTTTTCAATGGCTGTAAATGGAGTATTTAATTTTACGGTGAGGTTTTTTACTGTATCGGTTATTTTTTTGAGGATGGCTGCACCGGTATACGGCTCAAAGCGCAGGGTGGCATTGTAGGTGGTATCATACCCTAACCTGTTTTTATAAAAATCCCTTACATGTTTACGAAACTCGCCCCAAATACCCGATGGCAGATCACGGTTCCCCTCAACTACACACATGCCGCCTGCGGTCATGCTGCCGCCCAGCCATGGTCCCGGCTCAACCAATAAGGTTTTTAATTTGCTGCGTGCACCCTGTATGGCTGCTGCTGTACCGCTTGCCCCGCCGCCAATAACCAGGATGTCGGTTTTGATGGTTTGGGCGTATGTAAATGAACTATTTAAAAGGAACAGTATTAAAAATATCTTTTTAACCATTGGTTTAAGTAATAGGTACTGAACGCTAAATTAGAGCAAAAGCTTGTGGTAGTTTAAAATAATACCTAAATTAATTTTTTTTAGCCCATGACAGACGAACAAATGAAATTCCCGATAGGGAAATTTGCGCCCCCGGCATCATATACCAACGAAGATATACGCCAGTGGATAGATGATTTAAACACCTTACCTGGTAAATTAAGACTTGCTATTGCTGGTTTAAATTATCAGGAACTGGATACACAATATCGTCCCGGCGGCTGGACCCTCAGACAGGTGATACATCACCTGGCCGATAGTCATATGAATACCTTAACCCGCTTCAAACTGGCATTAACCGAAAACAACCCGGTTATAAAACCATATCAGGAGGCCGACTGGGCCCTGCTGCCCGACTATCGCTTACCGGTTGAACCGTCATTAAAAATGCTGGAAGGCATACACCAGCACCTTGTTGCCTTACTTGAAAGTTTTACAGAAAATGAATGGGCCCGCTCCTTTATTCATCCGGAATCAGGTGATCAGATTTCCCTTATACGCGGACTTGCCCTGTATGCATGGCACAGCAATCATCACCTGGCACATGTTACAGAAACAGTTAAGAAATTCCAGATGAAAGCTTAAAGCCAAAAGCCCAAGGGTTTTAATATTGAACACTGAATTTCGAATGCAGATTGATGAAGTAATAAGAAACTGAAACTCAGAATTCCTTGTGCTTGTCATCCTTCGTTATTCGGAATTTTACATTCGATATTCATTATTAAAAGCTTTTTAGCTTTAAGCCTTCAGCTTTATACCGCTGCCGGAAAACTCAGGTAAAAAGCGGTTCCACTGCCCATGGTTGTTTCGAACCAGATTTTACCGTTTGCGTTTTCAATGGAGTTTTTAACAAATGCCAACCCCAAACCTGTTCCTGAGCTTTTGGTGGTAAAGTTGGGTTCAAATATTTTTTCGCGCATGTTTTCGGGGATACCATTACCATTATCCTTTATGGTAAGCAACACATTTTTACTGGTTATCAGGTAATTGATTTCAATTTCACCCTTCCTGCCGGGCGGGGTTGCTTCAATAGCGTTCTTTAATAAGTTATTAAAACAGCGCAACAGTTGGTCACGGTCGGCACTGATAATAAACGGTGTTTCAGGAGATTGATAAGTTATATAGATATTATCCATTTGCTTAAAAATGGTGACCGCCTGACCCAGCATTTCAAAAATATTGATCTGCTCGATACGGGTATCGGGCATTTTGGCGAAGGCCGAAAACTCTGACGCAATAGACGACAAGCTCTCAATCTGTTCTACAAATGACCGACTAAAACGCTCAAACTTTTGATCAAACTTAGGGTCCTTATCTTTCCATGATTTATCAAGCAGCTGCAAGCCAAGCTTTAGTGGTGTTAAAGGATTTTTAATTTCATGGGCTACCTGCTTGGCCATTTCGCGCCAGGCGCTTTCACGCTCTGACTGGGCCAGCCTATGCGCACTATTCTCCAGGGCCGATATCATTTTATTATACTCTTTTATAAGTGCCCCTATCTCATCATTACGGGCCCACTTAATATGCTCGTTCTTTTTACCGTATATGGTTTTACTTAAACTTTCCTGTATAAAATTCAGGGGAGCAGTAATTTGCCTGGCTATAATAACAGCAAACAAGCCAATGGCAATAAACACTATAGCGTATACATTGATCATTACATTGAGCAATGAACTGATGCGCTCCCGGTAATCGGCTTCGTTAGAAAAATAAGGCAGCTGAATGTAGGCTATGATTTTGTTTGAGCTAATGATGGGGGCATAAGCCGCTTTATAACTTAACTCACCAATTTTTTCTTCATTTACAAACTCCGATTTTTTCAGTCTGCTTAAATAAATAAAAGCCTTGGCATTCATCCTTTTAGCCGACAAACCGTGTTCGTAAATTTTGGGCTGCGTGGTTACCAGGGGTACACCATTGGTATCAAACAAGATCAGGTCGGTTGAGTAATTATTGGCCAGTTCGTTAAAGCTTACCTGGCTTTCCTCGTTAACATTGTATATGTATTTGTTAAAAATACCGCTTTCAAATGCCGTAACAATACGGGTTATTTTATCGCGGATCATTTTGTCCTGTTGGGTATGGTACTGGGTACTTATGGATACAAAGGTGATAAAGCCTACCATAACAAGCGTTATCATTACTGCAAATATCATAGAGAACTGTATGCGGGTTCTGTACAAGATCCGGTCAAAATTTATTTTGAAGTGCCACCTCAATCCATTATCATTAATGCTCAATATCCTCACATGCATCCATAACCACCTGATAGTTACAACAATGGCGCTAAAAATCAGCAGCACCACAAAAAAGAAGGTGAGCGAGGTTACCCCGTTATATAACGAGTTTTGCTCTTTGCTCACTACTATTAAATTACGGTTGCTGGGCTTGTATATAAGATGGTTATATGATGTAAAACTATCGTACCACTCTCCGGTATTGTTCCTGGTAGTTTTAACCTGGTATTTTCTAATATCGCCGGTGAACTCTGTATTGTCAAGCGAATAAACATAATTGCCCTTTTGACTCAGCAATTTATTATCAATATAAAACGCGTAAGAATAGTCCTTAAACTCATCTTCGGGTTTTATATGCCCGTCAACCAGTAATTCGGGAAATGAGCCAGAAGGCTGCAACGGTTTTGATTTTAATTCAATTACCAAAGTACCCAATTGTTTACCCCCATAATTAACAGGCAGTATGGCAAAGTAATTTTGAAATCCGAAAGATTCGTTTTCACGATAAAAATAATCTGATACCTTGAATGAACTGTACAACACCAGGTCCTTAAATACATTTAACGAATAATTATCGCTTGTTAATGGTTGGTCCTGGTCATTATACTCATGTACTTTAAATTCATATTTTGACAAATAGCCATCAAAATAAAGTTTCTGAAAACGGGTTTTCAGAAAATCACTATTATGTACGGAGTCTTGTTTAAAATACCCGATTATGGCTGAGTCGGTAATGATCTGGCCCTCTATTCGCTTAAAAATATAATCAGCAGTCGCATCGTCCGGAACTTCCAGCTTTTGAACCAGGGCTTCACGTGTTTGCCTTTCTTTTACACTCTCAAACTGGTTAAGCTTTATAGCCGATATAAGCGAACATATTAATATAATGCCTAAAAAAGTTACTGCATTAAGCCGCCTCTTGTGGTATAAAAAACCATAGGCCCTTATAATGACCAGCATTGACCATAAAATGTAAAACGACGTATATTCCTTAAACCAGGCAAAAGCCACAGTTGTTAAAATAACACCGAGCACTAACAGGAATAATTGATGTGAGCGCGGTATGGTAAGCTTTAAGCAAATGAAAAGTGCAATCTCATTAATAAGGTAAAATATCAGGAAACTAAAACACAGCATTAATACACCAAGCACGCTAAAGCCCGACAGGCTAAGCACATTATTTACATTAAAACTTATTTTTGAGTTGATGACCAGGCCATAAAATAAATTTAAAAGCAAGGTAGACGTTACAATAAGTACCAATATACATGCTACTATAATAACATAACTTGCACCCTTACCGGGTATACCGGTAAATAAACGGTTACGCTGCAAATACAGAAAGGCAACAAACCAAAATATGCATAGCATATTGATGCAAAAATCGCCCAGGGAAGGATATACAACACTGGAGGCATAGTAAGCCGGGTTAAAAACAGCCACCGTATACGCAAAATCGGGCATGTTGTAATGCAGGTTAATATACCTGAAGGTCACTATAAACAAGGCCAAAAAAATTACCGCCAACAGGGCATAATCCTTTGATGCCACATAACAACAAATGTTATGCATTAAAATGCACAACGTTATAACAGTTAGTATCCAAAATGCCAGTTCATAGTAAACAAAGGCATCGTTTACACTGTTTGCTTTTAGTTTTATCGAAAATAAATAATCATTATTGCTGCTGTGTACCTCATATATATTCTGATCAGAAAAATCGGCAATATCAATATTGTTATCCTTAACCAGGTCCTTGTCAAATGTGTTTTGGAGATACTGGTTTTCAAACGCGTAAGTAACTTTTATAGGGATAAAAAAAATGACAGAAAAGTCGCCCTTGGTTTTCCTTATCGTTTCATAATAACCATTGGGCTGTTTAATAAATGAATAACCCTCTTTTATGCCGGCAAAATTATCAGGAATAACTTTTATACCGCTCCAAAACTTTAAGTGATTATCATGCAGCGTAATAAACCAAATATGGTTAAGGTTGGTAAACTCATTAATACAGTTAAGTGCATCCTGCTCATTATTGGGCAGGTTCTTTAATTGTCTGAATTTTAACTTATCGTTTATCTGCGCATTTATATAAGCTTCTTTTTTGTGCAGGCTTTTTTCAAGTGTAAGGCCGGTTTGCACCAGGTTATTTACCGGTGTATATGTTTTTTGAACAATGATAGCCGTTATTAATAAACAAATGCCTATCAAGCTCAGCAACAAGCGTATTTTTCCGGAGGTAGTCAAATTGCCTTATACTTATAAATAATTTACAAATAACGATAAAAGGCACCTTGCAGTGCCTGTAATTAACTATTGTTGTAAAGCCGCGCTACTGGTAGGCACTGCCATATCAACCTTTTTTACCAGGCCCTGCAATACTTTACCAGGGCCTACTTCGGTAAATGAAGTGGCACCGTCTTCCAGCATGTGCTTTACGGTTTGTGTCCATCGTACCGGACCGGTGAGCTGGGCTATTAAATTATGTTTGATCTGGGCCGGGTCGGTATACGGTTTAGCATCAATATTTTGATATATAGGGCAAACCGGCTGGTTAATTGCTGTGGCTACAATAGCCGCTTCCAGTTCAACCCTTGCCGACTCCATAAGCGGGGAATGGAACGCGCCGCCAACTTTAAGCTTTAAAGCTCTTTTAGCACCGGCGGCAAGTAGTTTTTCGCAGGCTTCATCAACCCCGGCAATGCTGCCAGAAATTACCAGCTGCCCCGGGCAGTTATAATTCGCGGTTACCACCACATTGGTTGCCTGCCGGCAAATATCTTCAACAGTAAAATCATCCAGACCCAAAATTGCTGCCATGGTTGATGGCTGCAGCTCGCAGGCTTTTTGCATAGCATTGGCACGTGCTGCCACTAAACGCAAACCATCCTCAAATGATAATGCACCAGCTGCTACTAATGCAGAAAATTCGCCTAATGAATGGCCGGCAGCCATTTCGGGCTTAAAATCATCGCCCAAAACCGCGGCTAAAATAACCGAGTGTAAAAATATGGCTGGCTGTGTAACATTGGTTTGAACAAGATCTTCGGGGGTGCCATCAAACATGACATCGGTAATACGAAAACCTAAAATATCATTGGCTTTTTCAAATAGTTCGCGGGCTTTTTCTGATTGTTCATACAGATCTTTACCCATACCTGGAAACTGGGCTCCCTGCCCCGGAAAAATATATGCTTTCATAGCCCCCTAACCCCCTAAAGGGGGAATTTGTTGTTAATTGTTTATAATTTAGTTTATTATCCCTAACGCTCCCCCTTCAGGGGGCCTGGAGGCTTAGCCTAATTTTGCCGATATCAAATTTAAAAATTCCGTACGGGTTTTTTCCTTTAAAAACTCGCCGGTAAATGCCGACGTGGTAGTTACTGAATTTTGCTTTTGTACACCGCGCATGCTCATGCACAAATGGCGGCACTCAATAACCACACCTACTCCAATGGGGTTTAGTGTATCCTGTATACAATCACGGATCTCATTGGTGAGGCGTTCCTGTACCTGCAGGCGACGGGCGAAAACATCAACTATACGCGGTATTTTGCTTAGACCAACTACATAGCCGTTGGGGATATAGGCAATATGCGCTTTACCAAAAAACGGCAGCATGTGGTGCTCGCACATAGAGTACACTTCAATATCCTTAACTATCACCATCTGGCTGTACTCCTCTTTAAACATAGCCGAGTTCATGATCTCTTTGGCATCAAGATCATAGCCGTGGGTAAGATATAGCATGGCCTTGGCCATACGTTCGGGGGTTTTTAATAAGCCCTCGCGGTTGGGGTTTTCACCAATTTGTTTTAAAACGCCATGATAGTGGTTTGACAGGTTATCGATCAGTTCGGGATTGTACCTGTCAACCTTGGTGTAACCATACATATCATCGTCATCGTCGTCGCGGGCTGGAATGTGGTCGTTGTTCATTTTATAAAATTATCCGCCGAAGTATTCCGCGGAATTGTTTTCAGTTTCATACAGTTTAACCGAGTGTAAAAAAACACCCTCATACGCTTCAATGGGCGCTTTAAGCTGGTTAAATATCTCAATACACAACAGTTCTGTCGATGCCATTTTGCCTTCCATAAAATCAACATCCTTATTGATGTTCTTATGGTCAAGCTTTTCAATAACGTAATCGTTAATGATGATCTTAAGCTCTTTCAGATCAATCAAATAGCCTGTCGCGTGCGTAACTTCGCCTTTAACGGTTACAAACAGGTTGTAGTTATGCCCATGCCAGTTAGGGTTGGCGCATTTGCCAAATACCTCATTGTTTTTTTCAGCGCTCCATTCCTCACGGTACATCCGGTGAGCGGCATTAAAATGTTCTTTGCGCGTTATATGTATCATCATAATAATCGTGGGTGCAAATATACAAAACAAAAATAGGTGAGTTGTTTTATCTTAGCAGTCAAAAAAAAGCAATACTTGGCCTCACCCTGCCCTCTCCTTTGGAGAGGGTTCAAAATTGCGAAGTTAAAATCCTTTCCTTTGGAGAGGATTATTCGCTATTTATATTTATTAGTGCTCATGAAGGCTTCGCTATTTAAGTGAGGCTAAGTATCAAAAAAAAGCAATATGCATATATTAATAGTTGCGGCCACCGCTTTTGAAGTTGAACCTTTAGCCAATAGTTTTGGCAACCAGCTTGATATATTGATAACCGGTGCAGGTATGGTACCTACCGCCTTTGCCCTGGGGCGGCAGTTTAACATGCATAAATACCACCTGGTGATTAACCTGGGCATAGCCGGTAGTTTCGACAGGGAAATTACCCCGGGCTACGTAGTTGAAATAACCGAAGATACTTTTGCTGAAACGGGGGCCGAAGATGACCAGGAATTTATACCTATTACTACGCTTGGCTTTGGCGAAAACACCTTTAAACCCACAACTACGCTTGAGAATATTTGCAATAGCCTTTACCTGTCAAAAGCAAAAGCCATTACCGTAAATACCGTGCACGGCAATGAGGAATCCATTAAAAAAGTACAGGGACGCTTGAACCCGCAAATAGAAACCATGGAAGGCGCCGCCTTTTTTTATGCCTGCCGACAGTTTAATGTGCCATGCATCCAGATCAGGGCAGTGTCAAATTATGTAGAAAAACGTAACCGCGACAACTGGGATATACAGCTGGCCATCAAAAATCTGAATAACTTTGCCATTGAACTGGTTAGCCGGATCATTAATAATTAATTGAGGTTCGTGTTGTGGGGATCGGGGTTCGTGTTGACCGGGAGTATAACATGACAAACAAACCACGCTCCCCGCAACACGAACCCCGCAACACATACACTTATGAAACTAACACTTGGCTTTTCGCCCTGCCCTAATGATACTTTTATTTTCGACGCGCTGATACATCATAAAATTGATACCGAAGGCCTGGAGTTTGAGGTTTTTTATGATGATGTGGAAACCCTTAATCAAAAAGCGTTTCGCGGCGAGCTGGATGTTACCAAACTAAGTTACCATGCCTTTGCCTACGTGGCCCATAAATATGTACTGCTTGACGCGGGCAGCGCCCTGGGGTTTGGTGTGGGTCCGATGCTGATCTGTAAAGACAATCCCGAAAAACTGCTTACGCAACTCGAAACCGGCAACCCGCAACCGCTAATTGGTATCCCCGGTAAATATACAACCGCTAATTTTTTATTGGGCAACGCTTTCCCTAATGCTACCAATAAGGTGGAGCTTGTTTTTTCGGATATTGAAGATGCTGTTCTGGAGGGTCGCGTTGATATTGGTCTGATCATTCACGAAAACCGTTTCACCTACCAGGACAAAGGCCTTAAAAAGATCCTTGACCTGGGCGATTACTGGGAAAAACAAACCGGCTGCGCTATTCCACTGGGCGGTATTGTGGTCAATCGCAGCCTGCCTGTTGATGTTCAGCATAAATTAAACCGGGTGTTACGCAAATCTGTTGAGTTTGCTTTTGCCAACCCTAAATCCGGCCTGGGGTTCATCCGCTCACACGCTCAGGAAATGAGCGAAGAAGTGATGTATAAACATATTGAATTGTATGTAAACAAATACTCTGTTGATTTGGGCGATGAAGGCCGCAAAGCCATTAAGCTGCTTTTTGATACCGCGTTGGCCAATCAAACCATTCCGGCTATAAAAGAAGAGCTGTTTTTAACTTCCCTTGCCCACTAAAGCACATTAATTCCAAATTCTCCGATTGTTCTGAGGAACGAAGGATCTTTACTACCTTACCCATGACGTTTTGTTTTTAGTTTCCCCCTTGAGAGGGGGTGCGTAGGAATCGAGCGGGGCAGGAGTGTGTTTATACGTGTGATAAAAAAGGACACACCACTCCACCCCCTCTCAAGAGGGGAATCGCACAACCCTCCGCTTTCTACATCATTCACCCTTTAGATATCGCTGGTTTTGATAACTCAGAATGACAAGCTTTCTTTCTTAATCTTCCATTCTCAAAAAAATTTTCCAATTAAATTTGCGTAAGCGAATGCTTACATATATATTTGAGTAAGCAAACACTTACACATCATGACCAGCACCAGAAGAGACGCATTCCAGGCCATAGCCGACCCAACACGCAGGCAGATCATTAACCTGATCGCTCACCAGCCTTTAAACCTGAATGCCATTGCCGAAAATTTTGATGTAAGCCGGCCGGCTATATCCCAGCATATTAAAATTTTGATTGAATGTGGCCTTATCAACATCAAAAAAAATGGCCGGGAACGGTACTGTGAGGCCAAATTACAACCACTGAATGAAGTGGCCCAATGGCTTGAACAATACAGAAAAGGCTGGGAAGAAAGATTTGACAAAATGGATGATCTGTTAGAACAATTAAAAAATAAAAACAAATAACAAAAAGCGATAAAACACTGAATAAGAATAGCGCAACAATTAATACATAAAACAATGACAAAACAATTTTGGCTTAATTTACCGGTGAAGAATATTAATCGGTCAAAGGATTTTTTTACCAATCTGGGGTTTTCATTTAAGGAAGGCCCGGGCAACACCGATACTTCGGCTGCACTATCTGTTGGTGGTATTGTGGTCATGCTTTTTGAGGAAGACTTTTTTAAAACCTGCTCCGGCAACGAGCTTACTGATACTAAACAGGGTACAGAGGTTTTAATGTCTGTTGATGCGGAAAGCCGGGAGGAAGTGGACGAACTGGCCAGGAAAGCGGCAGCTGCTGGTGGAATAGTTTTCGGGCAACCGGGTGAGCATCAGGGCTGGATGTATAGCTGCGGCTTTACAGATCCTGATGGTCATCGCTGGAATGTATTACATATGGATATGAGTAAAATGAAACATTAAACAATATAGCCATGTCATTAAAAAATAAAACTACCATCGCCGCCCAACCGGGCAGGCAGGAGATTTTTATCACCCGCGAATTTGAAGCCCCGCGCGAACTTGTTTTTAAGGCTTTTACCGACCCTGAACTGGTAATACAATGGCTGGGGCCACACGAGCTTAAAATGCGGATTGAAAAATTTGACGCCACACCGGGCGGCTCATACCGCTATATTCATACCGACCCTGCTGGAAACGATTATGGCTTTCATGGCGTTTGCCATGAGTGTACAGCCCCGGAGCGAATTATCCAAACATTTGAGTTTGAAGGTTTGCCGGAAAAAGGACACGTAGTATTAGAAACCGCACGATTTGAGCCTTTGCCAAGCGACCGGACAAGAGTAACTATACAATCTGTTTTTCAATCGGTTGCAGACCGCGATGGCATGCTGCAGTCTGGCATGGAAAGAGGAGTTAATGATTCGCACGAACGCCTGGAAGAGTTGCTTGCAAATATTACAGTGTGATCAAAGTTTGCCCTGTCATCCTGAACGGAGTGAAGGATCTACTCGCCGGTATATCTATCGAAAACAGATTTTTCGCTTCGCTCAGCATGCCGGGCTTAGCAGAATAACAATTTGTTAAATAAAGTTAAATACGCATTGACGATCAGCTTATTAGCAAAAACTATGGTATGTTGCGGCAGTTAATCAGCACTTATCATGAAAATATTATTGTATCTGTTAACGGGTATAGTTTTATCAGGAGTCATAGTTTCCTGCAACAACACATCTCAAAGTTCAGCAACAAATACCGGTGCCAAAATCGCGGTGCATAATGATGGTGTCAATATAGCTTATACCGACACCGGCAGAAATGATACTACCCTCTTGTTTGTACATGGCTGGTGCATTAACAAATCATACTGGGCCAACCAGGCTGCTTATTTTGGTAAAAGATACCGGGTTGTGGCTATTGACCTGCCCGGCTTTGGTCAATCGGGTAAAAATCGCAATCAGTGGAACACCCTGGCATTTAGCAGGGATATTGATTCGGTGATCAAGCAATTAAAGCTGAAAAAAGTGATCCTGGTTGGCCACTCCATGTCGGGCGATGTGGTATTGCAAGCTGCTGTTGATAATCCTAAACAGGTGATTGGCCTGGTAGTAGTTGATATTTTTAAAAATGTTGGGAAAGATGAGGTACAAACCGAGCAGGCAAAAAAAGAATATGCAGCCGCGATAGATTCATTAAAACATCACTTCAAAAAAATAGCTTTTGATTATTTTAATCAAGCTCTTTTTTATTCTACAACTACCGCGGCTGTTAAAAAAAGAGTGCTTAATGATGTGACCCATGTTGATACCGTTATTGCTGCAGCCTGTATGGAACCTAATGATGATTTTAACGAGGTGACAAAATTAAAGGCAGCAAAAACTAAATTATACCTCATCAACAGCGATGTGGAACCTACTGATACTACCCATTTAGCAGCAAATAAAATCCCATACAAATTATTGTACATTCATGCCACCGGGCATTTCCCGATGATTGAAAAACCACAACAATTTAATATGCTTTTAGATAACGTAATTGCAGACATCAAAACCCTGAAAAAATAATTCCCCGGGTCATCCTGAACTTGTTTCAGGATCCCTCAGGACAAGTGAGCATCATGGAGTACTGCATGAATGTGGGGTGCCGAAACAAGTTCGGCATGACTTCGATTTTTATATAAAAACAAATGACCCGCCTCAATACAATAACTGGTCATACGGATACCTTTCTGTATGGATGGCCTTTACTTCCTCATACAGCAGATCCCTGAATTCGTCAACATTTTCTCTTTTTGTGGCCGATATAAATATAGCCGGACTATTGTTCTTAGCCATCCAGCTATGTTTAAAATCTTCTAAAGTAAGCGGTTCGGCTTGCTGCTCAAGCTGGTGCTGTTCGGGTTTAAAAGCATCTATCTTATTAAATACGGTGATCATCTTTTTATCAATGGCGCCAATATCTTTCAGGGTTTCATTAACGGTACGTATCTGATCTTCAAAATTAGGGTGCGAAATATCAACCACGTGTACCAGTATATCAGCCTCACGTACCTCGTCCAGGGTCGATTTAAAACACTCCACCAAATGATGGGGCAGTTTGCGGATAAACCCAACCGTGTCTGACAACAGGAAAGGCACATTCTCAATCACTACCTTACGTACCGTGGTATCCAGGGTGGCAAAAAGTTTATTTTCGGCAAAAACATCAGATTTTGATATCATGTTCATGATGGTTGATTTACCAACGTTGGTATAACCTACCAAGGCGGCACGCACCATCTGGGTCCTGTTTTTGCGCTGTGTTTCATTCTGTTTATCAATCAGCTTTAACCTTTCTTTAAGCAGCGCTATTTTATTCAGGATCAAACGCCTGTCTGTCTCAATTTGCGATTCACCCGGGCCACGCATACCAATACCACCCTTCTGGCGCTCTAAGTGGGTCCACAAACGGGTAAGGCGGGGTAATAAGTATTGCAGCTGAGCCAGTTCAACCTGGGTTTTAGCCTGCGCGGTTTGCGCCCGGTTGGCAAAAATATCCAGTATCAGGTTATTGCGGTCAAGTATCTTTACTTGTAGCTCCCGCTCAATATTACGCAGTTGTGATGGCGACAGTTCGTCGTCAAAAACCACCATGTCAATCTCTTCTTCAATTACAAAAGCCTTAATATCTTCCAGCTTACCCGAGCCCACAAAAGTAGCCCTGTCTGGCCGTTGCAGTTTTTGGGTAAAGCTTTTAACGGTTTCGCCACCGGCAGTAGCCACCAAAAACTCCAGCTCCTCTAAATATTCCTTCTCCTGCTCTTCGGTTTCGTGCGGTGTCATTACACCAACCAAAACAGCTTTTTCCTGCTTCACAGCAGTATCATAAAATTTTTGTTTCATTAACTATTCTTTATCAATCAAAGCGCCAGTTTAATAAATGGCATATAATTACACGCCGGCTTTAATTTCGGTGCCAAAGTTACATATAAAGCAATATATAAATTAATATCCTTATTTACGTGGCAAGGTATAAATGATCACAAGCTTTTGTAAAAAACAAAACAGAGTAAAGAAGCAGGCATCACTTGTAAAAGCCCCTGCCATTGCCAAAGCGCAAAATAAAAAACTGGTGATACGCCGCAAAGCGTAAATTTGCCCCTGATGATATTCAGGCTTGATGAACGTTTACTATTTCCAGAGCCCGCTCTGGCCGAACCAGACGGGCTTTTGGCTGTAGGCGGCGACCTGTCAACAGAGCGCTTATTGCTGGCCTATCAAAACGGCATTTTCCCATGGTATAGTGACGATTCGCCTATCCTGTGGTATTCGCCGCATGAGCGTTTTGTGTTGTATCCGCAGGAGCTAAAAATATCAAAATCAATGCGGCAGGTGCTGCGCTCTGGTAAATTCACTATCACTACCGATACCTGTTTTAACGACGTGATCTCTGCCTGCTCCACCGCCCCGCGCGAAGGCCAGGACGGTACTTGGATCACCGATGACATGAAAGCGGCTTACAACAAGCTACATGCCGAAGGACATGCGCACTCAGTTGAAGTATGGCAGAACGGTGAGCTGGTCGGCGGTATTTATGGCGTACAGGTTGGTCATGTTTTTTGTGGTGAAAGTATGTTTAGTCGCGCAAGCAATGCTTCCAAAACCTCACTGATACACTTGTGCCAAAGCGGGCAATTTGAGCTGATAGATTGCCAGGTGCATACAGAGCATTTGGAATCAATGGGCGCACGGATGATTAGCAGGGAACAATACATGACTGTTTTAAAAACCGGTTTAAGCTCCTGAATCCATGCCGGTAAAAATTCATGCAAGCTTTAAGCTTTACGCCTTCGGCTTTTAGCTACTATATAATTACCTTTGAAGCGTGCAGCAAGCAAATACCAAAGAACGTATAATTTTAGGCATCGACCCCGGTACGGCCGTGATGGGTTATGGCCTGGTTAAAGAAACCGGACCAAAAATAGAGCTCATAGCCCTGGGCGTAGTGAAGATGGAGAAGCTGGACGACCATATGCTGAAACTACAGCGCATATTTGAAAAAACCGTTGCCCTTATTGATAATTACCACCCCGATTGCCTGGCCATTGAGGCTCCCTTTTATGGCAAAAACATACAGGTTATGCTTAAGCTGGGCAGGGCGCAGGGTGTGGCCATGGCCGCGGCACTATCGCGCAAGGTGGAAATTACCGAATACGCGCCCCGCAAAATAAAGCAATCCATAACCGGTAATGGTAATGCCACTAAAGAGCAGGTTGCCGCCATGCTGCAAAATTTGCTGAGTTTTAAAGAAACCCCCGACTTTTTAGATGCCACCGACGGCCTGGCCGTAGCCGTTTGCCACTCTTTTCAACGCATAACTACGGGCAGCAAATCCGGCTCCGGCAGTAAAAAATCATACTCAGGCTGGGATACTTTTGTAAAAGATAATGCTAAACGGATTGTTTAGATAGATGTGCGGGTGTGCAGATGAAAAAATCCTGTCAGCCGGTCGAAGAATCGTGCTGAGCAGATTTGCTAAAGATACCTTATTGGATTATATTTCCATCAAAGTCGAGTTTGTACTTTCGGTTTTCCCAATCAGTAGCTAAAATATAATCAGCAGTAACTATAAAATCGCTTTCGCAATTACCCGGGGTCACAAATATATCAGCCCCACTTTGCTGCCAAATTATATCGCCATTTTTACTTAAACGAGTTATTTCCAGCTCGCTATGTACTATATAATCTGATTGATATTTAAAAATTTCAAAGCAGGATGCTCCATCTGCTTTTGTGTTCCAAAGCAACGACAAATTGGGCAAAGACAAACAAAACACCGTATCAGAACAACAAATAACCATGCGGTCTGCTTCAACCACAAATGATGTTTTATGAATAATTGTTCCTCCACCGTTTGCTCTTATTAGTATCCTTTTTAAAAGATCATCCGCTAAAAAGACGGAGACTTCATACATAGAATCAGACTTATATTCCGAACTTTCCCCATAAACAGCACTATAAAGGTTTAAATTATCTGCCGATCCTTCCTCAAAAGCAGGCTTACTATTAAATTTAAGTATGTAAGCACCGGCTGTAACTTCAGAAATAATCATCCGCACATCAATCCTTCAATGCAGCCTTGATCTTATCTCTTGTAGCGCTAAGTTCCTCTGGGGTAAAGCTCAGTTTGGGGCGGGCAAAGTTCAGGTCATTTACCTGGTTCATGGGGATCAGGTGGATGTGGGCATGGGGCACTTCAAGACCTATTACGGCAACACCAACCTTTTTGCACAGAATGGCTTTCTTTATGGCTGTAGCCACGATCTTAGCAAATATCTGCAGACCGGTATACGTTTCATCGTCGAGGTCAAATATATAATCAACCTCCTTTTTAGGTATCACCAGCACATGCCCTTCGGCCAGCGGACTAATATCTAAAAAAGCCAAAAACTCATTACTTTCAGCTACCACATACGCAGGTATTTCGCCTGCTATTATTTTTGAAAAAATGGTCATTTGTTCTGTGTTTTGAGTGACGAGTTGTGAGTTATCGGTTTAAATTGAGTTTAGGTTTTGAATAATAAATCTGAAAAATCCTTTAATCGTGTAAATCAAGGTTCAGACAAACTCATTACTCAAAACCATTCACTAATAACTACCTGCTTATCTCCAGTATTTCAAATTCAATTTTACCGGCAGGTACGGTGATCTCTGTTGTTTCACCAACCTTTTTACCCAGCAAACCTTTCGCAATAGGCGATGCTACTGATATTTTACCAGCTTTCATATCGGCTTCACTTTCTGATACCAGTTGGTAGCTCATGGTGGCGCCGTTTTTAAGGTTTTTTATTTTAACAATAGATAGGGCCAGCACCTTTGATACATCCAGCTTTGATTCATCAAGCAAACGGGCATTGGCAAGGGTTTCCTGCATCTGGGCTATTTTAGCTTCGTGCAAACCCTGTGCTTCTTTTGCCGCATCATATTCTGCATTCTCTGATAAATCACCTTTATCCCGGGCTTCAGCTATCGCTTTTGATATATCTGAGCGTCCGGTTGTTTTTAACCTTTGTAATTCTTCCTTTAATTTTTCTAAACCATCTTTGGTAAAGTATGATACCTCTGCCATAACACTTAATTATTTAAAGTTTATTTCCATTTAGTCATCCAAAAAAAACCGCCCCCCTTGTTTTAAGAAGGACGCAATGACTATAAAAACAAACAAGACTATATGGGCCACGCCTACATAGTCTTGCTTTTGTATTGAACGAAGATAAGTGATTTAAATTTTAATATCCAAATTTTTTGATCGTTGATTTAAATGATTATTATGATTTCGCTGATTTTTTGTCTGAACCGGGATTCGTCTTTTGTCTGAACCGTGATTAACCAGATTAAAGGATTATCATGATTGCTGACCGTTGATTTAAATGATTGGTGTGATTCCGTAGATTTTGTCTGAACCGTGATTAACCAGATTAAAGGATTATCAGGATTTTGACTAAATTGAGTATCATTTTTCAAAACAACTCACTACTCACTACTAAATCACGGAAATCAACTTCTCCGCCATTACCTCGCTTAGTTTACGGTACGAGTCAAATGTCCAGCCGGCCACATGGGGGCTTAATATCACCTTGCCGCTTTGGCGCAGTTCATCAAACCAGGCCTGCTCGCCCAGGGCGGGGAATTTTTCCACCTCCAGTACATCCAATCCGGCGCCTAAAATTTTGCCTTGTTTTATGGCATTCAATACCGCGCTGGTTTTAACGGCCTTACCACGGGCGGTGTTGATCAAAAATATAGGTTTTTTAAAGTGGAACAGGTATTCATCATCAACCAGACCGTTTGTTTCGGGTGTTAGGGGGATGTGCAGGCTCAGTACATCACTGTGCTTTACAATATCTTCCATGCTTACTTCACGGGCATACCTGTCGCTAAAGCCGGTTTTATATTTATCATAAGCAATAACATCAACCTGAAAACCTGATAGTTTGCGGGCAAAGCTATGCCCCATATGGCCATAACCAATTATGCCTACCGTTTTACCTTTAAGCTCATATCCACGGTTGGCCTCTCGCAGCCAACTGCCGTTTCGTATTTCAGCATCACCTTTATTTAAATTGTTCATTAAGGATAATAGTAATCCCACGGCATGTTCGCCAACGGCATCGGAGTTACCTTCAGGCGCGTTGATCAGGCTGATCCCCTTTTCGGCGGCATAGGCTTCATTAATATTATCCATACCGGCACCTGCCCTTGCTACAAAGCGCAAGTTTGTAGCAGCATCCAATACCTGCTTATCAACCTTAAATTTTGAGCGGATAACAAGACCAGCATACCCGCCTATTATTTGCATAGCCTCATCGGCTTTTATAAGAGGCTTATAATCGCAATGATAACCTTTGGCAGCTGCCATTTCCATAAATATGGGGTGGATATCATCAACAATAAGAATATTATTTTTCAATTTAACTTTTTATTAAAGGGCGAATTTACAAAACCGCTGGTTATTAGCAGCTGTGTTACATCATATTGAATAATTTTTACGCTTTAAATATATTTGCCCGATAGCGTCAGCCTTTATAAATTGGCACGGGAATAGCACTGTATAGTTTGCAGGGCTCTGTTCCCTTTGACCAAATAATAGCAGGCAATGAAACTCATAAAATTTAAAAAAATTGGTTCAGATATAAAATTGAGGGCCGAAAAATTGGCCAACAACGGCTTTGAGCAGGTATTTGACCATATAGACCAGCTCAAGATCAAAAAAGGGGTTGATACCATGGGGCTCGATAAATTTATTAACCAGTGCGCTTACATGGCGGCCGGCTCAGGCGTTATATCGGGCAGTGGCGGTATGGTTACCCTGGTTGCGGGTATCCCGTTTGATTTTGTAAACCTGATAACCCAGCAGTTTAGGGTTACCATGGCTATTATGTACTATAACAAGGGCAGTTATTATATAGGCTACGAAGAGTTCATGCTGCTGGTAGCCACCTCGCTTAAAGTAGAGGTTGGCGTGGCTGTATCCAAAACCATGATGGAAGGCATTGCCGAAAAACTGCTCATGCTATTAGGCACACGTACCGCCGAAAGATTGGTACCCGTAGTTGGCGCCGTAATTGGAGGCACCGCCAATTACCTGTTCATTAAACGCATGGCCGATTCGATGAAGGAACTGCATGAAGAGCCTGTGGTGATACAGATAAGTTAATCGCAATTCATTCACGAAAACTCAAGTATGTCATTGCGAGCGATAGCGTGGCAATCTCACGTATACAGAGCGGACATGCATAGTTCGCGATTGCTTCGTTCCTCGCAATGACGTGTTGGTTATATTTACCTGTGTCCTAACGGGTGTCAACTACCTGTTCGCCGTCACTTCATTGGTCAGCCTCACAAAATCATCAACGCTCAGGCGTTCTGCGCGGAGGTCAAGGGTGGCGTTCTCCGTCATTTTTTCTTTGTTAATGAGGGATGATATAGCGTTGCGCAGGGTTTTACGCCTTTGGTTAAAACCGGCTTTTACAATTTGCCAAAACAGTTTTTCGTCACAGTTCAATGTTTCGGCCTGGTTACGGGTAAGCCTGATCACTGCCGAAAGCACCTTGGGAGGTGGATTAAAAACCCCGGCTTTTACCGTAAATAAATATTCTACTTTATAGTAAGCCTGTAAAAAAACACTCAATATGCCATATTCCTTACTGCCCGGTTTGGACGAGCAGCGTTCGGCTACCTCTTTCTGAAACATACCTACCACCTCAACCACCTGCTGCCGGTTATCAAGCACTTTAAAAAGTATTTGTGATGATATATTGTAGGGGAAGTTTCCAATAATAGCGAAAGGGCCGTTAAACACGTCTTTAAAATCCATCTCCAAAAAATCGGCGTTGATCAGGCGGTTGCCCAGCTGCGGATATTTTTTTTGAAGGTACTGGTACGATTCTTCGTCAATATCAATCAGCGAAACCTCGTATTCCTTTTTCTGTAATAAAAAATCAGATAGTATACCCATGCCCGGCCCAACCTCCAGCACATGATGATACCTGTCGGCCGGTTTCAGACTGTCCACAATTTTAGCGGCTATATTTTTATCAGTAAGAAAGTGTTGCCCTAAATGTTTTTTTGCCCTTACCAATGTCATTATTAATCAAATATTTGAGCAAATTAAGGCATATTTGTGCTTTATTCAGGAACTATAAGCTTAAAATCTTTTATTTGCAGTATAAAATCAGGTAAAAACTGAAGGGTTAAAGGCAAAAGGTTAAGCCACACCGTACAGTTTCAAAGTAATCGTTATAAATTTAACCATTGTTTATTATCGGTATAATCACGATATGATCAGTGCAATCATAAGTAATAAAATGAGCGAAAAAATTAAAGTTGGGATAAGCATAGGTGATGTAAATGGTATTGGTTTAGAGATAATCCTTAAAACATTAGCTGATAACCACATTTACGAATATTGTACACCTATTGTTTATGGCCATACCAAAGTGGCCTCGTTTCACCGCCGTGCAACCCATATTAATGAGCTTAATTTTCATGTCATTAACGACCCTTCGCAGGCGCAGCATAAAAAACCCAACATGATCAATTGCTGGGAAGAGGATGTAAAAATTGAACCCGGTATTGTTACCGAAACTGGTGGCAAGTACGCTTTTTTATCATTAGAGCGCGCTACGGCCGATTTAAAGCAAGGCTATATTGATGCGCTGATCACGGCACCTATTAACAAAGACAATATCCAAAGCGATCAGTTTAACTTTCCGGGCCATACCGAATATTTGCAGGAACGCGATGGTGCTGCCGAATCACTGATGTTTTTGGTGAGCGATACTCTGCGCGTTGGCGTGGTTACCGGGCATATCCCTATTGTTAAAGTTGCAGAAAGCATCACGCTCGAAAAAATAGTGGCTAAGCTAAAACTGATGAACTATAGCCTGCAAAATGATTTTTGGATCCGCAAACCCAAAATCGCGGTACTGGGCCTAAACCCCCATGCCAGTGATAACGGTCTTATTGGCAGTGAAGAAAAAGACACCATTATACCCGCTATTGAGGAAGCCCGCAACCATGATATACTGGCTTTTGGCCCTTATCCGGCCGATGGCTTTTTTGCAAACGGAACTTATTTGCAATTTGATGCCGTACTGGCCATGTATCACGACCAGGGACTTATCCCTTTTAAACAAATAGCCTTTGAATCGGGGGTTAACTTTACAGCGGGCCTAAGTTTTGTACGCACCTCACCTGATCATGGAACCGCTTATGACATAGCGGGCAAAAATCTGGCTTCAGAAATATCATTTCGCGAGGCATTATTTACCGCCATTCACATTGTAAAGCACCGTCGCGAAACTTTAGAGCTTAATGAAAACCCTTTGATATTTACCAAGCTGAGCCGCGACCGGGATTAATAATGTGCTCTGTAATAATAATGTTTCAATTTAATTAACGTTAGATTAAAACATTTGCTTAGTATATTGCATTTACAACTTTAATGAATGATTTTTTTAGTCGTGTCCGCTCCATTGATGCTTTTCGCGCTGTAACGATGTTCCTGATGATATTTGTGAATGACCTTGATGGCATTCCAAATACTCCGATCTGGCTTAAACACGCTGGCGAAAACGTTGATGGTTTAGGCCTTGCCGATACCATTTTCCCCGCATTTTTATTTATTGTAGGCTTATCCATACCATTTGCATTTCAAAACAGGTTAAAGAGTGGTAACTATAAATTATTATCGCGCATAGTAAGCCGGTCGTTCGCATTAATTTTCATTGGCTTTTTTCATGCCAATATGGAAACCTACAATGAAGTAACTTCCATTTTGCCCAAACCTGTTTGGGAAAGCCTGGTGACCTTTAGCTTCTTCTTTATATTTTTAGATTATAGTAAAGAAACCACCAACCTTAAACGCTACCTGTTGCAAGGCTTTGGTGTGGTTTTGCTAATTGCTATGTCCATACTATATAAAACCAACGACCCCGGCCATACCTGGCTGCATTTTACCTGGTGGGGCATCCTGGGGCTCATTGGCTGGTCATACCTGGTTTGCGCGCTTATATATTATTATTCAGAAGGCCATTTATGGATCCAGGCCACCGCATGGATATTCTTCATGTTCTTCAATATCGATTTTCACTTTGGTTTTCTTGATTTTTTAAGCGGCCTGCAAAAATATGTATGGATAGCAGGCAACGGTGCCATGCAGGCTTTCACTATGGCCGGGGTATTTGTCTCGGTACTGTACATGCGCCTTAAAGTAAATAATGAGCTTAAATTGCTATGGGCCGCGCTTATATTAATAGCCATCATCATGTTTAACATGGGCTTTATTGTACGCTATTTTAGCGGCGGTATTTCAAAAGCACGCGATACCCCTTCATGGGTGCTTATTTGTACAGGTATAAGCCTAATCATGTACGCCATATTTATTTTTGTGGTCGATTTTAAACATAAATACAACTGGTTCAAGATCATTGAACCTGCGGGTACCAATACTTTTACCTGTTATATTATACCATTTTTGTTTTATCCTATATATGAAATGACCAACATTGGTTATCCTGAATATTTAAGCCAGGGCACCGGCGGACTTATAAAATGTATTGTATTTGCCTTTGTAATGGTTTGGTTAACGGGACTGCTTGATAAAATTAATATCAGGCTCAAGATATAGCCTAAAGCTAAATGCCAAAAGCTTAAAGCAAATAGAAGCTTTGCGCTTTTGGCTTTGTGCCTTTAGCTTTGTAACTTAGATACATGGCCATAACCTTCATCACCAAAAATAAAATAGCCGATTATATTGAGCAGCATCCCGAAGCTCAAACCTCTTTTTTAACCTGGCTTAAAGAATATCCTTATCGGCAAGGCAAAGATATCTTTAAGCAAATTGAAAGCCAACCGATAGAGGGGATACTTACCTGTTGTTCTGGTTTGGGCCGAGGCGATTATCAGATCCAATACAAATTTAATCCATGGCTTAAAACCGGTTATATTACCTGGTTGGGTACCAAAGAGGCTCTTGTTGAATATGAACAAGCGGAGTTTGAAAAGATGAAAATTCAATACCCTGATTTGGAGCGGAAGGTGGTCACAACCACTGTTGTACTCCAGGTTCCGGATATTCCGGGCCGTGCCACAAACCAGGCAGAAGCTAAAGTTGCTGATCTAAGCGAAACCAAAGAAACACTCCAAGTTGCTGTAGGTATACCTGTTGATCTTACGGATGTTCATTTAGGCAAAGCTCCGGAAATACTCCCATCTAAAATTGAGGGCTATATAGTTAGTAAGCTGGATTTCAAAACTAAAACCGAATATGAAAAAGCTTTAAACAAGGCAATCGCCATATTTGATGCACGGCCGGGTACCCCTGAATTTGATGAGCTGGCTTTATTGTTGCCATTGATCAGGCATTACGAAGCCAGTAATATTGAACTGCCGCGGCTCACGCTGTTGGATGTTATTAAACTTAAAATGAAAGAGCTCGAAATGCCCGCTTCTTTCCTCACAAATGTTATTGGCAGCCAAGAATATGTAAATCTGTTTCTTGCAGGTAAAAACTCCCTATCCAATAAAACCCTTCAGGCACTTTGTTATAAGCTTTATATACGCATCCCGCTTAATGATAACAGCCTCATCAAATAAAACATAACGGCGAAGTAAACATATGGGATTAGAAATATATCTTCATATTTGATATATATTTGAGCGTTCATTATTCGAAATTCAAAATTCGGTGTTCAATATTTACCTTTACCCTTTCACCCTTAGCCTTTTACCTCCCTCAAATCAATATTAAAAAAACACTTTTCAATTGTAGTATTTTTCCATACATTTGCGGGCTAATTGTTGCTCATTGAAATCGCTTAGAAAATATTCGATTCCTTATACAGGGCTTAAACTGGGAAAACACCAGTTTGAATTTACTGTAGATGATGCTTTTTTTGACGAGTTTGACTATTCGCTTGTTAAAAAGGCTAACTTGCACTGCCATTTAGAATTGGACAAACAGGAAACAATGCTGATCCTGAATTTCCAAATTAAAGGCACCGTTGATGCTAATTGCGACAGGTGTTTGGCACAATATCCACAACCGCTGGATATAACCGAACAACAGATCGCTAAATTTAGCGACGAAGTTATTGATGAAGATGATGAGATCATCACTCTGAGCAAAAATGATCATGAGATCAATATTGCAGGGTTAATATATGAATACATAAACGTTGCCATGCCATTTATATCGGTATGCAACAATGAGGGTAACACTTCATATTGTGATAAAGAAATGCTTGAAAAGTTAAACAACCTTTCGGCAAATGACGAACAAAGTGAGCATACAGACCCACGGTGGGATGTACTCAAGAAAATAAATAAATAAATAACAAAAAACAGGATCATGCCACATCCAAAACGTAAAATATCCAAATCAAGAAGAGATAAGCGTAGAACACACTACAAAGCTGTAGCGCCATCTTTAACTACTTGCCAAACTACCGGTGCTATCCACTTACCGCACAGAGCTTATACTGTTGATGGTAACGTTTACTACAACGGTAAATTACTGATAGAAAAAGCAGCTGTAGCATAAGTTTAATTTTCTGAAAATGAAGATTGGCTTAGATATTATGGGCGGTGATTTTGCTCCCAAAGCAACCGTTTTAGGGGCAATCGAAGCTTATAAGGCTTTAGCTGCCGACCAAAAACTGGTGCTTATTGGCGATAAAGAACTTACTGCGACTATTCTTCAGGAAAATAATGTGAGCCCCGATCATTTCGAGTTTGTACATACAACCGAGGTGATAGGTATGGGCGAGCACCCTACTAAAGCCATTGTTCAAAAACCCAATTCAAGTATTGCGGTTGGTTTTCAGCTGCTTAAGGAAGGCCATATACAGGCTTTTTCATCGGCCGGTAATACCGGCGCTATGCTGGTTGGTGCCATGTTCAGTGTAAAAACCATTCCGGGTGTTATACGCCCGGCCATGACTACTATTGTACCCAAACTTAAAGGAGGTTTGGGTATTTTGTTGGATGTAGGTGCCAATGCCGATTGCAAACCCGATGTTTTGGTTCAGTTTGGTGTGCTTGGCAGTTTGCTTGCGCAATCAGTATATAATATTGATAACCCGCGTGTTGCGCTCATGAACATTGGTGAGGAGGAAGAAAAGGGCAACATCCTTTGCCAGGCTACTTATCCTTTAATGAAAGAAACATCACTGTTTAACTTTGTGGGTAACGTTGAAGGACGCGACCTGTTTAGCGAAACTGCCGATGTTTATGTATGCGATGGTTTTACTGGCAATGTAATATTAAAGCTTGCCGAGTCGTTCTATGTTATAACATTAAAGAAACAGCTAAAAGACGAATTTTTCGACAGGTTTAATTATGAGCAGTATGGCGGCAGCCCTATTCTGGGCGTAAATGCACCTGTAATTGTAGGTCATGGCATTTCAAGCCCTGAGGCTATCAAAAACATGGTTCTTTTATCAAGAAATATGGTTGAGAGCAACCTCGTTGATAAAATTAAACAAGCTTTTCAGTAAAAAAATAAAAGATGAATAAAATTCATGCCGCTATTACTGCTGTACACGGTTACGTTCCCGACTATATTTTAACTAACCAGGAGCTTGAAACACTGGTTGACACAAATGACGAGTGGATTGTGACCCGCACTGGCATTAAGGAGCGCCGTATATTAAAGGGCGAAGGCTTGGGTACATCTGATATGGCAGTTCAGGCCGTGCAAGGTTTATTAAAAAAACGAGGCATTGGCGCTGATGAACTTGACCTGATCATCTTTTGCACCACCACGCCCGATCTGGTATTTCCGGCTACGGCAAATATCCTGGCCCATAAAATAGGCGCCAAAAACGCCTGGGGTTATGATCTGCAGGCAGCATGTTCAGGCTTTCTGTTTGGGCTTGTAACCGGTTCCCAATTTATTGAAACAGGTAAGCATAAAAAAGTTTTAGTAGTTGGCGGCGATAAAATGTCGTCCATAACCAATTACCATGACCGTGCTACCTGTATTATTTTTGGCGACGGCTGCGGCGCTGTATTGCTTGAGCCCAATACCGAAGGTAATGGTGTTATTGACTCTATACTTAAAAGCGATGGCTCAGGTGTACCCTATTTACACCAAAAGGCAGGTGGTTCTGTAAAACCCGCATCACACGAAACCGTTGATGCCCTTGAGCACTTTGCTTACCAGGAGGGCCCTGCGGTATTTAAATTTGCCGTAACCAATATGGCCGATGTAGCACATGACGTAATGGAACGCAACCACCTTACAGGCGATGATGTTGCATGGCTGGTACCACACCAGGCCAATAAGCGCATTATTGATGCTACAGCCAATCGTACCGGCTTAAGCGCTGATAAAGTGATCATAAATATTGAACGCTATGGGAACACTACCAATGGCACCATACCACTTTGCTTATGGGAGTGGGAAAGTAAATTTAAAAAAGGCGATAACCTTATTTTAGCTGCATTTGGTGGCGGGTTTACCTGGGGTTCCATCTATTTAAAATGGGCCTATTGATATTTGCAGATTTTATTTAATGTGCAAATTTCAAATGTGCAGATTTGCCGATTAGAAAAATAAAACATCTGTTCATTTTAATATGTTACTTACTTAATAGATAAATCATAAAAAAACATTTGCACATTTGCATAGCTGTACATTTGACAACAAACCATTGAAAAACATTTGCACATTTGCGGTATGCACGTTTGCATATTGCCAGTTTGCACATTATCATAAAACTTAGATAATAAACTTTATCCAAAACCAATCAATCCCTAAGTATGGATATTAAACAAATTCAGGACCTTATTCGTTTTGTTTCAAAATCGGGCGTAAACGAAGTGTCAATTGAGCAAAAAGATTTTAAGATCACCATAAAAACCAATGAGGTACAGCCGCAGGTAATTAGTGCAACCATACCCGCGCAAACCGCTCCGGCTGCTTTACCATTACCACTGGCTGCTGCCGCTGCTGCCGAGCCTGTAGTTCCTGCCGGTCCGGATACCTCCAAATATCTTACCATCAAATCGCCAATGATCGGTACTTTTTACCGCTCCGCGAGTCCTGATAAACCTTTGTTTGTAAACGTTGGCGACGAGATAAAAACCGGCTCCGTGGTTTGCATCATTGAAGCCATGAAACTTTTCAATGAAATTGAATCAGAAGTTTCGGGTCGTATAGTAAAAGTACTGGTTGACAATGCATCACCCGTAGAGTACGACCAGCCTTTATTTTTAGTAGAACCTATTTAGTAGATGTGCAGATATGCGGATTTCAGATGTGCAGATGATCGGTTTTAATTCATCTGCACATTTATAATTTTCACATCTGCATATCTGTAATTTATCATCTGCATATTTGCACATTTGTAATCTGCACATTTAAGAAAAGATGTTTAAAAAAATATTAATAGCTAACCGGGGCGAAATAGCCCTGCGAATTATCCGTACCTGCAAAGAGATGGGTATTAAAACCATAGCTGTATATTCAACTGCCGACCGCGATAGCCTTCATGTACGTTTTGCTGATGAAGCTGTTTGTATAGGTCCCCCTCCAAGCCGCGATTCTTACTTAAATATCCCTAACATCATTTCGGCTGCCGAGCTTACCAATGCCGATGCCATACATCCGGGTTACGGCTTTTTGTCTGAAAACGCCAAATTCTCTGCCATCTGCGCCGATTACGGTATCAAGTTCATTGGTGCAACTGCCGATCAGATCAATAAAATGGGTGATAAGGCATCAGCAAAAGAAACCATGAAAAAAGCCGGTGTACCTATTGTTCCGGGTTCAGAAGGCTTACTTACTGATGTTAAACAAGGCATCGCGATAGCTAACAAAATAGGTTATCCTATCATATTAAAAGCTACCGCCGGTGGTGGTGGCCGCGGTATGCGCATTGTTTGGAAGGATGATGAGTTTGAGAACGCCTGGGATTCGGCCCGTGCAGAATCAGGCGCCGCATTTGGCAATGATGGCCTTTACCTGGAGAAATATGTTCAGGATCCGCGCCACATCGAGATCCAGGTGGTAGGCGACCAGTATGGTAAAGTATGCCACCTTTCTGAGCGCGATTGCTCTATACAGCGTCGTCACCAGAAACTGGTTGAAGAATCTCCATCACCTTTCATGACCGAAAAACTCCGTAAAAAAATGGGCGATGCTGCTATAAAAGGCGCAAAAGCCGTTAAATACGAAGGTGCGGGTACTGTAGAGTTTTTGGTTGATAAAGACCGTAACTTCTATTTCATGGAAATGAACACCCGTATCCAGGTGGAGCACCCGGTTACCGAAGAGGTGATCAATTTTGACCTGATCAAGGAGCAAATAAAAGTTGCTGCGGGCATCCCTATTTCAGGCAAAAACTACGAGCCAACCATGCATGCCATTGAGTGCCGTATCAACGCCGAAGACCCTTACAATAATTTCCGCCCTTCACCGGGTAAAATAACCAATTTCCACTCGCCGGGTGGCCATGGCGTGCGTATTGATACCCATGTGTACACGGGTTACGTAATACCACCTAACTATGATTCCATGATAGCCAAGGTGATATGTGTAGCGCAAACCCGCGATGAGGCGCTAAGTACTATGGAACGGGCTCTAAGCGAATTTGTGATAGAAGGTGTAAAAACAACAATACCTTTCCATCTTAAATTACTGCAGGACCCTAACTTCCGCGCCGGTAATTTTACTACCAAGTTTATGGAAACATTTGAATTTTAAATAAAATTCAAACTATCTTCATACAATAAAACGTACTTAGCACAATAGCGTTTATACAGCGGCATTTAAATACACAATGAGCGAAAACAAGATAATTAAAGCCATAAAAGATAAAGGCAAAACGATGGAGGCAGAGATGTCTTTCTTTGACCATTTGGAAGCTTTAAGATGGCATTTGATCAGGGCATCAGTAGCTATTGTAATATTTACATCCGTAGTATTTTATTTTTACGACTGGATCTTTGATACCGTTATCATGGGTCCCAGCAGACCCACTTTCTGGACATATCGCATGCTGTGCGAGCTTGGCGCAATGTTACACCGCTCCGGTTTTTGCATCGATAAAATCAACATACAGCTCATCAATACAGAAATGGCCGGGCAGTTTACCCTACAGATCAACTCGGCGCTTATTATAGGCATTACGCTGGGTATCCCCTACCTCATCTGGGAGATATGGCGCTTTATAAAACCCGCCCTACATGATAAAGAACGCAAGGCGGCTACCGGCTTTGTTTTTTATGCTTGTATACTGTTTTTTATGGGTGTACTTTTCGGCTATTATGTGATCACGCCCATGTCTATCAACTTTTTATCGGGCTATACGGTAAGTACAAAAATTCAAAACTTATTTTCTATTGATTCATACATATCATCAGTGGCTACCTTAACACTGGCAACGGGCGTGGTGTTTGAACTGCCTATTCTGGTGTACATATTATCAAACCTGGGCGTTTTAACCCCTAAGTTTATGCGCGAAACACGCAGGTATGCCGTAGTAATTATATTGATCATAGCGGCCATTGTAACACCAACACCCGATATGCTTACTATGACTGTTGTAAGTATACCGTTGTTTGTACTTTACGAAGTGAGTATTGTAGTGGCCAGCCTGGTTGAAAAAAGAAAACTGAAAAAAGAAGAAGAATTTATGAAATCGTAAAGCAGATGTGCAGATGATTTCAGATGTGCAAATGAAAAACATATAAGTATAACAAGAAAAGCTGCCGGTGGCAGCTTTTCTTGTTATACCCTCTTTACGGCGAAGCCGAAGAGAGGGTCGAAAAGCGCAGCAGTGTCGGCGTGAGTCTTCGCCGATATGTCTAAAGAGATTGCTTTGTGTCTCTCAATGACACGTGGAGAGAATTTAATTACCTGAAATCTAATCACCCACACATTTATTCCCATTTCCAACAAATTCTTTACTTTTAGCCCTTCATTTTAATATTATTTTAGGGCTATGATAAAAGGGCTAAAAATTGCCATTGGTGCCGACCATGCCGGCTTTGATTATAAACAAGTTTTACTGCAAGCTGTGGAGGCATCTGAACTAAAGGATTTTGGAACCTACTCCAATGAATCTGCCGATTACCCTGATTTTGCCCACCCCGTTGCATCGGCAGTTGAAAGTGGCGATTTTGATCTTGGTATCCTGGTTTGCGGCAGCGCTAACGGAGTGGCTATAACCGCCAACAAGCATCAGGATATCCGCGCGGCCATATGCTGGAACGAGGAACTTGCCGAACTGGCCCGCAAGCATAACAACGCCAACATTGTATGTATACCAGCCCGTTTTATCAGTATCGAGGAGGCAAAAAAAATTGTAGCTGTTTTTTTAAATACTGATTTTGAAGGAGGCCGACACGCTACACGTGTTGGCAAAATTGCCTGTTAAAACTGAAAGCTTAAGGCAGAAAGCCTAAAGCGCAGTTTAATCTTCGCCATAAACCATAAACACAATTAACTGATAATAAATGAAAAAAATAACGTTATGGGCATTTTCAACAGCATTTGTATTAAATGCCTGTGCCCAGCAAAATCCAACAGCTGTAAAATACGCGCAGCTCATTAGTGCAGATGATGCCAAAAAACACCTCAGCATTTTAGCATCTGACGCATTTGAGGGTCGCGAAACCGGTAAGCCCGGCGCCGAGAAGGCAGCCAACTACATAGCTGCTGAATTTAAAAGGTTAGGCCTGCAGGCTCCTGTAAATGGCTCCTATTTTTTAAACGTTCCGCTTACCGAAAATGCTTTAAAAGTAACCGCATTCACCGTAAACGGAAAAACGTTTGAGTACGGTCGGGATTTCTTTTTGAATGGCGCCTACCCTGATAATAACATCAATGTAAATGATATTGTGTTTGTAGGTTATGGAACCGACACCGAAATAGGCAACACCGACCTTACCGGAAAAATATTACTTTGGATAAACGAGGATAAGCCCGAAGCAGGTGCAACCCCAAATACCAGCTACCGCTTAACTGCTAACCGTACCAAAACTATTAAATATCTACAAAGTAAAAAACCGGCTGCCATACTTGCTGCTAACCCGGGCATTACAGCCGCACTTAGCCGTTTTGGTAAAAGTGTAACCAGTCCGCGCCTTACTATTAAAGACGCTGCTGCTAAGCCTGCAAATACCAATGCGCCTTTGTTTAATATCACTACCACGCTGGCGGATGAATTAGTAAAACCAAGCGGTAAAACCTATGATCTGTTAAAAACTGCTTCAGCTGCGGCAGTTACACCTGCTTTAAATGTAACAAGTGCTGTAGTGATCAATTACGCAACTACCAGGGGCGATGTAAAAGCAGTTGATGTGCTTGGCTATATGCCCGGTACCGATCTGAAGGACGAAGTACTGATATTCTCAGCTCATTACGACCATATCGGTCTTAATCCCGATGAAAAGGCCAAAGACAAAGTAAATAACGGTGCCGACGACGATGGATCAGGAACAACCGGCATCCTTGAAATTGCACGTGCGTTTGCCCAGGCTAAAAAAGACGGACATGGCCCGCGCCGCAGTATCCTGTTTTTAGGTAATGTAGGCGAAGAAAAAGGTTTGCTGGGTTCTGAGTATTATTCAGAACATCCGGTATTTCCGCTGGCCAACACCATTACCGATCTTAATATTGATATGATAGGTCGTGTAGGATACGAATACATTGGCAAGCCCGATTCTGCAAATTATGTATATGCTATAGGTTCGGCCATGTTGAGCAAGGAGCTGCATAATGTTGGCGAGCAGGCTAACAATACCTACACCAAATTACATCTTGATTATAAATATGATGATCCAAACGACCCTAACCGGTTCTACTATCGCAGTGATCATTATAACTTTGCCAAACATGGTGTGCCCATCATATTTTACTTTAACGGCGTACATGACGATTATCACCAGCCAGGCGATGAAGTAAGTAAAATTAACTTCCCACTGCTGGCCAAACGTGCACAACTGGTATTTTACACCGGCTGGGAACTGGCCAACCGCGATAAGCGCCCGTTAGTTGATGGGAAGGCGAGTGAATAAATAAAGACCTTTAGAGACGCATTATATGCGTCTCTTTTTGTTTGTGGTAATATTTAAGACGCAAATTTGCATTTCTACAAAAACAATCTAAACAAAAAAACCTTATTTTCGCATATATGGGAAGCACTGCGGAAGAGTTTTTGGTTGCCTCGACAGAAAAGGCATTTGATGTTGATCACCGCCGTATTATCAATAACAACATTGATAAATACAGCACCTCGGTAGCGCGCGGCCTTTCCCGCATCATTAACCTTGACAATGCCAAACGCAAAGGGCATGTGATAAAATGGAAGGTGATGGAGAACCTGGATAAGTTTTTACCAGAGTTTGAGGCCAATTTCCAAAAGCGCGGCGGCAAAGTGATATGGGCTAATGATGCCGAAGAGGCCAACCGCGAGATCCTGAACATTATAAAAAAAGCAAACGCTAAAACGGTAGTTAAATCGAAATCAATGGTTACCGAGGAAATTCATTTAAATGAGTTCCTGGAAAGTAACCATGTGGAATCATTAGAAACCGACCTGGGCGAATACATTGTACAGTTGCTGGGCCAAAAGCCATATCATATAGTTACCCCGGCCATGCACCTCAGTAAAGAGGATATTGCCAAACTGTTTCACGAGCGCTTTGGCACCCCTATTGATGCCACTCCCGAGCAGCTTACGCTTAAAGCCCGCGAATTATTGCGTGATAAGTATTTACTGGCCGATATAGGTATAACCGGGGCCAACTTCCTGCTGGCCGATACCGGCAGCATCGCTATCAGCGAAAATGAGGGTAACGCACGCTTATGCACCACGTTCCCCAAAATACATATTGCCATTGTGGGGATCGAAAAGATCATCCCTTCCATTGCAGATCTTGACCTGTTCTGGCCTATGCTGTCCACCCATGGTACCGGCCAAAATCTTACTGTTTATAATACTATTTTAAGCGGCCCGCGTCAGCCTGACGAAACCGATGGGCCCGATGAAATGTATGTGATATTGCTGGATAACGGGCGTACCAACCTGCTGACTCAAAAAGATCAGCGACAGGGCCTGTATTGCATCCGTTGCGGCGCCTGCTTAAACGTATGCCCTATTTATAAGAACGTAGGCGGTCACACCTATAACACTACGTACAGTGGCCCTATTGGCTCTATTATAACCCCGCATACCCGCGGAATGGATGAGTTTAAGCACCTGAGCTATGCATCAAGCTTATGCGGCAGGTGTACCGAGGTTTGCCCGGTAAAAATTGATATCCACAAAATGTTGTTGCTTAACCGCCGCGATGCCGTGAATGAGCACTTAACTACCGCCAAAGAACGCTGGGGCTGGAGTATCTGGAAAAAAGGCATGCTTAAACGCAAGCTTATGGATTTTTTTGGCGGCAAAATGAAAAACTATTTGCTTAAAACTTTCTTTAAGAAGTCGTGGGGCCATTTCAGAGAGATGCCAAACGTAGCCGAAAAATCGTTCAGCAAACAATGGCAGGAAAAAAACCGCGTCACCGAAGAATAACCACATCATATCTATAAAAAATACCTATGCGGAAAGTGATTTTAAACCTGGCCATGAGCCTCGACGGTTATATTGAAGGTCCAAATGGCGAATATGACTGGTGTTTTGCGGATCAGGATTATGGCATGACTGAGTTTTTAAACAGCACTGATGCCATTTTCCTGGGGCGCAAAAGCTATGAAATGCTGATGGCTGCCTATCCAGAAATGTTCGCGGCACTAAAAATGTATGTATTTTCAGATACCCTCACCCATGTAGAAGGGAATAATGAAATCATTACCAGAGGCGATTTTAAGCTACGAGTCTATGAAATCAGGAACCAGTCGGGTGCCAATATCTGGCTGTATGGCGGTGCCGAACTGGTATCGGCATTTATAGCCCATAATCAAATTAATGAGTTATTATTATCCGTGCATCCCACCATTTTAGGCAGCGGCAAGCCATTGTTTATTGATATTAAAGAACGCACCGACCTGGTGCTTCTTGGCTCAGAACAATTCAGCAGCGGATTGGTACAACTCAGGTACACCCTCAAACCAAAATTTGATATGGGGATGCTGGATGGGTAATCGCCCTCAGATGTCATCCTGAATTTATTTCGGCATCTCACATGTGTGTTCACACGCTGGATATCCGTCCAGTGAGATCCTGAAACAAGTTCAGAATGACTTAGCTCTCCAATCAATCCAAATCACTTTTGCTTAATCAGATACATAAACGTAACCGAAGTAACCTCAGGCTTCTTATTCTTTAGCAAGCGGAAATTCATATTGCTGACCTCAAATTTAATTTCAAAATATAACGCCTTATGGTGTTAGCGGCACCTTGGGCAAGGTTTTTTAACGACGGAAATTTCATTAGTATAAGGTTTATACCAGCAATGTACTGTTTTTTGTAAAATATATGCGGTAAAACCTTATCTGCACCGGGTTAGGGATTGCATTTTACACATTAGTGTTTATATTTGCGGTCGCAAAAAACATCATTTTATATAATATAATGAGAGAAATACAATTCAGAGAAGCGCTAAGAGAGGCCATGGTCGAAGAAATGCGCAGCGACGACAAAATATACCTGATGGGTGAAGAGGTTGCCGAATACAATGGCGCCTACAAAGTAAGTCAGGGTATGTTGGATGAGTTTGGTGCCAAACGCGTTATTGATACGCCCATTTCTGAATTAGGCTTTGCCGGTATAGGCATTGGCTCGGCCATGAATGGTTTGCGCCCCATCATTGAGTTCATGACCTTTAACTTTTCGTTAGTGGCCATTGACCAGATCATCAACGGTGCAGCCAAGATCATGTCAATGAGCGGTGGCCAGTTTTCGGTTCCAATCGTTTTCCGCGGCCCAACCGGTAACGCGGGTATGCTTAGCTCGCAACACAGCCAGTGTTTCGAAAACTGGTATGCCAACTGTCCGGGTTTAAAGGTGGTAGTACCATCAAACCCATATGATGCAAAAGGTTTATTAAAATCGGCTATAATTGATCCGGATCCGGTTATTTTCATGGAATCTGAATTAATGTATGGCGATAAAGGCGAAGTACCAGAAGATACCTATTATATTCCTTTAGGAAAAGCAAAAGTTGTTAAAGAAGGTACTGATGTTACTTTAGTTGGCTTTGGTAAGATCATGAAAGTGGTTATTTCTGCCGCTGCCGAACTGGAGAAAGAAGGTATTCACGCCGAAGTGATTGACCTGCGCACCGTTCGCCCTATTGATTACGCAACAGTAATTGAATCGGTTAAAAAAACAAACCGTTTGGTAATCATTGAAGAAAGCTGGCCTTTAGGTTCAATTGCTACCGAGGTTGCCTTTAAAGTACAAAAAGACGCGTTTGATTACCTTGATGCGCCTATATTACGCATTATGGGTGGCGATGTACCATTGCCTTACGCACCAACTTTAATACAGGAATACCTGCCCAACCCTGAAAGGGTAATTAAAGCGGTTAAAGAAGTAATGTACGTTACTAAGTAATTACGCTATACAGCTATTATATAAAGGCCTGCTCTTGTGGCAGGCTTTTTTTTGTTACATCAAATTTAAAAACTTCGGCAATGGAACAATCAAACGTAAAAGACAGCAACGGCAATATCCTTAACGAAGGCGATTCGGTAACCCTGATAAAAAGCTTAAAAGTTAAAGGCGGAGGTGTTACGTTAAAACAAGGTACCCTTGTAAAAAAGATCCGCCTTACCGATAACGACGAGGAGGTTGACTGCAAGATTGATGGTATGAGTATTGTGCTTAAAACCGCATTTTTAAAGAAACGGTAGTTGGCCGATCACCACTCTAATTTCCCTTCATAAATTTTACCGGGATTTTACTTGTACACAAAGGTTGATATTATTTAATTACCTATTTTTAGGCCAATAAAATATCAGTATGCAATACTTCAGCCTTAAAGCAATAAAACCGACACTTTTTGTAATATTAGCCTGCATTTTTTGCAGCAACGCCTTTGCACAAACCCCAACAGCTACAACCACAGTGAAGGCACCTACAGCAGCTATTACCGGGGTAACTACTTATATCGACAAGTTTTTTAAAACCTATGAAAAGGATGGCACTTCAAGGGCCATCATCAATATTTTTAAAACCAATCCATTGGTCGATTCAACCAGCTTAAAGGGTTTGATAGCCAAAATAGATACTACACGTGGCTTAATTGGCATGTATATAGGTAAAGAGCTAATTGTTCAACGTAAGGCTTCAAACAGCCTGGTGTTATACAGCTATCTGGTTAAACATGAAAAGCAACCGGTAAGGTTTACCTTTATGTTTTACAAACCTAAAAGCGACTGGGTGATATACCGCCTGTATTTTGACGATCAGGTTGATAATGAACTGGAAGAATCGGCCAAGATAAACGGTAAGCCATAAAAGCAGAAAGCTGAAGGCTCAAAGCTTTTACTTGTATTCGCTTTTAGGCCTTCCGCTTTAATCTTCTCGCATTTACCTGGATAATTGAGTTACAAAGCATCGTGACCATCAGGGCTACCAGGCAGCCTGCCACGACGCAGGTTACCCGCTCCAACGCTATGTACCAGTGTTTTTCCAGTTCCTCCTGTATGTAACAATAACAAGGGCGGCAAGCGCGCTTCTTAGGGTATGGGTGATCTTAAAAGCAATTCCTATGCCTATGGTCATAACCACACCTACGCATAATATTAATAGGTTAGGCAAATGCAAGGGATACAAACAAAGACCAACGGCACAACCCAGCACATTTGCTTTCATCCGGTCATATGCCTGTTGATTGCTATCATCAGGTGATAAAGCCACCACTACAGAAACAATGGCCCAATAAAAAGGGTATTGAGGGATATACTTATATAATAAGTAACAAATTATAACCCCTATTAAGCATTTTATTAAATAAACAAAATTTGTTGAGTATGCGGTCCTGCTAAGCTCTATTCTTCCCATATATTAGTCACTGTACCGGTCATTACGCCATGGATATGCAGTATTTGAGTAGCCGCGATCTTCCCAAAAGCCTAATTTATTTTCGGTTAAAAACTCTATACGCTTTATCCATTTTGAACCCTTCCAGGCATATAACTGTGGCGTTATCATCCGCACCGGGCCGCCGTGTTCTTTTTGCAGGGGTTGTCCTTCAAAAGTATGTACCAATAACACATCGGGCTTTAATGCTTCCTCAAGCGATAGGTTGGTGCTGTAAGTATCGTAACCATAACACATAATATGTGTGGCATTCTCTTTAGGATGAACCAATGCAGCCAGATCAAGCAGGCTAACACCTTTCCAGGGCATATCGAGCTTTGACCATGTAGTAACGCAATGAAAATCAGAAGTATCTTTGGTTTGCGGCAGATCCATAAATTCCTTCCAGGTAAGCTTTACCGGGTTTTCAACGGCGCCATCAATGGTGAGTCGCCACCGGTCGAGCGGAATAGCAGGCTGATACCCGAGGTCAAGCACCGGCCACTTGTAAGTAACTGTTTGGCCTATGGGCAGGGCCGGCATACCGTGGCGGTTTGTCTTGCCCGATCCGCGCGGTGCATCATCGGCAACCGATGGGGTGAGCTTCATCTTTTCCTCAAACCGGGCCTTTAGCTTCATCCGGGCCTCAATGATGCGGGTAAATTTTTCTGATTCTTCCATGGCGGTGTGTTTACTATTAAAGTTAAGAAGAAAAGTTCATTACCACTATGGCCGCAATAACATATAACAAAGTAAGGCTGTCATGGAGCCTGTCGAAGTATGGTGGGCAGGCCTTTACGCGCAATTCTTTTTTCTGAACTTTGATTAACCGGATTAAAGGATTAACACGATTTTATTTCTTACCCCACTTGTCATGCTGAGCTCAGTGAAGCATCTATTCGCTGTACACATAGTTTGCTAACAGATCCTTCGCTATCGCTCAGGATGACAAACAAGAAAATTAATCTATCAAAATATTCTCGCCAAACTTTTGAGATACTGTAGTATTTTCCTTGCCGCTGATACTGATCACCAGTGAATTATCAAAAGGTATTTTTTCAATCAATTGTATGCGGGTACCTATACCGATGTCCAGCTTTTGCAGGTATTGCAAAAACGAACTGCTGGTATCGCGTACAGCGGCTACCCGGCAGGCGTCGCCCCCTTTTAGGTCGGTTAAGGTTACTGAATATGGTTTGGGTACTTTACCATTGGCCTTGGGTATAGGATCGCCATGCGGGTCATACTCAGGGAAACCCAGGAATTTATCGAGCCTGTCTGCAAGCGTGGCGTTGCTAATGTGTTCCAGCTCCTCGGCAATATCATGGATCTCATCCCAGTGATAGCCCAGCTTTTCCAGCAAAAAAACCTCCCACAAACGATGGCGGCGCACTATCAGCACAGCATCCTTTAAACCTTGCGCGGTTAGCTTTACTCCATTCTTTTTATCATACGCTATCAGCTGTTTTTCGGTGAGCTTACGTATCATATCCACCACCGATGCCGGGTTATTACCCAATGATTCGGCAATTGCAGTAGGCGTTATTTTGAAATTGGTTTGCTGGGCAAGCCTGTAAATGGATTTTAAATAATTCTCTTCTGATAATGTGTACATCCCCAATATGATTACACACAAACATAGGCAAAAACATTGCGTTTATTGTAAAATTAGTCAAGACTAATTTTTTTACTTTAATTAATCAAATAATTTAAATATGTTTGCACGAAATTAAATCACTATGCGCTTTATACTTTTACTTCTTATATTACTTACCAGCAACTATTTATACGCCCAAAATGGAGTTGTAAAAGGCCGAATCACCAGCCATAATGAACCAATATCCTATGCATCGGTAAGTATTAAAGGTATCGGCAAGGGTACCAGTACCAACAGTAAGGGTTATTACGAAATAAAAAATATTCCGGAAGGTACTTATGGCATAATCATTAGCAGCATTGGTTACGAACCCGAGACCATTAATATCACTATCCATAGTAATGAGCCAGTTGTTAATGACATTATACTAAAAGAAAAACCTTCCAAACTCAATGAGGTGGTGGTTACCGGTGTATCTCGTGCTACACAATTACGCAGCAACCCTGTACCTATAGCTGTAATGACCAAAAAAGATATTGAACAACACGTAAATAATAACATTATTGATGCCATTGTAAAAGGAGTGCCGGGTGTAAGTGCTGTTACTACCGGGCCAAATATTTCTAAACCTTTTATCAGGGGCCTTGGCTATAACCGGGTTTTAACGTTATACGATGGTATGCGGCAGGAAGGGCAGCAATGGGGCGATGAACATGGTATCGAGATAGATCAGTATGGCATAGGCCGCGCCGAAGTGATAAAAGGCCCGGCCAGTTTAACGTATGGCTCTGATGCGCTGGCGGGTGTTATTAACATGATACCCTATATCCCTAATGGCGACGATGGTAAATTGAATGGCGATGTAATAACCGATTACCATACTAATAACGGCATGATAGGCACCTCTGTTGGTTTATCATACAAAAAAAACAACTGGAAATATGCCTTTCGTGCTACCGCCAAAACAGCACATGACTACCAGAACAAAGTTGACGGACTGGTTTATAATACGGGCTTCCGTGAATTTAATTTATCGGGCATTGCCCGGGTTGATAAATCATGGGGATACTCGCAAATTGGTGCTACGCTGTATGACAACCGTCAGGAAATACCCGATGGCAGCCGCGATTCGCTCAGCAGGCGGTTTACTAAACAAATATACGAAGGGGGTTTAGATGACATCAAAAACCGCCCCATAGTGCCTGATAATGAGTTACGTTCATATACTATTGCGCCACTGCACCAGCGCATACAGCATTATCGCTTGTATACTACCAACTCTTTTAAAACCGGCGATGGCAGCATCAATACTTCATTGGGTTTTCAACAAAGTATCCGCAGGGAATATAACCACCCTACCGTTCCTGAACAGGCTGGTTTATATGTGGTGCTTAATACAGTTAATTACGATGTACGGTACAACCTGCCATCATTCGGCGGAGTTGAAACTACTGCGGGCATTAACGGCATTTACCAGGCCAACCGCAGTAAAGCCGCTACCGACTTCCCCATACCCGATTATAATTTGTTTGATGCTGGAGGGTTCCTGTTCGCCAAAAAAAGCTTTGCTAAGATTGATATATCCGGTGGGATCCGTTACGATAACCGGCACATCAACTGGAATAATTTTTATGTGGGCACCAATGCGCAAACCGGCTTTGGCCAACAAGCCCGTCTGCCTGATACTGCCGGCGCCAGCCTGCAATTCCCATCATTTAAACATACTTACCAGGGGCTTTCGGGTAGCCTGGGGCTTACCTATAACATCAGCGACCGCTTGTTGCTAAAAGCGAATATCGCGCGGGGCTACCGTGCACCAAATATTACCGAAATAGGCTCAAACGGACTTGACCCTGGGGCGCATATTGTATACCTGGGTAACCGCAGCTTTAATCCCGAATTTAGCTTGCAACAGGACCTTGGCTTTATTGCCTACCTGAGCGATGTGGACCTGATTGCCGAAGTATTTAACAACAATATTGACAACTACATTTATCAGGCTAAAGTTAACGACGCTAATGGAAACCCTGTAGTTATTGTACCGGGCAACAGCACCTACCAATACCAGCAATCAAAGGCAAGGCTTTATGGTGCCGAATTTACCCTGAACCTGCACCCGCAAAGCATTAAATGGCTTGCCCTTGATAATAGTGTGGCCTGGGTAACCGGTATTAACAAAAACCCGCAGCTGATAGCTCAATACGGCAACGCAGCCAAATACCTGCCCTTTATACCGCCGCTACATATCCGGTCGGCATTAAAGGTGAGCTTGCCCGGCACATATGGCCTGTTTACCAAACTAAACGCCCGCGTTGAAGCCGATGGATATGCAAACCAAAACCATTTTTACGCGCTTGACAATACCGAAACTTTTACAAAAGGATACACCCTGTTTAATGCCGGCCTGGGTTTTACTATTAAACCTGCTAAAGCAACCACATCATTCTATGAGTTTTTTATACAGGGGGATAATTTATTTAATACTGCTTATCAAGCTAACTTGAACCGGCTTAAATATTTTGAATATTACAAGTCATCGCCCAACGGGCATACTGGTATTTATAACATGGGCCGCAACATAAGCTTTAAAGCCATTTTGCATTTTTAGGGGAATTAAATTACCCGGCTGGAGCCCACAGGTGTTCGAAAGAATAAAAAGAAAGCTTGGGGTCAGTGCGATTCCTTCCTTGGGGAAGGGGAGGTAGGGGTTTATTGAAGGTTTAATCGCGCGTAGAAACCCCTCCCTACCACTGCACAATCCACCTCACCCCTCCCAAGGGAGGGAATATATACTGCAATCACAATCTTCCGGACACCTGTGGATTGGAGCCGGGCGACGACTTAAGAAGAATTTAATATCAAACAAAACAGGCCTCCTTTTTTAGGAAGCCTGCTCATATAATACCTTAACAATAATAATTAGTTCCTGCCATGGCCACCACCATGACCACCTCCATGGTTCCCGTGACCACCGCCGTGATTCCCATTGCCACCACCGTGGTTCCCATGACCACCGCCATTACCCGGACGCCCGTGACCACCACCCCAGTGATTGCCGCCGCCATGTCCGTAATTGCCCCGGTTATAACCACCTCTGTGGCCATAATTTGGACGTCCATAATGATTACCTCCATAATTGCGGGAATGGCTATAGGCATACCTGCGGCTATAGTTGCCTCTCCAGTGGTTAGCATACCTGGCATCGCGACTGTTACGGATGATCACCTGATCATGGCGCCCCCTGTAACCATAATACCTTGTTCTGTAAACGTCATTCCTTAACCAGGGATCGCGATCATTAATAACCACCTTGTAGCCACCGTACAGGTTGTAGTTACGGTAACGTGACGGTAAATAGGTACGGTGTACCCATATATTATTATCATAATATACATACTGGTGGGTTGGCACATAGTAGTAAGTATCAATATCGGGCATGTAATAATAGTCGGCATGGTCATATCCTACCGGGCCCCAATCGGGCTGGCTGCCAATATTTACGCCTAAGCTTATACCTACCTGGGCGCTGGCTGTTTTGTACGTTAAGCAGCTTAATAATATTGCTGCTGATAAAATGAGCTTTTTCATTAGAAAGTTTTTTTAAGTGTTGATAAAGTTATCATGGTTAATTCCATTGTTTGAATAGCAGGCCATGATCGCTTCATTTTATGGAGGTATGACAATGATTATCGTAAAAAGTTTAAATTTTAATTTTACCTTCCTTTACATAGTCTAAAATTATGCCATAAAAAAACAGGCTCTTCAATTAAGAAGAGCCTGTTTTATATAAAAATTAACAATACAAATTAGTTTCTGTGGCCCTGGCCTGGATTGTCACGATGGTCATCATGCTTATCACGGTTGCCATTATCCTTGTGAACAGTTTTGGTTTTGTGAACAACAACCCTGCGACCTTGTCCGCGGTTATCATTGCCATTCCAGTGATTGCGGTACTTAACATCTTTACTATCGCGAATGATAGTTTGGTTACGCTGTCCTCTGTATGAGCTGTATTTAGTTCTGTAAACATCGTTATGAACCCATGGGGTACGCTCATTTACAACAACTTTATACCCATTATATACATTATAATTACTGTACCTCGGAGGCAATGCGGTAGTATGCACCCATACATTATTATTCAGGTACACATACTGATGGGCATTAACATCATAGTACGAATCAATATCAGGCATATAATAATAGTCTGCATGGTCATATCCTGTTGGGCCCCAATCGGGCTGGCTGCCAATGTTTATGCTTAAGCTTATTTGAGCACTGGCTATTTTTACTGATAAGCAGCTAAAAAATATGGCTGCTGTTAAAATTAACTTTTTCATAGTTTTATCGTGTTACTTTGTATTTAAGACGATAAGCTACGGCAATAGTTTAGCCAGTACCCATAACATACAGGTAACTAATTGGTTACAATTTTTAACACCATGATATACAATATGTTGGCTTATTGATCGTCGTCGGTATCTTTATCGGCATTCTTTTTACCTGCCATAGCCAGCATAGGTTTGCCAATTACCTTATAGTTGCCTTCCCCTTTGAGTATAGATGCCAGCTGAACTTTGTCCTGCATGGTTTTTATGGCCTGGGCCAGTTCTTTATCATACTTAAAGTTGGTTTCGTAACGGCCCCGTTCATAATAATAGCGCGAAGCTATCTCATTTTCAAGCACCTGTTTTATTTCGGGCTTATGTTGTTGCAGATCATTCTTTTTACTGGCCAGCAGCTTTGATTTTAAAATATCATACTCATTTTGGATCTCAGTAAACTGCTTTTCTTTGGTTGCTTCTGTTTTCAGGCTGCCCAGTAATTTTTCAGATGCTGTGGTATAGCTGTAGTTCTTATCGGCCAGGTATTTTACAAAATCATTGTAATCAGCATCTGATAAACTGAATGATTTTGGTTCGGCAATTTTGGGGTGCGCATCACGATAAACGGTAGCATAATCAAATATCAGCAGTTTGCCTACCAGTGCCTGGGTTACATTGGCAAATTTTTCCTGTTTAATAAAAATATCAGGATAAATACCGCTGCCATCATATACTGATCTTCCGTTTTTGGTTTTAAACTCATGTATCAGCGAATCGGCCACTTTTACTACACTACCATCATCCTTGCGGTGGCTATAATCAAGTGCCTGTATGCAACGGCCCGACGGCACATAGTATTTGGCAATGGTTATTTTAACCAAACTGTTATAAGGCAGGTTAAACGTTTGCTGCACCAGCCCTTTGCCATAGCTGCGCTGACCAATAATAATAGCACGGTCAAGGTCCTGCAGAGCGCCCGCAACAATTTCTGATGCCGAGGCTGAGTGGCTGTTAACCAGCACCACTAAAGGTAAATTAGGCTCAAGTGGTGTGCTTATTGTACTATAGGTAAAGTTTTTATCCTTGATCTTTCCTTTTTGCGATACAATCTCTACGTCCTTTTGTACAAAAAGGTTCACAATTTTTACTGCCTCCTGTAATATGCCGCCACCATTGGAGCGCAAATCAAGTATAATACCGCTGGGGTTGCTCTTTTTCAAGGTTGTTAAAGCATTGGTAACTTCGCCTGCAGAGTTTTCCAGAAATTTATCCAGCTTAATATAACCCATATTGCCATCAACCATACCATAGTAGGATACGTTAGGCTGTTTAATTTCATCGCGTATCAGGTTTTTTTCAAATGGCTGCGGCGTATTATCACGTTTAAGGAGCAATTTTATGGCAGCGCCTTTTGAGCCTTTAAGCAACTGGCTTACCTGGTCGTTATTTTTACCGTTAAGGTCAATGTCATTTATTTTAAGGATCTGATCGCCCGGGTGAACGTCGCCTTTTTGAGCCGGAAAGCCTGCAAAAACATCCGAAACGTACACTTTTCCTGTACGCGAGAAAATGCTGGCGCCAATACCGCCATACTGTGTGCTTACATAATGCAGCTTATAATCTTCTATTTCCGATTCAGGAACAAACTCGGTATAAGGATCAAGACCATCAAGCATGGCATCAACACCGGTTTTCACCAGTTTTGAGGAGTTGATGTCATCAACGTAGTTAATATTTACTTCTTTGTATACTGATGCAAACACATCCAGATTTTTTGAGATCTGGAATAAGTCATCATTAAAAGCCATCACTCCGCCGGCCAGCAATGCAATACCAGCAAATAAACCTATCCTTTTGTATCTGTTATTGATCACCATTACCCTATTTCAACATATAAACGTATAAAAATACAAAAAGCATATCGGTTTTTAAAAATTCAGCCTTATTTACAGGCGGTTATTATCAATATTCACCAATGCTTTTCTCAAAGTGAACACCACATATCTCCTGTCGCGGTTTACCAGGTCCATTAATTTGGTTATCAGGCTTTCTTCCTGGCCTTCTGAGTATTGCAATTGCTCATCGGTAAGGTGGTTATATTTACGCTGTACCTTGATTTTTACCCGTTCCCACTGTTTGTTTGTGATACTGATCTCAGCCATGATTAATTATTTTCAGCAAAAATATAAAAAATACAGTGCAGGCAAGGCCTAAAATATCTGTAGCTCATTTAATCGGTAAATATACTGCAGGAGAGGTGATATTGGCATAGTTTCAGTTGAATTTCCATGCAACATTTAAAATTTTGGCTCGTCAATTGATAGGCTACTATACAAGGCTTAAAAATTTGGCCTTGTTTATAAACTAACTAAATTTTAAAAAATGCCGGGTACAATAGTAAATAAGAATGCAACCGGCATAAACTAACATCAAGATTATGAAAAAGTATTTATTAAGTGCAGCGTTACTGATTGCTGTAAGCATCGGCGCTAAGGCACAAGTTTCATTAGGTATTAAGGGAGGTGTTAATTTTTCAAAAATCAGCTCCGACAATTTTAAAGAATCAAACCTTACCGGTTACCAGGCCGGTTTATTTGCCCGCGTGGGTAACAGCTGGTATTTCCAGCCAGAACTTTATTTAAGCGGAACCGGCGGTAAATTTGAATCGAGCGAAAACAACCAGAATTTTAGCGGGAAAGTAAGGTTTACTAACCTGAACGTTCCTTTGCTTATTGGTAAATCATTCGGCGAAAAAGATTTGAATTTCCGTGTTATGGCCGGCCCTATTTATACTTATCAGTTAGATAAAAGCGGTAATTTAGGCGATAACATTAACGGAGCGATTGATAATTTCAACAAAAGCAATATAGGTTACCAGGTCGGTGCCGGTGTTGATATAGGTGCCATCACTGCCGACCTGCGTTATGAAGGCGGCCTGACCAAAATAAGCGATAGCTTTGCCAAACGCCAGAATCTGTGGGCATTGAGCGTAGGCTTCAAAATATTTTAAGGTATGATGTTTGTGAAGACACAAACATCGGCTTATAATAAAAAAATCCCGGCAGGTAACCTGCCGGGATTTTTTTATTATAAGCGCCTCTCTTTCAGGAGAAGATTGGTGAAGCTTATTTAGCGCTAAACTGCACACCGGTTACACCGGCCTGCATGGCTACTGGTTTTACAGGTTTGTAAATAAAGTAAAGCTTATGCAGCTTACCATCAGTAACCGGGTTAATTACCAAATGAGTAATACCCGCTTTTTGATCTTTTGTTGGCACAGGCATGCTTCCTTTACCCACCAGTTTACCATTGGGTGCATCAATGCGGGCTTCAAAATTAAACCCGATGCTTGGTGCGGCTTGCCAGAAGTGTGTCAGGTTTACTGATCGTAAACCGGTAAGATCAATGTTATCCAACTCAAACCAGCTTTCACTTGGTGGCATGATCATGAGGTTGATGCCATTATACTTAAATGCCGTAAAGCCACTAACCTTTTCGCTACCCGAAAACAAGTAATTATTACTGTTTAACGTTGCAATACCGCGACCGGTTAAAGCCTTGATACCCTCGCCACCCTCATCAGTATATTTGGCCGATAAAACCAATGTACTGGCTAGCTTCTTACCTGGATCAGGCATGATTGAACCTGATGGAGGTAAGGATTTCTTTTGTGCATCCTTATTATCAAGCGATAGTACCCAGGTTATGATCTGATCAACATCACCCTTTTTTATGGATGGGTGTGCCGACATCGCAGTTTCGCCCCAAACACCGCTACCGCCTTTAATTACCTTATCAGTAAGTTTTGTCATAGCATCAGGGTCTTTTTTGTACCTGGTGGATACATCTATAAATGATGGCCCTATTGATTTGCCTACCTCTTTATGGCAGCTTTTACAATCCATGGTAAGCATAATAGCTTTTCCGCTGTTTTCGGGTTCGCCTTGTTCCAGTTGCGACGCCGAGACAGCTTTCTTAAAGCCATCAATATAATTAACCTCTACAAATATGCGTTTAGGATCAACCTTTGCTGTATTTACACCATCAGTAACAGTCACCACGTAACTAAGAGGTATACCCGGTAAATAGAATGATTTGTTACCGCCGGTTAGTTTGATAGTTACTTCAGGTTTCTCGTTACCCGCATATACTTTTAACGGCATAGTTTTATCAGCAGCACCCTGGTTATCTTTTGCCTCAAGGATTATTTTATAATCGCCGGGCTTGGTATAGGTATAATCTAACTGTGGTACATCTGTTTGTTTGGTAACACCATTGCCTAAATCCCAGGTATAGGCTATTTTATCGCCCTCAGGATCTTTGGCTTTGGCACTCAGTTTAACTGTAAACGGCAATTGACCTGATGTTTTATCAGCCTTTATAGATGAAATATCCGGCGGCCTGTTACCTGCAATGTAGTCAATACGGAATAAACCAGCGTCAGGATTTAGGGTGAACCAGCCGCTTCCATACTCTAAACCATATAATCTTCCATCGGGGCCAACCTCCATGTCAATCATAGAGTTTACTTTCAGGGTCGGGAAAAACGGTTCCATTTTATCAAAATCGCCGTTAGGCTGCATGGTTACAGCCATTATCCAGCCGCGCATCCAATCATAAGTTAAGAATTTGCCATTGTAATAATCTGGCAAACGGGTTTCTGCCGGGAACATATCGGTATAATATACCGGTCCGGCCATAGCATTACGTCCGCCGGCACCCACCTCCGGAAAATCGGCCGAGGGACCATAAGGGTACCATATAAATGCCGATTGCGCAGGTGGCAGGTCTTTTAAACCGGTATTATTACGCGATTCATTAACCGGATGCTTAGGATCAAAGGCTTTGCCATATGCACCCGTGGTATAATTGTAAACATGGTAAGGCTTATTATCGGCCACAAAATATGGCCAACCAAAATTACCTGCTTTGCGGGCTTGGTTCACTTCGTCATAACCCATTGGGCCGCGGGTATCTAAACTATCGTTATGCGCATCAGGACCAACCTCGCCCCAATACAAATTTCCGTTTTTTTGATCAACGGAGATACGGTAAGGGTTCCTGTCGCCCATTACATAAATTTCGGGACGGGTTTTTGGTGTGCCTTTAGGGAACAGGTTTCCATCGGGAATAGCATAAGTACCATCGTCGTTGATCTTGATACGCATGATCTTACCGCGCAGGTCGTTAGTATTACCGGCCGAACGGCGGGCATCAAACTGCAGGTGACCGGGATCATCATTTAATGGAGCGTATCCACTGGTTACATATTTCTGCTTTTTTTCATCAAACGGGGTAGAGTTGTCACCAGCCGAAAAGAACAACATCTTATCAGGTCCGGGACCAAAGGCTATTGAACCACCCGTATGACAGCATATCTCGCGCTGGGCCTTTACCTCTAAGATCACTTTTTCGGTTGATTTAATCAGGGTATCGTTTTTAAAAGTAAATCTTGATAAACGGTTTACTGAGCTATCGGCAGGGCTGTAATAAATATAAACCCAGTTGTTATTGGCAAAATCAGGGTCTTTAGCCAAACCAAGCATTCCCTCTTCGGCATTTACATTTGGGGTATGCAAAGTTTTATAGTACACATCAAAATAGCCTACCTGTTTTACCTTTTGGGTATCGTGCTTATACAACATAATCCCGCCTCGGCGCTGTAATACTAATATATCCAGGTTAGGTAGAATGGTCATTTCGGTTGGTTCAAAAAACTGACCTGTTGATAGCTGAGTCTTTTTAAACCGGTCCTCTTCAGGCGGCACCTGCGATTTTGCTTTAGCATAATCAAGCTCATTATTACTGCCTATAGCATATTTGATACCGGCCAACAGCATTTTCAGGTAGTTATCTTCCTTATATGATTCTTCGGTATGGCCCATAGCGGTATAAAACGCGCGACCTCCATCAAAATCATGAAACCAGGTTGCCGGATGGTAACCCATACGCTTACCACCTTTATAACTGTTTTCATCCAAAGTGATCAGCACATGAACATCGGGTGCCAATTCTTTTTTAAAGGCGTAAAATTCGTCGGTGCGTTTCCATACTTTAGGCAGGTGCTTGGTGGCGTCATTAGTAGCATCAACCACATTATAAGTACCCGGTTGTACATTTGGGTTTTTATCATGTATGCCCGGATGGTCATAAAACCAGGCTCCTACAAGCCTGCCATACCATCCCCAGTCATATTCGGTATCGGTAGCGGCGTGTACACCTACAAAACCACCACCGGCTTGTATATAACGCTCAAACGCAATTTCCTGGCGATAGTTAAGCACATCGCCTGTGGTACTTAAAAAAATAACGGTTGAATATTTTTTTAAGTTATCCTCATTAAACATACCAGCGTTCTTGGTGGTGTCCACATCAAAACCATTCTCCCTGCCCAATTTTTGAATGGCTGCAATACCCGCATCAATAGATGCATGGTGAAAGCCCATGGTTTTGGAAAAAATAAGTACGCGGGGCTTATCAACGCGTTTTTTACTACAAGATAAACAGATACAGCAACAGGCTGCAAGTACCATCAGTACGATTTTTTTCATATATGCGCTAATTATAGGTTGGTTTTAACTGTTGTTTATTACAATAATAGGGTTTAATCGCAATCGATTGTAATAATTGGCAATGTATCAAATTTATAATTAAATATTGAAGCATCAATACCAATGTGTAAAAATGACACAGTAACATTTTTGATAGGATAAATCAAGAAAGATGAAGGACCTTTGATAAAGGATAAAAGATGGTGCGTAAAAAAATGTGTCTTATGTCTTGATTCTTTTCTTTTGATTTTAAATAAAAACCTTTAGAAACAGCAAAGCCCCTGATGGGCAGGGGCCTTTACTAACCAATTATAAACCTAAATTATGAGAAGAGCTGTAGGAGAAGGGGTCGAACCTTCACGGAGTGGTTATTTTCATTGCTGAAAGTTTCCCAATTTCTCCGCCACCGCGACAAGGAGGTGTGTCTGCCAAAAATTTCACCATCCTACAGAATATAAGTCTTCAGTTCGAAGTATTAAGTCAAAAGTCTTTCATTGACTTCTGACTCAGGGCTTCAGACTTAGAACTTGCTGTTGGGGAAGGATTCGAACCTTCACAGAGTGGTTAGCCCGCTTCGGGTTTTCCAGGATCTCCGCCACCGGGACAAGGAGGTGTGTCTGCCAAAAATTTCACCACCCAACATTGTTTTTTTGTTTAAAGAACGATAAGCAATTGTCATTTGCTTGATACAAATTTAATAGACCTATCAATTCCTTGCAAATATTTCAACAAAAATATTTTATTTTTATTCAAATTTTAATTAAACTTGTATTTCAATATAGATATTCAAATTTATGTCCCACAGAAAAGCTCAAAATTTAGAAATTGATAATCTTGATATTCAGATTTTATCAATATTAATGAAAAATGCTACTACTCCATACACTGAGATAGCTAAAGAGTTAATCGTTTCTGGCGGAACCATACACGTGCGGATGAAAAAGTTGGAGGAGATGGGTGTAATTAAAGGAGCCAGCCTGGAAGTAGATCCTCAGAAATTAGGGTATGACATTACAGCGTTTCTGGGTATTTACCTGGAAAAGGGTTCGCAGTACAATGAGGCGGTTAAGCAGCTGAAAACCATCAAGGAGATCGTTGAGCTGCATTACACCACCGGCGAATGGAGTATTTTTGCCAAAATTGTATGTCATGATACCACCCACCTGCGTGAGGTTTTGAATGAGCAGATCCAGGGCGTTAAAGGCATCCAACGTACCGAAACCTTTATATCGCTTGAAGAAAGCATCAGGAGGCAGATCACTTTGGAATAAACTTTTACGTTAAAAAATAAGATAAGGGGCTGTCATCCCACCTGTTTTCGGGAATGACGGCCCGACCCCTACTTAAACTTATTCTTTAAGGCCGCCAGTTTTATAGCAATATCTGTTTCGGGCTGCTGTTCGGGCTTTTTGTTATAAACAGGTTTGTTACCCACAGGTCTTCTTTCCTCATTTCTTCTTTCTTGCGGAGCGCTTTTATCATTCTCTTTCATTGATAAAGCTATGCGTTTGCGATTCACGTCAACTTCAGTAACGGTAACTTCCACTTTTTGGTGCACTTTCAGCACCTCGTTAGGATCCTTAATGTACCTGTTGGTGATCTGACTCAGGTGTACCAACCCATCCTGGTGAACTCCAATATCAACAAAGGCGCCAAAATTGGTGATGTTGGTAACAATGCCGGGCAGTTTCATACCCACCTTTAAATCGCCAATGGCGTTTACACCATCGGTAAAACTAAACGCTTCAAATTGCTCACGCGGGTCACGACCCGGTTTGGCCAGTTCGGCCATGATATCATTCAGGGTAGGCAGGCCCACCGTTTCTGAAGTATATTTTTGCAGGGGAATGCTTTTGCGCAGCGGCGCGTTACCCATCAGGTCCTTAACCGAACAATTCATATCTTTTGCTATTTGCTCCAGCAGGCTGTAACGCTCAGGGTGTACCGCGCTTGAGTCCAGCGGATTTTCGGCCTGGTGTATGCGTAAAAAACCGGCGGCTTGTTCAAAAGCCTTATCACCTAAACGAGGCACTTTTTTAAGCTGATCGCGGCGTTTAAAGGCGCCATTCTGATCGCGGTACTCCACAATGTTTTGCGCCAGTTGCGGCCCCAGACCTGATACATAGGCCAGTATTTGTTTCGATGCAGTGTTCAGCTCCACACCAACCGCATTTACGCAGCTCATTACGGTATCATCCAGCGAGGTTTGCAGTTTGTTCTGATCCACATCGTGCTGGTATTGCCCTACGCCTATTGATTTGGGGTCGATCTTCACCAACTCGGCCAATGGGTCCATCAACCTGCGGCCAATAGATACCGCGCCCCTTACGGTAATATCCTTATCCGGAAACTCCTCCCTCGCCACGTCAGATGCCGAATAGATAGAAGCACCGCTTTCGTTCACCATTACTATAACCACGCCCAGTAAATTCAGGTTACGCACAAACAGCTCCGTTTCGCGGCCGGCAGTGCCGTTACCTATGGCAATAGCTTCAATATGATATTTTTCAAACAGGTGCTGAACAGTTTTTTCGGCCTCGCGTGCCTGTCCCGCACCCGTATGCGGATAAATAGCGGTGTTCTCCAGTAACTTGCCCTGCTCATCCAAACAAACCAGCTTACAGCCCGTACGGAAACCCGGGTCAATAGCCATCACCCTTTTTTGGCCTAATGGCGCACCTAATAAAAGCTGACGCGCATTCTCCGCGAAAACACGGATAGCTTCTTCATCAGCCTTCTTTTTGGTGAACAGGCGCACCTCGGTTTCCATTGATGGTTTCAGCAATCGTTTATAACCGTCGGCGATGGCCTGTTTTACCTGGTCGGCCGATGTATTATTTGCTTTTACAAAAGTATCTTCCAGTATGGTTACGGCTTCTTCCTCTTCGGGTTTAATATCCAGCCATAAAATTTCTTCCTTTTCGCCGCGGCGCATGGCCAGGATGCGGTGCGATGGTGCAGACTTTACTGCCTCTGTCCAGTCGAAGTAATCTTTATATTTTATCCCTTCCTGCTCCTTGCCAACAATAACTTTTGACTGGAAAGTTCCCTTTTCAATAAACAGCTCACGAATGCGGGTACGCACCTCTGCATTTTCGCTGATGGTTTCGGCAATGATATCCCTTGCCCCGGCCAGCGCTTCCTCTATGCTATTCACCCCTTTTTCGGCATCTATATAAACAGCGGCTTCGGTTTTCAGATCAGTTTTGCGTTGCTCCAATAGCAGGTCGGCCAGTGGTTGCAGACCCTTTTCGCGAGCGGTGGTAGCGCGGGTTTTGCGTTTGGGGCGATATGGCAGGTAAATATCCTCCAGCGTCACCATGGTCTCGGCTTCGTTAATCAGCTTTTCCAGCTCGGGCGTTAGTTTGCCCATATCGGTAAGCGATTTTAGTATGGCCTCGCGGCGTTTATCCAGATCACGCAGCTGCTGTACGCGGTCGCGGATCTCGGTTACCTGCACTTCATCAAGCGTACCGGTAACCTCTTTACGGTAACGGGAAATAAACGGAACGGTAGCGCCCTCGTCAAGTAAGTCAACAGTGGCACTTACCTGCTTTTCGGCTATAGAAAGCTCCTGGGCTATTTTTTTATAATGAGATATCATAGTAAATATTGGACTGCGAAGTTGGCACTCTTTGCGTAAAAAACAAAAAATGGTTTGTAAAAAGAATGGTATTTAAACGTGTTTGAGTATAAAATAAATCAGTCATGCCGAATTTATTTCGGCATCTCATATACTGAACTGTTGAATATGTTGACTAACCCGACTTGTGGGATCCTGAAACAAGTTCAGGATGACATTTTTCTATTATCATTAAAAATTACCCTTTATCACCCGCTCAATCGCCCTGCCCCAAAACTCACCCAGCGTAGCCGCGCCCTTTTTATTAGGATGCAGATAAAAGGTTCCTTGTTTGCCTTTTTCAGGAATCAGCTCTGATGGATGATGTTTTCTGAAATAGCTGAATGCCTTTTTATCGCCCACAAAAACCTTTTTGGGGTTGGTAACAGCATAAGCAGTAACCAGGCTATCGAGCTTAGGTACGTAGCTTTCCAACCGGGATAAGCCTTCCTGCAAATACATGGAACCATTGTAGGTATTATTACTATACCATATAGGGTGCTGAAATATGATGATCGCTTTTGGAAAGCCTGCCAATAGCTTATCAGTAATGGTTTTTACGTTTTTTATATAATCCTGGGGTGATACGGGCGCACCATGCGGACCATGTATGGCACTGTCATTAGTGCCAAGCTTCATCGAAAAGATCAATAGCGCATCTTTATCAGTAAATGCATTGGCGGCCGCTTCAACTTTAGCAAAAGTACCGGTACCTGGTAAAAAATCAAGCGTGGTATAACCGCTGTGACCCTGGTTACTAAATTCAACCGTGCCTAAATTCCTTTGCAGGCGCAGCCAGGCAATGGCAGTAGCCGGCGGTGCCTCTGTAGCCGGATCTTTTAATTGTACACCCTGTGTTATGCTGTTGCCGATGAAAACAACATTGATGTTTTGTTTTTTATTCTGGGCAAAAGAGTGTGAAATACTGAATAACAGTACCGTAATAAAGAAAAAATATTGTTTCATAATTTAGTTTACTGGCTTTCTCTTAAAATTCCCCTCTTGAGAGGGGGCGCGTGGTTTTGTGTAGTGGTAGGGGTGTGTTCTTCACTGTTACCCCCCCTCCACCCCTCTCAAGAGGGGAATCGCACATGCCATGCTTCTTTATTTCATCCCCCCCAACTACTACCACTTCACTCCCATATTCCAAAACATGAATGCCCACTTATCAACCTGCCCGCTTATCACCTGCGCGGTTGACTGGCCTGCGCCATGACCTGCCTTGGTTTCAATGCGGATAATTGTTGGAGCTGTGCCTTTTTGGTATTCCTGCAGGCGCGCACCAAACTTAAACGAGTGTGCCGGTACTACACGGTCGTCATGATCGGCAGTGGTGACCATAGTGGCCGGGTATTGGTTAGGTTTTAATGCGTGATATGGCGAATAATTATACAGGTAATTAAACATTTCTTTCGAATCTTCGGCCGTGCCGTAATCATAACTCCAGCCTGCACCAGCGGTAAATTTATTATAGCGCAGCATATCCATAACACCAACTGCAGGGAAGGCTACTTTAAACAGATCCGGACGCTGGGTAAGCATGGCTCCAATAAGCAGACCACCATTTGAGCCACCCGAAACTGCTAAGTAATCTTTCGACGTGTATTTATTTTTGATAAGGTATTCGGCAGCGGCAATAAAATCGTCAAATACGTTTTGCTTTTTCATTTTAATACCCTTGCGATGCCAGGTTTCGCCATACTCGCCACCGCCGCGTAAATTAGGTACAGCGTAAATGCCTCCATGTTCCAGCAGTATGATGTTCGATGTGCTGAAGGCCGGTGTTAAACTGATGCCAAAACCGCCGTAAGCATACAGCAACGTAGGATTTTCGCCATTAAGCACCGTACCTTTTTTATAGGTGATGATCATGGGGATCTTTGTTTTATCCTTTGAGGTATAAAACACCTGTTTTGACTCGTACTGCTCAGGATCAAACTTTACACCCGATTTTTTATATATGGTTGATTTCCCATTGGCGATATCCAGTTTAAAAATAGTTGGCGGGTATACGTAGCTGGTAAAGGTATAATAGGTTTCTTTTTCTTCCTTCTTGGTACCAAAACCCGCCGCTGTACCAACAGAAGGCAGCATGATGGTGCGCTCCAGCTTTCCATTCATATCATATTGCTGTACAAATGAGGTGGCATCCTTCAGGTATTCGGCAAAAATTTTACCGCCGCCTGTACTTGCGCTTAATACGTTTTTAGTTTCGGGGATCAGGTTTTTCCAGTGTGTTACTGTCGGGCTTGCGGCATCAACTGTAACAATTTTAAAGTTGGGCGAGTAAATATTGGTTAATATATACAGCTTGCTGCCCACATTATCAAGCACGGTATGCTGGTTATCAAAATTATCAATCACGTTAATAATACTGCTGCCGGGTTTGCTCAGGTCTTGTATATAAAGCTCATTACCTGTGGTTGATGTAGCGGCCGTGATCACTAAAAAGCGTTCATCTTCGGTAAGGTAAGCGCCTATATAACGGCGGGGTGTTTTATCGCCTCCAAAAATGAGCTTATCGGTACTTTGAGGTGTACCCAGTTTATGGTAAAATAATTTGTGATACTGTGTCATACCAGATAACTGACTGCCGGCCTTGGGTTTATCATAGCTGCTGTAATAAAAGCCGTCTGTACCTTTCCAGGCAAGGCCGCTAAATTTTATATCGGTAAGGGTATCGCCAACTACGGTTTTATCATCCGTTTTTATCACGATCACCTTGCGCCAGTCTGAGCCTCCTTCTGAGATCTGATAGGCAGCCAGATCGCCATCTTTGGTAAAGTCAATACCCTGTAATGATGTGGTGCCATCGGCCGAGAATTTATTTGGATCTAAAAACATTTCGGGCGTACCGGTATCACCTACCTGCCGGTATAAAACCGACTGGCTTTGCAAACCATCGTTCTTATAAAAGTAAGTGTATTTGCCTTCTTTAAAAGGGGCGCTGTATTTTTCATAGTTCCACAACGTTTCCAGTTGCTTGTGCATTTCCTCACGATATGGAATTTGCCCGAGGTAGTTCTGGGTAACCTTATTTTCTGCTTTTACCCACTCTTTAGTGTCGGCAGCCTGGTCATTTTCCAGCCAGCGATATGGGTCTGGCACCTGGGTTCCAAAATAAGTATCAACGGTATCAATTTTTTTAGTTTGGGGGTAGGGAAGTGTTTTTATAGTCATTTGTTGTGCATGGATATAGCTGCAAAATAAAACAGCCAATGCTAATAAACAGGTAGTTCGTTTCATGTTGATTTAAATTGCAAAGAACTAAAGATAGGAATTTGAGTATGAAGGCGGCAAGTGATTTAGTACATTAAAGGTTAAAAGTTGTTAATTTTACCCGTTGCTGCTGTTTAATTGAGCGGGGCAAGCTATATTAGCCCCCGATTATGAAAAACAAGCATTAGCTGAACCCGGCCGTTAAATAACGCGGGTATTTTAGCGATGGGTGCCAGTGTAATTATTTATTTACAATGGAATTTTTATTATCTGTGCCCATATTGATAATAATGCTTTTTTTTACACGTTTGCTAAACCAAATAAACAGGGTAATTGGCAAAACTTATATAGTTTATTAGTACAATTTTACAACATGAAACAAACCTTTACATTACTTACGGCCGCCCTATTTATGCTGATGGCGTTTAACTCGCGGGCCCAGGATACTAAAAGTGACGATGATGAGCAGGCAAAACTTAAAAGCTACATCAGTATATTTGGTGGTCAGTCAAATCCATTTGGCGACTTTAAAAAGACTGATTACAGCAATGTAAAATCGGGTTTCGCTAAAAAGGGTTTTGTATTTGGTATTGACGGTGCTGTTTATTTTTACAAGCATTTTGCTATAGGTTACACTGTATCGAAACAGGACCAGGGTAATTTAACCTTTGATGATGATCTAAAAATTTCACAAGGGTATACTGATGATTTTAAAGCTGATGGCTCAACGGTTACAGCCGATAAACGTTACAGAAGCTACAACATTTTACTGGGCCCTCAATACACATTTGTATACCACCGCTTTAGTTTTGACCTTAGGGCATCAGCCGGCGTTATAAAAAATACCGCTACGCCCAGTATAGCAGTGGCTATTGACGGGGTTGCAGCGCAAACCGGAACGTTTACACAACAAAGTTCAAAAGGAACAGCATTTGCTTATGGCGGCAGTGCGGCACTTAAGTTTAATATGGGCGCCGGCTGGGGCTTATTGCTTAAAGGAAATTACATTGAATCAAAAGGACCAAGCATTACCACTACCGGCCGTACCAGCAGCATTGGCCGTATAGTTACCAAACAACCTATGACCGAGGGTCAGCTTGTGCTTGGTTTACTTCATGAGTTTTAATCAATAAATACTGCAGGTTTTTACCTGCTGCTTATAAAAAAACAGGCACCCGGTTAAACCAGGTGCCTGTTTTGCGTTAATGTACCTGAAACTGTTCAGGTTGGCTGGCCACCACTTCGGGCTGATCCCTAAACATTTCAAAAATCCCGGTTACACAGATCTGCTTACCCTTAATATGCGGCAGATCAAGCGCTGTTTTGTTGCCTTTTACTGCTATGGTATATTTTTGCCGCGGATAAGCCGCGCCCATATTGAGCAGGGTAAGTGTATCGCTCACAATTTTTAGCGAATAAACGGTATCGCAAAGTGTGCCTGTTTTACCAAGGTTATTTTTAAAATCAGCCGCGTTAAACGTGTGCTGCGCCATTGCCGCGCCCGCAGAGGCTAATGACAAAAGGGTTAGAAATAGTACTTTTTTCATTATTATATTATTGTGAGCTTATTCGTTTCATAAAAGCATAACAAGTTACAGCCGTGTATTAACACCCGGCAATTATCATCAACTTGATTATGTAACCTTAGTTATCATTTTAGTCACGCTAATCTGATGATCGTTCATTAAGCTTTTTAGATACGGATTCAAGCTTTTATCACTGCTTAATATTGTGCTTATCGCTGTCGTTTTTATCGTTCAGCTTATCGGGGGCGGGGGCAAAACCATCCTCAAAATTTAAAGTATATGCAGATTCTGATGCCCGGCTTGCGGCATTGAGCCCAGCCACATCGGGTTCACTATTATCAAGTATTTGATTGCCGGTATCCTTACCTTCGCCTTGTTCAAACTCATTGCCGGGATCTTTATCCTCCTGGGCATCGTCAAGATTTGGATTTTCTGGAATAGCCATAATTTTAGTTTTTAATGTATTTTTTATAACCCTAAAGATACGGTGTTGTTTGACGGTAAGTATGTAACAATCTTTATCTTTTACCTTTGGCGGTTAAAATGTATTTTTGCCCGGTATGTCAACCCGTAACAAACTTTACTTCGCATCTGATTTTCATTTAGGTACTGGTGGCTATGCCGATAGCCGTAAACGCGAAGACAGGATTGTGAGCTGGCTCGACAGTATAAAGACTGACGCCGCCGAACTGTTTTTAATGGGCGATGTTTTTGATTTTTGGTTTGAATATAAAACGGTAATACCCAAAGGTTATATCCGATTTTTGGGTAAACTGGCCGAACTTACCGATGCTGGCGTAAAACTTTATCTTTTTAAAGGCAATCATGACATGTGGATGTTTGACTATTTTAAAAAGGAGCTGGGCGCAACCATCATTAGCGATGAATTAAAGATAGAGCGTAACGGCAAAAAGTTTTTCCTGCACCATGGCGATGGTCTTGGCCCCGGCGATGGTTTTTATAAAGTTTTAAAAAACTTTTTCCGCAGCAAATTTTGTCAGTGGCTTTTTGCAAGGCTGCACCCCAATTTAGGCGTGGGTATTGCCAATTACTGGTCAACAAATAGCCGTATCAGTAACCTGAAAAAAGAAGATCCCAAACCCGGCGAGCAGGAATGGCTGGTAACTTTTTGCCGCGAAGAGTTGAAAACAAATTTTTACGATTACCTTATTTTTGGCCACCGCCATTTACCACTTGATATACAGCTAAATCCCAAAAGCCGCTACATAAACCTGGGCGAGTGGGTAAATTTCAGCAGTTATGCCGAATTTGATGGCACCACACTTGCATTAAAGAGTTTTGAGTTTAAGTATTGAGTTACAAGTAAAGAACTTATATTTTTTAACTTAACGCTCAAGACCCTGCAACTCAGAACTTACAATACACTGAATTATATATGCCCGAAAATGCGTATTTTTGTGCGCTTTTTGCAGTATGCCAGTAAACCGACCGAAACGTAAAGACTTTCATAGCCGGACAATCATTAACCATAGCTTGCTGCGATAGATATTGAAGATAGTATATGTTAGAGAAATTAGAACTGATATTTCAACGCTGGAAAAACGTAGAAGCAGAATTGAGCAATCCCGAAGTAATGCAGGACATGAAACGCTATGCTCAGTTAAACAAAGAATATAAAGACCTTGCCAAGATTGTTGATGAGTATAACATTTACCGCAACATCATGAGCAATATTGATAGCAACAAAGAAATTCTGGCTACCGAAAAGGATGATGAGTTTCGTGAAATGGCCAAAAGCGAACTGGACGAGCTGATTACCCAGCGCGACGAGAAGGAAGAGCAAATACGCCTGATGCTGATCCCTAAAGATCCGGAAGACTCTAAAAACGCCCTTGTGGAAATTCGCGGTGGTACCGGCGGTGATGAGGCTGCCTTATTTGCCGGCGACCTTTACCGCATGTATATGCGCTATTGCGAAAAACGCGGCTGGAAAACTGAACTGGTTGACTATACCGAAGGCACAAGTGGCGGTTACAAGGAAATTGTATTTAACGTAAATGCCGAGGATGCTTACGGTACATTAAAATATGAATCGGGTGTGCACCGTGTACAACGGGTACCTGATACCGAAACACAGGGCAGGGTACACACGTCTGCAGCTTCGGTTGTGGTATTGCCCGAGGTTGATGAGTTTGATATCGACCTGCAGGTAAGCGATATCCGCAAGGATCTTTTTTGTGCATCAGGACCAGGCGGACAATCGGTAAACACTACTTACTCTGCCGTTAGGTTAACCCACATCCCTACCGGTATTGTGGCACAATGTCAGGATCAAAAATCACAGTTAAAAAACTATGATAAGGCTTTGCAGGTATTACGCTCAAGGGTGTATGAAATGGAGCTGCAAAAACACCTGGAAGAAACCTCTAAAAAACGCAAAACCATGGTTTCAACCGGCGATCGCTCGGCCAAGGTACGTACCTACAATTATCCGCAGGGCCGCTTAACCGAACACCGTATTGGGCTTACCATATACAACTTACCCGGTGTATTGAATGGCGATCTGCAGGAAATACTGGAATCACTGCAATTTGCCGAAAATGCTGAAAAGCTTAAAGAAGGCACTGTAGTTTAAGGCACCAAAAGATACAGGGCTATAAAGATTAAGATAACAAGAATCAAGATAGTTTTAATGGGATGCCGATCAGCAAATCGGCATCCTGATATAAAGTTGAAATAAATACCCTCCTCTCTAATCAATTGTAAGTCAATTGTTAAATAATGTAAAAAACGCCGTTTTGCGGCAATTGTAATCCATTTTTCATCTTATTTTCATATAAGTCGGCTATTTTAGTTTTTATAGCGTAGTGATGTAGCACTTTTGCCTGCACTTTCGTATTGACTTTAGCGCATTGCATCACTGTTATTTTTTTGAACAATAACTAAATTTTATTTATGCTGGCTGTAAAAACTTTAACCAATAATTTAACCACTTACAGGCGTACTGTGCGCTTAATGGGTGATAAATTTGAAATTAGTGTAGTTGGGAACGATCCCTTACTGGCCGATGAACAAATTGACATTGCCATCAATGAAATTAACCGGGTTGAAAAACTACTGTCGACCTTTAGCGAAGACAGTAATATTAACCGGATCAACCGCAACGCAGGTATAGAACCGGTAAAAGCCAATGCTGAAATTTTCAGGCTTATTGACAGAGCACTGCAAATATCAGAGCTTACCCACGGGGCTTTTGATGTTACTTATTTTGCGGGAACCGGCTACACTGGTGATGATGCCGCTCTTGCCGAAAATGCAGATGTTAAAATCGCACCTTCGCCGGTAATGCTTACCAATTACAAAAATGTAGTGATCGATGCCGCTAAACAAACCGTTTTTTTAAAGGAAAAAGGAATGCGCATTGGTTTTGGCGCCAATAGTAAGGGTTACGCTGCCGACAGGGCAAAATATGTTTTGCAAATGAATGGTGTAAGCAGTGGTGTTATTAATGCGGGGGGTGATTTGCTTACCTGGGGTAACCAGCCTAACCTGAAACCCTGGACAGTTGCTGCTGCCGACCCTGAGCAAAGGAAACAACCATTTGCACATCTCAATATAAGCAATTTAGCTTTTGCCACCTCGGTTAACGCCGAAACATATGCCAGCTTCAGCAACAAAAAATTTGTGAGCGTGATGACGGCAAAAAAAGGCTTTCCGGTGAGTGAAATTACAAGCGTAAGCATCATTAGCCCAACTGCCGAATTATCTGATGCCATGGCGTCGCCTATAATTAATATAGGTGTTAATGCCGGCTTGTATTTAATACACCAGCTAAACCAAATTGCCTGTATCATCATTGACGATCAGAACCGCATATATACGTCAAAGGATGTTAGTATCTGATATAAGCTTTATATAAACACGTTATAAATACTCCAACAAACCTGCATCTTCAACGTTCATTTACTTTAGTATTTTGAGCACAAAACACTAAAGTAAATGAAATTGATATTAACAGTCCCCCCTCCCCTTAGGTTTAACTGTTTAAATTGACCGATATTTGAAAATAATTTTAAGTTTTTCTTACTCTCAATGATAAAGTGGTTTGCGTATATTGTCCTGATATTAATATTTGCACCAGTTTTATTGTTTGCCGGCGTTAAAAACAGTCGATTTTATCCTGTTTACAACAAAAATAAAATTGAACTGCAGGATAATAAAATATTAAAAGATACTTTATTATCAAAAAACACCAAACAACGCGAGCAGGACGAAAAAAATAAAATTAAAGGAGTAGCGAAGGCAAAAAAGCAGGCAAAGCCCGAAAAGGTTGATGATTCAGGGGTGCCGGTGGTACCCAAACCAAAACCTAAAAGACAACGCAGGCCCGAAGGATTGGAACGCCCGCCTGAAATACCCAGAAGAAATAGCAATTAAACAATTTACCAATTATTGATGAAGTACCTTTGCTTACTTTTTTTTGTTGCCAGTAGTAATGCCTTATATGCTGCAGGTATTGATTGGAAACTTTTTACCGGCCGTGGCCATCAATTAGTTTCTGATACCGATACCATCATCAGGAAACGGTCTGTTTCTGTTGGTGTAAGTTATGGTAGCGATGCACTGTTTTTCGGCCGTACAGGGCCAATTAAATATCCGTTTTTAACCGGCGATGCCATATATAATAGTAAATCGGGTGTGTTTGTTTATGCTTCTGTATTAAAGGTTTTGGGTTATGCCCCGGTTGATGAAGTTGATATAGGCGGAGGGTATTTTTATAAATTTTCAAAAGCATTTTCAGGGGCGGCCAGTTATACCCGGTTTATTTTTAACAAAAATGCTAATGTTATTAAATCGGCATCGTCAAATGATATCAACTTAAAAAACTCGTATGACTGGAAATACCTTAAATCAACGGTTATCCTTGATTATCTCTATGGTAAATCGAACGATTTTTTTATTACCGTAAGCCATTCTAAATACTTTGAAAGCAGCTGGAGTGTTTTTGACGACCAGGATTATTTGTCATTTAACCCATCATTTAACTTTATTATGGGTACACAGAACTTTGTACAGCGATACGAAATAGATCATAATTACCAGCATGTAATATCATCCACTATAGTGAAGCACATTGACCCGGGTGCCGCACGCAGAAACAGGGAGTTCAATATGCTGAACTATAGCTTTAAAGTGCCGGTTGCCTACAACAGGCCGCATTATACGCTGGAGGCATCATGGCGTTACTCCATGCCTGTAAACGTTGAAGGAACACTGGAAAACCGTAGGGAATCATTTTTTAATTTTACATTTTACTATCTTTTTTATTAAGCGGGCTTATGAATGTGTTGATCATCGAAGACGAAAAAGCCCTTGCACAGGAACTTGAAATATTTCTGACCAATTATAATTATATCTGCGAGGTATGTTTTGACGGGACATCCGCCTCAGAAAAAATTGCCACCAATTTATATGATTTTATTTTGATAGATCTTGGCCTGCCTGACTATGATGGGCTCGATCTGTTAAAGGAGGCTAAAAAAATGGATACAGAGGCAGCCTGCATCATACTAACCGCCCGTGCCGAAATTAACGACCGTATAAAAGGTCTTGACCTTGGTGCCGACGACTACTTGCCCAAACCATTTTCATTACTGGAGCTGCAAAGCCGTATGCAAGCCATCATTCGCCGTAAATTTGGGGTAAAAAATAACATTATTGAACTGGGCGGCTTTTTGATCGATCTTACCAACCGCACCATATCCTATTATAACAGTGTGGTAAATACCATCACCAAAAAGGAATTTGACCTGATTGCGTATTTAATTTTACACAAGAACAGAACCCTGACACGTATGCAATTGAGCGAGCACATTTGGGGCAGTGTGGTAAATAATGATTACGACTCCAATTATATTGACGCGCATATAAAAAATATACGAAAAAAATTAAATGCCTTTGCTCCGCCCGATTGGCTGGAGACCGTACGGGGGCTGGGCTATAAAATTAAGATCAACGCTTAAGTATTGAGACTCAGAACCAAACTTACGCTTTTTAACGCCATATCAAAACTGGTGATCGTAGTACTGTTTGTATTGCTGGTACCCGTATTGATCAAGAACATTAGCAGTAACTATGTTGATAGTAAGCTTACCAAACAAAAGAACAAGCTGCTGCAAATAGTAAAAACCCGGGGTATTGAAGCTTATATTGAAAACGGCGAAAGCTACGGCAGTTACCTGCCGCTTAAAGAGGAGTATATAAGTTTAGATGAGGTAGACCCCAATTATTTTTCAGATACCATTAAAAGGGGCAAACGCCTGTTTAGCGAGGGCGACACACTCGAATACCGGATACTAAGTCATACATTTAAGGTTAAAAATAAAAATTATCTGCTCGAGATTGGTAAAAGTGTGGATACACTTGATGAAACCAGCACGCCACTGCAAAATATTGCTTTCCAGGTATTGCTGGGTATGATACTGCTCACTATTCTGGCCGATCAGTTTTACTCAAATTATGTGCTTAAACCATTGCGGCTCATTATAAAAACAAAACTTGTGGGGCAAAAGTTTCCAAACTTTCACTCCTACCGCAAGGTACGCACCACTACTACTGATTTTGAATACCTGGATATCAGTATACACAAAATGATGGAGACCATTGCCGATAAATTCCATAAAGAAAGGGAGTTTATTTCTAATGCTTCGCACGAATTAATGACCCCTATATCTATCCTTCAGTCAAAAATTGAAAACATGTTCGAAGAGGAGGATATTAGTGATGAGCTAAAGGTACGACTGCTTGAAATGCAGAAAATATTGAACCGCCTAAAAAGCATTACCAAAACCCTGCTATTGATATCACAAATTGAAAACGAACAGTTTTTAAAGGAAGATAAAGTTTCTGTTACCGACCTGTTGCAGGATGTGTATGACGAAATTTCTATACGCCTGCAGGAAAAGGACATTAGTTATAATATATCAGTACCTGATAACTGGAATTTTGTAAACATTAATAAATTCCTGCTGTTCAATTTATTTTTTAACCTGATCAACAACGCTATTAAGTACAATCGCGAGGGAGGGCACATTAATATAACCGGAACTGCGGGGCATGACAATTTCATGATCAGCATAGCCGATAATGGTATAGGGATTGACGCCAATGCCATGCCTTTTATATTTAACCGCTTTAAAAAATTCAGGCAATCGTTACAACAGGATAGTTTTGGACTGGGCTTACCCATTGTTAAATCAATAGCCGCGTTTCACGATATCGAAATTGAAGTAGTATCAGAAAAAGATGCCGGCAGCACTTTTAAACTAATTTTACCGGCTACATTGGTTGTTATTGCCTAACACCGCTCCCGCGTTTGTAGCGACAATTTTACATTTCTTGTACTAAAAAGAAGCCAATTTGTAAAACATTGCCAAATCGACCGTTACGGTTTTGAAAATTACTTTCCTAAATATTAAAAAAATATAGCAATAGTGAGCATTTACAGCCTTTAAAACACAATAGGTATTTTTTTTTGTTTTTGGCATTTGCTTTGCAAACAGCCTTATAAAACATATCATAATTAATATGAAAACTCTTAAAATTAAGATAGCCACCTTAAGCCTGGCTTTAGCTACTGCAGGTATTTTAGGCTCCGGCTGTAACTCATTAACCAAAACACAAAAGGGCGCTGCTATTGGTGCTGGTGCTGGTGGTACTGTAGGTGCTTTTATTGGTAAGGCCGCAGGTAACACCGCTTTAGGCGCTATAATTGGCGGTGCTGTAGGTGGTACTGCCGGCGCATTCATTGGCCGTAATATGGATAGGCAAGCTGCCGAAATTAAACAAACAGTACCAGGTGCTACTGTAACCCGTGAAGGCGAAGGCATTTTGGTTAAGTTTGATTCGGGTATACTATTTGATACCGACAAAGCCGATCTTAAACCAGCTGCTCAAACTAACCTGCAAAACCTGGCTGCTTCATTACAAAAAAATGCAAATACCAATATTTTAATTGTTGGTCATACTGATGATACCGGTTCTGATTCACACAATATGGATCTGTCTGTTAGAAGGGCCCAATCCGTAAAATCATATATTGTTGCCGATAATGTTAACGCATCACGTTTAACAACCAGCGGTAAAGGCGAAGCCGAACCAATTGCAGATAATACAACTACTGCTGGTCGTGCACAAAATCGCAGGGTTGAAATAGTTATTGTTGCTAACGATCAAATGAAACAACAGGCTAAACAAGCTGCCCAATAATAACCATATAATAAAAAGATCAAGTTAATTTTAACAAAAAAACCTGACCGCGAGGGTCGGGTTTTTTTGTTGCTATATTTTTTCCTTTCCTCCGGTTATTAAAATACATAAAAACAATTTGTAATCAACAAGTTAATCAGTTATTTTTGTGATATGATGAAAAGATCAGGAGCTTTATTATTGACTATGCTGTACACCGTTACAGTACTGGGCTTTGCTCTTAATCTGCATTATTGTGGCACACAAATAGCCTCTGTTAATATTGATTCGCCAGCCGTTAGTTGCAAAAAGATGCAGGATTGCGGCAAAATGAAATGCTGTAAGGATAAACAATTACAGATCAAAGTAAAGGATGCCCACCAGGCCGAACCTATTTCGATCCTCTCAAAACTGTTTGGTTTTGATATTCAACGCTTATCTTTTTCTGGCTTTTTCTCCCCGTCACAACAGTCATCCGTTAATTCATCATTTGAACGCGCACCACCTGACATATCCTGGCAAAACATTGCCACATTTATAAAAAACTGCATTTTTCGCATTTGATAAACATTAATTGCCCGTATAATACCCGGTAAAATTGCCGCCAGTTTATTTCCAACAATTAATTAAAAAATCAAATGAAAACGATCAAAATATTCATCATTCTGTTTGCCCTTACAGTTACGGCTGCAAAGGCCCAGTTCACCAAAGCCGAATTACAGGTTAGTGGCCTAACCTGCGCCCTTTGCGCTAAATCAACAGAAAAAGCATTACGTTCCCTTCCCTTTGTAAGCGACATTAAAACCGACCTGATGCATAATTTATACCTCATCACCTTTAAAGATGATGTACCTGTAAAATTTGAGCAGATCAGTAAAAAAGTACAGGGGTCCGGTTTTTCGGTAAATAGCCTTAAGGCCACCTTTAATTTTGATAACACTAAAATTGCCGACAATTATTTCAGCTACGCGGGCGATACCTACAGGCTATTGAACGCCGCTGACAAAACATTTACAGGCAGTGTTAGCTTCACTATAGTCGACAACGGCTTTGCTCCAAAATCGGTTTCAAAAAAATATCTTGGCCAGGTTACTGATACCACCCCAGCAAGTGGCCGTGTTTATCATTTAGCTATATAAGTCTTCATTAAAGATTATTATCATGAAGAAAATCTTATTGGCTATTTGCCTCATGGCTATGATGTGCCCTGTATTTTCCCAGGAATTGTATGTAAATACCGAGCCTGCCAGCAATATGGCCACCGGCTCCCTGGGCCTCCGTATTGAGAACCAGGGATTTTTTAAACCCACTTATAAAAACCGCAGCACTTTTGAGGCCATGTATGGCGTTAACCGGCATTTAATGGTACACGGTTCATTGTATGTTTCGGATTATTACTTCAACAACCAGCATTTTGAAGGAGGCAGTGTGTACGCCAAGTACCGTTTTTTATCCATAGATACGGTACAAAAGCATTTGCGGGGCGCATTTTTTGTAAAAGCATCAAGCATTAACAACCCGCTGCCTAATCAGGAAATAACACTTGAAGGTGATAACTCAGGTGTACAAAGCGGTGTAGTATTCACGCAGCTCTTACACAAATTAGCGCTATCCGCTTCGGCAAGTTATCTGCGTGCTTTTGATAACAGGGGCGGCTATGCCCTGCCCCAGTCACAAGCCAAAAATGCTGCAGCCTATACATTATCAGCCGGGTACCTGCTGTTACCTAAAAATTATCGTGATTACCAGCAGGTAAATGTTAACCTGTATGTGGAGTTATTGGGCAAAACCAATCCGGGCAAGGGCCAAAGCTACCTTGACGCGGCGCCCGCTGTGCAGTTTATTTTTAACAGCGTTTGCCGGCTTGACCTGTCATACCGTACCCCGCTTTATAACGATATGGTACGCAACAGCAAAAACATGTACCTGCTTAGGCTGGAGTATAATTTTTTTAATCTGTAAAGAAATCAGGTAGGGTTAAAACCAAAAGCCCTGTCCCGGATAACCGGAACAGGGCTTTTTTATGTTTAACTTTTTATACCTTATTTAAGTGTAAAACCTGTTTTACCCATAGTACCGCCATCGGCATAAAGCAATACAGTATAAGTACCTTTTTGAAAAGGAAGAGCGGGATTTAACCAATCAATAGTGTATTGGGTACCGTCGTCCTTAAAATCAATTGATGTTTTGTAAGTATACTGTAAATCCTGGCTATCAGCATTAAATGTTCCGCCATCGGCAGGAGTTATCAGGTTACCTGTTGGGTCAATGATACGCACATAAATATCATGCAGGCTTTTTTCTGCTATACTGTTACTGGCAACTGTAAAATTGATCTTTATTTTTTTAGCAGGACCAGCACGGGTTACATCAACCTCTTTACCACTGCCTTTAATTTTGTAAGCCACCACATTTGCCGTAGCCAGCTTAAGTGCCTGCGCAACCTTTACCTTGGCCCCAAGGTCTTCATTTTGTTTGGCAAGCGTATCCACTTTTTTAGCAACCGTGGCCAGGTTGGTTTTCAAGGTATCTCTTTCGGTGGTGAGCGATACATTTTGTTTTTTTAACTCTTCAATATCAGCTGTATATTTAGTTACAAAATACCTCAACTGTTTTACATCTTCTTCGGCTTTTACCAACTCGGCCTTGGTCAGTTTTCCTTTAGCCAATTGAGATCTTAATACCTTTATTTTTGCTCTTAATGAATCGTTCTTGGCCTGCATTTCTGTCGACATCTTGGCTTTACCGGCGTTCACCTGCTCAATTTGTGATTCAAGGCTATCCAGTTCAGTTTGCAAGCGTGTTTGCTCATCATGCTGGTACACAATTTTGGTGTCTGATTTGTTTTTTTGCAAATACAAATACACATCAGTACCTAATAAAGCCAATACCACCACAATGAGGAAATAAATGACATTCGAGTTTTTCTTAGATGGTTGACCGGATTGATTTTCCATAGCAATTAAATGTTTAATGTTTTAATACAGTTAAAAAGCAAAGCTGTTTTAAAAAAATGCAGCTATTTAACTATTAGGTTTAATTTATAAGCGTATTCCATTAAATCGGTATTTTCAGCTACCTGCATTTTACCTTTATTGGCATTTATGCCAACGTTATTAAACGTTGAAACACTAAAAATATGATTTTAAAAGGAATTACGGGCAAATAATTATGTTAGGCAATAGTTAAATTTAAACACAATATGCCAAAATCACAATAAACCTGCAAATTTTATACCTCATAATAAAACTGCTACGTTATGAGTTTATATCTTTGCAGCTTTTAATTAATTCTTATTAATGCATATATTCCGCCATTTTATACTCTTGCTTATACCCCTGTTTACAATTGTAACGGTTAATGCACAGCCGGCTGAACCTACTACCACTGAACCTGTTCTGATTAAAACCCAACCCAAACGCGAGTTTAGGGGCGTATGGATAGCTACCGTAGCAAATATCGACTGGCCAAGCAGCATGAAACTAACAACCGACAGGCAAAAACAGGAGTTGCTGGATATATTAAACTCGCATCAGGAAACCGGCATCAACGCCATAATGCTGCAAGTAAGGCCCGCTGCAGATGCTTTTTATGCCAAAAGTCGCGAACCCTGGTCAAAATATTTAACGGGTAAACAAGGTCAGGGACCAAACCCGGCTTATGACCCACTGGAGTTTGCCATAAACGAGGCCCATAAACGCGGCATGGAACTGCATGCCTGGTTTAACCCTTACCGTGCAACCTTTGATGGCAATTTTGGAGCATTAAGCCCGCAGCATATCACCAAAATAAAACCTGAATGGTTTTTTACCTACGGTGGTATCAAAACCTTTAACCCCGGCCTGCCCGAAGTACGCGACTATATTGTACAGGTAATACTGGATGTAGTTGACAATTATGATATAGATGGCATACACATGGACGATTATTTTTATCCATACCCCATTGCCGGGCAAAAAATAAATGATGAAGAAGCTTTTAAGCAATATGGTGAAGGTTTTGATAATATTAAAGACTGGCGCCGCCACAACGTTGACCTGCTGATACAAATGATGAGCGACAGTATACATGCGCACAATCCTGATATTAAGTTTGGCATTAGTCCCTTTGGGATATGGGCAAATAAAGCACAGAATGATGAAGGCTCTGAAACCAATGGTGGCTCATCATACTATGAAAACTACGCGGATACACGCAAATGGGTAAAAGAGGGCTGGATAGATTATATAAATCCGCAGCTTTATTGGCCAATAGGTAATCGATCAGCTGATTTTGAAAAACTGTTGGATTGGTGGAGCGATAATACCTACGGCAGGCATTTGTATATAGGGCAGGCGGCCTATCGTATTAATGAACGAAAAACGGTGGCTTTTAAAAACCCATCGCAATTGCCCGATCAGATCAACATGATGCGTGATAACCCAAGGGTGCAGGGCAGTGTTTACTTCAGTTCTAACTCGCTAACCAATAACCCACTTGGTTTTACTGATTCGCTTCGTGATAATTATTATCGCTATCCGGCATTGCCGCCGGTTATGCTTTGGCTCGATTCTATTCCACCAAATGTACCCAGGGATTTGACTGCAAAATCTGTACTGAGCCATGTACAACTAAAATGGACCGTCCCCACGCTGGCCAAAGACGAGCAACCCGTTTATGGTTATGTGATTTACCGGTTTAATGATGGCGATAAAATAAATATCGACGATCCTAAAAACATACTGCGCATTCAGTATAACACCAATTTAACTTTTGACGATAGTGCCGTACAAAAGGGTAAAACCTATCTGTATGTAATAACCGCCCTCGACAGGTTAAAGAACGAAAGTGACCGGTCTCCAACCATTGCAGTAACGGTACATTAATTAGCTGTTCATCACCGAGCCGCAGTTGATATCAATAGTTTGACCGGTTATGGATCGCTGGCTTAACAGGTAAGCCACCAAACCTGCTATTTCTTCGGGCAGGCTCATGCGCTTTAGCGGTACGCTTTGCATAGCTATTTCATAAAACTCCTGTTTGCTGATACCAATGCCATCGGCTATGCCCTGCAAGCCCTCCTGCGACATATCGGTATCAACCCAACCAGGGCAAATGGCATTCACCAGTATATTTTCCGGAGCAAACTGTACGGCCCATGAGCGCATTAAACCCAGCAATCCGGCTTTTGAAGCGCAATATGCCGAATAGTTAGCAACACCCAGTCGTGCCAATACAGATGAGGTGATCAGGATATGTTTTTCGTTGGCGGCCTTTTGCAAGGAAGGCAAAAAGGTATTTACAAAATTGTAGGTGCCGGTAAGGTTGGTATTGATAATATCTGTCCACCGGTCATCATTACCCCAATAGTTTTCGCCGCCCATGCCTGAGTTGGCCACCAAACCATTTACAGGAACATCGCCCAGTTGTATAAATGCTTCGGCCAAACTTTCTTTACTGCGGATGTCGGCAATTAATAAACTATGCCCTCCTGTGGGCAGGCTTGCTAATGTTTGCTGTAGTTTTGCCTCATTGCGGCCCAGCAAAATGCAGGTGTTGCCATCATGGGCCAGTTTTTGTGCTATCGCTTTGCCAATACCACTCCCAGCACCGCTTATAATATATGTATTAGCCATTTTTTAAAGTTCGATGAGTCGCTTTTCCTTGAGGCGGTTAAGGTAAATATCAATTTCCGTATCGCCCATGCCGTATATTTTTTCCAAATCCCAAAAGGCTATAAATATGGCCGACCGGGTTTTAGCGCCACTGTTATAAATATCCAGCAGCCTTTGTTCAATGTAACTTAAGCCTGCCGCATTGGTTTCCAGCCTTTTTAAATGTGCCTGCAAAGCGGGTTTAAGTAAAGGCACCCCGCCCCAGAATGAATTTTCATTAAGCCATTTTTCCAGTTCGGCAGCATCACCCTCTACATATAGTTGCCAGGCTTCGGTAGCCAGTTCAAATTCCCATTCGTTAAGCCGTTCGCGGGCATCATAAAGTTCTTCAAACTGCTCGCCGTTCAATTCGCCCAAGCCCCGGGCATTATCAAACTGAACACAATCGGCAAGGCAAATGAGATAAATGGCCGGAGCAGACATATCCGTTTTCTGTGTAAGCATCTGCAACACCCCCAGCAAATTTACCTGGCAATGCAAATCAAACTCAAACCACAGGTTAATCTCGGTATAGGTACTATTTAGCTTTCCCAGTTCATCTATCACTTTATGCTGATAAACTTCTGGCGTCTCCTTAAATGTTTTGGTGATCCATTTAGAGCGTGCGCTCCAAAAACTTCCGGATAAAATATTTTCCTGCAGCGGGCCTTCAGAAAGCACTTCCCGCCACACCAGTACATCGCCGTCAAGACCGGTTTCATTAAAGCCCGATAGCGCGGAGTCACCATTCAGAATATGCAATATGTTACTCATAGGATTATCTTAATAAATAGCAAAACAACGGCTTTAATTGTTGAATGAATATCAATTATGAAAATAAATTTAAGAAAACATCTGATTATTTAGTTTGATGCAGGGTATCGCTCCTGAACTTAATGATACTAGCCTTAATATATACCCTGATATCATAATCGGTCATCTTTTTGATAGCCTCCATTGCAGGGCGGTATTTATCCATAAAACTCAGCAGTGATTCATCTTCAAGACCGGTAAGTTGCGCTACCAACGCCTCACTAAAACGGCTGTCGATATACCTGTTCTGCTCATCCCTGATCAGTATTTTTTTAAACTTATACTCCCTGCTGTGTTTATAAGTTAGTGCCTTGATCAATTGCGAAGGAACAATAGTTACCCCAAAAAGAGGCAACGGGCCGGGAGTATGAGATACCACTAAAATATCTTTAAGCTTTGGCGCTGATACATTAAAATCCTTGGCGAACATTTTACGGTTATTCAATGAATCTTTAACCCTGTCCCGTTTTCCGGTTACGTGAACAACGTTGAGTTCAATAATAGCCTCATCCAAAGTTATCAGTACATTTTTATTTATTGATGGATTTATGGGCAGCACATAAAGCTTATAGCCCTGCATTTTTACATGGATTGTATCTGCAGTATTATTAGTTTTAATTGCAAACTCACCCTGCAAACCGCTGATGGTGCTTGCTTTTGCCAATGTAATCCAGGCGCCACTGATACGCTGCCCGGTTTTGCCATCGGTAACTATGCCGCTTATGGTTTGCGAATTTGCATTTAAACCGGCACTAATGACAAGCAGGAGCAAAAGGTAACGCATAGATTTTATCTACATTGATATTCAGGCTATTACAAACATAAGTCCTTGTTTTGGTTTATAAAATTGCTTTAACGTTTTTTAACTAATGAAAATGGTGGAGAATATAAGTTGTTGGTGACAACACCACAAGTGTTCGGAAGATTGTAATTGCAGTATATATTCCCTCCCCTGGGAGGGGTGCCGTGGATTGTGAAATGGCAGGGAGGGGTATATACGTGCGATTAAACCTGTAATGTTCAATAAACCCCTACCTCCCCCTTCCCCAAGGAAGGAATCGCACTAGGCCCAAGCTTTCTTTTTATTTCTTCCGAACACCTATGGTGACAACACCAACAACGGCTTGAGGCTTATGGAATTGGTTTAACGTTTTTTAACTTAGGCTTTAAAACTATCATTTTATCCCTTTGTCATTCTGAGCGATAGCGAAGAATCTGTTTGCCAACATGCAAGTCGCAGATAGCTCCTTCGCTATCGCTCAGGATGACAATATAAGCACCCAATAAAAAAACCCCGCCTTACGGCGGGGTTTAACACATATTAACTATTTATAACTGAACAAAAAGCCTATATGAATTTACCTTAATTTAAGAGCACCCCATGGAGTTGCCGCAGTTAAGGCATTTGTAGCAGGTACCTGAGCGTATGGTGGTATGCCCGCATACGTTACAGCTTGGGGCGTCACTTTGCACACCCATGCTCAGATCAACCGACATGCCCTGCCTTTTATTGTTGCTATTAAAACTATCCGTTGCAGCCGGTTTATTTACGGGTTGGTAAACATTACTTTCGTCGGTATTAAAATCCTCATCACCCATTTGCGGGTTACCCAATATCCCGTTTTTATCCGTGATGATGTGTACCAGATCGGTACGGTCCTGGTATTCATAGCCCAGCATCCTGAAAATATAATCGATGATACTGGTAGCGCTTTTGATATTGGCATGCCCTACCACCATACCAGCAGGTTCAAAGCGGGTAAAGGTAAACTTCTCTACATACTCTTCCAGCGGCACACCATACTGCAAGCCAACCGAAACAGCTATGGCAAAGCAGTTCATGAGTGAGCGGAAGGTAGCACCCTCTTTGTGCATATCCACAAATATTTCGCCTAAAGTACCATCTTCATATTCGCCCGTACGCACAAATACGGTTTGCCCGTCTATACTGGCTTTTTGGGTAAACCCACGACGTTTAAACGGCAAGTTCTTTTTTTCTACCACGCGCGATAGCTGGCGCATGAAGTTGGTATCCTTTGATTTTTCCATGATGGCCATGGCAGCTTCAATCACCTGTTCAGGTGTAAGGTCGCTTAGTTTTACGTTGGCAGCTTCGCCTAATACCTCTTCTACCGTTTCCAGCTTGTCTTCGGCCTCCTCTTTCGCATCAGATTTGGTCGACAATGGCTGCGATAGTTTACACCCATCGCGGTAAAGCGCGTTGGCCTTTAAGCCAAGCTCCCATGACAGCTGATAGCAATCCTTTATTTCATTAACGTTGGCCTCATTAGGCAGGTTGATGGTTTTTGATATGGCGCCGGAAAGGAAAGGCTGCGCGGCGGCCATCATTTTAATATGCCCATGCGCGTGTATATAACGTTCGCCTTTAGCGCCGCATTTATTGGCGCAATCAAATATGGGGTAATGTACTTCTTTTAAATACGGCGCACCTTCAATGGTCATAGTTCCGCAGATATATTCGTTGGCTTCGGCAATTTGCTTTTTGCTGAAACCTAAAACCCGCAATACATTAAAATCCGGCGCGTTGTATTGCTCGGCGGTAATGCCCAAACGTTTCAGGCATTCTTCGCCTAACGACCATATATTGAACGCGAAACTAATCTCAAATGCCGATACCAGGCCCTTATCCAGTTTTTCCAGCTCATCATCAGTAAAACCTTTGGCCTTTAAACTATCGGTGTTCACGTGGGGCGCGCCTTTTAGGCTGGCAGCGCCTTTGGCATAGTTTACAATGGCAGTAACCTCATGCTCGCGGTAGCCCAGATTCCTTAAGGCTTCGGGTACAGCCTGGTTAATGATCTTGAAATAACCTCCACCTGATAATTTCTTGAACTTTACTAATGCAAAATCGGGCTCAATACCGGTGGTATCGCAATCCATTACCAGGCCTATAGTACCTGTTGGGGCAATAACCGTGGTTTGGGCATTGCGATAGCCATGCTTTTCGCCCATTTCAACAGCCTTGTCCCAGGCGTTGCAGGCAGCCGAAAGTAAATAATCTGGACAATATTTAGGGTCGATGCCGGGAGGGGCTATCTCCAAATTTTCATAATTTTCGGTAGAGTTATAAGCAGCATAGCGGTGATTGCGCATTACCCGCAGCATATGCTGTTTATTTTCATCGTATTTACGGAAAGCTCCCAGCTCGCGGGCCATTTCGGCCGATGTTGCGTAGGCCGTACCGGTCATAATAGCGGAAATAGCGCCGCCTATGGCGCGGGCCTTATCGCTGTCATACGGGATACCGTTCACCATCAACGCCGAACCTAAGTTGGCATAACCCAAACCTAAAGTGCGGTAATCGTATGATAACTGCGCCACTTCTTTTGATGGGAACTGCGCCATTAAAACCGAGATCTCCAGCACAATGGTCCACATACGGCAGGCGTGTTCAAAGCCTTTTACATCAAACACGCGGGTCTGCGGGTCAAAAAAATGGGCAAGGTTAATGGATGCCAGGTTGCAAGCCGTATTATCCAAAAACATATACTCCGAGCACGGGTTTGATGCATTGATGCGACCACCTTCGGGGCAGGTATGCCACTCGTTAATGGTGCTGTCAAACTGTACGCCGGGATCGGCGCAGGCCCAGGCTGCAAAGGCTATATCGTCCCATAGTTTTTGTGATGGGATGGTTTTGGTGGTTTTACCGCTGATGCGGCTTGTTAATTCCCAGGGTGATCCTCCTTTTAGTGCGTGGAAAAAGCTGTTAGGGATGCGTACTGAATTATTGGAGTTTTGGCCCGATACGGTGCGGTAAGCTTCGCCCTCATAATCTGATGAATATCCGGCTGCTATCAGCGCGGCAACTTTCTTTTCTTCCTCTACCTTCCAATTTACAAAACCTTCTATTTCGGGATGGTCAAGATCAAGGCAAACCATTTTGGCCGCCCTGCGGGTAGTACCGCCAGATTTGATGGCTCCCGCCGCGCGGTCGCCAATTTTCAGGAACGACATTAAGCCCGATGAATAACCACCACCGGCCAATTTTTCCGTTTCGCCGCGGATCTTTGAAAAGTTTGTACCCACGCCCGATCCGTATTTAAAGATCCGGGCTTCGCGCACCCAAAGGTCCATGATACCGCCCTCGTTCACCAGGTCGTCATCAACCGAAAGGATAAAGCAGGCATGTGGCTGCGGGCGCTCGTAAGCCGATGTTGATTTGCTTAACACTTCGGTAACAGGATCAACAAAATAATGGCCCTGCGGCTTGCCGGTGATGCCATAGGAAGTATGCAGACCGGTATTGAACCATTGCGGCGAGTTTGGTGCCGCCAGCTGCCCAACAATGGTATAAACTATTTCGTCATAAAATATATCGGCATCCTTGGGTGTAGCAAAGTAGCCGTAACGTACGCCCCAGTCTTTCCAGCAATTGGCCATGCGGTGGGCAACTTGTTTGATGCTTTTTTCTGATCCGCTTGTGCCATCGGGTTGCGGCACCCCGGCCTTGCGGAAATATTTTTGTGCTAATATATCAGTAGCCACCTGCGACCAGGAGGCCGGCACTTCTACATCATTCATTTCAAACACCGCATCACCGGATGGATTACGGATCACCGACGACCGCTTTTCGTACTTAAACAAATCAAATACATTAATGCCTTCCTTGCTGAAATAGCGGGCTGTTTTGAGCCCCTTCGCCCCACCTGCACCTGGTGTTTTTGGAGTTATGTTTTTGGCCATAGTATAATAGTTATAATGATGTATGAGTAGTGTTTAAAAACATTAGGGGTGTTTTACTCAAATCTATTATTATCGAAATCATCATACTATTCAGAGTTTTCCACATGTGTCAGTTAATAGGCCGCCGTGCTGTATATTGATTTTTAATTTACTTATTTTCAAATAATTACCATGTTAATAATTAAAATTTTCAGGATTTTAACACTGGATGAGCGACGCTTTTAGCAAAAAAGAAGTTTTTCATCGGCGCGTCATTGTGAGGCAGGAAGCCTCACCCAACCCTCTCCAAAGGAGAGGGCTTTAAAATGCTTTAAAGTCTCCCTCTTTGGGGGAGATTTAGAGGGGGCTTCGTGCTGGAGTAAAGAACACTTTAACAAAAAAGGCTCGCCAGTTTGCACCGGTGAGCCTTTTTCCATTAAAAATATATTTAAATAAGATTATTCAATAACGCTTACTTTAAGCATATTGGTTTTACCTTGTTTAATAATAGGCACAGCAGCGGTATTGATCACTACATCACCGGCTTTAATCAGGTCTTCTGATTTTAGGATGTTATTTACATCGCTTATAGTTTGATCTGTACTTTCCAGCTGGTCATAATAAAAAGAGCGTACCCCCCAAACCAGGCTCAGTGCATTTAACAATTGCTTATTTGATGTAAATATGTAGGTACTTGCCTGTGGCCTGTGGCTTGATATTTCAAAAGCGGTATAACCTGATGTGGTCATGGATACAATACCTACCGCGTTGGTACGCTGGGCAAGGTGAACTGCCGATTCGCATACCGCATCGCTCAGGTTTGGTGATGCCGGATCACCGTTTTCTTCTTTTGTTGTGTTAAAGTTATAGCCAAACTCCTCTACATTACGTACAATTTTAGCCATGGTTTCAATAACAATAACCGGGAACTCACCAACTGATGTTTCACCGCTCAGCATCACTGCATCGGCTCCATCAAGTACAGAGTTGGCCACGTCATTAACTTCGGCACGTGTCGGGCGCGGAGTGGTGATCATTGACTCCAGCATTTGGGTAGCCACAATTACAGGTTTTGAAGCAGCGCGGCATTTGCGTGCAATCATTTTTTGTAACAATGGTACTTCTTCCAAAGGCATTTCAACACCAAGATCGCCACGGGCCACCATTACGCCATCAGTAGCGGCAATAATTTCGTCAATATTATCAATAGCTTCTGGTTTTTCAACTTTGGCTATAACCCTTGCAGCTTTACCGCTTTGGGCAATAATGTGTTTTAATTCAATAATATCCTGTCCGGTACGTACAAATGATAAGCCTATCCATTCTACATCATATTTTAATGCAAATTGTAGGTTTATCAGATCTTCCTCAGTTAAGCTTGGGATAGATACCTTAGTGTTTGGTAAGTTAACCCCTTTACGTGAAGTTAAAATACCGCCATGTACTACCTCACATATAACTGTATCAATCTTATTGGTTTCAAGTACCCTTAATTGTAACTTACCATCATCAAGCAAAATAATTTCATTTGCCTGTACATCCTGCGGAAAGGTATCATAAGTAATATAGATCTGCTCATCATTACCTATACACTCCTGGGTAGTAATTTTAATATGTGTGCCATTAACCAAGTGGATACCACCATCCTTTACCAAACCAATGCGGATCTTAGGGCCCTGTAAATCGGCCAGGATACCTACGTTAGTCTTATATTCTTCATTAATTTCGCGAATGGTATCGATCACGGCTTTATGATCCTCAGGTCTTCCGTGCGAAAAATTAAGGCGGCAAACATTAACACCGGCTTTTATCATGGCTAATAAAACATCTTTTTTAGCGGATGCCGGGCCCATGGTGGCCACAATTTTTGTACGATTATAGTATAGTTTCATATTGTTCGGGTTAAACTGGCTTACTTTACATTAGTGTAAAACCAACACTCTTTTTAAATTTTGCGCTAAAATAATAGATTTTCGCGTGATTTTATTTTTTTCGGATCAATCTTTACGGCGGCCACAATTTCAGGGATCTTATTAAGGGTCGAGATCAGGTTGTCAAGGTCATCGTCGTCAATATAATTCCTGATCATCAAAAAATAATCGGCGCTCTTAATTTCGGGCACTAAATAGCCCTCAGAGCCTTTATTGCCAATAAAATAGAAATCTGTTTCGGTTGTTTCCCAATGATAATGGTACAACGAAAACAAAACCGGCTCGCTTCCCTGATAAATATCAACGGCCAGATCATTAGATTTAATAAAATTAAAATTTAAAAACTTGTTGATAAGATAACAAACCCTGTAATCTTTTAGTGAAGTTGTTACTGCAATAAGCACAAAATCAAAATCGATCTCAAACTTTAAAAATTTCCTGTTCAAAATCATTACTTTTACGACGTTCAAAAATACAAATCGAAACTGTTTGAATAAAATTTTGTTACCGAAATATATTGTAAAAGTTTTAGATTTGATAATTGACAGAATTTATTTTTCTTTGCACTGAATTTTTATTAATCATTAAACTATAAAGACTATGTCTGATATCGCTTCAAGAGTAAAAGCTATTATCGTAGAAAAACTGGGTGTTGACGAAAGTGAAGTTACGCCAGAAGCGAGTTTCACCAATGATCTTGGTGCCGACTCGTTAGACACCGTGGAACTGATCATGGAGTTTGAAAAAGAATTTAACGTGGCTATTCCTGACGATCAGGCTGAAACTATCGGTACTGTAGGTCAGGCTGTTGCTTACCTTGAAAAAAACGTTAAATAAGACTCCCTAACTGGATTAAATGGAGTTTAAAAGAGTTGTAGTAACCGGGCTTGGAGCACTTACTCCAATTGGTAATACAGTTTCAGAGTACTGGAACGGGTTAATCAATGGGGTAAGTGGCGCTGCCTTTATTAAAAGTTTTGATACCTCAAATTTCAAAACTAAATTCGCATGTGAAGTAAAAAACTTTGATGCGGATGGTTTTTTGGGCCGTAAAGATGCCCGCAAATTAGATCCTTTTGTTCAATACGCCCTTTTCTCAACAGAAGAGGCTGTAAAGGACGCGGGATTGGATTTTGCAAAATTAGATACCAGCCGTATTGGAGTTATCTGGGGATCAGGCATTGGTGGTTTAAAAACGTTTTTAGATGAAGTTGTAAACTTTGCCAAAGGCGATGGAACTCCACGTTTCAATCCTTTCTTTATCCCAAAAATGATAGCTGATATTGCTCCCGGTCATATTTCTATTAAATATGGCTTACGCGGACCAAACTTTTCAACTGTTTCTGCTTGTGCTTCATCAAACAATTCCCTTATCGATTCATTTAACTATATCCGTTTGGGTAAAGCTAATATGTTTATAAGCGGTGGTTCTGAAGCCATTATCAACGAAGCAGGTATTGGCGGTTTTAACGCTATGCACGCATTATCAACCCGTAATGATGATCCGGCAACGGCTTCACGTCCGTTTGATCTGGATAGGGATGGTTTTGTAGCTGGTGAAGGTGCCGGTACTATAATTTTAGAAGAACTGGAACATGCTAAGGCCCGTGGCGCTAAAATTTATGCCGAAATGATAGGCGGCGGCATGAGCGCCGATGCTTACCACATGACAGCACCACACCCTGATGGACTTGGCGCGGCATTGGTTATGCGGGCTGCTTTGGAAGATGCAAACCTTACACCTGCCGATATTGATTATGTAAATGTTCACGGAACATCAACACCAATTGGCGATCCACAGGAAATTAAAGCTATACATGATGTTTTTGGCGATGATATTTACCGTATAAATATCAGCTCAACCAAATCAATGACCGGCCACTTATTAGGTGCTGCAGGTGCGGTTGAAGCTATTGCCTCTATATTGGCTTTAAAAAACGGTATTATCCCACCAACTATTAACCATTTTACTGATGATCCTGCTTTTGATCCTAAAATAAACTTCACCTTCAATACTGCCCAAAAAAGGGACGTGAAGATAGTTCAAAGCAATGGATTTGGTTTTGGCGGCCATAACGCTTCTGTGATATTTAAAAAGTACGAAGATTAATTGTGGTTTGATGCCTATAAGTCAGTTTTACAAGCTATATATATCACCCAATAGAAAGTACGTTAAGATTTTAAAGAACTTGCTCGGTTTTGTGCCGGGCAATTTGTCTTTATACCGTTTGGCATTCAGGCATAAATCGGTTGCTCAAAATGTTAAAAAAGGGGTAAAAAACAGTAACGAACGCCTGGAATTTTTAGGTGATGCTGTGTTAGGCAGTGTAGTGGCTGAAGTACTTTTTAAACTATACCCTTATGAAGACGAAGGTTTTTTAACTGAACTGCGCTCAAAAATTGTGAGCAGGGTAAACCTTAATCAACTTGGCCGCAAGCTTGGCTTTGATAAGTTGATTGAATATGATAACCGTATGCTTAATTCCAGCAGGCAGGGCTCTTTACTTGGCGATGCCTTTGAAGCTTTAATTGGTGCTGTTTATTTGGATAAGGGGTATGATTTTACCAAGAATTTCCTGATCAATCACATCATCAAATCGCATATTGATATCCATAAGCTGGAACAAACTGAAACTAATTTTAAAAGTAAATTAATTGAGTGGTGCCAGCGCCATGGCAGGGATATTATTTTTGAACTGGTAACCAACCAGGAAGGCGAAAGCACTAAACTATTTACCGTGCAAGCCAGTGTTGATGGTGAAGTAATGGGCGAAGGCAAAGAGTTTAGTAAAAAGAATGCCGAAAAACTGGCTGCCGAAAAAGCCTGCGAATCCCTGGGCATTTAACCCTACCCATTTGCCTCCCTAATTTTGCCCCGGTGATGATAGCTTTAAGGTAGAATCTCTTTTTATAAATGTTGGAGAGTTCAACTGCTCTAATTTTTCTTTATCGGGACTTTTATTGTAATAATCAAACGCTTTTTGGGTGTGTTTGATCAGGTCATAGGTATTCCATCCTTTCAGATCCTCGTATGATGGGGTGTAATAACTCATAAATCGGCGGGCGGCGCTGTCTGTCGGGATCTTGGTAAACTCTTTTACAAAACTAACACTGTACCGCCGGTTAACTTCGGCCTGTTCCGACTCTCCTTTGGCAAAATTTGCAAACCGCCGCGCACGACCAGGTGTTTTGCCAAAAAGCTCATAAATACCTGTAAGCGGGTTAGCTAAAAAGGACAATACCGGTGGCTTACCGCTATAAAATGTACCTTGTTTTCGATAATCGCTCATGATATCATTAAGCTCCTGCTTTTTGGTTTGGCCCAAAACTTTCACTTCCTCAAGCCTTATAACGGGTTGCATATACACGGGCATATCACTGTTATTCAGCACAACAATTTTTTGCGGAGTATACTCTTCCTTTGTAAAAAGCAGGGTGTCGCCAACAGAAGTTTTTATCGAAAACCAGCCAAGATCATCGCTCAGCATGAGGGTGTTTGTTTTTAAGTTTTTGATCAAAACCTGTCCCACACGCTCAGGCGAACTCTTTTTAGAGATCACACCTTTAAGGGTAAATTCCTGAGCTGATGCCTTTAAAACAGAACAAAAGCAGATGGTTAGAAGCAGGTAAAAGCGATAATGCATTAATATGTATATGAACGCAAAGATACCAACTGTATTTTACACCAAATGTAAAAAAGTGTTAAAGCGCCTTGTAGCGTCAAAGTCTTAAGCCTTAAGTTTAAAGTCTTTAGTTGGTGTTTAAGCGATACATTTTCAAACCCTGAACTCAGAACTCAAGACTTTAGACTTTCCGACTAAAACCCTATCTTTGCACATGATAAAATCCATGACAGGGTATGGAATTGCCAGTTTTGATTCGGGTAATACAAAATATACCGTTGAGATCAAATCCCTGAACAGTAAATTCCTCGAGCTATCACTACGCCTGCCCAAAATGTTTTCTGAAAAAGAGTTTCAGCTGCGTAATGATTGCAGTAAACAAATTGAGCGCGGTAAAGTGAATTTATCCATCAATGTAGAACAGGTTAATGCCGCTGTAAAAGCAGCAGGTATTGACAAGGTTTTGCTCAAACAATACTACCAGCAGTTAAAAGATGTAAGTCAGGAGCTTAATGAGCCTGCCACTAATCTTTTACAACTTGCCCTGGGCCTGCCCGAGGTGGTTAAATATGATGATGAAACCGTATCTGAAGACGAATGGAAGCTGGTTGAAAAAACATTTCAGCAGGCGTTAGCCGCGTTTCAGCAATTTAGGGCCGATGAAGGTAACGTGCTGGAGAATGATCTGAAATTCCGTATCAACATTATCCTGAAAAACCTGGAGCTGGTGGAGGTTGAGGATCCAAAACGTATACCCCTTATCCGTGAGCGGCTTAATACGTTTTTGAACGAAGCCACTAACCGCGAAGCCATTGACCAGAACCGTTTTGAACAGGAACTGATATACTACATTGACAAGCTTGATATTACCGAAGAAAAAATAAGACTTAAAACACATTGCGAATACTTTATTGAAACCCTGAAAAACGCCGATGCCAACGGTAAAAAACTGGGTTTTATATCGCAGGAAATAGGTCGTGAAATAAATACCCTGGGCTCGAAAGCAAATGATGCCAATATTCAAAAATTGGTAGTAGGGATGAAAGAAGAGCTTGAAAAAATTAAAGAACAATTATTAAACGTTTTATAGTAATAGTCATTGAGTCATCTGGTCATTAGTCATTGAAAAATCAAAATGACACAATGGCCTAATGACGATAATGACCCAATGACTGAACAAAAAATGTCCAAAGAAGGCAAACTCATTATATTTTCGGCACCGTCTGGAGCGGGTAAAACTACTATAGTACATCACCTGCTTAACAAAATGCCAGAGCTTGAATTTTCAGTTTCGGCAACAACCCGGCAGGCCCGCGGCGATGAGGAACATGAAAAAGATTATTACTTTATTAGTAAAGAGGAATTTTTGCACCGCATAGCAAAAAAACAATTTGTTGAGTTTGAGGAAGTGTATACCGGAACCTTTTATGGTACATTACGTACAGAGATTGAAAGGATTTGGGAAAAAGGGAAAACAGTAATATTTGATATTGACGTAGAAGGTGGTATGCACCTGAAACGTAAATACGATGGACAGGCACTGGCCATATTTGTACAGCCGCCATCATTAGAGGTTTTGATCGAACGTTTGACAGGCCGTGGCACTGATAGTCCTGAGAAATTACAGGAACGCTTTGTAAAAGCCGAAAAAGAGTTGAAATACGCTCCTCAATTTGATATTATCCTCAAAAATTACGATCTTGAAACGGCCTGCAAAGAGGCCGAGCAATTGGTTAAGGATTTTATTTGCCCCCCGACCCCCTAAAGGGGCACTAAAATTATTTAGTCAGGGCTTCACATTCATCAAAAAATATATTCGTTCATTCCCCTTTAGGGGGTTAGGGGGCACCTGATATGAAAATAGGCTTACTGTTTGGTTCATTTAATCCCATACACATAGGGCACCTGATTATTGCCAATTACATGGCCAACCATACCACACTTGACAAGGTGTGGCTGGTGGTATCACCTCAAAATCCGCTTAAAAAATATGGCGACCTGATCAATACCTATGACCGGCTTGAAATGGCCCGCCTGGCTACTGATCATGCTACTAATATTAATGTAAGCGATGTGGAACTAAAGCTGCCGCAGCCGTCATACACCATTGATACCCTTGCCCACCTCAAAGAAAAGTATCCCGAACATGAATTTGCCCTCATCATGGGATCAGATAATCTGGGAACACTGCATAAATGGAAAAATTATAAGCTGATATTACGCGATTACAAGATATTTGTTTATCCCCGTCCCGGTTATGAAAACGCCGAACTGGCCGACCATCCCTCAGTTACCATCACCATGACCCCACAGATGGAACTATCAGCTACCTTTATCCGTAAATCCATCGCCGAAAAAAAGAACGTACAATATTTTGTACCAGATCCGGTTTTAAAGTTTATTGAGAGCAAAAGTTTGTATAAGTAATTTGGTATATTTAACTTAATAAAAAGGAGGATAAGCTATGCTTACTAAGGATAAAGTGAAGGAATTGATAGACCACATGCCTGAAACATTTTCTGTTGATGATTTGGTAGAAAGGGTATTTTTATTAGAAAAAATCGAATCCGCCCAAAAAGAAATTGAAAACGGAGAAGGAATAGATTGGGAAGATTTAAAAAAGGAAATGGATTCGTGGCTAAAATAATATTCTCTAAAACTGCCAAATTTGACCTTAAAGAAATCATTGAATATATAAAACGTGATTCGATCAGATACGCTTCTTTAGAGAAGAGAAAAATCATAGAGGCAATAGATCAACTACCTAAACAGCCTTTTATAGGCCGGATTGTTCCGGAGTTAAATGACGAAAATTTCAGGGAATTTATTTTTAGAAACTACAGGATCATTTATCAAATCATATCCGAAAATCAAATCAATATCCTTACCATCCACTACCACTCCCGCCTAATAACCAACAATCCCGCTTTTAAACCGGAAGAATAGCATATATCCGGAGTTTGTATAAGTGAAGAGGTAAAAGGAGGTTTTACCCGCTATACTTTTATCTCTTTTCTTACCTTTTGTCTTTATCCTTTTACCTTTCACCCTCTTCAACTATCTTTGTTACTGTGAGCGAAAAAACCATACTTAAACTGCAGCTGCCTACTGATCCGCTTTGGGTTAAAAATGTTGTGGAAAGCAATATTGAGGAGCTTTTGACCGATCATGCTTTTTGCGAGCAAAAAGCAGCCAGCAACGCCATTACCCTTATTGTTCAAAATCCTAACCTGTCTGATCTGGTGCAGGAAATGGCTATGCTGGTTCAGGAAGAGATGGACCACTTTAAACGCGTGCATGACATTATTGTAGAGCGGGGCTTTGTGTTGGGCCGCGAACGGAAAGACAATTATGTGAACGAATTGCGCAAGTTTATCATTATAGGCGGCGGCCGCGAGGCACAACTTATTGATCGTTTACTGTTTTCGGCTATGATAGAGGCCCGCAGTTGCGAGCGTTTCAAAGTATTGTCTGAAAATATTAACGACCTCCATTTATCCGAATTTTATCATGAGCTTATGGTGAGCGAGGCTACTCACTATGCTATGTTTATACGCCTTGCTAAAAAATACGCGGTTGAAATTGATGTAGAAAAACGCTGGAAGGAATTTTTGGAATACGAAGCCCGGGTAATACAAAACTATGGCAAAAGCGAAACCATACACGGGTAATTCATCTATACAAACCGGGTAATTACCGATACTTTTTTTATTGCTGGTATTGAATGTGTTAATTTACATATGTCGCGCTTTAAAGCATTTTCTGTTATTATACATATTGCGGGATGGCTATTGTTCATGGCTTTTCCGCTGGTATTTTTAAACAGCTACGGACAAGACAGCTCCATATGGTCATTATTGCAAAAGCCCAGTTACTGGTTGTTTTGCTTTACCTATATTTTCCTTTTTTACAGTAATGCCTATTATTTTATTCCGGCACTTTTTTTAAAAAAGAAGTATGTGCTTTACAGCATCATTACCCTGATATTACTTGGTGGTGTTTACTATTTACAACCTTTTGACAAGTTGGTAAGAAGCAGTGAAAACAGGGTAGATGATCGGATGACACCCCCGGAACACCCTTTTGGACCACCACCTGCAGATTACTCTAAACAAGGTAGACAGCCACCCGAAGGGCCGCCCCCGCCACCATTCCGATCCAATCAACAGGGTACAGGCGGTGTTAACATTAAACACCGCTCCCCTCCACTGGATAGCTCCAGCCTGTTTATATTTTTAATGATCATGGCTTTAAGCACCGCCATTAAAATTATACAGCAATGGCAGCTTACCGAACAGCGCGCGGCCCGTGCCGAGGCCGACAAGACCAGCGCAGAGCTCTCCTTTTTAAAGGCACAGATCAATCCGCACTTTTTGTTTAACACGCTAAATAACATTTATACACTGGCCGTTACTAAAGACGACCATGCTCCCGATAGCATCATGAAGCTATCAAACATTATGCGTTATGTAACCGATGATGTGACCGCTGATTTTGTTCCGCTGCAAAGCGAGGTTGATTGTATCGGCGATTATATTGAGCTCCAGCGTTTGCGAATTAGTAATAACACATCTATCAATTTTATAGTTGAAGGCAACATTGATAGTAAAAATATAGCCCCGCTGGTATTAATGACCTTTGTTGAAAATGTATTTAAGTATGGTATCAGCAAGCACGAAAAATCTGTTATTGATATTAAAATACATACCAGCGCCGCAGACATTTCGTTTTTTTGCAGCAACAGGATATTTTTAGGCCGGAATGAAAATCAGCGTACAGGTATTGGTATAAAAAACACCAAACAGCGTTTAGCCCATTTGTATCCTGAAAGGCATCTGTTAAACATCAGCAACGAAAACGATCAATACACTGTTAAGCTTACCTTACAAACATAAACCCCGATGGTACTTAAATGCATAGCTATTGATGATGAACCACTGGCACTGAGGCTGGTAAGCGAATACATATCTCGTTTCCCGGCCCTGCAGCTGGTAAAAACATTTGACGATGCCATATCAGGTGCCGAATTTTTAAAAACCAAACCCGTCGATCTGCTCTTTATCGATATCAATATGCCCGATATTACAGGTATCGATCTGGTGCGATCTCTCCCGGTTAAGCCTATTGTAATATTTACCACTGCCTATAAAAACTTTGCTTATGAAGGCTTTGAACTGGAAGCACTTGATTATATCTTAAAACCAATTGATTTTAAACGCTTTGAAAAGGCGGTTGAAAAAGCCATTGATTATTACCGTTACAAAAATAAAACAACCAATGAGCCAACTGAAGAAAGCCTGTATGTATACTCAGAATACCGGATGGTAAAAATTGAGCTAAGCACTATTGAATACATTGAAAGCATGGAAGATTACATCAAGATCCATTTAACCAATGCCAAAACCGTGCTTACATTGATGCCTTTAAAAAAGGTGCTCGAAAAATTGCCTGCTGATAAATTTCAGCGCATACACCGCAGTTATATTGTACCGGTTAACAAGATCCGATCTATACAAAACCGCAAGGTTAAACTAACGGATATTGAACTACCGGTGAGCGAAAGTTACCAGGACTTTATCCGCAACTGGATGAAATTCAGATAAAAAATTTGGATTTTATCGATACAATGCACCTGTTTACCGATACCCAGCCTTACGGAATAAGACAAAAACACATACTTACAATGTACTATTTAATTAAATAGCCCCTTTTTTTTCTTAATAATAAGTTCGATAAGTGTCTGTGTTTTATATGCAGGCGCTTTTTTAACATTAGTTGTCGTGCTGAGTGATAAATTGGAGAAACGCTGAAGGAACAATGACTTGCTTTCACGCCCCCTCGGGGTGTCTTGTTAATGAGAACAAACACGCCATGGGTAGCATATGAAGCATCTGCCATTAACATGCATAGTTCATGAATAGGTCCTTCGTTCCTCAGGATGACAAATTCACACCTTAAATCCCATTACATTCTGCAGGTAATTATCCATCATTTCAATATCCACTACATCATTAATAAGGCCGATATGCATATCCGGGCGTACAATAATGGCTTTCTTTTGATTTTCTTTTATCCCGAAAGCATCAAACACCTGCTGGTTCCTGGCCGATGGCGGCAGGTAAAAAAAGTTAAGGTTGGCCGGGTATTTTTTGGTTATCCATTTGGCTAAAGTAAACAGGTCCAATTCCTGTAATTTACCTAAGGTTATCAGCGTAAAGCCTGGCTTGCTACACCATTCATGTAAATCAGTTTCCTGCTGTTTCTTTTCGTCAAACATCTTAAGGTATGGCAGCCTGTCGCCGGCTTTGATGGGAGAATGATGGCTCAGGTGCAGGTTGATCCGGCTATGGCGGTAGGATATCCCTGTTTGTGACACCCGTTTAAAAAACTCGTCCCTTAAAGCGGGCTTCCCAAAAACGGTTTTCAGTAATGTGGGTAATGCCCATTTTTTAAACAGGTTAATAAACCAGTTGCGCGATAGTATTATGTTAAAAACACGGTCGGTAGTTTTCAACAGGTCTTTTGCAACAGGCATTCGCTCGGCAGCATAGCTATCCAAAACAGCATCTTTAAACTGGTTATTTACTACACCAGCCAGTTTCCAGGCCAGATTATAAGCATCCTGCAGACCGGTGTTCATGCCTTGCCCGCCTACCGGCGAATGGATATGCGCAGCATCACCTATTAAAAAACACCTGTCCTGCCTGAATTTATCGGCCATACGGTGATGCAGGCGATAGGTAGTGAACCAGGTGGTTTGCTCAACCCCAATCTCAGATCCGGTTACGGCATTCAGGTACGGTAACATTTCTTCAATTTGAAGCTCTTCTTTGTTATCAAACTTATCGGGCAGGTTCCCAACAACACGATAGCATTGCTCCCCAGACATGGGGAAAAAACCGGCAAATCCTTTTTTTGATAAAAACAGGTTCACCTTGTCGCCAAAGGCATTAATTATTTTAATATCAGCCAAATAAAACCGGTGCTGGTAGGTATCGCCATTAAAGGGTATCTGTAATTGTTTGCGCACCAGGCTCCCGGCACCATCGGCTCCAATAAGCCAGTCGCAGGTAAGGGTTTGTATTTCGTTGCCTGTTTGCAGTTGTACGCTTACTTTTTCGGCACCCTGCTCCAGCGTTAAGAGTGAAGTATCCCAATAAACCGGGCAGCAATTGAGGGTTAAATAATCAAGCAATAAACGCTCGTTTTTACTCTGTTGATATAAGTGAACAAAGGGAAAAGCGGTTTGCCCTTCGCCTACACTGCTTAGTGATAGTGCTACAACTTCTTTTCCGTCCTGATTAAAAACCACCCCGGCTGCTTGTTTACCACCTTTAATTATAGTATGAATAAGCCCCATTTGACGGTAAATTTCCAGGGAACGCGCCTGTACCGCTAATGCTTTAGAGTGGTTGGTTGGCCCATGTTTACTATCAATAATTACGGGCTGCACACCATAACGCAATAGCTGGGCAGCCATCATTAGCCCCGATGGACCGGCTCCTACTATCAACACGCTGGTATGCTGCTGCGTAATCGTCATTTATTCATTAATGGAATAATAAAAATATGGTTGGCCGTTTATGCAGTTCAGGCACCTTTTTTTGCCAATCGGCAATGGTTTTGGTTTGCACAAACTCCGTAGCGGCAGTCAAATCACTGGCTATGCAAAGTTTGGTTTTGGGATTGGCAGTTTTCAGAATTTCCTCCAGCAGCGGATTATTGCGAAAAGGTGTTTCAATAAATATCTGGGTTTGATCAAGTTTGATAGCCAAACCTTCCAGCTCTTTGATCTTTTTACTGCGCAGCACTTTATCAATGGGCAAATAGCCATTAAAAGTAAAACTTTGCCCGTTAAAACCCGAAGCCATGAGCGCCAGTAAAATAGAGCTTGGGCCTACCAGCGGCACTACCTTTATACCCATACGATGAGCCTTGTCTACAATCTCGGCGCCCGGATCGGCAATGCCTGGGCAGCCGGCCTCGCTCATTAAGCCTACATCGTTACCAGCCTGCAAACCTTTAAAAAAATCAGCTTTACCCATATCACGGTTATGTTTGCTATAATCATGAATAATAAGTTCGCTTTGCGGCGTTTTTAAGCCGGCCTCTTTCAAGAACTTGCGGGCCGTTTTTTCGTTCTCTACAATGTACTCCTTAATACTGTTAATGGTATCAACCAGGTAAGGGGTAAATGATTTTGCAGCCGCTTCTTCGGCAAGGGGTACGGGTATTAAATAAAGGGTTCCATAGGGCATATTGCAAAGTTGGTGTTTTTTGTTTAATTTAAGCTATTGAAAGGAGCCTGAAAAAATGAATTCATTAGGCGTAAACTGGTTTATTGAGGGATACATTGATTTTGAGCACAAAAAGTATGTCCTGTTGAATTATTTGCAGGAGATTAACCGCCATTTTGATAAAAGCAGGCTATACCCCAACCTTGCCGATCTGATCTTCCACTACAATAATCTGATCGATTTTAAAAAAAACAAAACGCTGTTGCAGCAGGCATTTCCGCAGCGGTTAACCCAGGCCGATATTGACGCGGTAAAGCTTACCTACCAAAAAATTATTAAAGACGACCAAAGCATGCAGGAAATTGAACATATTATAGCTTATGCCCTGACCAAAATGGATCCGGCCATTCAAATAGGTAAAGAGATATATGATTTTGTGGAAAGCCAGCTTAATATTGACCCGGTTGGTATTATACCGCTGATGCCTTATCATGGGTATTTTTCGTTACGTAACGGCAAGGAGCGCACCAATTGGATCTACGAGTACCGGCTCACTATTTTTGAAGGCAAGGATGATAAATACCGCGGCATAAATGTATCCTTTATTGATACTTATGAACGCAGCCTAACCAACACACCCGAGGCCATCAAGTTAGGCTTAATAAACAGGAACAAATTTTTACCCAACCCCGCGGTGTATTATGTTCAAAGTGATATCACTTTCCCGCTGGAGCAAACCTTATTGCCAGTGGCAAAAAGGAGCCTGGTGAAATATATTTCGAGCGCGGCGTAAGGGGCTTAAATTTTCACTCCCTCCCCACGGGAGGGGTGCGGCAGGCATGTGTAGTGGCGGGAAGGGGTTTCTACACCTGATTAATATTTAATAGTTCACAAACCCCTCCCTGCCCCTCCCAAGGGAGGGAATCGCACATCCTCACCTCGGGTTGATACAATAAATCTTAAAATATTGTGATAGCCTAAAGTTTTATTATTTTTGGGCACATAAAATTAACAACATGAATTTTCCCGCTGAATTAAAATACACTAAAGACCACGAGTGGATAAAAGTTGAAGGCAATGAAGCTACTATCGGCATTACCGAATTTGCGCAAAGCGAACTGGGCGATATTGTTTATGTAGATATTGCATCCTTAGGGAAAGAAGTTGCCAAAGACGAAGTTTTCGGCACTGTTGAAGCTGTAAAAACGGTATCAGACCTGTTTATGCCGGTAACCGGAACTGTAACTGAAATTAACCCTGCGCTTAATAATCAGCCCGACCTGGTAAACGCTGATCCATATGGCGAAGGCTGGATGGTAAAGATCAGTATTGCAGATGTATCAGAAATAGATAGCCTTTTATCTGCCGATGATTACAAAGCGGTTGTAGGCGTTTAAATGAAATCGATATTAAAATATCATGGGCTCACTATTTTGTGGGCCTTATTTGTTTTTATCATGTGCTCTGCAGATTTAGGCGATGTGGGCGATTCATCTGCATTTTTCCCGGGCTTTGATAAACTTACCCACACCGGTTTCTTTTTTACATTGGTGGTACTGGTTTGCAATGGCATTATAAGGCAACAAAAACCAACCCGGTTCTCGTATAAACAAGCTATATTAATTACCCTTATAGCTATTGTTTTTGGCGGGCTGATTGAGATATTGCAGCTTACCATTTTTATATGGCGCAGCGCCGACTGGAGCGATCTGTTTGCAGACAGCCTTGGAGCCTGCATGGGAATATTTAGTGTAATGGTAACAATTAGTGCAGTTGGTTATGTTAAAAAGTAAATTGATATTATTAGGAGCAATTGTTTTAATCAGCTTTTCATCCTGCGGGATATTTAAGAAGGGCTGTGGCTGCCCGCATTTTGGGAAGATAAATCTTCCTGATGTGCAGATGTGCAAATATGCGGGTGTGCAGATGATTGGGTAGACAAGGTGCAATATTACTTCTTAATCTGCACATCTGAAATCTGCACATCCACACATCTACCCTGTCATTCTTAAATCACTTTTCAGTCATACATTTAAAATTTGCAAGCCTGCACATCAATTTTACAGCTTCTTATTTGGATTTAATTTAAATAAGGTTACATTTGCTCAGGTTAAAAATATACGATGACACTTTCACAACTTGAAATAGGCGAAACCGGAATTGTTAAAGAATTTACTGATCTTGAAATGTCGGTAAAATTGATGGAAATGGGCTGCTTGCCAGGCGAAGAAATAAGAATTTCACGTATTGCCCCCCTTGGCGATCCAATTGCCATACATGTTTCGGGCTACCAGTTAAGTCTGCGTAAATTTGAAGCCTCCACTATAATTTTGCAGTAGTTTTGTAGCAATTGAAAGCTGATATAAGAGTTGCACTTGTAGGAAATCCAAACACCGGTAAATCAACTCTCTTTAACATTTTAACCGGTCTTAATCAAAAAATAGGAAACTTTCCGGGAGTTACTGTTGATAAAAAAACAGGTTATTGCCAGCTACCCGACGGTCGTACAGCCGAAATCATTGACCTTCCCGGAACCTATAGCATTTATCCTAAAAGCCAGGACGAATCCATCGTATTTTCTGTACTGGCCGATAAAGCTAAAGGCATGGTGCCTGATCTGGTTGTGGTTATACTGGATGCATCAAACTTAAAGCGTAACCTGTTACTTTATACCCAGATAGCCGATTTAAAAATACCCATTGTGGTAGCTTTAAACATGATCGACGTATCTGAAAAGGCCGGTATCACCATTGATGTTGATCTGTTCGCACAAAAGCTGGGTGTACCTGTTGTGCCTATTTCGGCCCGAAAGATCAAGGGAATTGATCAGTTGAAAGCCACCATTGCTTATGCTAATAAAATAGCCCTGCAGCAAGATACCATTGATATTGAGGCCATCGCCCCGCAAATAATAGCGCAGATAAAAGACGATCTGAAAATAGACAATCCTTATTTTGCCCTGCAACTGGCCCACCAGCACGAAACGGTGAGCTATCTGTCTACCGAAGAAAGCGACCGTATTGAGCACCTGGAGCAGGAATTTTCATTTCACTCGCAAAAGGCACAGGCCTCAGAAACCATTGCCCGCTACAGCTTTATAAATGACCTGCTGTACGATACCGTTAAAAAACCTGATACGGCGCATGACGAAACTGTGAGCAATAAAATTGATAAGATACTTACCCATAAGGTATTTGGCTTTGTAATTTTCTTTGCCATACTGATGTTCATATTCCAGGCCATATTTTCGTGGTCGGCCTACCCTATGTCGCTTATCGAAAATCTGTTCATCTGGGTACAAAGCAACCTCACTAAATCATTACCCGCCGGTCCGCTGGTTAGCTTACTGGTTGATGGCGTAATTGCCGGCTTAAGCGGCGTTATGGTATTTATCCCACAGATAGCCATTTTATTTGCCCTGATATCCATATTGGAAGATACCGGCTACATGTCGCGGGTTACTTTTATGATGGATAAAGTGATGCGCAAGGTTGGGCTTAATGGCAAATCAGTAGTGCCGCTTATTGGTGGCTTTGCCTGCGCCGTGCCATCCATTATGAGCACCCGCAACATCGAGAACTGGAAAGACCGCATGATCACTATTATGGTTACCCCATTGGTAGCCTGTTCGGCACGTTTACCGGTTTATACTTTGCTTATTGCTTTGGTTGTACCCAACCGTAATGTATGGTGGTTATTTAACCTGCAGGGGCTGGCTCTTACAGCCATGTACCTTCTCAGCATCGTATCAGCCGTTACGGTAGCATTTGTTATGAAATTTATTTTAAAGGCACGGGAACGCGGTTATTTTATTATGGAACTGCCTGTTTATCGTATGCCCCGCTGGAAGAATGTTGCCTTTACCATGTATGACCGCTCCAAAACATTTGTATTGCAGGCCGGTAAAGTAATTATAGCGGTATCTATCATATTATGGGTACTAAAATCATACGGCCCCGGCGACAGGTTTGCACGCATCGACCAAAAATACACTCAGCAACAATACACCAAAAGTATGACGCCCGATAGCCTGAATAAAGTTGTCGCGTCCGAAAAATTGGAGAGTTCTTATGCCGGCGTGTTTGGCCACGTGATTGAACCGGTAATTAAACCACTCGGCTTCGACTGGAAGATAGGCATAGCCCTGATCAGTTCATTTGCCGCACGTGAGGTTTTTGTAGGCACCATGGCCACCATTTACAGCGTGGAAGGCGATGCTGATAAGCTGCAATCGGTACAACAAAAAATGCACACTGCGACCAATCCAGATACCGGGAAACCTGTATTTACGCTGGCGGTAGCGTTTTCGCTCATGATGTTTTATGCCTTTGCCATGCAATGCGCCAGTACAGTAGCCGTAGTGTATCGCGAAACCAAGGATTGGCGCTGGCCCGCGGCACAGTTTGCCTATATGACGGTGTTGGCATATACCGCCAGTTTTATAGTTTATAACCTGCTTAAATAATTCAGTCCATAGTCGATGGTCAATAGACCATAGTATCTGAAAACTTTACAAACCATCGACTATGGTCTATGGACTATCAATCGCCAATTATTATATTTGCATTGAGGTAAAAATTGGATAAAGTAAAAGTTTTAGAAAGATATCTTCCACCAGACGCGGCGCCCCTGATTGGCCGCTGGATTGATTACTTTAAATGCGAATTTAAAATTTCGCGCAACCGCGGCAGTAAATTTGGCGACTATCGTTCGCCACATGCCGGTAAAGGTCACCGGATCTCGGTAAATTATGACCTTAACCCCTACGCTTTTCTGGTAACCACAGTACATGAGTTTGCACACCTGCATACCTGGAACGAGCATAAGCACAAGGCTAAACCGCACGGCACTGAGTGGAAAAACAATTTCAAGAAAATGATGCAGCCTTTTTTTGAAAAGGATATTTTCCCCCACGATGTTAAACATGCCATCACCAGCTATTTGAATAACCCTGCCGCTTCCAGCTGCTCCGACCTTAACCTGTACCGCTCCCTTCGCAAATATGATGCACACAAAGAATCGGTTATTACGGTTGAGAAAGCCCCATTCCAGGCGTTATTTAAACTGAAGGACGGACGTGTTTTCCGCAAGGAAGAGCAACTGCGCAAACGCTTTAAATGCGTAGAAGTAAAAACCAAACGGGTTTATTTGTTTAGCCCAGTAGCCGAGGTGGAGTTGGTGGAAGAGTAGTTTTGATTTCGGACTTACCTTTAGTATGTAATATAGTGTGTAATAAACTGGCAATTATTTAATCCGATATATCAAGATTCAGACAAATAAATCCGAAATCGAACATCCGAAGTCCGAAATCAATTAAATCCGTACTTTTGCGGCATGGCAAAAGTTAAATCATTTGTGAATAATCCTTACCAGGAAAACACCTATCTTTTATATGATGAAACCGGCGAATGCGTAATTATTGACCCGGGAATGTACACCGCTACCGAACAAAATGTAGTGGTTAATTTTATTAAGGATAATAACTTAAAACCTGTATTACTGCTTAATACCCACTGCCATATTGATCATGTACTTGGCAACAAATTTGTTTTTGATAAATACGGCTTAAAGCCAAAATTCCACATAGGCGAGTCGGAAGTACTGGCTGCTATTGTAGCTTATGCCCCACAAATGGGTATCCGGTACGAAGTATCGCCACTGCCCGATGAATATTTGCCCGAAACCGGCAGCATACAATTTGGCAATACCACGCTCAACCTGATATTTGCGCCCGGCCACTCACCTGCCCATTTATGTTTTTATGATAAAGCAGCCAATATTTTAATAGGAGGCGATGTGTTGTTCAGGCTCAGTATTGGCCGTACCGATCTGCCTGGCGGAAATTTTAGTCAGCTGATTGATAATATTACAACTAAGCTTTTCGCCCTGCCCGATAATTGCACGGTTTATCCAGGTCACGGCCCCGAAACTACTATCGGTTATGAAAAACAAAACAACCCTTTTTTAACTTAACAGTCAAAAAGTCCCTGGCAACTCATAACTTACAACCACAACTCAAAAACTAATTGAACACCTCGGTATATATAGCTAAAAGGTACTTGTTCTCGGGCAAGAAAATGCATGCCATCAATATCATTTCGGGCATATCCATGCTGGGGGTTTTAATTGGCAGCGCGGCTTTGATCATCATTTTATCGGTATTTAATGGGTTTGAAAAGGTGATCCTTTCCTTATACAGTAATTTTACACCCGAAATAAAGATAGAGACCCGCCTGGGCAAAACCTTTGATCCCAATACCCCTTACTTTAATGCTTTACATAAGGATGCCCGTATTTTTTCATATACCGAGGTATTGGAGGAAAAAGTACTGGTCAGATACGGCGATAAGCCGTTTTTGGGAACCATAAAAGGAGTAAGCGACGATTTTTTAAAAAACAAGCGACTGGATAGCACTGTTCGAATTGGTTCATTTACCCTAAAAAGCGGCGGACGGGATTTCGCGGTCATCGGTACTACTATTCAGGCTAACCTAGGTATCAACGTGCATGATAACCTGTCGCCTATGGAAATATTTTCGCCGAGGCGCGGAGTGGTAAATTCGGCAAATCCGTTGAATGAATTTGTGGTACGTTCCATCAATGCATCGGGTGTGTTTGCCATACAACAGGAGTTTGATGATTTTTTGGTTACCCCTATTGAGTTTGCCCGCGATCTGCTCGATCAGCCAAAAGAGATATCATCAATTGAGCTAACCTATAAAAGTGGCACTAACTTAACATCGGTCCAAAACAAAATAAAAGACGAAATTGGCGACAAGTTCACAGTAAAAAATCGTAAGGAACAAAACACGGAGCTATATAAAACGCTTAACTATGAGCGTTGGTCTATATTTATGATACTTACCTTTGTACTGATCATAGCAATATTTAATATTATTGGTTCGTTAACCATGCTGGTGATAGATAAACGTCAGGATATTGCTATTTTAAGTAGCCTGGGCGCTAATAAGCAAACTATACAGGGCATTTTCTTTTTTGAGGGAATGATGATATCATTAATTGGGTGTGTTGCCGGTATTGTGTTAGGGCTTGCGTTTTGCCTGGTGCAGCAGCACTTTGGCTTAATAAAAATGGGGGCGCAAATGTCGGTAATTGATGCTTACCCGGTTGACCTTGACATAGCCGACTTTGGGTTGGTATTTTTAACCGTAGGCGCAATATCCGTAATAGCATCAGGGATAAGTGCACGATTAAGCATTAAAGGGCTGGATGAAATCAAACAGGATTTGTAAATTTGTTGTATGAGGATAAGGTATATTAAATATTTCGCGTTCTTATTTATAGTTATTGCTGCATGCTCATGTAACAGAAGTCCGTCAAAAACCGATCAGCCCACGGTTTATAAGGGATTATATAGCTTTGGCCCCGAAATAAAATCATTTAAAGATTGCGATAGCGGCCGCGAGTTTTGGGTAACTGACAGCTCGGCCCAGCTGGAATTACAGTATTCTCAATTAAACTTTGAAAAACCTTACGAGCCGGTGTATGTTGAGGTGGAGGGTATCAAATCAAAATCAGGCAAGGAGGGTATGGGATCTGAATATGATAGCACCCTTGTTGTAAAGAAAGTAATAAAAATAACCAAAGAGATACCACAGGATATCTGTAATTAGTTATTTATTATTAATAGCTTTAATTTATAAAAATAACGCCTGCTTATTCAGCCGTTCAAACCAAATAATTAAAACTCATCTGCCACTGTGGCGTTAACTAATAACTATGGAATCAAAACGTCAGCAAAAATTTGCCGGAGTAATACAGCAGGACCTGGCCGCAATATTTCAGCGCGAAGGCATGAACTATTTGCCAAATACACTGGTAACCATAACTAAAGTACGTGTAACTCCCGATTTGGCCATTGCCCGTATATTTTTAAGCTTTTTTGGCAATACTAACCTGCAACTGGCCCTGCAAACCATCAAATCGCACGCTTCAGAAATCAGGTATAAACTGGGTGCCCGCATCAAGGACCAGGTGAGGATAATTCCCCAATTGGAGTTTTTTGTTGATGATACCAGCGAGTATGTGGAACGTATGGATAAAATATTTGAAAAAATAAACAAAGAGGAACGGCAACCCGATACCGAATAAAAACTATCCGGATGGACCACCATATTTTGTTAAAAAACTTTATCGACAACAACCCCGAAGCCATTGGCAAGGTGGTTGACTTTGATGCCGGCGCCAACCGGCTTTTTTCGTTTGATTTTACCGCCGCCAATACCGAGCTAACCACAGCCATTATTGCTGATACGCAAAAGTTTAGCGATTGGGTAAGCCAAAAACTGAAAACCAGTAATTGCCGCTATGGCATTGGCGGTTATATGGAACACCGCACCATATACGCTGTAAGCGCGCATTTTGATACGGAAGACGAGCCCCGTCGCCTGCACCTGGGCGTTGATATTTGGGGTGATGCAGGCACCCCTATTTATACCCCGTTTGATGGTAAAGTTCACAGCTTTCAGGATAACAATAATTTAGGCGATTACGGCCCTGCCATTATATTACAGCATAACCTTGATGGTTTAACCCTGTATAGCCTTTACGGCCACCTGAGCCGCAAAAGCCTGGAGGGCCTAACTGTTGGTATGCTGGTAAGCAAAAATCAGCAGATAGCCACATTGGGCACCAATCAGGAAAATGGTCAATGGCCGCCACACCTGCATTTCCAGCTTATGTTTGATATGGAAGGCAAGTATGGCGACTACCCCGGCGTATGCCGGTACTCAGAAAAAGAGGAGTACCAGAAAAATGTTCCTGATCCGGGATTGGTGCTGAGGTTTTCGTGGCACAAATTTGGATCCCGGGCTAAAAATGTGTCTATCCTAACCATTATTAAGGTCTAGCCCGATGTTAGTCGGAAATATCCTTTTACAAAACCATCCCTTTTGTTAAACCTTATATCCGTTTTATTGTCGATATTTATAGTATGATAAAGCGCTTGTTTATCGGTATGTTCATAATGCTGGCTGCGGCAGTTACAGTCTGCGCCCAGCAACCGGCTTTTAAGGGCGGGCAACAGGCGCTGGTGGATTTTTTAAAAACTAAAATAGTGTATCCCGAATATTCCAGGCTAAATTGTATCTCAGGTACCATTGATGTAGCCTTTAAGCTTGATCAAAATGGTCGTGTTGTTGATGCCAAAGTACAGCGCGGTTTAGGTATCGACCTTGACGATGAAGCCCTGAGGGTAATAAAACTCACCTCGGGCAAGTGGACCGTACCCTCAGATTATAACCTTGCAACCAGCCTGGTGCAACCCATCCGGTTCGACCCTGAAACAAACCGTTGCGGCTCAACCAATGCCGCTAATATGCAGGCTGCTATTGACGATTACAGGAACCGGCAGGAGCTTGAAAACGCGGTGACCAATTATTACATCAACAAATACAAAGGCAAGGCCGATCTGTCGAAGGAATCCTATATCATTGCACTGAAAAAACAATTAGGCTTTGATGATGAACTGATAAGCGACCTGCTGAAACAAGCCAATGAAAAATTAAAACAAGGCGATAAGGACAGCGCCTGTACCGATTGGAATTTTATCCACAACATAGGCAGCGATAAGGCCAATAGCTTTATTTCGAAATATTGTGCCGCTCCCTAATCCCTGGAGGGTTTAAGACATGACTTATATTTTTTGAGCGTATAAAACTGTTGTCTTAATTTTTTACATTCACAGCGTTTATGCAAAACGAGCAGCAGTTACGCAAAAAGATAAAAACCTGGATCATTATATTTATTATCGGGCTGGTATTAAGCGGGGTAACCGCATTCCCTATTGAAACTGAGCTGGCTTTTTTTGCTGCACATGTGCACAATTTCCCAGTCTTTATGCAGGCCTGGGTTATAAAGGTTTATCAGGCGGTAAAAGCCACTAACCAAAACTATCCTTATTTAAGTTACGGTACCGACTGGCTGGCCTTTGGTCACCTGGTAATTGCCACGGCATTTATAGGCCCGCTTAAAGACCCTGTTAAAAATATCTGGATAATTGAGTTTGGGATGATAGCCTGTGTTATGGTATTCCCGCTGGCCTTTATCGCCGGACCAATAAGGGGCATTCCGCTTTATTGGCGGTTTATTGATTGCTGCTTTGGTATTTTTGGCATTATCCCACTTTATATTTGCTACCGCGACATCAGGAAACTTGAACGAATTACCACCTGATCGCTGAAAAAGTACAGCAGCTTTATTAAAAAAGCAGGTAGGTTACATGCTTTAAGGTTTGCCTTAGTTTTTCAAGGGCAATGCTCACCTGGCGCTCAACGGTTTTAGGCGATATGTTTAGTTGGCTGGCAATTTCCTTATATTTCATATCGCTGAAGCGGCTTAGTACAAAAATTTCGCGGCATTTTTCGGGAAGGGTGTTTATCGCGGCATTTATTTGCTGAGCTAATTCCTTTTCTTCATAACCATTTTCAACGGCGCTACGTACCTCATCAAAAAGATTATTCCTTTCTAAATAAGCCACGTATAAATTCTCAATTTTTTGGTGTTTTAAATAATTTAAGCTTCGGTTTTGCACCATTTTAAATAAATAGGAGCTAACTGAGTTCGAAAAAGTAACCTCATGGCCCTTTTCCCATAAAAGTTCAAACACATCTGCAACAATTTCCTCTGCAATTGACAGATTGTTTACAAAACGGTTAGAAAAAAGCGTAAGTCTGGCATAATAAAGCTTAAATAAAGCCTCAAAGGCCCTTTCATCGCCCTGCGTAAGTTTAGTAATAAGAATATCCTTGCTTTTGGTAATCATTTATTCATACTTTATCAAAATGGAGTACTTTTTAAAAAACTTTAACAAGTTAGGGAAAAATTTTTAAATGCTTCAAATTTAATATTGAAATAATGATAAAGTAATTATAAAACATTCTGCATAGTGTACACTACACACAATTAGTTCGGGCTTTTTGGGCACATATCCGAATATGTTAAAAAAAATATTTTCATTGTGTTTGAGGGTAAGCCTGTTTTTAATTGTCTTGCTATTATAACAAGCATGGACAACGAAGAAATAAAACTGTTATTAGTAAAGTACATTACCAGGGAGGCTGATGAGAGTGAGATTGATCAGGTTAGGGATTGGGTAAATGCTCACCCCGAAAACGAGCAGTACTTTGCCCAGCTATATGAAACATGGCAAAATATACTGTATCTACAGCCCAATGTTGTTAACGAGGAAAAAGCATTTGATAAATTTTCAGCACTATTGGTACCGCAGGAAACAAAATACCGATGGCTGATTAAATGGAGTAAGGTTGCGGCCATTATTACGCTGTTTGGTGTACTATCGGTTGTGTTAATAAAACATTACTCACAAAATGTTCAAAGCATCAGGGAGGTATCGGCCAATAATGGGGGTATCAAAAAGATCATCTTAACCGATGGTACCCTGGTTTGGTTAAATGCAGGCAGTAAACTAAACTATAGTACTGATTTTGGCAGAAAGAACAGAACTGTTTACCTGGAAGGCGAAGCATTTTTTGAAATAGCACCTGGTAAAAAAACCATCCCGTTTATTGTAAATACAAAAAATTACACCATACGGGATATCGGCACCAAATTTAACCTGAAGGCTTATCCTAACGACCCATTTTTTGAAACAACTGTTTTAAAAGGCGAGGTTGCGGTGGAAGGTAATATTGATAATAATGCACGTGAAATGAGCAGGATATATGTTAAGCCCCGTCAGGTATTGCGTATATACTATCGTCCGCAGAAAGAAAAATACACATATAAGTCTGATGATATACAGGAACTTAAAACCCTGAATGAGATACAGGTACTACAGGTTGACTCGGCCAAGATGAATAAGTACGATGGCTGGAAAGAAGACCTGCTGGTATTTGACGGCAATACGCTTGATGAAATATCAAAAGTATTGGAGCGCCGGTACAATGTAAAAATAGTTATGGACGACCCTGTTTTGCAAAATATAAGGTACTCTGGCAGCTTTAAAAATGTAGCAACTATTGATAAGGTATTAAATCTGATAAAAGGGAATACGGCCATCAAATATTCCATAGCAGGTAATACCGTAACCATTACCAAAAACAACAACTAAACAACAATAACTAAATTAAATAACCTTTAAAAAAAACGTATGGCAAAAAAATAACTCTCTCTTCAATAAAAAAACCCAGGTGCGCTAACACCCGGGTCATTAAATCAATAGCTAATACCCTACGCTTGGGGAAGCATCGTATTAACTGATTAACAAACACAAATTTATGATAAATTTTGACAGAAAATCTGTAATGGCCATACGCGTATGGCAAAAAACGATTAAAATTATGAAGCTTGTTACTGTTTTGCTCTTTACGGGTATAATGCATATACACGCTGCCGTCTATTCGCAAAACGTTTACAATTTTAACGTAAATAATATCTCGGTTAAACAAATGTTTAAACAGATAGAAAAAAACAGTAAGTACACTGTTTTTTACCGCCTTGACCAGGTAAACGTTGATAAAAAGATTAACGTAGAGCTGGCAGACGCCTCTATTGAAACGGTGATGAAAAATGTACTTCAAAATCAACCCTTAACCTTCCAGGTGGTTGACGATATCATCATCATTAAACCCACCGACGGCAAAAGTATTGCAACGGTTACTGTAACAGGTGTGGTTAAGGATGTAGCGGGCGCCCCGCTACCGGGAGTAAGCGTAAAACTTGCAGGAAGCTCATTGGGTACGGTAACCAATATTGATGGTAAATACAGCCTTACCCTTCCTGATGGCACTGGAACGCTTGAATTTACCTTCCTGGGTTTTACATCACAACGTATACCCGTTAACGGGCAAACAAGCATCAATGTAACGCTTACCGAAGAGTCAAAATCATTGAATGAGGTTGTTGTGGTAGGTTATGCTACCCAAAAGAAAAAGGACCTTACCGGCGCTGTGGCAGTTGTAAATGTTAAGGACCTTAATAAGCAGGCTTCATCATCAGTAAACAGCCAGCTACAGGGCCAGGCATCTGGTGTTACAGTTACAGGATCAGGCCAGCCGGGCGAAGAGCCGCAAGTACACATCAGGGGATTTAACACCTTTGGTGATAATACGCCATTATACGTGGTTGATGGTATGGAAACTTATGATGTAAGCACCCTGAACCCAAATGACGTAGAAACATTCCAGGTATTAAAGGATGCCAGTTCGGCATCAATATATGGAGCCAGGGCAGCAAATGGAGTTATCATCATTACCACCAAAAGAGGCAAGGGCAAAGTAAACATACAATACGATGCTTATTATGGCTCACAAGTACCTAAAGGTGGCAATGTTTGGAATACCATTACTCCGCAACAAATGGCCGATCTGCAAATGACCGCGCAAAAAAATTCGGGCAATGATGATTTTAAAGATCCGCTATATAACCCTACCGGTGTCGGATCAACCTATACAGTTCCGGATTATATAACACCAGCAGGTGCAAAAGAAGGTTCAGCTGCCGTTAATCCTTCAAAATATTATGTTAATCCCAATTTTACATCACCAGCGGATTATGCAAATTTTTACAGGATAACCAGGGCCAACAAAGCCGGCACGGATTGGTATCACGAGATATTTAAAAGCGCGCCAATGAACAGCCATAACCTAACGTTAAGCGGCAGTACCGATCAGGCAAACTACCTGTTTTCACTTAACTACTTTAATCAGCAAGGTACGTTGATTGATACTTACCTTAAAAGATATACCCTGCGTTCAAATACAAACTTTAATATAACCAAACATATCAGGGTGGGCGAAAACCTTGCTTATTCCATTACCAAACTACCGCAGGTAAATAACGCTCAAAGCCACGGACAGGTAACTACCAATGATCCCGATGGAGTTATTGCACATGCCTTAAGGGAGCAGCCTATTATACCGGTTTACGATATTATGGGTAACTATGGCGGCAGTTATGGTACCGGTCTGGGTGATGCCAACAACCCGGTAGCTATACAAAACCGCACAAAAAATAACGGATCAACCAGTTACCGTATATTGGGTAATGTGTTTGCCGAAGCTGATATTATTAAAGGCCTTACATTGCGTACCAGTTTTGGTGGCGATATTGTTAACAGCAACGATCACGCCTTTACCTACCCAACTTATGAAAACGTTGAAAATTCCACGATAAACAGTTATAGTGAAAATTCAGCCGCCGATTACAGTTACAACTGGACAAATACGCTTACTTATCAAAAAATATTTGGAAAGCATAGCCTTAACGTGGTTGTAGGTACTGAGGCTGTTGAAGATCATTCAAGCAGCCTTGGCGGCAGCATACAAGGTTTTTATACTTTTGACCCCAATTACGTTAACCTTTCAACCGGTACAAATAACAAAAACACCAGCAGCAGCAAGACCAGTAATTCCCTGTTCTCGGAGTTTGCCCGCCTTGATTATATTTTTAATGATAAATACCTGTTCAATGCAACTATTCGCCGCGACGGTTCATCAAAGTTCCCGGTAAGTCAACGGTATGGTTATTTTCCCGCATTTAGTGCCGGCTGGCGCATTTCGCAGGAAAGTTTCCTGAAAGATGTAAAATGGATCAGTGATTTAAAGTTGCGTGGTGGCTGGGGTATTATGGGTAACCAGATCAATATGGGATCAAAGGATGCTCACATTACCTATAGCAATAGCATAGGGCAGTCATATTACCCAATAGATGGCACTGCAAACTTAACACCGGGCTTTTATCAGGATCAAATAGCAAACCCTAATGCTTTGTGGGAAAAAGACATCAACTCTAACTTTGGTTTTGATGCTACCCTGCTCGATGGTAAAATAGCTGTAACTGCTGATTATTACCGTAAGGATATCAAAGATCTTTTGTATGCTGCTACACAATTGGGTACCGCCGGTAACGGAGCTGTGCCTGCACAAAACGTAGGTAAAATGAAAACCGATGGTCTTGATATATCAGTAACAGGTAATATTAAAGCCAGTAGCGACCTGAGTTTTAATGCAACAGGTACCATAACTACTTATAACAACAAAATATTAAAAGTATCTGACGATGCAAACTATTTTGCAGGTACCGCAACAAGCCGTTTTGATAGCCCTATTACCCGTAACCAGGTAGGCCACTCATTAGGCGAGTTTTACGGATACCAGATTGCCGGTTTCTGGAACACCCAGGGCGAAATTGATGCTGCTAATGCAGGCGCTCAAAAAATAAGCAATGATGCAAACGCTGTTTACCAATCAGATGTTAAGGTAGGTCGCTTCAGGTATAAAGATGTAAACGGCGATGGAATAATAACCGAAGCCGACCGTACATTTTTAGGCAATCCTAATCCTAAAGTTACTGCCGGCTTAAACCTGGGTGTAAATTATAAAAACTTTGATTTCAGTGTATTCCTATATGGCTCATTTGGCAATAAATTATGGAACAGCGTAAAATATTGGAGAGATTTTTATGCCTCCTTTGGAACAGCTAAAAGCTATACTGCCCTTAACGATTCGTGGACACCTACACATCAGGATGCCAAAGCTCCTATTCAGGAACTGGATGCATCTACAAGCAGCGGAGCAACACCTAACTCATACTTTGTTGAAAACGGAACCTACGTTCGTATGCGTAACGCTCAAATCGGTTATACTTTTAACATCAAAAGTTTAAAAAAAGCAGGGATCCAAAAATTAAGGATTTATGTATCAGCAACAAACCTGTTTACCTTAACTGGTTACAGTGGTGTTGATCCTGAACTAAATGGCACCACTACTGATTTTGGTATTGACGAAGGTGGTTATGCAAGTCCGCGCACATTTTTATTCGGAGTTAATTTTTCATTATAACAACAGTATTAAAAGTATTACAATGAAAGCAAAAAAATATATTACCATAATGCTACTCAGCGCTTTGTCGCTTGGTGCGTGTAAAAAATCATATCTTGATAAGCCTATTACCGGAGCACTTGAACCACAGTTTCTGGAAACCGAAGATGGCGCGAACCAATTACTTATTGGCGCTTATGCCGCTTTAGATGGGCAGCAAGGCGGCGATGCGGCTATTGGTGGTGGCGGTGCGTGGGAAGCCTCACCTGACAACTGGGTATACGGCGGTGTTACAGGTGGCGATGCATCAAAAGGAAGTATTGCCGGTGATCAACAACCTATTGAACCCATTTTGAAATATAATGCTGATGCCAGCAATGGTTTTTTTAACAGCAAATGGAGAGCTGATTATGAAGGTGTGGCACGTACAAATAATACCTTAAAAATAACAGCCAAAGTAACCAAGATAACAGATGCCGCCAGAACCAATATAGTAGCCCAGGCCAAATTTTTAAGAGCTCATTATTATTTTGACCTTAAAAAGATGTTCAACAATGTGCCCTATCTTGATGAAACTACTACCAATGTTAATCAGCCAAATAATACCGACATATGGCCAAAGATTGAGGCAGATTTTAAATATGCCTATGATAACCTGCCGGTTTCCCAATCAGAAGTAGGCCGTGCCAATAAATGGGCAGCAGGTGCTTATTTAGGTAAAACCTATTTATTTGAGCATAAATATGCCGAAGCAAAGGTAGTTTTTGATGCGGTAATAGCTCAGGGGGTAACATCCTTAGGCCAAAAGTATGCGCTGAATGCTCGTTTTAATGATAATTTCAGAGCAGCTACAAACAATAGTGCCGAATCGGTATTTGCGGTACAGGCCGCGGCTAACACTGATCCTAACGGCCCATCAAATGCAAATAATGGCGACATGCTGAATTTTCCATACGGTAATAGCAGTCCGTTTAGCTGCTGTGGTTTTTATCAGCCTTCTATTGACCTGGCAAACCATTTCCGTACCAATTCGGCTACAGGCCTTCCATATCTTGATGATTATAACAGCCATGCGCTAAAAACAGATATGGGCGTAGCCGCTGATGAAGATTTCACACCCGAAACCGGAACAGTAGATCCACGGTTAGACTGGACAGTTGGTCGCCGGGGTATACCATATCTTGACTGGGGCTTACACCCAGGTACAGATTGGATAAGGGATCAGCAATATGGCGGACCATATTCGCCTATTAAAAATGTTTATGGCCAGGCCGAGCAGGAAACCAATGGTGATAATACCTCCTGGGCACCAGGTTCGGGCATCAATTACAACCTTATCCGTTATGCTGATGTATTACTGATGGCTGCCGAAGTTGAAGCACAGCTTGGTAATTTAGATAAAGCTGAAAGCTATGTAAACATGGTACGTAACCGGGCCGCCAATACAACAGGATGGGTACATACCTATAAAAATAATGATAAACCAACTACAGGCTTTACCACAGCTCCTGCTGCAAATTATAAAGTAAGCCCTTATCCGGGTGGGGCTTTTGCGAGTAAAGACTTTGCTCTTAAAGCTATTTATTTTGAGCGCAAAATTGAATTAGCCATGGAGGGCCATCGCTTTTTTGACCTCGTTAGATGGGGTATTGCTGATACTGAGCTTAATGCTTACATAGCCTATCAAAGCACGCTAACCAATGATGTTAAGGGCGGAAAATTCATTAAAGGCAAAAGCGAGTATTATCCTATACCACTGGCGCAAATTGATTTAAGTGCAAGCGGCGGCACGCCACAACTCAAACAAAACCCAGGCTATCATTAATAAAAATTCAAACAGAACTAAGCGGGACTTTCTTTTGCCCCGCTTAGTTTTAAATTTGCAGCTTATCACGCTCCTGTTTTAAGCTTATCAAACCCAAAACGTTAATATATATGAACAAATCATCAGCGCGATTTTTATCGCTGGATGTATTTCGCGGTATGACCATATGTTTTATGATCATTGTAAATACACCAGGCAGCGGGGCGGCTGCATTTTCGCCTCTTGAACATGCTGCCTGGCATGGCTTTACACCAACCGACCTGGTATTTCCGTCATTTTTATTTGCAGTAGGCAATGCCATGAGTTTCTCCATGAAACGCTATCAGGAAATGGGTAATGCTGCCGTTTTAGGCAAAATATTTAAACGTACACTCCTTATTTTTTTAATTGGCTACTTAATGTACTGGTTCCCGTTCTTTAATTTTGACGGCGGGCATATTTCTTTATCACCTATATCTAACACCCGCATTATGGGGGTTTTACAGCGCATAGCTTTATGCTATTGTTTTGCCTCGCTCATGATCCATTTCCTGTCAAAACAATCGGTCGTTATTTTATCGGTACTGTTTTTATTAAGCTATTGGGTTTTATTGCTGGTTTTTGGCGACCCTAATGATCCGTTGAGCATGACCGGCAACGCGGGTATTTTCCTTGATAAATATATACTCGGCGACAGCCACATGTATCACGGCGAAAAAATAGCATTTGAACCCGAAGGGATCCTGAGCACCCTGCCCGCTATTGTCAATGTGGTTGTTGGTTATTATGCGGGTAAATTTGTACAGCAAAAGGGTAAAGGCTATGATGTTATTTCAAAAATGCTGCTTACCGGCTGTCTGTTTATATTCCTGGCCCTGTGCTGGAACATGGTATTCCCGATCAATAAAAAATTATGGACAAGCTCATTTGTACTGGTTACCACCGGGCTTGATCTCGTGATCCTGTCGTTCCTGGTTTACGCGCTCGAGATCAACAACTGGAACAAATGGAACTGGACAAGATTTTTCACCATATTGGGAAAAAACCCATTACCCATTTATGTGCTGTCAGAAATATTGATCATACTTTTTTGGGCGGTTAATGTAAAACCTGGTGTAAACCTTCTCGACTGGATAAACACCTCTATTTACCAGGTAATAGCGCCGGGGGCCATTGGGTCGCTCCTGTTTGCTATAAGCTATATGCTTATTTGCTGGAGTGTAGGTTGGGTGCTCGATAAAAAGAAAATTTATATCAGAGTTTAACTAAACTTTGATGCATAAAAAAAGCGCAGCCATTTAAATGGCTGCGCTTTTTTTATGCATAGTTCAATTATATCAATCCAATTTTTCTCTTAGCCTATACCCCTCGGCCATATCAGGTATCTGCTCAAATGACATTCCCGGATATTGCTTTTCTATACGGCCTATATTGGTACAAGCAGATTCAAAATATCCATCATCAATTACTTCCTTAATTGCTGCTCTTATAGTTTTATGATTAAGATTCTTAACAATGACCATATCTGTAGCCCAGAAACTAACTGAATTAGCCTTCGTCATTAACTTTTGAATGTTTACCAATGTAAATAAGGTAGCAACAAAAACTGTCCCATTCTTGAATATTACATTCACATCAATGTTATCATCAAACTCACTTGTTTCGTTATATCCGGCAGGAAAGGTAATTTTAAAATCCATCATCCATCTTTTAAAGTAAAGATAAAACTAACAGACACCGCTTGCTATAATGCCAATGATAATATTTAACAGGTTTCATAGCGTATAAAAATTGCTCTTTCAAAATACAATTTCACATAAAAATGTGAAATTGATTACAATAATTATAAAAAATTAAAAAAAGTTTGCGTTTTTATCAAAAACACTTCATAAATTACCTTTTTCAAAATAACTGGTTAGTAAATCTCTGCTTTTCACAAATTTTATATGGAAGAATCAGCTTATTTTAACAAATACAACCCAATTGGCGGCGTATGGGACGAAATGTATGGGGCTGACAGCAATGTTCGCGATCATTATCGTAAAGTAATTGAATATATTTCAAAGGAATCGGCCGACGATTTAAACAAAAAGGAAGAGCTGGCCAAGAGCTTGTTCATGAGCCAGGGCATTACCTTTACCGTTTATAACAGTGGCGAGGGTATTGAAAAAATATTCCCGTTTGATATTATCCCTCGTATAATTACTGCAAGCGAGTGGGCATTTGTGGAGCGTGGCATAAAACAAAGGCTTACCGCGCTTAACCTGTTCCTTAAGGATATATACCATAACCAGTTTATTGTAAAAGATGGTATAGTACCCATTGATATTATTTACTCATGCCCGCACTTTCTGCGAGAAATGTACCAGCTAAAGGTGCCTTATGATATATATGTGCACATCTCGGGCATTGACCTGATACGCGATGAGGACGGTACTTTTTATGTACTGGAAGATAACCTACGCACCCCATCGGGCGTAAGTTACATGCTCGAGAACCGTGAGATCACTAAACGTTTGTTTCCTGACCTCCTGCCGCAATGCGGGGTTCGCAGCGTAACAGAGTACCCAACCATATTGTATAAAAACCTGCTGGCCCTTTCGCCGCGGCAAATATCCAATCCTACTATTGTTTTGCTAAGCCCGGGTATATATAATTCGGCCTATTTTGAGCATACCACCTTGGCCCGCCTCATGGGTGTGGAACTGGTGGAGGGGCGCGACCTGGTAGTTAACAACCATAAAGTGTATATGAAAACCACCACCGGCCTACAGCAGGTTGATGTGATATATCGCCGGGTTGATGACGAATACCTTGATCCGCTGGTATTTAACCCGGCAAGTATGTTGGGTGTTGCCGGTATTATGGGAGCCTACCGCAAAGGCAATGTAGCCATTGTGAATGCCATAGGCACCGGTGTTGCCGATGATAAGGCCGTATATGTTTACGTGCCCGATATGATTCGCTATTACCTGAACGAAGAGCCTGTACTTAAAAATGTGCCAACCCACCAGCTTGGCAACTTAGACGAGCGCGAGCATGTGTTTAAAAATCTCAACAAAATGGTAGTTAAAAAAACCAATGGCAGCGGCGGTTATGGTATGCTGATGGGTCATGCCGCATCTGAACAGGAAATTGAGGATTACAAAAAAGAAATCTTAAAAGATCCGCGCAACTTTATCGCGCAGCCAACAATCAGTCTTTCGTCGGCGCCATGTTATATGCAGGGATCATTAACACCCCGCCGTATTGACCTTAGGCCCTATGCCTTGTGTGGTCCGGATGGTATTGAGATAGTCCCCGGCGGCCTTACCCGTGTTGCCCTTAAAGAAGGATCATTAGTGGTAAACAGCTCGCAAGGCGGTGGCAGCAAGGATACGTGGGTGTTGGCTTAGAGTTGAGTAATATCGAACACTGAATTTCGAATGATGAATAATGACGTGATAAAGGTAATATCGAATATAATACATTGAATGATAAAGTTATTTCACTTCGATATTCTATATTGGACATTAGATATTCATTATTAAACCTTTTCATTATTATAAATTAAAACATCAACCCTTTAGGGGGTTAGGGGGCTAATATGTTAAGCAGGGTAGCAGCAAGTTTTTATTGGTTAAGTCGTTACATTGAGCGCAGCGATGGTATGCTGAGGATGCTCAAAATAAACTACGCCTCATCGCAGGATACCGTGCAGGAATTTACCTGGGAGCCGGTAATCAGGATATTTGCCGGTGTTGAGCAGGCAGAGGCAGATAAACTGGAGAATGATAGCCGGTCGGTTTTGAGGTATATGGTAACGGGCAAAAACAATCCAAATTCTATATTAAACATAATAACCCTGGCGCGCGAAAACGCCCGTGGTGTACAGGAACACATCACTAAAGACTTGTGGCAGTGCCTGAACGAGTACTATCATACCGTAAAAGATTCGCGGCTTGAACGGTCCCTGCAACGCGAAGACCCTATTGGTGTACTTGACGTTTTAATAAAACAGGTAATGCTGTATTACGGCACGGTCGAGATCACGATGGAACGCGGTGAGGGCCGAAGTTTTATGAATATTGGTAAATACCTGGAACGGGCCATACAGTCGGTTGATATCTTGGATACCAAATTCAGCTCGGTGAGTGATAACCCCAATCTGCTTACCGATACTACTTACTGGAAACACTTGTTGCTTTCTTTAGGCGGGTATGAATTATATCTCAAAACCTATCGCGAGGGTTTTGAGGCAGAAAATATACTGGAGCAGGTGGTACTGAATAATGATTTTCCGCGCTCGGTTATTTATTCGGTAAACAACATCCAGCGCTATTTCGACAGGTTGAAGAATGATACCAATGTAGATACTTACCGTGAAATGTCGTTTCAGATTGGACGTCTGCAAAGCCGTATTAAATATAGTTCGGTGCGGAGTATCAGGCAGGAAGGGCTGCATATATTTCTTACCCAGATCAGGAGCGAACTGTATGGTGTAGGTAACTCCCTGAACGAGTATTATTTTGCAAATTCCTGATAATTTGATAATGTGCTGATTTGAAAATGAAATAAACCATTTGAAGACGCGATGATTGAAGATGCAGGCTCTATTTTCAAATCATCAAACTCTTCAATTAAAAAATTAAATACCATGCCTGAATTTAAAATACAACACCTAACCAAATACACCTATGAAGGACTGGTGCGCGACAGTGCAAACCAGATCATACTTTTCCCGATAAAGGATGAGTACCAGGATGTAGTAAAACAGGAACTGCATATAACGGGCAACCCTGTTGTGGATACGCATATTGATTATTATGGCAATGAGGTAGGCAGCTTTACTTATAGCGAGCAACACTCCGCTATGCTTATTAATTCCAAACTTGATGTGATTACCCGGCAACGACCATTACCGGTAAATGATATTTTTCCGGAGCAGCAGTGGGAAGATCTGAAACGCCTGCAATATATGGTGCCTTATATTGATTTTTTAAAGCAGGAATATTTTGAGGGCCTGCCCGAGCTACAGGTTATTGTAGAGAAGGAAAGGCTAAGGGACGACACCCCCTATCAGATAGCGCTGCGCTTTTGCAATTATGTATATCAGAATTTTGAATACATTAAAGGTGTTACCACGGTTGAAACCACATTGGACGAAGTATGGAAATTAAAAGCCGGTGTTTGCCAGGATTTTGCTCATATTTTAATGGTAATGCTCAGGCAGTTAAAAATACCGGCACGTTATGTTAGTGGTTACATTTGCACCCATAGCAGTGCCATGCGTGGCGAAGGGGCTACCCATGCCTGGGCCGAGGCTTACATCCCTGACTATGGCTGGCTGGGCATTGACCCAACTAACAATTGCATAGCCAACGAAACCCATGTACGCCTGGCTGTGGGCCGTAATTTTTCTGATTGTTCGCCGGTAAAAGGTGTATATAAAGGCTCATCCGGCCATAAACTGGAGGTTGCTGTTACTGTTGAGGACGAAAATACATGCGCCACTTATGATGACAAGGCTTTTCATGAGCCTGTGGCCCTGCAACCGGTAACTGAACTTTCCAAAAACAGCTATCAGCGGTATATGGAGATCATTCAACAGCAACAACAGCAGCAGCAATGATTTTTTGATGTGCTGATGTGCAAATTTCAGATGTGCAGATGATTTCATTTGCATATTTGCACATCTGAAATCTGCACATCCGAATTTATACCTTTTTAACAGCCGACATCAGCACCGGGATAGTTGGCACCTTATCATAGGTTTTGGACACCTTACCATTTTTATCATAAATAGCAATAAACGGGGTGTTTTTTATCTGGTAATATTTTTGTACCAGGTAGGTATATCCTTCAGTACCTATAATAATATTATGATATTTAGCCAGGTCATAATCGCGTTGAAAAACCTGTATGGCTTTAAGCTGGGTAACAAAAGTTATCATCACTATCTGAACCCCTGTTAAATTTTTCAACTCTGGTTTCAGATCATTTATTAAATGCTGACAATGGCCGCAATCCGGAGCAAAATAAATGATCATTACCGGCTTATTCTTTTTCAGGTTGGCAGGTGTAACATAAGCGCTATCAGTAGTTAATATATGATAGGGCGGAATACCAGAGTTAGCACCTAATGTTTGGGCCTGGCTGCATCCGGCAGCAACTATGAGGTATAGCAATAAGTATAGTTTTTTCATTGTATTGATATAACATTTCATTATAGCATAATTACGATATTTTTAATCTTCCAGCAACTCCAGCTGCCAGGCAATATGCTCTTCAGTTATAGGGAATAACGCATTTTCTCTGATAGTATGATAAACGGCATCAAATAAACCATTATAATTACCCTTGTCTGCCGGGATCCACTCTATCGTTTTCTGATTATCAGCGCTCATCAGCACCAGTTTACCTTCACTGCCTTCGGGTTCAATACCAAATCCATCGTCAGTTGGTAACATTCCTTCATCCAATTGGGCTTCCTGTACATCAGTACGTAACTTTACAAAGCTCCCCAGGGTACCATGGATTACAAAACCTGGCAAATGTTCGGCAATAAGCAATCCTGATGTTAAATAAACGTGCAGTTGGTTAGGGTAGGTTAAATGAAAATTAAAGTAATCATCAACCTGCGATCCTGGTCGGTGCGTAGCCGTGGTTTTAACAAAACTCAGGGGCTTGCCAAATAAACTAATGGCATTATCAACCAAATGCGCACCCAGGTCATAAGTAAGGCCATTACCGGGGGTATCTTTGGTTTCTTTAAACACTTTAGGCCCTATGGGCATCCTGTACCTGTCGAGCCTGAAATGTACTTCTATCAGTTCGCCAAGCCTTCCGCTTTCAATAACTTCTTTTACTGATAAAAAACCACTGTCATACCTGCGGTTTTGATAAATCAGTACCTTTAGCCCAAGCTTTTTACCCAGATCGAACAGGGTCTTTACCTCGGCCGATGTTACTGCCCCCGGCTTTTCAATAAGCACATGCTTACCCGCGTTAAGCGCCTGTATGGCATAATCAAAATGGGTGTTATTGGGTGTATTTACAATGATCAGTTCAATTTCTTTATCATTCAGCAATTCCTCAATAGAATCGTAACTGATCACATCCGGATACCTTTTTCCTGCCTTTTTTTCGTGGCGCTCCACAACGGCCTTAAATGTAAAACCAGGATTAGTAACTAAAAACGGCGCGTGAAATATCCGGCCCGACATGCCGTAGGCCATAAGGCCTGTTATTATTGGTTTTGATGACATAAGTTTCTAACGCTTTTTATCTTTCCGGCCAGCTGACCGGAGGGCTTTTTTTGTGTAATATTTGTTTGTAATTATCCGGCTGGCGTACAGCTTCGGCAACGTCTAAAAATATCGTTTTATGAGGGCTAATGCAATAGTTATATAAAGAAAAAGGGAGATGTAATATCTCCCTTTTCCTTACTTTCAAATAATGAAATTAATTATTTCATGCCTTTTTTAATCGCCTCTATTTCAGCCAGGTGGCCTTTTATAGTTGGCAGTGTATTAGTTGCAAAAGCCTTTAGCTCGGCATCCTTGCAATTTTTAGCGGCATCTTCAAATAAGGTTATTGTTTTTTTGTGCCCATCAACCATGGCATCTACATAGGCTTTATCAAAATCACTTGTTGATTTTGCAGAAAGATCTGATAATTCCTTTTGCTTGTCTTCGCTTGGTGCAGCAGGCAGGGTAATGTTTTTAGCTTTGGCTATAGCCATTAACTCATCATTTGCTTTGCTGTGATCTTTTACCATCATGGCAGCAAAATCCTTAACCTTTTGGTTCACCGCTTTTTCTTCGGCAACTTTACCAGCCGCAACCTCGGTCAAACCACCATTGGCGGCATCAGTAGCAAATTTAGCATCACCCTCAACAACGGCAATACCGGTTGCGCCGGTTGTAGTGGTGTCCTTAACTTCGTTTGCGCTGTCGGCGTTTTCTTTACTGTCGGTTTTAGCAGCGTTGTTACATGCCTGAAACATCCATGCCGATAGCACGAACATCATCATTAAACTTAATCTTTTCATAGTGAATGTTTATATTGTTTTTATAAGCAACAAATTTTAGTTTGATAAGTTTTATTTTCTTATTTGTAAAAGCAGCCTATGTTCAGGGAACAATGCAAAAGGCCTCACCCAACCCTCTCCAAAGGAGAGGGCTATAAAATATTTTTTAAAGTCTCCCCCTTTGGGGGAGATTTAGAGGGGGGTTTTGCTTCGTGCCTCGCAATGACGCGCGGAGAAAACAATGACCTGTTAGTTCTAAACACAAAATGGCCGCCATGTTAAACATGACGGCCATTTCTAAAAATTATAAAAAAACAACTATTTCAATTTCGCCAGGGCTTCCTTAACCCTTGGGATCAGTTGCTGTATATCCTGCAGGGTGCTTGCACCTACTGACGCGCGGAACCAGTTCACATTATCATCAGTACCGAAAGCTGAAAATGGCACCAGGGCTACCTTAGCTTCCTTGATCAGGTAAAAGTTAATATCGGCCGAATCCTTCAACACCGTTCCGTCAGGTGTGGTTTTGCCCGCGTAATCAATTTTAAGTGTAAGGTAAATAGCGCCCATGGGTATAATGGAATCTACATTAAAACCTTCGGCCTTTAACGCCTGGAAACCCTCATGAAGGGTATTCAAACTGGTTTGTATCTTTCCTTTAATGTCGCTCAGGTAATTATCAACTGCGGCATCATTAGTTATAAAGCTGGCCATAGCTACTTGCTCGGCCTTTGGCGACCATGCGCCCATGTGGCCCACAATGGCTTTCATATTATCTATGATGTGTGCCGGACCAAAACCCCAGCCTACCCTTACCCCGGTTGATGCGAAGCATTTTGACGCACCATCAATAAATATGGTATAATCTTTAAGCTCGGGGCGCAAGGTAACCGGATCATAATGTGTAAAATCGCCAAAAGTTAATTGCGAGTAGATTTGGTCATACATCAAATACAAAGGTTTTTGACCGGCTGGTCTCCTTTTGTTTTCGGCAATAACCAGGTCGCAAATTTCTTCCAAGTCCTTTTTACCAAACATGGTACCTGTTGGGTTTAAAGGCGAGCAAAGGGCCAGCAATGCCGCGTCTTTTAAGTGCGGGCGGATATCATCGGCCGTAGGCATAAAGTTATTTTCGGCAGTTGTTTCTATCATTATCGCTTCGGCACCCAACAGATCGCTGTAGTGGTTATTATTCCATGATGGCAAAGGGAACACTACCTTTTCGCCGGGATTAACCACCGCCAGGAAAGTTGAATAAATAAGCGGGCGGGAGCCCCCTGATATTAATATTTCGTTGGCTGAATAAGTAAGGTTATACCTGTTCTTTAACAATGCTGATACACTTTCGCGCAAGGTCAGCATGCCATCAGCCGGTGGATAATTGGTTTGATTATGGTTATAAGCATCCACAATGCCTGCTTTTAATTCGGCAGGGATAGGGTAAATATTAGAGTCAAAATCGCCGATGGTTAAATTGGCAATATTTTGGCCTTGTCGTTTTAATTCGTTGATCTCGCCAGCTATCTTAATAATTTCGGAGCCGCGTAAATTTTGAGCTAATACAGAAATACTCATGGAAGTATAAATTTTATGAGCGGCAAATATAAGTGGAAAAGCTGAAAGCGTAAGGCTGAAAGCATAAAGCTTAAATTAATAAGACAAAACAAAAAAAGCGAAAAGTAAACATCCTGAGATCTTACTTTTCGCTTTCAGCTTTTGGCCTTAGGTTTTCAGCTTATAAATATGCTTCCCTTAGTTTGATAATGCGCATCCAGTGCATCAGTTTCATTACTGGGTAAACCGGGTCTATTTCAAACCATTTTGCACCAAAATTGGCATTGTTAGGACGTTTATGGTGATTGTTCTGGAACAATTCGCCCAGCATTAAAAAGTCGAACGGGGTAGTGTTTTTTGATTTATCGCCATTGTCAAAATTGGCATAACCATATTTATGGCCACACCAGTTAACTATTGCGCCGTGAATAGGTCCCATCATAAAGTGAATAGGAATTAACAGGAACATCCACCATTGAGTGGCAAAAACAACATAAAATGCAATATATAATGCACCAAAAGTAAGGCGCGATAAAATAGATGACCCGATGTAATCAACAAAATGCCATTCAGGATAATTTCCTTTAAAACGATCCTCAGGTTCTTTAACCTTCCTTACGTGATCCCTGTAACTTAATACAGTATGCCACATCATCTGGAAAACATCCCTGAAAAAGTGTGGAGAATGTGGATCCTTTTCGGTATCGCTGTAAGCGTGATGCTCACGGTGCATAATAGCATAAGCACGCGGGTTCAGGAATGAAGAACCCTGGCAAATATAGGTAAGCAGGTAAAATGTCCCTTCGTAAAACTTGTTAGTAGTGAACATTTTGTGTGAGGCGTATCTATGTAGAAAAAACGTTTGGAAGAATAGCGACAGAAACCAGTGCGCTATGAAGAATATTATTATTACCACTGAATTGATGAATTTATAAAAATGAAAGAGTTATTTATAATCTTTCCAAATATACGATTAAAACCCATATAAAGTTTCCCGGACGTTAAGATTGATGCTGACTTGTATTATCAAATGTCGTGCTCTTAAACGTGAACAATGCAGTATTAAGTATAATATTGTTTTAATTACTGTAAATCAAACTGTTTTGCCAGCAGTTTATATGACTCCAGCCTGTCATTAAAATCTTCGGTAATGGTTACGGCCATAATTTCGTCTACATCATAATCATTAGCCAGCCAGGTAAGTTTTAGTTTAATTTGGGATGGCGTACCGGTAATTACCCGGTAACGGTTATGGCGGATGCGTTCCTGTTCCTGAGCGGTATAGGTTTCATTCTTTATATCATCATAATTAATGGAGATAATAGGTCCGCCTTTTTCAAACTGTAGAAAACGGTGATCCATTACGGCCTGGTGCTGTTTTATCTTTTCCTCATCTGCCGAGCAAAAAACAAATGTGGCAACGTTAACCTGCGGCTGCGCCAGATCATCAGATGGTTGAAAACGCTCCTTATACAATTTAACATTATGTGGCCCGCCAACCGGGTTTATAAAATGCGCGAACGAAAAACCCATACCAAAATGAGCGGCAAACAGCCCGCTTTGCCCGCTTGAACTCAGCAGCCATTTATCGGGCACGGTTTTTACCTGTGGTATGGCCCGTATTTTGGCCTGTATGGTTCCTGGTTCATAGGTGTCATGAAAATAGTTGTTCAGGTCGGCAAGCTGTTCCACAAAATCATCTTCCCTGAACTGATTTGAAGGATTTAGTATTGACGCCGTAATGCGATCGGTGCCGGGCGCACGGCCCATGCCCAGGTCAATTCGGCCGGGGAATAAGGCTTCCAGCATCCTGAAGTTTTCGGCAACTTTTAGTGTACTGTGGTTAGGCATCATGATACCGCCCGAGCCAATACGCATGCGTTGGGTTTGTCCCGCCAGATGGGCTATCAGTACTTCGGGTGTTGAGCCTGCTAAACTACTGGTATTGTGGTGCTCGGATACCCAGTAACGGGTATAACCAAGCTGATCGGTATATTTTGCTAACTCAATGGTTTCTTTAACAGCTTGCTCTGCTGTAGCGCCTTTTCTTATCGGCGACTGGTCAAGCACGCTTAAGCGGATCTTTTTTGTGTCCATAATGATATAAACACAAATGTAATAATAGGGTTGCCGGTTGGGTTTACACCATGGCTTTTATGGCATTGGGATTACCGTTTTAATTTCCGTCATGTCATTGCGAGCGTAGCGTGGCAATCTTATAGGACAAGCAACGAACTTTGCCTGTGCAACCTGCATGGTGAGATTGCCGCGCTATCGCTCGCAATGACATAGTTAGTTTTATCGCGCAATTAACTAATAAAATGATACAGAAAAACCACATCACCGGCAAAGGCAGGTTTCTTTTGGCCATCAATTTCCAGCTCGATGCTCATGGTAGTTTTGGTAACACCACGTAAATTGATGAGGCTTGCCAATTTAACCTTTAGCCGCACCTGGTTATTAACCAGCACTGGTTGTGCAAAACGCAGGTTTTCGATACCATAATTTATTTCCATTTTCAGGTTACGGATGTCTGCTATTTGTTTCCACAAATATGGGATCAGCGACAGGGTAAGGTAACCATGAGCAATGGTTGATTGAAAAGGACTTTCGGTTTTAGCTCTTTCAGGGTCGGTGTGGATCCACTGGTGATCAAGCGTGGCGTCGGCAAATTTATTGATCTGCTCCTGCGTAATGGTATGCCATGATGATACCCCCAGTTCCTTACCTAATTGCGCTTCAAACTCGTTATAGTTATTTATAATAATCATCGATATACTATTTATAGCTTTTAACAGGCAAAGTAATAAATTAATTACGTGAACTAATATTAATTTATCTTATCATTCGCCTAATAGCGCCTTTAAACTCTCCAGCGTATCGGCTTCTTCTTTGGGTTTATCATGCCGCCAGCGCAATATACGCGGAAAACGCAAAGCAATACCCGATTTATGCCGGGTTGACTTGTTAATCCCCTCAAAGCCGATTTCAAAAACCAGTTCGGGTTTTACGGTGCGCACCGGGCCAAATTTTTCAAGTGTATTACGTTTTACAAAATAATCAACCTTGTTGATCTCTGCATCGGTTAAACCCGAATAAGCTTTGGCAAAAGGCACCAGTTTATCCCCATCCCAAACGGCAAAAGTGTAATCAGTATACAGATCGGCCCGGCGACCATGACCTTTCTGGGCATATATCATTACCGCGTCTACCGATAGCGGGTCTATCTTCCATTTCCACCAGTCGCCACGACGGCGGCCGACCTGATAAGCGGCATTTTTACGTTTCAGCATAAGGCCTTCCGCCATCATTGCCCGCGATTGCTGTCTTATTTCCCCAAGTTCATCCCAGGTTTTGAATGGTATCAATGCCGATATCCGGAATATCTCAGGGAATGGCGTAGCGGCTTGCAATTGCTCCAATATCACCCGTCTTTCTGATTGGGTTTTAGACCGTATATCTTCGCCTTTATATTCCAGACAATCATAAGCTATCACCGCTACCGGACTTTCTTCCAGTATTTTTTTACTCAAATTTTTACGGCCGATGCGCGTTTGCAGTATATTAAATGGCATTGGCTGGCCGTTTTGAAAACTCAGGATCTCGCCATCTATTACCGTACCATTGGGCAGGGCGTTTAAAAACGGATGCAGTTCCGGAAATTTTTCGGTGGCCAGGTCCTCGCCCCTGCTCCATATAAATATTTCATCGCCGCGTTTTATCATTTGCGCCCGTATGCCATCCCATTTCCACTCTGCCTGCCAGTCGGCCACATCGCCAAGGGCTACACCAACTTCACCGGGCGTTTTTTGCCTTTCAGATGTTTCCTGTATGGGATAGGCCAGGAAAAACGGGTATGGCCTTGATATATTTTCGGCAGCATCCTGCTCTTCTATCAACTGTGCATACTGGTATGTTTCGGGCAGCCAGCTACCCATAATACGATGGGTAAGCACGGGAGCCTCCAGACCCGAAATATCCGCCAGCGCCTTGATCACCAGATTTTGGGATACGCCCACCCTAAAACTGCCGGTAAGCAGTTTGTTAAATACAAAACGTTCCTGGCTATCCAACATAGCCCACGAATCCAGCAGCCATAATTTCTTTTCAGCTTCTGTTTTATTTTGCAATGCGTTGATCTCTGCTATCCATTCGGTAAGTGTTTTACTGCTGCTGTTAGTGGTTTCGGGCATTAACAGGGCCATGGTTTCGGCAAGATCACCTACAACATGATAGCTTTCCTCAAACAACCACGCAGGTATATTTGATGCTTCGATAGCCCAATGCCGCACCAGCGTGGAGTTGATTTGCCGTTTGGGTTTGCGGCCTGTAAACAAGGCCAGCATGTGCATTTTATCGGTATCAGGTACAGCGGTAAAATAGTCTTTTAGTACTTTAACCTTTTCGTTGGTCTTGTTCGTTTCGTCTAACGAAAGGAAGAGTTGGGCAAAGGCTTTCATGAAACCCCTCCTAAATCCTCCCCAAGGGGGAGGACTTGATCTGCATTTTTCTGCTTTTGATCATCCTTTCTTTCCGGCTCCCTCTCCTCTGGAGAGGGCTGGGGTGAGGCATCCTCCTCTTCCCCGCCATACAGGGTATGTACCTCATGAGCGTCAAACCCAATCTCCTTTAAATACCTCGAGAAGGTGGCAGTATAGCCATGCGTAAGGTAAACGCTTTCGCAGCCGGTGGCATCAATAGCGCTGATGAGCCCGTTCCAATCGGCATGGTCCGACAGTACAAAACCGCGGTCGGCTGCGCGGCGGCGCTTGGCACCACGAATGGCCATCCAGCCAGAGCAATAGCCAAAGCTATAGGGTTGAAACTTGCGCATCCAGGGCGAGCTTACTGATGATGGCGGAGCCAGGATGATACCTTTTCTCACTTCCTCTTTAACTGAATCCTGCGTAATTCTTTCCGTTGGATTTAATAACACCCCGTTGCGGCGCAAGGCTTCGTTAGTGTTTTCTATTACGCCATGCGTGTACACCTTACCATTAAACAGATCAAGATTTTGCAGTATACGCTGCGCCTTACCCAATGAATAGCCAACCAGTACCGTGGCCACACCATTGTGTAAATTGGTGCGCCACCAGTTGTTTACATCTTCAAATATTTGCACCTGCGGTTTCCAGGTGTAAACCGGCATCCCGAAGGTACATTCAGAAATAAAATGATGACATTTTACGGGTTCAAAAGGGGTGGAAATACCATCATCTTCTACCTTATAATCGCCAGATACTACCCAAACCTCGCCCTGATACTCCACCCTGATCTGTGCAGAGCCGATCACATGGCCTGCGGGATAAAGTGATATAGCGACACCATTTTTCATTACTGTTTCGCCATACGCTACCGTTTGCAGCTGTATTTCGCCCAGGCGGTAAAGCAATATTTCTTTTGATAAATGATGAGCCAGGTAGTGTCTATGTCCCAAATATGCATGATCGGCATGGGCGTGGGTAATTACGGCATCATCAACCGGTTTCCAGGGGTCAATATAAAATTTGCCCTGGGCACAGTAAATTCCCCTGTCGGTAAATCCAAGCAACGGTTTTTTAGCCATGATACTTAGGTAAACCCCTAAGAGACAAATTGGTTTGCCCCCTTAAATCGCGTTAATAAAAAACCCGTCATTGCTGTAAGGGTTTAGTAATTCGATGACAAGGTAGCAGGTTTATTTTGTGTTGTTTAAGGTGATCATATCAATAGGTCTTTTTCCACCA
>NZ_JBNPWP010000006.1:0-454963 GCF_050433765.1 Mucilaginibacter lappiensis | reverse complement strand
TGCCAGAAGCGAAGGGCTGAAGATCACCCTGGATTATTTTAAATCCCTGCCCCAAAAGGAAATAAACCACAAGGATTTTGCGTACTATAATAAACTGCACAATTTTCCAGTAGTCGAAAATATTGCAATATAGAATTAACCGAACCGATTAAGAGAAAGCCCGGATCAGAGTTAACAACTCAGATCCGGGCTTTCTTTATTTCATGAACAGCGAGCTAAATAAGTCAGACCCCCACTTGCAATAGCATGGTACTACTTGTCATTTAGAGCCTGGTAGTTCGTTACACAATCGGTGGGTTTAAGTCCAGCCACGGTATTTAAAATACCAGATCTCTTTAGCGTATCAATTAGTTTGGCATTATATATATTAACTCCAAACTGATTTAAATGACTATCATCATAGTACATATTATCAGGTAAATTCAATATTTTATTGAAATTATAATACTCACCCAAACCAGAAAACAACCTGTCAATTTCATCATTATTTGTATAGGAATTATAGTTCGATTTTGAAAAAGGCGCCTGCACTATGATGTATTTAATGTTTCTGTGCCGCAACTCAGCCAGCATTTTTTTAAATGCGCCTAACTGTAAAGCAGATACACTAATTTTTTGAGTAAATCTTACCTTCTTAAATTTCAAACTTTCATATGATTGCACATATCCTCCGGGAATATAGGTATCTCCTTTTTTGTCTAATTTCTTTTGCTTTCTTAAATGGAACGTATTATTAAATGCGCCAAATATTAAACTGTTATAAAGCCTGATGTTATTAATTTCGAACGACATTTTCACGATATCCTTATCCATTAATCCACTTGATATCAAATCTATTTGCGATTCTAAGCCATCCACACCAAATAAAATGGGATATATGTCAACAATAACAAATTTTGGTTTTAAATTTTTAATATACTTTTCTACCAGGTATTTTGTTTGTAATGGCGATTGAGAACTTGAGCCAAGATTAAAAACACTTAATCCTTCCTTTTTAAATATCCTCGGGTCATAACCCCTGTAAGCATGTGATGATCCTATAATTATTACATCAACTCCATTTACCTTTGCCGCCTCACTCATCCTCCTGCTGGTAAAGCCCAATCCCCCAAAATCATCAAAGTTTTTAGCAAGCGACGAGGGAATTAATGTTCCAAATATTAATATCGTTATGATATAAAAAACGCTGGCAAACGCTATAAATAAGCATAGTCTAACTGTAAATCGTTTCATAACTAAAATTGAAAATAAATAAAATCTGACCCGCTCGTTTGCATATACATACCTATGCAAACTATAATGAATGAATAAAAACTCCACCTTAAAACTGGTGTCCATCTTATTCCTACATTTTCAATAGCATACCTTCCTTCCCTCCCAATCCATTCAATAATCACGAATAAAATGATTATAACCAGAATTACAGGTCGGGGTGACGTTTGAGGCATCTTAAATAAGTCTTTAGAAAATATACCGCCTATTATTTGTAGCGCTTGCCCTACACTTGCCGAGCGGAAAAATATCCATGCTATTAGAGTTAAAGAGAAGGTTAGCAGAATATCAAAAAGCTCCCGCAGAGAAGGAAGGGACTTACCTTTTGCTGCTATTTCTAAGTTGCTCCTGTTGGTTTTGAAAATTATAGAGGGCATTATAAAAAGTGCATTTAGCGCGCCCCATATTACAAATGTCCAGTTTGCTCCGTGCCAAAATCCGCTCACTATAAAAATTATAAATGTATTTCTAACCCGCATCCATAGGCCGCCTTTACTACCACCTAAGGGAATATACAGGTAATCTTTAAACCAGCTTGATAATGAAATGTGCCATCTCCTCCAAAACTCAGCTATATCTCTTGAAAAGTACGGAAAGGCAAAATTTCTTAACAAATCAATACCAAATAACTTCGCGGTACCTATGGCTATATCTGAGTAACCAGAAAAATCACAATAAATTTGAAAAGCAAATAACAAAGCGCCAAGCACTAATGAACTTCCTGAGTAATTAGAGGAATGATTAAAAATCAGGTTAGCGTATTCGGCGCAATTATCGGCAATTACAACTTTTTTAAACAGTCCCCATAAAATTTGCCTTAAACCATCAATTGCTTTACTATAATCAAAATATCTCTTTTTCTTTAATTGTGGTAACAGATGGGTTGCCCGTTCAATTGGCCCGGCCACCAAAAGCGGAAAAAAGCTTACAAATAATGAATAATCAATAAAATTTCTTTCAGGTTTAATGCGGTCTTTGTAAATATCAATAACATATGATAAACCATGAAAAGTATAAAAAGAAATACCTACCGGCAAAATCACATTAATTGTTGAAAGTTGCAGGTGCACGCCAAGGTGACTAAACATATCAACAAATGATTGCCCGAAGAAATTGTAATATTTGAATACACCCAAAAAGCCCAGATTAACCAACACACTTAACCAAAACCAACCTTTTTTACTCCGAGGGGTGCTTGCTTCCGCCATTTTAATGCCGGTGAAATAATCAAGTAAGGTTGAAAAAATAAGAAGAAAAAGAAATCTGTAATCCCAGCATGAATAAAAGTAATAGCTGGCAACTAAAAGCAGAATGTTTTGGATACGGAGACTTTGTTTATTTAATAACCAGTATAAAATAAAAATTACCGGTAAAAAAAATGCAAAGTTTAATGAGTTAAAAAGCATGAAAGAAAATTAAGATTTCAAATAATTAATTTTTCGACAAAACATTAATTTTAATGCATAAATTGTAATTGCTTTAATAGACACCATTATCAATAACACAATTTAATGTGTTAAATATATCTAACTTTTACGCGTTAGATAGTATATTCTATTCACAGTTTACTACACATTTATATACATTTTTTGTTCATCCCCAGTAAAGTAAATACCCTGGTGAACACAGTGTTCATGTACAGGCTATCTGTTCCTGTACATCTTCCGGAAGCATTAAAAGTTGAACTGAATAACGAATTATTTCTTTCTACCGGCAACACCTTTGACAGTTATGGAAAGGTATTATCAAAGGCCAACAAAAGGACATAGGTATCCCATGTATTAAAATCAGATGGAGGTGGATTCTAAAAATGTCTTATTTTACCAATCCAGCTTTAATAAAGAAACACCCTGGCGCGGCAATGCTATTTCGGTTTGTAACACGCCCGATTTAACCAGCATCTTTTCTGGCTTACCTGTCATTTGTAATTGCCCCGCCTTTTCAAGCTCCTGAATTTGTGCTGTAGTTGGGTTTTGAGGCGAACCCATTTTTTTCCAGGACTCGTATGAATTACTGTACTGCTTATCAATGCGGTACTGGGTAAATGTTACCGTTTTAGCAGGTAAATCGTTGATGTTTATTTTCACAGGTGCATCTGCACCTTGCAGGTCATCATCATGATAATTCCAAACCATCAGGGTAACTCCCCTTTTATCTTTAGCGGCCAATCCGCCAATATCGGTATAAGCACCTCTGACACTTGAATCTGCAACAGATTTAACTGTAAACATCTGGCTACCTTTTACTTCTACCCTTTTACCTTTCATCATACCAAACATGCGAAACACGTTTAGCACTGGCTTGTCTACCCCATTGGTTGCCAGATCACGAAAGCCATAGAACCAGGGTTGATTTTCAAATTCAAACGACCAGGAAACTGCGCCCATAAAATTTACCTTCAATGAATCTGCCAGCAAGTATTCCCGGGCAAATGAGGCCGCAGTGTAACTGGAATACATGGTTCCATTGCGGTAAGCATTTGATGGATTGGTTGCCATTCCGCAGGCAGCACAGCCTTCGGGATCAGATTCGCCGATAACTATCGGTATATTTTTGACCTGTGGGTAAGAAGCCACAATTTTAAATCCTTCCCTGATATCACGCAATTGCGGGGCCATATTCATCCGGACGTGCCCGTCTTCAACAGATGGCTGACCTTTGGCATGAAACGAGATCACATCAAGCGGGGAGCCAGTTTTACCTGTTACATAATTGGTACCGGTTATACAATGTTCAATAAAGGCTCTCAAAAACTTCATACCGCCGGGGCTGGAACCACCCGCCACTTCCGGTCCCCCTACCTTAGCCGTGGGCAATGCCCTTTTTACACCATGAGCCGCGTAATCATACAATTTAAAAAACTCAGGCATTGTACCTTTCCAGTACCCTATGTTGGGTTCGTTCCACACCTCCCAGTACCAGCTTTCCACTTCTTTTTTTCCATATCTGCCCACCTCATGTTTTACCCATTGGTAAACCAGTTCTTCCCATTTATTATAATCTTTAGGTGGATAGGCCCAGCCGGTATAAACTTCATTATAGTCGCGACCCGGCTGCCAGTGATGCCGGTAAGGTTCTGGGTTGGTAGACAGCACTTCGGGCATAAACCCAATCTGGGCATAGGGTTTCATACCCAATTTAATGTAGGTATCAAATATGCTGTCAACCAGGTGCCAGTCATAAACAGGCTTACCCTGAGCATCTTCAGTATAAGCATTGGTGGAGCCCCATTTTAAAGCAGCCTCGCCATTACCCGTATTTAGCAGGTTGTGTACGCGCATGTTAACAGGAACAGGGCTTAAAGCAGCTAATTCCGAAAGCAATTTCTTTCCATCCTTCATATAGGTATAGTTTGGCTCATCATGCCCAAACCAGGCCCAAACAGGACTTATTTCCCCAGCTTCTTTTTTTAAATTTACAGTGATGGTTGCAGGCGATTCTTTCTTTACCTGTGCAAATAAATACTGATAGCTCGTTAAGAGAACAAGCAGTGTAAAACTGAAGTACCCGGTTCTTTTCTTCATGCAGTAAATCTAAATAATTATTTATACCAAAAGTCCGATATAAAGATGAAGAAAGTCTATTTGAATTTAGCAATTAATAGTATTATTACTTGATAAGCTTTTACCTTTGCCGCTTAAATTTTATAACTAATTCAGTAATGGCTGCAATTGACGTCCACCCATCAGTAAAAGCGATCCGAACTACCCAAATAGGTATAGGGATCAGTATCGCCCTGATTTTCATGAAAGCTATTGCGGGCCATTTAGGGCATTCATATGCCTTAATTGCGGATGCAACGGAAACAGGTGCGGATGTATTCAGTTCTACCTTATTATGGATCGGGTTAAAAATTGCTATGAAACCGGCAGACCGGGAACACCCCTACGGGCATGGAAAAGCGGAGCCAATCGTATCTATCATTATTTCTTTTTTCCTGATGGGCGCTGCTGTCTGGATTGCCTGGCACGCTATCGAATTTGTAAGAACTCCGCATGATATGCCCAAACGGTTCACTTTGTATATCCTGTTAGGAGTTATTATTATCAAAGAGGGTATGTTTAGATATGTACTGAATATAGCAAATCAAATAGGCAGTAATGCTGTAAAAGCCGATGCATATCATCACCGGAGCGATGCCATTACATCTATCGCTGCTTTTATTGGAATTGTTATCGCATTAATAGCTGGTAAAGGTTATGAAGGAGCCGATGATTGGGCAGCACTTTTGGCATCGGGAATTGTCTTTTATAACGCGATCCAGCTTTTACGCCCTGGTTTAGCAGAAATCATGGATACAGCACCATCTGGTGAAATCGTAGATCAGGTTAGAGAATTGGCGGCCGAAGTTAAAGAAGTTAAATTTATAGAAAAGTGCTATGTAAGAAAAATGGGCTTTGATTATTTTGTTGACCTCCATATCCAGGTTGACCAGAATTTATCTGTTGCCGAGGGGCACCGTATAGCACATTTAGTCAAGGATAAATTATTAGAAAGTACCCTTTCAATAAAAGATGTACTTATCCATATTGAACCCTTCTCCTGAGTATTCAGCCTATGGTTAGTGTTATCACTATAGGTGTTCGGAAGAAATAAAAAGAAAGCTTGGGCCTAGTGCGATTCCTTCCTTGGGGAAGGGGGAGGTAGGGGTTTATTGAACATTACAGGTTTAATCGCACGTATAAACCCCTCCCTGCCATTTCACAATCCACGGCACCCCTCCCAAGGGAGGGAATATATACTGCAATTACAATCTTCCGAACACCTATAGTGTCATCACCAACCATAGGCTGAATATCTATTTAAATTCATTGATATTTCTTATCCTTACATTTGGCATACTTTTGAAAATGTCTTGCATATATTTTGTATGACTGGCCCCGACAATAACGACCACTTTTTCCGCCCCTGCCATTCTCGCTCTATTTACAACATTGTCACACATTCCCTTATTTCTCATTATCCACCAATGTATTTTTGAAAGCATTTCTTCTTTAGGAAAGTTCTTCATATCATACATCTCTGGCAAATAAAAATCGTCTGAGGCAGAAATGGCAGATGCCTCGTCCGTGTTTAACCATTCCGTTACAGTTTTTGAAGATTTTTCAATACTTTGATATTTTTCAGAACCATTATTGATCTTAGTCAAATTCGACTTCAATTCTTTTCTAAAAGACGCAGTGGTATCTTTTCTAAATAAATTGAATTTTGCATCGAATGCTGCCCAGGCTGCTCCCCAATTCAAATCGTAATCTTGACAATCCATAGAAAGCAATTCGTGAATTCCCATTTCCTGCATCATTGGAAATGCTATAAGTGCATATTCAGAGGTTTTCAGTCTTTTCATACTTCGCCCTGTTGTATCCAATTGAGGACTAAGTAATTTATTAACATAGTTTTCAAGTTTAGCATCAGGTGTTTGCTGAAGGTTATTGAAAACTTGCCAGAATTGATAGTGGCCGTTTGCAACATCTTGATTAAGATAATAGGCATGGGCTAAATCAGTTTTTACCCGATAGTCTTTGGGTTTTGATAGGGATAGTTTTTTTAAACTGTCAATTGTCTTAGGAAGCATCGCTACTGCTATACTTCGATTGTTCATCAGCATTTTTAGCCGTTTGATATTGTCCTGTTTACACCAATAATCCGTCACAAGTCGCTCATCTTCCTTACTCAAGAACTCGCCAAAAAAAGCATTAGGTTCGAATTTTTTGATTTTATTATAAATGCCGGAAAAATCCTGTGTAGGGTACTTGCTATAGTTATGGGAAGCACCTATCAGTATAATATCCACTTGTTGCGCACTGGCGTTAATCGAAGTAAAGAAAATAAAAAAAATGAAATACTTCATATTTCTGCCTTTTGTTTAGTTTAAGTGTTTGTCAGCTCTATTCATTTCAACCAATGACGACGGCCTGGTCATGTGGCGTTATTTGAAAATCGTCTGTATTTGTCTGCTACTAAATTTATAGATAAAAATTTATTATTTCCCTAAAAGATGAAACTCCCCCATCTGGTTGCCGTGGCGAATAGCTTTTTATAAAAGCGGGATGATTATTATAAGCACCGCTGCAACTCACTTATTTTAAGTATTTTTATCAAATTGAGAATTACATGACAAAGTTTATTTATTTTACAACTACGCTAATCAGCACCTAATTTGAAGAACCTGCTATATATAATTTTTTTTACCTTATTCATAACTGCAGGGGCGCAAGCTCAACCTGCACATCCGGATACGGTGCTAAGCGGAATCTATATCACCAGTATTCATGATATCAATTTTAAGGATAAGGAATACACCGTTAATCTTTGGCTTTGGTTAAAATACAAGAACAAAGATTTTGACTTTTTGCAAAATCTGGAAGTACCACAGGCAAAATCCGTTTCCAGATCCTTTTCAACAATTGATACATCCGGGAGCAGAGTTTACCTACTGATGAAACTGCAATGCGTAATGAAGGATTCATGGGCAATTGACAACTTCCCGTTTGACCGGCAAAAGCTGCGTTTCTCCATTGAAAATTCACAATTCGATTCCAAATCGCTGATTTTCGCCGCCGATACGCTGGGCAAACATTTCGACCCGCGTTTTACACTCAGGGGATGGCGCATCGATAGCCTTGATATCTCCACCGGGATCAAAGCCTACGAAACCGCCTTCGGGGATGAGAGCCTGAAGAAGCCCCATACTGATTACAGTAACTTTAAGGTCAAAATTGTGATCAACAGGGATGCCATGGGGCTGTTCTGGAAAATGTTTCTGGGCATGTATATAGCCTTCTTTATCGCCTACATGTGCTTCTATATCCATACAGACAGTATCGATTCACGCTTTGGGCTAAGTGTAGGATCACTTTTCGCGGTAATTGGTAATAAATATATCGTAGATTCATCACTGCCTGATTCTACCACCTTCACTTTAGTGGATACCCTACATGGAATTACGCTGTTGTTCATACTAACCATTATCATATCCACATCCTATACCCTGAAACTTGTTAAGCAAGAGAAAATTGAACAAGCTAAAAAGTTTGACAGAATGGGTGCCTGGGTTCTGCTGTCTGTTTACGTATTACTCAACTCCTATTTTATTATCATGGCCAGCCAGTAATTGGTCACTGGATTACAGCCTTGTGACCTTTCCTTATAACACATAAAGTATTAAAAAACACAAATACCTGTAGTCCGGCACTGTATAATGACTAAGGTCAGCCAAACTTTTAGGCATAAATAAAGGGGAGAAAAAATTCTCCCCTTTTCCTTTTGATAATGCTGATGCTTAAAACAGCAATAGCCCCTATTATCTCAAATTGCAATGAACCTTATTTTTATTTGGATTTATTCTAAATAATAATTTACTTTGCAGCTCACCTATAACGCTTCGCCATGAAAAAATACGGCCCGTCCTGAAAGCTCTTCTAAAAAAAGCCCGGTGATCCGTCGCCAAAACATCCCACCAGGCAACTGTTAACAAATCCTTAAACACATTAATCCATTTCATAATAATGAACTATTCAGTATGCAGTAATAACTTTACTTCTTTTACCCTCAAAAAAGTTTACCTAACCCTACTATTCCTGTTATTGGCGGGTATAACATTCGCGCAAACCGGTACGATCACCGGTTCTGTAAAAACAGCCGACGGCAGCCCGGCCGAGTCTGTAAGCATCGCAATTCAAGGGAGCAGCAAGGGCGCCCTCACCGATCAGAAAGGGAATTACCAGCTGCGAAATGTGAAGGTTGGACAATACCTTTTAATAGCCTCACTAATTGGCCTTGAAAAACAGGAACAGCGGGTTGAAGTAAAGCAAGGCGAAAAACTAACCATTAACTTTGTACTGAAAGAAAATACAGCACAATTAAATGAGGTTACCATATCCGCGAGAAACTCCAATAAGGTAAATGCTATAGTAGCTAAAATGCCTTTAAAAAAGCTGGAGAACCCGCAGGTTTACACCACCGTTTCTTCGGAGATAATCAAGCAGCAGGGTATTACCAATTTTGATGACGCGATGCGTAACGTTCCCGGCATTTCCAGAACCTGGGAATCAACAGGCCGAGCCGGTGACGGTGCCTCCTACTTCGCATTACGGGGATTTGAGGCACAACCTTCCCTGTACAACGGCTTTCCGGGCTTTACTAACGGCGACCTCGACCCGGCCGATATAGAAGAAATACAAGTATTGAAAGGTCCTTCGGGAACCCTTTTCGGCGCCAACTTTGTAGGTTACGGTGGCATCATCAACGTTGTAACCAAAAAGCCCTACTTTACTACAGGAGGCGAGATCACTTATAATATCGGCAGTTTTGGTCTCAACAGGATCTCCGCTGATGTAAACACGCCCCTCAGCAAAACAGAAAAGGTTGCTTTACGCGTTAATACCGCCTATTCCTCAGAAAACAGCTTTCAGGACGCCGGTTATAAAAAGACATTCTTTTTTGCGCCTTCATTGGTTTACCACGCTAATGATAAGCTGACCTTTAATTTCATGGCCGAGATTTTACAGGAAGACAGAGCCGTAGCACCGGTATTTTTCCATACAAACCGGGTAGACCCACTTACTTTTAAAACAATAAAAGATCTTAATCTGGATAATAACCAGTCATTCACCAGCAATGACCTGTCGATCAAAAACCCGCGCTACAATTTGCAGGGACAAATGCAGTATAAAATATCCGATCAATGGACCTCGCAAACTGTTATTTCAAGAGGTTCGGCACAGTCCAAAGGTTATTATGGCTACATATTTGGCAACGAGGCGGGAAGTAACGAATTTGAACAGTACATCCACAAAGAAAATCAAACCAGCAATACCACCGACATTCAGCAAAATTTCAATGGCGATTTCAAGATCGGCGGTTTAAGAAACCGTTTACTGATCGGGCTTGATTATTTTAACAGAAATATCATAGATAATGGCACCGGTTACGGGTTTATGCGATATGTTACCCCGCAGGGAGCAATAAGCTATGCAGATCCCGCTCATCCGGTATACACGACCCAAAACTCAGTTGATAGTTTATTAGCCGGCACCGGCGAAAGCAAAAGTAATGTAAGCAATAGCTCCTACAGCGCGTACGCATCCGATGTGATCAACATTACTCCCGAATTATCGGTAATGGCAAGCTTAAGGGCAGATTATTTTGTATCAAAAGGTGAAAAAGCGGACCCTTCAGACAATTTCAATCAGTTCGCACTATCACCAAAATTCGGTTTGGTTTATCAGCCTGTTTTAGATAAGGTATCGCTTTTTGCCAACTATATGAATTCGTTTTTAAACGTAGCTCCGCAACAGGTAACTGATGAGGATGGCAGCAACCCTCGTGTTAAATCATTTAAACCCGAGCATGCCAATCAGCTGGAATTTGGTATAAAGACCAACTTATTCTCAGATAAATTATCAGCCACAATTTCTTATTATAACATTAAAGTGGCTAACAGGGTAACACCGCTCGTAGGCAATATCAATGACGCCGACCAGCGCGGGGCAGTAAAAAGTAAAGGATTTGAGCTGGACCTGAATGCCAACCCGGCCCCTGGGTTCAACCTGATCGCTGGGTACAGCCATAACAATATCGTGAATACGTCAAGCAACGGAACCGACTTTTATACAGAACAGGGCCGGGCACCCGGAGGGCAAGGACCGCAGGACCTGGCTAACTTATGGGCGACCTACAAATTTACCCGTGGCTCACTAAAGGACTTTGGTTTTGGCCTTGGCGGAAACTATGCTGGTGTTTATAAAGTGGTTGATAACAGCGTAGTTGGTGTATTTGACCTGCCCAGCTATACGTTGCTAAACGCCAGCTTATTTTATAATGCCGACCGTTACCGTTTTACATTTAATGCTAACAACATCACCAACGAAAAATATTACATCGGTTACTGGTCGGTTAACCCGCAGCGCCCGGTCAATTTTACGGCGAGCGTTGCATTTAAATTTTAAGTAAATAAAAAGCCCGGTGATCCGTCGCCAAACATCCTACCGGGCAATGTTAACAAATCCTTCAATCCATTAACCATTTCGGCAAAACTATGAATTCTTTATTATTGTGCAGTAATATCTTAATCTTATCAAACTTCCTCTAAAAATACCTTTAAAGGAGGCCGTGCCATTGTTCGGCTTATAGATATGAAAGAACGTCACAGAAAAAGGCGTTCTTTTTTTATGACAATGATTTCCCGGGTAAACCTGACTTTCCTTCCCTATCCAATCCGGAGCATATCAGCTATCCCTTTTGACACACGTATCAGATTTTGCCCGGTACGGTTAAGCGCTGTCGAAATATCCGAGGGTTCGTTCCCTATGGCCAAAAGCACATCAAAGTACTGGTTAAGCTGCTCATTTGGCTTAGCTGGTACTTTGCCGGCCAGCCCTATAACAGGTATACCTTTTAGTTTCGCAAGGTTAGCTACCCCGAAAGGCCCTTTCCCCTGAAGGGTTTGTTCATCTATACTTCCTTCTCCGGTGATCACCAGTGTACTTCTGTTCAAAGCTTCGTTAAATCCGGTAAGCTCCATGAAATTATCAATTCCATTTACCAGGCTGGCATTTAAATAAGCATATACCCCGGCGGATGCCCCCCCGGCAGTACCTCCGTATTTTATTGTGGATATATCTTTCCCGGTTTCCCGGAGAGTGATATCATTGAACCTGGAAAGCCCTGCTTCCAATTTTCCAACCGCATCGGCATCTGCCCCTTTCTGCGGACCAAAAACAGCGGCTGCTCCCCTGCTTCCCAACAGCATATTATCCACATCACAAAGTACGGTGATTTCGCAATCAGGCAAGCGCTTATCCATATTTGAAATATCTATCCGCGCAAGGTCGGTCAGGCTTGCGGGTAAGTTGATTAGCTCATGCCCTGCTTCGTTCAGGAACCGGGCACCAAGCGCTTTTAAAATACCTGTACCTCCATCAACCGTTGCCGAACCGCCCATGGCTATGATGACTTTATTTACCCCGGCGTCAAGCGCCGTTTTGATCATCTCGCCAGTGCCGTATGAAGTAGCCGAAAGAGGATTGAGCTCATCATGCTTTAACAATCTTAAACCCGATGCATCCGCCATTTCAATCACAGCGGTACGCCCGTTTTCAATTAAACCGAATGAAGTTTGGATAAGTCTGCCTAACGGATCATGAACTGTTACAGGTACTGTTTTACCCTGCAGCTGCTTAATGATCAGGCTGGCTGTTCCATCGCCGCCGTCAGCTATCGGAAAACACTCTGTAGTGCATTTCAGTGTACTTAGTTTTATCCCCTTTTGAATGGCTTGCGCTGCATCATAAGCAGACAAACTATTTTTAAAGGCATTGGGTGCTATAAGGATATGCATAAGACTATATTAAAAAGGAAACAATATAAACCATAGCTAAAGCGGTTAAGCCCATGCATACCGTTGCCAGGGAATATACTTTTAACATGGTTTTCATTTCGAGGCCGGAAAATTTCGCGATCACCCAAAAATAAGCGTCATTAGCGTGCGAGATCATCATTGATCCGGCGCCCATTGATAAAACACAAAGTAAATGACCTTTGTCGGTATTAAGACCAAGTGCGTGCAGTAATGGAAGTATGATAGAAGCCGCGGTAATAATAGCTACGGTGGAAGACCCTTGTGCCGTTTTAAGTATACAGGTTAATAAAAATGGGAATAGTATCCCGAGGGTGGCCAGGGGTAATGCTTCACTTAAATGTGTCCCGAGTTTTGTAGCTGCCAAAACCGCTCCGAAGGCGCCACCTGCCCCAATAATCACTAAAATTCCTCCGGCTTTTTCTGCACCTTCCTGCAGTAATGGAGCAAGGATGTCTTTTTTCCACGATGACATGGTATTAAAAGCAAGCAATACGCCTATTGCCAGTGCAATTACGGGATCACCAGGTATAAGTAATAAATTTATCCACTTACCGGCAGCACCCGGTTCCACTACAAAAAATGATTTTACCGCTATTAAAATTATGGGAACAACCACCGGCATAAACGCTTTAATAACCGATGGCAGCTGCTGATTTCCGCTTATAAGCTCTGGTTCATCTATAACCTGTACGGGAATTTTCTTACCTGCGTATTTTGACCAAAGGTATCCGGAAATCATTGCCGGAATAGCGATCAAAATTCCTGTAAGCATGAGCTTACCAAAATCAACACCGATGATACCCGCTGCCGCCGCGGCACCCGGATGTGGCGGGATCATACAGTGAACCGCATATAAACCCGTAGCCAGTGAAGTGCTCATGATAATCAAAGAGATACCCGTACTTTTTGCCAAAGACTTGTTTAACCCGCTCAAAACAATATAGCCCGAATCACAAAAAATAGGTAAGCCTACTATAAATCCGGTTAAGCTCATGGCCAGCGCCGCATACTTTTCGCCAACAATTTTTAATATAGCATTGGCCATTACTCTTGTACTACCAGTATGCTCCAGTATAGCACCGAGTGTAGTGCCCAAAACTATCAGCAAACCCAATGATTTCAAAATATTGCCAAAACCTTCTTTAATCGTTGTCAGCACATCATTGAAAGTCATCCCAACTCCCAAACCAACTAAAAAACAAGCTATGATTAGTGCAAAGAAGGCATGCACCCTAAATTTTGCGGTAAGCAATACAATAATCGCTATTCCGGCTATGAGAGAGGTTAAAATACGTACAAGGGTAACATCCATAGAAGTGAAACTAATTTAGTAACAATTGCGCATTAATTAATTTTTTACTTTAATTATAACCTTCCTTATCATCTCACTTTTATCTAACTAAACACCCTTAATGCAAAAATCCCCTCTGTGTTTTCAGAGGGGATTTTTGCAATTTAATAATTAATTTATTTCGGCTTGCAGTTCTACAGAACAAGGATTTACCTTTACATTCTCATACCTGGCGCCTGGTGCTTTTACATATGGCCTACCGCGTAAGGAAAAGCTATGAGCTGAATAATCGCCTGTAGGAGGTATCTGCACATAATAGGTGCCTGATTTGAGTGCTACTGTTTTACTTCCTTTTGCCGGAAAACTAAAAGTATAATCTTGCGGCCCTGAAAATGTAATCACAAATGAATTAATGCCTGTTGAATTGCTTAAAACATAATGTATTATTTGAGCAGAGTCGCAATTGCGTTGTGTAGGTTGGCCTACTGATGAAACAGAATCTGTTTTGTTTAAGCCATTTCTGGGTTGTATTGCCTCATTTTTTCTACAAGATGCAATCAATAAAATAACGCATAATAAAGCTGGGGAATAAATTAGATTTTTCATGATGAGTTAATTAATGTGTTAACAATTTGTTAATTGGTCTGACTACTTCATTAGTCGAAAATTGGAACACAATAAGAAACATGTTTTACACTTTTTTAATGGATTCGCGAAGATTACAAGCAATAATTTTGCTTATTTCACAGGTTTCTTTTGCTCAAACACAAGTACATAAAGACAACCAAGCAAAGCGACCACCATTATGGAAGGGATAAATAACTGAATGAAATTAAGCGAACCCTGACTTAAAGGGGTGATTACGGCTGAGCTATCGCCTAAAATTATGGTAGCCCCCCAGTAATAAGGTAATAAATGGGATTGATCACTTTTTAAATAGTCGAGTTTGGCTAATCTTAAAGACACATCCTTGGGTAACCCTATCCTAAGGTAATTATAAAAGCTTTCTGTTAACTCATAAGTGGCCTGGTTATCAGCCTGCCATAAATTAGTTACCGTACTTGGAATACCCGCTAAACGAAATCCCCTGGCAAGGCTAAACAAGCCCTCACCAACTGCCATATAGCCTACCCCCGTGTTACAGGCCGAAAGTACTACCATACCCGTACCCCGGCATTTTAACTTTTGTATATCACTCATCAAAACAACCGAATCGGCCAAATAAAGCAACGGATCGCGTGTGGTACTGTCTGCCGCGGCATGTGAGTATATTTGTGCAATTTGAGATTGAGGCAACTTGGCAAGTAACTGGCTTCTTTTAGCATTCTCGCCATTTAACAATAAAGAGGCCTTGAACCTGGCTCCTATGCGCTTAAGAGAGGCAACAGAACCTGTTAAACTTTGCAGGTGGGTAGGCGAAGCATAATTTTCAGGAGCAATTCCTAAAAAAACAATCTTTTGATCAGTAGTGCTCCGGCGATGATTCATTAATACCCGCATGGAATAAACATAACTGAATGAATACTTTTTGACCAGGAAGCTATCGTCTGAATGCGGATCGTCAAGCAGGGCATCAAAAGAGATAAAATGATCTCCAGGCGAAATAATAACCCTTTGAGTTTTAATTTGCAAAGGCTCAAAAAGGTTTTGATATAATTTGCGGGCCAAATTTGTGTAATGGTCATAATGCTGATTAAGCAGGCCTGCATTTGAGCAGTATTTTAAAAATTCACTGCTATCATGAAAATAATCAGCATAAGATATTTTATATATCTGCGCTTTAACGGGCGTTATTAATAAAGCATAAACCACAGCGTTATTATTAAAATATTCTACCAGCGACTGTTTATTATTCAAGAGCTGCTGTTGTACCTTTTTAACTGACCAGAATGAGCTATCGGGAAGCATGGTGCTTTCAGACAGTTTTGCTTTAAGCTGGTTTTGCTCATCTTCCCACTCCTGGTGAACAGACAACCATTCTGTTTTTAACCTCTTAACAAGCTCATCACTATTTAGTGATATCAATTGTTTGTTAAGGCTATCCATTTTCGCCTGTAATTTCTTTTTCAGCTTTTCATCCGGAATGAACTGTGTTCCTGATGAGTAGCTCAGTTGATCATTTAGTAAAACAGACCTGCTTTTTTCAAAAAAATAAAATGCTTTTTCAATATCATTAAGTAGGTAACAAACTTCTATGGCATTCTCATACATTTGCCTGGTTTGGCTGCGCCAAAGCAGTTTGGAAAGTTCTCCGTACTGTTTCCAGCGCATCATATCTACAGATCTGTCGGCCAGGGTAAAAGTTTGCAGGGCAGCTTTTAACAAATTTTTATCTGATTTCTTTTTATGCGAGGCAAGCAGACTTTCTGCTTTATCAGCAAGTAATGTACTTACGTAGTAATCATTGGATACCTGGCTTAACATCCCTATTGTAGGATTACTGATAACCGCCGTATCTTTAAATTTTATTGGAAGAGCATTTAACCCTTTCTGATAAAATGTTAAAGCCTGTTTATAATCGCCCTGTCTCCAATAGCTAACGCCTATGTTTTCATAAAATCCCACCATTTGGTAACTGTTTTTATACTTGCTGGCTAATTGCAGCCCCAGGGTAAAGCATTTCCTTGCATTAGCTTCCTGCTTCAGATCTTTGCCATAAACATTCCCCAAATCATTTTGATCATTTGCACATTGATTAAAGTTTTGAAGTTTTTTATTTAAAAGAAAGGCTTTTAGGTAATAAACCAGGCTTGCCTGATGCTTGCCGGTAGCGTTGAGAAAATTAGCATAGGTAGAATAAGCTGAAGCAAGCTGAATAGTGGCTTTCCCTTTAAGCATTGATAATGCCATAATAATACTTTGTTGGGCACTTTTAAAATCACCAAGCTCAATCTCGGCCTGCGCCTTTTGCACCCACAGGGCCCCTCCCTCCACCGTATCTTTAGCGGCATTTGAGAAAAACATCCCTTTAGATGAAATTTCTTTTGCCTGTTGATAGTCACCAGCTTTAAAAAAGGCATATGCCAATTGCGTATGGGCCATCCCTGTAATAAAGTATTTTTCGGGAAAGTTCCTGCCAGTTGTTATGCAACGGTTAAAACAATCATTTGATTGATGGATCAGGTTTAATTGTAAATAAAATATCCCCAGATTATAATAGCTATTACATAAAAAAGGCTTCTTAATGCCGGTATGTTCATTAATGTTTACTGCAGCAACTGTGTACGCTATCCCCAATTCCAAATTTCCGGTTTGGGCGTAATAATCACCCAACCGGTGCATGATTTCTGCATATACTGCGCCAGTTTTTTGATGGCACTTTAAATAGGAGATCCGCAGTGTTGTAAGCTTGTGTATTTTTAAATAATTATCGCTCTGATCATTTTTAATGATACTGATCTCCTGGCGGATGCTATCATCAGAAAGACATTGCGCATGGCATATGGTTATCTGGAAAACCAACATGCATAACCAAACAGCAATTCTCCACAAGGCTTTCATAATGGACTTTTTTATATATCGGGGTGCTTTTGCACACACACGCCGTCTTTAATGAGCTCCTGTTCTAATGCCGCAAATTTTTTGCATAAAGCAACTCCCCGGGCATTTTCGGAAAAATCAAAAAGGTTTTTGATAAATGATTGTTTGTTTATCGTTTTTCTGGTATAAAGCTTCGTATCGCAATTGGCGCCAATTATGCCGGTAGCAATAGCAGTTGCAAAAGACGAACCTCTAACATACTCAACAGCCCCATTTAGGTTAAACGGAACTTCAAATAATAAATCCCCTTTTTCAGATTTATCTGCTAATACCCCAAGATCAACAAAAACATTAGAGTGATTTTCTGTAGCAGCAACCACTTCACCATTACTTGTAGTAGCAGTGATCAGATTTTCCGCAGATTTGCTAAGATTAGCCGGCAAAAAGTGGTGTATGGCCAGGTTACGAAGTTGAAAAGGGGAAGGATTGATACCTTGTTGCGCAAAAATTCCTCTTGCAATTTTATCGTCGGCATCGCTCTGATTACCTGCAGCAGTAACAAATAAAATACCCTCATCCTTTAAGGTTGCAATTAAGGCATTAAGTTGTTTTACAGGAGCTTCTTCATAATGATAAAACCCCCAACTGGCATTAATAATTTTCGCCCCCTTTGCTATTGCATAATAAATGGCGCAAAATATTTTAAACAGATCGCCCTTTCCGTTACGGTCATGGGTTTTTAGCGGAATGATCTTAACTGATTTAGTTGAGTTTTTAAACTGATTGATGATGAATTGAGTTACCAGGCTTCCGTGAAGACCAGGGTTATCATCTTTTATATTCGCGTTATCATCAACAAAGTTCCAGCCATTTACAGCATCGCCGAAACATTCATATCCAGGTTTGTTTTGATAATTATTACTGATATAACCCCCATCTACAATAGATAGATCAATACCCGTATCAAGAACAGCAATAGTTATTATCTCTTCTTTGGCAGGAGGGCATTCAGAATTTTTATATGGATAATGCTTGGACTGCCCCCAATGATGGCGCGGAATTTTACTTAAAAAATTTAGCGAGTAACTTTCGCCTACAGTTTTGGTACCGGGGCCTGTACCTGCTTTAACGCCATTTCCACTTACTATGGTATGAATATCCTTTGCAAGCCACAATTGTACGGGCATATTACAATTGCATTTAACTTTTTTAATCTTTTTAATACCCATTTTATTAAAATAACCTTTTACTTCTTTAACTTCTTCATCTGATGGAATTTTTCCAAAAGTTACAATAAGTTGGTTTTTGCGATAGGTTTTCTCCAAAAGGCTGTAATTTGGTTTGCAGGGGATAGCAATACGCGTAAACAAGTGCTGTGATTTTTTCTGATTGGTTTCCATGGGGCCTAATTTTTAATTTGTTTTAGCCAGTTCCTGGCTTCCTGATTGCCATATAAATTTTCATTAATTATTTTCCGTAGTATTTCTTTTGCTTGTTGAATATCTGAGCCCTGTGACCGTACCATGAGGGTAAGCGCTTTATAAAACTGCCCTGGATTGGTATATAAAGGCATTGCTGATAATTCATCAAAATTTTTCAAAGCATCATCATACCGCTTCATAGCAAGGTGGGTTAGCCCGAGGTATTTAATAGCCTCGGGAGCCATTCCCGGTTTATTTGTAAGCGGCATAAACAATCGCTCTGCTAAGGGGTACGATTTTGAATTATAGGCAGATATTCCTGCTTGCAGCGAATCAGCCCCTCCCATGTTTAACCCAAGTGTAGTTAAATTTGCAGCTATATATTTATCAGCGATTTTTTGAGGGTCAGGAGATTTTAAAAATGCAAACCAGCCAATGATCAACAGAATGCAGGCAGCTGCCAAAAAGGCTATCTGTTTAAGGTTAATAATCTTAGCTGGTTTGGTCGGGGCAGCAGATAACTCCTGGTATAGCCTTGCAAATTCTTCTCGTTTTTGCTGTTGTACGTGCACGTTTAACCCGTCACGAATACTGATATATCCCGCAACCTCCTTTGCGAAGTCCTGGTCATTAAGGCATCTTTGCTCAAATGCTTTTTTTTCATCATCGTTCAGTGCTCCGGTGAAATAATCATCAATATAGTGCAATGAATTATTCATTTTGGTGTTGGGTTCTTGTAAATTTCAATTTCAATTTTTCCAAACAGCGTAACCGTGTTGTTTTAACTACATCGGCCGACTGATACTTCATATATCCGGCAATTTCTTTATCGTTGTACCCATCTTCAAACAAGAGCAGCAACTCCTTGCATTTATTACCTATTTCCTCTAATTTTTCAATTATTTGCTGTCTTTCATCTTTTGCAATAAGCTTTTGGATAATGTTTCTTGTTTCATCCGGCAACTCATAAACCAAACTATCATAAGGTATGGTATCTTCTAACCTCCCCTTATTTGTCGTTTTTTTTCGCAAAAGGTCAACACATTTATTAGAAAATATTTGATAGATGTATGTTTTAAGGGAAGAGCGCCCTTCAAATTTCCCCGAGATTATATTTTTAATAACAGCCAGAATGGTATCGGAGTATATACTTGCAGCGTCCTCATCAGGAATGCCATACTTTTTTTCCGCTTCTTTTATTAAATAGAAAAATGTTTTATAAAGCTCCTTTTCAAAATTACGCCTTGAAGGTTCTCCAGATTTCAGTCCGCGCAAGATCAAATTTTCTGAAAATGAAGCCATGGCGTAAAAAATTAGTATTAAGGCATTTAGCGTAGAATTATGGTACAATATTATGAAAAAAAACTACACATACTTTACCATTACTGGCACAATATGGTAACAATAAGTGGTAACTAAACCTCCATAAATGGGTGTAAAATGTAACCATAAAACAAATTTTCGAATTAATAAGAAATTAACCTGCGAACCCTATTTTTGCTGAAATGGAGAATTTGTATGACGAAGCGCTGCATACTTTAATGCAAAATGACAACGTGGGTGCTTTCGCCGTGGTTGTTCACCGCTACCGACAACAACTCCCGATAACTGCCTCTTCCCTACCATACCTGTCAGGGCCGCGCAAGCGCTATCACCAGCATAATGAACATTTTGGGCTTTATGCAGTAAATAAAGCCCGCTAATTTTTAATAAAAGAACATGAAGACAAATTATAACATCGGCATTGCGTTTATTTTAACACTGTTTAGCCAAACGGTAAGCGCGCAAAAAACAACCCGGATAGATAGCCTGGTTAATCAGTTACACAACCCTTCGGATAAGCAGATCATGGTTACTGCACACCGGGGCGACTGGCGCAATGCCCCGGAAAATTCATTACAGGCATTCAAAAATGCCATAGCGATGGGTGCTGATATTATTGAACTGGACCTAAATAAAACCAAAGATGGTGTAATTGTAATTATGCATGATCAAACTATCGACAGGACCACCGATGGTAAAGGGAAACCGGGCGATTATACCTGGAGTGAGTTAAAACAGTTCCATCTAAAAAATGGTTTAGGCAGGGTTACCGCTCATACCATACCTACATTGCAAGAGGTAATGCTGCTGGCTAAAGGTAAGGTGCTGATTAACCTGGATAAGAGTTATAACTACTACGATGAGGCTTACCAGATACTGAAAAATACGGGTACTTTAAAACAAGCCATTTTTAAAACAGATGCAGTTTATGAAGCGCTGAAGAACAGGTACCCTAAAGTTGTAGACAGTATCACCTTTATGGCCGTTGTTGACCTGGATAAACCTGATGCACGGCAAATTATTAAAGACTATCAGCAACATATCAAGCCGGTAGCATTTGAACTTAATTTTAAAACAGATACCTCGGCTATTTTATCTGATTATGGGTTCATTAAAAATAACGGATCCAAAATATGGATTAATTCTTTGTGGGCAAGCCTGAATGCAGGGCATGATGATGATACGGCTGTTGATTTGGGAAATACAAAGGACAGCTGGGACTGGCTGATTGCTCACGGTGCAACTATCATTCAGACCGACAGGCCAAAAGAGCTATTGAGTTACCTTAAGAAACGGCAATTACATAGGTAAGTTGCCTGGTAACTTATTTAGTCGCCCCTTTCCATTGGTGTAATCCTTAATTCCAGATTTTGACTTCCTCTGATGATATTCATATATTGAAATTGCCCGATCTTGTCTTCGGAAAGTACTTTAAACAACTGGTCAGAAGTTTCAGTCAAACGATCATTAAACGCGTAAATAATATCACCACTTAAAAGACCTGCTTTCATCGCCGGGCTATTTCTTTCAACCTGAGTTACAAAAAGTGCCTGTTTGTTTTTCAACCCATGAAAACTTCGCAGTTTTGGAACAAGTTCAATTTGCTGTAAACTGGCACCGATGTAAGCTCTTTTCACCTTGCCGAATCGAATGAGCTGATTTGCGACGGATTTGGCTGTATTAATACTGATAGCGAAACACAAACCCTGGGCCCCATTAATAATAGCGGTATTAACGCCTATGATTTCGCCATCGCTGTTAACAAGCGGCCCACCAGAATTTCCAGGATTTAACGCAGCATCCGTTTGGATCATGCCATCCATCGTTGCCCCACTTACACCCTGAAGTGAACGCCCCAGCGCGCTAACCACCCCTGCGGTAACCGTATACTGAAATCCTAAGGGGTTTCCTATGGCAATCACCATTTGGCCAACTCTCAGCATATCTGAGTCGCCCAATTTTGCCGGGGTGTAATCATCGGCATCAATCTTTAAAATCGCCAGGTCGGTTAATGGATCTTCCCCTACAAGCTCTGCCAAAAATGACCGGCCATCTTCAAAAATAACTTTGAGTTGCCTCGCTTTGGTTATCACATGACTATTGGTAAAGAGATAACCATCCGAAGAAAACAGGAAGCCGGAGCCTGTTCCGGACGGCACCAGTTTGTCCCTATTGTAAATATATTTTTCGATCTTGACTACTGCCGAACTTACTTTCTCAATGGCCTGTATAATTGTTTCTGAATATGAGTCCATGTCTTTGTTTATCAAAATACCGACCATTTAAAATTTGGACAGCATGGCATGTTTTCAGGTCATCGTTTTGTAATCAGGCAAATTGAGGCTGTCTTAATGACACCAAACAGAAGCTGGTGGTGTAATAAAATCCGGTTATTTCCAATAAGGGGTTACATTCCGCCTTCGCAGAAATTCGCTGCATGAAATTTAAACCCCTTCCAACCCATATTGCTTTAAAACACCCGCCGGCACACCCTCCCACTTACCGGGCGAGTTTCCCTTATACCCGAGATCGGCAATACCTATTTTGCTGGTAAAAAAACCAATTGCAGTAAGTTCACGCATTTTGTTGAAAAAAGTGACACCTGGCAGCATATTCGGTTTTGCCTGTGCGGGGTAAGCAATTTCACTAATTATGGCTTCCTGCTGTTGTGGTGTACTGCTTTTAAACTCATTACCGTATATATTTAAACACTTTACATCCAACCAACGCAGGCCGCCACGCATAGGCAGGGCATGTTCGGGTTCGTCCTTTACGATAAACTCAATAAAATCGGTCACTTTAGCGTCCGAAGCACTGCCGCTATGTTCATCCCTTGGGATAATGATATCGGCCAGTACGGTGATCGTGGCTAGTTCATGCGCGGTAAAAAACTTTTCGGTCTGCAGGTGTTTGTCCCTGGCCACTTCGTAATCTTGTTTACCGGGTTCTGCTGTTGGCTTACTATCTTTTGTTTTTACTTCGGGAGTTGTTTTACAAGCATCCAGCAGTACCACTGTTGAAACCGATAAACCAATGGCTTTTAAACTTTCTCTTCTGTTCATAATCAGCTGTTTAGTTTTCTTTTTTGATCGATAATATACTCCGCGGTACGCATAGAAAGCGCCAGAATGGTCCAGGTTGGATTTTTCTCGGATTGCTGCGTAAACACCGCGCCATCAACTACAAAAAGGTTCCGGCAGTCATGTGCCTGGCACCATTTGTTTAATGCAGACTTGTTAGCTTTATCGCCCATACGTACCGTTCCAACCTCATGGATACCCTTGCCCGGCTTATCCAAACCATAATTTTTGTCGGCACCGGCCGGTTGTCCCAGGGGGATGCCGCCCATTGCTTTTATAATTTCCTGCGTGGTTTGCTGCATATGTTTGGCCTGGTTTATTTCTTGTTCGCCCCATTTGTAATTAAAGCGCAATACCGGGATACCATATTTGTCAACAACGGTATTATCTATTTCACAATAATTATCTTCCTTGGCGATATCAGTGCCATGACAGCCCACGCCGGCCATCGTGCCATAAAAACGGCGGTAATCTTCCTTTAATGATTTGCCAAAACCACCGCCAGGTTTCATTTTCCCATCGGGCCCGGGCAAATACCCGTTAATATAGGGCACCAGTGTACCTTCAAAACCCAAATATCCCCCGTATGATGGCATCATCATGCCGCCAAATATTTCCAGGTGATAGCCACGTGCAAAATCCAGCTTTTTATGATCGCCCCACCAGGGCGCGTACAGGTGCAGACTGCCAACACCATCCTCGTTAAAACGCTTGCGATTGAGTAATTGCGGCAAGATAGCAGCAGCACCGCCCTGGGTAGAATCATGCAGGTATTTGCCCACCACATTGCTGCTGTTGGCCAAACCGTTGGGATGTTGTGCCGATTTAGAATTAAGGAGGATCCGCGCTGATTCACAAGTGCCAGCCGCCAGGATCACTATTTTTGCTTTTACCGTATACTCTTGCATATCATCCTTATTGATGTAGGATACGCCGTTTGCCAGTCCGTCGCTGCCGGTCAGTATTTCGCGCGCCACGGCATTGGTAAATACGGTGAGGTTACCGGTTTTCATGGCTGGGATCACCAAACATGACGAAGCCGAAAAATCGCCATATATTTTACAGCTGCGGTTACATTGCCCGCAAAAAAAACAGGCTCCCCTATCCTTATTGCCCGGTAACGGCGCGGTAAGTACCGATCCCCGGCCGGCAATTACTTTAATACCCAGCCCGGTGGCGGCTTTTTTTACAAATAGTTCATTTAGCCGGGGTTTTGGCGCCGGCAAAAAAATACCATCCGGATCGTTCTCCATACCTTCCATGGAACCATATACCCCAATCAGCCGGTCAACCTTATCATAGTAAGGCTTAATATCTTCATAAGTGATTGGCCAGTCGTCGCCTACGCCAAAACTGCTATTGCACTTAAAATCTTTAGGGCTCATTCTTAAAGATATGCGTGCCCAGTGGTTGGTACGGCCGCCCAGCATTTTTGCCCTGAACCATTTAAAATCAGTATCTCCTTTTTGGGTATAAGGTTCACCATCTATTTCCCAGCCGCCATAGGCCGCGTCGAAATCGCCCATGGGCCGGGTGGCGTTGCCGCCGCGTCTTAACGATTCATAGGGCCATTTTAATTGCTGCGAATCTTTGGCCGGATCAAAGAATGGTCCCGCCTCCAGCATCAATACCTTGATACCTGCATGAGCCAGCACATAACCGGACATGCCACCACCCGCGCCCGAACCTATGATGACCACATCATAAACTTCGGCCGACTTTTTTATCTGGATATCTTTCATACCGCTCTATATTAAACTGCTTTGCCTGCTTTTTCAACCAGTTTTTTGGTAGCCAGAACTCCTGCGTCATCGTCCAGGTATTTGCTTTCGGGTGCATACATTTTAAACAGACCGCCTTCATATTCAATACTCACCCAGCCATTAAAACCCGATTTTTTGATGATGCTGAACATTTTATTAAAATCGGTTTCGGTGTCATTTCCATCAGCATCAAACGTGTGGGTTTTGGCGTGTACCCCTTTAGCATAAGGCATTAGCTCGGTGATACCTTTATAGCGGTCATACTCCTCCAGGCATTTGGTTTTCATATAGGCAGCCATGGTTTGCGCTTCGGGCTTGGTACGGTTGATGCAAAAATTCCCGAAGTCGGCCAGGGTGCCACTATGTTTGTTGTTTAAGCTTTTCATTACACCAGCCAGCCATGCGCCATTACAGGATATACCCACATGGTTTTCTACTATCACATCGATCTTGCTCTTGCTGCCATATTCAATCAGTTTAGCCAGGCTGTCTTCGGCGGCTTTGGCCACCTCATCGGGTTTACCTTCACCCTCAACATTCACCCTGATCATGGGGCAACCTAAAAAAGCGGCAGCATCTATCCATTTATAATGTTTTTCAATGGCTTTTGATCTTTCTTCGGTATTCAAGTCGCCCAATACCCCTTCACCATCAACCATGATGCGCAGGTTGTAGCAGCCATTATCGGCCGATCGTTTTTTTAATTCGCTTAAAAACGTAGTGTCTTTTGCTTTGTCAGCAAAAAACATGGAACAGTAATCGAGCCCTTCAATACCGAAGGCGGTTTTCGTTTTCAAAGGAAAGTCAAGCGGGTCGAGCTTTTTGCTCCAGAACTGGCTGGCCAGCGAAAACTGTGATAAGGCAAGCTTAAAAAACAGTCCATCATCTTTATGTTCTGTTTTAGCATATAAAAAATCGGGAATAGTGCTGGCTATACCAATCCCCGCCGCGCCCATTGCGGTACGGGTAATAAAGTCTCTTCTGTTTAATGTCATAATTGGTTAATGGTAAAAGGAGGTTTCTATTTGGTAAAATTTACACAATAAAGTTATGGCTTAATTTCTATTTTGCAAATTTTACCAAATAGATTTTTTTTATTTTTATTTTTAGACTGATTTTGACGTACTTTAAACCAATATGAACAGTGTTGCAGAACTTCAGGATTTTATCATCAACGGGCATAAGCACTATATGCCGCACATGTCTATTGATGCCGCCATATTCGGATATCATGACCACCAGTTAAAAATATTGTTATCAAGCTATAAAGCACTTGACGGTTATTGCCTGCCTGGCGGGTATATCAGACGAACGGAAACCCTTGATGAAGCCGCTAACCGCATTGTGGCCGAAAGAACCAGCTTAACGGACCTGTACCTGCAACAATACAAAACCTTTGGCGATCCCGACCGCATTAAGTGGAATGAGATGGATTTTGAAAATTTTTCAAAAAAGCTGGAGCTAAAATATATTAAAGATAGCTGGCTAATGGATCAGACCATTTCCATTGGGTATTATGCGCTTACTGATTTTTCGCTGGTTACACCGCAGGCTGATGTCATGTCTGATTTTTGTGCCTGGTTCAATATTAACGAGGTGCCTCCACTGCTGTTTGATCACGATCAGATGGTAAAAGATTCGCTCCACGCCTTGCGGATGCAGTTATATTATTATCCCATTGCCGAAAAACTGTTGCCTGCTAAGTTTACCCTTACAGAGATCCATGCCGTTTATGAAACACTGTTAGATAAAAAGCTGGATATACGCAACTTCCCAAAAAAGCTGGTATTTTTGGGATTGATCAAAAAGCTGAACGAAAAACGTAATATAGGCCCTCACCGGGCGCCTTTCTTATACAAATTTGATAAGAAAAAATACACTAAGGCATTAGAAACAGGGACAACGCTGACTTAAATATGAAATAATGATGATCAAAGATTATTACTTTAAAGTACGTTTAGTTAACACTGAATTGAAACACCCCGGAATCGGATTTATTACCTTTTGAATCGCGGGTGATGATCTTCCAATAGTACGTTTTTTTAGACGTTACCGCCACAGCTACATTACTGTCAGTAACATTCGCTTTCAATAATACAGGAGTTGATGAAGTGCCCAGGTAAACGTCATAATCAACAATATCGTTATCTATATCCTTACCGCTCCAGCTCAGGGTAACATTACCGGAAACAGCATCAATTTTTTGCTCCATAGCCGGGCTTATTACTTCGGCTGGAAATGGAGCGTATGAACTTACGCCCGGACCTGAATTATAAAATCGCCAGGTATCACTTTTTGCAGTGCTGCTATTGTTTTTAACTTTTGATGTAACAAACCATGAATAAGGTGTGTTTAACGCCAACGCAATGTCAAGCTGCAGCCCTGATGATGATTTTGTTATGGTATTTCCACTTATCAGGTCTTTTATTGTTATATCATAACTATCAGCTGTGGCGGCACTTTGCCATTTAAAACTAACCGTACTTTGCGTTGCAGATACATTGCCTCCTACTATACAAGCAGCATCCTTATCCGGAAATATTAGTAACGAGGCGGTAGGATTCACCATCGGGTCATTATGCTTACCACCACATGATGCTATAAACACAGCAACCAATAACATCGTTAAGGTATATTTTATTTTTTCCATATTTTGATCACTGATTGCTTATTATCCAATGTTAACTTTAAAATAAAAACGCCTGAGTTCAGCGAACCAAACGCCAGGTTCAGTTTGTTCTCTTCTATAATGGGACTACCAGAATACACGACCTTGCCGCTCATGTCCCGTACCTCAACTGTGGCTTTTCTGGCATTACGGGTATTTAGCTGAAGGCTCACCCTATCAACAAATGGATTAGGATAAGCCACAATATTTTGAGGCAATACAAACAGTTGTTTAACCGCACCCTGACATTCCTTATCGGTTGTTATTATAACCGTATTACTGCCACCTGCAAGCTCAAGTGTAATATGACCAGCAGTAGTAGTGTAAACGGTTCCGTTTAAATTCACATTATAACTTATACCGCCATCTAAAGCAAGGCTTACAGTACGATCAGTTTGATTTACTGTTGCATACACCGCCAGATCCTTCGGTTCAGCTATTACAACATCATAGCACTGCTGGTAATCGGGCTGACCGCTCACGCTTATACATACGTGATATGTACCTGTCATAAGGTTGTTTATGGAAACCGAATCTTTAAAGGAAACTGATTTTCCAAAGTTGCCCATTTGTAGCGTTGCCGTATAATTCAATTTACGATCGGCAGAAATCTTTATTTGCCCGTTATTACTTCCTTTACATGATTCGGCGATAGCCTTGATCTTGAAATTTGTTTGCGGTAAAGAAAATGGCGGATTTTTGATAGTTACGTTAAGAATAGCAGATGTTTTATTGCCTGTGCTCAATTGAGTCTCTATGACCTCAATCTTGCCTGTGCCGGCAGTGGCCCAATTAATAATCGCGTTATTGGCCGTTGTTGTAGTAGTACTATCGCCACTAACCACCCAGCTATAAGTACTATTCTCATGCAATACCGCATTATAGGCAACATTAAGGGAATGCGCGAACACCGTATCAGGACCGGTTACCTTTGACTTAAAGGTTGAATCGACAGTAATATCCAGGGATCGTACGCTGCCCTGTCCGCAATTATTATAAGCGCTAACCTGCAACTGGTATTTACCGGGTGTATTCCATTGTACAGTAGCGGTGTTACCCAACGATGTTAATTTTGCATCGCCAGTAAATGACCATTTAAAATTAGTACCAGCGGTTGCCGCTACCGTATACTGGTTCTTTATTTTTTCAGCTACGGTGGTTTCCCCAGTTATATAACCAAGTTCTGAGAAAATTTCAGGACTGGCTATTTTACTAACCGACCCTCCGTTTCCTGCTATATATACTACATTACCATAACTATCCACTCCGCTTCCTTCGTCATTTGTAGATGTTAAATAGCTCCAGTTTTCTCCTCCGTCAAACGTTTCATAAATATAACCGTAAGAATTACCATAGTTGCCGGCAAAAACATAACCATGATTCTTGTCAAGAAACTTAATGTGACTGATATCCGCCTGTTGTATAGTTGATCTGATGAGATTCCAGCTTACGCCTCCGTCTTTAGAGCGTAACAGTACGCCATCGAGCCCGCCGGCAATAATATTATTCTCATCAAATATGTGTACACTGGTAAACCAATAGTTTTCATCCGTAATTATTCTTTTCCAGCTATTGCCGCCATCGGTAGTTTTTATAATTGTTCCCTGTCCTCCTACACCAAATCCTAAATTGGAATTAAGAAATTCGAGGTTATTGACAAAGCCAAATTTCGAGATATCTGTTTTGGACCAATGAACACCACCGTCGGTAGTTTTGGCTACAATGCCATTATCCGCATATGTAGAATAAAAACCAGTATCTGCATTTACAAAACAAACACTTCTTATCTGCTCGGGACCATCGCCTGTTAGTATTTTGGTCCAGCTATTACCGGCATCAGTAGTTTTATACATATCCAACAGATCAGCAGCATAACCTGTGTTTTTAACAAAAGCGCTGTGTCTTAAGCCATATGTGCCGGTTAATGGCATTTCGGTCCAGGTGATCCCGCCGTCGGTGGTTTTTGCGGTCTTATATTTTCCAAACACATAACCATTTTTATTGTCAATGAAATTAATACTGTAGTAATCATCACTGCTTGGCAGCATTGATATATTTTTCCAGCTATCAGTACCCTGTTTCATCCAGATACCACGGCCCGCCGCACCCGAATACCCCAGCCCTTGTCCCGAACCTACAGCCACACCAATGGTCTTGTTTTTATTAAATTTTATTCCAAAAAATGTTGCAAAACCGGGTTGCAGGTCATTTGTCCACGTTATACCACCATCTACGGTTTTATAGATGATTGAGCCTCCATAGCCAGCCAAAATATATCCTGTTTTATCATCGGTGAAATAAAAATCTGTTATATAATCATTTACAACACCCACTCTTGTCCAATTATCCCCGCTATCAGTAGTTTTAACTACATCACCTGCTGTACTTATAATATAACCCGTTTTGTTACTCGTAAAAATAACTTTAAACAAATTGGTATACTCCCCCAACGGCACTGTGGTTATTCTCGCCCAGGTACCACCGCCGTTTTTTGTACGGAACAATGTGCGATCAGAACCGCATACGAAACCTGTTTGCTCATCAATAAAATATGCCGAGTTCATAAAACTAAACCCAATTGAAGCATTCTTTTTCCATGAACGGCCGCCGTCGGTAGATTTTAAAGAGGCTTGATCGGTAAAAGCATATCCAACATTGTTATTTACAAAAAAACTATTCTTTACAAGCTGGTCCGTTACATCAATCGGGAACCAGTTATCACCAGCATCCTCAGTTTTCAGTAATATCGACTGATAATTATTTACATAAGATGCATACCCTGTTTTATCATCGGTAAACTGTACTTTGTTAAGCGACATGCCGGTGCCGCTGTTTGCCATGCTCCAATCCTTACCATTATTATCTGATTTAATGATATTTCCATTTTCGCCAACTGCCACTATCCGGTTACCGGCAAAATCAACACTATTTAAGGAATAAGCCATATTTTGGACTACCGTATTACAATTGCCGGCTGTAACAACAGTAGCGTCCTGGGAAACACTGATGGCGAAAACCTGTTCATGATTAGTTGTATCATGACTGGCTTTTACACGTATGGTGTACGTATTTTTGTCGGCGTATTTAAATACTGAATTGGTCTTTAAAACATTACCTACAATTGTAAAGCTATTATTATCGGTTGATCCGGTTCCGTTTATAAACTGGTAAGTGAAAGCATTATTACTGTCTTTAACCGAAAAGGCCCCAACTACTGTACCTTTAGGCTTGTTTTCATTAACTGTGCCGGCACTTAAATTTATTACTGCGGATGTATCTGTAAAGTCAATATATTTAAGCAGGCCCCCACCCGGTAGCTGATTTTTAATATCCGCTTTACCTATGCTGCTACCTGTTAGGTCAACAACAAAATTACCCTGAAAGCTGTCATTACTCCTGATTAGCAGGCTTCCTTTATCCTGTATTTCTTTTCCCGTCAAATATTCAAGTTTAAAGGTGGCTTGTTCACCTGCTTTTATCACTTGCGCTGGCGTCCCGTTTACATAAAACGGTGTTCCGGCAACACTGATTTCTGATAATACGAGATCTGTATTACCGGCATTTTTTAGGGTGAATGATTTTATAACGGCACTATCAACCTTTGAGCTGAAACTCATCTTATCGCCTGATGCTATGGTGCCATAATCGGCGGTAACTGCAAGCACAGGTCCGGAAACATTATTCCAGAGGGCTGTAACAAAGTTATTCGAACTTTTCACAGTAAAATAAAGCGTGTTATTAAGATCAAACAAAGAGGCCGGATTTGGAGCGCTAAACTGGCTTTTGGCTGTTCCCGAAGCATCAACCGACCATAGGCTGCCCAACGCATTGTAAAACAGACGGTTATTTGATACAACCGGTGTTACCGAGGTGTTAACAGCGGCATCAGATACCTTAACAGTGCCCGCGGTAGTACCGTCGCTACTCCATAAAGCAAAATTTGAGGTAACGGCAAAATATAGTTTACTGTTATAACTAACAAAACTTTGCATTTGTGAGCCACTTAAATATCGTTTCCAGTCAAAACTCTTGATACTAACAGTTCCGTTTGGTGTACCATCACTATGCCATAGGTAATCAATGCCATTGTCATTGGCATCCACCGTTCTGATGGAGTAGAAAAATCCATCGCCTACTGCCGTTATATTGTCAATATCATTTGTTCCGTAGGTTACGGCATCATATTGATGAAGTAAAATGGGCTTATCATCATTAAAACCAAGGTGATATAGGCGGATGTTTTGCCTGTACGAGGTGTTGGTGATAAAAACCAGTCCGTCATTCACGGCGCGTAGCGCATCAACCGTATAATAATCATCAACTGCTACTGCTTTGGTACCAGCTATCGTTCCATCCGTTTTCCATAGTGCCCGGTTTCCCTCGCGCGTAAAAAAAATACTATTTTTAACAACGGTAAACTGTCCCGATCCAAAATAATCCAAATCAGTTAATCGTATAGTTCCGGCTGCAGTGCCATCTGTTTTAAATACTGCCGAAGTAGGTGTGCTGTCTGAATCGGTCCCTGTAAATACCAGTACACCATTTACAACTGTTAGGTTTGCCGGGATTGATCCATTATTGCCAATACGGCTTGGGTTGATATCTTTAACCATAGTTGTACCCGCCGCGGTTCCATCGGTTTTCCAAAGCTCTGCTCCGTTTACGCCATCATTAGCTGAAAAATATACCTTATTATTATATAAAGTTAACCCGCTTACCGTTGATGAAGGAGCACCGGGGGCAATATCCTTTACCAAAACCGTACCTGCAACAGTTCCGTCGCTTTTCCATAGCTCATTCCCGTGAACGCCGTCATCGGCAGCAAACAGCAGGTAATTATTATACTTCGTAATAGGCCCTACAGACGAGAAATTTTTCAGGAATTTTTGGGCATTGGAAATGTTGACACAACAAAATATTGTTATCAAAAGGAGTATGTATTTTCGACACATTTAGCAGAATATGATAAGGTTGTAATTCTATTCGAAAATAGTGAAATATTTCATCAATCATAGAGATCTGCCTAAAACGAAACATATTTTGCAGCGATTACTGGTAATTTTGAAGTTGCGCTGATGGATTCTGTGACACTTTTACTATACTCCTCTACCTGATAAGATCACTTTGCTTACGATCAGTTTCCAGTCAATAAAGGCAGCCCTGGTGAATCTGATAAAAGGTTTAAAGGCGCAATAACCGGAGCAATGATGAACTTTCCTTCAACGTTTTAATAAACGCCGCGCTACCTCCCGTATCAGGTGATCGCAGTAAGCCCAACTGACCGATATTGGCCTCGCGCTGATGAGTACCTGATCAGGTATTTTAGTTAAGAGCGTTTTATTTTACTCAGCAGATAATGAAGGATTATGGCAAGGATAGACCAGTAGAAAGCAAACCCGGCAAGAAAAAATGGAGGCGGTGTATCTGGATCTTGACGTAAAAATTTAATAAAAGGCAATAGCGGTCCTATCAAAATAACTTTGACAGGAGACACAATTGCGGATACGACAGATTTCCAGGCTACTTGTGATCCCGATCCGAGTAAAGATTCTGGTGGTTGATCCAAAAACAAAGTGGTGCTAAAAAGAAAGGCAAAAGCAAAGATGAGGAAGAAGAAAACGAATCTTGTTCTTGAAGTTTTCATACGCTATTACAATTAAAATTATGTTTTTATTAATGTCAAACGGAGTCTTATTTTTTTAAACTAAGATTTAACCCTTCACTGAACCTTTAAACCAGGAAGTTAATTTTCCTTTGTGAATACCCTTTCAACACCTGGCCGCTTCATGATCATCTGTTTTTTTGCTGCGTCGAATTCAAAGGTTACGCCGTTGGTGCCCTCGATCTTGAATTTATCCCGTGCCGTTGCTTCGAGCGGAGCTGCAGATTGCCCCGGCGGTTGAATGTAAAGGATGGTGCCATTCCTGGTGATCGTGAATTTTACAGGAGCTCCTGTGGTCGAATAAACTCCTATATAATTGTCCAGAACTTCTGCGCTGATGGCGACGGGTTCGAAGGTGGGGATCTCAAACGGTTTATTGTAGTAAATATCCATAATGTTTTTCATTATGTCTGCTACCGGGTAAACCTTCGCATTTGTTGCATAAGCAACCGCCAGCTTTTCTTCCGGCAGGTAAGCCAGCCACGCGCCATAGTTGTCGCCTCCGCCGGTATGCCCGTAGAAGGTCTTGCCGGCAAACAGGAAAGGCTCCATTCCTGACCCGTCGCCGTCCCTGATCGTCTTCATCAGTTCGAGGTGTTCCTTAGAGATTAGTTTCAGGTCAAACAACGCGTGGATGAATTTGACCATGTCATTCGGTGTAGAAATGATCGAACCTCCACCGAAAAGAATGCTTGGATGAGTTTCTGGTTCTTGTTTCCAGCCGCCGGTATACCGGTAAGTAAGGCTTTCATTTTTATTTACATCAATATTTCCCGTAGCGATATAGGTATCGTTGAGCCCGATCTTTGAAGTAATACTGCCCCTTAGCGTTTCCACATAGGATTTATTACTCAATTTTTCAACAATAAGACCTAAAAGGGCATAGCCGGAATTGCTGTACAAGTGCTTTGAGCCCGGCTCGAAATCAGACGGGCCTTTTGAAATTATGTTGAGTAATTCCTCTTTCGTTACGGGGCTGGTCTTCGATGCAGGCCGTAATTTCTCATCTAAGAGTGCATCATGGATCCCGCTTCGGTGTGCGAGGATCTGTGCGATGGTAACTTTTCCGGCGTTAGCGACCTGAGGGAAGAATTTACCGAGTGTATCAGTGAGCTTTAACTTTCTCTCTTCGACAAGTTGAAAGATCATTACAGCGGTGTACATTTTGGTGACCGAAGCGATCCGGTATCTGCTTTCTGCAGTCAGTGGTTTCTTTACCGTTTCGCTGATCTGGCCATACCCAATAGACCGGTTGTAAAGCACCTTTCCATCTTTTGAAATGACAAGAGTGCCCATCGCCTTATTTCTTTCAGCGAGCCGGTCAAAATACTGGTCTAACTTTGCTTTGTCAAAAGTTTGTGCATATCCGGTGGTAAACACCGCCAGCGTCAATAAAAGCGCAAATGATATTTTAATGTTCATAGCGTTAATCGAGTCTATTTGTTAAAAAAAGTACTTTGCAATACAAAGTTAAATGAAAACATTTTGTATTTCAAGTATTTTTATAAAAAATTTGGATTAGCGCAGGGAATTTGTTTCTGTTAAAAATGCCTGAAATTCGGTCGGCTGATCAGTGGCGAAAAAGACCAGGGCACCGAGCTTAAAATGACTAACAGGGCTATCGTAAACCAAATTGCTATCGTTTTAAATTTTTCCCTGTCCGTTGTTTTCCGTTTGGCTTTAGCAGAGCCAATCGTGATAACAGTTATCCCTATGAGCATCATGGTAATATGTTCCATGCCAAAAAACCTGATGGCACGTTCATGCACAGCTGTACTGAAGTTATGTAAGAAATAGGAGACTATTGGGCTGAGCAAATAAAGCCAGATACCCAATACTAATTGAATATGCGCCACGGTAGCAGTCGTATACCTTACCGCATTATCGAATTTTAAATAGGGCTTATCCAATAACCAACCGCGATAGCCGCCAAAGATGGCAAAAAGCAGGGTGCATAATACCAGCCAGCGGGTGAAGGAGTGTAATGCTAATAAGGTTACGTACATACTGATGCAGACGATTATTCAATAAAAATATTTTAAACCATAATACTTTTAATTTCACCCGCTACATTTTCGCATTGAAACCCGCGCCACCGAAACTAATTGAAACAGAGCAATTTGCTTAAATATGCCAAAAACATCAGGTTAAATACAGATTTAAGTGTTAATTTAGGACTGAAATTTAAATACGCCCTAACATAATTGAATGACTGTATAAATACCTGCTTTATTTTTTATCAATAAATTATTTATTCAGTTGGCATTTATTTTTTGGAATCCCTCTACACGATTGACTCCCGCTATGCGGATGATGACCGCGTTCCAAAGCGTTTATAAATTAAAGAAACTAAGTTTTTTATACTTTATTTTCATTTCGCTAAGCGTATCGGCTCAACAACAAAGCAATACCGGGGATAAGTCGACACAGGTAAGCGGGCGTATTACCGACGCCGCATCCGGGGCACCACTTTCATTTATCCGGGTAAATTTTACGGGCAGTTCTTACAGCACTACTTCAGATAATCATGGTAATTATTCATTAAGTGCTCCCGGTTCTTTTAACCAGGTATCTTATTCATCTATGGGATATATACCAGAAATCAGGAAAATTAATCCCGGGCAGGTCAATAACGTATCTGTTAAACTCAGGTACACTGAAACCCAGCTAAAAGAAGTCAAAATAACATCGGCTAAAAGTAAACGGTACCGTAACAAAGGAAACCCCGCGGTTGAACTTATTCAACAGGTTATTGATCACAAAGAAAGGAACCGGATGCAAAGTTCAAACTACCTGCAGTATGATTTGTATGAGCGTATCGGGCTTTCTGTTTTTAATCTTTCCAATAAATTCCTGAACGGGCGCTTTTTCAGCAAGTACAAGTTTATGCTGGATACAACTTCAAAAATAAACGGACAAACGCAAACTTCGCTACCTGTTTTTTTTAGCGAAAAATTGTTTCAAAACTATTATCGCAAAGATCCATCAAAGTCTATCCAGATCCTTAACGCTCAAAAACAAACCAACATCCTTAAATTTATCGATACCACGGGGCTCGATATTTATCTCAACCGTCTTTATGGTAATAGTGTTGATATCTATTCAAATAACATCTTTATTATCAATCGACAATTCCTGAGCCCGATTGCAAATCATGCACCCGATTTTTATAAGTTTTTTATCACCGATACTGTTAAAACAACAGCCGAAAAATTAATAGAGATCAGCTTTACCCCACGCAACAAGGGCGATCTCTTGTTTGAAGGTAAATTATACGTTACGATGGATGGAAATTATGCCGTTAAATCGTGCGAATTGAAAGTAAATAAAGAGATCAATATCAATTTTATGCGCAGTCTCAACATCCAACAGGATTTTAAGCAGGACTCGGGTCGTTATTTCCTGGTAAAAAGCAATGTTAGGGCTGATTTTGGCCTTTTAAAGGAGAAAGGAATGGGTGTAATTGGCGAGCGTACGGCCGTATTTTCCAATTATAAATTAAACGCCCCCCAACCCGACGCCTTTTATGCGGGGAAAAGCGAGCAGGTTATTGAAAATTCTAACCAAGCCGATACAAGTTATTGGGCTCATCACCGCCCGGATACATTGAATCATCAGCAAGCTAAAGTATATGCGCATGTTACGCGGCTGGAAAACATGCCCTCATTTAAAAGAACCACCTGGATCGCTTCTGCACTTACCGGCGGCTACGCCAATATCGGCCCAGTGCAATTAGGGCCTCTTGGGTCTACTTACGCCTACGACACACAGGAGGGCTCCAGGCTACAGGTAGGCGGCCGAACGACGCCCCAGTTTAACAGTACCATTTATCTGGAAGATCACATCGCTTACGGCTTTAGGGATCAACAGGTAAAATATAACCTTAACACCTATTTTTCGTTAAATAAGATGTCTCCTTTCCGGTATCCCCGCGACTATTTTAAAGTAAGTTACCGGTACGATGCCGACCTTCCGGGACAAAGCCTGACCATTATTCCTGAACAGGCGGCACTTACATCCTTCAGCACCGGTAAAACAGATTACTGGTTATATAACAAAACTTATACCGTTGCTTACGTGAGGGATTTTGAAAATCATTTTTCCTTTAACATTGCTTTCAGAAACTGGAACCAGCAACCGGCAGGCACACTGGAATTCCTGTCAAATAATGCTGATCATAATATCATCCATAGCTTAACTACCAGCGAGGTTGAACTGAACATGAGATACGCGCCGCATGAGCAAATTATACAGGGTACGCAGGAACGGCATACCATTCGTAGCAGGTACCCGATCTTGAACCTGCAAGTAAGCCACGCGTTTAAAGATGTATTTAACGGCTCATATGCCTATAACAACATTACCGCCAATATTTACAAACGTTTTTTTCTTTCACAGTTAGGCTACTCGGATATTACCTTAGTGGGGAGCATCACAACAGGGAAAGTACCATTTCCGTTACTTAGCATTCTGCGGGCTAACCAATCCATAGCCTATGATCCCGATGCGTATAACAAAATGAACTACCTGGAATTTGTTAGCGATCATTATATAGGCCTTAATCTTACACACAGCTTTAGCGGTTTCATCCTGAACAAGATCCCGTTGATCCGGCATTTGAAATGGAGAGAATACCTTTCCTTTAAAGTATTATATGGTGGTTTACGTAATGAAAACAACCCATTATTTTCAAAAGACCTTTATCAATTCCCGGTAGGTTCAAACGGATCAAACGGCACTTTTTCGTTAGGCGATACACCATATATTGAAGGAGGTGCCGGTATCGGAAATATTTTCAAATTTTTAAGAATAGATGTGATCAAAAGGTTCAACTATCTTGATCATCCCGCGGTTTCGGCATACGGCGTTAAACTTAGCTTTAGCCCCCATCTTTAAATTCTTTGCTGATCAATCATCGATTTTCGGATTGGTGAACAACAGCTTGAGATATATTGGCATAATTGGCATGGGACAAAAAATATAAAACCCTGTAAATCAGCATATTTACAGGGTTTTGATTTGATATCGCTATGTAACAGGACAGGATTATTCACTTACCACCATAAGCCGGTTCAACGGTGCACCGTACAGAGTGCGTAATCAATCACCAATCTCATGTTGGTGATGTCCTGCTGCTTACTGCGAGATGTTATGGTCAATTCATTGAGCGATACTCATTCGGTGTATGGCCAACCCGTTTTTTGAACACCCTAACAAAATGCTGAGGGTATTTAAAGCCCAGCTCGTATGCCACCTGATTAATGGTTTTGCTGCCATCGAAAATCTTTTCTTTCGCAACATCTATTAGTTTAGCTTGTATATATTCCTGCGCAGTTTTGCCGGTATCCTTTTTTATCAGGTCGCCAAAGTAATTAGGAGATAAATGGAGCTGTTCTGCACAATAAGCAACTGACGGCAACCCAACATCCTGTGGCCTGTCAGAAGCAAAATAATCATTCAGCAGGTTTTCAAACTTTTCCAAAACACCCTGATACACATGATCCCTGGTAATAAATTGACGCTCATAAAAACGAACACTGTAATCCAGGAAAAGTTCTATGTTCGATACGATGAGCCGTTTACTGTGTTTGTCTACACCGCGCTCCAGTTCGTAATCTATCTTGGAGAAACAATCTAAAACGATATTCCTTTCCCGACCGGACAAATGCAACGCTTCGCTTGACTGGTAGCCGAAGAAAGTGTATTCCTGAATACGGCGGCCAAGCGACGTACCATGTATCAGATCTGGGTGAAATGCAAGCGCGTAGCCCTTGGGCTGGTAGGTTTCGCCGTTACTGTTTACACCGGCAACTTGTCCCGGTGCCATGAAAACCAATGTGCCTTCCTGGTAGTCATAAGTGTCTCTGCCGTATACCAGATCACCGCATTTTACATCTTTTAAAAATGCAATATAAAAGCCAAAGTACATCCTGGAGCCTTGCCTTGGGTCGGCTTTTGACAGATCCACCACGCTTACTAAAGGGTGCTTTGTCTCATTTTTATTAAAGGCATTATATTCACTGATCGTGTTGAAACGTCGCATGTCATCCATAACCGGTTATTTTTAATTCTAATTTACATTAATAATCAATGGGTTGATACTGAACCTATCTAAATCAGTAATAATGGTATAAACATCCGTAATCTGTATCATGCCAGCCTCGATGAAACACCTGACATTTGTATAACCGGCAAGCTTTTGAGCGTATGCCCGGTAGTCTATAATAAACCTAATCTCAATCTTGCAGTGTTATGAAAAGAACCTTAACAGGTATTGTTTTGTTGATTGCTTGCTCTGTGCACGCGCAGCAAACAGAAAATAAAGTTACTAATGCTGCTACTGGACCTACAGTTCGCACCGCATCCGGCATACTGCGCGGCGTGACTGAGGGAGATGTTTCCAGCTTTAAGGGAATACCTTATGCCGCTGCGCCGGTAGGTGCCAACCGCTGGAGGCCGCCGCAACCCTATCCTGTCTGGACAGGTGACCGTGACGCGAGCAAATTCGGCGCGGATTGCGCACAGATGGGATGGCCCCGTAATGGAACGGAAATATCAAAAACATCTGCTGAAGATTGCCTTTTTCTTAACGTTTGGAAGCCCGCAGATTCCCCGTCGGGCGCAAAACTACCGGTAATGGTATGGATACATGGCGGTGGTTTCGTTGCCGGCAGCGGCAGGCAGACAGATGCTGATTACGTACAATTTGCAAAGCACGGCGTTATGCTGGTCACCATCAACTATCGCCTTGGCCGGCTCGGCTTTTTTGCTTTTCCGGCGCTTAGTGCAGCGCATCCGGAAGAATATAAAGGCAATTACGGTTACATGGATCAGATCGCTGCACTTAAATGGGTGAAGCAAAACATTGCGGCTTTCGGCGGTGATCCGAAGAACGTAACCATCTTTGGTGAGTCTGCAGGTGGGGTTTCTGTACAATCACTTTTGACCATTCCGAGTGCAAAGGGCTTATTTCATAAGGCCATTATCGAGTCTGGCGGTGGCCGCGATGGTGTGCTCACCGGGCGTCCGATCAGTAAAGATAACGCCGATGCCTATTATCCGGTATCGGCAGAAGCTATTGGTATAAACTTCGCCAAGAAGCATGGAATCGAAGGCACGGATGCTGGGGCTCTGGAAAAATTAAGGTCCCTTAGTGTGTCAGAGATCGTTGACGGAGGCCAGGAAAGTGATGGTCGTGGAGGGCCGCTGATCTATACAGGGCCGATCCTCGACGGCAAACTAGTTGTAGAAACTGCGCAGAGCGCCTACAATACCGGCAGGGCTCTAAAAATCCCGCTGATGATCGGGTCGAACAGTGCAGAAGTACCCGCCGGTTTTGTTAACGCCAGTTCGAAAGACTCGTTACTGAATTTGTTCGGTAACATGAAAGCTGAAGCAAAGGCAGTTTACTATCCTGATGGCACTACCGAATTTTCCAAAATGCTTTCCATGGTTAACACTGATAAGGTATGGGCAGAACCCGCCCGGTTTACCGCCGGGCCTTTACAGCTAAAGGAGCGCCGGCCTATATTTATCTTTTCTCCTACGTATCTCCTTCCATGCAGCAGTGGATGCGGTATGGCGCGGCACATGCATCTGAAATAGCCTATGTGTTCGGCAACCCGGTTAACAGGAATGGAGCGCCCGTAGCACAAAAAGATCAGGAGGTCGCCAATTTAATGAATGCCTATTGGACAAATTTTGCCAAAACAGGCGATCCTAATGGAGGTGGATTGCCGAAATGGCCCGTTTATGATCCCAAAGAAAATCAACTTTTGGAGATCCAGGCGGATGGCTCAGCAGTGGGTAAACCAGATCCAAAGAAAGCAAGGATCGACGTTATCGAAAAGGCCGTTACTTCCGGGAACCTGCACTAAACCATCAATCTGTAATAATGGTATAAATGTCCGTAATCCGTATCCCATTTATCAGAATTATAGATGTGACCTTTGTACAGGTTTAGTAAAAAGAAATTATGCAAACAGTAAAATTAAATAACGGCGTTGAAATGCCCATCTTAGGATTCGGCGTCTTCCAGGTGACCGACCTAGCCGAATGTGAAAGAAGTGTAGTTGATGCTATAGAAACCGGCTACAGGCTAATCGACACCGCGCAATCTTATATGAACGAAGAAGCCGTTGGCAAAGCCATAAAGTCTGCCGGCGTAACTCGCGAAGAACTGTTTATCACCACCAAGCTGTGGATACAATCTAATGGTTACGAAGGAGCGAAAAAGGCTTTTGAAAACTCTTTAAAGAAACTGCAGCTGGATTACCTCGACCTGTACCTCATCCATCAGCCCTTTGGCGATGTTTATGGAGAATGGCGGGCGATGGAAGAACTTTATAAAGAAGGAAAGGTGAGAGCCATCGGGGTAAGTAATTTTCAACCCGACAGGTTGATTGACCTGATCATTCACAACGAGATCGTTCCGGCGGTTAACCAGGTAGAAACACATCCGTTCCACCAGCAGCATGATGCGCAGCAGTTCATGATTGATAATAAGGTGCAGATCGAATCATGGGGACCGTTTGCGGAGGGCAAGAATGATATTTTTAAGAACGAGTTGCTTAAATCTATCGGTGATAAATACAATAAATCAATTGCCCAGGTTATCCTGCGTTGGTTGACGCAAAAAGGCGTGGTTGCCATTCCAAAATCTGTGCGCAAAGAACGCATGGCCGAAAACCTGAACAGCCTTGATTTTCAGTTAACCACTGAGGAAATGGATAAGATCAAAACAATGGACACAAACACCAGCAGCTTTTTCGATCATCGTGATCCGAAAATGGTGAAATGGCTTGGAGAGCGTAAACTAAACGATTAATTATTCTATCAAATTATGGAAATCAAACGTATTGGCTCCAGGTCTTCGGGAAAAGGACCTGCTGAATATTTTACCGGCTCTGTCCGGATTGACCCGCTGAATGAACCGCCTGAACCTGCCCGCGTTGTGATGGCATTAGTCACATTTGAACCCGGTGCACGTACAGCCTGGCATACGCATCCTTTTGGGCAAACATTAATCGTTACAGCTGGTGCAGGCTGGGTACAACGTGAGGACGATGAAAGGCAAAATATATATCCCGGCGATGTGGTTTATTTTGAACCGAATGAAAAACATTGGCATGGCGCAACCGCTGTTACGGCTATGAGTCATATCGCCGTCCAGGAAAAAGAGAACGGTTCGCCGGTAGACTGGTTGGAGCAGGTGACAGACAAACAATACCATAGTTAAAAACATCAACATGAAAAAGAGACAATTAGGAAATAGTGGATTAGAAGTTTCAGCATTAGGATTAGGCTGTATGGGTCTCAGCTTTGGTTATGGACCAGCGGCTGAGAAATCCGCCGCGATAAAATTGCTGCACGCGGCGGTAGAACGCGGTGTGACCTTTTTTGATACTGCCGAAGCATACGGTCCTTTTGATAACGAAGAGTTGCTTGGCGAGGCGTTGGCCGCATACCGCAACAACGTAGTTATAGCAACCAAATTTGGCTTTAAAGAAGGAAAAACACCTTTGGGGACGGACAGCCGCCCGAAAACCATCAGAGCAGTAGCAGAAGCCTCGCTTAAGCGCTTGAAAACCGATGTGATCGACCTGTTTTATCAGCACCGGGTTGACCCAAACATTCCGATGGAAGATGTGGCGGGAACGGTTAAAGACCTGATACAGGAAGGTAAAGTAAAACATTTCGGCCTTTCGGAAGCCGGCGTACCATCTATCCGCAAAGCACATGCGGTGCAGCCAGTTGCAGCCCTGCAAAGTGAATATTCACTTTGGTGGCGTGAACCGGAAAAGGAGATACTGCCAACGCTTGAAGAACTTGGAATAGGCTTTGTGCCTTTCAGTCCGCTCGGTAAAGGATTTTTGACCGGAGCGATAAATGAAAATACGACTTTCGATAAAACCGATTTCCGGAATACCGTTCCCCGTTTTTCGGAAGAGAACCGCAAAGCCAATCAGGCATTGGTTGACCTGTTGGGCAAAATTGCTGCTGACAGAAATGCAACTTCGGCACAAATAGCCTTAACCTGGCTGCTCGCCCAAAAAACCTGGATCGTTCCGATCCCGGGTACAACGAAACTGCACCGTCTGGAAGAGAACCTGGGTGCTGCTGATATCGAGCTGTCAGGCAATGACCTTAAAGAGATTGGGGATGCCCTGTCTCAGATTGAAGTGCAGGGGCACCGTTATTCAGAACAGGCACAAAAAATGATTAACCGTTAAAACTACTACCATGAAAAAAATATTTTTTGTTACCATTGTATTAATTAACTGCAGGCATCGCAATCCGTATAGCGGCGCAAACCGCGCCCATTTTTCCAAAGGGTGAGATCGCTACCGTAAATAACCATACCGGAACGGTTTGGCTTACCGAACTCAATAAGCCTGACAGCACCATTGATATTGCTGTGGCAAATGCAACTTTTGCACCCAGTGCAAAACTCGACTGGCACATTCATCCCGCAGGGCAGATCCTGATGATTACAGAAGGTACCGGTTATTACCAGGAAAAAGGTAAGCCTATCCAGGTGGTTCACAAAGGAGATGTCATTAAATGCGTTCCGGGCATTGCACACTGGCACGGCGCATCACCCAAAAGTTCCTTTTCCTATCTGGCGGTAAGTACAAACAGCGCAAAAAACAAAACGGTATGGCTTCAAAGGGTAACTGATGCGGAATACAATAGCGTTAAAAATTAAGCAACATACAAACTTAAAACCTAAGATTATGAAAAAAGCTATTATCGGAATGTTCCTGTGTTTCGCCACCGTGCAGCTATCCCATGCTCAGGCTAAATTGCCAAATGCAGCAACAACAAGCACTACAAAAGAAGAGCAGGAGATCCTTGATCTATCCAAAACGAAATGGACATGGATGGCAGACAAAAATGTAGAGTCTCTAAACGGACTGTTTACCGAGAATTGTGCCTTTGTTCACATGGGGGGAAGCTGGGGAAAGACCCAGGAATTGAACACAATTAAAGGCGGCTTTATCTGGTATAAGAAGGCAGAGGTTTATGGCGCGTCTGTAAATATTTTTGGTAACACCGCTATCCTGTTAAATGATATCGATTTGCTGGCAGTAGTTGGCGGCAACGAAGTAGTCCATGCGTTTATGGTGACGGAAGTGTACCTTAAGGAAAACGGAAAATGGAAAATGGGCTCACTCACTTTTTCAACGCTGGTGAGGCCGGTTAAAATGAAAACCAACATCCCGCAAACGGCGCAGCCGCAACATTAACATCAACTTATAAGATATGAACCGTCGTGATGTTTTAAAACAGGCCTGACACTTGCAGATGGCACCTTGCTTGCTTCAAATGCAGCCGCCAAAAACCTGATTTCAGAAGCATCGGGTAAGGGATAAAAAACTTAAATCTATGGAAAAAGTAAAAGTCCTTTTTGTAATGGCAACTATTGCTTTCAGCACCATATCGGGATGTTCGAAGGCTCAAAAATTAACCGGTAACACAACAGATAAACCAACTGCCACGGTTATCGATGGTAATAAAAAAATACTGATCGTGTATTTGTCCCGGACGAATAATACCAAAGCAATCGCACAGATCATTCAGAAACAGGTTGGCGGAAAACTGGTCGCCTTGGAGCTCGTTAATCCTTATCCCGAAAACTATCAGGCTATCGTTGCGCAGGTAGTTCGGGAGAATGAAACGGATTTTTTACCACCGCTTAAAACGAAGATCGACAGCATTGCGAAATATGATATGATATTCGTTGGCTTTCCTACATGGGGCATGCAACTGCCGCCGCCAATGAAAAGCTTTTTGACGCAATATGACCTGAGCGGGAAAACTATCATTCCTTTTAATACCAATGCCGGTTATGGCATCGGCAGCACTTTTGAAACTGTAAAAGCGCTTTGTCCAAACAGCACCGTATTGGATGCGTATACTATAAAAGGTGGAATTGAAAGGGATGGTATCCTCTTCGTGATGGAAGGTGCAAAAGAAAGGCAGGCACAGACAGAGATTAAAACATGGTTGAAAAAAATAAAAATCATTAAGTAATGAGTAATATTTCAAAATTGATCTTTTCCGTATCTCTGACTTTAATCATATGCCTCGGCTCAGTTGCTTACAGCCAGCAGACGACTAAAAGTGAATTGCCTTTAACTTCCAGACAGCAAGCCATTGTTCTTATTTCAGCATATGCCGCTAAAGGAGATCAGGTTAATTTAAAAGTTGCTTTAGCCAAAGGCCTGGAAGCAGGCCTGACCGTAAATGAGATTAAAGAAGTTTTGGTTCAGCTATATGCTTATGCAGGTTTCCCGAGAAGTTTGAACGCGATCAGCACCTTTCAAAATGTTGTTAATGATAGAAAGAAAATAGGAAAAACGGATATAGAGGGTAAGAAACCGGCAAAAATAAATTATGGTGACGATAAGTATCAGTTTGGGAAAAATGTCCAAGCAAAGCTGACAGGCAGATCCGCAAATTCCACACAAGGTTTCGTTCCGGTGATTGATACCTTTTTAAAGGAGCATTTGTTTGCTGACATTTTTGGCAGAAATAATCTTGACTATCAAAGCCGGGAGATCGCGACGATCTCCATATTAGCAACTATCGGTAATGCCGACGCTCAGCTTGGCAGCCATTTAAGTGTAGGACGAAACACAGGCCTAACAGAAGGGCAATTGCTGGGAATCGCTGCCCAATTGTCGAAAGCTATTGGTCCGAATGCTGGCAATTCGGCAATCCGATTCATAGACGCCATGTTCGGTTCCAAGGGCAACGCCCCAACTCCTGCTTCAGAGCAGACGATAGTCTCGGAGCCGACTTTCCCAAAAGGAAACAAAGTTTCCAATGGTAATTTCACCGGTGATGTCTGGGTAAGCATGCTAACGAGCGTAGACACGGCGAACAGTACCTCGGTTGGCAATGTGACCTTCGCACCAAAAGCACGGTCAAACTGGCACTTGCATCCTTCAGGACAAATATTATTAATCACAGACGGTGTGGGGTATTACCAGGAAAAAGGTCAGCCTATCCGTTTGATCCGCAAGGGTGATGTCATCAAATGTTCCGCTAATGTAGCTCATTGGCATGGAGCATCGCGGGATAGCTCTATGTCACATATCGCTTTGGGACCAAATAACGGCAAAGGTATAGTGGTGTGGATGGGCAGCGTATCAGACGAAGAGTATGCTAAGTTTAAGTGATAAAATGGATGCCCAATTTGTCTGATAAAAGCAGGGGCAACAAAATCTATTACGATAGCTCAAGCTCAATTTATAGCAGTTCTATGATTTAAAATTAATTATTTTTTGTACCTTTTAACTTATAAAGCACTATACCTAAGATAATTATATTAACCACTATGATTTTTTGCGAACCTCTTCACCCGTTAAAAGCGTGTGAAATTCGCTGTTCAATATTAAAAGTTTGATACACCATTAGAAAACTAATATTAAAATGGAAAAGACCAAAACCAATTTCAGCAGGCGTGCCTTTTTAAAGGCTTCTGCACTTGTCGGAGGCGGACTGATGATCCAATTCAGTGCACTCGCAAAATTTGGGCTTGCCGCCAGGGGCGTTGACGCTGGTACTACTGCAGAGTGGAATGAAATAAACGGATATATCAAGATCACCGCGGATAATATCATAAAAATCATTTGCCCTAACCCGGAATTCGGACAAAATGTGATGACTTCACTTCCTATGATCGTAGCCGAGGAGCTGGACGTGACCTGGGAAAAAGTAGTGGTTGAAATGGGGCCGCACGACAACGTAAAATTAGGCCCTCAGTTTACCGGAGGCAGTAATTCCGTGAGAATGTACTGGAAGCCGCTCCGCGAAGCGGGCGCAACTACCCGCCGCATGCTGATGGAGGCCGCAGCCCAAACCTGGGGAGTACCTGTGGAAGAAGTGACAACTAAAGCCGGAGTGCTTTACCATGAAAAAAGCGGTAAAACAGGGAAGTATGGTGACTTTGCATCAAAAGCTGCAGGTATTCCCGTACCCAAGGGCGTTAAGTTAAAAGATGTCAAAAATTTTAACGTTGTTAGAAGTTCACAAAAAAATGTTGAAGGGACGAAGATCATCAGCGGCAAGCCGCTTTTTGGGTTGGATTATAAACATGAAGGTATGCTGATTGCCATGATCCAGCATCCGCCTGCATTTGGTATGAAACTCAAATCGTTTGATGCATCCCAGGCTTTGAGAATGCCCGGTGTAAAAGATGTCTTCACTCTGAAATTATATGAAGATGGATTTGAACAGGGCGGTTTTGACACGCGTACCTTCAATGATCTGCTGGTGGTGGTAGGCAAAACCACCTGGGAAGTGATGAATGCCCGTAAAAAACTCATCACAGAATGGGAACCCACTGGTGATACCAAAGATACTATAGGAGGCAGGGGAGGAAAAAGGGAGGTTATCGTTCCCGGGGAGCTTGAAAATACCGCCACCCAATATGAAAAAATGCGAGAGTACGCCAGTAAACCCGGACAGGAATTAAGAAAAGACGGCGATCCGGAAACCGCGTTCAAGAATGCGGCGCAAATCATCGAACGCACTTATAATGCACCTTTCCTGGCACATAACTGCATGGAGCCGATGAATTTCTTTGCCCACGTCACCGATGAAAAAGCTTTAGTAGTAGGCCCTTTACAAGCCCCTGGCTGGACAGAGCCGACGCTTTCGAAAGTTTTAAAACTACCCGCCGACAAGATCGAAATTCAGATGACCCGTATGGGTGGAGGATTTGGCCGCAGAGCTTATGGACATTATCTGATAGAGGCTGCTCTGATCTCTAAAAAAGCCAAGGCACCTGTTAAACTCATCTACAGTCGCGAAGATGACACAACCTATGGTATTTATCGCCCTATGTACACGGCTACCTACCGGGCTGCGCTGGATGCCAATAAAAACCTGATCGCCTTTCACGTTAAAGGTGGCGGGATACCTGAACATGCCATTCATGCAAACAGGTTTCCGGCCGGTGCGATAGATAATTACCTTGCCGAAGGCTGGCAGATCGCATCCAACATTACCATCGGTGCGTTCCGGGCTCCGAGATCTAACTTCAATGCGGCCGCAGAACAGTCTTTCCTGGATGAATTGGCGGAAGCAATGGGTGAAGACCCAATAGACTTCCGGTTGGAGTTGTTAAAAAGAGCAAAAGAAAATCCAGTAGGTAAAAACAATGAATATGATGCTGACCGGTACGCCGGCGTGTTGAAATTAGTTAAAGAAAAATCGGGGTGGAATGGCCCGGAACATAAAAAATTCAGCCGTGGCGTTGCCGCTTATTTCTGCCATAATTCTTATGCGGCCCATGTAGTAGATATGACGACCAAAGACGGGCAACCGTATGTCGAAAGAGTATTTAGCGCCATGGATTGCGGAATAGTGATAAACCCGGATGCAGCAACGAATATGGTACAGGGCGCAGTTGTTGACGGAATTGGAAATTCCCTTTATGGCGGATTGACGCATAAAAATGGCGTGGTAGAAGAAAATAATTTTCATAAGTACAGGATCATCCGCATGCACGAAGCACCTAAAAAAGTTGAGGTCCATTTTGTTCAGAATGATATTGATCCTACCGGATTGGGTGAGCCACCCTTTCCTCCTGTATTTGGCGCAGTAGCTAACGCGTTATACAAGGCATCCGGCCGGCGTTACTATCAGCAGCCTTTTTCTTCACCACAGCCTGAGATACCTGCGGTTTAATTCATTGATTTTTTCAACCATAATATTTTAGTTATGATCACACTAAACATTAATAAGAAAACCTACAATATAGATACAAACCCTGATACACCATTGTTGTGGGTGCTCCGGGATATCATTGGTCTTGTGGGAACAAAGTATGGCTGCGGGGTGGCACAATGCGGTGCATGTGTAGTTCATTTGAATGGTGAGGCCGTTCGCTCCTGCGTTACAAAAGTAAGCCGTGCCGAAGGAAAAAAGGTAGTGACGATTGAAGGCTTATCTGCAACCAACACCCACCCGTTACAAAAGGCCTGGCTGGAGTTAGACGTGTCTCAATGCGGCTACTGCCAGGCCGGGCAGATCATGTCAGCTGCTGTGCTGCTAAAAGAAAACAAAAAACCTACAGACCAGGATATTGATGACGCCATGGCAGGCAATATTTGTCGCTGCGGTACTTATTTGCGCATACGTGAAGCTATCCATTTAGCGTCAGAACTGCAAGGGAAGGAGACTTTAGGGAAATGAAAAAGAGATCTCTTGCTGTAATAGGCACCTTGTTGATCATGGTTGGCATAATGGCTTTTAGCCTGAATACTTCAAAAACAATTGTCCCCTTAGTTGTAGTAAAAAAAGATAGTTTAGCTTCTGTAGCAGCTTTCAAGCAAGTGTATACTGTACTAATGAGCGCCCGTTGTATGAATTGCCATCCATCCGGAGATGTCCCACTTCAGGGAGACGACAGCCATTTGCACGCTATGCTTCCCAAGAGAGGCGTAGAGGGTAAAGGCTTGTATGCGATGAAATGCTCAAACTGCCATCAGCCGACAAATATTGCGGGGTTGAATAAACCTCCAGGGAATCCTAATTGGCATCTACCTCCGGCAAATATGAAAATGGTTTTCCAGGGAAGGACGCCAAATCAACTGGCCAAACAGTTGGTGAACCCAAAGACAAATGGTAATAAAACATTGCAGCAGTTGATAGCACATGCTGACGACGGATTAGTCAAGGCAGGATGGAATCCCGGTGAAGGGCGAACACTTCCACCGTTGAGCCATGCAGCGTTTAAGAAAGCATGGATTACCTGGCTTAAAAACGGTGCTTATGCACCTGCAAAATAATTCATGACACACTTAAAGGTCCATCAGATCTCCACAGAGCCTTTATTGTGCTTCAGAAATTGATAGCGAATATTGATAATCTCCTGTGCTGCAACTTCCCTAACAAATTCACAAAAATTGGAGGGGGATCTATCGCGAAATTGTCCATATCACCCTATTAAAATCAATTCACCGGAAAGCGAAAAAAGAGACCTGAATGCGTCCTTTTTAGTCTGATTTTTTTTGATGTAATTATCTATTAATTAGATCCTTTATGGTGAACAAATCAAAAAAACGGATTTTGTTCACCTTATTGTTCACATAAAGCATGGAATAGTATGTACTATACGGTACTATAAAAACAGGTTTTGGGTTTATTTCGGCACTCCTGATGACGGATTTTTTATGAGTTCGGCCACCAATGCCGGCGGCCCCTGGGAACCCCTGCATCAGGTTTGGAAGACCGCGGGCTGGGATGATTGCAGTTCTTTTTGTGACGATGACGGCCAGCTTTATTTTATCGCTACGAATTTTAAATTCGACCCCAAAACCAACAAACAATACAACATCCACCTGTTCAGGATGAGCCCGGACGGCAAAAGCCTTATCACCTCATCAGATACGATCATCCACCAGTCCAAGGGCAGCGAAGCCAATAAACTGTATAAGATAGGTAGTTTTTATTTCCATTATTTCAGCGAGGTCAGGAAAGAGGGACGTGTGATGATGATGGAACGCGCTACAAAGCTTACCGGCCCCTGGGAGGTCAGGCAGTTGAACCATGTCGATTCAAAGGTAGATAGAGAGCCTAACCAAGGTGGTTTAATACAGTTGTCGAACGGTCAGTGGTATTTTTTCACACATCACGGTACTGGTGACTGGGAAGGCCGGGCCGCCAGTCTGCTGCCCGTACAATGGATTGATGGATGGCCCGTCGTCGGAGCGGTTGGAGAAGATGGTATAGGCCGGATGGTGTGGTCGGCCGCTAAACCGATCGATGTCAAAAACGACCTTGGCATTTTAGGCAGCGATGATTTCAGTTCATCGATCCTGAAAGCTCAATGGGAATGGAATTACCAGCCCAGAGCCGAAAAGTGGTCGCTGACAGAGCGTCCGGGGTATCTCCGTCTGCATGCGTTCAAACCGCTCATGCCCTACGAACCAAAAAAAACCATTCTACGGGCAGGGAACACCCTGACGCAACGGACGATGCGAACCAAAGCCAATACGGTAACCATTCAAATGAATATTGACCATATGGTCAACGGTCAATACGCGGGCCTGACACACTTTTCGACCATCAGTTATAGCACATTGGGTATCAGGCAGGCCGAAGGTAGGCGGTACTTGGTATATGAGTGTAACGGGAAAGATACTGTTGGCGTCAGAATCACCGGGAAAACGATCTGGCTTCGTTCAACCTGGGATTTCAACGGCGAAAACACCTACTCGTTCAGCATTAATGGGCGGGTATTCACCCCCTTTGCCGGAACGTCCCAACTGACCTGGGGCAGTTACCGGGGAGACCGGATCGGCATCTATAATTTCAATACGATTAAGGCTAAAGGCTATATTGATATTAATTGGTTCAGATATGAATTCCAGAAAAACGAATAAAAAATGACCAACGATATATGATGAACTGACCTGCACATTCATGTTTGTTACCGTTGGGCACCTTTTGACATTTTTTGATCGCTTGCTGCGTGTAAAAGAACTAATGTCCTGACGAAAACTTAAGCAGGTAGAGCGAGATATACGTCTTTTACTTGTTTGTTCCGGAAATTGCTTTAATATTTAAAGTAGTCCCTGATAAACCAACTGAACTAACTGTCAATTTTATATCACCGGTACTATGAGTGCTTCTGATTACAACCAAAGCACGTCCGTGCCAGGCTTTGTGCGTATTTCCAACATAGGAGTCCGTATCTTTCATATCCGCATTGGCTACTCCGGCAATTATTCCGGGTCCTTCAATTTTTAGTTGCAGACAGTTTACAGCGTTGGGTTGCGGTATGCCGTTCGCATCTGTTAGTTCTATTGTGACATATGACAAATCTTGTCCATTAGCTGCTATCTCTTTTCGATCAGCAGTTAATTGAATTTTAGCAGCATCGCCTGAAGTTTGCAAAATGGTTGATTCAATTTCATTATCCTTATCTACACCGATTGCTTTAAGCTGACCAGGCGCGTAAGGCACATTGAAATCAGCTTTATATTCCTGTTCTTCTGTCGTTAGCTTTTCGCCAATGAGTTTGTTGTTGAGGTAAAGACGAACCTTAGGATACTTTGAATAAACTTCTACTGTAATAGACTTTCCTACATAATCCGGCCAGGTCCAGCTTTCCCAGGTCGGCCACACAGACCACCATGTAGTTTTAATTTCCAGGGGGGAGGGTTCAGGCTCACGAACGGCCATGTACAGCTTTTCGGTATTATTATATAACAGGCTACGGTAATGCGAAACCGGCTTCCTCCATCCAATCAGATCAATATCGCCACAATAGGCACCGTGCCAGGGAAAAAAATCATGTTCCCAGTGCTCACCGGGCATATCACCCGAATAATACCAACGGCCTATCCCTGATTCTCCAAGATAATCCATAGCTGTCCAAACAAAATCCCCAAGAACATAATTGTTGTTTTTCACCAGTTTCCAGTTGGCAAAAGCATCCTTGGGATACGACTCCGTTTGAACGATCATTCGGGAAGGTACCCGCTGATGATCAGCAGCCGCACTCCATAAATGATAATTATACCCGCCGACATCATGGGCCGCCATCAGGGAATCAAAAGCCGCCCAGTCTTTACCACTTTCTACAATAGCGGATGTAACCGGGCGAACAGTATCTATTTTTTTGATAGCATCTACAAGCATTTTAGCTGTTTCTACAGCTCCGGGGCTACCCCGCTCTACTATTTCATTGCCAATGCTCCACATGATAATTGATGGATGATTACGATCTCGCAAAACCATGGCTTCTAAGTCACGTTTCCACCACTGGTCGAAATATTGGGCATAATCATGTTTGTTTTTGCCTGTTCTCCAACAATCAAACGATTCATCAATAACCAAAAGGCCTAACCTGTCGCAAGCATTTAAAAAAGCCTCAGAGGGGGGATTATGAGAAGTTCTTACAGCATTAAAGCCCGCTTCTTTGAGCAACTCGGCCTTGCGTTCCTCTGCACGGTCAAAAGCAGCGGCACCCAGGCAACCATTATCATGATGTACACATCCACCATTGAGCTTTACTGTTTTACCATTAAGCTGAAATCCGTTTTCAGCAGTAAATTTTATGGTACGTATGCCAAAACTCGTTTCCGTTTTGTCAACTACATTTTTATTTCGGATTATACTTATTTGAGCATTGTATAAACGGGGCGTTTCCGGTGTCCATTGCTGGGGAGTTACCACAATGATAGTTTGGGCGACTTCTTTCTCACTATTTGCAGCCAGTTCAACCTTTATTTGGTTATTTCCTGCATTTTTAGAATTTGCGTCCAGTAATCGTGTGCTAATAACAACACTTTGAGCCAAACCTGTTTCGTTTTTTACCAATGTTTTAATTTGAACAGTTGCTTTTTTGGAAGACACATCAGGGGTTGTTATTGCAATTCCCCAATCGGCTATATGCACAGCATCGGCAACATTCATCCAAACATGGCGATAAATGCCAGAACCACTGTACCACCTGCTGTTCACTTGTTGTGAATTGTCTACCCGCACCGCTATGACATTTTCATTATTAAAATCTAAAAAAGGCGAAAGGTCATAACTAAAGGATGAATAGCCATAAGGGTAAATTCCAAGTGATTTTCCATTAATAAACACTTCGGAATTCATATAAACCCCTTCAAAGTAAATGGAAATCTTTTTACCCTTCCATTCAGCCGGGGCTCTGAACGTTTTCCGGTACCAGCCAGAACTTGCCGGAAAGTATCCACCCGCACCTCCTGTCGGGTTTGTAGGTCTTATTTTACCTTCAATGCTCCAATCATGTGGTAAATCAAGGCTCCGCCAACCCATATCGTTAAAATCCTTTGATTTTGCCGATGCTGTATCTCCCTGAAAAAACTTCCAGTTATTATCAAATAATTGTTTTCGCTCAGTTTTATCAGGGTTCTGAGCCCGACAGGCGATGTTACCGGCTAAAAACAGCAGGGCAGTAGCTATTGCTCTAATATGCCATGTAATTTTGTTCGTAATATTTTGTTTCATAGTGATTTACATTTTTTTTGAAGTAACGGGATCCTACCTCTCCACAGAAAATTTTGTTAAAAACATTTTAAAATCCTGTAAATCAAATGATTACAGGATTATTTTTTGATGCAAAATTCCCATTTTTATACACCAATTAGCAACAAAAAAGTGAGTACTTCGGTGCGTCAATTTTCAGTTATACCCTATGCACCGAATTAAACGTACATAATTGATTGTCAGTTAGTAAGTCGATAAAAATAAACTTGATTCCATTCAACTTTTGGACATTTGGACTTGTCCCATGATGATAACCTTATGTTTCCAAGAAAAATTAACTTATTGCTTCGAGGTACAATATCGCCATGCTGATTTGCGTTTGCTGTGGCTTTTTGACGACCGAAAGGCTCTCTTTGGTAAAAACATTCCCTCGGGCACTTTTACCACCCGGGTTATTTCGGGTGGTAAAAGTGAACCTCAACCGAAATTCGGTTAACTGATGCCTTTAAACCTAATGCCGTTTTTTGATAGCTTTGCGCCCTGCAAACAACCGGGGCTGTAAGCATAATACAGTAAGGTATATTTTTCATTTTTTGCGTTCGTTGATTTAACAGGCTTTATTTTTCCGTGGAAATGGAACTTGTTATATGAAAAAAGTCAAAGTCAGCCGCGCCACCTATATTTTTTGTAGCATAATTAAACAAAGCAAAACGATAGCCCATGAAATGTGGGAAGGTATAGGCCATTTTTAATTGTGTGCCCAATGGGATCCATGTTTTCCCGTCCAGGCTATAAAAAAAATCTGCCACGTCTTTTCTGTTCGTAAAATTGCACTCCGCCTTAAAGTATACTACTTTTTGGCTCAAGGGGATTTTTTGTGCTTCTACGGGTTTCCCAGTGCTTGCATTGATCATCAGGATAGCTTTGCTATCCCCGGTTATTTTTACACCAGCCAACCCGTAATTTTTTTGCAAAAGACCCAAACCCGCAAAATCACCATCTTTCATTTTAGAAACGTCGAGCGAAGCTGTCCCGGAGCACACCGGACCGATAGTGCGTTGTGTCAATGAATTTCGTGCCATCACGAAATCGGTGTCAATCCTGCCGGTAGTGAGCCGTAAATACCCTTTCCGCGCTGTAACAGACCACAAACTATTATCCGGGTTATGATTCCATTGCCAAACCAGTGGTAATGCACGTTCACCTTTTTTACGGGCAAACTCGTCTGAAGCAACTATGCCCGAGATCAAACCTTTACCGGCCGGCAGATCGAGTGTATCGGGCACTTTGCCGTTAATGCCCAAAACAGGCCATCCATCCACCCACTTTACAGGGACTAAATAGGGAATACGGCCCACCGAGCCATAATCACGGAACAAATAAGCATACCAGGCCCCATTTGGCGCTTCGACCAGCCCGCCTTGCGCCACGCCCAGATCCTGGAGGCCAATTCGTCCTTCGTACGGGCCGGTGATCTTATCTGCCCGGTGTATGATAACAGTGCGCATCCTGCCCTTTGGCCATGTAATATTGAAAAGGTAATATTTGCCGTTTATCTTAAACAGCTGAGAGCCCTCTGGACCGAGGCCGGTACCGCCCGAAGGCTCGCCTGCCTTTTTAATGATAATTTTGTCCGTTCCGCCGAGTTTTATACCGGAAAGATCGTCCTTTAATTCAACTAACCTTAAATCTCCGCTCCCGCTAATCATATACGCTTTTCCGTCATCATCAAAAAACAAGGAGTGATCACCCAGGTCGGGGGCAAATGACCTGGCTTTCCACGGACCTTTTTCGATATTTTTAGTACTGTAAATGTGCGTTTTATTGGTATTTGCAGAAAATGTGCTTACATAATAGGTGTCATTATGGAAACGAATAGAACTTGCCCACGAACCAGCCCCATATGCGTTTTTGCCATTTGTGAGATTTAATGCATCAACATTTGCTAAAGTATCATACGCATAATTCACCAACTTCCAGTTCACCAGGTCGTTCGACTTCATAATCGGTACACCTGGACTCATGTGCATCGTTGTGCTGCTCATATAATAGCTATTGCCTACACGTACTATTGATATGTCCGGTACATCTGCATAAATAATGGGATTAGTGGCTTTTTGTGCGTATAAACACGGCACCACAAGGATGATAATTAAGGCCGTTATCCATAACCTGTAAATCGCATTTCTCATAGTCACAATTGTTTTTTTGTCCTGGTATTCTTACCTGGTTTTAATTATTTAGTTAATGTATTTATTTGAAGCACGCTTACTGAATATGGATCGAAAGTCCTTGTAAATTTAGCGCCGGCCACTTTTATTTTGGAGGTAACCGGAACTATTTTTACCGGATCGCTGATCGTGTTCGTATCTTCGGGCTTATCACCTTTTATGACCACGATACTACCCTCGGGAGAAAACTTTCCAGCCCCCTTTAAATCAATATCAACCTGCTGCGGCTTTCCTGTTGCATTTACTACTTTAAGAAACAGTTTTCCCGTTTTGGTGTCCCGGGTAGCTACATAAAACATGGCTGGTATAGGTTGGGGCATTTTGTTCGCCGCGCTGTCCTGCTTGGTGGCAGGCCTAGTTTGGGTAGGGATATTGGCGCCTGCTATAGGCACCACTTTATTCCCGATATAGCTGTTATACATCTTCTGTACATAATACGATGGTGAACCAAAGCTTTTTAAAGCATCGTAACCTATCAGGTCCGAGTCCCATTGCCAGGCTTTTGGCGCAGTTGCTGTGGCTTTATTTATATTTACAAATAATGGCGCATAGCACGACAAGATAACCAGGTCTGAATTTCGTTCCATGCCCGTCATCCAGGCAGCATCGCCCAGGGCAGCATTCAAATTGGTGGTTGGTTCGCCTTCACGCGTTGCCCACTCACCTACAAACACTTTATATCCTTTGCGGTCGTAATTATCATAACGTGCCGCATCCTCTTCCATTTCCCAGGCAGTGCGGTAATAATGTTCATCTACAATTTCGGGCTTGCGAATTGTTAATTTGCCCCTGGTCCCAAGCCAGTCCTTACCGCCGATGGTTGCGATACAGTGAAGGCTAGGATATTTGGCTTTAATGCCATCATAAAACTGGGCAAAACGTCCGTCGTAACTGCCAGACGCGTCAAACCCGTCTTCGTTACCAATCTCCACATAGTTGAGTTTAAAGGGTGCCGGGTGCCCATCTGCCGCACGCTTAGCCCCCCAGTAGGTGTGTACGTCGCCCGTAACATATTCAATTTCATCCAGCGCATCATCTACGTATGGCTTTAAAAGCGGGCCTGCGTCCACATGGTCGCCATCGAGTGAATAGCCGGCATGAACGGCAAGCAGTGGTTCCATCTTCAGGTCTTCGCACCATTCTAAAAATTCAAGTAAGCCCATCCCGTCGGTAGGGCGATAGCCCCATGAGCCGGTATGGCCGGGGCGCCCCTCAAGCGGTCCCAAAGTAGTCTTCCACGGAAATGCATCGGTCAATTTCGGGCCTTCAAGGAAATTACCGCCTGGAAAACGTAAAAAGCGGGGTTTCATATCAGCCAATAATTTCATTATGTCTATCCGGTTCCCATTGGGACGGTTATGATAGGTTGGCGGAAATAAAGAGACGAGGTTAAAATAATAAACCCCGGTACGGTTCGTCGAAATAACAAAACGGGCGGCAGATGTTGGTTTAACATCAGCGCCGGTTGTTAATTTAAGTTCATATTTTTTCCAAAAGGCGCTTTTTATTAAATTAATAGTCCCCGAAGCATATACCGTTTTACCGTCATTGCTTTCTATACTTACGGTTATAGGCCCGGCAGTGTTATCAGCAATTACCGGAACTGCAGTTTTAGGCGCGGGAGCCCATTGCTCGGTCAATGGCTTGCTTTCCATACCTTTAATATAAAAAGAGGCGTTATAAGTTGTATTAGGCAAAACGGGTATGCCCCAATAACCTTCATTTGCAATACCGGCCCGGCCACCGCCGGTATCCACCAATAATCTTAAACAAGTGGTTAACGCGCCATTAATTGCATGGCGCCGCTCATCTGCAGGTATATAGTTGGGGTTTGCGGCAACTAATTGCATTGTAGCCTTCGCGCCACCTTCCTTGATTACGCTCCATGCTTCCGGCGTATTTGGGTTGTCCTTAAATATCCTGTTTTTGATCAGCTCGGCATACAAACCCCCATCGTACGAATGGTTGATCTCTTCGGTCATCAATCCATACAGTTGCGGGCTTACATTTGCTCCGGGCTTGGTTAAATCAAGCGTAAGCTTAGGGTTTTGCGCTTTTAAGCTTGTTGCAGTGAACAGGAACAATCCTGAAATGGCTAATAACTTTTTCATCATGAAATTTAATATTATTTATTGTGTTTTTTACACTTATTTTATAAGGCCAACGAGCCATTCCCATTGAAAATTATTTCTGAGTTTATCGGTATTCCGGATAGCGTGTATGTCCGGTTCACAGATTTCCCATAAACCTCACACGGCTTCCGAAATGAGTTTATTTAACCAAGATTTTTACTGTTTTTGAAATATTACGTGATGAATTACCTAATTGAAGAATAAATTCGCCGGCTTCGGTATTCCATCCTTTTTTTGCTTCGTCATAAAATGCGAGGTCGGCAATTTTCACCTGCATTTCTACTGTTTTCGTTTCGCCTGGCTTTAAAAATATCTTTTTAAAACCTTTAAGCTCTTTTTCAGCGCGTAAAACAGAACAAACCGGGTCGCTTACATATAATTGTACTACTTCGGCCCCATAGCGGGTACCGGTATTTTTAATCACCAATTTCGCATGAATGGTATCGTCTTTTTCATAGTCCTTCTTGTCTGTTGAAAAATTACTGAGTTCAAAACCAGTATAAGAAAGGCCGTATCCAAAAGGAAACTGGGGCTGAATTTTTTTGGTATCAAACCAGCGATAACCTACCAGAATGTCCTCCTCATAATTTACTTTCATACCCCTTCCAGGAAAATTACCTAAAGCATGAGCGGGTGACTGATCCAGCGTTACCGGCATGGTAAAAGGCAATTTGCCCGATGGATTTACCTTGCCGCTTAATATATCTGCAACCGCATTACCTGCTTCCATCCCGCCATACCACGACCATAAAATAGCCGGTACCCGGTTAACAATGCCTGCTAATTTTACTGGAGAACCAGCTATCATAACAACAACAGTGTTCGGATTGGCTTTGGCTACTTCCCGGATCAAAACTTCCTGTCCATAAGGCAGATCCATATTTTGTTTGTCAAAAGATTCGGTATCAAAGTCATGGTTCAGACCTCCGAAAATGAGAACCACGTCCGATTCCCTGGCAACTTTAACAGCCTCCTGAATCAGTTCCCAATTGACTTTATCTGAATTTGCCTGGCCTGCGTTGCTGCCTTCTTTAAATACAGATTGTTTTTGATATCCCTGTGCAAAATTTATTTTTACCGTAGCCCCGAACTTTTGCTTAATTGCCTGTAACGGCGTTATTTCGTATAATGCTTTTATTTCGGAGCTAAGCCCCGCCCCGCAATGTTTCCGGGTAGCATTATCACCAATAATAGCAATCGATTTTATTTTGTTGAAATTAACAGGAAGAATGTTGCCTTTGTTTTGAAGCAGTACCGCTGCTTCGGCAGCAGAATTGTAAGCTGCCTTTTGATGCTCCGGCGTATTCATTTTTCCCTTTTCCCGGTTACTTTCATCAAACATCTTTGTTTTGAACATGACGCGCAGCACATTCGCTACTTTTTCATCAACTACCGATAAAGGTACTTTTCCTTCTTCTACAGGTTTTATTAACGGATTGGCAAAATACCATTCGTTGTAATCTTTTATATCGGTGCCCATTTCCAGATCAAGCCCGCTTAACGCAGCCTTTACCGTAGTATGCGCCGCAGACCAATCGGTCATTAATACCCCTTTAAATCCAAATTCTTTCCGAAGAATTTGCCTGTTAAGATATTCGTTTTCCGAACACCAGTCGCCCCTGAATTTATTGTAAGCAGCCATTACCGTATATGCTCCGCCTTCTGTGACAGCGGCTTTAAAGCCTGGTAGATAGATTTCACGAAAAGCCCTTTCGCTCACCTCGACATCGATAGAGTCGCGATGTGTTTCCTGGTTGTTGGCTATCCAGTGTTTTACGCTCACTGCCACATCTTTTGACTGCAGGGCTTTGATATAGGAAACGGCCATCTTTGAAATAAGAAAGGGATCTTCACTCATATATTCGAAGTTTCGGCCGCAAAGCGGGGAACGAATGATATTGATACCAGGCCCCAGCAAAACATCTTTTTTTCGAAACCGAGCTTCTTCACCCAATACCAGTCCCTGTTTAAAGGCTAATTCAGGATTCCAGGTTGCGGCCAGGGTTGTTCCGGGAGGAAAGCAGGTTGCCGAATCGGTGGTCCACCCTGAATATCCCCAGTCGTGCCTGTTAATTTCAGCACGTACCCCATGCGGTCCGTCACTCAGCGCCCATTCGGGGATACCTAACCGCTTTATTCCGGATACATAAAACTTGGAATTCGCATGCAGCAGGCTGACTTTCTCCTGCAAAGACATCTGGCTGACCAGGGAACGGATTTTTTGTTCCTGATCGCTATTATTCAGGCTCTGCTGCGCGTTCGCCATTCCTGCTGCCAGTGCAAAAAAAAGCACACAGCTGCATGTCCTCTTTATTCTTTTCAATTTTGGTATTAATATATTCATGGGTTAAGATTTTTTAATCAGGTTTATCAGGATAACATCATTTTCACGTATATCAAACTCCGGGGAATACACAGCATTCGGCTTGATTTCGATCTCTTGTTTGGCGACAGGAGAGCCGTTTTCTTGTTTTAACTTTTCAACCTGCTGCCTGTTTAATTGGCCGGGCCTGCCCATATCCACATAGCGTGTATAGGCATCGTTTACCCTATAGCCAACTTTATAAATTTCCATGGTGTATTTTCCGGCAGGTACATGCGATAGATTTATTTTCACTTTCACTTTCGATCTGGCAGGCAAATCCTTTATATAATAAGATTGATTATTAACAGAATCCGGTAAAGTATAGGTATAGTTCCATAATAATGCCTGGATGTCCCCTTTATCATTTTTGCAAACCCATGAACGTTTGTCGGTATTAGCTAACTCGGTTCCTCCAAGCTTATTCATAAATTTATAAGCATAAAAAGCCGGCTTGTTTATGCCTTGAATGTTAAGTAAACCAAAACCTCCATGAAAGGGCGTATAGCGGGGCCCTGGCTCTTCAAAAATATCGGTAAACACCCAGTATGACATGGAGTTGGCCGCATGACCAACTTGTTTTATTTTTTCCAGAATATAGGCTGCTTCCTGATAACTGTCATGCACAGGGTCTGCCGGTGTGTACGATGAACTCCATTCCGTATAATGCAGCTCCAGATTAGGTATCGCGGATTGAGAAATTTGTTTACGGGAATTCAACACGTCGCCACTTACCGCCAGTGAATCTTTACTTAATACCGTGCCCGAATTGCCATACTCATCCAGAAAGCCCTGGTTTACACCATAGGAATGGGTGCTGATGAAGTCAATTGGAACCTTATTTTTGCTGCAATGACTGATCATGTCAGGAACCCACGCCGCGCCTGCAGTGCCTGGCCCGCCTACCTTATATTCGGGGTTTACGCTTTTAACCGCCTTTACAGAATAATCGTACAGTTTGAAATAATCGTCCTGCGTTCCCGTCCAGAATCCAGGAGATAAGTTAGGTTCATTCCATACTTCAAAATACCAGGACTTTACTTCTTCGGCACCGTACCGTTCTGTAAAATGCTGAACAAGGTTATGAATGAGCGCCTGCCATTTGTTATAATCTTTTGGCGGGGTAACATTGCCGCGCCACCAAAAAATTGTCTGTTTTCCGCTTGCCAGAGCATTAGGCATAAAACCTAACTCTACAAAAGGCTTCACGCCAATTTTATGCAGAAAATCAAACAGCGCATCTACATACATATAATTATACTGAGGATTTCCTTTTGCATCTTCGGTATATACGGCCATATCATCGGTGAGTAAGCCATGCATCCGGATATACCGAAAACCACATTGTTTTCTTACATATTCCAGCTGTTGCTGCCAGTCGGCACGCAACCCTTCATTTGCCCGGCCTGCACCCACACAGGCATTAAACATGGTATTAAGCTTGCCCGAAGTCTTGTTAAAATCCACATTGATCGCCCTCTGGCCGTTTACATTTGCCAAAAAAAGGAATTGCAAAACCACCAATGCCCCAATTATTTTTTTCATTTGTTTGTTTATTCTTAATAAGTTATTCTTTCCATATGAGTACTCCCGCAGGTTTCAGTACCTTTTCTCCAATCAAGATCTTTGCAGTATCCGGCAGATTTACCGTGTAATTTTCTGATGAGTAATTCAATGCCGTATAAAAACCATCACGCCAATAAACAAAGACACCGGGAGGATAATCCTCCGTTGTAGCACCGGCCTCTTTATAAATCTTCTGCAATAAATCCTTCTCTAACTTAAAATCATCAGTATCAACACCGATATAGGTTACACTACCCCTGCCGATCTTGTGCACTACAGCAGCAGCTGTTCCTTTATAAAACTGGTTATTATAAGTGACCAATACCGCTGTAGTGGTGTCCGGCAGTAGCAAATCTGCCCAACTATGCCATGAATAATGATTCGAATTCATCAAAACATCGCCTTTTCCATAAGAAGAGAGCATATCAGTCTGATGGATATGTGCCCCGATCAGATTTAAAATCGGCATAGCAGCTTCTCCTTCCCAAAAATGGCCCCTACGGTCTTTGGTAGCGGTACGACAGGTGATGATCAGGTGCCCTCCTTTTGTTACGTAATCGTTCCATTTCTTCACCAAAGCAGCATCAACCATTTCATAAGCCGGAACGATAACTACCTTGTACTTTGACAAATCTGTTGTTTCCTGGATTACATCGACGGGCGCTCCCAATGACTTTGCTGTTTTCAGGAATTTAACCGGGTAGTCCCAGGTATTCCATTGTCCTGTTTGTTTTTGCCTGTCAATGCTCCAGTAATTTTCAACGTTCCAGAGAATCGCCGTTGACCGTGCGGCCAGTTTTGCGAGCATTTTGGTTTCCGGCTTAAATTGTTTCCGCAGATCTGCTATTTCTTTCATAAACTGCATGTAGTCCTTCCCTCCCTGAGAAGGTGTTACACCATCTGTTTGGATTACCCCGGCATGATACTGTTCTGCGCCATATAAGATTTGACGAAAACGGTATGAACAGGCGATCTTTCCTCCCGCCGCAAAACCATGGTACAACCATAGCCTTACGGTTCCTGGCAAAAGCAACGGATTGTAACTACCCCAGTTAACCGGCCCGGGCTGAATTTCCATAACACCGGACACGCCGCCTACCGATTTGTAATATTCTGAAGCAAAAAGAACAACATCGCTGTTACCTAAACGGAAGCCTGATTCACCAATATTATCAGTATCTCCGTTTGGATACGCGGTGTATGCTGCAAAATCCAGTTTCCTGGTACGTCTGGGGTCTGAACCCGTACAAACGGCGGTATAGTTGGTCGTAACAAATTGCGCCTTTGAAATATAATCGCGTAAAATGCCGGCCTGAAAATCAAGGAAATCAGCCTGTGAGTCTGCTGAATATCTTTTAAAATCCAGCAAGGCATGAGGGTTGTTCCCCCACCAGCCTACCAGGTTCGTATTCGGGATGATTACCTGATCAAAGCTATTGAACCACTGGCTCCAGAAAGCAGCTCCCCAGGCGGTATTTAATGCATCAATGGTTTTGTATTTATTTTTCAACCAGGTTCTGAACGCTTCCTGCGACGCGGGGCTATAATCGGGAACAGCACCGGGTTCATTATCTATTTGCCAGCCGATGACATCTTTATTTTGTCCGTAACGCCTGGCCATTTCCGCTACGACTTTTTTCACAAAGTCCCGATATTTCGAATTAACAATTGACTCCAATCCCCGCGTACCATTCTCCGCACGGATATAATGACCGTCCATAACAAACGTCTCCGGGTAGTTTACCCGCATCCAGGTTGGAGTGGTTGCAGAGGGTGTACACAGCAACACTTTGAGATGATACCTGGTGCAAAGGTTCACCACCCTGTCAAGCCAGTTAAAATCAAACCGTGCTTCCTGGGGTTCCATTTTAAACCAGGCAAATTCAGCCAGATGAACAAACTCAAAACCCATCTCAGCTATTTTTTTTATATCCCTTTCCCATTGGGCTTCATCCCAATGTTCAGGGTAGTAATAGATGCCGGTAGTCACCAGATCTTTTTCCTTAAAAAAGCGGCTGGTTTCCTGTGCTTTTGAAGCCGACGGGGAAATTAAAAAGGTTATAATGAATATGGTTATAAATTTTCTCATCTGAAGATGCAGGGTTTATGTATATAATTTTCAGATTTTCTGTTTCAGATTTTAGTTAGCGCCCGTTTTAAGTGCCGTGATCGTACGCTGATCTTTTACCGAATAATTCTGCCTGTCCAAAGCACCACCGGTGTCCCAGAAAAATGGCAGCATTCCGTTAGCTTTCGCCTGTTTGGTAATATATGTTATCCAATAATCCACAGCGTCATTGTGCGTTGCCAGATCTAAAGGCACATGCGCGGTGTTGTTTCGCCTGTATGCTCCGTACTCGCCCAATAGCACAGGAACACCTTTGTCTGCAAATTTTGTCTTCATTTTGTTGAAGGCGGTATTAACATCGCTCTCTTCACCCCAGGTGGCGTTGCGTTCGGGTTCTATTGTAGAATGATGGCCTGCTCCCCAGTAATAGAACATTTTACCCCAATCGGCGTCGTCCTCCAACAGGCAAAATTGAAATGGAGAGTAGTAATGCACCTCCACCATCATTCGGGCGGGTACCTGGTCATGTGGAAGAGCAGTCATCAGGTCATTGGTTTTGTCGATATCTGTTGAAGGCCCCTGAACAACCAACACTCTGTAGCTATTCCTGCCGCCGGTGGCTCGCACAGCATTAATAAAAGTCTGATGATAGGTAGTAAGTATGGCCATTTTTTCTGCATTGTCTGCGGGCGGCTCATTAGCGCTGGCAAACATCAGGTGCTCATCAAAATCGCGCATGGTTGTAGCAATTTGTTCCCACAATGCCTTTTGTCTGGCATTGACAGAATCTTGCATAACCGCGTTAATGTTACCATCTAACCAACCGCCATCCCAGTGAATGTTGAGCAGAACGTACATATCATTTTTCACACAATACCCTACTATTTCTTTTACCCTTTTTAGCCAGTTGAGATCAATTTGTTCCATCGTCTGATTGCTCAAATGTCCCCAGTTCCAGGCGCATGGAAGGCGAATAGCATTAAATCCCTGCTGTTTTACAAATTTTATATAATCCTCAGTGATAGCAGGATTTCCCCAACCTGTTTCACCGCCGGGCGCTTCCAAAGTATTGCCGATGTTCCAGCCTAATTTCATTTTAGCGGCAAGCTGAACGGCATTGCTACTCATTCCCGTTGCATCAGGGGCTTTTGGCGAAGTATTATAGTTGGGAAAGATATTAGATGTTTGAGATACTTTTAAGGTTCTTGCCTGACCATTGGAAGAACTTATAGTTAAGGTACTTGAACGTGATGATCCTGTACCGTTTTCCGATAGGGTTGTTAAATGAATAACCGTATTGCCGCTACTGCCGGATGTGGTATTTAATCGTAGCCAGGAAGAACCAGGATTAACGATGTTCCATGTTGCATTAGAGACAATTGAAAAATCCTGGTTACCGCCATCAGGGGTAAAAACTATAGCAGTTTGACTTAATGTTAGTTCCGGTGCCGCATTACTTGTCTTTTTACAGGAAAAAAAAGATATAATTGTTATTGATATGAATATTTTAAAAAAAAACAGTTTCTTCATTTTTATAATCCTTAGTGATTTAAATTTTTATCGATCAATTTCTACGAAATGTTTTTACTCACGCCAGCCGCCCGCATCGTTATGTGATTTTTAAAAAGTTTTGACCGTAGGCCTGCTTAACAGCCTGATACCGGGTGTACAATAGCTGAGCTACTTTGTTTCGTAAAAAATGCCGGGGCCATCTCAAGCCCCCTGGCACTCACTTATAATCAACTAAAACTCTCTTTATTTAATTTTCACTACCCTGATATTATCAACAGCTATCTCAAAAGCATTGATAAAACTTACGCCATCGTTGATAAATGTAATATTGATAGCACCTGCCCCAGTTGAACCAAGCAAATCCGTAAGCGTTGGTGCAGGAAAACCTTTTTCATTTACAAAATTTGAAAATGGAATTGTAACCGTTTGCCAACCCTTTGTAGTAAATGCAACTGTTGAACCGGTAGCGGTTTTCCAGGGATGATAAACTGCCGAATAAGTCCAGGAGTAATCTTTCACAATCTGGATAGACCCAGCTGTCCATGGCTTGGAAACAGCTATTTCAAACTTTAAAACATAGTGGCTTAATGTGTCTTTTAAGCTGGCCAGAGGCACCCATTGCGCCCCATTCGTATTGATCGACCGGCCATCGTTCCACCATGATCCGTCTCCGGCAGGAATATTAGATCCTTTCAACACCCCATAGAAACCGTTGTTACCAGGATAGGCCGTAGAATTATCGGAAGTTCCGGAGCCCCAGGAAAAATTACTTATGTTATCGTAATTATTCAATACACCAGTTACAAAATTATGTACCGAATAAACGCTGGTAGCTTTACCCGATTTTGTTTCAACGCTTACAATGCCACCTGTTTGTGTAACGCCCGCGGGCACCGCAAGACTGATACTTGTACCATCATTTGATGGTTTATAACTGGTAATATTAATCCCGGCATAGGTAACGCTTTTAATAAAGAAAAAGCTAAGCCCGTTAATTTTAACCGAATCGCCGGGATTGGCGTCTTCGTTAGAAACACCCGAAATGGTAGGTGCCGGTGCAACGATAGGGAACGAAAACGTGGTTTGACCATGATTGGTAACGTATTGTATGGTATTCAGCTTATCTGAGGGGACTGAAGGAAATGCGATAACCGCCGGTATCAGGGCGATTGCACTGGTATCGGAAAACCAGGCATCGTTAAAAGAACCTTTAACGCCGTCAAAATTGATTGCGAGTGCTCCTTTTAAATTCTTACCAGAGATCACGATCCACTGGCCCGTGCCAACGCTGCTTAAAAGCGAATCGCCTGGATGAGCTACATAATTACGTATGGCGGTAATTACCGGAGCGCCTTTTGATGGTGAATTATCCTTTTTACAGCCGGATTGTGAAAATACAGCGGCAGTAAGCAAGGCAAGCAACAAACAGCTTTTAATATATTGATTTGATTTTTTCATAATTTTAAGAATTATCTAATGATTCTGAATACTACTAATAATAAGCTACAGGCTCCTGCAGCAACTTAGGATCTGCTGTCTGATCATTTGCCGGTATAGGCAGGGTAAATGTATTGACGCTTGGCGGGGTTATGATCAGGCTATTAGCCGACGGTGTTTTAACTCCTGTGGCCGGATCATAACTAAATTGTGACCGGGGGACATACCTATTATTGGGATCAGGATCATTGGTAAGGGTTGTCTGTATACGAAGTATAGAAATCGCTTTCTGCGGATCATAATAAGAAAGCCGTACCAGGTCAAACCAGTACTGGCCTTCAAATGCCAGCTCAATCCGTCGTTCGTTCCTGATAATATCAGGAGTAAGGCTGGTAACCTTATCAACCCCGGCCCTTTTACGTATTTCATTAAAATACTGCAATGCTTGTCCATTACTGGTAGAGCCGTTGTTACCCAATAAGGCTTCGGCGTATATTAAATACACATCGGCCAAACGTAACACAGCATTATGCTCAATTGACGACCACAGGTCCATGGTAGGCGAATTATTATCAGCGGCAGTACCAACCACGTGTTTTTTAACATTTACACCTGTGGAGGTATATCCGCCGCCCGCTGCATTAAGCTCAGGATATTTATCGCCGGTAAGCATAAATGTGGCTTTTCGGCGTACAGAGTCCTGCGCGGTATACAAGTTGGCAAGATCTATTGTAGGGCCGATGGCTCCTCCCCAGCCACCTCCTCCGGTAACAAGGCTGCCGCTTGGTGCGAATTGTGCTTGTATGGAATTACCTTGTCCGTATCCAACGCCAGGAGCCCATTGAAATGCGAACAATGATTCGGGATTATCATTATACTGAGTTCTGAAAAGGTTGTAGTAACTCGGTAAAAGCGTTAAACCACTCATGTTGCAAACATTACCAGCAAAATATGCGGCACTGTCCAGATCAGATTGCTTACGGGTACCCTTTTGACCTAAACCGGCCCTTGTTAAATATACCTTTGCCAGCAAACCCTGGGCAGACCACGTGGTTACGCGTCCCGGCTGATCTGTTTTTGGGAGATTAGCAACTGCATATCTTAAATCGTTGATAATAAATTTATAAACATCTTCAAGCTTATGACGCGGCACCAGTGGATTGGCTATCAACTTGTCGTTATCTTCAATAATAGGCACTGCTCCCCATAACTGAGCCAGGTAAAAATAGGATGTCGCGCGTATAAACTTGATTTCACCAAGCGCGCCTGTTTTACCTTTTACTCCTACGCTATCAGGCATTTTGGTATTAATAGCTTTAATATTGATATTACAATGCGCTACTATGTTATAAAAACTCTGCCATGACTGAGCTAAATAGCTATTTTGGGGTGTAATGGAAAAGGAAGTAAATTGAACAAGGTCGGCATTATATGGCTGTAGCATATTGCCGCTCATGATATCTCCAATACCCAGCAACGGAAAATTATTCCAACCGGCCCAGGGCTGGGCATAAAGTGTAGCTGTAGCCAACCTTAAATCTGAGCTGCTTTTATAAAAATTATCGGTAGTAATACCGGTTAAAGGAGGTCGGTTAAGGTAATCTTTTTTGCAGCTGCTTATCATAATAATGATAACCAACATGGCTATATTTATTTTAATGCGTTTCATAATCTTGATTTTAATTATTTAGGGATACGTTAAGACCAACTGTGTAAACCCGTGGCTGTGCGTAATATCCGTTATCAACACCTGCAGCTAACGGGTTCCAGGAACCTATTTCCGGGTCATAGCCGGTATATTTGGTAATGGTGAAAACATTGGTGACGTTAACATACACCTTTAATGACCGTAATTTGATCCTGTTTAAAAAGCTGTTTGAAAAACTATATCCTAAAGCAATGCTCTTACACTTTAAAAAAGAACCGTTTTCGATGTATTTGTCAGAAAAACGCTGATTATCATTACCACTGCTCTGGCTTATCCGGGTAATATTGGTTGATGGGTTTGTAATGTATACATTGTTGATATCAGACGTAGACCCGGTCGGATCTATCAACCCGATTTTGGCATAGTTGAATACAGATGGGAAATAGCCAAAATTTTGATTAGGGTTATCGCCGTTTACCTTTAACTGGTTATAAATTTTATTACCATAATTGCCAGTCATAAAAATATTCAGGTCGAAATTTTTATAGTTGAAGCTATTGTTGATCCCATACTGAAATTTAGGTAAAGGTGAACCCAAAAAGGTTTGATCGTTGGCGTCAATTTTACCATCGCCGTTAATGTCTTTAAAAATAACATCACCTACCCAAACACCGCCGGTGCCAGGTGTTATAGGTATCGCGCCGCTTCCGTTTTGAGGTAGCGCGGGGTATTTCGCAAAATCGGCGGCATTTTTGTAAATACCCAATACCTGATACCCGTAAAATTCGCCGATAGAACGGCCCACAACAGTTTTGGTTACAGGGCCGTAAATTGCCGGAGTACCGTCAACTAAATTGAGTACCTTGTTGATATTCCTGGTGAATGTAACGTTGCTGTTCCAGTTAAAATCTTTCGATTTGATGTTTTGGGTAGACAATGTAAATTCGAAACCCTTGTTGGCCACCGCACCTATATTTACATATGGGGCCTGCACAGCACCAGGTGAATACCCGCCGGAAGCAAATGTGCCCGAGTAATAAGGCATGGTAAGGCTTAGCAACAGATTATTTGTTTTGCGGTAATAGACATCGGCCGAAAAACTGATCCTTCCGTTGAAAACAGCTGCATCGAGGCCAACATTGTATGATTTTGTAGTTTCCCACTTGATGTTCGGGTTTCCCGTAGTGGTAGTTATCTGCGAGTTACCCGACAAGCCGGTAGGTATTGTACTTAAAGTAGAACCATAAGCATACTCTGCAATGTTTTGGTTGTTTACAAGCCCGTAACCAAGCCTGAGCTTAAGATCATCTATAGCTTTTACATTTTTAAGGAAGCTTTCGTGCTTTATCTTCCATGCCAGGGCGCCGGAGTAGGTAGTATTCCAGCGATATGCTTCGGCAAATTTTGATGAGCCGTCGTGCCGTACGGTAGCCGTTAACAAATAACGGTCATCATAGGTAAAGTTTGCCCTGCCGAAGTAAGCTTCTAAAGCACCCTGCCCTTTAACACCGGTATTGGTTGCGGTTGTAGCGTCGCCGCTGCTGATCGTTTGTACATTGTTACTCGCAAAATTGGTGCGGGTAGCCGAAACACCGCTACTTTTAAGCAATTGGGCCTCGTGGCCTGCCACTACGTTTACCCAGTATTTTTTGGCAAACGTATGTTGATAGGTTAAATAATTAGTGATTGAATTATAGAAATTTTGCGCGTTTGTAGCCGTGCCGCTATTGTTGTTCTTGGTATAAGCGCCCATAACATAGCTCGGATTAAAATAATCCTCATTGGCAAAGTCAAAATTTCCGGCTACTTCATTGCGCAGGGTTAAATCCCGGGTAAATTGAATTTCGGCATAAGCATTACTAAATAGCTGGTAACGGCTTTTAAAATCTTTCACAATAGTGGCTATTGCGAATGGGTTGGTCCCTGTAGCACCATAAATGTTCGGGTCATTGCCACCCCAGGTACCGTCGGGGTTTACCACAGCTACATCGGGCGTTTGATTAAGTGCCTGCAAGATCACGCCTGTATTGGAAGTGGCAACATTTTCGGCTACATGCGCCATATTCAGGTTTATGCCAACCTTTAACCAGTCAGTAGTTTTATTATCAACATTTGCTTTTACCGAAGTCCTTTTAAAATCTGATCCTAAAGCGATCCCTTGTTGCGAGAAATATGTACCTGATATATAATACTTGGTCCTGGCATCACCACCGCTAATGGCTAAATTATGGTTTTGCATAGGGGCTGTACGGAACAAAGCTTTTTGCCAGTTGGTACCCAGTCCCAGGTATTGCGGATTGGCAAACTGCGGCCGCATATCATAACCGATGATAGTGCCTTTTTCGTTCATGAAAGTAGCGTACTCACGCAAATCCATTACATCATAATATTTGGGCAACTTTTGCCAGCCCCGGTAGCCATCATAGCTGATGAGCGGAGGTCCGGCACTTCCCTTTTTCGTGGTGATGATAATTACACCATTAGATGCCTGGGAGCCATAAATAGCTGTGGCGGAAGCATCTTTCAACACGTCTATCGAAGCTATATCTGATGGATTGATGCTGGATAATGGATTGGTACCATTGCCTGGAATAGCCGACTGTCCGTTTGGAGGTATCTGCACGCCATCAATAACATATAAAGGGGGTGCACCTGTAAAGCCGCCCAAACCACGGATCTGGACATTCACATCACCACCGGGCTGGCCAGATACTTGCTGCACAACTACACCCGCTACCCTTCCCTGCAGGGCCTGGTCAAATGTCGCAGGCTGTGTCTTTAACAGATCTGCACCTGTAACCGATGATATTGCACCGGTAAGATCGGGTCGCTTCCTTGTACCGTAGCCAATTACCACAACCTCACTCAAATCGTTGGTTGAGGGCTTGAGCGCTACGTTAATAACTGTAGATGAGCCTACATATATTTGCTGAGAGTTATAGCTAATAAAACTAAAAATCAGCACATCTCCATTTTTTGCATTGATCGCGTAACTGCCATCTGCACCGGACAGCGTACCTGTTGGTGAGTCCTTTACTTTAACGGTTACACCAGTTATAGCCTGGGCATTATCCGCACTGGTAATTTTACCCGTAATTTTTATGGTTTGGGCATAACCGGGGAAGCTTTGCCACAGCATCGCCAATAACAGCAATGCATAACGCGTTAATTTTCTTCGTAAATTTTTTTTCATGTTAATAGGGGTTCATAATTGGTAATTGATTTCTTAATTGAATTGTGGTTAGAATTTTAGTGTTACTTTTTTTCCTTCATAATTTATCTGCTGGTTACTGTTCGATTCAAAATTCAGCGGGACGGGATTATTCATGTTAACCCATACCACATTAAACTTTCGGCTGCTAATCATGCCTGCAAAACGGCCTTTCCGGTCATCAATGGACAGGGTTTTATTGGCCTCATTGTAGTTTATTTGAATGGTGCTGAAAGCGCCTTTTTCATAGTTGTAATTAGTTCCTTCGTCTTCGTAAAGAGTAAATTCTGCATCCTTACCTGTGTATACATATAAGGTGATCGGATCGGCTGGCTTTTCACCGGTATATTGTATCTCAGGGCCGAAAGGAATAATCGAACCTTCTTTTACATATACCGGGATGCGGTCATAAGGTGCGGCAGCGGTTATGGTTTGACCCCCTGCTGCGTATTTACCGCTATACAGATCATACCAGCCATTACCCTGGGGCAGGTAAACGTTCCGGCTGGTGGCACCATAGTTATAAACCGGGTTAATGAGTAAAGCCGGGCCAAAAAGATATTCATCAGTGATGTTTTTCACCTTTTCATCTTTCCTGTAATCCATTGTTAGGCCACGCATCAGGGTATAGTCATGGTGATAGGCCATACCTGCCAGACTGTAGATATAAGGCATTAAACGATAGCGCAGCTTATCATAATAAAGCATGCTTTGGTAAGCGGGATGGTTTTCCGGAGCCACGTTATAGATCTCACGGTACGGAAACTGCCCGTGTACACGAAATAGTGGCACGAAAGCACCAAACTGGTACCAGCGTGTTATCTGCTCGCGCCATTCGGCAAGATCTTTTTCGTTTGGTTTCTCGTAGCGGTGCTCTACTGCAAAGCCACCAATGTCCATAGTCCAATAGGGTATACCCGACAACGCAAAATTGATTCCCGCCGGGATCTCGTTTTTCATATCATCCCAACGGGCAGCAATGTCGCCACTCCAGGTAGCTGCAGCGTAGCGCTGCAAGCCTGCATAAGCCGATCGGGTTAACAGGAATACACGCGTATTGGGATTGGTGACACGTTGCCCCTCATAAATACCCTTAGCATTTTGCAGCGGGAAAGCATTAAAATATTGTGTGGACGACCCAAGGTAGGTAGGGTTCATCAGGTCTTTACGGCTCTGAACATTCAGGTTTGACGTAATATCAGGCTCGGAAGCATCCATCCACCAGGCATCCACCCCTTTGGTATATAAATTCTTATTCATCAGGCCCCAGAACGCGTTCCTGGCTTGCGGATTATAGGCATCATAAAAAGTAGAGAAATACCCCTTGCCGATCCAGTCGCGCTGACGCTTTGCTATATTGCGTTTGTACAACCAACCGTTTTTATCAAAATATTGATAGTTCTCAATACCTTCGTAGAACTTGGCCCATACCGATATCATGAAATGAGTATGATACTGATCATGCAAAGCGCTGATCATCCCAGCCGGATCCGGGAAGCGGCTTTCATCAAACTCCTGGCTTCCCCATTGGTTTTCTTTCCAGTATGACCAGTCTTCCACAATATTGTCAAGGGGGATTTTCCTGGAACGAAATTCCTTTACCGTATTCAGAATTTCATCCTGTGTTTTATAGCGCTCACGGCTTTGCCAGAAGCCCATGGCCCATTGCGGCATAATTACCGCTTTACCCGTAATATTGCGGTACCCGCTGATAACCTCATCAGCATTTTTGCCATATACAAAATAATAGTCAAGCTGATTACCTGATTCGGAGTCGAAAGCATATTTTTCTTTTTGTTCCTGATTTAAAGGGCTCAACCACTTCAACGCGATGAACGATTCATCGGCATCGGGTAGCCACTCTATTTTAATGGAATATTTTTTGTTTTTGATCAGGTCTATATCCAATACAGCAGTCCCCGGATTCCAGCCCTGTCTCCAGCGGTCGGCAAGCAATTTACCGTTGATCCATATTTTTACATAACCTGCATACTTAAGCCAAAACTGATGACTGCCGGTGTAAGTTGATGCTATGGAGCCTATCCAGCTTACTTTTCCCTCTCCCAACTTGTAACCCTGGGGGAAATTCTTCATGTCCTCCAAAAAAGAATAATCAATATCAGATTCCGGGCGCTGTACAAAAACATCGGTCGAGTCTGATTTTTTTGCATAGGTAGCCGTTAACCAGCCTTCACTACCATCTGCGGCAAATAATTTCAGCCCCGAAACAGGTTGGTAATCGCGAGTATCACCAAATTTAGTAAGGGAGTAATTGTCCCAAAGAATACCGTAATTCTTACTGGACACCAGGAATGGCACCGCTACCTCGGTATTGTTCTGTAGCAACTCCAGGTGCTGATTTTTAAAGTTTACTATCCCATTCTGGTGTTGACCTAAACCATAAATGGCTTCATCAGTGGGGCTATTAAAAGTTTGTATAATATGATAGGAACCTTCTCCATTATTTGATACAGGAATAAACGTACGGCCTGGTTTTTCACTTAAAATAATATTACCTGCTTTATCAGTAAAACTTACAGTACCCTGTGTTAACGATACACGAGCAGTTACAGATGTAGTCGTTAACATCACCTGGTCATCTCTTTGAGCCACGCTCCAGGTAATAGATGGATTTATCTGCGCTGTAGCCATCAGGCTTTTCGCGATGGAGAATGCATTCTCGGGAGTAGCTGTTACCCGGATAATTTTATCAGAGATCACCTGCAGTCGAAGCAGCCGAGCATTCTGGGTTAATGTTTCAGGCAGATTAATAATAAGCCCATCATTTACTTTTTTATAAACGTTTTGCGCATATACATGAGTAAAAATAAAAGCTAAAAAAAAAGTACAGGCACTAAGGAGTACACGTTTTGGCATAGTCTAATTAAATAGGTTATAATATTAAAATTGGTTATCGTATACGAGCTATGGTTTCAATACCAATAGAAGCATTAGAAATTTCACAGTTCGTCTTTCAATGGGATGAAGTTACGGGCATGTTCGCAATCGATTGTTTATAAATAGGGGCACAAATGTTAATCACAGCCAAGTGCCTGTTATACAGAAACTTAAATCCAATACAGGCGCACTTTTACACCGTGGGACTGAAAATAAAGCGAAAAAGTTTAACAAAATGGGCCTGAGAAGAGCTGGAATATCCGATGGATACTGTATTTAAATGTTTATTCAGGTTGTTCGTTTTTTCTGTTGACATAGGCTGATGGGAGACAATTAAATTCAGCCTTAAAGGAACGCACAAAATACTTCTGACTTTTAAATCCGACTTTATATGATATCTGGGATATGGTTAAGTGTCCGCTTTCTAACAATTGCGCAGCACGTTTTAAACGAATGGATCTAATGAGTTCAACAGGTGACTTCCCGGTTAAAGCCAATGCTCTTTTATACAAAGTAACTCGGCTCACGCATAATTCACTGCTTAGCTCTTCAACAGAGAAATCGGCATTATCAATATTTTTTTCAACAAGGAGCAATGCTTTTTTAATAAAAACTTCATCAAATGATTCGGCAACCACATCTGTTGGCTTGACATCAAGCTGCTTTTGATAGGTTTTGCGCATGTCTTCCTGCATAGCCAGTATGTTCTTCAATTTGGATATCAGTATCTCGAAATTGAAAGGCTTGGTTAGGTAGTCGTTGGCACCGGTTTCAAGCCCCTGCAATTGCTGCTCTTCCCCTGTAACAGCGGTAAGTAATACAACCGGTATATGCGATGTCCGTTTATCATTACGTATTTTCCGGCATAGATCGATGCCATTCATCTCGGGCATACTGATATCGCTGACTACCAGGTTAGGATGCAGGGCCAGGGCCTTTTGCCAACCCTCTTTGCCATTAGCGGCCTCAATGACATTAAAAGTATCATTTAAATTGTCCTTTAAATAAAAGCGAAAATCTTCGTTATCTTCAACCAGTAAAACAGTAAGCTTTTTGACTGTATTACCGCATCCCGCCTGTAGCAAGGCCTGACCATCGGTTATCGCCGGCTCGAGCATATTGGGTTTGTTAGCCGGCACTTGTTCCTCAGCTGTTAAATCAACAGGAAGCAATATGGTAAAACAACTGCCCCTTCCCGCTTCGCTCTCTACTGATATTTCACCATTATGCAGCTTTACAAATTCCTTTGTTATTGATAAACCTATACCACTGCCCTGGTTAACCATAGAGCCGGGTACTTCGTTCTGAAAAAAGCGTTCAAAAATTTTGTCCTGCTTATCAAACGGGATTCCAATGCCTGTATCAATAACCTTTATCTCCAGCAACCGTTTTTCAGATGCTTTTTCAGTTATAGCTAATATAACACTGACATGTCCTTCGTCAGGTGTAAACTTAAATGCATTGGAAAGCAGATTGAAGACGATACGTTCTATTTTATCGTGGTCAAAGTTCATAACCAGGCTTTGAATTTCCGAATCGAATACCAGCCGGATGTGCTTTTTCTCGGCAACATCTGAGAAGGAATAAACCATTTCCTTAATAAAACCTATAATATCCCCGTTCCGTGCATGCAGCCTGAGTTCCTGCACTTCCATTTTTCTGAAATCAAGCAACTGGTTTACCATATTTAGTAACCGTTTGGCATTACGGTTGATCAATTGTAACTGGTGCCTTTGTTCCTCTGCTTCGGTGTGCTTTAAGATCTTATCAACCGGAGCCATGATCAATGATAAGGGGGTTCTGAATTCATGGCTTACATTGGTAAAGAACTTGATTTTCATCATGTCAAGTTCATGCATACGCCTGGCCTCGTGGCGTTCATGCTCAATCAGTAATTTTGCCTCCTGCTTCTCTTTTTCAACTTCAAACTGCCTTCTTATTTTTTGGATTCCGCGCCGACGTATAAAAAACAGGATTCCAAATAAAAGTATTATATAAATAAAATAGGCCATTGTCGACTTCCAAAACGGAGGTAACACCTTAATTTTTAATGTCATATAATCGGGCTCCCATCTTCCCTCCTGACTAATCGCGCGTACCTTAAAAATGTAGTCGCCGCCATCAAGATTTGTGTATGTAGCTTTTCGTATGGTATTATCTGCATCAATCCAATCCTTATCAAAACCCTCCATCATGTACTGATGCTTTACTTTATTTGGATTGAAAAAGTTTAGCGCGGCAAATTCAATGGTAAATACATTTTCACTGTGTGTCAGTGTCAGCTCACGGGTTGCCGAAATAGCCTTTGACAAAACAACATGTCCCTTAACTTCCTCATTAGCCTTGATGCTTTTGTTAAACAGCTGAAAATCCGTAAAAATCAATTTCGGCTTATATGTATTGGCATGTATGGTTAACGGATCGAAAATATTAAAACCATGTCCTCCTCCAAATATCAATTCGCCCTTACTGGTTTTGAGGGCAGCGCGTGTGTTAAACTCCCTGCCTTGCAGGCCATCCGTTTCATCAAAGTTTTCAAATCTGAAAGTGTAAGGCGCTTGCTTTTGGATATAGGTTATCCTGCTCAACCCGTTGGCTGTACTTAACCATATTATCCCCCGGTTATCCTCCAGGATATCCATTATGGTGTTGTCCGGCAATCCGTTTTGCGCTGTTAACGATCTGATAAACCCAGTTTCGGGGTTAACAATGCTTACCCCTTCGCGCGTTGATATCCAGATGAGGCCCCGGCTGTCCTGTATGATACAATTTATGCCATTGCTGATCAAACTGTTTGTACCTTTCTTATCAGCACTGTAATGAATAACCCTGTCCTTATTTTTCAAGATTACATCAACGCCAAAGTATCCCCCTACCCAGATATTACCCTTCCTGTCCTCAAAGAGTGTGGCTATGTAAGGCGACCTGATATCCGTTTGCTTAAGAGGAGAAGAAAATATCTTTTTGTCCCTGTCAAATATTTGAAGCCCCCCGGCAAATGTTCCTATCCATAACCTGTTCGAAGAATCTTCAAGAATACTCCATACCCGGTTATCAGCGATACTGCCGGCTACCTTATCATCATGTTTATAATGAATAAAATTTTCCCCATCAAAACAATCGAGCCCGCCGAAATAGGTTCCTATCCATAATTTCTGATCATGGTCGATACATAAACTGACAACAATATCATTACTGAGGCTATTTGGATTCCCTGGCTCATACTTGTATTGTTTAAAACTGCCGGTTTTACGGTTAAAGTAGATCAGCCCTCCTCCGTTTGTACCTATCCACAGGTTGCCGTTTTTATCTTCAACAAACTTGTTAACATCTTCAAAACTTAAACTTCCCGGATCGGAGGCGAAATGCTTGTAGAGTGGAAACCGGATAATATTTTTATGATAATAACTTACCCCCTCTTTAAATGTGCCGGCCCACATAATACCCGAATCATCTTTATAAAGGATCACGCTGTTTTGACTTAGCGACTTCGCATCATCCTCCCGGTTCAATAAATAGGTGACCGTGAAACTTTTTTTGTTTAACACGTTTATACCGCCGTGATCGGTGGCTATCCATATCAGGCCATCATCGGCCTGTACAATATTAGTGATGATGTTTGACTTTAATTTTGCCCCGGCTGATTCGTCAGTAATATGCCGCAATACTCCGGAGGAAGGATTATAATAATATGCGCCTGAATTAAAATTAGAAGAATATAACCATAAATCATTATCCCTGTCTACAGTAATTGAATAATTCCCTTCCTTATTACTGGCAGCTTTACTAAAAACGTCGGTGCGATAAGCAATTCTATTCTGGTTGATGTCTAATCGCTCAACCACACCGTCGCGATATGCCAGCCATATATTACCAGTTGCATCCCTTGCAATATCTGCAATAAGATTTGAATGTAATAACGCACCGGAGCGATGATGATAGTACCGCCTGGTTGTTTTGTTTAATTCATTATACCTGTAAAGACCGGAATCGGGGCAAACAAACCAAAACTCACCTTTGCCACTACGGATTATTTTAGAGACAAAAGGATACCCGGGAAGTTTTAAAGAGCCGGTCATTAGTGATATATCACTATCAAACTGCTCCGTTTCAGGATCATAAAAACAATATCCGCTCCTCGTTGACACCCATAATTTTTTGCCAGGTCCTTCAAAAATACCGGTTATAAAATCATCGTTAAGAGACTTTTTATTATAAGCATCATGTTTGAATATTTTAAAAGTGTAACCATCGTAACGATTAAGACCCGCTGCAGTGCCAAACCACATAAAACCTTCAGAATCTTTAAAGACACAGTTAACCTGATTGTGAGACAAACCATTGCCTCTATTTAGTTGCGAAAATTGGTATTTGCCGCTTTGCGCAAAAGCAACACGAAGCATCAACAATAAGATAAGAGCGCTTAGCGATAATTTATATCTCATAGCTTAAAGGGTCGGGGTATTTATAAAATTCCATCAATAGATTAGGCTATGTTTCCGGGATGGCTTTCGTAAATATCGAATTTTGAATATATAAATCCAAAAACACTGAAATTATGTGGATGGTAAAACATAAAAAACAACAATACTGTAATCGATCATACTCCTTAACAAAATCAATTGTAGTTTAATAATTGGAATGAGCCTGGCAGCTATTCCCTGAAGGTTAAGCGCGTTGAGCATCTACCCCACTTTTTAAACAGGTGCTTATATCTTTTTTCTCATCATCATAGGTTTAACTTGTTGTTTATTTACTCCTTATTGGGTTTCAATTCTGCTTTATACAGTCGCCAGTAATTATTTTCCAAACCGGCAAAAATCGATTTGCTGGCTATCTGGTAACATCTTTGACTTTAAGCATAAACATCTATGCCGCTGATAGCTTTCACCATCGGTAAAGCCCGCTAATGCGCTGATACTAATGTAGCTGTTTTGAGGTATTGTTCCTTTATATTGGTTAATTCAAACCTACAGTAAACCAACATCTCAAAATTTGTTTGAAATGGACTTTTTTTTGTAAAAAACCGACTTTGCTGTATTTAAATCATTCATATACACCCTGGTATGCCAAAGCAATTTGCATATTTGCAATTCAGATGATTAAAAGAAATTTAAAACATACTTTTTCGCTCCTTAACGTTGACTATGTAAGGCTTAACTCTAAATGGAATTACAGGAATGTGATCAGCCCTTATTACCGTATTTATTATATAGATGATGGAGAAGGTGAGATATCAGATGCAGCCAGTTTGTTAAAGCTTGAACCAGGCTATTTGTACATCATTCCGAGCTTCACCCTATGTAATTTAAACTGCAGTAATTATTTGGGCCAGTATTTTGTTCAGTTTTTTGAGGATTCGACAGATGGAAGCTCCCTTTTTGCTAATAACAGGGCTGTATTGAAAACAAAAGCTACCGAAATGGATATTAACCTTTTTAACAGACTTCTTGAAATTAACCCGGGAAGAGGAATTAATCGGTCCGACAACCCCAAGGTGTATGAAAAAGACATTTACTATAAAGAATACCAGGAACTTAACAATCAGCAAAACACTTCAACATACCTGGAAACCCAGGGTATTCTGATGATGCTAACCGCCAAATTCCTAAACCCCCAATTGTTCAAACATCCGGAACATAAACTTATCCCGGTAAAAATTGCAGAAACCTTAAATTATATCCTTGTTAATTTACACCTGGATCTTTCGGTGCACCTGCTCGCTTCACGGGCAAATCAAAATGTCGATTACTTTTCAAGGCAGTTTAAGCAGCATACGGGAACCAGGCCATTAAATTATATAAATGAAAAACGTGTTGAGCGTGCACAGTATCTGATGGCGACAAGTAGAATGTCTTATTCGGAAATTTGTACTCAAACCGGATTTGATAACCTCTCTTATTTTTCCAAAACCTTCAAAAAGCTGACTGGCATGTCACCCAGCGAATATAAAAAACAGATGTACCAGGTTGGTTTTAATCATTAGTCAATGAGGTATTGTAATGGCAGAGGAAATATAACTGGTATTTTAAAATTAAAGATCAGTAGAGTCTGAAATAACCATTGGCAATGTTTTTATAAGTACCAAACCATAAACTATCAACGTGCAATAACTTGGACAATTTATTGGTTTTATTTCAACATTAACCAGCACTAAATAAACCAGTTAAAATCAAAACCAAAATATAAATTTTAATTTAATAACCTGGATTCTTTTCGCCGATTCGCATTTCCCTATACGCAAAAAGTCGGTTTTTTACAAAAAAAAGTCCCATTAGGTCAATTATTTAGCTATTATTTCAAAGAAATTTGGATGATTATCAATTATTGATAGAATAAAGCGAATTGCTGATCAACCAATTATAGATATAATAACCTATAGAAATTTACTTAAAGCTCCGGCTATTCATTTGTATAGCTGATCAGCATAGTTATTTTTTATCACCAAACCCAATTATGAAAAGAAGAACATTAATAAAAGGTTTAGCCACAGGATTATCTTCCTTATACCTATCCAAACTTTACGGTAACAATTTGTTGCAAGCCAGTTCAAATCCAGGCATTGCCGCCGGCCCATTTCAGCCAACATGGGATTCATTGGCTCAATACCAGGTACCTGATTGGTTTCGCGATGCTAAATTTGGCATGTGGGCGCACTGGGGGCCACAATGTCAGCCGGAACGCGGCGACTGGTATGCCCGTGGTATGTACCAGGAAGGCAGTGACCAGTATAAATACCACGTTCAAAAATATGGACACCCTTCAAAATTTGGTTTTAAAGATGTGATTAACGAATGGAAAGCCGAGAACTGGGATCCAGGTGAATTGGTGGCTTTATACAAAAAAGCAGGAGCCAAATACTTTATGGCTCTGGCTAACCATCATGATAACTTTGATTTGTATGATAGTAAATACCAGAGCTGGAACTCTACCAAGCTTGGCCCCAAAAAAGATCTGATTGGCGGCTGGGCCAAGGCTGCTAAAGAACAGGACCTGCCTTTTGGTGTAACGGTACATGCCTCCCATCCATGGACCTGGTACGAGGTTGCACAGCGCGCTGATAAAACCGGACCATACGCGGGCATACCTTATGATGGTAAGCTTACCAAAGCGGATGGCGCAGGTAAATGGTGGAATGGCTATGATCCGCAGGAATTATATGCACAAAACCATCCCTTGAGCAAGTATAGCTGGGATAACGATCCGGGCAAATTCTGGGATTGGGGTAATGGGGCCAGCGTACCTAATAAAGCCTATTGCGATAAATTTTTGAACCGAACTATAGAATTGATTGACAAGTACGGCCCCGAACTGATTTATTTTGATGATACCGCCTTACCCCTTTGGCCGGTAAGCGATGTGGGCTTAAAAATAGCGGCGCACATGTACAATACCAGTGTTAAAAAGCATGGTAAACTACAAGCGGCACTGTTTGGTAAAGTATTGAATGAACAGCAACGTAAATGCATGATATGGGATATTGAGCGCGGACAAAGCAACTTAATTGAGCCCTTGCCATGGCAAACGGATACCTGTATTGGCGCCTGGCACTATGATCGCCGCATATTTGATAATAAAGGCTACAAGAGCACCAAAACGGTGGTGCATACTTTGGTTGATATTGTAAGTAAAAACGGCAATCTCCTGTTAAATATTCCGGTACGTGGCGATGGCACGATTGACAGTGAAGAACGTGCGGTAGTTGAAGGCATAGGAACCTGGATGCAGGTTAACAGCGAGGCAATTTATGGAACCCGCCCCTGGAAGCTATTTGGCGAAGGCCCGGCAACAGATTCGGCGGCACCTATCAATGCGCAGGGCTTTAACGAAGGCAAAGGAAAGCCATTCGGGGCCCAGGATATCCGGTTTACTGTAAAAGGTAAAACCCTTTACGCTACTATGATGGGTTGGCCCACAGGGAACGAAGCCCTTGTTAAGAAGTTAGCGAAAGGTAATGAGATAGGTAACGTGAGCAGTGTAAGCCTGCTTGGAAACGATAAATTGAGCTTTGAACAAACTGAAGCAGGCCTCAAAGTAAAATTGCCGGAACAGGCTCCGGGTAAGGATGCGTTCGTTTTAAAAATAGAAGGAGCTGTTTAATCCGTTATGAATCTGAAACTTTATTACATTTTAGGTGCTGTCAGTTTACTGGCAGTACCCTCTTTCGCGGAAACTTTTAAGCTGGTCTCGCCGGATAAAAAAACTGTTGTGGAGGTGAGCAACAATAACCGGTTGCAATACACTGTTACAAGTAACGGCTTAACAATAGTCCATCCTTCATCACTTGGTTTCGAGTTTAAAGATGAACCTGCTATGGGCACGGATATGAGCATAACCGGACATGTGGAGCACTCCATAAACCAAACCTGGGTACCGGTAGTGAAATCAAAGCACCGGATGGTAGCTGATTGTTATAATGAATTGGTGCTGTCGCTGGTAGAGAAATCCGGGCAGATGCGCCGAATGAATATATTTTTCAGGGCTTATGATGATGGCGTCGCTTTCCGCTACCAATTATTCGGAGCGGATAAAATTGGCGACCGGCAGATTGTCAGGGAGCTTACCAGCTTTAATTTACCGGCAACCGCAAAGGCCTGGGTAGCAGATTATGGCAGCTATACCTCTTCGCAGGAAACCGAGTTCCGGCCGCGAACCCTTAACCACATCACGGCAAAAACAATTGCCGGCTTACCCCTACTAATCGAATTAGATCAGCGTCATTACGCGGCTATTACCGAAGCAAATATTGATAACTATCCCGGATTCTATATAGGATCCCTAAAAACAGATACTAATGCCACTGGTAAAATCGATCTGATCACCAAGCTATCGCCTTTGCCAAGCGAAAATGAGAGTGGTGTTAAGGCGCGCTTCACCAATAATCTGCTTACCCCCTGGCGCGTAGTAATGTTGGCCGGTTCGCCTGGTAAATTAATTGAATCGGAACTGATACAGAACCTGAACCCTCCCTGCGCGCTAAAAGATGCAAGCTGGATAAAACCAGGTATGAGCGCCTGGGATAACTGGTGGAGTGGCGAAGTAAAGATGGATATGCCAACCATCAAAAAGCATATAGACCTGGCATCGGCACAACACTGGCCCTATATGCTTATTGACTGGCAATGGTACGGGCCGTTTAACAAACCGGAAGCTGATATTACCAAACCTGCTCCGCAATTGAACATGCCCGAAATTTTAGCATATGCTAAAGCCAAAAAGGTTAATTGCTGGCTTTGGTTATATAGCTCTGATGTTAACCGGAATGATAATTTTGAAAAAGCATTTCCTATTTATGAGCAATGGGGTATTGCGGGGATTAAAATTGATTTTATGGAGCGCGACGACCAGCAAATGGTGAACTGGTATCGCCGTATTGTTAAAACAGCCGCAAAATATCATTTGATGGTTGATTTTCATGGCGCTTTTAAACCTGACGGCATTATACGTACCTATCCTAATATGATTACCCGGGAAGGGGTTTTAGGCGAAGAATATTCCAAGTTTTCAACCAGGATAACAGCCGGGCACAATACCACCCTGCCATTCACCCGTATGCTGGCCGGACAAATGGATTATACTCCTGGTGGATTTTTAAATGTAAAAAAGGAGGAGTTTAGAAAAGGCAATCCAACCCAGGTCATGAACAGCCGCTGTGCAGAACTGGCTAAATTTGTGGTTTACGAAAGTCCGTTTATGGTTTACTGCGATGCTCCGGAACATATTTTAGGTAAGCCGGGAGCTGATTTTTTGAACAACATGCCTACTGTTTGGGATAATACCAGGGTACTGGGCGGCTACCCGGGTGAATACATCATAATTGCCAAAAGAAGTGGGAAGGACTGGTATGTTGGCGCAATGACCAACGACGCTGAAAGGACGGTGCAATTGAAAATGGATTTTTTACCGTCGGGTAAATATACCTTATCGTCCTGGGCAGATGTGTTATCCTCGCCGCAAAGTTTAACCCGGGCTGAAAGAGCGGTTTCTGCAAGTTCCGTTATCAATATCCGTTTGGACACCGCGGGTGGATGGGTTGCGAAGATTACTGCCACTAATTAAGCATGGCATTTTCATCAGCAAAAGAAAATATAAAATACAATATCCAGTCATGACAAAAAATAAAGGTCTTTTTCCATTTATATTGATTACCAGTTTGTTCTTTTTGTGGGGGTTTGCTCACAATCTTGATCCCATATTGATACCTCACCTAAAAAAATCATTTACACTTACCACTGTTGAGGCTACCCTGGTGGATTCTGCTGTATTTATAGCCTATTTTCTGATGGCTTTACCTGCAGGTTTTATCATGAAAAAATATGGTTATAAAACAGGTATTATAACCGGCCTGCTTGTTTTTGCGTTCGGTTCTTATCTGTTTATACCGGCAGCCAATACGCAGCAGTACGTGTTTTTCCTGGTGGCCTTGTTTATTATTGCCTGTGGATTAACCATTTTAGAAACAGCCGCCAATCCGTATGCTTCCTCGTTAGGCGATCCGGCAACCTCTACTCAAAGGCTTAATTTTGCGCAATCATTCAATGGGCTGGCTACAACCCTTGCTCCTGTAATAGGTGCACGTATTATACTGACCAAAGGTTATACGCCGGCACAATTAAGCGTAATGACCGAGGAAGGCCGCAAACTGGCCCTTGCCGCCGAAGCCTCTTCCGTGAAAATGCCTTATTTTATACTTGGTAGCGTACTGGTATTCATAGCTGTCCTGTTTGCATTTACCCGCCTGCCCAAAATTCAGCAGCACGAAGGTCATGCAGCCAGTAAAAACATTTTTCATGCCTTAAAGCACAGTCATTTAGCCTGGGGTGTTGCTGCACAGTTTTTTTATGTGGGCGCACAGGTTTGTGTATTCAGTTTGTTTATCCTGTATGCCACAAAATCTGCCGGTGTTACCGAAGTAAAAGCAGCCGACTATTTAGGTATCTGCGGGTTTGCATTTTTGATCGGCAGGTTTATCGGCACTTTCCTGATGAGGTATTATCGTTCAACGGGCTTACTGGCAATCTATGCGGGCATCAATATCTTACTTTGCGTTGTCGCCATTTTAGGTCATGGTATGCTAACCGTTTACACTGTCATTGGTATCTGCTTTTTTATGTCTATCATGTTCCCAACTATTTTTGCGCTGGGTATAAAAGATTTAAAAGCTGATACAGAATTCGGCAGCAGCCTGATCATTATGTCCATCGTCGGCGGAGCTGTTTTACCAAGGGTGTTTGGTTATATCAGCGATGCCACCGGCCATATTCAATATGGCTATGTGGTACCATTGCTCTGTTTTGTGGTGGTGGCATTTTTTGGTTTTAAAGGCCATCGCGTAACGGTAAAACCGGAAAGTTTGCCGGTTTCAGCTATTCTTTAAAATAATTCTTACTATGAAAGAAATCAATTTACCCAAAGTGATTTTTGGGACCAGTGGTTTGGGGAATTTATATGTAGCCCTTCCTGATGAGGCCAAACGCGCTATTGTTGCTGAAAGCGTCAGGTGTTCTCCCAAGCCAGCTGTATTTGATTCTGCTGGAAAATATGGAGCTGGTCTCGCACTGGAATCATTGGGAAAGTCTCTAAAACAATTGAATGTCAATCCTTCAGATGTATTGATCAGTAATAAGCTGGGTTGGCTGCGCACCGAATTAAAAACAGCTGAACCAACTTTCGAACCCGGGGTATGGCGCAACCTGAAATATGACGCCGTTCAGCGGATAAGTTATGAAGGTATCCTGGAATGCTATGAACAGGGGGATGAACTGCTGGGTGATTACCGGGCGGAACTGGTATCTGTACATGACCCTGACGAATATCTTGCTGCAGCAAAAGATGAGCTGGAACGAGCTCAACGTTACCTGGATATATTAGAGGCCTACCGCGCATTGAAGGAATTAAAGCAGGATGGTAAGGTAAAGGGCATCGGTGTGGGTTCAAAGGATTGGCAGATCGTCAAAAAAATAGCTCATGATGTAAAGCTGGATTGGGTAATGATAGCCAACAGCATGACGATTCACAACCATCCCCGCGAATTAGTGGAATTTATGCAGGAGCTTGAAAAACAGGGAACCCAGATCATCAATTCTGCTGTTTTTAACGGCGGCTTTTTAACCGGATCGGATTATTACAATTATCGACTGACTGACCCCATAAAAGACAAGGGTTTATATCATTGGCGGGAGCAGTTTTATCAGCTGTGTTCAGATCATCAAATAAAGCCTGCGGATGCATGTGTGGCATTTGGACTAAATGCGCCAGGCGTTAACAGCATTGCCCTGAATACCACCAATCCTGATAGGGTCTCACAAAATGTTGCGTTGGCCTCTTTAAAGATCCCAACACAATTTTGGATAGAAATGAAACAATGCGGTTTAGTTGACGAATCGTACGCTTCCGCCTATCTGTAAAAAATTAAATATCACTATGAAAAGATACTGTTTGGCCCTTGATTTAAAGGATGATCCGCAATTGATAGCAGAATATGAACATTGGCATAAGACTGAAAATAGCTGGCCGGAAATACGCAAAAGCATACTGGATGCAGCAATTTTAGATATGCAGATCTATCGTACAGGCAACCGCTTGTTTATGATCATGGAAACAAGCGATCATTATGAGCCCCAAAAAAAAGAAGCGATGGATGCGCTTAATCCAAGAGTACAAGAATGGGAACAATTAATGTGGAAATTCCAACAACCCATGCCCTGGGCAAAAGAAGGAGAGAAATGGGTGGTTATGGAACAGATTTTTCAGCTTTAACCATAAATCATATGCAATCAATAGTTTGTGAAGAACCGGGCAAATTGGTTTTTAAAGAAAAGGAAAGACCTGAAATAAAAGAGGGACATGCCCAAATCAGGATCAGGAGAATAGGTGTTTGCGGTACGGACTTGCATGCCTTTGAAGGCACACAGCCCTATTTCAATTATCCCCGCATCCTGGGACATGAACTTTCAGGGGAGTTGGTGGAGCCGAACGGGGCACCTGGTTTTAAAAAAGGCGAGATCGTTACCTTCATCCCCTACTTTAATTGTGGTATTTGCATTGCCTGCAGATCGGGAAAGCCCAACTGCTGTGCTAAAATTAACGTTTGTGGCGTTCATGTAGATGGCGGAATGACCGAATACCTGAACGTACCAACCTATTCACTTGTACATGGTGATGGTTTAAGCTATGACGAGCTGGCTTTAGTTGAGCCCCTGGCTATAGGCGCGCATAGTATCAGGCGGGCGGATGTAAAACCTGGTGAATTTGTATTGGTTATTGGCGCGGGGCCGATAGGCCTTGGTATAATGGAATTTGCCCGTATCGCAGGCGGAAAGGTCATTGCAATGGATTTAAATGCTACGCGACTTGATTTTTGCAGTGACAGGTTAAAGGTTGATCATCTTATCAATGTATCGACCGAAGATGTATTAGAGCGGTTGATCACAATAACCCATGGCGACATGCCCGGCGTGGTGATAGATGCCACCGGTAGCTTGAAAGCCATTAATAGCGCATTTCAGTACATGGCACATGGAGCCAGATATGTACTGGTGGGTTTACAGAAAGGAGATATCAGTTTGAGTCATCCGGAGTTTCATAAGCGTGAGGCAACACTAATGAGCAGCCGCAATGCTACCCGCGAAGATTTTGAACATGTTATTGAATCCATGAAAAAAGGCTTGGTGCAACCGGCTAATTATATCACTCACCGCGTACAATTTGATAAGGTAACGGATGAGTTTGAAAGCTGGCTCGATCCCGCAAATGGCGTAATCAAAGCTATGATAGAGGTGTAGCGGGGTACTCTGTAATTGTTAGGAGCTTTTGATAAACCGCTTTTTCGGTAAGGCTAAGGCTTGTTACGGTAATGTGCGTTATAGATAAATACGCTTTTGCACTTAAATTAAAGATGCGATGAATTAAAACATGATCATGATGAAAAATTCAGAATCCGGTGGGTATGGCAGACAAGAGCTGACACCGATCAATTCCCATACCTGGCATCTCTTTATTGTCCTTTTATGAAGTGGCTACTATCCTTCTTTTTTCTGATTCTAACCTACAATCAAGTTTCTGCTCAAAAAAGAATCGAGGTTTATCTGATTGGTGGGCAATCAAACGCCACCGGCCAGGGCTATATGGCTAATCTGTCTGATACGGTGATTGCTGATAAGCAGGCACTTCTCTTCAATTCAGGGCTGCCGCATCTCAATTCCGGCCTCCCACCTTATACCTGGCAACCGCTCCACCAGGCATCGGAATCACCCGACCGCTTCGGACCTGAGCTGAGTTTCGGAACAGCCTTAAAGCGATTAAGACCTACAACCAGCATTGCAATTATCAAGCACGCCCATTCCGGTACCAATTTATTCAGCGATTGGAACCCAGCGAAAAACAACAAAGATACTTTGGCCCAGGGCATTCAATACAGAGCGTTCATACATACAGTAAACGCGGGACTGGACAGTTTGCGTAAAAGGGGCTACAAACCTGTCATTAAAGGGATGCTTTGGCAGCAGGGCGAGTCAGATGCGGATAAAGGGGAAACGGCCAGTAAAAATTACGGACAAAACCTAAAACATTTCATCGGCAGGGTCAGAAAACAGCTGCGTGCCCGCAATATGGTTTTCGTTTATGGTTATGTTTATCCTCCGCCCAACCACGGCAAAGGCATCGAGGAAGTTAGACAGGCAGAGCATGATCTCGATGAGGATGCCGAAACTGGCCTATCTACGAAAAAGGCATATGTGGTCGATACAGATGACCTGAGTTTGCGCGCGAACGATCCCAATACCCCATATCCAAATGATATCATTCATTTTGGGACCTCCGGTACATGGGAACTTGGATTAAGAATGGCTTATAAAATGAATCAGCATTTATAAATGCTGTCATCAGCTTAACCAGTACTTTAACAATATAGCTTCTCAATTAAATTGGTTTCGCTCAAAAATCCTTACAGACCCCATGTTTTTTCTGATAATTTAACATTTAGCGCCCTATTTTCTAACTTTTGAGCCCCCCTTCATTCAATTATTTCTTCTGTAATTTACTACTCAATTAATAAACCTGGTACCAAATAAAATATTGCTAACTAAAATATACTGCTATTCCAACTGTGGTGTTTTTGTTGACTTTTAGAGTGTATTTGTTTTTATTAATTGGCCTTTTACTTCGGAAAAACAAGATTTAACCAATTAAATAAATAAACCGGTCCAGGCCTGTTTTATCTTATCGAAAAATGAAACTAATGTTAGACTCTGCCTTACCCGGCATGGCAACTGCCTTATTATTAATCTTTTTAATACCCCGTTGGCTGCAGGCAGTTATAAACAAAAATACCCATAACCTTATCTATGTAAACCTTAAAAGTAATGTGACCTTCATCTTACCTGTTTATCTAACACTTCACATGCAATTAACCAATTATTAACGACGACCATATCGTCAATTTAACCAATTCTTATGAAAAGAAACTTAAATCATTTTTTATGCATTTTTACAATCATCGCATTGACAAGCTGCAAAAAGGCAGGGATTGTTGATCAAGGCGTTAAGCCGCTTGCCAAAACAAGTACTAAAACGTTGGCCGCTACCAGTTATCCGAGTTACAACACATCGCCACTTGCACCTGACCAAACGGGAGTAAGCAGTACGGCGACTCAGCTCGCTGCGAAATTCCAGTTAGGATGGAATATCGGTAACACATTGGAGGCAACAGGCGGCGAAACAGCATGGGGTAATCCTACGGTGACCCAGGCACTTATCGATCAGGTTAAAAAAAGCGGTTTCACCGCAGTTCGTATTCCTTGTTCATGGGACCAGTATGCGGACAGCAACACAGCGCAAATTCAGCAGGCATGGCTCGACAGGGTGAAGCAGGTTGTTCAATACTGCGTTAGCGACGGTTTGTATGTGATATTAAATATACACTGGGATGGCGGATGGCTGGAGAACAATTGTACCACCAGCGCACAGGCTGCCGTTAATGCCAAACAAAAGGCCTTTTGGGAGCAAATAGCTACTCAAATGCGTGGTTTTGATGAACATTTGATCTTTGCCAGCGCGAATGAACCTGCTGTATCAGATGCTACAGGGATGGGGGTACTTCTTTCTTATCATCAAACGTTCGTTAACGCGGTAAGATCAACCGGTGGACATAATAGTTACCGGGTGCTGCTTATCCAGGGGCCCTCTACCAGTATAGATTACTCAAACACCTTGATGAACACCCTTCCCACAGATCCGGCATCCAACCGCCTGATGGTTGAAGTACACTATTACACGCCCTTTAATTTTGCCGGTTTGGCAGCGGATGCAAGCTGGGGCAATATGTTTTATTATTGGGGCAGTGGATATCATTCAACCGATGGTTCACGGAATGCCACCTGGGGTGAAGAGTCGGACGCCCCTGCAGAGTTTCCGCTGATGAAGACAAAGTTCATTGATAAGGGTATTCCGGTTATATTGGGAGAATATGGAGCGATCCGTAGGCTACAAACGCTTTCGGGGGATGCATTAACATTGCATGAAGCAAGCAGGGCATACTATATTAATTATATCACACACCAGGCATTGCAATACGGCTTGCGCCCATTTTATTTTGATGATGGCTCACAGGGAAATAATGCATTCAGAATTATTAACAGGCAAACTAACGGAGTTGCCGACCAGCAAGGTTTAGCCGCGGTGGTACAAGGCGCGCAAAACGGTACATCCTCAACCATCCAGATTGGACAAGTTTACCAGATTTATAACAGATACAGCTTTAAAGCTTTGGAGTTCGCTGGCTGGGGTACTGCCAATCAGACATTGGCTGATCAATGGGATTATCTGGCTGGAGCCAATCAACAGTTTAAAGTGGAAGACGCCGGAGGAGGTTATTATAGATTAACTCCTATGCACGCTACCGGGAAGTGTTTGGAAATGTATGGCTGGAACACCGGCAATGGCGGGCAGGTAGATTTATGGGATTACAACGGCGGTACAAATCAAAAATGGTCAATTCAGGTAACCGACAACGGATATTATAAAATTACCAACGCAAATAGCGGAAAGGTATTAGATGTTGCAGCATCTTCGCTCAATAACGGCGGTGCACTTGATCAATGGACTTACTCCGGAAGCCGTAATCAGCAATGGGGATTTGTGAAAATATAAGATAAATACAAAGAAATCAATTAAGTTATTTCACCAATTGCCAAAAATCTCTAATGCCTCTGTTTTAAATGAGGTGTTAGAGATTTTCTTAATGTTAGATGCTGATGGCTGAAGCCAGTTGAACCAAAATAGTCCGAAATAAGGGATTAAACAGGCGGTGCATTTGTATTTGCTGAAGGCCTTTTTCGTTTTCCACTGTATGGCCCGGGAACAAGCTGTCCAGGCTGACCCGCGCGTGTGAACTAACGGACTTAAAGTTGGATGCCTGGTCTCTTCGCTTTAGCGCATCAGGCGTACGTCGTAAATAGCGGCGGTCTTATTACCTGGGGTAGCTACGAACTTCACCACTATGGTACTTGCACCGGTGTTGACACGTTCAGGTATCGTATATTCCTTGGTTATAAAGGCATCCGGCCCTGTGCCATCAAACGAAACCTGTGTAAGCTTAACATCGTTTAGATAGATATCAAACTCCCGGCTGCTTTCCTTGCCATAATAAGTTATACCCAGGCTTTTAACAGCAGGATTTGTACGCAGGCGGTAGCTGAAGAAGCCGGCCGAGCTGCGCCAGTGCATATTTCTGAATATGCCGGTTTCGGATTTTTGGGCAATCATGCCATGGTCGTTCTCTGGCTGCTGCTCACCAGGCGTTACCGCATCGACCGATCGGGCGGCCATTTTTATATAACGCTCGTCAAGCAAGGCCAGTTCCTGCTCTTTTTGTTGTATGCTATCGGGTTTCGCTACCGGCCAATACAACATGTAGCGGCTGTCATGCACTTTATAGAATGGAATCAGTTTAAGGCTTTTAAAATTTGGTTGGACAACCAGATCACTTATCTGATAAGTTAAAGGCGCGTCGCCGGTAACCGCTTTAATTGCCGTACTAAGATCCCTGCTGTTGCTGACCAGCAATGGCGAGGTTGGCAGCGAATAGAGCGGACCTCCTGCAATGTGGCCCCAGCGGCTATCGCCTGCAATTAAGCCGATAAGTTTAGTGGTATCTGTTGGCGCGGCCAGTACGATAGGCCCATGCAGAAATGATACCCAGGCCGAGTTATCCGGAAGGTACTCCACATAATTCTTCATCGGCAATGAGACTCCTATGCGGTCGCCTGTCTTCCAGACACGCACGAGCTTCACATAACCTTCAGCACTCTCGCTGAAGGTAACAGACCGGTTGTTTATAGTAACGCTAAAGCCTCGGGACTTTAGCCATTCGGGCTTGCGGATATAGATGGCAAATTTACCCGGACGGTTTAATTTAAGCAACAGGGCGGTATTCTCGGCTTCCGGGAACCTGGTGTGCTGCGTCACCTCGATACCTTTCTCTTTCCAGTGGAGTACAGACGGAATGAAAAGATTAACATACAGATCGGCGCCTTTATGCGAATAAATCATCTCTCCATACTTTCCATGGTTCTCCATACCCGTACCTACGCAGCACCAGAAGCTTTGGTCCGCTGTTGAATAAACGCGGTAATGCTGCGGGTGTATGGGCGTAAAATAAACAAAGCCGCCGGTTACCGGGTGCTGCGACGACAGGATATGGTTATACAGCAAACGCTCATAAAAATCTATGTAAGTAAGTTGGGTATCATCAACAAACAGCATTTTACTCAGTTTAAGCATATTATTGCTGTTGCAGGTTTCGGGTCCCTGCTCCGACTCTAACATGGTAGCAAAATTATGAACCGGGTTAAAGTGCTCGCGCACGCTGTTGCCACCAATAGATATGGTACGCTTGTTTACCACGGTATTCCAAAAGAATTTGGCCGCGGAGCTGTAGCTGGTATCATTACCCAGTTCGGCTATGCGCTCAAAGCCAATAACCTTGGGTATCTGCGTATTGGCATGCAACCCGCTCAGTTTGTCCTCGTGTTGCTCCAACGGCGTTAGTATAGCTTTGTGAGAAAATTTCTCAGCCAGTATCAGGTATTTTTTATCACCGGTTATGGCATAGGCATCTGCGAAAACTTCATTCATACCGCCATGCTCGGTTTCGAGCATACGCTGCATCTGATCAGTGCTCAGTCCGGCTACTTCGTCATCGGCCCAATCGCATAGTTTAATAAAAACAGCTTTCGCCTTGGCATTGCCTCCCAGCAAATAGGCATCCCGTAAACCGGCGTATAGCTTGTGCAAATTGTACCAGGGCACCCATTTTTTATTAAAGTCGCTGAAGTCGCCGGTTTTTACCTGCGCCCACATTTTGTTACCTCCCGGAACGCCGCCCACATAACCGTCCCTGTCGTTTTCCTGGCAGCGGGCCAGTTCATCTATCATATAATCCAGTCGGCGCTTACATTCCATGTTGCCGGCCGATGCATACATTTGGGCAAGGGCGGTTAAATAGTGCCCGCCGGTATGGCCATCCAGACCTGAATTTTCCCAATTGGGATAGCTTGTGGCTTTAGGGTCAAGCCCGGCTTCGCGCAGATATGGAGCCAGCAGCCTGTCGGGCGCCATTTTCAAAATATAATTTAAGTCCACCTGTTCCGCCTGCTTAAACGGGCTTTCCAGTAAGCGCACATCGCTTAACTTAAATAACTGCATTTTGCTTTGTTGGGCATACAGTGCTGACCCCGATAACATTAAAACGGCAAGTATTTTAATGGTTCCTATAGTATTACTTTTCATGTATAGTTTTATATTTCAAACCTCCAAAACTTTCAGGGCTATAAAACTGCAGCTCAATGGCAATTTTATTAACGTGGCCTTGTTCCCCAATTAGTACTCCACCCAACAAAGCAGCAGTACATAACATCTATATATATATACGATTAATTACAAAACATACGCTTATGGTTTATAAAAGGCAAATATAAAATAATAGGATAGGCCTATAAACCACCAATGTTGATACTTCTATAACAAATGTTCACTCAAGCTTAAATCGGAACACGGGTTGTTACAATCATCAGAATCGCCTTTATAGAGATTAACGTATAATACCCCGGCATTAATCAGTACCGGGGTATTAAGGCATATTAACAGGGAGTATTTATTTATCCCAAAAAACAGGAGTATCTAAGTCGTCTGCGCCTATACTGGCTACGGCCGCCCTATAGTTATCGGCATTAATAGCCGACTCTGTTTGCGGGTAAGTATACCTGCGTACAAAGTTCCCTTTTATTTGCTTGCCGGGATATGTATTGGGCGATAATGCCGGAAAGCCGCTTCTTCTGAAATTGGCCCATGCTTCTGCACCGTTTCCAAACGAGGTAATCCAATACTGAGTATTAATTAGTTTCAAAGCGTTGGCATCAGCATATGCATTTACCGGGTTATTCAAATAGGCATTTTGTGCATCACTGCTGATGACAGCAGCAGCATCATAACTGGCAAATTGATCCATAGCCGCTTTTACACCATTATTATAATAAGTACTTGCTGTACCGCTGATATATCCCCTGAAAACAGCCTCGGCCAGTAACAGTTGCGTTTGGGCATATGTTACAAAATATTGTGGCGCGGTTACTTTACCAAATACGCTGTAATTGACCTGCGAATATTTGAACCCTGAACCACTCACGCCGCGAAATCCCGGCGCCGTTGGCAGCGTACCGCTATCATAACCTATAGGCAAACCAAACTGGTTGGCAGATGCTGTATCCGGAGGAAGGGATAATGCTTTTCCAGGGTCGGCATACATTGCTGAGATATACTTCAGCCTCGGATCGCCGGTAGATTTTAATTGTGTTATAAATGGCTCGGCGAGATAATAAGTGTTGGTTAACTGTTGAATTTGCTGTGTAACAGGGTTAGGGTACGTATTGTTATATTTAAGGTAACAATTATCGGCGTTAGATTGCATTACGCCTCCGGCAACGGCTGCCTGCACAATTGTTTTTGCCTTGCCTGCATCTAATTTAGAATAGCGCATCCCGATACGCAACAACAGCGAATAACCCAGCCGTTTCCATTGCGAAATATCTCCTGCAAAAAAAACATCTCCCTTTACAACATCCCTGGCGGCGTCTAAAGCCGCCGTTGCTGCAGTAAGTTCCTTCACCAAATCATTATAAATTTCCTGTTGCTTATCATATTTGGGCAAAAAAACCGAGTTCAGATAAGCTTGTCCGGCCTGGGTATAAGGTACATCTCCATAAGTATCTACCAACATCATATAATTGTACGCCCTCCATATTCTGGCTTCATTGTACAGGTTGGCGCGGGCCGCATCACTCCTGGTTTCCGATAAGATATGCTCCAGGAATTTTATGCTGTTTGGATATGCATTATTCCACCGCATTACGGTATATGTTTGATTTAACACGTTGAAGTTAAACGCAGAGGTAACACCACCGAAAGGGTCGATAAACTGCTGAACAACGGTTGCTTCGGTTTCCATTAACGATGAATATGTTAAAAGCTCCGCGTTAGAAAACAAGAACATTGGGTCAAGACTGGTCGTGTTGTTTGGGTTAACATTTAACTCTTTGAACCCTTTATCACAACCTGCGGCAGAACACAGGCAGGCAGCACATAATATGATCTTTATATAATTTTTCATGATCGTACTCTTTTAAAATTTGACATTAAGGTTAAATCCATAAGTGCGCGTTGTGGGCAGTGAACTTTGCTCGTACCCGGTTAAAATATCACCACTTGAAGAGATTGCTTCCGGATCGATATTAGGTGTATACTTTTTGATGATCAGCACGTTGTGGCATACGGCAGAAAGCACAAGCCCTTTGATAAACTTAGCTTTCACCATCTTTGAAAAATCGTAGCTAACAGAAACGTTTCTTAACTTGATGAAGTCCGATTTATAAATAAAGGGGTCCAGGATACCCTGTGAACGATAATTGGCATAAAAATCCTCAGCGTTCACGGCCGTGGTGTTAGGTGTGCCATCGGCATTTACCCCATCAAACTTAACACCGCCTTCCCTGCCAACCAGCGATTCTTTAGATAAACCCTCTCTCAGAAAGTTAAGGTTTGAGCTTGATAATATCTTACCGCCAACCTTGTAATCGATGTGTGTCATCAGGGTAAACCTTTTATAAGTAAATGTATTTACCCAACCACCTGTAGCTTTAGGCAATGCGCTTCCAAAAAGCGCGGGCGATGTACTTGCCACCGGCTTACCGCCTGATACAATGATCTTCCCGTTGGCGTCTCTGCGGTAAGTCGAACCCTGTATCTGGTTTAACGGAAGGCCTACCTGGTCAACAATGGAACCAAAGAACTCTCCTGCACCCAGGGTTAGTTGATTTTGACCATTAGCCAGGGCTAATACTTTAGAAGAATTTATGGCAGTATTAAACGCTGAACGCCAGGTAAAATTCGCTTTTCTGACGGGTATTAACTCCAGCAAGAATTCCATACCGCGGTTTTGCAACTCGCCGAGGTTTACAATTGTACCGGTATAGCCTGATGCATTGGAAATAGCCACACTTAGGATCTGGTTTGTGGTGTGCTTATCATATGCGGCTACATCCAGATTCACCCGGCTGTTGAACATTCGCAATTCCAGGCCAATCTCTTTCTCTTTTACGCTGTAAGGTTTGATTGCCTGATTTGGCGTAGTGACATTGCTGATACTCCCAAGCGGAACGCCGTTGAACGCGTTTTGTGAAATCGTGAAAGTAAGCGAATTGCTATAAGGGTTAATACCGTTTGCACTACCCACATTAGCATAAGTCGCCCTGATTTTTCCAAAAGAGAGCCATGAAGGCGGATTCTTTAAAAATTCCGAAAAAACAAAACTGCCGCTTACAGAGGGATAAAAATAATGATTATGTTCGGGGCTTAACACAGAGAACCAGTCGTTACGGCCGGTTACATTTAAAAACAAATAGGATTTATATCCAAACTCGGCAGTTCCATAAAGCGAGTTGACCGTTGATTTGGACAATGCATAGGCCGAGGTGTTGGTTACCCCATTTCCAAGGGTATAAAAATCTCTGACATAAAAGTTGGTTGCGGTAACGGTATATCCCTGCGATGACGAAGGGAAAGTATTTCCTCCCACAGTAGCATCAAAAGAAAATGCTCCCCATTTATGGCCACCTCCTAATAAAAAGTCAGCATTTAGAGCGCGGTAAGTATTGTCATTTGAGTTATAACTACCGTTATAAAGGCCAACGGGCGCAGCAGCATTTGTCAGGGTGCCTGTTGGCGCGTTTTGTTCGTAAAACGAAGTGCTATATTCCATATTCACACGGCCCTGCAGGTAAAGCCAATCAAAAAACTGGTAACGCAGGGTTGCAGTACCTAAAAGGTGGTCTCTGGTTTGCCTTGTGAATTGCTTGTTCATGATCCAATAGGGGTTGGTAAGGGTAGTGAAACGAGATGTAGGGGTTTCGTTGCCGTTAGCATCAACCGCAGCTGCTTTTAATACATCCAAACTAACCGAGTTAGAATAACGGTAGATATAATTGGTAACCGATGATCCCTGAATACCAATTACCGGCGGATTGTTGTTATTCTCGTGGTCATAATTTACATAGATCTGTGCGGACAACTTAGGGGTAAAGTTATAATTCAAGCCCAGGTTGAATATTTTTTTATGATAATCGTTGTTAGGTATTATACCCTGTGCATCCTGGTTCGAATAAGAGAATCTGAAGCTACCTTTTTCATTACCTCCGGAGAACGCGATGGTATTCGTCCACGCATTGGCAAGTCTGAAGAATTTGCTGATCCGGTTTCTTTCCGGCGCATACGGACGTTGTACGCCATCAAACTGATAGGTAGGTGCATTATCAAATTTTTCCCCAAAACTCCAGGCACCTGAACTTTGTGCCTCGCCCTGCGTTTTGGGGCGTACGTTATTTTCGCCCTGTCCATATTCATATTGAAAGTCGGTAAAGTCAAGTGCCTGGTTTTGGGTAAAGTTGGAGGTAAACTCAATACCTTTACCAGTATTTTTATTGCCGCTTTTAGTAGTGATAATTAACGCACCGTTGCTTGCCCTTGAACCGTAAAGTGCCGCAGCCGTGGCTCCTTTTAATACGGTCATCGACTCAATGTCGTCGGGATTTATCTGCTGCATATTATCGCCCAGATCCACTGACTGGGTGTAACCGTTGGTGCTCGACGGGCTTTGCGATAAAGGAAGGCCGTTTAATACAATCAACGGCGCATTATCGCCCTGGAACGCAGACTGCCCGCGCAACCTGATCTTGGTGCTACCGCCGGGGCCGCTTGCAGGCGGGGAAATATCCAAACCTGCAACCTTTCCCTCAAGTGAGTTAACAAAGTTTGTAGAACGGTTGGTGGTTATCTCGCCCACGCGTACATTTTCTGCCGCGTAACCTAATTTTTTTGATTCGCGCTTTATACCTAAGGCCGTTACGATTATCTCACTTAGGGCGTTTGATTTTGGCTCCAGCACAACATTCAGGGTAACGCGACCGTTGAGGGCCTCGGTTTTGGATTGGTATCCCACGTAGCTGAATAATAACACCGCGTTATCCGAGGATACCTGTATCCTGTAATTACCGCTTGCGTCAGTCATAACACCGTTTTTAGTCCCTTTTTCGCTTACGCTAACGCCAGTAAGCGGGCTGCCTTTTTCGTCGAGCACTTTACCGGTAACTGTTTGTACGCTCACGTCGATGCGGGTTCTGGCGCTGACGGCTTTTCCCGCCCGTACATCCGCCACAAATATAAGTGTAAAAAGAACACTTATTGTAATGGACAACATCATCCCAGATGCTTTGATTTCTTTTTCCATGATTTTAGGTTTAATTCAATTGATAAATCTTCATTTAACCTCTTTCTCAAAATTGGTAATTGCGAAAGAGTTTTTCGAGGCGGCACTTTGTGTGCCGTTTTCCAGTTTTAGTGTAGCTTTTTTTTCATTTACGCAGGGGTTTTGGTTTAAAATTGATTATATACATTGATGGGTATAGGTCTATTTTATTTATAGTAAACAATCTAACAATAAGACGCCTGCAAGCCCTATTACAGATACCAGGCTTTCCATTACCGTCCATGAGCGGAGTGTTTCCTTAACCGATAACCTGAAATATTCTTTGCATAACCAAAAAGCCGTATCGTTTACATGCGAGCCAAACAGGCTACCCGCCCCGATAGCCAACACCAGCAAATTGGTGTTAACGCCTGCATGATGCGCGATTGGAAACAACACTCCTGCGGCAGTTACGCCAGCCACGGTGGCTGAGCCGAGGCAAAGCCGCAAACAAGCTGTCGCCAGCCATGCAAACAACAGGGGATGCATGGTGCTACTAATCAGCATACCGGCCAGCACATCGCTTAGGCGGCTATCTACAAATATTTGCTTCAGTGCGCCCGCGCTGCCAATAATGATCAACACCATTGCTATATCTTTTACTGCACACACATAACCATCCATTATTTTTGCTAATGGCCTGCTTTTTTGCAGGCCAAGCGTATAGGTGCTTATAATTAAGGTGAGCAGCATGGCAATAATAGGTTCGGCGAGCCATGATGCTAAGGTTTTTATAAAGGGAGTCTGCCCAAAAAACGCAGACAGCAAATGGGCAAGGCAAATCAGTACAACCGGTAAAAGAGATGACAGTATGCTGTTAACAATACCCGGTAACTCATGAGCCGGCAAGGCGGCAGAACTCTTGGCAAATTGCAAACCGTTCGGTCCTGTTTTTTTGAGGGTAGTCGAAAACACTGGTCCTGCTATAATTATAGCAGGAATAGCGATTATCAGCCCATAGCTAAATGTTTTAACAATATCTGCATGAAAGACGCTGATGAGCGTCATTGGCGAAGGATGGGGAGGTAAAAAGCCGTGCATCACCGATAAGGCGGTAAGCATGGGCATACCCACATACAACAGCGGTAAACGGTAGCTGGAGGCAACCGAAAAAATGATGGGCACCAACAGTATGAATCCTACATTATAATACAATGGGATACCCACAATAAAGCCGGTTATAGCCATGGCATAGGTTACATATTTAGCACCAAACAAATCGTGCATGAAATGAGCTATGCGCTGAGCGGCACCGCTTTCTGCAACAAGTTTGCCCAGCATAGCCCCCAATACAATAATGATGGCTACTGATCCTAATGTATCGCCTAACCCTTTATTTATCGATGTAATAACTGTGGCAAATGGCATACCTAGGAAGAGGCCTGCCAGCAATGATACGATAAGAAAGGCAAGAAAGGCATTCACCTTTGCCCATGTGATCAGCGCCACAAGCAGTAAAATACAAAAGATCAGTACAAGTATTGTCATGCTATCCCCAGTTTAAATTAATGCGAATCGCGAGTTACAACAGATCCGGAATTCCCCACAAGAAAATCGAGGTCTGCCCCTTTATCGGCCTGCTGCACATGGCGCTGGTACATAGATACGTAGCCCCTGTCTGTATGATAAGCTGGCTTTTCCCATAACAGCCGTCGTCTTTCCAGTTCCACCTCATCTACAAGCAGGTCTATTCTTCTCGCCGGTACATCGAGGCATATCAGGTCTCCGTTTTCCACAAGTGCCAAGTTACCGCCGATGGCAGATTCCGGTGATACATGGAGCACAACGGTACCGTACGCGGTGCCGCTCATCCGTCCGTCTGATATCCTTACCATATCCGTAATACCTTTATCCAGCAATTTTTTCGGCAGCACCATGTTGCCAACTTCGGGCATGCCGGGATACCCTACCGGGCCAACATTTTTCAGCACCATCACACAGGTCTCATCAATATCAAGCTGAGGCTCATCAACCCTGGCGTGATAATCTTCAATGGTTTCAAAAACCACCGCACGGCCCGTATGCTGCATCAGTGATGGCGTTGCTGCCGAAGGCTTGATAACCGCGCCATTAACAGCCAGGTTACCTTTCAAAACGGCTATGCCCCCCTCTCGGATGATGGGGTTACCATAGTCTGCAATAACCTCATTATTGTAGCATATACCATCATCTTTTATGTTTTCTGCGTGCGATTTACCGGTTACGGTTATCGCGTCCATAGCCAGTTCATTACTCAGTTCTTTCAATATAACAGGCAACCCGCCCGCATAGTAAAAGTCTTCCATCAGGTATTTCCCGGAAGGCATCAGATTGAGTAACAAGGGTATTTTACTGCCCAGCCTGTCGAAATCGTCCAGGCACAGGTCTACGCCAACACGCCCGGCAATTGCCGTTAGATGTATAATGAAATTGGTAGAACCGCCAATTGCCGCATTTACTTTAATAGCGTTTTCGAATGCGGCACGGGTGAGTATGGTGGATATCGTTAATCCTTCTTTCACCATTTCTACAATACGCCTGCCCGATAGCTGCGCCAGCACTTTTTTCCTTGAATCAACCGCCGGGGTGGCCGCGGCCTGTGAAAGGCACATACCAAGCGACTCGACCATACAAGCCATAGTAGAGGCGGTACCCATCGTCATACAATGGCCTGCGCTTCTCGACATACAGCTTTCGGCCGCAAGGTATTCGTCATTGGTTATTTTACCGGTTTTGAGGTCATCAGTCAACTTCCATACTGCCGTGCCCGATCCGATATCAACGCCCCGGTATTTACCGTTCAACATCGGCCCACCAGGAACTACAATAGTCGGCAGCCCTACGCTGGCAGCTCCCATCATGGTAGAGGGCGTAGTTTTGTCGCAGCCGGTCAGCAATACAACCCCGTCTATCGGATTGCCACGCATCGATTCCTCAGCATCCATACTGGCCAGGTTCCTGAAAAGCATAGCGGTAGGTTTAAGCAAAGTTTCGCCCAACGACATGATAGGGAACTCCACCGGGAAACCGCCAGCTTCATAAACCCCGCGTTTAACGGATTCGGCCAGGTCGCGCAAATGGGCATTACAAGGCGTTAGTTCCGACCATGTGTTACAAATACCGATAACCGGTCTTCCGTCAAAAAGATCGGCAGGCATACCCTGGTTTTTCATCCAGCTCCTGTATAAAAACCCCATTTTACCTGTTTTCCCAAACCAATCAGAACTTCTGAACTTTGACATTTTATTTTCTTTTATTATTTAATTTAGATTGATGCTATCGGAAATTCCCCATTCGTTAACACCAGAAGCGGTTCACATCCGAAATCCATACTCATTATTTCCCTACCTGATTTGTAAGTGTGCCTATGTTACTTATAGTAATATGTATCACGTCGCCATAGTTAAGTGTAAACGAATCAGGCGGTACGATACCGGTGCCGGTCATGAGGTATACACCTGCAGGGAATGACATCTCCATAAAAAGATAATGGGCAAGTTCCTTGTGGGTGCGCTTCATCCTGCTGATCAATATGGCATCAACAAACACTTTAACATCACCTCTCCATATTTCAATTTGAATTTCGGTATCCGGAGAAATGGGTGTGGCCGGCACGTAAAGACATGGACCAACCGCTGCTGCACCGTCGTATGATTTCGCCTGGGGAAGATATAAAGGGTTTTCTCCTTCGATATCTCTTGATGACATATCATTGCCTATCATATACCCCTCAATGGTACCTGCGCTGCAAATGAATAATACCAATTCCGGTTCCGGAACGTTCCATTCCGAATCTTTCCGGATACGAACAGTACCGCCAGACCCAACTGCACGATATGCTGAAGATTTAAAAAAAAGCTCAGGGCGTTTTGCGCTGTAAACCCTCGCATAGAAATCGCCTCCACCGGCATCTTTAGACTCTTCCATGCGGGCATCTTTGCTGCGCATATAGGTGACACCTGATGCCCATATTTCCTGATTGGCAATAGGGGTGCATAACTGTTCCAAATCATGAGCCAGCAAAGAGTCGGCTGTGATACTTTGGATGTCATTTAAAACCTCTCGGTGCAATACTTCGCGGTTTATAAAACTGTCCCAGCTCCAATCCGGTGAACTGTAAAGCAAGCCGGCGTATTTCACAATAACTTTATGGTTGGTCTTAAATATATGCATAGCTATTTATTACTATTCCGCGTTTGTGCGGTAGTTATTCATTATCAAAAAATGTGTTAGATCGGTTAGTTGGTTATGTACAAAGAATGCTAAATCAAATTGCTTTATCTTCTAAAAAAACGCAGCGTTGATTTTTGCACAAAAAACTTTGGGCAAAACCCCGCGCCGCTTCACTGCCCGGCTGAACCTTGCAAAGTAGCCTCAGGGGCAACGGCAGGTGTTTTTTTATGCCAGTAAGAGGCCAATAATGAGCCAGTAATATTCATAAAAGTTGAAAAGATGACCGGCGCCAGGCCAAGCGTTGCTATTTTGCCCATCCCTTTGGCAAGCCCCGCGGCCATACCGCCGTTTTGCATCCCCACTTCTATAGCAATAGTGCGGCAGTCCCGTTCTTCCATCCCAAACGCTTTTGCTGACCAAAAACCAAGTAAATAGCCGCCAATATTATGCAACAGTACCAATACGGCCAACAGCAGACCAACTTTAAGTAAGCTTTCCCTGCCGGCGGCTGTAATAATAATGATGATACAGATAATGCCGGCCATTGATAGTAAGGGCATTATTCTTTTTAGCCCGCTGGCACGCCCCTTAGCCACCGAGGATAATAGCAGACCCAAAGCAATGGGTATCATGACCATTTTAAAAATATCTGCCACCATCAGCCAGGGGTCTATCTTAATGAGCGGCCCGGCAAGTAAATTCATTAAAAAGGGTGTTAATACCGGTGAAAGCATAGTGGAAATACTGGTGATGGTAACAGATAATGCGAGGTTTGCCTTCGCCAGATAGGATACTACGTTAGATGCCATACCATTTGGGCAACAGCCTATCAGTACAATGCCGGCTGCTATTTCGGCAGGCATTCCGGTTAACTTCACGCTAAGCGTCGCTATACTATAACCAAGTAAGGGCATAATCATAAAATGACTCACCACCCCTATGATTATTCCCCTGGGCGATTTTAACACGCCGAGGAAATCGTGATAATGCATGGAAGTACCCATACCAAACATAATAAGCTGTATAAGCGGGATAATAAGCGTGGCGTATTTGAAATTACCATAACTGATAAAAAACGCCGGATAATAGAGCGCCATGGCGGCCGCTCCGAAAATTAGTGCCGTATAGGCAAAACTTTTGGTTTTCGAGGAAGCACACAGGCTTATAGCAAACAGTACAAAAAATGCAAGCACATAAGGCCCTGTATGCGACAAACCTTTAGAAAACATGATGAGTACAGCGGCAAATGCAGCGATAGTTAGTGTGGTTGTGGCTTTGAAAAAAATGTTCATACCTGGCAGTTGATCAAGCAAAAAAAGGCACTCCTGGCATTGCGTACTTCTTCAGTCCTTCCTCGTTGATCTCAACACCCACTCCGGGTTTATCAGACAATACCAGAAAGCCTTTCTCGATAAATGGCTTATCGTATTCCACTATTTCCTTCCACTTGGGTTCGGTGTCGCTCAGTGTTTGCCACTCCATGATATGGAAATTGGGTACTGAGGCACAAACATGCGCAGTTGCCATAGCGCCCAGGAAAGATCCTACCATATGCGGCGAAAACGGCACGTAATATAAGTTGGCAAGGTTAGCTATCCGTTGCCCTTCGCCCAACCCTCCACATTTTTGAAGATCGGGCATCACAATATCGATCCCGGCTTCTGAAAGCAGCCTGGTATAACCATAGGCCAGGTAAAAATTCTCCCCGGCGCAAATTGGTGTACTTGTTTCCTGTGTTATTGTTTTATATACATCAATATTATCTGCAGGTATAGGTTCTTCCAGCCACATTAAATTCAGAGGCTCCATCATTTTTGCAACCCGGCGGCCGGTTGTGGCATCGTACCTGCCGTGCATATCCACGCATACATCAATGTTTGGCCCTGCTTCTTTTCTGACGGCGGCAATAGCATTATACATCCTGTCCAGTTCGGCGTTACTGGCGGTCCAGTTATAACGGTCAAACTTATTCGGGTCGCGGGCATCGTCTATATCAAATTTCACAGCCGTGTATCCGCGGTCAATCGCGCCTCTGGCAGCCTTTGCATAATCTTCGGGTTTAGGGTTTGTGACTGTGTATAATTCTGTATCGCAGTAAACACGGCATTTATCGCGGTATTTACCACCTAATAACTGGTATACAGGCACACCCAATGCCTTGCCTGTAAGGTCCCAAAGGGCAGCCTCCACCGCGGTAAGCACCGCAACAAACATACCGGATTGCGCGCCGGCAAAAAAATTCGCTTTTCTGATCTCCTCGGCTATTCTGTTTGGATTTAACGGGCTTCGGCCTTTCAGCATCCTCTCCAGCCGTTTCACCAGGTAATAAGTGCCAGCTATGGCGTCAACACCTTCGCCTGAACCCCAGATACCCTGATTGGTGTATATTTTCACAAAAAGCCCGCCGCCGGCATAAGCGCACTTGACTTCCGTAATTTTAAGGTCAGATGGAGATGATGCCCGCGATGTACGGTCTTTCGCATCGATCAACCCCTGCCCAAATGTTTTATTTAATGGTGCTGCCAGCATAGCTGCACCAGCTACCGCAGCTTTCGAAAGAAAACTGCGCCTGTTTTGATGGTTTGACATATTTTATATTTAGTGATAGATTAATTTACCAGGTCCGGTTTTTAAGGATGTTCTGTATTTGCGCTTTGGGTACCGGCAATTCATTGATGTGCTCATTCAGCCACGCTGAAAAATCTTTTTCGATATCGGCGCTCCAGCGGGCGTCTATTTGCCCGGCAGTGTATTTGCCTTCTTTTAAACGCAGGTGACCAAACATATCCCTTAACCTCACCACTTCAGAGGTAATTACCACTTTCTCGGCCAGGTGCGGCGGAATGAACATAACTACTCCATTCTCTCCCAGTACCACATCCCCCGGCATAACAGTGACCTGCTTTATCCTTGTAGGCTGATTAATGCCGACAATCATGGTATTCAGATCGCCCGGGGGATTATGGTACGATGGGTCGTAGCTTTCTACAAAGGATGTAAAGCCGCCAATCTCTTTTAATCCGCGCAGATCCCTTACTGCACCATTATAAACTATACCGTTACCGGTTTTTGCGTAGATAGCATTACCCACGTTATCACCAATGGTAGGTCCGTTTTTGTGGGCGCCAAACTGATCTGCCACGTACACATCGCCTTTTACCAGCAGGTCTACGGGCCAGGTATTTTGTCCTTTTCTGCCCTCTTTTTTTCCTCTGTCGTCGATCGCTTTCCATACATCGGGGCGTGCAGGCATAAAAATTGCGGTTACAGCGCGGCCTACCAAAACGCTATCCGGGTTTATTACCAACCAGTTCTCGGTTAGCTGATAGCCATAACCGACATTTTTCAAAACCGCCCAGGCTTCTTCAATACTTACCTGCTTCATCCGGGCCAAAATTGCATCCGATACCCTGGGACGGCCATCGGCAAAGCGTTCGCCTTTCCACTCCGGAGTCAGGAATATCAACTCATCCCTGGAAATTTGCTGGGCAAAAGCATTACAAAAAAATAAGCAGCATTGCAGCAATGCAATACCTGCAGTACGGGAAAGAAGACACCATTTTATCATCATACATTTTACTACACACACTGCTACAGGGTGGGGGCCCGACTAATTAGTGGCTTTGGTTTTTATTGGAACTGTTTATAATATATACAAAGTATGATAATATTAAACCGGGAAAATACCATTAAAAAACAGTGATGGTTTTTATACAAATCTTCATTTTATATTATGTAAACTTGCTTTTTATGGGTATCATTTGGGTTCCCGGATACCCGTGGCAGTACAGAGATGGCAGCAACGTATACCAATTATTATCCTGGATGAATCAATTGATACTTCAGCAGGGGGCATCGAAAGAACTTGTGCATTTTCCGCATATTCTGGAGTTTGCCCACAAAAAAAACAGCACTATCCAACTTAACTCCTTTAACAGTAACGTTACGGACTGCATTTGCCTGTACTATATTTTAGAAGGGAAATTTACCTGGATAATTGATTCACAAGACCATACTTTATACCCTGGTGATTTTGCAATAGTATTGCCCGGGCAACGCATTGGCGGGGAAAGCGGAATATTAAATATAGGTACTTTATTTTGGATAAAAATTTCTACCGAAGATTGCGGAAAGCTTTTGCCTGGCAAATGGAGCGGGCTCACCAAAAAGGAAAAATTATCTATTAACCAAATTTTGATGGTAAATAAGCAACAGCTTGTTTTAAAACTGAAAGAAGCGCACACATTAATGCAAAACCTACAGTTGGAATTACAAAACGAGGAAGTAGGCTTTTACACGCGTGTAAACCAGTTGCTTGATGAACTTTTTGTGTTGATCAGCCGACAACTGATCAGGCAAAACAATTCCAGGAGAGACTTCCCTCAAACATTCTTAAAGCTGGAGCAAACATTGCGGCAAAACCTTGCCCATCAATGGACGGTAGAAGAAATGGCTGCACTGATTGGCATGGGTACTACCGCCTTTACCGAAAAGGTAAAAAACTATTCCGGCTTTTCACCTTTGAATTATTTAATCAACATCAGGATAAGCGAAGCAACCAAACTGCTTAAAAAAAACCAGGAAAATGTTACCGACATAGCGCTGAACACCGGGTTCTATTCGTCGCAGCATTTCTCTACAACCTTTAAAAAACTTACGGGGTACACCCCAAGCGAGTTCAGGAAAAATAAAACACCAGATCATCAACATACATCATGAATTGTATCATCATTATAGAAATGGGCACCGCCGCTGTACAGGTTTTCGCCTTTGATCTTTCCGGCAATTTAATCAGTTCGTCAAAGGGGCATTACCCTACCTTTCATGAGCAGCCAGACCATAGCGAGCAGGATCCGGAGCAGATGTTTATTACCATGCTCTATATTTTGAAAAACCTGCTCATTGATGAGATATATCCTAAAAAGTATATCGTGACCTGTATTTGTTTTGGCTCGTCTATGCACAGTTTGCTGGCGGTGGATAAAGATGGCATCCCATTGGGCAACGCCATAACCTGGGCAGATAACAGGGGCAAAAAAGAGGCGGCTGAACTTAAACAAAGCAGCCTGGGCGAGGAGATTTATAAAGCCACCGGAACACCTATCCACCCGATGTCGTCGTTGATAAAAATTGCCTGGATGAAAAACCACGAACCTGAGAAATTCAGACTGGCCAGGAAATTTATGCCCATAAAAACCTATATCATTCAACAGCTGACTGGTGCATGTGTGATAGATTACAGTATTGCCTCTGCAACCGGGCTAATGAATATCCATAATTTGGCCTGGGACCAGGCTGCACTGGAGTTTGCCGGGATCACACCGGAGGAGCTACCCGATCTGCATCCTGTTTTCTATTCGGGCGTAGTGCTAAAAAAAGAATATCAAAGGGTTTTAAAATTGTTACCGACGGTTAAAATCCTGATAGGATCCAGCGATGGCTGTCTGGCCACCCTGGGTGCTGGTGTATGGGAAAACGGTATGGCTACGATCACCATTGAAGATAGCGGCGCATTCCGGATAATAGGCGATAAAATAATAGAAGACCCCCAACAGCAAATTTTCAACTACCTGCTTACAGAGAAGCATATCATTACCGGCGGGCCAACAAGTAACGGCGGGGTAATATTCAATTGGTTTACCAAACAATTTGGCGATTTTCGAAAAGCTTTTGATGTTGACCAATCAATGGAAATGCTGATAGAGGAAGCTGCAAGCGTAGAAGTTGGTTCGGGGGGCTTAATTTTCCTTCCATTTTTGCATGGTGAACGGGCCCCTATTTGGAACCCAAATTCAAGGGGATGTTATTTTGGCATAAATATCAGGCACGAACGCAAACACTTTATCAGGGCCACCATAGAGGGGATTTTATACGAGATGTACAGCATTGGCCGCACACTGGAAAAGCACCGTCATATCGAAGGTCTGTCTATCAATGGTAGTTTTGCTTCTATACCATTTTGCACGCAAATCATTGCAGATATATTTAACAAGCCGGTAAGCACGCTTAGCCATGGCGACAGTATAGGCAAGGGTGCATTCCTGTTAAGCGCGACCGAGATGGGCATTTATCCTTCTTTAGAAGAAGCCTCAAAAACGGTGACCATGCACCAAACCTATTTACCCAACGCCGAAAACCACCAGGTATATGCCCAATACTTTAAAGTATTTGAAAGTTTGATAACAAAAGTGGCTGATGAATTTGATGTTATTTCTGATCTGCAACAACGGTATAGTCAATAAACATAGTGTCTCGAGATGGTAACAATAACAGGGCCAATCACGCACTACCCTTGACGGATGGCTGGAACACGACAATCTGCTTTCAAGATGTAAAACCGCACTCGTTTATGGTATAAAAATTTTTCCCTGAAGGGCACTATATTTTGAATTTTGGCCAACCAACCTTATACCGTCCGGTGCGCAGTATTAACTTCCCTCCTGCTCGTTCCATTTCTTAAGGGCTATGTCTGCACCCGCGGTCTGTTCGCCATACCGGCCGTTAATTATTGCCGGGATGTGCTTGTTTTCCCACTCCATGGCAATCGCGCTTCCGGTCATCAGTACAAGCACAACCGGGTTCCCTGATAATACTCGTAGATAGCTGCAAGAACAAAACAATGTTGAAGCATTTCCACAACATTTTAACAAGCATGTATAATAAGAACTCTTATTCCTCTTAATCAGCCACGTTTTTACCTCTGCGGCGACGGCGGTTGATCATGAATATGGTGTAAGTTGACAAATGTTGTGTTTTTATGGTAAAAAATTGGTTACCTGAATCTGCTTCAAAAGTAATTTTACGCTTGCAAAGCTGCTACAATTCTAAGTCAGGTAGCTGCTAAATTATAACCAATAAAGCCGACCGGCAAGTTCTGTCAAGATTTCGATTTAAGTTTTATTAAGGCTTGATTCGACCTGTATACTATGGTTTAGTCGTATTCAGGAAAGTACAAACCGGCCCGGCTCTACAATCGATTGCAACCCTTTTATGAAACATATTATGAAAGAATAAATCAAGAGAACTTGTTTCGCCGGTCACAGATCGTGGCCCGTAGTAAACTACATCGGTATCAATATTACGGATTCTATAACTAATAAATCCGAACCTGATACAAGCTACCGGTTAAGCAACCAATTAAGTAAACCGCTCTTTATTAAAACAAATGAAGTCTTCTTCAAACCGTATGGTTTATTATTCCAGATGAGTTAATTCATCTATCACCTAACCATTACCCAATGCAAAGACCTGTTTAATATAAGTGCTGAACCTTACCAATTTCTCAACCAATGTTTTCAATTAATAAACCACAATATGAAAAAAAAATATTTACTAAGCACTTTCATGAGAATGACGGTTATAATAGTATTTATATGCATTACTATTATAAATTCCACGTTTGCGGCTAATGACCCGGCTCATTTGCGGCATGCAGACCCTGATGTAATCAAATCAGCCATAAGCAAGGTCATAACGGGTAAAGTAACCGATGAAAACGGTTCAGCATTACCAGGTGTAACTGTTACCTTAAAAGGCACCACAACGGTGGTTGGAACCGACAACAATGGCGCGTTCCGCATTGAAGTACCTAACGACCAGGCGGTACTCGTTTTCAGTTTTGTAGGCTACGCGTCAAAAGAAGTTTCTGTTTCAGGCAAATCGGTGATTAATGTATCGTTAAGAAGTGATTCTAAATCATTAAACGAAGTAGTTGTTGTAGGTTATGGAACACAAAAGCGTGCCAACGTAACGGGCGCGGTTTCGTCCGTGAGCGGCAAAACAATATCAGCTTTACCTGTTGGCGGTGTTGATCAGGCCTTACAAGGCCGGGTGGCAGGTTTAACGGTTACCAACAATGGTTCGCCGGGTACCGCGCCAATTGTACAGATACGGGGTGTAAGTTCTGTAGGTTACGGATCTGATCCATTATATATTATTGATGGTTTTCCCGGTTCTATCGGCAGTCTTGATCCAAGAGATATACAATCAGTTGATGTACTCAAGGACGCGAGCGCCGCGGCGATTTACGGTTCACGAGCAACCAACGGCGTTATCATCATCACAACCAAGAAGGGTTCCAGTGGTAAAGTTGTGTTAAGCTTCGATTCCTATGCGGGATTTCAGGAAGTTACTAAAAAGTATGACCTTCTCAATACAAGCCAATATTTACAATATGAAAGGGCTTTGAACGGAGCCGCAGGTATTGGCATACCGCCGCGTTTAGAACAGGCAAACTTTAATCAGCCTATTTATGCGGGTTCTTCACAAACCTTCGCCCAAACCAATACAGACTGGCAGGATGCTTATTTCAAAAAAGGAGTTGTGCAGCAACATGCTGTTTCATTAAGTGGCGGGAATGAGAATTCACGCATATTTACATCTGCCAGTTACTTTGATCAGGATGGTATTACCGTTGGAACTAATTTCAGCCGTAAAAGCTTCCGAATGAATTCTGATCATAATCTGAACAAGTTTATTACAATCGGCGAAACATTCAATGCTTCGGTAACCCGCCAGCGCTTTGGGATTCCTCCAGGCAATAGAACGCCCATTACCAATGTAATAAGGATGCAGCCGTACTTACCTATTTACAATCCAAACAATGCCGGCGGTTTTTTTGGTCCTCAAAGCAGTTTTGACGGCGCCGACCCGGTAAATCCGATAGAACAGGCACTAATTAACGAAAACCGTAATTATGGTATCGGAATCCGCGGAAACGCTTATTTAACGGTAAAGTTTACCCCTTGGCTAAAATTCAATTCTACTTACGGCATTGATTACGGAACAAACAGGCAAGAGCAATATACCCCAATATATAACGATGGCGGTACATCAAGCAACCCGCTTGCGTCGATAACCGAAAATACCAGCGCGGGCACAACTACACTGTACACACAACAATTAACTTTCGATCACACCTTCGCCAGCAAACATCATGTTTCGGCTTTGGCAGTTTACGAAGTGCAAACCAACCGCAGCGACAGTCAAAACTCTTTTGGTAATCAAAATAACAACATTATACGCACACTAAACAATGCTACAAATACAACTACCAATTACACTTATGGTACAAATGTTCTGCATTCATTAGTAGGCCGGGTTGGATATGATTTTGAGGGGAAATATTTAATTTCCGGCTCAATACGCCGCGATGGATTGTCGGTTTGGGCTCCCGGTCACAAATATGAAAACTTCCCTGCAGTTTCAGTGGGCTGGAAAGTTGACCAGGAGAGTTTTATGAAAGGCGTTAAATCGGTAAGCGAATTAAAAATACGGGGCGGTTACGGCGTTACCGGGATAAACGGAACCGTATTGGGAAATTACCCTTACGTTTCCAATGTTTCTGCGGGTGGCACAACATACCCGTTTGGCAACCTGGCAACGGGTAATAACTCAGGTAACGGATCTTTTTATAGCGCCTTAAGTAACTATTTCCTTCATTGGGAAATAACAAAATCAACAAACATAGGTTTTGACCTGGGCTTATTCCAAAATGCATTTACGCTATCGGCCGAGGTTTATAAAAGAAAAACTGATGACCTGATCTTAACTGTACCGATACCACCCAGCGAAGGTGTTGGCGCCCCCTTGGCCAATGTTGGCTCCATGCAAAATACTGGTATTGAGTTGACCGCAGGTTACCATAAAACAACCGGCGATTTTAAATATGATGTATCAGCCGTGTTTGGTTTAGCCAGAAATAAAGTTACCTCATTAACAGGAGCTGCAAACGGCACAATAACTGCAGGAGGCGATGCAGATTTTGGTGGTGGCGGGCCACTTACCAACACCTCGGTTGGTCAATCTATTCAGTATTTCTACGGCTATGTGGTGGAAGGCATATTCCAAAATGCATCCGATGTAAGCGGCCATGCTACTCAAACAGGTGCAGCACCAGGCGATCTGAAATTTAAGGACGTTAATAATGATCATGTAATTGATGCTAATGACAGGGTTAACCTGGGCAGTTACCTCCCTAAATTCACCTATTCTTTAAATTATTCTGCCAGTTTCAAGAACTTCGATCTTGCTTTGTTTTTCCAGGGGGTATATGGCAATAAAATATTCAACGCCGAAAAAATCATCGCTCAAGGTATGTCGAGGTTATTTAATTCAGATGTTAAGGTGTTAAACGCCTGGACTCCCACCAATACCAATACCGATATTCCGAGGGCTATTTCAGGAGACCCGAACTCGAATGTAAGGCCATCATCCCGCTGGGTCGAAAGCGGCTCATACCTTCGTCTGAAAAACCTCCAGTTAGGTTACAATTTGCCAATGCCGTGGCTTAAAACGGCCAGTAACAATTTAGTAAGCAAAGTGAGGATCTATTTATCATCAACAAACCTGTTCACTATTACAAAGTACACCGGGCTTGATCCTGAGGTCGGCTCTAAAAACGGAACGCTTACAAACGGTATAGACTATGGTCAATATCCTTCGCCAAGGGTGTTCCAGGTAGGTTTACAGGCAACATTTTAACAATCATTAAATTGATATATTATGAAACATAAAAAAATTTATTTATTGTCAACCATTATCTTACTAACGATAACGGTGATTGTATTGTCCTGTAAAAAAACAGCGCTAAATACATCTGATCCCAACAACCTTACTACAGATAACTATTATAAAACGGCAGCGCAATTAAAGTCGGGCGTTAACGCCATCTATGCGGTTATGCATCAAAACAACCTCGTATCCCGGGAGTGGTATTACCTGCATGATACAAGGAGCGACGAGGTAGCGCCAGGCGGCGGACAATTAGAAGCTCCAAGGCTCCAACTGCTCAACAATACTGACGATCCTACAAACTCTGTGATGAATTCTGTATGGAATGGCTGGTACACGGTAATTTTTCGTGCAAATGTTGTAACAGATAATGCACCAAATGTTACAGATGACGTAGCCGATGCGAAAAAATCAGTGGGCGAGGCGAAATTTTTACGTGCCTGGGCTTATTTCGACCTGGTTAGCATGTGGGGCGGTGTGCCGCTGGTAACATCAGTTCCCAAAAGTCCTACCGACTTTAAACCACGCGCCGATGTTGCCGCCGTTTATACGCAGATAATTCAGGATCTTAAAGATGCCGCAGCAGTACTGCCCGGAAAATCAGCTACCGACAAGGGACGGGCCACGGCATCTGCCGCCAATGCAATGCTGGGCAGGGTGTTAATGCAACAAGGTAATTATGCTGATGCTAAGGCCGCGCTACTTAAGATACCTACCAGCGGAGCCGATGGCTATTCATTAACCGCCCGTTATCTTGATAATTTTGAGTTAGCCACCGAATTTAACAATGAATCAATTTTTGAAGTTGTATTTGTGGATAAAGGAACTAATGGTTACAACTGGGGAGGCGAAAGCGCAACTGAAGAGCAGTCAACAGTTAGAAATCAGGAATACTGCCCTGTTGCATGGAGAAACCTTATTCCTTCAAACAAATACCTGAATGAATTTGAAAACAAAGCTACAGGTGCGGCAAAAACAGATCCTCGTTTTTCATATAGCGTTTATCAGACCGGCGACGTATATAACAATGACCAAAGCACTTTAACTGATGCCGATCAAAACGGTAATTCTTCGGTGTTGAACGGCGTTACCAAAAAGATTAGCTGGCGTAAATTTATGATCATATACCAGGAAAGTGCAAGTACTGCAGGCTTCCACCCCGGCGGTAACAACCAACGTATTCTACGCTATTCAGAAGTTTTACTTAACCTTGCTGAGTGTGCTAATGAAACGGGCGACATAGCCGGAGCCGTAGCATACCTTAATATGGTACGTGCAAGGCCAGATGTTGCCATGCCCCCTTATCCAACAACTCAATTTCCGGTCGCTTCCAAAAGCGACGTGGTTAAGGCCATCATGCACGAAAAAATGGTGGAATTAGGCGATGAAGAAGTGCGTAACATCGACATTTTAAGGTGGCGCAAAAAAGGATATTTCGCTACAGAGCCGATTGCTTCATTCCACCCTAACAGAGACGAGTTATTACCTATACCTCAAGCCGAGTTGGATAATAACCCTCTTGTTACAGGGCACCAAAATCCCGGCTATTAATTTATTAAACCAATTCTTAAAGCAGGCGGCCCGTAAGCCGCCTGCTTTTATTAATGTTAAATTATGAAAATCCTCCTTGTCGGTTTTACTGTAGCCCTACTAATTTCTTCCTGTAAAAAACATACGCTATTTGAGCAAATACCATCTTCTGTTTCCGGCATTGTGTTTAATAACCTGATAACAGAAAACGATTCGATTAATCCTATCGATAATGCTACCGTATATAATGGCGGAGGTGTTGGCATAGGTGATTTCAATAACGATGGCTTACCGGATATTTATTTCGTGGGCAACATGGTGCCAAATAAGCTATATCTTAACAAAGGTAATTTCAGGTTTGAGGATGTTACCGCCAGGTCAGGAGTAAATGGCAAAGCACGTTGGGGTCGCGGTGCCGCTGTCATTGATATCAATAACGATGGCTTGCCCGATATATACGTATGTAATTCTTTTGCAAACGAGCCGCGAAAGAGGCAAAATTTATTGTATATAAACCAAGGGGTTAACGTAAACGGTGTACCCATATTTAACGAAGAAGCGAAGGAATACGGCCTTGATAGTCAGTTATTTTCTACGATGGCCAGCTTTTTCGATTATGATAATGACGGCGACCTTGATATGTACCTGACTGTTAATGAGCCGAACCCTGCTGAGTTCCCAAACCAGTTCAGGCCTATTAATATCAACGGCACCGGCAGAAGCATGGGACGATTATATCGGAACGATTGGGACCCGAAACTTAAACACCCGGTGTTTAAAGATGTATCATTAGCCGCAGGGATCAAAATAGAGGGATACGGACATGCGGCAACTATTGCTGATATTAACCTCGACGGCTGGAAAGACATATATGTTACAAACGATTTTCTGTCGAATAATATATTGTACATCAACAATCATGACGGCACTTTTACCGACAAGTCGAAAGCGTATTTTAAGCATACCTCTTTCAATGCTATGGGTCAGGATATTGAGGACATAAACAACGATGGATTGGCCGATATAGTTGAACTGGATATGAATCCTGCTGATAATTTCCGAAAAAAAATGATGTCGGGCCCCAGCAGCTATACAACTATTCAAAACTTTGACCATTATGGTTATCAATATCAATATGTTCGAAATACGCTTCAGCTAAATCAAGGGCCGTCTGTTGAAGAAAATAACCAATTGGGGCATCCTGCCTTTAGCGAAATTGGCTTTTTAAGTGGTGTGGCACAAACAGACTGGAGCTGGACACCGATGGTAACGGATTTTGACAATGACGGTTACCGCGATATTATAGTTACGAACGGTTATCCTCGCGACGTTACAGATCATGATTTTATCGCTTATAGGTCCAATGCATTTTTAGTTGCGCCAAAAAAAGAAGTTCTTAGCCAGATACCGTCAGTCAAAATTCATAATTATGCATTTCGCAATCATGGCGGTTTGCAGTTTAGGGATGTGAGCATGGATTGGGGTTTGGGTATTCCCTCCTTTTCAAATGGTGCCGTATATGTCGACCTAAATAATGACGGCGCAATGGATCTCGTCATTAATAATATCAATGATGAAGCGCTAATTTATAAAAACACTGCCGGGGAGGATAAAAAAAATGTGCACCATTACCTCAACATAAAGTTTGAAGGGCCCAATCAGAACCGTGAGGGAATCGGAACTTTTGTTGATGTATATTACCAGCACGGTTTACATCAGGTTTACGAAAACAACCCTTACAGGGGCTACCTTACCAGTATTCAACCTATTGCACATTTTGGGTTAGGCGAATGCAAAACCATAGACTCGGTAGTTGTTAAGTGGCCGAACGAATACAGGCAAACATTTTTAAATGTAGATGCAGATCAAACTTTGTTGGCAAACGTTAATAATGCTCATCAAACCTATACCTGGGCAAATCCTTTAAAGGCAAAAACTCCGCTATTTACAAATATCACGGGCAAAAGCGCGGTTAAATACATTCATCGCGACACGGATTATACAGATTTTAATATTCAAAAGCTTTTGCCACATAAGCTTTCAGAATACAATCCTGCGCTATCCATCGGCGATATGAACAGCGATGGCTTAGATGATATCGTTGTTGGTGGAAATTTGACCGAGCCGGCACAGATCTTTTTTCAACAAAAGAACGGCACATTCATACAACGAGGTCTTTTGGAAGGCAAGAAGTATGATCACCCATATCTTGATGGGGGAATTCTCATTTTTGATTCAAACGGCGATAAATTTCCTGATGTATTAATTACCGGCAGTGGTTATAAAACCCCGGCAAATGATCCGGCATACCAGGACCGCTTATATATTAATGATGGCAAAGGCCATTTTACGCTTGCAAAGGATGCGTTACCGGTGTGTTTTAAAAGTAAGTTATGTGTAAGGGCTTTTGATTACAACAACGACGGCAAATTAGATCTTTTTATTTCAGGGCGCGTGGAACCATGGAGATATCCTGAACCTGTAAATAGCTATATTTTAAGAAACGACACAAAAAGCGGTACGGTGAGATTCACTGATGTGACCAATGAAGTTGCTCCCGATCTGAAAAAGATAGGGTTGATATGCGATGCCATTTTTAGTGATTTCGACAACGATGGTAAAACAGATCTGATATTGGCAGGAGAATGGATGCCAATAACTTTCTTGAAAAACTTAGGCGGAAGATACGCAAACGTTACAGCAAAAACTGGCGTTGGCGACAAACCCGGATGGTGGACCTCAATAATTGCAGGTGATTTCAGGCATACAGGCAGAATGGATTACATAGTTGGCAATGTAGGCCTGAATACCCTTTATCAGGCCAGCGCTGAATTCCCGGCCTTTATTACAGCAAGTGACTTCGACAAAAGAAACCGGTTTGACGCATTTCCATCATTGTTCCTTCCAGGCAAGGATGACGTTAAACGGGAATACCCTGCAAATGTAAGGGACGATGCAGTTAAGCAAATGATAACTTTACGTGCAAAATTCACTAATTATCATTCGTATGCGGAGGCTACCATGCAGGATTTACTGAGCGCCGACCAAATGAAAAATGCCCTGCGGCTTAAGGCTACAGAGTTAAGGTCTTGCTATTTTAAAAACGATGACGAAGGTAAATTTACGATAGTTCCTCTACCTCTTGAAGCGCAGGTTTCAGCATTAAATGGGATGGTGGCCGATGATTTTGATGCGGATGGCAATCTCGATTTATTGATTAATGGAAATGATTTTGGCACTGATGTTTCAATTGGCAGATATGATGCCTTAAATGGTTTGTTGCTAAAAGGTAACGGCAAAGGTGAGTTTGCCCCTTTATCAATTGCACACAGCGGAATATATTTACCTGGTGATGGAAAGGCGCTTGTAAAATTAAGGGGTGCAAACAATAATTATCTCATGGCGGCAAGCGAGCACTTAGGGCCGCTCCGGATTTTTCAATTAAATGCTAATGTATCTATGTTAAAAATAGATGATACAGATCAAAGCGCTGTCGTCACGTATAAAAACGGCAGTCATACCAAACAAGAATTTTATTATGGCAGTTCGTTTATTTCCCAATCCTCCAGATTTATCCTCATCAATGATAAGGTAACACAGGTATCAATAAAAAATAATTCAGGAATAACCAGGCTTGTCAAATTTTAATTAAATATTGTTTTGGATAATTCTCGATTGGCTGCTTTAACAATCGGTTCTTATCAGTGCAAATCTAAATCATCGGCCATTACACCCTGCATGAGAATTTTGATTTGCACTTTTATATTCAAGCGCACAATATCATTAACTTAAACACATCTTTAGCCTTTACATATCAGCCATCTTCATCGACATCGCTGGCTCACCGGTATTAAATTTAAGTACCTTCAAGCTAAGTGGTGTTACCTTGCCATCTTCTGCTATTTCCAGGAACTGGTTAGGCGTTATTTTTTTAAGATGCTGCACAGTGCCACTGCCTGCCCACCAGATTTCGATATCGTCGATGATACTGGCCTGTCCTACGCCTATTTCCTGCCGCAGAGGAGATGAGCCAAAGCTTCCGCCGGAATTTACATCCTTAAACACATTTCTTTGTAAACCATTTTCTGTAAAAGTGACCTTGATTCTTGACCCGATAGCACACCTGTTTGACTTTTTACCAATCAGCTTCAACCCTATCCAATTATTACTATTTTGGCCGGGATTAAGGTATAATGCACTTTTGTAGGCATCACCTATATAAGCGCCGCCCATTTCGATGAAAATATCCTGCAGGCCGTTATTCCTAAAATCGACAAACGATACACCATGGCCTTTTTGCAAATTGCCGGTACGTGACGAACTGGTTACATCGGCAAACTTTTTGCCCCCTATATTCCGGAAAAGTTTATTCGGTATAAGCGATCCAAAATCCGGATTGCCAGTACCAAAATAAATATCGGGATAGCCATCATTATCAATATCACCAAAATTACCTCCCATGCTAAACACTACCTTGTTCAGCCCTACCTCACGGGTTACATTTGTAAACGTACCATCGCGGTTGTTTTTAAAAAGAAAAATATTGCCATTATCTGTTATAGGTGTGCCCAAAGCCTCCAACGCAGCATAATAACCCAGGGTTGTGGTAAAATTGTAACTGCCAACCAAAATATCAGGCCATCCATCGTTGTTGTAATCATAGAACCAGGTAGTAAATGTATTTTGTGTGATATTAATGCCCGCTTTTTTTGTAACATCTTCAAAATCTACATCTTTTCCCCCATTACATTTATTTTTCAGCAAATATTTTCTTCCACTCATTGTAGAAACAAAAATGTCAGGCCAGCCGTCGTTATTGTAATCTGCAGACGTTACACCCTTTACAAAATCGTTGATCCGGCAGTGTGCTTTTTGAGCCATTTCTTTAAAAGTACCGTCATGGTTATTTATGTAAAGTGCCGATGGATGGTTATTCTTAGGGTCGGCCCCACCATGACTTTCCATCCCGATAAAAACATCAAGCCAGCCATCGTTATTAAAATCGTTCCATACTGCAGTTTGCGTAGGATGCATAAAACTAAGCCCGGCTGCGATGGTGACGTCGGTAAACCCACCATGGCCGTTGTTTTTTAGTAACGAACTTGGCTGGTTGCCAAAACCGTCCCTAAGCCAGCCTCCCCGCATTATAAAAATATCAGGATGGCCATCGTTGTTATAATCGGTTTGTTCAATATTAAGGCCGCCTACCACGTCTTGCAAGCCACTTTGAGCGGTGCGGTCGCTAAAAGTACCGTCTCCATTGTTATGAAAATAATGCATGTGATCCTGAAGATCCATCCCTGTGGTGATAATATCTATATAACCGTCACTGTCAAAATCCTCGGCTATGGAGCCGCCTGCCCTGCTATTCAGGTTAATGCCAACATTTGCTGCTACATCTGTAAATGGCTTCACTTTGTACGGCCCGTCGTCGGCATTTAAATTAGGGATCAAATACTGGGCAGGAACTTGCGTTGGATAACGACCTAATGTCATATAAGCTATATTTAACAGCCATCGGGACTGGGCATCGTGAGCATTACTTTTCAAGATATTTTCCAGTGTTTCAATTGCTTGCTGCGATCCTGTTTGAGCTTGATGTACGCCTGCTCCCTTAATAGGAAATATGCATGATGAGCCGTTGTGACTAAGCATGCAATTGGCACGTTCACCTAAACGCATATAGGCGACAGCCTGATCAGGCATTATATTTACGGGGTTCATATAACGGGGCAGCTTTGAAATTTTTGAATATATATCAATAGCCTCTTGTTCATGACCTTCCTGTAATTCAAACAAAGCTTTTTTTGACAACAATTGAACATCATAGTTTGGCGAATCAACCTTTAACAGCGAATCGCAGGCGGCAAGCCGGGCATCGGAGCTAAAGATGTTTTGAGGATTATAATTTCGCTTTTTGAGCTGTTGCAGCAAGTCTGCCATTTTCATCGGAGAATGTGGCTTACATGAGATTATTAAACCACAAGTAGCTGCAGCGAAAAACATGGCCATTTTTGCAAATCGCGATAACATGATAATTGGTTTTAAAATTGGTAACGAATCTTTTTAACTCCTTAATATTGGATACCATAAACGCCGCGCAATAATAAATTGAAGCTGTTATAAAACACCTGAAATTTAAATCAACTTTACACACTTATAAAAATACAAACGAAGCAATAACAAATATAAAAAGGTACGGCAGTCCCAAACACAACATTTGTACATATTCATATAACATCTGAATAAACCTATCGATTAACTACCCGATAGCCAGATATGATAACCCATTGTTATTATCCCTAAACGCCTGTAATGCCTTCAAAATTTGTGCGATAAGATCAGGACTTTGTCAGTTTCATCCAATAATAACTTTATCGCTGCATAAAAAAGTCAGGTAACCGTGTTACGCCGATATATTGAACATATGATGTATATATACATACAAATGTGCGTACGTAGGATGTTCAACCGGATTATATTCGTCCCACAGCAAAAAAAATTAACTGCAGCTGATGCAGTATACGCCCCGTAAAATTGTTCTAAAATTCAGGATAAGAAACGACCCGAGAATTTTGAGGTATAATTAAAGATAAATAATTAAATAAATCGAAAATATGAAGAAGACGTTTTTAAAGATGATTATGCTGACCGCTGTATCAACCCTCCTATGCAATCCGTTAATTGCGCAGAAAAGCGCCAATAAAGTCAAATATCTTAATCCCCCACTTATTAAAAATATTTATACAGCAGACCCCTCTGCTCATGTGTTTAAAGGGGAAATTTACATCTATCCCTCTCATGACATCGATGCAGGTGTACCCGAAAACGATAACGGCAACCATTTTGCAATGCGCGATTACCATATATTTTCGCTTGACCGGATAGGCGGAAAAGTTACAGACCACGGTGTCGCCCTGGATATGAAAAACATTCCATGGGTTAGCAAACAGTTATGGGCACCCGATGCTGCCTATAAGAATGGAAAATACTATCTGTATTTTCCGGCAAAAAACAAGGATGGTGTTTTTCAAATAGGATGCGCAACATCCAATAACCCTGCAGGGCCGTTCAAGGCCAATCCACGTCCTATTACCGGAAGCTACAGTATTGATCCTGCTGTATTTGTTGATGATGACGGTAAAGCCTATATGTATTTTGGAGGTATCTGGGGTGGCCAGCTACAGCGGTGGCAAACCGGAAAATATGAACCTAACGGTTCAAAAACAGATCTTCATAATGATAAGGGACCGGCAATAAGTTGCAGGGTAGCTAAATTGGATAAAAGCATGACGGAATTTGACGGAAAAGTGCAAAATGCGCTGATTATTGATAGCGCCGGACATCAGTTATTGGGTGGTGACCACGATCGCCGCTTTTTTGAAGGCTCATGGATGCATAAATATATGGGCAAATATTATTTGACTTATTCTACCGGGGACACGCACTTTCTTGCCTATGCAATTGGCTCCAGCCCCGTTGGGCCTTTTGTATACGCCGGGCACTTTATGCAACCTGTGCAAGGATGGACAACACATCATTCCATTGTTAAATTCAATAATAAATGGTGCATATTTTATCACGACACTGAACTTTCAGGCAAAACAAACCTGAGAAATGTTAAGGTTACCGAGCTGCGCCACCTTAGTAATGGTAAGATAGAAATGATCAATACTTACTTAGTAGCCGGGGAAAAAAAATAACAACAGTAGCAGCCGCATCGATCAACTTTGCGGCTGCTATTTTACGTTATTTAAAGTTTGACCTTGCGTACCATCGCTAACCCGGATAATCTGATCAAATTCACACCTTGACCGGTTACGGTTACCTTAATTGGATTCTTTTCAAAATTACAACTGCCGCAATCTAATTTCGCCTTTTGGGCTTATTAATTCCTGATTTTCAATTGCTAATAATAACAGTTTCGCCGGGGCGTGTCGGCAAATCGTACATCCAGGATCTTGTTAGCTTAGCTATAATATTTTTATCGGCACTTTTTACAATCGGCTTTTTTAAATCCATTACCTGGTAAAAGTGATTTTTATTTATACCATTTGCTTCCGTTAGCAATTTGCCACCGATCTGTTGATTAACACGTAGCCGGCAGTTTCCACCAAGCGAGGAATGTATCACCAGTTTGACAATTTTATGGTTAGCCCATGTTATATCAATTTTAAAACCACCTCTTGCCATTAATCCTGATATACTGCCATCCTTCCACTCATCAGGCAATGCCGGCAATAGGTAAATTGCACCATCATGGCTTTGTAAAAGCATTTCAGCTATCCCGGAAGTACAGCCAAAATTACCGTCGATCTGGAAGGGCGGATGCGCATCAAATAAATTTGGATAAGTGCCGCCAGAACTTCCGTTTATGGGCTTTATTTGATCTTTAATAAGCTTGTAGGCGTGATTGCCATCCAATAAACGCGCCCAAAGATTGATCTTCCACGCCATTGACCAGCCGGTGGAGACATCGCCACGATAGTCAAGTGATTTTTTTACGGCGGCAAAAAGTTGCGGTTGTGTAAATGGGGATATCTGATTTCCCGGAAACAAGCCGTATAGATGAGAAACATGACGATGATGATCATCTGTACGGTCAAGATCCTCCAGCCACTCCTGTAACTGCCCGTACCTGCCAATTTGCATTGGGGGCAATTGGCTGCGATAGCTGGTGAGGCTATCTGCAAATACCTTGTCAATATTTAATTCGGCTGCAGCTCTTATGGCATCAGTAAATAAGCCATAAACTAACTGATTATCCATAGTAGCACCGGCAGTGACAGAAACCTGGTTCTTTCCATCGATATATTCGTGTTCGGGCGAAACTGAGGGTGACACTACCAGCCAGCCATGTTCACGCTCTTTTTGAAGGGCATCAATGTAGTACTCCGCAGCGCCTTTAATTATTGGGTAATATTGCCTTAAGAATTTCTTATCGCCTGAGTATAAATAATGTTCCCACAAATGTTGGCAAAGCCATGCATTTGACGTTGGCCACAACCCCCAGAAAGCGCCGTCTACAACACCGGTTATGCGCCAAATGTCAGTATTATGATGTAATGCCCATCCACGTGCTCCGTACATTATTTTTGCAGTTGGTGTGCCGGTAACAGACAAATCGCTGATCATATTAAAAAGCGGAGTATTTAATTCTGCTAACTGGGTTACCTCACTTGGCCAGTAATTCATTTCGGTATTTATGTTAACCGTATACTTACTATCCCACGGGCCTTTAACTTCGCCGTTCCAGATGCCCTGTAAATTGGCTGGCTGCGATCCCGGTTGAGACGAACAAATTAACAGGTAGCGACCGTATTGAAAATATAACTCGGCTAATTGTTTATCATTATTATTAGAAAAATTTTGGATACGGACGTCTGTGGGCTTTTTCGCAGCGCTATCTATACCAAGATCGAGTTTAACCCTGTCAAAATACGAACGATAATACCTGATGTTTTTGGTTAACAATTCATCGAAACTGTGCTGATAGGCTTTGTTTAAAATGTTTTCTGCCCGAAGCATGGAATTTGCTGAAACATCATGATAGTTGATAAAATTGGTGGCCATCGAAAGATAAATCACGGCTGTATCTGCATTTGCGATAGTAATGCCCGAAGTATCTGCAACGGTTGTGCCTCCAGAATTTTTGACCCTGGTGAGCACATTAAATTCTATTTGTCCTTTTTGTCCTTCGTGCTCACTGCCCTCGCCGGATAAAACCATTGTTTTTTCGTCATTTATGGCGACTGAAGATTTAAGAGGACTTTGAAGTTTTAGCCTGCAGCTAATCATACCCGGCTTATTGGCTGTAAGTCTTACCATAAACGCGTTTGCGCCGAACGACGTAAAAAACTCTCTTTTATAGTTAACTCCGTTTAAAGTATACTTTACTGTAGCTGTGGCATTCGCGATATCCAGATCGCGATAATAGTTGCCAACGGTATCTGTTTCAGGAAAGCTGAGGTATAAATTACCTGCCAGTTGGTATGGCATGCCACTATTACCCTTTGGCCCAAGTTTACTGTTAGCTAATTCCTGCGCTTCGGCATACTTTTTCTCTGCGAGTAGTTGCCTCACTTGATTAATGTATGGCCTTGCATTTGAATCGATTGTATTATTGGGACCTCCTCCCCATATGGTTGATTCATTGAGCTGAATACGTTCGTTTTTCACATCGCCAAACACCATGCCCCCGATAAAACCGTTTCCAAGAGGAAGGGCCTCATTCCAGTTTTTAGCTGGTTGATTATACCATAATTTATATCGCCCGGAGCCATTAGGTATGCTGTTTTTTTTACCCGCATAATTTTTTTGTTGAGCTTGTACTGATGAAAAGATCAATAATGCCACAGTACATAGGCACCCTATTTTATTAACTAATCCTGTCATATACTTCAGTTTGTAATACGCAATCCTCATTGTATCCAATTGTTATTAACTTTTATCAATTATCTGTTTCAGCAATACCTGCTTATTAAACCCAGGCTGCCTACCTAAAGCCTTATAGTTTTTGGCAGTAAACAATGAAATCAGGTTCACAAGTGCAGGAGGGCGCCTGATTACGTTGTTCAGTAACGCTACGACTAAAAATTCACTACAGACCAGTAGGCATTTTTGCGTTGCCGGTTTTCGTCAAACAATAAAGGATACGCTTTTTTAATCACGCGGGGCGTATTTAAGCCTGCGGCCGCTCCGCCCATTAATCCCCCACCTCTCCCGTCCAACCAGCTGTATCTGTCAGATACATTCCAGAAGGTAACACCTGTTATAAACTTTTTATATTGCCGGAAAATATCGAACGCCATTTTGTATTGCGCTATTTGTCTGGCTTCCAATTCTGGCGTATAACCCGCGTCAGTTGCTGGTGGCATTGTGGCCGCCTGGGGCGTTGTCCCGGGCGCAGGTGTTGGTTGTGGTACGCGTATAGTAATATCCAATTCGGTAAATTGTACCTTTAAACCTAACGAAGTTACTTCATCCAAAGCCTTACGCAATTCGTCGGGCGATGGGTCATTCAACTTCCAATGCGCCTGCATGCCCACCCCATCAATTGGCACGTGTTCCTCAATCAATTTTTTTAACAATTTATATATCTTTTCTCTCTTTACCGGATGTTCACTGTTATAATCATTGTAGTATAGCTTGGCCTGCGGATCGGCTTCATGCGCATATCTAAAGGCGGCAGCTATAAAGTCGGGGCCATTGCATATGTTGTACCAGTTGCTTTTACGATATATCTGCGTGGTATCATCGCTGTCATCAACAGCCTCGTTAACCACATCCCAGGCATAAATTTTCCCCCTATACCTTCCTGCTACAGCAAAAATATGATCCTTCAAACGCTGTAACAACAATTCTTTGGTAACCGCTCCCCCATTTGGCCCCTTAAACATCCACGCAGCTTCCTGATTGTGCCAGCATAAGTTGTGCCCGCGTATTTTAATATGATGGCTCACTGCAAAATCAACAATTTTGTCTGCATTTTCCCAATTATAAATATTTTCTGACGGATGTATCGGCCCCATCTTCATATCATTCTCGGGCGTTATACTGTTAAATTCTTTGACAATTAATGCAGAATCAGGGCCATGCAAGGAAGCCATACTAACCGCTACACCAATTGGGAAATAGTTTTTATAATAATCTTTTAAACCCTTATCCGGATGACCGGCTATAGTACTTGCCTTAAATGATGAAACCACCTTATGTTTTGGTGTACATTGAACAAACGATAAAATAATAAAGGCAATTGCCGGGAGCAGGATGCCCCGATCAGTTTTTTTATTGACAGTTGAAAAATTCATAGATCATTAATGTTTTTATTGAAAATGTTAACTGCGTGTACATCGCTAAGCTTGTTCATCTTTAACTGGTTAAAGTTTAATGGTTTCTTTAAGCTTGTAACCCAACAAGGAAAGCATCGTCCCGCCATATCGTTTTCCTAATAACCTGTACCCCTCGGCAGTAAAATGCAGATGATCGGAGGAGCAGGTGCAACCAGCTGAAGAAATAACGTATGAATTAGCAACTGTTTGAGGTAATGTTGCGATAATTTTGTTCATCATAGCGCAAGCACCTCCCTGGTCAGCATTTACTAACTCGCCTGCAAGTAAAGGCACTTTTTTAGGCTTCAGGTTTAAATCCCTGATCAAATTATCATAAATTCCCTTTACTTTTCTTGTCCATAGCGTATCGTTAGGATTCGATTCTCCCTGGTGTAACAAAATACCTTTAATTATACCTGAATTTTGAGCTAATCTGGCGAGTTCTATCAACCTTGCGTATGGATTCCCACCATATTCAGCAACTATACCTTTCATCCAGCCGGGGGCCGTTGCAAGATATGATTGATAACTATCCTTTTCAAAAACTTCGATTTTGGCACCGGCGACAGAGACATTTATTATACCGACCCTTATTTTTTCAGGCAGGTTAGCCACCAAAGTCCGGCCGAAATAATCTGCCGGGGTTAAGCCCGTTTTACACCTCGCCAATGGCGGTACAGACGTATACCAATTATCTTTTATCCGGCCTCTGTCTGCACAATCAACAGCCTGCAACATCCGGAACCTGCTATCAACAGCGGTAGTATCCTCGGCTTCAACTCTTGCATTACCCTCCATATTTGATTGGCCAAAGCAGATAAATATGTAAAAATTCTTGTCTTGCGAATAACTTTTCAGACTCAGCAAGGTGAGGCATGTCACTGCCATTAATCTAAGCTTCATTTTCATGTTTGAACTCAATTTTTGAATATCAGGCTTGCAAACTGGTTTAAGGAGCGTCTCCAGGATTGCCATTCGTGCGCAGTGCCCGGCGATTCGTAAAACACCTGCTTAATGCCTGCCTTTTCAAGCGCCTCATGAAATCCTTTTACGGTGGTTTGCATTCTTTCCGGTTCGGTAGTACCAACACTTAAATAAAGCACTTTAACCTTTTGGTTAAAGGCATTTGCATCGGCAAATACGCCATTGTACATTTTAGTTATATCGGTTCCAGGCTGCATGAAGCCCGCACCGCTAAAACCTCCCACATAGGCAAACTTGTCAAGGTTGGTCATGGTAGTTTGGAAGGTTTGAAATCCACCCATTGAAAGCCCTGCCATAGCACGGTGATCGCGATCAGCAAGCGTTCTGAATTTTGCATCAACCATCGGGATAATTTCCTTTACGAGCACATCCGGAAAAACATTGCCTGCCATACTCATTCCCCGGGGCGTGCTGGTTACCGGCTGTGTTGGATCTGTGGCATACCCCCTGTCCATAACAACTATCATAGGGGTGGCCTGTTTCCCGGCAATCAGGTTATCCAATATAAAATTCATTTTCCCTTGTGTAGGCCAGCCGGTTTCGTCTTCGCCCGAACCATGTTGTAAGTAAAGTACCGGATATCTCTTTTCGGTTTGTATATCATAACCGGGGGGCGTGTATACGTTTGCCCGCCTCCACGCCTTTGTTATGTTTGAGTAATAGTTTACTGAACGCACCTCGCCGTGAGGCACATCCTTAGTAGTATAAAAATCACCCTCCGGATCAGGAATATCAATACCACTTGCCATTCGCCCCATACCGTAAAAAGTTTGACTGGCAGGGTCGACAACGGATACGCCATCAATTATTAAAGAATAGTAATGGAACCCTAATACAATGGGGTCGGTAGTTACCGTCCAATACCCCCCGGTGTCTTTAGTCATCGGGTATTTTTTCAATAAGTCAATCTGAACACTCTTCGCCTCCGGTGCCTTTACACGAAAAAAAACAGTATTGTCTGGAAATATTTGCGGGAACTTTACCCCCGGAATATTAGTGGGCGCTGGTATGCCCACTTCGTTATAAGAATATTGGGGGAAAGTTGAAACATTTACTGGCTTAAAAATCAGTTGTGAAAACATATATAAGCCGTTTTTCCAAACCTTAAAGTTATGAACACCCGGTTCTATATAGTACACATGCGGCACGTTTTTTTCTGCCAGGTAATCGTGAGTACGTTTGCTGAATGCAATTAAGCCGTCGCTTGATCCGCATGATATCCAAAGTAATTTTAGTTTACTTTTTGCCGCATCGGGGTTGGGAACCAATTCTTCGGGCTTTTTAGTATTGGGTGCCGCGGAGAAACTACCAACCCATGAAAACACGTCAAGGTTTCCCAGGCCGAAATTTAATGATTGCCCACCTCCCATTGAAAGGCCGGCCACTGCCCTGTGGTCCTTATCAGTATATACGCGGTATTTACTATCAATAAATGGTATCAGATCGTTCAGCAAATCTTTTTCAAAAACAGCAAAGCCCTGCACCTTATCGGGTGCCATAATATTTCCGGTAGCGCGGTCGTCCTTTATAGCCCTGCCGTTCGGCAACACTACTATCATGGGTACAATTTTACCTTGTGCGTAAAGGTTATCCAATATAACCTGGGGGCTGCCGCCGTTATACCATTCTTTTTCGTCGCCACCAATACCATGCAAAAGATACAACACGGGATATTTTTTGCTTTTAGAATATCCTGGAGGCGTATAAATAAGCGCGCGGCGGGTATTCCCCACGGTTTTTGATTGATAAGTGATGGTATCAATTTTGCCATGCATAATATCGGCACGAAACACATCAAAACCCACTCGTGCCTGGTTAACTATATCTTGTGAATAAACCTGCAGGTTAAACAAAAGAACGGCGCATGCCGTAAAAAAAAAATGCTTAAAATATTTTAATCTGTTCATATTGTTTATAGATAAATAAATTGTCAATTGGTTTGTGGTTGTATAAGCTGGTATTTGCCGCTTAGGTGCATCAGGCTGAATAAATATAACAAGCCGTCATAATATGGATCGAAATATCCATCTGCATAAGGCTCGAGCTTAGCGTTCCAAAGAGGCCGCACAAAATCGAATTTTTTATTATCTGTAATCATGAGCGAGGCCGCCGCAGAGGTGGCCACCAATCCCAATGAATGCCTTAACTTCCTAACTCCTCCTGCGGGTAGAATAAAGGCAGGCGTGGATCCATCTGTATTAAACTGATCCTCAAAATCATTTATTCCCTTTGATCGTAAAAAATTTTGAAGACGCTTCGCATAATTTTGCTGCCACTTTTTGTCCTTGCCAAACCACACATAATCCATTGCGATATTCATTGGCACGCGCCAGGAGTCGAAACGAAAAGCCGGCGGCAACCGGCTCCCTTCGAGTGCCTTACCATTAAAATGGGTATTGTCAGGATTAAGTGCTGTAACGGGGTCACAGGCCCTGTGTAAAAACACTCTTGCGGTATCTGCACAGTCCCGGTAAAATTGTTCATGGCCGTCTTTTGCATAAAGTGCCCATACCTCGTAAAACGCAGGTAAATCATAGGATGGATCTGTCCATTCATACCCGGTGCCTTCGGGCACAAAGGAAATTTGCTTCGCCGCAATGTTTATTAAAGGATGAACATTCCCTGTACCATCTTTTTTCCACATAGCATCCAGTATTATCCTGGCCTCGTCATAATAATTAATGCCTGTATTATTTCCCCACCTGTTAGAGGCAAAAAGAAGGTCTGTGATATAGTATAATTCTCCGTCAGATGCAGAACCTTCCGAATTATGCTTCATTGTTTGAGGATTAATGCTCCAGGCAAAATATCCTTTTCTTGGCCCGTCCTGGTGTTGAAGATATTTTTTTGACCACCGCCATATCCGGTCAAAAACATCTTTTTTATTAAGCTGCACAGCGATCATCATACCATATGAAAGGCCCTCTGTCCTGGCGTCGTGGTTTTTTACATCAGACACATATGCCATTGAATCGCCCACCTCGAAGTAAACCTTGTTGGGGCCTTCAAACACATCATGGTAAGCTTTCGCGACCTTAATATTTATATCACCTTTACTATATCCCGCTTCATGAAAAAGATCAGGATAAATGCCGGAAGCGAAAGCCCCTTTAACCGGCATTTTTTTTAAAGCTTTCTGACTTTGACTATTTGCCAAAGCAGGCAGCAAAGCAACTATTACATACAATAACACTATTTTTTTCATACTCATATTGTGGTTTAATAAAGATTATGTCTTACTATTTTTCTAATGGGTTACTAACTAAAAGCCACCTTACTTACCAGGAAACCTGATGCTTTTAATAAAGATGGCTTGTGGAACGCCAGCAGGGTACCGCACAAAAACGTCATGTTGTCCGGTAACATTTTTAAGCCGCCCGCTGAATGTTTTATAATTACCGCTGCCAGTAGCGTTTAGCGGTATTGTGGCTATCAATTTACCGTTCTGAAGATCATCAAGCCAAATTTGAAGCTTGCCTTTACCTTTTGAGGAAGCAACTACCTGGACTGAAGATGGCGGCTGACTTCCGGTTTCCACACCAGATATCATAAACCATCCGCCATACAAGGATGTATTGGTTACCGTTTTATACTTTCCCTTATTTATAGTTGCTATTCCATAGTAATTACTATATCCTGCTGCAGGCAATAAGGAGGAGCCATCCTTACAAATAAAACAATCAAAGTCAGCCGGCTTGCCCTCTGCAAATAAACCAACGCTTGTCCCTACCCATGAATTAAAATTTGGTTGGGCTTCATCAAGTTTAACTGCGTTAATTGGCCTGCCTAAAGAAATCCAGGCTTTTCCGTCGCCGCTATAATATCCGGTTAGCTCATGGCCGTTTCTTTCCAGTTTCAGCCAAATGATGTTTCCGAAGATATTTGGCGCGCTCCGAGTCGTGGTATCCATTGTAAAAACAATTTTCTTCCCATTGTTGTAACCGCTGTAAAGCCTCACCACCACCGCCTGGTTTCCGTTAGTAAGATAAATACCAGCCTTAACGCTGTCATTGGTTGCACGCAGGTCAACCTTTGTCACTGCGGAATAATAGTGATCCGTTTCTTTCTGAACAAGGTGGGTCCGGGCAGAATCGGGCGTAAGCCTTATCCACCCCCTCCGGGCGGTAAGTGAATAAGAGGCTGAGGCTTTCTTGGTAAGGAAATGCCAATTCAGGCTTAATTCACTGCTGTCAAAATAATCTGTTTTCACACTTGTCCATGAAATACCCGACTGTGGCAGGTTCGGATTTCGGATAGGTGAGGCGGTTGGCGCCATGCCCCACGGCCTGTCGCCCTCCCATGTTACGGGATAAAGAGCGGTTTGGCGTCCGGCACCTGACCAATCGTCGCCATCGTACTTCTCGTAGCTCTGTCCGATAGTCCACCAGGTGCCATCGGCTAATTGAACAGGGGCCGAAATGTGGTTAGGGCGGCGGAAACCTGCCTTATCATCGGTAATCGGTTTAAAAAAATTACCCAGCCTTTCCCATTTTGTCGAATCGCCGGTCAATTCTTTTCCTCTTAAAACATATTGCCCGCCTGTAACATCACCGGCCGGCAGGTAATAATAATAGCCGTTGCGTTTACATATTACCGGGCCTTCTGCCCAGCTATATTGTAGCCTTGCGTTTACCCAGTCAAGATTAATCACATGATCTGTCAATTGCCCATCTTTACCCAAGGCTTGCAAACGATTAACTTTTTGACCGTTTTTTATTACCATGTAAGGCTTTCCGTCGTCATCCACAAAAATTGAGTTGTCATAACCAAGATTACCTGTTTCAGGATCAGCCTTTACCTGTACAGGAGCAGACCACGGCCCCTTAGGGGAACTTGCCTTACAAAACCACTGCCCTCCGGCCGAGAAATATATCCAGTAAGAACCGTAAAAATAGGTGATGGCACCCTGCCAGATACCGGTTGAAGGCCGGTCATTAACCCAGGCCGCTTTTGATGATGGGAGCACCCTGCTTATTACCTCCCAATGAACAAGATCTTTTGAGTGATAAATGGGCAGATAGGGATTAAAATGAAAGGAAGATCCGCAGTGATAAAAATCATCTCCCACTTTAAGTAAGGTGGGGTCCGGGTGGTCGCCAGGTAACACTGGGTTCACGTAGGTGTTAGCTGCCTGATAAAACAAGGAGGAATCTTGTATTTTCCCCTGGCCGCTTACAAACAATGCGGAAAGTGTGAATATGGTTATAAGACCCGTAAGCCGGCTGAATTGGTTCATGATGTTTAAATGTTAGCTTTTCAGAAATTTCACTTATTCGTTTATATTCTTTCTACATTATTTGGCCAAGCCGCCACGTGGAAGCCGACTTAGTTGTATTTTATTTGTGTCTTCCACAGCTGTATATCCCAAAAATTGTTCATTAAACTTTGACCAAAAGTATTTTGAAAATAGAACTTGACGTGCCACAAATGTTGAATAAATCAACACTTTGGTTGAAATTAGGGGCTTATGGCACAACAGATGTCTTGGTTAGGCAAACAATGTTATATATCGTAAATCAATTAATAATTTAAGCTATCCTTCTCCAATACAGCAAATAATCGTTATATCACCGGCTTATATCAATTATAATTAAGGTTGCCCTCTCCCTTTGCGATAAAATAATTGGCCCCATTATCGGGTGAACGATCACTGTCATCATCCGATATACCTAACAGCCTATAGTAAAACATTCGGTTGGTAACGTTATTATTACGCAATCGATTGTTTTTTATTAATTTATAGCTTAGATTTACGTTGTGCGATTTTACTAAATGCTTGAATTCGCACCGTTATAAACCTCATTTTTCGAAAATGTATTTATCAGTACACTCATCTGCCAATAAAGCCGGATGTCTGTACAATTTTTAAAAAGCAATGGCAACTGATATGTTAAATCTTCCATTATCACTTAAGCGAGCTACGGTTAACCGGTTATTTTTAATTATATTAACGGTATCATTCAGTATCACTATCCCATGTAGCGGGCAGGCCATCCGATTTACTGTAATGACATCTCACGACGGTTTGCTCTCAAATACGATTAATGCGATCATAAAGGACCGTTACGGATTTTTATGGTTTGCAACGGCCGATGGGCTGGACAGATTTGACGGTATGGAACATAAGCCATATCGCTTTGATCCGGCAGACAAATCAGGTTATCGCTCCAAAGAAGTGACCAGCATGTATGAGGATGAAGCAGGGCAGTTTTGGGTAGCTACAATGGGGGGCGGTTTATATTATCTCGACCGTTCTCACGACCAGTTTCGACCCTACAAGGAGAGTTCTGCAGGTGGACCCCTTACAAACAGCTATATAAAATCTATCTATGGTGATAATCACGGCCGTCTTTGGATTGGTATGATAGGAGGCCTGTGCGTACTTGACCCAAAAACAAAAAAAGAAATATTTTACAAAGCCGACGAACACAAACCCGGGCAGCTCCGTTCGGGTATCATATTATCCATCTTCAGAGATAGCAAAGGGCGAATGTGGATTGGTACGGATAAAGGCCTCTATCTTTATGATGAAGGATCAAACAGCTTCGTTGCCTTTCGGCATGAAAACAACGCCCCCTCAAGTATCCCAAATGAGGGAATAAATACCATAGCCGAATGTCAGCACAGGTTATGGATAGGAACTAATGATGGACTAAGCTGTTTGTCGGCGGATTTAAAAACTTTTAAAACTTTTAAATACAAACCCAATGATGATAGTACGATTAGTGGTAACCTTATTTATAGCATAGCCGCGAACGGTAATAAAATTTGGGTAGGCACCGAAGGCGGTTTGAATATTTTAGATCCGGTATCCGAAAAGGTAAAACGCTACAATCATGATGACAGGGATAAATTCAGCGTAAGCAGCAAATCTATCCGCTGCATTTATAATGATCCTCAGGGAATTTATTGGCTTGGCACTTACCAGGGAGGAGTTGATAAGTATGACAGAAACCTTACTTTATTTAATTCAAAGCAAAATAATGCTTATGATCCTGCCGGACTAAGCGCCCCTTTCGTTTCATCGTTTGCCGAGAACAAGGACGGGGATCTGTTTGTTGGTACGGATGGCGGAGGCTTGAATCTTTTTCATATCAGGAGCGGTTTGTTCAGCCATATTGCTATAAAATCTAAAACAAGAAGTAATTCTGCCGGGCTTCCGATATTAAGTATGATGCTTGACCGCAATCAACAACTTTGGATCGGCACTTTTCAGGATGGCCTGTTTATTTACAATACAAAAACTGGCAGGTACCAACAGTTAAATGCAGGAAAAGATGATGCGCATATAAATCACAACGAAATTTTTTGTTTGAAGGAAGACAGCAAGGGCAGGATATGGATAGGGACCAATGGCGGCGGAGTTAATGTGTATGATCCTGATAAAAAAACCTTTTTTAAATACGTATCAACTCCAGCCTCTGCCGCCGAAAGGCAGTTGCCTGTTAATGGTTATATCAGAGCTATTGAAGAGGACGATGAGGGAAATATTTGGATTGGCACCTATGGCAGTGGAATAGCTGTTTTAAATCCTACAACTCAAAAGTTCAGGGTGTATAATAATAAGAATACCGGAATGGCGATCGATCGCACATTTTCGCTGTTGCAGGACCATAATGGCAATATGTGGATTGGCACTGCCGGGGATGGGTTATATTGCTTTAATCTCCACCAAAAAAAGTTGGTTAATTATTCGGCACCAGACGAACTGCCAGACGGAGTAGTGCACAAACTGCTGGAGGACTACACCGGCAACATATGGTTAAGTACTGATAAAGGAATATGTATGCTTAATGCGGCGTCAAAAAAGTTCACGCATTATTCCGCCTACAATGGCCTGCAAAACGACGCGTTCATCGACGGATCAGGCCTCCGGTCAACTAAAGGCCTGCTTTTCTTTGGCGGGGCCAAGGGCTTTAACTATATTGACCCACAGCAGGAGGTAAAAAGTAACAACAATGCTCCTCCTGTATTTTTAACCACTCTTAAAGTAAATAATAACATTATATTGTCTGGCAGTCACTCGCCACTTAAACAAGATATTTCGGTAGCGAAGCAGATTGACCTGAATTACAAGGAAAACTTTTCAATCAGTTATTCTGCAATTAATTTTACGCTTCCCCAGCAGAACAAATTCGCCTACATTCTTAAATCGTTCAATAAAAGCTGGAATTATGTAGGTTCGGCTACGACAGCGTATTATACCAATTTAGACCCGGGAGAATACCTGTTTGTAGTGCGGGCTTGCAACAACGATGGCATATGGAACAACTTAGGTACACAAATCCGCATCGTGATTCATCCGCCAATATGGATGACCTGGTACGCCTATTTGCTATATGCCCTGATGGCTGTGGGCACACTTCTGTTCATCCGTTATCGGGGTATAAAAAAATTAAAAAGTAAACTTGCGCTTGAACAGGAAAGAAAGGAAGCCGAACGACTACATGAGCTTGATATACTTAAGATTAAATTTCTTACCAACCTGAGTCATGAGTTCCGCACACCAATCTCACTGATCATGGCACCTGCAGATAAGTTATTAGCAGAACACAAGGACGAGCAAACCACAAGCCAATTGGCAGTGATACGACGAAATGCGCGGCGGCTGTTAAATTTGGTGAACCAACTTTTAGATTTCCGCAAATTAGAAGAGCAAGAATTAAAGCTTAGCCTAACCGAAGGTGAAATATTTTCGTTCATAAGTGACGTTGTAGATTCTTTTCATGATTTGTCAGAATCGAGAAGCATCACTTTTAATTATAAGGCGCCTCAGGAAAAATTGTTCGTACGTTTTGATCACGATAAAGTGGAGCGTATTTTATTTAACCTGCTCTCCAACGCTTTCAAATTTACATTACCCGGAGGGAGTGTTTCTGTAAATATTACCAGGCATTCCACATCCAACATAGATAAAACGGTGTTGGAATTTAAAATAAGTGACACCGGTATTGGTATTGACCCGGAGAGAAAACATTTAATATTTAAACGATTTTATCAGGCAGGGGATGTTAATATAGCAAAGGTAAATCCTGGAAGCGGAATCGGTCTTTCAATTACTAAAGAGTTTGTTGAAATGCACGGTGGCAGCATTACTGTTGAAAGTGAATTAGGAAAAGGTTCAGACTTCAGCGTGTTAATTCCGCTTGAAGTTTTTGCTGATAGGTCATTGGAAATTCAGCTGCCGGTTAAAACAGATGTTAAAGAAAAAGATCTCCGTATAAAAAGAAATATTGCCCAAGCAATTACAGACATGCCGGTACTGCTTATTGTGGAAGATAACGATGAGTTTCGCTATTATATTAAAGATAGTTTAATGACCCAATATAAAATTGTTGAGGCTTCAAATGGTGTAGAGGGTTGGGATAAGGCTTTATCATGCCACCCTGATTTGATCATTAGCGATATAACTATGCCATTTATGAATGGCATTACGCTGAGTAGGAAAATAAAAGCCGATAAACGTACCAGCCACATCCCATTGATAATGCTTACCGCCTGCACACGCGAAGATGAGCAGCTGAGAGGACTCGAATCAGGGGCAAACGATTATTTGACCAAACCCTTTAATTTTGAAATTTTAAATGTCAAGATCAAAAATCTTTTACAACTCAATACCATGCTTAAAAACACCTATAAAAAGCAATTAAAAGTTATTCACGCAGACATGGAGGTGGCGTCGAGCGGAGAGAAATTTTTAAAAAAGGTGATCAATTACATAGACAACAACTTAAATAATCCAAAATTTTCTGTTGTAGATCTCAGCGAACATTTGGCAATGAGCCGGGGAGCGCTTTACACAAAAATATTTGAGCTTACCGGTCTTCCCCCCGTTGAATTTATCCGCTCATATAAACTCGACCGGGCCGCGATATTACTTCTGAAGAGTGATCTGACCGTTACACAAATAGCCTATGAGGCAGGTTTTGCAACACCTCATTACTTTTCACGGTCGTTTAGAGAGAAGTTTAATATGCTTCCATCCGATTACAGAAAGGTGGAAAATAACAGTGTGATGGCATAGAAAAGCGGCTTTTATGTCATTATAATAACGCCTCCCTATGCCAGGCAGATCTGCGGGTGCCTTTTGCATTTGAGCAACAAAGCATAGGGAAAAGCGAGGAACAGTTGTAATAATTTTTCGTGCCACTTGATTTTAGCGGCGTGTACACAGGTTATATCAACGGTTTTAGATCCGTATAGTTTTATCGGACACTTACGGTATATAAGGCTTATTCGAAACTTATCCAGTCAACTTCTACATGACCGCTGCCTTTTAATTGTACTATAAGGTTCCTGACACCGCCAGGCATCGATAAAACTGCTTTTTTAACAACACTCCAGTTATTTCCTTTTGGTATAACAAGTTTTGCTATAATTTTGCCCGGCTTATCTTCAGTACTTATAGATAAAGTTCCTCCTGTTGCTGAACAGGCGTTTATGTTAATGTGCCCTGTTGTTTTTTTGCCAAAAACCACACTATTATATTTCACCCACGAATTGGTTTTATTGAAAATAATTTTCCAACCCTTGAATTTGTTTATCGTGTCCAGAAACCCCACCTCTACTCCATCCGCGCTTTTAGCACTAAACCTGTCTATCTGTATTTTTTTTGATGAGGCGGTTACACCAACGCCACGTAATGTGGGAATAACCTTGCGAATAGTGCCATCTTCATTAAAAAACAAGCTATCGGCCCGTACCGCCCGGTTTTTATCAAAGCTTGGCGATAAGTCGTCATTATGATAAAATAAGTACCATTGATTTTTAAATTCGATTATCGATTGATGGTTTGTCCAGCAGCCAGAAGCTGATTCGTCCATGAGCACGCCGGCGTATTTAAAAGGCCCTAAAGGGCTATCTGACATGGCATATTCAAGCCGTTCTATTTTATCAGCTACATGCGGATAGGTCATATAGTAAATACCCTTTCGTTCAAATAAGTAAGGCCCTTCTTTTAAGCCCTTATCTGGAAAGCCTTCAAGTTTTACCGGCTCTGATACCAGTTCAAGCATATTTGCTTTAAGCTTAGCACCATACAGGTTTCCCTGCGCCCAATAAATATAGGCTTGTCCGTCTTTATCTATTTGCACATTCGGATCTATACCATGAATCCCGGCTATGGGCAACGGCTGCGGAACGAAGGGACCATAAGGTTCGTCGGCTATTGCAACGCCAACTGAAAACCCTTTGGAGTTACCAGACTTTGCAGTGGCAGGAAAATAAAAATAATATTTTCCTGCCCGCTCAATACAATCAGGGGCCCACATGCTATACGCTGTCGAATCGGCCCAGGGCACTTTATTTTGACTTACTATTACGCCGTGATCGGTCCAATCGGTTAGGTTGGGCGATGAAAATACATGATAATCCTGCATACAAAACCAACCGGGTTTGCCATGCCCTGGCGTGGCCGGGATATCGTGTGAGGGATAAAGATATACCTTGCCGTTAAAAACACGGGCCGAGGGATCGGCGGTGAACTGGTTTTGTATAAGTGGGTTTTGTGCCATCAAACAATTGAACCATAAGATAGATACAGTTAGCGCTGCGCATTTCCTAAAATCCTTCATCATTTACAATTTATTACTATTCATTATTTTGTTCTTAAAATTGATTTTTTTTACTGCCACAGAAAAAACAAAAAAGAGGTATTAAGCTTTTTCATGATTTTTTTATTAAAGGATACTACCATCCTGGTTATAAGCCCGTTTCAGTCTTTACGCGGTGGCTTTAAGACAATAAAAAACAACCTATCCTGATAAACAACCGGCTTAATTTGGGCTTGAATTTTTATCGCCTAACCGGAAATAATCAAAGTCGGCATATCCTCCTGTAACTTGGGTGGCGTAGTTAAAAAGGCCAAACCTGTAACCCATAAAGTGTGGAATGGTATAAGCCATTTGAAGCGTGGCGCCAATTGGTATCCAATTATTTCCGTCGGTGCTGTAATAAAAATACGCTTTGTCAGTGCGGTCTTTAAAATCACACGCTGCCTTTAAATACACCAGGTTTTGGGTTAACGGAATACTTGCCGACTCTGTTGGCGAAGCACCCTGTGCATTTACCATAACGATAAACTTATTGCCGTTTATCACCTTCACGCCCACCCATCCAAATTTTTTCTGTAACAATGCAAGGCCTGCGTGGTCGCCATCTTTAAGTCCGGATACATCAACAGCCGTTATAGCTAAGCATTCGGGCCCAAACGTGCGCTGTGTGAGTATATTTTTTGCTGCAACTAAAGTGGTATCAAGCCTCCCCGTAGTAAGCCTGAGGTATCCCTTACGCTGCCTTACAGACCATAATTGATTAACAGGGTTATGGTTCCATTGCCAAACCAGGGGCAAATCGCGTTCACCGCGCCTGCGGTTAAATTCATCCGGGGAGATTATACCTGGTATTAATGATCTATTTGCCGGTAAAGCTACAGTATCGGGGGCTTGATGATTTACACCCAATACAGGCCAACCATCCTCCCAATTTACAGGAACCATATAAGGCACCCGGCCTACTGAACCAAAATCGCGGAAAAGATATGCAAACCACTGGCCATTAGGTGTATTTACTAAACCGCCCTGAGCTACGCCTTTGTCCTGTAATGCCAGGCGACCCTCGTAGGGCCCGGTAATATGATCTGCACGGTGAATAAGAACACTTCGCATTCCACCACGTGGCCATGAAATATTGAATAGGTAATATTTTCCCTTAATTTTGAACATCTGGGAGCCCTCAGCTGGCAATCCTAAATTCGGCCCGGCAGCCAGGCTCGCATTCTCTATCAACACCTGTGGCTTTGTGTCAGGTTTTAGTCCTGAAAGGTCATCCTTTAATTGAACTAACATGATACGCCCGCTTCCATAAATCATATAAACTTTACCATCATCGTCAAAAAACAATGAATGGTCATGCAGGCTTGGTTTAAAGGATATAGCCTTCCACGGGCCTTTTTCAATATTGTGAGTGGTATAAATATAAGTTTTTCCGGTATTGCCCGCAAACGTAGAGACATAGTAAACGTCGTTATGATAACGCAGGCTGCTTGCCCACGAACCTCGTCCATAACTGCTCTGTCCATTATTTAAGTTTAGGTCATCGGTATCATCCAAAATATCATACGCATAGTTAACAAGTTTCCAATTGACTAAATCCATAGATTTCATTATCGGCACCCCAGGGCTCATATGCATAGTAGTACTGCTCATGTAATAAGCATTACCTACCCTAATTATTGAAATATCAGGCACATCTGCGTAAATAATTGGATTATGAGCCGTTTGTGCAAAAGACACGGATGTAGCCAAAAAAAATGCTAATCCCCAAAAAAGATCATTTAAAATTTTGCGCATAGGTTTGTTAGTTCATATTATTTAGGGCAGCGATTAAACTAAGCATTTGTACCAGCGGTAGTTAAACTTTGCTGATGTTATACTCATTTTACGGGTTTAACTATGTTATAAAAGCGATGCATTAATCTTTATTCCCAATTAACGCACTTAATGAATAGATCAACACAAAAAGGCCGCTCAATCCTTAAACAACAGCGGAGCAAGTTCATTCAGGCTGCGGCGCCAGGTCAGAAACTCATGGGCAGTATGCTCTGAAATAAAAGATACAGCATTATAGCCTGCATCTTTTAATGCAGCAGCAGCTTTTTTTACGCCATCAGGATTTTCTTTACTGCCGCAACTCATAAAAATAAGTTTAGCCTTCGGTTTATCTTTTAACTCAGCGGGTGTATAAGTCCCCCCGCTTAAAAGACCATAGTAGGCAAATTCATCGGGCTTGGCAAGTGTTATTAAATGTGTTTCCATGCCGCCCATTGATAACCCTGCCATCGCACGGTGTGCCCTATCTGCAACCGTACGGAAGCTGGCATCCACATAAGGCACCAACTCATCTGTTAATACGGTTTCAAAAGCATCTATCTTGAAATTCCTCAAACCGCCAGCGCCTATTTTAACATCGTTGGTCATACCATAGGTCATCACTATAATAAATGGTTTTATTTTGCCTTCAGCAATTAAATTATCCATGATCAGATTGGCATGACCCTGGTTGCTCCATGCTGTCTCGTCTTCACCCCAACCGTGTTGTAAATACAGCACCGAGTATTTCTTCGATCTTTCCTTGTCGTAACCCGGAGGTGTATAAACAAATGCCCTCCGCTGAGTGTTTGTACTTTTTGAAGGAAAAAGTATTTGCTGCACATTACCGTGTGGCACATCCTTTAAGGCATAAAAGTCCTGGTCATGAGCCGGTATTTCTATACCGCTTTCCCAACGGGTGGAACCATAATAATTCAATGTGCCCGGGTCATTAAATAAGCCTCCATCAACTATTAAATGATAATAGTGAAAACCTTCGTCCATTGGCCCTTCCGTTGTGCCTGAAAAGTACCCGTCAGTACCTTTGATAAGTTTAGTACCCCCACGTCCACCCAGGCCTAAAGTAACCCGTATACTGTCGGCATTAGGTGCTTTTATACGAAAACGCGCATAACCTTGCGAATTAACCTGGGGATATTGCTGCCCCGGCTGATTAAGGCTGGAAGCCTGGAAATCTTCTTTGATCTCTTCATGGCTCGTTTGAGCCTTGCAAAGGCTACCGGCCAAGGAGGTTGCTAACACAATAATTAAACATTTAAAATTCATATCGCCATAATTTAAGTTTCAGGATGGTTACGTTTTTCGGATTGTATTTATAGCACCAAGTTCATTTTACTTAAATAAGTTAGTGTGCCCTAAAATTCCACTTGGAATTATCACTATTCATATCAAACCTGGCGAGTGTAGGTGTGCTGTCGCCAGAAGACACTAAAGCCAGCTGCTCCTTCGAGTTCGGGACCACCTTGGGCATAATCCTATAAGTTCCATCAGTCAACTGATCAATTCGCCATAATTGTTCCGGCGCGCCGGTAAACGTTGGGACTGTTATCAGTTCAGCTTCGGCTGTTGCTGCTAATGCACGGTCTGTTCCGGCAATTACTATTTTATAATATGGTCCGCCCAAATATCCTCCTGCACCAGGAACCTGTGAAATTGTCCATTTTTGATGAGGACGAAACATATAATCACTTATCCGTACGCCAATGTTTCCGGCTGGCCAGCTTTTAATTACATCTGCTAATTCCTGTGACGGCACCGGTTTTACCGGTTCATCATTATTTCGATTAAATCGCATTCCACCCGGCATTCTTATAAAATCAACGCCCAATTGCAAGGCGTATCCCCTTCGCTCAGACTCAATCTCGTAAGTTCCATCTTTGAAGTTATCACCAGCAACAGGCCATCCATTTTTCCATAGTAACGGGCGGATGCCCAATACGCTACGACCACTTTGATCCAAATCCGCCTCGTAATGACAAGATATTTTTTCAACGCCATTGCCAACTACTATACGTCCAAAATGCCCTGGCCCAATCAACCTATCACCAGCTGCAACTACCATTTTGCCACCTCCCTTCAACATACTTCTTCCTATGTTATCAAGGTATGGACCCGTTATCTTTCTGGAGCGGCCGACAACAATATTATAGGTTGAGTTAGGACCGTCACAGCATGTGCCGTGTGTTCCAAGTAAATAATACCATCCATCCCGATATAACAGATCTGTGGCTTCACAATCGATGGCTATGTTTAATGCTTTATTACCTTCCACACGCTTACCCGTTTTGGGATCAAGTTCCACAAGGCGTATATACCCAAAATAGGTACCATAGGATAACCATAACCTGCCATCGGTTGGGTCCAGAAGAAGCCCCGGATCTATCGCATCATTATCTTCTATACCATCGGATGAGGCAACTTTGACAGCCTCTGAATATTTAAAATCCGGCGATTTTGGATCAAGCGACTTATTCCACATGGTAAGTATTGTTCCGTTATGACCGCCCGCCAGGCCACCACCAGTTGCGCCATAAACAATAAGGTAGCGGTCACCAATTTTCAATACATCAGGAGCGGCGCCGCCGCCGGGTCTTACAGCGCCCCCATTCCATGTCCAGCCATCTTCGGATATTAATCCGCCTCCACCTGTTCCAAATGTGAAATACTTTCCATCAGATTCTGTGATAGTTGACGGATCATGTATAAATGGTTTACCAACTTGTGCTATCGCATTTCCGGTTAACCACAATAAAAAAAGGGCTACAGTACTTATTACCTTTACTATTAATTTCATAATAACTTATTGCTATACAAATTCCACGTTAAATGGGATGATCAACTGATTTATTGCAGGGTGATGGTGAGACCTTTTATCGGATCTCCTTTTTCGTCAAGCAGACGAACGCAAAAATCACTAAGTCCAGGCCCGTTGATTACTGCTCCCCGTATGATATTTTTTCCTTTGTTCAGTGTCAATCGGGCTGAGACGCAATCATCCATCACCATGCGTCTATCGCCGTCAAGTATCACTGCTTCTTTTCCGTTTAGCCACCACATTGATCCTCCGTTTGACCCTACAGCCAATCTTACATTTTTCATTTCCCGCGGACTGTTGATTATGGTTACCGCCCAAAACAAAACGGCATAGGTCTGTTTCCTCAACCCGTAGGCAAAACGAAATAATTTGAGGTTGAAATCCGGACTTTCCAATGCATGCCATAACAATTCCTGCTCCCCAACTTTTACTTTTTCCCTATCCTTCGGAATAACCGTAAACTGGTTTGGAAAATAATCGGTTTCAAATTGTGTTTTCAGGTAGTTGTCTGTAAAAACAAGATTACTCCGTATTGATTTATTAATGGGCTCTAAAAGTAACCATCGCTGTATAAACCCCTCAGGATTCGGGTTTTTTTTTGATGCGGTTGCCTGGATAAAGAATGGTGCGAGGCTTCGCGTGGTATCATTTTCGGTTATAGGATCGATCCTGCCCGAAGTTGCAGACTGTCCTTGTGACCTTAATCCGGCCAAAATTAGAAGGCCCGCCGCCAGCAACGATGCACTGCGTTTAATATTCATAGTAGGTACTTTAACTTAAATCAATTTTTAAAAAATGGCTGCAAACCATTAATCCAAAACTATACCTTCAGAAAAGGACTTCATCACACTATTGAGCAATAAAAGTCAACTTTTGTCAATAATGCGGCAATAAAAGGAAGCATTCCTCAGCAAAATCAATTAAAAAATCCCCTGATGTTCTGTTTTCCGAAAATCCTTTTGTGCTTTTAAAAACCGTGGATAATCGTATTCAGGCAGGTGCCATCCATACAAACGATATTGCGATAAAAGTGCTTCCGGGACACAGGCTCCTGCGGATCCGGGTGGGAAGGTTGGAACTCAATGACCAGACCATGTTCTGTTCGAGCATGCTAAACACGCGGCTCGAAGATCCGCCATTTAAAATTGATACACCATCAAACCCGATAAAACGACAGGGTTTCGAGATGATCAATAATCGCAGGATCTCCACAAGGTGATGCAGTATGGCAAGGTGCCGGCGATCGTGGCGACCATGCCATGATCGCTCATGGTGCTTCAAGGTTCGCGTTGGCTTACGGAAACCCTGATTCTGCAAAGGTCTTATGGCCACTTATTACCTGGTGTTTGGAATATAGCCACAGGAAATTAAATGACCAGGGTGTCGTCACCTCCAATTCTGATGAACTGGAGGGGCGCTTCCCATCCGGCAAAGCCAACATACCAACAAGCAGTCTTTATTATGGTGCGTTAATATCTGCGGCTAATTTGGGTAAGCAATTGCATCAGCCAAAAGCGCAAACAGATGCGTATTTAAAACAGGCCGCAGTGCTTAAAGTAAATATCGAGAAATATTTTGGAGGTAATGTGGAGGGTTTTGAAGCGTACAAATATTACGAAACCAATAATGTGCTGCGTGCCTGGATCTGCGTACCCCTTACCATGGGTATCTTAAACAGGGCCGAGGGAACGGTCAACGCCTTGTTTTCGCCCCGGTTATGGACGACAGATGGATTAGCCACCGAGGCAGGCAAAGAAACATTTTGGGACCGCTCAACCCTATACGCGCTTCGTGGGGTATTTCAGGCCGGTAAAACAGAAAAAGCAATGGACTACTTGCGTTATTATTCGCGCAGAAGGTTGTTAGGGGAGCATGTCCCCTATCCTGTAGAAGCCTATCCCGAAGGTAATCAAAGGCATTTATCGGCCGAGGGCGGATTATATTGCCGGATATTTATCGAAGGTGTGTTTGGTATACTGCCAACCGGTTTTAACAGCTTTGATTGCACGCCACGGTTACCAAAGGGCTGGAATGAAATGGCATTAAATAATATCCATTCATTCGGGCATGTATTCGATCTTAAAATATCAAGACTGAACAAGGAAAAACTAAATATTACTATTACCCAGGGCAGCAAAACAATCAAATACAAAATAAATGATGGTGGTACGCAAGCAGTGACGCTATAGAAGAAGTGCAATCTATAGAAGAACTTATCTAACCTATTAAAAACAAGGTTAGCTTATAAAACCAGGCCCAACGCAGTGGCTGGGCTTGGTTTTATTACTTTCTGCTTCATTAGCATTTAGCCTGAAGGCTGAGACATCCGGTCGGCCAGGGTTCGTGGTTCTCTTGAATTTCACCTATTCTAAAAGCTAAACTAATATTGGTGATTCTTGCGGATTTGAGACCGCATATAATTTTCAAAAAGTTGTTCCCGCGCTCGTTTTTCATCCCGTTTTCGCAAGCGCCTGTTAAGTGTCCAAAAGAACCGGGCCCAAACCGCAAGCGTTATCAGGTATAATATCCAGCCATACGAATTTCCCAGGGCTGCCATCAAAGCCATGGTTGAAATAAAGAATGTAAAAATAAGATGGATGAATGTTTTCATAAATTAAATTTAACAATACCCTTAGCTATCCTCAAGTATTCTTCGATAATTTTATGCACAATAAAATGTTAATTAATCTCATAAACACGGTTATTTAACCTTGCTGCCTGTACTACCCACGCTTTTTTGCCATTTACGGTAATACTCATGTAAATAGGCGCTTTTCCGTCTTTTTCTAATCTTAAGTTGAAATAGAAACCAAAACTTTTAACTGTTTTGGCTTATTTTGGTGTTTCAGGGAAACCCTTAAAAGCACAAAACCCTGTAAATCAGTAGATTTACAGGGTTTTGATACTTGTTGGTATCGCTTTCGTCGGGATGGCAGGATTCGAACCTGCGGCCTCCACATCCCAAATGTGGCGCGATACCGGGCTACGCTACATCCCGTTCCCGATTGGGTTTGCAAAAGTAGGATTTAAAATCAAGTTACAAAACTTTTTTTCAAAGAAGTTTCAACTTAAACCTTAACCCATTCATTTGCACAGGTTTGAATTTTAAAAAAAAATTCAAACTCCTCATTTAAGCTTATTTTTATAGTAATTTAAAGCCAATAGTGTGTTTTAAAACTTTAAATGACATACAATGTTATTCAAGCAAATTCCCTGCAAAAGCATATGAATCTTTATGACCAACAACCGTACTGGCTCATGAAGGATGGTATTGTTGCCTCCTACCCTTCTTTGCAGCAGCACCTACAGGTAGATGTTGCTATAATGGGTGCGGGTATCAGCGCGGCTTTAACTGCCTGGCATTTGCGCAACTCGGGTTTAAAGGTAGCTGTGTTTGATAAAAAGCATGCCGGCATGGGTAGTACTGCGGCAAGTACTGCCTTTTTGCAATACGAAATTGATACCCCATTAACTGTATTAAAAAATTTGATTGGCGAACCTGATGCTGTTAGGAGTTATGAACTTTGCCGCAAAGCAATTTATGATATTGGCGATCTGTGCAAATCACTGAAGCCAGCCTTTGATTTTCACTTGCGACCAAGTTTACAATATGCAAGCTTTAAAAGTCATACAGCCAATTTGTTAAAGGAGTTTAAACTGCGTAAAAAACATGGTTTTAAAATAGAATGGCTTGAAAATACTGATGTAAAAAAAACATTTGGCTTTGACGCTCCCGGTGCAATCTTTTCGGCAGATGGCGGTGAGGTGGATGCCTATCTGCTTACACATGCTTTACTCAAGAACTTTATGGATGCAGGCCATAAAGTTTATAACAATACAGCTATAGTTCACATAGAACATACCAGGCAGCGTGTAATATTACTTACTGCGAATAATCTAACCATAAAGGCAAAAAAACTGATAATAGCCTGTGGTTACGAAAGCCTGCACTACATTCCCAAAAAAATTGCTGATATCAACTCTACCTATGCCATGGTTTCTGAGCCCATGGCCGATGAATTTTTTTGGCACAAAAACAGCCTGATATGGGAAACCGCAACGCCATATATGTACTTCAGGGCAGTAAGTGAAAACCGAATCCTGATTGGCGGTCGTGATGATCCATTTCATCACCCACATATTTCACCATCTGCAATTAACAGAAAAACAGAGATGTTGAAGAAGGCCTTTTTAAAAAAGATGCCCCACATACCATTGGTGCCTGATTTTAGCTGGGCCGGTGCCTTTGCTTCAACAAAAGATGGATTGCCTTATATTGGATCAATTGCCGAAAGGCCAAATACTTTTTTTGCTTTGGGGTTTGGAGGTAATGGAATCACTTTTAGTATTATTGCAGCCCAAATTATTCACGACCTGATACTTGGCAAAAAAAATGCAGATGCCGATATATTCCGGTTTAACAGGTAATTGAAGCTTAGTTAAGCTTACCTGATCTGTTCATCAGCGTTAGCGAAACCCCTATGCATATTAGTATCCCGATTAATAACCCGCCAAATAAACGACCAGAAAAGTCAAGGAAGTTGTTCCCCTGGTCAACATAGTTAAGGTATACAAGTCCGCCTAAACAGGCAAAAATCCCACCTATTAATAATATCCTGAAACTTTGAAACAATGCTTCAAAAAAGCTGAGACTATTATCTTTTTCATTTTCTTTATAACTTTTCACGCCTATGTAAACACCAACCAAGGGTATTAAAACAGATAAATACTCAATCGGTGCAACATGATTACCAGAATTGCTATATCCAAAATTGTGCATTACAAACAGCCAGGTTCCACTAAAAATACCAATTACAAAACCAGTTACAAATGCATTTTTCATGGCTTTAATTTACGAAAATGATTTAATGATCTGCCTATAAGAAAGTTAAAACTTAAGATAATTGTTTGCACACGTATTATATTTTATCAATATGCCCTGCTCCCGTTAATTTGCATAACAATAAGCAATGATAAACCCAGATCCACAATATCAATCTGATATATATTAATAGCTAAAAATCCCATACATCATAACCAAAAGTTATTAAACATATCATTTTGTGATAAAAATCACACCTACTAATGCTTCACTTTTGCATGTATTAAAAGAAAGATCATGCATACTCCAAATCAATTCACCAATAATTCCAGCGCGTTATTACTTCATGTAAGTTCAAACGCTCGCATAGTTATATTTGCATTATGTACAGCACTTTGCCTGACGCCATTTATAAGCCCCGCAATAGCACTGTTAATGGGCCTTGTCATTGCTCAGTTTACCGGTCATCCATATCTTCATTTAAATCATAAGGCCACTCACCTGTTGTTACAAATCTCTGTAGTGGGTTTGGGTTTTGGCATGAACGTTCACAGCGCCCTGCAAGCCGGTAAAGAAGGCATATTGTTTACCATAGCATCCATTACCGGAACACTGGTTTTTGGATACCTGATGGGTAAATGGTTCCGTATCGAAAAGAAAACTTCCTACCTCATCTCATCGGGAACAGCCATTTGCGGAGGCAGTGCTATAGCAGCAATTTCACCTGTCATCAAAGCCGAAGAAAAACAAATATCGGTTGCTTTAGGCTGCGTTTTTATCCTTAACTCCATAGCATTATTTATATTTCCGTTGATAGGACATCATTTAAACCTGTCGCAAACCCAGTTTGGTTTATGGTGCGCCATTGCTATTCATGATACAAGTTCAGTAGTTGGTGCTGCCAGTAAATATGGGCCCCGTGCCCTGGAAGTAGCCACAACGGTTAAGCTTGCAAGGGCCTTATGGATCATACCGGTAGCCTTTATATCATCATTTATTTTCAAAAACAACTCAAAAAAAATAAGTATCCCCTATTTTATCGGGTTATTTGTCCTGGCCATGGTCGCCAATACTTATATACCGGCGGTATCCAATATCAGTCACTACTTCATAAAAATTGCCAGGGCCGGTTTAACGCTTACCTTATTTCTGATAGGTGCAGGATTATCACGCGCGGTGTTGTTATCAGTAGGCTCCAGGCCCTTAATGCAGGGTGTATTACTGTGGATTATTATATCTGTTACAGCTTTATACGCGGTAATACATCTGGTATAATAACTTTCTTATAAAGCTAAATAATTTCAATAAACAAAAAAAGCGTAGTTTTACGCTTACTGATTTGCAGTTTTTTACTTATTTTGGCCCCCAGATGATACCTGTTGTTTCAAAATTACCTCAAACTGGCACCACCATATTCACCATTATGTCGGCCCTGGCCAACGAAGTTGGTGCAATAAATCTTTCGCAAGGCTTTCCAGATTATGATTGTTCGCCCGAGCTTATTGAGCTGGTCAACAAAGCCATGAAAAACGGTCATAACCAGTACGCTCCGATGGCCGGAGTAATGGGCCTGCGTGAAAAGATAGCCGAGAAAACAGAAAAATTATACGGCGCCGTTTATAACCCTGATACCGAGATCACCATAACTGCCGGCGGTACGCAGGCTATATTCACCGCCATCAGCGCGGTTATTCATCCTAACGATGAGGTGATTATATTTGAGCCTGCATTTGATTGCTACGCTCCGGCTATTAAACTGATGGGCGGCGTTGTAAAATCACTGGCCCTTGAACCACCTAACTACCGCATTGCCTGGGATATGGTAAAAAGGTTGATCAACCACAAAACAAAAATGATCATCCTTAATTCGCCGCAAAATCCAACGTCAACTATATTGCACAAAGAGGATATTGATGAGTTGAGCGCATTGGTAAAAAATCAGGACATCCTGATATTAAGTGATGAGGTATATGAACACCTGATATATGATGGCGAAACGCATCACAGCATGGCGCGCTATCCTGAATTACAGCAAAGGAGCTTTATAGTAGCATCATTTGGTAAACCTTTTCATGCCACCGGCTGGAAAGTAGGTTACTGCATGGCCCCCGAATATTTGATGCAGGAGTTCAGGAAAATACATCAGTTTTTGGTGTTTGCGGTAAATACCCCTATACAATATGCCATTGCCGAATATTTACAAAATGAAGAAACTTATTTAGGCCTGCCCGATTTTTTCCAACAGAAAAGGGATTACTTTCGTAAGGGCCTTGAACAAACCCGCTTTGAATTACTACCTTGCTACGGATCGTACTTTCAATCAGTACGTTATAGCAAAATAACCAATGATAAAGATGCCGACTTTGCTATACGGATGGCCAAAGAAAATGGCGTTGCTTCCATACCGGTTTCAGCGTTTTATACCAAGGGAATTGACCATCATGTATTAAGGTTTTGTTTTGCCAAAAGGCAAGAAACTTTAGATAAAGCCGTTGATAGGTTAATAAAAGTTTAATTGGTAGTTAATGGATCTGTAGAAATAATACCAGGAACCATTAATTATCGTCTATTTACTTTTTAATTATCTATGGACTATTGACCTTGGTCTATAGACTTAAATTATGCTTATGGATAATCTTAAAATTACTATTTTTCAAGGCTACCTTTTTTGGGAAAATACCGATAAAAACTTACAGAATATCTCCCTGAGATTATCAGGTGGTATCCGCGAAAAAACAGATCTTATCATACTACCAGAAATGTTTAGCACAGGGTTTACCATGGATGCTGAAAAACTGGCTGAACCTATGGATGGTAAAACCATGAAATGGATGCATAAAATTGCGCAACAGTATGATTGTGTTATAACCGGCAGCATTATTATAAAAGAAGCTAATAAATACTTTAACCGCTTGATATGGATGCGGCCTGATGGCAGTTATGAACATTATGACAAACGCCACTTGTTTGCCCTGGGTAAAGAACATAATACCTATACCGCAGGTACCGAGAAACTTTTTGTTGAACTTAATGGCTGGATAATTTGCCCGGTAATATGTTATGATCTGCGTTTCCCGGTGTGGTTGCGCAATGTTAATGAATATGCTTATGACCTGCTGATCGTGGTGGCCAACTGGCCCGAGCGCAGGGCCCTGCACTGGCGCACCCTGCTGCCGGCGCGTGCTGTAGAAAATCAGGCCTATGTAATTGGTGTTAATCGCGTTGGGCATGATGGCAATGAGGTTTACCATTCAGGCGATTCAACCTGTATTGATCCTAATGGTAATGTGGTGTATTACAAACGCGATGAGGATGATGTGTACACATTCACCATTATTGCCGATGAGGTAAAAAAAGCCCGGCGCGCATTACCTTTTTTAAAGGATGCGGATGAATTTGAGATAAAATAATTTTGATCATGATTTAAGTATACTTTCCGAAACTTCATTTTAACTTGTTTATTTTCATGGGGTTTAAGAGTATTTCCCTGTTTTTCAAATTAATAAATCATCGTTTTCTTGATTAAATTATTTGTCATTTTTTTAACAATTTAAACTTAAAACCCCAAACCTCACAAATTACATGTCGTCTTCATAGAAAATTCATATCTGTTATGAATTTTTGTTCCGTTGAATAAACGATGATCATGTATAAAATAAAAACCCTGCTTTTTTTATTAGTTGTACTTTTTAGTTTTAGTACCAACCGGGCCAATGCCCAAACCGACACGGTTAAGCTTACCTTTCAGGATGCAGAAAAACAATTTCTTGAAAACAATTTAAGCCTTTTAGCCCAAAAGTATAATGTAGAAGCGTCGAAAGCGCTGATACAGCAAGCCAAACTTTGGGATAATCCTGTTTTGAGCACTGATCAAAACATCCATACCAGTGGCAGCAATAAATTTTTTGATCACAGCAAAGGTAACGGACAAGTATTTGTTCAGTTAACCCAGGTATTTACCACAGCCGGTAAACGTGGCAAACAGGTACAGGTAGCTAAAGACGATGCCATGGTACAGGAAGCCGCTTTTAATGACCTGATGCGCAATCTGAAATACAACCTGCAGCTTGATTTTAGCCAGCTGGCTACCCTGAACGCGCAGGAAAAGGTTTACCAAAACGAGATCAGCTCGGCAACAAACCTGGTTCAGGCCATCCAAAAATCATATGATGCGGGCAATACTTCCATGAAGGACCTGATCAGGCTTAAAGCCCTGCTTTTTGGGTTGCAGAACGATATGGTGGAGAACAACCGCCAGATCAACGATTTGCAAACTGAGCTAAAAACCCTGCTGCAAACCAAAGAGACCGCTTTTGTTGATCCTATCATTAATGATAAACCTACCGAGACTGTAGCACTTGATATACCCGCATTAATTGAACAGGCCAAAACAAACCGTCCTGATTACCTGTCAAACCAGTACCAACTCAGTTCGGCTACACATAACCTGGCCTATCAAAGGGCCCTGGCGGTTCCCGATATAACTATTGGCGCATCGTATGATAAAAACAGTAATTACGCGCCCAACTATTACGGTTTGGAGATCGGCCTACCCCTGCCCTTTTTTAACCGTAACCAGGGCAATATTAAATCGGCCAAATACAATATTCAAAGCCAGGAAAGCACTTTAAAACAAAACGAACTGCAGCTTAAAAACGATGTAGTAGCTGCCGTAAATCAATATAAATTAAATCAGCAATTGTTCTCAACCCAGCAAATTGAGTTTAATGAACAGTATGATAAGTTATTTAATAGTATGCTCAAGAGCTTTCAGCAAAGGCAGATAAGCCTTATTGAATTTGTTGATTTTTTTGATACTTACAAAGATACCAAACTCAAAATACTGCAACAGCAATACAACCTGCAAAAGGCCATTGCCGATCTCAACTTCGCCACCGGCACAACTATAGTTAAATCCTGAAATTTTTATAAATATTAAATAATGATGAAAAGAGAAACGCTGTTATCCGGCATCTCCGCTTTACTATTGCTTGCCGCCTGCAAAGGCAAGCCACAACCCGTAGCAGAAAACAAACAGGTTTGCATAAGCGACTCCATGGCGCATATGATAACCATTGACACTGCAAAAACCACTACCATGAAAGATGAACTTACCCTTTCGGGCGAGGTATCATATGATGATAATAACGTGGTTAAAGTATTCCCTTTTGCAGGCGGGCAGGTATTGGATGTCAAAGTTTCGCTGGGCGATAAGGTTACCAAGGGCCAAACACTGGCTATTGTACGCAGCGCTGATGTTGCCGGTAATTATACCGACCTCACGGCCACCAGATCAGACCTTGCCATTGCCAAACGTCAGTTAGAGCAAGCCGAATATTTATATAAGAACGGCATATCAAGTGAGCGCGACTATACCGAGGCTAAAGAAAACTATAACAAAGCTGTTGCATCCAATACCAAAATACAGCAGCAAATAGCTATCAATGGCGGCGGTAATACCAATGCCGGCGGCACACTGGTTATCAAAGCGCCAGAAAGTGGCTATATCGTTGAAAAAAATATTACCTCAGGCAGTTTTATCCGCCCGGATAATAATAACAGCATGTTCACTATTTCAAACATGAAGGATGTGTGGATCTGGGCCAACGTATTTGAGTCAGACATTAGCAAAGTTAAAACAGGTTATGAGGCCAAAGTTACTACAGTAGCTTATCCTGATAAAGTGTTTACCGGTAAGGTAGATGCTGTTAGCTCGGTTTTAGACCCCGATAACAAGGTGATGAAGATAAAGATCGTATTGCCAAATACAAATATGATGCTGAAGCCAGAAATGTTTACCAATGTGATTATCACCAACAATGAAAGGGCACAATCAGTATCGGTACCGGCAAAGGCAGTGGTGTTTGATAACAGCAAGAATTATGTAATTGTATATAACGACAAGTGCGACTTAAAATTGAGAGAGGTTAATATCATTAAAACGGTAGCCGACACCACCTATATCTCGTCGGGCCTTAAAGCCGGCGACAGGGTGATCTCAAAGAATCAGCTGTTATTGTACGATTCTTTAACAGGAGAGTAAAAACAAGAGCCAGACAGTGGTACCGGATTACAAACCCTGGATACTAACTGCTTAATAATTAATACTATTTAATACCTGTACTTGCTACTTGATACTAAATACCTGATACTACAATGAACAAATTCATTAAAAATATAATCTATTTCTCACTCAGGCACCGCTATTTTGTGTTTTTCATGACACTGGTGCTTGTTGTGATCGGTGTGTGGAGTTACATGAACACGCCTATTGAAACATTCCCCGATGTAACCAATACCCAGATCATCATTATAGCGCAATGGCCGGGGCGTAGTGCCGAGGAGGTCGAAAAAATGATCACCATCCCTATGGAGACCGTTTTAAACTCGGTACAAAAAAAGGCTAACCTGCGTACCACCTCTGCATTTGGTTTATCATACGTGCGCATTATTTTTGATGACGATGTTGACGATGCCTTTGCGCGCCAGCAGGTACTGAGCCGCCTGGGCAATGCCGACCTGCCTGATGGTGTAAAGCCCGAAGTAGAACCTCCTTATGGCCCGACCGGCGAAATTTACAGGTACACCCTTAAAAGCCGAACCAAATCAATTCATGAGTTAACCGCCATACAGGACTGGATACTTGACCGCCAGTTTAAATCAGTTCCGGGTGTGGCCGATGTGAACAGCTTTGGTGGCGAAGAAAAAACTTATGAGGTAAGCGTAAACCCTACGCTGCTGCAAAAGTACAGCCTTACATCGCTCGATGTATACAATGCCATAAACCGAACCAATATTAATGTAGGTGGCGATGTAATAGAAAAGAATGACCAGGCTTATGTAGTTCGGGGTATAGGTGTGATCAACAACATTGAAGAGATACAGAATATCATCATCAAAAATGTAAACAACGTACCTATACTGGCTAAAGATATTGCCGAAATAAAGGAAAGCGGTTTGCCGCGTTTGGGTCAGGTAAGCCGGGACAGGCAGAAGGATGTACTGGAGGGTATCATTGTGATGCGTAAAGGCGAAAACCCGGCTGAGGTTTTAAACCGGATACGTGATAAGGTTAAAGACCTTAATGAAAATGTTTTGCCCAAGGATGTTAAGATCGATACTTTTTACGACCGTACCAACCTGATGGATTTTTGTACCGAAACCGTGATCCATAACCTTATGGAAGGTATTGTACTGGTAACGGTGATCGTGTTCCTGTTCATGGCCGACTGGCGCACTACTTTAACGGTGGTTATCATTATCCCGTTGTCGCTGTTATTTGCCTTTATATGTATGCGTATCAAGGGTATGAGCGCCAACCTGCTCTCGATGGGAGCTGTGGATTTTGGTATCATTATAGATGGCGCCGTGGTAATGGTTGAAGGTATTTTTGTGGCGCTTGATCATAAGGCCAAAGAAGTAGGTATGCAAAAGTTTAACGGACTGGCCAAACTGGGTCTGTTTAAAAACGTAGGCGCCGAAATGGGTAAAGCCATTTTCTTCTCCAAACTCATCATCATTACCTGTTTGATCCCAATTTTCGCGTTTCAAAAGGTAGAGGGTAAAATGTTTAGTCCGCTGGCTTATACGCTGGGCTTTGCTTTACTGGGCGCGTTGATATTTACTTTAACGCTGGTACCTGCGTTATCAAGTATCCTGTTGCGTAAAAATGTGAGGGAAAAACACAATCCGGTAGTTATATTTTTTGAGAACGGCATTCGCCGCATGTTTAATTATACCTACCGTAATCCTAAGCTGAGTTTAATTGTGGCAGTCTCGTTCATGGCACTTACCTTCTTTTCGGCAAAGTTCCTCGGTTCTGAGTTCCTGCCCGATCTGAATGAAGGCGCCCTTTGGGTGGAGGCCGAACTGCCCATGAGCGTTTCCTTATCCGAGGCTGAAAGCATCAATCAAAAAATGATGCAGATACTGGCTAAGTTCCCCGAGGTAAAGCAAACACTGGCACAGGTAGGCCGTACCAACGATGGTACCGACCCGAAAGGCTTTTTTGATGTACAGATCCAGGTGGATCTTAAAAATAAAAAAGAATGGCCAAGCGGTTTGTCTGAAGATGAGCTGATAGACCAGATGGATAAACAGCTAAGCAAGATTCCTGGTGCCATTTTCAACTACTCGCAACCTATACGTGACAATGTGGAGGAAGCCGTTGCAGGTGTAAACGCTGCATTAGCTGTAAAAATATTCGGGCCCGATTTTCAAACGCTTGATGCAAAAGCCGACAGCGTGATGAACATACTTAAAACCGTAAAAGGAGTTGATGACCTTGGCGTTTTACGTAACCTTGGTCAGCCCGAGTTTAGGATTGAGCTCGACCAGCGTAAGATGGGGCTTTATGGGGTATCAACTGCTGATGCTAACTCGGTAATTGAAATGGCCATTGGTGGTAAGGCAGCAACTGAGCTATATGAAGGCGAACGCAGGTTTGATATCAGGATAAGATATCAGAAACAATTCCGTGATACACAGGATAAGATCGAGAACCTAATGGTACCAACACTTAACGGATCAAAAATTGCCATAAAAGAAATTGCCACTATCAGAACCATTACTGGCCCTGCCTTTATTTACCGAGATAATAATACCCGGTACATCGCCGTAAAATTCTCGGTACGTGGCCGCGATTTGGGAAGTACCATTGCCGAGGCGCAGCAAAAAGTTAACCGACGTGTTAAGCTCGATCATGGATATTCATTTGTTTGGGCTGGTGAGTTCGAAAACCAAATAAGGGCATCAAACACCCTTGCGCACGTGGTTCCTATTTGTTTATTAGTGATATTCCTGATACTGTTTGTAACCTTTGGCAATGTAAAAGATGCTACGCTAGTAATATTAAACGTACCATTCGCATTAATTGGGGGTATCCTCGCGTTACATATCACCGGTACAAACTTCAGTATATCGGCAGGGATAGGCTTTATTGCTTTGTTCGGTGTGTGTATACAAAATGGGGTAATTCTGATCTCGGTTTTCAAAAAGAACATTGAAGAACATATGCCGCTTAACCAGGCTATATTAGATGGTGTTATTTCGAGGGTAAGACCGGTAGTGATGACCGCATTGATGGCCGCTATTGGTCTAATGCCCGCGGCGGTTTCAACCGGTATTGGCTCCGAAACCCAAAAACCCCTGGCCATTGTGGTAATAGGTGGTTTGGTTACTTCAACCATACTCACTTTATTGATATTGCCAATTATATATGCCATAGTTCACCGGTTAGTTCATCGCCGGGAAAACAGGAAACTTTTAAAAAGAATGGGGGCTGTAAGAAATGCCTAATCTAATCAGATAAAAAACGCCCCGGCAAATGCCGGGGCGTTTTTTATTGTTCCCCTCTTGAGAGGGGGAGCGTAGGGCCACGTTGTAGCAGGGGTGTGTTTCTTCGCCTATAAAGAACACACCATTCTCAAAAGTGAAATAGCACTTCCTCTTTCTCAATAACTGTTTTTAACATTATTTAGCTTAAATTGCTACTGCTTGTTGTAATATTTAAGTTTTAATTTGCGTGATATAATAAACAGCATTCATCCATATGCCAGCTATCAAATCTGTACTTCGTAATGTTTTAGCACTTACTTTATTATTAGTTATTGCATCAACTGCATCTGCCCAAAAAGTTCAAAAGAAAAAAGAGAAGGATTACGCCCAGGTGGTTGATCCTTTTATTGGCACAGGCGGGCACGGGCATACCTATCCGGGCGCTGTTGTGCCTTTTGGCATGGTACAGCTTAGTCCTGATACGCGATTAACCGGATGGGATGCCTGCTCAGGCTATCATTATACCGATACCGTGGTTTATGGTTTTTCGCACACCCATTTAAGCGGAACAGGCGATCTGGATTATTGCGATGTATTGTTTATGCCAACCACTGGCGAACCCCAGTTTAAGAATACAGATTACCGGTCGGGCTTTAAAAAGAAAAATGAGGAGGCTACTCCAGGCTATTATAAAACGCTGCTTGATAAATATAACATCAGCGTGGAGCTTACTGCCACTACGCGTGTTGGTGTACATCGCTATAATTTCCCATCTACCCCAAATGCTAACATTATTATTGACCTCCAGCACCGCGACGAGGTGCTGGATTCATGGATAGAAGTAGTGAATGATCATGAAATACAGGGTTTCCGGAAATCAGGATCATGGGCGGCAGATCAGCAGGTATACTTTTACGCCAAATTTTCAAAACCATTTAAAACTTACGGCATAGCCAGTAACGATCAACTGCAACAAGGTAAAAACAAGCTTGAAGGCAACAACATTAAAATGTACCTGCAGTTTGATAATCCCGGCGAAGTAATTGCCAAGGTGGGTATATCGGCGGTAAGCACCGAGGGTGCCTTAAAAAACCTGGATACCGAAGTACCCGATTTCGATTTTAAAAAAGTGCAGAAAGCCGCAAAAGCAACCTGGAATACCGAATTAAACAAGATCCAGGTGGAAGGCGGTGCACCTACCGTAGCGCAGGCTACCCAGGCGGCACAAACAGATCTGCGGGTAAATGCAGTCCCCAATGCTCCCAAGGGAAAAAGACCTTTCATACCTGATTACGTAAAAATCAAGCAAACTATATTTTACACGGCTTTATACCATACCATGCTGGCCCCCAACGTTTATAATGATGTTGATGGTCAGTACCGCGGTTTGGATCAAAAAATACATACCGCGCAGGGTTTCAATTATTACACCGTATTTTCTTTATGGGATACTTACAGGGCCGAACACCCCCTACTTACCCTGATAGATAAAAAACGGACTCTCGATTTCATTAAAACTTTTTTAGCCATGTACGAGCAGGGTGGTTTATTACCTATGTGGCCGTTAGCCAGTAATGAAACCTTTGCCATGATCGGCAATCATTCTATCCCTGTTATTGTGGATGCTTATGCAAAAGGGATTCGTGATTTTGATGTGGCGAAGGTTTTTACAGCCATGAAGGCGGCTGTAAACCGCAACCAGTTTGGTTTAGATAATTACCGTAACCATGGTGTAGTATTGGCCGATACGATAGACCTTTCCGTTTCAAAAACGCTGGAATATGCTTATGACGATTGGTGTATAGCCCAGATGGCCAAAATGCTTGATAAGCCACAGGATTATACCGAATACATTCAGCGTGCGCAGTACTGGAAAAACGCGTATAACAACCAGAATGGTTTTATGCAGGCTCGTGTTAATGGCGGCTGGATCTCCCCTTTTGAACCTACAGAAGTAAACCGCAACTATACCGAGGGCAATGCCTGGCAATATGCATTCTTTGTACCGCAGGATACGGAAAATTTAATGGCATGGATGGGTGGCAAACAGGCATTTGAAGCCAAACTCGATGAGTTGTTTACCACAACATCAAAACTAAGTGGCAATGCCGTACCCGATGTTACCGGACTTATTGGCCAGTATGCGCATGGTAATGAGCCAAGCCATCACATGGCTTACCTGTATAACTTTACCGATTCGCCGGATAAGACCCAGTTTTATATTGATCGCATATTACGCGAAGAGTACAGCGAAAAACCCGATGGTTTGGCCGGTAATGAAGATTGCGGACAAATGTCGGCCTGGTATGTAATGAGTTCATTGGGTATTTATAACATTGCTCCGGGCCAAAATGAATTTCAGATTGGCATCCCCCAGTTTGATAAGGCTGTTATTTACCTGGAGAATGGCAAAAAGTTCACCATCACTAACTCTGGTGCCGGTATAAGTCGTGCTAATACCTACCTGCAGGGTATGAGCCTTGCCAAAAAATCCTACAGCAAATTATACCTCAACTATACTGATATTGCCGATGGCGGTGAGTTTGAAGTGTTCACTGGTAAGCTGGCCAACAAAATGTTTACGCAGGATCTTGAAAAGCCTGTTTCTAAAATTACGGATAACCTCATCGTGGCCAATCCATATATTATAGCACCATCAAAAACTTTCAAACAACCCTTCAACATCCAAATAAAAAGCGCTGACGCTGATGCCAAAATATACTATACGCTTGATGGATCAACACCTTCGGCAAACGCAATACTTTATAGCCAGCCTGTAAATATCTCTGCCAATACAACAGTTAAGGCTATTGCCATCAGTAACGGTAAAAGCAGTTTTGTTGATGAGGCTAATTTTGTTAAGGTAAATTGATAGCATAATTAGTAAGAAATTAATAATTTGGTAATAAATTATCGTTAGCTTTATTTAATTAATACCAATTTTAAATTAACCTATCGCTATGAACGACATTCCATCAAAAGACGACGGCAAAACAGCAGGGATCGTCAGTTACTTTTTCATTCTTGGGTGGCTTATAGCCTATTTTGCTATGTATAAGGACAATAAAACTGCACTATCTACTTACCAGTTAAGGCAAACTTTGTTGTTCCACCTGGCTTCCATAGTTATTTATTATGCTGTTGGAGCTATTTTCGCAGCAACACTTTTTTCCGGCGGCTTTTCTTTGGGCTATGCGCTTTATTGGGTAGTTAAAGTGGGTTTATTAATTCTGTGGATAATAGGCTTTATCGGTGCCATCAACGGCGAACAAAAACCTATCCCACTTATTGGTGAAAAAGCACAATCAATATTTTCAGGTATTTAATTATCGATAGACTTTTGTCATTCTGAGCAAAGTGTTTTTGCACAGCAATTAACAAATATGTCATTGCGAGCGTAGCGTGGCAATCTCATTACACAAGTGGTCGACCTGCCTAATGAGATTGCTTCGTTCCTCGCAATGACATCATATTATAGGCGTCATTTTTTGCATGTCATTTCACCCCTTAGGGTTTCCCAATTTTATAACTCAGCTTGGTAAACCTATTCCCCATCCAACAACTTTTTTGATTCATCCAGTTTTGCCTTTTCTTCTTTTGATAAGGCTGGATATGTTAATTTCAGTTCCTTCAGGGTTTCGAGTATAGTGGAGGATATGGCTATTCTTGTAAACCATTTTTTGTCGGCAGGTATCACGTACCAGGGACATTTTTTTGTAGCGGTTTCCTTAATTGCCTTTTCATATGCATCCATATAATCGTCCCAGTACTTGCGTTCTTCAATATCATCTGCCGAAAACTTCCAGTTCTTTTTAGGATCGTCTATCCGTTTTAAAAAGCGTTCTTTTTGTTCCTCCTTTGATAAGTGCAGAAAAAACTTGATGATAACTGTTCCATCGCTGGTAAGATGATCTTCAAATGAACGGATACTTTCATAGCGTTTGTTCCAAAACTGATGGTCTATATGCTTAACGGCATCAATGCCTGGTAAATTCTCTTTTAGCACAAGCTCCGGGTGTACTTTGGTTATCAGCACGTTTTCATAATGCGAACGGTTGTGGATGCCAATACGACCCCGTTCAGGGAGTGACCGGTAGTGACGCCATAAAAAATCATGTTTGTACTCTTCGGCACTGGGTTGTTTAAAGCTGTATACCTGGCAACCCTGCGGGTTTAAACCCGAAAAAGTATGTGCTATAGCGCTATCTTTACCGGCAGCATCCATAGCCTGAAAAATAATAAGCAAAGCATACCTGTTAGCGGCGTAAAGCTCTGTTTGCAGGTCAAAAGTTTGTTCAATTAAACCCGTTAAAACCTTTTTAGCATCACTTTTTTTAAAGCCATCAGCATAGCCTGGATCAAAATCTTTAAGCGAGAAAGTTTTACCATCGTTTACCCTGAATTTGCTGATCATGTTACTCATATTAAAAAAATCTTGTTACACTTTGTTAACTTAAAATTTAGATGTTAAAATTGCGTTTATAATGATGCCGTTTAATTTAAAAGCCGGATATTAACACACCAATACTCATCCTGATTTGAGGATGAGTTTTTTATAAGGTAATAAAAGGTTTTAATGCCTTATGCTTCATAATTTGGTTGGTGATGAGCATATCCGTAGCTTTTATTAAACTGCTCATATTAATATTTGTTTGAGGCTATGATTTAGCGTCATAATTTTACATCTTTACCCAATGTTCAGACGTATACGAAACCGGTTTCTGAGATATTTCGCCATATTTATTTACTTCGTTATTATCTTTTTCTGTTCTATCGAACTTAACTTCCTGTGGCTTTCAGGCTACTCTCCTGACATGCAGGATATTAAAAACCCTATCATGTCGGTTGGTTCAGAGGTTTATACTGCCGATGGTAAACTGATAGGCCAATACTATAAAGAGAACCGGTCGCCGGTTGAGTTAAAAAACATATCCCCAAACCTTGTAAATGCACTTATTGCAACCGAAGATGTACGCTTTTACAAACATCACGGAGTTGATTTTTATTCCTTTTTTACCAGCATGCTCTCTACCGCCAAAGGCGAACGCCGCGGCGGAAGTACCATTACCCAACAGCTGGCAAAAAATCTGTTCGAAACGCGTAAAAGAAAGTCGCAGGGAATCATAAAGCGTGTTCCATTGATCCGTACCATAGTTTACAAGTTTAAAGAGTGGCTTACTGCCTTTAAAATTGAGCATGTCTACAGTAAACAGCAAATACTTACCCTGTACTTTAATACCGTACCGTTTGGCAATAACTCCTTTGGTATTAAAACCGCCTCGTTAAAGTATTTTAATAAAACACCCGATAAAGTGAGCCCAGCCGAAGCTGCATTGCTCATCGGGATGCTCAAGGCCACATCAAGCTATAGCCCAATTAAAAACCCTGAACGCGCGCTTGAACGTCGTAATACGGTTTTAGGACAGATGGAAAAATATAAATTCCTTACCAAAGCAGGGTATGATACCAGTGTCAGATCACCTATAAAGCTTAATCTGAGTTATGTAGAGGAAGATTCGCACGGCGACTCGTATATACGCCGGGCGGTTGAAAAATGGCTGGATAAATGGTGTAAGGAGAATGATTACAACCTGTACGAGGACGGCCTTAAAATTTATACTACCATTGATTCGCGAATGCAGCAATACGCCGAAGAGGCCGTTGCCGAAAAAATGAAGATGCTGCAAAAGCGCTTCAACAATCTTTGGGGAAATAAAAATCCCTGGCGCGATTCAAAAGGTGTGGAGATCAAAGATTTCTTATTAAAAAATGAACAAAGGCTGCCTATATATAAATTGCTCGATAAAAAATATAAAGGCGATACCACCCAGATACAGCAATACTTTAAACAGAAAAAGCGGATGACCGTTTTTACCTGGAAGGGCGAACAGGATACCACTTTTTCAACTATTGACTCTATTAAATATTATGCTCACATTTTAAACACCGGTATGATGACCCTGGAGCCGTCAACAGGTAAAATAAAGGTTTGGATTGGCGGCATTGACCATCGCTTTTTTAATTACGACCACGTAAACCAATCGCGCAGGCAAGCGGGATCTACCTTTAAACCATTTGCTTATTTAACAGCTTTGGATAATGGCTTTACACCTTGCGATAAGTTTACCGATAAGCCTGTAACTATTAAATACAAGGATAATGGCAAGGACGAAGTTTGGCAACCCAACAATGCCGATTTCCACTTTTCATACCAGGAAATGTCATTACGCTGGGCCATGGGAAAATCGGTAAACTCCATAACCGCGCAGTTAACAGAGAAGGTAGGCTGGGATAAAATTGTGGAGTATGCGCATAAATGCGGTATTGAAAGCCCTCTAAAATCGGTGCCATCCGTATCCCTGGGCTCCAATGATGTTTCGGTTTTTGAAATGGTAAGGGCCTACAGCACTTTTTTAAATAAGGGCGAAAAATTAGATCCTCTGCTGGTAACTAAAGTAGTTGATCAGGATGGTAACGTTGTAAAAGAATTTACATTAAAATCAGAACGGGTAATAAGCCCGGAAACTGCCTGGCTGATGCTTTATATGTTTCGTGGTGGTATGGAAGAACCCGGAGGCACCTCACAGGCATTATGGGAATATCCCGGCCTATGGAAAAAAGACAACCAGATTGGTGGCAAAACCGGCACCTCATCTGATTATGTGGATGGCTGGTACATGGGTATTACCAAAGACCTGGTTACGGGTATCTGGGTAGGTGCCGATGACCGCAGTGTTCACTTCACCACATCAGAAACCGGCGAGGGATCACACACGGCCCTGCCTATATTTGGCCGTTTTATGGAAAAAGTTTATGCCGATCCTAAATCAGGTTATACCTATGGTGCATTCCCAAAACCATGGGTTAAAATAACTAAACAATATAATTGCCCTTCGCCACGGATAGTTGCCGATACCACATCAACTGATAGTACAAGCAACCCTATTGATACAACCGGCGTATTACCTGTACCGGCACCAACAACACCACCAGAAAATCCTGAAAATACTCCGCCAAATCAATAAGGAGTACAGTATTAATGGTGTACACTTAATACAAACCGGTAGGCTATACAGCCTGCCGGTTTGCTTAACCAGTAATTAATAGTAATTTGTTTCAATAAGATCCTATTTCATTAAATTAGCCATATCTATTTTAGTTAAATTATGAATAAACACTACCTCTTATCAAATAAAGCTAAAAAGTTCAGTCTTATACTGATCTGCTTTATTGGCTCACTATTGATAAGTACCGGTGCCAGGGCACAGTATTTCGGTCAAAATAAGGTACGCTATAAAAATCTTAAGTTTAATGTTTATAAAACCCCTCACTTTGAAATTTACTATTATTTAAAAAATGATAGTATGGTTAAGCGCTTTGCGCAGGAGAGTGAATTGTGGTATACCCTGCATCAGCAAATATTCAGGGACACCTTTAAAACAGCCAATCCTATCATTCTATACGCTAACCACCCTGATTTTCAGCAAACCACCGCTATTGATGGCGAAATTGGTGTAGGTACAGGCGGTGTTACCGAAGGCCTGAAAAACCGGGTAGTAATGCCGGTAATGGAAACCAACCAAACCACGCGGCATGTTATTGGGCACGAGTTGGTACACGCTTTTCAATACCGTGCGCTTCAGGGTGGCGACTCTGAAAGTTTCGAGAACATCAATAACATCCCTTTATGGATGATTGAGGGTATGGCCGAGTACCTTTCATTAGGTAAAAAGGATTCGTATACGGCCATGTGGATGCGTGATGCCTATTTAAATCATGATATCCCAACGGTGCGCGACCTCACCGAAAGTAGTAAATACTTCCCTTACCGTTACGGCGAAGCTTTCTGGTCGTTCTTAGGGTCAACCTATGGCGATACGGTGATTGTCCCCTTCTTTAAAAACACTGCCCGCTATGGCCTGGAATATGGCATAAGGCGCACCTTTGGCTATGATGATAAAACACTGTCGCGCCTCTGGAAAAACTCTATAGAAAGCACCTACAAGCCCTATTTGAAAGATACAGTTCAAAAGCCTGTAGGCTTTAAACTGGTTGACAGTAAAATCGGCGGCGACCTGGTAGTTGCTCCCGCGGTAAGCCCAGATGGTAAATATGTGGCATTTTTATCAGCCAAAAGTTTGTTTTCCATTGATCTTTACCTGGCCGATGCAAAAACCGGGGTTATACTGCGAAAGCTCACGAGTAAGGTATCAAACACGCATATTGATGAGTTTAACTTCATCGAATCGGCAGGTACTTGGTCACCTGATGGAAAGCGTTTTGCTTTCAGTGTGTTTAGTAAGGGTCGCAACCGTATGATCGTAGTTGATGTGGCCAGTGGGCGTACACTGGATGATGTTTCGATGGAAAAGGCCCAGCAATTCAGTAATCTGTCATGGTCGCCAAATGGCAAGGATATTGTTTTCCAGGGATTATCTGAAGGACAGGGCGATCTGTATTCCTATAATTTCGACAGTAAAAAAATAACCCAGCTTACAAATGATAAATATTCTGATTACCAGCCAAGCTATTCAAGGGATGGTAAAAAGATCATTTTTTCGAGCGACAGAACTACATACGATCAATCCTTAGAGCAGGACATTCCCTTTAACCTGGCCGAGCTTGATATTGCAACCGGAAAAATTACCGATATAAAAATATTTAACGGAGCAAATAACTTAAACCCGCAATACTCGGCAGATGGTACGCAGGTCTACTTTTTGTCAAACCGCGATGGGTTCCGTAACCTGTACCGTTATACCCTCAGCAGCGGAAAAATTGAACAAATGACCGATCTGTTTACCGGAATATGCGGCATAACCGAGTATTCGCCTGCCTTAAGTATCTCTAATCATGACGATGTTGTTTATTCGTACTACCGCGCTCAAAAATATGCACTGTATAATGCTAAGGCATCGGAGTTTAAACCAGTAACCTTACAAGCTACCGATGTAAACTTCAGCGCCGCCATGCTGCCACCCTCGCGCGCAGTAGGTGTGGATCTGATTAACTCCAACCTGAATAATTACCTTGCTTATAAAAAAATACCCACCGATTCGGTTACCAGTATTCCATATAAATCAAAGTTTAAGCTTGATTACCTGGCAGGCAGCGGTATTGGCATAGGTGTAAGCAATTTTTACGGCACAAGCTTATCAAGCGGCGTACAAGGTGTATTTAGCGATATCCTGGGGCGCAATCAGATCTTCGCGGCCGCCTCGGTTAACGGGCAGATCTATGATTCGGGCGCTGCTATAACCTATGTAAATCAAACCGGCCGGTGGAACCTTGGGTTTGGGGTATCGCACATCCCCTACCAGTTTGGCTTGCAAACAAGAACTTTCCCAACACAAAGTGTAGGTGGTAAAAACCAAACCGTATTGTCAGACAATATTGATATCATCCGGAATTTTGAAGACGCTGCCAGGGTATTCACCTCCTATCCTATTTCAAAAACCACACGTTTTGAAGTTGGTGCAGGTGCATCCTATAACTCCTACCGGGTTGATCGCTACAGTGATTTCTACAAGCTTGATACCGTTGTGAATGCTGATAACAGTAAAAGTATCAGCACAACCTATTTATCATCAGATAGGAAAAAGATCGCAAATAATGAAGAAGGCAACCTGATCGGTACTAATTTAAGATCGTATTCCCTTTTCCAGGTTTCAACAGCGTTGATTGGTGACAACTCCTTTTTTGGGGTTACAGCTCCGCTTAATGGCTTCAGGTACAGGCTGGAAGCAGAATATAATTTTGGCACATACCGCTTTTTTGCTCCTACTATTGATCTCAGAAAATATGTGCGTGTTGAACCGGTTACCTTTGCTGCCAGGCTGTATGGTTATGGCAGGTTGGGTGGCGATGCCAGCGGGTTATATCCTTTATATGTAGGTTATCCGTTTTATATACGCGGCTATGAAGGGCAAACTTTTTACAACAATGGTAAAACATCAAGCAACGGTTTTAGTATTGACCAACTGTCGGGCAGCCGTATAGCTGTGTTTAACTTTGAGGTGCGCCTGCCATTTACCGGTCCCGAGAAGCTGGCCCAGATAAAATCAAAGTTTTTGTTTACTGATCTTAACTTGTTTTTTGACGCAGGCTTAGCCTGGAACGCGGGCGATCATATATATTTCCAAAAAAATCCACCGGTAATAGGCCAAACACCTGTACTTAATGATGATGGCACGCAGCAAATTGTTAACGGGCAACCGGTTACACAACCTTTATATGGCAGAGTTCCGGCGTTAAGCGCGGGTATATCATTAAGGATTAACGTTTTTGGTGCATTTGTATTGGAGCCTTATTTAGCTGTTCCGTTTAACCGCAGCGATGTAACTAAACCATTATTTGGTTTAGGCTTTACTCCTGGATGGTAGGTATAGCAAAAGATAAAAATAAAAAAGCGGCACATAGCCGCTTTTTTATTTAAAACCTAAATTGATAAAAACAGTTATTTACATGATCAATATAACCAACCAGGTATGAAAAAATTATTACTGCTCGGCCTTGCCTTTATTTATGGCATCACCGTGTTTGCCCAAACCAGCAATATAACTGCTAACATCGGGGCAATCGGTATACTAAAAACTACTGCTGGTGATGGTATGCTGCCTGCAAATGACATTGTTCAAAATATTGCATTATCAAAAGATCTTTCAATATTTTATAATTTCATCAAAAGCTCCAACTTAATAGAAACTTATAAAAGTAAGGGGCCTATTACCATATTTGCCCCGGCTAACCAGGCATTTGAAGCACTACCCACTGATATAGTCGATTCCCTTGCAAAGCCAAACCATGTTTGGGAACTTACCGGCATACTTACTTATCATGCCATTGCAGGCAAGCTAAAAGCAAAAGATATTGAGAAACAAATAAACGGGCATAAAGGACTGGCTACTTTTACCACACTGGGCGGTAGCAAGCTTACCGCTAAAATTGATTCCAACCGTAATATTGTACTGGAAGACGACAACGGTGGTAAAAGTATAATTAACCGGTTTGATGTGGAACAAAGTAACGGTATGCTGCACATTGTAAATAGAGTTTTGATGCCCAAGGTCAAATCCATATAATAAAATATAAATACCCTGGAATGACAATCCGTTGAAAATAATATTACGTATTTTAAGTATAATAAATTTGTAAGGGTTAGCCGTATTTTACGACTAAAGATCCGTAACCATGGTGCTGCAATGCCCCATGCAAATTTTATGATTGCTTAATTAAAATGAAAAGATCAATTTTTGCTGTAGTAATATTATGTGTTTTGACTGCCTTTGGCTGTCAGAACAGTAACGGACAGGATGCCAAAAGAAAGCTGAGTAAACCCGCGGCCGAGTGGCAAAAAATACTGACACCAAATCAGTATCACATCATGGTTGAGAGTGGGACTGAACCGCCGTATAAAAACGACTATTGGAACAACCACGAAAAGGGCGTTTATGTAAGCGCCGCCACCGGCGAAGTACTATTTAGCTCGGATGATAAGTTTGACAGCGGCACAGGTTGGCCAAGCTTTGTTAAAGCCGTTGACCCCAAAAAAGTTGCTATAGTACATGATAACAGCTACGGCATGAGCCGCGATGAAGTTATTGAAAAAAGTACCGGTTTACACCTGGGTCATGTTTTTGACGATGGCCCCGCCGACCGTGGCGGTAAAAGATACTGCATGAACTCAGGCGCGTTAAAATTCATTAAAAAGTAACCGGTCTTCTGTTAGCGTTTACAGACGGGCGCAATTGGGGCCTTACACGTAAACCGCTTTCATACTTTAAACCAATGGTCAGATCTATCCAGTCAGGATTAACAGGTCTGATCATTTTTTCTTTTTGGGGGCGTGTAAAAGTGCTCACCACTTTAAAACGATCCATAGCCTGCTCTTCGGTGTTTATCTCTTCAAAATAAACCAAACGGTTAAGCTGCTGCGCGCTATCAAAAAACAAAGTAGGCATATCGCTGTAAAATTGTAATGTTTTTACAAGATCTGAACATAAGCCAACGTGTAAGTTTTTCCTGTTTCTGTCGGTGATGATATATACAAAACGTTTCATTTTATGATAAAAAATTTGGTGAACAAATAATTATTACTAACTTTATGAGCATAAAATTACTAATAATTTTAGCAAATGCAAATTTTATGTCAATAATTTCACAAAATATTAAGTTTCTCCGCAAAAAGAAGGGTTTAACCCAGCAGCAATTTGCCGACCAATTATGTATAAAACGCTCATTAGTAGGTGCATACGAAGAGGAAAGAGCCGAACCAAAATACGAACTACTAAAAACGTTAGCAATATTTTTTGACATTACTATTGATGACTTTATAAATGAAACCATCAATGAAAAATGGGCACCTAAGCCCAAAGGCAATCCGGCTAACCTGCGCATACTGAGCATTTCTGTTGATAAAGAGGATAATGAAAATATTGAAATGGTACCGCTTAAGGCCAGCGCCGGTTATTTAAACGGCTACGCCGATCCGGAATATGTATCAAAACTGCCTAAGTTTTATTTGCCCATGTTTAAACAAGGCACCTACAGGGCGTTTGAAATAAAAGGAGATTCCATGCTGCCTATATCATCAGGCGATATCATCATAGGCGAATACCTGGAGAACTGGGGCGATATTAAAACCGGCGAAACCTACGTGGTGATATCCAAAAATGATGGCGTGGTATATAAACGTATAGGTAACAAATTTAAAGAGAGCAAAAAGTTAAAGCTGGTATCTGACAATCCGGTATATGAACCCTATGAAATAAACGGTGAGGATGTGTTAGAAATATGGAAGGCAAAAGGCTTTATATCAACACAATTACCACAACCTACACCTGAGCCAACTATGGAAAGCCTCACCAATATGATGGCACAAATGCAGCGCTCTATATCAAACTTACAGCAAAGCAACAATTAAGTTACATCAGCTTATTTAAACCTTTACGGTATATCTTTATCATAAGATTATTAAAACGTAAATTAAAAAAAGCTATGAAAAAAATTTTGTTGATGTGCTGTTTCCTGATGGGGATTGCAGCAGCGAGCCATGCCCAGGGCGGTAATAGAAGAAGCCCGGAAGAAATGGCCAAAGGATTACAGACTCAGCTTAAGCTGACTGATGATCAGACTACTAAAATTACTGCCATCTATAAAGATCAGGCTACCAAAATGGATAGCGTAAGAACAGCTGCCAATGGCGACAGGGATGCTATGAGAAGTGCAAGGATGCCTATCATGAAAGCCACTAATGATAAAGTTAAAGCCATTTTAACACCAGAACAGGCAACTGCTTATGATGCATGGATGAAGGAAAGAATGGACAGAATGAGACAGGGCGGCGGCGGGGGCGGCTCGCAAAATTAATTGATAATAAAAAGCGGCTTATGGCCGCTTTTTATATTTTTGCACAAATCATTCGCATTGACACCGTCCCAAACATATCTTAAAAACAAACTTGATGAAAGACAGTCGTCTGGTACGTACAGAACTTTAAAGCCTGAAAACGATCTTATTGATTTTTGCTCAAATGATTACCTCGGGTTTGCCAGGTCATCTGTTTTAAAGCAAAACATTGAAACTGAGGTTCAAAAATATCCTTCCGCTTCAAACGGTTCTACCGGCTCAAGACTTTTATCAGGTAATATAACTTATGCCGAAGACCTGGAAAAAGAGATAGCCGCATTTCATCAGTATGAAGCTGGCTTGCTTTTTAACTCAGGTTATGATGCCAATCTGGGTTTACTCTCCTCACTGGCCCAACGCGGCGATACCATTATACTTGACGAGCTGATACATGCCTCTGCCATTGACGGAGCGCGATTAAGTTATGCCAACCGCTATAGTTTCAGTCATAATGATCCGGATAGCCTGGAGGCTAAGTTAAAGCAGGCTAAGGGCAATTGCTATGTAGTTATTGAAAGCGTTTATTCTATGGATGGCGATACGCCCCCGCTATTGGAAATACTAAACCTTACCGAAAAGTATGGCGCGCATTTAATTGTTGATGAGGCACACGCTGTAGGGCTTTATCCATCTGGATTAGTGAATGAGTTGGGTTTACAAAACAGGGTATTTGCTTTGGTGGTAACTTTTGGCAAGGCAATGGGTAGTCATGGGGCCATTGTATTGGGCAGTAATATGTTAAGGGAATACCTTATAAATTTTGCCCGCTCCTTTGTTTATACTACCGCCTCCCCCTTTCACCAACTGGCAGCTGTAAAAATGGCTTACCAGTTATTATATAATGCCGGCCAGGAAATCACCCGTCTAAAAAACAATATTGATTTGTTTAAAAATCAGATCCAAACAAATGATGCCTTCCCGTTGCTTAACAGCAATAGCGCCATTCAATGCGTCGTACTAAAAAGTAATCATAAGGCCCGTGAAATTGCAAACATTTTGCAACATGCCGGGTTAGATGTAAGGGCTATACTTAGCCCTACTGTTGCAGCAGGAACTGAAAGGATACGGATATGCCTGCACGCATTTAATACAACCAATGATTTAACCTTACTTACTGATACTATTAACAAGTTTATAAATGCCTAAACCGCCTATTTTTATTACCGGTATTGGTACCGGGATCGGCAAAACAGTTGTTTCGGCCATTATAACAGAGAAATTAAAGGCCGATTACTGGAAACCCGTGCAGGCCGGCGATCTGGATGATAGCGATACCCTCAAAGTACAAAGCCTGGTATCAAACGATGTTTCGCGTTTTTATCCCGAAGCTTATCGCTTAACACAACCTTATTCGCCCCATAAATCGGCAGCCATTGATAAAATAGTTATCGATATTCAAAATATTATTCCTCCAAAAACCGATAACCAATTAATAATTGAAGGGGCAGGCGGTCTTATGGTACCTTTAAATGATAATTTTTTAATGATAGATGTGATCAAGCAGTTAAATGCTAAAGTGATCCTGGTATCGCAAAACTACCTGGGCAGCATCAACCATACTTTATTATCGCTTCATGCGCTTAAAAAATATAATATACCGGTAATGGGTATTGTATTTAATGGCGATAAGGATATTTATTCAAAAACCTTTATTCTTAATTACGCAAGTGTGAATGAACTGGGGCATGTACCCACTTATGAAAACCTCAACAAAAAAACAATAATTGAGGCTGGCGCTTTTATTACATTATAGTACAAAGGTATTTTTCCAAATAAATAATTTGCTCCACTTTAACTTATTGATTTTAAGCATTTACATAACCTAATCATCATGAAAAATATTACCGTAATTGGTTCTGGCACTATGGGTAACGGCATAGCTCATACCTTTGCACAACATGGCTTTGAAGTATCATTGGTTGATATTGATACCGGCGCGCTAAGTAACGCTATACAAACCATTACTAATAACCTGGACAGGCAGGTAAAAAAAGGCATTATTGATGACTATGTAAAAACCACTACCCTGGACCGCATTAAAACTTTTACCGACTTGCAACAGGGCGCAGCCGGTGCCGATCTGGTGATTGAAGCTGCTACCGAGAACCATGAGATCAAGCTTAAACTATTTAAACAGCTCAGCAATATTTGCAGCGATGATGTTATCCTGGCTTCTAATACATCGTCTATATCTATAACGCAAATTGCCGCGGTAACAAAAAACCCGGGCAATGTGATTGGTATGCACTTTATGAACCCTGTACCGGTAATGAAACTGGTAGAGGTAATAAGGGGGTATGCTACTACTAACGAAGTTACCAACGTCATTATGCAACTGGCTAAAACATTAGAAAAAGACCCTGTTGAAGTAAATGACTACCCGGGTTTTGTGGCCAACCGCATTTTAATGCCCATGATAAACGAGGCTATTTATACCTTATATGAAGGCGTTGCCGGCGTTGAGGAAATTGATACCGTGATGAAACTGGGCATGGCCCACCCGATGGGTCCGCTTCAACTTGCCGATTTTATTGGCCTTGATGTTTGCCTCGCTATTTTAAAAGTATTGCATGATGGCTTCGGCAATCAAAAATATGCCCCATGCCCTTTACTGGTAAATATGGTAACCGCCGGGCATCGTGGGGTAAAATCAGGAAGTGGTTTTTATAAGTACACTGCAGGTAGTAAGGAACATGTGGTAGCCGATAAATTTATCCGTAAATAATTAAACTTTTTAAGCTGGTTGTTGTCAAAATTTCTGTAAGTATTTAATAAAATAAACATTTTACAGATGAAAAAGATAGCGAAAATAGGATTATTACTGGCCTTAACAGGCACCTTATTCACATCATGCGCTGCTGATTATTATGTTGCCGAACGTCCTGCCGAACCTGTATACGTACGCCCGGTTGCTCCGTATTCCGGTGCCTATTGGGTACCCGGCGAATGGGCCTGGCGTGGAGATAGATATGTTTATGTAAACGGCTATTATGCCCGTCCCCGTGCCGGTCGTGTTTATGTACAAGGATACTGGCATCCGGTTCGCCGTGGCTATGCATGGTACAGAGGACATTGGAGATAGGAAGCCCCCTAACCCCCTAAAGGGGGAACTTTTGAAAATCTTATTTCAAAAACAACAAAGCCCGGTTCCAAAAAGAACTGGGCTTTGTTGTTTTAATATCTGTACATCTGAAACCCGCACATCAAAAAGTTCCCCCTTTAGGGGGTTAGGGGTCGCCTCTACATCCTTTCTGGCACATCAATACCCAGCAGGTTCATGGCTTTGCTGATCACTTTGGCTGATGATGCCGATAGTTGCAGTCTGAACTGCTTTAATATTTCATCCTCGGCCTGTAGAATTGATTTTTCGTGGTAAAATTTATTGTAAGATTTGGCCAGTTCATATACATAGTTGGCTATAACAGCCGGACTGTATTCGGCAGCTGCCGTGTTGATCACTTCAGGGAATTGAGTTAACAAAATGATCAGGTCGCGCTCAACACCGGCAAGCTCTGTTATTTCAATGTTATAGTTAGGCTCATAATCTGCCCGGCTTAATACCGATTTGATACGGGCATGGGTATATTGAATAAATGGCCCGGTGTGCCCCTGAAAATCAACCGACTCGTTAGGATCAAACAACAAGCGTTTTTTGGGGTCAACCTTTAAAAGGAAATACTTAAGGGCACCCATACCAATGGTATGATAAAGTTGTAATTTCTCCTCCGCTGTAAAAGCTTCAACCTTGCCCATAGCCTCGGTTTGCTCCTTGGCGGTAGTTTCCATTTCTTCCATCAGGTCGTCGGCATCAACTACTGTTCCCTCGCGCGATTTCATTTTACCCGATGGCAGATCGACCATACCATACGATAAATGGAATAAACCATCGGCACCGGCTTTACCCAGTTTACGTAAAATCAGGAACAGCACTTTAAAGTGATAATCCTGCTCATTACCCACCACATAAATGGATTTATCCATGTGGAAGTCGTTATATTTTAGCTGCGCCGTACCCAGATCCTGGGTTATGTAAACAGATGTACCGTCTGATCGCAGAACCAGCTTTTCGTCCAGTCCGTCAGGAGTCAGGTCTATCCAAACAGAACCATCCGGTTTTTTAAAGAAAACCTCTTTTTGCAGACCCTCATCAATAATATCCTTACCTAAAAGGTAGGTGTTCGACTCGTAGTAGTATTTATCAAAACTAACGCCCAACTGTTTATAAGTATCAGCAAAACCAGCATAAACCCAACTGTTCATGGTTTTCCACAGGTCAATCACTTCCTGATCGCCTGCCTCCCATTTTTGCAGCATTTGCTGTGCCTCTTTTATAACGGGAGCATTCTTTTTGGCTTCCTCTTCACTTTGGCCTTCGGCTTTTAACTCTTCTATCTGGGTTTTGTAGGCTTTATCAAACAACACGTAATATTTACCTACCAAATGATCACCTTTTAAGCCCGATGATTCGGGAGTTTCGCCATTCCCAAACTTTTGCCAGGCCAGCATTGATTTGCAAATATGAATACCACGGTCGTTCACCAAATTGGTTTTTACCACCTCATAACCTGCCGCACTTAAAATTTGTGCTACCGAGTATCCTAAAAGGTTATTACGGATGTGCCCCAGGTGCAATGGTTTATTGGTATTGGGCGATGAGTATTCAACCATCACCTTTTGACCGTTTGGCTTTGCCACTGCAAAATCGTCAGGCAATATCTGGTTGTATAGCTGGCTTATCCAGTATTCGTCGCTTATAGAAATATTGAGGAACCCCTTGATCACGTTAAATGCGGTCACCTCTTTTAATTCGTTTTTAAGGTATTCCCCTATCTCGTTACCGGTTTGCTCAGGCCCTTTGCGCGAAAATTTGGTAAAGGGGAAAGTTACTATGGTTATTTGTCCTTCAAATTCTTTCCGGGTTTCCTGTAAACTTATAGCTGCCGATGCAACATCAGTTTGGTACAGATGTTTAATTGCTTTTACGGCAGCATCAATAATAAAATTCATGCGGCAAAATTAATTAAATTGCTAATAACCTTGCTATAATAAAATATTGATTATTCTGAATAGATTTGCTCTTCTTATATCCTTTTATGATACTAACCAACAACGATTTTAAAATAGATGTAACATCCGAAATTGGCAGCCTGCGCACCTTACTCATCCACAGCCCGGATAGCGGATTAGGTAAAGTTGTGCCATCAAAAGCCCAGGACTGGCTGTTTGAGGATATAGTTCACCTGGATACCATGCGTAAAAACGAGTATGATCATTACGTAAAACTATTGCTCTATTTTTTGGATCCCGATAAAATAAAAGGCAAACTGCAGCAAATAGATAACGATGAAGAGCGCGCGTTTTTTAAACCCGATAATGCCGGCTTCCATGCATCAAACCAGGTAATTGAAATACAAACCCTGCTGGCAGATATTTTACAGCAGGAAGATATTCGTGAAAAACTGGTGGCTTCGGTTTGCGCTATTGAAAGCTGCAATTATCGCCTGCAAGAGCAACTGATAAATACCGACCCTGTTGAGCTGGCTAAAATATTCATATCGGGATCGCTAAATAACGAGGAAATGATATTTGCCCCAATACCTAACCTTATTTTTTCGAGGGATATTGGTATAGCGGTTAATAACCACATGCTGCTCAACAAACCGGCTAAAAAGGCCCGCTTCCGCGAAACCCTGCTGGCGCGGTATATATTTTTTAACCACCCTTTGTTTGCTGCCTATAGCAATAACATACTGGAGATACCCGAAACCGCACAGCATTTTTTACGGCCCGGCGAGGATAACCTGGAAAAAACCACTTTAGAGGGCGGCGATGTGATGATGGTGAGTCCGCAGCATTTAATTATTGGCTGTAGCGAGCGCACCTCCATAAGCGGTGCCAACGAGGCTATTAAATTATTGTTTGATAATGATGTGGTAAAAAAAGTAACCATTGTAAAAATTCCGCATAAGCGCGATTACATGCACATTGATACCGTATTTACACAAATAAAACGTGATACCTGGGTACTGCTGCGCTCGCTGGCTGTAGCCGACGCGCCGCTGGAAGAGCAGGAACCCATTTCCTGGTTTGCAGATAAAAAGCAAAAGGACAGGGCCGAAATTGTGCAGTTTGAAAAAGGTGAAAAGCCGCGACTGTTTGGATGTATTGAAGACCTACTCGCCGACATTAGCGAGAATGACCTGCAAAGCGGTACAAAAACAAATTTCATATACTCCGGCAATAACACATTTCCTTTTGATGCCCGTGAACAGTGGACCGATTCCTGTAACCTGCTGGCCATAAAAGAAGGTGTGGTTTTAGGTTACGACCGTAACGACAAAACAGTAGAGGCCTTTAAGCAAAACGGATTCGACGTGATCAGGGTGAATGATCTGCTGCAAAAATTTGAGAATGGCGAGCTTGACCCGCAAACCATGACCGATACATTAATTTTAATGCCATCGGCCGAACTTTCCAGGGCCCGTGGTGGTTTTCATTGTATGAGTATGCCACTTTTAAGGGATAAGGTGGTCTGAACCTGGATTTATACGATTAAAGGATTACCATGATTTTTGGATCAAAGGCTTTGATTTACAAATAAAAATCCCAAAAATATAAGCAATCTGTTTAATCCAAGTTCAGACAATTTAATCAAGGTTCAGACAAAATATATGCACTAAAATGAATCAATCAACCAACAACATATTAATGATAAGGCCGGTAAGTTTCGGCTTTAATGAGCAAACGGCGGGGAGCAATGCTTTCCAAAACCGCGACGCCGACCAGCAGGCCGTTCAGGATAAAGCGCTGGCCGAATTTGACGGTTTTGCAAAAACATTAAAAGAAAATGGTGTAAGTGTTACCGTAGTTGATGATACCGCGCAGCCGCATACCCCCGATTCTATTTTCCCAAACAACTGGGTATCGTTTCATGCAGACGGCACAGTGTTCCTGTACCCTATGCAGGCCGAAAACCGCCGACTGGAGCGCCGGGAAGATATCATCAGCAAATTGGAGGATAGTTTTAAAGTTGCGCATGTGATTGATCTGAGTCGTTTTGAGGCTGAAAATAAATTTTTGGAAGGCACCGGCAGTATGGTGCTCGACAGGGAGAATAAAATTGCCTATGCCTGTCTTTCGCCACGTACAGACAAAGAGGTGCTGACCCTGTTTTGCGAACAGGCTGGTTATAAAGCCATCAGCTTTGAAGCAGCTGACGCCAATGGCAAGGCCATTTACCATACCAATGTGCTGATGTGCATTGGCAGCGGATTCGCTGTGATCTGTACAGATAGCATCCCTAATCCGCATGAAAAGGTTGTGATTCTGGAATCGCTGCGGTCGGCCCATAAAGAAGTTGTGGAAATAACCTTTGACCAGATGAACCGCTTTGCAGGCAATATGCTGGAGGTAAAGAACCGGGCCGGCGAAGACCTGATCGTGATGTCGCAAAACGCTTACAACGCGCTGGATGAGGGGCAAAAAACAACGCTGAAAAAATACGGCAAGTTAGTTTATGCCGATATTAATACCATTGAAACCAATGGCGGCGGCAGCGCCAGGTGCATGATAGCCGAGGTGCATTTGCCGATGGGGAAATAGGTAAATACTATTTGGCCTGGTGTTCATATCTACACCCATGAACACCGTGAACACTAATTAACACTTGATAATCAGACACTTGCATTTTTAGCATTAATACAAAACGCTATACATGGGGCGGAAACCTATGGTGTTATCACCGAACCGCATATAGCCAATAAACATTCCATTATTTCTTAGTGCCTTACTAAGTAGTTCGGTGATAACATCGACCACGGGCTAAATTGAATTTTCTCTGATTTCCCTATTTTAAATTTTCCCATCGCTATTCATCCACTATCTATAAATAAAATAGTATTCAATTAGAATATTTACATGTGCAAGGGAAATGATATATTGCCTTATGACAAATGAGGAATTAGAAGAACTTTTAATAAATTCAATTATCCCCAATATTGCGCGTTACTTAGACAGCAATAATGTTAATCCGGTTTTAGTTCCCATTGTTTATCATCAGGTAGATGAATGGGTAATGAATGCCAAAATAGAGTGTCAATTTTATGGTCTGCATATTTCAAGGGGTACATTAATGTATCTTAACAATTTGACCGTATCACTTTTATCATCCAATTTGGTCTTTCCGGACATTGGTCATTCAGACTCAATTATTAAATTAAATTCTTTCGGATTATATGATGTTTTGGATTTAGAGGATGTCAATCCCGAATTAATATTTGACATCGAAAGACAACAACTTCAAAAGTTAGTATTCAGTGCAATGCTTAAAATACTGATTTTGCACGAATGCACACACATCATCCATGGTCACTTAAAATACTTGGTAAACAACAAATTGACTCAAAAAGATTTACCACCACTTGATAGTCAAACATTAGAGTTGGATGCTGATTGCATTGCAATAAGTGCTTTATATCATCAGCTGTTTAGTGATTTGAAAGAACATCCAACTTTATTTCCAGTCCAACTACGTAGCGAAACCGGAATGATAAAACTGTTAGGATATTCCGCAAATTTTGTTCTCCAATATTTGGTAGGAGTTGGTGAATCTAATTTAGAAAAGTTGGTAACAAATTCTCACTACACCAATGCGGTTAAGTATAATTTATTGTGTTCAACGTTAGTAACATTAATGGACGCATATAACCCCGGATTAAGTGATGATTTGAGCATTTGGGTCGACTTTAAAAAAGATGGTATCTATAATTCATCAGAAGTGATAGACCACCATTCTATCATTGATGACGTTAAATTTGCCTTCTCTTTTGAAGTGCAATGTCACATAACAGCAATTGCTAAAAATTGGGAAAATATGCGCCCTAAACTTGAACCTTATTCCCATTATAAGTTACCTGCAATTAACGATTGGTCAAATTCTAAGTTTTTTAATTAATTTCTCTTTTTAGGGCATTCTGCAAAAGTGGAAAGTATTTATAGTGAAAGACTATAAATGAGCAAACTTTCAAAAGCAGAAATAAAAGAGCACAATATTGCCGTAGAACACCGACAAAAAGACAATCTAACATTTGGAGAAAAATTATTAGGTTATGAAAAATGGAATGAATCTGCTACTTCATTAAATAGTGAAGCTGGTGCATTTTTCACCCCTGTCTGGCACAAGCATGTCGGGCAGTAAGCGGCAAAAGCTACTTGTGCCCACTCTCACTCGTCTGTGACCTGCCGTGTACCCATTCTTCAGCCCTTGATCGGTGCTATCACCGCACCCCTCCTACACATAAATTAGCATTTCACCCAACTTTTACTCATCCTCCCGAACCCCGTAACTCGCCCCACGAACCCGATATAAATACATTCAGCCTATGGTCGGTGTGCTATCACCGCACCATGTATAGCCAATAAGCATTTTTATTTAGCCTTAGGGTGGTTCGGTGACAACACCGAACACAGGCCAAAACACTTGATAATCAAGCATTTGAATTTATACCCTATATAACTGAAAAAGGTTAACCCTTTATGATTAACCTTCTCAACACATTTTACTAAATTCCTAAATAGGGATATATTAACATTCGCCCTCGCTTGTGTTATCTGCAATAAAATAACCCAAAACAGAACTTCCCAATAACGCAATTAATAAGACTATCATAAGCTTTAATTTTAGGTGAATAACTACTAATTAAGACAATGACAGTTTATAATAGTTTAGTATATTTTAATTATCACGATTTTCACAATAAAAAGGGCTAATCGTTGATGATTAGCCCTAATATTACCTTTATTATTAAATAATTAAACCCTATTATTTTCCGTTTTACCTTTATCTGAATTGAATATCGCTTAAACTTTACGTTTTCAATATTAATTGAATGAATTTCATATTCAGCCCGTGGTCGGTGTTATCACGGGATGTGTTCGGAAGAAATAAAAACGTTGTCATTTCGACGAGGAACGAGGAGAAATCCTATACGACCTGCAAATCCACTTTGTATATTATATAAGATTTCTCTTTCGCGCCACCCTCATTCCTCCCGCAGGCTCTTTCGAAATGACAATTTTTTTTTGAAAATAATTCTTCCGAACACCTGTGGTGTTATCACCCGCACCACTTATACACATAAATTAGTATTTCACTTAAGCTTTTACCCATCCTCCCGAACCCGGTAAACCACCTCACAAACCCGCTACAAATAAATTACATTCAGACCATAAATTTTATGCTGACATTTGGCCGTTAATTCCGTTTAAAAATTACATTTTTGCCAAAATTTTAATAAATGCAAAGTTACCAGGAATTTCTTGATCTAAGTGTAGGTTTTCCGCAGGATGGTTTCGAGATCATCGACGATGAACTATATTTTCAGGACCTTAATTTAATGGAGATGATTGAAACGTATGGCACTCCTCTGCGCTTCACTTATCTGCCCATGATAACTAAAAAAATACAGCAAGCCAAGCTGTTATTTCAGCAGGCTATTGTTAAAAATAACTATCGCGGCAGCTATAAATATTGTTATTGCACCAAAAGCTCGCACTTTAGGCACATAGTTGAAGAAGCGCTTAAAAACGAGATCCACCTGGAAACTTCATCAGCCTTTGATATGCCGATGATTGATGCCCTGGAGAAAAAAGGCGCTGTAAACAAGGATATCACCGTGATATGTAACGGTTTTAAAACCTTCCAGTATAAAACATATATTATTGATATGCTGCATGATGGCTTTAAAAACATCATCCCGGTATTGGATAATAAGGAAGAATTTAACCTTTACGACGATGAGATCGAGATGGAAACCCCTTGTAACCTGGGTATCCGTATAGCCGCTGAAGAGCAGCCAGATTCGCAATTCTATACCTCGCGTTTAGGTGTGCGTATGGAAGATGTAATCGACTTTTATCATAATAAAATAGAGGATAACCCTAATTTTCAGGTTAAGCTGTTACATTTCTTTATCAACTCCGGTATTTCTGATACGCCGTACTACTGGAACGAGTTGGAGAAATACGTAACGCTTTATTGCAAATTTAAAAAGGTTAACCCGGCCCTTGACACGCTTGATATTGGTGGCGGTATGCCATTTAAAGATTCACTGGTTTTTGACTTTGATTACGAATACATGATCAACGAGATCGTGAGCCGGATCAAAGAGATCTGTGCCGAGCATGACACCATTGAACCGGATATTATTACCGAGTTTGGCAAATACACTGTTGCCGAAGCATCAGGTATCTTGTATAAGGTTCTGGGCCGCAAGCAACAGAATGATCGTGAAAGATGGTTAATGCTTGACGGATCATTCATCACTAACCTACCCGATGTTTGGGCTTTGAACCAAAAATATATCCTGTTACCGGTTAACAACTGGGATTCTGAATATGAGCGCGTAAATCTGGGTGGTATTACCTGCGACGGGCAGGATTATTACAACCAGGAAGCCCACATGAACAGCGTATTTATGCCCAAAACCCGTAAGGTACAATACCTGGGCTTTTTTAATACCGGAGCCTATCAGGAAGTATTAAGCGGCTATGGCGGTATACACCATTGTCTGCTGCCATCGCCAAAGCATGTGATCATCCGCCGCAATCGCGATGAAACATTTAACTTTGAGGTGTTTGGCGAAGAACAGAACAGCAAGCAGGTGCTTAAAATACTGGGTTATACTACATAGTAAGCAGTTGCCGCCAGGCAGGCAGCATTTAAAATACTTGTATAGCGATGGGTTTAAACTCATCGCTATTTTTTTGACCGTTGATTTAGGTGATTGGTGTGATTTCGTTGATTTTGTCTGAACCATTTGTCTGAACCTGGATTTATGGGATTAAAGGATTATCAGGATTTTGACCGTTGATTGAAGTGATTGATGTGATTTCGTCTGAACCTTGATTCGCACGATTAAAGGATTACCATGATTCTTGACCGTTGATTAGGGTGATTTGTTTGATTGCTTTGATTTTTTTGACTAAATTGTTTGTCATTTTACACGCAACACGCAACACGCAACACGCAACACGCAACACGCAACACGCAACACGCAACACGCAACACGCAACACGCAACACGCAACACGCAACACGCAACTCACTTCCCCGACGCTACACCCCAATAGCAACTGTTCCTGATCTTTTTAAGGATGGCTGGTGTTACGCTCGATACTTCCTGCTGGTATTTATTTTCGTTATTGAGTAAATACATGGAGCCGTTTTCGTTGTTGTAAACATATGCGCACAACTTTTTTTCTTCACCATCCTCATTTTGCCTTACATCAACTTTTAATCCATTAGTTACTTTACTGTTGTTTGCAGGTTCGGCCGGTGCAGATGCCCTGATCCAGTTAACTGTATAAGTTATATTTTGGGGTAAGACTGATGCGGTTTTTTCTTTGTAGCTTTTACTGGTCTGTATCACCTGTAACAGGCATTTTACACAGGGATCGGCAACGGTAGCTGTACCATAGTTTTTTTGCGGGTTATTGATCACACTATCTTTTTTACCGGCTACCTGCACCGTGGTTTTTGAAATATCATTTGATACGGGCTTTGATTTGGAATTACCACAGGCACATAACGCTATGATTAAAACACAAAAGCAGGAATTTAATTTTAACACACTCATATTACACTTATACTATATTTTATTCTATATACAGTATACAGTATTTAAAGCTTTTTGTGTTATCGCACCATAAATTACATTTCATCATCCGTTATTAGCAAAATCATGGCTATCTAAATTTAAACATGGTTTTTATTGCATTTAACGGACAGGAAAAGACGGCTTTTCTCTAAAAATTCCTTAAAATTGTCTGATTTAATTTTACCCTGCAATTAAACAAGTCGGCAGGACTTAATCAGCATAACAATTTTGCAAAAATCAGGTTATACCTGGTATAATTTAATTTGAAACATACCTTTACAGGTATTATACTAAGATGACTAAAAGCGATAAAGTTTCAGGAACAACGATTGATGTAGTTTTAATAGGTGCTGGTATCATGAGCGCTACACTGGGAGTAATGCTTAAAGAGCTTCAACCCGATTTAACCATTGAAATTTTTGAACGACTTGATGTTATAGCCTCAGAAAGTTCGGCCGCCATGAACAATGCAGGTACAGGCCACTCCGCTTTTTGCGAACTAAATTATACCCCCGAACTTCCTGATGGCACTGTTGAAATAAAAAAAGCCATAAAAATTGCCGAACAGTTTGAAACCACCAAAGAGTTTTGGACTTATCTTATCGAGCAAAAATATATCCCATCACCGCAAAGCTTTATTCGCAAAGTACCGCACATGAGCTTTGTTTGGGGGCCCGAGAATGTAAATTACCTGAAAAAGCGCCAGCAGGCCCTTACCAAACATCACTTTTTTAAAGGGATGGAGTACTCAGAAGATCGTACCCAGATCCAAAAATGGATACCCCTGGTAATGGAGGGGCGCGATGAGAACGAAAAGGTATCGGCCACATTTATGGATATGGGTACCGATGTAAATTTTGGCAGTTTAACCAGCAGCCTGTTTGATCAGCTAAAACAAAAACAAGGCGTTAGCCTGCACCTTAACCACGATGTAACCAACCTAAAACGCAATCAGGATGGCAGCTGGCTGGTAACCGTAAAAGACAAAACAAGCGGGCAAAAAAGAAAACTTAACGCAAAATTTGTTTTTGTTGGCGCCGGTGGTGGCGCTTTGCCGCTGCTGCAAAAATCGGGCATTGCCGAGAGTAAAGGTTTTGGCGGTTTCCCGGTAAGCGGGCAATGGCTGGTGTGCAATAACCCCGATATAATAAAACGTCATGAAGCTAAAGTTTATGGCAAGGCTTCAGTTGGCTCGCCGCCAATGTCGGTACCGCATTTGGATACCCGCATGATCAATGGCAAAAGAGAATTGCTTTTTGGGCCTTATGCCGGCTTCTCTACCCGTTTTTTAAAGCGGGGGTCGCTGCTTGATCTGTTCTGCTCTATAAAACTGAATAACATAGGCCCGCTGCTTGCCGTAGGGCGCGATAATATGGCGCTGACCAAATACCTCATCAGCCAGGTATTGCAATCGCCCAAGGACCGTTTAAAAGCCCTGCAAGAGTATCTGCCAACAGCAAACCAAAACGACTGGACGCTTGATATAGCCGGTCAGCGCGTACAGGTTATAAAGAAAGACGCCAAACATGGTGGTGTACTGGAGTTTGGTACCGAAGTAGTAACATCTGCCGATGGCAGTATTTCGGCACTGCTTGGCGCTTCGCCTGGCGCGTCAACATCAGTGCCTATCATGGTACACCTCATAGAGCGCTGCTTTAAAAGCCATATCAAAACGAACGGTTGGCAACAAAAATTAAAGCAAATGATCCCGTCATACGGTCAGTCATTAGCTAATGATGAAGCTTTAAGCGAAGCTACCAGGGCAAGGACAAGCAAGGCGCTGGGATTAGATTAATATAAACCAGTATAAATCAGTCATCCCGAATTTATTTCGGGATCCCACATGCTAAGTAAGTAACAATAGGCATTGCATTTACTTTAATGTGAGATGCTGACATGTAAAACTTACGAAGTTTTAGAAACTTCGTAAGTTTGTTATCCTCATGATATTTCTCCTACTGAAACAAAGTAGCCGATATATTATTATTCACCGCCGTTTCTTTAACCTTAAACTCAGCAGGCTGCCCCAGTAAAGTTGTTTTGATCGAAAACGGGATTTTGATACCTCCGGTTATACCTTCGTAATTACTCCATTCAGTTACCGAACTTATAGGGCCCTCTATTACTTGTTTTACCTTTAAGCCGGTCTTTTGGTTGTAAAAGTTCTTTATTCTGGCTCCATCGGCAATGTTTACATCAATTTCATAAGCAAGATCGCCGTTCACAATTTTTAGTGCTGAATCAAGCTCTAAGGCATAACCATTTTTTTCATAATCGAGCTCAGGGAATGGTTTGCTCTTAACCTTCATTATTTTTTTACTTACATCGTCCAAAGTAATTTCCCTGTTAAGCTGCTGGGCGCTCATATTTTCGCCATTTATTAAAACATGATTCACTATAAGGTTATTATATGACGGCACAGTTGTTTGCTGAAAAAACATATCTGGAGTCCTGTAACGGGTTACCATTTGCACTTCGGACCCCTGCACTATACTGGTTGATGAAATTTGCAGATCCTTGATATTTTTTAATTTTTCGGCCCCGCCAATATCATCAATATAAGTTTTAATTATGCTGGCTGCCGTAATGCCTTTAGGTATAGGCAAACCGCTAAATGAATTATTTTCGGGATTTATATCCGGTAAAAGATGATCGGGGTCAATAGTGGCCAAAACAATTCTTGAGGTAGATTTATAGGGGAAAGTCCATACACCGCCGCGCTGCCATATTTCAACAGGCAGCTTTACTGTAGCTGTTTTACCGTTTTCTTCTTTGATCAAAATGGTTACCGGCAGCGCCATTTCTTCCTGGTTCTCCAGGGTAATGAGCGCCCCTTTTGTGGCATCACCATTAGGATAGGCAATATCCCTTATCCCCTGATCAAGCTTCCAGGTAGTAAAGAACCACTCATTCCAAAACCAGCTCAGGTCTTCGCCCGCGGCGTTATCCATAGTATGAAAAAAGTCCCATGGTGTGGGGTGTTTAAATACCCACCGTTTAATATAGGTTTTAAAGGCATAATCAAAACGTTGCTCACCAAGTATTTGCTCGCGTAAAATGGTTAGGCCCAATGCCGGTTTTTCATAAGCCGCCACGCCTAAAAATTCGGCCTGCAAAACATCGGGTATGGTCATAATGGGTTCTGCATCCTGATTAAATAGCCCGGGCGCCGCCTTTTGCTCATCGGGCTTTACATAATACTCGCCTTTATTAAACACTTTGGTATCTACATTATTTAAAAAAGTGTTAAAGCCTTCGTCCATCCAGGCATATTTGCGTTCGTTTGATCCTACGATCATCGGGAACCAGTTATGCCCAAACTCATGATTGGTAACTTCCCACAATTCTCCCGTCTTATTTTCTGAACCGCAAAAAACAATCCCCGGGTATTCCATACCGCCAACTGTACCGGCTACATTGGTAGCCACCGGGTAAGTGTACTCAAACCACTGGTTCGAATACAGTTCAATTGCACCTTTTACATATTCGGTTGATCTCCCCCAACCTGTATTCCCTTTACTCTCAACCGGATAAACTGATTGCGCGAGTGCCTTTTTACCGCTGGGTAAATTTATACGGGCCGCATCCCATATAAATGCTTTTGAAGCAGCCCAGGCCACATCGCGGGCATTTTTACAGAAAAAATGCCAGGTAAGCACCGGTTTTTTAGGGCGATCATTGCCCCGTAAAATATCGGTCGAATCTTTTATCGTGACTGTTTTATCACTTTTACGGGCCTCGGCCAAACGGCTTAAAGTTGTGGGCGAATACACCTCATTGGGATTAAGCAGCTCGCCTGAGCCAACCACAACTAAGCTCGATGGCGCGGTAATAGTATAATCAAAATTACCATACTCCAGGTAAAATTCACCTGCGCCAAGATACGGCAGGGTGTTCCATCCCGTTACATCGTCATAAACCTCCATACGCGGATACCATTGTGCCATTTCGTATATCCAGCCATTTTTAGTGAGTAAGCGTCCCATACGGTCGGTTCCATACTGTGGAATGTCAAATCCATACTCAATTTTTATCTGCAGCTTGCTGCCACCTGCTTTTAATGAATCTTTCAGTTTTATTTGCAGGCGGGTATCGGTCACTAAATAATCAGCTTTTTCGGTTTTGCCATTCTTTGTTACATAAATGGCCTTTATTTCATCGCCTTTGGTATATGATTTATTGCTAAACCGTCCGCCGGTTATGGGGCTGGTAGCATCGGCACGGGAGTCTTCCTTATAAATATTCTGCTCTACCTGTAACCATAAAAAAGGCAGCGCGTCAGGACTGTTATTGGTATAAGTGATCAAAGCTGTGCCATCAACCCGGTGCTTTGCGGTATCCAATGTAATATTCAGCTTATAATCAGCACGGTTTTGCCAGTATTTTGAACCCGGTGCACCACCGGCATTTCTAAACTCGTTGCCTTTTTCAGGATAAAAAAGCGGATTAAATACCTTATGCTGATCGTATTTTGCACCGGTTTGATCAGCACTTTGCCCATATCCTGTGCACGTATAAACGCACAACAGGATAAAAAGCGTTATTTTATAAAACTTCATGAATCTCTCCCGATTTATTATGAACGCCAATATATTAAAATTATACCTATGCAAATAGGTGATAACGATCATATAACATATTTTAACATATTATTATTGTTACAGAAAGAACAAAAGAGGAATGATAAAAAGAGAAAGGATAGAAGATAAGAGACAAAAAATAATAAGTATAGATCTGATGAATAATCCCATTTTTACATACATCCTCTTGCCTTAAAAAGCCTTTCTCTTTTATCCTACTATAATCATTACCTATTTTTTATATTTTTGCGGATGATTAAGAGCGCATAAAACCATCGCCCGGCATCACATTCCTAATAAATGGATATATCAGTAGTAGTACCGCTTTATGACGAAATAGAATCATTGCCTGAGTTAACCTCATGGATAAGCAAGGTAATGGATGAACATCGTTTTACCTACGAGATCATACTTATTGATGATGGCAGCAAGGACGGTTCATGGGAAATGATCAGGAAACTGCAGCTAAATAATCCTTTTATTAAAGGCATTAAATTCAGGCGCAATTATGGCAAATCGGCAGCGCTGAACACTGGGTTCGCGGCTGCAAACGGTAATGTTATTATCACCATGGATGCCGATCTGCAGGACAGCCCCGATGAGATCCCGGAGCTTTACCGCCGCATCACCGAAGAAAATTACGACCTCATATCGGGCTGGAAAGCTAAACGGTATGATCCGCTGAGTAAAACCATACCCACTAAATTATTTAATGCCGCTACACGCAAAATGAGTGGTATTAATAATCTGCATGATTTTAACTGCGGTTTAAAAGCTTACCGCAAAACCGTAGTAAAAAACATTGAGGTTTACGGCGAAATGCACCGTTATATACCCGTACTGGCCAAGTGGGCAGGCTTTACCAAAATTGGTGAACAGGTGGTTGAGCACCGCGCCCGTAAATACGGCAAAACCAAGTTTGGCATGAGCCGCTTTGTAAATGGTTTCTTAGACCTCCTTTCCATATTTTTTGTAGGTAAATTTGGCAAGCGCCCCATGCACTTTTTTGGCACTATGGGTACACTTAGCTTTTTTGCTGGTTTAGTAATCGCTATTTGGATCATCTGCGAAAAACTTTACCTGATAGCCCATAACGAAAAATACAGGGATATAACGGCAAACCCATTATTTTATATAGCCTTAGTAGCCATAATTTTAGGTTCGCAGTTATTTTTAACCGGTTTTGTTGCCGAACTGGTATCAAGAAACGCAAACGAACGTAATAATTATCAGGTAGAGGAGACACTCTGATGTGCAGATTTCAAATGTGCGGATGTGCAAATGAAAGAATTGTTAATGTAAAGATGAGAGAGATTATAAGGAGTTATAAATTATCAAAAAAAAATTAATATTTGCACATTTGAAATCTTCACATCCAAATTTTCATCTGCATATTTGCACATCTGAAATCTGCACATTTGCATATCTGCACATTTAACAACATGTTTTTTTCCATCATCATTCCTTTATACAACCGGCCGCAGGAAATCAAAGAACTGCTGGAAACCCTTACACTGCAAACTTATAAGCAGTTTGAGGTTTTGGTAATTGAAGATGGTTCTGTTCATGATGCCGAAACTATTGTAAACAGCTTTACAGACCGGCTTAACGTTCGTTATTTTAAAAAATCAAACGAAGGCCAGGGCTTTACCCGCAACTATGGTTTTGAGCGGGCCAAAGGCGATTATTTTATAATCTTTGATTCTGATTGCCTTATCCCCGCCAATTACCTGGAGATAGTAAATAATTCATTAGCCACCAATTATCTTGATGCCTATGGCGGCCCTGATGGTGCCCACGCGTCATTTACGCCCACACAAAAGGCTATCAGCTACTCCATGACCTCCCCTTTTACAACCGGGGGCATACGCGGCAATAAAAAAGCTATAGGGCAGTTTCATCCGCGCAGTTTTAATATGGGTGTATCAAGACAGGTATGGGAAAAAGCCGGTGGCTTTGTTATTACCCGCCTGGGCGAAGACATTGAATACAGCATCCGCATCCACTCGCTGGGTTTTAAAATAGGGTTGATACCTGATGCCATAGTTTATCATAAAAGGCGCACCAATTTTTTACAGTTTTATAAACAGCTTCATTTTTTTGGAAGGGCGCGTATTAACATTTACAAATTTTTCCCTGAACAATTAAAGCTGGTACATTTTTTTCCGGCTGCATTTACTTTGTTCATTCTGGGTACTATTGTTTTTAATTTATTAAATTGGCAAATAGCCCAATTAGGTAACTTTATATTGGCATTAATTATTTTGTTAATATTTTTTCACGCGTGGTGGAAAAACAAATCGGCAAAAATTGCATTTTTGAGCATTATTGCCGCCTTCACCCAACTTATTGCCTACGGGTTAGGATTTATGCAGGATTTTTGGAAGCGAGTAATTTTTAACAGATCATAAATAACCTATGTACCACCCCTTTTCTGTTGCGGAAACTATTAAAACTGCATGGAATATTTTTAAGAAAAATTTTGTAACCATTATTGTTTATTCGGCAATATCGTTTTTCCTGCTTAGCATATTGGCTCTTTTAATTCAATTTCTTATTCCAAGCGAAGAGTTTATTGGTGAAATGCTGGTTTCTATGTTACTGATATTTGTACAAGCCTATACAACCCTGGGGCTATATAAATTGATATTTACTGTAATTGACAGTGAATATTATGAATTTGAATATAAACAGGTATTGCCCACTTTTAAAATGGTTGTTAGTTACATAGCCGTGGTTTTTATACTTGCCTTTGTTTTAACAAACAGTCGTATCATTGTTGATAAACTTGACGCCTATCCTAATATACAATTGGCAGCAATAAGCATCGCCATTATACTTGGATTGTTTCTGTTATTAAGAATAATGTTTTTTAATACATTTATTGTCGATGACCGCTCCGGTCCACTGGAATCGCTTAAACAAAGCTTTCAGCTTACTAAAGGCTACTTTTTTAAAGTTTTGATTATATTAATTATCATATTAGTGCTAATAGCCTTACCCGCAAAACTTGCTCAAACTTATCCTGTAATATCCATTGCTATACTATTTACCTATCCGTTTGTAAATATTATATTGGCTGTTACTTACCGTAAATTAGTTTATAGCCACAAGGATGTAGATGATGATATTGCCGAAACTTATTAGCCAATGGGATTAAAATCTGCATTAAGCAAAGTGTTTGCAGCCCTGGTGAACCGGGAGCTTAACCAGGTACGGAAAAACGCGGTATCGCTGCAGCAAAAAACCTTTACTGATCTTATTCATGCCGCCAGGGATACCGACTTTGGCAAGGCACACCATTTTGCACAGATCAACAACTATGACGATTTTAAGAAAAATGTCCCCATACATGATTATGAGGACCTACGCCCCTATATTGACCGCGTTGTAAATGGCGAAGAGAATGTGCTGTGGCCCGGCAAACCGGCTTATCTGGCCAAAACATCGGGCACTACATCGGGCGTAAAATATATTCCTATATCCAAAGAGAGCATGCCCGAGCATATTAAAGCCGCGCGCAATGCCCTGCTCAGCTATATTCATGAAACAGGCAATGCCGATTTTGTGGATGGTAAAATGATATTTTTACAGGGCAGCCCTGTGCTATCCGTTAAGGCAGGTGTATCAATAGGCAGGCTATCGGGCATTGTTGCCCACCATGTGCCGGCCTATTTACAAAAAAACCGTCTGCCCAGTTACGAGGTAAATTGCATTGAAGACTGGGAGCAAAAGGTTGATGCCATTGTAGAGGAAACTTTTAACCAGGACATGCGCCTCATATCGGGCATACCGCCCTGGTGCCAGATGTATTTCGACAGACTATCGGCCAAAGCCGGGGGCAAAAAAGTTAAAGACATATTCCCAAATTTTAAATTGTTTGTGCATGGCGGTGTAAATTACGAACCCTATCGCGCCCGCATGGAAGAAAGTGTTGGTGCAAAGATCGACTCCATTGAGACCTACCCGGCATCCGAAGGTTTCATCGCCTTCCAGGATTCGCAAAAAGAAAAAGGATTATTGCTACTGGTTGATTCTGGTGTATTTTATGAGTTTATCCCATCCGAAGAATATTTTAATGAGCACCCTACCCGTATCAATATCAAAGATGTGGAACTGGATAAAAACTATGCCCTAATCATGAACACCAGCGCGGGTTTATGGGGCTATAGCCTGGGCGACACCATTAAATTTATATCCAAAAATCCGTATAAGATCGTAGTAACCGGCAGAATCAAACACTATATCTCGGCCTTTGGCGAACATGTTATTGGCGAAGAAGTAGAACAATCATTAATGAGCGTAGCAAGGGAAGAAGGTGTTGATGTAGTGGAATTCACCGTTGCCCCGCAGGTTAATCCGCCGGCCGGGCAACTACCCTACCATGAATGGTTTATTGAGTTTGGCTCGGCCCCGGCCGATCTGAAAGCTTTCGCACTTAAAGTAGATAAAGCGCTGCAAAAGAAAAATATTTACTACTTTGACCTCATTGAAGGTAACATTTTGCAACCTTTGATTATCCAAAGCCTGCAAAAAGATGCGTTTATAAATAATATGCGTTCGCAGGGTAAACTTGGGGGACAAAATAAAGTGCCAAGATTGGCCAACGACAGGAAGATTGCAGACGAATTAAAGGAATACGCTAATAATAAGTAACTTTGACATTGTTGAGATAAACAAGCCTGCAAATGCTGCGTTCATCTTAATGATTAATTGAAACAGGACCATCATTGACTAATCATACAAAAAACATTGCCATTCTTGGCTCTACAGGCAGTATAGGAACGCAAACACTTGAAGTGGTAAGGAACAACAGCAATTTGTTCAGGGCATTTTTGCTTACCGCACATTCCAATGCCGATCTGCTCATAAATCAGGCTATTGAATTTGAGCCAGAATATGCCATTATATGTGATCAAAGCAAATACCAGGAAGTTAAAGCCGCGCTGGCTCATCTGCCTGTAAAAGTACTTGCCGGGCACCAGGCCATTATTGATACTGTAACGCATCCCGATATTGCTATAGTGCTTACCGCTATGGTTGGCTTTGCCGGCCTTGAGCCTACCATTGCTGCCATTAAAGCGGGCAAAGATATCGCTTTAGCCAATAAAGAAACGCTGGTAGTGGCCGGCGAACTGATAACCGGTCTGGCCAAACAGCATGGGGTTAAAATTTTACCGGTCGACTCAGAACATTCAGCAATATTTCAATGCCTTGCCGGTGAGGAAGCCAACCCCATTGAAAAACTTATTATTACTGCCTCCGGTGGCCCCTTCCGCGGTCGTAATGTTGATTTCCTGGCTAACGTAACCCGTGAGGATGCCCTGAAACACCCCAACTGGGTAATGGGTGCCAAGATCACCATTGATTCGGCATCGCTCATGAACAAGGGTTTGGAGGTAATTGAGGCCAAATGGTTGTTTGGTGTAGAGGCCGACCAGGTTGAAGTGATCGTTCATCCTCAATCCATCGTCCATTCCCTGGTACAGTTCAGGGATGGTTCCATCAAGGCGCAAATGGGCCTGCCTGATATGAAGCTGCCTATTCAATATGCATTAACTTATCCGCATCGTATACAAACTAACTTTAAACGCTTTAACTTTACAGATTATCCTAATTTAACGTTCGAAAAACCAGATCTGGATACTTTTCGTAATCTTAGTTTAGCATTCGCGGCGTTAAAGCAAGGCGGCAATATGCCTTGTATTATAAATGCGGCTAATGAAGTAGCTGTTGCCGGTTTTTTAAACCATACTATCGGCTTTTTGGCCATGAGCAACGTTATTGAAGAATGTATGCAGCAAATAAACTACATAGCACAACCAACCTTATCCGACTATTTGAATACTGATAAAGAAACACGCATCTTTGCGCAAAATTTAATACAACAATTGCCGTTAAAGGCAATACAACTTTAAAATATACATAAACGTAGATAATGAGTATAGTGATAATGGTTGGCCAGTTGCTACTGGGCCTTTCAATTTTAATAATCCTGCACGAGTTGGGACACTTTTTGGCAGCACGTGCTTTTGGCATTAAGGTGGAGAAATTCTACCTGTTTTTTGATGCCTGGAACATAAGCCTGTTTAAGTTTACATATAAAGGTGTTGAATATGGTATTGGCTGGTTGCCTTTAGGTGGTTACGTTAAAATTGCCGGTATGATTGATGAATCAATGGATACTGATCAGCTTGCCGGTCCGCCGCAGCCCTGGGAGTTTCGTTCAAAACCAGCCTGGCAGCGTTTAATTGTAATGCTTGGTGGTGTTACGGTAAACATCATTTTAGGTATATTGATATTCTGGATACTTACCATTTGCCTTGGCGAAAGCTATATCCCTAATTCGAGCGCTAAATACGGTATTGTACCGGGCGAAGTAGGTAAAAAAATAGGTTTGGTGGCTGGCGATAAGATTGTTGCCATTAACGGTAAGCCGGTGGAACGTTTTGATGATTTGACCAGCCCAAAAGTACTGCTTGAAAACACCGTTTTCACCATACAACGTGGCGCGCAAACCGTAAGTGTTACTATTCCGCGTACTATACTGAATGATCTTTCTGATCATGGAATAGAAGAGTTTATCAGCAGGTTGCCCCGTTCAAAATTTGTGGTTGATTCGCTGGCCCCAAACAGTAACGCGCAAAAAGCGGGTTTAGCTAAAGGCGACAGTATTGTTGCCATTAACGGCAAACCCATCGCTTTTTATGATGAGTTAAAGGCCGAACTTCAAAAAGAGAAAGGTAAACTGGTAGACCTTACTATAAAACGTAATGGTAATTCCATTGCTATAAAAACACAAATAAGAGCTGATGGTACGTTAGGTTTTTTTCAGTCTAAAAACGATTTGCCGGAAATAAAGACCATTAACTACGGTTTTTTTGGTTCACTCCCAATTGGCGCATCAAGGGCCTGGGGCACCTTTACCGATAACGCCAAAGGCCTGGGTAAAATATTTAAGGGCGATGTTAAGTTTAGCAAAGCAGTAAGCGGTCCTGTTGCCATTGCCAACCTGTTTGGCAGCCATGTTGACTGGGTTCACTTTTGGAGCCTGGTAGGCTTTTTATCAATGGTACTTGCCCTCATGAACCTGTTGCCCATCCCTGCACTTGATGGCGGTCATGCTGTGTTTTTAATTATTGAAATGATAAAGGGCAAGCCGTTAAGCGATAAGTTTTTAGAGCGTGCCCAAATAGTTGGTTTTGTGATATTGGTTACCCTGATGGTATTTGTTTTTGGTAACGATATTGTAAAACAGGTAATGAAGAAGTAGTTTCTTTTTTTTAGCATAAGATATATGCAGCCCCGGGATTAGTTTCCCGGGGCTGTTTTGTTTACTTATTGAGCTACTGCCAAATCATTTCATAAACCAGCCTTTACGTAAACTTTACTTTACCAGGTTTTTTATAACCTTAAAAAGTGTACCTTTGCAAAATTATTTTCTTGAAAAAGCACATATTCATTTGCTAAACCCTTCAACGACAATAAAAAAACACAAATTAATACAATGAAAAAAATTGTCGATTACAGGAAACTTTTGGGCGTAAATGAAGCTGCCGAACTGCAGGAATTAAAAACCACTTACCGGAGTTTAATGAAAACCTGGCACCCTGATAAATTTCAGGATAGTCCTGAAAGCAAGCTGGAGGCCGAAGAAAAAAGCAAAACCATTATTGAAGCCTATCACTTTTTGGTAAGCATTGCTCCCGAAACCCGTAACCAGTCGTTTGCCGAATACACCATTACTACTACTACTTCAAGCATTGCCGATTTTGAATACAAATCGCAGGTACTGAAAATAACTTTTGCCGATGGCAATACCTACGAATATTTTGATGTACCAAAGGCGGTTTATGTAAAGCTGATTAATGCCGATTCGCCGGGAAGATTTGCCCGCAGGCATATTTATAGCGACTACGTTTACAGAAGTGTGAACAGACTGGCTGCTACCGCGTAGGTGTAACTTTAAAGTCATGCCGAACTTGTTTCGGCATCCCACATGTTGATCAACTTTTCAGGTGAGATCCTGAAACAAGTTCAGGATGACAAACATAGTTAATTGCTATTTGCGCTGTATAGCATAGAGATTGCTTCGTACCTCGCAATGACGTGGTGTGTTAAAGAAAAAAGCGGCCTTCCCAATGGAAAGGCCGCTTTTTTTATACCTGCCCTAAACAGCAGGTTCATCTGGTGCCTGATATTCCGTATCAGGTACATCCAGCGGCGAACGTTCTTTTTTAAATATAGCGGCGCCAATAAGGGCAATTATAACTCCCATAATTGCAGAACCAAAAAGAGCCACCACTGTGCCAATAACTGCGAAATATTTATGACTTATCTCCATTGCTTTATCTATCTGTTCCTGGGATAATCCCTGCTCAACCATTTTTGACTGAGAGGCTGCAAGTGTTTTATCAATCATTTCGGGACTTAATATGGCATAGTACACGTAAGTAAATATCGCCGATAATACGCCTACGAAAACGGCATATAAAAAACCCGACAGAAACCCTTCTCCAAAGGTCATGTAACCGCCAAGCAAATCCTTATATTCTTTTTGTGTTAAAAACAGGAAAGCTATAAAAGGCAGTAAATTGAGGTATTTAACAGGCGAATTGGGATCAACGTTAAGGAACTGAAAAGCGTATGTAACCACTATTGAGGTAACCAGGCCAATTAATGCCCATTTAAGTGCGGGTTGCGACGGACTTACTTTTTTTATTTCCATGATTAAGGTTGTTTATGATTTATTTAAAATTAACTAATATTTTAATACCTCGTATCAAACTTCTTATTCAATGTAAATAAATATTTATAAACCCTTAAAACAAAAGCGGCCTTTTCAATATAAAAAGGCCGCTCATGATAAAATTGGTTATCTGCTTTAAACAGCTGGATCATTAATGCCCGGATTATATACTGGCCTCTCCTTTTTAAACATTGCAGCAAAGATCACAGCAAAAACAAACATAAAAATAATGTTAAAACCTAAGCCCTGTATCTGCTTGCCTATTGACAGATCCTTTTGTGTATCAAACTCTTTTTTAATATCAGCAATTTTCTTATCAATATTTTCCTGGCTAACCTTGGTATTATGCAAATAGGTGCTTACAGAATTAACCATAGCTGTTTCTGTTTTTTGCATCATATTTGGTTCTATAACTTTGGCAAAAAGCAAATCGCGTAATAAAAATTGCACAACAAAAGCTACAATAAACATAACGAATATCCCGGTAGCTGCCTGTTTAAAACTCCAATACCCGCCTATCCTTTTCCGCAGGTTAAAACATAATAAGGCGGCCGCGGCTAAGGGTAATATGAGCGAAAAAAATACCGGAGCGCTCGTCATTAATACTACCGATGCTCCCATTGATATCATGAAGTAAAATGAACATATACTAAATATAGATAAAGCTACGCCTAATACAACTCCATTTGGAATGGCCTTTTTCCTTATCTGTTGATCCGTATTTTCAATCATGTGTACTATTAATTAGGTTAGTATATCAGCTAAGTGTTATTTAAAATTAACTAATATATCAAGCACAGCCATGTCAAATTCCTTATTCAACGCATGGGCGGCAATTTCATTTTTTGTTTCCACAGATGGGTCAATATGCTGAAAGAAGCACATCATGGGATAAAACAACTCTTTCAATTCTGAATCATCGGGCAAACTTTGAGCCACCTTGCTGATCTCGGCCAACGGGCTTTCAATTAATATCTGGTTAGCAATTACCGGTTCATAAATACGGTATTCGTCCTGAAATTCGTCTTCATCAACCAGTAAAAATTCTTTCAGATAATCCTCTAATTCAGGTTCAATCTCTTCATCCTCGCACTCATTCAGGTACAGGAGCAGGTTCAATAGTTCGGTACCACGGTCAAGGGTTTGCTCTTCAATATCTTCCCATTCCTGTGTATCCAGGTAATCCTCTTCCAGCTTTTTAACATCGGCGCTAAAAAAATTGATCATCAGCAAATCAAAAAACACCTCGCGCAGGGATTCAACCGCGGGATTATTGTCAAACACTTCGTCCAAGGCATCAACCTTGGTTAAAAAATCTTCGTCTGACGCAAAAATTTCGCCAAAATCATTGTTAAGTTTAGTAGCATCAAAGCTGTTATATTTAGAAAAAGCCTCTAAAGCGGCTTCAAAGGCGGTTTCTATTTTTGGATCGATCATGATTTTCTATTTAAAAATTTGTTGATTATTATATGTTAGTAACACTTTACCCTTTAAGTTATGCCCAATGAACGGCGAATTAACAGATTTTGAACGGTTGTTTTTGCCGGTATATTCCCATTCCGCATCTGTATCAAAAAGCACCAGATTAGCCTGTTCACCCTCGGCAATAACGGGTACAGCAACACCCAGTATCTCGCGGGGATTAATGGCCAGTTTATCAACCAGCATCTCCACCGGTAAACCCGACCTGAGGGCCAGCGCCAGGGCTGTTTGCAAACCTACTATACCATACTCGGCCACTTCAAATTCCACATCTTTAAATTCAACTTCGTGTGGTGTATGCTGGCTTACTATGGCGTCAATGGTACCATCTTTCAAGCCCTTAATTAACGCGGTAACATCATCTTTGGTGCGCAGCGGGGGTTTTACCTTATACATGCTATCAAAGCCCATCAGGGCCTCGTCTGTAAGTACCAGGTGGTGGGCCGCTACATCGCAGGTAACCTCCAGTCCTTTACGCTTGGCCTCGCGTATCAGCTCTACCGAGCGGGCAGTTGATATGGTACTAAAATGTATTTTTGAAACCGTGTATTCGGCCAGGTAAAGATCACGTGCTATCATGAGCTCTTCGGCCAGTGACGGGATGCCCTTCATGCCCAGCAAGGTGCTGATCTCGCCCTCATTTACTTTAGCCTTGCCTGCAATAGCTGTATCTTCGGGATATGAAAACACCAGCGCGTCAAAACCCTGGGCATACAGCAGGGCACGTTCCATCAGGCCGGCATCCTGTACAGGGCGGTTACCATCAGTAAACGCTTTGGCACCGCTCAGGTACATGTCATACATTTCGGCCAGGTCCTTACCCTCACGTTTGTGCGATATGGTTCCCAAAGGATATACATCAACCAGGTTATTTTTGGCCCGGTTAAGCAGGTATTCAATTTCGGCTTTGGAATGTACCGGAGGAACAGTGTTCGGCATCAGCGCTACACCGGTAAACCCACCGGCCGCGGCTGCTCTTGTTCCTGAGTACATATCTTCCTTTGTTTCCAGCCCCAGTTCGCCTATGTTGCAGTTAAGATCAAAAAAACCCGGCGATACATATTTACCCTCGGCATCTACCAGCTCGGCGTCGGCTTCAATATCTTCAGCAATGCGGGCGATAATTCCGTTTTCAATTAAAATATCAGCAACTTGTTGATGAAAAGGTGATCCGGGATCAAGGATGGTGGCAGATTTGATAAGCAAATTCATTAGCACTGCTTTAAGGATTTGTGTTGATTAAACGGGTTGCTTTATAGTTTGTTTACCGGGTTTAAAATACCTGATAAGCAAAATTTCGGCCGCAAGAAAAATCAATGCCAAAATTATACAAAGTTTCCATAATTGTGTGCCAAAATTTGTTTCGGTAACAATACCTTTTAATGAAGCATTACCACCTGTTAATAAGGTGGTTGACTTTGGCATTAATTCCTTGAGTGCAGCCTGGCTCAAATAACTCATGTCCGATTCGCTCCTGTTATCGTTAAAGGCGAGCGAAGCCAGGGTGCTATCCTGTTTTTTTAAGGAATAAATACCGGTTTCGTGCAGCTGATCTGACAGGTATAAAAGCGTACTTCCCTCTTGCTGCCTTACATCAGGGATAGTACTTTGATCTCCTTTAACCAGCTTAAGTAATTGTTTCTCGGTGATCTGAACCGGCGGGATCTCTAAAGTTTCGTCTTCGCCAAGGGTATAAAACAACGGCAGGTCATGCCCGCTTAGCAAGGCTATCCTAAACAATGTGGGAACAAAAAGGGCGTGCCGCGGCAAATTACTGTATTCCTCATTAAGCGGAACAGCGGAAACGTAAACCTTACCCCTGCCACTGGTGTAGCCCGTCCAAAAGGATTGCCCCCCGGTTAATTGCATCAGGTTATCCTGCCCGCCGCGCGATGGGATTAACTGGAAGTGTTTTTTAACCACCGGCAGATCCGGATTTTCTGGAAAACTTTCAAACACGTTTTTAAATACCGGGCTTTGCCTGTTCAGGTTAGATACTTTGGTAGCCTCGGTCATTAATTTTTCGGGCCAGGCAGCATTCATGGGTTGCAGAAACGCGCGGTAATTTGCAAGGTCAGCATCGGCTGATGGAAAAACAACCAGCGTACCGCCTTTGGCAACATAGGTTTTTAGCTGCTGAGCCAGACCGGTTGATATGGCTTTAACGTCGCTGATAACCACTATGGGTAAACTGTTGAGGCCCGCGTAATCAACATTACCATCGGGCACACGGCTGGCGGCAAAAAACGGATCAGAAGCGAAAACAGCTTTTAAATATGGATTGGGCATACCGCCATCAATCAGCAATACCGGCATTTGCTGGTTTACATTAAAGCTAAAATAAAACTTATTATCAAACGTAACCGGATTGTCCTGCAACTCAACAAGGCCCTGCTGCCAGCCGGCTGCCAGGCCCATAAACGAAAGCGTATCATTCTGCACAGAACGCGCCGGGATACTATAACTGCCCAATGCTTTTTGAGCACCGTTTATTAATACTTTAAGCGGGATCTTATCAGCCTTTTCACCGGCATAATTGTGCAGGCGTACAACCAGTTTTTCGCTTTCGCCGGGGCGGTGCACCGCGCTTAACAGCCATACCGAATCAACCGCTACGTTAGGCAGGTTACCGGCTTTAAGCTGTATTAAACTAATGGCTATACTGCTATCTGCCTTCAACGGCTTAGCGGCCATATTTTTTTGAAGATCAGAAATAATATAAACCGATTTTATAGCCCCCGGCTGTGTATTTAGCAGATTTTGCTGCCGGCTGATGATCTGCTGCAAATTGCGGCTTTGAGGACTGATCTTTACCTGGTCAACCGCGTCATTAAATTCATCGCGGCTTAGTAAACGCTGATGCTTTCCTTCAAAATCCTGCGTAAGCAGTTGAAAACGATCATTGATATTATAAGCTGATGCAATTTCCTTAGCCTTTTGCTTGGCATCATCCAATAATGAGCCTTCGCGATTAAGGGTTTGCATGGAATAAGAGTTATCAACAAAAACACTCACTGCATTTTGCCTGCCCGCATTACCCGTATCCTGACCGGATAGATATGGCCGGGCAAATGCCAATATCAGAAAAAGCAATGCCAACAATCTTGCAGCCAGGATAAGCCTTTCCTTTAAATTTCGGCGTGATGCCTGCTGTTCCTGGATCTCCTTTAAAAACTGCACATTGCTAAAATTCACTTTCTGAAACTTGCGAAAGTTGAATAAATGGATGATAACCGGGATAGCTAACGTGAGTAATGCAAATAAAAAGGCAGGATATATAAAGTGCATATTTTATTAGTGCAATGGGTAGATATACAAATGTGCGGATTTTATTTTAGATGTGCAGATTTCAAATGTGATGTTACAAATGTGCAAATGAAACGCATAATTGCAAGAAAGCCTCACCCAACCCTCTCCTTTGGAGAGAGCTTTTAGAGCACTTTTTGAAAATCTTCCCCTTTGGGGGAGATTTAGAGGGGGCTTCTTGCTTCGTACAATTACGCGCTTGGGAAAGGCATTATTAGGCTTTCTCAAACAAAAACTTCCCCTGCAACCTTTATTATCCATAAAACAATAACAAATGGATTGGCATATCGGTTGTTCGGGATTTCATTATAAGGATTGGAAAGGAAAGTTTTACCCCGAGGGTTTGCCGCAGCGCAAGTGGTTCGACTTTTATTGCAAACATTTTAAAACCCTGGAACTGAACGTTACTTTTTACCGTTTTCCGCAGCTTTCGTTTTTGCAGAACTGGTATGGTAAAAGTCCGGCAGATTTTCGTTTCGCGGTAAAGGCGCCGAGGGCAATTACCCACTATAAAAAATTTAATGACACTACCGATCTGATTACCAGTTTTTATGATACCATTAACAATGGTCTGCAGGAAAAACTGGGGCCCGTACTGTTCCAGTTGCCCCCAAGCTTTAGTTATGACGATGAAAGGTTGGAGCGCATTATCAACAGCCTCAATCCATCTTTTAAAAACGTGCTTGAACTGCGCCATGTAAGCTGGTGGAACAGTGATGTTTACCAAAAGCTGGCCAAACATAACATTACCTTTTGCGGCATGAGCCACCCCGCCCTGCCCGATGATGTGATACAGAACACACCTGTTGTTTACTACCGTTTTCATGGTGTACCAATATTATACCGGTCGCCTTATTCCAAAGATTTTCTTCAAAAAGTGATCCATGCTGTAAAGCAAAATCCCAAAACCACTGAGGGTTGGTTTTATTTTAATAATGATTATGATGCGGTTGGTGTATACAATGCAAAAGATATGATATCGTGCATCAAATAATTTTTTAATTCCAACAATTAAACACATTTTACCGCTGATTTTTAAACCACTTATTTAACTATGGAATTCAGACGATTAGGAGAAACAAAACTTACCGTTTCGGCAATAACTTTTGGGGCGTGGGCAGCGGGTGGCTGGATGTGGGGCGGCAATGACGATAAAGAAGCTATCGAAGCCATGCGGGCTTCTTATGACCTCGGTGTTACCTCTATTGATACCGCGCCAATTTACGGGCAGGGCAAAAGCGAGGAGCTGGTTGGCCAGGCTATTAAAGGCCTGCCACGCGATAAGGTGCAAATATTAACCAAGTTTGGTATGCGCTGGGACCTGGCAAAAGGCGATTTCTTTTTTAAGAGCCAGGACAACAACGGCAAAGACATTGATGTTTACAAATATGCCGGTAAGGAAAGCATCATCCTGGAATGCGAGAACAGTCTTAAACGGTTAGGTACTGATTATATTGATCTGTACCAGATTCATTGGCCCGATAACACCACACCTATTGAAGAAACTATGGAAGCCATACTGCGCCTGAAAGAACAGGGTAAAATACGCGAAGCCGGTGTAAGCAATTATGATGTAAAGCAGATGGGGCTGGCCGAGAAAACTATTAAACTGGCATCAAATCAAGTGCCTTTTAGCATGGTGAACCGCGCTATTGAAGATGAGCTGATCCCTTATTCCATCGAGAATAAAAAATCGATACTGGCTTATAGTCCGTTGGAGCGTGGCCTGCTTACCGGTAAAATAAAGCCCGGGCACCAGTTTGGCGATGGCGATCACCGTGCCGCTAATAAATATTTTAAGGACGAGAACATTAAACGTACCAATGAGTTCCTCGCTAAAATAAAACCACTGGCTGATGAAAAGAATGCTACCCTGAGCCAATTAGTGATCCGCTGGACCATTAACCACCCTGGAATTACCGTTGCACTGGTTGGTGCCCGCAATGCCGAACAAGCTAAACAAAATGCCAAGGCTATTCAGATACATGTTAACGGCGAGGAAATGGAGTTTATAAACAATCAACTGAGCGATCTGGAAATTGTTGGATAAGTTTCTGAACTATGATTAAAGGATTACCGTGATTTTTAATGCTTTATTAAATAAAATCAAATCACGGTAATCCTAAAATCCGATGAATCAAGGTTCAGACAATTAATCTCTGTTCCTTCTGCGTTTCTTCTTGCTTGATTTTGAAGAGCTGCTTTTCTTTTCTGATTTCTGAACAGTGGTTTTATTATCCTGATTTTGCTTTGCCTGAGTGTTATCCGCCACATCAGTCGAATCTTTGCTCAGTTGCTTTACGGTGAACTCGTTGCTTCTCAAGCTATATTCCAACTGGCGTTTTGCTCCTGTTGGTTTGGCATCTTTACCACTGCCGCTATAAATAGGAAACTCGCGCATAAATTTTCCATCCCTAATGTAAAAATTATCATTACCACGATATCCTTTACGCTGCGAATTATTAAGCCGGGGAAAATCAAGCTTATTGGCCTTGTTGTTATTAAACTCAAAGGCATAGATACTGGCGTAGTTGGTGGTATCTTTTGATTTGGCCTGTATCAATATTTCGGGGTTGCCATCCACATCCATATCGGCGTTAAACGCGTCAACAATAACGCCATCCAGGTCGCCTGTAGTGGTGGTATACTTTATAGCCGATGAATCAGAATGTAAGATCATAAACGACCCTGCATCAACAGCACCACGGCCCCAGCTCAATACATCATAGCTTTGTCCCGGCGAAACTTCTATCAGCTTATGAAACCTGAAAGGAGCCATAGGTTCAGGTTTTTTAGCAGTTGGTGCCGCGGCCGTTTTTGTTTCGTTACTGTTGCAACCGGCAATGGCTGCAACAGTACCTATTAATAACACTAAAAGATAAAATCTGTTAACCATTATATTTTATGTCGTATTAATTATAAAGCGTGTCGGCTGTTAGTTCGGCCTTTTGCTTGCCCGGAGCGTTTATAAATACCTTTAATGCAGCCGGACCGCCTGCATCAACATATTTTAAAGTAAACCGGTGATAGCCTTTTAGTAAAGGTACAGCGCCATCCTGTTCGGTAACGGCATGTTTGCCATCATTATCAACTACCAGTTGATCATCAATCAGTAAAACAGATCCATTACCTGACAGGGTTGAAAATCCATAATTACCATCAGCATCAATATTAATATAGCCGGTGTAAACTATACCAAATTTACCTTTACTTTTCCGATAATCAGCAGTGTTAAAAGTTTTAACTATACCACTATCAGTAGCTGCCTGGTTACTTAATTGATTTGTTGATGTGAATGTACCTGTAAATAATTGGTATTTTACCCCTGTGGCCGATCCTGTATAGTTAACGGCTGCAAAAGGCGCTTTATTATAAACTACGGTACGTGTTACTGCGCTTCTTTTACCTGATGGAGTTATCACAATTGTCTGCAGCTCGCGGTATTGATCCTGCGGAATGGTGAAGCTTAATGGTATAGTATAGGCCAGATCGGTTTCGCGGGGGGTATAGCCATCAATGGTGTAATAAATCTTGGCACCCTCAACAGATGGTTTTAAGGTAACATCTAACTGGCTACCTATCATCACCGTATCTTTAGCACCTATGGCCGTTGGTACGCGGTAATTAATATTGTTTTTATCAAGCCAGGCTAACTGACCAGGCAGGCGGGTTTCTGAAAAATCCTTAAAATTCTTATTAGCCAACGGCGACCATGCCACTTCTGACAGGGCCATCAGGCGGGGCAGCAGCATATATTCCACTTTTGCATCAGTAGGCACATACTCTGTCCACAAGTTAGCCTGTACGCCTTCTATGTATTTTTGCTGTTCAGGCGTTAAAACAGCTGGCGTTGGGTTATAGCTGTATATTTTTGACAAAGGTTCGTTTCCACCAATACTTAATGGCTCCTGGCTTGGTTTACCCTGACCATGATCAATGTACAAACCTGCACTGCCGGGCGTCATGATCACGTTATGTTTTTGCTGGGCTGCTGCAATACCACCCTCTTCACCACGCCAGCTCATTACTGTTGCATTGGGTGCAAGGCCACCTTCTAATATTTCGTCCCAGCCTATGATATTGCGCCCTTTAGAGTTTAAAAATTTCTCCATGCGCTGTATAAAGTAGCTTTGCAGCTCATGCTCATCCTTTAATTTTAATTTTTTGATAAGCTGCTGGCAAAACGCTGAATTTTTCCAAGCGTCCTTAGGTGCTTCATCGCCACCTATATGGATATATTTACTCGGAAAAAGTTCCATTACCTCAGTTAACACATCCTGTAAAAAGGCAAATGTTTTTTCGGACGGGCAGTAGATATCTTTAAAAACGCCCCATGTTTCGGCAACTTTATAAGTTTGAGATGGGTCGCAGCTTAGCTCTGGGTAAGCAGCTAAAGCAGCTTGTGAGTGGCCCGGCATTTCAATTTCGGGTATTATGTTGATGTACCTGGCAGCAGCATATTTTACCACATCACGAATCTGATCCTGTGTATAAAAACCTCCGTAAGGTGTATTATCAAATTGCTGTGGGGTACGGTCGCGGTAACCGCCAATTAAGGTTTGTGCCCGCTTGCTGCTTATCTGCGTAAGCTTAGGATATTTTTTTATTTCGATGCGCCAGCCCTGGTCTTCGGTTAAATGCCAGTGAAAGTTATTGAGTTTATAAGTCGCCAAAAGATCGATATATTTCTTAACCATCTCTACCGAAAAAAAGTGACGGCCAACGTCAAGCATTGCCCCACGATAACCAAAACGCGGATAATCCTCAACCTGTACACAAGGCAGTTTGGTTGTAGCGCTTCTTTCTGCAGGCATCAGCTGCAACAGTGTTTGTACTCCATAAAAAAGTCCTGCTCCTTTACCAGCAACCGTAATCTGTTGTGGTGTAATGGTTAGGCGGTATCCTTCGGCAGGTAAATTATCCGTACCGGCCGAGGTTAGCGTAATAACGTTTGTTGTTTTACTACTCTTTGCAACTATTGCCTTATGATAGGCTAAATTGTTTGCCAGATAATCCTTAAAAAACAATACCGCTTTGTTTGAGGGCGAATCGGCCTGGATAGTGGTTTGCTGACTTAATGCAAACTGACCAGGGGCCTTTTTTACAGATACCGGGACCGGGATGATGCCTAAGTTAGGATCGGTGTCCTGTGCTTTCACAACAGTTGCAAATACTGTAAGCAGGGCAAACAGCATTAAAGGAGCTTTTTTATACATATTTATTAATCAGGTTGGTACGAAGTTGTGAATATATAAGTTTTTAAAAAAATATAAGAAGTTTGAAGTGTAAAAAATATGTAGCACTGATTTAATCTACATAATAGTCGCCTGGCTGGAGCCTACAAGTGTTCGAAAGAATAAAAAGAAAGCTTGGGGTCAGTGCGATTCCTTCCATGGGGAAGGGGGAGGGTAGGGGTTTATTGAGCATTATAGGCTTAATCGCGCGTAGAAACCCCTCCCTGCTACTGCACAATCCACCTCACCCCTCCCAAGGGAGGGAATATATACTGCGATTACAATCTTCCGAACAACAAAAACGCCATCTATAAATAGATGGCGTTCAATAATATATTTCTCAAAGTCCTCTCCTTTGGAGAGGATTTAGGTGAGGTTAAAGCTTTACGCAGTAACTACATGCTCTTTAGCGGCCAGATAACGTTCGGCATCAATCGCTGCCATACAACCTGTACCTGCCGCAGTAACCGCCTGGCGGTAGATGTGATCCTGGGCATCGCCGCAGCAAAACACACCTTCCACATTGGTTTCTGTGGAACCGGGACGGGTGATGATATAACCGGTTTCGTCCATTTTTAACCAGCCTTTAAAAATATCGGTATTAGGATGGTGACCTATTGCCACAAAAAACCCGCTAACTTCCAGATCAGTGTCAGCACCTGTTATATTATTGGTAACCCTAACACCGGTTACGCTTTGTCCGTCGCCCAGTATTTCTTTGGTTTCGGTATTGTATAAAATTTCGATGTTCGGTGTATTCAGTACGCGGTGTACCATGGCTTTTGATGCACGGAACTCATCGCGGCGAACGATCATAGACACCTTACGGCATAATTTAGCCAGATAGGTAGCCTCTTCGGCAGCAGTATCACCCGCACCTACTATGGCAACATCCTGTCCTTTAAAAAAGAAGCCGTCGCATACGGCACAGGCCGAAACACCGAAACCGCTATACTTTTCTTCAGATTCCAGACCCAGCCATTTTGCTGATGCGCCCGTTGAAATGATTACGGTATCGGCTGTGATGGTTTTTACATCATCAACCACCACTTTATGCGGTAAGCTTGAAAAATCAACAGAACTTACATAGCCAAAACGGATATCGGTACCCAGGCGTTCGGCTTGTTTACGGAAATCTTCCATCATTTCGGGACCCATGATACCTTCAGGGTAACCCGGATAATTTTCAACTTCGGTAGTTTGAGTAAGCTGTCCGCCGGCTAATAAACCAGTGTACATAACAGGCTTTAAATCAGCCCTTGAAGCATATATTGCGGCAGTATAACCAGCCGGACCAGAGCCTATGATCAGGCATTTTACGTGTTCAGTTTCTTGAGACATTGATTATAAAAATGTATGCGAATTTAAGGTTTATTCAGAAGCGAATCAATAGTGATTGGTCAGGATATTGCCATTGTTAGTTGATTTGCATTTTTCTAAAAACGTATGTAACGAGTATGTAATGGGTAAGATATTTGTACAGGTTTCTTTTTACTGGTTATAATCTCTAAATTAATTGACACAGGAAAATTTACCAATTTTTTATTATAATATGCAGGTTCCCAGTTAGGTGCGGCCAATAATTTATCAATTATAGCTGAATCAATTTCCAAATCTACTGAAGTTGATACACTCGGCTGAACCAATTTTCCCTCCTTTGTTAACACGAAATGATATAAACCATTAAATGTGCCAATTTTACTAAATTTGGTATTAGCCAATTCTAAACTTAGATACTGAATAATGTCATATTGAGGTTTGCCATCGGTGAACTCTTCTTTTTTGTTTTTATTAAAAATCCATTTTCCGGCAACTCCGTTTTTATAATTAACCATTGATGAAGTATCTCCGTAAAATCCAAATGAATACCAAATACCATCTTTTGTACCATTAACATAATTACCTTCTTCAAAAAGTCCACCAGAAAGTGGATAATATTCCTGATATGTTCCATTTAGTTTATTATTTTGAAAATTACTAACCCGATAAAGCACACCTTTTTCTGTATACTCGAGCCATTTTCCTTCTTTACCTCCATTTAAATAATACCCCTTCGATATAACATAATTTTTAGGCACCCATTTAATAGTATCCGTTTTATGCGTTACATAATTGTACTTATACTGGACAGGATTGATAGGCTTAAGTAATTTATAATATATAAACTTACCATGCGGGATAGTAAATTGCTCATCTTTAAATGTACCTATAGTCATATAAAATGTATGAAACTGCTTTTGATGGATCGGGCGTTCTGGAGCCATCATCTGTTATATAACCTTTATGAGTTTGCGCGTTTGCGGTTAAAGTAATAACCAATAAAAATAAAAGGATAAAGCAAGGTTTAAGCATGTGATAATTTTAAGCGGATAAAGATAATCATTTACCTGTATTCGCCTTTAACACCCGCATTACATTACCACCCAATATTTTGTTAATATCCTTTTCGCTGTAGTTCAATTTCAGTAATTCTTCGGTTATTTTGGGATAATCGCTTACACTATCCATGCCTAATGGATAGGATTCGGCGCCATCAAAATCAGAGCCTATGCCAACATGATCAACGCCTATTAGTTTTGCTATATAATCAATATGCTTAATGAGCAGGCTTAAAGGTGGCCGTAACTGATCCGATTCAGTTTTATATATGGTATTCAGCCTGATATTGGCCAGGTCAACATCGTGATAAATTTCGGTTAATGAATCCAGCTCGGCTTTGTGCTGATGAAGAAACACGTTAACCTTTGAGGTATAGGCGCTATCTACAAATCCGCTATAGAAGTTCACACATACTACTCCACCGTTTTTTGCCAGGGCTTTCAGCTGATCATCTTTTAAATTTCGCCTGAATGGATCAAGGGTATAAGCACAACTATGCGATGCTATCACCGGCTTGCTGCTGGTGGCCAGCACATCATAAAAAGTACGTTCGCCTACGTGCGATACATCAACCATTACACCAAGATCATTCAGGTGATGAACTATCTGCTTGCCGAAATCAGTTAAGCCCAAATGCGGCAGACTATCTTTCTTCGTAACCTCGTCACGTGCCGATGTAGCCCATGAGGTGCTATTATTCCAGGTGAGGGTTAAATAGCACATACCCCGTTTGGCCAGGCTGTCAATGTAATCCAACCTGTCTTCTATCATGTGCCCGCCTTCAACACCTACCAGTGCTGCCAGCTTGTTTTGCTTAACCGCTTTTTTTAATTCGGCACTGTTACGCACCAAAGCAATCTTATCCGGGTTGCGGTTGATGAGGGCGTATAACGAGTCTATCTCCCGGTTAGCAAAAGCAAAGGCTGTTCCCTTACCATAACTTTCGCCACACCAGATCGAAAAGATCTGGGCATCCAAACCACCCTCTTTAGCTCGAACGATATCAAAGTTGCCCTCTGTTTGTCGTTTGGCCAGATCAAACTTAGTGATCAGTTGATTAGATAAAACATCGTTATGGGTATCAATTAAAATGGCTTTTTGATGGACCTGCTGAGCATTTTGTGCTGAAAGTTTTAGGGAGAATAGTAGTAGAGGAAGCAGCAATTTTTTCATAAGTGACCGTTGATTTATTTGATTACGCTGATATTTATCTGAACCTTGATTCTAATATATTATTATAAAGTATGTCATTGCGAGCGTAGCGTGGCAATCTCATCATGCAAAGGTTGTTGCATGATGAGATTGCTTCGTTCCTCGCAATGACATGGAGGAGAATTGTATCTTTCTTTATGTCTGTATCACCCCTACATTAAACGCCTTTTCAATAGGCGCGTGGTTAGCTGCCTCAATTCCCATGGATATCACCTTTCGGGTTTCCAGCGGATCGATGATACCATCAACCCAAAGCCTTGCGGCGGCATAGTATGGCGTTGTTTGTGCATTGTAGCGATCAGTTATTTCTTTAAGTAGTTCCTGTTCTTTTACCTCGTCTACCAGTTCGCCACGGGCTTTTAAGCCAGCAGCCTGGATCTGCAACAGGGTTTTGGCTGCTTGTCCGCCGCCCATTACGGCTATTTTTGCCGATGGCCAGGCATAGATCAGCCTCGGGTCATAAGCTTTGCCACACATGGCATAGTTGCCTGCCCCGTAAGAGTTACCTATTACAATAGTAAACTTAGGCACTACCGAGTTCGCTACGGCGTTCACCATTTTTGCCCCATCCTTAATGATGCCCCCCTGCTCAGACCGGCTGCCTACCATAAACCCGGTAACATCCTGCAAAAATACCAGCGGGATCTTTTTCTGATTGCAGTTCATGATAAAGCGGGTGGCTTTATCGGCCGAATCAGAATAGATAACACCGCCAAACTGCATTTCGCCTTTTTTTGATTTGATCACCTTGCGCTGGTTGGCTACTATGCCCACCGCCCAACCGTCAATACGGCCCAGACCGCAAATGATTGATTTGCCATAACCTTCTTTATATTCTTCAAATGCCGAATCGTCAAGCAAACGCAGAATGATCTCGTGCATATCGTAAGCTTTTTCACGGTTGTCGGGCAGTATGCCGTAAATATCTTTTTCGTTTAGTTTGGGGATGGATGGTTTAATGCGGTCGAACCCGGCCTTGTTATAATCGCCGGTCATACTCATGATATTGCGGATCGAGTCGAGACAGGCCTGATCATTAGGTTGTTTATAATCGGTAACGCCCGATATTTCGCAGTGGGTTGTTGCCCCACCTAAAGTTTCGTTATCCACATCCTCGCCAATGGCCGATTTTACAAGGTATGATCCGGCCAAAAAAACTGAACCGGTACCTTCCACGATCATTGCTTCATCGCTCATAATGGGCAGATAGGCACCACCGGCTACACATGAACCCATAATGGCCGAGATCTGGATAATACCCATACCGCTCATGATAGCATTGTTGCGGAAGATTCGCCCAAAATGCTCTTTATCCGGAAATATCTCGTCCTGCAAGGGCAGGTACACCCCTGCCGAATCAACCAGGTAAATGATAGACAGGCGGTTCTCCATGGCTATTTCCTGCGCGCGCAGGTTCTTTTTAGCCGTTATCGGGAACCAGGCACCGGCTTTTACCGTAGCATCATTGGCCACTATTACACATTGCCTGCCCGATACATAGCCAATACCGCATACCACCCCTCCTGATGGGCAACCGCCATGTTCAGCGTACATACCATCGGCAGTAAAAGCGCCTAATTCAAGCCAGGGCTTATCATCATCTATCAGATAGGCAACACGTTCACGAGCCAGCATTTTGCCCTTTTCCTTTTGTTTGGCTGCAGCCTTTTCGCCACCGCCTTCATGTATTTTTTTTAGCCTTGTGTTCAGCTCGTAAACAAGCTGTTTGTTTATATCTTCATTTATATTGAACCCGATATCCATAATTGGTTTTAATAGGAAATGTAAATTAGGAAAAATTATAGGAGGAAAAGCCAACGAATTGTTGTTTTGTTTTGCACTAATGTATATCAATACATTTCAGGGTTGCTAATCAACCAATTGTCATGTTCAAATATTAGGTGCCAACACGTATTAAATTACGTAAAAACACGCTAATAAATTCTCTATAAACAGTATACCTTTATCATATAATTAATCCATCCCTTGATATGATACAGCAAACAAAACATTACGGCTGGCTTCCTGACCTGCCCGATCAAAGAGACTATAGATACGCCACTGTACGCCGTGACGCCTTAGCTAAACCTGCTCCGCCGTTGGTTGATCTGCGTGCGCAATGCCCGTCCGTTTATGACCAGGGGTCATTAGGCTCATGTACCGCCAATGCTATAGGCGGGGCTTTTCAGTTTGAGTTAATAAAACAAAAACTGACAGTTTTTACCCCGTCAAGGCTGTTTATTTACTATAATGAGCGTGTTATGGAAGGTCATGTTAAGGAAGATAGCGGTGCGCAGATACGTGATGGCATTAAATCGGTGGCTACGCAAGGTGTTTGCGATGAAGTACTTTGGCCTTATAACATAAGCAAGTTTGCCAAAAAGCCAACAAAAAAACTATATACAAAAGCCCTTAAAAGCCAGGCTTTGCAATATACCCGTTTAAACAACACGGCCATTAACGAGCTTAAAACCTGCCTGGCAGGCGGCAATCCTTTTGTTTTTGGATTTACCGTATACCAGAGTTTTGAGGGCGATAAAATGGCTAAAAGCGGCATAATGACCATGCCATCAAAAAATGAAAGTGTTTTAGGTGGCCATGCGGTAATGGCGGTTGGTTATGATGATAAAAAGAAGGCTTTTCTTGTACGCAACAGTTGGGGCGATACCTGGGGACTTAAGGGTTATTTTTATATGCCTTATGATTACATCACCAGCACTGACCTGGCCGACGATTTTTGGACAATCAGTCAGGTAGAGGGATAGTATCGGGTTATAAGTATTGAGTTTTGAGTTACTAATAGGCTCAAAACTCATAACAACATTAATGTACAAGATTAATTAGGATGAAATCATCTGTAATAAGAGCACTTCAGCATTTAAGCGATAAACCCGGAAATTTATTTGTTAAGGTGATACAACACGGCAGTATGTCGGTTGAAATATACAGGCCTGTAAATATCGACCCGCAAACCCCGCATTTGCAGGACGAACTTTATGTGATCATCAGCGGATATGGCGATTTTTTAAACGACGGCGTACTCACCTCCTTTCAACAAGGCGACGTACTGTTTGTAAAAGCCGGCGTTGAACACCGCTTTGAAAATTTTACTGATGACTTTGCCACCTGGGTTATTTTTTACGGCCCGGAGGGTGGGGAATAAAGTCTTAAGTTCTGAGTATGGAGTCGAAAGTCCTTAGTCGAAAGTCTTAAGTCTGATTTTACTATTTCAAATCAGACTTAAGACTTAAGACTCAGAACTTAAGACTTAAATAAGATTCCTGTCTTTAAACCAAACTTCGTCGGGGGTTACATTAAAGCCATCCATCAGATTAACAAGTTCAATAGGATCGCCGGAGGTGATCACCAGGTTACGGTTAGTGGGTTTCAGGAATTTTTGCTCCACCATTACATCCAGTTGTTTCAGCAAAAAATCATAATAACCATTCACATTCAGTAAACCTATGGGGTGGTTATGCAAGCCTAACTGCAACCAGGTTAATACCTCAAAAAACTCCTCGAGTGTACCTAAACCACCGGGCAAAGTAATAATGCCATCGCTAAGATCATTCATCATTTGCTTGCGCTGGTGCATGTTTTCGACAATGTGCAGTTCGGTTAAACCGGTATGGCCAACTTCTTTATCCATCAAAAACTGAGGGATAATACCTATGGCTTTACCACCTTCTTTTAAAACGGCATCGGCCAATATACCCATTACCCCTACTTTACCACCGCCATACACCAGGGTAATATCGCGGCTCACCATTACTTCGGCCAGTTGCTCAACAGCTTGTTTTAAAACAGGGTCGCCATTAAAGTTGGCACCGCAGAATACACAGATAGATTTCATGGCAATAAATATAAAAGTTAAAAGTATTTAGTTACAAGAAAAGGGAACCAATTGATTCCCTTTCTTTATTTATCTTTTTATCACTAAAAGCTTACCTGGTATAGTTAGGCGCTTCTTTAGTGATAGTAATATCGTGTGGATGGCTCTCGCGCATACCAGCTGCAGTGATGCGTACAAATTTGGCTCTTTGCAGATCTTCAATGTTTGCAGCTCCGCAGTAGTGCATCCCCGCACGTAAACCGCCAATGTATTGGAATATCACTTCGGCCATGTTGCCTTTAAATGGTACGCGACCAACAATACCTTCGGGAACCAATTTGGTAACCACATCAGTCTCATCCTGAAAGTAGCGGTCTTTAGAGCCTTTTGCCATAGCTTCAACCGAACCCATACCGCGGTATGATTTAAATTTACGGCCTTCGTATATAATAGTTTCGCCTGGTGATTCTTCAACACCTGCAAATAAGGAACCTGCCATGATGGAGCTTGCACCGGCTGCAATAGCCTTTACAATATCACCGGTTTGTTTAATACCGCCATCGGCAATTACCGGGATACCACGGCCTTCCAATGCTTTTGCACACTCATAAACCGCATAAAGTTGCGGAACACCAACACCGGCAATAATACGTGTTGTACAGATAGAACCCGGACCAATACCTACTTTAACTGCATCGGCACCTGCATCTGCAAGAGCAATGGCAGCATCGGCAGTGGCAATATTACCGGCAATAACCTGCAGGCCTGGATATAATTTTTTAACCGCCTTAACCATCTCTATAACTCCTTTTGAATGACCATGAGCAGTATCAACCGTAACCACATCAACACCTGCATTAACAAGTGCGGTAACGCGGTCAATATTATCAGCAGCAACCCCAACCGCCGCCCCTACGCGTAAACGGCCAAATTCGTCTTTACAGGCGTTAGGGAAGTTTTTAACTTTTTGTATGTCTTTATAAGTGATTAGCCCTACCAGTATACCATCCTTATTCACAACGGGCAGTTTTTCAATTTTGTTGCCCTGTAATATAGCCGCGGCTTCGGTCAATGTAGTGCCTTCAGGAGCTACGATCAGGTTTTGTGTGGTCATTACCTGGCTAACTGGTACCGTCATATCTTTTTGGAAACGCAGATCGCGGTTAGTGATGATCCCTTTCAGTTTATGCTCTGCATCAATTACCGGGATACCGCCAATGCTAAACTCCTTCATGATCTGGAAAGCATCAGCAAGCAAGGCATCCTCCAACAGCGTTACCGGATCCTGGATCATGCCACTTTCAGAACGCTTAACCTTGCGTACTTCGTCGGCCTGGGCCTGTATGGTCATATTTTTATGAAGCATACCTATACCACCCGCCTGGGCAATGGCAATAGCCAAACCAGATTCGGTAACGGTATCCATGGCGGCGGATATGATCGGGATGTTTAAACGGATCTTTTTTGTTAAAAAAGTGCTCGTGTTAACTTCGCGCGGTAAAACTTCTGAATAAGCCGGGAGTAGTAAAACGTCGTCGTAGGTTAATCCTTCGGCAACAAACTTTGATGGGTCTAACTGCATAGCAAATAATTATTTTGGAGTTATTATTTGCCGGGCAAAGGTAATAAATATTTCGGATATCGGAATTGAGATTGAGGATTTATTTAAAAGTGAACAGAAAATTGCCTTTCTGTGATAATTGCGAATTTTAGAAATAAACGATGTCATTGCGAGCGTAGCGTGGCAATCTCATAGGACAAGTAACGAACTTGGCTTGTTCAACCTGCACAGTGAGATTGCCACGCTACGCTCGCAATGACAAGATTTTATATCCCCAAATCAATCTTAATATTTCCCTACGATCACTTTATAAAACTGATCGAAATTTAAATATTTGTTGGCCAGTTCCTTTAGCTCAACCGCCGTTACATTTTTTACTGTTGATGCATATTGATCGTAATAATCATAATCCAAACCAGCAAAATAGATGCTTTTAAACTTATCAGCATGCGAAAAAACATTCTCCAGGCTACCCAGTAAAGAGCCCAGCATAAAGTTGCGCACCAGTGACAGTTCCTCATCCGGCACCAATTGAGTTTTTAACAGATCGATCTCTTTTTCAATTTCATTTATTGCCGACCTGCAAACATCGGCACCTACCTCTGTAGCTATAAAGAATGCCCCTCCCTGTTTAAACGAACCGAGGCCCGAGCCTATGCCATAGGTATAACCCTTATCCTCGCGGATATTAGCCATCAGTCTTGAACCAAAATACCCGCCCAAAACCGTATTTAACACTTGCAGGGGCTGAAAATCGGGATGGTTACGGTTTATTACCGGCAATCCTAATCTAATGGCAGATTGCAGTGCATCTGGTTTTTCGGTAAAATAAAACAGTTCTTTGGCAGGCTGCAGTTCGGGCTGTGTAATATCAGTCGGGGTTTCGCCATTTGTCCAGCTTTTATCAAACGTGTTTTTTATCAGCGTTAAAGTATCAGGTTCAATTTTACCTGCAATTATTAACGTACAGTTTGATGGCTGGTACATTTGTTTAAAGTGCGCCAGCATATCATCGCGCTGCAGGCTTTTATAATTATCAAAAGTTGCACCCAAACCATAAATGGTATCGCCGTATATGGCTTTATTAAAATCGCGGCGGGCAACAACATCATTTTTTTGCAGGCTTACCTGTAGTTTTTGCTGTTGATTGCGCTTAAACGTTTCCAGCTCTTTTTCGGGAAAAACAGAACCCGTAAGGATATCCATAATAACCGGTAGCGTATGGTGCAAATGCTTGTTTAAGCTATACAACGTAACCTGCGAATTTTCATAAGCATAATCTACCTGCAAAAAGGCACCATAAAAGTCGATTTTATCGGCAATTTGCGCAGCTGTTAAGGTGTTGGTACCCTCAGTAAGCATGGTATTAACAGCCATATTAAGCAAGGGCTTAGCGGCATCAAAGCGCAGGTTGTTAAATACCCATTCAATACGCACCAATTCCTGGTCGCCTGAGTTAAAGCAATAAACATTGCAGCCGTTGTCCAGCTTAGTGTGTTCTGGTTTAATCAGGTTTATATTATCAATAGCCTTAAAATCCGGGGCTAATTTTCTGTCGATCATGTTGATGATTATTTAGTTTTTATTTTTGTCTGAACCGGGATTACACAGATTGAAGGATTAACCATACTTTTTTTTATGCAAATCAAATCCAAATAATCTGATGAATCTGTTTAATCCAAGTTCAGACAGCTTTTGTTCAGACAGCGCTTAATTCAGTTTTCTCGGCGAGGTAAACCAGCGTTGATGAATTATCTTTCCTGAAAATTTTATTGGCCACAGCCTTTATCTGCCTGGTGGTTACCTCCAGGTATTTTGCCGTTTCGTGATTCAGCAGATCAGCGTTACCCAATAATTCGAACGATGCCAGGTTCATGGCCTTATCCAGTAATGACATTTCAGAGAACACCATCGTCGATTCCGTTTTGTTTTGCACCTTGGTTAGCTCATCAGCCGGAATTTCCTCGTTTTTAACTTTCTCCAGTTCTTCCCACAAAGCGGCTTCGGCCTGTTCAATGCTGATATTTTCGAGCGGCTTGCCTTCCAATACAAACATCCCTTTATCTAAACTACTGGTGATGTAAGCATGTACCTCGCTAAATATTTGCTTGTCCTGTACCAAACTACGATACAAACGGGATGAGTTGCCACGCGAAAGCACATCAGACAACAGCTCAACTACATAATAATCATCATCCAGCCTCGCCCCCATCTGAAAAGCGATATACACATCGTTAAGCGGCACTTTTGCCGTAACTGTTTCGCGGCGTTCTTCATGCTGCTCAGGTTCCTGAGGCAGATTACGATTATATTTTTCGCCAGCCGGGATAGGTGCGAACCATTTTTCGGCCAGTTGTTTTACCTGCTCCAATTTCACATCACCGCCAACTACCATAATGGCGTTTTGCGGATTGTAGTGCTTTTTGAAAAATGCTTTTACATCTTCAATACGGGCATCTTCAATGTGTTTAATGGTTTTGCCAATAGTGGCCCAGCGGTATGAATGCTGCTTGTAAACCAGCGGACGCAGCTTTAACCAAACATCGCCGTAAGGCTGGTTTAGGTAGCGTTGTTTAAACTCTTCTATCACCACATTGCGCTGCACCTCCAGGCTTTTCTCGCTAAAGGCAAGATTCAGCATGCGGTCGCTTTCCAGCCAAAAAGCGGTTTCGATATTGGCTGATGGCAGGGTGATATAATAGTTAGTGATATCGTTGCTGGTGAAAGCATTGTTCTCGCCACCTACCCTTTGCAGGGGCTCATCATAGCTGGGTATATTTACCGATCCGCCAAACATCAGGTGCTCAAATAAGTGCGCAAAGCCTGTTTGCTCAGGGTCTTCATCGCGTGCGCCAACATCATATAGTATGTTAAGCACCGCCATCGGTGTAGTGTTATCTTCGTGAACAATAACCCGCAGGCCATTATCCAGCGTAAACTTATTAAACTTTACCATTTAGTAATTTTAATTTAAAAACGGATAAAGGTATAATTTTTACCTTGTGTGACTGTAATTACTGCGTATAAATTGCAAATAGTTTAAATCATATAGCTGATTGCCTGGTTAATGAGATGTGGTGTAAGGATTGTTGCCTATACCTATAACTCCATGATCCTTATCATCATAGAAGTAAAAACTTTGCCGGTTAACTTGCCCGTTATTAAACCGCAGCTCAATAGAATAACCATCTAAAACATAAGTACCGGCGCTATTTTTAGAAGAATAGGCCGAAACGCTGCCTGTGCTTCCGTTGTAACTGCCACCACCAACGCTTTCATAGGTAAATTGGCCCTGGCTATTGAAGGTGATATACTTGGATGAAACCACCATGGAACCGCCTCCCATAGCCGTATTGCCGCCACCGGATATAGAACCGTAAGTCCCATTGAGCTTTTCATTTGGTTTTGCTGGCGATGCCCAGCTCCAGCCTGTCCATCGGTTAGGTTTAGTCATTGAACCATCCTTATTGCGATGGGTAACAATGAGCGCTTTTCCATCCAACTTCCAGGTGCCCCATTTTGTAGGTTCGCTTTGTCTTGACTGCGCTTCATTAATATCAGCCGGACTTACTGCAAGGTGTTCATAAAGACTGCCATTTTTTAACAACAGGTAAGGAAAATATACAAATATCAGCATCCCTCCCACACCCAGGCGAGTTTCGCTGTGTAGCAAAACCCCTTTTATTTCGGCAGCGGTAATACCTTTTCCTGATCCATTTACCTGCGTGGGTTGTGCTGCTGTAGTTATTGGTTTTTCTTCAGTTGCTGCAACTCCGGGTGTAATTGTTTTACCTGGTGTCATCTCCTGTTTCAGGATAGCAACAAAATGATTGGCCGCCACATTGATGTAAGTACCTGTATACTCCCTAAGTCTCACGATCTTGCCATAACGCACCGCATGATCGGGCCTTACATAAGCAAAATATATTACCGCCAGCTTTTTGCCTGAACCGTCATTGGTTAAAACAGAATAAGTAAGCAGATCTGAACTGTTATTAACCGTTTTTAATACTCCCGGTAACTGGCTGGAATACCCCGCTCCCTGCAGATCCTTTGCAGCCGCGGCCTTTAGCCATTCGCCCAGGTTAATACCATTACTTTTTTCAACAGGCATAATATCATATTCGAAATTAGCAGCGCCTGGTGATGACGGAGGTATAAATCGGTAAGTATCCTTGTTTACTTCCATTTTCCAGCCAGGAATAGGTGGTATAGTAGCTTGTGCATATAACAAAGCCGGGAGCAAAAAACCGGCAAGTAATAACAGGTAAGGTTTCATTAGTAAATTATTTATGGTTGTGATGTTCATGGATTTCCACAATTTTCAGACCAACAATACGACCATTTAGTGCCTAAAAGTTTACATTTGTTAGTAAACCATGCTTACCCCTCAACAACTCATAAAGCAACTCAGTGATACCATTGGTAAACCGGGGATACTGAAGCTGAGCCGGATATTAAAGGAGCAGAGTTTTCCCCTGCGCGATATTATTGATATTACTTTTCATCCTGATAAAGCCGTTGGTTTTAGGGCGGTATGGCTGCTGGAGAATGTTTTTTTAACTGATCCGGAAGGTTATCTGGATGACCTGTTATACCTGATCTCGCGGTTTAAAGAGAACCGTAACCAAAGCTGTATACGGCATTATGCCAAAATAATAATGCATGTAACTGATGCCAAAGCTCCGGAATCGTTACAATTAAAACTTAAAGAAATTGATTTTGAACCGGTAGTTGAACAGCTTTTTGACTGGATGATAAACCCGAAGATCAAAGTCGCGGTAAAGATGTTTGCCGGGAATGCCTTATTTAATCTCAAAGATAAATTTCCATGGGTAGAAGAAGAACTTGCCAGTCAGCTTGAGTTTTTAATGCGCGATGGCGGTGCAGGGATGCGGGCTGGGGGGAAAAAGATACTGAAGGAGATAAAGAAATAATATGCAGGTGTGCAGATTGAACTCAAATCACAACCACGTCATTGCGAGGTACGAAGCAATGACGTGGTTGGATTAATGCTTTTTCATCCCTACATCTAATCAGGCGCTTGGCCTATCCTCTCCGTGCAGGTTATTACTTACCTGGTGGTGGTGCAGTTTTGCGGCAATAGCCGATGAACTATCGTCGGCGTAAGCGCCATATGCATTTACCAGCACACCCTTAAGGTTGTGCTTTGGCGATGATACTGCATAAACTATCGACGTATCATCGGGGTTACTTGCACCTTCAAAGCGGTAAAACTCATCAATTTCAAATTCATCGGCAGTCATATGTATATTTTGAGCTTTATCATCTATAGTATCGCCATCCAGACTAAGGTTGGCAGTATATCCTCTCTTTAAAAGATCATTAGTGGCATCCACTAAAGTTTCATAATTTCTCATGGTGATGTTTTGTTTAAGTAAAAGCAGTTATCGCTGTTTGTGCAGATATAACCGTTAAACAACTCATGTTGTTTGAACAGGTGAGGTTTAAAACAGAAAAACTTACGAAGTTTCTAAAACTTCGTAAGTTTTAAGAGCAAAACAAAAAGCATGTTATTTTTAAAAAACATGTTTCAAATAAGCTTATTGAGCCTTAGCCAGCCACAAGGAAGCATTAAGGTGCAATGCCGGATGCGAGGTAAAACCTGATGGCGAATCGCCCGACCAGCCATTGAAAAGGTTATCAGCAGTATCGCCGGTGCCATCATCAGCAGGTGAGCTATCACCTATCCATACCACACGACCAGTTCCGTAGGTGGCTAATAGTGCCATTGCATTACTATTGCCGCCATTGGTAGCTGAGTTACGCCAAAACAAACCCTGTACGCTTGAGTTATTTGTAGGGAGCAGGGTTGCTGTTGAGCCGTTATAAAAAGCCAGTTTTGAAGCTGTACCAGCGGCGCCGTTCAATACTTTTTGCGCATTGGCATTAGTACCGGTATATACATTGGTTGACGGGCTTTCGCTTATATCAACATAGTTAATGTTAAAACCAAAAGGGTTATTGTTGTTGATGCCGTTGTTGGTCATTAGATCATTCCAAACCCGTGGCGAATCAAAGCCATCACCATCCCTGTCTGACGGATTATAGCCATTGGCATCGGTTCCCGCTGTTGTGGCGGCAGTATGGTCGGCAATCATCATTAGTCCGCCGCCATTTGAAACAAAGTTCATCAGTGCTGTTTTTTCGGCAGCGGTGAATAAGCGGTTAGGTTCAACCACTACAAACACATCATAATTACTTAAATCCTGCGGATTTGACGCATTTCCGTAAGTAAGGCTTGTGCCAACCGGAAGCGTTTCAACCAACTCGCCAAGCTTAACCAGTGAAACCGCCCAAGATGATATACCACCTTTCCAGTAGGTTTCTGCAGTACTTGATGTGATGCCGGTATATGATGGTGTTGGTATGCGTTGAGCTTTGGTTTCGGTAGTTGAGCCGCCGGTATAAATTGGTACGCTTTCGGTACCATCAGCATCTATCTGCCAATCGGCACTGCCGGCATTTTCAAGGTGACTTGCATCAAACAGGAATTTTTTCCCTGTAATTACAGTTCCGCCGCCTGTGCCACCATTATCATTTATGGTGATATCATCAATATTGATACGGTTGGTTCCGCCGGTAAGCTTACGGATCTCTAAACGGGCTGTCCCGGTTACGCTAATGGTAAAAGTTTGGGTAGCCAGGGTTGAACCTGTAGTTATGTTAGCGCCGGATTGTGCCCAGCTGCTACCACCATTTACAGAGTAAAACAAACCCCACTGGCTTGGTGTATCGCCACCGAAGGTTGCATGTTTTATAGTTACGGTGCTTATTCCGGTGGTTACATCAAATAACATGGTGATCTTGCCTGTATTGCGTATACGTGCGCTCCCTGAGCCGGCTTTTTGATCTGTACTTAAATTACCGATCAAGGCATCATACATGTTCCATGAACTGCCAGATAGAGTAACATTATCGCCGCTGCTTGAGCCTGTAGGCGAAACATCATAAGCTGTTTTAGGACTGGTTGAACCAACTTCGAACCCCTGTGTAAGAGATACAGCAAGCGTTTTAATGGTTTTGGCAGCCTCGGTTTTTACATCATTGGTGTTTTGAGCTGGCGGGGTACCATTTTTTTGGCAGCCAATTATCAGCATACCGGCCATAGCGGTAGCTACAAATAATAGCCTTGGATTAGTAAATTTAAGCATAGTGATTTTGGTGAGTTTATATATAAGTTGATATTTATTAATTATACGGTAAACTTCCATAAAAGTTTATACCTCCATATTGCCCATATATTAACTTATTATTAAATATTGTTTAGTAGATTAATTTGCTGGGTTAAGTAATCTGAAGCATGATTCATCTGATTGGTTCAGACAAACCAATTCAGTATATTTACATGTGGCAAACAGCGAAATACTTATTTATTTAAGAACCCAGGCTAAAAGGTGGTTATTAACGTCCACCTTATTAATAAGTTTTTTTGCCCTTTCGGGATATGTAAGCAATAATCTGCCTAATAACAATAGAGCCCCTGATATCGAGGTTTTGGCCGATAAATCTTTCACTTTAAAAAGTGGCATTAGTTATAAAAGAGCGGCATTGTTCTTTTATAAACAAACCCTCTCCTGTTTTATAATCAGGGAGAATTTTGACCTGGGAATTTCGCATTATAATAAGCGTGAGATTGACCGGTATCAACATTTAAAACAACTTTTCTTATTTACTAAACGCACGGTTAACTACCCAATCAATCACCTGTACTATACTGCTGATCAGGGCCCTGATATTACTCCTTTTCAAATAGGCTAATCTGCCTGTTTGCCAATCATTTCACAATATTTTATTGAACAGTTTAACCCGCTTTAAAGCAGTTTAAACGCTTATTGCTATTTGCATGAACAAGCTTAAAAAAATGCTGCGGCTTTTTTGCCTGGCATTGTTTTTACTATTGGCGGTAACCGGTATTGCCATAACCGGTGCCGCCCCAACCCTGGCAAAAAACCGGGAAAGAATTATAGACAATGAAACATTAATAGAAATGGTTGATGAGAAAAAAGAAGATGATGAAGAGGAAAAAATGTGAGTTGGTTTTTCCTTAGAGCTAATTGCCATCGACCGTTATTGCAAGGTATGAAGCAAATAACAAATTTGTCATTCTGAGCATAGCGAAGAACCATCTCTTGAGCATAGCGAAAAATCTAATCGCCGAATAGATCCTTCGTTCCTCAGGATGACAAAGTGGTGAAGAGATTGCTTCGTTCCTCGCAATGACGTGTTTTTAATATATTTATTCAAATCTTTAAACAAGAAGAGCCGCCCATACCGGGCGGCTCTTCTTTATATGATGGAGTTATTATTTTATTATTTAACCGGTTCTTCCGAAGTCTTGGCTGTATTTAAAAACACAAAGTTGTTATCAAACATATCCACCTTTATAACGCTGTCCTTATCAATGGTGCCTGCCAGGATCTGTTTCGATAATTCGTTCAGGATCTTTTTCTGGATAACACGTTTTAGCGGACGGGCGCCGAATTGCGGATCATAACCAAGCTGGGCCAGCCAGTCAATGGCTTCATCAGAAGCTTCTATGGTAACGCCCATTTCGGCAAGGGTTTGTTTTACCTGGTTAAACTGCAATTTCACAATGCTATGTATCTCATCGCGGCTTAGCGGGGTAAACATGATGATCTCATCAATACGGTTCAAAAATTCCGGACGGATGGTAGCCCTTAACAAGGTGAACAATTCGTTCTTAGTTTTGGCTATCAGCTCATCGCGGTTATCATCCTCCAGTGTCTGGAAGTTTTCCTGTATAATGTTTGAACCAATGTTGGAGGTCATGATGATGATGGTGTTCTTAAAGTTCACCACGCGGCCCTTGTTATCGGTTAAGCGGCCATCGTCCAATACCTGCAGCAATATGTTAAACACATCTGGGTGGGCCTTTTCAATTTCATCAAGCAGCACCACGCTATAAGGTTTACGGCGTACGGCCTCGGTCAATTGTCCACCTTCATCATAACCCACATAACCCGGAGGCGCGCCAATGAGCCTTGAAACAGCGTGACGCTCCTGGTATTCGCTCATATCAATACGTACCAGCGCGGCTTCGTCATTAAACAAATACTCGGCCAGGGCTTTTGCCAGCTCGGTTTTACCCACACCGGTTGTACCCAAAAATATGAACGACCCGATTGGTCTGCGTTTGTCCTGCAAACCTGCACGGCTGCGGCGTATGGCATCGCTAATGGCTTCAATAGCTTCTTCCTGCCCGGCTACACGTTTGTGCAGTTCCTCTTCCAGGTGCAGCAGCTTTTCGCGTTCGCTTTGTATCATTTTTGAAACCGGTATACCTGTCCACCGGGATACCACACCTGCAATATCATCGGCAGTAACCTCTTCCTTTAGCATACGGCTGTCGCTCTGGTTCTCCAACAAGGCGGCTTTCAGTTTTTCAACTTCAGCCTGTGCTTCTACTATAGTTCCGTAACGTAACTCTGCCACTTTGCCATAATCACCGGCACGTTCGGCCTGTTCAGCTTCCAGCTTATAGTTTTCAATCAGCTCTACCTTTTGGTTTATACCATCAACCAGATCCTTTTCACCCTTCCATTTAGCACGTAATGAGTCGCGCTGGGCCGACAGGTTGGCTATTTCTTCGCTTAACTCTGCAACCTTGCGGTCGTCTTTTTCGCGTTTTATAGCCTCGCGTTCAATTTCCAGCTGCATGATACGGCGTTCCAGTTCATCAACCACTTCGGGTACCGAGTCCATTTCCAAACGCAGTTTTGAAGCAGCCTCGTCCATGAGGTCGATAGCCTTATCAGGTAAAAACCTGTCAGATATATAACGCTGCGACATTTCAACCGCGGCAATAATGGCCTCGTCTTTTATCCGCACCTTGTGGTGGGTTTCATAACGCTCCTTTAAACCACGTAAAATAGATATGGCATCAGCGGTATCTGGCTCTTCAACCATTACTTTCTGAAAACGGCGTTCAAGCGCTTTATCTTTTTCAAGATATTTCTGGTATTCATTAAGGGTGGTTGCACCAATTGACCTTAGCTCGCCACGGGCCAGGGCCGGTTTTAAAATATTGGCGGCATCCATTGCCCCTTCGCCACCACCGGCGCCCACAAGAGTATGGATCTCATCAATAAACAGGATGATCTCGCCATCACTTTGGGTTACTTCTTTTATCACGGCTTTAAGGCGTTCTTCAAACTCGCCTTTGTATTTGGCACCAGCAATAAGGGCTCCCATATCAAGCGAATAAACCACCTTGGTTTTTAAGCTTTCGGGTACATCACCCTTAATAATCCTGAAGGCTATACCTTCGGCAATGGCTGTTTTACCCACTCCTGGTTCACCTATCAGTATCGGGTTATTTTTGGTACGTCGCGATAAGATCTGTATCACCCGGCGAATTTCTTCATCACGGCCAATAACCGGGTCTAACTTGCCCGATTCGGCATACTCGTTAAGGTTACGGGCATATTTATTTAGGGCATTGTAGGTAGCCTCGGCATTTTGATCAGTTACCTTGCTATCTCCACGTAAACTCACAATGGCCTTTTTAAGATCTTTTTCGTTTACTCCAAAATCTTTTAACATGGAGCTTATGGTTCCCCCCGATGCCAAAATACCTAATAATATATGCTCAACCGATACAAATTCATCCTTAAATTCCTTTAAATATCCCTGCGCTTTTTGCAGTGACGAATTGCTATCTGAAGAGAGATAAATATTGCTTCCGCTTACCTTAGGATACGAGCTTATCTGCGCATCGAGCATCTCATTAAGCCTGTTAAGGTTTACGTTTAATTTTTTTAATAAATAGGATATTACATTTTCATCAACCAGCAACAAGCCTTTTAACAGGTGTGCGGGTTCAATTGCCTGCTGTTGGTTACCAGCAGCAATTTCCGAAGCCTTTTGTACGGCTTCCTGGGCTTTTATTGTAAAGTTGTTAAAGTTCATATTGGTAGGTATTAATCAAAACGCAGGCCATTTAGCTTATTATGCAAAAAAGTCATATAAATATAAACCAAAACGACATTTTGGCTTGTTATTATTTTGAACGATTCTTGCTAAAATTTGATATTTTTGTCTTACAACCTTATACAAAAAATACTATTGAATATTCATTTCTTTTTTAACAGCCTGCCGGCAAAATATAAGGCATCATACAGAGATTACTATACCTATCAAAACCTGGTTGCCATTAGGGCTGGGAGCCTGATATTCTTATTGTTGAATGTTATTATCAGGATATTGTATTTTGTTTTCCCGGTGAACCTCACCAAGGCCCAAAACTTCCACCAATTTAACTTAAGTAACTGGGTTTTCATCATTATTACCCCATTTTTTTTAATAGCAAGCAATATACTAATAGCCTGCTTTAAAAGCCATAAAAAAGCAACTGCATCAATGGCGCTGATTGTGTTTTTATTTTCAATATATATTATATCATGTGGCATGTATTCAAGTTTTATTGCCACATCTGATCCCAGCAATGCTTTGACCCTGTACCTTATTGCTTTAAGTTTGATAAGCGCGATATGTGTATTTGAATATTATGAAACAATAATATTAATTATTGTTGTTGAAATATTATTTACCGCGCTTTTATTTTACAGTCAAACCAACGCCACCCGAATGGCGTACAACCAGCTTATATCTGCCATTTTACTTTCAGCTTTTTATCTTACTTCCAGGTACTTTTTCTCGTACAAGGTTAACTACTATCAACAGGTGATAGAGATCAGGGAAAAAAATGTAGAAATTGAAAAGGCGGGGGAATTTAAAAACCAGGTATTAGGGATGGTAGCCCATGATTTGCGTAACCCCATTGCCGCTGTTGAATCAATTGCCATGATCATGGAACTGGACGACTTAAGTGAGGACACCCAGGACAACCTGAATATGATGAAAGCATCATGCGTTAAAGCCCGTACTATTATTGACGACCTGCTGGAAGCCGCCCGTAATGATATCAGCAACATTTATGAAATGGAAAAAACGGAGCTTAACCAGTTATTGAAAAGTATTGTGAGCGACTGGAAAATACAGCCTGACCCTAAAGCCGACGTATTGTTAACCAGCCATATTAACCCGGCCTATGCAGCGGTAAATAAAGAGAAACTACACAGGGCCATTGATAACCTGATTAGTAACGCCATAAAATTTTCGAAGGATAACAGTCGTGTTGATGTGCGGCTTAGCAAAAGAAACCAGGAATTGGTTATTGAGGTACAAGATTATGGCCTGGGCATACCTGCCGATATACTACCTGATATATTTAGCCCTTTTTCAAAAGCCGGAAGAACAGGTTTAAGAGGCGAACACTCAACAGGACTGGGCTTGAGCATTGTACGCCAGATAATTGAAAAACATAATGGCATCGTTGAAGTAGACAGCATTGTAGGCAGGGGATCTGTTTTTACCATAAAACTGCCCATAGCCTGGATGGGGTAAAAGCTTTTAGTTGTGAGTTTGAGTGAAGTAAAGGTTGTAATTAATAGTTCGTTATCAGAACTCACTACTTACAACTCATAACTTATTCAAACATTCCCTGTGCCTTTTTAATGGTTTTTTCCAGGTCGATACCTTTCCCTAATACACCTTTAAACAGGTCGCCTTCTGATTTCAGGCGATCAATGGAATTAAAAATAGTAAAGTGTTTCATGGTAAGGCCCGGTTTAACCTCGTCCCAATGCAGTGGCATAGATACCGTTGCCCCCACTTTGGGTCGCAGCGAATAAGGCCCCGCGATAGTTGCGCCGGGGCGGTTCTGCAAAAAATCAAGATACATTTTCCCATCCCGTTTAGCCACCATACGTTCCAAAGTGGTATAATCTGGTAATTGTTTATGTACAATATCTACAACAATACGTGCAAACATTTGCGACTGATCATAATCATATTTGGCAGCCAGTGGTATATAAATGTGCATCCCGGTTGATCCTGATGTTTTGCAAAACGAAGGCACATCAATAGCATCTAATACTTTTCTTACTTCCTGCGCCGCTTCAATTACCTGGTCGAATGTGTTTTTATCCGGGTCAAGATCAATCACACAGTAATCAGGATTATCCGGCGATTGTATGCGGCTAAACCAGGGGTTCATTTCAATACAACCTAACGAAGCCATCCATAATAAACTGGCCTCATCGGTACCTACCAAATATTCTTTGTGTTCGCCCTCGCCATTGGTGTAAGGGAAAGTTTTGGCCCAGTCAGGTGCTTTATCCTTTACATCCTTTTGGTAAAAACTGGGGCCATGTATCCCGTTAGGAAAACGGTTGAGCGACATGGGCCTGTCTTTTAAATAAGGTAAAATGTACTCAGCTACCTGGTAATAGTAATTAAACATATCCCTTTTGGTTACCTTATCTTCGGGCCAGTAAATTTTGCTCAGGTGAGTGAACTTCAGGTCGTGCCCATTAATTTTACGCACCTGGGTTTCGTCTGTTGGGTTTAACACAGTTTTACGTCCTTTCTGTTTTGGTGGTTTAATAGCGCCTGTATGTTTGTCTTTCTGCTGCTTATCCGTAGCTTCAACTACAGCTTCAGTAGGCTCGGCAATCTCACGAACTACTTCAGTAGCCTTTTTGTCCTCGCGCATACCCTGGAATGAAGGGTGGCGAAATACCCCATCGCTGGTCACTTCGCTAAAGGCCACTTCGCAAACCAGTTCGGGTTTAAGCCAGACAGCTTTGGCCTTAGGCGGATTGGGCCGGAAACGTGATGGTTTATTTACATCGGGGATCTGGTCAAACGGGCTTTTATCAATTATTAAAGGCTTAAACTTCGCCATCATTTCCTTTTGTAACTTGTCTGAAAACCCGGTGCCTACCTTGCCAACATATTGCAACAGCTTGTTTTTATAAACTGCCAATAAAAGCGAACTAAATTGTTTTGGGGTATCTGCATTTTTGGTGAACCCGGCAATAATTACCTCCTGTCGTTTATTCACTTTGATCTTTAACCATTCTTTTGATCGCAGATCAGGAGAGTAGGTACTGTTGGCTTTTTTGGCAATGATCCCCTCCAGGCCCATTCGTTCAGCAGCGTTAAAAAAATCAGTACCGCTGGCATTAAACACTTTACTCAGGCGTATGCGGTCATCATCAGTCGGCAAAATGTCTTTTAATATAGCCTGCCGCTGTATGAGCGACAGCCCCATCAGGTTCTTGCCATCGTACCACAACAGGTCAAATACATAATAAACCAGCTCGCCATCGGCTTCGCTGCGCCAGTTTTGTAAATTACCAAAGTTAGAGATACCTTTATCGTTCAATACAAGTATTTCGCCATCTATAACAGCGTCGATCTTCCAGCCCTGCAGCATATTGTATATAGGATAAAATTTCTCGTTAAAGGTTTTCTTATTACGGGATAGCAGTTCAACCTCTCCCTTGTTAATAAAACCCAGGGCGCGGTAACCATCCCATTTTACTTCGTACACCCAATCAGGGTCATCAAAAGGTTCATCAACCAGGGTGGCCAGCATAGGTTTAATTCCGGCAGGCATTTTAGTCTTTGGTGCTTTTTTTAATAAAGCGGCCGTATCAATATCGCTTGTTTCGGCTATGCTTTCGTTGGGTTCAGCAGGCTCAGGTGCTTTTTTTTTAGCAGTCGGTTTCTTTGCCGGTTTTTCCACGGTTTCTTCATGTCCGCTGTGCCAAACTTTGTCGCTGGTTTTTTCTATGGTTTCAATGGTTTTGCCAGACAGTACAGATTTATCCTGTTTGGTAATATCCTTCGCCGAAGCAAAATTATCATTATGCTTGATGAGCAACCACGCATTATCGCCCATACCGTGTGTTTTAACTAAAGCAAATTCGCCCTCCAGTTTTTCGCCATGCAGCTTAATTTTGAGTGAACCTGATTTAAGTTGCTTTAATAAGTGCTTTTCCTGCTTTTTTTTACCTTTTATCTCATCAATGGGCTCATAGGTACCTTCATCCCAAACAATCACCGTACCACCGCCGTATTCGCCCTCAGGTATAATGCCCTCAAAGCTGCGATAATCATAAGGGTGATCTTCCACCATCATGGCCAGGCGTTTGGTTTTAGGATCGGTGGAGGGGCCTTTGGGTACGGCCCAACTTTTCAGTACGCCATCCATTTCCAGCCTAAAATCATAGTGAAGGCGTGAAGCATCGTGCTTTTGGATAACAAAGGTCAGTTTATCCTTATCCTTGCTTTTCCCCGATTTTGGTTCGGCGGTTTTGGTGAAGTCGCGCTTTTGGGCATATTTTTCCAGACTCATGGCGGGTTGGGTTTACCTTTTACACTATTAATTATTAGTGTAACATTTTAAGCAGAAATAAAGTTTTTAAAACCTTAGCTATCAATGTATCATCTTCCCGGCAGCAGCGGCTCCCACTTTTTCCAATACTTCAAACTTTGTACCGGCCTGTGCAGTGTAGTTTTTAAAAAAGTTTTCCAACTGGTTAATAATATCCTGCGAAATATCTTTTATATCGTTCACGTCTTTAAAAAATTGTGATACCTCAGGCACAGCAAAAAAACGATCGTTACGTATGGTTTTACCATCGCGCCCGGTTTGCTGTGCTTTAAAAGCGCCTATAATGCGGCAATCTATAATACAGCCTGGAAAAGTGCTGATCTCTGAAATAACCATAACATCCAGCGGATCGCCATCACCGCCCCTGGTGCCGGGTATAAAGCCAAAATCAAACGGAAATACCATACCGGCAGGCAAAATTTTCTTGAGTTTGAAACATTTCAATTCTGGGTCATAGTCATATTTGTGATTACTGCCTTTAGGGGTTTCTATAGTAATACTAATTGGTTTCATCACTAAAAAACATGCTGGAAAGCTTAAAGTTTTATATGTAGAACCGATTTGCAACAATTGGCTAAAAAGGTTGTTGTAAAACTGAATGTATGATTTACCTGTGGTTATGGAACTATTTAAAATTTCAATTAATAAAGACGATGAGATCCTGAATTTTGAGGTGGCCGATTTTATACACCACGAAGGGGAACAATGCAAATTTGAAGTTTACCGGGAGGGCCAAATGGTAGCCGGTTTTGAACCCGACAGACATGAATACTTACGGATCTGTAAAAATCCGGGTAATATCCATGAAGAAGTACTACACCTGATAGCTGATAAGATCGAGGCTTTGAATTTGTGATACAACCTCTACATGTAAAGGCCTACCCACGCATTACCCCTATCCTATCCCCCTTCCAGTCGGGAAACAGTATATGGTCATTATTAATATTCAGGTGCTTATCGGCTACCTCGCTAAAAACGCTTCTGAAATCGGTGCTTACGGCAAGGTCGCGGCCATCTTCCAGATTTTCTATAGCCAATGGTTTTATGTTACCATGAACTAGTCCGCCATTTATAGCATTCCCTAAAATGAAGTTACAGGATGCCCGGCCATGATCTGTACCACCAGTGCCATTCTGGTGCACGGTGCGGCCAAATTCGGTCATGGTCATTACGGTTACATCGTCCTGGTAAGCGCCAAGATCAGTCCAAAGGGCCATGATACTGTTGCTCAGGTCGGCTACATTACGGGCAAAAATGCCGTTCTCAGTTCCCTGGTTAAAGTGGGTGTCCCAACCGTTCGATTCAGCAAAAGCAACCTCCAGGCCAACATCCATTTTAATGAGCTGAGCAATTTGCTTTAAGGAATTACCCAGCGCCGAATTAGGATATATGGCATTATTTGCAGGCGTGTAGTTCTTTATATCTGTTTTTTTCAGCATTTTAACCGCTTCAAAACTTTCCTTACCGGTTTGTTTTAATAAGCCCGAAGATGTTTGGTCATACAGATCCTCAAAACTTTTAGCCGCCATATTTGCGCCCGATGGGTTGCCCCTCATCTGGATGGCAAAATCCTGCAGATTACTGATGGATACCGATGGGTTATCGCCATAAAAAGAACGCGGCATTGCCGAGGTCATACTTACCGCGGTAAACGGTGTAAGCGCATCATGCCCCAGCAAACCAACTGCCCGGTTAAGCCATCCGCTGGCTGTACCTTTGTTAAACGGCGTCCCCGATTCCATATAATCCTGCGCGTCAAAATGCGAACGGGTTGTATTTGGTGAACCTATGCCCTGTACTATGCCTAAACGTTTTTCACGAAACATGGGTTCAAAAGCTTTCATAGATGGGTGCAATCCAAAACGGCCATCCAGATCAATCAATGGTGAACCAGCACCGCTTTTTGCTGCAGACATAAACAAATTTGGCCGGGCGGCTTTTAAATATTCATCGGTAAAGGGAGTAACAGCCATCAGGCCATCCATTGCGCCCCTTTGAAATATACAGATAAGCGTTTTACGTTTTTTATAAGGCGATATGATCTTTTGACTTGCAGCGGCTTCGGCCAAAAAGCCAGGAATACCACCCATTAAACCAACACCCAACAAGGCTAAACCGCCCGATTTTAAAAAGCCTCTTCTTGATACCATGATCGTATGTTTTATAAATTAGCGCCGTTGATATTCCGGCGAACCGATGATCACTCCTACCACTTGTGCCAGCATAGAATTATCGCCACCGGCACTTTGCATCGCCATAAAATTATTTTTCCTTTTTCCCTTTAAACCCATTTTGTTATCTGCCATAGCCTTTTCTGCAGCCGTCATGCTTATTGATGCAGGTTGCCCTACTTTTGCATAAAGTTTATTGGAGCTTGCCTCATCAACCTTTTCCATCAGGTTAGGATCGGTAAGCAATGGGGTAAGGCGTTTAATAGTTTCGTCCAGCTTACGCTCGGGCATAATAAGTTTGCTGTAGGCGATCAGGGCTGCCTGGGGGCTTTCGGGTTCATGATGATTATTCATCGCCGCCAGATCAATCTTAATACCCGGTATGCGCCCCGAAGCAAGAGCCAAACCAAAGTTCATGCGGTTAAGCAGCGCCCCGGTATTGATCCAGTACTGGCCTTTATCCGGAAAACCAGTTGGGGCCTGATAAAAATACATCTTCTCGCCCATTCTGCTTATCCAGTTGTATAGTTGGTATGGCTGTACAATATCAGCATGCAAACTGCGCACTGAGCCAATAGCCAGTTCAAATGGTGATTTTGTTTTTTCCCGGATAGCCGATGCGCTCCAAAACTCCGGCGCGCTTACCATGGTGATCAGCACCTGTTTAATATCGCCATCTTTAGTCAGGAATGTTTTGGTCATTTTATCCAGTAGACTTTGAGGTGGGTTATCGTTTACAAAACGCACAGCAATTTTCCGGGTTATAAATTTTGCGGTAGCCTGATTATGTGCCAGCATAGATAACAGCTGTACACCTTCCTGATAACCACCATCCGGGCCAAAATGCCGACCCAAAACTACTTTCTCGCTCTTGTCATGTCGGTTGGCATTGAACATAAAATCGCTGTCATGTACAAATCCGCGACTTTCCAGGCGATCATCACCTGCTTTGTCCATGATATTTTTTGCTCCTTTCCCATACTGGCCCATAGGATAAATTGTCCAGCCGGTTAATACTTTGGCTGCCTGGGTTACATCCTGCTGGGTATAGCCGCCATCAACGCCCAAAGTATGCAGTTCCATTACTTCGCGGGCGTAGTTTTCATTTAAGCCCTGTGCTTTTTTTGCTTTTTGCACTTTATTGATCAGCATTGCCCTCCTACCGGTATCGGCACTTTGATCAGCCATGTTTTGCATCAGCCTGCGGTGCATAAGCCCCTTGTTTGCCTGCACATCATCATTCGCTACTGAACTGCTGAAATTATCGAGGTAATACAACATGGCTGGTGATTTGGCGGTGGCCAATAAAATATCATTGAATTTGCCCAATGCATTCGGGCGAATCACATCGCGCTCGTATGCCGGTATAAACTGGGCGCAATCGTTTTTGGTGATAGAAACGTTAAAATGGTTGAACCAAAAGCTGGTCATCACCTCCTTTAATTGGTTATTTGTATATGCTGCCCGTAATATTTTTTGGTTGATAAACTGGCGAAAAAGCTCCTGCTCGGGTTTCATCCCGTTTTGCTGGATGTAATTTTGCAGTACATCCCGGTAAGCCTTCTTGTCGGTTTTCAATGAGTCCTTATTTACTAAACCAGCGCTTATGGCCATCCGAAATACCTGCGCGTTTTTAGGATATTCAGCAAGCACCTGCGTGTTGCTTAGTTTAAGGGCATCGTATTGAGCTAATAATTGATTTAGTGAATCATCGGGCAAACCGGCATTTAATTGCTGATTAAACCAGTTTTCTAATCCCGATTTAACCACCGCATCAATTTCGCCAGGAGTAGCGCCAAAGGTAAAACGGCTTAGTAAATGTGCTGCTGCCTGCCTTTCGGTTAAACCCTGTTGCTGGTATGGAAATTTAAAAGGTTTGCCATTTCGGTTCACGGTAAAAAAAGAGGAGAGCAATACAACGCCAAAAATCAGTAATCCAACACAACAAAGATATTTTACGGTCTTTTTCATGGGCGTGCTATTGCTTAAGATTTAAATTTACTAAAGAGGTATGACTTTAAATATGCATATTGGTTTAAGCAGGAATGAATAATTAAACATTAAGTTTTTGTTAACTTTATTCATTCGGCCTTGGTTTAAACTAAACAGGCATATAATTGTCATACCTTAACAAATCATAAATAAAAAAAATAATGAAACGATTAACCTTAGTGATAACTTTTATAACCAGCTTAAGTGTACTGGCCAGCGCGCAGCAAAAAACAGATAAAACACCGGCACAAAAGGCCGCACATAAAACAGAGAACCTGCAAAAGAGCCTTAAACTTACTGCCACCCAAACCAAACAGGTTAACGCTCTTTTCCTGACAGAAGCAACCCGTATTGATAGCCTGAAAGCTAACAAAGCCGGTAAAAAAGCCAACAAGGAAAAACACAAAGCTATAGAGGCACAAACCGATCAAAAACTGAATACCATTTTAACTGCCAATCAGCAAAAAGCCCTTGCTACTTTAAAGGAAGCAAAAAAAGAAAAGCACGATAAGAAAAAGGCTGACGCCGCCGCTGCTTCAAAACAATAATTTAGTTTGCATTGATAAAAATTTAAAAAGCTGCCCTTATTCGGGTGGCTTTTTTTTAATAATTGGTATCAAATAATTGTAAAATTTACAGATCCTGATTTTTTCAGGCTAATGAATCAAAAAATATTTCATGATTAATCCAATTGATATACAGGCTTTAGCATTAAAAGAGACATTCGATTGTATTATTAATATCATATTTTTAAGCTTACATGATTAACATATTGTTAACATTGAAAGATTTTTATTAAAACTATTGCAAAATAAAACAACTTGTGTATATTTGTGCCGTGGTTATTTGTAAGGAGCTGACAGGCAGCAACTGATGGTTCGACTCCTCCCTTGCAACTCTTCTCATAATTTAGGTTTATAATTGGTTAGAACGCGCCCCTGCCCATCAGGGGCGCTTCTTGTATAATCACATTTTTTGAAATAGCCTTCTTCCTCAAACAAAGTTTACCTACTGCTGTATTAATCAGGAAATAACAGATCATGAAAAACCCGGTTACGCTTGCTTTGAAACATACGGATGGAAGTTCAAGGAATATACTTATTGAGCCTATTCTTCAACACAACCTAACTAACACTGGCGTTTATAAAATATACAAAACTACTATCGACAATGAGTCGGCATTGTTTACGGAAGAACTCGAAATAGATGAAAGCAAACCGTCACTGGCCGATAGCGACAATCCAGATTATCTTGGAAAAATAACCTTTGGGCAGGATCATCAGCAATGGGAATATGCAGGCGAACTGCTTACAGCCGATGAGCAGCAGCAAATAGCCTTATACTTACATCAAAAAGGAGCTTAATCAACTCCTTTTACATTCATTTTTAAAGTATAAACAGCTTTAGATGCTGTAATAAATAAAATATCCCTGTTTTTGCCACCAAAGCAAATATTGGCCGACCATGGTTCGTCAATATCAATATGGCCAATTTTTTCGCCCTGGGGGTTAACAATGGTAACGCCCTTGCCGCATAAATAAATGTTCCCCAGGTTATCAATCGTCATTCCGTCTGATCCTTGTGCTATAAACAAGGTTCGGTTGGTTAAGGAGCCGTCTTTATTAATATCATACTTATAGGTTTTGTTATCGCCAATATCGGCTACATACAGGGTCTTTCCGTCGGGAGTGCCTACAATGCCGTTAGGGCGTACAAATTTGTCATCAACTATAATGGCCTGGTGTTTACCTTTGGGCAAATAGTATAGTTTTTGTCCGTCAAGGTCAGGCTTTTTACGGGTCCAATAATCGCGCTGGTAGTAAGGATCGGTAATGTAAATGCCACCGTCGGGCCGTACCCAAACATCATTTGGGCCGTTAAACATATGGCCGTTATAGTCTTTTAATAAAACAGTTATTTTTCCTTTAGGGCTAATAGACCATAGCTCATCCTTAGCATCGGCACAACTGATCAGGTTGCCTTTTTTATCAAAGTACATTCCATTTGAGCGACCCGCGCTATCTAAAAAAATCGACAGCTTACCCTCTGTATCATATTTCCATATTTTATCATTAGGCTGATCGGTAAAAAAAATATTGCCATAACGGTCAACAGCGGGGCCCTCGGTAAAGGAAAATTGTTTGGCCACAAGCTGCGGTTTAGTACCGGCATCATATAAACCCGGTGCATCCTGGCCAAAAACTTTACACGATGCCGCTATTAGCAAAATGAATATACCCGACAGTTTTTTCATAATTTGAACATAAGTTTTAAAAGGTTTGCTAATGTAATGTGTTTTTAAATCAGATTAATTTTTGTGCGTAAAAAATTTGATACAGGACTATTGGACAAAAGATTATTGGAGAAAAGATAAAAGACAAGAAAGGAACTCTCTTTGCAGAAAGCTTTTTGAAAATTTACATCATTCTTTTATCCAATAATCTTTATTCTTTCATCCAATAATCTTTTATCCAATTTCAAGACCCACTACTCATTAAAAACGCTATTTTTGCAAATTATTAAAATACCGTTTATAGCATGAGTATTGCACTATCCGAACAGGAAATTATACGCCGCGAATCTTTACAACAATTAAGGGCATTGGGCATTAACCCGTACCCTGCCGAAGCTTTTGATGTTAACGCCTGGGCACAGGATATTACCGATAATTTCAAGAATAAACCCGAAGAATACCAGAATGTAGTAATCGCTGGCCGCATCATGACCCGTCGTATTATGGGCAGTGCATCATTTGCCGAACTGCAGGATTCGACCGGACGTGTGCAGATCTATTTAAAACGCGATGATATTTGCCCTGATGAGGATAAAACTTTATACAATACCGTATTCAAAAAACTGCTGGACATTGGCGATTACATAGGTGTTAAAGGCTACGTATTTTTAACCCAAACCGGCGAGATATCGGTTCACGTTCGCGAGCTTATTGTTCTTTCAAAATCGCTTAAACCTTTGCCGGTTGTTAAGCGCGAAGAAGACGGAACTATACACGATGGCTTTACCGATCCCGAGCTGCGTTACCGCCAGCGTTATGTTGATTTAACGGTTAACCCTTCATATAAACAAATTTTCATCAACCGCTCCAAAGTGATCAGCAGTATGCGTGGTTACTTTAACGCGCAAGGCTGGATGGAAGTGGAAACCCCCATACTACAGCCCGTACATGGTGGTGCGGCGGCCCGTCCGTTTGTTACACATCATAACACGCTGGACATGCAGCTATTTTTACGCATCGCCAATGAGTTGTACCTAAAACGTTTAATTGTGGCTGGTTTTGATGGCGTGTATGAGTTTGGTAAAATGTTCCGTAACGAGGGCATGGACCGCACCCACAACCCCGAGTTTACTGCCATGGAGATATATGTAGCTTATAAAGACTATATATGGATGATGGCCATGGTTGAGGAATGTTTGGAAATAGTAGCCCGTGCCGTACATGGCATCCCGGTTGTACAGGTGGGTAAGCATGAAATAAACTTTGCAGGGCCTTACGAAAAACTATCCATGTATGATTCTATTTTGAAATATACTGGTATAGATGTATCGGCAATGGACGAGGATGCTTTGCGTGAAACCTGCAAAGAGCTTAACATTGAGGTTAACACTACCATGGGTAAAGGCAAACTGATAGATGAGATTTTTAGCGCTAAAGTGGAGGCTAACCTCATCCAGCCAACCTATATTACCGACTATCCAATTGAAATGACCCCACTGGCCAAAAAACATCGTACAAAAGATGGCCTTGTGGAGCGTTTTGAGCTATTTGTGAACGGCAAGGAGATAGCTAACGCCTACTCGGAGTTAAATGACCCTATTGACCAGCGTGAGCGTTTGGAGGAACAATTAATACTGGCCGGTAGAGGTGACGATGAGGCGATGGCTATGGACGATGATTTTTTACGCGCCCTGGAATATGGTATGCCACCAACATCGGGCCTGGGTATCGGTATTGACCGTTTGGTGATGCTGATGACCAATCAAAGCACTATACAGGAAGTATTATTCTTCCCGCAGATGCGGCCCGAGAAAAAGGCTAAAGTTGCCACAGCCGATGATTTCATAAATATGGGCGTACCTGTAGAATGGGTGCCCGTACTTAACAAAATGGGCTTCAATACCGTTGAGGAACTAAAAGCAGGCAATCCTAACAAGGTATTTAACGACCTTGGCGGTATGCGCAAAAAATTAAAACTGGATATTACCATGCCCACTAAAGAGGTAGTGATGGCCTGGTTTGAATAGACTTTGAATTAATCAGATCTTATTTTGAAGAGACACATTATAGGTGTCTCTTTTTTTTTGTCTGAACCAGGATTTATGGGATTAAAGGATTAGATCGGATTGAGAAAAATCCATAAATCTGCTTAATCCCGGTTCAGACAAGACCTAAATTCAATATATAAAACTCTGTATCAGTAATTTAATAACAATTTGTTAATGAAAGCTTAAAGCAAACAGCACTTTAGGTTTAATTATGTTGGTTATACTTGCAATAAACAACTATTCAAAAAAGTCATGACCAATTCAATTCTGGAGATCACCGAGAACGAATACCTGATAAAGCTGAACAGAAGTAACTTCAACTTATCATTCATCAGGAGTTTACTGAAACTGGTTGAAGTGGCCAACCCATCTGACGAGAGCGATGTATACACAGACCGTATTATTCAACCTTATCAAAACCACTCATCAGAGCCTGATTATTACAGCCCTATCGAGGAAAAATAAAAAGAGGCGATGTTTTCGCCTCTTTTTATTTTTATTTTTCTTTTCTTAGAACTGGCGATAACCGCCCCTTACTACCTGTTTATCCATTTGAGCTAATTGCCCTTTCATCATTTTTATCTGATCGGCAAGTAGTTTATTCTTATCATCTTTTGCTGCTTCTGAAAGATACATCTGTGCTTCGCGTTTATTGCGTTTTGCCATTGATATACCAGCCAGGCTCAATTTGGCCAAAGCTACATTGTGTGACATTTTCATACCCAATGAAAGCGCCTTTTTAAAGTATTTCTCTGATTTCATGGGAGCCTTACGCGACTCGATCAAGCCGATTAATAAGTTATAATAACCATGCTGATTTCTATGCAGTTGCTTTTCGTAATCAGTGATCTTCATTAACCATAACTCAGCTTTTTCCGAGTTTTCTTTCCGCAGATAAAACTGCGATATGATCATGTTCTCGTTAAAAAAGAAGCTCAGCAGCAATATACCACCTAAAAATAAAACTAAAATACCCCAGCCCCAAAATCCAAAGGCACAAAGCGCAACGGCCGCACCGAAAATTACACAGGCAATAATTAACCGAACAATATTTGACATAATTTGTGATACTATATTAAGCACAAATATCTGTTAATTTGTACGCTTAACCAACATTATATCAATATTTATGGCGATAGAATTAGAACCATCATGGCTGGAAGTTTTAAAAGACGAATTTGGCAAGGACTACATGATAAAACTAAAGCAATTTTTAAAACAGGAGAAAGAAACAGGTCAGGTAGTTTATCCAAAAAACGGCAATATTTTCAACGCCTTCAACACTACTCACTTTGATGATGTAAAGGTGGTTATATTAGGTCAGGATCCCTATCATGGGGCAAATCAAGCACATGGGCTTTCATTTTCGGTGCAAAAAGGCATTGCCACACCCCGTTCGCTCATTAATATTTATAAAGAGCTGCAAACAGATATACCCGACTTTAAAATACCAGCACATGGAAATCTTGAAGAATGGGCTAAACAAGGCGTGCTGCTATTAAATGCAACCCTAACTGTTAGGGCGGGCAGCCCGGGCTCGCATCAAAAAAGGGGTTGGGAAGAGTTTACCGACGAAGTGATCAAAACCATATCTGATAAAAAAGAAGGTATTGTATTTATACTATGGGGAGCCTTTGCGCAATCAAAAGCAGTACTGATTGATGAAAAGAAACACTTTATTCTAAGATCGGCCCACCCATCGCCCTTTTCGGCCGAGCGGGGTTTTTTTGGGAGCAAACCTTTTTCTAAAACCAATGAGATCCTTGAAAAAGAAGGGAAGAAAACAATTGACTGGCAGATTTAGCCCCCCAGCCCCCTAAAGGGGGAGCTTTTGATTAGCAAATCATTTTAATAGAAAGGCCTGCTTTATTTATCATAAAGCAGGCCTTTTATATTTTAACTCCCCTTTTAGGGGGCTGGGGGCTAATACTCCAATGGTACTATCGGCTCTTTTTTGCTGGTAGACATGATCATCATGGTTTGGAAAGTTTTAACCACAGTGATGCGGCTTATCTTTTCCATGATCAGTTGTTCGTATGATTTGATATCGCGCACGTAAACTTTTAGTAAAAAATCACATTGACCGGTTACGTGGTGACACTCGGTAACTTCTTTAATATGTTTTATTTCATCCAAAAATGTCTGGATGGTATTTTTCTGATGAAAATCGAGCGATATTTGTATAAAAGTTTTGATGCCCAGCCCCAATTTTTCCTCGTCAACAAGGGCATGGTAGCTTTTTATATATTCCGCGTTCTCCAGTTTACGAACACGCTCTAAAGTAGGTGCTGGTGAAAGCCCTATCTCGTTTGAAAGTTGAAGGTTGGTTATCCTTCCGTTTTCCTGTAATATCTTAAGTATTTGAAGGTCTATTTTGTCTAATTCGGCACCCATTAGTTTACAATAATGTATGCAAATATACAGTTTTCCTCACTTCGCAAAATTATATTTTTCAATAAAGTACTTCAACAAAAATATATTTCCCGTAATTTAAATTTTTAGATAAGTCTAAATTTTTTATTAGATTTGTATAAATGAACACATTAGCCGAGGAAAACTACTTAAAGTCCATCTATCACTTATCCATGGATGCCGGAAATGCGAGCACCAATCAAATTGCCGCATCATTAAATACCAAGGCATCGTCGGTAACAGATATGTTAAAAAAACTGGCAGATAAGGCTTTAATAAACTATACCCGTTACCAGGGTGTAAGCCTTACTCCGTCGGGCGAAAAAATTGCTGTAAACATTATTCGCAAGCACCGCCTGTGGGAGTACTTTTTGGTAGAGAAACTAAACTTTAAGTGGGATCAGGTACACGATATGGCCGAAGAAATGGAACACATATCATCGGCAGAGTTGATTGACAGACTGGATAAATTTATGGATTACCCGCAGCATGATCCACATGGCGAACCTATACCCGATTGTAATGGCCGGTTTAAATCATCTGAGCTTAAGCCTATCTCGGCCTTGAGTGTTAATGATAACGGGATCATATCAGGAGTGCGCGACCATACTTCGTCGTTCTTACAATATCTCGAAAAACAACAACTTACCATAGGAAAAAAAATAGCCATAACCGAAATTATAGCGTTTGATCATTCTGTGGTTTTAAAAATTGAAAATAAAAAAGAAGTACACATCAGCCGTGAAGTGGCCAATAATCTATTAATAGCCTTATGAACAATAATAACCAAACCCAATCATTAGGTAATGTACACAGTTCGGTCACCACCGAAAACAAAGCCGGATGGCGTAAAATAATGGCCTTCCTGGGGCCAGCCTACCTGGTAAGCGTGGGCTACATGGATCCGGGTAACTGGGCAACCGATATTGCAGGGGGTAGTGCCTTTGGTTATAAACTGATATGGGTATTGTTTGCATCAAACCTCATAGCCCTGCTTTTACAATCATTGAGCGCCAGGCTTGGCATTGTGCGCGGGCTCGATCTGGCGCAGGCCTCCAAGAATGCCTATCCCCGCTTTGCAAACTTTTGCCTGTATATACTGGCCCAGATAGCCATTATAGCCTGTGATCTGGCCGAGATCATCGGTATGGCCATCGGATTAAAATTACTGTTCAACCTGCCATTGATATGGGGCGTATCGCTTACCATAACCGATACCGTGCTTATGCTTTACCTCATGAACAAAGGTATGCGCAAGCTGGAGGGCTTTATTATATCGATGATATTTATTGTGGGCCTGTCTTTTTTAATAGAGATGTTCATTGTACAACCCGATATAGTTGAAATTGCCAAAGGTTTTACACCAGGTAATTTAACAGGCGATGCCTTATACATTGCTATCGGTATCATAGGCGCCACTGTAATGCCGCATAACCTTTATCTGCATTCTTCACTGGTGCAAACCCGGCAGATCACACGTACAGATGCAGGTATCAAATCGGCCATTAAATTCAATTTGTTCGATACAGTTATAGCGCTTAACCTGGCTTTTTTGGTAAACGCGGCCATACTGATCCTGGCAGCAACCGCATTTTTCAAGAACGGTTATTTTCAGGTTGCCGAAATACAGGATGCCTATAAGCTGCTCGAGCATATTTTCGGCAAAATTGCTCCTGCCCTTTTTGCTATTGCCTTAATAGCATCGGGCCAAAGCTCAACCATAACAGGTACCCTTGCCGGACAAATCATTATGGAGGGGCATATTAACCTGCGTATTGAGCCCTGGTTGCGCCGTTTACTTACCCGCGTGCTGGCCATTGTACCAGCCGTTTTTACCATTATTTATTTTGGCGAAAACGCACTGGGCAGCCTGATCATATTAAGTCAGGTAGTATTAAGCCTTCAGCTGGGTTTCGCGGTTATCCCACTCATCCACTTTACATCTGATAAAAAACGGATGGGCAATTTTGCTATCAGCTTTAAAGTAAAATTAGTGGCATGGGCAAGCGCTGCAATAATAGTAGCGCTGAATGGTAAATTGGTTTACGAACAAATAATTGACTGGATAAAAGAGTACCCCTCTGCTGCTTTTGAGATTTACACTATTGTAGTGCCTATTGTAATTGGTATTGCTTTATTACTTTTATATGTGTTTTTTAGGCCAATGTTGTATAAACATAAAGACCGGCTTGTTGTACCCCATGGCATTGCCAGTGCCATTACTGAGCTTAATCCTATAATTTACAAACATATTGCCATTACTATTGATTTTTCAAAAAACGATAACGACTGCCTGCGCCACGCCATTATGCAGGGCGGAAAACGGGCAGATTACACCCTGATCCACGTGGTAGAAACCGCCGGTGCACGCTATTATGGCAAACAAGTAATGGATAGTGAAACCCAAAGCGATGTTGATAATCTAAATAAATACGTTACCGCACTTGAAAATCTGGGTTATAAGGCACATGCACAAATTGGCTACGGTAGCCCGGCCAGGTCAATAGCCAAAATTGTAAACAACGAAAATATTGATTTTATAGTGATGGGCTCACATGGGCACAAGGGGCTTAAAGATCTTATTTTTGGTACTACCGTTAACTCTGTAAGGCACATGGTAAACGTGCCCGTACTGGTGGTAAAACCACAGCACTAATAATTTGTTAAACGCAATGCCGGTTTTTGTAGATACTGCAAAATTTGAAAGGCGAAATTTTATGTAAGTTTGCAGCAAAAGCAGTAGGGAAAAATGACTGAGGATAAAATATATATAAAGAACAAGAAAGCTTATTTTGAATACACCATACTGGATAAATATGTAGCCGGTATTAAACTGCTGGGTACCGAAATTAAATCGATACGCGAAGGAAAAGCCAACATTAACGATGCTTTTTGTACGTTTATTAACAACCAGTTATTTGTACGCAACCTGCATATATCCGAATATTCCTATGGCTCGTTTTACAACCATGAGGCCAAACGCGACCGTGTGCTGCTGCTCAACAAAAAAGAATTAAAAAAACTGCTTACCCGTGGCGAAGAAAAGGGTTTAACTATTGTACCCCTTGCCCTGTTCATCAGCGAACGCGGCTTTGCTAAATTGGAAATAGGCCTTGCCCAGGGTAAAAAGACCTTCGATAAGCGCGAAACACTGAAAGAACGCGATACCAAAATTGAAATGGACAGGGTGATGAAGAGGTAGAGCCTCCCCCGGCCCCCTAAAGGGGGAGCTTTAAAAATTAAAAGGCCTGCTTGATACACAAGCAGGCCTTTTAATTTAACTTAAATTTGCCAATCAAAAAGCTCCCCCTTTAGGGGGCCGGGGGCTCTACCAGGCCTTATCTCCTACCAGTGGTACAAACCTAAAAGTATCCAGCACCATTTTTTCATAATCATGCTCGGCAACTTTTAATACAGTGACCATTTTCTGGGTTTCTTCGTCACCAACGGGTATCACCAGGATGCCGCCTATCTTTAATTGTTTTAATAATACATCAGGTACAGTGGGTGCACCGGCAGTTACAAGGATTTTATCATAAGGTGCGTATGCCGCCTTGCCTATAGAACCATCGCCACAAAAAAAGTGTGGCTTGTAGCCCATTTTTTCGGGGAGGATAAATTTGGTGCGTTCGTAAAGCTTTTCCTGCCGTTCAATGGTATAAACTGTTGCGCCAAGCTCCATCAAAATACAAGTTTGATAGCCCGAGCCCGTACCTATTTCCAGTACTTTATCCCCCTTACGGATATGCAGCAGTTCGGTTTGGTAAGCAACGGTGTAAGGTTGGGATATGGTTTGTCCCTCACCTATTGGGAAGGCGATATCATGGTAAGCCTGATTCCAGAAAGTTTCATCAAAAAAGTAATGGCGCGGCACTTTACCAATGGCCAATAAAACCCCTTCATCCTGAATACCTTTTTTTTGCAGGATGTCAACCAATCGTTTCCGGGCACCTTTCTCGCGGTAATTATCAATATACTTATAAGCCATTTATAAGGCAAAGTTAGCAGGAATTTCAGTATTTAGGGGGATTACTAACGTAACAAAAGGTAATTCATTATGTGTTAGCCAATAAAAAGTTTATACTGTTTTTAAAGCATAAAAGCAGAGGCGATTGCGAGGGTACGAAGCTATCTTCCGAAGCTCCTTGTCATCCTGAGTATAGCGAAGGATCCACTCGGCCACATACATATCGGCTAATAGATCTTCGCTATGCTCAGAATGACAATCTAATAAATTTTAATAAGGATCAACATCGGGCTGTATGATACTGCCCTTACTCAGTTTGGTAGTTTGAAACTGAACGATCACATCGCGCAGGATAGCCTTGGCTTTAACAATAGATATACCATCCTTCTCAAATTTAAGCATGATCGATTTGATATAATAATTCCTTATCCGGCTGATAAGTGGTGCTTCCGGACCTATCACCCGTTCACCAAAATGCTTGCGCAGCTCATTACCCAGGTAATTGGCCTGATTATATAGTATTTCAGGATCCTTGTGTTTAATATCCAGGTTAATGATGCGATAAAATGGGGGGTACTTAAAGCTTTTACGCTCTTCCATCTCTGTAAAATACAGATCATTATAATCGTTAGCTATCACCTGTTTTATCACCCTGTGATGAGGGTCATAGGTTTGTATCACAACCTTGCCCTGCTTACCTCTGCGACCTGCCCTGCCGCTTACCTGAGCCAGCATCTGGAAACTACGCTCATTGGCCCTATAATCAGGAAACTTAAGCAGGCTATCGGCATTAATGATACCAATGAGGGTAACGTCCGAAAAATCGAGCCCTTTGGCTACCATTTGCGTGCCTACAAGTATATCTATCTTTTTCTCTTCCAGGTTGTTCAGTATGGTTTGCAGCGAATTGCGGGCACGGGTAGTATCCAGGTCCATACGGGTAATGCGGGCATCGGGCAATAGCAAGCTTAATTCATCTTCTATCTTCTCGGTACCAAAGCCTTTGTATTCCAGGTGCGTTGATCCACAGGCCGGGCAAATTGATGGCGAATCCTCTTTATAGCCGCAATAATGGCAGTGCAGCTTGCCGCTACTTTTATGATAGGTAAGGCTTACATCGCAATTAATGCATTTGGGCGTATAAGCGCATATTTTACACATCAGTACCGGGGCATAACCACGTCGGTTTTGAAACAGGATCACCTGTTCTTTATTAATCAGTGCCTGTTTAATACCCTCCATCAACACACTGGTAAAGTGCGATTGTATAGTTTTTTGTTTGGTTTCATAACTGATGCTTACTACCTCCACTTCAGGCAGCAGTACACCGCCATACCGTTCAGTTAGCTCAGCAAAGCCGTATTTGTTATTGCGCGCATTAAAATAACTTTCGAATGATGGCGTTGCCGAACCCAATAACACCTTACCCTGATGCATACTGGCCAAAAATATAGCCGCATCGCGGGCATTATACCGTGGTGCCGGGTCAAACTGTTTATAGGAAGTTTCATGCTCCTCATCAACAACAATAAGCCCCAGATCATTAAACGGCAAAAAAACCGACGACCTTGCTCCCAATATTACTTTATAATCATTGTTCAGCACCTTTTGCCAAACCTCCACCCGTTCGTTATCATTAAAGCGGGAATGATAAACACCAATATCAGCTCCAAAATACATGCGCAGGCGCTCAATAATATGCGTGGTAAGTGCAATTTCGGGCAGCAGGTAAAGAACCTGCCTGTCATTGCGCATCATCTCTTCTATCAACCTGATATAGATCTGTGTTTTTCCCGACGAGGTTACCCCATGCAGCAGCACCACATCTTTTTCTGTAAACTGTGTACGGATACTTTGCAGCACTTCGGTTTGCTGTTCGCTCAGTTCAAAATTCCTATTAAACTCCTCATCTTCCTCAAAATGCAGACGGCTCACATTTTTTTCCTCGGCAAAAAGGATCTCTTTTTCTATAAGCGATTTAATGCTTGATTCTCCTGCACCGCTTTCCTCAATCAGTTCGTTTTTGGTGATGGCCTTTTGATGGCGCGATAGTTTAATATAGGCCAGCAGCGCATCAGCTTGTTTTGGAGCCCGCTTCTCCAGTATCGGGAACAGTTCCCGTAAATTGTCGGAGTTATTGTAAACCGGGTTTAGCGTAATAAAAGTACGTTTGCGGGGTTTGTAGCGCTCACTAACCTCCTCTGATATATGAATGATGTTTTTCTCAAACATCAGTTTCAGAATAGGCATTACCGTTTTTTGGCCCAGCAGCTTGGCAATATCACTCACCGTTAGCTCAGGCTGTATATCCAGGGCCTCCACAATTAAAAACTCTTTATCGTGCAGAGTCGAGCGGTCAATTTCATACTCTTTATTAAGTACAATGCGGGTTTCGCTGGCCAGTTTCAGGGCGGCAGGCAGGGCGGCATTCATCACTTCGCCAATGTTGCACATATAATAATCGGCCAGCCATTGCCAAAAGTGTAACTGATGCGGGGTCACTACCGGGTGGTCATCCAGAATTTCAATAATGTACTTGGCTTCGTACTTTTCCGGGGCCTGGGTACTGATCTCCTTAACAATGGCGGTGTACAGCTTACTTTTACCAAACTGTACTACTACCCTTTTGCCAATAGCTATAGCATCATTTTGATCATACGGAACCCGGTAGGTATAATTTTTTGAAATTGCGAGCGGCAAAATCACTTCGGCAAAAAGCGTTTTACGGTCGGTATGTTCAATTTCAGCAAATTCTAACATGTAAATTCTAAATACTAAACTCTAAATCCTAATTACTAAATCCTATGCTTTAAAATTCGAAATCGAAAATCCGAAACCCCAAATCGAAATTATTTATTACGCAAAGCAGCAAGAGCTAACATCAGCCAGCCTAAAATGAACAGCAAGCCGCCCAGTGGTGTAATTGGGCCTAAGGCTATCAGCCAGTCCCAACCCAATATACTACGGCATGATAACAGATATAATGAACCTGAAAAACACACAATACCGAAAGTGAAAAAATAATAAGCTAAGGTTATTAACCTGTTTTTAAACTTTGCAAAAGTTGACAGGAATAACAATGCAAATACATGATAAAAGTTGTATTGTACAGCAGTGTGCCATACCTCGAGCTGACTTGCGGGTAGCAGGGCTTTTAAACCATGAGCACCAAAGGCACCGGTTATAACAGCAAGCATACCAAAAACCGAAGCGGTAATGATTATTTGTTTGTTCATGCAGATATAAAAAGCTAAGTTAACCAAATGAAAGTATTACTTTAATGCCGCAAGGTAAAATTCTATCTTTGTAAGGCAACCCGCTATGAAACGACTGATAGTTACCACCTTAATTTTGCTTGCCGCGGCTATAACCATAACGGTTGTTTACTTTAAAAATTTAAGTCCGCCCGGGGTACGCACCAGTCAGGTAATGCGTACTATTCCTGATAATGCTACAGCGGTATTTGAATTTAATAATGAAAAAGGATTTTATGACATTTTTAAAGGCAGCCAGTTATTAAGCGCTGTTGCCGGCAAAAACAAACTTGCTGATCTTGACACCCTGCGCAAACTACTATTGGCATCCCCCCTGCTTGATCAGTTTTTTACCGGGCAAAATATTTTTATATCCATACACCCATCAAACACAAACGATCTTAACCTACTCATAACCACCACAGCAGCAGGCGATTTTAAAACAGATATACTTACCAGGTTAAACGCGAAGCCCAATAGCGGTTTAACAATAAGCACTATACGTAATAACATTGGTCTTGAATATGATGTTTTAGTTAAAGCCATCAACAAGCACTTTTACATTATTAAAAAAGAGGATAATATTTTTGCGGGCAGTTTTTCAAAAGAGCTGATTGATCAAAGCATATTATATCGCGACGATCAAAACAGGAATGTGTTTGTACCATTGCCTGAGCAGCAAAACTCCAACTCTCTGGCCAACCTGTACATCAATTACGAGCAGTTATCACCCTTGTTTGACCAGATCTTTAAAAATAAGAACACTGATATTTTTAAAAGCTTTAAACTGCTGCCGGCATTGGCTGCTTTAAGCTTAAACTATAAAAACGATGCTTTAATGTTTAATGGCTTTACCAATATGCAATACAACCATGCGGCCAGCTATTTAAACCTTTTTGCAGCCCAGCAGCCGGTGGTTAACCGTTTAAAGGATATTTTTCCGGCTACCACGGCATATAGTATAACTTTTGCGGTTTCTGATCCGCAAAAGTTTTCATCAGGTTTGTCACAATGGCACGTTAAAGCTGGTATTGGCAATGAAAAAGATCAGTTGTTCAGCAAAATAAAAGCGGAGACCGGACTATTTTTAAAGCCGGAGTTTGAGCACTTGTTAGGTAATGAATTTGCAGTGGTAACCACTCGTTACCAGGAAAAATATGCAATTATCTCGGTTAAGGATGGGTCAAAGTTATTACCATTGATGATGAACATCAGTACCATGACCAATGATAATGTTGGTCAGTTTAACTATGATAAGCTCCCGTTTTATTTATTGGGCGATGCCTTTAGTATTTTCAGGAGACCTTATTTTATGATCCTGGATAACTACCTTGTGCTGGCCACTACCCCATCAGAACTGGTAAGCTATACCGATACTTACATCAATCGTAAATTTATAAGTAAGATTGAGCAATATAACCAGTTTGATGATTTACTGGCCGAAAGAAGCAATGTGGCTTTTTTCATCAACTTTAAAAACTCACAATCTATATTAAAAAGAGATTTGAAAGATCCTTTTTATGAGGCTTTTGAAAAAAACAATCCCGGCTGGAAAAGTTTTTACGCAGCGGCATGCCAGTTTGCTGCATCAGACAGGAACTTTTATACCAATTTCTGTATGCGCCTAAATAATGTTGATACCGCTGCTGTAAATAATTAGTTAATTTATAAAACCATATACCATCAATTACGTTAAAATGTAATATTGAATCTTAATTATTTATCAATATTCAATTTTGAAGCTTATCTTTAAGGCCGATACAAAAACTGAAGGCTGGTGAACATTGTATGAATAAAATCTTAATTGTTTTTTGCTTAATACTCCTCTCCCTATCGGCTTCAGCGCAACAATTTTCACAGTATAATACAGGTACTCTTTTTGATTCTTTTGAAAATCCTTCACAAAGATCATTCATACCCGATTCAAGCAGGCAGCTTGCATTTAATTTTCTGATACCAAATTTTGATGTTAATACCTATTTAACAGGAAATATGCAGCCGGGCGTTAAAAGCCGGCTATTTTCAAATAACGCTTATTATGATACTGAAAAATTAAAAATTGGTCAGAATAAATACAATCATTTTAATGCAAACATTAATGCCTATTCCATCATGTTTAAGGTGTTTACCAGTTTAAATGGCGATGTAGAGATGGGTTTTTCGGCACAGACAAAGGTTGAAAGCCGGGGCCTTTTTTCTGACGAGTCTCTTGCCTTGTTAAACGGCGCTTCAGATTTTCCCAGGAATACTTATAGCAATATATTTAATGATTCTTATAGCTACCAGGCTTATCATCAGATAGGTTTTTCATATCGCGAACGTATTAATAATAAAATTGCCCTGGGTTTTAAAATAAGCGGTTTACTTGGGATACAATATCAAAAAATCAATATTACAGAATCACAAATCAATTTTGACAGGACCGATCCCAGTAAGCCAACAGCTATTCTGGCCCTCAAAGGCAGTTATTATGATAGCTATATTCCCGGCCTCATGACATCGCATGATTACCTGCCAACATTCCGTAACCCTGGTGCTGCCATTAGTTTAGGCGCATCGTACAAAACGGATGATCATATAACTATACAAGCCAACGTAAAAGATCTTGGTTTTATACACTGGAGCAAACGGTCAAACATTTACAATTTTGACAACAGCGAGCCTTTAAATGATTTATCAACAGCACATCGCGAGGATACCATTTACAACAGGACCCATAAATTATTAAAAAATAATGGTGTGATGCAATCATTCACAACACCAATAAATGGCCGTGCCGAATTGAGCGCTACTAAAAGCTATTGGCTTGGCGATAATAACACATTAAAATATTCACCAACGCTCATTGCCTCGAAAGAATTATTTTTTACAGGTTTTACAGGGGCTTTGGTTAACCACTTTCAGTTTGGCCTGTGTACCGCTACCCTTACAACCAGTTATGATGATATGAAATTTTTCAACGTTGGTACTCAATTTATGATCAAATCGCCCAATGTTGAGTTTTTTGTAGGTACTGACAGGTTAATAAATACAGGCAGACTTGCACTGGCCTCATTACAAAACACAACTCAAATAATGCATGAAGGAAATTACTCAGGTGGTGATTTTTATTTAGGGTTTACTTTAAAGTTTGGGCACGTAATTGAACATCCCATGAATGCCAGCACCATCCCTATGGGCGAAAAGGGATTTTTAGGTCGCTTATTTGGGCGCCTGTTTAAAACCAATCAATAATTACAGGGCTTTCTTTCCGGCTATAAAATCCTTGAGATAATAAGGTTCAAAATACGCCACATCCTCAAATTCCTTTTTATCGAACTTCTCTGCTGCTTTTTGGGTAAGAAAGGTTGCCGAATTAACAAAGCCCGGTAAAAATTGGGCGTTGTTGTTGGCTCCTAAAACAGCCTCACATTTATCGGCGCCATCGCCAAAAAATAAAATCATATGGTTGCTTAAAAGCTCGTTAAAACTATGCTCATCAATAATATCTGCAGCAGTAGCCCGCACTTTTAAACCATCAGTATTAAACAAGGCACAGTAAACCTCCATGCGCCGTGCATCAATCATGGGGCATAAAAGAACGTCTTTATCAACAGAGATAATTTTTTCGCCTATTATGCTGTATGCCATAGCTTCCAGCGTTTCAATGGCTATAAGCGGCTTATTAAGAGCAAAACATAAGCCCTTGGCTGTTGATACACCAATACGCAAGCCCGTATATGAGCCCGGGCCGCAGCTAACTGCAATAGCATCAAGATCGTTATAGGTTAAGGCCGCGGTATTTATCAGTTCGTCAATAAATAAGGTAATTACCTCAGCATGTATATTACGTTCATTCACTTGTTTAAAAGCCAAAACGTTGCCATCAATGGCCAATGCTATTGAACAGGAAGTGGTTGCGGTTTCAATTTGTAAAATAACACTCATCTTTTTTAGTCTTGAGTTATGAGCCTTGAGTTATGAATTCTGATTTTAGGCGCTTATGACTTATTACCAGGAACTCAGGACTCAGAACTTAAAATTCAGGGAACCGGATCATGGCCATGCCCACCCCAGGGGTGGCAGCTGGCAATCCGTTTTAAAGTTAACCATCCACCTTTGAAGGCTCCATGTTTTTTTATAGCCTCAACACCGTATTGGGAACATGTTGGCGTGTACCTGCATGAAGCACCGGTAAGTGGCGAAATAAAGTATTGGTATATTTTTATCAGCAATATAAAAATGCCTCCAATAAGCGCCTTCAATATCCTGATTACAGCATTCATATTTATTTTGCCTGGATATTATTTGTAGTTACCAATTGCTCTCCAAGCTGGCTCAACAGCTTCAACATTTTTTTTTCGATAACGCTATAGGGAACAATTTCCTTACCAATATACCCAACCGACAGCACAATTGTTTTATCGGCGGCCTGCAGTAAATTATATAGATTTTGTTGCTTGTGCAGTCTGTATGACTCGCGCATGCATCTTTTTATTAAATTTCGGTCAACAGCATGCTTATACCGTCTTTTTGAAACCGAAAATAAAATTTGTGCAGGGTAAGATTGTGGCTCAGTATGATACAACCACGAAGCTTTGAAGGGATAACACAAAAAAGAAGAGCCGTTATGAAAAAGCTTATCAATAAGCCTTTTATTACATAACCGTTCTTCTTTTTTAAAAGTATACATAGTTGCCATATTTGAACCGGAATTAAAGCAGATAAACGGTCCATGTCCCTATGAAAGGACCAAGCAACCAGGTTTATGCTTTATGACGACCCTCGTCAGAAACTGATAATCTTTTTCTGCCTTTTGCTCTTCTGGCTGCTAATATTCTTCTACCGTTAGCAGTTGACATGCGTTCACGGAATCCGTGTTTATTTCTTCTTTTTCTTTGAGAAGGCTGAAACGTTCTTTTCATGGCTATTTTATTCTATTCGTCGTTTTAAAAACAAGAGCGCAAATGTAGTAATATTTTGAAACATTTCAAATACTATTTTTCTTATTTGGTCGTCAGTGTTTCTTACTGTAAATTAAACGTTTTAAAACCATAATATGAAATCATTAGCAATCCTGCTCTTAATGTGTTTATCATCAATTGCTTTTGGCCAGGATATGCAGGCTTCTCATTATAAAATATACAGTACAGCAACTCAAAAACCGGTAACCATTGCCGATATTGTTGATAAAACCGCCAAAGCCGATGTAGTATTTTTTGGCGAGGAACACAATGATTCAACCGCCCACTACCTGGAATATGCTTTATTTAAAGGCTTAACAGAAAAATATCCACACCAAACAGCACTCTCTATGGAGATGTTTCAAACCGATTGCCAGTTGGTGTTAAATGAATATTTAAGCGACCTTATTCGCGAAAAGAACCTGATAAGTGATGGGCGGGCCTGGCCCAACTATAAAGATTACCGCCCACTGGTTGAATTAGCCAAACTTAACCAGTTACCGGTTATTGCTGCCAATGCACCTTCGCGATATACCAATATGGTTACCCGTAACGGATTGAGCAGTTTACAGTCATTAAGTGCACAAGCAAAAAGCTATCTTGCCCCCCTACCCATTGATACTGCTACAGGAGCTTATTATGATAAATTTGTGAAAATAATGGGTGGCCACGAAGCTATGGCCGGTATGCAGATCTATCAATCACAAAACCTGTGGGATGCTACCATGGGCTGGTCAATAGCGCAATTTTATAAAAGTCATCCTGGTTACAAGATATTACAACTAAATGGAGGTTTTCATAGCGAGGAAAAATTGGGAGTGGTTGCCCAGCTAAAAAAATACGCGCCAAATGTACGCGTACTAACCATAGCAGCTTACGCTGATGATAACTTTGATAACCCCGATTGGACAAAGTTTAAACAACTGGCCGATTATATTATTTTAACCGACCCAAAGCTGATTAAGGATTAAGGGCAGAGAGATAAAGGATATTAATATCGCTATTTGTCTTTTATCCTTTATCTACAAATCTTTCATCCATTAAGCTTTTTTAGCTAACAGATCACGAATTTCGGTAAGTAAAATTTCTTCTTTTGTTGGTACAGGTTCAGCAGCCGGTGCAGCTTCTTCAGGTTTTTTAAGCGAGTTTATTGCTTTTACAACCATAAAAATACAAAAAGCGACAATCAGGAATTCGATTACGGTGTTAATAAAATTTCCATAGTTGATAGAAACATCAGCTATTTTTTTGGCCGGGTCGCCTTCTTTTATCAGAACCTTTAAGTTTTTAAAGTCAATGCCACCGGTTAAATAGCCAATGGGCGGCATGATAACGTCATTTACCAGGGAGGTAACTATTTTACCAAAGGCCGCCCCGATAATAACACCCACTGCAAGGTCAACAACGTTGCCGCGCATGGCGAACTCCTTAAATTCCTTAATAATTGCCATAATGATAGATTTTAGATTATTGGAATAACTAATTAAATAGGCTTTAGTTTATCTAATGTAGCGAATAAATTTTAATGCCTTTCAAACAAATTATTTTTTTGATATTTAATACCATTGTTCATCATGCCATAAGATATTTTAAAGTTAATGGTAATTGATGTATTTTTGGCAACATCTTATTATGCTTAAACAGAATCTTCAACAAAAACTTTTACAAAAACTTTCACCGCAGCAAATACAATTTATAAAGTTGCTGCAGGTGCCTACTGTGTCGCTTGATACAAGGATAAAAGAAGAATTGGAAGAAAACCCTGCGCTTGAGGATCTGAGCCTGACTAATTTAAATGAACCTGAAGAACAATATCCTGACCGTGACCCGGATGAAGACACCTATAACGGTGATGAGGAAAAGGGCGAGATGGATGAATTTAACATAGATGACTACCTGCAGGAAGACAATGTGAACGACTATGGATCGCGCTACGACCAAAATGGCGACGATGAAGACGAACGCAAAGAGATACCCATTGCTGTACAAAGCTCGTTTTTTGAAAGCTTACAGCTACAGCTTGACCTGTTGCCACTAAGCGATAAGGACTTTAGGATAGGTAAGCAAATTATTGGCAGTTTGGATGACGATGGCTATTTACGCCGCCCTATTATGTCATTAACTGACGACCTTGCGTTTTCGCAAAATGTAATGGCCGAGGATGAAGAGGTGGAGGATATGCTAAAAGTGATACAGGGCTTTGATCCCGCTGGTGTTGGCGCACGCAGCCTGCAGGAATGCCTGCTGATACAGCTTCGTAAAAAAGATCCTAATGACCCTATTATAGCAAAAGCCATTATTGTTGTTGAACAATACCTTGACGAGTTTACCCGCAAGCATTATGATAAGCTTGAAAAATCACTGAACATGGGCTCGGATGAGTTGCGTGGCGTGATCAACGAGATTTTAAAGCTCAATCCCAAGCCCGGCGACTCGAATGAACTAAATACCAAACAAATGCAGGTGATACCTGATTTTCATATCACCAATAACGATGGTACGCTGATACTTACACTTAACTCCAAAAATGCGCCTGAGCTTAGGGTAAGCCGCTCTTACCAGGAAATGTTTCAGCATTATGATAAGGCAGCGCAAAAGGATAAAAAACTAAAGGAGGCAGTACAGTTTGTAAAGCAAAAGCTCGACTCGGCCAAGTGGTTTATTGATGCTATTAAACAGCGTCAGCAAACCTTGCTAAAAACCATGAATGCCATTATGCAGTACCAGTACGAGTTTTTTTTAACCGGCGACGATAAAAACCTGAAACCTATGATTCTGAAGGATATTGCCGACAGGATAAACATGGATATTTCAACCGTATCGCGGGTGGCCAACTCCAAATATGTACAAACTGAGTTTGGCACCTTCCTGCTAAAATCATTCTTCTCCGAAGCTATTCAAACTGAAAGCGGCGAAGAGGTATCAAACAAAGAAGTAAAAAAGATCCTGGAAGAACATATAGGCAATGAGGACAAACGCCACCCTTTAGCCGATGAAAAACTGACTGACATACTCAAAGATGCCGGCTATAACATTGCCCGCCGCACAGTAGCCAAATACCGCGAACAGATGAATATTCCGGTAGCAAGGTTAAGAAGGGAGCTGTAGAGCCAGCCCCCCAGCCCCCTAAAGGGGGAGCTCTTGATTAGCTTATTTATCCCTTAAAATATTAAATAGAAAATGCCCTGATTCATTTTTCAATCAGGGCATTTTCTATTTACTTTAAAATAGTCAAGAGCTTCCCCTTTAGGGGGCTGAGGGGCTAAAACGTATGCTGTGCGCTGCTTACTTTATAGCGGTTGTTGAGTAAGATCCCTATAACAATTTCATGTGTGCCATTACTTACTGTATTTAGTGCCGAAGTAGTAAAATCATAGGAATAGCCAAGATTTACAAATGAACTTAAGTTAATACCCACCAGCGCGGCATAAGAGTCATTATGTCTGTATGAACCACCTATCCAAAGTTTATCCTGAAACGATAACTTCATGTTGATATCATACGTTGTAGGTACCGGCTTTATATATTTAAACAGTACTGATGGAATAAGGGTAACATCATCAGATAAAAAAACCTTGAAACCACCTGTTAAAAAATAATGCGGTACGGTTTTATTTTGATAGGCATTTGTTTTACTGGTTATATACAGATTTTGAGGCAGTATTTGCTGAGCCGAAACACCTATAAAATAATCTGACGAATAGGCCCATATCCCTATTCCCAGGTCTGGTTTCCACTGGTTATTGTCCAAATTGTTAAATATCGGATCTGAAGGGTCGGCGGTAGTAATTTGCGACGTGTTAAGCACGTTATGGCTAAAACCGGCAGATACTCCAACTGCCAGATTTAGTCTTTCAGTTAAACCCAGGTGATAAGCATAAGTTGCATCAATATTGGTTTGGGTGATGGGCCCTGTTTTATCAGACACGATGGTTAAACCAATACCGTGATGCGGCTCTGCTGCCTGGTATTGCTGCGTATATAACCTGCTTGATGGATTAACCCCTCCGCTTGCCGGAAAAGCGGTAGCATCGCCCTGTATGAAATTTTTGCCTATGGGCGCGTTTATTGATAAATAACCAGTTACAGGCGCCCCTTCCAGGCCTGTCCACTGGCTACGATATCCGGCTTTAACATCCGTATAATTTTCAATACCTGATAGCGCGGGGTTTAACAAGTAATTATTAAAGATATACTGTGTGTATTGCGGTCGTTGTTGTGCTTTAACTAATGGCACACAGGCAATAAAAAAAATAATTGTATATAAGGTTCTTTTCATTATTTATCTAATGATGGTTACACTCCCTGACATCGCCTTGCGCCCATTCTTTGGATTTATTATATAATAATAGGTACCTGCCGGAACATTAGTGCCTTTATATCTGCCATCCCAAGGCATGCTATAACCAATTGACGAATATAGCTTTTCTCCGTATCTGTTGTATATCTCAACCGTATTATTTGGATATGTTGTTAAGTATTTTATTTCCCACTGGTCATTATAACCATCGCCATTGGGTGTAAATGTATTTGGTATAATTATTTTTTTCAATACATTAATGTTTATCTCATCCATAGCCATGCAATTGGCGCCCGAAGTCACTATCAATTGATAGGTGGTATTTTCTGTTGGGCTTGCAACCGGGTTTAGTGCATCATCATGATCCAAACCTGTTGATGGATACCACTTATACGTAACGCCGGGGCTTGCTGTTGCTTTAATAGTTATCTGCGTACCTTCAAGCATGGTAATATCATCACCTGCTGATACTGTTGGCGAAGGATAAACTGTGATGTGCTGTTTTTCTACATCGGCGCAGCCATTTTGAGCTGTATAAACATAGTTTATCTCAAATGTGCCGGTGCCGGCCACTGCCGGGTTAAACAAGCCACCCGCGCTTACTCCCGGCCCTGAAAACACTCCGGAACCAGCAGGCCCCTGAATGGACGGTTGCAACTGCACCGGCGCACTTTCCGGACAAAGGGAAGGCACCTGGGTAAATGTGATAACCGGCGCTGCTTTTAAAGTAATCAGCAGGTTATCATTATTATCATTACATACACCTCCCGAATAAGCTATGATCTTTACATTTTTATTACGGGTTCCATCCGTAAATTGAGGATAGGTATAACTTAGTTGTTGCCCTGGGGTTGGATGGTCATATACTTTTAAAGTTGAAGGATCAGCGGCATCGTAAATAACTTCGATCCTGGTTATTATACCCGAATTAACCGTGGAATGGTTTACAAAAATCACCTCCTTGTTACTGCACAGATCGGTAGGGTTAAGCACCTCTATAGCCGCTTTAACAACATCCCCATTAACACCAAATGTTTGAGTTTTTGCATTCGTGCAGCCATATTTTGATGTTACAGTTAGCGTTACCTGGTAATTGCCAGCCGTGGCATATTTATGTTTTGGATTTTTTTCGGCAGATGTATTCATGTCGCCAAAATCCCATTTATAAATAAAGTCGGCTTCCGTATGATCGGCAATCGTGCTTATGTTATTAAACTGCACCTGATCACTAACACAGGCATCGGGCAAAGTAAAATCGGCCAAGGGCAATTCATGTACCACCACAATTTTGGCCATTACTTCACTTGCACAATCATTAGCATTCACAACAGTTAATTTAACAGTATAGGAGCCGGCAGCGGTATACAAATGTGTAAAAGGAGTATTATCCGTTTTTGTTATGATGTCCTGGCCATCCCCAAAATCCCACAGCCATTTGGTTATTGCTTTGTCAACTGGTATGGAGTGATCTGTTAAAGTAATATCCATTGCAGGGCAATCAAGTGCCGAAAAACTAAAATCAGCTACCGGCTTATTGCCTATATGCACAGGAATAAGGTCAGATACATTACCGCAGTCATTTTGGTTCATAATGGTTAGCCTTACTTTGTAATCACCAGGCAAAGCGTAAGTATGCGATGGGTTTTGTACCACTGATGTTTGCCCGTCGCCAAAGTCCCACAGCCAGGTTTTTATGTCCGTGCCGTTTGTTTCTGACATATCTTTAAACAAAGTAGTATCACCAATACAGGTACCGGTAAATGAAAATTTACCAACAGGCGGATCTGAAATATTAAAATCAAGTTCTACATCCTCGTATGAGCCACAATCATCGGCTACCGGGTTAAAAATAGTTGCAACTACGCTATAATCACCAGAAGAATAAGATTTACTGGTAGCATATTCATATATATACAAGGTTTTACCATCCTTTATTACGGTTGATTTTACAACAGGGTTAGCATCGGTAAAAGTAGTTCCGTCTTTAAAGTCCCATTTAATATTATTGGTTTTAAAAGGCAGGGTGAGCTGTAGTTTATAAGTTACCTCGCTGCAACCATTAGGTTGTGTAGCATGGGTTACAGGATCCTCTAAGGCAATAAACTCATTCAGGTTTTTCAGATTGGTACCTGCCGCGTAACCGTATGATTCGGCATTACCAAACCCATAGGCAATCGCATTAAAACCATCTGCCGCGCTTATATGGTGTACTCCTGCATCAACTTTAATTTGTGCATATGAATATACCGGATTACCTGGCACCGTTGTAAAATTAGTATAAGGAATGCCATCAAGTGCAAATGTGGGCACAGCATTTTTTTTGATGAGTACATTGATGTAATTATCAATAATGTTGTAGTTACTGGTTGAGTTTAGGGTAACATGATCAAGTGTTTGCTCCAATGGATTAAGGTATATCATTTCGGGGTCACCAACATCACCCTTAATATCGCCACAAAAAATTGATTTAAATTGTGTTACCGCATACTGAACCACCTGTATGGGCTTATCAGCCGTAATGGTATTAGGCTCCTGGGAGTTAAATTCATAATAAAGCCCCCCGGCAAACTGACCTGCAGTAAGGTTAGTTCCGTTTAATTTTACGGTTGTATTAGGATCACTCAGTATGATCCTGAAAACATCATAATTGCGCGCTTTTAACGGAACGGTTATATAACTTTTTCCCCACGATGAAGTTGGATAAACCTGTTGAAAAAGATTATCAGACGAATAATTCTCCGTTTTACAACCAATAGCAATTTTTGAACTGCCCGAAAAAACAGCTACCTTTTTACATGAACCCGCAACATTACTAATGGTGCGGATACGGGTACCCGTAAGGTCAAATGCCGAAAGCCCCTGATAAACTTCACCTTTTTTTAAAATTATAGTAAAAGGCCGATTTGCCGCTCTCCCATCAAGAAGTGTTTGCATTGGTGTTATTTCAACCGTAGTATTATCTTCGGTACCAATAACCGCAAAGGTTGAATAAGAGGGGCCTCCTGTTGGCTCCCCATGTTCTCCGGTACCCACCGAGTTGGATAACTGGGTATAGTTAATAGAAATATAATTTTTACCTAACGTATTTACAGGCAGCAAAAGCGTTGCACCTGAAACATTTTGCGCAAAAATATGCGCATATACAGCTACCGGTTTTTGTGATGTGATATGTATGCCCTTAAAAAACTGTCCCTGTAAGCCTAAAAAAGCACTTGCTGGAATAGGTACCGAAAGAATATTTTTTGCCACCACATTATAGTTCTGCGAAAAACTGCCATCTGCAACCTCAACCTTTACCATAGTATTAGCATCAGCTGTAATATACAGGTACATCAGGCTCCCGCGTTGTTGCGTCCCTGAGCCGGCAGCACCATCAATATGATCCATATACGCCGTCCAAAACTCAGTACCAAGGTTTGAAAATCCACTTTGTGCATATGCACAAAAATTACAGCATAAGATTAAGACTACAATTATAGCCCGTAAAGATTTCACACTACTAAAAAATGTTTTAATTGGATTTGCTTATAAGTGCACTAATATAAATAATAAAGAGTACTTGTTAAATGTACACAAAGCATTAAGTGTTAGCCGCATAAGCATTAAAAATTACCTGAACGCCTTAGCCAGTGTTTCCAGTTCCATATTGGCTATTTTTAATTTATACATGAGCTCTTTATTTTCTTTTCGCAGATCATAAATTTCAATGGCATTTTGAATATGGATTTTAAGCTCATCGTTTTGCCAGGGCTTTACAAGGTATCTATAAACCTGTCCACGGTTAATAGCGTCAATAACCGCATTGATGTCAGAAAAACCGGTTAATAATATCCTGATGGTATCAGGATATGTGTGCAAAATTGATTCTAAAAACTCAATGCCAGTGGTTACCGGCATACGCTGATCGGTAATAATGACACCTATTTCATTAACATCTAAAATTTTACGACCCTCAACAGCCGAAGAAGCAGTATATATATTAAAATCACGCCTGAAAGCTGCTTTAAAACTGTTTAGGTTATTTATCTCATCATCAACATACAACACTCCTACTGGCATAGCAAATCTCTTTAGTAAACGGATTATAATATAGTTTCAAAAGTAAATTTATACAAAGTTTAATTTACTGCGCATTTTTATTATAATTATTGTGCTCTATAAGCGTAACAATTTACTGTGAAAAAAATATTATTAATCTCCTGTTTAGTATTACTAAGCATTATAGCCTTTGCGCGTAAAACAGATACACTTGTCATTAATGATAACCAATCATACCTGTTAACTAACCGATATTTTCTTGAGCTGGAAGACCCTACTGGAACCTTAACCATAAACCAGGTTTTTAACAACAGTAAATTTCATCATATTAAAGAACAATTCAGTATTTTAAAATACTCAAAATCAACAATCTGGCTAAAATTCAACATAAAAAATAACAGCAAAGCGCCGTTTGTAACCATTAACGCCGGCGCCAGTATTATCAATGAATTTGATTTATATTATAGCAATAATACGGCCTCAAACATCCGTCATCAAAGTTTGGATTATACGCATAATCATCCTATTACTCAGAATATCGTCTTTATAAATTGCCCTGTTTTGCCCGGCTCATCAGGTACCGTGTATTTACGCATCAAAAGCAATGCATCAACAGTTATACCTATAAAAGTTTACAGTGCCTCTGCGTTTATGCAAAGCCGCAGCATAGAGAATATTACCATAGGTGTTATAGCGGGTGTGTTCATGGTGATGGCCATGTATAATTTGCTAATCTTTTTTATTGTTCGTGACCGGAGTTACCTATACTATGTATGCTATATTATATTTTTCGGATTATCGCAAATACTTAAACGCGGCTATGGCAGCAATTTATTTACAACCGATATAACCATATTAAACAATTATGTGATCCCGGTGATACGAGTATTGTTTGGGTTCTCTATTTTACTTTTTATAAGTGAGTTTTTGCAGCTTAAACAAAATTTAAAACAATGGTATAAGTACTATTTATTACTATATGTACTATACGCTATATTGTTGATTGCAATTTTATGCGGCAAGGTGGTTACTGCTTATAATTTAATTACCATTAGCATAACCGTTACCTCCATAAGCCTGCTTATTATAGGGGCATACCTATACTTTAATGGTTTTAAACCGGCCAAATTTTTTATGCTGGGCTGGGGATTGTTTTTAACAAGCATACTAATCTCTATAGCAAGTAATAAAGGGTTTATACCCTATACTAATTTAACAGCCGACATTGTAGTTTATTGTTCAGTATTGGAGCTGATATTATTTTCGGCGGCACTGGCCGAAAAAATAAACTTTTACAGGCAGCAAAAAAACGAATCACAAAGTTTTGCACTTCATATTGCTAAAGAAAATGCGCGTTTAATAACCCAGCAAAATATTTTGCTGGAGAATAAGGTTAAGGAACGAACGAACGAATTAATTACTACCAACGAAAACTTGTCGGTATCTATCGATCACCTGATGGCGACCCAAAAACAACTGGTCGACAATGAAAAAATGGCATCTCTGGGGCAGCTCACAGCTGGTGTGGCGCATGAAATTAATAACCCCATTAACTTTGTAAGTTCAAACATTGCTCCTTTGCGGCTCGATTTTAATGAGCTTTTCCTGTTGCTTAATAAATACGAAGAAGTATTAAACAATCCAACGCCTGCACAACTAAAAGAGCTTAATAATTTTAAACAAGAAATAAACCTTGATTTTCTTAAAGAAGAAATCTCCCTTTTATTAAATGGCATTGAGGATGGTGCAAACCGCACAACCGAAATTGTAAACAGTCTGCGTACCTTTAGCAGTACCGATGAAATGGTATTAAAAACCGAGGATATTAATAAATCAATATTGAACAACCTGCTTATTTTAAGAAGCACCATCCCCTATTATATTGAAATTAAACCTGTTTTTGATAAGCTTGAACCTTTAAATTGCTACCCTGGTAAAATTAACCAGTTAATTATTAATCTCATTAGCAACAGCATATATGCCATTAAGGCCAAACAACAACACAGCGAAGAAAGTGTAATGATCATAACCAAAGATCATCCTGATCATATCTCTATTGAAATTACTGATACCGGCATAGGCATGAGCGATGAAACCCGGCAGCGTATATTTGAACCATTTTTTACTACAAAAGGTATTGGTGAAGGTACCGGCTTAGGACTCTCCATTGTATTTGGCATTATTGAAAAACACCGTGGTACCATTGAAGTGATATCCTCGCCGGGTAATGGTGCTACTTTTATGATATCGCTCCCTAAAAATTTAGCCTGATGCTTTGTGGTAAAAATGCTGTCTAAAAAAACTTTTCGGGGTTGGGCACCAGGTTCAGGAACGACTCAAAATTCTCGGCGTAATGTGACTGATCAAGCTTGTAGTAGAAAGCGCCTTTTTTTGACGATAACTTATCCTTTTCGGGCAGTTTTACCAGCAGGCCGGTTGATAACAGTTTCCGGCTGAAATTACGGTCATCAAACTTGGTTTGATAAACACCTTCATAAAGCGCCTGCAGCTGCGGGATGGTAAACTTTTCGGGCAGTAACTGGAACAGTATGGGATGCAGGGCGGCTTTATACCGTAGCTGTTTTTTGGCCAGTCTTACCATTTCGGCGTGGTCAAATATCAACTCGGGCATTTCATCAAGCAAAAACCATTCAGGATGATACTCATCACTCAATTGTTTTTCATATTGATGGATATCTATCAGCGCGAAATAAGCGATGGACAGCGTTCTTTCAACAGGATCGCGATCAGGACGGCCAAATACCTGAAATTGCTCCATATAAACATTCTTAAGCCCGGTACGTAACTCCAGCACACGATTGGCTGCATCCTCAGGCGATTCAGACGGCTGGATAAACCCGCCCATCAAACTCCACTTGTTTTTCTCGGGCTCAAGGCCACGCTGTACCAGTAATAGTTTTATGTTCCAGCCATCAAATCCAAAAATGATACAATCGGTTGCCACTAAGATGCGTTTCTGGCCGCTATACTTCTGCATAATTTGGTTAGTTTATTTACAAGTGTAAAAATAATTATGCAATTATTTAGTGTTGATCAGACAACTATTTAACAAAAGTTTAGTGTTTTGTAAAGATTGTATCTACTTGGATCAACTTATGCCTTTAACTAACCCGTTTGCCCTGCAGTAACATATCCATAGCATCGTTTAATGAACCGGCACGACTTACCTCACCTGAGTTTACAAAAAATATTTCGTCGGCATTTTCAATAGTATTTAAGCGGTGGGCTATGATAACCCGTGTGGTAGTATCGGGCAGTTTATTTAAAATATCGCTTAATAATTGTTCTGTAATAGTATCAATGTTGGCGGTAGCCTCATCAAGTATCAATATCTCCGGATTGCGCAATACCGCCCGCATAAACGCTATCAGCTGCTTTTGCCCCAGACTTATGCTATCGCCGCCCGAAAGCACGTTGGTTTCTAGTCCGCTTTCAAAAATGGCCAGCAGGCTGCCTAAATTGGCATCTAAAATTACTTTTTCCAACTGCTCATTGGTATGGTCTTTATACAGATCATTACCGTATAAAATATTTTCCTTAACTGTACCGGTAAACAAAAATGGCTCCTGTAAAATAAACCCTATCTTTTGGCTGCGCTCTTCTGGGCTGTAGCTCCTGATATCTTTACCATCAAGCAAAACCAAACCTTTTGATGGGTCATATAACCTTGCAATTAATGAGGCTGTAGTGGTTTTACCGCCTCCGGTTGGGCCAACCAGCGCGTACGTTTTGCCATGCTCCAGTTTAAAACAGATGTTATGCAATATCTCCCTGTCCTCGTCATAACTAAAATGCACATTCCTGAATTCCAATAGTGTGGTTGTATCTTCGGCTATGCCGCCTTCTATTACTGGCAGATCTGTTTCGAGCGACAATATTTGCGATATCCTGTCCCAACCGGCCATAGCCAGTTGAAAGTTGGTCCATAGTGCAGCCAATTGCCTTAAAGGATTATAAAAATAGGTGGAATATGATAAGTAACTAACCAGTAAGCCAATGGAAAACTGCCCTATGGTAATCAAATAAATACCAAAGGCCAGCACTATCAGTTGCGCTATGCTTGCAAACAGGCCATAAACCGGTACAAAAATATTGTTGGCCAAACCGGCACCAATAGCTGTTTTGTAATTTTCACGATTGGCTATATCAAAGCGTTTCCTGAAATAATCGCGGCGGTTAAAGGCAATGATCACTTTAAAATTATGCAGGCTTTCCTGTATCTCGGCACTCATCCCTCCCGTACTTTTCAGGTTCAGGGCATTTTTTCTTTTTATCCAGGGCGATAAAACAAGTGTAAGCAATAGAATAAGCACAGCCGGCGAAAGCGTAGCGGCACCCAGTTTGATGTTAATGAGAATTAAAAATATACCCGCCCCAACCATGGTAGATATATTACCAATAAACTGCATCAGTGATTGTGAAAAAAACTGGTTTAGTTTATCTGTATCATTGTTTACCCTTGATATCAGGTCGCCAGCTTTATTCTGGTTAAAAAACCCTACCGGCAACTGCTGTAACTTATTAAATATAGAGTTACGCAGGGTAAACAACATACGCTGCCCTACGCCCCCCATTAACGTGGTTTGTTTAAAGCTGGTAAAAAGGGCAACCAAATACATACAAAGCAATAATATAGCGTTGTGGATCACCCCGCTATAATCCTTGTGCTGCACATATTTATCAATGGTATGCCCAATAATAAACGGACCCAATAAATTCAGGGTGGAGTTGATCAATATCGCGATTAAAGCAAGTATAAGGGTTCGTTTTTCGTGCGCTATTAATTGCAGCAGCTTTCTAAGCCCGGCAAGTGTTGAAGTCTTTTGCTGTGTATTACTAAGCTTATTCAGATCGTAATTCATCATTGATGAGTATTTTTTTAATGAGCAATGCCCTGTTCGTAATTACTGGTGCTTTGCTGCGAGTTAAATATCTGTACATAATCGGTGCTGGTATGCATCAGATCATCATGAATACCGCGGGCCACAATTTCGCCCTGCATCAGCAGTATGATCTGGTCGTAATGCTCAACCGAGGCAATTTTTTGCGTAACAGATATCAGGGTTAACCCTGGATAGTTTTTTTGAATATTGCCCAGTATTTTTTTCTCGGTATTGGCATCAACCCTGGCGGTAAAATCATCCAGCAATAAAACCTTAGGGTTAACAGCCAGTGCACGGGCCAGCATAATGCGCTGCTTTTGTCCGCCCGAAAGGCTCGATCCGCGTTCGGATACGATAGTGTTTAACTGATCGGGCAAACTGCTGATAAAATCCCGAAGCTCTGCCGTATCAATAGCTTTTTCCAATGATTCATCGGTAACCGTATCGCTAAAGGCAATATTTTCACGAATGCTCATATTAAAAATAATGCTGTCCTGAAAAACAAACCCTACCTGGCTATGGAACGATTCGCTGTTATAATCGCCGATATGGCGGCCATCGTAAAGTACCGATCCCGAGGTAGGATTAATCAGATTAGTCAACAAATAAAGCAACTGGGTTTTACCAGCTGCTGTTGGACCTATAACTGCAATTTTTGAACCTGCTGATACTGCTAAGGATATGTTTTTAAGCGCTGGTTTTTGACCATAAATAACAGATACATCGCTTAATTCAATATCGCCGCGCAGGGTTTCTTTTAATTCGCCGGCTGCGGTAATATCGGGTGCATCTAAAACAGTGCTGATGCGGGTAAATGATGCGGAAGCCTGCGCTATCAGGTTGCTCATAAATCCCAATATAAATATCGGAAATATGAGCAACGACAGGTAGCTGTTAAATGCTGCAAAATTACCCAGGCTCATATTGCCGCTAATTACAAAATGCCCGCCCATCACTAAAATAGTTAAAGCGGCTATATTGGAGGTAAACGTTACAATGGGAATTAGCCCAGCAAAAAAGCCCAATATCCTAAGGCCATAATCTTTGGCCTGGGTATTGGCCTGCAAAAACTTATGATACTCCAGTTGCTGCGAATTAATGACACGGATAAGCGCGGCACCCAGGATACTCTCGTTAATTACTTTGTTTAACTGATCAATAACCCCGCGGCTTTTTATAAACAAGGCGCGTACCTTTTTTAAAACATAAAAGAATGTGCCACCAATAATAGGGATAATGGCAACCACCGCCAGGGCCAGCCGCCAGTTAATAGTAAACAATAATATACTGGCCCCAATGATAATAAACAGAGATGACACAATGGATACCAACGCCTGTGATACAAACAGCTTGATGGAATCAACATCGGCTGTGAGGTTGGTTAATAGCTTTGATGGGTTAGCCTGCTCTATGAAAGCATAGCTTTGCCTTGATATTTTATCGGAGAGTTTTGACCGCAGATCACGCGCCACACGTTCAGATGCATACGTTTGAATAATAGTTTGCAGGTAGCTGAAAATAAAAACAAGCAACACCACCAACGAAAACTTTTTAATAATATCGTTAAACACAAAGTGTTGTTTGGCGTAATCATCAATACCATTGGCAATTATCTTGGGCAGCCACAAGTTCATGCTATTACTTATCAAGGCAAATAATAATAGTAAGGTAACCAGGCCCATATAAGGTTTTAGCAGGCTAAAAATACCGGGTGGCTTTTTATTTATTTTTTTGGGATCGTCTGTTTGCATGTTTTATTTAGATAAACACCCGTTGCGGATGTTTCAACAAATTATGAAATATATTAATGTAAGGGCTATTGGCTTAGTAAATGTAATAAATTGTATTAAAAGCTATTGTCAAAAATACACCATTATAAATGATGACGATTGAGAAAGTAAAACATTTTGTAGTTTTAAAAAAATTACCAAAATGACTTCAATATTCAATCCCGAAGCTAATTATATTTTAGAGGATGACCAGGTACTGTTAAGACCGTTAAAAGCTGATGATTTTGAAAACTTATTACCTTTTGCCCTTAATGAACCTGATACATGGGGGTTTTCTTTAACAAGTGCCAAAGGTCACGATGGCATGCGCAATTACATCGATGCTGCATTAAAAGCAAGAGAATCTGGCAAGGAATATCCTTTTATTGTTTATGATAAAAAGACCGGGCAATATGCGGGCTGCACCCGTTTTTACGATATACAACCACAATATGAAAGCCTACAGCTTGGTTATACCTGGTATGGCGAAAAATTTAGGGGAACAGGCTTAAACAAGCATTGTAAGTTTTTACTGCTGCAATTCGCTTTTGAAACGCTAAACATGAAACGGGTTGAATTTAGGGCCGATGCCCGGAACGAACGCAGCATAGCCGCCATGAAGAGTCTCGGCTGCAAAGTAGAGGGCATTTTAAGGAGCCATGCGCCTATTGAAGATGGCACCCGCCGCGACTCCATCATATTAAGCATTTTGCAGCCCGAATGGGAACAAGAAGTTAGGGAACGTCTGAAGGCTAAGCTGTAAGTGTGTAATAGCATCCCCGGATTACAAAGATTATAAGGTTGGCAATCATAATCACACGGCAATGTCATTAAATTAAAATACATTCATGGTTTCTGCTGTAAATGGCATAATACTTGGATATTTATGCAAGCCTGCGTGGTAACAAATCGGGCGTGGATGCATCTATACCGTAAAACTTATATCGTTTGGAAACTATACTGAATATTTCAGATCTGAGTAAAACTTATCATAGTGCCGGCCGTATGCTTACGGTACTTAACAATATTAACTTCGCCATTGCTGCCGGCTCAACCAATGCTATTGTGGGGCCATCGGGCAGCGGCAAAACAACCTTGCTGGGGCTGTGCGCCGGGCTTGACCGTTCCAGTTCGGGTTCGGTGGAATTAAACAGCATTAACCTGAGTAATTTAACCGAGGATCAGCGCGCGCAGGTACGTAACCAGTATGTAGGTTTTATATTTCAAAATTTTCAGCTCCTGCCTACCCTAACCGCGCTGGAGAACGTCATGGTTCCGCTTGAGCTGCGTAACGAAAAAAACATCAGATCAAGGGCGCTTGATCTGCTTGATAAAGTTGGCCTGGCCGACCGCGGGCACCACTACCCTTCTCAGCTATCAGGCGGCGAGCAGCAGCGGGTATCGCTGGCACGCGCTTTTTCGAACGCGCCAAAAATATTATTTGCCGATGAGCCTACCGGTAACCTTGATGCTGAAACAAGCGAAAAGGTAGTAAAGCTGATCTTCGACCTTAATAAAGAAGCAGGCACTACACTGGTTATGGTAACGCATGATCTGGAGCTGGCCGCAAAAACCCAGCGCATCATCAGGATAAGGGGCGGCAAGCTGGTATCAGACGAAAAAACAATTAACGGATAGGCTGCTATGGAAACCGGTTCTGTTAATTATAAACGAAAAATGAATGTACGCTGGCTGTTTAACATGGCCTGGCGCGACAGCCGCAAAAACCGCTCAAGATTGTTCCTCTTCATATCAGCCATTGTGTTTGGGATTGCTGCTTTGGTGGCTATTTATGCCTTCAAATACAATGTACAAAACGATATTAACGGCCAGGCTGCCACCCTGATTGGTGCTGATCTTTCCATATCGGGTAACAGACCGGCTGATGCTTCCTTAAAACGAATGCTTGATTCGCTGGGCGATAAAAGATCGCAGGAGCGCAGTTTTGCATCCATGGCCTATTTTCCAAAAAGCAAAGGCACAAGGCTTGTGCAGGTACGCGCATTGCAGGGCGATTTTCCCTACTATGGCACCATTGAAACCACTCCTGTACAGGCCGGTACATCCTTTAAAAAAGGCCAGATGGCTTTGGTTGATAAAACCCTGATGCTCCAATTTAACGCCCATGTAGGCGATTCTATTAAAATTGGCAATAGTCTGTTTTTAATTACTGGCATTTTAAACCGGGCGCCTGGCCAAAGCGGTGTTGTTGCCGGTATTGCGCCGGTGGTTTATATCCCCATGCAATACCTGGAACAAACCGGTTTGTTAAAAATTGGCAGTCGCATTAACTATAACTTTTACTATAAGTTCACCAAACCTGTAAATATAAACAGGCTCACCAAAAAGCTTGATCCTGTGCTTGATAAAGCAGGCATGAGGTACGAAACCATTGAAAGCCGCAAGGAAAATACCGGCCGTAACTTTGGCGATCTGAGCCGATTTTTATCGTTGGTTGGCTTTGTTGCTTTGCTGCTGGGCTGTGTGGGTGTAGCCAGTGCGGTCCACATTTATGTGCGCGAAAAAATTGCCTCCATAGCTATTATGCGCTGTTTGGGCGTTAAAGCCTCCGAAGCATTTTTGATATACCTGATCCAAATAGTAGGCATCGGGCTCATAGGTTCTGTTACCGGGGCAGCTTTGGGCACAGCCATACAGCATTTACTGCCTTTGATCTTTAAAGATTTTTTGCCGTTCACCATATCCGTACAAATATCATGGATGGCCATTGGGCAGGGCATTTTACTGGGCGTTATCATTTCCATACTTTTCGCATTATTACCGCTCATATCGGTCCGTAATATATCACCATTAAATACCCTGCGCATATCATTTGATGATGCGGGCTTCTCACGTGATCCTTTGCGCTGGCTGGTTTACGTACTGATCATACTGTTTATTGTAGGTTTTACCTTTTTACAGCTGGATAGCTGGATAGGCAGCCTTTTCTTTACGCTGGGAATATTGATAGCCTTTATGATATTGGCTGCCGTAGCATGGCTTTTAATGCGGGTAATGAAACTGTTTATTAATGGTTCGTGGAATTATTTGTGGAGACAAGGCTTTGCTAATTTATACCGGCCCAATAACCAAACCCTTATCCTGATGGTATCCATAGGGTTAAGCACCATGTTTATATGCATCCTGTTTTTTATCCAAAGCATTTTGATTGGGCAGGTTCAGCTTTCATCTAGCGGCAATCAATCCAACATGATATTGTTTGATATACAAAACAGTCAAAAAGACGCGGTTGCCAACTTGACCCGCAAACAGGGATTACCAGTAATACAGCAAGTGCCTATTGTAACGCTGAGGATTGAACAGGTAAGGGGCAAAACGGCGGCTGATCTGCAAAAAGATACAACCATAAAAATTTCTCATGGCGTGTTTGCCTATGAGTACCGGGTAACTTTTCGTGATTCACTCTCAGAATCAGAGAAAATAACAGACGGCACCTGGATAGGTAAAGCCGAACCAGGCAAGGATATACCGGTATCGGTTGAAGAAAACCTGGCCAAACGGGCCGATCTCAAAATTGGCGATAAAATAGTGTTTAACGTTCAGGGCGTACAAATGCCAGCTTACGTAAGCAGCGTGCGTAAAGTAAACTGGGGTAAGGTGCAAACCAATTTCCAGGTGGTTTTTCCTACTGGTGTACTGGAGGATGCGCCGCAGTTCCAGGTATTGCTTACCCATGTACCATCAAACAATGTATCAGCTACTTTTCAGCGGGCCGTTGTACGAAGCTTTCCTAACGTCTCGATCATTGATCTGGGCCTTATTTTAAGTGTATTGGATGAATTGCTGAGCAAAATAAGCTATGTGATCCGTTTCATGAGCGCGTTCAGCATTATAACCGGTGTTGTGGTTTTGATAGCATCGGTACGCATCAGCAAATACCAGCGCATACAAGAGAGTGTTTTGCTGCGTACTTTAGGTGCAAGCCGTAAACAAATTTTCACCATTACTGCTTTGGAATACCTGTTTTTAGGAAGCTTATCAGCCCTGACCGGCATACTGATAGCTTTTGGGGGCAGTTGGCTATTAGCTAAATACAGCTTTGAAATACCTTATACTGTGAGTTATTTGCCAGCGGTGATATTATTTTTCATTATATCCATACTAACCGTTATCATTGGCTTGTTAAATAGCAGGGGCGTTTTAAATAAACCGCCGCTTGAAATATTAAGGACCAACGCTTAATTGTTATGCATAAACTCAAGTTAACATTCATACTATTTGCGGTTACGGCCTTGGTAGCCTGCGGCGAAAAAAAGAAGCCTGCGGGGGACGAAGCTTCTCAAAGTACCTCTGCTACGGCTAAAGCAGATTCATCATCATCAAAAACCGTTTTGTTTTTTGGGGATAGCCTGACTGCCGGGTACGGTCTTGACGACCCATCGGACGCATTTCCGGGGGTGATCAAGAATAAGATTGACTCACTGAAATTGCCTTACCGGGTGGTTAATGCAGGTTTAAGCGGCGAAACAACAGCCGGTGGCAACGGCCGTATCGCCTGGCTCCTGAAACAAAAGATAGATGTTTTTATATTGGAACTGGGCGCCAACGATGGCCTGCGCGGCATCCCCGTAAACGAAACCAATAAAAACCTGCAAAGCATTATTGATAAAGTAAAAGCTAAATACCCACATGTAAAAATTGTGCTGCTGGGTATGCAGGTACCGCCAAATATGGGTGCCGACTATTCCAATAAATTCAAATCTGTATTTCCAACGCTTGCTGCTAAAAACAATACAGCACTGGTGCCTTTCCTTTTACAGGGTGTTGGCGGTGTACCTGATTTAAACCAGGGCGATGGTATTCATCCTACCGCAAAGGGAGCCAAAGTTGTGGCCGAAAATGTATGGGTGGTTTTAAAGGATCTATTATAACTTGCAGATCTCATTTTTATTAGGTACCACCTGTTTTAATCTGTTAAAGCCTGGTAAACCAATGCCCTGAATTTATCTTGTATGGCATTATGAGGTAAAGGCCAGTTCTGTATAAAAAGAAGGCAAACCAGGTGCTCTTTAGGATCTACCCAGTAAAGTGTTCCATAAAAACCACCCCAGTCAAATGAGCCCTCACTGATGCCCAGTTTAGCCGAGCTGTTTTTTGTGATGATGCCAAAACCTAATCCAAATTTATCCTTATCAGGGTTAATATACAGATCGCCGATCTGGTTTTCGGTCATCAGCTCCACGGTATGCCGGGCCAGCAAACGCTGTCCATTGTAAACTCCCCCATTCAGCATCATTTGTAAAAAAATGGCGTAATCTTTTATAGTTGAACTCAAACCCGCGCCTCCCGAAAAATAAGTACCAGCCGCTTTAGGATAGTCCACATCTAATGGCGGGAAAGTTGCAGTGTTCCATTTGATCAGGTGTTGCTGTTTATCGGGGGTATAAACAGTCACTAACCTGCTCTGTTTGGCTGCAGGTATATAAAAGTAAGTATCCTTCATCCCCAGCGGATCAAAGATCCGCTCTTTAAAAAACTGGTCTAAACTTTTTCCTGATACCTTTTCAACCAGGTAGCCCAATACATCAACATTTAAACCATAGGTCCACCGTTCGCCTGGTTGATGTAATAATGGCATTTTTCCTAACTTGTTCATCGCATCGGCCAGTAATATTTTCTGACTTACAAAGCCCCCCGGTATACTTGCTTTGGCGTATATAGCATTCATTTTGGGTGACCCGATCTGCGCATACTCAATACCCGAGGTATGGGTTAGCAGATCGCGGATTGTTATTTCTCTTTTGGCAGGTATAGTGGTGTAAGTGGTGTCTTTTTCATTATACTGATCTATTACCTTTGGATGCGCAAATGCCGGTATGTATTTGGAGATAGGATCGTCAAGCAAAAACCTGCCTTCTTCAAAAAGCATCATGACTGCTACACTGGTAATTGCTTTAGTTTGCGAGGCTATGCGGAATATATTATCGTTATTCATCAGCTTTTTTTGCTCCACATCAGCAATACCAAATGATTTATTATAAACTATTTTCCCGTTGCGTGCTATCAAACCCACCGCCCCATTTATATATCCCGAATCAATGTTTTGCTCAATCAGGTTATCAATACGCTGTAACCTTTCAATAGAAAACTTTTCAGATACCGGGTTGCCAGTTTGCAAAACATTCCCTTGTGCTAAAACGCTAAAATTAAGGGCAACAAATAATAAAAAAAGCAAGCTTTTCTTCATCATAAAATTACCTGGTAGAATTTCTGATCCTTAAATCGGTTGGTAATGTAATATGTTGTTTAGCCTCAACTTCTACCGATGTGTTTAGCCTGTTTAATAATATGGTGATCACTTTATCGGCAATATCATCAATGGGTTGTGCTATGGCAGTTACGGGCGGGTTGCACAGTTCAAAAACCACGTTATCATCAAAAGATATCAGGGCCAGTTCTTCAGGAACTTTTATTCCTAATTCTCTGATCACTTTAAGGCCGCAGGTTCCCAGGTGGTTATTTCCAAACAGAATGGCATCAGTTTCCTTGTGCTCATTCAGGAAAGCTAAAATAGGTTCAGTTATCAGTTTTTCATCCTGATGAAAATCAATTTCTTTAATGCAGGTTTTCAGTTTGCTTTCATTTATGGCTTTTTTATAACCCTCAAACCGGTCAACCATTTGCGTTTGCTGCGAATTAAAGCTGATAAAAGCTATATTCTTATATCCTTTGTCAATAAGGTATCGGGTGGCATTATAGGTGCTGAACAAATTATCAACTACCACATAATCGGTCTCCACCTTTGGCAAATACCTGTCAAACAACACCACAGGCAGACCATCTTTTATCAGTGCGCTGATATCTTCTTCAATACCTTCGGGCGGAACAATGATATATCCGTCAACATGCCTGTCACGAAACATGGCTATCAGTTCCTGGGTTTTTTGTGTATCGTTATCAGTACTGCTGTATATTATTTTATAGCCGTTTTTATATGCACGGTCTTCAATTTGTCTTGCAATAGAGGCAAAAAAGTTATTTGATATGTCCTGTACCAATAAACCAATAATGTTTGATTTGCCGGTACGCAAGCTTTTGGCCAGCGAATTTGGTTTATAACCAACTTCTTTCACATATTTTAAAACACGCTCAACCAGTTCCTCACTTATTCTTTTTTCGCGTGCTCGTCCATTCAAAATAAACGAAACGGTTGTTTTAGATATGTTCAGGCTATTGGCTATATCAACAATAGATAGTTTCTTCTTCAAATCTTTAATGTTATTTATCCAAATATATGATATAAATGATAACACAAAAGAGCCTTTATGGTATAAATAAGCTATATATTATAAATAATAAGTTAAATCAAGGTAACTATGTAGTGTTTGTTAACGATACAGGAAACACTGGTAAATAATAACAAAAAAAATCGCCCATAACAGGCGACCTTTTCATTTATATATATAGGGAAAGAATAGTAATATAAAATTATCAGCTCATGGCTTAGTGGCGTACGCCAAAACCTGTGCGGTTTTCGGCAAAGCGCTGATTGTTATTGTCGTTGTGGTTACGTCCGCCATTGTTGCGATTGTCTGAGTGCTGACCGCCCCAGTTACCACGGTTGTTATTATCATTTTGGTTTGATCTGCCACCCCAGTTTCCGCGGTTGTTATTATCATTTTGGTTTGATCTGCCCCCCCAGTTACCCCGGTCGCGGTTATCGTTTTGATTTGATCTGCCGCCCCAGTTGCCCCGGTTTTGGTTACCTCTGTCCCAGCTACGGTTATCACGGTTCTGATAAGCGTATCCTCCATTAAATCTTCTGTCGAACCTATGGCCCCAGTTACTGCGGTCGCCTGTGTAACCACCCCATCTTGACCTGTAAATATCATGGCGCAGGTAAGGGCGTGGTGCGCGTACTTCATATCTTACGGCACTGCGCCAGTCGTAATTACGGTATGCGCCCGGCAAATAGGTTGCTGTTACCCAGCTATTACCATCATTATAATAATAGCAATGATTCGGAACGCTATAATAAGCTTCTACCTCGGGGAGGTAATAATAATCGTCATTATAATCAGCCTGTACATTTTCATCGTCATATACAGAGGCTTCTTCAACCACTACAGGGCGTGGTGCAGGAACATAAACACGGTGTACAGGAATGTTTACGCCTAAGTGTATGGATATTTGCGCATCGGCCTTATTTGTATAAAATAACCCGCCTGCTGCTATTGCTGATAATAAGATTAACTTCTTCATAATTGTTAAATTTTATACAGTTATGACGACGCAATACCACAATAGTTTAATCCATTTTAACAGCAATTGCTCAAACAGCTTTAAAACGGAATTAAATTTCTAATTTTACTATGAATTAAAGAATTTAATTTCACTGGTATTCGATCTATCAGTTTACCTAAATGATATGTTTATCTTATTGATACTAACCTCTGGGGTTAAATAAATTTGTCATAGGAATGCTACAAACAGATTTCCTTATTCATTGTATATTTATTTAATTTGATAACCATTAATCAAATCCCATGAAAAATAGAAAATTACGTTCCGTGTTGCTACCTATTGTAGCAATAGCGGGCTTTATAGTATTTAATGCCTGCAAAAGCAATGAACCGGCCAATAACAATCAGGACACGGTGGCTACTACCACCCCCATAGCCGATGGCGGTGCCGGGTTAAAGCTGCCTGCTGGTTTTAATGCAGCCATTATTGCCGATAAACTTGGTGGAACACGCGAAATTGCCGTAACACCTCAAAACGATATTTATGTAAAACTAAACCGGGCTAAAAACGGTAAAGGCATTTTATTTTTACACCAGGAAGGTGATAAAGCAATCGTAAAAACCGGCTTTGGCACTTATGACGGTACAGGGGTATTTGTAAAAAACGGTTACCTGTATGCATCGTCTGATGAGGAAGTTTTTCGTTATAAACTGAATGCACAAAATGAAGTGATCAGTCCTGATCAGCCCGAAAAAATTGTTACAGGCCTGTTAAGCCGCCGCCAGCACGAAGCAAAAGCCATTACGCTTGATAATGACGGCAACCTGTACGTTAATATTGGTGCTTACTCAAACTCATGCCAGGTTGAGGACCGCAAAAAAGGTTCGATGGGCCAAAAAGGCTGTCCTATTTTAGATTCGGCAGGCGGTATTTGGCAGTTTAAGGCCGATAAGCTAAACCAGCATTATGGTGATGGGATACGTTATGCTACAGGCTTGCGTAACGTAGTAGGTTTGGACTGGAACCAGCAAAACAACCAGCTTTTTGTAATGCAGCACGGTCGCGATCAATTGCATGACCTGTTCCCTGATCTGTTTACCACCAAGCAATCGGCTATTTTACCTGCCGAGTGTATGTATGCCATTAAAAAAGGCGATAATGCCGGATGGCCTTATATGTATTACGACCAGGAACAACACAAAAAAATATTAATGCCTGAGTATGGCGGCGACGGTAAAAAAGAAGGCGGACAGGACGCTATTGACCCTGCAACTGCTTACCCGGGCCACCTTGCCCCTAACGGTTTGTTGTTTTATACCGGCAGCCAGTTCCCTGAAAAATACAAGAATGGGGCTTTTATAGCTTTTCATGGCTCATGGAACCGCGCACCTGAACCACAGGCTGGTTACTTTGTGGTATTTCAGCCTTTTCAGAATGGGAAACCATCTGGCCAATGGGAAGTTTTTGCTGATGGCTTTGCTGGTACTCCTGCACAAACTGCATCTGGCCGTGCAGAACACCGCCCTTGTGGACTGGCCCAGGGCCCGGACGGTTCATTGTATGTAACCGATGATAGCCAGGGAACTATTTACAAAATAACTTATAAAAAATAAAGGCTAAAGGCTAAAACAACAAAAGCGGGCTTCAAAGCCCGCTTTTGTTGTTTTAATAAAACGCGTCATTGCGAGGAACGAAGCAATCTCTATGCTATACAGAGCCCCTCTGCTAATTGGAGATTGCTTCGTTCCTCGCAATGACGCGGTTATCTATACATGTACAACGCTTTACTCTGTAATATGATAAGTATAAGCCTGGGTTTGCTGCATTTTTGAGCGCACCCGTTTCAGGCTTTGTTCAATATCTGTCTTTTCCAGATTTTCGGTTACTTCCATAAACGCTTTTTGATAGGCTTCCAATGCTTTTGTCCATTGCTTGTTTTTTTCATAAAACAGGCCCAAAAGATCGTAGATCCCTGCGGCATCGGCCCCGGGTGTATTTAAAGCTTTGATAGATATGGTTGCCACCTGTTTTTCCATATTCAAAAACACCAGCAGATCAAGATAATGTGTATAATTATCAGGAAACGATGGTTCCAGTTCCATACAGGTTTTAAAATGGTAACCCGCTGTTTGATAATCTTTTATTTCGTAATAGTATATAATGCCTAACTGGTAATGTGCCCTGGCATATAAAGGATCATTGCTGATGATCTCGTTCAGCAAATTAAGTCCTTTAGGCGTTTCTCCAAATGATAATTCATCAACGGCCTGCAAATACTTTTCTTCGATAGTATAATAAGTGTCCATAAATTTTGTAGTGTATTGAGCTTGCTTTACACAAACTTTAAATTGAATAAATAATAATGATGTAAATTCTGTCCGGGTAATGGTGTTTGCTATACCGGACTTGAGAAGAGTATCATTGATGCACAACCCCTCTGCAGTGTCCCCTTGGGCCACATCATATTTTTTAAGCAGAATGAATTATTAAACAGCATCATTTATTTTTTTACAAATTTACACTTATTGATCGAGAAAACAAATGCATAGCAAGAAGTTGACATAGAACTGCTTGAAAGAGACGCATGTGATGCGTCTCTACAAATAAAGCAATTAAAGCAATCTAACTTGCGCTCGTTTGTAACGAGCGCAGGCTGTTGATTTATTAGCTTACGCAGCTATAGCAGCATTTGCTTTTGTACCTTCTATCAGAAAGTTGTTCTTCAATTCTTTTTCTGATACGATCACACTGAAATCATCATACTTAATTCCATGCTCCAAAGGGTACAGGGTATACCCTCTTTTTAAAGCATCGTACGTGCCCAGTTCAAATATCTCGTCTTGTTTTTTTCCTTTTATCTTGGCGCCGCTTACTAATTGGTAAGCATCGTTTATGGTTTCAAAATTGTTGTTTTTCATAGGATCATCACCATACAATTACTTTGCCATTTTTTAGCTAAACCAATCAAAAAGATCATTTTGCTTTAAATCTGACTTTTGTTTGTTGTTCAGGTCCCTTAATACCAGTCCTTCGCTCATCTGTATAACGCGCGTGCCATAATTATAAGCATCCTTTAAGTTATGGGTGATCAATATGGCAGTCAGTTTAAAATCAGTGATCAGTTTATCAGCCGTACGCATCACAACATCGGCTGATCGTGGGTCGAGCGCGGCGGTGGGTTCATCCAGCAGCAATACCTTGCAACTATCCATCACACTCATTAACAGTGTTAAAGCCTGGCGCTGCCCACCAGAAAGGGTGCCCATTGGCTGGTCAATCTTGGTTTCAAGTCCCATGCCCAGGGTGGCAATCTTTTCCCTTACCTGTTGTTTAAATTTATCATTAATACCTACGGATAAACCTTTGGCTTTGGTACGTATGGCCGCCAACCTGAAATTGTCCAAAATGTTCAGATCGGATGCGGTACCGCTCATGGGATTCTGGAAAACACGGGCAATCCACTGGCTTCGTTTATAATCTTGTAGTTTACTTACATCGGTATTATCAATGCTGATACTGCCTGCATCCGGGAATACACTACCAGCCACCAGATTTAGCAGCGTGGTTTTACCCGAGCCATTGGAACCCACGATCACCAGAAATTCGCCGTCTGTAATGTTTAGGGTGATACCGTTAACCGCGTTTACCTGGTTAGCCTTACCCTTATTAAAAACTTTATGAACATCGTTAATAGCTATCATGATGCTTTTAATAATGATAAACGTGGTAAACTGACTATTAACAATACAAAACCGGCAGTAACTATTTTAAGCAGATTGGCATCAACCCCAATAGCTAAAGTAAAGGCCAAAACCAATTGAAATACCACTGCACCAGCCAGCACCAATATCAAACTAAGCCATACACTGGTAATCCGGAACCAATTGATCAGGGTTTCGGCAATGATAACTGAGCCCAACCCTACTATCACAATGCCTATCCCCATGCTGATATCGGCAAAGCCCTGAAACTGTACGATCAAATAACCGCTAAGCGCAGTAAGCGCATTTGCCAACGCAAGGCCGGTAATTTTCATGCGATCGGTATTTACCCCTAAAGCCCTTATCATCGATTCACTGTTGCCTGTTGCCCGCATCGCTATCCCGAAATCTGTTTTGAGCAGGTAACCAATTAAAAAAGTGATCACCATAACGAATACGGCCAGTATCCAAAAGGTGTTCTGATTAGGATCAGTAACTACATGCAGTAACGAAAACAGCGATGGCACATTGATGAGGGGCAAATTTGATCGCCCCATGATGGTAAGGTTCACTGAATAAAGCGCCGTCATGACCAGGATACCGGCCAGTAGCGCATTTATTTTTAATTTGGTATGGATTAGCCCTGTTAACGCCCCGGCTATGCCGCCCGCAATGATCACTGCCGGTAAAATAATATAGGGCGACTGATGATGTGTAAGTAACGTACCGGTAACCACCCCACCCAGCGTATAGCTGCCATCGGTAGTAATATCTGGTATATTAAATATCTTCATGGAGATATAGATACCCAGCGCGAGTGCCGAAAAGCAAAGCCCCTGTAGTAAAGCGGTAAGGTAAAAATCCATTTATTTAACAGCCTCGAAATTTGACGGGATAGTAATCTTATACTTTTTGGCAGCCGCAGGATTATACACCCGCTTCCTGATCCTCACCATCTGAGGCGTTAAGCCATCGGTTTTGTGATTTTTAAGAAAGTATGCTGCCTGCTCGCCAGCCTGATAACCCCATTGGTAAATATCGGCACCAAAAGCAGCTACCGCTCCGCGCTGTACCAGGCCCGCCTCACTTGTAAATATCGGGACATTCTTTTCATTGCAGCTTTTCAATATGGTCTCGAACGAGGCAAAAACCGTATTATCCGGGTTAGCAAAAAAGGCATCGATATTTTTACTTAATAACGATTGCGTAACCAGCTGCGCATCGGCCGATGTATTGACTGGCAAGGCAACTATAGTTACATTTTGTTTTTCGGCCAATGATTTGATGCGGCTAAGTGCGTCTGTTGATTGTGGTTCTGACTGGTTATAGATCATACCGATCACCAGCTTGGCTCCCTTGGGTTTAAGCAGTTTGGGGATGATAGAAAATGAAGTATCAATATAGTTAAGATCCTCAAGTGCGCCAAAAAGATTGGCAGGTGCCTTGCCACCTGCGTCGACTACTTTCATACGCTCAGGAACCGGCGATACCATAGCAAAAACCGGAATAGTTTTGGTGTTTTGCAAGGCAGTTACCGTTGCCAAAGTAGTACTGGTGGCCAGCAGATCTACATTTTCAGAAATAAAATAGTTCACGATCTGCGTAAGCGTAGGGATATTGCCCTGGGCGTTGCGGTATTCTATCTGTACCGTTTTTTTATCCTCGCTAAAGCCCTCCTTTTTCAAAGCGTCGGTAAATCCGGTACGGGCTTGCGCTATGGTAGCATCCTCAAAAGCATCCACAAAACCAACCACAGGTACAGCGGTTGATTTGGGTTTGGGCTTGCATGATACTATAGATATAAGCAAAAAAACAGCGGGTATATATTTTAGAAACTTCATTGTACTAAATTATGTGATTAACGCTAAAGGTAACAACAGAACGGTAAAAGGTGAAATTAGTTTGACCAATATCCCCATATTTGGGTAGATACTCTTCCCGTTTTTGCCGCGAAGTATTCGTTGCAATTAATCTCTTTGCAGTCGCCCGACTCCAGGTCGTAAGTGTTCAGAAGAAATAAAAACGTTGTCATTTCGACGAGGAACGAGGAGAAATCTTATACGACCTCCAAATTCGCTTTGCATTACGTAGAAGATTTTTCGCTATCGCTCAAGAGATAGTTTCTCTTTCGCCCCCGTGCCCTTGCCACCCCATGCTTTTTCGAAATGACAAATTTTTATAGAAATAATTCTTCCGAACACCTATGGGCTCCAGCCGAGCGACTGCGGGGGCGCCTGACTGAAGAAATTCAGAGTGATACCAACTCTTCTATCAACCCAGCCTGCGCCGCGTTGATCTTTATTTTTGCAATATCCACATCAAACCAATCTGCTTTATCCACTTCAGGAAATGATTGTAGTTTGCCAGAACGCGGGGGCCATTCTATTTCAAAATGATTGCTGTTGATGGTCGTCTGATCAATATCTCCCTCAACGGCCCAGGCTTGCACGGTTTTACCGCCTTTTTGTGTGATGGGTTTTAAGGGGATAAATTTGCCGGTAATAGCCTGTCCGGTTTCTTCTTCAAATTCACGTTTAGCAGCATCCAGTGGGTCATCATCCTCTAAAAATTCACCCTTGGGGATCGACCAGCTGCCATCATCCTTATTCCTGAAAAACGGGCCGCCGGGATGCACCAGGAAAACCTGCAGTTCGGCTGCAACCCTGCGGTACAACAGTATTCCGGCACTTTGTTTGCGCATAATTATTATTTAAAGCAAGTTAATAAAAGCACAATGTTTTATTGTTATTTTTATGACAACCTAATACTTTTTAATAGCACATATGACAGACGACAGGTGGACAAAATTTAAACTAACTGCTGATTTTAATACAGATGTTCGCAGTATTTACGAAGCTTGGGCCACCCCCGCCGGGCTCGAGAGCTGGTTTTTACGTAAAGCCATTTTTTGTGCCATAGCCGGGCGGCAGCGCGACGAGGATGAATTTATTAAAAAAGAAGATACTTATTCCTGGTACTGGCATGGCTACGGTGATGAAACTGTAGAATATGGACAGGTATTGGAAAACAATGGCTCCGATCTGCTCAAATTCACCTTTTCGGGCGGCAGCATAGTTACCATTGATATTCAGAATAAATATGGCCTGACCTTAATTGAACTGACCCAGGAAAATATCCCTGTGGAAAACGACCCCGCAAAAAACCTTTACGTGCAATGCCAAATTGGGTGGACATTTTATTTAACAAACCTAAAATCGGTAATTGAAGGCGGCAAGGATCTGCGGAATAAAAGGGTGGACCTGTTTACCAGTTTTAAATAAAATAATAACGCCGTCATGCCGAACTTGTTTCGGCATCCCACAGGATGAGTTAACCGACATGTTTTATAGCATTCCGAATGAGATGCCGAAACACGTTCGGCATGACTTCATTTTTAAAAATGAATTTCATTTTATCCTGACAAAAAACAACAGTAATATATTTAGCTTTGCCCTCAATCAAAAAACTCCCCCTTTAGGGGGCCGGGAGACATATGTTTACAGGAATTATAGAAACTTTAGGTAAAGTGGCTGATCTGCAACAAGATCAGGGCAATTTAAATATCACTATTGAGTCGGCCATTTCGCATGAGTTAAAGATCGATCAATCGGTAGCGCATAACGGCGTTTGTTTAACTGTGGTGGCGCTGGCTGATGGCTTGCATACCGTTACCGCCATTGAAGAAACACTGAACAAAACCAACCTGGGGCATTTGAAAGTTGGCGAACCCATAAACCTGGAACGCTGTATGCAAATGAATGCCCGTCTTGATGGACACATAGTACAGGGTCATGTTGACCAGACCGCGGTTTGCACCGTATTTACAGAACTTGACGGCAGCTGGGAATATACATTTGAGTATGATGCATCTACCGGTAATGTAACTGTCGAAAAAGGTTCTATCTGCATTAACGGCATCAGCTTAACCGTGGTAAACTCCCGGGCCAACAGTTTTTCGGTAGCCATTATACCTTATACTTTTGAGCACACCAACCTCCATAATGTACGCGAAGGATCAGTAGTGAACCTGGAGTTTGATATTATTGGCAAATACGTAGCCCGGTTAATGCAGCGTTAACGCGCCAGTTCGTTAAGCCTTGATTTGGAATAGCTAATATACTTTTGCTGCTTTTCGGGTGGTTTGCTGGCTGTGTATTTTTTATAGTACTTTAAGGCAAGCTGCTTGTTTTTCAGGTCGGTATCGTAAACCGAAGCCAGTAGATAATATAGTATCGGTTTCTCCGAAAATTGTAACGCCTTTTGATAAGCCCAAACAGCTTTTTGATATTTTTTGCGCACCTCGTAACTATCGGCCATTTCCGTGTAATAATCGCCGATGTTAGATGATATACCTTCCTTAATGGCGTTGTCGAGGCTCTGGATGGCTTTGGGCTGATCTTTAAGCGCTTTATATGCCAGTGCGGCTACGTAAAAACTGGTTTCTGATTGCTCCAAACCCGGGATATCGGCAAAGGTTTCGACACTGCAGGCGTAGTTTTTGAGATTGTAATAAGCCACCCCAAGTTTGGTTAACACATAACCCGAATGATTACCCAGGTCTATCAATTTTAAACAGGTATTTTTAGTTTCTTCGAACTTATCCTGCGATGAAACCAGTTTAAGCAGGCTTTGTAATAAGATCATGTTGTCGGGGTCCTGGGCAATGGCACCGTTCAGTACTTTTTCGGCCGCGGGGTATTGTTTCAGGTTTACATACAAGTCGCTCAAATCAGAAGCTACATCAGGCTCGGCCGGATTAATTTTATTGGCCTTCTGCAAATAATAGATCATGCTTCCAAAATCAGCTTTATCACCGGCAATTTTGCCCAGTTGCTTGTACACCAGAAAATTAGTACTGTCTTTTTTGGCTATCATTTTATAATAAACTTCGGCCTTTGCATTATTACCCCGGCGCAGGTTAATCGCGCCCAGGCTAAACAAGGCCACGGTATTGGTGGAGTCGGTATCGTATATACGCTGATAGTATCCCTCCGCGTCGGGAAGTCGCCCGGCCATTTGCGATGTATAAGCCAACTTGCCCAGCACCTGTACATTGCTTACCGGTTCGGGGTATGTTTTTTTCAGATAATCGGCGGCTTCTGCAAAGCGCTGATTTTGGTAATAATCGAGCAATAAAGAGTCATTTGCAGCAGACGATTGCTGGGCGAATAACGATGTGATGGAACACATTAAAAAAGAAAAGATAAATACCGGTTTCATATAAACTAAATTATTAGTTATAGATGATATATACAAATTTTAAACAATTTTTATTGTTAGGGGTTAATGAGGTATACTATAAATTAAAAAAATAAACACTATGGATAAGTTAAAGAAGTTTGGACTGATGGAGAAAATTGTCCATGAATTAGAAGATCTGAAAAATAGTCAGCAAGCTATTATCACCAAGCTTGCTAAAATAGAGGTAGACAACATGGAACTGGGTGATAAGAGACTGGAAAAAGATCTGCCCGATATGCACCAGCGCGTATCTGATAACCTGGACAACATAGTCAGCATCCTTGCTGATTTTGCAAACCAGACCACTAATTATAGTGACAGTAACAATATTCAGGCACTAAAGGAACAGGATGCTATTAACAAATTATAAAAAATAAGCCCCCGGATTGGGGGCTTATTTTTTTACTGCCTTTTCGTCGCTCGCTGTCGCAAGCGGGACTCTTGCATAGCGGCAAATATATCTGTCGCATAAGATTTCTCCCTCCGGTCGAGAGATAGTTTTTTGTTATCGCCCAAGATACGAAATGACAAATCAAAGAAAAGATACGTCATTCCGAACGAGGTACGAGGAGGAATCTTATACGCAGGATCTACCTATCATATATCATTTTTCACCTCCCTCAAGAGATAGTTTCTCCTTCCGGTCGAAATGGCATCAGGGGAATTAAAAATTTTCATGAATATCTAAATCACAACAGGTTAATTTAATAACTTAGTATCCATAACCAAATTAACCAATCTTAAAACTATTAAATCATGAAAAAACTAACCTTGCTGTTTACCTTCATGGTAACTGTTTTCGCCTGTGCAACGGTGTGTGCCCAGGTTACCAACGACCAAATGGTTGCCGAATGGCAGCGTGCCAAAAACTACACCAAAGCCTACCTTGATGCCATGCCCGATGATGGTTACAGCTTTAAGCCAACCCCTGAAATGAGGTCGTTTGCGGGACAAATGCTGCACTTAGCTGACGCCAATTATGGTTTCATCTCTGGCGTAAGCGGCAAACCAAGTCCGCTTGGAAAAACATCAGCCGAAAAAACTATTGAGCAAACAAAGGCAGCTACTACTAAAGCGGTAATGGACAGTTATGATTTTGTGATCAGCACTATACAGGGCATGACCCCGGCACAGCTACAGGAAACCATGAAAATTGCCGGTAAAGATCTGTCAAAAGCCACTGTTTTAGGGAAAGCCTTTGAACACCAGACTCACCATCGCGGGCAAGCTACAGTTTATCTGCGTTTAAAAGGGGTAACGCCACCTCAGGAAATGTTATTTTAAAAATATTCGAAAGCATTTAATACAAAAGGCCCGGCTATTGAAACCGGGCCTTTTGTATTATATTTTTTTACCTGCCGACTACTGATATTGTATGTAAATAGGCGCAGGCTTCAGGCTTAAAACCTCTTTGGGCGTAAGCATACGGTGAGGCACATTTTTAATATCGTTTTTATAAAACAGTTTAAAACCTGTGAACTGTACCGGCTCCTGGGTTATAAAATATTTATAAGTGCCTTTTTTTAGTTCGGGGCCGCCCCAGCCATCCATATCCATTACAAACTGTACATCGCTGCGTAGTTTGATATCCTGATAATTGGTTACCATGCGTTTGGTAAAACGGTGCACTACAAAAATTTTAGGTGGCAGGTTATATTTTTTAGCTAAGGAACTTAAATAGCCGGTTACATAGTTAATATCGTCGGCATCAAATGTGCCGATGCGTTTACCGGGTACACTCCCCTCTTTCATTGAAAATTCAGGATCGATGCCAAAATGTACATTGGGCATACGCAGGTATTTCTCCAATAGCGGCAATTCGGTTTGTACGGTACTAAAACCAACCTGTATATCTAAAAACACGATAGCGTTGATCTGTTTGGCCATATCCAATACCTTATCTATCTGGCTAAAAGGCATCCGCAAATTATGCAAGCCATTGCGGCCGGCATCGGCCTGGGCAGTAACACAGATGTAATGCAGTGCGGGTACAACCGGTGTAAGTGTATCGGCTTCCTCCCATACCTTAACCTCGGCTTTTAACTTGGCTAACATTTCTTTTGGAGCATATTGGCCCAGTACGCCCATGTTTTTGGAGTACATATTACCATAATAAGCAACCACCCTGTTGAATGGCAAAATAGCGCCGGGTGATGGATAAGGTGCTTTTTTAACCGGCCAGCGGCCAGTTTTATCGCCATTGGCCAGCCGTTTCATTAAAGAATCGTACTGTAGCGTATCAAGTACCGGGATGCTTTTAAGGGTGGTATCCTTAGAAATATTATTTGCGTAAACCTTATTAAAAGAACCAATTAAACAAACAGCAGTAACTGTTAACAATGCAAGTCCCGTTTTGATTCTCTTCAATTTTATAAAGTTTAATTTGATGTTAATGTATATTATTCAATACTCTTGCCCCGCATAGCCGTGCTAATAGCCTGATCCATCAGGCGCTCAGCAAACGGACGCGTAAATTCATTTATTTCGTCAATACGCTTCAATATCAGATCCTTATCGCCAGTGGCTATAGCAGCTTTTAAAGCCGTCAGATGCTCATTGGTTTTTTCGGTTTCCTCAGTTGTAACGTAGCTGCCGTTCTTTTGCAAAAACCGCTCCACAGTGTAAACCATTTGTTCGCCTTCGGTGCGGGCCTCTATCAGCATACGCTGGTTTACATCGTCTTTTGCGTAGGTTATGCTGTCCATCAGCATTTGCTCCACCTGCTCATCAGTAATGCCATAAGTGGGTTTTACCTCCACCTCCTGCTTTACGCCCGAGCGCAGTTCAATGGCCTGTATGGTAAGTATACCATCAGCATTCAGCAAAAAGTTAATATCCACCTTGGGGAAACCAGCCGGCATGGAGGGGATCCCTTTCAGATTAAACTCGGCCAGTTTACGGTTCTCTTTGATCAGATCACGTTCGCCCTGGTAAACGGCAATTTTCATGTTCACCTGTCCATCAACCGAGGTTGTATATTGTCTGCCCCCTTTGGTAGGCACTTTAGAGTTACGCGGGATAATGACATCCATTAAACCGCCCATGGTCTCGATACCTAAAGAAAGCGGGGTAACATCCAGCAATAAAATATCTTTACGATTACCGGCCAAAATATCAGCCTGTATAGCAGCGCCCAGGGCAACCACTTCATCAGGGTTCAGATCATCATGTACCGGGCGACCAAAAAATTCGGCCACCATTTTTTTCACCAACGCTGTACGTGTAGAGCCGCCAACCATAATTACCTCATCAATCTGGCTGATGGCCAGTTTAGCATCCTTCAGCGCGTTTTGGCAGCAGGTAATGGTTTGCTGTACCTTGGGTAATATCAGCTCCTCAAAAGTGTTACGGTCAAGGGTGCACCAGATATCCCCTATTTTTTCGTTAAACAGGCTTTGATGGGCAAATGCTTTTTTGGCTTCTTCGGCTTTAAGACGCAATTGCTGGGCCAGCTCGTTATTGGCTATAATTTCGGCCTTGTTCAGGTTATTTTTTTCTATCCAGTAATCAACAATGATACGATCAAAATCATCACCACCTAAAAAAGTATCGCCATTGGTTGCCAGCACTTCAAAAATACCGTTCTGTATTTGCAGTATAGATACATCAAACGTACCACCACCAAGGTCATATACGGCTATAGTTTTTGTTTCCTCGGGGTCAAGACCTATACCATAAGCTAAACTCGCGGCGGTTGGTTCATTTACAATACGTAATACATCCAAACCGGCCAATTTACCCGCATCACGTGTGGCCTGCCGCTGCGAATCGTTAAAATATGCAGGTACCGTAATAACCGCACGGTTTACCGGGGTTTTTAGGGCGTGCTCCGCACGGGCTTTCAGCTCCTTTAATATCAGGGCCGATAGCTCTATCGGTGTATAAAACTTATCGCCAACTTTAATCTTTACCAGGCTTTCGGTATCATCATCAATAACCTTGTACGAGAAAAAATCTTTATAATTTTCAATATCATGGTAGCTGCGGCCAAGCAAACGCTTAACTGAGAAAACGGTATTCTGAGGATCGGTAACTAAAAATTCTTTGGCCTCATTACCCACCAAAATATCGCCGCTTGGGCCAAAATGCACTACTGAAGGCACTAAAACACCTTTGCCTGTATCATTAATTACATGCGGGTTTTTATCCGGGTTGATGAACGCCACAAGGGAGTTTGTAGTACCCAGATCAATACCTACAATAATATCTTCTTTTTGTAATGAACCTGTTGCCAGGTTGATAGAAACTTTAGCCATCGTATTAACTTAACAAGCCGCAAATGTACTTAGTTTTGATTGATGGTGTGTCTTTTCAATCTCGAATTATGTTTTTTGTATGAATCGGGATTTTGTCTGAACCGGGATTAAACAGATTAAGGGATTAATGGGTACCAACCGTATTTGTCATCCTGAGGAACGAAGTATCTATTCGTGAACATGTATATCGGTAAATAGATTTTTCACTGTGTTCAAGATATAGTTCTTCGCTCCTCAGAATGACAAAATTTTATTGAATCCGGGCAATCCCTTAATCCCTCCAAATCCCGGTTCAGACAATTACACCGCTACAGATTCAGCCGATTTAACCCGGGTTTCAGCCACTATTAATGACAGCAGCAATATCAGGCCGATTGCAAAAAAGCAATCAAGTACCAGAGCCGAGTCGCGCATTTCGTGGGTTAAAGCCTCTACAAAGCCAAAGGTGAATAAGCCTACCACAATAGACAGCTTTTCGGTAACATCATAAAAACTAAAATACGAAGCCGTATCCGGAATATTCTGAGGAATGTATTTGGAAAACGTTGACCTCGACAGCGACTGCACACCTCCCATAACCAATCCTACTATAACGGCAGCCGCATAAAACTGGTGCGCATTTGCTACAAAGTAAACGCTCCCACATATAAGGCACCAGATACCTACTATACCTGCTAATACCTTGGTATTACCGTACCTGGCCGACATTTTTGCCGTTATAGCCGCGCCGATGATGGCTACAACCTGTATGATCAGGATGATTGCGATCAGGTCTTCTTCCGGCATTTTTAACTCTTTGGCCCCAAAATTAGCAGCAACCAGCAAAATGGTTTGCACCCCTACCGAATAAAAGAAAAAGGCTGGCAGAAAGCGTTTTAACAAAGGTAGTTCTTTTACCTTCTTCCAAACTTTGCCCAATTCCTTAAATCCGCCCGTTAAAACATTATATTGATGCGAATCTGCATTAGGCTGTCCTTTGGGCAGCAGGTAAAACGCGATGAACGAGAAACCTATCCACCAGATACCTACTATGAGAAATGATAAACGTGCAGCAACATCATCAGTAATACCAAATGTTTTGGGCGACAATACAAACACAAAACAAAGCACCTGCACCACAATGCTACCCGCAAAACCATATATGAAACCTTTAGCACTTACCGCGTCCTGCTGATCTACAGTGGCTATTTGTGGCAGGTATGAGTTATAAAACACAAAACCACCGCAATAACCTATTGATGCCAGTCCATAACAGATCATACTGAATGTAAACGTGTTCATGGTAAAAAAGAACATACCGGCACAAGCCAAACTTCCCATCCAGGTGAACAGTTGCATATATAGCTTTTTATGCCCCTTATAATCGGCGATAGAGGTTAATATAGGCAGCATAACCACTATAATGAGATATGACAATGCCAAAATGTAAGTAGAAAGTACAGTATTGATGTATCGATGACCAAAAAAGGTTACCATATCGCCATTCTGTTTATTGGCGGTGATGGCCACATAATAAGCCGGGAATATGGTAGAGAGAATAACCATATTATAAGCCTGGTTAGCCCAATCAAACATGGCCCAGGCCCAAATGGTTTTCTTATTATTTTTAGCTGCTTCCATGAAACTTTTGAATGATTATTTTATACCGTAATGATCATTCATCAGTTTTACAAAAATAGAGCCCGGCAATATGGCTTTAAGTGTAGGCACAATAGTTTGCCCAAGTGCGCCTACCAGGTAGTTGTGAGCGGGGTTAGCTTTGGCTACTATTTTACAAACCTGTGCTGCTACTTTACCAGGATCGCCACCAATGCTTTCGTCTTTTTCCATGCTGGCTACAGCAGCTTCAAATTCTTTTTTAAGTTTTTCGTTTGGCAAGGTAAATGGTAATTTTTCACGGCTGCCGGTAAAGTCTGTTTTAAAATCGCCGGGATTAATCACCGATACTTTAACACCTGTATTTTGCAGCTCCATGCGCAGGCTTTGTGAATAACCTTCAATAGCAAATTTTGAGGCACTGTATAAACCCTGGTATGGCAAGCCAAACAAACCTGCCAATGAACCTATGTTGATCACCAGACCCTGCTTTTTTTCGATCATGCCGGGCAAAACGGCGCTGCATACCCGTACCACACCAAAAAAGTTCACTTCAAACTGTTTCTTAGCAGCGTCAACGGGCATGGCATACAGTGGCCCTGTAATTCCGTTGCCTGCATTGTTCACTAATACATCTATCTTCCCTTCGGCTTTTATAATTTTTTCGATCGCCGCATTTACCGATGCATCATCGGTAACATCCATTTGTAGTGGGGTAAATGATACATCCTTTATACGTTTTATATCGCGGCTGGTGCCGTAAACTGTATGTCCCTGAGCCGAAAGTGCATTGGCCGTAGCTAAGCCTAAACCAGATGAAGCCCCGGTTACCAAAATTATTTTTTTCATTTCTTAATTAATATGCAATGATTTTTGTGCCTGATAATTTGAACCGTGAAATTATGATTTATCGGCCGACAAATTTAAAAATATTGCACATTAAAGAATGTACCCTAATTTGGGGATTTACAACAGGTTAATTTAACAAATCAGTAATGTTGATAAGGCCGGTTTCTCATAGAACAGCAATGTTTTTCATCATTTTAAAAAAAGTTTTTTTCTTTGAAATATAACTGCCACCTTTGATCATCAGATGATATGATGAATAGCATTATTAACAAAAGATCACTTGCCGAAGAGGTTGCCGAACAACTGCGTGCAGCTATTGCCGCCAACAACTACAAAGTGGGTGAACAACTCCCTATTGAGCCCGAATTGATGAAACAATTTGGTGTTGGACGTTCATCTGTGCGCGAGGCCATCCGAATCCTGGCCAATTCGGGCTTATTAAGGGTACAACAGGGTGTTGGTACTTTTGTTGAAGCCCATGTGGGTATTACAGAACCATTTCATCAACGTTTAAAACGTGCCGAAGCGCAAGACCTTGACGAAGTGCGCCAGTTGCTTGAAATGAAAATAGCCGAAAAGGCCGCTGCCAACCACACAGATGCCGGTATCAAAAAGATAAAAGCCATGCTTGATAAACGAAACGCCCTGGCAAAAACAGGTCCGTTGGAAGATTGTATTCAGGCTGATATTGATTTCCATATGAGCATTGCCGAGGCTGCCGGTAATCCGATCCTGACAGACTTATATCAATCATTTTCATTACAGCTTAAAACCTGGTTTTTAAAGATCCATGTTAATATGGATAAATTTAGAGAAACTGATATGTTACATGAAGAGCTTTACGAAAGCATTAAGGCCCGAGATGGCAAAAAAGCCTGGAACTGTATTACGCAAATTATAAAACGATAATTTTTTTACCTTAAATCATCAGATGATATGACGAATAATTCAATAGCCCAACCTTTGGAACAAGCCAAATCCATAGCCGAGAAAACGGTGTATTCCATTCTTTTTACCATCAGCCTGTCGCATTTGCTAAACGATATGCTGCAATCTCTTATACCCTCTATTTATCCGCTGGTTAAAACAAAGTATAATTTAAGCTTTAGTGATATTGGGCTCATTACACTAACCTATCAACTTACAGCCTCGCTCTTACAACCTTTTGTAGGCATGTATACCGATAAAAAGCCCAAACCGTATTCTTTGTCGATAGGTATGGGTTTCACTTTATTGGGTTTAATGTGCCTGGCTGTTGCCTCTGGTTTTTATTGGTTATTGTTATCAGTAGGCCTAATAGGGATAGGTTCATCTATCTTTCATCCGGAATCATCAAGAGTAGCGCACCTGGCATCTGGCGGCAAAAGAGGATTGGCACAATCCATTTTTCAGCTTGGTGGCAATGCGGGCAGCGCTTTAGGCCCGTTACTGGCTGCATTAATCATAGTTAGATTTGGGCAGGGCAGTGTAATGTGGTTTTCATTATTTGCCTTATTAGCCATCATCATTTTGGCGTACATTGGCAATTGGTATAAGGGTGCCATCATACCTAAAACAAAGGTTGAGAAGGTACAGGTTGAAAAACATCCTTTTTCTGCAAGACGGGTTTCCATTTCTTTAGGGATCCTGATCGTGCTCATTTTTTCCAAATACTTTTACCTGGCCAGCATGACCAGTTATTACACTTTTTACCTGATAGATAAGTTTCATCTGAGCGTGCAAAGCTCACAAATTCATTTATTTATTTTCCTGGGTGCGGTTGCGGCAGGTACAATGGCCGGTGGACCACTGGGCGACCGTTTTGGCCGTAAATACATTATTTGGATATCCATACTTGGGGTTGCTCCATTTACCATGATGCTACCTTATGCCAATTTATACTGGACAACCATCCTTTCCATGATTATTGGCCTTATCATTTCTTCGGCTTTCTCGGCCATATTGGTTTACGCACAAGAGCTGATGCCTGGAAAAGTGGGTATGATAGCCGGTCTGTTTTTCGGGTTTGCTTTTGGTATGGGCGGTTTAGGATCTGCCGTACTTGGTAAACTGGCCGACAGTACCAGCATCAATTATGTTTTTCATGTATGCGCATATTTACCATTGATTGGCATCCTGACAGCGTTTTTACCTAACCTTGAAGTAAAAAGAAAGAAAATTGCCTGACAATAAGACCAAAACAACATTACACATAAATACCCGGGTAAGCTAATTTCCGGGTATTTTGTTTGTAGTTTACTTAATAGTAATCAGGTTTAGGATGTAGGGCTAAATTTATTTTCTGAGTGTTAGAATAATTAAAGCCGTGTTCAGCAAAAGTAATGCAGGTTGTGCAAACGTTGTAATAGTGTTTATCTTATCGTTACGTATAGCGCGCCTGTTTTGTTCAACATAAATAATATCCTGGTTTTGAATAATAGTTGATGGATTTGATAAAGCAGCAACATCATCCAGATCAACCTCAATTATTTGCTTGCTTTGCAGCCCCCCGCCCCTTAAAATTTTAACCTTCTTTTCATTCCCTTTTTCTGTAAGGCCGCCCGCTTCGCCAAGTATTTCCATCAGGGTAGTTTCATCTTTCAACAGCGCATAATTACCTGGTTTTTTTACCTCGCCCATCAAGGTAGCTTTTAAATTGATAACCTTAACTTCAATAATGGGGTTTTTAAGTACATTTTGACGGTAGAGGTCATCTAACTTTTTTGATGTTTCCAACCTTGATAAACCAGCAACCGGCACCCTACCTATTACAGGTAAGGCAATAGTTCCGTCGCTTTCTATCTGGTAATCCAATGCCTGTGAACCACTTCCTGATGCCCCCTGATCAGCCACCCCGGTTGAGGAGGCTTCGTCAGTGATCAATTTAATACTTTGCAGGTTCCTTACCTGCAGTATATCTCCTGTTTTAATTTTATATTCAGTCGGTTTGTAATCATCTATTTTAACCGGCGTTTGCTGTTCCCTGGAATTTCTTTCAAAATATCCCTGATTTTGCTTGTATGAACACGAACTTAAAAACACAACAAGTACACTTACCGCAAAAAATACCGGCAAATAATTTAATGGTTTATTTATATACATATTTATGAATTTTCTAAAAGAAACGATACCTCAGTTCCAAGCTCCTTGGGTTGATAAATTTTTACGCGCGCTGACACTATAGATTCAAAATGATCTGCATAGGAGTTGATAATGGTTTCGCAGGTATAATTATCTATTATCTTTTGTTTATTGTTTGCCAGTACCTGCAGGTAACGCGATTCGCTTTTGTTCCCGGTAAGTAAGTGGTAAGTAATATCATCGGCATTAGAAAAATACAAAGCATCATTCTGAAGAATAGCACGGTTAAACTTATTATCATTGGAGCAAATCAGGCTATTGGAAGCCATTGCTTCAAGTAATGATGGGTTGGTACCCCCAACTGTGTGGCCATGAAAATATAAATTAGAATAATATCTCAAATTATTGAGTTTATTCATATTATAAATACCTTCGCAAAATATAATATTATCAAAATAACTAAATTTTGCTCTTAGATAGGTACCATAATCATTGTTGGTGCTACCTATAACCAAAAACTTCCGGTCGGTATCGGCTTTAACCACACCATCTAAAATTGTTTCAATACTATTTTCAGGTTCCATTCTGGCAATCAGCATATCGTATTGATTTACTTGCAGCTTATACTCATCAAGCACAGCAGTATCAGGCTGATCAAATATTTCGGCACCGTAGGGTATATAGCATGATTTTTTGTTGTATTTATTCTCGATATACCTTTGTATCTCTGTAGAATCGGCAATTAAAAAGTCACTGTATCTAACAGCAAGTTTTTCGGCAAACCGTAAAAATGCCTGAACAGGTTTAGCATATTTTGATCTTGTCCACTCCAGCCCGTCCATGTTGGTAGTAACAACTGCATTTCGGGGTAAAAGCCATCCCCATACCGAACTGCTGGTATATCCTAACTGAAGGATAACGTCGAACTTCTTTTTCCTTAAATCTTTTATACAATTATAATCGTACAAGAACTGCCCTATTGTTCCTAATTTGTATTCAGGATCATGGCAATGGCATATTTCAACAGAATTCCAGGTTTTTTCCTGATAAGGGTGGTTATGAGAGTTGTAAACCACCACCTCATAACCCTTCCTGACTAAGCCCGCCGCTAAATATTCGGCGCATTGTTCAAAGCCGCCGTAGTGGTTCGGAATTCCCCTGGTTCCGATGATAGCTATACGCATAATAATATATATTTAATACTTTTATTAAAAATGAATCAGTATTTCAAGGCTCGGGTCATCAGTTAATTCTTTTGATCAAACCATGTATAATTATACGCATAAACACACCCAAAAGCTGCGTTTTTAGGCCATGTGAATAAACGGGATGGATAGAATTGTAGTGAACAAAATAAATAGAGAAGTGAACGGAATGAATGAAAAATATAATATTTTTTTATAAAAAAATTATTATACTTATGCATATTACTCGCCCGAAATAATAACTAACAAACAATGATTAAAGTGTTAAAATTCCTAAGGAGGATCAATCTGAAAACCATCATCTTTAACTTTAGATATTTCCCTTTTAAAACAGCCATAAAATTTCCGGTTTTAATATCCAGTAATGTTTTTTTGTACAAAACAAAAGGCCGGGTAATTATTAATGCTCCCATAAAAACCGCCCTGATTCAAATTGGCTATGGAGCTATTGGCATAGCTGATTTCAAGAGGTCAAGAGCTATATGGGAAGTTTACGGTGATGTTGTTTTTAATGGAAGAGCATTTATTATGCATGGCTGCAAAATTAACGTTGCAAAAAATGCAGAACTGATTATTGGTGATGATTTTAATATGAGCACAGAATGTGCGCTTGTTGCCGCAAAAAAGATTGAGATTGGCAATCACAGCGGTATATCATGGGAATCATTAGTTATGGATACTGATTTTCATCATATTGCAGATGAAACAGGAGAAGTATTTAATCATCCAAAAGAAATTATTATTGGCGATAACGTTTGGGTGGCTTGTAAGTGTACCATTTTAAAGGGAGCAGTAATACCATCGGGCAGTGTTGTGGCCGCAAATTCATTGGTTACTAAAAAACTGAGCGGTGAAAATTCTATTTTCGGCGGAAACCCGATGCGGGTATTAAAAACAGATATTAAATGGTGGTATTAAATGCTAAATGATTGGTAAAACCGCATCACTTAGGTTATAAATAAGCCCTTCGTTTCGTTTAGTTATTTGTTTGGCAGGTACACCGCCTACCACAGTATAAGGTGGTACACTTTTGGTAACAACTGCGCCCGCTGCAACTACAGCCCCCCTGCCAATTGTAACGCCGGGTAATATAATGCAGCGTGAGCATAGCCAAACATAATCTTCAATAATTACGGCCTGCCCTATCTGAGCAAAATTAGCATCATTATAGTCATGATGAAGTGTCCATATCATTACCTCATTACTAATATTTACATTACAACCAATGGTTAAACCCATCCGGGCATCAAGCAAAGCATTGTGTCCTACCACACTACCCTTGCCTATTTTCAATTTCCAGGGGCTCCGGATCTCGAACCCTCTGTATATACCAACCCGCCAGTTTATTTTTGCTTTTAGTATCCGCAGTAATAAAATTCGCAGTGTATGGAACGGTAACCAGCCAATCACCTCACAAATGATATAAAGAAGCGAACCTTTGAATTTATTGAAATTGTTCCTGATCATTATAATATTTTACAGCTTAAAAGTTACACCGGAATTTCCTGGCTAAGCAGTTCACCTCGTTTTTTTAATACCCGGCCGGGTACCCCAGCCACTATAGAATGTGGGGCAACGGTTTTTGTAACAATGCTGCCGGCCGCAATTACACAGCCTTCGCCAATGGTTACACCGGCCAGTATGGTTACACCAGCGCCTATCCAGCAATTGTTATTAATAAAAACCCCGTTCCTGGTTACTCCCTGGTCTTTTATGTTAACATTACAATCAGAAAAATTATGGTTTTCAGAAAAGATCTTAACACCGGGCCCTATGATCACATTATCGCCAATTTCAATTCCTCCCTGACCACCTAAATACGTACCGGCATTGATGCCACTGTTATTGCCTATAATTATCCCCTTACCTTTTTGTGCAATTACGCCGGTACATATCAGCGTACAATTACGGGCAATGGATACATTATTCTTTATCATGATCCCCTCGGCCGACAAGGCATTGATATAAACATTATCCTCAATGATGAGGTTTTTACCTGCAGTGAACAAATACGTATGATTAATTACCACATGCGACCCTATAAATACCAGGCCGCTTGATTTTTTGAAAAACAACTTTTTCCAGGCGCCGCGCGATAATTGCGTGCCCCTATCCCATAAAATAACTGACAACTCTCTGAAACTATAGTTGTTTTCGAACTTATACTCAGGATTGTTCTTGAGCTTGCGTATTACGTTTTCAATTAATGTATGCATCGCCAATTAATTTTAGTATTCCGTTTGCTGATATTTGCCAGGAGAACTTTTTAGCATGATTTATCCCGTCCGTTACCTTTTTATTATACAGGTTAACATCGTTCAATAAAAAGTTTATCTTTTCTGCTATATCCTCCGCGTCATCAGGATCAATATAAATGGCCGCATCCCCACAAACCTCGGGCAGTGCAGTACGTTTTGATACAATAACCGGCACACCACATTGCATGGCCTCTAAAGGTGGAAGGCCAAAACCTTCAGCGTATGATGGGAAACAAAAAACAGTGGCATTAGCATAAATTAAATACAGGTCGCTCTCTGGTACATGACCTGTGAATATTATCCTGTGTGCAAGACCTTCTTCTGTAATATGGTTCTTCAATACGGTTATATCATTACCCAGTTCACCAACAATTACCAGTTTTATCGCTTTATCATCGAGCATATTTAAGGCGCTCACCAGGCGGGCAATATTTTTGCGGATGTTTACCCGCCCAACATATAACAAATATTTGGAGGGCAAACGGTATTTAAGCGCTAAAGCGTTCACCATTTCGCCAGGATAATTTGCTAATGTTTTAAAGTCGCGGTTAATGCCGTGGTATACAACCGCTATCCTGTTTTCACTGGCTACTTTATTTTTTACCAGCCGCTCTTTTTCTGAATTTGATATGGTGATGATCATATCGGCCCTGGCTGCCAAACGTTTCATCTCTTTGAAATACCTCAATTCTGAACCTGAATAATATTGGGGATAGTCTAAAAACAAAACATCATGTATGTACACTATTTTACATAGTGCCTGCGGCCACAAACTGCTAAAATTTTGATAAAGCATAGCTTCCAATCCATATATGCGTGCAATCCACGGTACCAGTAACATGTTTGATAACAGGTTTGGAATTACCGGCAAAAAAATGAGCTTTACATGAGCCGGAAAATAATCAAGTGCCTGTTTTTTAAAATCCCTGGTTATAAGCAGGTAAAGCTCAAATTGTTCATCATTGTTATTTACCATTTCGTTCACCAGGTTTTTTACCACCATATTACCACTTGGCGGCCCCTTGAAGAACCATTTGGCATCAATGCCCAATTTTATTTTTTTATGGTGATTTACTAAAAGCATATCAGGCAGTTATGGAGGTTTGAATCGATGATGAATTAAAACGCCTGCCGTGTGCCAGGATAGCATGGTTATATATATTATTCAGTTTAGATAATCTTTTCTCCCAGCTGTGTTCATCAGCACATATCAATGTGGTTTGTGCGCGTTCCACCAGTTCATGGGGGCTTCTGAGCAGTCTGTTTAGTGCACGGCTCATATTACCAACCATGGCGTTATAAGTATCCGGCTTTATTTTTATGCCGCATTTGCTGCAGATCACGTCGCCCATGCCACAATGATCAATGGTTAAAGTTGGTACGCCATAGGTCAATGCTTCAAAGATCACAGCCGGATTATCTTCGGCTATACTGGTAATGATGTGCACATGAGCGGCAGACATGATGTGGATGGCATCTTTACGAGGCAAATGACCATGCCACACAATACGATCCTTTAAGTTTAGCTCAGCAACTTTTTCCTGTAGTTTTTCCATTAAAGGCCCATTGCCCAATACGTTAAGTATCCAATTCCAATGTTTAACACCGGCCAATGCATCTAAGCACATGGCAAAATTCTTTCGTTCAATAAGGCTGCCCGACCAAACCAATTGTACCTGTTGCCCAATGTGGTCAAATTTTGCCTCGTCAAGGAACGTATGGTTTACAATGCCCTGTTCGGGCAAATAATAACTTTCAATGCCAAATTTTTCCCAGATGATTTGCTGTCCTGCCGATGTAGCAGCTATCAAAACATCAGCTTGTGAAAATGCTTCTCTAATCCTTTTTGAGTAATTGATCTGAAAGTGATTGATCGCATTTTTAACTGAAAACTTTATCCTTGTTAACAATGGCTTGCCCTTTAGCAATTCCTGATTAATGATATTCATCCCTCCTATAGGCCCCCACACCATGGGTTTATTCAGCTTTGCTAAAAATCCGGGCTCCCTGAACCCTATTGGCCCCAATTGGTGTACTACATCTATATCAACAGTTTTTAAAACCTGGCGCGCGGCCTTTAATGCCTTTTTTTGCCACAGATAATAAGCAAAGTAAAAAAACCATCCCAAACCCACTTTATTGAGCATATTGATGCATGTAGCAAGGCGCCCACCCTTTACTTCAATAAAAGTAACAGATGCCAAAGGGGTATCTTTTATATAATTCCTGAGGGTTTGCGTATCACCCATATGATCATCAGACATGCCATAAAGCACCCATAATTCATGCTGACTGGCCAAATGTGTTACGGTATTCCAGGCGGCGCCATACTCTGAACCTTTAACCGGAGATATGGCATAAGCGGATATGAGGATCTTTTTTTCCATTACAGGGGTATTTATTTTAGGGTATCAGTTTAATTGTGTGCGTAGTGGGTCTTTATAAAAATATTTCCATCGTAGCCTGTTTAAATAATTAAATATCCATGAATTGAAATAGCTTAATCCCTTCAGGTGCCTGCGCATTACAGCCAGCTCTTCCCGGTGCATTTTTACGGTATTACTACTTACTCCATCAGTGCGCATATAAGCCACTGTTTCATCGATATGTTTAATTTTGAATCCGTTATCCTTTATCCTTAGGAACATATCAAAATCCATGGCTATTTTTAAGCCGGTATCATACATACCTACTTTTTGATAAACTTCCTTTTTTATAAAGCAGGTAGGGTGCATAATGTACATCCCAAAGTTTAGCCAGCTCACCTTGCTTTTTTTGCTGCGTTCAAAACCGTTTTTCCCAATCAGCATAATATTGCCACAGCACACATCATCATTTGCCGATCTGTTGTTCATCATAAGCTCTACGGCATTTAGTGCATACCAGTCGTCTGCATTGATCATTCCGATCCAGTCGCCTGTTGCCATTGCTATACCTTTGTTAAACCCATCAGCTATACCTTTATCGGGTTCACTTATAAAACGGGCGATCCTGTCCAGGTACCTGTTAATGATTTTTATTGTTCCATCGGTTGAACCACCATCAACAATAATATACTCCAGGTTGGTATAGGTTTGATGAATAACACTCAATATGGTATCTTCAATGGTAGCCTGTGCATTATATACTACCGTAATAATGGTTACTTTGGGGGTATCTGCAAGTGTTTCCATATTTATATCAGTAAGCTTTTGCGTATTCAAGAACAATAGCCTTTTCACGTTCCTTTAGCCTGAAAACCAGTGAATTAAAATTAAGATAGCTGTAACCCAGCGTAATCATTATAATGCACATTTCTACATTAAAAAGCGCGGTTACAATGTAGTTGGTAAGCAATAAGCTAAAAATGCAGCCAATAGTAAGGGCAGCAAACATCCTGATGGCTGGCTTACCTTTCGCATCCGCGTATTTTTTCCAGTTTGTAATTATCAAACCAAAAAACACCAGAATATAGGTTACCACACCCACTATACCTGTTTTTACCAGAATATACAACCAGCCATTATGCAACACCGGGATGTATTGAAAATCGGTATCCTCGCCCAGTCTTACAAAGGTTTTGAGGTCAATTAATTTACCCAGACCACCAAATATCCAATCTTTTGTATCGCCTTCCGCGTACCCTTTAAGCGCCATGAATGATTCATAACCACGATACTTCAGGTTGATATCTTGTTCTGTATTATAATCGCCCATTTTAAGTTCATTAAATGAGCCCAGCATTTTGCTCATAAATGTTTCTGACGAGGTTGCCTTAAAAATATCAGTAGGTATCAGGAAGGCGATCATGATCATCACAAATATTGTAGGTATTACCCACATCTTTTTTACTTTATCGGCAACAAGCAGCAGCATAAAACACCCCATGATGATAACATAGGTGCGGGAAGCACACATATAAACGCCAAAAGCATTTATAGCCACAAATAAATTAAACCAGCGCGATCTGAATAACCTGATGTTAAACTTCCAGGTAAATAACAGGCAGGCTAATGCTATTGGCGGTCCGGGTGCACCTATAATGCCCATAGCATAATGCGCAGAGTACGGGTCGAGCAGAGCGCCAAACCCCATATATGATATGGATATGCCCGTTACCATTACAGAGGTAAGCACCCCTGCAAAAACCAGTGTTTTTAAAAACGCTTCGATATCAACGCGGCAGGCAAGCACAATTCCGGCCAGTATAAATAATACCGGGATGGCAAAATAGTAAAGGTCTTTTAAAATGAGATAATTACTGTTTTGGTAACCGGCTATTAACCCAAGTATAGCAGGCAGCAATAAAGCTGCAAAAATCCTGGTCGTCTTTATTACTGCCAAATGCTGCTTTAACGGCATAAAAATAATTACCAGCGAAATGCCTAACACAATGGCCTGCACATGGAAAAACGAAGCCAGGATCAGGATCAGCAATAAAAATGGATATATCCGGTTGATCATTTTAAATATCTGTTTTAAACCCTTGCATAATCATACTTGTAATTATCACGCACATACCTGGCCGGGTTGCCGGCCCAAACCTGTTCATCAGGTATATCTTCAAACACTACCGAACCAGCGCCTACTATGGAGTTTTTACCAATGGTTACTCCTTTTAAGATAGTGCTGTGCCCACCTATAAAAGCACCATCATGTACAATTACCGGCTTTGATTTTACACCATCCAGCCTTTCGGGATAACTGTTCCTCATCCTGGCATCCAGCGAATGAAAATCAGTATCGTAGATAACCGTATTGATCCCTATTTTCACGTTGTTGCCTATACTTATTTTATTATGGCATATTAAAGCTACCGATGTAACCCCTACATTATCGCCAATGGTGAGTTCACCCCCTTTAGCAACCACAAAATAGCACTGCTGCTGTCGCCCGCCCATAGCATGATATTTACCACTATTAAACCTGAACCTTTTGCCTATTGAAAAACTACCTTTCATATTAATATCCAGTATTGGGATACCAAAACCTATAAAATCACGATGGAACTTTACCCCGTTTAAGTAAAACTTAAAACTGCTGATGAGCCATGAATATATACGCGCTGTTTTATAGTAAACAACCCGTAATAGTCTGTATAACTTTCTGATAACATACATAGGTCAAACCGCTTTAACGTGTTCTACTTTAGTGGGCTCCATAAAATCTTCTATATTCCAGAATCTTGAAATATTGCTTTGTACCCAGGCTTCATCATTGTTCCACCACGCTGTTTCCTGCAGATATTTTATCTGTACATCATCAAATCGTTTTTTAATAAGCTTTGCCGGATTCCCCCCAACAACTTCATAAGCGCCAACATCCTTAACTACTACCGAATTGGCGGCTATAACAGCTCCATTTGCAATATTTATCCCATCAATGATAATTGCATTGGCACCAATCCATACATCGTTCCCCAGGGTTACAGATTGGTGGTTCTTAAATTTTTGCTCTGTACAATAGTTTTTTAATAAGTTACCCTGATTGTTAAAAGTAACCGGGTGCGTACTTACAAAAACCGAAGTTGGGTGTTTACCCGGAGCCATCTTTACATTAGGCCCAATAGAACAATACCGCCCAATGGTGGTATATAAAATATAGCTATAGCTGTTTATGTAAGAAAAATCGCCAAGTGTGCAATTACTTACCACACAATGGCTGCCTATTATATTATACCTGCCAAAGCTGCTGTTATCAATTGTGCTTAAATAGCCTATCCTGAAATGTTTGCCCCAATACCGTACCTGGTAGGTTACCTTACATTTAAGCCACTTAAAATATTCGCCCAAAGGGTTCATCATAAATGTTTTGTCGATGTATTCTTTCATACTTTTTGTTATGATAAACCCTTGCTTAGGCGTTAAAAATACCCGTAGCGGTTTTATTAATTATTTTACCTGCCTGAACCGAAAATGCTATGCCCATAATGATAAACAGAATAGCATTTGCAAGTGTTACACCCGCAATTCCAAATACATTACCCAGCACAATTGCCAATGGAATGTTTAAAATGGCCCCTATTGTAGTTAGATATAACTGTAGTTTTATTTTACCTATCCCGTTTAAAAGCTGAACATATATAGCTTGCCAAATATTGGTTATGGTATATAAGCACATAGCTATTGATAAGGTTAAAGGAACTGTAACACTTTTACCCAACCATAAACTGTAGATAAAGGGCGAAACAATAAGCAATAATACCGTGCAAAAGCTCAGCGCTACCCACAGCTTATTTATTTTGTTAATGGCATTTTTGATCCATTCATAATCGTTTTTAATATAAGCTTCGGTAAATGCGCTCCAAAATGGTGTTATCACAATAACAAAAAGCATCAGCACTATAGAGAAAAGCTTATATACCACATTAAAAGTGGTTACTTCCTTTGGACCAAATAACTGGGCGATAACAATATTATCAGTTTCGTAAAATACCAGCGCGCATATTTGAATAATAAAAAATCCGCCGCCAACACTTAACAACTCCTTGGCGTGCCTGAAATTTATATAGCTTATAGTAGGCGCAATTTGTTTATAACTGCCTTTATAAAACCATATACTCCCAGCAAGGAGTGCTATTAAAGGTACTCCTGCTATAATAATAACCAAATCTGTTAAAGAACCTTGTTTGTGAAACCTAATGAGGCATACTATGGCTACCAATGTTAATACCTGAGCTACCAGGTTTAAAAACGCAAACTTAGCCGGGGCCTGGTTGGCTGTTAATACCGTATTGATAAGCTGTATTACAAACTGAAAGCAAAAAAAAGCGAATATGATCAATACCAAATGGTTCAGATCGGTACTGCCCTTATCCTGAACGTTTAAGATGCGGTGCCATTTGATGTATGGATTAATAAAATAGAAACAAATGAACAGCAACAGCGAAATAACGATCAATATAGCATAGGTTGAGCTTACATAACTGCGGGCCTTTTGAACATCGCCCAGGGCCATAAATTCTGCCAGTTTGTTTTTAAGTCCGTTCCCTAAGCCCATATCAAAAAGAGCAGCCCAGGTTATTAACGAGCTTAGTGTTAACCACATACCATATTGTGTTGGATTAATATAGTTTATGGTTAACGGAATTAGTGTAAGAGATATAATGACACTGCCGCCTTTTAAAAATATCGATTGAACAATATTTTTTTTTGCCTTTACCGAACGTTCATGCCCCCTGTTAAAAAATTGATGAAGATTGCTTTGTATAACCTGTAACATAACCATTAATTTTAATCGGGCGCCTTATTTTGCTTTTGTAAAAATAGAGGACAGCTTGTTGTTCTTTTCTTCGATCATTTCATAACCATAATGGCCATAACCATGTCCATAACCCGTAATGCCATTCTTTTTAAGCTCTATATCATTCACGATCAAATAAAGATGTTTTGCTTTCTTTGATTTATGCAGGTCATTTACAATACCTAATTGCGATTTATAGGTATAGTTTTGCCTTACTACGTAGCAAGTGATGTCAACAAACTCCTCAATGATCAGGGCGTCTGATACCAGCCCTACCGGTGCGCTGTCAATGATCACATAATCAAACTTTGTCCGCAGATCGTCTATTAATATTTTCAACCGGTCATTCATTAACAGCTCGGTTGGATTTGGCGGAATGGGCCCTGATGAAATGAAAAAGAAATTCTCGTTAAAAGTGGATGGCTTGATGAGGTTACAAATATCCTCTTCGGCCGAGATCACATAATTGGTGAAGCCATAGTCATTGTCGACCCCCATATTTTTTAACAACCTGGGCTTACGGAGGTCAAGTTCAAGCAGTACAACTTTTTTACCCGACATGGCTATTGAATTTCCCAGGTTAAGGGATATAAAGGATTTCCCCTCACCGCTCATGCTCGAAGTGAACAGGATCACATTTGATTTTCCTTTTTCTGTTACATACTTTAAGTTAGTACGCACAGCCCTGATCTCTTCGGAAATGATGGAGCGAAAATCATTGTATATCAACAATTTATTCTTGTTCACATTTCTGCTTATTTCGCCCAATAAGGGTACACTGGTGTGTTTTTCGATATCAGATTTGCTGTTGATGCGGATATTAAGCATCTCTTTTATACTTAAACCGGCAGCAGGTAAAAATATACCGGCAAACAAACCAATTAAATATATAACCGATTGTTTAGGGGCATAGGGCTTTTCGTCACTTTCGGCATTATCCAATATGCGGCAACTGGAAATAGTCGCGGTTTGTGAAATGGCGGTTTCTTCTCTTTTTTGAAGCAAAAACAAATAAAGGTCCTGCTTTAAACTTTGTTGCCTTGAATAATCTAAATAGATCCTTTCCTTAACCGGGGCATCAGAAATTTTACCCTGAATAAATGAGTTTTGTTTTTGGAATGCCGATTGTGAAACCTGCAAACTATTACGGAAGCTTTTTATACTGGCCATCAATGATCTTCGGGCCAGTTCAATTTGCTGATTAAGATTTTGGATGATATTGCTGTTATCCGTGAGGTTTAATTTTAGTTGCTCCCGGCGCAAAAGCATTTCATTGTAAGCATTAATGGCCGAGCCAAATGCAACATCTTTTGTTATCAGTGAGCTGGGCACAACCTGTGGATTGTTGGCATCATTAACATATTTATACAGATCATTTACTACAGCCAGCTGTACAGAGTTATCATTAAGTTTACTCTGATACTGATTTGCCCCTTCAACAAGAGCCTTTGACTGTGCATTAATATCAGATATTTTGTTCTGTACCTTATACTGCTCCAAACTTTTTTCAACCTTGTTCAACTCGGCTCCAACAACAACCAGGCGGGTGTCAATAAACTTCATGGTGCTGTCTGCCTTACGTATCTTGTTAGATAAGTTACTTTGCAAATACATCTGCATCAATGTTTGTAATATCAGTTCGCCCTGATCAGGGTTTTCATAGCTTAGCTGAAGATTAATAACAGTAGCCTGTTTATCATCCAGGCCTGCGTTCAAATTTCCGGCAAGGTCATTTTCGGCCTGCTTTAATGACTGAATCCTCAGTTTATAATCGCCAGATGGTTTAAATTTGTCGGTTTTATTCAGAGTTACTGTGTATTGATTAAGCTTAACGGGTTTGCCAAATACTCCGTTAATATCCAGATCTTCCTTGCTGCTTTCCAGTTTAAAGCTTTGATCATTCAGTATCTTAACTTTGTATTTGATCAGTTTGATATTTTTCTTGTTATTGGTTACCGCTACAGTAAAAGGGGCATCTTTATATAATTCAAAGCTCTGTAATCCGTTATCGTCCAAAACATGAATATTCAGGTCGAGCTTGGCAACCACCCTGTTTAAAAGGCTTGTTGATTTTAATATCTTAACCTCATTATCTGCATTGCTCTTTACATCAAAAAGTGAGGCAAGGTCAGCATTCAAACCATTGGTTAGGGCCTTTGCAGGTGTACCCTGATCATCTTCAACTATAACCTTACTAACAATGCTCCATTGATTTGGATAATACTGAATATAAATGAATGCGGCTATTGAGCATACAACAATACTCGATACAAAAACGTACCAGTAGTTAATGCATAATGCTATTAGCCCTCTCACATCGCTGGGTCCTTCTTCTTTTTTGTATGTAAAATCAAGTTTTTCGGCCAAAATATCTGTGTTATCCATCTGATTTTTTAATGTAAGTCAATGTATTGTGGTAGTCTTTTTACTATTTATTATAAAGAATAATTAATACCCTTATGCGTACCAAATTGTCAAGTAATACGGGTTTAGATATGGGAAAGTTAAGTTGGAAATGGCTATTTAAAGGCAAAACAGACAGAATGAACAATGTGAATAAACTTATAATAATGAATAAAATAAACACATGCGATGTATTAGCATAATATATATATATGTACTAATAATAATCTTTTAGGAGACCCTGGCTTTAAAAAAAACTGAGAAATGATAAATAGTATTTTAAACGATAAAGTGGCGTTAATCGGAGTTGTTTTAGCAACTGTTACGGGCATTTATGGCGTTTATAAATTAAGAAAGTTAAATGTTAAAGCTTCAGGCGGTATACTTACTGATGAACAATCAGACCTGTTGGTGATGGGAGTTTTTCATGTACTGATCTGTGCAATATCTATTTGTTGTCTGTTATAAAAGCAGCAAGCGAATGTATTTGCGGTTGTAAACCGGCAATATGTACATTACGACTTAAACTCTTTTACGTAGCTATACCAGCCCTCCTTTGCGCGTATATCCCCCCTACTGTATACCCGTGTTCATTTACTGAATAATCGGTCAAACATTCATTTCGTTCACTTAAGAGATGAATAAAACGTTCGGCTATAAATTTACATACATTCATAAACTTATTAATTAACCTACAGATCAACTAAACCTATAATGCAGGGAAAGTCATGTTACGATCACAACAAATTGATCAAACAAACTTCGTCCTGATAGTTTTATAATATGGCAGTCTTCTCATCACAGCTATTTGAATTATTAAAGTCATACGTTTTAGCCAACTCTCATCTTACACGTATAGAAGCCAGTGATTGTAAGGTTCTTTCTGTGCAAATTAGTATTAAAACAAACCATACCGTAAGCGAAACCACTTTAAAACGTATATATGGATTTGCTCTTAGCAAGTTTAAACCATCGCTATTTACTATTGATGTATTATCAAACTATTGTGGTTATAAGGGGTGGGAAGACTTTTGCGAAAAACAAGACAAAGAATCCCTTAAAACAAATCATGAAAATGTTGATTGGAACTCTCTGAGCCATAAAGCTGCAAAAATTACAAACTTTACATTGCAAGCCTTAAAAAACAAATCGGGTATTCCTTTTAATCAAAGTATAAAAAGGAATTTTCTTGATAAACATTTTGATGAGTTTTTAAAAGGCGACTATGCCGCAACCATTTTGACTGCCCCCCCGGCTTATGGAAAAACAATAGCGCTATGCCATTGGGTTGATGAGAAACTGGCTTTAAACCTTACTTCGGACAATAGCGATATCATTTTATTTTTTAGCAGCAATGCCTTAATGAACGTTTTAATTAGCGGTAAAGATTTTAATGATTGGTTATTGGCATTATTAGGTTATACGCTCGAAGAAGATATTATATCATTATTAGATAGCAACAAACATAAAGAAGGCAACTTTTATCTGATCATTGACGGCCTGGACGATCACATGTTTAAAAATAACTGGTTTCAGCTTTTGCTTGATCAGTTAATGGATATTTTTTCTTTTTATCAATTACACAGATGGTTTAAGCTGGTTTTAACTATGCGTTCATCAAACTGGATCAATAACCGGCATATGCTGGATTATGAAAATCATAAATGGTTTATCGGGGCAATTACCGATAAACAGATGAATAGCAACGTTCCCCTATTTAATTTACAGGAAATAAAAGATCTGTGCTTCAAAATAAATCCGGAAATTCAAACACAGATAACTGCCGAGGTTGCAGGCAGCTTTAACCATCCACTTTATTTTCAATTTTATTATAAACAATATAAAGACAACTTCTCACTTAACAATATTGATCATACCAGTATCTATGATCTAATTTCAAACTTTATACTTAATAAAATTTACCTGGGGCATCATGCTAACGAGAAAACATTGCTGCTGAAAGGCCTTATAGAAAACATGGACTTTAAAAAGCGGGAATATGATGTGGATAAATTAAAAGTAAACAGTTTATTTAATCAATACAGCCAGGCATACAGGGAGTTACTAAGCATAGGTTTTTTAAAGGAAACAAATACAAGCAGCGATTCGCAATTTAACACCTATGTGCAATTTGGGAACAGTAATTTTTTAGAATTGGCCATAGCTAATAAATTGCTTCAAGATAATAACAAGGTATTTGATGCCCATTTAATTAAAGCTATTAACCAATTATTCTTTAACAATGAACTCAAGGTTGCTATTATTAAATGGTGTGTTATGCATGCCGTTAAAAACGGGCAGCTGGAAAATATTTCACTTTTATCCAAAACCGATCTTAACGCTAAAGAGAAATCAGAACTGATCATTTTTTTGGGAGACTTGCTCAATAAAACTTATTCGCTTCCAAATAATGCAGGCACAACAGTCAATTACTTTAAACAGGATTGCAGTGACGGATTGTTTTATTACTTTTTGGGGTTGGAATTTATAAATACGGATTACAAAAAAACATTGCAAACCTTACTAAAATTTGAACTATCCAATCATAAAAAGATCTTAACCTATACTGGCTTGGCAATTACTGCCATCCTTCAGTTAGATATGGCCTCATTAGAAGGGTATTTAACAAAACTCAACAACTTTTCGCCCGAAGATTACCAGCAATTCACGATCAGCCCTTTAGACTGCCTTACTGCGATATATTACTTTTTAAAATATGGCATGATTAAAAAGGATTTCTTTATTAATATAACCCGTTTCTATTTTAATCCCCCAAGGCAAAACGGATATTTAAATTATACCCCTACAAATGATCTTATCTATTTATTGGCGGGCTTCACGCTTTTAATATGTCAAAAACCACGAAAAATGTTGCGGTACCTGAATGTACTTCAAAAACTATATGCTAAAGATTCGGAAGAAGTTACCAGTTATACCTTTTTTTTTAATATCCTGACTGCCGACGCGCACTTTTTACTGGGCGAATTAAAAGAACTTAAAGCTATTCATGATACTATTTCTGAATTGTTTAAAACAAAAGAAAACTCATTTACATCGTCCATGAAACTGGCATTTTATAGCCTCAAAATTAAAAAAGCAATACTTAACAATGATTACGCCGCCATTCCCGGTTATTTAAAATATTTAAATCAGGCTGCTGATAAATCCGGGAACAAGTTTTCAAAAATATTTACAATAACCCTATTGATCAGTCAATCTTCTATTATAAAACAAGATCCCGCTTTTTATAAACAATTAGCTTATAATAACGCCAGGATACTACGCGAATGCGGTTTAAGCCCCGAAACATTCTCAAGGCAGGATTCTTTCAATTAACCTATCAATTTGTTTATTCTTTAAAGAAAAAGAAAGGCGGCTTCAGCCAACTTTTGATCTTTTTAGTCACTGATAAAATAATTAATGTGTTAAGATTAACCTCCATATGATGGTTTAACAGCCTTTTTTTGCTCTGCCAGGCAAGTTATTTCATGCATATTATATATAATAATCAATTATTTTTAAACAGAAAACGTTTAAGTAGATCAACTACACTCTAAATCTAACAATTAAGTCTAATTTTAAATCACTGTAATTTTTAGTTATAGCCATATAACCAATTACAGGTTAAACCAATTTATAAACAAACAATAATTAATTAAAATTATTAGGTGTAACTATATATCCAATAATTTAAGGCGACAGTATAAATAATTAATAAATACCATATAATCAATTATTTACAAATAATAAAATCATCAAGCAGCAAACATCGCAAGTAATAATTAAAAAGATTCTTGTTCTATTGACGATTTTATAACATCTACCTTAAGCTGTTTACAATGAAAAATTTAGGTTATTTTAAACCCACAATTCGTTTGCTGCTTACTCAACCAATTAGAAATCCATTTTTAAATAGTTGTTAATTTCTAATTAAAGGAAATATGATTACCTATTGCTATTATCTATAACAATAATACATAATAATCACACAATCAATTATTTAAAATTAAAACTAATTATTAATCACCTAAATCAAAAATAATAACATGAAATAAAAGCTAATGTTCACTTGATGTTTTGATAACATACGCATCATTCCTTTGCAAACGGAAAAAATGCGATTTCCCGAGTTCAATTAAGTTCGTAATTTATTCAAATCTCTTTATGAAAAAAATTTACCATAGTTTTTTTAAGAAAACTCATCCTTTATACAGGCAAAGCCTATTATTAGCTTGCGCTGTATTATTTACCGCGTTATCGGCATTCTCACAAACCGGCAGGATTGTTAAAGGAACCGTAACCGACGAGACCAACGCGCCCTTACCAGGTGTGGTAGTAACTGTTAAAAGTTCAGGCAAGTCTACCACTACTAATGGCAATGGGGGTTACACCGTTACAGTTAACGGCGCTGATGATGTTTTAAAATTCACATTTTTAGGATCAGTACCAAAAGAAGTTATTGTTGATGGTAAAACGTTAATTAACATTACACTGGTAACTGATATCAAACAACTAAAAGATGTGGTAGTTATTGGTTACGGTACATCGAGTCGTAAGGATGTTACGGGCGCCATAACCTCAGTAAAAGCCGAAGATTTTAACGCAGGTGTACTAACTACCCCTGCCGAGTTATTACAAGGTAAGGTAGCCGGCTTAAACATTACCAAAAGCGGTGACCCCAACAAACAACCCTCAACTATTTTAAGGGGGCCATCAACTTTGCGCGACGGTGCTACCCAGCCATTTTATGTAATTGATGGTGTACCGGGTGCTTCTATCGATTTATTGGCACCAGCCGATATTGAAAGTATTGATGTATTAAAAGATGCATCATCAACAGCTATATACGGTTCACGTGCTGCAAATGGTGTAATCATTGTTACAACCCGTAAAGCCAAAGCAGGTCAAACCAGGTTAACATATAGTGCATACGGCGCTGTTCAAAATGTATCAAAAAACATTGATGTACTTACCGGTGATGAACTGCGTAAGTATTTAACCGATAATGGTGTACCTAAGCTAAGCGCAGCCGATGACGATGGCTCAAATACCAACTGGCAAAAACTGGCCGAAAGAACCGGTTATTCGCAAAACCATAACCTTTCTTATGGTGGTGCCGGTACCAATTCAGAGTATGGTGCAAGCGTAAATTACTTAAAAAACAATGGTGTATTGAAAAACACCAGCCTGGAGCGTACTGTTTACAAAGGCTATATCAACCAGCGCTTTTTTAATGATCGTTTAAAATTGGGTATCACGCTTACCAACAGCGCCACCAAAAACAACGATATATTCCAAAGCCAGGTATTATCGGGCATTTTGTTCTATTTGCCAACGGTGGCCCCTTTTAACCCTGATGGTACTTATAAAGAAAATTACACCCGTACAGGCAGCGGGCCATTGAACCCTCTATCGTTAATTAACAATAACTTTACCAAAACAGAGAACAACAAAACCCTGATCAATGGTTTTGCCGCAGTAGATATCTTAAACGGTTTAAAATTTACCATATCAGGATCAACTCAAAAGGAACAAAACAACGTTAATACCTATTCCACCAGTCAGTCTGGCATATACGTTAACGCAGGTGGGGTAGCTGCGCGCAGTGCTTATACCAATACCAGTAACGTAGTTGAAGCCTATTTTAATTACGATCGCATTTTTGGTCGGCATTCCCTTAAATTGTTAGGAGGTTACTCTTATCAGCAGGATCGTAATGGCGATGGATTCGGGGTACAAACCCAGGGATTTTCAAATGATGCTTTAACTTATAATTATTTAGCATTCTCCAATCCTACCCAGCTTTCGCAGATTATTTTTAATCCAAGTTACAATATAAACGGGACTACCCCGCCAACCTATATTTCTACTTTAAGGCTGATATCTTTTTATGCCCGTGCACAATATCAATTTGCCGACAAGTATTTACTGCAGGCCTCATTAAGGGAAGACGGATCTTCGGGTTTCGGTTTAGACGTTCGTCATGGCTATTTCCCTGCTGCTTCTGCCGGCTGGAAGATAATCAGCGAAGATTTCATGAAATCTGTTCCGGTTATCAGCGACTTGAAGTTAAGAGCCGGTTATGGTGTTTCGGGTAACAGCGCCGGGTTCGATGCCTTTACCGCTCAGCTCATTTATGGCGTGCCTCCGGGTGGTGGTAAATTTTTAAGTAATGGTAATATAGTTAACCCTATAGGCCCTGTACGTAATGAAAACCGAAATCTGAAATGGGAAAGTACTGCTACAACCAACATTGGTTTGGATTTTGGTATACTCAACAATCGTATTACCGGTTCTGTTGATTATTATATCAAAAAAACCTCTGATTTGATCACTACCCTCCAGGTATCAACTACGCAATATTTTTATCCGCTTTTAACCGCAAACGTAGGTCAAATGAAAAATAGCGGTATTGAAGTTGTATTAAACGCCATACCGGTAAAATCGGGTGCTTTTACATGGCGCACCTCGTTAAACTTTTCACATAATAAAAACGTGGTGGAAAGTTTATCACAGGGTGGTCTGGTTCTTCCATACATTCAAACTGCACAGTTAGGCGGTAAAGGTCAGTCGGGCAACTACAGCCAGATCATTCAGCCAGGTTATGCTGTTGGTACTTTTGATCTGTGGCACTACCTGGGCAAAAATGCCAACGGTGTTAGTACTTATGAAAAAGCCGACGGATCAACAACTGCCGCACAACCACTTACTACCGATCAGTTTATTAAATACGATGCGCAGCCCAAACTTATTTACGGCTGGAGCAACAGTTTCTTCTACAAAAACTTCGACCTTAACTTCCTGGTTCGTGGTGTATATGGCAACAAAATATTAAATGCAACACTTGCCGGTTTAAATAACCCCGCCGACTCCAAACTGCAAAATATACCGAGATTTACTTTAGGCGAATCGTTTAAAGATATCAATGCCTACCTGATCTCTGATCGTTTCCTGGAAAGCGGCTCGTACCTGCGGTTGGATAATGCTACCATCGGTTATACCATTAAACCACATATCCAGGCGTTTAAAAGTCTGCGCTTTTATGCTTCAGGTAATAACATTTTCATCATTACCAAATACCGCGGCGTTGACCCGGAAATTGATATGGGCGGTTTAACTCCGGGTATCGATAACAGGAATTTTTATCCTAAAACACGCACCTTCAGTTTAGGTCTAACCGCATCATTTTAATAACAGTTAAACAAACAAAAATGAAAAAGATATTCATATTATGTGCCGCGATAGTTGTGACGATAGGCACATTCTCTTGTACAAAATTAGATGTACCTGTTGAGTCGCAATACGTAAAATCAAACTTCCCGGTAACTGATGCCGATTATACCGCATTACTGGGTACTATTTACTCTAACCTTTCATCAAGCTACGCGGTACCTTACTGGCGCATGCAGGACATGTCGACAGACGAAGCTATTTTACCGGCCCGTGATGGCAACTTTGACGACGGTGGTCAATACCGCCAATTACACTATCACACCTGGACCTTTGATCACCCTAACGTAATAGGTGTATGGCAATGGGGTTTTGGTGGTATCAACACCTGTAACCGTATCATCAGTGTTATTAATTCATCGTCATCATCGGCAGCCAAAAAAGCCTCTTCAATTGCCGAAGTTAAAGCGATGCGCGCCTTGTACCTGTATTTCATGATGGACTTATACGGTAACGTACCTATCATTACTGATTTCCCGGTAACCGGACAACCAGCAACACAGTCACGTGCCAAAGTATTCGCCTTTATTGAAAGTGAGTTAAAAGCTGTTTTACCATTGATGCCAGCCAAAAGCAGCAACGCGACAGTAAACGTATCGCAATATGGCCGCCCAACCAAAGGAATGGTGTTTGCCTTGCTTGCAAAAATGTACCTGAACTCTGGCGTATACACCGGCACCAACCGCTACCAGGAAACCGTAACCATGTGCGATAGCGTACAGGCAAATACCAACTATTACCTGGATGCCAAATACAGGGATATATTTTTACCTACTAATGGCCCGGCCATCAATGAAACCATATTTGCAGTACCTTATGACCAGCAAATACCAGGTAACCAGTTTACCCGTTTCGGTTTCTTTTATTACCTGGTTCAGGCTTATGGCTTTAACGTAGGTTTAAGTATTGCCATGAGCACTACGCCTGAGTTTTACAACCGCTTTAACATCCCTGGGGATGACCGTACCAAAACATGGCTGGCAGGCCCGCAATTTTATCCTGATGGCAATGGTGGTTTCACCAACCAACCAGTTTACTACCCGGCTCCAAATGCCGCCACACAGATCAATCTCAACCCTACATTAACCTTAACAGGATTAAAACCGATGGATTTGGGTAATGACGTGCTTACCTCACAATCTGAAGGGGTAAGATCGATCAAATACTATCCAGACGTTAATATTATACAGGCAACCCGTTTAAACAGTAACGACGTACCGGTATTTCGTTTAGCCGATATTTACCTGATGAAAGCCGAAGCCTTATTACGTGGAGCTACTTCTACTACCATAAACGGCGAAACACAAACCCCTTTAACATTGGTAAATAAACTGCGTACCCGTGCCCACGCCGAAGCTGCCTCATCAATTGATTTGAACATACTGTTAGATGAACGTGCACGTGAGCTTTCATGGGAAGCCTGGCGCCGTAATGACCTGATCCGTTTCGGACAGTTTGAGAAAGAATATCTGCTACCAGTGGCAGGTGGGAAAACAGACGATCTGAAAATGAATACTGATCCAACAAGGAGATTGTATCCTATTCCGTCTACGGAGATAAAAACCAATCCTAACCTGGTTCAAAACCCTGGTTATTAATGGTAACTACATCATAAAAAGGGGGGCTGCTATAAGAAAGCGGTCCCCCTTTTTATTTACAAAATGTTAATATATATAAAAAAATCCTTAACCATCCGGTAACGTTTAAAACACACTTAACCGGTATCTTAGTGCAACAAAAACAATTAACGATGCAAGCAGCAAGCTTTTGCCTAAAGCACCTGAAATTATTGTTATCCGCTCTTCTGGTAATTACTGCCTTTAACTCCTACTCCCAAAATGTACCGCTCGATAATGCCTTTGCTCATAATGATTATTGGCACAAACGGCCGTTATATGACGCATTGGATAATGGTTACACGCATATTGAAGCCGATATTTATTTAAGAAAAGGGAAACTTATTGTTGCCCACCTGTTCCCGCTTTTTAAAAGACACAGAACACTTGAACGCCTTTATCTTGATCCATTGTCGACCTGCATTAATGGCTCCGATGTGCAGGCATCACGGATGGTTTATCCGCTCATGCTCATGATCGATATTAAGTCAAATGCAAACAAAACTTACGAGGCGCTGTGTGCGGTACTTGAAAAATATAAATCCATTCTTTCAGGATATGAAAATGGCGTATTTGTACAACGACAGATCACCATTGTTATAACCGGGCATAAGCCATTTGACATATTAAAAAATCAGCAAAACCGCCTTGCTTTTATTGATGAGGACCTGATGAACGTTCAACAGGACACCCTGGCAACAAATGTTTACCGAACCGCAAGCTGCAAATATTCAAGAATAATAAACTGGAACGGCATCGGTACATTCCCGGTATTGCAAAAACAACGCCTGCGCACTTATGTGAGTATGGCGCATAAATACGGTAAAAAAGTAAGATTGTGGGCCTCGCCCGAGAACCCCGCTGTTTGGAACGAACTACTTGACTGTGGTGTCGACCTGATCAATACCGATAAACTCCCCGAACTCAAAAATTTCCTAACCAGACGTATCGCCTTTTCTGCAAGTGTAAAATAGAAAACCTATGTTTTTTATTAAACATTAAGTTTAAACTGTAGTGATGTATAATTAATTATTTCATAACCTAAAATTAGCATTATCTAAAAGTAACAGACATACTTTTAATTCATCGTGCTAACTTATAAATATGGTTATATTATTATAAATATTTTATATCCTCAATAAACACAGCATACAACACTTTGCAGAAAATATTTGCCTGTTAAACAAATTAGTGATCAAACTATAAATGCAGAAAATACTGTTTATTACCGGTTCTGTAAACCAAACATCACAAATGCACCAGATAGCAACAGAACTCCCGGAGTTTGATTGCTGGTTTAGCCAATTGTTTACAGACAACCGAATATTAAACCTGCTTATAAACCATACTTCGTTACTTAAAGGAACGGTATTATCAGGCCAGTTCAGAACAAGCGCTGAAGATTATCTGAGACGCCACAACCTGCAAATTGATTTTGGTGCCCGGTTAAACAGTTATGATCTTGTAGTTTTTTGCTCAGATTTAGTGGTGCCTTCACGCCTGCAAGAATATAAAACCATATGGGTACAGGAAGGCATGGTTGATAAGTATACCTTATTGAGCAAGCTGGTAAAAATGCTTAGGCTGCCTCCTTTTTTTTGTGGGAATACCTCATTAAACGGCTCCTCAAACGTGTGTGATATTTATTGTGTTGCATCGTATGGTTATGAACAATTCTTTATTGAAAAAGGAGCTGACAGCAAAAAAACGGTAGTAACCGGTATGCCCAATTATGATAACCTAAAACAGTTTTTAAATAATGATTTTCCGCATCGTGATTATGTAATGGTAGCCACTACTGATATGCGCGAAACATACCGGGTTGAAAACCGGCCCGCTTTTATTAAAAAAGCAGTACAAATAGCCAATGGCAGGCAAATGCTTTTTAAGCTTCACCCCAATGAAAATGTTAAGCGCGCCGAAGGGGAGATCCGTAAATATGCTCCGGCCGGAACCATGATATTTAGCTCAGGCAATACCCAGCACATGATCGCCAATTGCAGCGAATTAATCACCCAGTATTCAACAGTGGTATACACAGGTATTGCTTTAGGTAAAAAAGTTCATTCCTGGTTTAACCTGGAACAACTAAAAAAGCTTGCCCCACTTCAAAACGGGGCCAGTTCGGCTAAAAATATAGCCCAAATATGCCGTGAGTATATTAACCATACCGGCCATAAACAGTATTTTAACCCTAAGGAAGCATTAAACAATAAAGTATCGCAAATTTTAAACGACGAATTATTGATAAACTATTAATACATATATAAATGGCAGATAAAGTGTTGATCATTGTACAGGCGCGTATGGCATCGAGCCGTTTACCTGGTAAAGTAATGTTACCCGTAGTGGATAAAAGCCTGTTGGCTTTAATGATAGAGCGGTTGCAGATGATAAAGCATAAGGCAACCATAGTTATAGCCACTACTGTTAGTCCCGATGATGACATCATTGTAGATGAAGCTGATATGCTGAATGTCCCTTATTATAGGGGCGACCAGTATAACCTGCTCGACCGTCATTATCAGGCTGCTCTATTACATGATGCAGATGTTGTATTAAAGATCCCTTCTGATTGCCCGCTGATAGATCCATGCATTATAGATGATGTGCTTACCTATTATTTTAAACATAAAGGCATGTATGATTATGTAAGCAATCTGCATCCGGCAACCTATCCCGATGGCAACGATGTAGAGATCATGACGATGGATTGTTTAAAACAAACCTGGAAAAACGCGGATAAAAGTATGGAACTGGAACATACAACTCCTCATATATGGGAAAACCCTCAACTGTTCAGTATTGGTAATGTAACCTGGGAAACTGGTTTGGATTATTCCATGTCGCATCGTTTTACTATTGATTACCTGGAAGATTATCATTTTATAAAAACAGTATTTGAAGAGCTTTATCATCAAAATAAAAAATTTTCCTGTCTTGATATCATCAGGTTGCTCCACCGGAAGCCCGATATCTACCAGATCAATGCAGAATATGCCGGCGTTAATTGGTACCGTCATCATTTAAACGAATTGAAAACTATAAACCCGGGACAAACCCGGGAAATATCCGGGTTCCTTTTAGATACATAAAAAAATATAATTTGTGGAAAATAAAAAACATCAATACCACGAAACAGAAGCTATAGCCCTAAGGGTTAGGGAACACATTGTTCGTATGTCAACAGCTGGTGGCTGTTTCACCGGCGCTTCTCTGTCTGCGGTTGATCTTGTAGTATATCTTTATACGGAGTTTTTAAATGTTACTCCGTTCAATTTAAACGACCCCAACCGCGATTACCTGTTCCTATCCAAAGGGCATGATGTACCGGCATTATACGGCACACTGGCCGAACTGGGTTTCCTGAAAAAAGAAAGACTTGAAAAGCACCTTTCTTTGGATGATTACATTTACTGGCATCCAAATACCAATATCCCGGGAATTGAATTTCACTCAGGTTCATTGGGTCATTTACCATCAGTAGCACTTGGCGTTGCTATGGATCTGAAGATCTGTGGCAGCGATAATAAAGTGGTATGCATCATGGGCGATGGCGAACTGAATGAAGGTTCCTGCTGGGAATCTGTCCTGGTAGCCAATGCTTATGGTTTAGACAATCTGATCTTTGTGATAGATCGCAATCATTTTCAAGCCAATATGCGCACAGAGGATCTGATCCCCCTGGAACCCCTTGTACAAAAATTTGAATCATTTGGCGCAGCGGTTAAACGCATAAACGGCCATGATTATACGGCAATGCATAATGCCTTTAGCTCCTACCCTTTTCAAAAAGGGAAACTCAATGTAGTAATTGCCGATACCGTTAGAGGCAAAGGATTACCGAGTATAGAAGAGCGGGCCGACCGCTGGTTCTGTAATTTCTCGGCCGGTGAAATTGACCAGCTTTTACTGGAATTGCACGGGGAGCATACTACTTCATTAACATCAGAAACTTTAATTGTCAGATAATCATGACCTACGAAGAATTATTAACAGCAATAGCCCTGAACGATGAACAGGTAATAGTGATGACAGCCGAGAACCGCGCACTGGTGCGTAACCTGCCCGCTGTTTTAGGCAAGCGTTTTATTGATACCGGTATTACCGAACAAACCATGATAGGTGCGGCCGCTGGTTTAGCGTTGCGCAACCGTATTCCTATAGTACATGCATTGGCTGCTTTTTTAACCATGCGTTCATTTGAGTTTGTACGTACCGATTTAGGTATCGCCAATTTGCCCGTTAAACTAAGTGGTTTTATACCCGGCTTTTTATCAGATGCTAACGGCCCTACCCACCAGGCCATTGAAGATATATCTATTATGCGGGGCATCCCAAACGTAACCGTATTTGCCCCCGCTGATGAAGACGATCTTGTAAAAATGTTACCTCAGATCTGGCAATCTCCTAACCCGGCCTATACGCGTATCAACACCCGCAAAACTGGTTACGAGCATGAGCCTTTTGAACTGGGAAAGGCCGAGGTTGTTTCGGCAGGTACCGATGTAACTATTTTAACCTATGGGCTGATGTTTGAACAGGCGCTGATAGCGGTTGATATATTAAAAAACGAAGGTCTTTCTGTTGGTCTGGTGAATATGCGCAGCCTTAAACCGGTAGATGAGCAGGTTATATTGCAAACGGCTGCCACCAGCGAACTGGTTGTTACCCTTGAAGATCATTTTTTAACCGGCGGGCTATTTACCATAGTAGCCGAAGTGCTGTTAAAAAATCAGGCATCCGCCAAAGTGCTGCCCATCGCTTTAAACGAAAAATGGTTCAAACCGGCATTATTGCCCGATGTATTGCAACACACTGGTTTTACCGGAAAACAGATAGCCGAAAAAATATTAGGCTATCAAACCCTGCACTTACAACCATCCATTTTAACACATGCGTTTTCAGAATAAATAATGTACGTTATGGCTAATAAAATACAGATTACCAACAATTATCCCGATATAAGTGAGTCAGACAAATTGTTTGAACGTGCTTTAAAAGTACAGAAACCGGTTACGCAAACATTGGCCAAAGGTCCGGGTCAGTTTAGCAAAGGTGTGGCGCCAAAATACCTGGTAAAAGGTAAAGGCTCGCACGTTTGGGATGCCGATGGCAATGAATATATTGATTTTAATGCGGCTATAGGCCCTGTTTCTTTAGGCTATGCCTACCCTGTTGTTGATGAAGCCATCCGTGCGCAATTAAATGACGGCATTACTTTTTCGTTAATGCACCCGCTCGAGGTTGAGTTATCAGAATTGGTACAACAGGTAATTCCAAATGCCGAAGCTGTTAAAATTGCCAAAACCGGGGCCGACGTTTGCTCTGCAGCTATACGTGTTGCCCGTGCATTTACAGGCCGCGATAAAGTGTTTTGCTGTGGTTATCACGGCTGGCATGACTGGTACATCGGTATCACCAGCCGCAATGCAGGTATTCCCGAAAGTATACAGGAGCTTACTTATACTTTTGAATATAACGATATTGAATCGATAAAAGCGGCGCTTGACGAAACCGTTGCAGCGCTGATCCTGGAGCCTTTTATTTTTGAAGCCCCAAAACCGGGCTTTTTACAGCAACTGGCCGAAGTATGCCGTGAAAATGGCACCCTGCTCATTTTTGATGAAATGTGGACAGGTTTCCGTGTTGCATTAGGCGGAGCGCAGGAATACTTTAATGTAAAGGCCGATCTGGCGGTTTTTTCAAAGGCTTGTGCCAACGGTATGCCTATAGCACTGCTTACTGGTCGTGCTGATGTGATGGAATTGTTCAATTCGGAAGTATTTAGCTACACCACTTTTGGCGGCGAGGCTTTATCATTAGCCGCCTGTGTGGCTACCATCAATGAACTTCGTGATAAAAACGTACCGCAATACCTTGATCAAAACGGGGCCCTATTAAAAGATGGTTACAATCAGTTGGCCATAGCTTTGGGAATGGATCAATATACCCGCTGTATTGGTTTTAATTGCCGCAGCATGGTAACCTTTACCCCTGAAGCGGGCAATGCACTGGAGTTAAAAACGCTGATGCAGCAGGAAATGATAAAACGGGGTATCCTTTGGGCCGGTTTTCATAACATGTGCTACAGCCATACTACCGAAGATATTGATTACACGCTTTTAGCTTACCGCGATGTGCTTCCAATTGTTAAAGAAGCCATTTTAAGCGGTGATATTAAAAGTTATTTAAAAGGTGAAGTGTTGGAGGCTGTTTTCCGCAAGGTGAGCAATTACAATATAAAGCCAAAAGCTGCCGCGCTGTAAGTAATATATGGAACTATTTTCTTTAAAAGGCAAAACGGCTATTGTAACGGGTGCATTGGGATTAATTGGTAAAAAGCACTGCGAAGCACTGGTTATGGCCGGAGCCAATGTAGTAGCTGCTGATATGGATGAGAAAAAGGCGGAAGCTTTTGCTGCAAGTTTAGGTGAACAGCATGGGGGCTTAAAAGTTGATGTAACCAACAAACATGCCCTGGAAATAGCCCGCGATAAGATACTAACCCGTTATGGCAGTATCGATATCCTGGTGAATAATGCAGCCATTAATGATATGTTTGAAAACCCGGCGCTGGCTAAGGAGCTTTCGGCTTTTGAAAATTACCCGTTGGAGTCATTTCAGCAATCGCTTAATGTAAATGTAACCGGTGTGTTTTTGTGCTCACAGGTTTTTGGAACTGTAATGGCCGAACAACGTTCGGGCAGCATTATTAATGTAGCCTCAACCTACGGTATGGTGGGCCCTGATCAGTCCATATACAAAAACCCACAGGGCGAACAGGACTTTTATAAATCGGCAGCTTACCCGGTTACCAAAGGCGCAGTTGTTAATTTCACCCGCTTTTTGGCTGCTTACTGGGGAAATAAGGGTGTCAGGGTAAATACCCTCTCGCCAGGTGGGGTTGAGAATAACCAGAACGAATTTTTCATAGAAAACTATTCTGCAAAAACACTATTAGGCCGCATGGCAAAAGCTGGTGATTATCAAGGCGCTTTAATATTCCTGGCGAGCGACGCATCAGCCTATATGACCGGCGCCAACCTGGTAGTTGACGGCGGATGGACAGCTATTTAATATGGTATCAAGTAGTTAGTATCAAGACAATAAAAAGTCTATAAAAGAAAGTGAGGTCTTGATACTTGATACTAACTACCTGATACTCGATACAGGAAATTATTAATACAATGCCACAGGAAAAACTACTTACCGTTACTACCATTATACTGGCTTTGTGGGTAATATTGATCATTACCTGGGAGCGGGTATCGCCCTACCGCAAAGGTTTGTCTTTTTTTAGAGAGGGGTTTTGGATCGACCTGGTTTGGTACACACTTATTCAAAGCTACTTTTTAAAGATCCTGATATTTGATTACCTGATAGCGCCCGTTCAGCATCATTTTAGCTGGTCGGCTATTCAATTTGTAAAGGATTGGCCGGTAGCGGTGCAGGTGTTGTTTTTCCTGGTGACCCATGATCTGTACATTTACTTGTTCCACAGGTTTCAGCACAGTAACAAAGTATTCTGGCGAATCCATGAAGCCCATCATTCGGGTAAGGAGGTTGATTTTTTATCGGGTTCCCGCTCTCATATAGTCGAGATCATCATTAACCAAACCATTGAATTTGCACCCATTATTTTATTAGGTGCCGATCCGGCTGTGATACCTATTAAAGCAATGCTGGATGCTATGTTTGGTATGTTTATACACGCCAACGTTAAAGTAAAACTGGGAAAGCTCAAATACATCATTAACAGCCCTGAGTTGCATTTGTGGCACCATGCTAACTATCAGGAAGTTTTTCACGCTAACTTTTCAACCAAGTTTGCCATTTGGGATCATTTATTCGGTACCGCTTATGACCCTGGTCACGCGCCCGGTAACCAGCGCGAAAACTGGGGCCTGGGTTATGAATACCCTAAAGATTACTTTTTACAGCACGCGTTTTCTGTTAAACGGTTTAATGAAAATAACCTGCTAAAGTACAGGTGGTTTAAGCGTTATTATAATTTGAGACCGGCTATCCTTTCGGCATTAAGCGCTTTACGGAAAAAAAGCGTTCCAAAAACAGAAACCCATCAACCCGAGATATTCAACACACCATTAACACCTCACCAGCAAGAAGAAATTTTGCAATAACCTCATTAATTTTGGCCTGGATATACATCATCATAGCAGCGGTATTTGAAACAGCATGGACATTTTCGGTTAAGTTTTTTAAACTGAGTGACCTGAAATTGCTCACCTGGCATAACTTTTACCGGGTTGACATAAGCTTTCCCCTACTGGCCCCGCTGCTTGGCTATATCCTTTTTGGCGTAGGTAATGTCTACTTTTTCTCTTTGTCTATTAAAGAGCTGTCGACAGCTACAGCCTATGCCATTTGGACCGCGGCCACACTTGTCTTGATAAAAATAGCTGAGATAAGTTTCTTCAATAAAACCATTACGTGGACCGAGGCCTTTTTTATTTCGCTGATCATGATCGGCATTATGGGCTTAAAGTTTTCTGTAACACATATTAATCAGGTACCTTAAAAAGGCAAAACGAAGTTACAGGCTTTCTTGACAGAGTAGTTTTTCTAAATTATCAAGCATTTCGGTCCAGGGGGCTTCTGTTATTTTGGCTGGCACACCTCTTTGGATCAGTGTGAGTTTACAGCCATTAGCATCAGGGTCGACGTTAATATCTACAGTAGTAACACAAGGGAAATGTTTAGGTACTTCCAATGAAAAGCTAAGCCGGCGGGGACCTGTTATTTCCTTATACTGACCAAAATGATCAATCTCTTCATCTCCGTTCAATTCCAAAATAGAAAAACCACCATCAACCCAACGCTCTATTTTTACACTTACAATTTTGTTGGACGAGCTTTTAAACATCCATTGTTTAATTATTTCGGGGTTTAGCCAGGCATCAAAAACCCGCTCAGCCGAAACCGGGAAACAATGACTTATTTGAACTGGCTTTAGCATATCGGAGTTTATTAGATAGACATACCCACTCTATTGCATTATAACGTCATTATCTTCAAAAAGTATTGCCTAAAGCTTATTAATTTCCTGCGCCACCCGTTGTGCCGAACGGATACAGGATTCCATACCGCGGCTCATATTATCGGCATAGGTACCTGCAAAATAAATCCTGCCTTCGGGCATCATGATCTGCGGCCAAAACTTATGCATTTCGCCCATTGGAAAAGGCTGCATTTCGCAAGCCGGGGCAAATTTATCTTTCGTCCAGTCCATAGTTAACGCTTGTTCAATAGTATCATGTTTACCCGGATAAACCGCTCTGAAAGCAGCCAAAACACGTTGGGGAGAAATACCACCAGGGCCAAAAGCTTTTAAAACAATCCGGCTGGTATCCACCTCGTTGGTTTCTTCCCATATAGATGATATATCAGGGTGTTCAAATTCCATATTGATCGTTTTAAAACCATCATCGAGCCAAAACTTTGTGCTGGCCTCAAATACATAGAACGGGTGCGACGAATAACCCATACGGTTCACCACATATTGCTTTGCTGGTGATAAAGGAGGGCTTATAGGTATATTTTTAAATATAGGCAGCGTAATACAATTTACCAGCACATCAGCCTTCATTTCCTGTACTTTATCCAAACCGTATGGCTTGTATGACACGGTTACGTCTGTGCTATTATGCTTAATGGCCACAACAGGGTGATTTAGCTTTACCCTTGCACCCAAACGTTTGGCAAATGCAATGGGTAATTGCTCGTTACCATCTTTCAGGTGAAAGGTATCCCCTTCTGAAGGTGGTATACCCCGAAAGTTCATGATCGCTGATCGCCAGAGTACATAAAGGGCTGATGTGGTTCCCCCGCCAAGAAACCGGAGTGCACCAGCCGAGGCGCCTTCTTTTTTATAAATTTGAGCAATGGGGATCTTATCGTAATCATCATATCCAACCCCAAAAGGCTGATAAGGGTCGGTAAATTTCCCCAGATAAGGCTTTAAATAAAAATCACGTAAAGCATACATGGGGTTCTGCGACAGGAATTTTATTTCTTTTTCATTGAAACTAAACTTAGTAAGTACAGCCGGGTCTTTAAGCATTTCCTGTGTGTAAAACTTACCGCCAATCATTTTAAGCGTATGATTGTCTGGCGACGCCTCAGAGCCTTCGGCGTGAGGATACGGGATCACTTTCAGCTTAAATTCATCCGTATACTCAAAAAAACGTTCATAACCTGGCTTAGTAATATGGTCGGCACCATAGTCAGCATATAAACCATCAGACAGGCCATCACGCCCGGTAAAAACATGCCCGCCATACCTGCCGCTTGCCTCCAGAATAACTACATCATGCCCGGCCTTCATTAGTTCATAGGCACAGCACAAACCCGTAATACCGGCGCCTGCTACTATTACCTTTTTAGCGTTTGCTGATAATTGTTTATTGATAGGTTCTGTCTTTATACCTGTTTCCTCTGTAGCATGTAATATCTGGGGTGTCAAAACGGTGCCGGCACCTGCTATGAGCGTATTTTTAATGAATGCTCTTCTTTTTATGTTAGTCATTCTTATTCCTTTGGTTTAATAGGCTGAGGTAATGAGTGCTTGATATAAAGCTAAATATACTATTCTTCAGGTTTATTAAAAAAATTGACACAGTGGTCAATGGGCATTTAATTACAATATGCGCCCGTGTATATTTGCTATCGCATAATGTGCGAGCCCGAATAACACGCTTAAACCAACCAGGTAAATTACATTCATTCTGAACTTTTTTATTAACACGAGTGATACAATGATCCACGTTAGCGAAATAAGATCAAGACTCTTTATTTCTACCCCTCCGGGGAATATTACATTTTTACCAAGAAACAAGGTAAGATTTAAGATGGCCCCCACTACCACAGCCGTAATTAATCCGAGGATACCCTCAACCAGCGGATTATCTTGTGTTTTTTCAACAACTGGAGCACCCGCAAAAACAAACAGGAAGCAGGGTAAAAAGGTATAAAAAGTGCTGGCCAAAAGACCAATCGTTCCCATCAGTAATGATCCGTTAAAGTGATTATATCCAGCCATAAACCCTACAAAGGCCAGTACAATGATTAATGGGCCAGGCGTTGTTTCGGCCAAAGCAAAACCATCGGTCATTTGCAAATTAGTGAGCCAGTTTAATTTAGATACACTAAACTGTGCAACATATGGTATCACCGTATATGACCCACCAATAGTAACAAAAGCAGTTTTTGTAAAAAATAGTGACAGACTATCCCAAAAATGAACATCGTCGGTAAATAAATTAAAAAACACAAAAGGGATGAGCCATAAGAACAGCGCCACCCCAATCAGTTTAAGTATTGGTTTAATTTTAAAGCCGGTTTGGGGCTTAGTGGAATATTTATTTATATAATAACCATGCTCATCTTCTATCGCTTCTGCTGCTTTTTTATGATGAAATAATGAGGGGTGCAAGTAGCTGATGATGAATGCTAAAATTATAGCTCCCGCCATAATCAGGAGCAAAGAGACGTTAAAAAACAACATACAGGCAAAAGCGGCTGCAGCTACCGCGAAATGCAAAGGCCCACGCAAAGCCTTTTGCGCTACTTTAAACAAAGCCATAATAATGAGCGCAATTACAGCCGGCTTTAACCCATTGAACATGGCCGAGATAAAGGGCAGATTTCCAAAGAGCACATAAACGATACTGAGACCCAGCAAAATAAACATAGAAGGAAGCACAAATAGGATACCGGCAACCAAACCACCCTTTTTCCCGTGCAGTTGCCATCCTATATAAATAGCTAACTGTTGAGCCTCGGGTCCCGGCAAAATCATACAATGGCTTAACGCGTGAAGAAACCGGCTGTTACTGATCCATTTCTTTTTATCAACCAGGTAGTTATGCATAATGGCGATATGTCCTGCTGTTCCGCCAAAACTTATCCAGCCTAATTTGAACCAAAATCTTAATGCTTCCTTAAATGAGGGTTGTTGTACTTTGCTTATATCTTTCATTAATAGTATCCATCTTCACCTCCGATCATAAAATGAGCGTCCCGGAATCTTTTCCCGCGAAAAAAAAACAAACAACCAATTGAATATCAGTGAGTTTTTGAATGATCAGAAGTGACATAAAGATACTCAAAACTGGTCTTTTTAACAAGAATTTGAACAAGTAACAGGGCGATTTGAAGAGAATTCATGTATTATTTTTGATGCAATACAGCATCTGACTAAGTGTGTTTTTCTGCAACCAAACTGAAGATTTCCAGGGTATACAACGTCTTTTTAGATTGGATTGACACAACTTAAGTGGGTTAATAATACTTTTGGCGATATGGAAAAGCAGGTTAAACATGAAGGTAACAAAACTCCCCTTCCTTTTACTTTTATAGTTGGCACAACCAGTCTGGCTTTTGTAGTATCTCAGCTTGATGTATCTATTGTTAATATTGCCCTGCCCCAGATATCCCGGTCATTTAGTGCCGATATAAGTGAATTACAGTGGATAGTTGACGCCTATACCATTGCCTTTGCTGTGCTGATGCTTTCGGCCGGTGGCATGAGCGATCTGTTGGGGTCAAAACGGCTTTTTCAGTTTGGATTACTGGTATTTGGTATTGCCTCTGTTGGCTGTGGCCTGTCATGGAACCCGTTTAGTTTAATTGGCTTCCGGGTATTACAGGGCATTGGAGCGGCTATCATGATCCCCAGTTCATTATCGATCTTAAACCAGAGCTTTGCCCATCACAAAACACAACGCAGCCGCGCGGTTGCTTTATGGACAGCCGCCGGAGGTGTGTCTATTGCCGCCGGCCCTATTCTTGGTGGATTACTGATGCATATCAGCAACTGGCGAATGATATTTTTTGTGAATATCCCGCTTTGCCTGGTTGGGATCTTATTAAGCATAAAGCTAAAAGAAAGCGAAAAACACCCTAATAAAGGATTTGACATCCCAGGTCAGTTAACCTGGATGCTTGCACTTACCGCGCTTATCGCCGCCATTATTGAACTGCATCATTTAGGTTTCAACAATCCGTTAATATATGGCGGCCTTATTTTTAGCGCTATTATGCTGGTATTGTTCCTCCGGATAGAAAAAAAGGCGGCATCTCCCATATTGCCGCTTGATCTGTTCAAATCGCCTACTTTTAATGTTTTGGTATTATTGGGTATTGTACTCAATGGCAGTTATTACGGAACCGTGTTTGTTTTGAGTTTATACCTGCAGGATGTATTGCATTATTCGTCGCTTGCCGCAGGGATGGCTTTTTTGCCGCTAACAGCCGGCTTTATTATATCTAACCTCATTAGCGGCAGGCTCATGGCAAAATATGGAACACGCATACCTATTTTGGCCGGGTTACTTATTGGCACAGTTGGTTTTGCCGGTTTACTGATTGCACATGCTGGTACACCTTACTGGCAATTATTTATTCCCTTTATCACCATTCCACTGGGTATGGGGCTTGCTGTGCCGGCTATGACCACAGGCATATTAGCCAGCGTAACAAAAACGCGTTCAGGTACAGCATCTGCTGTTTTAAATACCACCCGGCAGGCAGCAGGCGCAATGGGGGTTGCAGTATTTGGCGCTATGGCCAATGGGGGCGCTGTGGCAATTGTACATGCTATAACAATAAGTTCTATTATTTCGGCAGTGGGTTTATTGTGCGTTATTTTGTTAATTCGTAAATATTTAAAAACAGCTTAAGCGATTATGAATGATAAAAGAGTAGTTTTTGACTTTAATATTTCGTTCACCAGTGGCGGTGGCATCCAGGGTCAGGATTTTAGGCTTGACATTGCCGGCGATACCATCACCGATCAAGAACTTGCCGACTATATTATTGATGATATGCAATTATTAATGGTTGGTAAGGTTGATATACTGAATAAATATTACATCGAAGAAAAACATAAACGCAAGCCTGTTAATGAATTGCCTGATGATAAATACATCGACCTGAGCCATACTATTTTTGATGGGCTGGTTACCTATAAAGGTCTGCCATCTCCTGTTATCTGCGATTATTTGAGTAGGGAGCAGTCAAGGGGTAATTACGAACCGGGCACCGAATTCCAGATTGGTAAAATAGAAATGGTAACCAATACCGGCACTTATATTGATTGCCCTTTCCACCGGTTCGAAAATGGAAAGGACCTGTCTGAAATGGAACTGGATCGATTTGCTGATCTGGAAGCCATCACTATCAACGCGGAGAATGCAACTGTAATTGATAAGAGCTACTTTGTTGCCAAAGAGATCAGGAATAAAGCAGTATTGGTTTATACCGGTTGGGCCAAACACTGGAATACGCCGCAATATTTTGAAGGCCACCCTTATCTTACTGCCGATGCTGCGGAATATTTAAAAGAGTGCCATGTAAAACTGGTAGGTATTGACAGCCATAATATTGATGATACCAGCGGCAAGAGCCGCCCTGTACATACCATTTTACTCGGCGCCGAGATATTGATCGCCGAGCATTTATGCAACATGGATAAATTACCGGAGAGTGGTTACAGGTTTAACGCGGTTCCGCCAAAGTTTAAAGGGGCAGGTACTTTTCCTGTAAGAGCGTATGCCAGTTTTAACTCATAAAGTTTTGGCCGCGTAATCAGCCTTTTGCAATCTTTTGCTTATAATGATCTCGGCAATGATGAGGTTTGGCACCCAGCACAGCCATGATACAATTCGGTAAGCCGGTATAAAATCATGGAATATGATATCTGAGAATAATGGCAGCCATATTCGTAGTGTAACCGCGGCAAAGGTGAGCGCGTAATTACGTATCATCCAGCTTTCATGCTGGTTGATGTCTCTTTTAAGAATACTGGCATAAGCTTTTATTACGGTTATAAACCATAAAATAGCCAGTATGCCAAAGCCTAAAACATTACCTATGCCGCCTGTAGCAAAAAAAGCTATAAACATACCGGCAAGGCTGCTTAAAAAAACAGCAGTAACGTAAATTTTCCCTACCAAACGATGGGTGCTTAAGTATCTGTTGCGTAGTTTTTGGCTAAACTGTGTCCAGCCGGTTAACAGGGCTATACCTCCAAAGGTGATGTGGATATAAAATGCAGTGTGCCATACGGTGCTGTTTAATAACTCCCGGGGTTTGGTACTCAGCAAACCATTATTTTGCATGTCCACAAAATAATAAATAAGCGGATACAGGCCAATAATGACAGCCAAAAAGACAAATGGGAACCAGGATAACTTACTCAGTTTCATATAGTTTAATATTCAATAATCTATAGTTTGCTTTTAGATAACCGGCTCCGAAATTTTGTTACAGTTAGCAGTTAATTAATCTGGCCTACGCCATTGAGTTTTTCATTCAATCCCGATATCCACTTTGCGTTTTCGGGCAAAAATTCAGCCATCATTTCTTCGGCCTTTTCAATCATCTTTTGGGAACCTATAAATATCGCCGACCGCTGGTGAAGTTCAGTTACTTCAATATCGAGTATTCGCCTGTAACCATCGCTTGCTTTACCACCAGCTTGCTCCACAATAAACGCCATTGGGTTACATTCATAAACCAGGCGTAACTTACCGTTTGCATATTGCGAGGTGGCAGGGTAAATAAATATCCCACCCTTTATTAAATTCCGGTGAATATCGGCAATCATTGAACCTGTATATCTTGAAGTATAAGGCCGGCTGGTTCCATCATCTTCCACCTGGCAATATTTAATATATTTTTTTACCCCTGCCGGCAAATGGGTATAATATCCCTCGTTTATTGAATAGGTATTTCCTTGATTTGGAACACTTATTTCCGGGTGCGACAAACAAAACTCACCGATGGAGGGATCCAACGTAAAACCATTGACACCTTTACCAGTAGTATAAACCAGCATGGTTGATGATCCGTAGATCACATAACCAGCAGCCACCTGCTCCGTCCCTTTTTGCAGTACATCATCCAGTGTGGCTTTCCCTTCATCTGATTTTCGGCGATAAATAGAAAATATGGTTCCCACGCTTACATTTACATCAATATTTGATGAACCATCCAGCGGATCAATAGCTACAATATATTTGGCATTTTTCGAGATCTCAGAATCAATATAAACGTGTTCATCATTTTCTTCGGACACCACAATGCAACATTCGCCGCCGCTTTGCAGGGCCGAAATAAATTGCTCATTGGCATAAACGTCCATCTTTTTTTGTTGTTCACCGTGCGTATTGATTTCACCTGTTTCGCCAATAATATCAATCAACCCTGCCTTACTTATTTCGCGGTTAACAATTTTTGCTGCAATACCAATATCACGTAAAAGCCTGGAAAGCTCTCCTTTGGCATACGGAAAATCAGCCTGTTTCTCAATAATAAATTGTCCTAACGTTTTAACTGCTTTCATATAAATAATTATGGCTTTATAAACAAGATTAATTACTCTTAACTGATAAAAAAAAGATATAGCTAACTAAAACCATGCAATCGTTTCCGGGAACGATTGCATGATTTATGCCGTTTAATTGCATTAAGCTAAACCTGATAAATCCTTAAAAATCTCGTTTTTTACAGTAATTTAGCCGGATCATAAATAATTCCTTATTATTATAAACCGTTTGATCTCAACAATTATATACAGGAATCACAGAACTAAATTATGTTTGAATCTTACACCATAAAGGATATAGCAAAGGCGCTTGGTTTATCAACATCAACGGTGTCAAGAGCCTTGAACGGGAGTTATGAAATAGGTGCCGAAACAAAAAAGCTGGTGCTGGAGTATGCGGAGAAAGTAAATTACCGGCCCAATCCCATCGCACTAAGTCTTAAAGAACAAAAAAGCCATTCTATTGGTGTGGTGGTATGTGAGGTTGCCAACAATTTTTTTTCGCAGGCTATTAACGGTATCGAATCCATAGCTTATAACCGTGGTTACCATGTTATCATTACACAAACGCATGAATCGTTTGACCGCGAAAGCGCTAATGTTCAGCATTTACTATCAAGACATGTGGATGGCCTGCTGGTTTCGCTATCTGCCGAAACAACTGATACATCACAATATAAATATCTGCTCGAGAAAGGGTTTCCTATTGTATTTTTTGACCGGGTTGCAGCCGATGTTAATACCCACAAGATTATTGCAAATAACTTTAAGGGATCATTTGATGCTGCAGAACTCTTAATAAATGCTGGCTTTACTAAAATAGCCCATCTTACCAACTCAAACAACCTATTGATCAGCAGGGAAAGATTTGATGGCTTTAAAGCTGCTCTTGATGAGCACAACCTTGATTTTAAACCCGGATATTTAAAATACTGCAACCATGGCGGTATGATACAGGATGAGGTAGAATTTGCCATTAAAGAACTATTAAACATGGATGAACCTCCCGATGCCATTTTTATAGGCAGCGACAGGCTCACCATTAGTTGTATGCATATACTGAAAAAAATGGGTGTCAAAATACCTGATGACATGGGTATAGCGGGTTTTACCAACTCTGATGTTGCTGAATTATTTGATCCTCCTTTAACTGTAGTGCGGCAGCCTGCCTTTCAAATAGGGCAAATGGCTACTGAAATGCTTATCAAAACCATTGAAAGCAAATGGCCGGTTGAAGAGTTTACTACTGAACAGGTAGAAACCGAACTGATAGCCAGATCATCATCCCAAAAATTGCATTAACGCAAATACAGGTAAATAAACGCGGCTATACCTGCACCAACAACAGGGCCTAAAATAGGGATCCACGCATAGGTCCAGTCGCTTGTACCTTTATTTTTCATAGGCAAAATGGCGTGCATGATACGTGGCCCAAGGTCACGGGCCGGGTTAATGGCATAACCGGTTGTACCACCAAGTGACAAGCCAATTACCCAAACCAGCAAAGCCACCGGGATAGCGCCTAATGAGCCCATGCCAACCGGTGTTTTGGTGGAGGTGATCTCAGCACCTGAAAAGTAAAATATGGTGAATATCAGCACAAAAGTGCCTATAATTTCACTGGCGATATTGGATACATAATTGCGCACCGCCGGACCAGTACAATAAACCGCTAAAATGGAACCGGGATTATTGGTACGCTGAAAATGGTCAAAATACATAAGCCATACCAGGAAAGCGCCCGCAGCAGCGCCCAAAATTTGAGCCGCGATATAGGGTAGCACACTTGCCCAGGCAAACTTACCTGCAATAGCCAGCCCAATTGTTACCGCAGGGTTCAGGTGCGCGCCACTGTAAGGGCCTGCAACAACCACACCTACAAACACAGCCAGCCCCCAGGCGGTGGTAATAACCATCCAACCGCCATTATTTCCTTTGGTATCATTTAAAACAACATTGGCAACTACGCCATCACCTAAAAGTATAAGCAGCATGGTGCCTATAAATTCGGCCACGAATGGAGACATATAGATAGTTTTATTGGTAAATAATTAGTTGGCTAAAAGTAGTTAAACAGTTTCAGAATCCGGCAGTTCATCAGTCCATGATTGAGCTGCATGAATAGCTTTTCGCCATCCCTGCACCGCTTTTTTTATTTTAGACGAATCGCCGGCGGGTGTAAACTCTTTTTCAGATTTCCATAGCTGCTGAATCTCCTCTACACTTTCCCAGTATCCTACAGCAAGACCTGCCAGGTAGGCCGCCCCTAAAGCCGTTGTTTCAACCACATTTGGTCTGATCACCTTACAATTTAACAGGTTCGACTGAAACTGCATTAGCAGATCATTACTTGTTGCACCTCCGTCAACCCTCAACTCTTTAATTTCCATTCCACTATCGGCCTGCATAGCTTTTAGCACATCCATAGTTTGGTAAGCTATTGATTCAAGCGCTGCCCTTGCAATGTGCGATGAAGTAGTTCCGCGGCTCAGCCCTACAATGGTTCCCCGTACATCAGGCTTCCAGTATGGTGCGCCCAGTCCGGCAAAGGCTGGTACAAAATATACGCCCTGGGTGTCATCTACAGCCAAAGCCAGTTTCTCTACATCTGCTGACGATTTGATAATGCCCAAGCCATCGCGCAGCCATTGAACCACCGCGCCGCCAATAAATATACTACCCTCAAAGGCATATTGTATCTTGCCATTAATTTTCCAGGCAATCGTAGTCAACAGGTTATTTTTCGATTCTATAAACTCATCGCCGATATTCATCAACATAAAACAGCCGGTACCGTAGGTGTTTTTAACCATGGCCTTCTCAATACACATCTGGCCAAAAAGTGCGGCGTGCTGATCGCCGGCTATACCCGCGATAGGAACTTTTGAGGCGAAAATGGTGGTCGCGGTTTCTCCGTATATCTCGCTTGATTGTTTTACCTCGGGCAGCATACTTTTAGGGATATCAAATATACCGATCAGTTCATCATCCCATTGTTGTGTACGGATATTAAAGAGCATGGTACGGCCCGCATTCGTAACATCGGTAATATGTACGCGGCCACGGGTAAATTTCCATACGAGCCAGCTATCAACCGTACCAAATGCCAGTTCGCCTTTGTCGGCTTTTTCACGGGCACCCTCAACATTATCCAGGATCCACCTGATTTTTGACGCCGAAAAATAAGCATCGATCACCAAACCGGTTTTAGAGCGGATCAGGTCGGTGTAGCCATCCTGTTTTAACTTATCGCAAAAAGGAGCTGTGCGGCGATCTTGCCAAACAATGGCATTATAAACAGGCTCTCCGCTAACACGATCCCACACAATGGTTGTTTCGCGCTGATTGGTAATGCCTATAGCTTTCAGATTGGTTCCGTTTATACCCATCTTAACGGTTGCCTCTGCTGCCACGCTTGCCTGTGTAGACCAGATCTCATTAGGATCGTGCTCTACCCATCCCGATTGCGGAAAGATCTGCTTAAATTCCTTTTGAGCAACAGATTTGATTCGCCCTTTGTGATCAAATACAATGGCCCTGGAGCTGGTAGTACCTTGGTCTAAAGCTAAAATGTAATCTTCCATAATGTATGTTTTTCCTTGGTTTTGGTTATTTAATTGGTTGTATATTGTATTTATTTGGCCTGATAAGGTTCAAGCAGATAGCCATTGGCTAAGCGGGTAAAAACCTCCACCTGTTCTTTTTCCCAGGCAGCATCCTTATTAAGCTCTTTTGCTATTAAACCGGCAACAATTGGGGCCATAGCAATGGCGGCGCGCGCGTTAAGAAACAAGGCCCTTACCCGGCGTGCCAAAATATCTTCCACATTACGGGCCATTTCATGCCTTACCCCCCATATCACCTCGGCCTGAATGTAAGGCATGTCCGGATGCAGCTTTTTGCCCCATTCGGCATTTTCATTAATTAGGGCAAGTAAAGCATATTCATCGCTGCCATAAACATATAAATGATCGTTACGGTTTACATTGAGCTTACTACCATGAATTGGCAAATTCCGGGTAGTGCTTGGTTTCGCGGTTAAATTACCAATTTCAATGGCTTTATCAATGGTATCCTCCCCCATGCGGCGATAAGTTGTCCATTTGCCGCCGGTTATGGTGATCAGCCCCGATTCAGAAACAAGCAATTTATGACTGCGTGATATTTCTTTTGTTTTTGATGAGCCGCTTTCCGGAGCGGCTAATGGGCGAAGGCCTGCGAATACGCTGAGCACATCTTTACGGGTTGGCGCTTTGGTCAGGTATTTCTCGGTGGTACGGATGATAAAATCTATCTCTTCTTCTAACGCTCTTGGCTCCAGGCTATGCCCATCAAGCGGAGTATCGGTAGTACCAACTACCAGCTTATCATGCCAGGGAACAGCAAAAAGCACCCGACCATCTTCTGTTTTAGGGATCATCAGCGCATCTTCTCCGGGCATAAATGATCTGTCGAGTACCAAATGCACACCCTGGCTCGGCCTAACCAATGGCTTTTTACCCGGCTTATCCATCTGTAACAGATCGTCGACAAATACGCCGGTCGCGTTAATTACTGTTTTTCCTTTTAGCTTATATGTTTGCCCGGTTTCGACATCTGTGGCAATAACACCCGCGATTTTCTGCTGATCGTTTTTGATCAAACTCACTACACGAAAATAGTTAAGTATAGTAGCTCCCTGCTCCAAAGAAGTTTGGGCAAGGTTAATGGCAAGCCTGGAATCATCAAACTGTCCGTCATGATATACCACCCCGCCGTACAAACCTTTTTGGTTAATGGTAGGCAGTTTATTGATCACTTCTTTTTTGGAGATATGCTTTGCGCGGCCAAAACCCAATTTGCCGGCCAGCAGGTCATACAGGGTTAAACCGATGGTATAAAAAGCGCCGCCCCACCATTCATAATTAGGGATGATAAACGATTCGTTTTTTACCAGGTGCGGTGCATTTTTAAGCAGCAATCCCCGCTCATGTAAGGCCTCACGCACCAAACCGATATCGCCTTGTGCCAGGTAACGCACACCACCATGCACCAGTTTAGTACTGCGACTGGATGTTCCTTTAGCAAAATCGGCCTGCTCCAGTAATAAAGTCCGATAGCCCCGTGAAGCAGCATCAAGGGCAGCTCCTAAACCGGTGGCCCCGCCCCCTACTATAATGACATCCCAAATTTTTTCAGGATCGGATATAGGTTTTATAATATCATTTCGATTAGTTCCAATCATGTTTTTGTTTCAATTTCAGCACAGAAATACATTTCGATTTTCATATCAAATTTATGAAATAATAATAATTCGAAACAAAACAAAATATAAAAAAGCTTAACTTTTATCAAAAATGTGTAAATTAGTTTTATAAATAATGATATATTCATTTAAACAGGCTTCAGAATTAAACAATCGAAACGAAACGGAACATCATACTAATTCAGCAAATTAAATGATTTAGCAATTGACGTTGTATAACATAAAGATTACTTTATTCACAATGGTGACGTGTTTGGCTATATAATTGCTATTTTTGAGAACTACATTAATTAAACATGAAGAGTATAACAGAAAGGCACCAGTTGATTCTGAAGAAATTACAGGATACAGGGCATGTTAATGTACAGGAACTAAGTACTCAAATGAAAGTATCGGAGGTAACTATCCGAAAGGATTTGAAACTCCTGGAAGATAAGAACTTGCTTTTCAGGACCCATGGTGGTGCATCAAAAACAAACCCCTATACCAGTGATAAACCGGTATCTGAAAAAGAAAAACTAAACGCCGAAGAAAAAAACAAGATAGCCAAAGTTGCCGCAAGTATGATAGGCAATAACGATTCCATTATTATTGCTTCGGGCACAACCATGGTTGCCCTGGCCAGGTCAATTAATCCGCAGAAACATTTAACGGTAATTACTTCGGCCCTTAATGTGGCTATGGAATTGTCAAGTCATCAAAACGTAGATGTTTTACAACTGGGCGGACAACTGCGTCAAAATTCATCATCAGTAATGGGCCCTTATGCCGAACAAATTTTACAGGATGTATCATGCAGCATTTTATTTTTAGGTGTTGACGGTATTGATCTGGAGATGGGCCTGACCACTACAAGCCTGATGGAAGCCCGTCTGAATCAAAAAATGATTGAAGCGGCTCAGATCACCATTGTTTTGGCCGACAGTTCAAAGTTTGGGAAGCGTGGGCTGGGTAAAATTTGCGCCCTCGACCAAATTCAGCATATTATAACAGACAATGGCATAGCGCCAGCCCTGGTAAAGTTATTGGAAGACAGGGGCATTAATGTTACTATAGTTTGATAAAAGGGAAAGTTATATAACAGGTATCTTCGGTAATTATCCATGTTACCCGCATTTTTTTACGCTCCCCGGTTATATCCCCGTTTAAATAGCTGTTAAACATGTTTTAGCAAAATTCACAACGCTCGCTATAGCCTTTTAAACTACAATATCATATATTTTACTTTTTGATTAAAATATTCATTTATATTTAATAAAATAAAGTAACTTTTCAGTACATCTTTCGTAGAAATTAATAGCTGGCCGGCTAATCACTTAAAAAAGTGATTTATCAGTACTATTTTACAACAAAACAAACACTAAACCGACAAATGAAAAAAAACCTTTTAACAAAAATTGGAATATGCATGGTATGTGCAGCTTCAATATTCTCTGCATGTACCAAAAGCGAACAATCAGCAGCGAAAAAAACCGATCCGGCTGCAGAAGTTTCAGCAGATGTACTTAAAAATATTACCGCCCTGGGTTTTAGCACAGATGATGTGCGCAAACAGGGAGATAATTACCTGGTAGAAGGTGATATTTTACTAACCCCGGCAAATCTTTCAGAGGTGAGTACCAGCCCTAATTTAAAAATTGCCGAAGTTGAGCAATACCGGACAACCAACCTGGTAAAAAACCTTCCCAGAACAATTACGGTATCTGTTTCAAATTTACCAACAGTTTATGCAACAGCAACAGCTAATGCGGTTGCCCGCTACAACGCACTTGGCCTGACTATTCAGTTCCAGGTAGTTAGCAGCGGTGGCAATATCCAGATCATTGGCTTTAACGAAGGCCCAAGCGGCGGTTACATCACTTTAGGTTCTTCGGGTTTCCCAACTTCATCGGGCAATCCTTATAACCAGATCCAGATGAACACTAATACTGCAGCGTACGGAACCAATCCTGATTTAGGATACGTTACTTCGGTTATTCAGCATGAAATTGGGCATTGTATCGGTTTCCGTCATACAGATTACTTTAACCGCGCTTTCAGCTGTGGCGGTAGAAGATCAAATGAAGGCTCTGCGGGTATTGGAGCTATCAATATCCCGGGCACGCCTACAAAAGCTGATGCCGGATCATGGATGCTGGCCTGCTCAAGCGGAACCGACCGTACATTTAATGCAAACGATCAAATAGCACTAAACTATTTGTATTAAAAATTTATACCATATTGCTTCTTATTGATCAACTAAGTAGTTTTACAAATAAAGGGGAGCGTACTGACTCCCCTTTATTTTTTTGGGCCTATCATGATTAAAAAATTACTTTGTTTTATACTGATATTTTTATGTTTTAAGTGCTCATGGGCTCAAAAAATCATTAGCGATAAGGCTATCAGCGCACTATACAAGGCTACATCCCCTATCCAGGCAACAAAAAACAATACAATTAATTATTATTTGGTTAAGTTTAAAAAGCCCGAAACGGCAGATGCTAAAAAATTCCATTTTGTAAAAAGGATCTCCTATAACTTTTATGTGGTTGCATCGCCATCACCTATTTTGCCTGATGCAAACATACAGGATACCGCCCCTGTAAATTCATTATGGAAGGCTACGGATAATTTATTGCTGTTTTGGCAAAAGCACCCAAATAGCAAGCAATCTATTGAACTGGTAATCACGTCCAGCAGTGATTCAGTTATTGCTAATGTTAAAAAATATGGTGTAATAACAGCCCAATCAGCCAATGCAATTACCCTCAATACCTCTTTACAACAACTACCCGAATTATTACAACAACCCTATATTATTTTTGCAAATATCACGCGCAAACCCCACGAAGAACTGGCTATTAATGATATTGATCTGGGTGCAAACAATATCTCGGCAATAACAGCCAATTATGCCGATATTGATGGCAACGGCATTAACGTTGGCATAAAAGAAGACCGTTATGATGATGACCTGGACCTGCTTGGGCGGTCATTCAATTCATTTCAAACATCTAAAATCACCTCTGGCCACGCTACCATTATGGCCACATTGATAGGCGGTAATGGAAATTCATTTATCAAAGGGACTGGGGCAGCCCTAAAAGCAAGGTTCACCTCGTCAGACTTTGCACAATTAATGCCCGATAGCACAGCTATTTTTAAAGCATTTAATATCAGCGTTCAAAATCACTCCTATGGCACGGGGATCGAGAACTATTATGGCACCGAAGCTGCAGCTTATGATAAACAAGTGGCCGAAAATGATTCCATTGTCCATGTGTTTTCATCCGGCAATATCGGCACATCAGCCCCCCCAGCAGGTATATACAATGGTATTACGGGCGTTGCCAATCTTTCGGGCACCTTTAAACAGGCAAAAAATGTATTGGTAATAGGCGGCACGGGCCGCACCAATCAGCCGGAGGATCTGAGCTCTGCCGGCCCGGCATATGATGGCAGGATTAAACCCGAACTGGTAGCTAATGGCGAAGACGGCACATCGGGCGCAGCGGCGCTGGTTTCAGGCGCTGTGGTGTTGTTGCAGCAAGCATACAAAAAACAATTTCATCAATTACCATCAGCCGCGCTTATAAAAAGTGTGCTCATCAATTCGGCCGATGATATTGGCTTACCTGCGGTTGATCACAAAACAGGTTATGGGAAATTAAACGCGCTGGAAGCCTTACGCACCATTAACGAAAACCGTTTAAAAAAGAGTACAGTTGCCAACCAGCAACAGGTAGACTATCAGATATCCGTGCCGGCAGGTTGCAGAGAATTTAAAGTATCATTAGCATGGAACGACCCACCCGCGGCACTAAATGCCCCTACGACCCTTATTAACGACCTGGACCTGTATATAACAACACCCGCCAACCAAAATGTATTGCCATGGAGCCTGAGCTCATATCCCTCGGCAGATTCCTTATCAATGCCTGCAAAACGACAAAGAGATACATTAAACAACATGGAGCAGGTAACACTGCAAAACCCCGCTGCCGGTAGTTATATTATTCATGTAAAGGGCAATAAAGTACCACAGGGCTCACAGACTTTTTATATAGCATATCAGGCTATTATAGCTAATCAGTTTGAATGGATCTACCCATCGGGGCATGACCAGCTTTTTGCTGCGGATGAAAATTATCTTCGCTGGCAGAGTTCATTTAATACAGCATCGGGTAAGCTAAGTGTAAGCTACGATCATGGGGTTACCTGGAAAGCTATTAATAACATCACCCTAAAAAACAATTACTACGACTGGACCGCTCCTGATACTTTTACAACCGCCATACTTAAAATGGACATTAACGGCCAGGAACATATCAGTAAAGAATTTAACCTATCAAAACCACCCAACCTTGAAGTGGGCTATAACTGTGCTGATGGTACCCTGCTGCATTGGAAAGCTCAACCAGGCAGTAAGGGTTATAATATTTATACTGTAAAAGATAATTTATTACAAAAACTTACTTCTGCTACCGATACCACCATCATTGTACCTGCTCAACAGCAATCATCACCTTATTTCGCGGTAAGTGCACAGGGCGATGGCTTTGAGGGCTTAAAAAGCTATACTATTAATGTGGCTAACCAGGGCGTGGGGTGTTATATTAAAACGTTGCTGGCCAACGTAGCTGGTAATACCATATTACTTAATTTGCAGGTGGGTAGTGTGGTTAATTTAAAATCAATAACCTGGGAGAAACTAACAGGTTCAAATGTTTATACCAAGTTAGGTACAACTATAATTGGCCCTTCCCTTGCCTATCAATTCACCGATGTTAACCCTAAAAAAGGGATTCAATATTACAGAGCAAAACTGACCCGTGACGATGGTCAAATTACATACTCAGACCTGGCAAACGCTACATTTTTACAGAACGGCCAGTTTACCATTTATCCCAATCCCGTAAGCACACAATTAAACATACTAAGTGGCGACATTAACGATTATGAATTTAAACTATATGATGCCGGTGGCAGGTTAAGTTTGGATAAAAACATTAGTGAATTGCAGAACACCATTCAGATAAATCTTAATCCGGGAGTATATGTTTATGTAATTATGTTAAAAGGCAAGATTATTTATCAGGGCAAATTGATAAAGGTTTAAGGCAATTGTTAAAGCTAATGTTATATTTATCTGATAAATCCTCAAACCAATGGACCTGATCATCAAAATACTTATTGGCCTTATTGCCATTATTCATTGTTACATACTATGGCTGGAGATGTTTGCCTGGACAACCCGGGGGCCCAAAGCGTTTAATAAATCGCTTGAGGAGTTAAAAAACAGCAAAACGCTGGCAGCAAACCAGGGGCTATATAATGGCTTTTTAGCAGCAGGCTTATTCTGGACATTTTTTATTAGCGATAAGCTTTGGCACAATAACGTTGCTTTATTCTTTTTGATCTGCGTAGCTATAGCCGGACTGTATGGTTCATTTACCGTAACCAAAAAAATATTTTACATACAAGCTCTTCCTGCCCTGCTGGCCATTGCGCTTATTTTGGTTAACAGGCAAGGAGGGCATTAGTCTTAGACTACAAACCTGTTCATTTGAGCCCCCTTAATTTCGGTATTCAGATAAAACAAAGAACCACTAAGCGGATATTTTTGCAATTGCTCCTCATTTAACCCCTTGCGTGCAGTGGTGATAAACAATTGTTTCATGCCTGCTCCACCAAAAGCGCATGCAGTAACGTTTAACGCGGGTACTTCCACTTTTCCGATCAGGCTTCCACTAAGAGGATCGTACCTATTCACACAGGCTCCGCCCCACATGGCTACCCATAGCATCCCCTCTTCATCTATGGTCATCCCATCGGGACCATAGCCGGGTTCTTTTACGCTCACAGCTATTCGTTCATTAGAAATATTACCGGTAAGCACTTCAAAATCATAAGCTTTGATATTATAATCCAGGGTATCAATGTAATACATCACCGTATTGTCGGCCGACCAGCAAATACCGTTCGATATACTTATTCTATCTAATTTTCTTTGTAAAGAGTTATCAAGACAGTATAAAGCTCCTTTGTGAAGCTCTTCCTTCATATCCATGGTACCTATCCATAAACGGCCGGCAGCATCGCATTTACCATCATTGCACCTGTTACCTGGTTTATCTACTTCGATCTTTACGATTTCCTCCTTTATGCCCGTTTCAAAATCTAATGCTTCTATAGAGTTTTCCAAAGCAATAATGAGTTTGCCATGGGTGGTTGGCACTACTGTTCCTACTCTTTCTCCAACTGCTCTTTCTTCAATAATTTTCGTTACCGGATCAATGCGGCCAACCTTCTTTCCTTCAATATCTACATATAAAAACTTTTTCCATTCTGCATACCAATGTGCGCCTTCACCAAGTATCAGTTCGGTTTTATACAGTAACTCCGCATTCCAATTTTGAATGACAATTTGCTTATTCATGTATATAGATAAATTATGAATAACAAAGTAAGTGTTTTTTAGTACTTAGCAACATTTACATGATTATTCATATCCCTTTTTAAAACAAAAACAACTCCATATTTACCTGTTAAATTTACTGTATCAAAGCCAATTAATGTAGATAATTAACTGTATACCCACCAAAACCAACAGATCCAACTCGTAAAACACAACACATTCCGCCTTTTTATTCCTTTAATTTAAAAAATTGCCAAATACTGTAACAATTATTTGATAATCAGATTAAAAACACAATTAAATATAAATGATTATTAAGTTTACCATACACAAATTAAAAATACAACACACCTTACACGTAAAACCCAGGAAAAACACCCGTATGAAACCACTCTTATTACTTTTTTACATTGTTTTAGCTTCTTTATCAACTGCAAATGCGCAAAATCGGCAAGCTACAGGCGAAGGACGGACAAGTTCTAACCAGGTGCCAACTATTTCGTCCATGACGCAGAACCTAAAAAAGTTTGAAGGCTATTTTAATTTTTATTACGACGAGAAAAGTGGTAAGATATACCTGGAAATAGACAAATTCAATACCGAATTTTTGTATTTCAGTTCATTAATTGATGGCGTTGGCAATGGCGGGCCAGAACGTGGCCAGGCGTCATCTGTAATTACCAAATTCATTAAAGTTGCGGCAAAAGTATTTTTGGTTGAGCCCAATTATAATTATCGTGCTGTAAATGGCAATGCCGATGAAAAAAAAGATGTAGAAAATGCCTTTGCAAAGTCAGTGATCTTTGGCTTTACGCCGGCAGCTATTGAAGGTGATAAGATATTGATTGACTTTACTCCCTTTCTGATCCGCGACAGTCAGCATATTGGTGAGGCACTGGGTAGTGGCCGGGGCAATCCGGGCAGCGCACAGGCAGCATCAACAGCAGGTCGCAGCGGAACAGCAGGCGGTGGCTATCACATTGATGAAACACGCTCGGCTGTTTATTTAGAAAACACCAAAAATTTTCCGAAAAACAGCGAGTTTGAGGCCATGATCACCTTTACGGGAGGTAATTCAGGAGGCGGTGGTGGCCGGGGAAGTTGGGGCATAGCCCCTGATCCCTCCGCCGTTACCGTAAATCTGCACCAGGCTTTTATTGAACTGCCGGATAATAATTATGAGCCCCGTAAGTTTGATCCCCGTTCGGGCTTTTTTGCTTTCCAGTACATGGATTTTGCAGCTCCCATGTCAGAGCCTATTGTTAAAAAATTCATCGGGCGACACAGGCTCCGGAAGAAAAATCCATCTGCTGCTATCAGCGAACCTGTAGAACCTATTGTTTATTATATTGACCGCGGCGCGCAGCCTATTATAAAAAAGGCGCTGATTGAGGGTGGTTCATGGTGGAACCAGGCTTTTGAGGCTGCTGGTTATAAAAACGCATTTATTGTAAAAGAGCTGCCGGAAGGAGCCGATCCGATGGATATACGTTATAATATGGTTAACTGGGTAAATCGCTCGGGTAGTCCGCAACGTGCGTTTTCATACGGATCATCCTATATTGACCCACGCACTGGTGAGATCATTAAAGGAGTAGTAACCCTTGGTTCCGACCGTCATCGCGAGGATTACCTCATAGCCGAAGGTTTGTTGCAGCCGTATGAAGATGGCAAACCAGTATCCAAAAAAATGGAAGAAATGGCACTCGCCCGTATCAGACAGCTATCGGCACATGAAATAGGCCACACACTTGGATTAACACACAATTTTGCCGCCAGCCCCAATGACCGGGCATCAGTAATGGACTATCCTTTCCCCAGATTTACCATGAAATCGGATGGCACTATTGACCTTTCTGAAGCTTATGCCAAAGGAATAGGTACATGGGACAAACGTTCTATTATATGGGGTTATTCTGATTTCGCAAAGGGAACCGACGAGAATACTGCTCTTGACAAAATCATGAAAGAAACCTTGAAGGAGGGATTTAAGTATATACCAGATGTAGGCGGAGGCGCGCATCCGGCTTCTAATCAGTGGGATGATGGTGTAAACCCAATTGATCAGTTTAGTAAGCTTATGCTGGTCAGAAGACATGTACTGGATAATTTCTCTGAAAAAGCTATCCGCCAGGATGCGCCCATGGCCACTCTTGAAGAAGTGCTTGTACCGATGTACCTGTTACACCGCTATCAGCTGGAAGCAGTTGCCAAATCTATAGGCGGTTTGTACTTTACACATGCCCTGAAAAATGACGGACAAGAACCCACTAAAATGGTTGATCCGGCAGAACAATGGCGTGCTTTTGATGCCATGATGAGCTCTATCACTCCTGATGCACTGGCTTTGCCCGAAGCGCTAATAAAAAAAATACCGCCGCGCCCAACGGGCTACCCGGCAAGTGTTGAAACTTTTGGCGGACATACCGGGCCAACATTTGACCCAATAGCCGCAGCCGAAACGGCAGCCGGAACCACTCTTGGTTATTTGCTTGACGAAGAACGTGCTGCGCGCCTGATTGAATACCAGGCACGCGATAGCAGCCAACCTGGCCTGTTTGCTGTATTGGATAAGCTGATTGATAAAACCTGGAAAGCGCCTGTTGTAGCTGGCTATAAAGGCGAACTGCAAATACTGGTTAACAACCTAACACTTAAATATTTACTGCAACTGGCCGCAGACACACATACCGCCGAAAACGTTCGTGGTGAAACACTTTTAAAAATACACGAGCTGAAAGACTGGATGAATAATAAACTTGCCAGTGCAGATATCAGGCAAAAAGCCTCCCTTTATTTTGGATTATTAAAGATTGAAGAATTTGAAAAATCACCAGATAAGTTCCAATCAGAGCCTGCACTGGAGATGCCACCGGGAGCACCTATTGGCATGCCGGACAAAACCTTTGAAATCATTAATAATTTTTAGAAATCCCTTTCCTTAAACAGTATTCCCAATTCGTAAATGGGAGGCAAGTAAAAAGGGTTGCTCTACTTTGAGCAACCCTTTTTTTGCGAATCTTCTCCGCTATGTTTATAATCAAATGTGTTTAAACAGCGTCTGATAAGGAGCTAAAGGTAAAGTCCCTGATTTTCATGGGCGGTATCAGGTAACTACGATAGCTTTCAACACTGATACTGCGCTCCTGTTTACCGAGGGCTTCCAGGTTGTTCAGCATAATCACCGGACTTTCGTTAAAGCGGAAGTTTTTAACCGGGAATTTGATCTTACCGTTTTCTATATAAAACGTACCATCGCGGGTAAGGCCGGTAAGTAATAATGATTGCGGATCAACCATACGGATATACCAAAGACGTGATACCAGGATACCCCTTTCGGTACTTTTTATCAGGTCTTCAATGCTGGCATCGCCGCCTTCCATTATGATGTTACCGGGGATGGGCATTGGTTTTACACCCTTTTTATCGGCCCAGTAACGGCTGTAGCTTAAATTTTTCACCACACCCTTGTCTATCCACATGGTTTTTTCGCGCGGCAGTCCATCACCGCTCCAGGTTGATGAAGGCAGGTCTGGATTAAACGGATCTGAGTAAATGGTAACTTTAGGGTCCATTAATTGCTCGCCCAAACGGGTGCCTCCACCTTTTTTACTCAAAAAGCTGCGTCCCTCCTCCGCAGTGCGGGCATCAAAACGAAACATATTCTCCATCATATAGGTTGCCGCTACCGGCTCCAGTATTACGGTATACTTGCCGGGCTCAATGGCTTTAGCTCCTGACGAGCTAAGGCATTTACCTGCCGCTATTTTAGTTGCAGTAAAAGTATCCATCTTATTTACATCAGTAAAGCCTCTTGCGGCATAACCCGAAGCGGTACCGGCCTCGTTACGGGTGGTTACGGAAAAGGTAACATCATTACCCTTATTGTAGGCAAACAACCCTTTTGAATTCATCATGGCATTAAAGCTTGTTGAATTTTCAAGGAAACCGGCGGCGGTTAGTTTGGCTTCCTTGGTAACCGATAAGCTTTTAGCTATCATTTCGGCCCGGCTGTCGGGCGTCATACCGGCTGTATTCGCATTATAGGTAATCGAATCAGGAAAATTCTGCGGACCTAACATCGGCATGTATTCGGGATTGGCAGGTGCTAATTGAGCCAACTCTTCAGAACGGCGCACTACCCTTTCCAGGGCCGCATCATCAAATTCATCGATGGTGGCAGTCCCTGCTTTTTTACCAAAAACAGAGGTAACAGCCAAACTCATGATACTTATATCGCCTGCTGTTGATACCGCGTTTAAAGCAGTCCTGATGTTGCCACCCTCGCTGCCATTAACACTTACCTCGCACTCTTCGGCTTTTGAATAGGCAAGCACTTTCTTTAATAAAGCCTGTGCTCCTTCTTTATTTAATATAGGCATAATTCTGTTATCCGATCTTTCTTTTAGTGTTGATTACATTAACTCCCTTAAACAATGCTGTTGATGCACCATGCGACACCGCGCTCGATTGGCTTGGCTGACCCTTACCATCATTAAAGGCCCCGCCTAAACGATAATCACGTTCATCACAAACCTGCGCGCATGAGTTCCAAAACTCCTGTGTATTGGCCTGGTACGCCACATCATTGAGCATGCCCACAATTTTCCCTTCTTTTATCTCATAAAAAAGCTGACCGCCAAACTGGAAATTATAACGCTGCTGATCAATAGAGAAAGAACCATCGCCAATAATGTAAACGCCTTTTTCAACATTTTTTATCATATCGTCAACGGCTAATGGCGTTTTACCCGGTTGCAGGGAAACATTTGGCATACGCTGAAACTGTACATCCTGCCAGCTCTGCGAGTAGCAGCAGCCCTGTGATTCATTTAGGCCGATGATGTGCGCCTGATCACGAATGGCCTGGTAATTAACCAGGATGCCATCTTTAATGATATCCCATTTTTTACATTGCACACCTTCATCATCATAACCCACAGCGCCCAATGAGCCAACTTGAGTTTTATCGCCCACAATATTTACAGCCTTACTGCCAAAGTTAAACTTGCCCGATTTCCATTTATCTAAAGTGAGGAAGCTGGTACCGGCAAAATTTGCCTCATAGCCCAACACACGATCCAACTCAGTAGGGTGACCAACAGATTCATGGATAGTTAACCATAAATGCGAAGGATCAAGAACAAGATCATACTTACCCGGCTCTACCGATTTTGCTTTTAATTTATCGCCTGCCTGCTGGGTGGCATATTTAATATCCTCCAGCATATCATAGCGTTTTTTGTAGCGGGTAGTTACACCCAAAACTTTTTCAATTGCCAATGGGTCAAGGTATTCATAACCCATACCAACCGGCGAGCTTAACGAGCGACGGGTTTCAAATGAACCAGCCGTTGGATCAATTTTAGTAACCGTAAAACTTGGGTAAATACGATGAACATCCTGATCTATATAAGATCCATCTGTCGATGCAAAATACTTTTGCTCGTTAACCGCAAACATCATGGAGTTTACAAAATTTGCGCCGCCTGTCATGGCTATACCATTGGCATTCAGCAAAAGATCTACCTTTTCTTTTATAGGCACCTCAAATGCGTTTTTAGTCAAAGGTGTTTTCCAGCTTACTTCGCCATATCCTTTTTGTGGAGCAAGCTCTACCGGCGCGCCGCCAATTTTAGCATTGGCCTTTGCTACCGCCACCGCTTTTAAGGCGGTTTTGGCCATACCTTCTTGAGTTACATCATTGGTAGCTGCAAATCCCCAGCAACCATTGGCAATAACCCTGATCCCAATGCCGTACGATTCGGTATTGGCTACGTTTATCACCTTGTTTTCGCGGGTTATTACAAACTGGTTAAGGTAACGGCCAATCCTTACATCGGCATAAGTAGCGCCGTTTGATTTGGCGGTGTTCAAAGCCACATCTGCCAGTTCTTTTTTAATTTTTACATCAACGCCTTCAAGCGCCTGTAAGGGGTCAATCGTTTTACCAAGTGCACTCAAATCGGGCAGCATTAATGCCCCGGCACCGATACCGGTCAAATAAATAAAGTCTCGTCTTCTCAAAGTTTGTTCCTCCTTTTTTATGCTGTTATATTTCTCTGCTATTTGCAGAAGTTGTGAAAATGCATTCTATAAAAACTTAGCCTCGACCCACAGAAACACACACGCCATTAGTAGCAAAACATAAAAATATATTTTAGGTACAGCAATTGTGCTTTTTTCATGTATCTGTTTCGTTACATTATTCACAATTACATTTTTCGCAATATAAGCTTTGGTATCAGTTTGCTTTTTTTGAGTGCGGATACCACTCCACTCATCATCTTTATACACATACCACCAGTTTAGTATGCCATTGTTTTGCTTTACCATTTGCCAGCCTGTGCTTTGAGGCAGATAGCCGACTTTCCATTCAAAGGGGATCAAACTATTTTGTTGTGGAGGTATAATAATGTCGTTTGCTTTGATTGCTGACGGGGCAGCGGCACTTTCAAGTTGCAATTGAACCGGGTTTGATACAGATGGCACTGCTGATAGTACGTTCCAGTTTTCTGCTACCTGTACTTTGCGGGATGCCTTGCTAATCAATAAAGACCACAGGTTGGAATAATCCTGCTTATTACCGCTCAGCATCCAGCTAAAGGTATTATTTAGGTGGGTAAATATGATCTTGCCTGCACCAGCCAATGTACTGCCGGCTAATAGGTGCCCACGTTCATCACTCACTAATGGTTGGGTGCCGTTTTGACTATCAATGTACGCCAATCCGGCATTTAATTTGGCCGTCCTTCCTGTTTTGCCCTGCAGCAGGAGCGATACCGGGGCGGGCTCTTTTACAGCTATGCTATTTGACGAAAAATCACGTTGTAACCAGGAGGTTGATCTTAATGTGCTATCGGCCCGAACAATTATCCCTAATCCTTTTTGGGTTACTTCCTGCTGCAACGCGGCTGCCTCTGCCCCTCTTAATGACTTCAACACAACCAGATCGCCAATTAATACATCAAATTTACCCAATACAGGAGCAGTAAGATGATCAAGCGGGAATTGTTCCAGGTTTATAAACTCTTTACTGTATTTCTCTTTACTAATGGCTGAGCGTATAGCAACGGCATACCCATTAGCCGAAAGCCAGTTTTTCAAAAACCTGCCCTCAAAATCGGGAGATGCAGTAAGCATCAACACTTTCAAAGGTTTTACAGGATCTATTTGTACAGGGAGGCTTTCCTTTTCAAGAGTATCGGACTCAACCATCGCCACTAAGCTGTAAACAATTTTACCTGAGCTTTTAGGGGTAGTAGCTAACTGAAAGTCTGTAGTACTTGCAGAACCGATAACAACAGAATCCAAAACTGTACTTAACCCCTTAAGCAAAAGCTTTACCTTTTTTGCGGATGAATTTTTAAACCTGCCCTGAATAGTTAATTCATCCCCGGTATTAATTTTTTCATTCCAACTGATTGCAGTAATACCATTTTTTGGTGCCTGGGGATAAAATATCACCGGTAAATGGTTTAACTCGCGTAGATTTTCTTGATCAAGGCCATCACCCAAAATACGCAATTGCGTAATGGTGGAATCAGCAGCAAGTTCATCCAGGTTATGTAGAGCAACGGCTTTAGGGACAATGTTTTTTATTTTCCTGTCTAACGTAAATAGCTTTTTGGCAGCATAATGATTCAAACTATCTTTATTAAAACCGCTGGTTATTAGTACAGCTTCATTTTTATCCTGTTTTGTAATATCGGCATGGTAAGATAACGGTAAAGCAATACAAGCCAGCGCAATTACTACTGCTATAACCGCGATGATGCGCAAACCTAAGCGCGACTTGTTGCTACGGCTATACTCCTTCCACACGGCAAATGCTGCGACTAAGATGCAAATGATGATAACAATGCTATTCCAGTTCATCTGCAGTTATCTGTTTAAATGGTTAAGGTTTTTGTAATAATCGTTCGACAAACCCATATCTGCCGGGGCTTGTGTGGCCGTTGGTATTTTTTTAACCGGCACCAGTGTTTTTTGGATGGCCTTTTCAACCAGGGCTATATCATTCAGTTTGATATTGTTTTGGTTTGACAAGATCCTGCGCATGGCGCTTAAAGCCGGTAAGTAAATACCCGGCTGAACCGATGCTTGCAGACTGAGTTGCTGGTTAGCTAGTGAAAGTACATGCAGATCAGCATTGTTTGCTTGAGGCTTAACCTTTAATTGCTCTAAAACACCTGCCGCTTTTTTAAGATTTTCAAACTGATCCGTACCCGGTTTTATATCCTGTTTATTCACCGGCTGGCTGATCTTTGACAGGTCTCCGCTCAACCGTTTATCTAATTTTAAAGGCGGTGGATTATAGGAGGTTTTAGCCACATACATCCTTGATTTTTGCTGTAGATCTTTTAATAGTCGCAACGCCTTATATTCAAATGGTAAAGCATCCTGTGGTTTATATAGCCTCAATTGCAGCTCAGCTTTCCACATTTCGGTCAGCGTAGCTTTAAGCTGTGCCTTTAAAGCCGGATCAAAAAATTCTGCATCTTCGGCATTATCGTGTTTGTCGGTGTATTTATCCAGGATCACGTTCGCGTTGCCATAGTTTTTAATATCACCAACCGGATCGTCCTGTCCATCGGCCGGGTTAATATCTGATTCGGATTCCTCGCCTAAAAACTTACCATAACGCAAACGCAGCAGTTTTTGATCAACCCCAAGGTCGTTACTTCTGCTTTTAAATTTATCTGTACTAATGCTATCCTTTTCTTTTAACAATTTTTCGGTATCCAGGATGATCTGCCGCTCGCTCCTGAAAAATTCAGGTTTTTGATTTACCCCGCTGAGCATACCGTCCATACTTAACAGTTGGGCAGTATCCTGTATAGAAACAGTATAAACATCGGTACGGCTTTGCTGCTCGTGGGTATCCGTAGCCTGTATATAAAAGTAAAGCTCATCGCCCGGCTCCATATTTAAAGCGGGCAGACTAATCATTTTTTGTAAATTGTATTGAGCTTGATGCCCGCTGAATGACGCAGAAAAATCAAGTTTGTACTCCTTAAACTTAACCGCTTCGCCACTACCCTTGGCTACAGTTGCAAAAATAAGGGCATTACTAACGCCATAATCATCATTGGCAGTTGCACTGATATTTACCTTTTGTGCCTCGCCGGCATCAATATAGGTGTATTGCCTGGGCGTTTTAATATGGATCACAGGCGGCTGATCTTTGATAACCTGCACCTGGTACAAGTCCGAAAGTTTGCCATCCACACTCACCTGATAAAAGCCGGTTTGAGTAATTGCCTTTTGGGTTTGCCATCTGGTTTTATCAACGTTCAAACTCTTTAATGCCACAGATGCTTTATCATTGAACAACAGGGATACCCGGTTAACAGCAATATTGGTTGATATTTTCCAGGTTACAGTGGATCCATCTTCCACATTCAAGGTAAATTTATCTTGCTCTCTCTTCGCTTTGCCCGTATAGCCAGGCGGACTGATCGTGATATCAACAGCGGCTATTTGTGGTAATACCTTTTCAGGTATTGTGGTTTTAATGATTGATGCACCCGTAGTTTTATCGGCATGACTTTGTAAAACATACTTGCCGGCTGCCCAATTTATGCCTAAAGCAATGATCAATAATAGTAAAGCCAGTTTTATACGCCTAAAAAAAGAACTGTGCCAAAGCGGTATCTGATGCAACTGTTCTTCTACTTTTGCTACCTGCAGTGTTTCAAGCAGGTTCAGTTCACCGGCTGATTTTAACACTAATCCGCTGCTTTCTTCCAGTTGGGGATAGTGCTGGTCGAGGAAACCTGAAATGGATAGATAACTAACTGTCCATACCTTGCGAATAAGCAATAAAACCAACAAGTTTATCACAAATACAAGCACCATCCAAAGCTTTGAAAACGAAAACAGGTAAAACAACACACCTCCTGCCGCAATAGAAATCGCTGCAGCAAAAAGTACATCTGCAGCTAACTGGCAACCAATATACCATTGGTGTATAGCGCTTATTTTACATACCCCTCCCTGCTTAGCCATGTTTTGGAACCAGTTTATTTTTATGGGCCAGCCATCGTTCTACAAAAAATACAAAAATCAATGCCAGCCAGAAATAATGTGTCAGATCTGTTTGAATAGTGATTTTATGACCATCTGTGTTTTTTACAGCCGGAATAATATAAGGCATCAATTGTTGCTGATCCATTACCCGGCGATCATGCCGTGCCATTTGGTCATTATTATTTTCACCGGCCATCAGCTTTAACAACAGCTTCGGAAACCCATCACTCCAAACCAGCTCATTCCAGGCGGGGTTAAAGCGGGAATAAAAATGATAGCTGGTGGTATGCTGGTTTTGCTGTATATCTAAAACAGTATTGCCATAACCATCAAGCCAAACGGGTTGCGAGCTGATGGCTTCTGTCTTAACCAGTTTATACAGCGCCGGAAAACGTTGTTGCCCTGCTACCGAAAACGCGCCATTTGTTTTTATCCATGATGCCGTATTGTTTACCTGACCCGGCTCATAGTTCAGGATATTTATAGTCTTTTTTAAACTGTTAACATCAACCGGTTTTTCTGACAACCAAAAGATCCAGTTTTGCCCGGCAGGTATCTGACCGGCATCACTGTATTGTTTAATAACTGTTTTATGTCCGGTAAAATTACTGACTGCCACCAGGGCTGCTTTCAGATAAGCAGCATCAACGCTGTGCTTATCGGTAAAAATAGCAATGCGCTGGCTGTTGGTATCAATAAGTATAGCTTTCTGATCGCCGTTCTTTAAACTTATTTCGGGCTTGCCGTTGTTTATATTTACGGTAAAAACGGCATTAGCCCCGCCCCCCGACTGGATATTATAATTGGCAAAATAAGTTCCAGACGGTTTGCTGTTACCTTCAACAACCTTGATGGCATTAGTATTGGTGAACCGCGCGCTTTCAATCCAGGTATTTACAGAATCAGCAGGTGTATAGGTTTGCCAATTTAGATTGGATGCGATAGATGGCCTATTACCGGTAAAATATTTTGTTTGATTTGATGTAAATAAATATACAGGCACAGCAGCCGGAAGCTGGTCGTTTAACTGTACTATTAAGCTCCAGTAATTTGCGGGTTCGGGTTGGGTTTGCGCGGTAGAATCGGTCAATACCTGTTTTAAATCGGCCTTGGTAAAACCCTTATTAAAATAATGAAATTCATAACCAACCTTGGTGAGGGAGTCAATGGTGGGTTTAAATTTATTATAACCCTCCTTAATGCTTTCTTTGGGAATGAGCAGCCAGCCTTTTGTTTTGGCTGCCGAAAGATATTGCCGCCATACCGGCATGGCCAATAAAAATGCCAGCAAAGTAAGCAGCAGGCAGCGCAGCAGGAACAAAGGCACATCATTCAACTTAAAACTACGACTGCTTTTTTGAGCCGCCGATGTCATGAGTGAAATGCTGCCTACTTTTAAAGTTTTACCCGGTTTTATATTCCACAGGTGTATAATTACCGGGATGCTTAACGCGGCAATTGCAAACAACCATATGGGATTTAAAAACTGCATTCTTTGAGTTATGGTTAAAACTTACCTTTATTTCTCTGTACCAAAAAATCGCGTAAGGCCTCGTCCAGTGGCTGGGATGTGCTTATCATCCGATAAAAAACATGCTTCCCTAATAGCTGCATTCTGATGTTCTCCAGGTGATCCTTTAGTTTTTGGTTATATGTGGCAGCCTCATTGGTATTAACTTCCATAGTTTCGCCGGTTTCAAGATCTTCCAGTGTTGAATAGTCACCAAAATCAAAATCAAGTTCGTTTTTACCCATCAGATGAAAAACTACTACTTCATGTTTTAAGGCTGATAATGAATCAAGCAACCTGTTGATCTCCCCTTCGGCCTGATACATATCTGTTATAAATACCAAAAGCTCCTTGCGGCCAGTACCTGCAAACAATTCTTTATAGTGCACAGGTTTAGTAAAAGTACCTGCCGGATTTATCTGCTGTAAATGGTATAAGAGTCGTTGTAAATGCTGCGGATCGGGTTTGGATGCCAGCGAAAATAAACCACCATCCTGAAAAACATATAATCCCACAGAATCGCCCTGCAAATTGGATAGCCAGGCCAGTGACGCGGCAAGAAAACGGGCATAATCTATCTTTTTAATACCGTTATCATCATGATTCATGGAAGCGCTTGCATCAACCAGAAACCTTACTGAAATACTCGTCTCAATTTCTGATTCACGGATATAATACCTGTCAGATCGGGCAAACATGCGCCAATCCAACCACCTGAGATCATCGCCAGGCTGATAACTTCGGTACTGACTAAATTCAAGACCCGGTCCTTTTACCTTACTTTTATTAAAACCATTCATAAAACCATCAATCACCGTTTTGGCGAGTAAAGGCAAATCTTTAATGGTCATTAATACTTTAGGGTCAAGCATATTTTTGATGTCGGATTTGGGAATTGGGATTTCGGATTTATTTATTTGTCTGAACCGGGATTTATGGGATTACCTTGACTTTTTAAAGTTGCAGATAAAAGAAATCCTATTAATCCCTTAATCCCATAAATCCCGGTTCAGACATTATTCAGACAAGAGCTTTCGTTCGCTCTACTACCTTTATTAATTCGGCGGTCACCTTGTCCGATGTTATGCCTTCTGCCTCGGCCTTAAAGTTCATCAGTATGCGGTGCCTTAAAACCGCGGGGGCCATAGCATGTATATCTTCTGTTAAAACCGAATACCTGCCTTTCAGTAAAGCACGGGCCTTGGCTGTTAATATCAGGGCCTGCCCTGCCCGCGGTCCTGCGCCCCAGCGTACCCATTCTTTAATATAACTCACCGAAGTAGTATCCGGACGGGTGGCTCTGATCAGCTGGCTTACATATTTTACCAGATCCTCGCTTATAGTTACCTGCCGAACCAGTGCCTGGGCTTGTATAATTTCATCGGCGGTAATTACAGGCTTAACATCAGCTTTTTTTATGCCGGTTGTACGGTTTAACACTTCAAATTCTTCCTGCTCGGTTGGGTACCCTATTTTTATCAGCAGTAAAAACCTGTCTAACTGGGCCTCAGGCAAGGGATATGTACCGGCCTGTTCAATGGGATTTTGTGTTGCCAGGATAAAAAACGGCTTATCCAAAGGATATGTTTGTCCACCGTAGGTTACCTCAAACTCCTGCATGGCTTCCAGTAAGGCAGCCTGGGTTTTTGGAGGTGTACGGTTAATTTCATCGGCCAGTATAATATTGGCAAACAAGGGCCCTTTATTAAATTTAAAGAAACGCTTTCCTGTAGCATGGTCTTCCTCCAGTATTTCGGTGCCTATAATATCAGTTGGCATCAGGTCGGGGGTAAACTGTATGCGCCTGAACGATAAATGCAGGGCTTGCGACATTGTTTTAACGATCAGTGTTTTGGCCAATCCCGGCACCCCCTCCAGTAAACAGTGCCCACCAGCCAAAAAAGCAACCAGCAATTCGTCCAAAATGGCATCCTGACCTACAATTACTTTTTGTATCTCGCTTTTTAACTGCGGTAATTTGCCCAGCAAGGCTTTTACGTTATTTTCGGTAAGTTCCAATTTTTAATAATTTAATTTGACCATAACATTCAAGCAACAAAGAGTAAACTTATTACTTAATTATGTACACTCACAATATATTACCCTTTTAACTAAATACCATAGTTTTTTATTAAAAATTAAATAAAGTATCCAAAAAATTACAAGCTGCGCAAACAAAAGTGATTTCAGCATAAAATATTGTACTACTTTTAAGGTTTTTAAACAAGGATGGCTTTTAACGGAAAATTTACATTTACCAGGTTAAGTTACCACTCAGGCGATTGGGATACCGATCAGCGTATGCCATCAAATCTGCTTAACTCCCTGCTTGAATATACAACCATCCCCATTGAGCAGCAGGAAAAAGTTATCCCCTTAAGCAGTGATGATATATTTTCGGCGCCTTTTTGTTATATGAGCGGGCATAAACTGGTTCAGTTTGATACTAAGGAAAGAGCCAACTTTAAAAAATATATAGAAAACGGGGGCTTTGTTTTTGCCGATGACTGCAACCACGATATTGACGGGCTGTTTGCCAAATCGTTCGAAGCGCAGATGGCTTCGCTTTTTGGACCAACCGCACTAAAAAAGATCCCTAATAACCACAAAATATACCACTCTTTTTTTTCCTTTGACAAGGGGCCGCCCACAACCAGCTTTGAACTAAACGGCTGGGGCGATGATCTTGTACATGATTACCTTAAAGCCATTGAAATTAATGGCCGCATTGGCGTTTTATACAGCAGCAAAGATTATGGCTGCGAATGGGATTACGATTTCAGGAATAAGCGCTTCCTGGCCGAAGATAATACCAAGTTTGGTGTTAATATTATTATATACGCCCTTAATTCCTGATGGAGTCACCCTTTTAGGGTGATTTTTAGCAAACAATCAACTATATTTTTGCCCTTACTATAAATTGAAAGCTGTACTTATTATATTTAGGAAATAATACTTAACAGCTTGAAAAGAAAAGACTTCCTCTACCTCACCGGAATGGGCATCAGTGCATCCATGCTAAGCAGGATACCAGTTTTTGGCTCACCCATTACACCGGGCACAAACCTGCAACCGGTTGACGTTGCCTTAAAAAAGAAAATGGCCGATGTGGTATTAAATGCTGCCCGTTCAAAGGGAGCTACTTATACCGATGTGCGCATAGGCCGTTACTTAAATCAGTTTGTAGTAACCCGCGAAAACAAAGTACAAAACATTGTTGATACCCAATCATACGGTATGGGTATCCGCGTTATTGCTAATGGTTGCTGGGGTTTTGCCGCAACTGATAAATTAGATAACGATAGTATTGCCAAAGCAGCCGAACTTGCCGTAGCTATTGCTAAAGAGAATGCACGGATCCAAACAGATCCGGTTCAGCTGGTGGCACAAAAGGGCTTCGGTGAAGTAAGCTGGAAAACACCGATTGAAAAAAACGCGTTCGAAGTTCCGATAAAAGATAAAACAGATCTATTACTCTCAGTAAATGATGCCGCGATGAAAGGCGGGGCTAATTATGTAAATTCTATTCTGTTTTTAGTAAACGAGCAAAAGTATTTTGCATCAACAGATGGTTCATACATTGACCAGGATATACACCGCATATGGCCATTGTTCGAGGTAACTAAAATTGATTCAAAAACTGGAAAGTTTGAAACAAGGCAATCCCTGAGCGCACCACGCGGCATGGGGTACGAATACCTTATACCACGCGAAAGTGATAAAATAAAAGGGGTTGCAACGCTTTATCGTGATCGGTATGATATGCTGGAAGATGCCCGGGCCGCTGCCACCCAGGCAGAGCAAAAGCTTAAGGCAAAATCAGTTGAAGCAGGCAAGTATGATCTTGTTCTTGATCCTTCACATTTATGGTTAACTATACATGAATCTGTTGGTCACCCAACAGAGCTTGACCGCGTTTTGGGCTATGAGGCTAACTTTGCCGGTACCAGTTTCCTCACATTGGATAAATGGAAATCAGGCAAGTTTAATTTCGGCAGTAAAAATGTAAACATTGTAGCCGATAAAACCCAACCGGGATCATTAGGTGCGGTGGGCTATGATGATGAAGGCGTAGAGGCCAAAAAATGGGATATTATTAAGGATGGTACATTGGTTAATTACCAAACCATTCGTGATCAGGCCCATATTATCGGCTTAAAAGAATCGCAGGGATGTTGCTATGCTCAAAGCTGGCAGGATGTACAATTTCAGCGGATGCCTAATATTTCTCTTCAACCAGGCAAAAGTCCATTATCGCCTGCAGATATGATCAAAAATGTAGAAAAAGGCATTTATATTATTGGTGATAGCTCATTCTCTATTGATCAGCAGCGTTATAACTTTCAGTTTAGCGGACAACTTTATTACGAGATAAAGAATGGCAAAATTGTGGGTATGCTTAATGATGTGGCCTACCAATCAAATACACAGGAGTTTTGGAACTCCTGCGCCGCGGTATGCGATCAAAGTGATTACCGTTTAGGCGGATCATTTTTTGATGGCAAAGGGCAACCAGCGCAGTCAAGCGCTGTGTCTCATGGTTCGTCAACCGCGCATTTTAAAGGAGTTAATGTAATTAATACAGCAAGAAAAATTTAAAAATATTATGGCCATATTAAGCGAAGATGATTGCCGGGCAATTTTAAAAAAGGCGCTCAGCTATTCAAAAGCCGACGAATGTGAAATTAATTTTACCGGGTCAGATTCCGGAAATATACGTTATGCCCGTAATACGGTTTCAACCAGCGGGGTTTTAAGCCAAACCAGCCTGGTTATTTCTTCGGCATTTGGTAAAAAACTGGGCGTTACCACCACTAATGAATACGATGATGCATCAATAGAAAAAGCCGTACGCCTTTCAGAGGAACTGGCACAGCTTGCACCCGAAAACCCGGAATTTGTTCCGTTTTTAGGCCCGCAAACTTATGCCCCGCCGTCAAAAACATTTGTACCTGAAACTGCCGCGATAACTCCCAACCAGCGTACAACTATGGTTGAGCAAAGTTTAAAAATAGCTAAAGACAATAAACTTACCGCAGCAGGCTTTTTGCAAAATAGCGCCAGGTTTTCATCTATGATGAACTCGCACGGACTTTTTGCCTATAATACCTCAACAGATGTGAATTTTTCGGTAACGCTGCGCACCGATGACGGGCTGGGTTCTGGTTATTCTACCAAAGGTTTTAATGACGTAAGCAAACTGGATACGCTTGCATTTACCAAAATAGCAGCTCAAAAAGCAGCTGGATCAAAAGGCGCTAAAGCCATTGAGCCCGGCAAGTATACCGTAATTTTAGAGCCTGCCGCGGGTATAGTACTGCTTGAACAGTTGTACGGCGGCCTTGATGCGCGCAGCGCTGATGAAGGCCGCAGCTTTTTAAGCAAACCCGATGGGAAAACCAAGCTGGGCGAAAAAATGGTTGATGAAAGGGTTAATATTTATTCTGACCCATCCCACCCCGATCTGCCAACCAGTAGCTGGACAAGCGACGGCAGTCCGCAGGAAAAAAGAAGCTGGATTGAAAAAGGTGTGATCAAAAACTTTACCTATTCGCGTTATTGGGCCCAAAAAAAGGGTGTAAAACAAATACCAAGCCCTGATAGTATTATTATGGATGGTGGCAATGCTACCCTTGAAGAGCTCATCAAAGAAACTGAAAAAGGGATATTGGTTACCCGACTTTGGTACATCCGTTCTGTTGACCCACAAACGCTGCTGTTTACAGGGCTTACCCGCGATGGTACTTTTTACATTGAAAACGGACAAATTAAATTCCCGATAAAAAACTTCAGGTTTAATGAGAGCCCGGTAATTATGCTAAACAACCTGGATGCATTAGGAAAGCCAGAGCGCACAGTTAGCGGCGAATCATTTCAAAATGCATTAATACCGCCTATGAGGATACGTGATTTTACATTTACTTCACTATCAGATGCGGTGTAGAACATCAATCACATGGTGTAAAATTTATATTTAAAAAGGGCCGTGCTATTTGTTTGCACGGCCCTAACAGTATTAACTGAAATTATAAAGAACGAAACAAATCAATTGGGGTTTTTGATTGGAGCGCTTCCTGCTGCAGGAGGATTGATAACAAACTCATCTGCCGGCACATCCCAGTAGTCAAGGAAATTGTAATTAATAGTTGCGTGAGTACTTAAAACTCCGTCGGCTCCAAGAACCACGGCATTTGTACGTCCACCGCCTTTAGATATGTCATCGGTAATCCCTAATCGCCTTGCATCATAGAAGGCAACACCTCTAAACACTAAGGCAACCCGCCGCTCTCTTCTTAATTCTTCTTTGGCAGCTGTTAAGCTTAATGATCCACTTAAAGCAGGCAATCCGGCCCCCTGGTAAGTTCTAACATTGTTAATACTCAATAAACCTGCTGCTATATTACCTGTGTTTATTAAAGCTTCAGCTTTCATGAGCTCATTTTCTTCGTAACTGCCAGCTATAAATAACTCATAATTACCCGGAATTTTATCACTAAGAACCGCTACTCCACCTTTATCAACACCATTAGCATCTAATAATTGCCACCTGGTGCTAAAAGTAAATCCCCCAACCTGGTTAATGTACTTGTTTGTAGAAAAATTAACAGCAAGCCTTTTATCGCCTGGTTCATATTCCTGAATTAACCTTTCGCTAACTTTAAAAGTGCTTGATTTAGGCAAGCCGGTTGTCATGGCCGCAACTGATCCGCCACCCGCAGAGAAAAATCCGTTTGTACCTGTTGTACGACCTGTGAATACAAAATCACTTGATTTAATACCGGCATTAGCCAATGTTAAAACCGCATTCCAGTCGGTAGCGGTCATTACGCTTACTCTTTTGTTGGCCAATAAATTGCGGGCTTTCATCGTATTAATATTACGGATCCACATATCCGGGGTAAGTATACCACCCTTGCCTGTTTGTACAAAATCGGGCAATAATTTACCTAAAACTGTACTGTAGTCCGAAGTATTTGTAATACCACTTAATAATGTGCTTGCCTCATCAAAGTTTCTATTTGCCTCCGTTATCATGGCCGCGCTTGTAACATAAGTTGATACCAGGGCGGAACTATTACCTATCCCTACAGTATTATCAATGATACCGGCGTAATAAATTGATCCGATTTTTGAATAGGCAAAGCCTTTCCACCAATAGGCCCATGCTTTTATGGTGTTCTTTTTGGTTGCCGCATCACCAGTAAATTTTACAGCCTCAACCAATGATAATACCTGGTTACAGGCATTGTTCAAGGAATACATATAGGCCCACTCGTAATAAAACATATTGGCGGGCTTTTTATCACGGGCATTACTTATCCTTATTACACTTTTGGAGGGTGATGTATTGGTAATTTTTGTGCCGTCATCTAATACTACATAATCAGGCAGATTAACCACATTGATGTTTTGGTTAGATGCCTCGGCCGATATATTATCACCTAATAACTCATGGAAACCAATACCTAATGAAAAGTAACTATCGCCAAGCCAATTTTGGTTAGCAATAATGGTAGGATTATTTCCATTAAAACCACTGAGATAAACAGCTGCGGTTGATAACGAAATTATCCCCGGTTCGTCCTTGGCTTGTTCCAATGTTGGAGAGTTAGGATTTTTCACATCCAGCTCTTTCTTGCAGGATGATGCACCTATCAGGATGATCGCTGCAAAACAAATTGATAAATATTTATATTTTTTCATGTTTTTTAATTTAAGGGTCAATTAAAATCCAAGGCTTAATCCTAATTGATATGATTTACTGTTAGGTGTTGAACTGTTGTCAACTCCCCGGTCATATGCAGAGTTTGATGTACCTGAACTAACTTCAGGATCAAATCCGGTGTATTTGGTGAAGGTTAAAATATTACGGGCGGCAAATGTTAACAATACCCTTTTAAAGACTTTGTTAGCTATTAACGACGTAAAATCATATCCTACAGAAAGGTTTCTCAATCTGACGAAAGATGCATCTTCATAAAAATAGTCCTTAGTTCCATTTCTTGCCGGACCATTCCTTGCTCCAAAATAATCTGCATATATGCTTCGGTAATAGGCTGTATAGGCCGCTGTTTGGCCGTCGATAGTTACCGGTTTATCATAATCGCTGCTTATGCCATCACGGTACATCCACTCTTTGGTTTGGTTGTATAAATGACTGCCATGAACCCAGTCAAACTGGAAACCAAATGAAAGGTGTTTGTAATTAAAGCTATTAATAAATGACATGTTGAATTTAGGGTTTGGATCACCTAATGAATATACTTCATTGGTAAACTGTACCCCTTTGGTAGTTTTATCTACTACCCTGCCATCAACTATTTCATATTTTCCATAATCTGCCGGTTGGATATATGGAACGCCTTCCAGGTTTTTCTGGTCAAGACTTGTCAGTGCTTTATAACCATAAATCTGACCAATTTTTGATCCTGCAATCAAAACCTCCTGTGTGCTTCCGGCTGCCGACGTTAAAATGATCCCTGGCCCGTCTACTTTATCAATTTTTGATGTTTGGTGACTAAAGTTGGTAGTTACATTCCAGTTAAAATCTTTTGCTTTCAACACGCTGATATTTAGCGATGCCTGGATACCATTTGACGACAGATCAATAGCATTTGTTTTTAACGTTAGCGGACCTGTAGATGGCGCTATACTAACATCAAAAATGGAGTTGGTACCTTTACGGTTCCAGTAAGTTACGCTTAAATTAATATCGCTTAACCAGTTGCCGTTAAATCCCTTGATCCCAATATCTGTACCTATCTCCAACTCCCTTGATACTTCCACATTCAGGTTCGGATTTTTTTGGGCATTTAGCAAGGCAAATGTTAATGAGCTGCCCACATTTTTAGGGTCTAAAGTGAGGTATCTGTCAAAAGGTTTAGGCTGTATCCCTGCTTTACCAAAAGCCGCCCTTAATTTAAATTCAGGTATCCTGTTGCCCAGGCTGCCGTTTTTCCAGAAATCAAACGATGACGGCCTGATATAGGCGTTGGCATTGGGAAATGTGAATGGTTTTGAACCCTGACCAAAGGCAGATGAATAATCGCTCCTGAAACCACCGCCAATACCACCATATTCACCAATATCAATTTTTTGGTTAACTACATAACCGTAGGTTACAAAGGGCTCAGTATAATCCTGCAGCACCTGTTGCGTTTTGGTTTGAATAAAGTTGTAAATTGGGTAGCTGGGCAGGCTATATCCGTAAGTTTGGAACTGATTAAGATTGTTTTTCCTATAATCATACTGTAATAATGTACTGGTTGTTATAGGAACATTTAAGTCAAAATCTTTTTCAAAGTCAGTTCTGATCGTTGCCGATCCATTAAAATTCTGAAAAGTTGTATTGTTACTTTGTTTATCAACCTCACCGGTATTATCACTGTTGTTATTTAAAGAAACCCATGATTCCAGGTCATTAGAGTTTGCGTTACCCGATTGATTTTGATAAATGTAATTGATATCCTGATGGGTATAGTTTATCCCATATTTCGCGCTCAGCTCAATAAACTTATTGATCTTGTAATCGGCTTGTATGTTCTCAATGATGTCTACCCGATTATCTTTTTTACTTGCATATTGTAAATTATAAAACGGGTTATTACCATTAACGCTCACCGTACCTGAATTTAAGGAGTAAGGATAATTTCCATCGGGTAATTTTTGATTGAAATCATAAAAAGGTGAAGCATTTAACGCGTTGAATATAGCATTACCGCCTGTGCCGAAAGATGGGTTTAGCGTATTTTTGGTGTATATCAACTGCGTTATTGACCTTAATGTAAAGCCTTTAAATAATTCTGTGCCAATGTTTGCGGTTAAATTGGTTCGGTCATTATACCCATTTCTAACAATATTACTTTGCTGGTGATTGTTAGAAATATTTAAAGCATAATCACTTTTATCCGATCCGCCAGACACTGAGATACTATTACTCCGGGTATAGGCAGTTTGGAATAATTGTTTAAGGTGATCATAATATTTAAGGTTGGTGCCATATTGCTGACGCGCAACGTTTAATGGATTTGACATTGCAGTTGGGTTTCCATTACCAGAAGGAAATGCCCATGTAATACCGGGATAGGTACCATCTTCGTCAAGTTTAATGATGTTGCCGCTGTCGTCTATAAAATTGCCCGCTGCATCCGTCTTAAAACTGCTGAGCTTTGCCTGGTGTACATTGCCGTTGTTGATGTAATTACTTGCCGAAACACTGCTGGAAACGTCTATTTTAACTTTCCCTTGCCCCTTTTTAGTAAATATCTGGATTACACCATTAGCTCCCTGGGCACCATAAATGGTAGATGCCGCCGCACCCTGTACAACCTCAATATGATCAATACTTGACTGATCAAGCAAGCTGATATCAGTCGACCTGGATTCAACCCCATCTAACAGAATCATTGGAGATGTGCTTCCCTGTACCGTATTGATACCACGAAGAATGATGTTGGTACGGGCGCCAGGTGTTCCATCTGTAGAGGAAATTTGCGCGCCGGCAATTTTCCCAACCAACGCCTGATCAATAGAGGCTTGCGGGGTTGATGCCAGGTTTTTACCAGCTATAGACTCTACCGCTATGGCCAATTTGGCCTTACTGGTTGCCACACCCGAACCTGTTACCACCACTTCATTTAATTGCTTAAAATCAGAACCCATTGAAACATTAATTACACTTTTGTTTTCAATAGGAACTTCGACTTTAGAAAAACCAATAAACGAGAATACCAGCGTGGTTCCCTTTGCTGGTACACTTAAAGAATACTTACCTGAACCTGAGGTTTGGGTACCTATTTGTAAACCCTTTACGCTGACGCTTACCCCGGGAATAGGTAAGCCATCATCTTTTGCGATTACAGTACCAGTAATGGTTCGATTTTGGGCGTAAGTATATTGGCAAAATAAGGCCAATAGAATCCCAATCAAGTTTTTGAGGAAACTTTTTTTCATACTTAAGATCAGCTATTAGTTAATAATTAAACACCCACAATATAATTTGTAGCATTTACCTTACAAACAATTACTATCTTTTTAGTATTTTATTAAAAAGTCGCACTTATTTTCAGTCAATTATTCATTTTTTTCAATTACACTCATGTATTTTTATTAATTAATCAATATAAATTATAAAATATCTTTACGCAAGAAGAAAAAAAGTCTATTTATGACAAAAAAAATGCAATAAATTTCACATATTACTATAAAATTTAAGTTTTGGCTTTTATTTTTTTAACAAATCAGATAAATCGATAAATCACATTTAAAAATATCTATTTTATTTACTTAAAACTTAAATTAAAGTTTAAACAGGAGTAAATAAAAGAAAGTAAGAATAAAAAATTGCTCGATAAATTGATTTTATCCAATTATTTTTAAATTAAATAGATTAATAGCTCTCAAAAACTTTCAATTAATGTCTTCCAGCAGAAAATTTTTATTTTTAATAGAAGATAGGTTGTAAATTTGCTTGTTAGCGCTATTTGCCTTCAACCTTCTTCGAAAATTGATTTTGCAAATCGTTAATTTCCGCGTCATATCCTTTTCTATCTATAAAGGCAGCCGGGTTATAAGCATCACCTGGCTTGTGTTTGGTATGAAGCCCAAACTGGCTGGCATGTGAAGAAAGCCAGATATCGAATGTTAGTTTTTTCATAGCATCTAACGTGTATGCATAATCTTTGGCGATATCAGGGTATGCAGGTATGGCTGAAAAACTTTTTTCTGTAACTATGGTAGGCATGTTAGCTATGAGTACCCTATATGACCTGTGTTCATCTTTTACATCAAACAGAAAGCTGCAGGAACCTTTGGTATGGCCGGGATGGTGAAGCATAACAAGGCGCATGTTGCCTAACTTTATCGTATCGCCATTGTGCAATAAGCGATCAGCCTTAACCGCTTTATATGTGCTGCCGTTACCCCCTAAGGCGTAATCCGAACTGCCGCCATCGGCCATTATACCTGCATCTTTTTCATCCACCATCATTTTGGCACCCGTTAATTTTTTTATGGTTGCCATTGCACCCATATGGTCAAAATGAGCTTGCGTTGTTAACAGAATTTTGGTATCAGTAAGTTTAAAACCTAAGGCTTCTATATTGGCTTTGATCTTGGGCGCCGATGCAGCAAGCCCGGTATTGATGAGTATGTTTCCCTGCGGTGTAACTATGAGGTAGCAGGCCAGGTCATAGGTGCCTACATAGTATAGGTTACCTGCAATTTGAAATGACTGATAAGGTTTAGACCATTCGGGAGATGTGTTTTGAGGCTCGGCTACTTTTTGAGCAGATGCCAGAAAACTAACGAATGACAGGCTAATCAACAGCGCTGTCTTTTTAAGTGCGTATTTAAGCATATAGGTAAATAATAGCTAATATATGCTTTAATTAAATTATTGGCTATCTTATTATTTTGAATACTTTGTTACCTCAACCAACCACTTTTTGGTAAAAGCTCAAACATTTACTATAACTTTTTCGAGATCATAACGGTGATAATAGGAGCCATTTAACTCCAAGCCACTAATCCGTTTTTCTGAAATAGTGGTATCCAGAGATACACGTCGGCTAAAAGTATTGATGCAGACACTTTACAAAGTGATGCGGTAGTAGTTATAGCATCGTAAAGGTTATCTTCTGTTTGGCATACCGTGAGCAAAATGTATTGCGTTTCGGTGAGTTCGGTCATGGTTACCTTATAATTTTTGCGACTTACGGCCAAAAAAGTTTTCTGCGGCGATGGCAATTCATAATCCTCACCCCGGTAAACGGCTGTAAAAAAACGGATCATCGAAAACTCCAGCTCCAGCAATTGCAAACAAGCGGGAACAGATACTTTAACGATATTGAAAAGAATATCCTGGATATTTATTCCTTGATCACGTTGAGTATCATCTTCTGTTCCTGGCGCACGTATGGCTTCCTGCCGGGCTCTTTCCAATTTGGTTAAGGCTACCGGGAGATCCATAAAATCCTGAAGTTGCTGGTCATCACCAACCATACCCTGCGGCTTTGTTTTAGCTAAAAACAAAGGAAAAGCCTTGCCCAGATCATATAACGTGAACGATGTGGACGGATGATAAAGCAGGTAAGCTTTGGCAAAACTGTCAAACACTTCATCACCCATAAATTTTTTGCTGATGGGATAATCAGCATACATGCAATCCAACAGGCGCATTAAATACCCCGAGCTGTACACATTTAAACGGGTATAAACGGACGCTTTCCCCTCGTTGGCTACCACATCCATCTCACTCAGCGCATACAAATGCCTTGCCTGCCCCAGTTTTTGAGGCAGGTGGCCCGGCGTCATCACTACGGTTTTGAGCCAGTTTTGCAATAATGCCAGTTTTTGATCCTTAGCCATTTGCTGCCTGTAATTGAAAATCAACCGGATTTGATACGGGCTGATGTTCGGATTTATTAACGCCCTGAACGGGGATATTACCTTTTAAAGCTTCGCGGGCTTTATACAGTTCAAGCAACAAATCGGGGTAATCGGGTATTTTGGCATCCCACTCCAACAGCGTGCTTACACCACCGGTTAATTGCTGTGCCTGCGTATACAATTTCCAAACTTCAGTCGGTACGGGCTGGTCATGGGTATCTATCAGCAGATCGCCGCAATCTGTTGGGCCGGCAATGTGCATTTGTACAATATGCTGATGCGGCAAATTATTGATATAATGAGGGGCATCAAAGTCATGGTTTGTTGCTGATACAAACACATTGTTTACATCAAGCAATAAACCACAGCCGGTTGTAGTGGCCAATGACGACAAAAAGTCCCACTCAGGAATGGTTGATGCCTTAAATTGCAGGTAAGTTGATGGATTTTCCAATACCAGCGGCCTTTTTAAATAATCCTGTATCCGCATCACCCGTTCGCAAACATGCGCAAGGCTTTCCTGGGTCATAGGCATGGGCAGCAAATCGTGCGTATTGGTATAAGCAACACCGGTCCAGCATAAATGGTCCGAGATCCATTCCGGCTCTATGGCTTCGGCCAGCGCCTTCAGCTTTTCAAGGTATATAAAGTTGATAGGATCGGTACTGCCAACAGATAACGAAACCCCGTGCATTACCACAGGCACCTGTTTGCGTACGTGCATCAGCACATGGCGGGCAAAGCCAAAATCATCCATAAAGTTTTCGCTGATGATCTCGAACCAATCCACCTGGGCCGGGTTATGCAGCAGGTAATTAAAATGCTTGTTACGTAAACCCACGCCAAGGCCCAAATTTGGAAGGCCAAGGCGTGGTAAAGTATAGGTATCCATGGGTTATGGTTTTTTTAGGTTGATGGCGGAAATGCTAAACGCAAATCGCTTGGTTTTGGTTTTTCGGGCACTGGCAACCCTCTTTTCTCTAAAACCGCGCGATATGCTTTCCAGGCCACATCATAAACCAGTTCGCCTTTTTCGTAATCAAGTACGTCGAACGATTTTGGGCTAAAGCCGGGCTTGTCGCCAAAATCATATAACTGCATGCGATATTCATCGCCCTCTTTCAATTCGGGATACATTTGTGATGCCGATATTGGAACCGCGCAACCACCTAAGGCCTTACAGGCATTGTCAGCCGGCGGACTGAAAAGCAGGTTATTAGCATCGGGCCAGCCTGGCTGCGTTTTGTAAAAGGCAGCAAGTGATACTCCACAAATTCCGCCGCCCTTTGTTGTCTGCACAAAACCGCAACCACCTTCTGTCTTGCAGTCATTTGATCCTTTGCAGGTATGATATACCCCGGTCGTAGCGCATTTTCCAGGATCGTCTTTCAGCGTATCATCCAGGCTCATGCCCTGGCAGGCATGATATAAATGTTCAGTACGATCTATAGGCGGATCGAGCGGCGGGGATATACCTAAGCCAATATTGGGTGCCTTGCCAAAAATAGCCCAGCAGATTGACATCCTGTCGCCCGAACCACCCATAGATGGGTAAGGGAATTTGGTTTTTGGATTCTTAAAATAATCATTCAGCACCTTGGTTACACCGGCAATAGCGCCTGTTGACGCGCGACTGAATAAATCAAAATTGGCTCCCTCTGCGGTATCATTTAGTTTCAGCCTGTTTAAAGCTCCTGCTATATCGGCAGAGGCAGGTAACTGTGGGTTATGCGCAGGATCATAAACCGCTGTTTGTAATGACTCAGCCGTCCAGGAGTTGCCCTGTGCATGCCATTGATCCCAGGTAACTATGCCACCCTCTTTTATCAGCCCAAGCACAAAGGCAAAAGTTTCAAAATGGTCCATCTTTCCAAATTGATCACGGGCATCGGCCTTGGCAGATGGCGCATCGGCACCTGAGGCCGTGTACGATGGATATTTGTTGCGTAAAACCGGGCAGCTTGGCCTAAACTGGTCTTGTACAATATCAAGGTTTATATGCTCATTGGCGCTTTTGCTTTTATTCATCCTATCCAGGATCTCTTTAATAACACCACCGCCTTCCCCCTGGTCGGTAATGCCGTTTATCATGTTCATGGTATCCAGCAGGGCTGCCTCCGATGCGGTATTCTGAATACTTGTGGCTATACCCGGGTATTCGTCAGCTCCGGGATCAAGCGGGTCGGGATGTGGTTTCGGCTCCATCCTTTCGGGGTTAAATATCTCTTTTTGTACAGCGGGGTCACTACCAACTTTTCCTTTTTCAAAAACAATATCCCAAAGGGTTGTGCCATCTGTATAGGTTATAGAAAGATAGTTCCACAATTGCAGGTACATGTTCCCTATTGATCCAAACCAGGGCAAATCAGTACCGGGTTTCCAGTTGTCAAAAGGTGCTTTTTCGCTGTATTTTGATATTTTTTCAGGGTCAAGAACTTTTTCGGCATCGTTCTCGGTTTGCTCAATAGCCAAAAATAAGTGCAACTGCTCCACGTTCATAGCTCCCGTTTTAACTTTTATCTGGTTATATGGCGCAATGCAATCCTCAAAATCAAGAATATGTGGCAATATGGTTTTATCATCGCCATAACATTTCCAGGCATACGTTTCTTCGTCCTGCAAGGGCTCGCAGGTAAATTTAGGATCGTAACCAATTACTTTGGCCAGGTTTGATATAATTTGCAGGTGCAGCATTTCGGCTACAAAAACACTAAAAACAGCATTAAACGCTTTCTCGTTAGCCGTTTGAGGTTTGGCGGTTGCCGCCATGCCCGGCCAGATACGGCCTTCGTAAAAATTGTTTCCTTTACTGTTTATCTCATGCATTCCCTGTAAGGAGTAAAGTGAGGTCATGTACAAAGGAATAGTAAACAGTTCAACGTTTACAGCGGCTTGCACTATGGCATGCAGCGCCTGTTCATCTATCTCCTTAAAGGAAACAGGCCGGTCTTTCAGCCGGTTATCATGTGTAAATAATAAGGTACTTTTCATGGTTAAGGTATTTAGATTTATAATTTGGATTGAGGATGGATGGGTATTACACCGTTCGACAGATCTTCGAGCGCTTTTATTCCCGGCAAAAACAAGAGTAAGCTGCCATCTGTACGGATAAAACGCTCAAGGCCTTTCATTTCTACATAGGAATCACCAGGATTGACAGGCAAGTAATCAAATTCATTATAGTCTGATATACTTTTATTAGGCGGACCAAATAGCGGATCGAAACCACTGGCATTGGGGCTGCCATCCTCTGACCTGAAACCGCCCTGCCGTATCCACGAATCCATAATAAACACAAACTGCTCACTTAAATTGGAACAAATAAACAGGCCAACTAATCCTCTTTGAATCCCTTCTGGTTCGTTTTCAACATAATCGGGACCATAAGGCCCTGCCCTGCGCATAATCCGTCGCGACTCCGCGTAAGATGGAGTGCCATCAGCTTTTTTATTCCCGGTTACCTTTGTATCATCTCTTGGGTTGGTGCGCCTGATATGAGCAGCGTACGGGCATAGCCGCCCCAGGTCGTCATTATGGCCTTTACCCTGCTGGTTAGGTGTATGGTTAATGTAGTTGAAATTTGTATAATCAAAATCCTTCAGGTCGGGGTTTGGTTTATCTGGCGAAACCACCAGCGGCGTTCCGTCAAACCATCGACCACACATTTTTGCGGCCACCAACTCAGGGCTTGCACCTTCCGGAGGATTATTTATAAACTTATTAAAAGCCTTTACATCCTGATATAATAACCTAAATGCGGCAAAGCTCCCATTCTCCAACAACGGATTAGGGGCATATGCAGGAGCAAGGGGATCATCAGAGAAATTTTTTATACCGATAACAAAGTTATCAAGTGGCACAATTTTCCTATCGTCAATAAGGCTTTTGCCCGATAATAAACGCCCCTGCACCGTATTCCATGGTACATTGGCTAATCTCGGTTGCGAAAAGCTATCCTTATACCCAAAATGAATATAATCGTTGCCTTTAGGTAACGGTTCTGAATCTTTAAAAAACACCGCGGTCATTGACGCTCCATTAGCACCTGCGGGAATCATCCCTAACAGGGTTTGATAATAGCTTTTGAGGCAATCACTGTCATGAGCAAAAAGGCTTACCTGTACGTGCAGGTCTGATCCATCGGCAACCGGATCCTGGGGCGCCAGCCATCCGCCAGACCTTTTCCACCATAAAGTTGGTGCACTATCGTCGGTATCACCAATTTTTCCAGCAGTTTTGACAGCCCCGGATTTAAACCATTTAAAAAATTCCAGACTATCGTTATTCACAGTTTCAAACTGATCCTGATCTATTAGTTTTTTAAGGCCGAAAACAGTTAAACCAACATTTAAACAATAATCCGGCTTTTGGCCATTTTTCCAGGGGGCGGCTGTTGTAACCTTAAGTAATTCGGCACTGCCTGGCAATATTTTTTTACAAAACAGCCGTGCGCCTTCCGCATCATTTATTTTAAACACAATGTAGCGAACGTAGGGTAAATTATAACCCCGTAGTATTAAACCTTGTATATCGCCAAGTTTAGGCTCGGCGACGGTATTAATAGCATTCAGATTTAGGTTCATCATGGAGAATAGATTTTAAATAAGGCCCTGCATATTTCAGCAGGGCCTGGCAATTATTTAACACTCTTCGGGTGGTACTGATGGATCAAAATGAATAGGCACTGCCGGTGAAGGCCACAGATCCTGTGCATCGGGATAGTTCTTTAATATTTTGCCTATGGTTAAGCCCGGGAAGGTAAAACCAAGGATGAATTTTTGCCCCGGTGCAGATGTTGTGGCCGCCGGTATGGTTGGATCAGAAAAATTATACCGCATTAATAAACAATTAAATGCGGCTTTATTATCCTTCACCCCACCTCTTTCAAGGATGCGGACTGCCGAAGTTCCGTCTGTAGGTTTCACAATACCTGTTTCATCCATTGCACTTAATACAAGGTTGAGCCCAAATTCTATTTTGGGGTTATCAACAAAGGAGCTGATATAAGGCACAAAATCAGCATCATAAATTGCCTGTACAACAAATAAGCCCCTGTCATCCATAGCCTCGAAGCTTGGTATAGGAAGCCCGGCCGATTTACCTGCCGGCAAGTAATAAAACATAAAAAAGTGTACCCCTGTTAAAGCGCGGATATCATCGCCGGGTATTACTGCGTTTTTAAGTGTTGTTAATGCTTCATTAACACTTTCTGATGATTCCTTTTTTACAGGAAGGAACAGGAAAAGCATGTGCTGCTGTTCGGTCTGGGTTAATTGTGTGATGGGAGATGCCACTGTATTTTTTGTTTAGGTTTATTTTTACCTACTCTTTTAAGGCTTTTCGGTATCCGCCGGTTACATAAAATTCTTATATATTAAAGCATAGTTTACACGTTTAGCGGTTTTTACTTGCTATTAATTCGCTTTAGTTATATCTACTTTGGTTATATTTCTTTACAATAGTTTATTTTCAGTCACATTGCCAAACCTGTAACTTATACTTACCTCATGCGTGTTAATATTTATACCACCCAGGTTATTTGACGATGTGCCAAACTGATAACTATACCCTACCCTGAATGCTTTGCCAATCACCGATAGCATAGCCGCAGCTTTTTTATCGGTACGATAATTTAGCCCTACGCCCAGTTGCTCTTTCAGGTATAATGTACCTGATACATTTGCCAGAACCGGCGATCCGTTTAAATAGGACACCAGTGTTGCCGGTTTAAATTTTACATCATCACTCACATCGGCCAGGTACGCACCTGTAAAGTAATAGTGCGTGCGCAGGTAATTGGCCTGCTGTTCAGATGCTGTACCCAAACTACGGATAGTAAACTCAGGCACCGAGAGGCCGAGGTAGTAGCGGGCGCTATATAACATCACTCCAAAACCTATATTGGGTTTTGTTTCGCGCACATCATTCATAAACTGTGGATCTGATGCATCCAACTGAGAGTAATTACCTACATAGTTGCGAATACCCGCATTTAAAGCAACGGCAAGGTAGCTGGTTTGGGTTAACTGTATCCCTTTAGCAAAAAACGCATTAAACTCTATCTGGTGCTCAACAGCGGCCTGATCATTGAGTACATAAATCCCTGCTGCGCTATTAATTGATTCAACAGGGAAATTGGCATTAAACATCAAGCTGCTTGGCGCCCCGTCTATTCCTATAAACTGCTTGCGTCCCAGCACGCTCACCGAACCGGCTTTATCAAGCATTGAATAAGCCGAATTTACCGACGTAAGGTTATCGGCGTATTGGCTGTAATTATAAATCTGTTGCTGGGCAAAAACCCTACTACCGGTTATTAATACCAGCAGCAGACTTAGACTTAAAATTGTTGTTATTTTGAACATAAATACCCGTTTCTATCCCTTTATTTTTAATGTTTATATTGAAAATTGATACTATTTTAAGAGCTAAAAAACTAAAGTAATTATAGGTGTACTTATTGGTTTGGCAATAGTGTATATCAACCTAAATACCCATGTTTACCAGGCTGATTTCACCCTTTTTAGTTTAATTGCCCATCAAAACAGAAAAACCTGCTACCGGTAATTGATACCGGTAGCAGGTTTATTAATATTTAAGTATGATATACCCGGTTTTGCGTTTGGTTTCATTACCATCCTTATATTCAAGCGAATAATAATAGGTACCTGATTTTTGCAGGTTACCGCCCTTGTTGGAATGACCATCAAACACTTTACCGTTAACACCATAACTCCGGACATCGTAAACCAGCCCACCGCCCGAGTTCATGATTGATAAATGGTTATCGGTATAATTTTCAATACCATCAATAGTAAGATAATCATTAATACCATCACCGTTTGGCGATAATGCCTGATGAACGATGATCGCATCGCTATGGTTTAAGTCATTTGATTTTGGGGCAATAGCGGTACTATTATAACCAGCATCAAAAGTGTGCAAAGCCAGCGTATTTAATGACGCAGCTTTGCTTACAGCTATAGTATATGTTCTTGTGGTTACTCCATCTTCGGCTGTTACTACAGTTGTAATAACGGTAGTACCTGTCGTGTTAAGCGCAACTGTTGTAGGTGTGCCAGATGTTGCAGCTATATCGTTTACTGTAAAAGAGGCATGGCTGTCGCTCAATGTTGCTTTTTGCTGTACACTAATTGCAGATGAACTTACAGATGCGGTGTAATTACCTGAGTTACCTATCCTGCTCAATACCACGCCGCTTAATGATAGCGATGCAAGGTTCGCGTTTGATGCTCCACTCTTACTCACGGCTATGGTGTAAGTACGGGTGGTAATACCATCTTCGGCTGTTACTACAGTTGTAATAACGGTGGTACCTGTCGCATTAAGCGCCACTGTTGCAGGTGTTTTTGATGCTGTAGTTACACCATTAACTTTAACAGTTGCATGGCTGTCACTCAACGTTGCGGTTTGCTGTACGCTAACTGCCGAAAAACTTACAGCTGCGGTGTAATTACCTGTGTTACCTATCCTGCTCAACACCAAGCCGCTTAAAGATAGCGATGCAAGGTTCGCATTTGATGACGGAACCCTGTTTACAACTATAGTGTATGTTCTTGTAGCTACTCCATCTTCGGCTGTCACTACAGTTGTAATAGTTGTAGCACCTGTAGCATTAAGTGCCACCGTTGTAGGTGTTCCTGAGGTTTCAGTTACACCATTAACTTTAAAAGTTGCATTACTGTCACTCAATGTTGCTTTTTGCTGTACACTGATTGCAGATGAACTTACAGATGCGGTATAATTACTTGTGTTACCTACCCTGCTCAATACCACGCCGCTTAAAGATAGCGATGCAAGGTTTGCATTTGATGTTCCATTCTTACTCACGGCTATGGTGTAAGTACGGGTGGTAATACCATCTGCGGCTGTTACTACAGTTGTAATAGTTGTAACACCTGTCGCGTTAAGTGCCACTGTTACAGGTGTCCCTGATATTGCGGTTACACCATTAACTTTAACAGTTGCATGGCTGTCACTCAACGTTACTTTTTGCTGTACACTAATTGCAGAAAAACTTACAGACGCGGTATAGTTACTTGTTTTACCTATCCTCACTATTGGTGCCGATATTAGACTTATTGCCGATATATTGGCATTATTAGAAAGTGAAGCTGCCCTGGTTACTGTTAACGTATAAGTTTTACTGGTAGTGCCATCTTGCGCGGTAACCACCGTTGTTATCACATTACTACCCTCATTTAGCGGGATATTAAACGTACCGCTTGCCACATCGGGTTGGTTACCATTTACCAAAATAATAGCATCGGGATTATTGGAAACAGGAGAAAGTGTAATAGAACTTACACCATTATCTACCGTAGCTGTATAGCTGGTTGTACTTGTATCAAATACCGGGCTAATTGTGCCGGCGTCTGTACTTAAACCGGCCAAAGTTGCATCGGCAGATGGAGCGGCCCTGTTAACTGTTACGGTATACGTTTCGGTTGTAGTGCCATCTGCGGCTGTTACGGTAATACTAATTAAATTATCGCCCAGGTTTAAAGGGATGCTCAAACCAGAACCAGAAGCAACTGTTGTACCGCCAATATCTATTATTGCAGCAGCATTTGCAGCCGAAGGAGTTATAGTTATATTACTTACCGCATTAGTTACACTTGCCAGGTAAGTATTATTACCACTGCTAAATACAGGACTAAGGGAGCCGTTACTTAACCCAAGGCCAGCCAAAGTAGCATCAGCAGATGCAACTGCCCTGGTTATAGTTACTGTATATGTTTTAGTAGTACTACCGTCCTGCGAGGTTATTGTTGTAGTTACCACGTTAGCACCGGTATTTAGCGGAATCAAAGCAGATGGTGTACCCGAATTAATTACCGTGGTATTACCTGCATTGGTCACCGTGATGGTAGCGTTTGCCTCGGCGGTTGCCGGGGTAAAGTTGACGGACGATACATTACCTGCAACCGTTGCTGTATAATTTACGGTGTTTCGGGAAAACGCAGGCGATATTGTCCCGGAGCTCAATACAATATTACCCAGGAAAGCCTGGTTAACAGATGGACGGAGCACGTTTAATGCGTAACTTGTAAAGTTCACACCATCGGGCGCGGTTACCCTAACGGTGATTCGCTGATTACCTGCAAAAAGCCCACTGTTGGTGTACGAAGGATTTGAAGCATTAATGGTTTGTCCGCCTGCTGTTACGCTTGCGTCTGCTGCCGAAGCCACCGGTGTAACCGTAATAGCATCATCACTGCTGGCTACAACTACAGTATAACTTGTGGTGCCCGGCGCAAAAGCGGGTGCAAGAGCGCCTTTATCTACCGTTAACGAACTGAGCGTAACATCGGTAAATGGCAGCCTTATAGCATGTACGGTATAATATTGTGTATTAGAGTTATCTGCCGCGGTAATACCTACCGTAAATATGTTATCACCTACGGCAAGCGGCAAGCTGCCAGATGCACCACCAGATATAGCATAACCGTTTACCGTGATAACCGTACCGCCAGGGTCAGATGCGTTAGGGATAAGACTGATAGCCGTTACATTATTAGGAATATTGGCAGTAAGGTTGTTATCGACCTGGTTAATAATAGCAGAATACTGCGCGTTACCTGACAGGATAACGTTGATCAAACCTGCATTTGATGAATATGCCCGATTGATGGTAATATTATAGGTATTGTTACCACCACCTAATGAGAAAACATTTACAGGTATAACATTCACGCCACCCTGTAAGGCTACAAACCTTGATGCTCCTGTGTTTACAGGCGCTCCGCCTACCCTTAGTTCGGCACGACTATCCTGTGCCACAGGTGCAATTATAATACCGGTTACAGTAGGATCGCTAATGACCATCGTATAATCATTCGTTGCCGGATCAAATACAGGGATCAGCGGTGTTATTGTCCCGTTGATGTTCATCGTTAAGCTTTGCAGCAAATTATTTGTCGAGAAATTCCTGGTTACATTTACGGTGTAGGTTTTTTGAGTCGTTCCATCGCCCGCAGTAACTACTATCTCCATAGGTTCAGCTACCGAAAAGTATTGGAGCGTGATGGCGTTACCGTTAGCAGTATTTAAAGCCGTCCCGTTAATGGTTATCGTCGAGCCATCGTTTGTAGCAACAGGGTTCAGGTGGAAGGCGGTTACATCGCTGGTTACCGTGGTGTTATAAGTATAAGTACCACTGTCAAAAGGCACATCAAGCCCCGAAATGGTGGTCATGATACCCAAATTGGCTAATGTGGCATCGGTCGATGTTGCCCTGGTTACGGTTATATTGTAGGCTCTTGGTGTTCCGTTTTGTGCCGTTACAGTTACAGGTATCTGGTTATCGCCTATAGCAAGTGTGCTTGTAAAAGGCGACCCTGATGGTGCAGGCAAGCCATCATGGGATCCGTAAGCTGTGGCATCAAAGGTGGGTGTAATATCGATGGATTTGGTTGCATTGCTCACCTGCACTGTATAGTTAAGCGTAGCGTTGTCAAAAGCCGGACTAAGCGAACCTTCACTCACAGCCAGGCTGTTCAGCAGGTTATTTGATGAGAAGGCTCGGTTAATAATCAGGCCATAGTAATTTTGCGTGGTGCCGTCCTGCGCGGTGATCACGACACTGTAGGTGTTATCACCTAAGCTGAGCGGCAGGGTAACCGGCGTGCCTGACGTAAATGGTGTACCGTTAACCATTAATGTAGCATTGGCTTCATGAACTACGGCTGTAAGGTCAAAGCTGGTTACCGTATTACCTACGTTAGTCCTATACACATTGTACGCATCCGGTGCCGGCAACACCCCGGTGCTGATACTGAAACTGCTTAACGTAGCATCTGCAGATGGCAAACGGGTTACTATAATATTATAAGGGTTACTGGTGGTGCCATCCTGTGCGGTTACATTTACAGGAATGGTATTGGATCCAACATTTAAGGAGATACTGCCCGATGCCGTGCCAGATGTTACCTGGTTACCGGCAACGGTCACCCTTGCATTAACATCAGACAAAGCTGGTGTAACTGTCAAAGAAGTAATGCCTGTAGCAACCGTAGCCGTGTAATTATTGGTACCCGATGCAAACGATGGCGACAAAGCACCCTCGCTGATAGATAAACTGCTCAGATTACCATTGGTTGATAAGAATATCGAAAACGCCGAAGCATTTGAAGCATCCTGCCCAATAGTATAATTGTCTGAGCTTAGTCCCGAGCCATTGATGGCATAGGTACCTACCGGTGTGCTTAATGTAGCGGCTGTGCTAAAACTAAGTGTACCGGTTGTTGCTGATGCCTGGGTATCGCCGTTTAAAAAGCCTGTTACGGTACCTGTTACCGATGGGTTGGCCGTATTAAATGCACGGCTTGCCGGCGTGGCTACATAGCTCAGTGTATTTTTGGTGATGGTTAAAGCTGTATTGTTAGCAGCAGCGGCTGTTATGTTATAATTGGCTGCAGTTACCCCGCTTAGTGTTATGGGGTAACTGCCAACGCTACTGGTTGCGCTGGCTGTGGTGTTATAAACCGGCGCACCTGTCAAGGCAGTAGCAGCGGTTTCATTGTTGACATAACCCGTTATGACGCCGCTTAATGCAGGATTAGCCTCGCCATAATGTTTGGTGGCTGCCTGCGCAGTAAACGTTAAATCGGACTTGGTTATGGTAAATATGGTAGCGTTTGCGGCTGCTGGCGTAAAGGTATAGTTGAGCGCATCTAAGCCGTTTACGGTTACCGGGTAGCTGCCAACAGGGCTGCTGACTGTAGCGGTGGTAGCGTACGAAAAAGAAGAGAGTACCTGGTCAATAGTCTGGCCGTTGGCTAAGCCGGTAAACACTGCGTTAAATGCCGGATTTGCAGCGCCATAAACCTTGGTAGCTGGTTGAGCAGTATAAGTAATAACAATCTTATTAAGCGTTAAGGTAGTATTATTTGCAGTAGCCTGTACAAAGCTATAGTTGGCAGCACTTAATCCACTCCCGGTTATTTCATATTGTATAATTTTAGTATTATTTGTTGTAACCGGTGATGTAGCATTGGCTGTTGAAGTAAAAAGCAGTATACCGGTAGTGGCAGTTGTCTGGGTATCGCCATTCACAAAGCCGGATACAGAGCCCGTAAAGGTTGGGTTGGCTGCGCCGTAATCGCGCGATGTGGCATCGGCAGTATAGGTTAATACTGCTTTGTTTACAGTTAGCTGCCGGCTAACATTTGATGCTGCAAGGTACGTAGTATTGCCCCCCTGCGCTGCCGTAATATTTACAGTACCGGCGCCCACAATATGCACAAGACCGGCACTGGTTACCGTGGCTACATTGTCATTATCGCTGGTATAAGTTACCGGCAATGTGCTACTTGCTACCGCTCCTAAAGTAAAATCTGCCGCCCCATAGGTTGCCGCGGGGATACTATTGAAAGTGATGGTTTGAGGGGTTTTGTCCTTGGTAATAGTGGTAGTGTAAGTTTTTGTGCTGAAACCATCCTGCGCGGTTACGATAGTTGTGATGGTATTACTACCCGGATTTAAACTGAGCGCCCCGGATGCAGAACCTGAAGCAATAGTTGTGTTATTAATCTTCACTGTGGCATTCACCTGCTTAATCACCGGGGTAACAGTTATTGAAGTTACATTGTAAGTTACATTTGCAGTGTAAGCGGTTGTATCCGGTGCAAATACCGGACTTAAAGTACCGGAACTGAGTGCAAAACTTGTAAGATTGGCATCATTGGATAAAGTTATAAAGCTTTTTACAGCGCCGTACGAAGTACCGGCGCTACTGGTTGCGTATGCCCGGGCATAATAAGTTGCTACAGGGTTGAGGCCGGTAATACTTGCCGAAAAAGTGCCTGTACCACTACCCATTACCTGCTTGGCATCGGTACCTATAACCGGCAATGCGTTTACAGAACTATAAACTACTCCCCTTTCTGTAACCGCTACGTCGCTCCGGGTTATATTGCCCCCAATTGTTACCGAGCCCGACGATATAATGGTTGCTGCTGTTGTTGTAAGCAATGCACGTTTAGGAACCCAAAGCCCCGGGGCAACGCCAGTTGCTGGCAAGGATTGAACAGAGAGTACTTCTGTTGTATTGCCGGTGGTAAGATCAACTGAGAATATTGCCCTGTGGGTTGAAAGGTTGTCATAAATATACGCTTTGTTGTTACCTGCATCAAGCGCCATCTGGTATAGGGGAATACTGGCAATTGACGACTTTATAGCAACCTGGCCGGTACCGTCAGAACGCATCTTATAAAGCGCATCATTGGCAGTTATCGCACCTGTATTATTAGATGTTAAAAAATAAATATAATCTGTAGCAGGGTCATAATCACAATCGATGCCTAACATAGATCCCGATGCAGCGGTTGTTGGCGATACCCTGGCTACCGAGGCTGTATAATCTGATAAACTGAGTGTTATAAATGAATGGTCGGCGAATAAGTTTTCATAAACAAATACCCTGTTGTTGGCAATATCGAGTGCAAGGAAAGATGGGTTTTTACAAAAGCCGGTTATTAGTGTTGTCGAGGCACTGCCATCGGGCCTTACCCTTACAAGCGCGTCATTTGCAGTTGCTGTTGATGGTAAGCCATCCTGCACCACATAATAAATATAATTGCCAACAGGATCATATTTTATTGATTGTATCCTGCCCGTTAATGTAACCGGGATGGTTGTTGTTACAGCACCCGTATTTAAATTAATTACCTTTATGCTTAATCCGGTGGGCGGGGTTAACGAATATGTTTCATACACAAATGCTCTGTTGTTAGGCAGGTCCATCTCCAGTATCGTGGGCGAATAGGCAAATCCTGAAAACAGGCTGATTGCCTCAGAGCCATCCGCCTTAACCCTGTATAGCGCGTCATCGGCCGATTTGGTATCCTTATTGGCGTCATTGGTTAAATAATATACCTGTGCATGGCTTTGCGCGGCAATGCCAACTAAAAACAAAAGCAATAAGACCGTTAAAAGATTGCGAAGATTAACTTTAAACAGGTTAGTTAAAAGGGGTAAAGGTTTTTTCATTTTGGGGGATTTAAGCAAGTGACGGTTGTAGATAGGCTTGGTTATTATATTTTAACTTTATGCAATTGTCCTTAAACTGTTAAAGGGATATTTCAAACTGGCTGCTTGTTTCTTTCGTAAGCTAAAGTGCTATGATATAGTGTTACCCCTGCCTTATTTATGGTTAAATAAATAAGAAACAGGGGTAACATTTTTACTTTATCCGGTGCAGATTGCTATATCCGCGCCGGGGGCAAGATTAATGGTTATGGTCTTGGCGGATATACACCTTCAAGAGCAATAATGAAGTTTACAGCTAAAACAGGCTGAACTAATTTTACCGCGGTTGTACCTCCAACTGTTGATACTGTGCCTGCATTTAAAGTAACATCAGGCGTAACATCTGAATACAGGCTTGTACTTTCACCCGAAACAGAATCAATAAGGGCCGACGGGTAAAAACTGGTTGGTAAAACCTGGTTAGCGCCGGTTGAATTGGCGTTAATAAGGTGTGAGTGGGCAGGCATCTGGTCCTTTGAAAGAACAACAGACTCTGAACCTGTCATTTGACCGAGATAGTACGGAGATAAGTTGTTACCCTGTCCCTGCTGAATTGGTGCACGGCTACGCAGATCTGGCACAGCGAAATTTGATACGCCATCGCCGCCATAATAAGTTTGGATCAATGAAAATAATGCCTGCCACTGTCCAATTTGTAATAATCTTCCGTCGCAAAGCGCCCATCCACGCGGGGCAAAATCGCCCGCAAACATTTTGATCTCACCAATGTAAGGTTCCATAGTAATAAAGTTTAGGTTTGGTTAATAAGTTAAATAGTGGGTTTAAAACTGGTTGGTAAATATATATGATATTATAGCTTATTTCAACAAATATCAGCCTAATTATCAATATTTTATGAAATTTACCATCTGGTTAATTTAATTACGAATTAAGAGCACCACCCCCATTACAAAGCATAATTAATTATTACGCAAAGGTTATGTTTAACTGGAGGTTAAAATTTGTAAAAAGAACTACTGTAATGCTACCTGCTTTAATATTACATCACAAATGTCTGTTTTAGTTAAAAGGCAGCATAGGGTGTAATCCGCTTTTTTAAAGGTGCTTTTAAGGGTAAAAAAGGTTTATTTTAAATTGTGCTTTCTATAAAAGGAAATCTTTGGTGCACTTTAAGCTTGTTTAATGATAATTTGACGTACCTGTTGTAACCGTTGATTGTATGATTGATTTTAACATAGCCGGCACAATGAATTTGTGCAATGGTTTGATGAGTAAAAAATAAAGTCGGCCAAATAAATTCTTAAATACAACAATTGTTGAAATTGTTAGTTGCTTTTCATTTTCGTTCTCTCTGAATTTGTCTAAAAAAAATGAAATCCTAAAATTCAAATGCTTGTCGTCCTCACCTAAAATAACTTCATTGTCCGTCTTCTCAAATACTTTGAAAAGTCCAATTCGGTCACCCTGATCGCATTTAAAGTTTTCTAACATTTGTTTTGGATCAACATTGCCGGAAGTCTTAAGTCCGAACATACCAACGATCACATTTCTCAATCCAAGCAATTTTTTAATCCACTTTGGGGTTGATAAAAAAAAAGCTTTGCAAATACCAGCAGGTTGTAATTTATTTTCTTTGTCGGGAATTATGCCTTGGAAACTGTCTGCATAATCATATCTCCTGCCGGTCTGGTTAAGCAGCGAAGTTGCAGGAAGTGTTGTTTTAATAATCGTCATTGTCTGGATTGTAATGTTCAAAAACAGCAGGCGTTGCATTGTTAACAACTGCCGTTTTCGTCAATTTGTTAGGTATACCCTACCATAAACAATAAACACACATATTAGAAACAGAACGCAGTTGGTAAAAACATTTTTGGGTTCGTGCCTTTTGTAATGAATTATTGCGGCAGGAATCATAATGACAGCAAAACAGATGGCGGAAATTGTTGTCAGGACAGGAAGAATATGAAGCAACAAAGGAAGAATAATCCCTATTGTTCCTAAAATTTCTGATATGCCGATGAAACGAATTAGACCAGCGGACAAACCTTCAACGCCCGTCTGTCCTCTTGTGACCAATTTTTGTTCGGAGTAAATTGATTTTTGTACGCCCGAATACAAAAATATAGCGGCAATCAATGATTGAAGAATCCAAAGAGTAGTGTTCATATTATTGTTATTTGCTTCCACAAATAACAGAACACTGTAAGTAATTTCCTTTGATAATTGTCAAAAAATTAAGCCTGCGAACGAATTCTGCTCAAAGTTTCCTGAGTGATGCCAAGATAAGAAGCAATCATTCCAAGCGGAACACGCTGAATAAATGTAGGATGAGTTGCCATTAAAGTTTGATAGCGTTGCAAGGCACTTGAAAAATGTAAGTCGTCAAATTTTTGTTGCAATTGTACTAAGCCAAAACTTACAAGATTTCGGAAAAGATTTTCAATGTCATGATGTTTGCTGCAAAGGTTTTCCAAATCGTTGTAGTGAAGTGAAAAAAGAACGGAAGGTTCCAACAATTCAATTGTCCGCCTGTCGGGTTTTCGGGTAATGAAACTAATAATGGAAGAAGCAAAAGAATTTTCGTCACTAATCCAGTCGGTAACATCTTTTCCATCTTTCAAATAGTAAGTTCGTGTTAAACCGCTGTCAATAAAATAAACGAAATTACAAACCGTGTCTTGCTTTACAAGAATATGTCCTTTGGGAAACTCTAATTTTTTTAGGCACGATGAAAGTTCTTCTTTGCTGTCAGCAGATAAGTTTGTGAATTGTGAAACTGTTGAAAAAAAATTGTCCATTCCTTTTTTGCCGGTTAAAAGGTTATGTATGGTTTCTACCATTTAGCAGAGCAATTAAAGTTTTTAAACGAATTACAAACCACTTAATTTTTTCAAAGCGACTTTATAGAATATTTCCATCGTATATAAATGGATATACTACAATCATTCCGTTCTCAAACTCTTTATAGGATTAGCCAGTGCTGCTTTAATAGATTGAAAACTGATAGTTACAAATGCTATTACCAGCGCTATAATGCCGGCTGCCGCAAATATCCACCAGCTCATATCAGTATGGAAAGCAAAATCAGCCAACCATTCATGCATCGACCATCGGGCTACCGGGATAGCTATTACAGCTGATATCAAAACTAACAGCAGGAAATCCTTTGATAACTCAAGTACAATTTGCCGCACACTTGCTCCCAGTACCTTTCGTACGCCAATTTCCTTAACCCGCTGGGTAATAGTAAACGCCGACAATCCGAATAGCCCCAAACAAGCGATAAATATAGCGACGCATGAGAATATGGTAAACAAGCTGCCCTGTTGTTGTTCGCTGTTGTATAGTTGACGGAATTTATCATCCAGAAAGTTAAAATCAAAAGGAGTTTCGGGCAGATATTTATGCCAGGTGGCTTGCAGCGAACTCACTGCGGTTTGGACATTGCGACTATTTACCTTTACCGACATTACATGATAACCGTTGTTCGATGGCAATCGAAATATCAGCGGAGTAATTGCCTGGTGCAACGACTCGAAGTGAAAATCCTTAACGATGCCGATAACTTTACCGCTGACATCTCCATACGTAATATCCTTACCGATAGCATTTTGCGGGGTTTTCCAGCCCAGCGACCGTACCGCCGCCTCGTTTACAATAAAGTTATTGGTATCGGTTGAAAACTCTTTCGAGAAATTGCGTCCGGCGGCCATTTTCATGCCATAAGTGGGTATAAAGCCATAATCGGCGCTGATGTATTTCAGGTCGCCTTTAATGGGTTTCATTACGCCATCTACCAAAACTGTCGCGTCTTGGTAGTCGAGCAGGCGGCCTGATGGAATACGCGATGAGCGGCCAACCTCTTTTATCGCCGCGTTTTTAAGTAAATCTGCTTTAAATGCATCATATTGAGGATGTAGCTGTCCAACATACCCCATTGTTAAAACGGCGTCCTTATTGAAACCTAAATCGGCTTTTTGAATGTATTGCAGTTGGCGGTACACCACGGTAGTAGCTACTATCAGGATAATCGAAATAGAAAACTGCACAACAACCAGCACCTTGCGGAACGACACGCCGCCTGAGCCGGTTTTTATAATACCTTTCAAAACCTTCACCGGTAAAAACGACGACATAAAAATGGCTGGGTAAATACCGCTGATGAGGCCTATGATAAACGGCAGCAACAAAACGGGCACTAAAATTTGCCATTGCAGCAGGCTGTTAAACGCGAGATGGGTGTTTGCCAAATGGTTTATCATGGGCAGCAGAAATGCCGCCAGAGCCATGGCCAATGCAAGTGCAAAGCAGGTAATCATTACCGATTCGCTTAAAAATTGGCTAATGATCTCCTTTCGCTGAGCGCCGATAACCTTGCGGATACCAATTTCCTTTGCCCTCAATACCGAACGCGCGGTGGATAGATTCATGTAGTTGATGCAGGCTATCAGCAAAATAAACAGCGCGATAGCCGAAAATATGTATACCCTTTTGATATCGCCGTTTTCTTCAAACTCATCATCCAGATGTGAGTGCAGGTGTATGTCGGCGAGCTTTTGAAACGTAAGTTTGGTGCCATCATGTGTTTTAGCGTTTCCGGCCATACCGCCAAGGTGTACGTATTTATCCAGGAAATCAGGCAATTGGCTTTCAATCCTGTCGGTATTATAGTCCTTGGGGAAAAGCAGGTAGGTAAAAAAGGCATTACCACCAAAATCGTTATCTAAGCTGTTCGCGCCAAAAATTGCCGGATCTTTTAAGGTGCTGAACGACATCAGTATGTCGGGGTGCATGTGTGAGTTGGCAGGAAAAGCTTTAAATACACCGGTAACTTTAAAGTCGTGTTTAATCTTACCCAGGAAAACGTTATCCAGCAATATGCCTTTGCCGATCGGGTCGGTATCGCCGAAATATTTATGCGCCATGGCTTCGCTCAGCATAATGCTGTAAGGCTCTTTCAGCGCATTATTTGGGTCGCCTTTAACCACAGGTACAGTGAAAAAGTCGAAGAAATTATCTTCGGCAAAGACGCTATTCTGCTCGTTAAACAGCTTGTCTTTATAGTGAAAGGCCGTAGTGTGGATAGGCAAAACCCGCGTTATTTTTTTAATATCCGGAAATGCACTTTGCAGTAAAGGCCCAAAGGGCGGCGCAATCGCGCTTAAATGCAGGCTCTCCACATTTTTACTGGCATAAAAAATACGCGTTACCCTGCGGATATCCTTCGCATTGGCGTTAAATTTATCATAGCTGCGCTCATTAATAATATAGCTTAAAATAAGCAGGCAGCAGGTTAACCCTACGGTTAAACCAAATATGTTGATGAATGAAATAAACGGATGCCTTTTGATATTCCGAAATGCACTCCTTAGATAGTTTTTTATCATGGTCATTCCATTTTCAAGGTACGTAATTAATTTTCTTTTGGGTTGCCTTTTATAGTTTGACGCAGCAGTCTGCGGAATTTGATGTGATTCAACAGCTTTGATCCGCCCCATTAATTTTGCAAAATTGCGATCAGTATCCTCTTTAGACATTTGTTCGTTGGTTGTCCATTTCGCCAGCAATAAACGTAATACTGCCGATGCATCAGGATCTTTGTTCAGGAGATCATCCAGTTCCCTTAATTCTTCAACAGTGGCTTCCCGGGCTAATTTTTTAACCGCCAGCTCCAATATCCGACCTTTAAGTTTCATCTGAATAAACCGGGCTAATGCATATTTTTAAACGATACGGTAAATGTTGTCATAACATTTAAACTTCGTGCCAAATGTATAATTCATTGAAAATAAATAGTTTACAAATAACAACTTGCTGATTGCCGTACGAAAACGTTACAATGGGTGTGCGGTTTTGCCGTGACTTGTCCAAAATGACAATCCCAGACTGGGTGTTTTACGAACCAGTTGTTAGATCAAATGTATGTTTTAAGCGAATTTAAGTAGCGGGTAAACCTTTAATTATCCCGCACAAACCTCACCGATTTTGGCGTGTCGGTATTATGCTCCCTGTCTAAAAAGCAACTGGAACACCTGGTGTAATCATCACTGGAAAAGTTTGGATACAGCCGAGTTATAATAAACGAATAATAAGTGGCGTGAACGGTAACTTTTGCCGGCGGCAGCGGCGTGGCGGTTAAAAACACTGCAAAGTTTCCCGGTGTTTCGTTATATGGGTAGGCATAATACCCCGCCGGGTAAGCATTAAACCCCGAAGTGTTTGTTCCCTGCTTATCGGAAGGGTAGCTAATTTCCCATTCCGACGTTGACTTTAGCGCGAGCGTTTTATCATAATCCACTACGAAGTTGCCGTCGGTATCTTTTTGGGTGGTAAAATTGCTCATCAGTTTATTAAAATCTGCAACGGTAGGTATACGCCAGCCCGCGGGCAGCTTTAAGCCCGCTAAATCAGCCTGGGTATAAAAATAATTTGGGTTGGGTGCGTAAAAATGGCCCGCCACGCCGCCCGGCCCGTCGTAATTAACCGCCGTCCACTCCTGCTGCCCTATTTTAATGGTCGGGTACACGGTACCGGATATAGTAATTTCTGAAGTTACCGGTTCTTTTTTGCCATCCTTTTTACAGGCAGCAACAAGCAGCAGACAAGATAAAAGTAACAGCAGGTTAGGCTTCATTGGCAAAGGCTTTATTAAAATTACAATAAAAAGGCGGATTATTCGAAGTAATCTGGTTTTGCTCCCCAGACAGAGCCCGAACCAGCGAATATTCGATTAGAAAGGTTATTATAAAATATCCATCAACACAGAATGTCTTTGTTTTTTTGAAGGTCGGTATAAAAATAAATGAAAAGCGTTTACAGGTGTTTCGGTACTTGCCTATGCTGGCGCACGCGTGTCGCGTGTGATCTTAATGTATATGAACAACTTGTTGATGAAAGCACACGCGACACGCGTTCGCCAGCAGAAGGGACTTTCATTAAAAGGGTAAATCATCCTCATCGCCATTTGTAGGAGTTTTGGCCGGCGGCTTATCTGGCAATAGGAACTGGTATAAAGATTTCAGTTTTTCCAGCAACTCATCGAAAGTAATGATCTGCACATTCTTGGAATTAGCTCTGAAATATTCAAAGGATTTCTGCTCATCAGTACCCTGCGGAGTTAATCCAGCAATCAATATTCCATGAACATGATAAGTTTCTATGTTGTAGGTTTTTGAGTTTACTTTTATGTTGTTGATTTCTTTTTGTAGTAAATAAACCTGATCAAGCACCTGACTAACTGCGGCACTGAGTTCTTGAGACGGGCCGTGGACGCTGCTTCGGTAAGCCTTTGCATAGACCAGATTAGTTGCAGGAGTTTTGATTTCCACTATTGCAGTATTGTTGCTCAGGGAATTTTTGACCAAAAAGTCCGCGATTTTTTCGCCCCCTCCAGACAATCGGCGGCCACCAACTGAAGCCTGGCCCTGGACGTTCACTACCGGGATTCCGAATGCCATGCTGATGATAAAAGGATTTTGCTGGAAAAGGTTCTGCCATTGAGCTTCACCAACTCCTTTCTCGATCATCACTTCAAACTTTTCAATCAATTGTTCCAGATTGACAAGTTCAAGGTCATTTTTCAATTTGATCAATTCCTGAGGCTGTTGCTCAAAAATTTTGTTGGCATTTTTACGTATGACAGTAAGTGCCTCTTTCTGTTCAGCCGGGGTTGCGCCATTTTCAACAAAACGATTCGTTTTCCCGACTAAGGCTACAAATTCCTCTTTAGATAGTTTTCCGGGAGCTTTTGAAACCATACCGGTACTGTCAAGCGCAGCAAATAACTCAACATTCAACGCATCCCGCTTTAAATTCGCAGTTAGACTCTGAGAACGCCTAATGATCGTATCCACCGTTCTTCTGAATCTTTCCAAATCACTTTCATGAATGGTAGCCGTGTGTTTAGCAGTTTCAACACTGGTTTTCTCTTTTGCAGTAATGACAAGTTTTTTAATACCTAACTCTTCCAAAATGGAAGCGATTTGCGTATAGTGCTTTTTAAAGCCAAACCCATAATTAATATCTTGTGTGAAGATTTCTGGAATTGTCATGGAAAGTAAACTTTCAAGATCCCAGTCTTCTTCAAGGTAACGTTCCGCATACCCGGAAAGCTCAAAAACTATTTCCCCTAGTTTTGAATAACGGTTGCTCATAGGGATTACTGACCATACTCTAAATGGCACTATCGTTATGGTTTTTGCTGTTTTATCAACCTCTAATACACACCTTTTATATCCCGAAGGATCTTTTTCATAAGAAGTAATGGCTGCGAGAGGAGGAGTAAAATATCCACGATACAGGTTATCAGAAATTTGCTCTACTTCCAAAGATCCTTCAGGTTGCAAGGAGTCAGACGGATACGGGATTGCCATAAGTAAGTTTGTTTGCAGTGAAGTTACATATGTTTCACAAATCAATCAAAGGATTAAATCGTTCAGCCCATGGTCGCTGTTATCACCGCACCATTGAAACAAAGAAGCCTGCAAATCAAAATTTGCAGGCTTTTGGCGTTCTAATAGAATCTGGCGGAGAGAGAGGGATTCGAACCCTCGGTACCGTTTCCAGTACGTCAGTTTAGCAAACTGATCCTTTCGGCCTCTCAGGCATCTCTCCTTTTTTAAACTTGTCCCCTTTTTTCGGGATTGCAAATATAGTAATTCAGGCTTCCTGTCAAAAAAAAAGTTCTATTTTTAATAATCTATTCGCACATGATAGATGCTCATCAGCATCCGCTTAAAAATTGTTTTAATAGTTTCAATATCTTTCAGGGTTATATTACTGTCTTTCAGCTGGTTTTGATCAAGCTTGTATTTTACTATCCTGTCAACCAAAATACTTATTGATTCTTCATCAGGCTCTTTTAATGAGCGCGAGGCTGCTTCTACCGAGTCGGCAAGCATCAAAACACCCGCTTCTTTCGAAAAAGGGATAGGTCCGGGATACCTGAAAATGTTTTCGTTGATGAATTTTTCAGGGAAATTCTTTAAAGACGACTGGTAAAAATAGTCGACCCTGGTATTACCGTGATGGGTACGTATAAAGTCGATCACAATTTCGGGCAGGTTGGCTTTACGGGCCATCTCAATACCTTTACTTACGTGCCTGATGATGATCTGGGCACTCTCTTCGTAAGGCAGCTTATCATGCGGGTTAAAGCCCGAACTTTGATTCTCGATAAAAAACAAAGGGTTTTCCATTTTACCAATATCATGGTACAACGCCCCTGCCCTTACCAGCAAGGCATTACCACCAATGGTATATATGGCATTTTCGGCAAGGTTAGCTACCTGCAGAGAGTGCTGAAAGGTACCCGGGGCGTTAAAGGCCAGTTCGCGCAATAAAGGCGCATTGGTGTTGGTAAGCTCAATAAGCGTAATATCAGATGTAATGGCAAATATCTTCTCAAAAATATAAATAAGCGGATAAGCCAGCAGGGTTAGCAGTACGCTCACTACAAATGGCAGAAAATCCATCCAGTCAATATCCAGGAATGTACCTTCGCGTATAAATGTAATACCCAAAAAAGCCACGAAATAGGTAAAGGTGATAATAACTGCCGATATCAGGAACTGCTCGCGCCTGATCAGGTTTTTAATACTGTAGATTGATACCATACCTGCAGTGATCTCATAATAGGCAAACTCAAAGCTGTTCGGCACAAAAAATCCCGCGATTAATACCACCAGCAGGTGAATGTTTAGTGCAAGCCTGGTATCAAACAAAATACGGATGATAATAGGTACTATACAATAAGGTATATAATATAAATTGGGTAACTGCAGTTTTATGGCCAGCGAGAGGCTTGCCAGCATAGCCGTAACTACCAGCAATATTAAACTTACTAACCGGTTATCCTCATAAATATCCTTACGGAAAAGGTACAGGAATATCATGAGCAGTGATATTGCTATGGATACCAGGAAAAACTGGCCCAGCAATACCAGTGTGCGGTTACCGTTTGTACGGGCATTATCCTCAAATGCCTGTTTGTATGATTCAAGCTTTTGATAAACATCATCATTTATAACCGATCCTTTATAAACTATCACCTCGCCTTTTTGAACCATGCCCCGGGTTATGGACAGCCCATCAATTACCTCGTTCACCAGCCTTGAGGTTAAGTTATTATCATAACTCAAATTGGTTTGCAGCCTGTTCTGTAACAGGTCAAGCAAAAATGCCTTATCTACATCGGTACGTTTACTTAGTACTTTATCACAATAAGCCAGGGCTTTTTCTCTGGTAAACAGCTCATTGGTATTTTTTTCGCTGGCAACATTTTTGTTTAAAATAGTTATAGGATAGTTTTCTGAATTGAGCTGATACTGGGCATTTAGTTTTAAAATACCTGTTTCATATATTTCTTTCAACAGATCAATACCTATTGAAATATACTTTGGTTTAAGCCTGTCGTTGATACCGGCATTATGCCATTTTATTTCAATATCGTTCTTAAAGCCTTCTATCTGTTGATTTTCGACCGAAGGATCTAACTGATAAATAGGCGTTATACTTTCTTTGGCTGCTTTTTGATCGTTCTTATTTTCCTGTGCAGTTTTTAATATGGCAAAGTTATATGGCGATATCAGGTCCTTTTGGTTCCAGATTCGTCCCTTTTCATATTCATAACTGAATTTTGCCTGCTTGGGTAAAAAAAACACGATCAAGCCAATGCTTAGCAGCATCATCAAAAACTTAACATTCCGGGCATATTTGCGCAGTAAAGCCTTTTGGCGCGAAGAAGATAGTTTTGCCATTTATTTAATTAACCATTCAAAAATAATATAAGTTTCTGTTAAATGCAGTTTTTCTTGCTTTTATCAATTTAAAGTTGATATCTTTATGATATCAATTTAAAATCATTTTAATTATGGAATCTGAAAAAACCATCAACCCGCCCTCTGGCTTTACCGTGTTTGCTTTGTTCCTTGTAATATTAGTTATCGCTGCTATTTGCATGGGGCTTGGTCAGGAACCTTTAGGTACAATTATTGGCGCCATAGGTGTTCTGTTTGTACTCCCTGGCTTTATTATTGTAAATCCTAACGAATCAAGAGTGCTTACGCTTTTTGGTAAGTATGTGGGTACTATAAAAAAGGACGGCTTTTTTTGGATGAACCCATTCAACCAAAAAAAGAAAGTATCATTAAGGGCATTTAACCTTAACGGCCAGCAGCTTAAAGTGAACGACAGTATAGGTAACCCTATTGAAATTGCCGCCGTAATTGTATGGCAAATAAAAGATACGGCGAGCGCGGTATTCGCGGTAGAAAATTACATACAATACGTAAACATACAAAGCGAGGCAGCGGTAAGGCATTTGGCAAACTCCTTCCCTTATGATAACCTGGAAGACGAAACTGCCAATATTACCCTTAGAGGCGGCGCCGAGCAGGTAAGCCTTTTATTAGAAAAAGAACTAAACGAACGCCTTGCCCGCGCCGGCATTGAGGTATTGGAAGCAAGGATATCGCACCTGGCTTACGCACCCGAAATTGCACACTCCATGTTACAGGTACAGCAAGCATCGGCTATTATAGCTGCCCGCCGGCTCATTGTTGAAGGCGCTGTAGGTATGGTTGAAATGGCGCTGAATAAATTATCAGAAAAAAACATAGTAGAGTTTGACGAGGAGCGCAAGGCAGCCATGGTGAGCAACCTGCTGGTTGTACTTTGCGGCGACCGCAGTGTAAGCCCAGTAGTTAATACTGGTACTTTATACCATTGATAATATGGATCAGTTTAGAAGCTTTGATCAGTTAAGAACAAATGAACTATCTGTGCTTCGGCATGGATTTTTCCGTCCCTGGTATGAACTAACAGATGGGCAGTTTTGTTATGGCAAGCTCACCTACACGGCTTTGTTAAAAAGAGTATGTGTTATTGAAACAGATCAAGGCACCTGGACCATAAAACGTAAAGGTTTTATGAGCAGGATACTTTTGATAGAACAACCTGAAAAGGAAACCATAGGTACTATAACCCCGGAATTGTGGTCGCGGAAGATAGCGCTCAGTATGAACAATGGCTTTGAAGCTATCTTTTTAAACAAAAAGATACTCTCACGTACCCATACCTGGATAAGCGATCAATATGGAGATATAGTTAATATTGAAAGTAAGCTGTGGAGCTGGGGAACACCTTTTAAAGTAAATATCGATCTTAACTTGCTCAAAAGCGTACCAACCTTACCCTTGTTAGCGTTGGTAGGCATACATTTAATTTTATTAAAACAAGCGAAGGCTGCAGCGGCGGCAGGATAATAATATGGCTGAGAAAAAAGCATTTATACTACGCATTAACCCCGATGTATTGAAGGAGATAGAAATTTGGGCCGCCGAGGAATTCAGAAGCACCAACGGCCAGATCGAATACCTGCTGCAACAGGCTTTGCTTGGCCGTAAAAAAGGGGTGAAAAAGAAAAAGGATTCAGAATAATAATATAAATAGTCATGCTGAGTGATAAAATCCGAGGACTCTGAAGGGGAAATGACGTTACTAAAAGGGCTGTCATGCTGAGCCTGTCGAAGCATAGCGGGCAAAGGCTTATCCACGCCCCATCGGGGCATCGTGTTAATAGTAATATTGAGGTAAATATCAGCTCCATAGGAGCTTCCTTTAACGTTATAGACACTACTTGATCAGGAAGCTCCTATGGAGCTAATGCTCTGATATTATTATCCTATAAACACGATACCCCGATGGGGTTTACTATTGATGAAAACAAACAAGTCATGGGTAACTTGTTTCAGCAGCTCACATGCAATTTTAACGCTATACAAGCCTGCTAATCGCCGTGTGGGATCCCGAAATAAATTCGGGATGACCTGTCAATTTACTTTGCAGGAACAATTAAAGCATAATTATTATGCATGCATAGCTTTTTACTTATTACAAAATCACTAAATTTGCCCACCGATTTAATGAGGGACACATGAAAGAAGTAGTAATAGTAGCTGCCACACGCACACCTATTGGCAGTTTTGGAGGTAGTTTAGCAGCCATCAGCGCTACGCAATTGGGCGCGCAGGTTATCAAAGCGGCGGTTGAAAAAGCCGGGTTAAAGCCAGATCAAATACAGGAAGTTTATATGGGTAACGTAATGTCGGCCAATTTGGGGCAGGCACCGGCTACTCAGGCAGCCATATTCGCGGGATTGCCATATCTGCCTGCAACTACTGTTAATAAGGTATGCGCATCGGGCATGAAAGCTATTATGCTGGCAGCTCAAAGCATTGCCATAGGCCAAAATGATATTGTGGTTGCCGGTGGTATGGAAAGCATGAGTAATGTACCTTATTACCTTGATAAAGCCCGCAACGGCTACCGTTTAGGTAACGGACAGATCACCGACGGACTGGTTAAAGACGGCCTGTGGGATGTTTATAACGACTATCACATGGGCTCGGCTGCCGAACTGTGTGCCGTTGATTGCAATATCAGTCGCGAAGAGCAGGATGCTTTTGCTATTGAATCTTATAACCGGGCGCAAAAAGCCCAAAGCGAGGGCAAGTTCCTGCAGGAGATAACCCCTGTTGAGTTAAAAGATAAAAAAGGCGACATTATTTTATTTGCAGAAGATGAAGAACCCAAAGCGGTAAAGTTTGAAAAAATACCATCGCTTAAACCTGTGTTTAAAAAAGATGGCACGGTAACAGCCGCCAACGCGTCTACCTTAAATGACGGCGCTGCTGCTTTAGTATTAATGAGCCGGGAAAAAGCCGATGAACTGGGCATAACACCATTGGCCAGGATAATAGCACATGCCGACGCTCAGCAGGCGCCGGAATGGTTTACCACAGCACCATCCAAAGCTATCCCACTGGCCTTGCACAGGGCCGGTTTATCAACTGATCAGATTGATTTTTTCGAGATCAACGAAGCATTTTCTGTTGTAGCCATAGCCAATAACCAACTTTTAAAACTTGATGCCGCAAAGGTTAACGTTAATGGCGGTGCGGTATCTTTAGGCCATCCACTGGGTGCTTCAGGGGCACGTATCATTGTTACCTTATTATCTGTATTACAGCAAAATAACGGTAAATATGGCGCAGCCGGAATATGTAACGGCGGCGGCGGGGCCAGCGCAATGGTTATTGAAAATTTACGTTAATAAAAATAAAACTCCACGTCATTGCGAGGAGACCCCACCCAACCCTCCCCGGAAGGGAGGGCTTAAAAGTAAAGTCTCCCCTTCCGGGGGAGATTTAGAGGGGGCTCCGAACTGAATAGTACATTTAAACAATAAATTATTACATTTATAAAACAACGATTGGAATTGTGACAAAGAAACTTTTTGTATCCCTCATATCCCTCCTGCTTTGTTTTAATATCTATGCCCAGCATTCGGATGAAAGCTCACATACAAAACAATTAAATATTTACCAGGATAGCCTCAGCTCTTTAGGTAAAAAATTCGTCAATGACGAAAATGATCTGGAACGTAAAAACGCTAATTATCTGTTTATTAAAACCCTGGTATCAGCTTTAAAAACACCCAATTCGTTTCTTTTCCCTTTTGATTCTGTTAAAAGCATCAGTATCATCAACTCGCCCGATAATCGTTTCCGCATCTTGAGCTGGCATGTTATTAATCAGGACGGCAGCTACCGGTTTTATGGCACTGTACAAATGAATACGGGAGGCCCGTTAAAAATGTTCCCGTTGGAGGATTATTCGCCATTACTAAAAAACCCAGAAGATTCTGTAACGGATAATCATAAATGGTATGGGGCACAGTATTATAAGATCATCCCTGTTTATGCACCAAAAGCTTACTATATTTTAATAGGCTGGAAAGGCAATACCATAAAATCAACCAAAAAAGTAATTGATGTACTCTCCTTTGCTAATGATAAACCATCATTTGGCATGTCCATTTTTGATGGCAATGGCAAAAACCGTAAAAGAGTGATATTTGAATACGCCCGTCAGGTATCTATGTTATTAAGATACATACCTGATCAAAACTTAATTGTATTTGATCACCTGTCTCCTCCTGATAAAAAAATGAAGGACCAACCCGATACTTTTGGCCCCGACCTGAGTTACGACGGTTATAAATTAAAAAACGGGCATTGGATATATTTAGAGAACCTGGACATGCGTAACATTCCCAATAACGGTGATAATGAATATGTTGATCCAAAAAAACAAGCAGCCCAGGACAGGAGCCTTATACCCACACCTAAAAAAAATTAAACCCACATTATGGGCTATAAATCAAAATAACTATATTATAAACTGTAACACTTTCGGTATAAAATTCTGAATTAAAAGAAAGTATACTACTTTAGCAAACTTTAATTATTACTAATGCAAGAAAATCCAGCCATCGTGGCTCCCAAAAAATCCAGATTCCCTAAGAGCGTTCCTTATATCATCGGCAACGAAGCGGCAGAGCGTTTCAGCTTTTACGGTATGCGTTCTATACTGACACTTTTTTTGGTAAACCAGTTTTTTAATCCCAATCATATCGACGCTTTAAACGACGTGGCCAACGCTAAAGCCAATAAGCTACACCATCTATTTGTGATGGTGGCGTATGCTTTGCCATTTGTAGGTGGCATGGTGGCCGACTGGTTTACCGGCAAATACAAACTTATCTTATATGTATCGATGATTTACTGTTTGGGGCATTTAATGTTGGCCATGTTCGATGGTGGCCTTGGTGGTTTTGAATTAGGCTTACTTGTGGTTGCAATTGGCGCCGGCGGCATTAAATCATGCGTATCTGCTAATGTGGGCGATCAATTTGATGCTACCAACCAGGATCTGCTTTCGAAAGTTTACGGCTGGTTCTATTTCAGTATCAATGCCGGCTCTATGATTTCAACGGTTGCTATTCCATGGACTTATGAACACTTTGGCCCCAGGTGGGCTTTTGGTATCCCCGGTATCCTGATGGCGCTGGCTACCATCATATTTTTTTCGGGCCGTAAAAAATACGTAAAGGTTCCCCCGCAAGGGGTTAATCGCAATAACCTGGTATTTATAACCTGGTATGCACTAACTCATTTAGGTCAACGCAAACCGGGGCAATCTATGCTTGATGTTGCCAAAGGCTCGTATGACCCCGAACGCGTTGAAGGTGTGAAAGCAGTATACCGGGTTATGTCGGTATTCTTTTTCGCACTGGCATTTTGGGCTGTTTGGGATCAATGTTTGTCTGAGTGGACCCTATATGCCGAAAGAATGGATCGTGTAATTAACCTTGGTTTTACCTCGTTCACAGTGCTGCCTGGTCAGTTATCAACTGTTAATACAGTGTTCCTTCTTCTATTCATTCCATTTTTCAACTATGTAGTATATCCATGGTTCGACAAAATTGGTCTAAAAACAACCCCGCTGCGAAGACTTGGTATCGGCCTGATTTTAACAGCTTTATCATTCGTGGTAATTGGCATAATACACACCAGCCTGGATCATGGCGGTAAACCCTCCATCTGGTGGCAGGTGCTTGCGTTTATGATACTTTCAGCAGCCGAAGTGCTCGTATCCATCACCGGCCTGGAATACGCTTATACACACTCACCAAAATCAATGAAAAGTACCATGACCGGTATTTGGTTCCTGGTTGTATCGTTCGGTAATCTTATTACCGCACTTGTTAATGGCTTAATAGAAGACGGCGGCTGGTGGGCACATATGCTTAAAGGTGCAAACTATGAATGGTTCTTTGTTATTTTCATCGTTGTATTTATCCTGGTATTTCTGTTTGTTGCACCACGCTTAAAAGAACGAAACTATATAACTGATCCTTACATAGAAAACCAGGTTATTGCAGACACTAATAATTTATAAATTTTAGCGTTATTGTAAAGCGGTTGGGTAATTATTACTTAACTGCTTTATTTATTTTAAAACCGGGTTGAATCGATTATTTTTGCCCATTGTTTACCTGATATTTTTTAAGTGCCAGATAGTATTGTTATTATACCTACCTATAACGAGAAGGAAAATATCGAGCGGATGATCCGCAAAGTATTTTCTCTCCCGCATGATTTTCATTTGCTCATTATTGATGATGGGTCGCCCGATGGTACGCAGATCATTGTAAAAAATTTAATGAACGTGTATCCCGAGCGACTGTTTATTCAGGAGCGCGCCGGGAAACAAGGACTTGGAACAGCCTACATTCACGGTTTTAAATGGGCCATTGAACGCCATTACGATTATATTTTTGAAATGGATGCCGATTTCTCGCATAACCCCGAAGATCTGCTTAAGCTAAGGCAAGCCTGTATTGACGGTGCGGACGCGGCCATTGGTTCGCGCTATATTAATGGTGTAAACGTAGTTAACTGGCCCATGAGCCGGGTACTGATGAGCTATTTTGCATCGGTATACGTACGGTTTATAACGGGTATTGATGTCAGGGACTCAACCGCCGGTTTTATGTGTTACAAGCGCAAAGTGCTTGAAACTATAAGGCTCAATAAAATAAAGTTTGTGGGCTATGCTTTCCAGATAGAAATGAAGTATACCAGTATTAAACATGGATTTAAGCTGATAGAAGTCCCCATTATATTTACAGATCGCACCGCAGGCACCTCCAAAATGTCGACAGGTATATTTAAAGAAGCATTTTTTGGGGTGATACAAATGAAGATCAATAGTATTTTCAGGAAATATCCGGAGGGATGATCTTGATTTCGGATTTGGGATTTTCGATTTCGAATTTATTTTGATGGAGACATTCGGCTTTTTATTTTGATTCTTTATCTATTCAATTATATGATAGATGTGTAACAATACAGATAAAAAATCCCTAATTCCGAAATCGAAAATCCCAAATCCGAAATAAAAAAACTAATTTCGTTGGTAATGAATGAGCATCTTGATCCCGGAGCAGAACGTCTTAGTAATACCGAACGTGATATTGAAAAGGTTCTGCGTCCGCAGCAATTTGAAGATTTTACCGGTCAGCATAAAATATTAGCTAATTTAAAAATATTTGTACAGGCTGCCCGCCAGCGTGGCGAAGCGCTTGACCACGTATTGTTGCATGGCCCTCCGGGCTTGGGTAAAACCACACTCTCATACATCATAGCCAACGAAATGAACGTGGGCATCAAGATCACCTCAGGTCCGGTATTGGATAAACCGGGCGATCTTGCAGGTCTGCTTACCAACCTGGAAACCGGCGATATTTTATTTATTGACGAAATACATCGCCTTAGTCCGCTGGTTGAGGAATACCTGTACTCGGCAATGGAAGATTTTAAGATAGATATTATGCTGGAGAGCGGCCCAAATGCCCGTTCGGTACAAATATCGCTTAACCCTTTTACGCTGGTTGGAGCTACTACCCGCTCGGGGTTGCTCACCGCGCCTTTAAGGGCCAGGTTTGGCATCAATTCGCGGCTGGAGTATTATGATGCCAAGCTGCTTACTACAATTGTACTGCGCTCGGCCTCTATCCTCAAAACACCTATTACCGATGAAGGGGCTTTTGAAATTGCCCGTCGTAGCCGTGGCACGCCACGTATTGCCAATGCCCTGCTGCGCCGCACACGTGATTTTGCACAGATTAAAGGCGATGGCAATATCGATACGGCAATAGCAAAATATGCATTAAACGCCCTGAATGTGGATGAGCATGGCCTGGATGAAATGGATAATAAAATATTGCTTACCATTATTGATAAATTTAAAGGCGGCCCGGTTGGTTTAAAAACCATTGCTACTGCTGTAGGCGAAGACGAAGGTACTATTGAGGAAGTGTACGAACCCTTTTTAATACAGGAAGGCTTTTTGATGCGCACTGCCCGAGGCCGCGAGGCTACCGAGAGCGCTTACAAGCATTTAGGGAAGATAAAACTCGGCGGTAACCCATCGTTATTTTAACAAAACCAACATATATTACCATACCAAGCATGAAAACAAATCTAAAACAAAGCTTTAAGCGTTATTGCAAAATCCTTTTAGCTTTCGCATTATTTACCGGATTGGGTGCAGTAAATGCTGCCGCTCAAACAACCCCGGCCGATACATCGGCAAAAGCAAAAGCAGACTCGCTTGCTGCCCGCAGAATAGCAACCGGAACCAAGGTGGGTATTGCCGGTTTAAATCATGACCATATTCACCTTATTTTAAACGAATACCGCCACGGTAACGTAAACATAATAGGCATTGCCGAGCCTGACAAAAAACTATGGGAAAAGTTTGGCAAACTATACAACCTGCCCGATTCACTTTTTTTTGAGGATCTGAAAACCATGTGCCTAAAACGTAAACCGACCATTGTATTGGGTTATAACGCCGTTGGTAAACATATTGATGTTGTTGAAACCTGTGCCCCCTTAGGTATATCAGTAATGGTCGAAAAACCGTTGGCAGCAACACTTGATCAGGCTAAAAGAATGGAGTTCCTGGCGCTTAAATATTATATTAACCTGCTTACCAATTATGAAACTACCTGGTACTCATCTGTTCAGAGCGCTTATAATACGGTACGTACCGATAGTATTGGCGTGATCCGTAAAATGGTTTTCCATGACGGCCACCAGGGCCCGCGCGAAATTGGCTGCAGCGAAGATTTTTTAAGCTGGCTAACTGATCCGGAATTGAACGGCGCAGGTGCTTTGAATGATTTTGGCTGCTACGGCGCCGACATGATGACCTGGCTGATGCAGGGACAAAGACCAATTGCGGTAACTGCCATTGCCAGGCATTATAAGCCATCGGTATATCCAAAGGTTGAGGATGATGCCACCATTATTGTAGAGTATCCCAATGCCACCGGAATGATTGAGGCTTCATGGAACTGGCCCTTCAGTATAAAGGATATGGAGATTTTTGGAGCAAAGGGATATATACACACCTTTGATAGCGATAGCCTCCAGATAAGAGTGAACAATACCACAAGGGAATTTAAAGCACCTCCACTGGTATCGCCAGCCAATGCTCCGGTACCCTATTTTACTGCTGCTCTTAAAAATCCCATCAAATCGCGTAATGACCGCTCGTCATTAAAATACAACATGATCGTGATGCAAATACTGGATGCTGCCAAAAGATCAATCAAGGAGGGTAAAAGAATAGTTTTGTAATGTTGTGTTGATAATTTATTTATATAAATTATGTTCCCTACATATATATTGTATTAATTTCGCCGTTGTTGAAATAATTAAAAAATTGTCATTTTACTATGCTTAAAAAAGCTTTTGTGTGGTTAACCGTTTGCGCATTGGGCGCAACATCATGCCAGTCTAAACCTACCGATAAAACAGTCGTTGCCGCTACAGCAAGCGCCGAAGTACCTGCCACGGCAGCAAGTGGCAAGCCTGCAGATAACGCGGCCATTATGGCCCGCAAACAAGTACCGGTTGTTTGCTATCACCAAATACGCGACTGGAAACCAACCGACTCAAAAGGTGCCAAGGATTATATTGTGCAGATTGCTGCTTTTAAAGAACATATTAAAATGCTTGCCGACAGTGGTTACCATACCATTCTGCCCGATCAGTTATATGCTTACCTTACTACAGGTACACCCTTGCCTAAAAAACCCATCATGCTCACGTTTGATGATACCGATCTTGACCAGTTCACTATCGCTAACCCTACGTTGAAAAAATATGGTTTTAAAGCAGTTTATTTCGTGATGACGGTATCGTTGGGCCGTCCGCATTATATGACGGCCGATATGGTTAAAAAGCTATCAGACGAGGGCAATGTAATTGGAAGCCATACCTGGGACCACCACCGGGTTGACAAATACTCGCATAACTCCGAACTTAAGATAATAGGAAAAAATGGCAAAATAACCACCAGACCAGTTGATGATTGGGTTACCCAGATAGACAAGCCTACTAAAAAACTGGAAGAAATTACCGGTAAAAAAATAGATTATTTTGCCTATCCTTTTGGTATCTGGAAAAAACCTGTTTTACCTGAGTTTCAAAAAAAGGGTTTCAAAATAGCCTTCCAACTGGCTGATAAACGTGACCCGGATTATCCGCTGATGACTGTAAGAAGAATATTAGACAGCGGCTATTGGAGCACAAAAACATTTGGTAACAGTGTAAAAAACAGCTTTTAGTCTATCGCCCTCCTGAGGGGGAGATTTGAATCTTATCTTTTTTGTCATCCTGAGCGATAGCGAAGGATCTACTCACCGCTAAGCAAGTTCACGAATAGATTCTTCGCGATCGCTCAGAATAACAAATAATATTTATAAGCAGACGGCCTTTCTTATTAAAAGAAAGGCCGTCTGCTTATAAATTAATTAAAAACTGCCCCTTTTTGGGGCTTTAGGGCTACAGGTCTTCGCCGGCAGGTCCCTGCCCCGTGTTTGATGTTGCCTGTTGTTTTTGTTCATCTTCGCCTGGCTTTAATTTGGCCTGTTTGGCCAGCAAGGTATCTTCTCCTGTATTTTCCCCTATCTCATCATTATGAAGATCAGAATCATCATTGTTGATCACTGTCTTATTTTTTCCCATGGTTTCCATGACGTATGTATTAATTATTTCTCCGCTATCCATTTTACAGCCTCGCCCAGCTCATCTAAGGGGTAACCTTTATACTTACCAGGAAGAATATACTTGAAGAGGTGACTAAATTCTTTTAATCCTTTCTCATCGGTTACTATAGCCAGTTTATGCCATTTCAAAAAGTATTTTAAACCAAGCTCTATATTTCCACACCATGCCCCCGCCGTAAAATTTTGTATTTTAGTTTCCAAAACCAATATGAAATTGATCCGGCCATTCTGTTTTACCTGATTATCAAGCAGGGGCAGCAACGCTTTCTTATAATCTATATTAGTTACCTTACCAACCGCGTGCATACCCAACACATGCGGAGGCAGGTAATTCATGTGCTCAAGCATGATATATATTTTTAAGAACAGGCGCAAAAACTACACCATTAATCACAGCAAGGCCCTTTTATTTAAAAATTGTTATTTATACACTTGATCTCCAACATAAACCAACCCCATTTTATGAATTTTATTTTATAGTATCTTTGCACTAAATCATGCAAAACAGGACAACATATAGCCAGTTGATTAAAAACGAAGCCCAAAAGCTTGGTTTTTTGTTTTGCGGAATTTCAAAAGCTGAATTTTTAGAGGAAGAAGCCCCCCGCCTGGAAGCTTGGCTCCATAAAAACATGCATGGCGAAATGCAGTACATGGAAAACCATTTTGATAAACGCCTTGACCCGCGACTACTGGTTGATGGGGCAAAATCGGTTATTTCATTGGGTATTAACTATTATAGCGATCATAAACAGCATGATCCAACTGCACCCAAAATATCAAAATATGCTTACGGAATGGATTACCATACCGTTATAAAAGATAAATTACGACAGCTTTTACAGGTCATCAATGAAAAAATAGGCGAAGTTGGCGGCCGGGTATTTGTTGATTCGGCACCAGTTTTGGATAAGGCCTGGGCCAGAAAAGCAGGCATGGGCTGGATAGGTAAAAACTCCAACTTACTGAATAAAAAAGCCGGTTCATTCTTTTTTTTGGCCGAGCTGATCATTGACCTGGAACTGGAGTATGATATAGCCCCCACAGCCGATCATTGCGGCACCTGCACTAATTGTATTGACGCCTGCCCTACCGATGCCATTGTTGGCCCCTATGTGGTTGATGGCAGCCGTTGCATATCATACCTTACTATTGAACTTAAAAACGAGATACCGCAGGAATTTAAAGGAAAAATGGACAACTGGATGTTTGGCTGTGATATTTGCCAGGATGTATGCCCATGGAACCGTTTTTCGGTATTAAACACGGAACCGGCCTTTAGCCCCCACCCTGAACTGCTTGGCCTCAAAGCTAATGACTGGCAGGAAATTACCCAGGATGTTTTTCAAAAGGTGTTTAAAAACTCAGCCGTAAAACGTACCAAATTCACCGGTCTCAGGCGTAATATTGAGTTTTTAAGTGATAAAAGTTAGCTGTATAAAAAAAGGAATTGTATAGCTACAACTCCTTTCCTGATTTTTGTTCTTATCTCTTGCCTCTAAAAACTACCCCTTTTTAAACTTTAAAGCTAACTGCTGCAGCATATCGTCATTAACGGGTTGTGCCGGTTCGTCCTTCTTTTTAAAAGGCTTGGGCGGATATTGTGTTTTAGTATGGTCTTGTTTGGTAAATTCCTTTTTAGGGTAATCAGTTTTTGGCGCTTCGGGTTTTGGTGCCTGCTCTGCCGGTTTTGGCTGTGCCGCGGCTTTAGCCTGGCGCTCGGCAGTCTTTTTAGCATTCCAACGGTGATATATCTCTTCGAGCTTGCGTTTAGTATACAACGGAAAATCGCCCTGCATCATCCAGGAGTAGTAGCTTGGCTCCACGTTAAATACATCCTCAACGCGTTTGCCTTTATGTTTACCAAAATTTATAAGCTCTTCGCCCTGTTCATTATAAACCATACGACCGGCAAAATCAACAGGTTTGCTCAGATTGGTAAACTTATGCAATGCTTCAACATCGTTAACTACGGGTATGGTGATGTTGCCTTTTTTATCTTCCCACTCCATGTTCTCGTAACGGGCAACCTGGGCCAGCAAAACTTCCATGGTGGCACGGGTATCAGCCTCTGCCGAGTGGGCATTCTCTATTTTTTTATCGCAATAAAACTGGTAAGCGGCTTTTAAGGTACGCTGTTCCATCTGGTGAAATATATTTTGTACATCTACAAAATGACGCTCATCCAGGCTAAATGACACCCCGGCGCGCAAAAACTCCTCCATCAGCATGGGTATATCAAATTTATTGGAGTTATAACCTGCCAGGTCACTTTCGCCAATAAACTCGGCTATGGCTTGCCCTATGGCGTTAAATAGCAGCTCATCTTTTATATGCTCATCATAAATACCATGTACCAATGATGATTCAATAGGGATAGGCATACCGGGATTAACGCGCCAGGTTTTTACTTCCTCACTGCCATCAGGATGTAACTTAATAACAGATATTTCAACTATCCGGTCGGCACCTATATTAGTACCGGTGGTTTCAAGGTCGAAAAAAGCCAGTGGGCGTTTTAAATTTAATTTCATTTTAAAAGTATCAATAGTAGATAGTACAAAGGTCGCAAATGTCTTAAAAAGAATCAGCAGAATAAATTTTTTAATTTATTTAATATGATCATTTTATTATTAATTTAATACCATCCTAATTTATCACAATATTTCATGAAAAAACTATTGTTTATTATTTTAATATCTATTGGTACTCAAAACCTTGTAATTGCGCAGGACTTTAAAGAAGGCTATGTGCAGGAAGATCTGGATATGAAGAAGTACGACAAAGATACCGCTGCCCATGCTGTATTTTTAAATGAGTTTGGCAATTCCAGGATCGATGTAACAGGCGATGACCATATCAGACTGATATATGATTACCACGCCAAAATAAAAATATTTGACAATAAAGGCTTTGCCAACGGTACTATTGAAATACCGGTTCATAATGGCGATGAAGTAGCAGAAGAGGTTACCGACATCACCGGCACCACCTATTATAAGGACGATAATGGCTTTGTGCAAAAGATGGACCTTGACCCTAAAAAAGTATTTAAGGTTAAAGATTATAAATATGGCAGCACTATAAAGTTTGCCCTGCCGGGTTTACGCAATGGCTGTGTTATTGAGTTCAGGTACAAACTTACCTCGCCTTATTGGGATAGCTTTCGCCGCTGGGAATTTCAGGGTGAAGTACCTAAGGTTTACTCGCAGTACGAGGTGCATATTCCCGGTTTTTGGACATTCAATGCATCGTTACGGGGCGGTTTAAAGCTTTCTAAAACCAGTTCAGAACTGGAGCGCGAATGCTTTACATCGCATGGCTCAAAAAGCGATTGCTCACATATTGTTTATGCCATGAAGGATATACCGGCGTTTGTGGAAGAGGATTATATGACCTCGCCCAAGAACTTTTTATCGGCCATATATTTTGAGCTTGTGGAATGGACAAACCCATATACCTCTGTTAAAACCGTAGTAAGCAAGGAGTGGAAAGATATTGACCGGCAATTAAAAATAGCTGATGAATTTGGCTCCCAGTTAAAGCGGAAAGACCTGATGAAGGAACGCACAGCATCGGTAATAGCCGGTAAAACTGATGAACTGGACAAAGCCAAAGCTATTTACGCCTATCTGCAAAAATGGTATAAATGGAATGATTATATAGGCATATATAGTTCAGATGGCATTAAAAAAGCGATGGATGCCCATACCGGGAGCATTGGCGATATTAACCTTACCCTGGTTACCGCGTTAAATGCAGCCGGCATAAGCACCGAAGCAGTGGTGTTATCAACCCGCGATCATGGAATGGTGAACACCCTTTACCCCGTGTTGAGTGATTTTAATTATGTAATAGCCAAAGCCAATATTGCCGGCAAAACCTATCTGCTTGATGCTACGGATCCGCTGTTATCATTTGGTTTGCTGCCGCTCAAATGCCTTAATGATAAGGGCCGGGTAATAAGTCTTGATAAACCATCATACTGGATTGAGTTAAATTCACTGCAAAAAACCAGTAATATCAGTTCGCTTGACCTCACGCTGCTCGATAACGGAAAAATAAAAGGCACTATCAGTAATTTTTATACCGGCTATGATGCTTACCTAAAACGCAAAGCCATTAAAAAATTCAACTCGGTTGATGAGTATGTGGAAGATCTGGACGGAAAATTGCCCAAATTGAAGATCCTGAAATCAGATATTAGCAACCTGGATAGTCTTAATCAGCCCCTGGGCGAAGTATTTGAAGTAGAAATTGATGCTTTTGACAACATGAACCATAATCACCTGGTATTTAATCCGTTTTTATGGGAAAAAAGGACCAGCAATCCATTTAAACTGGCCGAGCGTGATTATCCTGTTGACTGGGGCATGGCATCAGACACCCGGTTGGTTCTTAACATGCACCTGCCCGCGCAATATACCATTGAAACCCCGCCACAGGTAGTGGCATTTTCCATGCCCAACAACGGCGGTATGTTTGCTACCAGTTTTGATAGCCAGGGCGATGCATTTACCTTCTCAAACATAACCAGGTTCACCAAAGCTATTTATAACCCCGAGGAATACCCTTACCTTAAAGAATTGTATAACAAGATCATTCTGACAGAAAAAACCGATATGGTTTTCAAGAAAAAATAATGAGAGCATTTTTAGTACTATTTTCTATACTGATCATCAGCGTAAATGCAAGCGCGCAGGATAACTATGAGGTATCCCTCATATCCAAAGATTTGTTGCCTTACGCAAGCGCCGTAGTGCGCAATAAAGAAGTAAGCGTGGAGGTAAAAGACCTGAATAACACCACTTACCACATAAAAACAGCCGTTACCATTTTAAACAAAAATGGCAACGACATTGCGCACATTGTAGTTTGGCACAATAAAAGCAATATCATAAAAAGTATTAAAGGAACAGTTTATAACCAGTTTGGAAAATTAACCGGCAAATTTTCTGAGCGCGATTTTGAGGATGTAAACTCAGGCAATGATTTTTCGTTGTTTGAGGATTCAAAGGTAAAACATTATAACCCGGCAGTAACTGATTATCCTTATACCATTGCCTACGAATATGAAGTAAAATCAAAGCAATCCCTCAATTTTGATGACTGGGAACCTAATTCAACCACAGGATTGGCGGTTGAAAAAAGCTCCTATACTTTTAGCTGTAAACCCGATTTTAATATCAGGTACAAAGAGTTCAATGTTCCGGGTAAGGTAATTATAGGTACCGATAAACAGGGCCTTAAAACCTATACCTGGCAGGTAAGTAATTTAAAGGCCGTTAGGGATGAGCCTTACAGCCCCAATCATGATAAATATTTGACCAGGGTTAAAATTGCGCCAGAAAAATTTAGCTATGAAGGTATAACCGGCTCATTCACCAATTGGAAAGAGCTGGGCAAGTGGGAGTATGACAAGCTGCTGGCCAGCCGTTTAAAGGTATCTGACGTTACCGCATCCCACATGAAGGAGCTCACCGTGGGCATTACCGATCCTAAACTGAAGGCCAAAAAGATATATGAATATATGCAGGGTAAAACCCATTATATAAGTGTACAAATTGGTATTGGCGGATACCAGCCATTTTTAGCTGCTGATGTTGACCAGCAAAACTATGGCGACTGCAAAGCTTTGGTAAACTATACACAGGCCCTTTTAAAAACCGTCAATATTGATTCATATTATTGTGTTGTGCAGGCAGGCAGCCGTAAGGTGAACATGCTCAGCGATTTTGCAAGCATGGATCAGGGTAACCACATTATTTTGTGTCTCCCCTTTAAAAACGACACCACTTTTTTGGAATGTACCAGCCAGAAAATGCCTTTCGGTTTTTTAAGTGACTTTACCGACGACCGTACCGTACTGGCTTGTACCCCCGAAGGCGGTAAGCTAATACATACACCTAAATATACAGCTCAAAACAATCTGCAGCAGCGTAAAGCCACTTTTGTTATAAACGCCGACGGCGAATTATCCGGCGATATGCTGACCTCCTTCAAAGGAACACAATATGACACCCGCGAAGGCATTATTGAAGAAGCGCCTAAGGAACAAATAAAGAGCCTGAAAAAAGAATACGTTATAAATAACCTGGATATTGAAAAAGCAGAATTTAAACAGGATAAAAGCCTGCAACCCATAACCACCGAGCATGTAAAACTTTATGCCCGTGATTATGGCTCAGTAAACGAGGGCAAACTTTATTTCCTGACGAATGCTACCAACAGGATGACCAATGTACCGCGTGAGATAAGGAACCGGCATAACGATGTGTATATTAACAGGGGCTATACTGATGAAGACGAGATCAGTTATACCCTGCCCGCAGGTTATCATGTAGACTTAAAACCAACTGATGTGTCGATTGATAAACCTTTCGGGAAATTTCATGCTACCATCGCTATAAAAGGCAATGAACTGGTTTATAAACGCCGGCTACAAGTATTTGACGGCACCTATAATAAAGATATTTACCAGGACCTTGTTGATTTTTACCAGGCTGTTGTTGAAAGTGATGACAACAATGTTACCCTGGTTAAAGGTAACTAAATATCACGATGCCGAGAATAATGCCTATCACCATAACAAGGTAAAGCAAAATTTCGTTACCGGCAAAACGCTTATATTTAGTCCAGAATGAGTATTTTTCTTTTTGATCAGACATGATGCTGCAAATTTAATTAAAATTATTTGCACTGAATATTAATGAAAAAGAGGAGCTAAAAATCAGTCATTGACTTAGTGCCCCGATGAATAAGATCACTTCCCGGCACTAACATCGGTAGTAGTATCCGTAACAATTGATCCAGCCCGGGAGAAGTATTTATACATGGAAGGATCCCGCAAGCGTACAATGATCACCCCCCGCCTTGAACTGGCATGAACCACATATCCGTTTTGAAGATACACACCTACGTGACTAAATTGCTTACCATCAAAATCAAAGAAAACCAGATCACCCTCTTTCAAGTCCTCTTCATATTTACGCCTAATTACCGTGATCTGTTTACTCGTCATACGGGGAATGGTGATGCCATAAACCTGTTGCTCCAATAAAAAGACAAGTCCTGAACAATCCACTCCATCTTTATCTAAACCACCGAATTTATAGGGCGTACCCATCCACTGGTCAATAAAAGCATACAGGCGACCGTTTTCAATATCACTCCTGTCCACACCCATAATTTGCGAATATTTATCGGCCATTTCTATCTGGGGTTTAACTATCTCGCCCGGCTGCCCCTTCATCGCCGCTTTACGCGAATGACACGAGGTTAGCACCAAAGGCACAAAAAATAATGCGAACAGGTAAAACAGGCTGCGATGCTTAGTCATGCAGTAAAATTATATTTAAACAGTAAGTATTTGATAGAGATGTTTTTAACATATTAACATAGGTAGATGTGCGGATATGCGGATTTCAGATGTGCAGATGAAAGTAAACCCATCTCTGTTTGTCATCCTGGGGTATCTAAAGGTTAAGTGACGGGGGAAGCCGGAGGACTGTGTGATTCCCCTCTTGAGAGGGGTGGAGGGGTGTGTTCTTTTCATCGCACGTATAAACACGCCCCTACCACCCTCCATTCCTACGCCCCCCTCTCAAGGGGGGAACTAAAAACAAGTACGTCACCATTCGCCACCCTGCCTATCGCATAATAGATACTTCACTGCGCTCAGCATGACAAACTAAAAACTCCCCCTTCAGGGGAATGGGGCGCCCAAATATTTCCCGAACCAGTCAATATAACGCTGTGCCCTGTCAACCTCGTAGCTTGGAACCGTCAGCATATGGTACTGGCCAGGGTATAAAACCAATTGAGCGGGTATCCCCTGCGATTTAAGGGCCTCATACATTTGCTCGCCACCCCCGGTTGGCACATTAAAATCCTTTAATCCCGACATGAAAAGCGTTGGTGTTTTGATCTTATCGGCATGAAAGAACGGGTAGGAAAGTTTGATGTATTTCTCCGCGTTTTTCCAGGGAAAGCCTAACTCATTATCATATTGTACCACCCATTGGTCGCTGCCATAAATAGCCAGTTGCAATGCGCTGCCGGCCCCGCTTGCCGCCGCTTTAAAGCGTGTATCAGTAGCTATGGTATAATTGGTTAATATACCGCCGTAGCTCCAGCCGCCAATACCCAAACGGGCAGGATCTGCAATGCCCAATTTTACCAGTTCATCAACTGCGCCAAGCAAATCTTTTACCTCTTTATTACCCCAATCGGCATAAATGGCTTTGGTATATTCAATTCCGCGACCGGTACTGCCGCGATAGTTAACCGCCGCTACCGCGTAACCCGCGCTTGCCAAAACCAGCCTTGTAGCATCAAACTCAAACTCGTCCTGATCAGTTGGGCCGCCATGTATGTATAAAATAAAAGGCAGCTTTTTAGTAACAACACTATCGGGCGTATAAACGATGCCCGATACCAGCGTACCATCGACACTAAACGATTGAAAACCTTTTACATAAGCCAGCTTAACTGTGCTTAACCATTTATCCTGATGAAAAGTAAGCCTGCGGATCTTGCCATTTTCAATAGCCACCAGCTCATGAGGCAGATGTGGATTGGTCATTTTAGCCATCCAGTTGCCCGGCGAATGAGCTATCAGGTTTTCAAAACTGCACTGTATACCTTTATTAATCACCGTAGCTTTGCGCAACAGCAAATTGTACTGTGCTATATAACGGATCCGGTCGTTACTTACCAGGTAAGCTATGTTTTTACTATCCTTGCTCCAGGCATGGTTGCTCACCGGCCTGTCAAGCTGCGCGGTAAGTGCTTTGTTATTTTTGCCGTCGGCATCCATCAGGCACAATACATCGTGCTGATAAATAAAATAATCAGCATCGCTTGTTGACCGCAGATAGGCAATATATTTACCATCGGGACTCCATAGCGGGTTAATATCATGACCGGTAAAGGTGGTTAGCTGTTTAATTTCGCCGCCGCTTTTGGCTTCTACCGTAAAAATATCTGTATTTTCATTTCTGTCGGGATCAGTGGTATGGTTGCTTACATAAGCAATGGTTTTACCGTCAGGGCTCCATACAGGCGATTCATCGTCCATATTGCCCTTAGTTAAGGTATCCAGCTTTTTAGTGTCCACATCATATACATACAAATGCGCGTGTAAATGCTGCAGGTAACCTTCAATATCCTGCTTAAAATGGTACCGGTCAACTTTTATAGGCGGGGGTGTTTTGGGTTGTGGTTTACCTTTATTTACGGGATCTTTTATAATAAGGGCCAGTTTTTTACTATCCGGCGACCATACATAATCCTCCAACTCGCCTTTAATGTCGGTCAGTTTTTTTCCTTCCCCACCCCTGCGGTCCATCAGCCAAACCTGACCGCCGGTCTTTGAATCCTTTTCAGATAAATAAGACAGGTATTTACCATCCGGCGTCCATTTTGGTGTCGAAGCGGGGTCGGTTCCCTGCGTGAGCTCTATGGATTGTTTACCATCATAACTTTGCATCCAAAGGTGCGATACCCGCTTATCCTTAGCCGAATCGACCTCCGATAAACTATAGGCTATCCATTTCCCATCCGGCGAAAGCTGTGGATCAGCAAGCGTAGGGATATGAAGAAAATCAGATGGTTTAAACGGTCTTTTAACCGTTTGTGCAGTTGCTGTTCCGCAAAGGCCAACCATAATAAACAACAGTATTTTTTTATTCATAAATATCAGATTCAAAAAACTCCCCATTCAGGAGCATGGGGGCTATTTCAAGTATTTATTATACCACTCCACATAGCGCTGCAACCTATCAACCTGGTAACTTGGCTTGGAAATTCCGTGAAACTGGTTAGGATATAAGATCAGTTCGGCTGGGACACCCTGCGATTTGAGCGCCTGGTACATCTGCTCGCTCCCAATCGTAGGAACGTTAAAATCCCTCAACCCCGACATGAACAACACCGGTGTTTTTATTTTATCGGCGTGGAAAAACGGGTACGATATCTGGATCCATTTATCAGCATTTTTCCAGGGGACGCCAATTTCATTTTCATATTGCAGTACATATTGGTCGCTGCCATATACTGATAGTTGCAGGGCGCTGCCAGCGCCACTTGCTGCGGCTTTAAAGCGGGTATCTGATGCTATGGTATAATCAGTTAAAATACCGCCATAGCTCCAGCCACCAATACCCAAACGGTTAGGATCAGCAATCCCCATTTTTTCCAGGTGGTCAACCGCGCCTAACAGGTCTTTTACTTCTTTATTACCCCAATCGGCATATATGGCTTTACAATAATCCAATCCGCGGCCATTACTGCCTCTGTAATTTACACCTGCAACAGCATAACCGGCAGCGGCCAGCGTTTGTCTTGTGGCATCAAAGGTATATTCGTCCTGCCCCACAGGGCCCCCATGTATGAATAATATCAATGGCCATTTTTTTCCGGGGATGCTATCAGGAGTGAACAGTATGCCCGAAACCTCAGCGCCATCAACACTCCGGGACTGAAAGCCTGATACCTGCGCTAATTTCACCGTATTTAACCATGCCTGATGATGAAAAGTAAGGCGGCGAAGTTTATCTCCTTCCAAAGCAAACAATTCTGCGGGAGTATAAGGGTCACTTTTTAAAACTACCCAGTTACCGGAGGCATTTGTGTTCACATCAGTTATACCAAACATACCTTTGCTGATGGTTGATATTTTCCCGTTATTGATATTAATGCCAGCCAAATACCTTTGGCGATCATCGGTTACTATAAATGATATATTTTTGTTATCCTTTGCCCAAACCTGGTCAGACACCGGGCGGTCAAGCTGCGGGGTTAAAATCCTGTTGTTTGAGCCAACCGCGTCCATGATGCATAATACACTCTGATCATACATCATATAAGCAGCATCACTTGTACTGCGCAGGTATGAAATATACCGGCCGTCAAGACTCCATTGCGGGTTAGCATCGCGGCCTTTCCAGGTGGTTAGTTGCAGCATGGTAGCATTTGGCCGGGCATCAATAGTAAAAATATCTTTATTCTGATTTTTATCCGGATCAACCGTACGGTTACTTACAAAAGCGATGGTCTTGCTATCCGGCGACCATACCGGGGAGTTCTCATCTTTATCGCCCCTGGTTAGGGTATCCAGCTTTTTGGTATTTACGTCAACCAGGTATAAATGATCATGTAACTGTTGCAGGTAGCCTTCTATATCTTGCTTAAAATGATAACGGTCAATTACAATAGGTTTAGGGGTTTTAGGTTCCTCCTTACCTTTATTTGCTGGATCGCCTATCACCAAAACCAGCTTCTTACTATCCGGCGACCATGCATATTCGTTCAGATCACCCTTAATATCCGTTAGCTTATTTCCTTCGCCCCCTCTGCGGTCTATCAGCCAAAGTTGTGAACCGGTCTTTGAATCGCGCGAGGAAAGAAAGGCCAGGTATTTACCATCTGGGCTCCATCTGGGCGATGAGGCTGCTTCTGATCCATGCGTTAATTCAATTGATTCTTTCCCATCCCAGCTTTGCATCCACAGGTGTGATACCCGTCCGTCTTTAGCGGTGTCTATTGTTGATACACTGTAGGCCACCCACTTACCATCGGGCGAAAGCTGCGGGTCACTTACTGAAGGGATACGATAAAAATCGATTGGCTTCAATGGCTTTTTATCCTGCTGGGCAGCTACATAACAGGAAATAGATAAGGCAATAAGGGATAGTATGGTTCTTTTCATTGTAGTATAAAAAGTATATAGGGTGGTAATTTAACAATTATGCTACATACTTTCGTAATGCAGAAATTTGTAGTTAAAAAATTACGTTGAAAAAAGCAAAAAGCGGAAAGCTTAATGCTGAAAGCGATAGAAATAGTTTAGATAATTTATCCACTTGCCAGCATAGTGACGAAGCGATACAATTGCCTTCTCACATTTAGATTGAGTACTCATTACAGACCCAAAGGTGTTGGGAAGATCATAATCTCCGCACGTATTCCCTCCCCACGGGAGGGGTGCGGTTGGTTTGTGCGCAAAAGCAGGGAGGGGTTTCTACGCGCGATTAAACCTGTAATGCTCAATAAACCCCTACCTCCCCTTCCCCAAGGAAGGACTCGCACTATCCCCTCCTTTTTAATCTTTCCAACACCTTCAGTCTGGGACGAGCACAAGATTGATTAGCAATTGAAATCGTGGTAATCCCTTAATCCGGTGAATCCCGGTTCAGACAATATTATATCACCCCCGCCTTTTCCAATTCAACCTGCATTTGCTGTTGGATACTTTGCGCTTCGGCGCGGGCAGCATCGGCAAAGTCCTTGCCATTACTGGCGTAGATGATGGAACGTGATGCATTAACTATAAGGCCGCAATCTTTGGTGATACCATAACGGCATACTTCTTCCAGATCACCACCCTGTGCGCCTACTCCGGGTACCAGTAAAAAATTATCGGGTGCGTATTTGCGGATGTTGGTAAATTCGGTGCTTTTGGTAGCGCCAACTACATACATGATCCTATCGGCGCCGGCCCAGGTATTGGCCTTTTGTATCACGGTTTCGTACAAATAGCCATCGCCGGTTTGCAGGTATTGAAAATCCTTACTGCCCACAGACGAAGTAAGCGCCAGCAGGATGATCCATTTGCCCTCATAAGCCAGGTAAGGTGTAACACTGTCCTGCCCCATATAAGGCGTAATGGTTATGGCATCAAAACTCATACCTGATGCATTTTCGTCAAAAAAGGCTTTAGCATATTTATCGGAGGTGTTACCTATATCTCCCCTTTTGGCATCAATAATGTTTAAAGTATCGGCAGGTAAATATTTCCAGGTATCAATAAGGCTCTGCAAACCTTTTACTCCCCTTGCTTCATAAAATGCAGCATTGGGCTTATAGGATACACAAAGATCTTTAGTGGCATCAATGATCCTTTTATTAAATTCAAGTATAGGATCAGGGTATTCTTTTAAAAATTCAGGGATCTTATCAATATCGGTGTCCAGACCAACACATAAAAAAGATTTTTTTTGTTTGATCTGTTCAATTAGCTGCGCACGTGAAATCATTAATTTTTGATATTTTAAATGTCAAAAAAACTAAAAATTTAGCTTAAATGCGGCCTTTTGGCAGATATTTATTTAATTAATTTGAAATTAAAAATTATTTGTTTACAATTGCAACGTTTTCCTTTGAATTTTTCTTGCACTAAAGAAACAATTTAAAACCCCACGTTATTTATTACTTTAATATTTACCTGGATTTGGATGTTTACTTATACAAAGTTTCAAGATCAATTTCTTTAAAATAATACTCCGTGCGTAACCACTTAACAGCTTAAAATTTGCATAGAGGCTTTATTACCGTCAGAAAACAAATTACATATTAAAAATCCCTTTGAACTATAATTCATATCATGTCTGATAAAATAGAATTGAACGACAAACTCGTTTCTGAGTTGCGCGAAATTGCAAAAAATTTAGGTATTGCTGAAGCTGACGAACTCAGAAAAGCACAGCTAATAGCCCGCATAGTTGAACAACAACAGCTTATTGAAGCTGCCCGTGCCCAGCAAAACATTGTTGAGTCTAATTATACCCCTGTTACTCCTGTTGAAACAGTTGAAGCAGTTGACAAAACACGTAAAAGAACCCGTGTATTAAAACCAAAAAACCAACCCCGCGTTGAAGTGCCTTTAGATGATACAAACTTGTTTGATCTGCAGGACGAAGAAACCCCGGCCGATGAGGCTGAAAATGAAACACCTGAGGTTGCAGCTGAAGCAAGTGAGGCTGCCCCGGTAGCACAAGCTGGCGAAACAGCTCCAAGAACTGAGGAACCATCGACAGAGACCCGCGCTCAAAAATTTGACAGGCGCACCAATGGTCAAAATCAAAATCAGCAAAAAAACCAGGAACCGGCTATTAATCTTGATTTTGACAACGTAATTGTAAACGAAGGCGTATTAGAAATTATGCCTGATGGTTACGGTTTTTTACGTTCGTCAGACTATAATTACCTTACCTCGCCCGATGATATTTATGTATCACAATCGCAGATAAAATTATTTGGCCTTAAAACCGGCGATACCGTTCGCGGTAGTATCCGCCCGCCAAAAGAAGGCGAAAAATATTTCCCACTGGTACGTGTGGAGGCCATTAATGGCCGTATACCTGCCGAAGTACGTGACCGTGTTCCTTTTGACCACTTAACGCCGCTTTTCCCGTCAGAAAAATTAAGCCTGTTTACAGATGCCGGTAATTATTCAACCCGTATCATGGATCTTTTTTCGCCAATTGGTAAAGGTCAGCGTGGTTTAATTGTAGCCCAGCCAAAAACAGGTAAAACCATGTTGTTAAAGGATGTGGCCAACGCCATAGCCCGCAACCACCCCGAAGTATACCTTATTATATTACTGATTGACGAGCGCCCTGAAGAGGTAACCGATATGGCCCGCAGCGTACGTGCCGAAGTAGTATCATCAACCTTTGATGAGCCTGCTGAGCGTCACGTAAAAATTGCCAACATTGTTTTAGAGAAAGCTAAACGTATGGTGGAGTGTGGTCATGATGTAGTGATCCTTTTGGATTCTATAACCCGCCTGGCACGTGCCTATAATACAGTTGCGCCGGCATCAGGCAAAATATTATCAGGTGGTGTTGATGCCAACGCATTGCACAAACCAAAACGCTTTTTTGGTGCTGCCCGTAACATTGAAGATGGTGGTTCATTAACCATTATAGCTACAGCGTTAACTGAAACCGGCTCAAAAATGGATGAGGTTATTTTTGAAGAGTTTAAAGGTACCGGTAACATGGAGTTACAGCTTGACCGTAAACTTTCAAACAAACGTATATTCCCGGCTATTGATATTACCGCGTCAAGTACCCGCCGTGATGACCTGTTGCTTGACCGTGACACATTGCAACGTATCTGGATATTGCGCAATCACTTAGCCGACATGAATTCGCAGGAATCAATGGAGTTTTTACAGGCCCAAATAAAAGGCACAAAAACTAACGAAGAATTTCTGATTTCGATGAATTCGTAATATTTTAGCATTTATGAAGTTATAGATAAGATGAGTATCGAGTAATTAGTATCAAGTATCAAGACAGTTTCCCAACCGGCGATAACTATCTTCAAAAAATCTTGATACTTGATACTAACTACTTGATACTTGATTCACTATATAAATTTTTATCTGTAACTTCATAAATAGTTAATAAAATCCTGATAACTTCATAGCCGAAATGAAGAAGCGCGTTAAGAAACATCTCCCCAATGCCATTACTTGTGCCAACCTGTTCAGCGGCTGTATAGGGATCGTATTTGCATTTCAGGACAACCTGCTGGTTGCATCATATGCTATTTTTCTGGCCGCTATTTTTGATTTTTTTGATGGCTTTGCTTCAAGGGTGCTTAACTCCTATTCATTTATAGGTAAGGATCTGGATTCACTTGCCGATATGGTAAGCTTTGGTTTTTTACCATCGGCCATATTATATGAGCTATACTTAAAAGCGCCGCAAATTGACCACATAAGCCCTTATTTGTGTTATATAGCATTTTCAATAACGGTATTTTCGGCTTTACGCCTGGCCAAATTCAACAATGACACCCGCCAGTCTGATAGTTTTATCGGCCTGCCAACACCTGCCAATGCAATATTCATAGCTTCGCTTCCACTAATTATTCAGCAATACGAAGTTTTAGCCCGTTACATTCTAAATCCTTATGTATTAACGGGTTTAATTATAGTGATGTGCATATTACTGGTATCTGAAATACCGCTTATGTCGCTTAAATTCAAGAACCGCGATTTTAATAAAAACATTTTCCGCTATTTACTGCTGTTGTTTTCGGCAATACTGATTCTATTTTTTAAATTTGTGGCAGTTCCGGTGGTTATATTTATATACATCACCTTATCTTTAATTCAATTTAAAATCACAAATGACAAAGTACCAGGCTGAAATTGACGTAATGCCCAAAAAAGAAATACTTGACCCTCAGGGAAAAGCAGTAACCGGAAGCATGAAAAACCTTGGTTTAGCCGAAATACAAAATGTGCGCATAGGCAAACATATCACGCTTGAAATTGAGGCTGATAACGCCGAAACAGCACACACCAAAGTGGAGCAAGCTTGCAAAAACCTATTAGCTAACCTGATCATGGAAAGCTATACTTTTAAAATACAGGAAGTAGTTTAAAGATAATTTAGGTTAAAGCTGAAAGGTAAAAGGCTAAAGGTTTTTGAATATCGAATACTGAACGTTGAGTTCTGAATAAAGAAATAACTTGTTAAAGATAGATCAGGTACAAAGCAAAAAACCTTTTACCCTTCACCTTTATCCTTTTACCTTCCCTTCTTACAGTCCCGCTTCTTTCTCGTCCTTTATTTGTTTAAGGGTGATCAGGTTGGCATTAACAATTGCTTTTACCTGATTAAATTTTTCAAATATTTCAGCAGAGTTTGGAGTATCTGCTTTACAGCCCAGTTCAACCTCTTGTATAGTTGCCTGGCTTATCGGCATACCAAAAAAACCAAGGTTAGGCTTTAATTTGTGCGAAGTTTTCGAGGCAGTGTCCCAGTCACCATTAGCCAGGGCATCACCAATAATAGCAATTAACTCTGGAGTTTGCTCCAGGAACAAACCTATTGATTCTATAATAAACTCATTACTGCCATCGGCAATTTCATATAAAAAGGAAAGATCAAGGTCTTGATCGGGCGAAATATCTGACATATTTATTGAGCGTTGATTACGTGAGTGGTTGATTAAGTTGAGTAAATGGTATCATCAGCTAAACAAAATTGTAAATTTTAATAGCTACTCACCCAATCAACCACTCACTAAAACATAAATTTATACTTTTTTTACAATCAAGTTGTCTTTAAGTTCATTTTTAAGCTGTAAAATATTTTTACTCAACACCGGATGAACAAAGTCGGCAGCTATTTCGGCAAGGGGTTCCAGTGTAAATCGTCGTTTATGTAATTCGGGATGCGGCACCTGTAAATTGAGCTCATCAATAATGGCATCGCCATAAAACAAAATATCAATATCAATAATGCGCGAACCCCACTTTTCTTCGCGCTTGCGGCCCAAAAGATTTTCAATAGCCAATATTTTTTGAAGTACCACTTGCGCAGGTAGCAAAGTTTGCAGCATAAGTACCTGGTTAAGATAGTCTGGTGCGTCGGTTTTACCCCATGATTGCGTTTCATATACCGATGATGCCTTTACCAGTGGGGCAATATCAGCCTCAATATGTTTAATTGCCTGTTTAAGAAACAATTTCCTATCGCCCAGGTTACTGCCTATGAGTAAAAAAATGTTATTCATGTTGTAACAAATATTATAGAAACGGCTCTTAACATTATCGGTATTGAATTACTAAGTTTGCATAGATATAAAGATTTATAACATTAATGAAACAATTCTTCAAATTCGTTCTGGCCTCTATAGTGGGGATACTGTTAGCCACTTTCATTTTAGTTGTTATTGTAGCAGGGATAATATACGCCGCAAGCAGTGATAAAACCGTTGAAGTTGAACCCAATACCGTGCTGCATATGGCATTTACAACGCCAATAACCGAACGTACCCCCAATAATCCTTTGGCCGGATTAGGTTTTTTAGGATTGGATAAGGATAAATCAACCGGCCTTAATGATATACTGGCCAACATCAGAAAAGCAAAAGCCGATCCCGATATAAAAGGTATTTTCCTGGATGAAAGTTATATGACATCGGGCCAGGCTACTACCGAAGAGATCCGCAATGCTTTGATAGATTTTAAAAAATCAGGAAAGTTTGTTGTTGCTTACGCCGAGATATACACCCAGGGCTTTTATTACCTGGCATCAGTTGCCGATAAGGTGTATATTAACCCCAAGGGCATTTTTGAATTTCATGGATTTAGCTCGCAGATCACCTTTTTAAAGGGCGCACTTGATAAATTAGGCATTGAGGCGCAAATAATCAAAGTAGGCACCTACAAAAGCGCTGTTGAACCATTGATACTCACTAAAATGAGCGACGCCAACCGGATGCAGGTTACCTCCTACCTGGGCTCATTATATGATCATTATTTAACCGGCATCAGCAAAAGCCGTGGCATTAATAAAGATTCATTGTTTAATTATGCCAACCAAATGCGCATCCAGATCCCTGAAGATGCATTAAAATTAAAACTGGTTGACGGCTTAAAATATAAGGACGAGATACTGGCCGACCTGAAAAAGCGTACGGGAACAAAGCAAAAAAGCGACCTTAACAGTATTGAACTGGGCGAATATACCAAGAGCAGTACTGAAAAAGACAGCCTTGACGATTCGTCGTCGTCCAAAAACCGTATAGCGATTGTTTACGCTTCGGGCGAAATTTCTGGCGGCGATGGCGATGATAACACCATAGGATCTGAAAGAATATCAAAAGCCCTGCGTAAAGTGCGGTTGGATAATAAAGTAAAAGCGGTTGTGCTGCGCGTAAATTCACCAGGCGGCAGTTCACTGGCTTCGGATGTGATATGGCGCGAGGTAATGCTTACCAAAAAAGTAAAGCCTATTATTGTTTCTATGGGCGATGTTGCGGCATCAGGCGGTTATTATATAGCATGCGCTGCCGATTCCATTATTGCTCAACCTAACACCATTACAGGCTCTATAGGCATTTTTGCCATACTGCCTAACATGCAAAAGCTTTTTAATGATAAACTGGGTGTTACGTTCGATGGCGTAAAAACCGGAAAATATGCCGATCTGGGTGATATTAACAGACCCTTAACCCCCGATGAAAAGCTCATATTGCAAAATAACGTAAATCACGGGTACGACGATTTTACCAAAGCAGTAGCCGAAGGCAGGCACAAAACACAGGCATATATTAACGGCATAGGCCAGGGCCGTGTATGGACTGGTTCGCAGGCATTAAAAATTGGCCTGGTCGACCGCCTCGGTAATATTAATGATGCCATAGCATCGGCAGCAAAAAAGGCCAATATTAAGAGCTATAGCCTGGTAGCTTATCCAGAGCAAAAAAGTTTCCTTAACCAACTAAGCGGCGATGTAACTGTAGAAGCACGCACCCGTATGCTGAAATCTGAACTGGGTGATAGTTACAGGGTGTACGAACAAATTAAAGGTATAACACAAATGATGCGCACCCCGCAAACCCGCCTGCCTTATGATATTGTGATTAAATAAGTTTTCCTATTATATTTTGATTGAAAAAGCTGCCTGTATGGGCGGCTTTTTTTATTTTTAGTGGTGCGGTGATACCACCGATCATTCTGGCAATTCATAAATTCTATAAATTCTGATTCTGACAATTGCGTTAAGGATTGCAGCGGATACCGGCCCTGCGCCTAAGGCCTGCAGGCGTATGAGCGGAAAGCCTGACCCGCAGGGAAACGCCCAGGACTTAAAAATTCTAAATCCTAAAATCTAAATCCTAAAATCTAAACACTAAGCTCTAAATCAAAATTTAAAACGGTAACCTTTTATTTAAATCCACTAAACAGTCATCATCCGAAAATTATCATTAAAAAAACAAACCCTTCACAAAAGCCATCATTCCAATGGCTTTTTGTATTTTTACGGCCTCAATATCATTATGGAAAATAAACCCATAGCCCGCACACTTCGTTTACTATCGCAACTCATGGAATTGCATGAGGTTAATCCCTTTAAAATAAAGTCGATAGCTAATGCTGCTTTTAAGGTTGATAAGCTGCCCTTCCCTGTTGCAGGCAAAACACTGGAGCAATTGGAAAAGGTTGATGGCATTGGTAAAAGCATTGCCTCCAAAATTACAGAGCTTTTTGAAAACGGTACCATTGCCGAAATGGACGATCTGCTGGCCACTACCCCGCCCGGCGTGGTAGAGATGATGGGCATTAAAGGTATAGGCGCTAAAAAAGTAGCTATTATTTGGCGAGAGTTAGGTATTGAAACCACAGGAGAACTTTTTTATGCCTGTAATGAGAACCGCCTGATCGAGGCTAAAGGTTTCGGCCTTAAAACCCAGGAAGAGATTCGTAAAGCCATTGAGTTTAGGATGGCCAGCAATGGCAAATTCCTTTTTGCCCAGGTTGAAAAAGAGGCCAAAGAGCTCATGGATGAGGTTAAAGCCATTTTTCCGGATGCTTTGAAACATTTTGCAGGCGAGTTTCGCAGGTTAAATGAGATCATTACCGAAATTGTGATCGTGTTGGGCAGTGTTAATCATGAAATTGCACACCAGGCTTTATTAAAATCCAACATTATCAGCAATGTTTCGCTAAACGAGAACCATATATCGGGCGAATTACCAAACGGCCTGTTGGTTGATATTATTTGCGTTGATAAGGCTGATTATTTTAGTGAACTGTTCCTGAACACAGGTACTGACGATCATGTTCAGGCGGTGTTGGAGCGTATTAATACGCCCCTTGATCAGCCTGAGAGTGAAGAAATTATTTATAAAAAAGCCGGCCTGTCCTGGATGCAGCCCGAACTGCGTGAAGGCACCACCTTTATTGAAAAGGCCGAAAAAAATGAACTGCCAACCCTGATCATTACCCACGACCTTAAAGGCAGTTTGCATAACCACAGCACCTGGAGCGATGGTGTAAATACCGTGGAAGAAATGGCCCTGTACTGCCGCGATAATTTAAAACTGGAATATCTGGGCATGTGCGACCATAGCAAGAGCGCATTTTATGCCAAAGGATTAAGCATTGAACGGGTATTACAGCAGCAGGAAGAAATAGACCATTTGAACAAGAAGCTGGATGGTTTTCATATATTTAAAGGTATCGAGTCGGATATTTTATATGATGGTTCGCTTGATTACCCGAAAGAGATCTTACAAAAGTTTGATTTTGTAGTAGCATCCGTGCATTCCATACTTAAAATGGATGAGGAAAAAGCTACGTCAAGGTTAATTACAGCTATTGAAAATCCATATACCACTATACTTGGCCACCCTACCGGCCGGTTGTTGTTAAGCCGAGGTGGTTATCCCATCAATTATAAAAAGGTAATTGATGCCTGTGCTGCCAACAATGTAGTGATTGAAATTAATGCCAACCCGTTAAGGCTTGATCTGGACTGGCGCTGGCACCAGTATGCGCTGGAAAAAGGTGTTTGGCTATCTATTAACCCCGATGCCCACCGTGTAGAGGGCTTTTTAGACATGCATTACGGCGTTTTAGCAGCCCGTAAAGGCGGCCTATATAAGGAAATGTGCCTTAATGCGTTATCGTTACAGGAAATTTCGAAAGTTTTTGAAAAAAAGAGGTCGGCAGTAAAGTAGATAAAGGACGGAAAGACAAAGGATCATTGACTTAATGATCCAATGACGAAAGACTTATTGACTAATGCGCCCCGATATAAAGATATACATGATAGATAAAGTACGTTCCATACAATCGTCAAATAAAAAACCGGCTATATTGGTTATAGGCGATCTGATGATTGACCATTATATACTGGGCAATGCCAGCCGGTTATCGCCCGAAGCACCGGTACCCATCGTGAATGTAAAAAGCGAATCTGTTACGCTTGGTGGCGCGGGTAATGTGGTGCAAAACCTCGTAGCGTTGGGTGCACAGGTTACCGTGGCTGGTGTAATAGGCGACGATATAGCCGGTAGCCAGATCATTGAAATACTGAGCAATGAAGGTGTTGAAACACATACCATTATTAAAGATAACACCCGCCCTACTACGGTTAAAACCCGTGTTTTGGCTGGTAGCCATCAACTGGTAAGGATAGACAGGGAAACCACCGCTACCGTATCAGATTATATTGCTGATGAACTGGTCAGTCACCTGAATGGCTATATGGAAAAGGTGGATATGGTGATATTATCTGACTATAATAAAGGATTATTTTCGCCTGCATTAACACAACGATTAATAATTGCGGCAAACAAGCAGGGCAAAAAAGTAATAATTGATCCTAAAGGATTAAATTATGAAAAATATAAAGGCGCTTACATTATAAAACCCAACCGTAAAGAACTGGCCGAAGCAGCTAAAACCGAGAAAATAGACTCGATTGAAAGCCTGAAACAGGCAGCAAAAGCTATTTTTGAGCAAACCGGAACTGAATACCTGGTAGTAACCTTATCAGAAGAGGGTATGGTAATATTAAGTGAGCTAACACACAAGATGTTACCCGTTAAAGCCACCGAGGTTTTTGATGTGACCGGCGCCGGCGATACCGTACTTGCTACCATCGCCTATTTTATAGCGGCAGGTTTAACTATTGAAGAAGCCTGTGAACTTGCAAACCATGCCGCCGCTATTGTAATACGCCAGGTAGGCAGTGCCACTACTACTATTGATGAGATAATTAATGATATAGAGAAGGGGTAAAGCGGAAGGCGAAAGGTTTTATGGAGCAAAGATTAAAGGACAAAAGATAAAGGATAAAAGACGTATAATTTAAAAGTTAGCATGTACATCCCGAACCTCACAACACGAAACACGAACCTCAAAAGAACATGGTTTTAGACTCACTTAAAGATCATCAACGCACTATACAGCTGGTAATTGATACCCTGGTTGGGGATATTGAAAAGGCCTGCAGGTTAATGACCACCACATTAAAAAACGGTAACAAAGTTTTGTTTGCCGGTAACGGCGGCAGCGCTGCCGATGCCCAGCACCTGGCGGCCGAACTAACAGGCAGGTTTGTAAAGGAACGAAAAGCGTTTCCGGGTATAGCGTTAACCGTTGATACTTCGGCACTTACGGCTATTGCTAATGATTATCATTTTGACAGGGTATTTTCGCGCCAGGTAGAGGCATTCGCGCGGCCGGGTGATCTGTTTATCGGTATCTCAACCAGTGGAAATAGCCAGAGTATTTTGAATGCTTTTGAAACTGCAACCCAGTTAGGCTGTAAAACGTTGGGATTATCGGGCCGGGATGGTGGCAAAATGAATGGAATTTGCGACCTGAACATCATCGTACCTTCAAATACTACAGCACGTATACAGGAAATGCATATACTGATAGGACACATTATGTGCCAGGCAGTTGATGATTTGTTTGATTAATAATAAACTGTAGAGACGCATCACATGCGTCTTTATATAATCACAAAAAAAGACGCATGTGATGCGTCTCTACAAATAAAAGAATATGAGAATCGACCTCGAAAAAATACTTACTGATAAAATAACTGATCTGCCATCGCTTAAAAAACAGCTGCAAAGCTGGCAAAGTGAAGGTAAAAAGGTGGTTTTTACCAATGGCGTATTTGATCTGCTGCATATTGGCCATATCACTTATCTGGCCAAAGCGGCCGAGCTTGGCGATAAGCTCATCATCGGCTTAAATGCCGATAGTTCGGTTAAACGCATAAAAGGCGAAAGCCGGCCGGTAAATGACCAGAGCAGCAGGGCTGCTATATTGGCCGCCTTATTTTTTGTAGATGCTATAGTGGTTTTTGAAGAAGATACCCCGCAGCACTTGATCAGTACCTTATTACCCGATATATTGGTAAAGGGTGCAGATTATTCGGTAGAAAATATTGTAGGCGCAAAAGAAGTGATAGCAAATGGCGGCGAGGTGAAAACGATTAATTTTGTGGAAGGGTATTCGTCAACTTCCATAATTGAAAAGATCAGGAACCAAATTACCTGATAAGGCAAAAAAATGAAGATACTGGTGATCCGCTTTAGCTCCATGGGCGATATTATTTATACCACGCCTGTTGTACGCTGCCTAAAAAAGCAAATACCCGGAGCCGAAGTTCATTTTTTAACCAAACCCCCCTTTAAATATATATACGATAACAATCCTTATGTTGATAAGCTACTGTTGTTAAAATCAACATTATCAGCAACTATTCAGGAAATAAAGGCAGAGCAATACGATTATATTATCGATCTGCATAACAACCTGCGTACCGCTATCATCAAGCTACGCACAGGCGTCCGGTCATCAACCTATCAAAAACAGCCGCTAAAAAAATGGCTTAGCTTAAAGTTTAAACTAAAGCTGATACCCCCCATTCACCTGGTTGACCGTTACCTCAAAACTGTTAAATTTTTAGGTGTGGTTAATGACGGCCAGCCTATTGACTACTATATAAAAGCAGAGCACCAGTTAAACAACTTGCTGCCTCCCACGCATCAAAAGGCATATATCGCCTTTGTAATTGGGGCTACTCATTTTACCAAAAGAATGCCCAATGACAAGATTATCAACATTTGCCGGCAGCTTAATAGCCCGGTGGTACTGCTGGGTGGCAATGATGTTAAGGCCAATGGCGATATTATTGCCGGAGCAATTGGCACACCTGTTTATAATGCATGTGGTATTACATCGCTTGATGAATCGGTGTACCTGGTATCGCAGGCTAAAAGTATCATTGGTTTTGATACCGGCCTAACCCATATTGCCGAAGCATTTAATAAACCCATTGTATCAATTTGGGGTGGTACCGTACCCGATTTGCTTGGCGTACAACCCTACATGGTTAATGATGTTTTGGTTGCCGGTATTGATCTGCCCTGTCGTCCATGCTCCAAATTCGGATTAGAAAAGTGTCCGCTTGGCCATTTTAAGTGCATGAATGATATGCCCGAAGATGGCATTGTTCATTTTGTGAATAAATAGAATAGCCCTGTTTTTATTTATGTTATTAAAAAAAACTTATTGAAATTAGCTGTTGTTATATTTCTATAAGTATCTGCCTGCAACTATAATAAAATAAGATTATTAACAAAATTAAACAGGGGTCACATGAAAAATCTGCTCTTAATTCGTCATGCTAAAGCTACACATGAAAGCGGTTATGTTGATTTTGAAAGACCTTTAAAGCAATCAGGAATGCAGGATGCTTTATTTATGGCGAATGTTTTAAAAAGACAGGCCAGCATTCCGGAGGTTATCGTAACGAGTCCGGCCCTGCGCACACTTACTACAGCCCAGATATTTGCAGAACACCTGCATTTACCCCCCGCCGATACGGATAAAAGGATATATGAAGCCAACGAACTGACACTGGTAAATGTGATCAATAACCTGCCAAATGAATATAATTTTATTGGCCTGGTTGGGCATAATCCGGGGATAAGCCAGCTATTACATTACCTTACCGGGCAAATTCGTGATGTACCTACCTGTGCCATAGCATTGATCAGCTTTGATAACGACGATTGGCGCTCTATCAGCACCGAAGATGGACATTTAACTTTTTACGATTCGCCTAAAGGGTAAGTGAGCGGTTTTTGACCGTTGATTTAAATGATTGATGTGATTCCGTTGATTTTTGGCTAACCCGAAGATACCATCGTTTAATTCCTGACCAAGTAATAAATAGCTTTCAATCAGATAGTTACAGTTTAATCATTCATTAAATATCGACAACTTCTTGCTGTTAATTTATTTAATTACTTTTGTCGCCTAAATAACCTTATCCACTTTACATGAAAAAACTATTACTTTCCCTGCTTTTGGCAGGCTCTTCAATGGCAGCTTTTGCTCAATTACCAACTTTCGGAATTAAAGGCGGCGCCAACTTTTCAACACTACATGTGTCGCTTGACGGTACCAACATCAGTGTTAATTCAGGTACACTGACCACTTTTAACGCTGGTGTTTTTGTCGACTTTAAATTTGGCAACGTTTCTTTACAACCAGCCCTGAACCTTAGCGGTAAAGGCGGAAAATTTGGCGGTGTTTTTTCTGATACCGAAGATTCCAACATTGAACAAGGCGACGGAAAATTCAATTTAATTTATTTACAACTACCTGTAAACCTGGTATATCATGTACCGGTTGTAGTTGGCGACATTTATTTTGGAGCGGGCCCTTATGTTGCAAAAGGTATTTCTGGCAAGGTTAAAGGCTCCGACGCCGAAGGAAATTCGATAAGCGAGGACATTAAATTTGGTGATGACGGTGATATTAAATCAATGGAATATGGCGCAAATGCCATAGCCGGTATTAAATTAAAAACCGGGTTGCTTTTTAATGTCAACTATGATTTAGGCTTATCAAACATAGCACCAAATGCCGATGGTGGCAAACTAAAAACCCGCGTTTTTGGAATTTCAATAGGTTACGCTTTTTAAGCTTGTCCAAAAAACAATAAAAAAAGGAGCTTTGCTCCTTTTTTTATTTGCGCTGATAATTAAATTATTACTGTTGTATTATCAGGTTACTTGTTTTAATCATCTGAGCATACATTCAAAACCCTTAACTTATCCTATAAGTTTTCCCGGGTAAGGAGCGGATATAGCCCTGCATTTCCATATTCAATAGGTTCATGGCCAGCATACTCATAGGCATATTTGCTTTTATGGTCAGGTCATCAATAGCTAAAGGAGTTTTGTGTTGTTGTAAAATGTCAAATATCAACCGCTCATCTGCCGATAGATCAAGGGGTAAAACAAATTGTTCAACAGGTTTGGCATGGTCTGTTTTCTCCCATCCTAAGCTAAAAGCCAGATCGGCAACACAGGTAAGCAACCCCGCTTTATTATTGCGGATCAGGAAGTTACATCCTTCAGAATAATCATCACCCAACCTGCCGGGAAATGCGAATACATCCCGGTTGTAGGAGTTAGCTATTTCGGCAGTTATTAATGCACCACCTTTTATGCCGGCCTCTATCACTACAGTAGCATCGGCAATACCCGCCACAATACGGTTACGCTGCGGAAAGTTTTCTCTATCAGGTATAGTCCCTGACGGATATTCGCTTAACAGCCCACCATTTTCAAGCATTTTTTCGGCAGTGGCCCGGTTCTGGCTGGGATAAAGCCTGTCGAGCCCGTGGCCAAGCACCCCTACAGTCGGCATATTAAGCCGCAGGCATTCTTTATGGGCGGCTACATCAATACCCAAAGCTAAACCACTTACAATTAGCACATTGTATTGCTGTAATTCTTCAATAAGTTGTTTGCATAGTTGCCTGCCATAGTCGGTAGCGTTGCGCGTACCTACTATGCTTATAATATGTAGCGGGTTTAGTTCCATCTTACCCCTTGCATATAGCAATACCGGCGAATCGCCACAGTTTTTTAACCTTTTGGGATACCGGCTGTCGGTGTAAAAGATCACCTCTATCCCATGCTTTTCAATAAACAGAAGTTCCTTTTCGGCCTTTTTTAAGGCATCATCAAAATCCCACAGGGCAACACGTTTATCACCAATACCGGGTATCTTAACCATTTTGGCTACAGAAGTTTTAAAAATTGCCTCCTCGCTCCCCAAATAAGCAATCAATGATTTGGCTGATACCGGCCCCAGATTTTTAACAAAAGATAAAGCTATTCTATGATGTAGTGACATGGTTATTGTTAGGTATGCGGGTATTAGATCTTAGATATGCTTATCTGCAAATCCATTTTCCGTCTCTAATGTATAAAAAATCCTAAAAATATTAGTATAAATAAAAAACTACAAAAATAGTTTGCAAACTATAAAAATAGTTTTACCTTTATGTAACTATAAAATAGTTTGCTATGAATATCAAAGAACTCACCAAAGCAGAAGAACAGATCATGCAGATACTGTGGCAATTAAAAGAAGCTATTGTAAAAGATATTATTGATCAAATGCCCGATCCTAAACCGGCCTACAACACCGTATCAACCGTGGTGCGGGTGCTGGAAGGTAAAGGCTTTATTGATCATAAAGCTTACGGAAACTCGCACGTGTACTATCCGCTCATTAGCGACGATCAATACAAAAAGTTCACATTTGATAAGATGATGAAAAACTATTTCAGCAATTCATACCAAAGCCTGGTATCGTTTATTGTTGACGAAAAGAAGCTCGGCGTAAAAGAACTGGACGAATTAACCTCACTGATTGATCAACTTAAAGATAAAAAATCATGAACTGGCTGCATTATCTGCTCGAAGCGAATTTATACCTCGTAATATTTTATACCGGGTATTGCCTGTTTTTAAATAAGGAAACCTATTATACACTGAACAGGGCTTACTTATTGCTTAGTTGTATCCTATCGTTCCTTTTACCGGTAATGCAAATCGGCACATTAAAACCGGCTGAATCGGGAGTTGTAAAAGTGGTGCTCCTTGCATCCACCGGCTTAAAACCCGTAGCAACTGAAGTTCAGGCGAGTCATATTACTGTGGATGATGTACTATTATATACCTACCTGCTTGGTGTTATAGTGTTAGCATTAGTACTGATATTTAAAATTTTCAGGCTGATCAAAATGACCCGCACAACCATTGCCCTGGTTGATAATAAGTATAAATTGATAGGCATTGATGGTTCAAATACCGCCTTTTCGTTTTTTAATTACCTGTTTATCGGCACAAAAACAGCGGGCAGCGATATCATTATACGGCATGAACTGGTACATATCAGGCAAAAACACTCGGCTGATATTATTTTCATGGAACTCATAAAGATCATTAACTGGTTTAACCCTTTCATTTACCTGATGCAGGTAAGCCTTAAAACCGTGCATGAATATATTGCCGATGAGCAAACCGCTCATGAAACCGATGCATTGGCTTACTCTTCATTCTTAGTAAACAATGCTTACGGCCTTAATGGCTCATCTATTTCGCATTCATTTTTCAATTATAACCTGTTAAAAAAGAGGATCATTATGTTAAACCAAAAACGTTCGGGGAATTTAGCCAGGCTAAAATACCTCATGGCTGTACCCATCTGTGCCGCGGCTCTTTGTGCCTCCACGCTGGGCTTCAGTAAAACCTATGCGCTGATAGACCTGGCACCGCGACAACACACTGTGCCAACCGCTGACCATAAAGCAGCTAACATTGCAACTGATACAACACGGGTTATTAACCACAATCAGGTAACTTCAAAAGGCTACAAGTATGAAGAAGATGGTTATCTGATAAATGGCAAAACCGATTTCAGAGTGATTATTACCGAAAAAAACGGCGAACAAAAGGAGTATTTCAAACACTCAACAAAACCGGCCGATCTGGCCATGTTAAAGGATAAATATGGTTATTCATTCCCAAAAATGATGATTTATCCTAAGCTTCCACCGCCACCACCAATGCCACGGCCGCAAGCAGGTTTGAATAAAACACCTCCTCCACCTCCACCTGCAAAGGTTAAAAAAGGAGTAAAAGTAACTGATGTTGTGATTTTACCATCACCTGCCGATGAGCCTGCTCCCCCAGCTCCTGTTCAGGCGCCAGGCGAAGCTGTGCCCCCACCGCCGCCGCCCAAAGATCCTTTTGATAGTTTATATAAGTATATTGGAAAGCATGTAAGATACCCCACAGTTGCACGTGAAAATCATTTTGCAGGCAAGATAATTTTAACTTTTAATATTAATAACGGCAAAATAGGAGATTTAAAAATTACCAGAGGCCTTTATGACGTTATGGATGCAGAAGTTGTAAGAGTTATTAAAAGTTACAATGGTACGCTTAACGCCAGACCAGGTAAATACGCTATCCCGGTTTCTTATAGTCTTGTTGATGAAAAAGGTAATAACGTAGGTAAACAACCGGACAATAAAAACAAATCAGAAGCAAACACGATTGTTGTTGAATCGGGTCGGGTATATACGCTAAATGAAGTGGTTATAATTGGTTATGGCGGATAACTAAACCCAAATCTGATCACCTAAAATAATAAGCCCCAATTATTTTGAGCTTAAACTGCTGAACGGCTAAAACCGCTTCGGCATTTTTCCATGTAATGCCCTCTCCTCTTTTTAACAAAAAATGTCATCCTGAACTTGTTTCAGGATCTCTCAGGACATCCATCAGCATGATAATCAACCTACATGTGGGATGCCGAAACAAGTTCGGCATGACTTCATTCACATTACCCCTTCACGTATATCACCTGCTTAGTCTCAAAAAACTCCTCGGTAAAATAATCTTTAAGATAATATTGCTGTACTTTTAGGCCCGATTCTTTAATTTCCTGTTCCAGGTCGCCGCCTTTGAGGTATAAAATACCGTTAGGCAGGGTATTTTTTGACTGTTTATTGAACTTGCCGCGTACCCAGGGATAAAAATCTTTAAGCTGTGTAACCGCGCGCGATACCACAAAATCAAACTTTTCGTCAATTTGCTCGGCACGCTCGTGCGAGGCTTTAACGTTGGTTAAGCCCAGGGCTTTGGCAACTTCCTGCACTACTTTTATCTTTTTCCCGATGGAATCAACCAAATGAAACCGCGTTTCGGGGAATAAAATAGCCAGCGGAATACCCGGAAATCCACCACCGGTACCTACATCGAGCACACTTTCGCCGGGTAAAAACTGCATTACTTTGGCAATTCCTATAGAGTGTAGTACATGGCGCTCGTATAAAAGATCGATATCTTTACGGGAAATTACGTTGATCTGGCTGTTCCAAATATTATATAACTCAGGCAACTGTTCAATTTGCGCGCGTTGCTGAGCTGTCAGATCAGGAAAATATTTGAATATAATATCAGATGTCATCCCTGTTAAACCGGTTAATGATGTTACCAAGCAGGTACCTGGCCCTAAATAGTTGTGCTTTAACCGTACCCAGCGGCAAATCAAGTTGCTGGGCTATTTCTTCGTATGATAGTTCGTCAAAATAACGCAGTGTAATCAGGTTGCGGTAACGGTGAGGCAAGCTTTCAATAAGTAATTTGAGCTCCTGTGTTTGCTGTTTTTTAATAGATGTTTCTTCGGGATTTAAAACATCAGCCTTTATTTGCAGCGGCTTTTCGTCCCCGTCGTCATCAGTCATGCCATGAATTGATTGGGTGTTAAGCTTTTTTTTGCGGATAAAATCGATACAATTATTGGTTGCAACCCTGAACAGCCAGGTACTAAAAGCGTAATCGGGCTGGTATTTATCTAATTTTTCAAACGCTTTTGCAAAAGTTTCAACAGTAAGGTCCATGGCGTCCTCCTTGTTGTTAACCATTTTTAAAACCATAAAATAAATCGAATCCTTATACCTGTGCATCAAATCGGCATATGCCTTTTGATTGCCCTCCCGGGCTTTTACTACGAGGTGAAAATCATTCTTTGCATTATCAGTAAAATTGGCGTTTATTTCCATTGGGTGGTTTTTAAAAATGTCCCGATAAGCCCAAAAACATTCAAATACATATAATATATAATATCAAAAAAAGGCAAATACCAGATCAGGTCCTTGCCGCTCAGCTTTTTAAATATCTTGCTGTAAATAATTAGTTGTAATATTAATCTAAAAACAAACAAACCTAATGCCAGTACCGGTTCATATTTAAAAATAAGGCATAATATGAGTAAAATATAAAATAAAAAGCCACTCATCGCATCAAAGCTAAGCATGCGCCTGTGCTTATTTTTATACAGTTTGCCTACTCCCATATGTCGTTTCTTTTGCCTGTACCAGGATTTAAGGCTTGTTTTTGCGCTGGTATAAGTAAAAGCTTCGGGGTGTATCTCAATAATAGTATTATCGGCAGTGGCATGTTGATTTACAAACAGGTCATCATCGCCAGATATAACATGCATGTGTGAGGCAAAACCTTTTTGACTAAAAAACAGGGCTTTAGTATAGGCCAGGTTACGGCCAATACCCATGTAAGGATCGCCGTTAAGGGCACTTGATAAATAATTTATAGCAGTTTTTAATGTTTCAAAACGGGTAAAGGGATTCAGAAAATTACCTGTTTTATAATAAGGTGAATAACCTAAAACTATCTGAGCTCCGGTACTAAAATTAACCGCCATGCGGGCTATCCAATTTACCGAAGCTGGTTTACAATCGGCATCGGTAAACAATAAATATTCGTTTTTTGCAGCCTTTATCCCCAGGGTAAGCGCAAATTTTTTCCCTGTTTTAAAACGGGCGTGCTCAGTTATGGTTACCACTTTTAAACGCGGGTATTCGCGCTGCATGTCTTCCAAAACTATGTCTGATGAGTCGTAGGAGCAGTCGTTGATCACAACAACCTCAAAGTCTGTGTAGTTTTGCTGTAGTATAAAAGGCAGGTTTTCCTGCAAATTTTTGGCCTCGTTACGCGCACTTATAATTACAGTAACCGGTATCAAAACCTCAGGTAACTGATCCATTGGTTTATAACGCGCGAGGCGATTATGGTTGCTTATCAGGTAATACAGCTGAACTATAAAACAGAGCTGAAATAGGATAAAAAGTGCGTCGCGTATATAAGTTTCCAAACGGTTATAATAAATCAGGCAAATTTGTTAAAAATCGCCGGGATAAACGGAGTTTATTGGAGTTTATTTCATGATTATTACACACATTAAAAGGTTTTTATCCACAAGTCTCACCTAAGTCCTCTCCAAAGGAGAGCACTTTGAATTGCTTATTATATAACATTATTGGGCCTGATATCTTTTTTTTAAAACTCCCTCTCCTTTGGAGAGGGCTGGGGTGAGGCTTTCCCGCTTTATTTGTTAATTTTGCAACCTCAAAATGAAATTTAATTTAACAGCACAAGACCCGCTTTCAAAAGCCCGGGCAGGTGAAATTACCACCGACCACGGCATTATACAAACCCCTATGTTTATGCCTGTTGGTACAGCGGGTACCGTAAAAGCGGTACACCAGCGTGAGCTTAAAAATGATATAGAGGCGCAAATTATTTTAGGGAATACCTACCATTTATATTTAAGGCCAGGCCTGGGTACGCTTGAAAGTGCAGGCGGATTACACAAGTTTAATGGCTGGGACGGCCCTATTTTAACTGATAGCGGCGGTTACCAGGTGTATTCGCTTACCGAAGTACGTAAAATTAAGGAGGAAGGTGTTACTTTCCGCTCGCATATTGATGGCTCAAAACACCTGTTCACGCCCGAAAATGTGATGGATATTCAACGTATAATAGGGGCCGATATCATCATGGCCTTTGATGAATGTACCCCTTATCCCTGCGATTATCATTACGCAAGGCGGTCAATTGATATGACGCACCGCTGGCTAAAACGCTGTTGCGAGCGCTTTGATAGTACCCAACCAAAGTATGGTTACGATCAAACACTGTTCCCTATAGTGCAGGGATCGGTGTACAAAGACCTGCGTGAAAAATCGGCAGAAGTGATCGCATCTTTTGAGCGTGAGGGCAATGCCATAGGCGGACTATCAGTAGGTGAACCGGCCGAGGAAATGTATGCCATGACAGAAATTGTTTGTAATATATTACCGCAGCAAAAACCACGTTATTTAATGGGTGTAGGCACACCGGTTAATATATTGGAAAATATTGCTTTAGGAATTGATATGTTTGATTGTGTTATGCCAACCCGTAACGGACGCAACGGTATGCTTTTTACAAAAAATGGTATTATCAATATCAAAAATGAGAAGTGGAAGAACGATTTTTCGGCCATTGAAGCGGATAGTGACCTATTTGCTGATAAAGAGTACAGCAAAGCTTATTTACGCCATTTAATACACTCGGGCGAGATGCTTGGCGCGCAGATAGCCACCCTGCATAACCTGCATTTTTATATTTGGCTGGTTAAGGAGGCCCGTAAAAAGATCATTGCAGGCGAGTTTTATAACTGGAAAAATATGATGGTTAAACAACTTGGCCAGCGATTATAACTGAACATAAATTCAAATAATGAGAGATAATAAACATACCTTTTTTGGTATTTGTTACCGTACTAAAAAACAAATGATCAAAGGATGAGGGCTTTTATACACCAGCATCTGAAGGTTATTGACAGGTTTATTATTAAAAAATACCTGGGCACTTTTGTGTTTACCATGGGTGTTTTTATAGTAGTATCGGTTGTGTTTGATGTGTCAGAAAAGCTGGATAATTTCCTGAACAAGCATGCCACACTTCATGATATCATATTCCAGTATTATGCCGGGTTCATTCCTTTTTACCTGAATATGCTGTCGCCGTTGATCAACTTTCTGGCGGTAATACTATTCACGGCCAAGATGGCCAATCAAACAGAAATAGTACCAATTTTAAGTGGAAAAGCCAGCTTTAATCGCTTTTTACGGCCTTATTTTATAGCTTCTACCCTCATATTTGTTGTATCGTTTTTTGCTAATGTATACCTCATACCCTATACCAATCACTTAAAAAACGACTTCGAAAACGCCAATGGCATAACTGATAATGATCCAACTAAAAGCGAGGTACACATGCAGATTGATAAGCATACCTTTGTATATCTGCAAAACTATGACCAAACCGTTCATACTGGTTACCAGTTCATTATGGAGAAATTTAACGGTGACACCCTGCGCGAAAAGCTTATTGCCAGCACAATTACCTATGACTCTGTTAAAAGGGTTTGGTCGTTAAAAAATTATAATGTTAAGTATATAAACGGCCTTAAAGAGCAGTATTTACCTAATGTGCCACAAAAAGACACTGTACTTGATATGCACCCAACCGATTTTATAGTGTACGATAATGTGTACGCGGCCATGTCATTAAACGAGTTGAATAAGAATATTGATAAGGAAAAATTGCGCCGGCCCGAGGTGTTAAATAACCTTTATTTCGAAAAATTTCACCGTTTTGTGTATCCTTTATCAGCCTACGTTTTAACTGTTTTGGGTGTTGCATTGTCTTCACGTAAGGTGCGCGGTGGCGTTGGTTTACCCCTGGGGATAGGTATTTTGCTTTGTTTTGCTTACATTATTTTAGAGAAGTTTTCCATCGTTTTTTCTATAAAAGGGGGCGTGCCTCCTATTTTTACTGTACTAATTCCTAACTTATTTTTTGGCATTTTTGCTTATTATTTACTTTTAAAAGCTCCAAAATAGTGGCAAAAAACGGCTCAGCAGGCCCCAATAAGAACCTGATCATACTCCATTTTACAGTTTTTATATGGGGATTTACCGGAATTTTGGGTGCGCTCATCACTATTTCGGCCGTTCAACTGGTGTGGTATCGCGTGTTAATTGCATTTATCTCGCTGTTTTTGTACTTTAAATTCAACAAAACAGCCATTAAGGTCGACCGAAACACCTTCCTGAAACTGATATTTACGGGCGCTTTGGTAGGTGGTCATTGGGTGCTTTTCTTCGCCTCCATCAAACTATCTACCGTTCCGGTAACGCTGGTTTGCCTGTCCAGCATCACTTTATTTACGGCTGTACTGGAGCCTCTGATCAACAAAACAAAGATCTCAAAACTCGAGATCCTGGCCGGATTATTAATCATAACCGGTATTGTATTGATATTTAAATTTGAAACACGATACACTAAGGGCATTATAACAGGTCTTGTAAGTGCGGTTTGCGCAAGCCTTTTCGCTATCATAAATTCAAAAATGGTAAAGAAAAACGAAGCTCCTACCATTGCATTTTACGAGCTTGTCGGGGCCTTTTTTTGGATCTCCCTGTATCTTTTATTCACCCATGGCTATAACAAATCACTACTGTTAAAAAGCAGTGACATTGGTTACCTGGTGCTGCTCGGCACCATTTGCACATCGCTTGCATACGTTGCCGGGGTATCAGTTATGCGCGAACTTTCGGCCTTTAAGGTGGCGCTTGTTACCAACCTCGAACCCGTTTATGGCATACTCATGTCGTTTATTTTCTTTGGCGATATGAACAAAATGACGACCGGTTTCTGGGTCGGCGCGGTCATTATCCTGTCTACGATCTTCCTGTATCCGGTAGCTCAAAAGCAAGTTGTCAAACGAAAAACCAGATCACAAGCCTGATTCTTTCATTGCTATATCCTTCATTTTCGTCAAAACTTTTGCTCAATTAGCACGGGCCAAATCTTGCCGAACCAATTAACTCAATCCTAAATAGCTGCATTATTCCCCGTCAATACCATCCGGTAGGGGATAAAACACCCACACCATTACAACCCATTTTCAGGCCCTTTAAGGCATTATAATTTTCACACGGGTTCTGCACCATTTAAATACCTCAGCACTTAACAGGGGCAAAATCGCAATTTTAGTTAGTGTACTAAATCATAAAATTTAAGATTCGATCGCTTTCTATATTCTTTATCATTATATCTATTTATATGCGATGATTAATTTTAAAAATTAGATTTATATGGTATTTATATTTAACTAATAATCAAATAATTATACGATTTATAAAAAGTAAAAGTTAAGCATAATGAATTTAACTTAAACATCAAAAAACTAAAAAAATTAGCACACTAAAATACCATGACATTTTAAAGCATTTATAACACTATTAATCAAGAATATACAAAATGTTATATAACGGTAAGCTACAACCTAAGAAACAAAATTAAAACAGACAGCATAGTGTGATGAACTTAAAAACAGGGATTGAAAATAAAATGCTTCAACAGCCACGACTGTATACAAAAAACTAAAACCACAGAAAATTTCCGGATTCTCAGCGAAGCATTTCCCGCGGATCCAACCTCCGCAAAAGCGAGTGACATGATGACAAAGGGGGCAAAAACAGACCAGTGATTTCATCAAAACCAACCAGACAAAAATCACCAGGAGTATGCTGTTGAATCGTGGGCTTATTGGTGACTTGTAATTTTAACGTTCTCTAAAATTTGAAAAGGTTCAAACGCCTGTGGTCTTTTAACAAGGACAAGACCAATGATTTTATACCATCGATTTTCCCAATCATACCCCCACTTCTGTTTTGCGTTTTTTGTACGGCCAGCTAAAAATCATTTTTAATAAAGATTTAAAAACTGCATATTGTATTAACTGTTAATTCAAATCATCATGAGCATTAAAACAATCGTCATTGTGGTCATCACTGTTTTGCTTACCGCGACATTGGTACAAAACACAGACAAGGTTCCGTTCGCTTTTTTATTCGCGAATTTTTATATTTCAAAACTGACCATAATGATCGTGGTGGCAGTGGTGGCATTTATTTTAGGCGTTATGGTTGGTCGCCCTAAAAAAGCAAAATTTGATATTGAAGGATATCATGACAACATCCACAAAAAAGACGACCCCAATACACTAAGCGACGAAGACAGAGAATATATCAGTTAACATCATGGAAAAGAAAATTGGATTTATAGGTCTTGGCAACATGGGCATCATCATGGCTCAAAACCTCATCAGCGCAGGTTATCATTTACAGGTTTACAATCGCACCCTTTCAAAAGCCGATGAGCTTGATGCTGCACACATCACCAAATGCAAAACTCCGGCCGATGCTGCCGAAGGGGTTCACATCATTATCACTATGCTGGCTGATGATGAGGTGCTTAAAGAAACTACACTTGGCGACCAGGGCATCCTTGAAAAATTGCCTGAGCACGCTCTTCATATTTCCATGAGCACTATCTCGCCCGAAACCTCACAACAGCTCACAGCGCTCCATGAAGAGGCGGGCAGCCATTACCTTGCGGCCCCGGTATTCGGCCAGCCCGAAGCTGCGGCAGCCCGTAAGCTTTGGATCTGCGTATCGGGCGATCAGCATGCCAAAGACACCGCTAAACCAGTGCTTGACTGCCTGGGTCAGGGTGTGATTGATTTTGGTGAAACACCTGGTGGGGCCAATGTGATAAAAATAGCGGGCAACTTCATGATCATGGCTTCGATAGAAATGATGGCAGAAGCTTATACGCTTGCTGAGAAGAATGGGTTGGACCGCGCGCAAGTGGCCAACTTTTTTGGCTCAACCCTGTTCAACGCTCCTATTTTTCAGAACTACGGCAAGGCTATTGCCAACAAACAATACCAACCCGTAAAGTTCAAATCAAAACTGGGCTATAAGGACGCGCGTCTTGCATTTAAACTATCGCAGTCAAGTGAGATACCCATGCCATTGGTAAATGCCTTACACGGCCGCTTATTGACCTCTGTGGCAAAAGGCCGTGGCGACACCGATTGGGTTGAAGGCATAGGTCGCGGCGTGAGTGAAGACGCGGGAGTTTAATTTGATATCGGATTTCGGATGTTCGATTTCGGATTTATGAATTTACCTGTAATGCGTCATTCGGGGCACGAAGCAATCCATTATCACTTTGTCATACTGAGAAACGAAGGATCTATTCGGCGATTGTATGAATTGTTTCGCTATCACTCAGCAATGAATGCACTTAGACGATAAATCCGAAATCGAGCATCCGAAATCCGACATTACAAATAAAAAACTTCATTCTCCGTCTCCAAATGTTGCAGATCGGGTGTTTGTTCAAATATGCCAAATACCGATGCCCCGCTCCCGCTCATGCTGGCATAAATTGCTCCGGCCTCGTACAGCGAGGCTTTAACACCCCTTATCTCCACATGATTTTTAAACACCGAAGTTTCAAAATCATTTTTAATGTGTTTTCTCCACTCGGTGATAGGCTCGGTGATCAGTTCCAATAATGAGTCTTTTACCGGGGCTGGTTTAATTCCGCTAAAGGCTTCGGATGTGGAGATGTGTACACCAGGCATCACCAAAGCAATTTTATAATTCGACAGGTCAAGTTTTACGGGTTCAAACTCGTCGCCCTTTTCAAATGCGAATACCGGCTTGCCTTCGATGAAGAAAGCACAGTCGGCACCCAGCTTGCGGGCATAGCCTGTCATTTCATCAACAGACAGACCAAGCTTAAATTGCTGGTTCATCAGTTTAATAAAAAAAGCAGCATCTGACGAGCCACCGCCCAGGCCGGCCCCTATCGGGATATTTTTATGCAGGTGGATGCTTACCGGCGGCAGGTTATGATCTTTTTTCAGCAGATGATATCCCTTAACACAAAGATTATCCTCTGTGCGGCCGGGGATGTCCAAACCCGATGAATCGAAACTCAACTTATCGCTCACCACCACCTCAAGGGCGTCTTTAATATTTATCGGATAAAAAATGGTTTCCAGATTATGATAACCGTCGGGGCGGCGTTCGGTAATGTTAAGGCCAATGTTTATTTTTGCGTTTGGAAAAAGGATCATAAGAAAAAACTAACACTGCTTGTATTTTTACACATCTGTTAGGATACCAAAATTAGATTATTTTTCTTTGTCACGAAATGTTCACTGGTTCATTAGTTTCATTGGTTTATTAGTTTTCAACTTAATCAGCCAATCCAACTCAGTCAACCAAATCAACTTAACAACAAAATGAAACAGTATCTCGACCTGATGAGCCATGTGATGGAAACCGGCGCGCAAAAGCATGACAGAACCGGAACCGGTACGGTAAGTGTGTTTGGCTACCAGATGCGTTTCAACCTAAAAGATGGTTTCCCGATGGTGACCACTAAAAAACTGCACCTTAAGTCCATCATCCATGAACTGATATGGTTTTTGAGCGGCGACACCAACATCAGCTACCTGAAAGAAAACGGCGTACGCATTTGGGATGAGTGGGCTGATGCCGAGGGCAACCTTGGGCCGGTGTATGGTTATCAATGGCGCTCATGGCCAAAACCCGATGGCGGGCATATTGACCAGATAACCCAGGTGGTGAACCAGATTAAAAACAATCCCGACTCACGCCGCATGATCGTATCGGCATGGAACGTTGCCGATGTGAACCAGATGGCTTTGCCCCCCTGCCACAGTTTGTTCCAGTTTTACGTGGAGCCTGCTAACCCTCTGAAGGGGGAATTGAAGGGAAAACTTTCTTGTCAGCTTTATCAAAGAAGTGCCGATATATTTTTAGGGGTACCCTTCAACATTGCCTCATACGCGCTGCTTACCATGATGATGGCCCAGGTATGCGACCTTGACTATGGCGACTTTATCCACACCTTTGGCGATGCCCATTTGTACAATAATCACATGGACCAGGCCCGCCTGCAGCTAAGCCGTGAGCCAAGGCCATTACCAACCATGAAGATCAACCCGGAAGTAAAAGACATTTTTAAATTTAAGTTTGAAGATTTTACACTGGAGAACTATGACCCGTGGCCGCATATTAAAGCTGCAGTGGCGGTTTAACATCAATCATTATAGTCATTGGGGCATTAAGTCATTTTTTGATTTTCAATAACAATACATGAGTAACCGGATAGAGGACCTGGAGATTTACAATTTGTCAGATGCGTTTTCTTATAAAGTTTGGGTCTTGGTTTTGGAGTGGGATTATTTTGCGAAAGATACCATAGGTAAACAATTAGTGCGATCCTCGGATTCAATCGGTGCCAACATAGCCGAAGGCTTCGGCAGATATCATTATAAAGAAAACAAAAATTTCTGCTACTTTAGCAGAGGGTCAATAATTGAAACTAAATCCTGGCTAATGAAAGCACAAGCAAGGAAATTAATTAACGATGAGGAATATCACTTACTGATCCAGCAATTAGAAACAATTCATTTAAAACTAAATATCTATATAAAACACATCGGAAACGTCAAAAAGTAAAAGTCAAATTGGCCCCGCCTACAAATGACTCAATGACGACAATGACTTAATGACGATAACGACCCAATGACTGTATCCATCATAGTAGCCATAGCCAAAAACAACGCTATTGGTAAAGACAATAAATTACTTTGGTACCTGCCAAATGATCTGAAGCACTTTAAGGATGTAACTACGGGGCATACCGTGATCATGGGCCGCAAAACCTATGATTCGGTTGGTAAGCCCTTGCCAAAACGCCGTAACATTATTATTACCCGGCAGGCCATCAGTATTGAAGGCTGCGAAGTGGTAAACTCCCTTGAGGCGGCCCTGGCGCTTTGTAAAGACGAGGATGAAGTATTTATTGTGGGCGGTGCCGAAATTTACCGGCAGGCCATTCCGCTTACAGACCGGATCTATTTAACCGTTATTGATCAGGAATTTGACGGCGATTCCTTTTTCCCGGAGTTAGATCCTACAGAGTGGAAAGAAAAAGAGCGTGAAAACTTTGAACCCGACGAAAAAAATAAGTTGAGGTACTCCTTTATCACACTGGAACGCGGCTAACATTTTTTGTCATCAAATTGTTTTAATTTAAAATTTCATGCTTGCGAAATTTTATTAGATTTGCCGTCTTATTTAAAAATAGCTTATAAACTAATTAATTACATATTAAAATTCGATGCAAGGTAAAGGGGTTATTAAATTTTTCGCCATTCTATTAGCTGTTGTATGCTTATACCAGCTATCTTTCACGTGGGTGGCGCGCAAAGTTCAAAGTGATGCCAAAGTATATTCAAAGGGTGACCCTGCGAGAGAAACAGCGTATCTGGATTCTATGTCTACACAACCGGTATATCCGTTGTTCAAACACAATTATCAATACGTTCTGCAAAGAGAACTTGCATTAGGCCTCGACCTTAAAGGCGGTATGAACGTTACCATGCAAATTTCACTTAACGAATTGGTAAGGAAAATTGCAAACAACAATCCTGATGTTACATTTAATCAGGCTTTGACAAATGCCGACAAATTACAGGCTGATGTTAAGACCACTCAAAAAGATTATATTTCGCTTTTTGCCAGCGAGTATGAAAAACTAAATCCAAACGGTAAACTTGCCGCTATCTTTTCAACAAGGGATAACCAGGACCACCTGAAGTTTAATGCTTCAAACAGCGAGGTTGTAGCTTATTTGAAAGATCTGGCTAATACCGCGGTAAAACAATCATACACGGTTTTAAATACCCGTATCAACCAGTTTGGTGTTACCCAGCCTAACATTCAGTTGGAGCAAAGCTCAAACCGTATTTTGGTTGAACTACCTGGTGTAAAAGAACCAGAGCGTGTGCGCAAGCTTTTACAGGGTACTGCAAAACTGGAATTTTATGAAACTTTTGATAATACCGAAGCATACCAGTACCTGATCAATATTGACAACCTGTTGGCTGCAAAAACCAAAACAGCTAAAGCCGACTCCTCAAAAACCACGGCAACTCCTGCTGCCGCTAAAACCGATACTGCAGCAAAAGCGGGCTCGTTATTAAGCAAAGTTCAAAAGAGCGCCGCTAAAGACACTTCGTCGTTAGCAGGTAAATCACAACTGGCAGCATTGCACCCGCTGTTTTCGGTAATGTCGTTAAACACACGTGCCGATCAAAGCGGGCAGCAGCAATTAGGCCAGGGCCCTGTTGTTGGTTACGCGCCACAAAAAGATACTGCCAAAGTTAATTCATACCTGCACAGTGCCGATGTAAAATCGGTAATACCGCGTAATATGAAATTCCTTTGGGAGGTTAAACCAATAACCGGCACCAAGGTATTTGCATTATATGCCATTAAACTGAGCGGAGCCGAAAACAGTGCGATATTAACAGGTGATGTTGTAACCGATGCTATTCCTGATGTTGACCAAAAAGGCAGCCCCGAAGTAAGAATGGTGATGAATTCGCAGGGAGCCGAAAAATGGCGTGCCATTACTGCCGCAGCATCAGCAGGTGCCAATAAAAAATCCATCGCCATTGTACTTGATGACAATGTGTACTCTGCCCCTACTGTGCAGAACGAAATTTCAGGTGGTGTTTCATCTATCTCCGGAAACTTCCAGATTGAAGACACAAAGGATTTGGCCAACGTATTAAAAGCTGGTCGCTTACCTGCTCCTGCCTACATCATATCAGAAGCCGTAGTGGGTCCGTCATTAGGTCAGGAAGCTATCAATGCCGGTGTTACATCAAGCCTGTTAGGTTTGGTTGTGGTGTTGATATTCATGATAGCTTATTACAACCGTGCGGGTACTGTGGCTGTTGTTGCAGTGGTCATCAACATCTTTTTCCTGATGGGTGTATTAACCAGCTTAGGCGCGGTATTAACATTGCCTGGTATTGCCGGTATAGTACTTACACTGGGTATTGCGGTTGATGCTAACGTACTGGTTTATGAAAGGGTGCGTGAAGAGCTTGGCCTGGGCAAATCATTAAAGATAGCCGTTGCCGATGGTTTTAAACATGCATTACCATCCATCCTCGATTCACAGATCAGTACCTTCTTAACTGGTTTAATCCTGTTCATCTTTGGTTCGGGCCCGATACAAGGTTTTGCAACCACCTTAATGATCGGTATCATCACTTCATTGTTCTGTTCATTACTGATCTCAAGGGTTATATTTGAGTGGATGCTTGATAAAGGCTGGGATATTAAATTCTCAAACCCATGGAGCTCACATACCTTTAAAAATGCACATTTTAAGTTTGTAAAAAATCGTTTTAAATTTTACATCTTCTCTGGTGTATTTATTATAGCCGGTCTAATCTCCATTGCTACACGTGGATTTACCTATGGTGTGGATTTTGAAGGTGGCCGTAATTATATTATCAGTTTCCCTAATAAAGGCGTAACCACCGAAGCCATTCATGATGCTATTGACGCCACATTGGGCCGCAGTACCGAGGTTAAAACCTTTGGACCCGATAAGATCAGTATCACCACCAACCTGATGATAAGAGATAACAATGCTGCTACTGATGCTAAGGTAAGGAGCACGCTGATTGAGGCTTTAAACACTAAAGAAGTTACCCGTATAGCCGATAAGAATATATTAGGCTTCTCAAAAGTAAGTGCAACCGTTGCCGATGAATTAAAAACATCAGCCATATACACCGTATTGTTCGCCATATTTGTTATTTCGGCTTACATACTCATACGTTTCCGTAAATGGCAGTTCAGCTTAGGTGCCATGGTGGCTACCGCGCACGATGCGTTGCTGGTACTTTCGTTCTTCTCTTTATTCCAGGGAATACTTCCTTTCTCACTGGATATTGACCAGGCGTTCATTGCGGCCATATTAACGGTTATTGGTTACTCCATTAATGATACCGTGGTAGTGTTCGATAGGATCCGCGAGTTCCTGGACCTGCACCATGCAAAAACTGATAACCCTGAAGAAGTAATTAATCAGGCCATCAACAGCACGTTGAGCCGTACTATTATCACCGCGTTAACGGTAATATTCGTACTGATCATATTGTTTATATTTGGTGGGGATGTAATCAAAGGATTCTCATTCGCCCTGTTGATCGGTGTGATCTTCGGAACATACTCGTCGATCTGCGTGGCAACACCGGTGATTGTTGACTTTGGAAAAAAAGATCTGAGATAAATTAAATCAATTTATTTACAAGGCCCCAAAGAACATTTGGGGCCTTTTTTGTTATACAAGAAGCCTCACCCAACCCTCCCCAAAGGAGAAGGCTTTTAAAAAGTCTCCCCCCTTTGGGGGAGATTTAGAGGGGGCTAAACGATAAAACAATCTGCGCATGAATTTAACAGATAGCTCAAAATTCCCTTTAGTAGTTATTATAGGCGGAGGATTTGGCGGACTCCAGGTAGCAAAAAAGCTGGAGAACAAGCCTGTTGAGGTTTTATTGCTCGATAAGCATAATTACCACACTTTTCAACCTTTACTGTACCAGGTTGCCATGGGCAGTCTTGAATCGGAATCCATAGCCTTTTCTCTGCGCAAAAACTTCTCAAGCCAAAAAAATTTCAGGTTCAGGATAGCTGAAGTAAGCAAGGTAAATGCCGAAAAGAATACTATAGATACCACCATAGGCGAAATTGCTTATGATTACCTGGTTATAGCTACTGGGTCAACCACCAACTTTTTTGGCAATAAGGATATTGAACATTTTTCGATGCCGATGAAGTCCATTCCTGAGGCGCTTAACCTGCGGTATTCCGTTCTTCAAAATATAGAAGAAGCACTGCTGAAACCCAGCAAAGAAGAACGCGACCCCTATCTTACTTTTGTACTGGTAGGTGCCGGCCCAACCGGTGTTGAGCTATCGGGCTCACTGGCCGAGCTACGTAACCATATACTGAACAAGGATTATCCAGAGCTTAAAAGAGAGGATATGAAAGTGTACCTCGTTGATTTTTTGCCCAGGGTGCTGGGACCTATGTCTGAGGAGGCATCAAAAGCGGCGAAAGACTTTTTGACGGGCATGGGTGTTGAAGTGCTATTAGGCATGAAGGTGGAAAGCTACGACGGTGAAGAGATAAAATTTGAAGGCGGTAAAACCATCCGCACCAAAAATGTGATCTGGAGTGCCGGCGTAATGGGTGTAGTGCCCGAGGGTATTGATAAAGACATCATTGAACGCGGTAACAGGATCAGGACAGATAGTATTTGCCGTGTGGTTGGCACTACCAATATATTTGCCATTGGCGATGTGGCAGCCATGATAACCAACGATACCCCAAAAGGGCACCCCGGAGTGGCGCAGGTGGCCATACAAATGGGCCAGCACGTTGCCAAATCAATAATGCAGTTAATCAATGGCGAACCTACCGCTCCCTTTAAGTATTTTGACAAAGGTTCATTAGCCACCATAGGCCGTAACAAGGCCGTTGCCGACCTGGGTAAAATAAAGTTTCAGGGATTTTTTGCCTGGCTGGTGTGGATGTTTGTTCACCTGGTATCGCTTTTAGGAGGGCGCAATAAAGTGATCGTATTTATTAACTGGGTATCAAGCTATGTTACTTACAATGGTGGCACAAGGCTTATTATCAGGAAATTTGAACGTGAGGGACTTACCGAGGATGAACACCTGCCTAAAAGTGTGGATTAGGTTCGGGTTGCGGGTTGCCGGTAAAAATTTTAATCTTGTATATAAAAATTAGTGGTATGTACGATCACCGCAACACGGATCACGCAACACGAACCTCAAATGAATATAAAAATAACCGAATGCCCCCGCGATGCCATGCAGGGCCTGCACGATTTTGTACCGACAGAAATTAAGGCGACCTACATCAACCTGCTTTTACAGGTTGGTTTTGATACCATCGACTTTGGGAGTTTTGTATCGGCTAAGGCCATACCGCAGTTACAGGATACCGCTGAAGTACTAAAAAAGCTGGATATGAGCAATACCAGTTCAAAACTGCTGGCCATTATTGCCAATTACCGCGGTGCCGAAGATGCTGTAAAGCATGAGGAGATCACTTACCTGGGTTATCCGTTTTCTATATCCGAAACTTTTCAGTTAAGGAATACCAATACCACCATGCTCAAGGCGTTTGATAACGTAAAAAGAATAAAGGAGCTATGCCTTACTCATAATAAAAAATTGCTGGTTTACCTGTCTATGGGCTTTGGCAACCCCTATGGCGATGAATGGAACACCGGCATTATTGAACAATGGACAGCACAATTAGTTAATGAAGGGATAAGTAACATTGCGCTGGCTGATACGATTGGTATTGCCGAAGCCTGGCAGATCAGCAGCATTTACCCCGACCTGTGCCGTAAGTTCCCTGAAACTGAGTTTGGTATTCACCTGCACTCCACACCCGATACCTGGCAGCCTAAGATAGAGGCGGCCTATAAAAGCGGCTGCAAACGTTTTGATGTGGCATTGAAAGGTTATGGGGGCTGCCCAATGGCCGCAGATGACCTCACAGGCAATATCGCCACAGAAAACCTAATGGCGTACCTCCAATCGCAAAACGAGCCCCTGGGGCTTAATTTAGCCAAATTTCAGGAGGCTATGGATTATTCCGGGAAGGTGTTTGGGTAGAGATAACGCGTCATTGCGAGGCACGAAGCAATCTCTTTAGGACAAGTGCCACACTGCATGTTTGCTCTGTATAGCATAGAGATTGCTTCGTACCTCGCAATTGTAAAGGTCAGATAATTCGAGGACAAGAATAGCTAAATTAAGAGCTATGCGCATCAACACGAACGACCTCACCCTGAAACGGAATT
>NZ_JBNPWP010000005.1:0-473664 GCF_050433765.1 Mucilaginibacter lappiensis | reverse complement strand
ACACACTTTCTCTTTCTTGACTGGTCCCTTTTGCAGCGGAATCACTGGCCCTATATGCGTCGGAATCGATGGTCCCATATGGAGCGGAATATCCACTTATGGTCAGCATACTCCTCATAATTGAATATTTTCATTTTGGATATGGAAGCTGATTCCAGGGTAATTATTTTTGAATCGGTTCTGAATCCTTTGATATCAGTAAAGTATAATTCTTTGGTTTTAAAAATGTTGGTACGTATAATACTGTTTTCTGAAACGATTATCTTGCTTTTAAACATGTTAATCATGATAGCTAAAGCCACGGATACGGTCACAAAAAGTATTATGAAAAGCGCAGTATTAATATCACTGGGACGGCTAAAGAGAAATAACACAAAAGCAATCATCCCCAAAGCAATGATGTAATAGAAAATTTTATACCCTGTAGAAATGGGATATTCGCGGTTCATGTAAGGTCGGTTTTAAACGAACAAGATAACAAATTTATCTTACCTTCTCCACCCGCAATCCTACATCACTTACTTCATGCAGGGGGTTATCGCGCATGTTTTGCTCTATCTCGAAATGGTAATTGCCTTTGGAAGGGAATTTATAACCGGTTTTAAACGGCACCTGGTAGCTGTATAAATTGCCCGATCCTTTGCCCAGCCACTGGCCATCATGAGTGGCCAGTTTTACTTCGTAGCGGGTTACTTTTGGTTTGTCGCCACCCGATGATTGGTAGATCAGTACAAACAGGTTAGCGTATTTATAATTATCTGTTACCCGCAAATTGAGGTACAGGTTGTAAGCGGCGCTTTCATCATCAATCTTGCAATCAAACTTAGCCCTGTTCACGTACGACCAGTTATGATCGGCAATGGCCGTATTATTATCCATAACTGCCTTAGGATCGGTACAGCTACCCAACAGCATAAGGAGTAATGCACACGCTGCAGGGTAAAAGAATTTTAAAGCCCGTTTCATTATTGCTGGGTATCCGGTGGGGTGTTATTGTTTTTGTTTGGGTTATTTGGATTTGGGCGGTTTGGCCTGTTACGCCTGTTGTTATTTTCCTGCGGCGGTTTATTACCCTGCGCCTGCGGTGGCCTGTTACCCGGCTGTTGTGGGCGGTTTCCCTGTTGGGGTCTGTTACCCTCCGGGGTACCCTGCGCCGGTTTTTCGGCAGTTGGAGCAGTTCCCTGGCGTGGCTGGTTAGGCTGACCACCAGGACGGTTTTCGGCCGATGGACCTCCGGGTTTTTGGCCTTTGTTGCGATTTTTGTTATTGTTCTTCTTTTTATTGTTGTTATTACGGCTGCGCTCATCAAGCCTGGTTAAGCTATCCTGGCCAACCACATTTTCATAATCAAGTGCTTTTGCCGGCAGGTTTTCTACCTCCACCATTTCGCCCAGATCGGCAGGGATAACACCATCTTTATTTTGCTGCTGAATTTCCTTTACCTTGCTAATAGGCAACGGAACCCATGATTCTTCACGTGGATAACTAAACCACATGATCTTTTTAAAGATATCTGTTTTTTGCAAACGCGCGTCACCTTTTTCGGTTTTAAGTACGTTCACATTATCAGGGATATATTTTAGAGCATCCATGTAAGTATCCAGCTCATAGTTTAAGCAGCACTTTAACTTACCGCATTGGCCGGCCAGTTTTAGGGTGTTTAAGGATAGATTTTGATAGCGGGCAGCCGAGGTCGACACCGTTTTAAAATCAGTTAACCAGGTGGAGCAGCAAAGCTCGCGACCGCATGAACCAATACCACCCAAACGGCTGGCTTCCTGCCTCATACCTATCTGCCGCATCTCGATCCGGATGCGGAAGGTCTCGGCCATTTTTTTGATCAGTTCCCTGAAATCAACGCGGCCTTCGGCAGTATAATAAAAAGTAGCTTTTGTTTTATCGCCCTGGTAATCCACATCACTCAGTTTCATGCTCAGGTTAAGATCAAGTGCCAGCTTGCGCGATTTATGCATGGTTTCCCATTCCATATCTTTGGCGGCTTTCCACTTATCTACATCGGCAACGGTAGCTTTGCGGTATATTTTTTTAACCACATCGGCCTCTTTAACATGGCGTTTAACCATTTGCATGCGCACCAGTTCGCCGGTTATAGATACGTGACCAATATCATAACCACCGGTAGTGGCTTCAACGGCTACCAGTTCGCCGGCTTCCAGGTAAATATTTTCGCTGTTTAAAAAAAACTCCTTTCGTGAGCCTTTAAATTTCACTTCAATAACCGGAAACGGCTTATAATTTGTTGGCATGTCCATATGCGACAGCCAATCGTAAACATCTAATTTGCTGCAACCATTAGTAAGGCATGAACCATTACTTTTGCAGCCCGCAGGTGAACATCCGCCCCCTGTTGAGCAACTTCCACATCCCATAATTAATTCGGTATATATTGACTCCCCTGAGGGATGGTTTTTAAATTTAGTATTTTTATAATCTGTAAAGATACATCTAAAAATAAAATTTTTGGATTTGCATTTCTCTCTACATGATAATGCGCTTTTTCAAGCTCGTCACTTATGTATTGTGCTTTTGAAATGTCAAGCACGTTAGTCATTTTTTGTGCTGTTTCCAGCTCTTTTGCAGGCAGGTGTACCAAATTACCCGCCCCGGCCATCAGCAAACAACACTCGCGGATAAAGCTTATGCCGTAGCGTAAAAAGTTTTTTTGGTTTTCGCGGCCCATTTTGGAAAACTGATCAACAAATGTTAAAACCTCCAGTCCCTTGTTTGAAAAACAAAGGCGCAGCCATTGCACAAAAAGGTTATGGTAGCCCTTGTTGTCCTGTTGCAGCATGGTGAGGGCTTCGGTCAGGTTGCCATTGCTCAGGTAGGCTATTTCGGCCGCGGCATCATCCGTTTGGTTATGTTCGGTAAGCAGGTATTGTTTTACTTCCTCATAAGTGAGGCATGGAACTTTTATTAGTTGCGTACGCGACAGGATGGTGTTCAATATCTGATCCTGATTTTGTGCCACTAATATGAATAAAGTATTGGGTTGCGGCTCCTCAATAATCTTTAATAACGCGTTTCCTTCCTTGTCTAAATACTCGGGTAGCCAAAGGATCAGTATCTTATAAACCGATTCGAACGGCTTAAAGCTTAGTTTTTTAATAATCTGGTGGCACTCGGCAATGTTGATGTTGGCCTGTTTGTTTTCAGCATCGAGGTATCCGCGCCAGGTATCTAAACTCAGGTAAGGGTTATTTATAAAAGCATCGCGCCATTGCTCAATAAAGGTTAGCGCGGTATCGTCTTTATGTTTGGCAAAAAACGGGTACGAGAAATGCAGGTCGGGGTGCATCAGTTTTTGATACTTGCGACATGATGAACATACACCGCAGGAGTCGTCTTCCTGCTTATCCTCGCATGACAGATACTGAGCATAAGCAACAGCAAGCGCCAGGCTCCCCGATCCTTCGGGACCTAAAAACAACTGTGCATGGCTTACCCGGTTCTCTTTCACCGAGTTAACCAACCGTTGCTTTATCGCTGCTTGTCCTACTATATTCTTAAACTGCATTTGGTGCAAAATAGTGAAATAGTTTTGAGTAATAAGTATTGAGTTAATATTAGTACCCATAAAAGGGCTATTTTTACCAAATAATTAACATAATAATAAGTGCTGAGTTTTGGGCCCTGAGTTGAATCATCCTATAAATTTGCTTTGGAACTCAAAACCCATTACTTACCACGCACAACTAAAAACTACACATGGCCCGAATAATGGCTTTTGATTATGGTACCAAGCGCATAGGCATTGCGGTTACCGATCCGTTGCAGATCATAGCTACCGGGTTGGATACCATACACCCCCAATATATTGTTGATTACCTGAAAAAGTACCTGCAAACCGAACAGGTTGAACGCTTTATTGTTGGTGAACCCAAGCAGATGGACAACACCCCATCACAATCGGCCATACACGTAAAAGGCTTTGTTGGTTTGCTGAAAAGAACTTTCCCGGAGATTCCCATCGAAATGCTCGATGAGCGGTTTACCTCAAAAATGGCATCGGCTACCATTGCCCAAAGCGGCATGAATAAAAAAAACCGGCAAAATAAAGAACTGGTTGATACCATATCGGCGGTGATATTGCTGCAGAGCTACATGGACCGCAGATTGTTTTGATTGCGTTGATTTCGCTGATGCTTTGCGGGTGGGTAATGATTGCTTTGCTAAGGCGTTAGTGATTCTTGACCATGGATTATTTTGTTTAAGTTGATGCTTTGTAAGTAGTTAATGATTTATTGAGAGTTTTTGCTTTGTTGTTTGGCTAATTTGTGCTCGTTAGTGATGCGTTTAAACTCCAGGCTTTTTGAGCCAAAGTTTAAAAGTAGTCCCGTTTCTAATTTGTAAGCTTCCAGATAATTAATACCTGGGCCAGGTGTGCTTCGTCTAATTTTGATGTTGCCTTAATTTCTACCATCACGATATCGGAAACCAAAAAGTCAACACGTCTTTTGCCGATATCAATTCCATCATAATATATGGCCATTTCCAGTTCACGATTAAATATTAAATTGTGTTTTTGCATTTCAATGGCCAATGCTCGTTGGTAAATTATCTCTTGAAAACCATTGCCCAGTTCACTATGTACCTTCATGGCACAACCAATAATTTTACCGGTTATTTCGGAGTGCTTATAAATGGGTTTTACTGTTTCTTTCATTCAGAATAAGGTTAAAGGCTTAATTAATAAAGCTATAAAAATCAATCAATACCGAAGGAAAAATGATTACTAAAAAACAGAAAAGGCATCTTCAAAATCAAAAAAAGCAAGCGGCATGGTTGAAAAAATCAAATAAAATCAACTAATAATCAATGCGTTAAGAAAATAATCAACGAAATCAGCGTAATAAAACCCATCAACGGTTTATCTTTGCCCCATGGATATTCTACCCCATGGCCTGCAGGCATACTTAGATGACCATTGCGATCCTGAGCCGGAAGCATTGCAAAAGCTCAATAGGGAAACGCATTTAAAGGTGCTCCGTCCGCATATGCTGTCGGGACATTATCAGGGCCGGCTGCTCAGTTTTTTGAGCAAAATGGTACAGCCAAAACGTATTCTGGAAATAGGCACTTTTACCGGCTACTCGGCAATTTGCCTGGCCGAAGGGCTTGCCAAAGATGGCATCCTCCATACCATTGAAGTTAACCGCGAAATGGAGGATATCATCATTTCACACTTTAAATCAACAAATGTTGAAAATAAAATAAAACTGCATTTTGGCCAGGCAGAGGCAATTATTGCTGATTTAGAGGAAGATAATTTTGATTTGGTGTTTATTGATGCCGATAAAAAGAATAATTATACTTACTTTCAATTGGTCTTTGACAAAGTCAGATCCGGAGGATTAATAATAATTGATAATGTTTTGTGGAAAGGAAAGGTGTACGGCCCCGAAAATGATGCCGATACTGCAAACATCCGCAAACTAAATGACCAGATAGCTGTTGATAGCAGGGTAGAAAAATTTATCCTGCCAGTACGCGACGGGCTGCTGGTTATCAGAAAAAAATAAATTATGAAGAAAATCTTACTGATTACATCCCTGTTGATATCAACATTAGCTGTTTCAGCTCAAAAAAACACTTCACAATCTTATATCGAGAAGTTTAAAGATGATGCCATTCGCATCATGCACGAAACCGGGGTACCCGCAAGCATCGTTTTAGGTGTGGCCATGCATGAGTCGGGTTGTGGCAACAGCAACATCGCCCAAAAGTTAAACAACCAGTTTGGCGTAAAAGGCGGCGGCGGCGCGGTTTATACCAAACACAATAAAAAAGTACGCACACCCTACAAAAGATACGATTCGGTACTGGATTCGTTCCAGGATTTTGCCCGCATCATGACCGAGCGTAAGCAATTCAGTCACCTGGCTGATGCACTTACCCATTATGATTACTTAGGATGGGCGAAAGGCATTCAACGCAGTGGTTACGCCGGCAGCCGCAAATGGGCATCGCAGGTATTGGGTATCATTAAAAAATACGATCTGCATGACCTTGATGAGAAGCCCGTAGATTCAACTAAAACGGCCAATCAAACCCAATTAGCAGAAACAAAACAATAAATACATTAATAAATCTTACTTTGGCATATTTATTAATGCCACATACTAAGGTTTAGCTGTATGCAAAAACTATTTTATTTATTATTTATAACCGCGGTTTGCTTTAGCTCGTGCTCGTCACGGAAAGGAACTATCTCTAACGGTCAGGTTCGCCGCAATAATAACACGATAAAAAAAGACAATCGGGACGCCATCTCGAGCTACCAGTCTTACACTTCCCTATCCTATATTGAAAGGTTTAAAGCTATCGCCATTCAGGAAATGAACCAGAACGGCATACCGGCAAGTATTACCCTCGCACAGGGTTTATTTGAATCGGGCAGCGGTAATAGCGAGCTGGCCAAAGTGGCTAATAACCATTTCGGCATCAAGTGTACCCGCGACTGGACGGGTAAAAGTTATTACAAGGATGATGACAGCGCTAACGAATGTTTCAGGGTGTATGATAACCCCGATGATTCCTATCGTGATCACTCTGCCTTTTTAAAGCGGAAAAACTATGCGAAACTGTTTGAGCTGGATAAAAATGATTATGAAGGCTGGGCACGCGGACTTAAACAGGCGGGCTACGCGACTAATCCCAAATATCCCGACATGCTCATCAATATTATTGTACGCTACCACCTTGACCAATATGACCGGCCCGAAGGTGAAATAGCCAAAATTAAACGGGAAGACCGTGTGCTGTCGCAGATAAATGATAGCATAGGCAAACCCAATACAGACACGCTTACACAAACCCGGCCCGACGATAAAATATACACCGTTAAACAGGGCGATACACTATACAACATATCAAAACGTTTTGGAATAACAGTTGATGAACTAAAAGCGTTAAACAGTATAGCCGATGATCACATCGCTATAGGACAAAAGCTTGTAGTTGTGAAATAGCTGAGCGTATCAAGTAGTTAGTATCAAGTATCACGATTTCTTGTAGGGTATAAATATCATTTTAAAAGTCATGATACTTGATACTAACTACTTGATACTAAAAAAAGCTGTTAATTGTTGTTAAATAGTATGAGTAAGCAATGCCGAACGTTTATTTTTGGCGCCACCATGAAAATATGGATGCTTTTGTTTTTTTGCACATTATCTGTAACGGTTTTTGCCCAGCAAAAAACCATTGATGGTATTGTGTTTGATAAGGAAAGCAAAGACCGAATTGCAAAGGTAAATGTGCTAAATATCACCACCGGCAAATCGGTTTACAATACATTTAAAGGCGAATTTAAGATAGACGCCAAACCCGGCGACGTACTTGTTTTTACCAAATTTGATCATTACGCCGATACCCTGCAGGTACAAAATAATACCTCGCTGGCGGTTTACATGAAACGCACGGCCATACAGCTCAGGGAAGTTATTGTACGGGATACCATGCTTAGTCCGCAAAAACAATTGGAAGCCACCAAGCGGGATTATACCAAAATTTACGGATCATTGGATAACCATGACGTGCTTTCAGTTGCACCAGGCATGGGTGCGGGTATAGGCATTGACGCCTTATGGAATTCCCTGAGCCGCAGCGGCCGCAACGCCGAACACCTGCGCCAGATCATTGAACGCGACCATAAGCAAAACGTGATCGATTTCCGCTTTAACCGTACTTACGTTGGCAATATCACCCATTTAAAAGACCAGCAGCTTACCGATTTTATGCAGCGTTACCGCCCGGGCTACTATATGGTGACAACCGCAAGTGAATATGATTTTATAGCATCTATAAAGGCGAATTTAAGGCGATATTTACGGGCGCCCAAGGTGTATACATTAGCACCTCTGGTTACGCCCAAGGTGAAGGATTTGGGTACCCCATAGTATGAATATATCACGACAATTAAGATAGATCACGGCCAGAAACTTCAAAAAATTTAAAACTATCCTGCTGATTTTTTATTAATCTGTTAAAAAAGGAGATTTTTGCTTTAATTTGTCCACTATGATAAAAACCAGACTTGGCCTTCTTTTCCTGGTATCAATTACCTTCGGCATTTCGGCTAAAGCCCAGCAAACGGACACCCTAAAAAGAGACACCGTTAAAATAGATACCGCACAGATCAATAAACTCAGGATAGATTCCCGTAAAAATGCCATCCCTACCCGTGTAAGGCCGGTACAGTTGCAAAGGGCGCAAGTTCCGTTTACCATGCTTGATTATAAGGTGAATTATTGGAAAAAGGCTATTACTTTCGGGCTTAATTTTAGCCAGTCGGCCTTTACCAGTAATTATAGCGCGGGTGGTGTAACCGCGGTCGCCTTAGGTACAAATTTTATATATCATACCGAATACAATAAGGCTCCGTTTAGCTATGTATCTGAACTTAACCTTACCTATGGTGTATCAAAAAACAAAGGCCAGGGCAAACGTAAAACCAACGACCGTATTTATTTTGATAACAAGCTGGCATCGCAATTATCAGCACACTGGTACTTTTTCGGCGCGTTAACCTTTGAGTCGCAATTTGATAAAGGGTTTAACTATGTTGACCAGGGGAATGGTGTGATAGATGCGCAATATATCTCAAACTTCATGTCGCCGGGTTACTTAACGGAGTCGGTCGGTTTTGAGTACAAACCAACCACCTATTTCGATTTGCGTTTGGGTACAGGTACTGCAAGGCAAACCTTTGTTTTAGACAAAACCATTATCCAGCATCAGCCCGATAATTATGGCGTTGATTCCTTACATACCGTAAAAAACGATCTCGCTTTCCAGCTGGTTGCATTGTTTGATAAGGATATCATGAAAAATATTCACCTGAACACGCGTTATGCATTATTTATACCCTACGGACAATCGCTCAAATTTATAACCCATCGTGTAGACATGGTATTGGCGGCCCGTGTAAACCGTTTAATAAACGTTACCATAAATGGCACATTGCTATATGATAAGCACACCTCGCCAGATGCTCAGGCAACCGAAGGCCTTGCATTGGGCGTGTTGTACCGATTCCCGTAGCGATATAAACTAAATTTATATGTCAACAGCCCGGTTTCTCTGATCAGAGAAACCGGGCTGTTTCGCGAAAAAACGATTTGAGCCCCGAAAAAAAATCAATCATTTAATAGTCAGAAAATCACGACTTTTTAAATGTTAAAAAAACCGTCAATTTTTGTTCAAAATGGATCAAAACGAGTACTTTTCGGACTATTTTTGGTGTTTTTTAATCTTTTTTAATATAATTTTTGACTGAAAAGGGCACTTTAAAAAGGCTTAAGAACCCAATTCGGTGGTTAGCATCAAGCTATAATGTGCTGTCTAAATTAATTTAACGGATATATTTCAAAATCATACCTTTGTATCCTTTAAAAGAATAAAAGTTTTTTATCATAATGTTTGAAAATCTTTCGGATAAACTCGACAGGGCGTTCAAGGTCCTGAAGGGACAGGGAACTATTACTGAGATAAACGTGGCCGAAACCATGAAGGAAATACGCAAAGCCCTTCTGGATGCCGACGTTAACTATAAAACAGCCAAAGCATTTACGGATGATGTAAGGCAAAAGGCGCTGGGGCAAAACGTATTAACCGCGGTTTCGCCGGGCCAGTTGCTTACCAAGCTCATGAACGATGAGCTTGCCGAACTGATGGGCGGCACTACTGCCGAACTTAACTTTCCGGCTACGCCAACCATTATATTAATTGCAGGGTTGAACGGTGCGGGTAAAACCACCTTTACCGGTAAGCTGGCCAATTATTTAAAAACACAAAAAAACAAGAAACCATTACTGGTTGCTGATGATATTTACCGCCCCGCGGCTATTGACCAGCTGGAAGTTTTGGGCCAGCAGATAGGCATCCCAGTATATGCTAACCGCGAGTCGAAAGATCCTGTTGCTATAGCCCGCGAAGGTATTGCCCTGGCTAAACAGAACGGCCATAACGTGGTAATTATTGATACCGCCGGTCGTTTGGCTATTGATGAAGCCATGATGGTGGAGATTGAACAGGTAAAAGCCGCCGTAAATCCGCATGAGATCCTGTTCGTTGTGGATTCCATGACTGGTCAGGATGCGGTGAACACCGCCAAGGTGTTTAATGACCGCCTTGATTTTACCGGTGTGGTTTTAACCAAGCTTGATGGCGATACCCGTGGTGGTGCCGCGCTTTCTATCAAGTCGGTAGTTAACAAGCCCATTAAATTCATAGGTACAGGCGAAAAGATGGAAGCGCTCGACGTTTTCCACCCTGATCGTATGGCATCCCGTATTTTGGGAATGGGTGATGTGGTATCGTTGGTGGAGCGCGCGCAACAACAGTTTGACGAGAAAGAAGCTGCCGAACTGCAAAAGAAGATCCGCAAAAACAAGTTTGACTTTAACGATTTTTACAGCCAGATACAGCAGATCAAGAAAATGGGTAACATGAAGGATCTGATGGGCATGATACCGGGCGTAGGCAAAATGATGAAGGATGTGGAGGTTGATGATGACGCCTTTAAATCAATCGAGGCCATTATACAGTCAATGACCCCGTTTGAAAAAGCAAACCCCGAAACCATCAATCAAAGCAGACGCAGCCGTATAGCTAGCGGATCAGGTACCGATCTGCAGGAGGTGAACCGCCTGATGAAGCAGTTTGATGATATGAAAAAGGTAATGAAACAAATGAGCAACCCCGCAGCCATGGCCAGCATGATGCGCCGGATGCCGAAAATGTAGCTCCCAATCCCCTAAAAGGACTGGAAAATATAAAAGCTCCTGGTGAATAGCCAGGAGCTTTTTTGTTGCCTGGTACCCCGCAATGATGCGCTAAACGCTTCTTATAAAAATATTATCGAATGCGTGTAAATGCCCGCCTTTTTTGTAAACTTTAGCTTTTTAAATATTTAGTATGCTTTCCATTCCACATATCCGCAAAACTCTTGCTATTGCATTAACCCTTTCCGCGTTTACAGCCCAGGCCCAGATCCCCGGTTCATCCATTGATGTGCAGCACTACAACTTTGCCCTGCAGCTGAATGACGCTAATAATAATATCAAGGGCCAGGCCACCATCGCTATTAAATTTTTAAAAGACGCACCATCTTTTGAGCTGAACCTGATTAAAAAGAATAGTACCGGTAAAGGGATGTTAGTTTCGGCTATTACGGAAAATGGCAAAAAACTCAAATTTGTGCAGGATAGCAATGCGGTTACAATATATGCCGGTGCAAAGTTAAACAGCACTCATAATTACAAGATAAGTTATGCGGGTATCCCTGCCGATGGGCTCATTATATCAACTAATAATTATGGACACCGCACTTTTTTTGGCGATAACTGGCCCAATCGCGCGCATAACTGGCTGCCATGCGTTGACCATCCGGCAGATAAGGCCACGGTTGATTTTGTTGTTACCGCGCCTGATCATTACCAGGTTATATCCAACGGATTAAAAATAAAAGAACAGGCACTGCCTAATCATTTAAAGTTAACCCACTGGCGTGAGTCTGCCGTACTGCCTACCAAGGTAATGGTAATTGGTGTGGCAGCATTTACCATAGATCACCCAGGCGATGTGAATAAGATCCCGGTTTATACCTATGTGTTCCCGGAGGATAAAACAGTTGGGTTTAAAAGCTATGCTGTAGCTAAAGAGATCCTGCCCTTTTTTATAAATAAGGTTGGGCCATACAGTTATGAAAAACTGGCCAACGTGCAATCCAAAACCATATTTGGCGGCATGGAAAATGCCAGTGCCATATTTTACTTTGAAGAGTCGGTTAAATCACCGGAAATTGAAGAACTAATGGCCCATGAAATTGCCCACCAATGGTTTGGCGATGGCGCCAGCGAAAAAAGTTTCTGGCATCTTTGGCTTAGCGAGGGCTTTGCCACTTATATGACCAATTTGTACCTCGAAAATAAATATGGTGTGGATACCCTGAAAAAACGCTTATCGGACGATAGAAAGAAAGTACTGTCCTTCGAAAAAAAGCGACTTACCCCCGTGGTTGATACAGCTGTAAAAGGGCAGTATATGCAACTGCTTAACGCCAATAGTTATGAAAAAGGCGGCTGGGTATTGCACATGCTGCGCCGCAAACTGGGCGATGAGCTGTTTTGGAAAGGAGTGCGCAACTACTACGCCAAATACCGGGGCAGCAATGCCAATACTGATGATCTGCGCCAAATAATGGAACAAACCAGCGGGCAGGATCTGAAGCTGTTTTTTAACCAATGGCTGCGTACAGCAGGTCATCCTGATTTAAATGTAGCCTGGCATTATGATGCGGATAAGGGAACGGTTGATATCAGCATAGAGCAAAAACAGGATAACGTGTATGTGTTTCCATTGGAGATAACCATAGCGGGCCAGCTTCACACCATTACGGTAAATGGTAAAGCGGCTACGGCCCAAATCGCGGTGAAAGCAAAACCTGAAACCATTGTTGCCGATCCTAATGTTAACTTACTGGCCACATTTAATGTTATTGCAAATTAACTCATTGCAATAATATACTTTGTAACAAAATTGCTTGTCGCCCTTGATTTATAAGAATTTATAATTATCATTGTGTAATACCTACACAATGATAATTATAGAATAAGCGTCCGCTTTCGGCAGATATTTCTGCTAACAGTAACTTATCTGTAGTATCATTTTAGGTTGTTATTCAAGCTCCGGATAATCAATAAACCAATTATACTAAACCAGATAAGTCATGAAGAAAATCTCCACATTTTGGGCTTTTTTAGCCGTATGTCTGTTGCCCGTGTATGGCTATTGCCAAAGTAAAAGCGGCGATGATGCCATTGTTGCCGGTAATGATATTGCTGTAGCCAATACCGATAACGGACAGGTAGCGGGTTATATCCATAAAGGGATTTATACTTATAAAGGTATTCCCTATGCCACGGCAGAACGCTTTATGGCTCCTCAAAAGCCGGCTCCCTGGAAAGGCGTAAGAAGCTCAAGGGCGTACGGGCCGGTTTGCCCTACCGATGTAACAACACAGGTTAATGATCCGTCTGAATTTGCCTATCATCATGACTGGGGTTACAGCAGCGAAAAATGTCAGGTACTTAACGTTTGGACAAAGGGACTTAACGATGGCAAAAAGCGGCCTGTAATGTTCTGGATACATGGCGGGGGTTTTACGGCTGGTTCGTCTGTTGAGCTGCCATCTTATGACGGTGAAAACTTAACCCGCAAAGGCGATGTGGTGGTGGTATCTATCAACCACCGTTTAAATGTGCTGGGTTTTCTGGATATGTCTGCCTATGGCGATAAGTATAAATCATCGCCCAATGCGGGTATGCTGGATATTGTGGCTGCCCTGCGATGGGTTAAGCAAAATATAGCGCAGTTTGGCGGCGACCCGGATAACGTAACCATCTTCGGCCAATCAGGCGGTGGTGGTAAGGTATCAACCCTAATGGCTGCCCCATCTGCCAAAGGTTTATTTCAAAAAGCCATTGTACAAAGCGGTAGTTATGTGAACAATTTTTTGGATAATACGATTGCCAAAAGAGTCTCGGCCGCATTGCTGGAAGAACTGAATTTACAACCAGCACAGGCAGATTCATTGAAAACCGTACCGTACGACCGCTTATACGCGGCAAGTAAAAAAGCCATTAAAAAAGTATCGGATGTTTTAAAAGCCGAAGGTAAAAACCTCCCGGGCTTTGGTCTTGGATGGGGACCGATTCTTGATAATAATTTCCTGCCCTATCAGCCGGGCGACGCTGCTGCGCTTGCCCTGTCAAAAGATGTTCCGCTGTTGGTAGGCTCTACCAAAAACGAAATTTTTGCTTCGGCCATGAACCCTGCGCTAAAGGAATATTCTATGGATTCGATCAAAACCTACTTGCAAAAAACATACGGCGATAAAACGGATGCCTATATAGCCGAGGTAAAAAAGACCTACCCCAACAGCACCCTAAAACCAAGTGATTATGTGGATATCGATCTGCGTTTCAGGCCGGGAGTGATAAAACAGGCTAATGCCAAGTCGGCATCGGCTACGGCACCGGTTTATACCTACTTGTTCACCTGGCAATCGCCCGTGTTAGATGGTACGCTTAAAGCTATTCATTGCATGGATCTGGCTTTTCAGTTTAATAATATTGACCGTTGCGAAGAAATGACGGGAGGAGGTAAAGCGGCTTATACGCTTGCCAATCGTATAAGCCAGGCCTGGATAAACTTTGCTACAAAAGGCGACCCTAACAATAAAGACCTGCCCAGCTGGCCCAAATATACCGAGGCTAATGGAGCTACTATGATATTTGATAACCAATGTGAGGTAAAAAGCAACCCGGATAAAAACCTTTTGCAAATAGTGGCTGCAAAATAAGGGCTGATATTTTGGTTTTTTCTTTATTAACAAAGGTGGCTTGCAACAATTTCAATTTTTGCAGACATTGGCTATCTTTTTAATAAAAAAACATAAATAAATAATATTAATGAAGATTGACGCAATAATATTTTACAAAAATGCGTTTATTCCATATATAATATTTTTATATTAGCTAAAGCCAATTTATTAACCTTAAACCCCCAACATCATGAACACTGCAAGATTTTATAAATCCATGTATGTAAGCTTTTACAGGTGGAACTTTAAAAATTTCGGCCTGGTAAGCTTACCCCGCTTCAATTCACTTTTTGGTGTGAGTTTCCTGATGATCGTTTTATTAACCAATTTAATGCTGATCGCCCAGCTTTATTTAAGATCTGGCTGGTTTAATTTAAATGCAATATCGGGCACGGTTATACTTTTTGGGGCAGTGGGCGCTTTGCTGCTAAACTATTTTATATTGTTGAATAATAAGCGATTGAAAAAACTTAATGTCGCTTTCGAAAAAATGAGTAGGCGGCATCAAAATGCATGGTCAATAATGGTTCTGGCCAGCGTAATTGTTTCCTGTGGGTTTTTGTTGCTTGCTGATACAGTTAGATAGGTTTAAGAATCAACAGGTAGAATAAGAAATATACTTTTAATGATCGTTCGTGTTTCACGGACGATTTTTTTATATGAAGATTGCCCGTATCAAGTTTGTCTGAACTGCGATTCTCCTGATTTTAGGATTACCATGATTTATGATCAATAATAGAATATCTTAAAAACCATGGCTCATACAAAATTATTATTCCTTTATCACCTACATAAAAATATTTATCTTACGCTTTGATTTAAACTTATCACAGTGTTAGTTAAAACTTTTGGGAGTGCGGTTTATGGTATTGAGGCTATTACCATAACGGTTGAAGTAAATATAGCGGCGGGGACCAAATATTTTATTGTTGGCCTGCCCGACGTGGCCGTTAAAGAGAGTTATTTCCGTATCGAATCGGCCTTAAAAAATTGTAGTTTCAGAATGCCACGTCAGCAGGTAGTGGTGAATATGGCGCCGGCCGATATAAAAAAGGAAGGCTCATCATACGACTTGACCATCGCTACCGGTGTTTTAGCCGCCTCTGGCCAGATAGAACCCGAAAACCTGGACAAGTATATCATCATGGGCGAACTATCGCTTGATGGCAGCTTACAGCCCATTAAGGGCGCCCTGCCTATTGCTATACAGGCCCGAAAGGATGGCTTTAAAGGATTTATACTTCCCAAACAAAACGCCCGCGAAGCAGCCATTGTGAACGATCTGGAAGTTTATGGTGTGGAAAACATCAAAGAGGTGGCCGGATTTTTTAATGGCGATATTAACCTGGAGCCGGAGGTAGTAAACACCCGCGAGGAGTTTTACAACAGCCTGTGCAATTACGACAGCGATTTTAGCGAAGTAAAGGGCCAGGAAAATATTAAACGTGCGCTTGAAATTGCCGCCGCAGGCGGCCATAACGTGATATTGATCGGTCCACCGGGGGCAGGTAAAACCATGCTGGCCCGCAGACTGCCCTCTATTTTACCACCGCTAAGTCTTTATGAATCATTAGAAACTACCAAGATCCATTCCGTTGCCGGCAAACTGGCCGCGGCTGATGCCTTGGTGACTATAAGGCCGTTCCGATCGCCTCATCATACTATTAGCGATGTGGCCCTGGTTGGCGGCGGCGGCAACCCCCAGCCCGGCGAAATTTCACTGGCCCATAATGGTGTATTATTTTTGGATGAGCTGCCCGAGTTTAAACGCAGCGCGCTGGAAGTAATGCGGCAGCCGCTGGAGGAACGCAAGGTAACTATATCAAGAGCCAAATTCACGGTTGATTATCCATCGAGCTTTATGCTGATAGCGAGTATGAACCCCTGCCCTTGTGGTTATTATAACCACCCCGAAAAGGAATGTATTTGCCCGCCGGGGATGGTGCAAAAATATTTGAGTAAGATCTCTGGTCCGCTGCTGGACAGGATAGATCTGCATGTGGAGGTTACGCCGGTTAATTTTAATGAACTATCGTCAGACCGTGCCGCCGAAAAAAGCGAATTGATCCGTGAGCGGGTGATCAAAGCCAGGGAAATACAGATAGAACGTTTCGACAACCGCCCCGACTTGCATGCCAACGCCCAGATGAGCCCCCAAATGGTGCGCGACCTGTGTAAAATAGATGTAGCCGGACAAACCCTGCTCAAAAAAGCCATGGAAAAACTGGGCCTCTCTGCCCGGGCCTATGACCGTATCCTGAAAGTATCCCGCACCATAGCCGATCTTGCCGGCAGTGAAGAAATTAAACTGGAGCATTTGGCCGAGGCGATACACTTTAGGAGTTTGGATAGAGAAGGATGGGCTGGATAGAATTGGGGAGACAGAGTCTCCAGGCATAGGAGGCTAGTTTTGGAAACTACGGATAGCGGGGTAAAGGGAAAATTACAATGTACATCACAAGCGAATAATAATATAAATCACAATGTCAAAACGCGAGCAATACGGTTTATTATTCAATAAAATTAAGCTATCAAATGGAGAAATAGCAGTTGTAATTACTGAGAAAACCCCAGGGGGAGATAATTCTGTTTTAACATTTATGCGTGGATTAAGCAGGCCAGAATGTGAAAGTTTTATCAATGACTTAAATAGCTGTATTAATGATCATGGCAACGTAGATGAAGGTTTCTTTTCAGATAGTGTAGAACAGATGAGTATTTTGTATCAGTATCCAAACATTAATATTGACGACGGACTAATTATTCCAATGCAAGAAATGAAGTCTTTATTGGAAGAATGGCTATTGTTCATAAATTAAATACCCCCGCTGCCGCGAGCTTGTAGCTCGTGGTAAAAATGGTTTCAGCTTTCAGCTGAAATGTAAGCCGGAGGCTTACCACATGATCTCCACGAGTTACGCTACGCTAAACTCGCGGGAGCGTAGAGCCAGAAATTGAGCCCCGCACAAAACAAAAACTATAAATAATTACTTTATGAGAAGATCACAAGGCGAAACGCTTGCAGCAGCGAGAGGGCGTGCCCTTGTGATAGATTTACTATTTTTGACACCACATGAGGAAAATTCATCAATATATCAGAGAAACCATCCTAAAGATGATAGATTTCTTTTATACCCCATTTAAAAAATACATCCCATTACATACTTTTAGATATGCGGCCTGTGGTGGGGGTAATACAGTATTGGATATTTTCCTCTTTTCGTTAAGCTATAATTTTATTTTTAAAAAGCATGATGTGTCTTTAGGGCTTTTTACATTGAGCCCGCACATTGCATCTCTGTTTTTGGCATTAAGTATTTCCTTGCCGTCCGGGTTTTATCTTAACCGTTATATTGTATTTCAGCAATCAGGGTTACGGAGAAGAAGCCAGTTTGCCAGGTACATTATGGTTACTACCATTTGTATTTTTCTCAACTATGTTTTTCTGAAACTATTTGTTGATTATTTAGGCTTTTATCCAACACCGGCTAAAATTATTACAACTTTATTGGTTGTAGTTTTTAGTTACACAAGCCAAACCTATATATTTTTTAAAAGAAAGCCTAAATCAGAGACCAGAGAGACAAGTTTAGAGAGACAATAACCGAATTGAGCGGCCATTTTTAAAATAAGAAGAGAGGGTTTCTAATGCGTCTTTCAATGCTTGTGCAAAGGTGGAAGGATAATTACTGGTGTTCAGTATCTTCTAACAATTCTTTATACTTTTTCAGGGTATCTTCCGGGCCTTCAATGTTATCCCAAACTTCGTTAACAACATTATAAAAATCGGTAGGTTTTATATCACCATTACAAGTAAAGGCATTGCCACGGGTAGTAATTAAACAGTAGCTATCTGCTTTTAATACGGCAGCAAATGCCTTAAATGCAAAAAGGAAATTTTTCATTTATTAGTTATTAACTGTTAAACTCACTGTTATACGCAGAATCCCGTGTAAATTGTTCTAAGAAATACGATAAAATCTGTAAAATATTATTCAAACCTGTATTAAAAATCAAATACTTAGCAAAAAAGCATTTAATTTTTAATACAGATAGGAAACAACATTATTTTGCCAGCCAAAATTGCAGGGAATGCAAATTATAACCACCCTTGTCAGCATTAACCCTAAGCTTGTTACTGCCAGCTTTTAAATGGATATTCTTTACCGTAATTACCTGCCATTTTTTAAGGCCGCCGGTATTCGGGATCTCTTTAGTTGCTGAAGTATTTGCAGTTTCAAGAGACAGTTTAGCATCATTTGTATCAGAGGCCACTTTTAAGCTAACCGAGTAAACTCCCGGTATTTTTACCTGCAGGGTGAATTGCAGCCATTCGCCGGTTTCAATATGATCAACATAATAGCTGTTGTAGGCGGTCGAGTCTTTGCTGATGTCCACACCGTCGTTACGATAAACGCGGCTAGCATTGCCTTTGCCATATTTACCTGTTGATACATGATAATCGGCAGTATCGGTGTCAAAATAAGCAATGCCATTGCGGCCCAGGTCATAATCAACGGCATTAATGATGGTCCCGTTTTTAACCTTATTGGCTTTAAACGGTTTGGAAGCCGCCGAAAATGGTTGCCTGAAAATAGCATCAATTACATCATGGTGAATAATGGCATTCTCCAATTTGGCGTAGGTGGCCATTTCGAGTGTGCCACTATATACATTGCTCTCTTTGGGTTTATGTTTACCGGTATTCAGGTAATTGGTAACATCATCATAATTCAGGTTTGATTGTATTTCGATAGGATTGTTGTTCCCCATCTTTTTCAATGGCCATAAAGCCCAGCCAATGTTGTTCTTCTCTAAAAGTCGAATGGCTTCTGTAAGCCAAACATTGGAGTTTTCGCCGGTTTCGCCAAGCCATACGGGAACATTGTACTGGTCGCGGGTTTTAATGATGTGTTCAATTGATTTTTGATCATTATAATTCCAGTATTTGTGAAAGCTGAGCACCATATTCTTATCCCATGGGGGTAATATGCCGTTGTAATTATTACCCCAGCCATTACCTTCAATAATAATGATGTGCTTTTTATCAACCTCACGGATGGCGGTTGTAATATCAACCATCAGTTTTCTTAGTGGCGCGTTGGTTTTTTCCTTTAAGCCGTTCTTGTCATTTTCCGGATCATCAAAACCCCAGTTTGGTTCGTTAATAATATCGTAACCGGCAATATTGGGTTCGTTTTTATAGCGGTCGGCCAGTTTGCGCCAAAGAGCTATCATTTTTTGCTTGTTAGCTTCACTATCCCATAAAGAAGGATTATCGGTATTACGGTCCGATATATTCAAGTCATTGCCCTGACCACCCGGAGCGGCATGAAGGTCAAGTATCAGGTACATATGATTGGCCTTGCACCAGGTCAGCAGATCGTCGGTCATTTTAAAACCTTTGTCAATCCAGGTGTTTTGCCCGGCAACAGGTTCTTTTTCAATGGGCAGCGTGTACAAGTTATAGTGCATAGGCAACCGCACTGAGTTAAAGCCCCAGCGGCGCATGGAGTCGATATCTATTTTGCGGGTATTGTTGGCCAGCCAGGTATCATAAAACTCCTTTGTTTCGGCCAGCCCCATCAGTTCTTCCAACCGCTCGCGTATGCGGTACTGGCGACTATCCTTATTAACATGCAGCATGTAACCCTCCTGCAGCATCCAGCCGCCAAGGCCCATGCCGCGCAACAACACATTTTTGCCGTTTTGGTCAACTATCTTTTTGCCATCGGCCCTTAAAAAGCTTTGGGCATTGCTTTGTTGTGAAATAAAGGAAACAGCCAGAGTCATTAACAGAACTTTTACCGGCGACTTTAACATTATATTTTTAAAAGTATGTAGTAACATGATATACTTAGGTTATTGATGAACAAATATTGTTTTTACCAGATATAAGTACCAACCGATCCTTTATCTAACGTAGCGGCTATCACTTTGCCCAGGTATTGGATATTAAAATCCTGAGATGCGTCACTGGTGTTGGCCACAATTAAAACCTTTTTACCATCGGGCGTTTTAAAGGCCACGTTAGGCAAATTACCTGAGTTGTTAGAGGCAATACGGACCGAGCCTGGCCGAACAAACTTAGATGCATGTGCTATGGAATAGTAAGCGATATTTCTTTTTACGGCATCCTTATCAATAGTCACAGCGCCCTGGCATGACGGGCAGCCGCCCCTGTCAGTATAAGGTTTATAATCCGGATCGGCGGCCAGGTTCCACTCCAGTACATTACGGCTCCAGTTGCGGGTAGCGCCAATGATAAGCCTTTTAACCGGCGATACAATATTAATGGTAGCGCTGTTTTCGCGCTCAACAACCATTTGCTCGGTAAAATAAAGGTTTTTATCCGGGTGGGCGTTGTGCACATCTGTTAAGGCCTCAATATCGCCGCCATATAAGTGAAAGCCAGAGCCATCAATATATTTACGGGCGGCCGGGTCATTTAAAATAGAGATAGGATAATCGGGCCTGTCGGCATTGTGGTCATAAATAATTATTTTGGTACGGATGCCCGCCGCTTTAAAAGCCGGACCGAGGTTGTTTTTAATAAACGCGCCCTCATCTGGCGCTACGAGTAATAAACTTGGGTTGTTGCCCGGATGCAAAGGCTCGTTCTGAATGGTAATGGCATCAATAGGTATGCCCTGAGCCTTCATACCCTGTATGTATTTTACCAGGTATTTGGCGTAAACGCTATAATATTCTGGTTTTAACCTGCCGCCGCGGGTATCGTTATTGGTTTTCATCCATGCTGGTGGCGACCAGGGTGATCCTAATATTTTTATGGCCGGATTTATGGCCAGGATCTGTTTCATTACCGGGATCACATCCTGCTTGTCGGGACCCAGATCAAAATGTTTCAGCGTGGGGTCGGTTTGGCCGGCGGGCATATCATCATATGAAAACACTTTCTCGTTCAGATCTGAGGCGCCAATACTCAACCGGATGTAACTAACACCGATATTATTATCGCTGGTGGCAAACAGTTCCTTTAAAAGGGCGGCCCGGCTATTGGCGCTCATGCGGATGATGTGCATGGCGCTGCCTCCTGTTAAGGCAAAACCAAACCCGTCAATTGGTTGGTAGGTTTGCTTATCATTAATATTTATGGTAAAGTTGCTGCCGCTTGCAGGTTTAAAGATCAGGGCGTCTTTTTGCTTCTCAAACAAAACAGACCTGTCGGCTTTAGTTAGCCACAGACTGGCCTGCGCATTCTTTTGCGCGTTAACAGTGGTTACGGCGCCCAATAGCAGGGGCCACAGTAAAAATCGGATATTTTTGTTCATACGTTAAAATTTAGCAGTAGTGCATGAAGCAACCTGGTTTGATACGGTTATAATAGGATAGGTAAATTTATTATTGTTTTTAATAAAAAGGCACATAAAATATTGAGTAACTAATATATTACCAAAGTGTAATATATACACCATTAAAAATCCGCGATGTTAGTAAAAAAGGACTGTGACAAGCAGCATTGGCGTTATCAGAAAAATGATTTAATTCATTACTGATAAACAATTAGTTGATTCATTGCTTGTATTATCAGGACTTTAAAATATTTGATTTTGTTAAATTTTATTTATATTTTCACTCAGGGTATGAAATGAAAGAGCCGAACAAAAAGATCATTATATTTGATGACGACGAAGATATACTTTCTATTTGCAGTTATATTTTGGAAGAGCAGGGATGGGAAGTTCACACTTTTACCGATTGCAACAATATAATTGACAAAGTGTTGGGTGTTTTACCTGATGTGATTTTAATGGATAACTGGATTCCCGATGCCGGTGGTATTGTTGCTACACAAACCCTTAAAAAATCGGCAGAGTTAAAGCATATACCGGTTATTTATTTTTCGGCCAACAGTGATATCCAGGTACTGGCCAGCAATGCCGGCGCCCAAACCTACCTGGCCAAACCGTTTGATCTGGAAGAACTGGAGCGGGTTATTAACAACGTATTAGTAATACAATAAACCATTATAAATCTAAACGATCATAAATAGAAAGCCCCATCTTAACGGATGGGGCTTTCTATTTATATTATTGTGGTCCTCCGGGAGGGCCGCCTGGTACAGGGCCCGTACCGCCGCCATCGCGTCTTCCGCCACCATCTCTAAACCGGCGTCCGCCGCCCATATCACCATCCTGTACAGGAGCTTTCCCTGCAAATTTTTGCAGGCGCAGGGTAAAGGTTAGCAGGTAATAGCGCGCAAGCCGGTTAACACGTGTTTGTGTAAGGGAACTGGGCGTTGGAACAGATGTAAAACCGGTATTTTCGTTAAATAAGTCAAATCCGGAAAGGCGGATAGTAGCCACTTTATTTTTCAGGAACCTGCGCTCCACATAAAGGTTCAGGATGTTTGGATTGGTTACCTTAATATTAGAGTTATAGCCATAGTTGGTAGCTTTTGAATAGTCGTAGCTAAATACCCAGTCGCCAAAGTAGTTTTTTCCGTTTACACCTATGTTCCATGTTCTTACGTTTGATAATGCATCATTAATTGTATCTTTTACAGAGTTGCTGGTTCTGTTGATCGCATAATTAGTTAAAATCTGGGCGTCAATTATATTAGGTAAATCAACCCTGAAACGTATTTCGGGAGTAAAAACGAGATTTTTAGCAAGGTTCTTTTGCATTGCTGCGTTAATTTCCTGAGGGGTTGCAGCAAGCGGATCAGACGCTACCTTTGTTAAATAACCTACGTTATTGTTGTAAGTTGCTGTACCGTTGAGTGTTACAGTGTATTTGCGCTCGGCCCACGGTTTAGAGAAAGTTAGGCGGCCCGATACGTTATAATAGCCATCGGCATTTAAATATTGCGTTAAAATATTGCTTGATGCACCGGGTGCGGTTGAGCTTGAAGTAATGGTATTGGTTACCACCTGGTTATTTACTTGCTGATAAGATAGATTGGCGAAAAATACATCGCCTGTGGCAAAACTGAAATTATTGTACCTAATGGAAACATTGTTTGTAAATGCCGGATTAAGGTTAGGGTTACCTATAACCGGATAAAATGCGGTTGAATAATCGGTTACGGGTTGCAACTGATTAAATGTTGGCGCCGCGTTTGATCCGTTATAATTAATACTGAATGCTTTGCTGCGCGAAAAGTTATAAATAAACCTGGCCGTAGGAATAATATTAAAGGTTGATCTGTGCGTTTCGATGCCGCTTAATGGAGAGTTGCCATCTAAAACAGAGGGCTGTACACCTATACCCAATGTATAGTTATATTTCTTTTCAACAAAGCGGTAATTTAAACCAACCTTGTTTGTAGTAAAAGTATAGTTGTATTGATTGCTTAATAAATCAGACCGGTCATAAGTATTGGCGTTGCTTAAGGTGTCTGTTTCTTTGTTGTTTGCAGTAACTGAATGGTTAAATGCATAATTAAGCTCAAGATATGAACGCGTGCCAAGTGGCTCAAGGTATGATAAATTTACACCATAACTATTGGTACGGCTGGAAGTATTTATCAACTGGTTTATTGGAGTACGCGGGATGCCAACGGTATAATTATAAACCGGGTTCTGGAACGACCAGGTTGGGGCCGAGCTCGCGTTGGCAAAGATGCTCAAATTACGGCGATGCTTGAACCGGTGATTATACAATGCCGAAATACCATAGTTAGGCGCCTGCGAATCGCCGTTGGTAATGGAAGTATATGCATTTGATATAGCCTGCTTTTGGCTAAGTGAAGAACTGTCGGCCTCATTGGTATTGGTGCCACCGTATGAAAACGTAGGTGTAACCTTTAAATAATTTACCGTATCGGGCTTGTACTCCATATTCCAGGTAAAACGGTGATTGATGTTCTCATCTTTTTCAAGACTGTACTGGCGCTGCTCACTTGAGGGGTTTTGCTGAAATATATTATTAATGGTTGATGTGGTATTATCCGCGAAGCTGTAGCTACCGTATACCGAAAGGTTTTTACCCCACTGATCGCGAAAATTTACGCCGATAGAACGGGCAACAGTAATCCCGTTTTGAGCCGTTATGAGGCTTCCGGAGTTTGTGCTTCCGCGCCCGGCATTCCCACGGCCACCTCCGCCACCAAAACCACCGCCGCCGCTCCCAAAGCCGCCACCTCCGCCACCGCCGCCTCCACCACCACGGGTGCCGGTGCTGCCAAAAGAAAAGGTATTTACGTTGGTATTATTAAAACTTCCCTGAACAGCAATTTGCTGATCGCCATTAAAATTGAAAACATTTAACGACCCTATGTAACGGTTTTGATTTGGGATACCCTGGCTTTTGGGTAATGCGTCCTCACCATCACCGGCAGTAGCCTGGCCGGTATAGCCGTAGTTTTTATCTTTTCTGATCGTTATGTTCATGATCTTATCAGGTTCGCCGGTTTTAACACCTGTTAAATTTGCCTGATCGCCATAATCATCAATCATCTGGATGTTTTCAATAATATCCGCAGGCAGGTTTTTGGTTGCGCTTTGAACATCGCCCCCCATATAGTCCTTACCGTTTATGCGCACTTTGGTTACCTGTTTACCCTGAGTTGTAATATTACCGTTCACATCCACATCAACACCCGGAAGTTTTTTGAGTAAATCCTCGGCCGGGGCATTCTCACGCACTTTATAGGACCCCGCGTTATATACCACGGTATCCTCTTTAAGGGTAATAGGGTTTGCCGCGCCAACAATAGTAACCTGGTTTAACATATTGGTTTGGGGCTGCAAAATAATATTACCCAGATCAACAGGTTTGCCATCATCAGTAAGCGCAAAATGTTTTTTAACAGCTGTAAAACCAATAGATGATACGGTGAGCGTAATTTTACTTCCCTTAACCCCGGCAAAGGTGAACTTTCCGTTGGCATCGGCAATGGATATGGTGCTATCGCCACTATTTGATACCAATTTGATGCTGCTGCCCGGTAACGATAATTTGGTTGAGTCGGCAATAGTACCACTTACATCATGCGCGGTTTGCGCAAATGTGTTAAATACGCTTAAAAGGATAAAACTTAAAATAAGAAAGAGGGGTTTCATAAAGTGTTTAATCAGCTTGCTATTTTATTAATTAGTCATAAGACATAATTTGAATGCAAATGTTCAATTTATAAAGTATTAATTGTTAAAAAACCATATGATTGTTACACTGGTTGGGCTAAACGCTTATCAATCACGTCATTGTTACATTATAAAACAGAAAAAAGCCGGTATTACCGGCTTTTTCTGTTTATGTATACATAATGGAATATCAATTTATGTGCAGGGCTCTTGCAACTTCGCTGTAGTTTTTAAGGTTGATGCCTGGGTGTGCGGCCTTCATGGTGGTAAGACTGCCGCCAGGAATAATGACAACTTTAAAATCAAGCCCGCCTTGTGAGAAATTGGCTTTAACATTTATATAACCAACACCAAAATCAGATAGTGTTATGGTGCGCCCGGCTTCGCTATAAGGTAATGCAAAATAACCGCTTGTGCTGCCTGTAGTTCTGAAATAAACTAAAATAACACCACTGTCAACAATTTCCTGTGTAATTGCGGGTATTGAAAAAGAGGTAAACCCGGTTAAAGTGACGCTTTTGTTAATTAATAAATAACTTTTAATATCAACAGATCCATCGGCCCCTGCCGGCCCTGTTGGTCCTTGCGGCCCCTGTGGACCAGTGGCCCCGGTTTCGCCCGTAGCTCCTGTGGAGCCATTGGCCCCTGGCGCGCCATTTGCGCCGTTTGCTCCATTTGCCCCAGGCGCTCCGGTTGCGCCAGTGGGCCCGGTAGGCCCCGTTGGTCCTTGCGGCCCCGCAGGTCCTTGTGCGCCGGTATCCCCTTGCGGGCCTTGTGCCCCATCGGCACCAGTGGCGCCGTTTGCCCCGTTCGTCCCATCTTTTTTACATGCACTCACACTAAACAGGCACACGAATAAAATAGGCAACAAGAGTTTTAGTTTTCTCATGAAATTAGGATTTTAAGGTTTGTATGGTAACACTTTTACGGATATGTAGCTAATTAGTTGCAGGGGTATTAACACAGAAGAAATTGCTGTCGGGATATAGTTTCAACCCAGTATATCGCGTGTGAAGAATGCACAAATGTTTGAAAAAAAATGACAACAAAAAGCCCGTAACTTTCGTTATACTTAAAATCTATAAAATCTATAAAATCTATAAAATCTATATAACCTATGAAAAATATTGGCAGCACATTGCACTCAAAAGTGCATGTTTGGATTGATGCGATTGGCTTTCGGCTAAATGCATCGCAAACTAATGGCAAAAATAATGTAACAACCAATCATTATTTTTTTGAAACTTTTAACTTTTTCGAAAAAGAGAAGAGAAATCATCCTGAAAGCACAAAATTTTTATGTTTTGATGCCTACGGCGAAAAAATTAATGTGAGGTCGTTGTTGGATCTTCAGGTTGCTTTTTTTGAAAACATCAGCCAGCTCAAGTAACATTATTTTGAATGATATAATATTATATTATTGCCAGTGTTCAGTTACAGCTGATCAATGCTGCCTTCGCGTATATTTAAAAAAATCCTGCTTAGTTTTTAAGCAGGATCTGGGTAATAGATTTTAACGGTTATAGTAAATTACTTGTCAATAACTGTTCGCGGCCAGCAATTCATATAACCACCATTATTTTCTCTAATAATTTCGTCGCTATTTATACCACGCATAAGCGATTGTGGGAAATTCACTACTGGCCTGGTTGGGTTTAATGCCTCTTTGATCCTTAAATGAAGATCTGCGAAATGCGCCGTTGTTAAAGCATCACCACCCTTTGGCAATCCAACGTCTATTTTCTTTAATTCCGCACGTACCATTGGCCTTATGTCAGACAGGGCAATGTTTATGGGAGTTAAACCATACGATGCCAGCTGTGCGCTGGTTACGCCCGGTATAGTAGTGCTTAAATCGTTGTCCAGTAAACTCTTCAGGTTATCAATATAGCCGCGTTGCAGGTTACGTTTAAAGGCATCTGGTTTGTTATTGCTAAAAACACCCAGGCGTATATCGGTAAACAATTCAGCAACCGTGTAGGCGCTATTGCCGTTTTTAGCCTCGTTATCATACATACGTGCCAGCCTTGACGGGTTAATGGCATTGGCTAATACAGCTACCTGCAAGGCTTTAATGCGGTTAAGAATAACGCCATTATCAAATTTGCTTAGCTCGGGTTTGTTTATTAACCAAAGCGGGGTTTCAAATAATTGCTTGTTTAAAAACAGCACAGCATCATGCTGGCGGGCTTTGCTAACAAAACCATATACCGCACCTTTTTGATCATACGTTTTAAAGTTTTCGTTCATGCCACCAATATTGGTAGTAACGTGACCCATATAACGGTAAAACTGGCCTATTACTTCGTTGTATAACTCTGATACATCACTAAAATTCTCGGTTTTTTGGTAGGTCCATTTTTCGAGATTAGGCAAAATGCGTTTTAAATTGGCTATGCCATAAGTACTTGCTTTCATGGCATTATCGCCCAGATCTTCATTTTGCAAACGAGGATCTATAGATGTGCCTTGCCTGCCATAATAGTAAAGCGGATTGCCGGCTTTTTTATTTGTCCAGTCGGCTAATATTTCTTTTTCCTGCTGAGGGGTTTTATTACCCGGGAACCAGCTGTATCCCCATTTTATCGACCACAGGTCATACTCGCCTATTTGCGGATAAAGGTGGGTAACCCCATCGCCTGGCTGGGCAATGTAATTAAAACGGGCATAATCCATGATAGATGGCGCTGTACCATGCTTGTCTGTAAATGATTTTGACCGCAATGAATCAACCGCGTAAGCATAGCTCGAACCAAAGTTATGGGGCAAGCCCAGGGTGTGGCCAATTTCATGCGACGATACAAAGCGTATAAGCTCGCCCATTTGTTCGTCAGTAAACTGAGCTTTGCGGGCAGCCGGGTTTACCGCAGCGGTTTGTATCAGGTACCAGTCGCGCAGCAAGCTCATCACATTATGGTACCAGCCTACGTGGCTCTCCAATATCTCGCCGCTCCGCGGATCAGAAACATGGGGCCCATAGGCATTTTCAACGTCTGATGCAAAATACCTGATCACGCTGTAGCGTGCATCTTCGGTACTAAATTCAGGGTCCTGTTTGGGTGTTGGGGCTTCCTTGCCTATAATGGCGTTTTTAAAACCAGCAGCTTCAAAAGCCTTGTTCCAATCATTTATACCCTGAATAAGGTATGGCACCCATTTTTTAGGGGTAGCGGGGTCAATGTAATAAACTATTTGTTTTTTAGGTTCAACCAGTTCGCCTTTGGCATAGGCAGCAGGGTCTTTAGGTTCCAGTTTCCAGCGGTGTATGTAGGCAGTTACCAGGGCCTTTTGTGCGCTGGTCCCATAATCGGTTTGGCGCTGGCCAAAAAAGCCAACCCTTTCATCGCTGATGCGGGCTTTCATGGGTGTTTTTGGCAGCAACAGCATGGATGTGTTGAGCTCAAAAGTTACCGCGCCGTTGGAGTTATCAGTAGGCGATTCGCCAGAGCGATAGGTTTTTAAGACACGGGCTTCCAGATTTATCGGGAAGCTTTTAATGGTATCAATATATGATCTTGTATTATCGATCCCTGAAATTTTATAGGCTTTTTTTACATTATCACTTAAACCAATAGCCGTTATATCGCCATTATAAAAGTCAGTAACATCAATTAATACACCGGTGCTATCTTTATTAAAAGCTTTAATATCAAACCCGGCCAGCACGGCATCAAGGTTTGAATTTTTAACCGATTGGTACATATCGGTTGTACTATCGGCCCTTATAGAATAGCTGGGTACACGTATAAAAATTTGCTTGTCATGGCGTTCCCACTTCCATATCTGGTTATTCAATTCTTCGCCACCATATTGCTGACCAAAGGTTTTTAAGCCGCCCGGAGTTTTAATATACCGGGTAACAACCAGCATTTCGCGGTTAATTAATGAATCGGGAATTTCATAATAATATTTACCGTCAACTTTGTACGTATTAAAAAGTCCGCTATCGGCTTTTATTTTGCCGGTTATAAGGTCACTGAATTTTTTAATACCTTCTTTTTTGGGCGCGCCAACTGTTGCGGTTGCCACTGTTCCTGATGGCCCCGCTGTGGTTTTAAGGGTTAGGGTTTGGTTTGCGGTTTGTTTTTTAGTGGCGCATGAACTGGCTAAAACAACAAACAAGCACGCAGCGCCACACAAATAGCGGGCTGCTAAGGAGTATCTTTTCATTTATGATGATAATTTGAAACGTAAATTTAGGTAAAATATCGCCTTTATAATAATAACTGCAGGGTGTTTGCAAAGCAAGTGCTTATCAAATGCGCCGTTTTAAAGTAAGGATTACCTTATCAAGCTTTTTATCATGATAAACATCAAGCAAAAGGCTCCTGTCATTTTTTGATTTAAACAGGTCATCAATTTCTTCGAGCGTCATTTTTGATACCGGTTTAAAATTGATGGTTACTATCTCATCGTCCCTTTCCAGGCCAATCTCATCGCCGGCCGAGCCGGGCTCGACACGGTTAATAATTATGCGATCAAAATTATCACCAGCCGCATAATATTCAAGCCCACTCATATCGTGCTCAAAGGGTTCTCGATACTTTGAACCTGGTTTTAAATACATGGTATTGTGCGCATAATCTAATATTACAGAAAAGCGCTTTAATATGCCGATACCCAGGTTGCCATCCCGTCTAACGGATAGCTCACTTTGGTTATTGCCAGCGTCAGGAAAGGAGGCTATAACCTGCTTGATTTTAAATTTACCTATTTCAAGCGCCTCCAGGCGCCCTATATAACCATTAATTGGCCCGTTTAAACCAATGCCCAGGTTTGCAGAAGCAATAAATTTTTGAGGCAGGCCATAGCGCGGTATGATATTTTCGAGCGAGACCGGATGCCCTGCACCGAGGTCAATAATCAGCTTGCTTCTTATGTTTTCGCCAGTCTGTAAGGTTATCCAGGCCTCAACGTAAGGTTTCCTGTCTTCAATAGTAATGGGTATGTGCACACCTTTTCTAAATACTTTTAGGTCCTTTGGCCGCCAAACTGTTAAAGTGCTGTCCTGAACGTTAATTTTAACCGCCAGGTTGTTAAAAAACTCGTACCCAAGCAAGCCATGTATAGGCATTCCGGCATAGCCCGATAAACTAAAAAGATCTTTTTTGAGGATAGCCGCGGCCACATCATAACTTACCAGCCCAGGTATTTCAACATCCAAAGGCGATGTAACGTAGGCTTCGGCGTCCTCCCCCTCGCCAAGTCCAGGTATTTTTAAGGTACGCTTGTTAGGAATCGGGATAGAGTCGGCCAATTTAGGATCAGTTATGATCATAAGCCCAACCCCGGTATCTAATATAAAATTATAAGGCCCCTTATGATTAATGCTTAACTTTATTACCATGAGGCTGCGTACCAGGTGAAATGGTATGGTGATCTTTTTTTTATGATATTCAAGATCGAAGTACTGTGCCTGGGCCGATAAAAAGCAAAACGAAAGCGAACACGCCAGCCATAATGCCCGGAATAGCTTTAATTTATGAAATAACGTAAGTAACAAGTTGGTATATTAATCGGTGTATTAAATTTACAACAATAATTGGTTAAATAGAATAAATTTATGCTAAGAACAACTTTTGTATTTCTGTTAATGATATGTGGTTTATTATTGTTTAATGATACCCTTTATGGCCGGTCAATAAAAAAACGGAAGATAAAAAAGCTGTTTAAGCACTCGCAGATAGTAAATGATCATTTTACAGGTTTTGCTTTATATGACCTGGATGATAAAAAAATGATATATGAATTAAATGCCGATAAATATTTTATTCCGGCATCAAATACCAAGCTGTTTACTTTTTATACCTGTCTTAAAATGCTGGGCGATTCTATCCCGGCCCTTCGGTATGAACTGCGCAACGATTCGCTGGTTTTCTGGGGTACGGGCGATCCTTCATTTTTACATAGCGACCTTAAAGGCGTGAATGGCTTAAATTTTTTGCAACACAGTGATAAAAAGCTTTATTATTCGGCAACGGGTTATGGCAATGATTTTTATGGGGCCGGATGGGCCTGGGACGATTATAATGATTATTACCAGGCCGAAATAACGGGTCTGCCCATAGAAGATAACGTAGCCCTGCTATATGCCGACAGTGACGGCAACCTGCAGGTTAAACCATCATACCTTAAACGATTTTTAAACAGCGATGCCAGTTATCATCCGTATAAATTTATGGTTAAGCGCGATTTTTCAGGTAATAACTTTGTTTATCCTGTAATGCCGGTTCCTCCAAACTTCAGGCAGGAAATTCCGTGGAAAACAAGCCCGGAGTTAACATTGGCCTTACTGCGTGATACCCTGAAGAAACTGGTGTGGCTCGTAAACCTGCCGTTAAGCAGCAACGCGAAAACCATTTATAATACCAATGCCGATTCGGTTTACAGGCGGATGCTGCAGCCCAGTGATAATTTTATTGCAGAGCAACTGTTGCTGGCCTGTTCATCAGTAAAATTTAATACGCTTAACACCGGCTCGGTGATCAGCTATTCAAAAGAGCATTTTTTAAATGACCTGCCCGATACCCCGCAATGGGTTGATGGCTCAGGGCTTTCGCGGCAAAACCTGTTTACACCACGCAGTATCATCGCGTTGTTATGTAAAATTGAGGATGAGGTAAAGGACGAGCAGCTTTTACATAGTATGATGCCGGCGGGCGGCGCAACCGGCACTATCCGGAATGCCTATAAAACGGATAACGGTCAGGTATTTATCTGGGCAAAAACAGGATCGTTATCAAACAATTATAACCAGAGCGGCTACCTGGTTACCCGGAAAGGTAAACGGCTGGCATTCTCGTTCATGAACAATAATTTTACCCGGCCCGTTAAAGAGATCAGAGATGAAATGGTAAGGATCATGACGTATATTCATGAGGAGATTTAAGGGCCCCCTCTAAATCTCCCCCGGAAGGGGAGACTTTTGATTGTCATTGCGCCAATGTTGGTGTTGTCACCAACATTATATTCCTTCGTTTGGTAGGATGTTGTTGGTGACAACACTATAGGTGTTCGGAAGATTGTAATTGCAGTATATATTCCCTCCCTTGGGAGGGGTGCCGTGGATTGTGAAATGGCAGGGAGGGGTTTATACGTGCGATTAAACCTGTAATGTTCAATAAACCCCTACCTCCCCTTTCCCCAAGGAAGGAATCGCACTAGGCCCAAGCTTTCTTTTTATTTCTTCCGAACACCTATGGTGACAACACCAACAACGGCGAAAGGGTTGGGTGGGGCTCCTAATTCAGGCGCTTTACCATCTGCTCTTCTACCATTTTAAATACCTGGATGGGTTTTAGTGAGCGCCAGCCAAGGTCATCAAGCACGCCGCCAAAGTTGATAAAGTAATCAATATTGTTGCGCTTAAATTCGTCTATCACGTGTTCCCTGAAATTGATACCCGCGATCCATCCGTCTTCCACATCCTGAAACCACTCCTCGTAATAAAGATCGTCCGACGAGTGAAAGTTGAGCACATTTTCGCCTATCAATATAAAATGATTGATGCCGCTATCTATCATTAGCTCCAGCAACTCACGCTTAAGCAGCATGATATCGTTATTGATAGCATCATTCCATTCGCCTATAAACTCAATAATGGTGTAGCCCTTTTCGTAATCGGCAAACAGCACTTTCAGGTATAGGGTATTGGACCCAAATGAATCCCATTGGGGGTGCAACAGATAATTGTATACCTGTTTATCAAACTCAAACTCATTATATTCAGTAGCATAAAAAGGCGAATATTCATCTTCCGATGCTATGTAATCATCTCTCCAGCGGTAATATGGTTCTATTTCATGCATACTTCCTTCAATTTCAAATGCACATCAATTAATCATTTTTTATAATTATCCACCGCGTTCCTAACACTTCCGTGTTTTTTTAGGAGTGCGGCGGCATCATCTTCATTCAGGCCGGTTTCTTCCATTACCATACGGGCCCCGCGGTTAACCAGCTTATTGTTGCTTAACTGCATATCAACCATTTTATTTCCTTTTACGCGGCCCAGCTGTATCATTACACTGGTGCTCAGCATATTTAAAACCATTTTTTGCGCGGTGCCTGCTTTCATTCGGGTTGATCCGGTTAAAAACTCAGGTCCGGTAACCACCTCAACCGGATATTGCGCCTCGGCGGCAACCGGGCTACCACTATTGCAAACAATGCAGCCGGTTACAATATTATTTTGAGCGGCCATTTTTAACCCTCCTATTACATAAGGCGTAGTGCCCGATGCGGCTATGCCAACTACTACATCCTTATCATTTATGTTAAACTCCAAAAGGTCTTTCCAGGCCTGCTCGGTATCGTCTTCTGCAAACTCAACCGCTTTGCGTATGGCGCCATCGCCGCCGGCAATAAGACCAACAACCATATCAAACGGAACCCCGAATGTTGGCGGGCACTCTGACGCATCAACCACGCCTAAACGGCCACTGGTACCGGCACCAATATAAAACAAGCGACCGCCTGCTTTCATCCGTGAAGCGGTTATAGTTGCCAGCTGCTCAATTTGCGGCAACGCTTTTTTAACAGACAGCGCTACTGTTTGATCCTCTTTATTAATGTTTTCAAGTATCTCAAGAACAGATAGCTGCTCTAAATTTTTATAATGCGATTCCCTTTCGGTGATGGTTTCCATTAATTTCAAATAATTTATAACAAAATTCGGTAAAAAACATCAAATGCAACGGTACCAATAAAAATTATTGATTGCGCATTGATTAACTTTGCTTACTGAACATGAAAAAAACTGCGGGCGTTATTTTCAGGACGATGATCCTGATACTGGTGGGTATAACTATTGGGTTGCTGATAAGCGATAATAATTTCGCTGACCGGAATCTTGGTTTTTCATTTTCGGGTAATGACAAGCTATCAAAGGTTTTGGAACTGGTAGGGCAAAACTATGTAGATAGCGTTAATATTGATAGTATTGAAGGTGCATCGGTTAATGACCTGCTGCAAAACCTTGATCCGCATTCGCTTTATTTACCGCCGCAACAGGCGCAATCTATAAATGAACGCTTGGATGGTGGGTTTAACGGAATTGGTATTGAATACCAAATAATGCGCGATACACTGATCATTACACAGGTGTATGCCGAAGGGCCGGCGGCAAAAGCTGGTTTATTAACAGGTAGCCGGGTAATTAATGTAGACAATAAAAAATTCTCTGGCACCAAACTTACTCCAGAAAGGGTGAATAATGCTTTCAGGGGTGCTAAAGATGCTATTATACTGTTGGGTGTTGCCGAGGGTAAGGGAATAAAAACATATACGATAAAACGTGGGCGCGTTGACCTGAGCAGCGTAAATGCCGCCTATATGGCCAATGTTAATACCGGCTATATCAAGATAAGTAAATTTGCAGCAACCACAGATATTGATTTTCGCAAAGCACTGAGCAAGCTTAAAATTGATGGTATGAGTAAACTGTTGCTTGACCTGCGTGGCAATGGCGGCGGCTACCTGAACGCGGCTACATCATTGGCCGATGAGTTTTTGGGAAAAGGGAAATTAATTGTGTATACCAAAGGGGTTCATGAACCACGCACTGATTATTTTGCGACAGATTCAGGTACGTTTCAGCAGGGTAAAGTAACAGTACTGATAGACGAGTACTCCGCCTCGGCCAGTGAGATCCTGGCAGGCGCCCTGCAGGATCTGGATAGGGCCACCATTGTTGGTCGCCGGTCATTTGGCAAGGGCCTGGTTCAGCAGCAGTTTCCGTTTGGCGATGGCTCGGCGGTAAATTTAACTGTGGCAAGGTATTATACCCCATCGGGCAGATCGATACAAAAATCATATAAAGGCGGCCTGGAAAGTTACCGGAACGAACTGGCGGTACGCATGCAAAAAGGTGAATTGTTTTCGGAACAAAGCAGCCGGAGCGATACCGTTGCTTTTAATGGCCTATCATACCATACCCTGAACGGCCGGAAGGTTTTTAGTGGCGGCGGCATTATGCCCGATGTGTTTGTACCGGCCGATACCACACAGAATACCTTATTGATACAAAACTTACTTGATCAGCAGCTTTTTTCGGCCTATGTGATTGATCGGATGCAACCCATTTTAAACAAATTCGCGACTGATGATGATTTTATAAAAAATTATACCGTAAGTGATGATGACTTGCACAATTTTATCCTTTACTCATCACAAACGCTCAAAGAAATGGATTCACATGAACTGCTGATCTCCCGGGATTATATCAAGAGCATTCTGAAAGCAAATGCCGCCCGTTTTAAATGGGGCGATAATGCCTTTTACCAGGTGATGAATATTCATGACGAAGCATATAAAAAGGCGCTGAGTATATAATTGTCTGAACCGGGATTTAGTCTGAACCGGGATTAAGCGGATTAAATGATTAACAAGATTTTTTTAAACAGAGCAAACTGTTTGAAGAAATCCGGGGCATCCCTAAATCGCATAAATCGCGGTTCAGACTAAATAATCAGACATCCTCTCCTATTTCTGCCTAAACCAAACCTGTATTGGCGCACCAGAAAAATCAAAGTTTTCCCTTAGTTTATTTTCGATAAAGCGATAATACGGTTCTTTTACGTACTGGGGCAAATTACAGAAGAACGCGAACATGGGCGATGCGCCTGCAATTTGGGTGATGTATTTAATTTTAACGTATTTGCCTTTGATGGATGGCGGGGGATAGTTTTCAATGATAGGCAGCATTACCTCGTTTAATTTGGAGGTGGCTATTTTGCGGGCACGGTTTTGGTAAACCTGGTTGGCCACATCAATTACCTTTAATACCCTTTGTTTTTCGGTAACGGAGGTAAACACGATAGGCACGTCGGTAAACGGCGCTATTTTTTCGCGGATCTGCTCTTCAAAAACCTTAACGGTTTTGTTGTTCTTCTCAATCAAATCCCACTTGTTCACCACCACCATGATGCCTTTTTTATTCTTCTCGGCAAGGTGGAATATATTGATGTCCTGCGATTCGATGCCTTCTACAGCATCAATCATCAGGATGATCACATCGGCTTCTTCAAGCGCCTTAATGGTACGCATAACAGAATAAAACTCAATGTTCTCTTTAACCTTTGTTTTTTTACGCATCCCGGCAGTATCAATCAGCATAAAATCATGCCCGTACTGGTTGTAGTGGATATGTATAGAATCGCGGGTGGTACCAGCTATTGGGGTAACAATGTTACGGTCTTTACCTATCAGCGCGTTGATGATGGATGATTTGCCCACATTTGGCCGGCCAACAATGGCATATTTGGGCCTGGTGTTTTCTTCGGGAAATTCATCTTCAAAATGCTTAACCACGTCGTCAAGCAGTTCGCCGGTTCCGGAGCCGGTCATGGACGATATGTTATAGATCTCGCCCAGGCCTAAGCTGTAAAATACAGTAGCATCAGCTAAAAGCGCGTTATTATCCAATTTATTAACCACTACAAATACTGGCTTTTTGCTTTTGCGCAGCATGCTGGCAATTTCATCATCAAGATCAGTTATGCCGGTGGTAACATCAACCATGAACAAAATAACAGAAGCTTCTTCAATGGCAATTTCAACCTGCTCCCGAATGGCGGCTTCAAATACATCGGCAGAGTTGGCGACATAACCGCCGGTATCAATTACGGTAAAGTGATGGTTGGTCCACTCAGAAACACCATAATGCCTGTCGCGGGTTACGCCGCTAAAATCGTCAACAATGGCTTTGCGGGTTTCGGTTAAGCGGTTATATAAGGTTGATTTGCCTACGTTAGGCCTGCCCACTATGGCTACTATGTTACTCATGGTTATTAGTTGTAAGTTTTGAGCTATGAGTTTTGAGTTAAAGCCTCAATATCATACTCAATTATAAAAAATATTAGTCCCGGCACTGAATTTTAAGTTAAAGATAACTCAAAACTTAATACTCATTACTCAAAACTATTTTATTCGTACCCGAATTTTTTAAGGTAATTTTTTTTGCTGCGCCAGTCGGGGATCACTTTTACAAACATCTCCAGGAAAACTTTCTTTTGGAAAAAGTCTTCCATATCGCGGCGGGCGTAGGTGCCTACTATTTTAAGCATTTTACCGCCCTCGCCAATAATGATATTTTTTTGTGAATCGCGCTCAACTATTATTTCAGCACTGATCCGGTGCAGCTTTTCGCCTTCTACAAACGCGGTTACAATAACCTCGGCACTGTAAGGGATCTCTTTTTTGTATTGTTTCAAGATTTGTGCACGGATCATTTCTGACGCGAAAAAGCGGTCGTTACGATCAGTAAGCGCGTCTTTTTCATAATAGGCTGGATGCTCGGGCAGGTTTTCAACAACAAAATCCATAACGGCTTTAATGTTGTGTTCAAGCAATGCAGATATGGCGAAAACAGCTTTAGGTTTTAGTTTTTCCTGCCAAAACTCAACTTTCTTTTTTACGGTTTCCTCGTCGCTTTGGTCAATTTTGTTGATCAGTACAGCTATGGGTGCCAGCGAACCTTCGAGTTTTTTTAATACGTCGGTTTCGTCGTACTCCTCGTAAATGTCGGTAACCAGTAAAATAAGATCGGCATCAACAATGGAACCATCCACCTGGTGCATCATGCTTTCGTGCAGGGCATAGTGCGGTTTGATTACTCCCGGGGTATCAGAAAACACGATCTGGTAGTCGTCAGTGTTCACAATTCCCAAAATACGGTGCCTTGTGGTTTGCGCTTTTGGGGTGATGATGGACATTTTTTCGCCAACAAGGGCGTTCATAAGGGTTGATTTACCGGCATTGGGCTTACCAATTATACTTACAAAACCTGCCTGATGACTCATATAAAAATAATTAAAAATATATTTGGACTGCAAAGAAACGAATTATATCTTTGCAGTCCAATTAAAACGGAGTGCAAATTGCATTTTTGACAATTGGAAGCAACTTTCCGAAGTTATGACGGAATGCAACATATAAGAATAGCAGTGCGGGATGGAGCAGTTGGTAGCTCGTCGGGCTCATAACCCGAAGGTCGTAGGTTCGAGTCCTGCTCCCGCTACGAAAGTTAAAAGCCTCAAATCGAAAGATTTGAGGCTTTTTTGTTTTCTACCCTTATCGCTATTTACGCGAGTGTAGACACCCACAATTATTTTTTGGTTAAGAGATAACGTTTCGGCAGGCGGGGAATAGTTCGAAAATATTTATCGAAGCATCTTTTTAATACCAAATGCGATCAAGGTTACTTTAAAAAACCATCCAGATAAGTTAATATCGTGTTCGTCTGCTGCATTAAGCTGACATGCCCCTGCGCAGGAACAATGGCTAAATGTGACTTTGGCATCGGCCCCAAATCAGCAGATACGCCACCTCCCAATAATTGATACGTTTTCATTAACTCCACTTTGTCCAAGCCATCATTGTCGCCTGATATAAGCAATACCGGCGATGTAATTTTCGCAATATTGGCGTCACCCACATCAAAGGGGACCCCGGCAAAAGCAATCATTTGTTCAATGAACTTTGTCCATTTTGTTTTGTCAGGTGCTACTGCATCATATGCCGTTTTTATAGGAGTATTGTTAAAAAATTCAGGCTTAAACCCTTTAAACCCATTATTTATAACTGGCAGCCAGCCATTAGTTTTGTAGGTAGAAGAAATGATCACTAATTTTCTTACCCGTTTAGGGCTTTTTACTGCCAACTGATAAGCGATTGACCCACCCATACTATATCCTGCAACATCAGCACTATCAACTTTTAAAAAATTCATTACTCCTTCCACATCATTTGCCAGGGTAGCAATGTCTAATTTTCTTTCTGAAAATGGTGTGTGCCCATGCCCCTGCAATTCTATAGCAATTACTTTTCTTGTTTTTGACAATTCAGGTATTAATTGCCCCCAGTTCATTTCAATGGTATAGAATGCACCATGTAGCAAAACGAGGGGCTTACCCTCACCATACACCTCATAGTAAACTTTAATACCATTAACAGGCGCATAGCCACTGTCTGCAGGTTTAAGCTGTTGGCCATTTGACCTAAGCACTGTAAAAAATAGAATAGCGGTTAATAGAACCGGTTTGAGGATGTTAAATCCTTTAACTGCTTTTTTCATATTGTGTTGTTTAAATTGTTTTGGTTTTATTGACAATACAAAGAACGAAGGAGTATGATGATTATATGCTGTGTGAAAACGACATTTTAAGGGCAAATTAAGACAAATATTACTACAGCGGGTATTAAAAAGCAATCTACTATCAGTTCCTCAAACTCGGCTCGAACCGATGTTAATACTTGAGAAAATTTGTAAATCCGGTATTAAGCGGTTCGACTTTAATCCTGCTCCCGCTACGAAAGTTAAAAGCCTCAGGTCTAAATATTTGAGGCTTTTTTGTTTTGTGTTGGATTTTGCAGGCGGTGCAGTGGTAACACCGGCGACATGCCTAATGCTCAAACATCGCTGCGCTTTTAGGCGTTACTTTTCCTACCCTTTTATCCTTTCCTGAAACAAGTTCGCAGAGCTGTATGGCCGCGCTCTCAAAATCGTCGTGGCTGTCGCTGAGCAGTAGCCAGGCCGTATCAAAGGCCTCGTCGAATACAAAGTCTGTGATTGCCGGTATCTCTGCTTTCAGACTGGCGTGATCTTCCCGTTTAGTAGAGATCCAAATACCATTGTGCTGCGGGTTCTTGCCGGTCTTCCGGAAGATCAATATGATCTTTTTATCGAAATAGATATAAAACATGCCAATAGCCGGTTTGACGATCACGCCGGCAGGTAAATAATCCAGCAGGAAATCAAATGGCATCGGCTTTTTCATAACTCAGGAATAAATGTTATTTTTCAATGAGTGCAATATAGCTTACCTGCATGAAAAATAAACGGCTTTTCATGCAGTTTGGCAGGCTGATCGCGTGTTAAACCCTGTCGCAATACACCTCCTAAAATGTCCCGGACACCCCTGCCCCAGCAGCAAAAAACCATTTAATTTTGAGATAATTAAATAATATACTATCAAAACAATTAACGCTTACGAGTTTTAACTATATCAACACCAAAATCATTTACCTATGTTACCAATCAAACCACATCTCTGGTTCGACCAGGATGCAAAACAAGCAGCTGAATTCTACGCATCATTCATGCCTGATTCAGCCATCAATTATGCCAATCACTTCTCAATGCCCGGTGATGAATGTGAAATAGTAGAATTTACTATTGCCGGCCAGTCGTTTTTCGGTATCAGTTCCGGACACAAGCTTGGCATCAATCCGTCCATTTCCTTTATGATCCATTTCGACCCCTCGCGCGATCCGGAAGCGGCCCAACATATCGACGAAATTTGGAATAAGCTAATCGAAAATGGGAAAGTGTTGATGCCTCTGGACAGCTATCCTTTCAGCGAGCGTTACGGCTGGGTAGCCGACAAATACGGTGTATCCTGGCAGCTGATCCTGACCAACCCAACCGGTGAGGAAAGGCCCATGATCGTTCCGTCGCTGTTATTTACCGAACCGATGGCAGGTAAAGCCAATGAAGCCATCGATTTTTACACCTCGGTATTTAAAGACGGCAAGCGCGGCACCACCGCCCCGCGCCCGGAGGATATGGGGCCGGATAAAGCAGGTACACTCATGTACGCTGACTATTATCTTGATCAAACCTGGCTGGCCGCTATGGACAGCGCCCATCAGCATGGTTTCGGGTTTAACGACGCGGTGTCGCTATTGATCCCATGTGAAACCCAGGAAGAGATCGACTACTACTGGTCGGCGCTTGCAGCTGATGGCGAACCCGGGCAATGCGGCTGGCTGAAGGACAAGTACGGTGTATCCTGGCAGGTGGCCTCCACCGTTATGTTAGATGCGCTCAGGAACGGCAGCCCTGAACAGATTGCGCGCGTTACGCAAGTTTTTATGACAATGAAGAAAGTTGACATCGAAACCCTGCAGCAGGCCTATAATGGTAAGTGATTAATTAATTCTGGTTATCTTGATCTATGAACATTCCTGATTCATCAGTGGGTGCCTGGTCAGCAATTTGCCTGGTTAAGTGTCTGAAAAGACAAAGTCGATAAAACTTCCAAATCTTTAGCAATGGTTCGGGTTTAATCCGAGTGGCGCTACAAGTTAAAAGCCTCAAGTCGAAAGATTTGAGGCTTTTTGTTTTTAAACGGTGCAATTTGCGGTGCAAGTCTTAGCTAAATGGCACGTTCAACTTTTTTTTCTGGTAGCACGCTACCAGATGGTTCAGATTTATATTAAGCGTAAACAACGTTTAATGTAATTGGCACATTCAATGCTTTGGAGATAATGCAATGCGCCTTTGCGCCTTCAGCGATTTCAGTAAATGTTGTTTCATCTACACCTTCAATAACACTGGCCCGTAAATCTAAATGAATACCTGTAATGCTTAACGCCAGCATATCAAGATCAACTATTGCTGTAGTAAAAATGTCGCCTGCAGTGATGTTGTGATGAGCTAATGTTGCGCTAAGGGCCATCGAAAAGCAACCTGCATGTGCGGCGGCGATCAGTTCTTCAGGATTGGTGCCGATGGCATCGGCAAAGCGGGTTTTAAATGAATATTGTATTTGATTAAGCACAGTGCTTTGTGTGCTAATTTCTCCTGTGCCTTCTTGTAAAGTACCGTTCCAATGTGCTTTTGCTATACGTTTCATGATTTTTTGATTTATGATGTAAAATTTATTGTTTGATGTTTAACGATTTATTATTTGCTTTCAGCGATAAGAATCGCAGCCAGTTTGTCTGGCATAGAAATGAATGGTGTATGGCTGCTTTGCAGGGTGTATACTTTAGCCACGTTACCTGCTTTTACCATATACTGTTGTGCAGGATAGCTGATCGCGTGGTCATTAACTGTATGGATATAGACTTTTTTAATGCTGCCGAAATTTTTTTCAGTCAGATGAACTGGTGTGGCAAGGGGAGCCAACGGCTCCGGTTTAATATTGGCTGCAATATAGTCCTGAACCTGCTGAGGAGCATCGGCAGCAAAGATATCGGCGGCTCCTTCTTTAGCAATTATTGCTGCACCATGTTCCTTATCGATTGTAAGGTACTTGCCTATATGAGAAGCCGGATCGCCTTTTGCAAGTCCTAAAAGGCTGTCGCCGTCATGCGGCAGCGCTGCTGCAAGGAAGATCAGTTCTTTAACCTGGGCGGGAACTTCCTCAGCAACTTGACTGATCACCAGTCCGGCAAAACTATGGCCTACTAAAACCACATTAGTGCGGGTGCCGATTGCTGCTTTTACCTGGTCAACATAAGTTTGAAAGGTGATACCGGCAAATGAGGTGGTATCTTTTCCGTGACCTGCAAGGTTAACATTGATCACCTCTTCGCCCTGGGCTTTTAGCAAAGGGGTTACTGCATCCCAGGAAGAAGCATCTGACCAGGCTCCGTGAACAAGTACAATTGTTTTAGAATTTTTGTTGTTTGCTTTTTGGGCTTGAGCGGTAAAACCTAATACACTCATTGCCATCATTATTATTGCTGTTTTCATGTTGTTTAATGCCTAATTGTTTAGGACATGACAAACATCGGGCTATGCCGCTGCAATAAGTTTAACCCAGGTTAAAATCGAAAATCCTCTAAAAAAAAGTTTTTTTAGAGGATTTCAGCAATTCAGAAACCTGATGGCAGAATAACGGGTGTTACCTTCCAACCATTCTTTTACGAATCCGGCTCAGTGACGGTCCCTGGATACCCAGATAAGAGGCGATGTGATAAAGTGGTACCGAATTAAAAATATTCGGATGTTTTTCCATCATTTCCCGGTAACGGTCCTCCGGCGTTTTAAACAAGAATCCTTCCGTATTAACCATAACCTCATGAAAAGCCGTTTCGGCAACTATCCTTCCAAATCGTTCCCACTGGTGTGATTGCGCATAAAGTTCATTCAGGTGATCGATATGTATATATAATATAAGCGAATCAACCATCGCTTCAGTATAGTAATCGCAGGCTGTCTGAGCTAAAAAACTTTTATAGGATGCTACAAATTGGTGGTCAGTAAAAAACAGCATATTTTTTTCTTCACCCGTATCATTATTTACCCGGTAGATTCTAAACACGCCGGTGATAACAAACCCGAGGTGCTTACAAACATTTTTATACTCGTTATAAAACTCGCCTTTTTTATATTGTTTTAATTTCCAGTGAGGTAATGATAATTCAAATGCTTCCGGTTTCATACCGGCAGATCCTAAAATCGTTCGTAATAAATCTATTTCTGTTTTGTTCTCTAACATGTTATAAAAATATAAAATTTAATAATATCACACACGAAGACGCGCGATAGTCAATAGCTATCATTATTACTGATTAATTATTGTACTGGTTGCTTTATAGGATAGCTTGTTTTGGCGGCTTTCTACTATTTTTCGATTTTAACCTGGGTTAAACTTATCCAGAGCGCATACCCCGATGTTTGTCATGTCCTAAACAATTAGGCATCTCAAATCATGAAAAAATATATATTAATCTTACTTTCTGTAGCTACTGCTACTATTATGTTTTCATCTTGTTCAAAAAAGAATGATGAAGTGAAACCGGTAGCTAAAAATTATGTACTGGTACACGGTGCATGGCAGGCTCCTTATGTATGGGACGCGGTAAAAGCCAAACTTATTAATGAAGGAAACAATGTGACCGTTGTAGAACTTCCGGGCCACGGCAGCGATAATACTGTTCCTTCAACCTTAACCTTAAACACTTACAGAGACAAAGTGCTTGATGCTATGTCAAAGATAAACGGCAAAGTTATCCTGGTAGGCCATAGCTTAGGCGGTATGATCATTTCTGCTGTTGCCGAGCAAAATCCTTCAAAAATTGAAAAACTTGTCTATCTCGCAGCCTATCTGCCATCTTCCGGCCAATCCTTACTTGCTCTTGCTGGTACCGATGCCGGCTCAGCACTTGGTGACTCAGTTAATAAAGTTCCCATACTTACGCAAAATGCTAACGGAACCCTTGATGTGCTACACGACCAGATTGTGAACATCTTTATCCAGGATGGTTCTGCTCAGATTCAAAATCTTGTTTTACAAAATTACCGTCCTGAACCAGCAATTCCATTTACGAATCCGGTGACATTGACCGCTGCCAATTTCGGTTCTGTTGAGAAGGTTTACATCAAAACCTTGCAGGATCACGTAGTTTCTCCAGGCCTACAAAACAGAATGATCGCATCCGGCAACGTAAAAACAGTATATCAATTAAACACCAGCCATTCCGCATTCTTGGCCAAACCAGATTCAGTGGCAATATTGTTAACTAAAATAGGACAATAATTCAACCGGAAATCTTTCGATACAAATAAAGCCGTCTCATAAGTTAATATGAGCGGCTTTTTATTTGACAGGATTTTTAGTTCGCTGAAGTGGTTGGATATTATGGAATTTGCTTGAAAATCAGCTAAAAAGTTAGATTTTAGCTTGTGGCCACCATAATTACTAACCGATCACTTTTTGTATTTATTGTCTTTCCATTTGTTGGTTAATAATTGACTATCGGCAATAAGTTCATTTAATCGTTTTATTCTTGTGGCCTCTTGCTTTGCACTCATTACCCAATTGGCCGAAATTTTTCGGTAAGATGGTGCAAGGGATTGAAAATAATCCCAGGCTATTTTATTTGCTTTAAATTGTTTTTCAAAATCAGAGGAAAGATTTGCTTCGGCAATTTCGTGCGCATAAATCCGAGATTTATTTTCTGTGCGTTTTTCAAAACTTGCAAGCCCTGGTGGTTGCATTAACCCTTGCTGCATTAATTCTTCTACCTTTTTAATGTTAATTGCACTCCATATACTTGTTGGTTTTCGTTGGGTAAAACGAATTTGATAACTGTTTTTATCAATGGATGTACGAACGCCGTCTATCCAACCAAAACAAAGGGCTTCGTCAACAGATTGCGACCAGGTTATACTCGGCTTTCCACTATCAACCTTATAAAAACCAACTACCAACTCGGATTCTGTTTGATGATTTTTCTCCAACCACTTTCTAAAATCAGATTGCTTTGCAAAAAATGTTGGTGTCATTTCTAATGATTATTTGCTATTATTTAAAACATAAACCCGTTATCTGTAGCGTTCGGTTGCTGCTATAGAGTGTGTCCCGTTTCAGCTCCGTTTACTTAAATTTATAGCTCTTTCAATTCGTGGCCGATTATATCGTTGAAGGAAAATTGGATAAAGGTTTAATAAGACATTTAATATTAGTAACCACAAAGATTTAAGAGCTCCAAATTTGAATGCTACGAAAACGTTAAACCCTAAGACTATAATCAAGATAATTATATGACCCAGTTCAGATTTTTTTGTTTGATAATGTAGATTCATCAAAGCTTTGGTGTTTTTTTCTATTGGGGTAGATTTTTTATTCAGTCTTTCCCAACCAATCCAAACCAATAATTTTCTGAAAAAATTTATTCCAAGAGGTTCGTATATTTTTCCTCTCCGTTCCCATCCCTTTTCATCATAGTAAGAAGAAGTAAGTTGGCTTTTTAGTGCTTCAGTAAAAGCAAGCACACAAAGCATCAACAGGAAGTTAAGAGCCCACGCGAATGAAAAACCATCCATTCTAATGTAATGAACCAAGGCATAAATTGAGCCAATTGTAAATATTGTGATTAAAATTAAAAATAAGGTTTTTCTCATTGATTACTTTCATTGGTGTTTTAGGATGCTCACAACATTTGGGGTTTTGCGAGTTTTTCAGTTTACTTACATCATTTAAATAAAGTACTAACTTAATAAAAATTACAAGCACTGCCCAGTGCCTGTTACCCGAACAACGCCCGAATAACATTTATCTTTTTCAAGTCAAAAGTCTTTAGACACACGACTAAAGGCTTTTTTTGTATCTTTCAAAATGCAGCATCAAGAATTTGAACCTCCTGAAGAGCTACGGGATACCATAAAGTGCTTTTGGTATAACAGAAGAGAATCGGGAGAACACCAATCGAGTTTTGAGGTACAACCAGATGGCTACGCTGAAATTATTTTTCATTTCGGAGGCGACTGCAGCATTTCTTACAATGGAGAATTGCAGCCATTGCCATCGCCGTTTATGATGGGGCTGCTCAATCAGCCTGTTGTTTTTTACACGAAAAACCGTTTAGAGATCATTGGTATCAGGTGCTTTCCCTGGACCGTGTTCGATTTGCTCGGACTGCCGGCGGGTAAAGACGGGGTGCGCATATTTGAGCACCCTATCGCCCAGCTTCAACCCACGTTGAATAAGTGTATTCATGCTGGCAGGATAGATGAAGCGCTGGCCGAGATAAAACAGTATTTCCTGAATGCACGGTCGCGAATTGCTACCAGCAGTATGCTATTCAAAGCGGGGGTTGCTATGACGGAAACAAACGGCACCATGCCGGTAAGCCAGGTAGCGGCGGCGGCACATGCAACGGTTCGTACACTGGAAAGGAATTTTAAGCAATCTTCTGGCTATACTGTTAAGGACGTGTCTGGTCTGATGCGTTTTGAGCAGGTACGAAACCAATTATGGCTTTATCCGGATTCCAATCTTGCTGGTTTAGCTCATGAGCTGGGCTATACGGATCAATCCCATCTAAGCAGGGAATTCAAACGCTACAGCGGCACTACACCGGCGGCATTCGCGCGAAAAGCAAAAAAAGGGAAACAGGCTGTAAGCAACGATTTTGTCGCGTTTATACAAGCCTAACGCAGGAGCATTCCGGAATTTTGTGTTTCAATCATTCAATATGAAAGCTACACTTGAAACAAATAAATCCGCACAAAATCATTCTATTTACGATGTGATCATTTCCGGCGCGGGGCCTGTAGGTCTATTCCTCGCCTGTGAACTGGCCCTGGCCAAATGTTCAGTCCTGATACTGGAAAAGGCAATGGATCCGCACTCGCCATTGAAGCAACTTCCTTTCGGGATCCGGGGACTCTCGGCACCCACTATTGAAGCACTTTACCGCCGTGGGCAGTTAGAAGAATTGGAGATACATAAACGCCTTAAAAATCCTCACTCAAATGTTGTACAAGGGCCCCGCCGTCAGGCAGGACACTTTGCCGGCATTCCATTTCATGACGGCGATATTGATACCTCGCAGTGGACGTATCGCCTGCCGGGCTCGACCGACACCAGTTTAATTTCTGAAATGCAGGAACTTGAATCTGTGCTGGCCCGCCGCGCAGAAACCCTGGGGGTAATAATCAAGCGCGGGCTTGCTATAACTGATTTTCATCAAACAGCAGACGGGGTAACTGTCCAGTCTGGCGACCAATCTTTTAAAGGTAAATGGCTTGTGGGTTGCGATGGAAGCCGGAGTGTTGTCCGAAAGGCAGGCGGTTTTGAATTCGCTGGTACCGAGCCGGAATTTACCGGTTACACTACCCAGGTTAACATTGCCGATCCGGAGAAACTCAGCCCAGGCCGAAACATGACACCAACAGGCATGTACATGCAATCTCAGCCGGGTTATGTATTAATACAGGATTTTGATGGCGGTGCATTTCATAGTTCAGAAAAGCCAATTACGCTTGAACATGTGCAGGCGGTGCTGCGCCGTATCTCGAACACCGACGTCACGATCAGCGCCCTTCATATTGCAACCACCTGGACTGACCGGGCACGGCAGGCCACAACCTACCGCAACGGACGGATACTTTTAGCCGGCGATGCCGCGCACATTCATTCGCCACTGGGAGGCCAGGGACTTAACCTTGGACTGGGCGATGCCATGAACCTCGGCTGGAAGCTCGCCGCAACCATCCGAGAGAAAGCGCCGGAAGACTTGTTGGACAGTTATTATACAGAACGGCACCCAATTGGGGCACAGGTACTGGATTGGTCACGCGCTCAGGTTGCGATTATGATGCCGAGCCCACAGGCCCGCGCGCTGAATGCAATTGTCCGCGACTTTATAAATACATGCGATGGGGCCACTTATATTGCAGGAAGGGTGTGGGGCATTTTCACACACTACAATCTCGGTAGCGGACACCCTCTGGTAGGCCACAGCGTTCCCAACTTTGAGTTGGAAGACGGCACAAAGATTGGCGAGCTAATGCACGATAGCCAGGGGATACTGCTTGATTTTGATAAGAATGCTTCACTTAAAACTTTGGCGAGTGAATATGGTGACCAAATAAGGTATGTTTCGGGCCGGGCGAAAGAGCAATTAGGTTTGAGCGCTGTACTGATACGCCCTGATGGGATTATCGCCTGGGCTTCTGACAACGATCCTGATTGCAGCGAACTCCAAAAGGCAGCCGCTCGCTGGTTTCTTTGTAATTCAGGGATCAAGCATTAAAAAAGCTAAGGGTCAGCGTAACGCTGCTTTTAATGTCTTCAAACCGGCTCAAATCGGTTCGTCTGGAGTCCTGCTCCCGCTACCTCGACAGTCAAAAGCCTCAAATCGAAAGATTTGTAGCTTTTTTATTTTTGAATAAAAAGAGCAGAAATTTTTTTCCTATTTTACGACATGCATTTTCCTATTGGTTTTCAGATCCTTTTTTTGGCTTTGTTATCATTTTTTAAACCGGAGAAATCTGATTTAATGATCACTGCTAAGCATCACAAAATCAGTAAAACGCTAAAAACGCATAAACACTCCCGCGTACATTACAGACCGGCAAGCATGGATTCCGCCATTTCAACCGGATGTACAACTCCTGATGAATTGGTGACTTTTGCCAAATCGCTCAAAGGTATAAGGTACCGGTTTGGCTCCACCAATCCCGAAAAAGGCTTTGATTGTTCGGGGTTTGTTAATTACGTATTTCATCATTTTGGGATCGGCATACCCCGGAGCTCGATAGATTTTGCATCAGCTTTTGGCCGTGTTGATCTGAGCGAAGCCCGGTCAGGCGATCTGATTTTGTTCACCGGAACAAAGAAATCCAAAAGAGCAGGACATATAGGTATAGTGATTTCAGAACCTGGCGAGCCGGTTATGTTTATACATTCTACGTCGGGTGCTGCCAACGGGGTTACCGAAACACCCCTGAACGACTATTACATGGGGAGGTATATAAAAACTATCCGGTTATTTACAGACAATGGCCCTGTTGATAATACTGATTCAAAAGCTGATTCGGTGAGTATGGAAGGAGCGATTCGTAGCTCTTCGGGCTCATAGCCCGAAAGGGCGTAGGTTGGAGTCCTGCTCCCGCTACCGGCTCGTTGTAAAAATTCTACAATTTATTATTTTCAGTCTCATTGTCGAATCCGGGGGACTTTTCTATTTAGCCAAGTTTTTTTCGCAGCCATTTACGAACCGGCTCATCGTACCATTTCAAAGTGATATACGCCAGGAAAATTGCACCGATCAAAATTGCAAATGCATAAGGCCAGGCCTGTACGATGGTTACGCCTTTGTGATCACTGATCCATGCCACATAAAAATAAACCAGCGGATAATGCACGAGGTAAAGAGGATAGGATATATCGCCGAGAAACCTGCATATTCTGTTCTCCGTTTGGGTATGAACCTCACCGCTGGCGCCAAGGTAAACGATAAGTGGAAAAACGATAATGATGCAAACGGACTCGTATATCCCATTCATCCAAAGATGGTCAGCGCCGCCGATGCGCGGCATATACAATACCATCGCTATTAAAACGCTGCACCATAAAAATGCATGCCTGATGCGGGCGGGTTTAGCAATACGCGAAAGCAACAGGCCGGCAAAGAAAGGGTATATCGTGCGGGTAATGCCCACGCGCACCTGTTCCACGTTAAATGTCCAGCCGCCGCTGACATCCCCATTGGTGATCGCCAGGTGCGCAAGTGCTACAGCTGCAACGCATACTAATACCGATAATGTAGTTTTTGAAAATTTTCTTATCCAAACCGCATAAAGAATGTTGACGATGTATTCAAAGAATAAAGACCATCCTACGCTGTTAAGGGGATGCATTTCCTGCCAGCCGCGTATATCCAGAGACAGCGGTACCGGCAAGATTGTGTAGCCGATCAGCAAAACCAGCAGCATTTTCCAAAATGGTATGGTATGGATAAGCGGCCAAAGCGTCGAATCCGTGAAGTAAAAGCCTATAGCACCCAATGTCATGCCCAGGATCACCAGCGGCTGAAGGCGCTCGATACGGCGTTTAAAGAAACTGCCGATTGTCATTTTATGCCAGCGGTCGTCATAAGCATAGCCGATAACAAAACCTGATAGCAGGAAAAAGAAATCGACAGCCAGGTACCCGTGATTAACTATGATATCCAGATGACCGCTCCCCAGCGGTTCAGTCAGGTGAAAGGTAACGACGATGATGGCTGCAACACCGCGTAAACCATCAAGTATCGGGTAATGCGGCTTGGTGATCAGTTTATTATTGTCCATGTATAGGATTAGAGTTGTTGAGTTGGTCGGTATTTGACCAGATGCGAAAGTTGGTGTTGTGGGTGATCAGCGGGTAAGCAGGTGCTTTTCTTTGCTGAGCACGGTGCCGGCCAGACATGTATAGGCCAGTAAGACCAATGACTTAAGTCGGTTAGATTGGTTCATGGATAATATATAATTATATGTTTTATTCAGATCATAAAAATAAGTGAAAGTATTACCGGGATATCTTCGTATTGTGTCAAAGTTCACACATATCGTCTCATTTTCGCATCTGTCTTCAATAGATCTCCAATTAAATTTCACTAAGTGGTCGCTAAAGCTCTGATAAAGTCAATCAGGCGGTTTGGGATTAGTCTGATTGGGCCTACTAAATGAAGCCCCTCAAGTCGGAAGATTTGGGGGGGCTTTTTGCTTATATTCGATAGTTGGAGGCTATCGGCATATTCCTTCGAAATTAAAAACAAAACCATGAGAAAACTAATTGCAGCAATCAATATGACACTTGACGGGTTTTGCGACCACACGTCAATGATTGCAGATGATGAAATACATCAACATTATAATGAGCTATTAAGTAATGCAGGCACCCTTATATACGGAAGGATAACCTATCAACTTATGGAAAGTTATTGGCCATCTGTTGTAAAAAATCCTACTGGTAACAAACCAACGGATGAATTTGCAGTATTGATAGACAATATTTCAAAGATTGTTTTTTCGCGCACGCTGAAAAATGTTGATTGGAAAAATACAAAATTGAAAAAGGAAGTCATTAAAGAAGACATTTTAGAACTCAAGCAACAAGCGGGTAAAAACATTTTAGTTGGCAGTCCAAGTTTAATAGTAGCCTTAATGCAACTTGACTTAATTGATGAATACCAGCTTAGCGTTCAGCCAACTGTTTTAGGAAACGGCTTACCATTATTTAAAAACGGGAAGGATAGGGTTGATCTTAAACTCTTAAAAACAAAAACATTTGGTTGTGGTGCAGTAACGCTTTACTATGAGCCCACAAAAAGATGAGTGCATAGTTAAAATGGAATGTTTTCTAATCCGCCTAATCCAGCCAGGGTATAGGATTAAGCGTTAACCGGAATAGGTTTTGCTGTAATTTTCTTCCAGATAGAAAATCCTCCGTAAGTGAACATCAAGCCAATACACAGGTATACCCAAATAGAAATATTACGACCGGCGATCACCAGGTAGAGATAGGGCAGGCTAAAGCTAACACATGCCAATAGTAACGGAATAAGGATCGTTTTTTTTGATCTTAAATTTTTCAGTACCCAGCCAAGGAACGAAAAAAAACAAAGTTTACTAACTATATAAAGACTACCGAGAAGCAAAGGATTAACTTCATGTTTTTCGCCTAAGCCAATAACCCAGTCTTTAAATATGGTAATATAATCCGTCATTATTGCAAGGTATGAATAAGTATGCATAGTGTTTAATTTAAATGAATTAGCTTATATTTTTGATCAGGGCTTTTAGGGGGCAGTTAGATTTGTGTTTAGTGTTCATATGTACACCCATGAATACCGTGAACACTAATTTACGCTTGATAATCAGGTGTTTACTTTTTTTGGCGTTACAACAAAACGCTGTACACCGGGCGGCATACGTTTTATTTTTTCGCTAAATTTATGTTGAAAACACCAACCAAAGGCGAGGACCACTGTACCCTATTTCAACTGCATCTTTCTTACGGTACTGGTATAAGAATCGGTAAAATAAAGGGTGTTTTCATCTTTTGACAATACCAGCTTTTCGGCATAAATATCAGCAGTTGAGCCAACGCCGTCTCTGCCATCATGATAGTTTGAGTTGGGGCCCGCAAGAAACTTATGTACTCCGTTAGCAATACATTTAATTGATCCGCTTTCTACAAGATATAACGTGCGGCTGTCTTTTGAGGAAACAATACTATGGATTTCATTAAACTTTAGATCCTTATAAATTCTGACAAAAGATCCGGATGGAGTTAGCTTATATAGTTTTGTATAATTAATAACAACATACTTTACGCCATTGTAACCCGGGTAAAAAGTTAAAATGTTAAAATCATTTCTATCCGCAACCTCTATTGAATCGGCAGGCAATTTTAATGGCGAAGTGCCAATCAGGCCGGTGATATCATTAATATAAAACTTCTTTAAGTATGCTTTTTGAACATGCTGACCATTAACTACTTTCGAATTAATCTCAGCCATCCAAAAAAAGTTATTTGACGGATCGCGCTCCAGGTCTGATGGAATTTGTGCATCAGGAGTGTGATCAGGTGTTAATACCGTACCGTTAGTTTTTAAGATCCATGATGTATGCGGTTCATTAGCCATCATATTTAATGTGCCGTCTTTAGATACCCTTACGATGGCAGGGTAACTAATACTGCTCCCATCACTTGCGTTAGGAATGTTTATTGTGGAAACCGCATTAGTTACCGGCGAAATTTTACGTATTTTGTGATTATAGGCATCTGCGACATACAGATAACCGTCGGCTGCCAAATCAATCCCAATTGGATTATACAATCTTGATTGTTTACCTATGCCATCTACTAAACCATCTTTAAAAGCCGAACCGGCTATTGTGGTGATTTTAAAACTATTGACGGTTAATGCAGCTGTTGCTGTGGTTTTAAGGTCTAAAGTGTTTTCATTTGCATCGACTGAAGGCGCGACTTCATTTTTTTTACAGGAAATAAAAGTAACTGTACAAGCCCCAAGGATTAAAATATAGCTTAATGTTTTCATAGCACTTATATATAGTTGGTGCATAAATTTAAGCCTTTGGAAAAGACAAATTAACCCGCCGCGCAGTTTGTTACTTTTTTATACTGTAATCGTGAATATGTATGCAATCTGTCACACTATTTTTCAAGCAGTGTTAATTTTTTTATCGCCACTTCTACCTTATCACCAGCTTTAATTTTGGCAGGAGTTGTAAGTGATACTATAATTGATCCTTCCTTATTCAATTTGCCATGTGTTGCTACAATAAACTTACCCGGGTTGTTGGCAGGGTAAAGACTAAAGCTATTCAGCAAGATTTTTTCATGATTGGGGTATTGATAATACACATAAAATATCAGCGGGTAATTTTGCGGGTTATGTACTTCTACTACTTCAACCTGCACAAACTGGTATGTATGCTGTAACAACATAGCCTGACAAACTCCCTGTACAAGATCTCTTTTTTGCAGGTTTAAATGATACAAACTATCCATGGCCGCTACAATGGTATCACCCGGATATTGTTTAGGCATTTTGCCGTTACAGTATCCGGGTAAAGTTAAACAGGCAATACCTATAATACAGATGTATATTTTAGAGGTTATCATCACAAATCCTTATACGCTCAAAAACCATGGATATTATTGCTCCTTGGTATTTATAATTATCGGGCTAACAATCAGATCAACAGTATCCAGCAATAACTCAGTGGCGGGGTTTTCAAACTTGCCTAAAAAGGGTACCGCAACCAGTTGTATCGAGAGAGGGCTTTTGTCGGTCAGTTGCTGGTTCTTTTTTAATCTTTGAAGGGTAGGCGTAATATTTACCAGGAATTTAGGTACATGATGATGTGCCGCCATATCCATGTGCATATTATTTTCGGGCATGGGCGAACCAAAGAACGCGAAACTGCCTGCATAATGGATGTTATCAACAGGGGTATTGGCATTAGCATCGGGCAGGTTTATAAATACCCGCACAAAGAAATCGCTTTCGGCAGGTAGCTGTGCATAGTTTACACGCACAAATACATGATCTTTTGCTGCATCATTATTTATAATGCCGGCAAAATCACCGGCATTTGCTCTTGGTTGGGCAGTAAACGGCTTTGCAATGCTTATTGCTGTTTTGCTGGCAATGGATATCCTGTTTTTTATATCAAATTTAATATTAGCACCTTTTTTGATCCTGTCCTCCAGCTTGTTAAAATCTGCTTTTGTTTTTACGATCTTTTGCGCTACTGGTGAGCCAATATCGCTATGCTCATATTGATAACTCAGCAATGGCATTATAGTGGTTATGCCTGCAGTAATTGAACTTACGGTATTGCCATCGCCATCAACAAAATAGTTCCAGGCAGTATTGTTCCAGGCCGGGTCGCTTGTATTATTATTGCCCAGGTCAATATTCCATTTGGCCCAGCAATAGTCAATCATGCAGTGATGGGTCCAAAACACAGGGTCCATAGCAGAGCCAAAGCCACCCATGGTACCGCCTACATAGGTGTGCACCGTATTGTGCGGCGTGCCTTCTATTTGCTGCCAGAAGGTGTAAAAATTAGTATCAGCAAAAATGGGATCAAGTTCGGCAGTTGAAACCGCGGACACACCCGCCACCGTAGTATTTACCCTGGAAAGAAAAAGTACGCTCGAGGTATCTAAAAAAGCGGGGTTCAGGGCTGGGTTTTGGTTCCAATTCCAGTAAGGCAAACCAAAATGGGTATTCCCTGTTAGTTTCTGACAAATTTTTTCAAAATAAAATAAATAAGCCCTGTGCCATGAAAAGAAGTGTTCTGTACCATGCTGACAAAGGTTAAAGCCAACCCCGGCTGTGCCATGTATGGCGGCCTGCTTGGCCCAGTTCCTGGGGTCATTGGCAGGCAATGCTTTCATGAGTGTTACCGCTTGCCTGTAGGTAGCAATATCGGCATCTACCTCCGGCGAACCTACACGTAACCTGCGCCTGGTAGGTCGGTTGCGTATGGCTTCGGCAATTTGTTCGCAGCCGCCAAAGGTTCCAAGTATCAGGCCGGCACTAACAAGTCCTATGCCTTTAACAAATATACGCCGGTTCATGTTGGGTATCAGAAATTCCATAACAGCAGTTTTAAAAGGTTAAAAAACAAGGTGGTTATCTAAGGGATAGATAATATTGAGGTTTATAATTATCGAATATAGAGCATGTTAACTTTATTTATATGCGTAAAAACACGCATACTACTGCGTGAAAACACTTTATTTTTGTTATTTACGCCAAAGCCTTAAATATATATTGATTCTGATGCAACGAATTGGATAAAGCCGCTGTCTTCTATACAAATCCAATTCAAACCACATGAAAACATACCTTTTATTATTTTTCCTGGCCTGCAGAACGGTTGTAGTTATGGCACAGGATAATGAAGATAAAACACCATATCTTACAAAATCATTGTCAAGTAACGCTATCAATAGCGTTGTTGTAAACACATCAGCCGGTGGGATCTTAGTTAGCGGGCGAACCGGTGAGGCCTCAAGGGTGGAGGTTTATATTAAAGGGAATAATGGCCGGGAGCTTTCAAAAGAAGAAATCAAAAAACGCCTGGATGAAGATTATGACCTGAGCGTTTCTGTTGTTGGTCATGAAGTACGTGCTACGGCTAAAAACAAGCGTAGTAATTTTGATTGGAAAAAATCTATCAGTATATCATTCAAAATATATGTTCCGTCGCAAACATCTACCGATCTGAAAACCAGCGGAGGCGGTATCCGTCTGGATAATTTAAAAGGAAATGAAAACTTTACTACCAGTGGTGGCGGCTTACAAATTGACAGGCTTAGCGGAACGATCCATGGCGTAACATCGGGTGGTGGCATACAGGTTTCTAACTCCAGCGACAACATTGACCTGGAAACCAGTGGTGGTGGCATTATAGCGAAAAGCTGTTCGGGCAAGATCAAACTGGAAACCAGTGGTGGCGGATTGCAGCTTGAAAACCTAAAAGGAAACATAAATGCGAGCACCAGCGGTGGTGGTGTACAAGGCAATAATATAACAGGCGAACTGATCACCAGCACTTCTGGCGGAGGGGTTGATCTTAAACAGATGGATTGCAGTTTGGACGCATCAACCAGTGCCGGCAGCCTGAGTGTGCAAATGAAACAGGTTGGTAAATATTTGAAATTAGAGGCCAGCTCCGGAAATATCAACATTGAACTACCATTAAAACAAGGGCTTGATCTTGACATAAGGGGCGACAGGATAAACCAGCACCCCGAAAGAATAAGTGGCTTTAGCGGCCAATGGGAAAAAGACCACATAAAAGGGAGCGTAAATGGCGGCGGTATTCCGGTAAATGCGGATGCCTCCAGCGGAAATGTAAGTGTTAGATTTAACTGATCATTATAAATTAACAATAAGCCTCAGGTCGAAAAGATCTGAGGCTTTTTTGCTTTTTACGGTTTGGACTTGGCTGTATACGGACCAAATATGCTTTTTACGGGTATGGATGGCTTACTGTCATCAAGGATAATTACATAGTATTCTTTTCCGTCGGGCAATACACGCACAACAATGTGCCCTTGCAAACTTCTGTAGGCTTGTTGAACCAGGCCCCCTATCACCAGCTCATTAGCCTCCATCATGTTAGTGGCAAACAGATCGCGTTTGGCCTTGTACAGATAGGGAGAAGTAGCTCTGATCAACACTTCATGTCCGGGATGGTCGGCTGTCCATACCTGCTCTATCCATACGCCGGGCTGCAGGGTTTTAATCAGGTTTTCATTCATCGCGTCGCGGTTGCCATGATGATCCATGGTAGCCACATCTACTGCCCCTACGGCTTTTGCCACAGGTGTTTCCACATCCCGCCAGGCTGGGTCGCCCAGAAAAACATTCCCCGGACTATCGCCGCCGTTATAATAAGCAAAGGCGCCGTAATGGATCACCAGCACATTGCTGAGCGCGTTTTCATCGGGCCAGGTTTTACTGTTGAGCGAATCGACCGGTGGAAAATGCTGTACTACCGAACTGTCTTTGCCGGTCCATATCCATCCGTTTGATTTTACATTCTGCACATAAAAACCAGGGTAATTACTGGCATGGTGCTGCAACCTGATCTGTGAATTGGAACCGGCTTTAAAAAACTGTGCCTGCATCCCTTTTTTTGATTCCGCATTAATAAATGCCAGGTAATTGTTCCAGGTAGCTTTGTAATGCGTATCCTGTGGCAAACGGTTTACAATGGTTGATAGGTTTACCGGGTAATGGTAATCGCGCTGCAACAGGTAATGTATTGGCAGTAAGCCGCCTACACCAGTGATGCCCGTTAACACATATTGCTTGTCGGCAGATAATGGCGCATCGGGATAATAGCTGCCGAAATGGTCGTCGTGAAAATGAGTGATGAGTGCATAATCAAGTTTTGTTTTTTCTTTTTGCGGCGCTACCTGTTTAATGTACTGCACAATCCATTCATAAGGGTGCTTGCTATCATCCGGCCGGATGGGGGTATTGCGTTTTGACGTGGTTCGTGCATTGGTAGGGTCAAGTTCACCGGCATCCAGCACCATGGTGGTTCCATCCGGAAAAATAAAGAAAGCAGCGTTGCCACGGCCTGTATTAATGTGGTGCAGATCAAGATAGCCTTCTTTCCATTCGGGCAGTGGTTTGCCAACGGTTGCTACCTGTGCCCTGCCGCCAAGCGCGGCCAGCAACAGGCAGCATAAAATCATTTTTTTCATAGTGCGGATCAATAAAAGAGGGATTATTTATTTTAGCTAATATCTGTTATCTCTATGATCTTATCACCCGAAAATTTAAATGTTGATTTTCCATTAATGTTAAGTTTATCTCCCCGCTTTAATCCGTTGGGCAAATCGATAGCTAAAACGGCACTGTAGGCTATCTCAATTTCGGATTGGTCGTCAGGGTGTTTAAAAGACTTTATAGTTTGCTCCCTGATGCTAAACAGATCCTTTGCTTGTATGGCCTGGGCTTTAAACGCTGATAAGCCGTTAAGGGTCATGTTTACTTCACCCGATGAAATATTTACAAATTTTATTGATTGGTCAAGATCGATAAGCATTCCGTCAATATCGAAATTATTATAGGCTTTGACGTAGTTATTGATGATGCGTTCTCTTTGTTTCATTGTTGGTGAAGGTGTATTTTGCATTATTAAAGCTTATCTATTTTCTTTTGAATCGCCTGTTTGTCGGCTTGGGTTTTAGCAAGGGAAAATGCCGTTTTAAAATTTGAAATGGCTTTTTCATTGTCGATACCGGTATAAAGCTCGCCCAATAGCATAAAGTAAAAGTGATTGCCGGTCAGGTTTAATTTTTCGGCCTCGGCAATTGCTTCCTGTTTGGTGTTTGCTTTTGAAAGCGCATAGGTCCTGTTGAGTGCGGCTATGGGCGAATACGCTATTTGCAGCAATCGGTTATAAAACTGCAGTATATTTTCCCACTTTTCTTTGGTATCGGCTTTTTGGGTATTCCAGTACGCGATGCCGGCTTCCAGATGATATTTTGAAAGCTTATTGCCGCTTGCCGCACAATGCAAAAAGTATGCTCCTTTATTGATCAGGTTAACGTTCCAGAGGCTTGTATCCTGATCTTCATATAAAATAAGCTCGCCGTTTTTATCTGTCCTGGCTTCAAACCTGGAGACATGAAAACACATCAGCGCAAGCAGGGCGTTTACCCGGGGCTTATTGGTGGCTTTGTTTTCAACCAGCATAGTGCAAAGCCGCATGGCTTCCAGGCAAAGATCTTTACGAACTGTTTTATTTTGACTTACAGAGTAATATCCCTCATTGAACAGCAAATAAATGGTTGTTAACACAGGGGTTAACCGTTCATCGATTTCAGATTTATTGGGAAGTTCGATTTTAATTTTCTCCTCCCGGAGTTTTTCTTTTGCGCGGAATAACCGCTTGTTAATGGTTTCTTTATTGGTCAAAAACGCGTCGGCAATTTCTTCAATACCAAAACCGCATAGGATCCGGAGCGATAATCCGATCTGTGCTTCGGCCGAAATGATAGGGTGGCAAACGGCAAACATCATCTGCAACTGACTGTCATTAATATTTTGAGGCGACAGGTCAATTTCAGTTTCCTGAAGCTCAGAAGTGGTGTTCTTTATTTCGGGAGCAACTTTACTTTCAAATACAGAGCCACGCTGTAAATGATTTTTCGCCTTGTTTTTGGCAACATTGTAAAGCCACGCCGTTGGGTTTTGCGGAACGCCCATTACTCCCCAGGCTTGTGTTGCAGTCATAAAAGTATCGCTGGCAATATCTTCGGCAATTTCCATTTGATCAAACCCAAAGCGCCGGCACAATACCGAAACTATTTTGCGGTACTCTGTTCTGAATAAATGAGGTATTAATTCGCCAGTCTCCATAAATAAAATGCCCCTGTAATATTTACATCATGTGTTAACAGATTTCGAAAACAACCAACCATATCATATGCTCCGTTAGGAGCTACCTATTTGTAGCATATAAATGGTCAGGATATCCTATGCCTCTTAGAGGCTACCCATCCACTTTTGGGTTGCACCTACTTTGCTTAATGGACTACAAATAGGTAGCTCCTAACGGAGCATATAAATTGGTATTACACATAGAGATAAATATACGGCGCTCTTTTTATTATACTAATCGTTATTGTGAACCCCTGTAATTTTTCTTATTTCCACCGTATTGCCTCCGCCCTGCAACATTGGGCAGTCTTTGGCAAGGCTAACTGCTTCGTCAAAATCTTTTGCCTTTATCACAATGAAACCTGCAATGGTCTCTTTGATCTCGGCATAAGGGCCATCAGTAATTACATTGTTTGGCTTTAAAACTTTGCCTTCGGTTGATAAGCCTGTGCCCCCGCTAAATTTGTTTTGGGCGGCAATACCACCCACCCAGTCATGATACTGTTTCATGTAGCCTTGTAATTGCTCAGGAGATGGGCTCTCCATTGTTTTGTCCATGTGGAACAATAATACAAACTCGTCCATTTTATTTTGGTTTAATTGCCTGCTAAAGGCTGTCTGGTTATTAAATATATGAATTATACACCAATTACTTTTATTATACCGGCTGGTAAGAAAGCAGAACCGCTCCGCTCTTAAATATCCTTGTATCGGTAAGTTTCAGATTGATTTGATGGTTTATGCCTTTAAATATGGATGTACCATCCCCAAGGGTAACCGGGTCAATCATAAACTGGTAGGCATCAATCAAACCCTGTTCGGCCAGTTGGGTTATAATACTTCCGCTGCCCAGCACAGTCATGTCTTTCCCTGTTTGCTGTTTCATTTTCTTTATTTCTTCCAGCATATCGGTATTTACCAGTCGGGTATTGTTCCATTCGGCCTTTTTCAGCGTTCTTGAAAAAACAATTTTGTCGGACTTGTTCATTCCTTCGGCCATTGCCGGTGCGCTTTTCAGCGCGTTTGGTGTTGGCCAAAAACCAGCCATCATCTCATAAGTCACACGCCCGAAAAGAAGTGTGCTATCAGATTGAATACCTTCCATCGCATATTCACTTTCTTCATCCTCGGGGTTATGCGCGTTATGCTGATGCCAGCTGATATCCCCATTTGGTCCTTTATAGTAACCATTCAGGGTCACGAAATTAAAAACTGTTACTTTTCTCATGTCAAATGATATTAATGGTTTATTGAATTTATGAACTATACCACCATATCAAGTGAGGTCACAGGAATTGGACATCATCGGGAAAATATTTAAAAATATGACGCTATACCAAGCTGTTAAATTTTAAACCGCACATTATAAGCAGGTTAAATATTATAATATTTAAAGGTTAAACCAACTAATATTATAGTAGTCATATCCGCAATTATTATCTAAATATTAACCTTAAAAACAATTTTATGTACAAAAAACTCCTGTTGGTATTATTATCAATTATTACAATTCAAGCGGCTAAAGCACAAACAGAAAAAGGCAGTCAAAACCTCGGATTAAGTTTTGGTGTATCAACTACAAACACCAATGGAAGAGCATTTAATAACGCTACCAATTCTTTAGGCGATAATCTAAAGATCAAACTAACCTCATACTCTATAGTGCCGGAGTATAATTATTTTATAGCCGATAAACTTGATATTGGCGTAGGATTAGGCTACAGTTATAGCAGGTCGAAATCTTATTCGGGAGAGGCAGCAAATAATGACCAAATCTATAAGGGTTTCTTTAGTACTATATCGTTAAGGAAATATTTTTTGTTTGATAATAAGATAGGTATTCGTACCGGACCATATTTAAGCTATGGAAAATCAAAACAATCTTATGAAGACAGTAACAATCAGTACATTTCCAGCGTCAATTCCGATATTTACGGTGGAGGCTTGGGTTTGGATTTTGTTTATTATCCGGCAAAAAATATAGGACTTGCCGCCGGTTTAGGAAAACTAACCTATTTTCATCAAAAAGACACAGGCTCCAGTGTGGGCACATCCAATACTTTTAACTTAAGTTTTGTTGATAATTTGGCGCTGTCTGTTTACTACGTATTTGGCAAGTAACACCTAAAAGCAATATTGCAGAAAAGCCCTAATCGGAAGATTTAGGGCTTTCTTATTTTTTAGCGAATAAAAAGCATATAATATTGTTAAAAAAAACAAACCAAAACGACAATAAAATATATTTAACATATTGATATATAGAATCTTAATAAAAAAATTATTTATATTTTACATAAATAAATAGGAGGCTGATAAAAGGATTATAAAATTTGCTGTAACCAATAGACCAAGCCAATACTAATCCCATAAAAATTATGCGTAAAACTTTACTCGTTGCAGTACTAATACTTCATGGTGTGTTTTTTTTACAGGCACAGGAAATATCATCGCCCGACAAAAACCTGACGTTCAAATTTGAGCTTAAAGACAACGGCGTACCCACCTACCAGCTCAATTACAAACAAAGGGAGGTTATTAAATCAAGTAAGCTGGGTTTGGAAACCAAAGATGTCCCTTCTTTTTTGGATGGTTTTACGGTAACCAAATCAGAGCAAAATACTTTTGATGAGTCCTGGAACCCGGTTTGGGGCGAGCAGAAAACCATCCGTAACAACTACAATGAACTGGTTGTTACTTTAACTCAAAAAGCAGTTCAGGACAGGTTTATACGCATCCGTTTCCGTTTATTTAATGATGGTTTGGGTTTCAGGTATGAGTTCCCTTCACAAAAAAACCTGAATTATTTCATCATCAAAGAAGAACATACCCAATTCGCCTTAACCGGCGATCACAAAGCATTTTGGCTGCCCGGCGACTTTGACACGCAGGAGTACAGCACGGTTACATCAAACCTGTCAGAAATACGCGGTAAGATGAAAGCAGCGGTTACACCGAATGTTTCGCAAACAACATTTTCGCCAACGGGAGTACAAACGCCCCTGATGCTGAAAAGTAAGGATGGCCTGTATATTAATATTCATGAAGCCGCATTGGTTGACTACTCGTGCATGTCATTAAACCTCGACGACAAAAACTTTGTGCTGGAGTCATTCCTTACTCCTGATGCCATTGGCGATAAAGGTTATATGCAGGCACCTACGCAATCGCCATGGCGTACCATAGTTGTAAGTGATAAGGCTGCTGATATATTAGCATCCAAACTGATATTAAACCTAAACGAACCAACCAAATACAAGGATGTATCATGGATAAAACCCGTTAAATACATTGGGGTATGGTGGGAAATGATCACCGGAAAAAGCACCTGGGCCTATACCGATCTTGAAAACGTTCAGCTTGGCGTAACCGATTATTCAAAAACCACTCCTAACGGAAAGCATGCCGCCAATACCAAACATGTGAAGGAATATATTGATTTTGCCGCAAAAAATGGCTTTGATGCCGTATTGGTTGAAGGCTGGAACCAGGGCTGGGAAGATTGGTTTGGTAAAACCAAAGATTATGTATTTGACTTTGTAACCCCATACCCTGATTTTGATGTAAAGGAACTACATCGTTACGCTGCAGAAAAAGGGGTAAAGATCATTATGCACCATGAAACATCGGGCTCGGTACGTAATTATGAACGCCATTTGGATACTGCCTATAAATTCATGGTCGAGAATGGGTATAACGCTGTAAAAAGCGGCTACGTAGGGCAAATCATCCCACGCGGTGAGCATCATTATGGCCAATGGCTGGTAAACCATTACCTGTACACCATTACCGAAGCTGCCAAGTATAAAATTATGGTTAACGCGCATGAGGCCATCAGGCCAACAGGCTTAAGTCGTACCTATCCCAACCTCATTGGTAATGAAGCGGCCCGCGGAACGGAGTATGAGGCCTTTGGCGGTAACAATCCCGATCATACTACTATCCTGCCGTTTACCAGGCTGATGGGGGGACCAATGGATTATACACCGGGTATATTTGAAACCCATGTAAGCGCGTATAACCCCGAAAATAAATCATTTGTACACACTACGCTGGTGCATCAGCTGGCCCTATATGTTACCATGTACAGTCCGCTGCAAATGGCTGCCGACCTGCCCGAAACCTATAATAAATATATGGATGCTTTTCAGTTTATTAAGGATGTAGCTGTTGACTGGGACGAAACCCACATACTGGAAGCCGAGCCCGGCGATTATATCACCATTGCCCGTAAAGCCAAAAATAAAGACGAATGGTACATTGGTAGCATTACCGATGAAAACCCCCGCATAGCCAATATCACTTTTGAGTATCTGCCTAAAGGTAAAACCTATGAAGCAACCATTTATGCTGATGGTAAAGATGCCAGCTATGATAAAAACCCAAAAAGTTATGCTATCAGAAAGATCAGGGTTACGTCTAAAACCGTACTGAAACAAAAAGTTGCCTCGGGCGGCGGCATGGCTATCAGTATAAAATAAATAAGGTGCACTTGAGATAAGTGGTTGATAATATATTTTTAAGGAAAGCCTGCTATTTATAGCAGGTTTTTTTCGTCTGTGGGATTTTCCTATCTTTCATTTTTTAAATCAAAATGAAAAGACCAGCCTTATTCCTATTATTTAACCTTTTTGCTGCAACACTTACCTTCGGGCAGCAACAACCATCGTTTATTGAAAACAACCTTGATACTTATATTAAACAAGGCCTCAAAGACTGGAATTTGCCCGGCCTGGCCATAGCCATTGTTAAAGATGGTAAGGTGGTTGTGATGAAGGGCTACGGCGTTAAGGACATTAAAACCAATGAGCCTGTTGACGAGAATACCCTGTTTATGATTGCCAGCAACAGCAAGCTTTTTACAGGTACCGCGCTTGCTCAATTGGATGAGGCTAAAAAGCTTTCGCTGAACGATAAGATCACCAAATATTTCCCCGATTATTCGGTGTATGACGCCAATACAACTGCAGTAATAACGATAAAGGATTTATTGGGACACCATTTGGGTACCAAAACATTTCAGGGCGATTTTACCTTTTGGAATACTACCCTATCGCGCCAGCAAATTATAGATAAAATGAAGCTGTTGAAACCCTCCATGGAGTTTCGCCAAAGTTATGGTTATTGTAACAGTTGCTTTTTAACCGCTGGGCAGGTGATACAACAGGTTACCGGCAAGCCCTGGGAAACCTATATTCAGGATAGCATACTTACGCCATTAGGCATGAACAATACTTATCCGCTTACTGCTGGCATAGCGGAGCGTAAAGGGGTTTCAAAACCCTATACTAATGCTTTTACAGGTAAAATGGCCGAGCTGCCTTATGACCAGATAGATAACCTGGCACCCGCCGGTAGTATAGTAAGCTGTGTAAAAGATGTTGCCAAATGGCTCACCATGCAGTTGGACAGCGGCAAGTATGAGGGTAAACAAGTAGTATCATGGAGGGCCCTGCAAAAGACCCGCGACCAAAACACTATCGTTAGCAGCAGGGCATCGGCGGTTTATCCAACGCATTTTAGGGGCTACGGTCTGGGTGTTTTTGAGGCCGATTATAATGGCAAACAGATTTTTTGGCACACCGGCGGCGCGGATGGCTTTGTTACCAACACCTGCTTTGTGCCCGAAGCAAAGCTGGCCATTACCATTTTAACCAATAATGATAACCAGTCGTTTTTTGAAGCGCTGCGTTACCAGATCCTGGATGCTTACCTGGGCGTTCCCTACGTTGACCGCAGCCAGGCTATGCTAAAGGGGTTTAATGAAGAACAGCAGGAAACCGTAAAGAAAACCAATGATATGCAGGCACGTGTAAAAGGAAAATCGCCCGAGCTGCCGCTTAAAGCTTATGCCGGCCAATATCAAAACACGTTGTATGGCCCTATTGAAATTTCGGTAAACAAGAAAGATCTGCTGATCAAGTTCAACCTGCATAAGGACCTTACGGCCACCCTGCAATACATGGATAATAACGAATGGTTGTTAATCTATAACAACCCTGCCTATGGTATTTTTCCATTAAAGTTTAAAACAGAGAACAATAAGGTAATATCCAATGAAATTAAAGTGAACGACGGTTTGGAGTTTGACCCTTATCTTTTTGTAAAGGAAAATTAAGGGAGAGCTGTAACCATAGTGAGATACAATAGTCAAATCATATGTATTTACACCTTATTAACCTTATTGCATTTATGAAAAAGATCTCCCGGTTAATTTGCCTTATGTCCGCTCTGCTTTTAGGCTGCTCTTTAAATGAAGATTGCCCGGAGGGTATTAATCATTTGCCAATGTATGGAAGGGTTAAAAAGTGCAGTGCACAAATTGAAAGCGACAGCACATTTTTAAAACAATGTGACCATGATTTTAATAACAGAAAAGAGGCTGCAAAATATTTTACTAACCGCGGATGGGATTATTATTATAAAAATATAGCCGATACAGCCATGATGAGGTTTAATCAAGCTTGGTTATTGGATAGTTTAAATGCAAATATATACTGGGGGTTTGCAAACCTGGTTGGCAGACAGGGAAAGTTCAAAGAGTCGTTACCACTATTTAGGCGCTCTATTGAGCTTGATAGTACAAATGCCAAAATATGGGAAAGCGCGTCGAATAGTTATGGGCAATTGTTTTTTAAAACCAAGGATAAAACCTATTTGAATACAACTATCAAATATTTAAAAACAGCCATTAAGCTTGATGCTAATAACCCAAGAACTTACGCCTCATTAACAGCCGCATACACTTTTTTTATTCAAAAGGATAGTGCCAGGAAATATCTTAAAATTACAGATGGTTTAGACAGAAATGCCGTTAACCCGCAGGTAAGAAAGTTTATTAACGGGCAGTAAGCCGCCCGTTAATAATTTTCCAACTATTTTAATAATATGATTACCGGATGGCTGCTGTTCTTTTACTTCATTATTGCCCAGGTTCCACATACGGAAAGCCTGATTTATAAATAAACCCGGCTTTATAAAGTTTTCGGCTTGTGCCACGGGCCAGCGTATTACATACATTGTTGTATGCAGCCCATTCGGTTGTTCCATTTACAGTTGATGTTGCCAGCCAAACTTGTTGCCCCGATTTCAAATCTACCAGGTAACAAAGAAACGAGGCATTAGGTATCGCGTTATTAGATTCTGAATAGGTGTTCCAATAGCCGCTCATATTAAGTACCAACACTGCTTCAACCTTATTATCTTTTAATTGGTTCATAAAACCATCATATGATACATTTTCATGTACCTTGAACAGATCAGAAGATTTAACAACGGCTGTATGTGCGGAGCTTAGATTGTTTTGAAAACTTTTTTCCAGTTGCGATCTAACCTCTATATTTTTCAGGTCATTAAAGGTTGGCCTCACCAAATCGTCAAAGGATTGCTCCGTAAAATCTATTAGTTCCTCTTGCGTGTTGATAACGATAACCGCAATTTTTCCGTAAGGATCAATAAGTTTGGTGTTGTTTACCGTTTTAAAGTTCGAAACAGCGCATCCGCTGAAAATGGTGATGGCAAGGAGGACTGTAAAATATTTTAATACTTTCAAAGTATTAAAAACAGGGTGTGATGTAAATAAGGTCATATAAATAATAGTTTAGTATCTATATGATTTATAAAACATACAATAGTTTAAACAATATAATCTGTAATAGTAATATTACACTTTTTAATAATATGGTTATTACCGCGTAGCTGCAACTACACTATCACAAAAGCCAGCATTTGTTTAAAATGCTGGCCTTTTGACTATTTAATGAGGGCTGTTATTATAGGCTTTGTTCCTCCGATAAACTGTTCAACGGGATGCATTCCATGCTTAAAATCTGCTCCATAAATTCAAGAACCGGTTTAACCTGAATGTGCCCTAAAGAGGTGAAAGCTATACGTATGGAACCGTTGATGGTTGCTATACCCACGGTTTGGCTATCTTCATATCCCGTCATGGTGAAGGGACCCCAAATGGCATCTAATTTTAATTGACCATAGTCGGTGTCAAATGGTAATGAGCCAACATTGGTTACCAGGTATTCATTGGCCAATACGGTGTTTACAAAATGCCCGGCTTTCTCTACATTCATACCATCTTTTATCACGCTGAATACAAAGTGTGCAAACCCTGAAATATCTTCCATGGAATTGGCGCCGATTAAAGTTTCTTTGGCATAACGCGCAGTTTCCCAAAAAGATCCGATTGTATCCATATCAAAAGGCACTACCCGACCGGCAATTGATAAACAGGATGTTTCTCCTGTCCCCAGTGTTTCACGTGCCGATGCTGGAGAATATAAACGGATTGGATTTGGTTTCCAGCTTCTGCTTGCCAGTGCAAGGGCCGCGCATAAAGTACCATGAACAGTAGTCCCTTTCTGTTTTGAGCGCAAAATGATCAGGCTGGAAAGCTCTTTTGATAATTCCAGCAGTTGTATTTGCGGGTTTGCCCCGGCAACCGGTGCTTGTTTAAACGCGGTAATAACCTCATCACTTACCGGAATCTCGTTTACAGCATTTTCAGGAAGATCGGTATAAGGGTCTATTGATGGAGGCATAACATAAGGTGAAGCATACTTGCCGTTCATTGCGTTCAACAGATCGCGCAGAGCATATGTTAATGAGCGGCCATCACTTATGGCATGATGGGCGGTTAACGCAATAACCGATTGGTTTTCAAATTCATATACAGTTGCCCTTACAAGGGGGGCAGAGGTACTATCAAACCTTTGGGTCGTATCATGCTCCAACTCCGCTACCCAGGCGTTTTCAGAAATGGTTTTTACAACTTTTAACGGAATTGGGTTGCCGGATTGTGTTACAAACTCAGGGGAGTTATTTTCATTAAGCCTGATACATACCGAAAATAAAGGATGCTGTTGCTGTATAGCGGCCAAAGCCTGCTGCCAGTTTGTAATGGGTTGGGTACCTGTAACTGTAGCAGCCATGGTAAAATGTACGGGTCTTTGCTGATCAAGCAGCCAAAAAAATCTTTCTGGTCCACCAAGCGGACGACGAGTTTGTGTTTTCATAGAAATATCATGTAGGGTATTAAACATGATACAATATTATTGACTGACGCGTTGGGTTCATATCCCCAATACAGGTGAGACATATACCCGGATTTAGCACATGGGGTGTTTGGGGCACATCTGTCAATAAAGCCGCTAAGTGGGCTGTAATCAGGAGATATATTAAAAGGTCAGCCCTATCCCGCCCTGTAGCCTGAAGCCGGTACGCACGGCTTCGTTCAATTGGGTTTTATCGGTTTGGCCGTTGTTAAGGTAAAGCTCATCGGTGCCGGTACCTGTTTGCCAGCTAAAATATCCGCCGCCTGCATGTACCTCGAGGTTATGGTACACGGTATAAACAAATTGTCCGCCTGCATTGATCCCGTAACCGGTTGCATGGTGACGGTAGCTCACCGGGTGCTGAAAACTCTGGATCAAATTCCAGTTGGCTTTGCCGTTGTAGCTTACCTGGTTGTAGGTAATATCAGCAGCGAATTTAAATTTCTTTATGATCCTTATAGAAGAAGTTAACTTTATAAAAGGCCCTTTCCACGTGGTTTGATAAGTGCTGTTGAGGTTGGGGAAGTTTCCGCTGCGATCAAACAGGTGCAACGACTGTGTATTAGTTCCGTACCCGGCATAAGAGATCAGGCTAAAAAGATTATTATTAAAAAGGATAAACCCGGCTCCTGCACTCCATGCTTGTGTGTTGCCTTTATCGCCATTAAATGTTTCATTATAGGTAGGGTTGCTGCGGTTGTCAGCCCCATAATCGGTATCGGTTATAGTGCCCGATGATATGAACTGCCTGGAATAATCAGCATATATGGAAAAGCGCCTCCATATATTCCATTGCGTAACCGCGTTAATGCTTTGCCCGCCAAGGTGCTTCCATTTAAGTTCCGAATAAACATTGGGGTTTTGCCCGGTAATATTGCCGGCTATTGACCAGTGAAAATTTTCCTGCTGATAACCCGTAGCTAAAGATAGCTGCAGCTTTTTTTCGATAGATTGAGCATATAGCTGTTGCGTGCCCAGGGCAAGTACAAAGCAAAATCCAATAAAGTTTTTCATCAGGTATATAAAAAAGCCTGCCTTTGTATCAAAGGCAGGCTAAATATAAAAGGTTTTTTATTGATTTATGCCAAAAGCTTCCCAACCCGAGGCTGTAGCACGAGTACAGGTCATGGGCTGTGTACCGTTTTCGCTCGAAATGAATTTGCCGTTATTGCCCCTTAAGGTAACTTTCCCGTCAGCAGCAACAATCCAGTCAAATTTTTCCCAGTCGCCAAAAGTAGCACGGTTACAGGTAATGGCCTGCGTGCCGTTTTCTGACGATACATATTTGCCCTGGCTTTTTAAAGCCACTTTGCCGCCACCGGCATCAACCACCGTAAATGTTTCCCATGCCGAAGCGGTTGGGCGGTTACAGTTCATGGCCTGTGTGCCGTTTTCGCCGCTTACATATTGGTTATTAAAACCTTTAAAGGTTACATTTTGCCCAATTGGAGGATTGGTAGTGCCACCACCAGTTCCCGACAGATCGTAAACCCGCACATAATCAACCTGCATGTTGCAAGGCAGGGCGCCGTCATTAATGGTATTGCCCGGTAAATCGCCGCCAATGGCCAGGTTAAGGATGATGAAGAATGGATTATGGAATGCCCCGGTACCATTGATGTTGTTGGCAATGTTGCCGGTTACATACAGTGTATTATCCACATACCACCGGATGGAGTTGGTATCCCACTCAACGGCATAAGTATGGAAGTTGGTTGGGGTTGTAGTGGTGCTGTTACCATATTGGGTATGCTGGTTTCCATTTATACCCCAGTGCATGGTTCCTAATATGGTATTGGAGGTATTTACCTGCTCCATAATGTCAATTTCGCCGCAACTTGGCCATGGGGTGCCCGAGTTTATATTTGCGCCCAGCATCCAGAAGGCTGGCCATGTACCCTGTACCGCGGGCAGTTTAATACTCGCCTCAATACGACCATAAGTTGGCTGAAATTTGCCTGCGGTAGTTAATTTGGCCGAGGTATAAGGCTGACCACCCACAGTTTGTTTGCGTGCAGTAATGGTCAATAAACCGCCCCCTACCGTGGCATTGGCCGATTGGTAGTACTCTTTTTCATTATTAACATTGGGGTTGCCATTATCAATGTTCCAGTTGGCAGTGTTTACGCTGGTGCCATTAAATTCGTCGGCCCATACCAGCGTACCGGCCCGTGGAGTAGTAACTTGCGTTGGGTCGGCCTGCGAGGCAGCGGGCTTACTTAAGTCTTTTTTGCAGGATGCTGTTAACACCATAAGGGCCATTACCATAAGGGCACCTTTTACAGAATTTAAAAATAGTTTCATAAGATCGGTTTTTGTATAACAATTAATTGGTTTGCATAATTGATCATGTGCTTATTGGTTTACGCCAAAAGCCTCCCAGCCCGATATGGTTGCGCGGTTGCAGGTCATGGGCTGTGTACCGTTTTCGCTCGATATGTATTTGCTATTGTTGCCCCTTAATGAAATTTTACCGTCGGCATTTACCACCCAGTCAAATTTTTCCCAGTCGCCATAGGAAGTACGGTTACAGGTAATAGCCTGTGTACCGTTTTCTGAGGATACATATTTTCCCTGGCTTTGCAGGGCTATTTTACCCGCCCCGGCATCAACCACGGTAAATGTTTCCCATCCCGATGCTGTTGGCCGGTTACAGTTCATGGCTTGTGTGCCATTCTCGCTGCTTACATATTGGTTATTGATTCCTTTTAGGGTGATGGTTGAGCCGATTGGCGCGCCACCACCACCACCGCCAGATGATTGTGTGCCCGACCATTTGAAGGTTGCCACCGCACCTGCTGCCAGGCTGTAAGTAAATGACTCCGCACCCCACTTTACCTTAAAGCTCACGGTTGACGAACCATTGTTTAGCGCGATAAGTACCTTGCTGCCATCGGAATTTTTAAAGGCAACGTTCTGGATGCTGCCCGACAGGTTTGAGGAGATCCTGACAGCGCCGGGCCTTACAAACCTGGCGGCGTGGCCAATAATATAATAACCAACATTGCGGGTTATAGAAGTACCGCTCACGGTGATACCACCCAGGCAGGTACTGCAACCACCGGCTGTGTGCGGGTTGTTGTTTGGATCGGCAGCAAGGTTCCATTCCAGCACGTTGCGGCTCCAGTTACGGGTTGCGCCTATGATCAATGTATTTACATGCCATGATAAGTCGCCGCCAAAGTTGCTTGGTGCTCCCACCCATTGCTCGGTGAAATAAACGTTTTTATTAGGGTAAGCGTTGTGCACACCAGTTAAAGCGCTGATATCGCCTGCATATAAGTGAAACGCGGAACCATCAACATAGGGGTTTGCACCGGCATCACCCAATACGGTTGTGGCATAACTGGGCACATCGGCATTATGATCATAGGCAATGATCTTGGTATTTAGACCCGCGCCACGTAATTGTGGACCCAGGTTATTTTTTATAAAGTTGGCCTGCTCATTAGCCTGCATTACCATACTTGGGTTATTATATGGGTTAAGTGGCTCATTTTGCGGGGTAATGGCATCAATGGTTATACCCTGCGCCTGCATGGCTTGTATGTATTTTACAAAGTAACGGGCATAAGCATCATAATAAGCAGTGTTTAAGCTACCGCCGGTGTAACCGTTATTGCCTGTAGTATTTACTTTCATCCAGGTTGGGGCTGTCCAGGGAGTGGCCAGGATCTTAATGCCGGGGTTTATGGCGATAATCTTTTTCAGGATAGGTATCATATCCTGATTTTCCTGGCTGATGCTGAAGTTACTCATATTCACATCGCCCGATGTTTGGTTGTAGGTAAAATCACTGGAGCTTAAGTCGGATGCTCCAATGCTGATCCGTAAATAGCTGATGCCTATCTGGCCGTTGGCCGTGCCGAATAGTTCGCTCAGCACAGCGGCCTGGTTGCCGCCAAGCCCGTTGAGTAAACCGGCGCTGCCCCCTGTTAAGGTAAAGCCAAAGCCGTCAATACCCTGGTAAGTAGTGTTCTCGTCAACGGTTACGGTGGTAGGATTGGTGCCTGCATCCGCGGCAAAATTAAAGCTGGTTTGTGCCTGCAATAGCTTCGACTTGTCGGAGGTGGTTACCCATGCATTAACCACTTCATTTGCGGCCCGTGATACCGTTTCGGTTGTTGGGGTTTGGGCCATTGCTGTACCGCGCGAATCCTTTTTGCAGGAATAAAATATCGCCGCGGGCAGCAGCGTGAACACAGCCAGCCACTTTAAATTGTAATTGATTTTCATAAAGTAATTATTTAATTGGTTTGATAGCATATTAATTTCACGGCACATACCAGCCCGCATCGGTAAACCCTATGACGAATTTAACCAAGCCTTAAAACATTAAATTTTAAAGCCCGTGTATCAAATACACCACCGCAATTGTTTTTGGGGGATGACAGGTTTAAGTATGGTTTATAATTGTTACTACAAATTTATATTATTTTAAACGTAACAAGCAATCAAAATGTTCATAAATAACTGATTAATAATAAGTTATATGAAATTCGATACGCTTTAAGCACAGGCATAGCCCTATTAGAAAAGGGCTGTTGAACGTAATAGGGGTGGTTTTGGGCGAGGCAATAAATATTTATGATACGCTTGTATCACAATTAATTTAAAAGCAAAAAAACATAGGGTAATTATTGCTAAATCGTTGTAACGGGGTAAGGGATGGAGGCGTTAATTGGTGGAATTGTCAATAACCAGTTTGCTCCAACCTTTATTGCCGGCATCTTTGATCTCTTTTTTCTTACTTTCCATTACCTTTTTAATGCGCGAACTGTAGGCCCAGCAGGTGCTTTGACGGATGGACAGGATCTCGGATAGTTTATGTGATGATATTTTACCCTTGGTAGAGTACATTAAAAATATCATGTAGAAAGCCTTGTTAATGGGTATGCGCGTGTTTTGTAAAATGGTATAGGCAATTACCGACTCCTCATAACCGCATTTGGAACACCTGCGGCTATAGGGTAAATGCCCGCTGCCATAATGGGTGTTGCTGCATTTGCGGCAGGCATAACCGTTTTCCCATTTCAGATCAGACAGGAATTTGAAGCAGGTTTCGCGGTCGGGATATATTTTGCTGAACTCTTCAAAATCAACCTCGGCAGACATTACACGGTCATGGGTCACTTTCTCAATGTCATTATGCAAAATGATGTTATCCTTTTCAAGCAGCACATTCATCCGCGAAATTTCCTCGGCCTGTTGCTGCAATAATTCGTTAACCGATCTTAACTCCTCGTTCTGCTCGGCTATCATAGATGATTTTTCAACCAGCTCTTTGGTGCGTTCCTGCACCTGCTCCTCCAGGCGTTTATTCAGTACGTCCTTTAGCTCTTCATTCTGCTTCATTTGCATAATGATGCGCTGCTGGGCATCATCTTTTTCGTTTTTCAATATCCTTACCTTATCGCCTATGGCAAATGATATGAACAGCATCTCCATAATGAAACAAACACTTAGGCTATAGTAATCAAACTCTGTAACCGGCAGCCACCACATATTGAGCGCGATGCAGCTTTTAATAATAAAGCCAACCAGCAAAAAGGTATATCCAATAACAAAAAATCGGGCTGGCTTGTACCCCGTGAGCAGGGTATAGCAACCGGCATAAAATGCCAGCGACAGGGGTATAAATTCAATGATCTTGTAATTGAACCAATTGTTATTAATAGTAAGGCAAGCCACAAAATACAGGCTACGCAGTACAATTACCCAGCTAATCACCTTATTTAAGCGCGGCGCATTTACCTTTAAATTGAGCAGGCTTTGTGTAAACAGCACGGCAAAAATACTTGCGGCAAACAGGGCTATGCCATACGCGTTTTGGTTCCATGCCGGAAAATTTGGCCATATATATTGGTAAGCAATACCATCGGCACACATTTCATATAAGCCAATGCTTAGGTTATAGGCAATGTAATACAGGTATTGTACCTGTCGCATGGCTATAAACATCATGAGGTTATACAGGCCAAATACCAGTATCATCCCATAAAAAACACCGAAAAAGAAATACTCATCAAGCGCGTAACTGATAAACCGGCTTACCGTGCGCAGTACGATGATCACATTTACAGAATGATTTGATCTGATGCGGACATAATAAACGCCCTCACTATTGGTATTGGGATCAATATTTAAACTGAAATTTTTGTGCAGATAAAACCTTGCCGAAAACGGGTGCTTACTTCCCAGGGATGTTGCTGCAAAAGTATTTGGAGCAGTAGGTGAGTAAACCGTAATGCTATCAATGGTTTGGTCAAAAAACTCCAGGATCCAGTTGTTTTTGGTGCCTGGGTTTTTACCAACCTTAAGGCGGTACCAATAAGCTGAATTTGGATGCCGGGTTACCGGGGTGGGTTCCTGGTTAACTTTAAAACCACCGGCTGATGCAAGGACTTTTATCTGGTTAAAAGTAAGATTACCGGTAGTATCTTCTAAAAAGGAAATCTGGCTATACTCAAATATATGCTGTTGAACCTTGTCATTTATAGCTACTGTAGTTTGTGCGGATACGTTTATAATAAGGTACAAAAAAAGTACCGTGGCGGATGTTAAGGATCTCAGTAAAAATTTAAACATGTTCACATGCTGAATAAGAACTTTCGTACCCGTAGTTTAGATACTACAGGCACGAAAGAGGGGTTTCTTTTGGTTAGCGTCAGGCCGGGGGACACAATTATAATATTTTTCTTTTTATAATCCTATTAAAGGTAAGTAATACAGTTATTTAACGGGGGCAAATTCCGTCATTTAACGGGTTAAACAGCTATTATCCCAATAATTTAGTGTTTTTTTAAGGCAATGAATCAAAAAATAAGATACGCATTTACTAACAATGTATATTAGTATCTTGTTATTTTAAGCAAAAGCGGGTTAAATCAATTACTAACATGAATAAAAAACTGCTCATATTTTTAACGGTTACTGCTGTTTTTCTGCATAATTCGTTATTTGCGCAAAACATAAGGGTTGCAGCAGCAGCAAACCTGCAATCGGTAATTGAAGTTTTGCAAAAAGATTTTAAGCAAAAAACAGGCATTACCATTGAACCCGTTATTGGCTCGTCAGGAAAATTGGTGGCCCAGATAAGCAACGGCGCTCCTTTTGACGTGTTCCTATCGGCAGATATGAGGTTTCCTGAAACGCTGTTCAAAACGGGTTTCGCCGTAAAAAAACCGGTAGTGTATGCTACTGGAAGTTTAATCATTTGCAGTTCGCAAAATATAGGTTTTAATAACTGGGAGCGCACATTAATGACTGCAAGGGTAAAAAAAATAGCCATAGCCAACCCGGCCATTGCGCCCTATGGCAAAGCGGCGCAGGATGTATTGCAACGTAAAGGTGTTTTAGATAATGTGAAAAACAAAATTGTTTATGGCGAAAGTATATCGCAGGTAAACACCTACATTACAACAGGAGTGGCCGACATTGGATTTACTACACAAGCCCTGATTAAGGATGCCGGCAGTAAAGCACAGCTGTATTATCAGATCATTGATCCCAAAGATTACGCGCCTATATTGCAGGGTATGATATTGTTAAAACATGCCGCGAATAACCCTAAAGCCGAAAAATTTTATCAGTACATTTTAAGCCCGGCTGCAAAAAAAATATTTATGGAGTACGGTTACCGTCTGCAATAAAAATATAAACCAATCATTTTACTGATGGATCTTTCGCCCATATGGCTTACCTTAAAATTAGCAGGCATTACTACCCTGTTGCTGCTGCTCATTGGGCTGCCGTTTGCCTGGTGGCTTTCAAGGGGGCGGTCGTTTTTTAAAATTATGGTGGAGGCTATTATTACCATGCCCTTGGTGCTGCCGCCATCGGTACTGGGGTTTTATTTGTTACTGGCTTTTAGTACTCAGCATGGTATAGGTAAATGGCTGCAGCATACGTTTAATGTGCAATTTGTATTCTCGTTTCAGGGCCTGGTGCTGGCATCGGTTATTTACAGTATGCCATTTATGGTTGGCCCGGTAAAATCAGCCCTACAGCAATTGCCGGCGGCGCTTTCTGAAGCATCATACACCTTAGGTAAAACAGAATGGCAAACTTTTAAAAGCGTGCTGCTGCCCAATATTAAACCATCGTTGTTAACAGCCATAGTGCTTACCTTTGCGCATACTTTAGGCGAGTTTGGCGTGGTGCTGATGATTGGGGGTAATATACCCGGCATAACCCGGGTAGCATCAATAGCGGTGTACGACTCGGTTGAAAAAATGGATTATGTTGCGGCCAATAACTATTCGCTCATTTTATTTTCCATTACTTTTGTGTTGGTGATAGCCGTTTTTGTGTTTAATAAATACCAGGCAAAAAGCCCATTGGAATGATTAGTATAGCCATTGAAAAAAAGCTAAAAGCCTACCACGGGCAGCAGGTATTGCAGGTTAACAGGCAATTTGCAAGCGGCAGCATTACCAAAATATATGGTCCATCAGGTACCGGGAAAACCACTTTCCTGAAAACCATAGCCGGGTTAGTAACTCCCGAAGCCGGTACTATTGTAGCCAATGGGATTACCTGGTTTGATAGTGATGCCAGGATAAACCTGCCTGCACAAAAAAGGAATACCGGTTTTGTTTTTCAGCAATACGCATTGTTCCCCAACATGACGGTTAAGCAACACCTGCAATATGCCACTACCGACGAGCAATGGATAAAACGATTACTATTATTGGGTAAACTGGATACTTTTGCCCTACACAAACCCGACTACCTGTCTGGCGGGCAGCAACAGCGACTGGCCATATTAAGAGCCCTGGCCACCAAACCCAAACTGCTTTTAATGGATGAGCCATTCTCGGCCCTCGACTCTAAAATGAAAACGGAGCTGATTGCGGAATTGAAAGTTGTTTTAAAAGAGCTTGGAACAACTACCCTCATTGTAAGTCACAATCCGCAGGAACTGGAGGGGCTTACTGATGAGGAAATGGTGTTTGAGTAATGAGTATAACCCAAAACCTGGTTACAACACCTGCAGCATATCATTTACCGAGGCCCGTTTGGTATAATCCTTATTAAAATGTACAAATGCTATTTTGCCCGACTGGTTAATAATATAAGTTGCCGGGACGGGCAGTACATGATCGGCATTGCCATTGCTTTTATTAAGATCTAAACCATAGGTTTTGTATTTTGCTACTGTAGCATCATCCAAAACATAATTAACTCTATAGTCCTTCATGATCTGATAGCCCTTATCCTGAATAATGGAAAACGAGGCATGTGTTTTCCCGATAGTTTTATTGATACCATCATTAGTTTCGGGGGTAACGGCAATAACATAAGCCCCTTTAGCGCTGAGCAATTGCAATGAATCCTGTAGTTGCTGAATATGTTTATTGCAATACGGACACCACTCACCACGGTAAAAGAACAGCACTACTGATTTGTGCGATTTAAGGAGGGTTTTAAGATCGATACTTTTACCTGTGTTATCCTTAGCGGTAAATGCAGGGGCTGTATCGCCTTTTGTAAGGCCGGTTTGTGCCATCACCTGTAAGCCGGCAAAAAACAGGGTTATTAGTAATAAATACTTTTTCATGTGATATAAAGTTTGAAATTTTTGCAGCGTGCTATATGCCGTTACATGATATTGTCAGTATTGATTATCAATGATTAATGAATGTTCTGGAAACTTATGTTAAAATAGCAAAGGGAGAGTTATCCCCTCCCTTTGTCAAAACAAAACAACTCACATTTTATCTGAAGTGTCTTTAGCCATTTTCTTATCCATCTTTCCTTTAGACATCTTATCCATTTTTTTCTTTTCCATTTTGTCCATTTTTTTGCCGTGAGACATCTTATCCATTTTAGATATTTTGCCGGTATCACTTACCGCGGTAGTTGATGTTTTTGTTAACACTGGAGACAATGACCTGGCCTGTACATTTACCGATAAACATACAGCTACTAAACCTGCGGCTAATGCGCCCGAAATAATTGATTTCATACTTTGATTTTTAGTTTTTAATGTTGTGGTTCTTATTAACATTTCAACCTTAGTCGGGCGGGCCGGGCAAACCTTACAAAGTATTTTAGTTTTTATTCAGTTCTTCTTCTATCCGTTCCTGCAACTCTTTTTTAAAATCGTCATCAAGTGTTGGAGCTGATGATTGCATGGAATCATGAAAAAGCTGGTGAACCATGGTATTGATCACATGGCTCTGTTTATTATACAGTTTACACATAGAACAACCGGCCAGGTGGATCCTTAACTCTATGGCTTCCCGAAAGCTCAGTTTTTTGATCTGTTTTTTTTCGATCAGTAAAGTAGCTTGCTTACAGTTGTTTAAAATTTTTTCAAAGTGATTCATAAGCTCAGTTTTTAAGTCCAGTTTTTTTGAAGACAAGCCCGCAGGTTAAGCTTGGCCCGGTGAATAATAACCCAAAAGTTTGCCTGGCTAACTTTCAATTCGTTGCAAATAAATTCAGTGGCGGCATCATCCATGTGTTTCATCGTGAAAACAGACATCCATAGGCCGGGTAATTTTTGCAAGCATTTTTGCAGTATCTGGTTAAACTCTTTATTCACAAGCGGGTCATGATCTTCAATGCCAAATGGTAAGGGCTTATAGGCATCGTTCCAATGTCCGGTATCCTCATCAAAAAAATCCCGTTGTTCGTCTTCCGCTTTTTTCTCGGCTATATTCCCCAGGCCCGACGACTTTTTACGGTAAACATCCACTATCTTATTTTTCAGTATAGCGGTAAGCCAGGTGCGTTCAGAACTTTTACCTTCAAACCTGTCTGCTTTTTCTAAAGCTGCTAAAAAGGTTTCCTGTACCAGGTCCTTAGCCTGCTCTTCGTTATTAATACGCGATAGCGTGTATGCGTACAGGTAATCGGCATGGGCCTTAACCCAATGATGTGGATCCAACAAATGATTTTCAGTTGCCATTAATAAAATTGATCATAACATTTAATCCGTTAGTCGTTAATACACGTATATCCTTACAAATAACCGCGCGTGTTTTATGTTATTTTATACTGCATTATTTATTAGCTAAATTTACATATACCCAATTGATTATAAATAATCTATACCGGTGCTTATAATACGCCACCATCCGAAAGAAAAAAATAGAATTTATTGTAAGGTTATTAAACCCAACCCGACTAAGCCGGAAAAACGTATATCAAACTAAAAAACATGAAACCGATCAAAATATTTGCCATTACTGCCGGCTTTGCAATTGCAGTAATGATTTTAGCCTCATTCATTAATCATCGGGATAAAGCCTTAGTGAAAAAGGATAATTTAAAAGTTGATGGCAAAGGCTTTGCTGTTGTGGAGTTATTTACGTCAGAGGGTTGTTCAAGCTGCCCGCCTGCTGATGCACTGGTAGCCAGGATACAAAAGGAAGACAAGGATAAGCAGGTGTATATACTGGCTTTTCATGTTGATTACTGGAACCGGCTTGGCTGGAAAGATGTTTTTAGCAGCGCCGAATATTCAAAAAGACAAAATGAGTATGCTAACTGGCTCAAGCTTAAATCGGTTTATACCCCGCAAATTGTAGTGAACGGGAAAAAGGAGTTTGTAGGCTCAGAGGAAGGCAATTTGCGTAACGCCATCACTACAGGATTGCAGACAGCCCCCACCTCAACATTAACACTTAACGCGCAAAAAGATCAGGGCAAGCTTACTGTACAATATCATGCAAGCGGAGCCGAAAAAAATGCCAGTCTGTTTTTGGCCGTAGTACAAAAAGCAGCCCAAACCAAAGTTGAACGCGGCGAAAATGGCGGGCACACCCTATCGCATGTTCAAATTGTTCGTAAAATACAAAGTTTACCTTTAGGGGCCGGCGGGAATGGTAATACAGCCATTGCCCTGCCCGATGGATTTAACACACAGGATTGGGAAATAATAGGCTTTGTGCAAAACAAAACCAACGGTGTAATTTTGGCCGCGGCAAAGTCTGATTTTAGCCCGGCCGTTAATGCAAACAAATAATATAAAATGCAAATATGAAAGTCATTAGAGAAAAACACCCCTTAGCCATGCGGTGGACCCATTGGGTAAATTTTCCGATACTTACCATTATGATATGGAGCGGGATGCTTATTTACTGGGCCAATGACGAATATAAAATAACCCTGTTTGGACATACCTATTTTAGCTTTTTTCCGCAGTGGTTTTATGATAAGCTGCACATACCGCACCGCCTGGCCGAGGGGATGGCTTTTCACTTTTTGTTTATGTGGTTTTTTGCATTGAACGGCATTTTATATGTGCTGTATACCATCATATCGGGTGAATGGCGGGAGCTGGTACCTCAAAAAAAATCATTTAAAGAAGCCTGGCTGGTGCTGCTGCATGATCTGCATATCCGTAAGATGGCACCCCCTCAAAATAAATATAACGCGGCCCAGCGTATTGCCTATACGGCTATTATTGTGATGGGGCTCGGATCGTTAATAACCGGCCTGGCTATTTACAAGCCGGTACAGTTTTATTATTTAACCTGGCTTTGTGGGGGTTACCACCTTGCCCGTATCCTTCATTTTGCATTAACCATTGGCTATGTGCTTTTCTTTGTGGTGCACGTGGTGCAGGTTGTACTTGCCGGATGGAATAATTTCAGATCGGTTATATCGGGATTTGAAGTTGTGAATGAAGAACCAAAATCAATTATTGAAACCACCACACCAAGCGATGAAAAACCCATTCAGTAAAAAAAATAAAGGGCCCAAAAAACCACTTACCGTTGATCAGAAGATCACGAGGCGTAATTTTATTTCATTTGGCAGCTTTATAGTGCTATCTGGCGCTGCTTATGGTGGATGGAAGTGGCTGTACAATTCGCCCGAGGAAGTTGCAACCATAACTGCGGGTGCCCGCAAACCCCTAAGGAGGGCTTTGAATACAACCGAGCTGGCCATGCGCAGGCTTTTTAGTAATAATAACCTGGTTAAAACCTATCCCAAAGAAATGGCCGCCAAAAATGTACGCCATAACAGCGATATAGGATCTGAAGGAAAAATTGATGTTGCCGCCTGGAAACTACAGGTAAAAAAACAATCGGGCCAAGTGTTGCAGATCACCCTGGATGAAATAAAGGCATTGCCCAAAACTGATATCATATATGATTTTAAGTGTGTTGAAGGCTGGGATCAGATATCGCACTGGGGTGGTGTAAAGTTCAGCGATTTTATAAGCCATTATAAGCTCGACGATCAAACACAGCTACAGTATGTTGGTATGGAAACACCCGATAAGGAATACTATGTAGGTATTGATATGCCCAGCGCCATGCACCCGCAAACCCTGCTTGCTTATGAGGTAAATGGAAAACCACTCCCGCCAAAACACGGTGCACCATTAAGGCTTATTATACCTGTTAAATACGGCATAAAAAATCTGAAACGCATAGGTAGTATCAGCTTTAGTAACAGCCGCCCGCGCGATTACTGGGCCGAGCAGGGTTATGATTATTATTCGGGCTTATAAGGGATTATAGCCAGGCAAGTGCGATTCCCCTCTTGAGAGTAATAGCCTATGAAAAGACAGGATTAAATTTTAAAGTGTTGGCCTGTGCGATTCCCTCCCGACGGGAGGGTGTAGGGAGGGGTTTATGCGACCTACATCATGAATAAACCCCTCCCTGCCATTACACAAACCATCGCGCCCCTCCCCAAGGAGGGAATTTAACCTACCAAATAGCCCATGAAAAGACATTTCTACAAAAAGGGTGTCATGCTGAGCTCCGTCGAAGCATAGTGGGCAGGCCTCTGCGCTCGACCCTTCGACGGAGCTCAGCATGACATCCCCCTTTTGGGACATTATTTGTTCGCCATGTCTTTTGATGGGCTATTACTCTCGAAACAGTTATAAATATTATGTATTGTATTTTATTATCTTTAGTGATATTATAATACAATATAGCTGCAATGAGCCTAAACATTAAAACCATCCTTTATTTATTCATCGTTATTATGGTTGTGGGTTGCGGTCAGCAAGAGACTAAAAAACAGCCATTGTTAAAAACGGATGTTGCAGATACTTCCGCGCATAAACTATCAGTAAAAAGTATGCGTGATGATCTTTTTATCCTTTGGTCTGCTATTAAAGAGATGCACCCTGCTTATGGTATGTATACGCCTGCGGATAGTATGCAGAAAGTTTATGATCAAACGATCGCGGCTATCGATACCCCACAGTCTGAAGCAGACTTTATCAGTCACGTTTATCCTTTGTTGAGCAAACTCCGGTGCGGGCATACCCAATTGAGGCACTCTGCCGGATATAAAGGCGAAAAAGCGCCACATCTGCCCTTTGAGGTATTGGTTCGCAATGGTCGGGCCTGGGTCACTACGCATCAAACAGCCAATCTTAATACCGGCGATGAACTATTAAGTATTAATAATGCTCCTGTTGCAGCAATAATTAACCATGGTACCGATCTGTATGCCGGCGATGGGTACAATGAAACATTTAAAGCGTTATTTTTAAGCGAGTATGATGGCTTTGAAGATGCCTGTAATAAATATTATCATTGGGCAGCTCCTTATCATATCAGCCTGCGCACTAAACAGGGGATATTAAAAACCATACAGGTTAATGGACCCGCTGATGGTGCCGCCCAACCCACACCTGCAAAAGTGGTTGATAACTATGCCGGTTGGTCTGTTGCCAAAAACACGGATTATTTACCACTCCGGTTTCTGAAAAACTCATCAGCCGCATGGTTTGAGGTTCATAGCTATCAGTATAATGATACTATTATTTTTAAGGAGGCATTTAAACAGATCCATGAAAAAGGAATAAAAAACCTGATCATTGATCTGCGCCATAATACGGGAGGCGATATCAGGATAGGAGCAAAACTATTGACCTACCTGGCCGATTCGCCTTTTGCTATGGTGGGCGATGTAAAATCAAGAATACCCAACCCTGCGGTAAATCATTTTGAAAAATACTTTGATACCGCGCGAACAGCAAGTTTTAACCAAAGCTTTAAGCCAACAGGGATTAAAGAGGGTGCTTATTATCATGTTGACTTTAAACCTGTTTTTGGCAATTTGCTTGGCATTACGGCACTTCATAAAACAGCTCATTTTAGCGGCAATTTGATTGTTTTAATTGATGGTGCAACTTTTTCTGCGGGGGCGCACTCCGCCATAGCCATTAAAACATTTTGTAAGAACGCCCGGTTTGTTGGCCGGGAAACAGCAGGCGGGGCTGACGGTTGCAGTGGCGGTACCATACAGCATTTAACATTACCCAATACACATGTCGTTGCGGAGTTTCCGTTGTTGCGTTTTGTTTCAGTTGCCAAACACCCGGTGCCGGGGCATGGTATTATGCCCGATTATACGGTTGTGTACAGTCCCGAAGATGTTGTGGATAAAGCAGACCTGGATATAAAAAAAGCGCTTGATCTGATTAAATAGGAACGGCAGTTTTTTGTTCGCGTAGGGTCTCTCGGAGAGGACCCTGCGAAAACCTAAAATGAAAAGCAGACAATAGATCAAATGCAAGCTAACTTAGATTTTATAAAAAAAATTGGGAAATATATTAAACACACTGATTCATCTAAAGATTAATAGCTGTAAAACATTTATTAACTTTAAGAGGCTAAACCAATAACCTCTTTTTTTATGAACCAAGAAAATATCAAAGTCATTGCACTATTTGAAAAGCAAAGGCAAAAAATAGATAATTTTCCCAACGCTGACGACGAGTTTTGGAGAAATGAAACACTGGATTTAGTTGAAAAATTTATTGGGAAAGACTCCAAGCAATACGGGTTATTAAGTAGCCATACGTTTTGGCCTAACGTAAATGCTGTGCAGTCTGAAACAGAACAGTCGCAAAGAGAAAGAGGCCGTAAAATGATTGATTTATGTATAAATTACATTAAAGATCACGGCATTAAAAAAGAAGCATCGCCACAACCAGTTATTAACTATAATAACACCGTCGATTCAGGAAGCATCAATCAGGACTTATCCCGTGATAATAAAATAGCGAAGCAAACTATCAATACGAATACTCCTGATGCTATCTCTAAAAAACCAATAATAGAAAAATTGGGATTATGGGTAGCAATCGTTTCGGGGCTAATTGCATTACTTACAGGTTTAAAAACTTGCGGATACTTATAGTATAATATATCAAAGCATTCTCCCTCTCTTGTCCCAAGTGACATATTACTTAGTCACCACCTTTAAAAACCGCTCCACTGTGTAAGTAGCTAATTGACCGCCGGGGCCATTTAAATTATAATCGAAGCCGTGTGTGGCCCAGGGTAGTTTAAGCAAAAAATGTTTTATGCCGTTTTGTTCCAGTTTTGCGTTCAGTCGACGGCTATGCTCTGGCGAAACCAGCACATCATTATCGCCATGAATAATAAGTGTGGGGATTGATTGCCGGTTCACAAATTCAATTGGTGAGCTGGCAGCATATTTTTGAGATACCTGCTGGTAAGTACCACCTAAATAATCCTCCATTACCTTGCGCGAATCCATAACAAGCGGACTCGCTGGTGCAGAGTAGCCCCAAACCATATCTGCTGGTCCGTAATAATCAATAACCGCTTTAAGGCCCGGTTGGTGCAGGGTGTAAGCAGCCAGCAGCGCAATCTGTGCCCCCGCCGACCGGCCCAGCAAAACAAAATTATTAGTATCAATATGTAACCCGACGGCGTGCTTGCGCAGGTAATTAATAGCCGTATGCACATCCTCAACAGGGGCTGGGTTTTGATGCGCAGGCGCTAATCGGTAGTTTATAGCGGCCACATTATAGCCAATGCCGGCAAGGTAACTGTTTAACTCGGGCAGTTGCTTATTATCGCCCTTGCTCCATGAACCGCCGTGAACCACAACAATACAGGGTTTTTTCCCTGCAATTTGCGTGCTGTAATAATCCATTGTTAAGTTTAAACCTTGGCGACTGTTATAGGTTATCACTTTGGCGGTAATCTTTTTTGTACCACTAAACTGTTTCCAAAAGCTAAAGGGAGGGGCGCTGTTATCATCGGTAATGTTACTATCCTGCCCAAAGGCTGTTGTGAAATTTTGTTTCAGGCTGGCCGATATCGCATAGGCCCTTATTATTGGCGAAGTAAACAGCACCAACGCAATGATCCCTGTAATGGTACCGGCAAGCTGGTATTTATCAACATAAAAACCTGTTAAAAGAACAATAGCGGTAAACATCATGAATATCCAGGGAAACTCGGTAATTAAAATAGCCAGCATCCATACATGATATTCGGGGGCTTTAAAAATAGCCAGTAAAGAAACAAGCAATAGTAAAATGCTGATTATAAAACGGATCATCCGGCAATTTTATGAAAAAAATAATGACTAAAACTGCTTATTCTGTTATTAAATCTGCTTGGGTAGATGCACGTCAGATAAAAGAAATTCCCTGCGATTTTTCTCAGCAAGAGGGCTTGGTGGCATTACCTTGCCCGTGATTAATGGTTTGTTGGATTGGGCCTCGGCCACACAGGCAAACAGAAAGGATACTGCTAAAATTAGGAGCAAATATTTTATCATGGTAACATCATTTTTCATAACTACGAAGAATTTAGCAGCAAGAGTTGTAATGTGATAAAATAAAAAAGCCATCGCTTTATTTTAAAACGATGGCTGATGTCATATCAGGTATTGTAACAGAATTTTTATACCAGATTCTTTTTGATGTAAGTAATACTTTGGGTAATGCTGTCAAACGGATCGCCGGGGCAAATATCCTGCTCTACAAAGAAATATTGTAACCCTGCTTTTTTCGATTGTGTGAATATCTTTTTAAAGTCGATGATCCCGTTACCTACTTCGGTAAATTTCCTTTCGGGGGTTTTATCCAGATCCTTAACATGCCAAAGCGGGAAACGACCGGGGTTTTCATTAATTAAAGCTATGGGGTCCTGGTTTGCCTTGGTTACCCAGTACAGGTCCATTTCAAATTTTACCAGGTTTTTATCGGTGTTTTGTAATATGATTTCGTACGGATATTTACCATTTTCCTGTACAAATTCAAAGTCGTGGTTGTGGTAGCAAAGTTGGATGCCTGCTTTTTTACAAGTTTCGCCCGCTTTGTTAAAATCCTCGGCAATTTTTTTATAATGATCAAGGTTACCACGCTCAGGCGTTGATAAATAGGCGCAAACCATATATTTTATACCCACCTCGGCTGCGTCGGCTACGGCTTTTTCCCAATCATTCAGGATAGTGCCTTTTTGTGATGCGCCGTTAACCAGCTCCTCACCCAGGCGATAATGCGCACTTGGCATGATCAGGCCATTTTGTTTTAACAGCGCTTTAAATGCCTTAGCATCAGAGCCATAAAACAACTGGGTGCCGGTATAGGTAGCGCCTTCAACAGAAGTGTAACCTATTTGGGCAACTTTAGCCAGCGCTGCCGCCGGATCTTTTGTCATGGCATCGCGAACCGTGTACAATTGCAGGCCTATATATTTTTTGTCGTATGCAAATAAATTAGGGGCCGCTAAAAGTCCGGCTGAAAGCAATGCCGAAGTTTTGAGAAATGAACGTCTGGTAGTCATTGATTTACTTTTAAAATTGGTTAATGTAAATATAGTGTATTATGAACACTAAAGCAAAAGACGTAATTTTAATTGAATGGTTTAAACCTGCGACCCATTAACGGGCTGTAACAATGTTGATGTAATGTGCGATACCAGCTTAGCATCGGCATAATCAGGGATACTGCTTACCTTTTTCCACTCCGGATCGCTGCCAAAGGCCTTCCAGTGCGCGGCTTTAGCATCCAGATCGTCAAAAGTGATCATATAAATCAGGTTGGGGCGATGGTCGCCGATAATGGTTTCGCCAAAAAACACGGGGTTAAAACCAAGCTTTTTAAAAATATCAATCTCGCCGGCATCATTAAACATTTCCAGTTTCTTTTTACCCGCACTTTCGGTAGCATGCTCATACCGGCGCAGCTCAAAAATCCGCGGACTTTGTTTTGGTACCTGCATTTGGGGCATGTGCGCAAAGGCTTTTAACAGCGAGCTTTCTATACGTTCATAAGCGGGTTCGGTGGCCGGCGCGGTTAAATAAGGAGCACCTTTTTCAAGATAAGCCGGGTCGAGGTTAAGTTTTTCCTGTACGTTTAAAAAATCGGTAAGACTGTTAAAAGGTATCAGGGCATAAATTTTAGTTTGGCCTTCGGGTTTAAGTTCAGTAAATACACCTATATTTTTACTGCCCAATTTATTTAGTGCCGGGATGGCAGCGTTTTTAAAATAGTCTTCAACCAGTTTTTGCTGCGTTTCGTTTTTTAAAATATAGGTACGCAACTCGTAAAACTCTGTACCTTTTTTTTCTTTTTCCGTTGCTGCCATACTGCTATGGGGTAATATACTTGCTGCGGCGCCGGTTAAAATGGATGCCTTTACAAATGATCGTCTTTTCATGATTGGTTATAATAAATTAAAGGTAACAAGATAAAATAAAGTTGCTTTTATGTATACATATTATTACAGACTAATTATCAAGGTCTTTTTACATGTAAAACACATTCTTTTCCATAAACTTGTAGTTTAAATAGTTGTTATCCAAAACAACCCATTGTAAAACATGAGCCAGGAGTTTTATCAGCAAATTTTTAACAAACAGCAAAACCTTGAAGCTGTCCCGTCTAACAAAGAAATTACTAAATGGGCGCTCCAGGTTATCCATTTACTATATCCTGAACAAACCGGGAAAGTATTTGCCGATGTTGAAGCGTTGAAAGCCGAATTTACACTGCTGGAGAATGAGCTGTTCCATATTATGGAGGTTACAAAGGCCTGTGCCGATGGTAATAATAAAAAACGGGCCAGCAGGTTTTTTGAACAGCTACCCCTGCTTTATCAAGTGCTGAACACCGACATTCAGGCTATATTTAATGGCGATCCGGCTGCCCGCAGCGAGTTTGAGGTGGTGCGTACTTATCCGGGCTTTTTTGCTATATCGTTGTATCGCCTGGCGCATAGTTTATATATGGATGATGTACCATTGATACCAAGGATACTAACCGAATACGCGCACTCAAAAACAGGTATTGATATACACCCTGCCGCCCAGATCGGCGAGTATTTTTATATTGATCATGGCACAGGGATAGTAATAGGCGAAAGTTGTAAAATTGGCAATCATGTAAAATTGTACCAGGGCGTAACCCTGGGCGCTTTAAGTGTTGACAAGAGTATGGCCAACACCAAGCGCCACCCAACGGTTGAAGATAATGTGGTCATATATTCAGGTTCTACCATATTAGGTGGCGAAACAGTTATAGGGCGTGATAGCATTATTGGCGGTAATGTGTGGCTAACCAAAAGCCTGCCGCCAAATTCAAGGGTGTATCATACGCCCAATCACCGGATATTGACAAGTTTGAGCAGGCGCCTATTTGGCAGGAAGAAATAATTTATTCATATACTATTGAAAACATATTATGGCTGGTATAATTGATATTATAGGCAACACACCACTGGTTGAAATAAAGAAGTTAAACCCTAATCCCGATGTAAAAATATACGCCAAGTTAGAGGGTAATAACCCTGGCGGCAGCGTTAAGGACCGGGCTTCGTTAAACATGATCAGAAGTGCTGTTGAGCGCGGTGATATAAAGCCTGGCACTAAACTGATTGAAGCTACCAGCGGTAACACCGGGATAGCCCTGGCCATGATAGCCCGTTTGTTTAACCTGGAAATTGAACTGGTAATGCCATCAAACTCCACCCGTGAGCGTACGCTTACCATGGAAGCTTTTGGTGCTAAAGTAACCTTGCTGGAGGGTATTGAGCAATGCCGGGATTATGCCGAAGAAAAAGGCACTACTGCCGGTTATTTTTTACTGAACCAATTTGCTAATCCTGATAATTATATGGCCCATGTGAAAACTACCGGCCCCGAAATATGGCGCGATACAGAAGGCAAAATAACCCACTTTGTAAGTGCTATGGGTACTACGGGTACTATTATGGGTTGCTCGCGGTATTTAAAAGAGCAAAATAAGGACATACAAATAGTTGGTTGCCAGCCTACCGAAGGCTCATCCATCCCCGGCATACGCCGCTGGCCCGAGGCTTATTTGCCAAAAATATTTGATGCCACCCGGGTTGACAGGGTAATGGATATATCGGAAGAAGATGCCGTCCAAATGTCGCGCAAACTGGCTAAGGTTGAGGGGATTTTTGCAGGGATGAGCAGTGGCGGCGCATTATCTGCCGCTATTAAACTGGCGCAGGAACTTAAAGAGGGCGTAATTGTTTTTGTTTGCTGCGACCGCGGCGACAGGTATTTGAGCAGTGAGTTGTTTGGGTAGTTTCAGCCTCTTTCCACGCGTCATTGCGAGGAACGAAGCAATCCCCGATAAGTAGAGAAAAAACAGAAAAACTTTTCTCCCGTCATTGCGAGGTACGAAGCAATCTCTATGCTATACAGAGCGAATAGAAAATAACCTTCCCCGCGCGTCATTGCGAGGAACGAAGCAATCTCTAAGCTATACAGAGCGAATAATGCATATCGTAGAGCGCTCAATTGCCGCTGAGGCTGTTACTTTTGTCTTGATACAAAAGTAACCAAAAGATCAAGTCAGCAGAAATGCTTCTTTACGCACGAGGCCCTTACCCTGCAAATCTGTTAGAACCACGGGCTGCTTAATTTTGCCTCCACTTCGTTCGCTCGTAGCCATCGCTTCGGCAAAATTGCTAATGCCCCTCCCAGTCACACAACCCACCATGTTCTGCCTGCTTTCGCCCGAAGCTTATCTGCTGACGGGGAGAATGGGGGTAAAGGTTGAGTGATGTTAGTGTTGGCTGTCATGTGGAGCTTGTCGAAGCATAGCGGGCAAAGGCCTCTGCACGCGAGTCTTCAACAGGCTTAGAGTAAAGGTCTTTCTTATATTCTCCTCTTGTCATCCTGAGGAACGAAGGATCTAATCGTAAACATGCATCTCGCAGATCCTTCGCTATGTTATCCACGGGCTGTTTTAGTACAATAATTAACTAATATAACTAATATGTCATTGCGAGCGTAGCGCGGCAACCGACCATAGGGAGCTCATTAATGCAATTAAAAACAAACACAACATTAATAATCTCATAGGACAAGTAATGAACTTTGCTTGTGTAGCCTGCATGATAAGATTGCTGCGCTCATAATGACAACATATTATATGAATCAGTTTAAAGCTACCCATGACGTGTTTGTTTTTAGTTTCCCTCTTGAGAGGGGGCGCGTAGGAATCGAGGGTGGCAGGGGTATGTTTATATGCGCGATGAAAAGGACACACCCCTCCACCCCTCTCAAGAGGGAAATCGCACAGCCCTCCGCTTTATACGTCATTTATCCTTTAGGTACTGCTGGTTTTGATAACTCAGGATGACAAATCTTTTTCCCTACTTCAACAACCTTGCTGCTACCCCCTCATTAGTGATCTTAACCGGCTTGATATTGCCATCGGCATCAAAGTACATTTTATCAATACACATTACGCGGTGGTTAGCATTGGTTTCGGTTAGTGGCCGGCGGTGGTATACAATATACCATTCATCCGTACCCGGTACATTGATCACGGAGTGATGGCCCGCACCGGTGGCAATGCTGGCATCCTGTTTCAGGATGGTGCCAATGCGCTTAAACGGCCCGAATGGTGTATCGCCAATGGCATAGGCTACGCGGTAGTCGGGACCGGTCCAGCCGCCCTCGCTCCACATAAAATAATATTTGCCATTGCGTTTAAACATTACCGGTCCTTCCACATAGCCTTCGGGGGTTATCTTTTTATAGGTTACACCATCCTCAAATGGTACAACGCCGGTAAAGTTATTCTTTAGTTTTACAATATTGCATTGCCCCCAGCCGCCGTATATCATGTAATACTGACCGTCATCGTCTTTAAAAACAAACTGATCAATGGGCTGGGCTTTGTTAATGATCTGGTCAATAAGCGGTTTGCCCAGGTAATCTTTAAACGGACCGCCGGGATTATCACTTACCGCGACGCCTATACCGCCTTTTTCATTATTATTCTGGATGTCATTGGCTCCGAAGAACAAGTAATACTTGCCGTCTTTTTCGGTAACTGCTGGTGCCCATAAGGCCCGCTTTACCCATTTAACGCCGCTTGTATCAACAATATGGCTGTGTTTGGTCCAATGCACCAGATCGGGCGATGAAAAGGCATCCATAAATACCTGCTCATTGTATTTGGCAGAGTATGTTGGATATAACCAATATTGTTTATGGAATATTTTAGCTTCCGGATCGGCGTACCATCCTTCAACAACCGGGTTACCTGATGTTTTTTTGTCCTGCGCAAAAGCATTAACGGAGGGTGCAGCAAGCGCGGCACCCAATATCACCTTTAAAAGCAGCTTTTTAGTGATGCCCTTCATTTGTTATTAAGTTGTTCTTTTGGGTTTCTTTTTGTTAAAGCGCCTGTTGGGCTTATTTTTAGCATCGGTGCGGTCATGCTGCTGAACGGGGTGTGGCTGTATAGAGGCCAGCTCATCAGGCAAACCTACCAGGCGGATAGGTTTTTCAATCAGTTGCTCAATATTTTTAAGCTTACGCTCGTCACGATGATTAACAAAGGTTATGGCTGTACCGGTAGTTGCGGCGCGTGCTGTACGGCCAATGCGGTGAATATAATCTTCCGGATCGCCCGGAACATCATAATTGATAACCAGGTCTATCCCCTCCACATCAATACCGCGCGACAGGGCATCGGTACCAATAATAACGGGTAGTTGTTTGTTTTTAAATTTCAGCAATATCTCTTCCCGCTCCTTTTGCTCCAGATCGGAGTGAAAAGCGTTGGCATTAATTTTTATGGCCTTAAGCTCTTTGTATAATGATTTTACGATCTCTTTTCTCGATGCAAAAATAATAGTGCTCGCATAGGCCGAATCGCGCAGGATAAGCTGCAATAAAGGTGTTTTTTGTTGGTCGTGCAGGCGATAGATCTGCTGATCAATACCTACAGCAGGTTGCGAAATGGCAATATTGATCTGTTGCGGTTCTTTCAGAATGGCTTTGGCCAGCGAGCGGATACGCCCTGGCATGGTTGCCGAAAACAACAGCGTTTGCCTGGTTTTAGGCAGGTAGCTGATGATCTTCATAATATCGTCAGAGAAACCCATGTCAAGCATGCGGTCGGCCTCGTCCAATATCAGGTGGGTTAAGTGGTTAAGCTTTAACACGCCCGATGTAAGGTGGGCTATTAACCGGCCTGGTGTGGCAATTATAATATTTACATTATTCTGGATACCCCTGCGTTGCTGCTCGTAAGCCATGCCGTCGCCCCCGCCAAATACAGCTAAAGAGCTTACGCCTGTAAAATAGGCTAATCCCTCAACCTGCTGGTCAATTTGCTGGGCCAGTTCACGGGTTGGCGCTAAAACAAGCGCACTTGTATGGTGTTTAGGTGTACCGCTGATATGGTTTAAAACCGGCAGTAAATAAGCTCCTGTTTTACCGGTGCCGGTTTGCGCGCAGGCAATAAGATCCTGTCCTTTTAAAACAACCGGGATGGCCATTTCCTGTATAGGCGTAGGAGTGGTAAACCCCATACTTTGTATGCCTTCGAATAATTGTTCGTTGAAATTAAAATCCTGAAACGTCACTATATGTTGCTGGTAAATTATGCAAGGTATGAAAATTTGTTGTTTAAATAGCAATTAAACAGGATAGTAGGTGTGGAAGCGGTTACGCGCCCTAACATCGCTACGTTTGTCTTCCCTCTTTTCGGCTTCGCCGGGAAGAGGGCGCTCTGCTTGCACGCGTTGCAAACGAGCGCAAGCCGTTGGTTATAAGCCTCTAAAAATCGGGATAACATTTTTTTGCTATCTTTAATTTAACCTTAAAACGTATAAAAATGAAAACAAAAACTATTTTGCTCCTCTTATTTTTCGGACTTTCTTTAAGTTGCCTGCAAGCTCAAACAAAAGATGTTCCCCAGGTAAAAAAGGGCATGTTCAAAGTAACCGTCCTTTACCCAAATGGAGAGGGAAAAACATTTGACATGGACTATTATACCCAGAAACATATGCCCCTGATGGCGAAGTTTTTTAACCTGAAAATTTACGCTATTGATAAAGGAATATCAGGCAGAGCGATTAATGAGCCTGCTCCGTTTCTGGCAATTGGTTATTTGTATTTTGACAAGCTTTCTGATTACGAGAACGCCCGTGCACTGCATGCGGATGAAATCAAAGCTGATTTTCCTAAGTACACCAATACCACCCCACTTATTCAGATCAGCGAAGTGATTCAATGACATTCCCAAAACGATGGATAATAGAGACTAACGCCTTGTGTTTTAATAGCACAGGGCGTTTGTCTGTTTTACATCCTGGAAATAATTGATACTAAGAATGTATATAACTCTTCAAATGCTCAATGGTTTCTAACTGTGAAAGTATGGTTTCAGTAACCAGGTCATTGATAGATATGATGCCGCTTAAGCTATCATCAATAAATACAGGCAAATAGCGGATGTTGTTTTCGCTCATGATCTGCATACAGGTTTCAATTGTGTTTTGGGGGATTATACGTGGCAGCCCGGTGCTCATGATCTCCCTTACAAGGGTTTCATGCGATGATTTTCCTTTCAGGATAACCTTCCTGGCGTAATCCCTTTCGGTAAGCAGGCCAACATATTCATCGTCTTCCATAACTACTACCGAGCCGATGTTTTTATCGGCCATTAATTTTAATGCATCTAAAACAGACGTATCAGCATCAATGGTAATTACGTTAACGCCTTTGCGCGCAAGGATATTTGAAACTTTTATCATGATACATAGGTTAAATTGGAGGATTGGCTTTGATCAAATATAACAAAACAGAATTAAAAACCAAACGCTGCGTAAACTATAAATATCAACAATACAGCCGTTTAATATTTTTGCACCCCGCTAAAAACTTAAATTGACCCTGATAGCTTTTACGTTTGCTTGACACGGAATATGCCACTTAAAAAAGAATAATATCTAATATTGCCAGCGCAATTGTTAACAGTATTTTAACATAATTAGTGTTAACAGCAATTGATTTTAATTCATTTATACCGGTCGAATGATCCGCATCAAATTGGTCCCCGTTTTATCCCTTAAAGCAGTGTTAAAGAACGCTGTCCCTTATATAAAATTTACTGCTGCTTTAAACCTAATTTTCTGCATGTTTTGCCTCGCTTTGCCTGGCGAATTAATGGCCCGCAGTATAACACCAAAACAATCCTATACGGCAGCTGCCGATACCCTTGCTGATTCAGTGCTACTCAAAAAGCGTCTGATCAACAATGCATTTGATGATATTTTTATGCAAAACCTAAGGGTATCAGAGGGAGGTAATGATTATTTTAACAAGGTAAAAACCCAGCTAACGGCCGATTTGGCTCCTAACTTTGTTTTGTTCAGCACGCCCAAGTCCCGCTTTTTTGCTGTATTTACGGCAAGGGTTAAACTGCGTTTGCTGGCTACAAGGGGTGCGCCGGTAAAGTCGCCAAGTTTTATGCCGGGTGCAACGGTGTTTTACAGGTTAAATGAAGATACCTACAACCCTAAATTCCTGTCGTTTGGGTACTCGCACCACTCTAATGGCGTAAGGGGGCCATCTTTAAACCCCGATGGCAGCTTTAACCGCGATAGCGGAAAATTTACCACCAACTTTTACACACTAACTTATTATACAGGGAAACGTATCGACAAAGAGGGTCTCATTATTAACCGGTATGATAACCTTGCTCTTGAAGTACACGCCGGCTTATTTGGCCTTGGCGTATCTGAAGGGCTAAAAGACCATTATGGTTTTATAAGGGTTAATGGCAGCCGCATGTATAATTTTGCCAAAGCGTATGATGATCCGTTAGAAAAAGGTAAAAAAAACTACAAAAACTGGCAGCGCATCAGGTTCGATTTTGCCTACATTGCCGATAAGTATGATAATTACTCGGCCATAGATCTTAAAAAACGACTTAACGTAAGCCTCAGGTATTATTATCAGTTCCCTTTTATGCCAGGTGCTGCCCTGATGTTTGGTGGTGGCTACCGCGGACAGGATGATTATAACCAATTTTTTGAGGATAGCTATGGTTATATAACCATAGGTTTGGCATCGAGCCTGTCGTTTGATTTTCATAAACATTAAGCCCAAAAAGCACCATAATTTTATATAACCACATTTTTACATTGCTCGCCATAGCTATTTGTAATTTATTTTTCATATAATCGTTTTAGCATTGAAAAAAAGCGGATATATTTAACCCAACCTAATGGTTATATCTTAACTAATTCTAAAAAATTTATGATGAAAAAGATCTTTTTGGGCCTTCTGGCTGTCCCTGCCCTGCATTTTGCGGTATCGGCACAAACCAAAGGCTACCAGTCGTTATTTGACGGTAAAACAACTACCGGCTGGCACACCTATTTAAAAACCGGAGCCGGAGCATGGAAAGTTGTTGACGGTGCATTACAGCTTGACCCCAATGCCGAAGGACAAGGCGACCTGGTTACCGACAATGAATACGAAAATTACGAATTGAAAATTGATTGGAAAATTTCTAACACCGGTAACAGCGGGATCATTTTTGGCGTTCATGAAGATCCTAAATTTAAGGAAACCTATGAAACAGGTGTTGAAATGCAGGTGCTTGATAATAAAAATGCCACTGATAACAAAAAAGCCAACCATCTTGCAGGTTCCTTATATGATATGAAAGCCCCTTCGGCAGATGTTGCAAAGCCGGCCGGTGAGTGGAATTCAGTAGTATTGCGTAAAAAAGATGGCCATCTTACATTTTGGTTAAACGGCACCAAGATCGTTGAAACAGAGATGGGCGGCAGCGAATGGAAAGAAATGCTAAATAACAGCAAGTTTAAAACCTGGACAGATTTTGCAAAATACCCTAAGGGCCATATTGCACTGCAGGATCATAACCATGAGGTAGCATTCCGCAACATTTCTATTAAGCAACTATAATAATTTTAAACATTAATATGTTTAACGCATAGGGTTAAATATATTTATACCATAAAACTAAATTAATGCAGATGCATTACATTGCGTAGGCATTTTCTTCTCCTTACAGAAGATACATTTAATATCATATGAGCGATCTACAAATCAAAAAATCCACAACTACTTACGACGTAGTAATTGTTGGATCAGGTGCCGGTGGTGGTATGGCTGGTTATGTTTTAGCCAATGCCGGTGTAAAAGTGTTAATGCTGGAGGCGGGTGCATACTTTGATCCGGCTAAAGATTCACAGCAATTAAAATGGCCATGGGAATCACCGCGCCGCGGTGCGGGAACTACCCGCCCATTTGGCGATTTTGACGCCGCTTATGGCGGCTGGGAATTGGACGGTGAGCCTTATACCACCAAAGATAAAACCGAGTTTTTCTGGTTCCGCTCACGTATGCTGGGCGGCCGTACTAATCACTGGGGGCGTATTTCACTGCGTATGGGGCCGCATGATTTTAAGAGCAGGGATGGCCTTACCGACGATTGGCCAATAACCTATGATGACGTGAAACCATATTATGATAAGGTTGACCGTTTAATTGGTGTTTATGGCTCAAAAGAAGGTTTGGAGAATGAGCCCGATGGTATCTTTTTGCCTCCGCCAAAACCAAGGCTTAATGAGCTTTATATTGTTAAGGGCGCCAGAAAGGCGGGTGTGAAAATTATACCTGGTCGTGGCGCGGTTTTGACCGAAGCTTTGCCTAACAACAAAGATCGCGGCGCCTGTTTCTTTTGTGGCCAGTGCGGTCGCAGCTGTAAAATTTATGGCGATTTCTCGGCATCATCATGTTTGGTAATACCTGCTATTAAAACAGGCAACTTAAAGGTAATCACCAATGCCATGGTTAGGGAAGTGATCACCAATAAAGAAGGTTTGGCTACCGGTGTATCATACATTAATAAAGACGATATGCAGGAGTACCAGGTAAATGCCAAAACGGTAATACTTGGTGCCAGCGCGGGCGAATCAGCAAGGATCTTGCTTAACTCAAAATCGGCAGAACATCCAGGCGGATTGGCTAACAGCAGTGGTGTTGTAGGCCGGTACCTGCATGACTCAACCGGATCAAGCGCGGGTGGTTTCCTTCCGCAATTACTTGACCGTAAGCGGTACAATGAAGATGGTGCAGGCAGCGTACACATCTACTCGCCATGGTGGCTTGATAATAAAAAACTCGACTTTCCGCGTGGTTACCATATTGAATATGGCGGCGGTTTACATATGCCTTCTTATGGCTTTGGCCACGGGATTCAAAATATGAATGGCATGGTGCCGGATCGCGATGGAAAAACAAAAGAAGCCGGCGGTTATGGCGCGTCGTTAAAAGATGATTACCGTCGTTTTTACGGTACCCAGTTTGGTATGGCCGGTCGTGGTACTGCCATTGCCCGTTATGATAACTATTGCGAAATAGATCCCAACGTGGTTGATAAATATGGTATCCCGGTATTACGTTTCCACTATAAATGGGCTGATGACGAGATAAAACAAGCCAAGCACATGCAGGAAACTTTCCAGGAAATTATGCATAATATGGGCGCGATTTACGGTGGTCCGCAAGGCCCTGAAACCAATTACGGTTTGGAAGCTCCCGGAAAGATCATCCACGAAGTGGGTACCATCCGCATGGGCGACGATCCTAAAAAATCGGCCTTAAATAAATGGTGCCAGGCGCATGACTGTAAAAATCTTTTTGTAGTCGATGCCGCTCCGTTTGTTCAGCAGGGCGATAAAAATGCTACCTGGACAATCCTGGCCATGTCTATGCGTACCGCGGAATATATTTTACAGGAAAGAAAAAAATTAAACGTTTAACAAGCCACCTATAGCAATTTATTATGAACAGACGTGACTCCCTTAAAGCATTAGGCTTAAGCACACTTTCAGCAGGATTATTACTGGAAGCCTGTAAAACCGACAATAAAAAAGCAGCCGAAGAAGCTGTACCGACCACCGGAGCAGAAGCCGGACGCCAGCCCTTTGAAGTTGAGCGGGATAAAAAACTAAATGCAGACAAGTTTTTTACAGCAGCCGAAATGGCTACAATAACCCTGCTTGCTGATATTATTATCCCTAAGGACGAAAAATCAGGCAGCGCATCAGACGCTAAAGTGCCCGATTTTATTGAATTTATTGTAAAAGACATACCCGACCATCAAACCCCAATGCGGGGAGGTTTACGCTGGCTGGATATGCAATGCTTAAATCGTTTTGGTAAAACTTTTACCGATAGCTCCAAAGCCCAGCAGATAGAACTGGTAGACATGATAGCCTATCCTAAAAAAGCCAAACCTGAAATGGCTCAAGGCGTTGCTTTTTTTAACCGCATGCGCGATTTAACCGCTTCGGGCTTTTTCACCAGCGAAATAGGTGTTAAAGATGTTGGCTATGCCGGTAATGCTCCAAACAAGTGGACAGGTGTACCTGCCGATGTGTTGAAGCATTATGGCATGGAAAATGTATAAGTAATTGTATCCATATGTTTTTAACGCGTCTGCGGGGTTAAACCAGCAGGCGCGTTTGTTTTTTTATATCTATCTAAACGGATATTTTGTTAATTTAAAAAATGTATTGAGCGTAATACAAGGCGTAAAGTCCTGATAATTAACTAAAAAGAAATCAAAATTAACCGAATTATCATTATTTTGTCAATTAGTGACATGTTCGTATACCAATTTGCCCATTTTTAACGTTTATCTACTTTGTAGGTTCACACCTGCAAATAGTGATAAGGTTTAGGTTTAAAGCCCCCAAGCAGCGAGTGCAAGGGGGCTTTTATTTTAAGTCGGATTTACAGTGCACCGCTCTTCACATAAAAATGCTTTATTTTGCTGCTTGAATACTTAAAAAGCTGTCCGTTGGTTAAGCTTTATTTGGTATTGATTTTAAAACCCGCAAATGAGCGATCTGAAGAAAGAATTGTATGCCCAGTGTGTAAGTTATGTGCGTAAAAGCATGGATGCTGCTGAATTAGGTATAAAAGAGGCGCAAAAAGCATCAAATGATGATACCAAAAGCAGCGCAGGCGATAAGTATGAAACGGGCCGCGCCATGATGCAGCAGGAAACCAACCGCAATCTGGCCCAACTTAATGAAGCCAATAAACTCATGGTAGCCCTTAACAGGATCAGTGTTGCCGGCACAGCCACCAAAGCCGAAACAGGCAGTGTGATCATTACTAATAATGGAAATTTTTATCTGGCTATCAGCGCGGGCAGCTTAATGGTTGATGGTAAAACCTATTTCGCGGTTTCTCCGGGCTCGCCGGTGGGTTTGATGCTGGCTGGTAAAGCAATTGGGGAAAATTTTACCCTTAATGGGAAGCTGTACATCATTGAATTGGTAAATTAAATTGATTTTTCCCGGTTTTTGTAACCAAATCAAGCGCGCTTTGTAACAATAATCAACATTATTTTGTTTTAATTAAAGGTTGTTTTAACTAATAAAAAAAATAAAAATGTTCATTCACAAATTCTTGCAGTAATCATCGAATATCTATTACTATATTTGATGTTAACAAAAGATGGCAAGTAAACTAATCTTGCTCATTATAAATTAAAGATTGATGAACATATTCGTAGGAAGCCTTCCTTTTCAATTAGAGGAAGCCGATTTAAAAGAGCTTTTTGAAGCGTATGGTGAAGTAAGCACCGTAAAACTAATTATTGACAGAGAATCTGGAAGAAGCAAAGGTTTCGGATTTGTTGAAATGCCTGATGATGAAGCTGCTCAGTCTGCCATTACCGGCTTAAACGGCTCTGAAGTTAAAGGCAGATCGATAGCGGTAAGCCAGGCAGAAGAAAAGAAACCGAATGATCGCAGAGGCGGTGGTGGTGGTTATGGTGGCAACCGTGGCGGCGGTGGCGGCTATGGCGGCGGTAACCGTAGCGGTGGTGGCGGCGGCTACTCAAAAGATAATAACAGAGGTGGCGGCGGTGGTGGCCGTTGGTAAAATATAAACTAAAATAAAACACCGGCTAAGTATTGCCCGGTGTTTTATTTTTAATTATAGATCCTATTATCGGTTTTTCGGGGCATTACCAACGGCGGGTTTTTTACCGGCAGGGCTGTGCCTTATCAAAAAAAATCGAATTGCTTTATTTAATTTGTTTATTGATTTCTGTAGCAAATCACTTTAAACATATACCTTCTCCCTTGTTTTAACAAACATTCATGTTGCCGGTTTCTTGCTGGTTCAACTTACTATCGGGCAGTTCTTGCCTGATATTGCCCTCATTCTTAATCTGGTTTCTGATTAACACACTTTCCATACATTTATTTGACTGCATAGTTTGCCATTGGCATTGTAAAACATTGTTTACGTATTATCCTTTTTAATAAAAATCCCTAACTTAACATCATATTAAGCCTATTATTTATGGAAAATGAAAAAACCTGTACCGGGCCCGAAAATGAGCTGGATGTAAAGGATAGCTCACGGAGGAATTTCCTTAAACAATCGTCATTGCTAACTGCGGTGGCCCTTACACCGGGAGCGGCGGTAAAGGCGGCCGCTATGCATGTTGATGAGAAGATAGCGGCAGTTTTTGAAAAAATGCCTTTAAAAATGGAGGTGAACGGCAAACAACAAAATCTTTCGGTTGAACCCCGGTCGACGCTGCTGGATATACTGCGTGAACAGCTCGATCTAACGGGTACTAAAAAGGGCTGTGACTATGGGCAATGCGGCGCCTGTACCGTGCATGTGGATGGCATCCGGGTAAATTCCTGTTTAACATTGGGGGTTATGATGAATGGTAAAAAGATCACCACCATTGAAGGTTTAGCCAAAGGTGACAAGTTACACCCCATGCAGGAGGCTTTTATAAAACACGATGGTTTTCAATGCGGTTACTGTACCCCCGGCCAGATCATGTCGGCAGTGGCCTGTATACGCGAAGGTCATGCCGGTTCAGAAACCGAGATAAGAGAATATATGAGTGGTAATATTTGTCGTTGCGGGGCCTACCCCAATATAGTGAACGCTATACAGGAAGTAAAAGATGGAGGACAAACCGTATGAAACAGTTCCAATATGTTCGTGCGGCCACACAGCAAGCCGTACTTGACGTAATAAACAAACCCGGTACAAAAATAATAGCAGGCGGCACCAACCTGGTCGATCTGATGAAACGCGGGGTAACTGCACCCGATAAGCTGGTTGATATAAACCATTTGCCGCTTAAAAGTATAACAGCAACCAAAAACGGATTACATATAGGGGCATTGGCCCTGAACAGTGTGGTATCAGAAAACAAATTGGTTGCCGATAAACATCCGCTTTTGGCCATGGCGCTTAAAGCGGGCGCATCGCCGCAATTGCGTAACATGGCTACCGTAGGTGGTAACATGATGCAACGCACCCGTTGCACTTATTTTTATGATACTGCCATGCCTTGCAATAAGCGCGTTCCGGGTTCTGGTTGCGGAGCATATGAAGGCGTAAACCGGATGCATGCCATATTTGGTACCAGTACGCAATGTATAGCTGTACACCCCAGTGATATGTGCGTTGGCCTTGCCGCGCTGGATGGCGTGGTGATAATTGCGGGTAAAAAAGGTGAGCGCCGTTTACCTTTTACTGAATTTCATCGCTTGCCTGGCGACCATCCCGAAACAGATAACCACCTTGCTCCCGACGAGATGATTGTAGCTGTGGAAATACCAGATAACAACTTTGCCAAAAACAGCTATTACCTAAAGGTGCGCGACAGGCAATCGTACGCGTTTGCACTGGTATCTGTTGCCGCGGCTTTAGATATTGAAAATGGCATTATACGACATGCCCGCCTGGCAATGGGCGGTGTAGCGCATAAACCATGGCGCTTGTTTGATGCCGAAAAATCGCTCATTGGCAAACGGGTATCTGAAGAGAGCTTTCAGCAGGCGGCACAGCTAGCCATGCAGGGAGCTAAAGGTTTCGGCTACAATTCGTTTAAATTAAAATTAGCCCCGGCCAGTATTACCGAAGCATTAAAACATGCATCGGGCTTAGTTTAGTGCCATAAGTTTGTCTGAACCACGATTAAACGGATTAAAGGATTGCCAGGATTTTATAACTGGGGACAAGGAAATAAAAAAATACCGGTCATCCTGAACTTGTTTCAGGATCCCTCCGGACAGTTATTTAAAACTTCGTAAATCTTTAATCATATCCGATAGATAATACCATTTGATAAGTAAAGTTCTCGTCTGAAAAGTTTATTCTCTTACATCGGCAACTCCAATTGCGGTAAAATCGTAATTATGATATAATGCTCAATTTATCAACTCAAAAGATCAATCCATGAAAAAACTTATTCTCTTTACACTATTTATTTGCCTTGGTGCTTTTGCTTTTGGTCAGCGCAAGGTGGTTTGCTGCAGTAAACCGTCGGCAACAAGGCAATTTGCCATGCTGGCATCCAGTCCTACATTTCGTATGGCGCATAAAAATCCGCTGCCTGTCCGTTTTCAAAGTGCCGTTGGCACTTCTATAACCTATAAAACTGCCGATGGCAAGGAGTCAATAGCCTGGCTGCTTAAAGCTAAAAAAGCAACCAATAATTATATCCTGGTTATACATGAATGGTGGGGACTAAATGATTTTGTAAAGCGCGAATCAGAAAAAATATATAACGATCTGGACAATGTAAATATAATTGACCTTGACCTTTATGATGGTAAAGTAGCTACTACCCGTGAGGATGCCGGCAAATTTATGCAGGCAGTAAGTGAAGACCGAGCAAAAGCCATTATAAACGGTGCAATTGCTTATACCGGCGCTAATGCACATATTGCTACTATTGGCTGGTGTTTTGGTGGTGGTTGGAGTTTGCAAACCAGCATACTGGCCGGTAAAAAAGCGGTTGGCTGCGTAATGTATTATGGCATGCCCGAGCAGGATGTTAACCGTTTAAAAACATTAAATGCCGATGTGTTAGGAAATTTTGCCAATAAAGATCAGTGGATAAACCCAAAGGTTGTTGCCAAGTTTGATGCTGATATGAAAAAGGCCGGTAAAAAAGTTTACCTGCATCAATATGATGCTGATCACGGCTTTGCCAACCCAAGCAACCCTATTTATGATAGCAATGCAACCAAAGATGCTTACGCCAACACAATTACTTTTTTAAAAGCACGTTTAAAATAAACAAAACGCATTTATGTTATGTTATACCGGGCAGATTAATCCCTGCCCGGTTTTTTTGTAACATTGCATAAAATTTACTTTGACTACTTCTACCAAAAAAATAATCTCTGTATCGCTCAAAGCCGCCGTATTGGTAATGGCTGCATGGTATATATATCACCAGTTCTACAAAAAAAACAACGATTTTAAGCAGTTTGAAGCTTTAACAAGCAAAATAAATACTACACATGTGTTAATAACCATGGGTGTCGTAGTGTTATTGATGGTAGTTAACTGGTTGTTGGAGGCATTTAAATGGCGTTATCTGACCAAAACGCTGGTTAATATTACCTTATGGGAATCTATCGAGGCTGTTTTTTGTGGTCTTACCTGGGCTATTTCAACGCCCAACCGCGTTGGGGAGTATGGCGGGCGGGTAATGTTTTTACCAAACCGAAAGCGCATTCATGGCGTTTTTGCCATGGCAGTAGGCGCCTTTGGCCAAATCATTATGACAAATCTTTTAGGGTTAATTGCTATAATTTGGTTTGTTGATGTCTACATTCCGGTAAGTACATGGTTGTTTGGTCTCATCATCCTGATATGTGCCCTTACTTTAGCCGTATTGCTGATATTTTTCTTCCATATTAAATGGCTGGTGAATTTGCTCGACAGGATTGGTTTCCTGAAAAAATATCATAAGTTTTTTGAAATTATGGGCCGCTATAAAACCAATGAACTAATGCGCGTACTTGGTTTTAGCATGGCCCGCTATGTTACATTTACGATTCAGTATTGCATTGTATTCCACCTGCTTATCCCGCAGTTTGCATTTTTTCCGATGGTGATGATGTTGTTTGTGTATTTCTTTATTACATCGGCAGTGCCCTCACTTGATCTGCTTGATGTGGGTGTACGCAGTTTTACCGCCTCACATTTATTCGCTTACGTAACCGATCAAAAAATAGCTGTTATAGCCGGTGTGTCATCAATATGGCTCATTAATTTAATTATTCCAGCTATTTTAGGATCTTTATTCGTTTTTAAACTCAAATTCTTTGATCGCACTGCATAGTTTTGTTTCGCTATTTTTAACAGGTATTTATCTGCTATTATTAATTTACCTGATACGCGGATGGGCCAACGTAAAAGTTACCACCCCTAAAATTACCTCCTTCCAAACAAAGGTTACCGTATTGATAGCCGCCCGCAATGAGGAAGAAAGGATCAGTTTAACCATTGATGATGTTTTGGCACAGGATTACCCCAAACACCTGCTGGAAGTGATCATTGTTGACGATCATTCTACCGATAATACCGCTGCCATCATTAGCAGTTATGCAAACCAGGGGGTAAAGCTGCTACAACTGAATGAAGCGCGAGCGCTAAACTCCTATAAGAAAAAGGCCATTGCCGAAGCAATTAAGTTATCAACCGGCGAACTGATGGTAGCTACTGATGCTGATTGCCGTATGGGGCCGGCATGGTTATCATCTATTGTGGGGTATTATGAAACAAATAACCTGGTTATGATATCATCGCCGGTAACTTATTTTGAAGAGCGGTCAATATTTGAGCTGATGCAAACCCTGGAGTTTGGTTATTTGATAGGCATTGGGGCGGCATTTATTGGTAACGGCAGGGCATCAACCTGCAACGGGGCAAATTTTGCTTATCGTAAAGATGTATTTTATGAGGTTGGGGGCTTTAAGGGCATTGATGACCTGGCATCGGGCGATGATGAATTGTTGTTGCAAAAGGTTGCGGAGCGCTATCCGGGTAAAATTGGCTTTTTAAAGCAAACGGAAGCCATAGTTTATACCCATGCCAAGCACACGCTGAAGGAGTTTATGCAGCAAAGGAGGCGCTGGGCATCAAAATCAACAAAATATAAAGATAAAAAAGTAGTGGCCTTTGGAATATGCATCTGGCTGTTTAATATTTCGTTACTGGTAAATGCCACTTTGGGCTTTTATGACTTTTACTTTTTTAAACTTTTTTTGGTTCAGTTTTTATTGAAATACTTGTTCGAGATCATTTATTTGCTACCCATAACCGCGTTTTTTAAACGTACCTACCTGGTTAGCCTGCTCATTTTGCTTATACCTCTGCACATTGTATATTTTGTAGTAATTGGTATAATGGGCAATAATCACAAATATTTGTGGAAAGGCAGGGTGGTGAAATAACAAGTGTTTGTAAAGATTACCTTACGCCCTTGTAAATTGTGCCTATTTAAGCGATATTTAGCCAAAAAGAACTATTAACTCTTGGCAGAACTCACCCCATCAAAACGTACCTGGTATGCTTTTAAGCGCAATAAAATTGCCATTGGCGGACTTGTTTTTATTATACTTACCCTGCTTATAGCCATATTGGGCTATTTAATAATGCCCGACCAATCTCCTCATGCCAATAACATGACCATACAGCTGAGTATTAAAAAGCCCGGGACCTCATTTATGATGTTGCACATCAGGAAAAGTGAACCGGTTGATACGGTTGGTTTCTTCGAAAAAATGCTTTTTGGCCAACCTTCCTTTTACCGCGACATCCCCATCACAGGGTATCATTTTGCACAGGACTCTATTTATGTGAATGAATATATTGGCGACGAAGACAAGCCCGAAAAAAAAGCCTATAATATTTTTGAAGTGGTGAACGGGGTTAAGCCACGCTATCATTATGGCTCGGTTTTATTAAACCCCGGAATTTCGATCAATAAAAGCAACGAAATATACCGGCGCTTTACCAATAAAATTAAAGCGGACCAAATAAGTACCCGAACTTTTTGGCTGGGTACTGATATTTATGGGCGGGATATGCTGAGCCGTTTGCTGCTGGGTACCCGTATATCGCTGGCCGTTGGGCTCATGTCAGTCATGATCAGTATGTTACTTGGGGTAAGTATTGGTGCCATTGCCGGATACTTTGGTGGCTGGATTGATGCCTGTTTAAGCTGGTTAATGAACATATTATGGTCATTGCCCGCGCTGTTGCTGGTTATAGCCATATCATTTGCATTGGGTAAGGGTTTATGGCAAATATTTATTGCCGTGGGCTTATCCATGTGGGTTGAGGTAGCGCGTTTGGTACGCGGACAGGTAATGAGTCTGAAGCAGGTTGAATATATTGAAGCCGCCAGGGCGCTGGGCTTCAATAATACGCGCATCATCACCCGGCATATTTTACCTAATATTACAGGGCCTATATTGGTACTGGCATCCTCCAATTTTGCATCGGCGATATTGCTGGAAGCGGGGCTTAGCTTTTTAGGGTTTGGCGCGCAGCCGCCCATGCCAACCTGGGGCGGTATGATCAAAGAACATTATGGTTATATTGTCATGAACTCGGCGTACCTTGCCATTATTCCGGGATTGGCCATTATGTTACTGGTTTATGCTTTTAACCTGGTTACTGTTGGCCTGCGCGATGCCTTCGATATAAAATCACAAAGTACACGCATTTGAAAATATTTTTTTTACTTTAGTCAGACCACAATAACAAATGCAGTATATAGACGATAGTTCTGGCGAAGACGAATTAATCAGGCTGTTGCTCAAAAGACAGTCGGAATTAAATTCTCTATTGGAGATTACCAGGGCCATTAATAAAAACACCGCCACTCCTATACTGATACAAATGCTCGAAGTGATTCTGCAAAGTTACCTTCAGGTGGGCAAGCTTCGGTTTTTAATTGAAAAAGAAAATAAGTTTGTTTGTATATCTAAATATGGCGGCGATATCGAGTCGGCTGTTTTACTGAACAGGGCATGTAACAAATTAAATAAGATCAAGTCGCCCATTTCTATATCAGATCATCAGGATCCTTTACTCTCCAAATACAATTATTTTATCCCCATATATCATAAAAGCAAAGCCTTAGCCTACGCCCTCATCGGTGATTTTAATACATCGGGCGAAATGCTTAACAACGATCTGAACTTTATACAAACGCTGATGAATGTGATCATTGTGGCGTTGGAGAATAAAAAGCTATTTCGCGAACGCTTACAATCAGAACGTTTTCAACGCGAAATGGAGCTGGCCGTTGAGGTGCAAAATATGCTGATCCCCTTAAGAATGCATAAGGATGACAGTGTAGAGATAGGGGCAAAATATCTGCCGCATCAAAATATTGGCGGTGATTATTTTGATTTTATACGGCTTAATGAAAATGAGTTTTTATGGTGTATTGCCGATGTATCGGGCAAAGGGATATCGGCCGCTTTACTCATGGCAAACTTTCAGGCCAGCTTGCATGCCTGGGCCGCGGTTGAGGATGACCTGACCAACATTATTGACCGTTTGAATAAAATAGTACTGAGCAATACCAAAGGCGAAAGGTTTATAACCTTGTTCCTGGCCCGGTATAACGAAAAGAAACGCAAGCTCAACTATATTAATGCGGGACATAACCCTACTATTTTGTATGCCAATGGCGAAGCTATCCCGCTTAAACTGGGCACCACCATGATAGGTGTTTTTGAAGATCTGCCATTTTTAAATGAAGGCGAAATAGATATGGAACCGGGAAGCCTGATACTTAATTATACCGATGGGCTGATGGACTTTGAATCGACAAGTACAAAGGTGTGGAACGAAGACAAGCTGCTTGATTTTGTAAAAGCAAATGGCCACCTATCGCCAGATAACTTTAATGAGGCGCTTTTAGAGCATTTGAACCATGTGTTTAAAAGCAAACCCATTGACGATATTACCCTGCTCACTTTAAGGATATTTTAATTTTTAGTATCAAGTAGCGAGTATCAAGTATCAAGACAGCTTCAATTCTTATAGGGCGTTCAAAATCTTGATACTTGATACTCGCTACTTGATACTATCTATTTATATTTGCCCATATGTTATCAGCCAGGTACCAGCATGAATTTATTGAGGCGGGATGTGATGAAGCCGGACGCGGTTGCCTTGCCGGACCTGTTTTTGCAGCTGCAGTAATACTCCCTCATGATTTTGACCACCATTTGCTTAATGACTCTAAACAGGTAACCGAAGAACTACGGTATCAGTTGCGTATCGAGATAGAACAAAAGGCTGTTGCCTATGCCGTAGCATCTGTTGATAATCTGGAGATTGATGAGATCAATATTTTGAATGCCTCGTTCCTGGCCATGCACCGGGCTATAGCAAAGCTTAACCTAACACCGCAGTTTTTAATTATTGATGGTAACCGCTTTAATAAGTACCCCAATATTCCGCATGAATGTATTATTCAGGGCGATGGCAAATATTTCAGCATAGCAGCAGCATCTATACTGGCCAAAACCTATCGGGATGATTACATGCTGCAGATTGCAGCCGAGCACCCGGAGTATGACTGGCATACCAATAAAGGCTATCCAACTATTAAACACCGTGAAACGGTTTTAAAAATGGGTTTTACGCCATATCACCGTAAAACTTTCAGAGTAACAGACCCTCAGCTAAGTATTTTTTAAAGATACTTTGATTACGGCTTTCTGGTTGGTATTTTTGCACCCAAACCAAGCAACCATTGAAAATTCTTATTTTAACTCACCGAGTGCCATTTCCGCAGAATGGAGGCTACGCCATTGTGGTATATAATACCATAAAAGGATTGGTTGCGCTTGGACATGAGGTATCATTGGCGGCACTTAATGCCAAAAAATATAATGGCAGCGTACAGGAAACCACTGATGATCTGATTGCCAAAATAAATTATACATCTTATAATATTGATATCAGCATATCAATGTTTGATGCACTGGCAAACCTGTTCAACAAAAAAACAAATGATATTGACCGGTATTATGACGCGGAGTTTGAAAAGCTATTGATACGTGAATTACGGCAAACCACTTATGATGTTATCCAGTTTGAGGGTTTGTTTGTAACGCCTTATTTAACGGCCATACGCAAACACTCAAAAGCCAAGCTGGTTTATCGTTCCCATAATATTGAGCACCAGGTATGGCAAAGGCTGGCACAACAAAAAAGTGATCTGTTTAAAAAATGGTACCTGCGCTTGCTGGCCAGGCGTGTAAAGGATTATGAACTGCAGCAGCTCAATAAGGTTGATGCTATAGCGGCTTTTACTATTGAGGATAAAAACACGATCCTGTCATACGGTACCAGCATCCCTGTAGAAATATTTCCGGTAGGTATTGACCTTACTCAGTATAAGCCAGATTTTAGTAAAACAGAGTTTCCGAGCTTGTTTTTCCTGGGTTCGCTGGATTGGCTGCCTAATCGTGAGGGCATTGAGTGGTTTATTGATAATTTTCATAAAGACCTTACCGATGGCGACCTGCGGGTAAAGTTTTACGTTGCCGGCCATAACATTCCCGAGCGGTTTGATGATTACGAGGTGATGGGCAAAATATTTATTCAGGGCGAGGTTGATGATGCTTTTGAATTTGTAAACAGCAAGGCCATCATGATCGTTCCGCTTTTATCGGGCGGTGGTATGCGTGTAAAAATAGTTGAAGGTATGGCCATGCAAAAATGTATCATATCAACATCGCTTGGGGCCGAGGGTATAAATTTTGAAAACGGCACTAATATCATCATCGCCAATAACCAGGAAGAGTTTTATGATGCTATTGTGCGCTGTATTACTGATGAAGAGCATTGCAGGAATATTGGTTTAAATGCACGCAAACTGGTTGAGAAACACCACGATGTAAATAATGTAGCCCTTAGCCTGGTTGAGTTTTATACCAGGCTCACATAACCGGCACACCAGTTTTGTTAATCCCTCAAAATTCCGGTCAGAATAATTACTTTTGCGCCAATATAAGTTGATGATGAAACCATCATGAGCTACCGCTTATGATAGCTTCATCTCCGTTAAAAAACAAATTATTTTGATGAAAAACACGGCCTTAACCGATATACATATTAAAACAGGCGCCAAAATGGTGCCGTTTGCCGGCTATAATATGCCCGTACAATACGCAGGGATAAATGCAGAACACGAAACCGTACGTAAAGCAGTTGGTGTTTTTGATGTAAGCCACATGGGCGAATTTATTTTAAAAGGCGACCATGCCCTTGACCTGATCCAAAAGGTTACCAGCAATGATGCTTCAAAGCTGTATGATGGTAAGGTGCAATACTCCTGCCTGCCAAATGAGGATGGCGGTATTGTTGATGATCTGTTGGTTTATCGTATTGACGAAAAAACCTATATGCTGGTGGTTAACGCGTCAAATATTGATAAAGACTGGAACTGGATAGCAAAATATAATACCTGGGGTGTTGATATGAAAAACATATCAGACCGCACCTCATTGCTGGCTATACAGGGCCCAAAAGCAGCCGAAGCCTTGCAAAGCTTAACTGATATTGACCTGGTATCAATGGAATATTACACCTTTAAAAAAGGAAAATTTGCCGGTGTGGATAATGTGCTGGTTTCGGCAACCGGCTATACCGGCGCTGGTGGTTTTGAGATATATTTTGAAAACCAATATGCAGAACAAATATGGGATGCCATTTTTAAAGCCGGCGAACCATTCGGTATAAAACCAATTGGCTTGGGCGCCCGCGATACCTTACGCCTTGAAATGGGTTTTTGCTTATACGGTAACGATATTGACGATACTACTTCGCCCCTGGAGGCCGGCTTGGGCTGGGTAACCAAATTCAATAAAGATTTTACCAATTCTGATGCTTTACAGGCTCAGAAACAAGCCGGTGTAAACCGTAAGCTGGTGGGTTTTGAAATGATTGATCGCGGCATTCCGCGTCATGATTACCCCATTGTTGATGCAGATGGTAATGATATTGGAAAAGTAACTTCAGGAACACAATCATACTCTTTACAAAAGGCCATTGGCCTGGGTTATGTAAAAAATGAGTTTGCCAAAGAAGGCGCCGAAATTTACATCAGCATTAGGGATAATAAAGTAAAGGCCAGGGTTGTGAAGCCACCTTTTTATAAAGTCTAAGCCCCCTAACCCCCTGAAGGGGGAACTATAAACAATAGTTTATTCTTCTTTTTGTTATTTAAAAATATGTCTAAAAATATCGAACAACAAGCCGGCCGGTCGGCTCATGTTTGCCTAACCCCTGCGTTGATACCACTGTACAAGGTGGAAGAATACATTGTAGTGATCATTGATATTTTCAGGGCAACATCATCTATATGTTATGGTATTGAAAACGGTGCTGAAGCTATTATCCCGGTATCACAGGTTGAGGAGTGTTCCGCGTATAGAGAGAAAGGGCTGGATTACCTTTTGGCAGCAGAGCGCGACGGAAAAGTAGTGGATGGCTTTGATTTTGGCAACTCGCCATTTTCATACACTGCCGAAAAAGTTGCCGGCAAAACCGTGGTGCTTACTACCACCAACGGCACTCACGCGCTGCATTTATCGCGCAGCGCAAAAAAAATTGTTATCGGATCGTTTTTAAACCTTACAGCTTTGAGTGCCTGGTTAAAAACACAGCATGAAAACATACTGCTGGTATGCGCCGGCTGGAAAAACAACTTTAATCTGGAAGATACCCTGTTTGCAGGCGCCGTTATTGAGCAGCTAAAAGCAGAAGGTTTTGAGTTGGATGATGCCGCCATTGCTGCCAATGATCTTTTTCAGCTGGGTAAAGGTGATATTGATGAGTACCTCAAAAAAACATCGCACGGCGAGCGAATGAAAAAATTAGGTATTGAGAAAGATATAACTTTTTGCCTGCAGGTTGATATCACAACCGCAATCCCCGTTTTACAGGGAGAGCGGCTGGTGAAGCTGGTTTAGGTAAGGTTCTTTAAAGAATAATCACATTATTGTGAGGAACGAAGCAATCTCTAAACAGGCAAGTCGGGTATGCAGGGTCTAAACTGTTCTATTCGCCCTGTATAGCATAGAGATTGCTTCGTACCTCGCAATGACGTACTGAAGTAATGGACGTAATTACTCCACCTTTTTCGCTCTTCTTGTTCTTCTCCACTTTTTAAACAGCCAATAGACTACCAGCATCATAATAATAACCGGCCATATCGTGATCACACCAAAAAACAAGCTTTGTAAAATGTTCCAGCCATTGGCCAGGGCGGTTTTAAGTTTATAGCCGAGGCCGGTGCCTTTATCTGTTTTTTCTACATGTTGGGTGTAAAAAGTAATCTCCAGCGAACTGTAGGCAACTTGTTTGTTCAGGTAATTTAATTGTCCCTGTGTCGATTCAATATCACTGCGGATCTCGGTAAGTTTATTTTCAATTTCCAGCAGGTCCGAGATCTTTGTCCCTCTTTTCAGCAATTCGAGATACCGGTTTTCCAGGATCTTTTTATTATCAAGCCTTGTTTTTATGTCGATATACCGGGTGGTAACATCTGTGACAGATATGTTTTTGCTATCAATCTTATCTGCCGATGCCGAAACAGAATCAACCAAAAAATCAAAGTATTTAGCCGGGATGCTTATTTTTAAATTATACTCTTTTCGGTCGATACCACTATTGGTCGACTGATTATCCTCGTCAACATAACCGCCATATTTTTTGAGCGATTGCAGGATCCTTTTGCGGGTGGCATTAATGTTAGCGGTTTCAAACTCAATAGAGCCGTTTTTGATGATCTTTTTTGTCGTGTCACGTACCTGGTTGGCATTATTAGTATAAGCATTTCCTTCCGCCTTATCAGCTACAGCATAACTCTGCGATGGAGGTGCTTCTATTACCTCATTATCTGGCTTTACAATAGGTGGTGAGAACTTGACCTGTTCAACTTTGTTATTATTTTGTTCAGTGTTTTTGTTTCCGCAAGCCGAAAAGGTCAGCAACAAAGTAAAGGGGATAAGATAAGCTTTCATAATAAGGCAAATTAGTTATACTGTATAAACGAATGCTGCCTTATTAAATTATGTTTATTTTAAATTCAACAGAATTATATTTTGTTAAATTGTTTTATTTAAAATATAATTTCAATAAAGCATCACTTCAGTTTCTCATTATTCCGGTGCCGGTCGGCATCACGGATGCTTTTCTTTTCCATATTTTTCTCCAGCGCATCCGTGAGGTCAATTCCGGTTTGGTTAGCCAGGCATATCAGTACAAACAATACATCAGCCATTTCATCGGCCAGATTAACCTCTGTATCTGATTTTTTGAATGATTGCTCGCCATACTGCCTTGCCATAATGCGGGCCACCTCGCCCACTTCTTCCATCAAAATAGCCGTATTGGTAAGCTCATTAAAATACCTGATACCCATGGTTTTTATCCACTTATCTACAAGATGCTGCGCTTCTTTAATTTCCATAATTATTTAAAAGAATTTGCACTAATTACACGAATTTTATCGAATTACACTAATTAATGCCGTGTAACTAATAGCTGATTGTTTAAAAGATTACTCTTTGGTAGTTTAGTGATGGGGCTCCAAAGTTTATTACCATCCCCAAACGTAAGCCCGACGCTTTCAGATAATTTAAAGTTTGTTTGATATAAGGTTCACCAATATAACTGCCAATTTTTATTTCGAGTATAATAGTATCATATATTACAAAGTCGGCTATGAAAAAATGCTTTAATTTCTGGTCTTTGTAAATAATGCAGAAAGGCTTTTCCCTAACAAAGGGAATTTCTAACTTGATAAACTCAAGCTCCAATGCATCTTTATAAACGGCTTCCTTGAACCCGTGCCCTAATATATTATGCACTTCAAAGCAAGCCCCGATTATTTTATAAGACTCCTCTTTAAATAATATATTAGCCATAGGAATTAAATTGATTGGTGTTTATTTTTCGTGAAATTCGATATCATTCGCGAGACTTCGTGTCTATTATTATGGTTACAGGTCCGTCATTAACCAAACTGACCTTCATATCGGCTCCAAATATTCCGGTAGCCACTTTTTTGTTTGTTAGGCCTTCTAATACTTTTATCATTTGCTCATACATCGGTATGGCCTTATCAGGCTTTGCCGCACGAATGAACGACGGACGGTTACCCTTTTTGGTTTGGGCAAACAGGGTGAACTGTGATATCAGCAGGATATTGCCGTCAACATCGGCCAGTGCTTTGTTCATCAGGTCATTTTCATCGCCAAAAACACGCATGTTAACCATTTTATTGGCCAGCCAGTTCAGGTCGTCATCGGTATCGTCATTTTCAATGCCCAACAAAACCAAAAAACCAGTCTTGATTTCGCCGGTTATTTTGCCATCAACCATGCAGCTTGCTTCCGAAACGCGTTGTAATACAGCCCTCATAAATAATTATTTAAGCACTAATTAACAGGAATAAGGTCGAATTTCACGAATAAAACATGAAATCATTCAGATTCGTGTCAATTCCATCGCATTAGTGAAATTCGTGGCTAAAATTTGTGCCTATTTCATTAAGTTCGCAACCGCTATTATGCTTTTTAATTAATAGGGATAAAATGACAACTAAAAAAGGCTTTACTACCACCATTTTACACTCCGACCGTTTAGGTAAACCAGAACATGGTTCATTACATAAACCCATACATACTTCGGTAACCTATGGGCATGAGGATGTACAGGACCTGGTTGATATTTTTCAGAATAAGAAAAAAGGCTACGCCTACTCACGCCAGGGCAATCCAACCATTACCGCTTTAGAGCAAAAGGTAACGCAGATGGAGAAGGGATTAGCGTCCATTGCTTTTTCAACAGGCATGGCTGCAATTTCGGCTACGGTAATGGCTCTTATAAAGCAAGCTGATCATGTTGTTGCCAGCTCATTTTTATTTGGCAACACCCGCAGTATATTTCAAACTTATATTGACATGGGCTTAAACATCACTTTTGTTGATGCTACCGATGTTGAAAACGTACGTAACGAAATTAAAGAAAATACCAGGATGGTTTTTGTGGAAACCATTGCCAACCCAGCAACCCAGATTGCCGATCTGGAAGCCATAGGCGAGCTTTGCGCGCAAAAGGGCATTATATATATGGTTGATAATACCATGACATCACCCTACCTGTTTAACCCGGTTGATGTAAAGGCAGGCCTGGTAATTAACTCATTAACCAAATATATTGGCGGCCACGGCAATGCGCTGGGCGGCAGCGTTACCGATACCGGCTTAATTAACTGGACGGTATACCCTAACATATTTGAAACCTTTAAAAAACAGGTAAAGCCCGAAACGCTGGGTCTTACTCAAATTCGTAAAAAAGGACTGAGGGATTCAGGTGGTACTTTATCGCCCGAGGCAGCTCATTCTATAGCGGTAGGTGCCGAAACACTGGCCCTGCGTTTGGAACGCTCTTGCGACAATGCTTTGGCTTTAGCACAGTATTTTGAAGCTCATCCACTCATAAAAAATGTATTTTATCCCGGCGTTAAGAGTCATCCGCAGCATGACAGGGCGGCTAAACTGTTTAAGAAATTTGGCGGATTAATGAGCATCGAGCTTGATGAAAGTGTTGATTGCCTCACTTTTTTAAACAAGCTTAAATTGGTTGTAAAATCAAGTAACCTGGGCGATACCCGTACGCTGGCTATCCCGGTGGCACAAACTATATTTTTTGAGCTGGGTGCCGAAAAGCGCGCCGAAATGGGCATCCCCGAAACCATGATCCGCCTGTCAATAGGTATCGAAGATTTGGATGATCTGATGGAGGATTTTAAGACAGCTTTGGGCGAATAACTGCTATAGGATTTGTAATCCCGGAGGTAAAAAATATTTCTGATCGGGATAGGGGTTGTCACACATATTATTGTAATATAGTATATGAAACCCAGCAAACCTATCTTGTGCACCATTTTGATTTGCCTTACATGTGCTTTGGCTTTAAATAAGGCCGAAGCACAGGCTAAACCCGATTCCCTTACCAACAAACTGCAACAGGCATTTGCGCAGGATAGCCTGCCCGGCATGTATGTGATCATGACCGATGCCAATAAAGCAACCTACCAGCATGGTTTTGGTTATGCCGATATTGCCAATCATATTCCCTATTCTGCCGGTACCATTCAAAACATTGGCTCAGTAAGTAAAACTTTTATAGCGGTTGCGCTGATGAAGGCTATTGAGTTGAAGTATTTTACTTTAGAAACCGACATTAACGAGATACTGCCTTTTAAAGTAGCTAACCCTAATGACCCGGATGGTAAAATAACCATAAGGCAATTAACCGATCATACGTCGGGCATTATTGATAACCCGGAGATTTATCATTACAGCTATCGTTTTTACCCGAAGCTACGGGCGTATGACAGCACCTCAGTAATGGTCCTGAATAAGATGGGCTTTGGCGAAAAATTAAAAGACACTACTTTAACTCAATTCTTTTACAATTATTTATCGCCACAAGGCAAATATTACAGCAAAGCTAACTTTGGCCAGGGGCTGGCAGGGGGCACATCATCGTACAGCAATATCGGTTCGGCGCTGGTGGCCTATCTCATCGAGATCAAATCGCACCTCTCCTACGCCAATTTTACAAGAAAATATATCCTGAAGCCATTAAAGATGGATCACTCCGGCTGGCATATTCCTGATGTGAATTTAAAAGATCACGCCAAATTGTATCTCGATCAAAAAAGCTGGTTCCCGTTATATGATCTTACTACCTATCCCGATGGCGGATTGAAAACCTCTGCTGCGGATTTAAGCCGGTATCTGATGGCCATTAGCAGTCATGACAAAAAGCTCCTGACCGAAGCATCATACCAGGCCATGTTTACCCCGCAGTTCAGCAAAGAGCATCCGCCTAAAGACATCAACTTAACCTACCGTAACAAAGGAATTTTCTGGAACCTGTACACTAACGGAACCATTGGCCATGACGGCGATGACCCAGGTGTGGGCGCCTATTTGTTTTTTAACAAGGCTACAGGTAAGGGCGGGATGTTTCTTTGCAATAAATATTTACCCAATAAACAATCAATTGTTGATGTACTGGTGCAAGAAGCGGCAAAGTAGAAACCGTACAACAACATAAAAAGCACCTGTCATCCTGAACTTGTTTCAGTATCTCTCAGGACATTTAACCGACTTGCTGTAAAGCCTTTCATGTGAGATGCCGAAACAAGTTCGGCATGACGCTCTATTTCACCATCTGTCATGCTGAACGCAGTGAAGCGCCTACTCTGCGATATGCATACTCAATAATAGATCCTTCGTTCCTCAGGATGACAACTAAAAAAGGGGGAGATGCTGCTACGCTCTCGTATCATTCCCATTATAAATGCTCAAATAGCTTTCATAGCGCGATAGCTCTATTTCACCTTCTTCCAGTGCTTCTAACACGGCGCAGCCGGGTTCGTTAATGTGGCGGCAGTTATTAAAACGGCACTGGTTCATGCGTGAGCGCATCTCGGGGAAAAAGTGGCTGAGTTCCTGTTTTTCTATATCGATAACACCTAATTCACGGATACCGGGGGTGTCAATAATAAACCCACCTTGTGGCAGTTCAAACATTTCGGCAAAGGTAGTGGTGTGCATACCCTTATCGCTCCACTCAGATACCATGTGTGTGCGCAGATCCAGACTGGGCAACAGGGAATTGATCAGGCTTGATTTACCTACCCCGGAATGGCCCGAGAACAGTGTCACCTTATCTTTCAATAATTCCTGCACCTGATCAATATTGGTCCCTTCCAGCGCCGAAACCTCAAAACATGGATAACCAATTTTTTCATATATGGCTTTATAATCGGCCAGTATCTCCAAGCCTTCATCGCTAAACAAATCGAGCTTGTTAAAAATAAGGCGGGCCGGTATATCATAGGCTTCGGCGGTAACCAAAAAGCGGTCGATGAACCCTAAAGAGGTGCGTGGCGAGGCCAAAGTAACTACCAGCAATGCCTGGTCAAGATTGGCGGCAATGATCTGGGCCTGTTTGCTCAGGTTAATAGCTTTACGGATAATATAATTTTTACGCTGTCGTAAATTGGTGATCACACCGTTTTCACTATCCGGCTCCATTTCAAAATCAACCACATCGCCAACGGCAACAGGGTTGGTGGTGGTGATACCCTTCATCCTAAACTTCCCTTTAATGCGGCAATCTATCCGTTGCCCATCGGGTGTTTGTACCTGGTACCAGCTTCCGGTCGATTTGGTAATGAGTCCGTGCATAAGGGGTGCAATTTAGGAAAGTTAACAGGTATTGAAAAAATAAAACATTTTTAGCTTGCTTATTAGAAAAATATCTATTTACTTTGTCGACATTAAAATATGATACTTAACAACACCATTATTACATCAATTATTACCATCGGCAAAGTTACCGGAGGAAGATAATCGTATGGTGTAAAACATAAAAAGAAACCAAATGAAAGCCTTCCTCCGCAAAGAGGAAGGCTTTTTTGTTTAAAAAGCCTCACCCTGCCCTCCCCAAAGGAGAGGGTTCTGGGAATAAATATTGAAGTCCTCTCCTTTGGAGGGGATTTAGGTGAGGCCAACCGGGGAATATTTAAAATATTGATACTAAACTATAAATGAAAGTTCTAAAATTTGGCGGTACATCCGTAGGATCAGTTGCCAGCATCCAAACCCTTTTAAACATCCTGAGTGATGAAGTTAAAAACGAAGAAAAACCGGTAGTTATACTATCAGCAATGGGTGGAGTAACCAACCTGCTGGCATCAATGGCCGAGGATGCCGCTAACGGCAGTGATTTTACCGCAGCGTTAGCTGAGCTGGAAAAACGCCATTTTGATGTGGTGAAAAACCTGCTCACGGTACAAAATCAAAACCCCGCCTTTACCCGTTTAAAAATTCACTTTAACCAGTTAGAAGAATTATTGCAGGGCGTATTAACCCTAAGGGAACTTACGCCAAAAACACGCGACCAGGTTTTAAGCTACGGCGAGCGCTGCTCAACTATTATGGTGAGCAAAATTGCGGCACAGCATTTTAAAGAGGTGCTTTTTGTTGATGCATCAGAAGTAATAAAAACCGACAGTGCCTTTGGCCAGGCAAAGGTAAATACCGAGTTGTCTGAGCTGTTGATCCGCAACCTTTACGAAGCAAATAAAGGCAAAATGCTGTTTGTAACCGGGTTTATTGCAGGTAACGATGTTGGCCAAACCACTACCCTGGGCCGTGGCGGCAGCGATTATACCGCTGCTATATTTGGTGCTGCTCTTAACGCCAAAGAGATCCAGATATGGACAGATGTTAATGGCATGATGACCGCCGACCCGCGTATGGTAAAAAAGGCATTCTCACTAACTGAGCTTACTTATACCGAAGCGATGGAGCTTTCCTACTTTGGCGCCAAGGTGATCTATCCGCCAACCATGATCCCGGCTTTCTTGAAAAAGATCCCTATCGTGATCAAAAATACTTTTGAGCCGGAGTTTGAGGGCACCGTGATCCGTCACGATTGCAAGGCATCGGCACTGCCTATTAAAGGAATTTCCTCTATCAATAATATCAGTATCCTCAATTTAGAGGGTAGTGGCATGGTGGGTAAATCAGGCTTTAGCGGCCGGTTATTCTCATTACTCGCCCGCGAGCAGATCAACATCATCCTCATCACACAGTCGTCATCAGAGCATAGCATCACCTTCGCGGTACAACCACAGGATACCGAAAGAGCTAAGCTGGTAATTGAGCAGGAATTTGAACTGGAGCTGCTGGCCAAAAAGCTGGAGCATTTAGTGATCGAAAAAAATCTGGCCATATTAGCCGTTGTGGGCGAAAACATGAAACAAACCCCGGGCATGTCGGGCAAGTTGTTCCATGCGCTGGGCCGTAACGGGGTTAATGTAAGGGCTATCGCGCAAGGCTCGTCTGAGTATAATATATCGGTTATCATATCGGCAAATGATCTTTCAAAAGCGTTGAATGCTGTACATGATGCATTTTTTGTGCAGCTTACCAAAACCCTGCACGCATTTTGCCTGGGTACCGGCAACATTGGTAAAACTTTGTTTAACCAGTTGAAAGCCCACAGCGAATATTTAAAGGATAACAATGGCATACAGGTTAAAATTGCCGGTGTGAGCAATACCCGTAAAATGACTTTTAACAGTGATGGTATTTCTTTAGATACCTGGCAGGATGATCTGCAGGCCTCCCCATATGCGGCCGACCTGCAGGGGTTCATTAATCGCATGAAGGAAATGAACCTGCCCAACTGTGTATTCATTGATAATACGGCCAGCCCGGTTCCGGTGGGTTTTTATGAGGAAGTTTTTAAAGCCAATATCTCGGTGATCACTTGTAATAAAATTGGCAACTCGGGTAGTTATAAACAGTATAAAACTTTTAGGGATACCGCGCGCAGCCATGGGGTTGATTTCTTTTACGAAACCAACGTAGGTGCCGGTCTGCCGATCATCAATACATTGAAAAACCTGATGAACAGTGGCGACAGAGTGCAACGTATTGAGGCCATTCTGTCGGGAACTATATCGTTCATCTTTAATAACTTTAAAGGCGATGCCAATTTCCATGATGTGGTAAAAGAGGCACAGGAAAAGGGCTATACCGAGCCCGATCCGCGGGATGATTTGAGCGGCAAAGACTTTATGCGTAAAATGCTGATCCTGGCCCGCGATGCAGGTTACCAAATGGAAGAGGCCGACGTGGAAATTGAAAGCGTATTACCCAAAGCCAGTTTAGAAGCCAAATCTGTAGAGGATTTTTATGCAACGCTTAAAACCGAAGATGCTCACTTTGCTAAACTAAAAGAGCAAGCTGAAAAGGATGGAAAAGTGTTACGCTATATTGGCAAGCTGGAAAATGGAAAAGTGACCATCACGCTGCAAATGGTTGATGAAAATCACCCGTTCTACATGCTGTCGGGCAGCGATAACATTATATCGTTCACCACCGACAGGTACAGGGAGCGCCCGCTGGTAGTAAAAGGCCCCGGCGCAGGTGCAGAAGTAACCGCTGCCGGTGTATTTGCTGATTTAATAAATTTGGGAGCGAATTAAACCAGGCCCATAAGCCCCCTAACCCCCTAAAGGGGGAACTATAGTTTGATAACCCCCTGACCCCCCAGAAGGGGGAGGAATAATTTGATATTAAAAAAATGGAAGATAATAAAATACAAGAAGTAAAAGCCGCTCCACAGATAGCACCCCCTTTAGGGGGCGGGGGGGGCGTTGGCGCAGGTATTCACGTTTTTGCTCCGGCTACCGTTGCCAATGTGGTTTGCGGTTTTGATGTGCTGGGTTTCGCTGTTAATGAACCGGGCGATGAGGTAATCATGCGCGTTACCAATAAACCAGGCATCACCATCAGTAAAATTACCGGCGATGACGGACGTTTGCCGCTTGACCCTGCAAAAAATACCGTGAGCGTGAGCGTACAGCATTACCTGCAAAGCGTTGGCCGTGCAGATATAGGACTGGATATTGAGCTGCACAAAAAAATGCCTATAGGCAGTGGACTGGGTTCCAGCTCGGCCAGTACGGTTGCGGGCTTGTTCGCCATAAAAACCTTATTGGGCGATGATGCTGACCCTGCCAAACTGTTGCCATTTGCCATGAAAGGCGAGGAAATGGCCTGCGGGCATGGTCATGCGGATAACGTGGCTCCTGCCCTTTTAGGTGGCTTTGTGCTGATACGCAGTTATGAACCGCTTGATGTGGTACGCCTGCCGCATCCGGCCGGATTGTATTGCGCCATCGTTTTCCCTGATGTGGATGTGCCAACACGTGAGGCCCGCCAGATCATCCGGAAAAACATACAGATGAAGGATGCCGTGACCCAATGGGGTAATATTGCGGGCTTAGTGAGCGGTTTGTTTATGCAGGATATTGACCTGATAGGCCGCAGCATGAAAGATGTACTGGTTGAGCCGGTGCGCTCCATGTTGATCCCTGATTTTTATAAAATGCGCGAAATGGCCATGAGTATGGGTGCGGTAAGTTTTGGCATATCAGGCTCTGGTCCGTCGGTTTTTGCGTTTACTAAAGATGAAGAAACAGCAAGGCTCATTACCCAAAAATTACAGCAGCATTTAACCGGTCTTAACATTGGTTCAAACACCTATGTGTCTACCATCAATGATGCAGGGCCTAAGGTGATAGGGTAAGTAGCCCAACCCAACCCTCCCCTAAGGGGAGAGGGCTTTAAAAAGAGGGTGTCACCCTGAGCTTGTCGAAGGGCGCGTGCAGAGGCCTGCCCTCCATGCTTCGACAAGCTCAGCACGACAGCCAGGAAGAAAAACAATACAAACAAAAGTTCCAAAAGTCTCACCCTTTAGGGGGAGATTTAGAGGGGGCTAATCCGAAATCAAAATGAAACTTTACAGTACCAACAACACCTCATTACAAGTATCCTTTAAAGACGCGGTTTTTAACAGTATGCCGCAGGATAAAGGTTTATATATGCCCATCAGCATCCCTCGTTTGGATGCGGATTTTATCAGCAATTTAGATAAATACACCTTACCCGAGATCGCTTTCCGTGTAGCTAAAAACCTATTGGGTGATGCCATGCCCGAAGCTGATCTGAAAGCCTTGATCGATGATGCTATCAACTTCCCGGCTCCTGTTGTAAAATTGGATGAGAACGTTCATGTACTGGAACTTTTCCACGGACCGTCATTGGCATTTAAAGATTTTGGCGCCCGTTTCATGAGCCGGGTAATGAGCTATTTTTTAGAGGATGGCGAAAAACAACTGGACGTGCTGGTAGCCACAAGTGGTGATACTGGCGGCGCGGTGGCCCTGGGCTTTTTAGGTGTACCTAATACCAGGGTAACCATATTATATCCTAAAGGCAAGGTAAGTGGTGTGCAGGAGCAACAGCTCACCACCAACGGACAAAATATCCGCGCGCTGGAAATTGACGGTACATTTGACGATTGCCAGGCGCTGGTTAAGCAAGCCTTCACCGATGCGGAGCTAAATGAGAAATTCCGTTTAACATCGGCCAACTCTATTAACATTGCGCGTTTGGTGCCGCAAACCTTTTACTATTTTAATGCCTATGCGCAGTTGTTAAGGCAAGGTGTTAAAAAAGTGATCTTCTCGGTTCCGAGTGGAAACTTTGGTAACATTGGTGCTGGTTTACTGGCCTGGAAAATGGGCTTGCCTGTTGAAAAATTTATAGCGGCAACCAATGCTAATGATACTGTTCCTGAGTTTTTAAAAACCGGCGTTTATCAGCCTAAGCCATCTGTGGCCACCCTGTCAAATGCGATGGATGTAGGCAATCCAAGTAACTGGGTGCGCATTGCCGACCTGTTTAAGGAAGATATGGCTAAGCTTAAAGAGCTGGTGGTTGGTTTTAAATACAACGACGAAGAAACTGTAAAAGCCATTAACTGGGTTTTTGATACCTATGGTTATGTAGTTTGCCCGCATACCGCCATAGCCTGGCAAGCCTTAACTGATTATCAGCATGATCATAGCAGTGCAGATACTGCAGGTGTATTTTTATCAACCGCCCATCCATGCAAATTCCCGGATGTTTTTAGTGAGGAGATCAGCGCTAAAATTGAAATACCAGAGGAGGTTAAAGCCTTGCAGTCAAAAACAAAGCTGTCTGTTCCATTAAGTAAGGATTTTGATACGTTTAAAGATTATTTATTGAATGCTGAATAAGGGAGTGGTTATATTTATATTTGGTCGGCGAAACCTGTCATACCATGTTTAACAAAAATATAATCATCCTGTTCAGCCTGCTTATTGTTGTTTCCACCTCATGCAGCCGAGAAATGAAATTTGACCGGGATAAATGGGATTATGGTGACGGCTTAATCTTTCCTAACCGGGATAAGATGCTGAACGACTTACTTCAGAACCATAAATTGAAGGGCCTGAAATATCAGCAGGTAATTAGCCTGCTCCACAGGCCTCAGAGGGCCGATTCAACCATGATGTATTATGAAATTGTGAGCCAGCTTGACCTTGGCAGCAAAAAGCCTAATAAAAACCTTATTCTTTACCTGAACAAAGATTCGGTGGTAACCGATATCAAAGTTGTAGAAAGCGGTAATAAGAAATGATCAACACAATAATTTTTGACCTGGGTGCGGTTTTGATCGATTGGAACCCGCATTACATGTACCGGACCATATTTGATGACGAGCAGGAAATGAAAAACTTCCTGGCCAGTGTTTGCACTTCAGACTGGAACGAGGAACAGGATGCCGGTCGCTCATTGCAGGAAGGCACAGAGATACTGGTAACACAATTCCCGGAACATGAAACCAATATTCGTGCATTTTATGGCCGCTGGGAAGAAATGCTGGGCGAACCTTTTCACGGCACTGTTGATATCCTACGTCGTTTAAAAGCCGGCAACCAATATAAAATATATGCCCTTACCAATTGGTCGGCCGAAACTTTTCCGGTGGCTTTGCAGCGGTATGACTTTCTGAGCTGGTTTGATGGTATTGTAGTTTCAGGAGCCGAAAAGATGCGTAAGCCCGCTCCTGAGTTTTACCAGATCCTGCTTGATCGTTACCAGGTAAACCCACAGGAAGCCCTGTTTATAGATGATAACTACCGCAACGTGCTGGCCGCCGAAAAGGCCGGCATTAAAACCATCCATTTTACATCGTCAGAACAGTTGGAAAAGGAATTGGCAGAACTTCATGTTTTGTAAAACAAGTCTAAAAAGTGTATAATTCATAATGCATGGTGCTATGTCCCATGCTTTTTGCTGTACACCATATTTTGTATATTGACCAAGTTTTAACTGACTTTACCTATTAACCATTATGAGATCTTATCACAAAATACTTTTCGTTGCAGGCGCTATGTGCCTGGGCGTATTTCAGGGATTTTCACAATCAGTAAACAGTACCGAAAATTTGCCAAAGGATTATTTGAGCAAAGAGTTTCACGCCGGCCGGCGGCAGGCGCTGCGCAACCTGATGCCGGCCAACTCGGTTACGGTGATCTTTTCGTACCCCGACCAGGTTTTTTCAAATGATGTAAATTACGTTTATCACCCCAACCCCGATCTTTATTATTTTTCGGGCTATAAAGAACCCAATGCGGTGCTGCTTATTTTTAAAGATGTGCAGGCCGATGGCGATAGTAGTTACAACGAACTGTTTTTTGTACGCCACCGGGACCCACAACGCGAGCAGTGGACTGGCAGAAGGCTTGGTGTGGAAGGAGTGAAGACACAACTTGGTTTTAAGCGCGTTTATAACAGCGAAGCTTTCGTGAATTTTCCGATTGATTTTAAAAAGTTCAGCGCTGTATTTTATGACGAAATGCCCGCGGATGTTACCGGTGATGGCTCGGCAGGTGAATTAAAGAACCTGGTAAATGCCTTTAAAAGTAAAGCCAATATCCCTAATATAGATAGGCAGTTAATGGGCGATCTGAGCCTGATCAATAAACGTGCTATGCCCGGTAACCTGGCACGCATCATCAATTATTTAAAACCAAAACTTGATAAAGAAGCCTATAAAAACAGCGCCATTATACAGGAGTTGGTAAATAAGCCTGATTCTGCAACCCTGGTTGATGTAAAGGCAAAGATCAATGCAAGTTTTTCGGGCATATCAAATTATAATAACTATACCAATACTTTACGGGGCATAAAAACACCGGAAGAACTGGTGCTGCTAAAAAAATCTGTAGAGATATCAAGCATCGCTCATGCCGAAATAATGCGGTCTATTAAACCCCAGATGTCTGAAAGGGAACTGGAGGGCATTTTCATGTATGTGCATAAAAAATATGGTGCCGAGGATGAAGGATATCCACCAATAGTTGGCGCGGGTGCCAATGGATGTATTTTACATTATGAAGAAAACAGCGCGACCAAACTGGATAACCAGCTTACCCTGATGGATGTTGGCGCCGAATATCATGGCTACTCGGCCGATGTAACCCGTACGGTGCCCGCCAACGGAAAGTTTACTGACGATCAGCGTGCTATTTACCAGCTGGTATATGATGCACAGGAAGAGGTTTTTAAATTATGTAAAGAAGGAACTCTTTATGCCAAACTGGAAAAGAAATCAGAACAAGTGCTGGCCGCCGGCCTGATCAAATTAGGTATTATAAAGGATGCATCAGAAGTTAGAAAATATTACCCGCATGGATGCTCACACCATTTAGGGCTTGATGTACATGATAAGGGCGGTTACGATGGTAACCTGAGCGCCAATATGGTAATTACCGTTGAGCCTGGTATTTATATTCCGGCCGGCAGCCCCTGCGACAAAAAATGGTGGAATATTGGTGTACGTATTGAAGATGATGTACAGATAGGTAAAAACGGCGGCACAATTTTATCAATAGATGCGCCACGCAAATGGCAGGATGTAGAGAAAATGGCAGCTGATAAAAGTATTTTTGATAATGCCCGTTTTCCGGAGTTGAAGTAAAAACAAAAACAATTTGTCATCCTGAACTTGTTTCAGGATCTCTCTGGACAAGCCAGCTGCAATGTTGTACAACGCTGCATATGGGGTGCCGAAACAAGTTCGGCATGACAAAAGGGTAACAACAAAGCCTTCCTGATATATCATCAGGAAGGCTTTGTTACAAATAATCCAGAATTTAAACTCCTTATTTAATCCGGCCGTTCAATTCCGAAAGCGGCATGGTAACCATGCGGCCAATTGGCTTTTTGCCCCTGTAAGTTATTACCCTAAGTGTGGTAGCATCTTTTGGCGCATCAATTGGTTCGGTATATTTTGGATAAAACCTATCCGGGAACGAATTGTCAAAGCTGTAATAAACGTCCAGCCCCTCTACCTCATTGGTCAGGGTGATCTTCAGGGTTTTATCCGCGTTGCGGATAGCATCGAAAGATGGGTCATAAACGCTTGGTGCATATTTTGTCTCGGCCACATCAAAACGGTTAAACTGTTTTTCTACCTTACCAAAAAAGTAGTTCCAGTTCTTCTTCTCCTTCGGCGACCATACCGACTCGGCAATGGCCATACCCCTTGGCCAGGTCATATACTCAGCCTGGCGAATGTTGTAAACCTGCTCCGTCCATAAATTAGCCTGGCCGCCTTTAATCAGTTTGGCGTCAACACTGTCGGGTACCGGCTCAAACTCGTAGGTTTTATTTAAACGTAATGTGGCATAAATGTGGGTTTCATTCACGCGGTCGCTTTGCATATAATCAAGGTAAGCAAAAGTTGTAGGGCTCATTATCACCTCGTGACCCATTTTGGCGGCTTGAATTCCCCCTTGAATACCTCTCCAGCTCATGACCGCGGCATTAGGACCTAAGCCTCCTTCAAGAATTTCGTCCCAACCCATAAACTTTTTGCCTTTTGATTCTACTATTTTTTCCAGGCGTTTCTCAAAATAACTTTGCACTTCCTGTTGATCTTTTAGATTTTCCTTGATCATGAGGGCCTTAATTGCATCGCTTTGCTCCCAGAAATTCTTAGCACACTCGTCGCCACCCATGTGGATGTATGGGAAAGGAAATAACTGTGCTATTTCGGTTACTACTTTATCTAAAAACGTATATACATTCTCGTTGGCCGGGCAAAGGGTGTTATCAACAATGGCCTTATTATGCGGACCACTCCAGTCCATAAAAGGCTCACCAGAGTTAACTACATATTTATCGGCTCCCGGTGTACAGGAAAGTTCCGGATAGGCTACAACCGCGGCAAGGCTATGTCCCGGTACATCAATCTCGGGCAATATATCTACAAATCTGTCTTTGGCATATTGAACCAATTCTTTAATATCATCCTGGGTATAAAAACCACCGTAATTACGCGGCTCATCAGCCGCGGGGGGGGTAAATGTACCAAACTGGCCCACCTTTTTAACATTAAGGGCCCCTACAGTGGTTAGCCTCGGCAGACTTTTGATCTCAACACGCCAGCCTTCATCGTCGGTTAAATGCATGTGCAGCAGGTTAAGTTTATACTTCACCATAGCATCTATATATTGCTTTACTTCGGCCTTGGTAAAAAAGTGACGGGCTACATCAAACATCAGTCCTCTCCAGGCAAATCTGGGATAATCAGTAATTTCCACACAAGGTACTGCCCATTTTACATTTTTAACCGGCTCAATGCTTTCAATCTCTGTAGGCAGTAACTGCATCAGGGTTTGCACCCCATAAAACAAGCCGGCCGCCTCATTAGCCCTTATCACCACCTTTTTTGCTTTTACCGATAATTTGTATCCCTCTTTACCGATCAGCGTGTCCACCGTTTTATTCAGGATCAAACGGATAGATGCGGTTGGAGCAACATTTTTTATGGTAACTAATGAACCGGGTGCTGTAGACAGTTTCTTTTTAAGATAAGCCGTTACCGGGGTAAGTTCAGGCAGTGCACTGGCCTCCACAATAACATTTTTAGGTAGCACAAACTGGCCCGCAAACCGGGCAGCTTTTACCGGTTCAGGAATAATGGATAAGCCGCTTTGGGCAACCTGGCCAAATGATAAAAAGTGCACAAGGCAGCAACATAGCAATAAGGATAATTTTTTCATAAAGAGGTTATAGTTTATTGGAAACGTTATGCAAATTAAACTTTTTAAATAATATTAAAAAGTTGCAGACTAAATTTTGTTCTTTTATATTGCATATAAATACATCCCGTATTTGCGCCCCTGCAAAATATACCTGATCGTATTAACCAATTATTCATTTACCAAACCTTGATGCATAAACCTATGGCAACAGACAGAAGAAAATTTTTAAAGCAATTTGGCACCTCAGTTATTCTTACTTCGGCATCGCTTACCAGCCTGGCTGCAAAGGAAGAACATGAAAAACGGATACTACAGGCCGAAAAACGGATCAGCTCTAATGATAAGATCAGAATAGCCACCATAGGCATGGGCATTATGGGTTTTAATGATACACGGGCGGCCCTAAGCGTTCCAGGGGTTGAACTGGTGGCTTGTGCCGATCTGTATAAAGGCAGGCTTGACCGGGTTAAAGAGCTTTATGGTAACAATATTTTTACCACTGCTGATTATAGGGAGATATTAAACCGCAAGGATATTGATGCCGTAATAGTAGCCACCAGCGATAACTGGCATACGCCTATATCTATTGAGGCCATGCGCAAGGGCAAAGCGGTTTACAGCGAAAAGCCCATGGTGCATCACATCAGTGAAGGACTTAAAGAAATAAAGGCGCAGCAGGAAACCAAGGCTGTTTTTCAGGTAGGCAGTCAGCGGGTAAGCAGCATTGCCTTTAAAAAAGCGCAGGAACTGTACCAGGCCGGCGCTATAGGAAAGATCAACTCGATCGAGGCATCGTTCAGCAGGCAAAGCGCATTAGGGGCGTGGCAGTATACTATACCGCTTGACGCCTCGGCACAAACGGTAGACTGGGATCAGTTTCAGGCCAATAGTAAAGAGAAGCATGCTTATGACAGCAACCGTTTTTTCAGGTGGCGCAATTATCGCGAATATGGAACCGGTGTAGCCGGCGACCTTTTTGTACACCTGCTTACAGGCATCCACTTTATAACCGGCTCCAAAGGACCCAACAAAATATTTTCGATTGGCGACCTCGACTACTGGAAGGATGGGCGCAATGTGCCTGATGTAATGAGCGCGGTAATCTCCTACCCTGAATCACCTGAGCATCCGGCTTTCCAAACCACCTTGCGGGTTAATTTTGTAAGCGGCGAGGGTGAGCGCTCCACAACCAAAATAGTAGGCTCTGAAGGTGTTATTGATATGAGCGATGGCGGAGGCTTTACCATACGTAAACGTAAAATGCCGGTAGCCCCGGGTTATGGTGGATGGGATTCATTCGAAACTTATCCCGAAGCCATGCAGAAAGCCATTGTGGAGGATTATAATAAAAAATATTCTGCAGCCGACCGGCAGGCGCCCAAAATGGATGATGTTATTTATCGCGAACCTGAAGGCTACAATGATTCCAATGAACATTTTGCCAATTTTTTTGATTCCATGAAAACTGGAAAACCCGTGGTTGAGGATGCCGTATTCGGTTTCCGCGCAGCTGCCCCTTGCCTGGCCTGTAATGACAGTTACTTCGAAAACAAGGTTATTAAATGGGATCCGGTAAATATGAAGCTGGGGTAAAAGGATAAAGGTCAAAGGCGAAAGGTAGTTTGTCACTAACAACTATTTTATCAAAGCATGTTATTGGTGACAACACTATAGGTGTTGGGAAGAAATAAAAAGAAAGCTTGGGCCTAGTGCGATTCCTTCCTTGGGGAAGGGGGAGGTAGGGGTTTATTGAACATTACAGGTTTAATCGCACGTATAAACCCCTCCCTGCCATTTCACAATCCACAGCACCCCTCCCAAGGGAGGGAATATACACTGCAATTACAATCTTCCGAACACCTATGGTGACAACACCAACAACGGCGGAAATAATCAATTGGCTTTAAACTCGGCTGATTGGGCGATATAATCGCCCATCCATATTAAACACTCGTCATAGACGAGCGCAAGTTGGTCACAAGTTGGTAAATGTGGGGACAGTGCGATTCCCTCCCCTGGGAGGGGCAGGGAGGGGTTTAACCAGCGATGAAACCCCTCCCTGCCATCACACCAGCCGCAGCACCCCTCCCGAGGGAGGGAATAAAAGAACGCTCAACAAAAAAGGCTTTGGAAAATCTCCAAAGCCTTTTTATTATATAGACGATCAATCTTGATTAAGCACCATGTTGTTCTTCGTGAATTTCTTCTTCGCGGAATAATTTAGCGCTGAAGTAATCATTATTCATACGGGCAATGTTAGTCAGCTTAATTTCTTTAGGGCATTCTGCTTCGCAGGCGCCGGTATTGGTACAGCTGCCAAAACCTTCTTCGTCCATTTGGGCTACCATAGATTGTGCACGACGGTAACGCTCAGGCTGACCTTGTGGTAACAGGCCTAATTGGGTGATCTTTGCCGAAACAAACAGCATGGCTGATGCATTTTTACATGCTGCAACGCAGGCGCCGCAACCAATGCAAGTAGCAGAGTTAAAGGCTTCGTCGGCTATTACTTTAGGGATCGGGATGGCATTACCATCAGGTACACCACCGGTATTTACCGATACGTAACCACCTGCCTGTTGTATCCTGTCGAACGCGGAACGATCAACCGCCAGATCTTTTATTACCGGGAATGCTGATGCGCGCCAAGGCTCAATGGTAATGGTTTCGCCATCGTGAAAGGTACGCATGTGCAACTGACAAGTAGTAACCGCACGTTTTGGCCCGTGAGGGTGCCCGTTAATATATAAAGAGCACATACCACAAATACCTTCGCGGCAATCATGATCAAAGTGTATAGGCTCATCACCCTTAAGGGTAAGGCTTTCGTTAACAACGTCAAGCATTTCCAGGAATGACATATCGGGCGAAATGCTTTCGGCCTTGTAAGTCACAAATTTGCCCGCTGTTTGAGCATTTTTCTGGCGCCATACTTTAAGCGTCAGGTTCATATTTCCGTTACTCATCTTTTTTGAGATTTAGTATCAAGTATATAGTATATATGGTATCAGGTAGTTAGTATCAAGTATCAAGACTTTTCTGGCAAGTATCTTAAAACAAATGCGGCTGTCTTGATACTTGATACTATGTACTTGATACTACTTAAGCATAATTACGTTGTGATAAATGTACCGATTCAAATACCAATTGCTCTTTGTGCAATACTTCGGGTTGGTTTTCACCTTTAAACTCCCATGCTGCAACAAATGCAAAATTCTCGTCATCGCGTTTTGCCTCACCACCTTCTGTTTGTGATTCTACCCTGAAGTGGCCACCGCATGATTCACGGCGCATTAAAGCGTCATCAACCATCAGTTCGCCCAATTCAATAAAATCGGCAACACGGCCGGCTCTTTCAAGCGAAGCATTCACCTCTTCGTTTTCACCAACTACTTTGGCGTTCTTCCAGAAGTCTGCTTTAAGGGCTTGTATCAGTCCTTTGGCTTTTGTCAAGCCCTCTTCGGTACGGGCCATGCCGCAATATTCCCACATGATGTGGCCAAGGTCGCGGTGGTAAGCTTCGGCCGTTTTGGTGCCGTTTAATGCCAGTAATTTATTTACGTGGTCAATTACTTCCTTCCTGGTTTGTTCAAAAGCAGGGTGGCTGGTATCAACCTTTTTAGGGCCGATGGTAGCCAGGTAATCGCCAAGGGTATAAGGGATCACAAAGTAACCATCAGATAAGCCCTGCATTAAGGCAGAAGCACCAAGACGGTTAGCACCGTGGTCACTGAAATTGCACTCGCCCAAAGCATAAAGGCCTGGTACATTGGTGCTCAGGTTATAATCAACCCAAAGGCCACCCATGGTATAGTGTACTGCAGGGTAAATACGCATTGGTTGTTTGTATGGGTTTTCGTCGGTGATCTGGATGTACATATCAAACAGATTACCATACTTGGCTTTAACGGTTTCTTCGCCAAGGCGCTTAATTGCGTCGGCAAAGTCAAGAAATACAGCGAAACCTGATGCGCCTACACCACGACCATCCTCAACCATTTCCTTAGCGTTACGTGAAGCCACGTCGCGCGGAACAAGGTTACCAAACGCAGGATACTTACGTTCCAGGAAGTAATCCCGGTCGTCTTCTTTAACCTGATCAGCCTTCAGTGTGCCTTTGCGTAATTGCTCGGCAATTGCAGCTGTTTTAGGTGCCCAAACACGTCCGTCGTTACGTAACGACTCAGACATCAGCGTAAGCTTGCTCTGGTGATCGCCGCTTACCGGGATACAGGTTGGGTGAATTTGGGTATAGCAAGGGTTGCCAAAGAATGCACCACGTTTATGGGCTCTCCAGGCAGCAGTAACGTTTGAACCAATGGCATTGGTTGACAGATAGAAAACGTTGCTGTAACCACCTGTACATAACAATACCGCATGGCCCGCATGTGTTTCAATAGCACCGGTGATCATATTACGGGTAACAATACCCTTGGCATGACCATCAATGGTAACCACATCAAGCATTTCGGTACGGGTGTACATCTTTACTTTGCCGGCATGTATCTGGCGATTTAATGCAGAGTAAGCACCTAAAAGTAATTGTTGTCCGGTTTGGCCGCGGGCGTAAAACGTACGGGATACCTGCGAACCACCAAACGAGCGGTTGTCTAACAAACCACCATATTCACGTGCAAATGGAACACCTTGTGCTACACACTGGTCAATTATATTTACCGATACCTCGGCAAGGCGGTACACATTGCCTTCGCGGGCACGGTAGTCACCACCTTTAATAGTATCATAAAACAAACGGTAAACGCTATCGCCATCGTTCTGATAATTTTTTGCCGCGTTGATACCTCCCTGCGCGGCAATAGAGTGCGCACGGCGGGGACTATCCTGGAAACAAAAAGATTTTACGTTGTAACCCAACTCGGCCAGTGAAGCCGCGGCCGAAGCTCCTGCCAAGCCCGTACCTACAATAATGATATCGTATTTACGCTTGTTGGCCGGGTTAACCAGCTTCAGGTTAAATTTATGCTTGCTCCATTTTTCGGCTAATGGGCCTTGAGGAATTTTAGCATCTAAACTCATTTCTTATCTAATTTTATATTTAGTGAGTAGTTTAGCCCCCTAACCCCCTAAGGGGGAACTCTGAAAGCTCCCCCTTTAGGGGGCTGGGGGGCTTATTTGTGTGCAAAAAAGTAGTATACCGGCATAAGGGCAAAAAGAAACGGAATAATTACCGCGAAAAACCAGGTGCCAATAGCATATACTACAGGCGTATACTTACGATGTACCCAGCCCAGTGTGCGGAAAGCACTCTGAAAGCCATGCAGCAGGTGGAACGATAACGCGCCCATTGCTATTACATATAAAATTACATACCAGATATTACCAAAGGTGTGTGACACACGTGCGTGCAGGTCTTTCACCCTTACTATTTCCACATTGTTTTCGGTAGAAACGGAGTGGTTGAAATCGGCAGATACAGGAGTGTAGGCCGACTCCGTAGTTTGACCCGTAGCCAGGTCTGTACGGTACTCCTTAAAGCCAACCTCATTGGTGTATTTGTATTTAAACCAGAAGTTGCCCATGTGGATAACTATAAACAGAAACAGGATAGAGCCTAACAAGCCCATGTTTTTTGATGACCAGCTGGCATCTGACTTGGGTTGCACTGCGTAACCTACCGGGCGCGCTTTGCGGTTTTTAACGGTTAAGATAAGTCCGTATAACGCATGTACCGCGATACACAGGTACAAAATCCACGCAACAACCTCAATAGGCGGAAAATGTGTTAAAAAATTGGCATATACATTAAAGCCAAAACCATTGTCGTTGCTAAACAGCAACAGGTTACCTCCTACGTGTACGATAATAAAAGTACACAAAAACAAGCCTGTTAAAGCCATGATCAGCTTTTTTCCCAGCGATGAGTTAAAGGTTTGTTTAAATTCGCTCATTATGAAATAGATTTATTTTAGGCAAAAGTATTTATTAAATGCCAAAAGATAGAAATGCAATTGGCTTATTGACCGTGAAAAGGCTATTTAGAATCAATCTAAGAAATTGCATTCAAATTACACTGCATTTGCTGTATAATAGCCTATATATTAAAGGTGTAATTAATCAATAGCGATCACTTTATCCTTTAAAACCGCGAATATTTTATCGGTTAACCGGCTGCGAATGGCCACCTTGCCGGTGAATTTACCAAAAGACGGCAGTACGGCCTGCTTGCTGCTAAAAGCAAAACAAGGCAGTGTAATTGACTGCCTGCCCCGGCCACTTAAACTAACTCCCGGATGGATGTGCCCGCAAAAAACGTAACCCGAGGCATGTTGTAACTGTATATCGGGTAGCGGATGATGCAGCATGAGGAAAGGGCCAATTAACAATTCATCATACAGTTCGATATTTAGTTTTTGATAATGGCTGTCGGCAATAATATCATGGTTGCCCCTGATCAGGATGATCTGCAGGCTGGGGAACTGGCTGCGCCAAAGGATAAACCAGTCCCAATCATTATTCATATCGCTGTGGAACAGGTCGCCAAGGAACAATAATTTTTCGGGCCGGTATTCACTGATCAGGTCCGACAGGGTTGCCAGGTCACTTTGTTCCATATCCCGGGGTACCGCGATGCCAGCTTTGCGGAAATGGCCTACTTTGCCAAAATGTACATCGGCAATAATTAATGCTTTTTGCTGCTCCCAGAAAATTGCTTTTTGAGGGAGTAATAAAAGGTTTTGCCCGAGTAAAGTGAATGGAGTTGCCGCACTGATCATCATAAGCGGCAAAGTTAAAAATTTATTTTTTGGAGATGTATGTTCCTGCCTTAGCGGGATGTTTAAACCAGTGTTTTAACAGACTGTAGCATTGGCTTTAAATTCTTCGTAATATTATAAACACCAAACTCATGAAATCACAAAGCCTTATTATAATGCTATTTGCGGTGGCGACTTTAGCGGCCTGCAATAAAGATAATGCCACCCCTGTAAAATTAGAAGGTACCTATACAGGTACATTTACCTCTTCAAGTGTTAATGCAGCCAACGGCACCGTTAAAATTGTAATTTCAGGTAAAACATATCAGGCTACATTAAATACCTTTATGACAATTGGGAGCCGTGGCAGCTATACCGTAAATAACAACCAGCTAACTTTTCAGGATAGTTTAGTTCATACAGCTAATTTTGACTGGGGACTTTTATTGAATGGTACCTATACACAAATTACCAAAGGCGATAGTTTGATCCTGGAAAAAAAAGGCGAGAGCTATAGTTATGTGTACCGGCTGAAAAAGCAATAGACCGTTTCAGGTATATTTCCGGGATACTGAACATCATAAATTTCTTCTTACTTTTACGGCAACCAATATGGTTTTACATGAGTAATACCTTTAACAGACCCATCCGTGTATTAGTTGCCAAAGTAGGGCTTGACGGGCACGACCGCGGCGCACGTATTATAGCCACTTCCCTGCGCGATGCCGGGATGGAAGTAATTTATACCGGCCTGCGCCAAACGCCCGAAATGGTAGTGAACACCGCCTTACAGGAAGACGTGGATGCCATAGGCATATCCATATTATCGGGAGCCCACATGACCGTTTTCCCCAAGATCATTAAACTAATTAAAGAAAAGCAAATGGATGATGTACTGCTTACCGGTGGCGGCATTATCCCTAATGATGATATGCTGTCGCTAAAACAATTAGGTGTTGGCGAGCTTTTTCCGCCCGGAACCAATACGCAGGATATTGTTGCTTATATTACAGGCTGGGTGCACGAACACCGTAATTTTTAATAGCTAATCCCATGGAATTTCAAAATTTACTGATAGAAAACAAAGAGCGTATACAGTATATTATTATAAACCGCGAAAGCAAACTTAACGCGCTGAACAAAGACACCCTTGCCGAACTGCATACCGCTTTTTTTGAAGCTTTTAATAATCCTGATGTTGGTGGTATCATTATTACAGGCGCAGGTACCAAAGCCTTTGTTGCCGGTGCCGATATTAGTGAATTTGCCAGTCTGGATGTTGCTGCCGGCACTGCCCTGGCACGTGAAGGACAAAAAGAAGTGTTTGACCTGATTGCTAATGGTAATAAGCCTGTAATTGCTGCCATAAATGGATTTGCTCTTGGCGGCGGTCTTGAACTGGCTATGGCCTGCCATATACGCATAGCATCAGAAACGGCTAAGATGGGCCTGCCCGAAGTAACGCTGGGTTTAATACCCGGTTATGGCGGTACACAGAGGTTGGCTCAATTAATAGGTAAAAGTAAAGCTTTACAAATGATACTTACCGCCGATATGATAACTGCTGTTGAGGCTCAGCAATTTGGACTGGTTACGCATGTAGCTTGCCCCGAAGACCTGCTGATAGAGGCCGAGGGGTTATTGCAAAAAATATTATCAAGGGCGCCATTAGCATTGGCTGCTGCTATACATGCTGTAAACGCGGGCTTTACCGATGGCGTAAATGGCTATGAAACCGAGATAGCGGAGTTTGGAAAATGCTTTGGAACGCAGGATTTTCAGGAAGGTGTTGCGGCATTTTTAGCCAAGCGAAAAGCGGATTTTAAAGGCGAATGATCTGCTAAAGCAATAATTATCGGGCATATTCAAGCTTCTTTGTGCTTCTATTTCTATATTTTTCCATTAAATAGGCTTAAAACCGAGTAAAATTGCGCTGATAACGTGCAGAAACCAGCCCGTTATCAACGCAGATCCAATGTTAAGCCAATGTTAATTTGACAATTCTAAGGGATATATTCGCCTATTTTACAATGGGCTGACCAAAATACCAATCGGGTCAAAAAATAAATTATTGTTAATCAAGCGATTAAATATTCGTGACTTTTGGATGAAAAATCATATGTGATTCTGTGCTTTACTTTGCATTGTGTTTATAAAACATATATCAAAAACACACAATTGTTATGAAAAATACATTTAAAATTTCAGCCCTTGTTTTAGCATTTGCAGGATTTGCATTAGGCGCTAAAGCACAAACAACTACCCCTACAACTACATCAACTACAACTAAAGACGGTATCCGTTACAGCATTGGTGTTGATGCGGGTATCCCAACAGGTAACTTTAAAGATAGCTACAAATGGAACTTAGGTGGTTCGGTACAAGCAGATATCCCGGTTCTTTCAAACAAATTATTTGTTACTGTTAACGCAGGTTACAATAATATTTTTGGTAAGAATGATATCACTACACCAAACGGATTAGTAAACCCGACTGACATTCATTTAATACCAGTTAAAGCAGGTTTAAAATTCTTCCCTATCGAGAACTTTTATGTACAAGGCGAAGCTGGTGCAGCTTTCCTGTTAAACAAATCTGATGTTGGTGCTGATAAATCAACTGCATTTGTTTACGCTCCTCAAATAGGTGTTCAGTTCCCGGTAAGTGCAAACGGAAACTTTATTGATGCAGGTGTTCGTTACGAAGCAACTACCAAATACACCAGCGGTGTTGATAACAGCAAAGTAAACTTTGTGGGTATCCGTGTAGCGTACGGCTTTTAATATGGCCCTACTTATACCTATAAACAAAATGGGCGGTCAATTGACCGCCCATTTTGTTTATGCTTTTTTTGAGTTTAAAGGCTGTATTTAAAAAAAGCTCCATAAATTAGCAACATTGTTAGTAACTTAACACGTTTAAATACATTTACCGTTACCAGTATTGCTCTTATGAAGAAAATCCTCATCATTGATGATGAAGTTAATGTGGCTTTATTGCTATCAAAGTTTTTAACCCGCAATGGCTTTGATGTAAGTACAGCCTCAAGTGGAACAAGTGGCATGGAGGCCCTAAAAAACGATGAATTTAACCTCGTTCTGTGCGATTTCAGGTTGGAAGATACCGACGGTCGCGAAATGCTCAGAAACATAAAAAACCAATACCCTAAAACCGGGGTGATCATCATTACGGGTTACTCTGATATTAAAATGGCAGTTGAGCTTATTAAAATGGGCGCATACGACTATATTACCAAGCCATTGTATCCCGATGAAATATTAAATACTATTAATAAAGCCGTTGAAACCCACTATGCCCTGGTTGAAGAAGCAGTGAGCGATAATACGGTTAATGATAAATCAAAAGGCCGGGATAATAAAAAACAGACTTTCGCCAATGAATTTGTTGCCGGCACCAGCAGGGCTTCAAAAGAGTTGTTGCGGCAGATAGAGTTGGTGGCTCCTACCAATTACAGCGTAATTATACTGGGCGAAAGTGGTACCGGCAAAGAGTCGGTGGCTCAAAGTATACACCTTAACAGCCTGCGCCACAACCAACCCTTTGTTGCTATGGATTGTGGCTCATTAACCAAAGAACTGGCAGCCAGCGAGTTTTTTGGCCACGAAAAAGGGTCATTCACCGGGGCGCTTTACACTAAGATCGGGCATTTTGAAATGGCAAACGGAGGCACCCTGTTTTTGGATGAAGTGGGTAATCTTTCCTATGAGATCCAGGCGGCCTTACTGCGTACCGTTCAGGAACGCAAAGTTAAAAGGATAGGCAGCACCAAAGAAATTGACCTTGATGTACGCATTATTATAGCTACTAACGAAAACCTGCAGGAAGGAATTCAAAAGGGGAGGTTCAGGGAAGACCTGTACCATCGCTTTAATGAGTTTACCATATATATGCCGCCATTGCGTGAGCGCGGCAATGATATTATGTTACTGGCCGAGCATTTTTTAAAGATCGCTAATAATGAACTGGGGCGCAGTGTAACCGCGTTTTCGGCCGAGGTTGTTGATTGCTTTATGAACTACAGATGGCCAGGTAATATCCGTGAACTAAAAAATGTGATCAGGCGGGCAGCTTTATTAGCCGAAGAAAGTGAGATCACCATGAAGGCGCTGCCTCTTGAAATATCTAATTTTAAAACACATTCGTTTGAGCACTCCCATGCCCATACCAACACCTATGAGGTGCCGGAGATAAAAGAAATACGCCACGATCTTAAAAACGCGGCACTCGAAGCCGAATATGAAACTATTATTAAAGTTTTAAGAGAGGTTAATTTTAATAAGACAAAAGCCGCTGAGATATTAAATATCGACCGTAAAACACTGTATAATAAAATGAAGGCCATAAACCTTAAATAAAATGGAAGAGGAGCAGCAAGGGCGAAGCGAGGAAAGCCTGCGTAAACTAAAGCACGATATTAAAAATCAGCTTTCTAATATTTATTTGGCGCTTGAACAGCTGAAGTACGAAATGCCCGATGCCTCTGCCGATTGCCTGTTTTATCTGGATACAATTTCAAGAAGTTCAACCCAGATAAATACACTTCTTGATGATACGAAATAGCCTTTTTTATCGCATATAATACTTTAAAAACGCTAAACCTTTTTGGCGTTTTTTTGTTTAACATAACAATGAGAATCAAGAGATGAGAGTCAGGAATCAAGACAATAATTTTGATCATTAGTCTTAACCCTTGACTCTTTTTTTATGGATTTCTAAAAGCCAAGCCTTAATGTCAATTTTTAACTATAAGCAGCGTAATAATATCATCCTGGTAAGCATTGTTGTGCTTGGCTGTTTTTTGCTGTATGCACTGCATGGTTTATTTAGTTCCATATTAGGTGCCGTTGTGTTATTCACCATTTTCAGACCCTTTTATATCCACCTGGTCGAAAAAAAAGGCTGGAACAAAGTGTTGGTTGCCCTGCTTATCATTTTTTCTTCTCTTATCGTTATTGTGATCCCGTTTTTGTCATTGAGTATTATGGTGGTAGGTAAAATATCAAGTATCGACCTAAAATCGCTGCCAATTGAGCAATGGACCACAAAAATTGATGCCTTTGCCGCCGCTAACCTTAATCAACCCCATTTTGCCGAAAATACACTGCAAAAATTAGGAACGTTTGTAACTGAACTTTTTCCTTCCATATTAGGCAGCGCGGCAAGCATTATCATAACCTTGCTGGTACTTTATTTTTTGTTGTACTTTATGCTTACGCAGATTGGGGAGTTTGAGGCCGGTTTATTAAAATATGCTCCCTTCCGCGAGCAACATGCATTAAAATTTGCAGCAGCCCTGCGCGATTCTACCTATTCAAACGTTTTAGGACAAGGAATAATAGCTATTACGCAAGGTGTACTATTAGCCAATGGCTTTTGGATATTTGGCATCGGCGACCCGGTGTTTTGGGGGGTTATTGCCGTATTTATTTCATTTTTGCCGGTGGTAGGTGCACCAACGCTATGCATACCGGCAAGTATCATATTATTTGCACAAGGGCATACTTTAAATGGAATTTTACTGTTAGCTTACGGGTTGTTATTTATAGGCAACGTTGATAACGTTTTACGAATGATCATCAACAAGCGTATAGCCAATACCCATCCCATTATATCGGTTATAGGGGTGTTTATAGGTTTGCCGCTTTTTGGAATTTTGGGCCTGGTTTTTGGGCCGGTATTATTATCGTATTTTTTACTGTTGATAGAGATATATGAAACAAACAGGATGGCCGCCGACCGTTTGGAACGCATACGCACTCCTGAAAACTGACCGGGCATATTGAATACTTTTGTGAACACAGTTGCAGAATTCAATCGGCCTAAAAAAACAATTTATACAGAAATTACCGACAAATTAGCTGATTTATGATATTTGGCAAGGTATTTAATCATATTAAAACAAATGTTCAACTTAAAATTATATTACAATGAATGATAACACAAAAGTAGTTGTTGCATTGCTTGCAGGCTTGGCGGCAGGGGCAGCGTTAGGAATTTTATTTGCACCAGATAAAGGTAACGAAACACGCGACAAACTTACCGAATCATTAAAAAACCTTGGTGATTCTATTAAAGAAACCGCAGCAGCCGAGATCGATAACCTGGTGGGTTTAAAGGATAAGGTGGTTGAAAATATAAAATCAAAGATCAGGGGCGCCGAAGAAGAGTATCAGGACGATCTGGAACACGCATAATTTACCTCCATCCCGGATTGTTCATGGAAATGAATTATCCGGGATATATAAATTAAATATATATGGAAGCCAAAAAAGAAACACCACCACCATTACCGCCAATTGTTGATCAGCTGAAAGAATATGCTGAAACGCGTTTTAAGCTTTTAAAATATGAGGCTATTGAGGGTGGAACTTCAATTTTAGCAAGTGTAATCACAGATGCCATTACCGCCATAAGCATGGTATTGGCCTTTATATTTGCCAGCTTTACTTTAGCTTATTATTTATCTGATGTATTGCAATCATTTTGGGAAGGTTTTGGGTGTGTTGCCCTTATTTATTTAATTATTGCAGTTGTTATAAAACTCAATAAGGAGCGTATTGAAAAGCCGCTTGCTAATCTCTTTGTCCAAAAATTATTTAAAAAGTAAAAGCAATGGACTTCCAAATAAAAAATATTGACGATCTGCGGGAAGAAATTGCCAGGATGCGTGTTATTGAAAACCAGCAAGGCACTGCATTGGCTGCGCGCTTTAGTAGTCCATCCGCTATATTTTCAAGTATAATGTCCCTGATAAATTCAGGGAGCAGCCATAATGGGGCTAAACAGCCGGGTATTTTTAGCCAGGATTTTTTAGGCCTATTATCAAGAATTGTATTACCCGTTACCTTAAATAAAACTCTGTTCAAACACTCTAACTTTTTAGTTAAAGCATTGGTGGGCCTGGTATCGCAAAAGGCATCGCACTATATTAGCGAAGATGCGGTGAGCGGAATATGGGGTAAAGTAAAATCGCTTTTTAGTAAGGCAACCAAAAAGCCCGGAGAACCCTTTAAGCCGATGCCGTCTGTGCCGCCGCCGGTAGTTCTTTAATCCACTTAAACAAAGGTTTCACAATTTAAAGAAAAGGCTATTTTTGCACTTTATTTAAAAAAGTGGGAAAAGATAAATTAAAGCGCTTTGCTGAGATTGATACCTTTAGCAATGTATTGCAGTTAGATGCCGGCAAGCCTTTTAAAGGCGAATGGAGCAAAAGTTTTTTTAAAAACAACAACCCGGTAGTTTTGGAGCTGGCCTGCGGTAAAGGCGAATACACCGTAAACCTGGCCAACCTGTTTCCCGATAAAAATTTTATTGGTATTGATTATAAAGGCAACCGCATTTGGCGTGGCGCTAAAACCGCTATTGAAGAAAACGTGCCTAACGTAGCCTTTTTGCGCATACAGATAGAAAACCTGTTGGATTATTTTGCCGATGGTGAGATTGACGAGATCTGGATAACTTTCCCTGATCCGCAGCCGCAACTGAGCCGCGAAAAAAAACGCCTTACCTCGCCCCGATTTTTGAATAAGTACACCGAAATTTTAAAACCCGGTGGCTATATCAATTTAAAAACGGATAATGATGGCCTGCACGCTTACACCGCCGAAAAGATAGAAGAGTTAAAACTCAGATTGCACGTTAAAACAGAGGACCTTTACCACTCGCCCCATGCCGATGAAGTGTTATCGATAAAAACATATTACGAGAAAAAATATTTAAAAGATAATAAGAACATTAACTACCTTAAGTTTTCTTTTGCTTAAAGCCACTTAGCTTATGGTGGAGCTTTAAGCTTTATGCATTCAGCTTTAAGCCTTAATAATGGACGATATTAATTTTTTTGATAAAGTGTACCAGGTAGCCCGGCTTGTCCCGCCGGGCAGGGTAACCTCGTACGGAGCAATTGCCACCTATTTAGGTACCAAAGGCTCATCGCGGATGGTGGGTTATGCCATGCAGGCGGCCGGCAAAGTAGTGCCCAAAGTACCTGCGCACCGGGTTGTAAACCGCCAGGGCTTGCTTACCGCAAAATTCCATTTCGGCGGCGACCTGATGCAGGAGTTGCTGGAAAGCGAGGGTGTAAAAGTAAAAGACGATCATGTACAGGATTTTAAAACCCTGTTTTGGGATCCGTCTATCGAGCTGGCTTTATAGCATTTGCAACAGCTCCATCCGGTTGCCAAACGGGTCAATAAAGGCAAAACGCGTACGGCCGGCAATTACAGGTTCTTCCACAATTTCAACATCGTTATTTTTAAGGTGCCTGCGGGCGGCTGCGATATCGCTAACTTCCATAGCTGTATGCCTTATGGAACGGGGCAAACTATCTTCAACTCCTATATGTAACTCAATATCGGCTACCTTAAACCAATAACCGGTTGATGAAAATACATCAGGCCTTTCCATTAGCTGCAGGCCAATGATGTTGGTATAAAACAATCTTGCCTCTTCCAGTCTATCATGCGGAACACAGATGTGTATATGGTCGGCCCGTTTAAAGTTGATCATGGGTTACAGTAAAAAGGACTATTCGTCTTCAGCAAAGGTCAATACATAATTATTAATATCTTTTATAGAAAACTCGGTAGCACCATAAAAAGTTTTCTGCAGGCCATGCAGTACGGTAACCTTATCCTTTATCTCCTCAAAAAAAAACCTGATATTTTTTAGTTTAATGTACAATAGCAGTGAACCTCCATCCTGCCGGCTAATATCCGGCAGGTCGTTACCCAGGCTGGTATAGGTCTGAAACATGATGGTAACGCCGCCATTCACCATCATAGCCCAAACCAGGTCGGTGCCGGTTTCGGGTACGGTAACTATCAATTTAAAACCTAATTGCTGATAAAAGGCTATAGTTGCATTAATATCATTAACAAAAATATTGGGCGATAGGCTATCCATAACTTTTTTGATTATCCTGTAAAAATTGGTTTAAAACTCTTGGGATAAAAATAAATATTTATACCTTTAAATGCTAATTAAATTAGTAATAAATAATTCACTGATCCGGTAACTCAATAATTAATAACCTGTGGGAAAACTAATAGAAGAATTTGACGCCTATCGTACCAAAATGAACGACAGGATAATGGAAACGGCTAATACCAATATAAAACGCTTTTTCGCACTGGATACCACCTCCTACGCCGAAGGCGCATTAGATGTTAAAACAAAAGAGATGCTGGGCTTGGTAGCCAGCATGGTTTTGCGCTGCGACGATTGTATTAAATATCATCTGGGCAAATGCCACGAGGCTGGTGTAAAGCACGACGAAATGAACGAAGTATTCATGATAGCCAACCTGGTAGGCGGTTCCATCGTGATCCCTCATTACCGCCGGGCCGTGGAGTATTGGGATGAGTTAAGTCTTGAGTCTTAAGTTCTAAGTCAAAAATGGATTTTCAGTTTTACAAAATTAATTTAACCATAAGGACCTCAAACTTTAGACTTATAAAATGAGTTTGTTCAGAGATTTGATTGCATATAAAAAAGCTTTTGCTTTATCGATGGAAATCTTTTGGTTGACAAAAAATTTTCCTAAAGAAGAAACATACAGCTTGATCGATCAAATTAGAAGATCATCAAGGTCTGTATTTGCGTCAATAGCTGAATCTTATAAAAAGCGAAAATACCCCAATCATTTTATAAGTAAACTTACTGACGCAGAAATGGAAAATGCAGAAACACAAGCTTGGCTTGATGCATCATTGGCATGTAAGTACATCACAGATGAAAAATTTCAAGAACTTAATAAGCAAAGCGAAGAGGTTTCTTACTTATTAATTTACATGATGAACAACCATGAAAAGTTTAAATAGAATTAAGTATTTCTTAAAAACGCATAGATATGACGACTTCTGACTCAAAACTTAAGACTTCCGACTTAAAACGTTGCTCCTGGGCTGGTACCGACCCATTGTACATGGAATACCATGATAAAGAATGGGGCAAGGAAACTCATGACGATAAAACCCTGTTTGAGTTTTTGGTGCTCGAATCGGCACAGGCGGGTTTGAGCTGGATTACTATTTTGCGCCGTCGAGAAGGATACCGGAAAGCCTTTGCTAATTTTGATGTTAAAAAAGTAGCGGCTTTTACTGCCGAGGATGTAGAGCGCCTGATGCAGGATACCGGCATTATTCGTAACCGCTTAAAAATTCTGGCTGCCATTAACAATGCTAAATTGTTTATTGAAGTACAAAAGGAGTTTGGCTCGTTTGATAAATACCTGTACAGTTTTATGCCCGATGGTAAACCGCTCACCAATCATCCCGAAAAAAGCATACCGGCCAGTACGCCAATATCTGATGCTATAAGCAAGGACATGAAAAAGCGTGGTTTTAAATTTTTTGGTACTACTATTTGCTATGCCCACATGCAAGCTACCGGTATGGTGAACGACCACCTGGCGAACTGCGATTTTAGGTAGCACTAATTGCACTTATTTATTCGAATTACACGAATTGAATGAACGCCAATTTTCCTTGATTATACGCATTATTAATACTGCCAATAAATCATTCCATTGTTCCCATAAATGTTATTTTTGCATAAACCATTGTACCTGAAATTCGTGTAATTCGAATAAATAAGTGCAATTAGTGCAACATATCAATGAAAAAACTATTTCTTTTGGATGGCATGGCCCTTATTTACCGGGCGCATTTTGCTTTAAGTAAAAGTCCGCGGTTTACGTCGAACGGATTAAATACATCAGCCGTAATGGGTTTTACCAATACCCTGCTTGATGTTTTGAAGAAAGAAAAGCCAACACATATGGCCGTGGTGTTTGATACCGAGGCACCTACCGAGCGCCATGCCGATTATGAGGCCTACAAAGCCCACCGTGAAGCCATGCCCGAGGATCTTGCCAAAGCCCTGCCTTATGTAATTAAGGTGATACTGGGTTTCAATATCCCCGTTATTACTTCTGACGGTTATGAGGCCGATGATATTATAGGTACCCTGGCCAAAAAGGCCGAACAAAAGGGCTACCAGGTATACTGTATGACTCCTGATAAGGATTTTGCACAACTGGTATCTGATAACATCCGCATTTACAAACCGGCCCGCATGGGTAACGAAATGGAGATCCTTGGTGTTAAGGAAGTGTTGGAGAAATGGGAAATAGAGCGCGTAGAGCAAGTTATCGATATTTTAGGTTTATGGGGCGATGCTGTTGATAACATCCCCGGTATTCCCGGTATTGGCGAAAAAACAGCTAAGGCGCTCATTAAACAATATGGATCTATGGAAGAGATCATCAGCCATAGCCATGAGTTAAAAGGCAAGCAACGCGAAAATATAGAGCAATTTGCAGAACAGGGCCTGCTATCAAAAAAACTGGCTACCATATTATTAAATGTTCCGGTTGAGCTTGACGAGGAAGGCCTGGAGATGTGCGCGCCAAGCAAAGATCTGTTGGAGCCTCTTTTTGCTGAACTGGAGTTCCGTACCCTGGGCAGGCGTGTTTTTGGCGACGATTTCAGCATTACCGAAATGAAAGCGGTTTCGGTACAAACCGACCTGTTTGGCGATCCTGTTGCCACCGCCCGCACCACCATGACGGTTGATGTGGAAGACATTTATGAAGATGCTACCAGCGCCGCTAAAAATATTAATAATGTACCGCACGAATATCACCTGGCCGATACGCTTGAAAAACGCGTAGAGCTGATAGCCTTGCTATTGCAGCAGCAAACTATTTGCTTTGATACCGAAACCACAGGTACAGATGCCAACTTTTGCGAGCTGGTGGGCCTGTCATTCGCGGTGAAGCCGGGCGAGGCCTGGTATGTGCCTGTTCCGGCTAATCAGGATGATGCAAAAAGCATTGTAACCGAGTTTAAGCCGGTACTTGAACATGAACAAATAGGCAAAATAGGACAAAACATTAAGTTCGATATCCTGATACTAAAATGGTACGGTGTTGAAGTAAAGGGTAGCTTATTTGATACCATGATGGCGCACTATGTGATTGACCCCGATACCCGTCATGGCATGGACGTATTGTCTGAAAATTACCTGGGCTACAAACCGGTTTCTATCACTTCGCTTATTGGTCCAAAAGGTAAAAATCAGGGCAATATGCGCGATGTGGAAATTGAAAAGATAAAAGAATACGCCGCCGAGGATGCCGACATCACCCTACAGCTTAAAACCATTTTTGAACCTAAACTAAAGCAGGTTGAAAGTGAAAAGCTAATCAATGAAATTGAGCACCCCCTGATATATGTACTGGCCGATATGGAGTACGAGGGTGTAAAAATAGATCATGATACACTGCGCGAGTTCTCCAAACAACTGGAAACCGATATAGCCGGGTACGAGAAAACCGTATATGAAAAAGCGGGTGTGCGGTTCAACATCGCATCGCCAAAACAACTGGGCGAAGTATTGTTTGAAAAACTAATGCTTGACCCTAAGGCCAAAAAAACCAAAACCGGCCAGTATCAAACTGGTGAGGATGTGTTACTTTCCCTTGCCGCCAAAAGCGATATCGTGAGGGATATACTGGATTTTCGCCAGCTGCAAAAATTAAAATCAACTTATGTTGATGCGCTTCCAACAATGGTGAACTCCAAGACCGGTCGCGTGCATACCTCTTACAACCAGGCAGTTGCAGCAACCGGGCGTTTAAGCAGTGTTAACCCCAACCTGCAAAATATACCTATCCGTACCGAACGCGGCCGCGAGGTACGCAAGGCTTTTATCCCGCGCGATAGTGGTCACAGCATTGTATCGGCAGATTATTCGCAAATAGAACTGCGCATTATTGCCGAGATCAGCAAGGACCCTAACATGATGCAGGCTTTTGTTGATAACCTGGATATTCACACAGCGACAGCCGCCAATGTTTATGGTATCTCGCTTGATGAAGTAACCAGCGACCAGCGCCGCAATGCTAAGGCAGTGAATTTTGGTATCATTTACGGGCAATCGGCTTTTGGGTTATCACAAAACCTGGGCATACCGCGTAAGGAAGCCGCCGATATTATTGAACAATACTTTGCACAATTCCCGGGTATAAAACAATACATGAGTGATACCATGAACTTTGCCCGTGAAAATGGCTATGTATGTACCCTGATGGGCAGGCGTAGGTACCTGCGCGATATTAATTCGGCCAATGCGACCGTGCGTGGTTTTGCAGAGCGAAACGCGATTAACGCCCCGATACAAGGCTCGGCCGCCGATATGATCAAGATTGCCATGATCAATATTCACCGCGAGTTTAAAGCGCAAAACCTGGATGCCCGCATGACCATGCAGGTACATGATGAGTTGGTGTTTGATGTGCCAAATGATGAAATTGAAATTGTTAAACCCATTATTATGCACAACATGAAAACAGCCATTAAAACAACGGTTCCTATCATGGTAGAGATTGGTACTGGATTGAACTGGCTGGAAGCGCATTGATAAACTGATGCAGTTGTGAAATGGTATATCGCCTTTATTGCGGTTTTGTTATTTGGCTGCCGACAGCCAAATAACAAAACAATTGCTATAAAAGCACAGACGCATCCTGATTCAATAAAAATTGAACGGATAGATTCTATAAGACAAAAGCAAAAAGAAGAAGGAATAGCCGATAGTATCGCACAAAAAAGAACTATTGATACTGTTTTGAAATATGCGCTTCAACATAAGGGCCGGTCATCTTATAAAAAAAAGTTAATCATCTATAGTGACACCTCGTTGTATGCAAAACTCGTTTTTGGGCATTTATTTTCAAACGACAAAAAGCATCTGATCGTTGTTAACAAGAACAACGATATTGATGTACATATCAATGTTTTTTTGCTTGATGGTAATCAGTTCCATTTATTAATAAGCTGGGATGAAGGCTATTTAAACTATCTGGGCTTTGAAGTAAGAGATGTTAATGGCGACCATTTCAAAGACTTTTTATATAACTGGTATGCCACATCGGGCTGCTGTGCCCGTAATGCTTATAATGTTTATTTATACCGGCCTCATGCTGGTAATTTTACTTCAGCATATCGGTTCATTAACCCAACATTTTCACCATCTGAAAAACTGATACGCGGTGTTGAATATGGACATCCCGGAGAGGTGCCGCTTTATAAATATAAGTGGAACGGATTGAACATTGATACCGTTGAATACATTTATCCCGCAGATACACTAAAGAAAAAGTTTTACCTGGTGCATGGTTACAATGATCCTAAAAATAAAAAAATATTATCAGCAGTTCCCCGCGACTATCAGAATATAATGGGTTATGATTGGTTTATGGATTATTAATACACAGAAATAATCGCATACTTGTATTAACCAAAACCCATCTAAGCATAAATCAGACGTTTTTATGCCACAAACTCAGCTTAGTGTACCTAAGGCCCAAAGCATTCTTCCATCATTTTGCTGCTTTTAGTGCAAATACTTCAAAGTAAGGCGTAAAACTTTAATAAGTTTTTTACAATAATCCCGCTAAATTTTAAAAACTATATTAATCATTATAGGTTTCTCTTTTAGTAATCTTTGCTTAAATTGAGCTAATAAAACCTGAATGAAAATATACCATCTGAGTGCTGAATGTTACCCTGTTGCTAAGGTTGGCGGGCTTGCCGATGTTGTTGGCGCACTGCCCAAATACCAAAATATGTTGGGGTTGCAGGCGGCAGTTGTAATGCCTTATTACGACCGTAAGTTTACCCGCGAAAATGAATTTGACATTGTTTTCAGTGCGGCCACGCTATTGGGCACCCGCAGGCTTTACTTCGAGATATTAAAGGAAAAAACCAATAAACTTGGCTTTGAGCTTTTTTTAGTGAGGATTCCGGGTTTGCTTGATCGCGAAAATGTATATAGTTACCCCGACGAAAGAGAACAGTTTATTGCTTTTCAGCTGGCGTTTTTAGATTGGATAAGCTATACCTACCAAACGCCCGATATTATCCATTGCCATGACCATCATTCGGGTTTGGTGCCGTTCTTAATGTATCATTCTAAATTATACCGGCGACTGGCTAATATACCAACTGTATTTACTATTCATAACGGGCAATACCACGGCGCTTTTGGTTGGGAAAACCTGTCGTACCTGCCCGAGATAGACCTTACAAAAACAGGTCTGCTTGACTGGGCCGGGGGCATTAACCCGTTGGCAGCCGCGGTAAAATGCTGCTGGCGTTATACAACCGTATCTCCAACCTATCTGCGTGAGCTTACTATTAACTCAAACGGGCTGGAGTATTTGTTTTGGATTGAAAGTGCTAAGGGATATGGCATTATCAACGGTATTGACACCGAAGTATGGAACCCCAAAACCGATGCCATGATAGCCGCGAATTTCACTGTAAAGCAATTGGCAAAAGGTAAGCAGGCCAATAAAGAGGCACTCTGCGAAAGGTTTGCTTTAAACCCCAACAAGCCCTTGTTTACATTTATAGGCCGCCTGGTAATTGAGAAAGGCGCCGACCTATTGCCTGAGGCTATTGAACGCAGCCTTACGGAAAACCCGGGCGAGGCTAACTTTTTAATACTGGGCTCGGGCGAGGAAGAAATGGAAACTCCCTTGCTGGAGCTTAAAGACAAATATCCCGGCCAGTGTAATGTGTTTATTGGTTATGATGAAGCCCTGGCGCACCTTATTTATGCCGGGGCCGATTTTTTACTCATGCCTTCGCGGGTGGAGCCATGTGGCCTTAACCAACTATACTCGCTAAGATATGGTACGATGCCATTGGTACGCAGCACCGGTGGATTAATTGACTCGGTTATTGATTTTGGCGATGAGGACGGTTATGGTATCCGTTTTAACCAGGCCTCTGTTGATGATATATGCCTGGCAATTTCGCGGGCCATTGTACTTTATCAAAACACCGCCCAGCTACAATTATTACGCAAACGCATGATGGCGCTCGATTTTTCATGGGATCGTTCGGCAAAAGAATATAATGACCTATATGAAAGTTTAAACCCTACGATATGACATCTAAAGTAATTTCAATTGTGCTTGGCGGTGGCCAGGGCAGTCGTTTATCCCCCCTTACGGCAACACGCTCCAAGCCGGCAGTTCCTATTGCCGGTAAGTACCGCCTGGTTGACATTCCAATTTCTAATTGCCTCCATGCAGGTATTACCCGTATTTATGTGCTAACGCAGTTCAACTCGGCATCGTTAAATAAGCATATCAAAAACACGTATCACTTCAGCAGCTTTAGTGATGCTTTTGTTGATATTTTAGCGGCAGAGCAAACACCATCAAATGTAACCTGGTACCAGGGTACGGCCGATGCGGTGAGGCAAAGCTTGCACCACCTCGCGGTGCATGATTTTGACTATGTGCTCATCCTGTCGGGCGATCAATTATACCAGATGGACTTTGAGGAAATGATCGGTCAGCATATTGATACAGGTGCCGAAATTTCTATAGCTACTATCCCTGTTGATGCCGCTGATGTTCCGGGATTCGGTATATTAAAAACCGATGAAAATAACATGGTTACAGCTTTTATTGAAAAGCCTAAAAAGGATTTTGAAAGCTGGGCCTCAGAGGTAAGCGATGAAATGAAAGCCGAAGGCAGGGTTTACCTGGCCTCGATGGGTATTTATATCTTTAATCGTAAGCTTTTATATGAGTTGCTGGAAGGCAATGACCGTACCGACTTCGGTAAGGAGATTATCCCGCAATCAATTTCGGAGCATAAGGTAGCAAGTTACCAGTACGAAGGTTACTGGACAGATATTGGTACTATTCCATCGTTTTTTGAAGCCAATCTTGGTTTAACTGATGACATTCCGAAATTCAACCTTTTCGGCGAAAATCACATATATACCAGGGCCCGCATGCTGCCGCCATCAAAAATATCGGGCACATTGCTTGAGCACTCCATTATTGCCGATGGTTGTATTATCAATGCAAAACAAATTACACGCTCTTTAATTGGTATACGCACCCGTATAGGTGTTGATACAATTATTGAGAACTGTTATGTAATGGGTAGCGATAATTATCAAACGCTGGAGCAAATTGCCGAATTGAAATTGAGCAGTTCGCCAATAATGGGTATAGGCGATAGGTGCAAGATCAAAAATGCCATTATTGATAAGAACACCTATATTGGTAACGATGTGCAAATAAACGTTGGTGCAACATTGCCTGACGGAGATTTTGGAACACATACCGTACAGGATGGCATTGTGGTTGTAAAAAAACGGGCTATCATACCTAACGGTACAATTATTTAATTGAAAATTAACGCAAACAATTTATAGTTAATTTGTTATAAATAGATAAAACTATTTAAAAAGATAAAACTATTTAAATTAAAACTTAAAAACTATGAAAAAGGCTCTTTGTATGATTGCTTTAGTAGCGATCTCTTTTGGAAGCGTTTTTGCGTATGGTCCGGTAGTAAAAACAACAAATGGTACAATGCAAACCGATACTACCAAGAAAAAAATGAAACACAAAAAAATGAAGAAGGATACTACCATGAAAAAAGACACCACCAAGATGAAACGGTAATCCTGATCAGCAAAAAAGCCTCCCGATGTATTTCGGGAGGCTTTTTTTTGTTGATAAGCGGGTTTAGAGGTTTGTCATCCTGAACTTGTTTCAGGATCTCTCAGGACAAGCTCTACTTGTGGGGTGCCCAAACAAGTTCGGCATGACTTATCATTAATTTCCTACAACTCAATAGTTTCGCCTATTGCGGGAAGCTTTAAATTAAGGCCTGCTTTGATAAACTTTTCGGCCACGTCATCCTTATCAATTACTATAACCGGGAAGGAATCGTAATGCATACCAATAATATTTTTGCAGTTTATAAACCCAGCGGCCTTTATGGCATCATCGGCACCCATGGTATAGTTATCGCCAATGGGTAAATACGCCCATTCAAGATTCTCATCTTCCAGCAGTTTCATATCATAGGTAAGGGCGGTATCGCCGGCAAAATATACGTTTTTACCTTCTGTGGCATATATCACAAACCCAGCTGGGTTACCACCCGGTGCGCCATCGGGCATGGTGCTGGAATGTATGGCATTAACCATTTTAACCCGTCCGAAATCAAAATTAAAGCCTCCGCCAATATTCAATCCGTGTACATTATCAACCCCTTTGCTGTTAAGCCAGTCGGCTATTTCGGCAATACAGATAACCTTGGCCCCGCTGTTCTTTTGTACCTCAATTAAGTCGGCCACATGATCGCCATGCCCGTGCGATACCAGGATATAATCAGGTTTAATGCTCTTGATGTCAATATGCTTAGCCAGTGGGTTATGCGTAATAAAAGGATCAAACAGCAACTTTTTGCCGCCGGTTTCTATTTCAATAGTTGATTGACCGTAATAAGTAGTTTTCATAGTTGATATTTATTAAAGTAGATCTAAACACTTATAACTAAGTGTTGCAACACATAACCCTATCGTGGCAAAAAAGTTACAAAGTGATGCTTCTAAGGTTTCCCTTTCAGAGAGTTAAAGGGCGGTCTATTTTCCAAACATGCCGCCTAAGCCGCCAAGCATATCTTTGGTCATGGCAGCCATTTCACTTTGGCTTATGTTTTCGGCTTGTTCCATAGCCTTGTTAATGGCCACTACTAATAATTCTTCAACCTCTTCTTTACCCGCGCCGGCTAAAAAATCACTGTCTATCTGTACAGACTGTACAACCTTATTACCATTGGCTGTTACCGTAATTTTTCCACCCTCGGCCGCTCCTGATACCGTAATGGCATCCAAACGTTTTTTTATTTCGCCCGCCTTTTGCTGGGCCTCCATTAATTTATCAAACATGATATTTTAGTTTATAGATGTACAAATTGTCTGAATCAGGATTTATGGGATTTTTCACGATTTAATTTTTTATTGGTGTTCAAGAGGGCTGCGCCGTTAATGGATTTCCCCGATTTTTTTAATCCTATAAATCTAAAAAATCTGTTTAATCGTGGTTCAGACAGAATTACAGATTTGCAAATTACCTTGATTTTAAATTAGCCATTCACTTAATCAACTACTCACCAAAAATTAATCATCACTGGTATCGCCATTGCCCTTGTATGCGCTTTTACGTACTACAGGCATACCCGCGGCTTTAAACAGGTCATCAAGCTTCAGTAAGCTGCCATTGGCTAAATTAGATAACAGCACAATGGTGATATCGTTTTTCATATCGCGCAAATAAATGTGCCTGAAACCATGCCACCAGCCGGTGTGGTAAATAACCTCCTGACCGGGCGCGGTAAATGTACGCCAGCCATAGCCATAGCTAAAGTGCCCATGCAGCATAGGGTTACGAGGCACGTAGGCGGAATCAAGCGTGGCCTGTTTCAGCAACCTGCCGGCACGTAATGCACGGTCGAACAAAAAAAGATCAGCAATAGTACTGTAAACACCTTTGTCGCCCACCGGGCCATCCAAAAAGTTCTGTGCCACCGAATAACGCCACTGCCCCCTGTCGTGCCCAACCACATCAACCGGTATTTTATCATACACGGCTTTTGAATAAACGTTGGTATGCATCATGCTGGCCGGGATAAACACGTTCTGTTTCATGAACTGGGCATATGACATACCGCTCACCTTTTCGATAATGGCGCCAAGCACCATAAAGTTGGAGTTGTTATATAAAAATCTTTTGTTGGGCACATTAAACGGATGCGGCTTGTATTCGGCTATCATTTTCATGGCATCCGCATTGGTAAGGCCTTTGCGTTGGTTCAGGTGCTGGCTGCGGTATATATCATCAATAAAATATACATAGTTCATCATGCCCGAGCGGTGCGTAAGCAACAGGCGTATGGTGATGCCCTCATAGGGGAAATCAGGAAAAAACTTTTTTACGTTATCATCAAGCGTTAGCTTGCCCCGCTCCATCAGCATCAAAATGGCAGTGGAGGTCATGGTTTTGGTAACCGAAGCCAGTTCAAACTGCGAACCTAATTTCAGACTGTCGCGATGCAGATAATCGGCCCAGCCAATGGCGTTCTCATATATAATTTTACCTTTTTTTGCAACCAGCACATTGCCGTTAAAGCCACGGGTGCGATGCAGTTCCTTCATCACTTCGTCGATCTTTTTATCAGCATTTTTGGGGTTATAGGCCAGCAGTGCCACAGTATCTAAGGGCTTGCTTTTAGCAGGGTCTACACTTTTATTTTTATCATTGTTTTTTGACGAACAGGACGTTAATATCAATAGGGAGGCGGCAAATGTTAGAACGCTTTGGTACACTAATCTCATAATAAATTTCTCACTCTTAAACGGATGCGAAAATTAGAAATTATACCTCATGAATGAATTAAAGTTTTAATTTTTTTCGTTTAATTGTTACTCTTTGTATGTTTAAGTATGAATACTGTGAAAAAGATCTGTCTTATTATATCCATTTTATTCCCTGGAGTTTTAGCTCAGGCCCAGGATACTGATGTTAATGCCTTAATAAAACAGGGTGTTCAGCTAAACAATGAACGGAATTATGCCGGCGCCATCGAAAAATATAAACAAGCATTAACTGCCGACCCCGAAAATACGCAGGCTAATTACCAGCTGGCTTACTCGCTTTTTGCGTCAGGCAAAGGGGCCGATGGTATTCCTTATTTGAATAAAGTGATTAAAACAAGCAACAATTTTACCGGCCCGGCCTACGAGCTTTTAGGTAGTATTTATGATGCCGCACATCAACCTCAACAAGCCATTGATGCTTACAAAGCAGGAATAGCGTTAAAGCCCGACTATCAGCCGCTTTTTTTTAACATCGGGCTGGCCTACTTCAGAGCAGGGAAATATGCCGATGCGGAATTGGCCGCCATTAATGCCATTAAGCTCGACCCCAAACACGCCAACAGCCAGCGTTTATATGGCTTAGTTACTTTTCATCAAAACAAAAGGGCAGCTGCTTTACTGGGGCTTTGCAACTTTTTATTACTGGAGCCCGATGGTCCACGCTCGGCCGAGGCGTATACTAATATGCAGAGCATTTTAAAGGGCGGTACCCTGAAAACCGAAAAAACGGATGCCTCGAACATTGCGTTAAATAAAGGGCTTTTGGCGGCGGTAGCGACGACTGCATTGAGGAGATACGCATCGCCGGCCGATCTGTTGGCGGCCCAGCTTAAAGCTATCTTTGTGGCCGTTGGTCAACTGGCCGAAAAGCAAACAGGGAATGACTTTTTTAGAAACTATTACGCTTCATTTTTTTTAAAGCTGGCCCAAACTGAGCACATGCCGGCATTTGCCCGGTTAATGGATCTGAGCGCCAATAAAGCCGCCGATAATCAATGGCTGCAGCAAAATGATGATAAGCGTAAGGCGTTGGAGGCTTGGGTTACAGCAACGGAAAGAAAGTTTTAAAGCACTTTCTTTTTCGGATTTCAGTGTTTAAATTTAAGCATGAAAACCTATCACCAATTTTTGCTGCTATTTATATTTTCTGCTTTTTCATTACATGCTTTTTCACAAAATAAGGATGATGCAGTTACACTGGTTAAACAGGGGATTGCCCTGCATGATGAGGGTAAATACCCGGAAGCCATTGCCAAATACCAGGAAGCATTAAAAATTGACCCGGATAATATCAATACACAGTATGAATTGTCATATACCTTGTGTAGCTCAGGCAGGGCAAAAGAGGCTATCCCTTACCTGGAGAAACTGGTAGCATCTAATAAAATGGCCCAGGCTTACGACCTGCTCGGGAGCACTTATGACGACGAAAATCAGTTTGATAAGGCCGAAGCCTGTTACAAAGCGGGGATAAAGGCATTTCCGGATTTTCAGCGGCTGCGCTTTAATTTGGCTTTAGCTTATTTACGTCAAAAAAGATATCCCGAAGCCGAAACCTATGCTATTGAAGCCATAAAGCTGGAGCCCAAACATGCCAGTAGTCAAAGAACGTATGCACTGGCTGCCCTTGGTCAAAATAAAAGGTTATGTGCCATGATGGCCTTTTGTAATTTTCTGTTGCTTGAACCCCAAACCAAGCGGTCGACCGAAGCCTATGAATACATTGATAAAATATTTAAGGCCGGTGCAGAGCAAAAGAATATTTTAATAACTACCGATAAAGATAAAATTTCGCCCATATCAATGGCCGAAGCTTCCATTGCAATAGCTGCTTTGGCAACAAAGGCAATGGAAACCCAGAATATCGGTTCGCCGCAGGAACGCCTGAGCAATGAATTAAAAATGGTGTTCGAAACAACAGCTAAAGAGGGGGAGAAACAAACCAACAAGGATTTTTTCTGGAAATACTATGCCGATTATTTTGGCAAACTGGCCCAAACCGATAATATGCCTGCATTTACCCGCCTCATTAGCCTGAGCGCTTACCGGGAGGATAATCTGAAATGGTTTAATGAAAACGATAAACAGCTATCGGCTCTGGACGCCTGGGTATCGGGTACTAAGAGGGAGTTTTAGCCCTGCTGTTTAATTGCCTAAAAGTATCCTGGTCATTTCCTGATGGTTGTTTAAAAAATATTTGGTAACCATATAGTGTTCGGTTTCTTCGTAATTAACCTGTTTAATGCCTGCATCATCAAGCTGATAAATAATAGCATTGGGATATGCCAGTAATATAGGTGAATGAGTAGCTACAATAAATTGAGAGTTTTCGTTAACCAGTCTGCCTATTAGCGATAGTGCCGCTAATTGCCTTGCGGGCGATAACGCGGCTTCGGGCTCATCAAAAATATAGAGGCCGTTTCCTTTAAGCTTATTGGTTAACGTGGTCATAAAGGCCTCGCCATGTGAATATTGATGCAAGGGTTTGCCATTGTTACCATAACTTCCCAGATACTCCGGTGTTTCCGTTTCCATATAAGTAGCTACATTGTAAAAGCTTTCGGCACGCAAAAAATAATAGTCGGATGGTTTGCGGAAGCTTTTAACCCCGGTTAGGTATTTAAAAAGTGCAGAGGCATTATTATGGGTTTGAAACTGCACATTTTTAGTGCCGCCTTCAATTGCAAAACCCAGGTTTAGTGCTATCGCTTCTATCAGTGTTGATTTTCCGGAACCGTTTTCACCAACAATAAAAGTTACGTCTGGGTGAAATGCTAATGACGAAAGACTTTTTATGGCCGGGATATGAAAGGGGTATTCCTCAAAAGATGTAATGAGATCGCGTTTAAGAATTATTTCTTTTAAATATGGCCTGGCTTCCATACAAGGTTTTAAGCGTTTCCGTCTAAGTTATTTATTATTTAATAAAGAGTGAAATACAAACGGAGCACTTAGATGGAGTAGTGCAAGCAACAGCCATCCTAATAGAATATCTTGTATTAAAAAGATTACGCTTAGCCATTCCCTTACATCATATAAAACCATAACTTTGCCCCTGCTAAAAATTTTAATACTACCATGAGTTTCAGAACCGAACACGATACCATGGGCGAGGTACAGGTACCTGCCGATAAATACTGGGGAGCACAAACAGAACGTTCACGCAATAACTTTAAAATTGGTCCCGAGGCATCTATGCCAAAGGAGATCATTGACGCGTTTGCCTATCTGAAAAAAGCTGCCGCTTATACCAATACCGACTTAGGCGTATTGCCTGCCGAAAAACGCGACCTGATAGCACAGGTTTGTGATGAAATATTAACCGGAGCATTAGCCTCAGAATTTCCACTGGTGATATGGCAAACCGGTTCGGGCACGCAATCAAACATGAACGTGAACGAAGTGGTAGCCAACCGTGCCCACGTATTACAAGGTTATAAACTGGGCGAAGGCAAAACCTTTATCCACCCGAATGATGATGTAAATAAATCGCAATCATCAAACGATACTTATCCAACAGCTATGCACATCGCTGCATATAAAATACTGATCGATGTAACCATCCCCGGTATTGAAAAACTGCGCGATACCCTGCAGGCTAAGGTTGAAGCGTTTAAAAACGTAGTGAAAATTGGCCGCACCCACCTGATGGATGCTACACCATTAACCCTGGGCCAGGAATTTTCAGGTTATGTATCACAACTGAATCACGGCTTAAAAGCTTTAAGAAACACCCTCGATCACCTTTCAGAGCTTGCTTTGGGTGGTACGGCGGTAGGTACAGGCATCAACACGCCTAAAGGCTATGATGTAAAAGTGGCCGAATATATTGCCAAATTCACTGACTTGCCATTTATCACTGCCGAAAATAAATTTGAAGCCCTTGCTGCTCATGATGCCATTGTAGAAAGCCATGGCGCGCTGAAACAGATAGCGGTTTCCTTAATGAAAATAGCTAATGATATCAGGATGCTGGCTTCGGGTCCGCGTTCAGGTATCGGCGAGATCCACATTCCTGATAACGAACCGGGATCATCTATTATGCCGGGCAAGGTTAATCCAACCCAAAACGAAGCGGTTACCATGGTAGCGGCTCAGGTTATGGGTAACGATGTAACCATATCCATTGGCGGATCGAACGGTCATTATGAGCTGAATGTATTTAAACCGGTAATGGCTGCCAATTTCCTGCAGTCGGCCCGTTTAATTGGTGATGCCTGTGTTTCATTTAATGACCATTGCGCTGTTGGCATTGAGCCAAACTATGAAGGCATTAAAAAGCATTTGGAAAATTCACTGATGCTGGTTACCGCGCTTAACCCGCACATCGGTTATGAAAATGCTGCCAAAATAGCCAAAACCGCGTTAAAAGAAAACAAATCATTACGCGAAGCCGCTATAGCCCTGGGCCTGTTAACCAGCGAGCAGTTTGACCAATGGGTTAAACCCGAAGAAATGATAGGTAGTTTAAAATAAAAGCCTCACCCCCAACCCCTCTCCTTTAGGAGAGGGGCTTTTAGTTTATAGCGAACAGTATTTATGTCAAAGCCCTTTAGCTTTTGTTTTTTATCTTTTATTGCAAAACAACCTTTTGCCTTTTACCTTTTACCTTTCGCCTTTCTAATAGCCTCTTGCTCCTTAAATCCCGACGTGCAAAAACCCGGCGAAAAATATGTACAGGGCGAGTGGCAACAGGATTCGGTACCGGCACAAAAACGGTTGGTTGCTTATTCGCTGTATGATCTTAAATTTAGCTGCGATTCTTTTTTCATGAAGGTCAGCTCATACAGCAAGGTAAATTACGGTTCAGATACTTGTATGAACAAAGGCCATTGGGCCGAATATATAAAAGGAACCTACTCGCAAAGGCTGGATACGCTACACCTCAAAGGCGAGTTTTGTAACGCCGATGGCAGCTATAAGGATGAAAAAGGCTGTTTTCGTTCGGGCGATTATGAGGAGTATTTTAAGGTTAAACAAAAAACCGATTCGCTTATTCAATTTGCAAGTACATCCAATGTTATACCCATCAACGCGCATTTAATAAAAAGAACAAGCTGTACACCAAAACCATTATAACAATGAAAAAAAACCTCCTCAAAAAGATCATTCTGTTTATTGCTGTATGTTACGCTCCCTTACAAAGCATGGCCTGGGGAACAAACGGCCACCGTATTTGCGGACAAATAGCCGACAGCTATTTAACTCCTAAAGCCCGCCTGGCCATACAGGCTATTTTAGGCAATGAGTCAATCGCTATCACCAGTAACTGGGCCGACTTTATTAAATCTGATCCGGCTTACAACTATATGTACAACTGGCATTTTATTGATCTGGATAAGGCTTATACCTATCCCGAATTGCAGGCCTATTTAAAGGCCGACACCGTAACCGATGCCTACACCAAAATGAATTTTTTAATTACTGAATTAAAAAAGAAAGACCTTGCTAAAACCAACAAGCTGCTTTACCTGCGTATGCTGATCCATATCGTAGAGGATGTACACCAGCCATTACACACTGGTCACACCCAGGATAAAGGTGGTAATGATGTTAAAGTACAATGGTTTGGTAAGGAAAGCAACCTGCACTCGGTTTGGGATAGTGGGCTGATAGATGCGCAGCAACTGAGCTATACCGAATATGCGGCAATGATAAACCATTCCACCGCTGCTGAACGAGCTAAACTGCAAAAAGATCCGATAAGTGAGTGGTTGTTTGAAAGCAACCAGCTTGCCGAAAAAATATATGCCGGTGTTACTCCGCTGGAGAACCTGAGCTACAAATACAATTTTAAATACATAGAGATACTTAATCACCAGATGCTAAAAGCCGGTGTACGGCTGGCTGGCGTGCTTAATCAAATTTTTGGATAATTTTGAGGTGAAAGGGTAAAGGCGAAAGGTAAAAGGTTTCGAGCGGTTTGTTAAAAAGACCCTCTGCATTTTACTTTTTGCCTTTCAAATAAAAACCTTTGGCCTTTTACCTTTCAGCTTTAACCTTAAAAAAATGAGAATACTAATGGTTTGCCTGGGCAATATATGCCGTTCGCCATTGGCCGAGGGGATTATGCAGCATTTGGCAACTGCAAATGGCTTAAACTGGGAAGTTGATTCGGCAGGTACGGGCAACTGGCACGTTGGCGAAGGTCCTGACCGGCGATCAACCCGCGCGGCGGGTAATCATGGCATCGACATCAGCAAACAGGTATGCCGCTTGTTCAGGGAAAGTGATTTCGATGAGTTCGATCATATTTTTGTGATGGACAAAAACAACCTGCGCGATGTTTTGGCCCTGGCCCGCAACGATGAGGATGCCCAAAAAGTAAAGTTATTGCTTGGCGATAAGGTAGTCCCCGACCCCTACTATGATGATACCCAGTTTGAACCCGTTTTTATGCTGATTGAAGGTGGGTGTAAGGATATTATAAAGGAGCTAACGAACAGCTAATAGTTAATCTAATCTCACCCACGCGTCATTGCTTCGTACCTCGCAATGACGTGGTTGGAAGGCACAAAGGTTTATTTACCCTTAATCAGCCCTCACCACCTTAAACAAAGGCAAATCCTCACCATACCAAAACGCCCGGCCGTGTGGTTCAAAACCAGCTTTGGATAAAACCCGTTGTGATGCGGCATTGTCTGGATGGGTAACGGCGCAAATTTCCTTTAACCCCACTTCATTAAGGCCATAATACACCAGGGTTTTTGCAAGTTCGGTCGCGATGCCCGCTCCCCAGTATTTGAGGTGCAGGCGGTAGCCCAGTTCGATACTGTTTTTATCAGATTCGCTGTAGTTTAATATGCATACCCCTATAAAGTCGTTATCAGCGATATTGAAAATTCCCCACCGCCCCAAGCCCGACTGAATTTTATATTCTTTCAGTGTATCCTTAAAAACTTGTTTGCTTTCCTGTGGCGTGCGCTTTTTTACGTACCGGGTCAGGCGCTCGTCTTCATCTAATGCAAGTAAAAGTGTTTCGTCTTCGGGTGTAAACTCACGGATCAGCAGGCGCGATGTTTTTGCGATAATGTTCATGGTTTTCAAAAATATATTATTCCACATGTTTTTTGCAGTGGCTTAGGTAAAAACTGTGTCATTTAGTGGGGTATAGATGTCGCAAAATGGGCGTTTGGGGGCGTTCGGGCCTATTCAGAAAAAGCGAACACCCGAATGCAAGCCACTATTCGCCATAATTTGCTTTTTTGTACATTTGCCGCATGGCATCCATCAAACCATCCGTACCCAAAGGAACCCGCGATTTTTCACCAACCGAAATGGTGAAACGTAACTATATATTTGATACTATTAAAGGTGTTTTCCGTAAATACGGCTATCAACAGATTGAAACTCCAACCATGGAGAACCTATCAACCCTAACCGGTAAATATGGGGATGAGGGGGATAAGCTGATATTTAAAATATTAGATAACGGAGAATTTTTGGAGAAAGCGAACACATTTAAGTTGCTGGACGAAAAAGTTAATGCATTAATAGCTCAAACAGGAGGGTATAGGGCAGTCTTAGATAAACTACATGACAACTTCGATAATTTTGATGAAAATTTTAAATCGAGTATTAAGGAAACTTCATTAAATCAAACTAAAATCGAATTGGAGTTATATGAATTTTTAAAAAACTATGTAACGTCAAATAGATTAGCGTATGAGATTTCCGAAAAAGCCCTCCGCTACGATCTCACCGTTCCATTCGCCCGCTACGTAGTTCAACATCAAAACGAGATCACCTTCCCGTTCAAGCGTTTCCAGGTGCAGCCGGTTTGGCGCGCAGACAGGCCGCAGCGCGGCCGTTACCGCGAGTTTTACCAGTGCGATGCCGATGTGGTTGGCTCCGATTCTTTACTGAACGAAGCCGAGTTTGTATTGATCTACGATGAGGCTTTAAGCAAGCTTGGATTGAAGGATTTTAGCATTAAAATTAATAATAGAAAAATCCTATCGGGTATTGCTCAGATTATAGATAAAGCTGATAACATCATTGATTTGACTGTAGCCATTGATAAATTAGATAAGATCGGTCTTGATGGTGTGATCAAAGAACTGCTGGAACGCGGTTTTACCGAGGCTGATATTGAAAAAATTAAACCAGTAATTTTACTGGAAGGTTCCAATACTGAAAAATTGCAAAGCCTGCGCGAAGCCCTTGCCACCTCTGAGATCGGCTTAAAAGGATGCGATGAAATTGAAACCGTATTTAACTATATAAAAAGCTGTCCACTGCAAACCGCTAAGCTGGAACTGGATATTACCCTTGCCCGCGGACTAAACTATTATACCGGCGCTATCTTCGAGGTTAAAACCAACGAGGTTAATATGGGCAGCATCGGCGGCGGCGGCCGTTATGATGACCTTACCGGCATGTTCGGTTTAAAAGGACTTACCGGTGTAGGCATATCCTTTGGCGCCGACCGTATTTATGATGTGTTGGAAGAACTTGAGCTGTTCCCGGCAGCAGCAAACCAAAGTACCCAGGTACTGATCTGCAACTTTGATAAAGAGGGTGAGCTGTATGGTCTGCCCCTGTTGCAGGAACTGCGCCGCCAAAATATCAATGCGGAACTATACCCTGCTGGTGCTAAGATCAAAAAGCAAATGGAATATGCCAATAATAAAAATATTCCCTACACTGTAGTGATCGGTAGCGACGAAATGCAAAGCGGTCTGCTCTCCTTTAAAAATATGACCACCGGCGAGCAGGAAAAACTTACCGCTGATGAGATCGTGAAGCGGTTGGTTGTCTGAATCAGGATTCTCAGAATTTAAGAATTAACAAAATAAAAGATATGTCATTGTCCGCTACCGCGGGCTTTCAGCCCGTGGTTAACATGACTCAGCTTTCAGCTGTAGTTTTAAGTCGGAGGCTTACCCCATACAATACCATGAGATACGCTACGCTAATCTCGCGGCAGCGAAAATTGGCAAAATAAAAGATATGTTATTGCGAGCGCAGCGCGGCGAGAAACCTCACCCAACCCTCCCCAAAGGAGAGGGCTTTAAAATGCTTTTTAAAGTCTCCCCTACCGGGGGAGATTTAGAGGGGGCTTCTTGCTTCGTCGTTCCTCCTCACAATGACATGGTTTATAATGTATAAACAAAAACGCCATCGCTTTTTTGGAAGCGATGGCGTTTAATATGTCAAAAGCTACCCCTTCAGGGGGCTGGGGGCTATCTATTTAGGACCGTAAGTAACTATCGGTATGATCATTTCTTCTAACGAGATACCACCGTGCTGGAAGGTTTCGTTATAGAAATTAACAAAGTGGTTATAGTTGTTCGGGTACACAAAATAGCTGTCTTCCTTGGCAAACACAAAACTCGAGCTCAGGTGCAATTTGGGCAGCATAGCATCATGCGGATTGCGGATGTGGAACACTTCCTTGGCGTTATAGTTAAGGTTTTTACCTTGTTTGTAGCGCAGGTTGGTATTGGTATTCCTGTCGCCCACAATTTTGCTTGGGTTTTTAACACGGATGGTACCATGATCTGTAGTGATAATTACCCTTACCTGTTTCTGGGCTAAAAACTTAAGCAGGTCAAACAGCGGCGAATGCTCAAACCAGGATAGCGTTAAGGAACGGTATGCCGCGTCGTCGCTGGCCAGCTCACGGATCATCTGCATATCGGTACGGGCGTGCGAAAGCATGTCAACAAAGTTGTACACCACCACATTAAGCTCGTTGTTCATCAGGTTATTTACCGACTCGTTAAGGGCACGGCCCTCATCAATATTCAATATTTTATGATACGAATATTTGCATTCCTTACGCAGTACGCGCTTTAAATGATCGGCAATAAATTCAGATTCATATAAGTTCTTGCCGCCCTCGTCCTCATCATTTTGCCACATGTTTGGGTAGCGTTTTTCCATATCCAGGGGCATTAATCCCGAGAATATAGAGTTACGCGCATATTGGGTGGCGGTAGGTAAAATACTATAATAAGTATCTTCTTCCTCCAGTCTGAAATATTCAGATATAATAGGGTTGATCACCTTAAATTGGTCATACCTCAGGTTATCAATCAATATAAAAAACAGGGGCCCTTTACCATCGAGTTTCGGGAATACCTTCTTCTTAAATAATTGCGGCGAGCTGGTTGGTGCAAAATCGGGGTTCTTGATCCAGTTTAAATAATTGCGTTCAATAAACTTGCAGAACTGGACATTGGCTTCGGCTTTTTGCAGGGTTAGTATCTCGTGCATTCCGGCATCTTCCAGTTGCTCCAGCTCCAGCTCCCAGTATATGAGTTTTTTATAAACATCAACCCATTCCTGATGGCTCAGGTTGTCGTTAAGCGTCATACCCAGGGTACGGAAATCCATTTGGTAGGCCATGGTTGTTTTTTCGGTAACCAGGCGTTTGTTTTCTGTAAGCTTTTTTATGGTGAGCAATATTTGTTTAGGGTGCACCGGCTTGATCAGGTAATCGTCGATCTTTGACCCAATGGCATCTTCCATCAAATACTCTTCCTCGTTTTTGGTGATCAGCACAATGGGAACATCATTATTAATGTTTTTTATTTGCTGCAGGGTTTCCAGTCCGGTTAATCCAGGCATGTTCTCATCGAGGAATACGAGGTCGAAATAATTCTGCTTAAACGCGTCAACCGCGTCGTTACCATTGGTAACGGTAGTAACTTTGTATCCTTTTTCGTTTAAGAAAAGTATATGTGGCTTTAAAAGGTCAATTTCGTCATCGGCCCATAAAATGGTGGTATCTTGCATAGTATCTGTATATTAAAGTAAATCTGAACCTGAATTTATAGAATTAAGGGATTAGCAGAATAAAAAAGGGTTTTTAACCTAATTATTGAATTAACAAAATTCAACAAATCCCTGAATTCTATAAATTCAGGGTCAGAGATTAAACCCCAAGCAATGGTTTTTGTTGTTGACAGGTAAAGGTATTAACAAAATTTAACAAACATCGTGCGCTTATTTTACCTTTGTTTTACATTTTTGCAACGTAATCATCCACATTGAACAAAAAGAAAATAATAAACGACCCTGTTTATGGCTTTATCAGTATCCCAACCGAACTGGTATTTGACCTGATCGAACATCCGTACTTTCAGCGGTTAAGGTACATCAAGCAATTAGGCATGACGCACCTGGTGTATCCGGGGGCGTTGCACACCCGTTTCCATCATGCACTGGGAGCCATGCACCTGATGGATATGGCCATTGAAACCTTACGTTATAAAGGGCATCATATAAGTACAGACGAAGAGGAAGCCCTAACTATAGCCATATTGCTGCATGATGTTGGTCATGGTCCATTCTCGCACGCGCTGGAATGCACTATTATAGAAGGCATAGCACATGAAGATATATCGGCTATGCTCATGAACAAGTTAAACGAGCAGTTTGAAGGCCGCTTAACCATGGCTATCAATATTTTTAATGATACTTACCCCCGCAGGTTTTTGCACCAGCTGGTATCAAGTCAGCTGGATATGGACAGGCTGGACTACCTGAACCGGGATAGTTTTTTCACCGGCGTATCTGAAGGAGTGATCAGCTCAGACCGTATCATCAAAATGTTGAACGTAAAGGATGATCATATTGTGGTGGAAGAAAAGGGCATTTATTCGATAGAAAAATTTTTAATAGCCCGCAGGTTGATGTACTGGCAGGTTTATCTGCATAAAACGGTAATAGCAGCCGAGGAACTGTTGGGTAAAGTTTTTAAACGCTGCCGTGAACTATCCTTAAAGGGTGAAGACCTGTTTGCAACCCCGGCATTAAAGCATTTTATTAAAAGTAACATTAGCAGGGATGCCTTTATGAACGAAGATCATCACCTCGAAATTTTTGCAAGCTTGGATGATGCTGATATCATGTCGGCGGTAAAGGTTTGGGCCGGGCATGATGATTTTGTACTTTCAACCCTGTCAAAAAACCTGGTACAGCGTAATCTTTATCATGTAGATATTACCAGCAAACAGCCCGAGAAGGAGTTTGTTAATAGCCTGATACAAAAAGCGGTAAAAAAATATGGCATAAGCGAGCATGAGGCTTCGTATTTTGTTTTTACAACATCCATACGTAACAATGCCTACACCGCCGGCGATGGTAATATAGGTATATTGATGAAGGATGGAAATGTACATGATATTACAACAGCCAGCGACAATTCAAATTTGGAGGCCCTGGCTAAAACCGTTAAGAAATATATACTTTGTTATAGTAAGGAATTTTTATGAGGCTCGGGGAACGAGGATCGTGGTTCGGGTATTGAACGAAGAATACAAAAGAACACGAACCAGGATCCCCGCAACCGGCAACCCAACCCGCAACTAATTAATAATTTGCTGCTTTAATTTTAACATTTAAATTTGTCGATGCAATTTACTGCTCAGGAAATAAGTTTACTGCTTAACGGAACTGTTGAAGGTGATCCTTCTGTACAAGTTCATCAGCTGGCTAAAATAGAAGATGGTACCCCAGGAAGCCTTTCTTTTTTGGCCAACCCTAAGTATGAGCAGTATTTATATACCACCAATGCTTCGATAGTTATTGTTAATAATGACTTGCAGCTTACGGGGCCTGTAAAAGCTACACTGATTAGGGTTGAGAATGCTTATAGTTCATTTTCGGTTCTGCTTGAACAATACAATACCATTAAGCTCAATAAAAAGGGTATTGAAGAGCCTAACTTTATACACCCAACCGCTCAAATAGGTACCGATCTTTATATCGGTGCGTTTGCCTACATTGGGCTTAATGCCAAAATTGGTAACAACTGTAAAATTTATCCTAATGTTAACATTGCCGACAATGTTACTATCGGTGATAACGTTACCTTGTTTTCGGGTGTTACCGTTTATTTTGATTGTGTAATTGGTAATAATGTTATAGTGCATTCGGGCGCGGTGATTGGTAGCGATGGTTTTGGTTTTGCACCCAACCCCGATGGTACCTACACAAAAATTGCACAAATTGGCAATGTTATTTTGGAAGATGATGTTGAGGTGGGATCAAATACCACTATTGACAGGGCCACTATGGGTTCAACAGTGATACGTAAAGGTGTTAAACTGGATAATCTGATACAGATAGCACATAATGTGGAGATAGGTGCCAATACGGTAATTGCTGCACAGTCTGGCATATCGGGCAGTACAAAGATTGGCGAAAATGTGATCATGGGCGGACAGGTTGGTTTAGTAGGACATATTAGCATTGCAAACCGTACGCAGTTTCAGGCTCAATCGGGTGTAAGCCGCTCCATTACCGAAGAAGGTAAGAAATGGGGAGGTACGCCTGCAGCCCCATATAATGCCAATATGCGCTCTAACGTGGTGATAAGCCGCTTACCTGAGCTGGAAAAAAGAATAAACGAATTAGAAAAAATAATTATAGAACTACGTAACGCTAAGGGCGACGGAAATTAATACGGCCGACATTAATATTATGAATGTAAAACAAAGAACCATTAAATCACCTGTTTCAGTTTCGGGCACGGGCTTACATACTGGCCAAAGGGTAACCATGACCTTTAACCCGGCACCAGAAAACCACGGTTATAAATTCAGGAGGGTTGATATGCCTGGTTCGCCTATAATTGATGCTGATGTTGATAACGTGACCGATACTTCAAGAGGTACTACCATTTCACAAAACGGCGCAACGGTAAATACGGTTGAGCACGTACTGGCTGCACTGGTGGGTTTGGAGATTGATAATGTTTTGATAGATATGGACGGCCCCGAAACACCTATTATGGATGGTAGTTCGATACAGTTTGTTGATGTGATGATGGAGACCGGTTTGATTGAACAGGAAGCCGACAGGGAATATTATCATATACCTTATAACATTCACTACTCTGAGCCCGATCGTAAGGTAGAAATGGTAGCTATGCCTTTGGATGATTACCGCTTTACTTGCATGGTTGATTATAATTCACAGGTGTTGGGCAGTCAGCATGCCAGCATATCAACTATAAGTGAATTTAAAAAGGAAATTGCCTCATGCCGTACTTTTTGCTTTTTGCATGAACTTGAAATGCTGTTAAAGCACGACCTGATAAAGGGCGGTGATCTTAACAATGCCATTGTAGTGGTTGATAAGGATGTAGACGAAGATGAACTGGCCCACTTAGCAAAACTTTTTAACCGTAAGGATATCAATGTTGCGCCTCAGGGTATATTAAATAATATTGAGCTGCGCCACCAGAACGAGCCCGCGAGGCATAAATTGCTGGACATGATTGGCGATCTGGCATTGGTTGGTGTTCCGTTAAAGGGGCATATTATGGCGGCCAGGCCTGGCCATGCAGCCAATGTGGCCTTCGCTAAAAAAATAAAAGCATTAATTAAAAAAGAAAAAAGCCGTAAGCAGGTTAAGGTTTATGACCCCAATGCCAAGCCGGTGTTTGATACCGTTGAGATCATGGGCATGTTGCCGCACAGGCAGCCTTTTTTAATGATAGATAAGATTCTGGAATTGACCAAAAGCCATGTAGTGGGCATGAAGAACGTGACCATAAACGAGGAGTTTTTTAAAGGCCATTTCCCGGGCGCTCCTATATTTCCGGGTGTGCTGCAGATTGAAGGCATGGTGCAAACCGGGGGTATCCTGGTTTTAAATACTGTGCCCGATCCGGAAAATTATCTTACCTTGTTTTTGAAGATCGAAAACGCTCGCTTTAAAAGTAAAGTAGTGCCCGGCGATACCATTATTTATATTTGCGATCTGCTGGCCCCAATCAGGCGTGGCATAGCAACCATGAAAGGTGTTGGTATGGTGGGCGACAGGGTTGTTGTGGAAGCCGAATTAATGGCTCAAATAGTAAAAGTAAAAGGAACAGAAGCATGATCCAGCCTTTAGCATATATACACCCACAGGCTAAAATAGCCGACAATGTGGTGATCGAGCCTTTTGTAACCATCCACAAGGATGTTGAAATTGGCGAAGGTACCTGGATTGGCTCCAACTCCGTTATCATGGATGGTGCCCGTATAGGCAAAAACTGCCGTATATTTCCCGGCGCTGTAGTATCGGCCCCACCGCAGGACCTAAAATATAAGGGCGAGCAAAGTACCGTATCCATTGGCGATAATACTACCATACGCGAATGCGTTACCCTTAACCGCGGTACCGCGCTTGATAAAAATACCACCACTATTGGCAGTAATTGCCTGTTAATGGCCTACGTGCACGTAGCTCATGACTGTGTTATTGGCGATAATGTAATTATTGCCAACTCGGTACAACTGGCGGGACACATCAATATTTATGATTATGCTTTTGTTGGTGGTTCATCTGCCGTACACCAGTTTGTTGAAATTGGCGCGCACAGCATGATATCAGGTGGATCGTTGGTGCGCAAGGATGTTCCGCCGTTCACTAAGGCAGGTCGTGAGCCATTATCATACGTGGGTATTAACTCCGTAGGTTTACGCCGCAGGGGCTTTTCGGCCGCTACCATTAATGAGATCCAGGAGATCTACCGTATTTTATTCCTTAAAAAATATAATGTAAGCAAGGCACTCGATATTATCGAGGCCGAATTTACCCCAAGTGTTGAGCGCGACGAAATCATTAACTTTTTGCAAAATTCGCAAAGGGGTATCATGAAGGGATTTGGGAATACTTAAATTGGTTCGGGTTATGAGGTTCGGGGTGCGAGTTACCAGATTGTATGTTAACCGTTGAACTATAGACCATCAACCCGGCAACGCGAACCACACAACACGAACCATCATCTATAAGCTAAATGAACATCTCCCTCAACAACATCGGCCGTAGATTTAACCGCGACTGGATTTTCAGGGGTATTGATTATACTTTTACCAGCGGCGATTCTTATGCCATCCTGGGGCCAAACGGTTCGGGGAAGTCTACTTTGTTACAGGTTTTAAATGCAAGCTTGTCGCCCTCTGCAGGCACAATCAATTTTACATTTCAGGATAAACCGGTTGAACCCGAGCAGGTATTTAATTACTTAAGTCTGGCCGCACCCTACCTGGAACTGATAGAGGAGTTTACGCTGAATGAGATGGTTGATTTTCATTTCCGGTTTAAAAAATATAAGGATGGGATGGATAAAAGGGGATTGATCACGCTCCTTAATCTGGCTCACAGTGAAAACAAGCTGATCCGGTATTTTTCATCAGGCATGAAACAGCGCCTTAAGCTTATACTTGCTTTTTGTGCCGATACCCCTATGCTGATGCTTGATGAACCCACATCAAATTTAGATACCCAGGGTGTGGATTGGTACCTGAGCCTTGTTGAGCAGTTTGCCCATAACCGCCTTACCATCATCTGCTCAAACCAGGAGCATGAATATGGCTTTTGCAAGCATCAGTTAAGTATTTCTGATTATAAGAGTTAGTGAGTGTTTAATGAGGTTGGATTAAGTGAATAGTGGGTTGAGTTCAGGAAAATAATCAACTCTTCAGTATTTTATCCAATCGCTTTATTATCAACATCATCCAACCACTTAATTTGATCAGGTACTCACCCAATCAACCAAAACACCTCTTGTTTCTTTGCCTATAAGTAGCTAAGTTTGCGCCTCAATATTTTTTTATGGCTAAAGCATCAGATGTTAAAAATGGAAATGTGCTTCGCTTTAATGGCGAATTAGTGCAGGTAGAGGAATTTTTACACCGTACACCAGGTAACTTGCGTGCATTTTATCAGGCCCGTATGCGTAACGTAAAATCAGGGAAACTGGTTGAGTACCGTTTCCGTACCGACGAAGAAGTAGATATTGCCCGTGTTGAAACCAATGATTACCAATATTTATATGAGGATGGCGATGCCCTTGTAGTGATGGATAACACCACCTATGATCAGCATAACATACCAAAAACGTTATTTGGTCCGGCGGTGAAGTTTTTAAAAGAAGGCATGAACGTAATAGTCGCTTTTGAAAGCGATGAGCCTATTATGGGTTCTATCCCAGGTTCTGCCGAACTGGAAGTTACCTACACCGAGCCCGCTGTTAAAGGCGATACCTCAAGTGGAGCGCTAAAGAATGCAACCGTTGAAACCGGCGCCGAGATTCGTGTGCCACTGTTCATCAACATTGGTGACAAGGTAAAGGTTGATACCACTACCGGCACTTATGTGGAAAGAGTAAAGGCGTAAGCCCCCTAACCCCCTGAAGGGGGAACTTTTGATTAGCTACTTTCTGCTTTGCAGAAATAAAAAAAGAGGTGCCGTTTCGGCACCTCTTTTTTTATTTTGTCATCCTGAACTTGTTTCAGGATCCCTCAGGACAAATTAGCCTTCATGCTTTACACTTTGCAAGTGGGATGCCGAAACAAGTTCGGCATGACTTCAATCCTATCAGTACTTTACACATTAAAAACCACCCGCACATAGCTCCCCCTTTAGGGGGCTGGGGGGGCTAAAACTCCAGCTCCAGCAAAACAGGGCAATGATCAGAGTGACGGGCTTCGGGTAATATGGCTACTCTTTTAATATTTGCTTCCAATTCGGTACTGGCCATGGTATAATCAATGCGCCAGCCTAAGTTTTTGGCCCTTGAATTGGCCCTGAAACTCCACCAGGTATAGTTGTGCGGTTCTTTATTTAAATGGCGGAAAGTGTCAATAAAGCCACTCTCCACAAATTTTTCCATCCACTCACGCTCTTCGGGTAAAAAGCCGGATGAGTTGGCGTTTGATTTTGGGTTGTGGATATCAATAGGCCGGTGGCAAATATTATAATCGCCGCATACTACCAGCTTGGGATAAGTAGCTTTTAACAGGGTAAGGTATTTACCAAACTCATCTAAAAAGCGGTATTTAAATATCTGCCGCTCATCGCCGCTTGAACCAGATGGAAAGTAAACACTCATGACCGATACCTCATTAAAATCAACCCGGATGTTACGGCCTTCACGGTCAAAATCGGCAATACCGCAGCCGTATTCTATGTGTTTTGGGGTTTGTTTGCAAAAAATAGCAGTACCGCTATAGCCTTTCTTTTCGGCCGGGAACCAGTAGTGTTTGTACCCCAGCTGATCTACCAATCCCAGGTCGCTAAGTACATCGGGCGTGGCTTTAATTTCCTGCAGGCAAACTACATCGGCATCGGTAGCCTGCAGCCAGGCCAGCCAGTTTTTGTTGATAGCCGAGCGGATACCATTAACGTTATAAGTGATGATCTTCATATTGATTTCGGAATTCGGATGTTCGATTTCGGATTTAGATTGCCAAAGTACGATATTTTAGATTTTTTATTTGTCAACTTAATGATTAGAAATCCCTATCTCATTAAATAAAAAAATCCGAAATCGAACATCCGAATTCCGAAATCAAAACAATATTTTATCCAACTGTCTGCAGGCCTTTTTGCTGAGCACCTCTACGGTCATAGGCACATCAGCCAAGGGGCGGTCACACTCATCCTTTTTTACAGCGGCAATACGGTCAACCATATCAATTCCTGAAACTAATTCGCCATAAACGGTATAGTTTTGGTCAAGGTGTGGCACACCGCCAACCGATTTATACCATTCCCTTTGCCAGGCAGGTATTTTGCGGCCTTTAAGGCGGGTTTTTTCCAGGGTATCCAATTTACCATCGGTAAAGCGTTTGCCTTCGGTAATATAAAACTGGCATCCGCTTGATGCTTTTTTAGGGTTATCTTCACGTGCTGCCGCCAGTACACCACGTTTATGGAAAAGACTATCCCTGAACTCAGCCGGTACGGTATATCCCACATCGCCATTTCCAAGCTCGGCATCAAACTTTGTTTTTTCGGGGTCTTTTGAATCAGGGTCGCCACCCTGTATCATAAAGTTTTGTATCACTCTATGAAATAAGGTGCCATTATAAAGCCCCTTTTTAGCCAGTTTAATAAAGTTATCCCGGTGTAGTGGAGTTTCATTATATAAGCGGATAATGCAATCGCCATAAGTGGTTTTAATACGTACGTATTGGTTTTTTGGCGGCTTGGCAAACGCGGTAATAATAGTTAGCAATAATAAACTTAGGGTAATGAGTTTTTTCATATATCGTGGTCTGAATCAGAATTTGCTGAATTTAAGAATTTCCAGAATTAATCTTTTAATTAATCAGCCAGGTAAACCCAAACTACGCCCCCTCCAGCTCCTCAAAGTAATTGATGATCAATGATTTCATGAGCATTTCTTGTTCAAGCAGGGTATAGTTTGGTATAACTTTTATCCTTTTCCAGTGAGGCCAGCCATCCTGGTCCAATCCTTCCAGTTCATAAAAGCCCATCATGCTCAATAATTTACAATTGGCAATGTGCATCAACTCCTCTTTTTGGCGTTTGCTAAACTTGCGTGGCCCCTGGCCAAGTTCCTGCACGCCAATTAAAAACAGCATTACTTTAATATCCGGTTTTTCATTATCAAAATCCTCTGCAATACGTTGCTGCAAGGCGTTCCACTTTAAATTAATTTCGGCAGGTGTCATAGCGGCAAAGATATGGAATAGTTGTATGAACTATAATTCATGGGATTTAAAGATACCCGGGATTATTTTAGAAGATTAAATAAAATCCCTCAATCCCTTAATCCGATAAATCAAGATTCAGACAAATAACCCAATAAAGGATGATTTATATCGGCGATTAACAGTAATGTTACAATGTTGCATTAGTTTTAACGTTTTATTAACTATTTTTGCATGATCTTTGTAAAAAGGTGTTAAGGGTGAAAAAAATTAAATCACATATCATATATTCATGGTTGTTGCTCATCTGCTTCACTGCCGGGCAATATATGGTTTATGCACACCAGCACCAGTTTACAAAGGGGGCGATCAAAACGGCATACGCCTCTAACGATCCTCATCAGCAAATTGTTAAAGAAAAATGTAACATGTGCGATGCGATGCATCACCAGGCTGCTATAATTGATAATCCTTTTCATTTTGAACCGCAGGTAGCCACAATACATTTTTTTAAAGCCTCTGATTATAATTTTGTAAGCATTGCGCTTGTACTGGCCGCAGGTCGTGCTCCTCCTGCAATTTCATAGTAATAATTTTTCTTAAAGGTGCTCCACCATTTGCGTGGTATTTATTGATCCAAAATTTATTTTATTATGAAATTAAAGCTAATTAGTAGCTTATTAATGCTGTTTATAGGTTTTTCCGCATTTGCCGATACCCACTTTATTACTGTTAAAAACACTGCTGTTGAAGATGCAATCGGTAGTTTATCAGGTATTGTTACTGATAAAGCAGATGGCAAACCCATTATTGGGGCCACTGTGAGTATTCCTGATTTAAGAATGGGCGCTATTACCGATGTAAATGGGAAATATGCTTTCAACAAAGTGCCTAAAGGGATTTACCTGGTACAGGTAACTTATATAGGTTATTCTACCTTCAATCAAAGAGTTGACTTTTCAAAAACTGCCACATTTAATGTACAGATGCAAACCTCATCGCTGGAAGCTGGCGAGGTAGTTATAACCGGTGTAAGTAAGGCCACTGAAATAAAACGAAGCCCCGTTCCAATGGTGGCCGTGGGTAAAACCTATTTAGATCAGCGTGCAGCCTCTGGTAACATTATTGATCAGATAGCCAACTTGCCGGGTGTAAGCGCGGTTACAACCGGGCCAAACGTATCAAAACCATTTATACACGGTTTAGGGTATAACCGGGTGATCACCTTACAGGATGGTATACGCCAGGAAGGTCAGCAATGGGGCGATGAGCACGGAATTGAGGTAGATCAAAATTCTATTGACCGCGTTGAGGTGATAAAAGGGCCAGCCAGTTTAACTTATGGCTCTGATGCCATTGGCGGTGTGGTTAACCTGATTACGCCTGCCCCGGTACCTGAGGGTAAAATTTTAGGGTCGGTACAGGGCATTTATGGTACCAACCAGGGATTACTTAATGGCTCGTTCAGGTTGCAGGGTAATCAAAATGGTTTTGTTTGGGGAACAGTAGTATCTGCCAAGGAGGCCAAAAACTATCAGAACCAGCATGACGGCCGGGTGTATGCTACCGGATATAAAGAAAAAGATGCACGGGTAATGGTTGGTTTAAACAAATCGTGGGGTTATTCCTATTTACATGCTTCAATTTTTGATGATGAGCAGGATATTCCTGACGGCAGCCGCGATTCGCTAACCCGTAAATTTACCAAGCAAATAACCGAGGATGATGCCTTTCGCCCTATTGTTCCCGAATCTGAATTAAATTCATACCGCATTCCAACATTGCATCAGCATGTGCAACTTTACCGTATCTATAATAACAGTAACTTTGTTTTAGGCAACGGAAACCTGATTGTGAACCTGGGTTACCAATTTAGCCACAGGCGCGAGTATACACACCCGGAAGCGGGTGATATTGCAGGCTTAAATCTACACCTGAGTACTTACACCTATGACGTTAAATATGACTTTAACATGGGTAATGGTTACGAAACTACCTTTGGTGTTAATGGCCAGTACCAGAACAATACCATTGGTGATGCTACCGATTTTCCAATACCGGCTTACCACCAGTTTGATATAGGGCCGTTTTTTGTGATAAAGAAAAGCTATGGCAAATTAGATCTTTCTGCAGGTGCGCGTTTTGATACCCGGTCGTTTAAAAACAACGCCGCCTATGTTGATACCCTGGGATCTAATGGTTTCCCGCAGTTATATACCGGCAGCAACCCAGCTACTGCCCCAAATGTTGTCCCGCAGTTTGAGGCATTCAGCAAAACATTCTCGGGCTTTTCGGGCAGCTTTGGTGCTACTTACAACGTGTCAGACGCTTTCCTGATCAAGGGCAATATTGCACGTGGTTTCAGGGCGCCAAGTATTGCAGAAATATCGGCAAACGGGCCTGATCCAGGTTCGCAGATCTACCACATAGGCGACAAAAACTTTAAGCCTGAGTTTAGCTTGCAGGAAGACATCGGTACTTTTTTAACCCTGCCCAATATTTCGGCAAGTGTGGAGCTGTTTAATAATGATATCTCCAATTATATTTACCAGCAACAGGTTTTGGCGGCAGATGGCAGCCCGGTTTTCACGCAGGGATATACCACATTTACGTATGTACAAAGTAAGGCCAGGATCTACGGTGGCGAGGTTAATGTTGATCTTCATCCAATACCATGGCTGCATTTTGAAAACGCGCTTAGCCTCACTTATGGCGAAAATAAAGGTAATGGCGGCCCGGTGGCAGATAGCTTGAAATACCTGCCCTTTATACCTCCGTTGCATACCCACTCCGAACTTCGCGGAACCTTTAATAAAGGGTTTGGCAGCTTTAAAAGCGTGTATGCTTTTGTAGGCTTTGATCATTACAGTGCGCAAGATCGCTTTTTTGCGGCTTATGGCACAGAAACAGCAACGCCAGGCTATAACCTGTTAAGCGCAGGTTTTGGTGGCAACATTGTAAACAAGGCCGGTCAACCGGTTTTAAAACTGTTTATTGAGGGTACCAACCTTGCTAATGTAAACTATCAATCAAACATGAGCCGGCTTAAGTATTTTGATAATCCAACGGTGCCTGATGGCGTTCGTCCGGGTATTTTTAATATGGGCCGCAATATTAGCTTTAAAGTGGTTGTGCCGTTTGGTTTCAACAGCGGAAAGAAATCTTAATATACCTATGCTAATGTAAAAGTCCCGCCTTAAAAAGCGGGGCTTTTTTGTTTGTCAATCCATTTGCAGGTCATTTTTTATTCCGCATAAACATTTATACTTCATTCCTGTATTAATACTTATGTGCCGAAAAATAATATTACTATTTACCATACTGATCATATCAATTGCTGCCAATGCTCAATCAGATACGCTATCTGTCACCCTCGAAAATGTTAAATACCCTTATCCGGTAAGCTTTTTACCCATCAAGGTTGAGGGACAGGATGTGCGCATGGCCTATATGGATATTAAACCCGCCAATGCCAATGGCAAAGCCGTAATATTGTTTCATGGCAAAAACTTTGGTGGTTATTACTGGACAAACGTTATCCGGGCCCTAAGTGAAAAAGGTTACCGTGTGATTGTACCCGATCAGATTGGTTTCGGCAAATCATCAAAAGCGTTTATACATTACAGCTTTCACCTGTTGGCTCGCTTTAACAAAAACCTGCTCGACACTTTGGGCATTAAAAAAGTAACCATATTAGGCCACTCCATGGGCGGTATGCTGGCTACACGCTTTACACTGATGTATCCTGAACGGGTTGAAAAACTGCTGCTGGAAGACCCCATAGGTTTGGAAGATTACCGAACCTTTGTCCCCTATCAGAGCGCCGAAGACGATTATAAAGCCGAACTGAAAACAAGCTATGAAAGCGTAAAAAAATATTATCAAACCTCCTACTTTACTTCCTGGAAACCCGAATATGACTACCTGGTTAAGATAGGTGCCGGAGTAAATAAAAGTGCTGATTTTCCACGATACGCCAAGGTTGCCGCGCTTACTTTCGAAATGATATATGAGCAACCGGTATGTTATGAATTTAGCTTGATCAAAGTGCCAACCGTATTATTTATTGGCAAGGAAGATAAAACCATTGTGGGCAAGGCGTTGTTAAGCGACGAGGAAAAGGCCAAACACGGACAATATAAAATATTGGGCCCCGAAACAGCTAAAAAAAATCCCGGCTGCAAGCTCATAGAGTTTGATAACTGCGGCCACATACCACACATTGAAGTACCCGAAAAGTTTTTAAAGGCACTTATCAATAATATTTGATGATCCGATGATTTATCCCGTTAAGTATTTGATTATTTTTGAAGGGAGAATATTTTTGTCATGCTGAACGTAGTGAAGCATCTATTCTGTGCAGGAAAACTCACGAATAGATCCTTCGTTCCTCAGGATGACAAAACAAAAAATAATTAATTACAAAAGTGTTACTAACTGTTCAAACCATATCAGAATTACCAGCCGCTGCTGAAGCCATCATTGAGCATGCGGCCAATAACAGGATATTTCTTTTTTACGGCGATATGGGGGCCGGTAAAACTACACTCATTAAAACCCTCTGCAGGCTTTTGGGCACAACTGATGCTGTTACAAGCCCCACCTTTGCCATTGTGAATGAATATCAGGCTGCAAAAGATAAGATCTATCACTTTGATTTTTATCGGCTTAAAGACCAAACAGAAGCCCTGGACATGGGTTATGAAGAATATTTTCACGGGGGCGCTTATTGCTTTGTTGAATGGCCCGAAAAGATACCAGACCTGCTGCCGCCGCATTATACCAGCATCAGCATAAAGGCTTTGAGTGATGGTTCACGACAGATCAATATTGAAAATTTTTTAGTTTAATGATAAGCCCTTTTTTCTTATCTTCATCAGCCACAAAATAATACATCATGAGTTCAGGGATATACAGTGGGTTTTCGGACGTTGCCAAGCAGGCAATGATGCAGCCTCAGGAGTCAATGCTGGAGGTTAAAAACAAAAAAGATAAGCTATACATCGGCATTCCTAAAGAGATATCCTTCCAGGAGAACAGGATCCCGTTAACCCCGTTATCAGTAGCGTTATTGGTTAATAACGGGCACGAGGTTATTTTAGAAAGCAATGCCGGGCAGGCCGCCAATTTTTCAGACAAGGATTACAGCGATCAGGGCGCCCGCGTTGTTTATGATACAAAATCGGTTTACGAAGCTGATATCATTATAAAAATAGCGCCCCCTATGCTGCAGGAAATTGAGCTGATGAAACCCGGACAGATATTGATATCGGCCCTGCAGCTATCAACCCTGAAAGCCGAATGTCTTCATGCCCTGATGAATAAAAAAATTACAGCGCTATGCTTTGAGCATTTACGGGATGAGGGTAATTCGCTCAGCGTAGTAAGGGCCATGAGCGAAATAGTGGGTGCCACATCTATACTCATAGCGGCCGAGTATTTAAGCAATGTATTTGAAGGCAAGGGTTTAATGCTGGGTGGTATTACCGGTGTGCCCCCTACAGAAATTGTGATATTAGGCGCCGGTACAGTTGGCGAATATGCCGCCCGCACAGCCATATCATTAGGTGCCGAAGTAAAGGTTTTTGACCCATCGATATATAAACTTCGCCGTTTGCAAAATAACATTGGCAGCCGGGTATTTACTTCGGTAGTACAGCCCATTGTGCTTGAAAAAGCAATAACCACCTGCGATGTAGCCATAGGTGCCATACGTGCCGAAGATGGTCGCAGTTCCTGCATTATTTCAGAAGCCACCGTAAGCCGCATGAAACGCGATTCGGTAATTATAGATGTAAGCATTGACCAGGGTGGTTGTTTTGAAACATCAGAAGTTACCAATCATACGCACCCGGTTTTTCGCAAGTATGATGTAATTCATTATTGTGTGCCCAATATAGCCTCGCGCGTGGCCCGTACCGCTACTTATGCGCTCACCAATATATTTACTCCTATATTATTAGATATTGGCGAGCAGGGCGGTATAAAGAATGTGATCTGGCAAAAGTCGGGTGTGCGTAATGCGGTGTATATTTACCACGGACATTTGACCAATAAACATATTGGCGAGCGTTTTTATATCCCCTGTAAAGATCTTGATCTGCTTATTGTATCGCACCGCTAAAAATTATTAATATGCGCTGTTACCTCATTGCATTGGTTTTTATTATTGCATGGATCGGCGCCCAGGCGCAGCATTATAAATATATCGACAGTACAAAAATAAGTGGAACTGCCCGTTATAAAAGACAGGTAAAAGCTAATCCGGATAAGCAACTGGTTGAAATTAAGCAATACATTCCAGCCATAGTTTTGGATATCAGGTATGCCACCATCAATAATTTTATGCACCGGCGCATGTACCAGCAGCCTAAAGCATATGCGCGTTTACCCGTGGTAAAAGCTTTACAACAGGTAGAGGCCGATCTGAAAACCCGTGGCCTTGGCCTTAAAATTTATGATGCCTATCGTCCCTACTCGGTTACTGTTAAGTTTTACGAAATGGCGAGCGATACCAACTTTGTTGCCGATCCCAGAAAAGGCTCTAAACATAACCGTGGTTGCGCTATCGACCTTAGTCTTATCAATCTCAAAACCGGTAAAGAACTGGATATGCCCACCGGGTTTGATAGCTTTAGCAAAAAGGCAGCAGCAAATTATCAGGCTATTACAAAACCACAACTGGATAACCGCGAACTGCTTAAAACAATCATGCAGGCCCACGGGTTTACCGTACTAACCACCGAGTGGTGGCATTATGATTTTAATGGATGGGCTAATTACGAACTGCTTGATATTCCGTTTTCGGCACTTTAATTAACATGTTCGAGGTATAAAGGCACTAAAATTGCTAAGCATTGTTTTGATAAATAACCGGGATGAAATTTTTTAGTAAAGAGTATCTTAAACATTTATGGAAAATACTGGTAGCCACGTTTAGCGGATTTTCAAACGATAACGGGTTAAAGCTAAGCGCGTCATTGGCTTATTACACCATTTTTTCTATAGCTCCGCTGCTATTCTTGCTAATTGCCGTAGTAGGTTTAATTCCTTTGGCTAAAACCGACGCATTGTACCAGCAATTAGCGGTGTACGTAGGTGCCGATGGCGCCAATCAAATACACAGCACAGTTGCAAGCCTTAAACTTAGTGGTAAAAGTGGATTTGGTTTTGCCATAGGCGTTGTAACTTTATTAGTAGGGGCAAGCAGTATATTTATTGAGATACAGGATTCATTAAACATCATTTGGCGGGTTAAAGCTAAACCCAGAAGTGGCTGGATAAAATTGCTCCAAAACCGTTTCCTGTCATTTTCACTGATCGTTAGTTTAGGGTTTTTGCTTTTAGCATCCCTATTGGTAAATCTTATTATTGAAGCATTAGGTAAAAAAATAGAACACTTTTTGCCCGCGGTAACAGGCCTGCTTTTACAAGCGGTTAACCTGGGTATTACCCTGGTAGTAATCACAACTTTATTCGGCATTATATTTAAATTTTTGCCCGATGTGAAGATCAAATGGAAAGATGTACGTACCGGCGCGTTTTTTACCGCCTTGTTGTTTATGCTTGGCCAGTACCTCATAGGCCAATACATCCATTATACGGCTCAGGGATCAGTATATGGAGCTGCAGGATCTATCATTGTTATTTTAGTTTGGATATATTATACCGCGGCTATACTGTACATAGGCGCGGAGTTTACGCAGGTTTATGCCGAGGCTATAGGGAGCCACATTGAGCCGGCAGAGTATGCCGTATATGTGCGGCATACCGAAGTTGAACAATCTGTAAAAGACCTGCCGCTACAACACCCGGAAGTTAAAAGCAACCTTAAACGCGTTGATAAATAATTAGTTCGGTACGTGTTTACCCATGCCCTGTTTTTTGATGCTACCCTCTTGTTCTCTTCACACTATATTCACATTTTATTCGTAAATTCGTATATTAATTTATTTTAATAAAATGGAAATTAAAGATTCTGAATACGTTTATAAAAACGTTATACAATTAAATGAGGTTGATGCATCCCGCAGATTTATAGCTAATGTGTTTGTGTGGATGTTTGTTGCCCTTGGTCTTTCTGCATTTTGCGCGTTTGCCTTCTCGCAGGACCAGACATTAATTAATATGCTTAGAGACCCGGAAACAGGTCGTAATACTGGCTTGGGTACTATAACCATGTTTGCCCCACTTGCATTTGTATTAATAATATCGTTTGGTTTTAATCGCCTATCGTACGGTGTATTAGCATTTCTCTTTGTTGCGTTTTCGGCAATAATGGGTGTGAGTTTAAGCTACATACTTTTGGTTTTTACTGCAGGCTCGGTTTTAGGCGTGTTTATAACTACCTCAGCCGTTTTTGGTATCATGGCCGTTGCAGGTTATACTACAAAAACTGATCTTACCAAATTTGGTTCTATCATGATGATGGGCCTGTTCGGCATTATCATAGCATCGGTTGTTAATATGTTTATGCGCAGCAGCCAGTTAGATTATATCATCAGCTATATTGGTATTGCTGTATTTGTGGGTTTAACCGCGTATGACGTACAAAAACTTAAACGCATTGGTGCCGGTTTAGAGTATGGTGATGCCACAGCTAAAAAAATGGCGCTTATGGGGGGCTTAACGCTTTACCTTGATTTTATCAACCTTTTCCTGATGATACTGCGTTTATTTGGCAGAAGAAGATAATACGAATAAAAACTATTATTAAAAGCTGCCACGCAAAGGCAGCTTTTTTTGTTTGCATAATTTTACTTAATGTACACATATTGTAAAGGGTGTAACTATTGCATATTAAAGCTTTATTATGCACCTTTGCATTGCTTATGGAGAAAGACGGAGGGATTAGACCCTGCGATGTCTTAGCAACCTGTGCTTCACAAGGTGCTACATTCTACTCAATCACTACAAAGTGTTGGGAAAGATAAGCGAAAGTCAATATAACACCCGACTTTTCGATGTAAGCTGTATTTTTAGTATCACGTATTTAGTATCAAGTATCACGACTGTATCTGTAAGTGGATAGTAAATTTGATTTACTTGATACTTGATACTCGCTACCTGATACCGCTATCTGATACTAATTACTTGATACCAACATGGATATTAGAAAAGAATTAGAGAAACGCATACTGGTAATTGACGGGGCAATGGGTACCATGATACAACGGTACCAATTAACCGAACGGGATTTTCGTGGGGAGCGTTTTAAAGATCACCACTCCGATCTGCAGGGAAATAACGACCTGCTGAACATCACACGCCCTGATATTATTAAGGCCATACATGCGGAATATTTGGATGCCGGTGCTGATATTATTGAAACCAATACTTTTAGCACCCAGGTAATTTCCCTTGCCGATTATAAGCTGGAGGAATTAGCCTACGAACTGAGCTTTGAGGGCGCGCGCCTGGCCCGCGAAGTGGCCGACGAATACAATAAAAAAACACCCAACAAGCCACGCTTTGTGGCCGGCGCGGTTGGTCCAACAAATCGTACAGCATCTCTATCGCCCGATGTTAATGATCCGGGTTACCGTGCTGTAACATTTGATGACCTGGCCGAAGCTTATTACGATCAGGTTCGTGGTTTGGTTGATGGCGGATCAGACATGTTATTGGTTGAAACCATATTTGATACCCTGAATGCCAAAGCTGCCTTGTTTGCTATCAATCGTTATGCAAATGAAACAGGTAAGCATTTGCCTATCATGATATCGGGTACCATTACTGATGCTTCAGGACGTACCCTATCCGGGCAAACTGTTGAGGCCTTCTGGAATTCTGTCCGTCATGCAAATCTGCTTTCGGTAGGTTTAAACTGTGCTTTAGGAGCTAAGGAAATGCGGCCTCACCTGGCCGAACTTTCTGAAAAGGCCAATGTATTTATATCGGCCTATCCAAACGCGGGTTTGCCAAATGAGTTTGGGCAGTATGACGAAACCGCGCATGAAACCGCGCACCAGGTTGATGATTTTATAAAAGCTGGCCTGGTTAACATTGTTGGTGGTTGTTGCGGCACTACGCCTGAGCATATTAAATGTATTGCCGAAAAAGCAGCAAAATATCCCCCAAGACTACTGCCCGAAATTGAACCCGATCTGCGCCTGAGCGGCCTGGAAGCGGTTACCATTAAGCCCGAAAGCATTTTTGTGAATGTGGGCGAGCGTACTAACATTACAGGATCACCAAAATTCTCCAAACTGATATTGGCCGAAGATTACGAAGCTGCATTAGCCGTTGCCCTGCAACAGGTAGAAGGTGGCGCACAGGTGATTGATATCAACATGGATGAGGGGATGATTGATTCGGAAGCGGTGATGGTGAAATTCCTGAACCTGGTAGCTTCTGAACCTGATATTGCCAAATTGCCCATCATGATCGATTCATCAAAATGGACAGTTATTGAGGCGGGTTTAAAGTGTATACAGGGTAAGGGTATTGTGAACTCTATTTCGCTAAAAGAAGGCGAAGATAAATTTAAAGAATACGCCCGTAAAATATTAAGCTACGGTGCTGCCACCGTAGTAATGGCCTTTGACGAAACCGGACAGGCCGACTCATTGGGACGTCGTAAGGAGATCTGCCAACGCTCGTACGATATTCTGGTTAATGAGGTTGGTTTTCCACCACAGGATATTATTTTCGACCCTAATATTTTAACAGTAGCCACCGGGCTTGAAGAACATAACAACTACGCGGTTGATTTTATTGAAGCAACCCGCTGGATAAAACAAAATCTGCCACATGCCAAAGTAAGCGGTGGGGTAAGTAATATTTCGTTCTCCTTTAGAGGGAACAACGTGGTACGCGAAGCCATGCACTCTGCCTTTTTATACCACGCCATTGGGGCGGGTATGGATATGGGTATTGTAAATGCTGGTATGCTGGAAGTATACGAGCAGATTGACAAAACCTTGCTGGAACTGGTAGAAGACGTACTGCTTAATCGCCGTGATGACGCTACCGAACGCCTGGTTGAGTATGCCGATACCATCAAGAGCAAAGGCAAAGAAATAGTACGGGATGAGGAATGGCGCAAAGGAACGGTACAGGAAAGATTATCACATGCCCTGGTAAAAGGTATTATTGAATATCTTGATGATGATGTGGAGGAAGCGCGTTTAACCTATAGCAAACCGCTTGAAGTGATAGAAGGTCCGCTGATGGATGGTATGAACATCGTGGGTGATCTGTTTGGTGCGGGTAAAATGTTTTTGCCGCAGGTGGTAAAATCGGCCCGGGTAATGAAAAAGGCGGTTGCCTATCTGTTGCCGTTTATTGAGCTGGAAAAACAAAGGGTTATTGATGCCGGCGAAGACTCCAGCGGAAGCAGAGCTAATGCCGGTAAAATATTAATGGCCACCGTTAAAGGAGATGTACATGATATTGGTAAAAATATAGTAGGTGTAGTACTGGCCTGTAATAATTTTGAGGTGATTGATCTGGGTGTGATGGTACCTGCCCAGCGCATTATTGAAGAAGCCAAAAAACAAAATGTGGATATCATAGGCTTAAGCGGATTGATCACGCCGTCGCTTGATGAGATGGTGCATTTTGCCAAAGAAATGGAACGCGAAGGATTTACCATTCCGCTTATTATTGGCGGGGCTACTACATCACGTATACATGCCGCGGTAAAAGTAGCACCCCATTATTCGGGTGCTGCCATCCACGTACTTGATGCCTCGCGCAGCGTTACGGTTTGCAGCAGTTTAATGAACCGCGACAATCGGGATGGTTATATACAGGGCATAAAAGATGAATATGCAAAAGCCCGTGAAGCACATTTAAATAAAAAATCGGATAAGCGTTTTGCGACCATTGAAGAAGCAAGGAAAGCAAAATTCCAGATCAGTTTGGATGGGGATATTGCACCTAAACCTGCTTTTACCGGTACAAAAGTATTTGAATCGTACCCGCTGGAAGAACTGGTACCTTACATTGACTGGACACCGTTCTTTCATACCTGGGAACTGCGCGGCAGCTACCCTAAAATATTTGCCGATAAGTTTGTAGGCGACGAAGCCAAAAAGCTATTTGACGATGCACAGGAACTGTTAAAGAAAATTGTAGATCAAAAGCTGCTAAAGGCAAATGGCGTTATCGGTTTTTGGCCTGCCAATAGTGTGGGCGATGATATTGAATTATATACCGATGAAACCCGTACGAAGCTGCTAACCCGCATTCATACGTTGCGCCAGCAAGGCGAAAAGGTAAAGGGTGACCCCTACTATGCCTTGTCGGATTTTATCGCGCCAAAAGAAAGTGGTGTGCCTGATTACTTTGGAGGTTTTGCTGTAACCACGGGTATTGGTTGCGACGAGATGGTAGCAGAATTTGAGCGCGACCATGACGACTATAACAGCATTATGGCCAAAGCCCTTGCCGACCGCCTGGCCGAGGCATTTGCCGAAAAAATGCACGAACTGGTACGTAAGGAACACTGGGGGTATTCAAAAGGCGAACAACTGAACACGGATGAATTGATCAAGGAAGAATACCAGGGTATCCGTCCGGCACCTGGCTATCCTGCTTGTCCTGACCATACCGAGAAGACCACGCTGTTTGAGCTTTTAAAGGCCGAAGACAATGCCCAAATGCATTTGACCGAAAGCCTGGCCATGACGCCGGCCGCATCAGTAAGTGGTTTCTATTTCGCACACCCTCAAGCAAGATATTTTGGCTTGGGTAAGATCAGTAAGGATCAGGTGGAGGATTATGCCATCCGCAAAAACATGCCGCTTGAAGATGTAGAACGCTGGCTTGGTCCAAACATAAATTATTAAGATATATATAAACGCGTCATTGCGAGGTACGAAGCAATCCCCGATTAGCAGAGCCGCTCTGTATAGCATAGAGATTGCTTCGTGCCTCGCAATGACGGAAGTATAAAAAACGCAACCCGGAACACGCAACCCGAACCAAAATGAAGATCACCGAACACATTAAAAACGCCAACGGCAAAACACTTTTTTCTTTTGAACTGATACCGCCATTAAAGGGACAGAGCATACAGGGTATTTATGATGCTATTGATCCTTTGATGGAGTTTAAGCCGCCGTTTATTGATGTAACCTCCCTGCGTGAGGATTATATTTATAAGGAGCACTCCAATGGTTTGCTGGAGAAACTGAGCTATCGTAAACGCCCGGGGACTATTGCTATTTGTGCCGCCATCATGAACAAGTATAAAGTGGATACGGTTCCGCATTTGTTGTGCGGCGGTTTTACCAAGGATGAAACCGAGAATGGACTGGTTGATCTGCAGTTTTTGGGCATCGAGAATGTGTTGGTGTTGCGTGGTGATGCAAGGCGTGGTGATGCCTCATTTGTACCTACCCCCAACGGGCACAATTACGCTACTGATCTGCTGCAGCAGGTGGTGGATATGAACAACGGCATATACCTGCATGAGCATAATGACTCAAGCCTTAAAACAGATTTCTGCATTGGTATTGCCGGTTATCCTGAAAAACACTTTGAGGCGCCAAACCTTAAAACCGACTTTAAATACCTAAAGCAAAAGATTGACATGGGTGCTGATTTTATTGTTACCCAAATGTTTTTCGACAATCAAAAATACTTTGACTTTGTGAATTGCTGCAGGGCAAATGGTATTACGGTACCTATTATACCGGGGTTAAAGCCTGTTACTTCGTCAAAGCAATTGGTTAACCTTTCCAAAACATTCCATATTGATATGCCCGAAGACTTGTGCGATGCTATAAATGGCTGCAAATCTGAAAAAGATGTAAGGGACATGGGCGTGGAGTGGATGATAAACCAATGTAAAGAGCTTATAAAGTTTGGCGTACCCGTATTGCATTTTTATACCATGAGCAACGCCGGCCCAACCCGGCGCATTGCTGAGGCTATATTTTAGTGCAATATGTATAGTAAAGGTTTATGGAAGTAAAATGCTGATTAAAAATTTATATTTTTAATTTTTATTATCCTCCATAACATTTACCTATGGATACTTTTAGCCACATTAAAGCTGTTATTGGTATAATATTGGGCCTTAGCATAACCCATTTGTTAAGGGGTGCAGCAAAGCAAATACAACATCCCGGGCGCAGTAAACCTTATTGGGTACATTCCCTGTGGTCATTTTACCTGTTTATTTTACTGCTTCATTTTTGGTGGTGGGAGTATAACCTGCACGATATTAAGCACTGGCTATTTGCAGAGTACCTTTTTGTAATTATTTACATTGTTATATACTACAGTGTTTGTGCCCTGTTGTATCCCGACGACCTGAAAGATTACAAGGATTATGAAGATTACTTTTACTCGCGCCGAAAATGGGTGTTTGGTATATTGGGCTTTAGCTATTTGTTGGATCTGGTAGATACCCTGATAAAAGGCGAGGCCTATGTGCATCATTACGGTATTGAATACCCCATCCGTAACATCAGTCATTTTTTGTTGTGTATGATAGCCATGAAAGTAAACAACAGGACATTCCACGCTATATTGGTGATCGTTTTTATAGTGTACGAGTTTTCGTACATATTACGATTGTTTTAAAAGGGGGCCACAATGCTGCGGCTCCCCTTGGTTTTTATATGATCAGTTAATAGTTGCTATTGGTATAAATATGTTTTAGTAAGATGCTCAAGGGCCTCCTGAAACAGGGTATAAGCTGTTTCTTCGTCATTGTGGGCTAATGAATTAAGCGAGGTTTTGATGTATTTATCATACAAACCTTTAAAAATTACCTGCTGGTTCTGCTCTTTATCAATAGCCTCCAGCAACGACGCCGAAATGGTATAGTACTTCTCAATCTCCACACCGCTAAATTTTTCCTGCAATAGTTTATCCCTAAAAGCCCTTAAAACATTTAATTGTCCTTCGGCTTCACCCCCTGCCAGATTAGTAGTAATACGGGTAAGGGCACACATCTCTTCGGTGGTTACGGTAGGGCAACCCACAGAGCCAGGGCATGGCATTGATTGATCGCCTATTAAAGATCCATTAATGCCCGATTGTATAAGCGCCTTGTAGGGATAATTATTCTCCACATCATAACCAAAGTGATAAGTCAGGTTATCGCCTTCTGTTTGATTTGCCAGTTCGGTTAATATTTCCCGGCCCATGAACGAGCCGCGGTTAATTCTGGTATAGTTAGCGCCGGCATCTATCCTTTTAAAATTAAGCACGTGGTTAAACAACACCTGCCAGGTTTTCTCTAACGAAATATTATTTCCTTCATTGGTCAAAAAGCCATCGGTTTTAATGACAGAATTAGGAAGGCTACCAATGCTGGTGTAGTTACCCGGAATTAAAACAAGCATCCTTGATGATGGATCATTGGCGTTTTCAAGGCCGTTCATGAACTTGATGCCCGATACGGTAGCATCATGAAGTACAGTTTTTAAGGCTGATTTAGAAAGTGTTACCTGGTTAACTTCGCCCGGAAAATTGTTCCTGAAATTTTGAGCGAGTTCCTGATAACGGTCCTGGTTAATGAATGCTCCGATAGATTGAGGTTCAATTTTGGTAATAGATGCAGTTGTGATCATGGTTTTTATTTAAGGTTTGGTTAAATGGGTTACTTATTATAAACATAAATAATAAACTTAATATTAACAATACAAGGCATGTTAAATGTTTATTGGTAATTATTTACAACTGTTAACAAGTATTGTGTATTGGATGCCGTATTTTAGTAATATTAGCATAATAAGTGCTCATATTAGTATGCGTAGTACTACAGTTTTTGATACGTAAAACTACGTATTATGATTAGGGGTGGTTATTGATGGTGGTGTATTACTATCTGTTTATGAGTATGTTATGAGGTTTATTTTAAAAAAACAGGGTTTGGGTTGGCTTGCCGGCTTGTTGAAATAATAGCTTATTAGTGTTAGTTTTATGAACTAAATCCCTAACCTATATTAATTAAATCATGGAAACAAAAGAAACAGAACAACAAACAAAACAAAAAAGAGGAGTAATTACAGGCGAAGAAGGTGGCCCTATTGAACTTGAAAAAGCGGCCAGCTGGACAGCAAATCATCGTAACCGTCATTCTAAAGATGCTACCATCTCCCAATTTTTTGGACAGGTAATACTAAACAGGATACTGCAGCAGGACGGCTGCCTGGGTATTCGTATTTATTATGCAAATAGCCAAAGCTTAAGCAGCTGGCAGCGCTTTTTTGTAGCGGTGGGCAATTTCTTTATCAAAGTTGTGGCCAATGCTGAGGGTGAACAACGCTTTGTAATATCGGGCGTTATCGAAACAGGAGACGACATGTTACCCGAGGATATGAAAGGCGAAGCAGCTGTTTCAACAAGCGAGAAAACATATAAACTCACGGCAGCCGCAGCTAACAATTCATTGGGAGATGAATCATATCCTTGTCCGGGTTCATCGGGTTGTCCTAAAAATAAATTAACAGGTCATTGATTTTGATTAAAGAATAAATGAATGATATTATTAAGGTATGGCTGTTGATGTTACATTAGTCTTAATCTCCACAATATCAGGTTTTTTTCCTGTTCTCGTGGCTATGTATAATTATAAATACCTTGATAATGTATTAAAAATAGCTGCTGCTTTTTTTCTCGTTGAATCTGTTATTGACCCAGCTATGTGGGTCTTGATTCAAATGGGAGTAAAAAACAATATGCCGTTAATCCACATTAATATAATAATAACAGTTTTGTTTTTTTCAGTTATTTACCACAAGTTATTCATAAAGCCAGTCTTAAAAAAGATCACGATCATCCTTTCGGTAATAACTTTAATTATTACATTCTATTATAATTTCAACTTATATGAGTACCCTTCAGTATCAAAAACAGCATGCGGTATACTGCTTATATTTTTATCGCTGACCTATTTCTATCAATTACTAAATCCTGAAAAGTTTATTGATATTGAAAAACAAGGTCTTTTCTGGATAAATGCAGGAGTGCTCATATATTACTCTGTTAATATCTTTCTTTTTATGATATTTACACAGATACCCGTTGATGATCGACACAACTATTACATTATTAACAGTATAACTAATATTATTGCCAACGTTTTATTTTCAGTAGGATTATTTTGCAAACCACAGAGAACAACCTGATCCCGGTATTAATTATTGGAACATTAGTAGTTGTTGTATTAATTACTTGTTTGTTTTTCTTCGTGATCATTTATCAGCGTAAAATGATAAAAAGTCAGGTAGAATTACGCGCTATGCATGATCGTCGGCAAAGCGATTTGATGAACGCTGTTTTTGAAACACAGGAGAGCGAACGCAAACGCCTTGCCGAAGATCTGCATGATAGTGTTGGGCAGGTACTATCGACCATAAAACTTAATTTGCACCGGCTCGATAAAAATTGTGTGAGCGAAACTACCCAGCCCCTGCTTGTTGATACCCGCAAACTTACTGATGAGTGTATACAAGAAATACGGAATATTATACACAACGTTTTGCCACCTATACTTACCGATTATGGCTTTTTAGTGGCGCTTGAAGCCCTGAGTACTAAAGTTGAACAGTCCACGCATATCACGGTAAAATTTGATAAAAATATCACCGCCCAGCGGTTCCCTACCGAAATTGAGCTTGCACTTTACCGTATAGCCCAGGAGCTTTTTGGTAACGCCATAAAACATTCGGAAGCTACTATTATTCACCTGTCGGTAAGCAAGGAAGCTGGTTATATGATCATGGAGTTTAAGGATAATGGTGTGGGCTTTAAGCTTGACGAGGTTAAACAAGGGTTTGGTATTAAAAATCTGGAGAGCCGTGTGCAGCTTATAAATGGCGAAATTAACATTTACAGCAAGCCCCTGAGCGGCACGCTAACAACCATAAAATTAAAAATAGCATAGTTTGTATCTTTAAACTATATTTAGCCAACTATTTGTTATACAATGGGTACAATTAAATTAGGCATCATAGACGATCATAAAATTTTCAGGAACGGGTTAAAGGCGACGTTAGAAGATTGTGAGGATTTTGACCTGGTACTTGAAGCATCAAATGGCAAAGAGCTGATGGGGCTGCTGGCCACCAAAACTCCTGATGTGTTATTAATGGATATAAAAATGCCGGAGATGGACGGCATTCAAACGGCCACCTATGTGCACCAGCATTACAGGGACATTAAAATACTGGCGCTATCCATGTTTAATGAGGATAAGTATATTGTTGACATGATGAAGGCCGGGGCATCTGGCTATTTACTTAAAAATGCCGAACCCGAGGAGATCATTGAAGCTATATCAACCGTTTATCATAAAGGGTTTTATTTTAATGAACACCTGTCCATAACCCTTATTAAACAATTGGTGGTTAATGACCATGCCGAAAGCATAAACCACAACAAAGCCGATCTTAACGAGCGCGAAATAGAAGTACTGAAGCTGGTGTGCCAGGAATGTTCAAACCAGGAAATAGCCGATAAGATTTTTCTGAGCGTGCGTACCGTTGAGGGTTACCGGGCCCGTTTGTTTGAAAAAACGTGTTCAAAAAACCTGGTGGGTTTGGTTATATACGCTATAAAGCGTGGTATCATTAACGTTTCCTGAACCCCACTATTATTCCTCAGGCAGATTGTTTTTTATCTCCGGATAGCAGGTTACGCATAAATCTTTTACGGTAATTGAGCGGGCTCAGGTTCATTTTAGTTTTAAACATTTTATAAAAGTGCGATACATCGCCAAAGCCGCTTTCGAATGCTATTTCTGATATTGGTTTATCGGTTTGTACCAGTTGCTGTATGGCATAGTTTAACCGGTATTCAATTATGGTTTCCATAAACGTTTTGCGGGTTACCTTTTTAAAGTATTTACAAAACGCATTGGTGGTCATGTTGGCTATACTTGCAGCCGCATCCAGCGATACCTGTTTTCTGAAATTTTCAACCAGGTAAGCCAGTACCGGATTTATACGTTCGCGTTCGGCCAAAGAGCGCTCAGCAATTACACGGTGCTGATCAAGCAGTATATACTCGTCTGATGAGGCCATGCGCTGCAATACCTCCAACAGGTTGATGAGTATCCTGAAATTGCTTTTTTCATCAATCAGGTTTAGTAAAAGATTTTTTACCTCTTCCTGGGTATCTGAGTGGAATAAAATGCCGCAACCACTTCTTTGAAAAAGCTTTTTAATGTGTTGTAATTCAAACTTGTTGAAAAAATCATCACCTAAAAAAGCGTCGTTAAATTGAATAACAATAGCGCTGGCTTCTTCGGGGAGTATTTCGCCTGCTTCCAGTTTCCAGCAGTGGGGCAGGTTTGGGCCAAGTAGCACCAGATCGCCCGAAACAAAATCGTCCATATGGCTGCCAACATATCGTTTGCCGCTACCTTTTATAACGCATGTTAGTTCATACTCTTCATGAAAATGATATGGGGCATCAAATGCCAGTTTATCAAATTTCCTGACCAGGAATGATTGACTATTTGCGGGTTGAAGAACTTCGTAAGAGGCCTTGATCATTGCATATTTTGGCGTAAAAATTAAATTTGCGTAAGTTAAGGATAAAATACCCCATAATTACGCCATTTGTTTCATTTTTCTTAACATAAAGATAAACTTACTTTGAGAAATAAACTAAAAAAATTATGAATACACAGGTTTCTTATTTACCAGCGTTGGATGATTTTAAAAAATTGCCGGATGAACGCGTTCAGGAGTTCCGGAAAAAGGGGCATACTTTGATTCAAAATGTGCTTTCGGCAGACGAGATAGCGGCTTACAGGCCGGTAATTGTTGGTGCTGCCGACAGGTATAATACCGAAAAACGCAAACTGGAAGAACGCGATACTTATGGAAAAGCCTTTTTACAGATCATGAACTTATGGCAGGTTGATAAGGATACTAAAAAGTTTGTAATAGCCAAACGCCTGGCAAAAATGGCGGCCGATTTAATGGGAGTTGAAAATGTAAGGATATACCACGATCAGGCTTTATTTAAAGAGCCGGGTGGCGGCCCCACCCCATGGCACCAGGATCAATACTATTGGCCAATTGATACCAATAATACAGTTACCATGTGGATGCCCCTGGTTGATATAGATGTAGAGATGGGCATGCTAACTTTTGCATCAGGATCATATGTTAACGGGGCGGTGTTTAATCATGAAATATCAGATGAGTCAGAAACGTTATTTGATGATTATGTAAGGGATAAACAATTTGATATTAGCCGGGCTAAAACCATGAAAGCCGGTGATGCTACCTGGCACCGTGGTTTTACCATACATAATGCGCCAGGTAATAACTCTGATAAAATGCGCGAGATAATGACCATTATTTATGTAGCCGATGGTGCGCGTATTACCCCATACAAAAATAACTGGCAAAAAAATGATCACGAAAAATGGTTGATGGGTAAGCCCATTGGCGGTTTAATTGATTCAGACCTGAACCCGAAATTGCTTTGAGTTTTTTGTCTGAACCAGGATTTTTTTGATGTTGTTGATTTCGCTGATGAAAGTGGTGACAGTATTTTGTCAGTAGGGCTGAATATGCAAGCGTCTGATTATCAGGTGTTGGTTAGTGTTCATAAGCGTTCATGGGTGTACATATGAACACTTCCGGAAAGTATATGACACAAAAAAGCCCTTGACTGTATTACAGCAAGGGCTTGATTTTAGATTGGGCACCGGCCTGCTCTCTCACGTTTTACCGTGATCTTTTATTATTTAAGAAAATCATGTCAATCCTTAAATCCTAAAAATCCCGGTTCAGACAATTATGCAGCTATCCAAATAGCATCAATGAACCATTTTTTGGCATCAAAAAATTGACCTACCGGGGCAAAGCCTGTGTTTATTGCTATCTGGTCGGTTTGCATGATGGTGAATTTTTGAGATATCTCCATGTAAATGTACTCGTCTTTTAAAAAAGCAATAGTTTCTTTACCGTTGATAGTTACCTGCTGATCTTCAAGGCTGATAAGGTAGCTTTTACAAGCGCCTGATTCGGGATCATAGGTGGGGTAATGGTCAAACTTTGTAACATCAAAATTAGCATTCAGTTCGCGGTTTATGCGCTCCAAAAGGTTTAAATTAAATCTTTTGGTGATACCTTCTTTATCGTTATAGGCGGCCAGTACAACTTTGGGATCCTTTTTTAGATCCATGCCAATCAGCGCCATATCGCCTTGAGACAGGTGCTTGCGTAGCTCGCGGCAAAACTCAATAGCATCACTTATAGGCATATTACCGATATTTGAACCTAAAAATAAAACCACCTTACGTCTTGACGAAATAGACGCGGCCTTTTCCAGCATATCAAAATACTCGCCGTTAAGCCCTGTAATTTTTAAGCCTGGTAACGTAACAGGTAATGTTATATTCAGGTACGATATTACATTCTCAGAAATATCAATTGGCAAATAAGTAAAATCGGCTTTTTTTGATACCAGATATTTAAGCAGGTAGGTTGATTTCATGGCATCACCGGCACCTAACTCTATCAGGTCAAAGGCATCGCCATCAGCAATTATAGCCTCGCCTATCTCTGCGGTTTTTTCTGAAAATATTTCCAGTTCGCAATCGGTTGGATAATATTCAGGACTGTTCATTAGCTCCTGAAAAAGCTTATCGCCATTGGCATCATAAAAATACTTTGAATTTAACCGCTTGGGCGTTGATTTTAACCCGGCTATCACATCATTATAAAACAAGTTGGTTTTTGTTTTTAATGAGTCGTTCAGTTCTGTTTGTACTAAGGTTGAGTCCATATCTCCTTATTTTGTGCGATTTACCTTGCAAGCCTTATGCCAGTAAATTGCCAGCGTAAATGTGTTTGAAAAAAATTACGGTAAGTGATGCGGCTATGTCCCGGTGATGTAGCTTCTGACGCACCACGTAATACTTTCTGGTTCACCATAAATTTACCATTATACTCCCCAATGGCACCAGGGGCTTTTGCAAAGCCTGGGTATGGTAAGTATGAACTTTCTGTCCACTCCCAGCTTTTGCCCCAGCTAAATTTTGTAGCAGCAGCTTCCCACTCAAATTCGGTTGGTAACCTGAGGCCTTTCCATGCAGCGTAGGCATAAGCCTCAAAATAACTGATATGACAAACCGGATCTTTTAAATTAACCGGCTCCAGGCCATGAAAAGTGTAGTTGCACCATTCACCATCTATAAAATGCCAATAAAGCGGCGATTCAATTTTATTAGTTTTAACCCAATCCCATCCCTCAGCATGCCAGTGGCGAAAATCGTGATAGCCGCCGCTGTTAATAAACTCCAGGTATTCGGCATTGGTTACCAGATTGGGGTTAATTTCGTAAGCGTTTAAATAAACCTTATGGCGGTTCAGTTCATTATCAAAGCAAAAACCTTCGCCAGTGAAGCCTATATCATATACCCTCTCGGTCATCTTAACAAATTCAGCACGATCAACTTCATCAACCTTTGGCGATACATAGGTTGTTGAATAAGCTGGGAATAGCGGGTTATGGCCTAAAATATATTTGATATCGGTTAATAATAGCTCCTGATGCTGCTCTTCGTGATTAAAACCCAAAACAATAAGTTCTTTAACATCATCGGCGGGTTCGGCAGTCAGGAATTTTTCCATGGCCTCATCTACATAGGCCCGGTACTGGTAAATATCGTTAACAGTTGGCCGGCTTAAATTACCCCTGTCTGTACGGATAACCCGGTTGCCAACGGTTTCATAATAACTGTTAAATACATAATTGTAGTTGAGATTAAACTCCTGATAGCCCATAAAATAAGGTTTCAGGATAAAAGTTTCAAAAAACCAGGTAGTGTGCCCTATATGCCATTTAGGCGGACTAACATCAACTACGGGCTGTACCACATAGTCTTCTGTTTGCAATGGGCTGCAAATATACTCTGTTCGCTGGCGCACTTTTTTATAACAATCGGCTAAATTCATTGAACTACTTACTATTCAAATATCGTTTGAGGTTAGAAATTGTTTTAATATTTAAACTTTTTGCCTGCTGTTCTCTCATCATTAAAGCATAGGCATTATTAAAGCCGATAGGCTTTAGCCATTTTACCTGATACTTTGTTTTAAATTCCTGTTGCACATAATTGTAAGTGCTATCCTTGTTTTTTGTTACCTCGGTAATAATTTGGGGCGGTGCCTGCAGTATAGCCAGCAAGCCTGTCCCGGTGTATTCGGGGTAAAAATCTATTTGGTCATTAGTTAAAGCATCAAAGCAAATTTTGGTGCCGCCAAGGCCTGTTTTTGTTGATACATCATAATTGGTATAACCCTTTATTAACATACTGTACATGTTGGCCAGTATGTACTGCTCGCCAAATATTTTTGAGCCGATACGTACTACGCCATCATTGCCCTCGCGTGACGGCTTCCAGAGCTGATGAGCCACTAAAAAATCCTTGGCCACCCGCTCCGGGGTTTGGTGAAGATAGTCAGTCCGGTAATTTAAATCGGTCATAACTGCATCATTTATTTTGCCAGATAGCAGATTTAAAGTTTTTTCGAGGTCGGGGAATTTTCTGAGCGCATCCTCCCGCGCAATAGGCGCGGCATAATACGGCGGGAATATGCCCTTGTCGTCATTTAAAACTACCAGGCCATAAGCCTTTAAGCGCCCATCGGTTGAGTAGCCGCTGATCACGTCCAGTTGTTTTTCATAGGCGGCCTTGTACATCACCGCGTCGCTGATCACAATGGTATGGATCTTTAAACCATATTTGCTCTCGAGGCCCAGATTGCCATCCTGCCTACCCATAAATTCGGGAGTAAAACCAGCCGTAAGTTTTCCCCCATAGGCTGTCGGAATAAAATAAAAGGATGATAGCAATACCAATAGAACGGGTAATGCATAAGTGCTTGCTTTTATTTTTTTAAAGTTGAGCTTTTGCACCCTTGATAATAGGAAATCGAAAATAATGGCTAATAATGCAGCCGGAATAGCCCCTGCCAGTATCATATTGGTATTGTTAAGGGATATGCCGCCGAAAATAAACTCACCTAAGCCACCTGCAGCAATATACGAGGCCAGGGTTGCCACGCCAACATTAATAACCGTGGCGGTACGAATACCGGCCAAAATAACCGGCATGGCCAGGGGTAGCTCTACCTTAAACAGTATTTGCCGCTTGCTCATGCCCATGGCCACCGCCGCTTCTTTTACCGCTGCATCAACCCCGGTAATGCCTGTGTAAGTATTACGGATAATGGGTAGCAACGCATACAACAGTAAAGCCACAATAGCGGGTTTGGCGCCGATGCCTAATAACGGTATCATAAAACCCAGCAGGGCAATGCTCGGAATAGTTTGCAGGATACCCGCGATACCTAAAACCGACCCTGATAGTTGCCTTTTACGGGCGATGAAAATTCCAAGAGGCAGCCCAATAAGTACGGCAATGAAAAGCGATATAAAGGTTAGCCCTATATGCTGCAGGGTTTGTACGGCAAGCTTATCAGCTTGCTGCTGCATAAACTCAAACAGGGTTTGCTGCTGCTCATTCATGCGCTTGTTTGTTTTTGTATTGATTAAAAGCCGACATCAATTGCTCAAAAACAATGGTTTTTATTTCATTTTTATTTTTGCTGATGGTGATGGTTTCGGCACCTGCAAACCTGAACGTTTCAAGGGTTGCCCACAGATCTGTACTGGCGGGTAATGTTGATACATTTATTTGTTTATGCCCGTCAGGTAGCAGATCCCAAAGATCAGTTAACCTGATGGCTTTAAACTCCAGTTGCAGGCGCTGATCTTTTAAAAAATCTTTTATAAACTTATTGGCTGGTTTAAACAACAGATCGGCAGGGGTGCCTGATTGAATGATCTTGCCCTTATCCATAAGGCATATACGATCGCCCAGTTCAAAGGCTTCCTGTACATCATGGGTAACCATGATAATGGTTTTTCTTTTGAGTTCATCAAGCGCTTTAAATTCTTTATGGATATTTGCCCGGGTAACATTGTCTAACGCGCCAAAAGGTTCATCCATCAACAAAACCGGTGGATTAGAGACCAGGGCCCTGGCCAGACCAATACGCTGCTGCTGCCCGCCGCTTAATTCATTAGGATAAACGTTACGATAATCGGCAGACAGGTGCAGCTTTTCCATCAGTTCGGCTAAGCGTTTTTCTGTCTTCTTTTTATCCCAATTTAGCAGTTGCGGTACAATAGCTATGTTTTCGGCTACGGTATAATGCGGAAACAGGCCATTGTTCTGCAAAACATAGCCAATGCTGCGCCGTAATGTTTCGGGATGCTCATCGGCTATGTTTTTACCATTAATAAAAATGTTGCCGCTGGTTGGTTCAATAAGCCGGTTGATCATTTTTAACGTGGTGGTTTTGCCGCAACCACTGGTACCCAGCAGGATCAGGTTTTCCTGTTCCTGAACCTCAAACGTGATATCGTCTACCGCTTTAATCTTGCCAAAATGTTTGCTTACACCGTCAACCTTAATCATAAGCGCTAAACTAATCTTCCAGGGTCATAAACAGGTTATTCAATGATTCGGAATAAAGTGGATGGGCAAATACACAATAGCGTATCCTGTCGTAGGTAATGCCGCCTTCCATGGCCATTTGCAATACAGTCATGATTTCGCCGCCTTCGGGGCCCAAAACAGTAACCCCTAATATTTCTTTGGTTTCTGCATCAACTACAGCCTTCATAAAACCACGGGTATCGCCGGTTTCAATGGCACGGGCAACGTGGCTCATGGGCAGTTTGGCAACTTTATAATTAAGCCCTTGTTTTTTAGCTTCCGTTTCGCTGATGCCTATGCGGCCCAGTTGCGGATCGGTAAACATGCAGTAAGGTACTGGTCTGTCGTTAATGTTCAGATCCTGTTTTTCAACCAGGTTGCGATAAACTATGGTAAAATCGTTATAGGAGATGTGGGTAAATGCCGGACCGCCATTAGCATCGCCCAGACCATAAATACCCGGAGCTGAAGTTTCCAGTTTATTGTTTACCTTAATGTTCCCTTTTTCGTCGGTAACAACGCCTGTGTTTTGCAGATTGAGCGCTTCTGTTTGGGCTGTACGGCCAACCGCAATTAGTACGTGGCTGCACTTGATTTTTTGCTCCACGCCATTTGTTACTATGGTAGCCGTTATTTTACCGCCTGCTTTTTGTTTAAATCGGATAGCCTGTGTATTGTTATGTATAACTATCGATTCGGCCTCCAGTATTTTTTGCATTTCAACAGAGATATCCTCATCTTCATGTGCTACTATTCTTGCCGACTTTTCCAGAATGGTAACCTTGCTACCAAACCTGCGAAACATCTGCCCAAACTCCAAACCAATATAGTTGCCCCCCAATACCAATAAATGTTCCGGAACATAGTCCAGGTCAAGGATGGTGGTGGAAGTAAGGTATTCAATATCGTTTATCCCTTCAATTTCGGGAATAAGGGGCTTGGCACCGGGGTTTAAAAAGATAAGATCGGCCTGCAGGGTTTGTTTTTTGCCATTATTGAGGTTTACCGAAACTGTTTTATCACCTGTAAAAGTAGCTTCGCCAAATAAAACGTCAAGATTTTTTGTTTTTTCGGCAGCACGCAAGCCCCCATTTCTTGACTTAAGCACAATATCATCCTTACGCTTTTTTATTTGTGGCATATCAACCGAAAACTTTTTCACAGGTACGCCCAGATCCGCGCTTTTACCCGCCATATACGCCGCCTTTGCCGATGCCACCCAGGTTTTGGTAGGCGTACAACCATCATTTACACAGGTACCACCGTAAAACCGTTTTTCAATGAGCACGGTTTTTTTACCTGCGTGGGCCAGTTTTTTTGCTAAGGGCCCCCCAGCCTGGCCGGCACCTATGACAATGGCATCGTACTTTTTCATATTATTCAGTTATTTTAACACCTTTCCAAAAGGCAACATAATTGGTTATATGGGTTGCAGCTTCTTTAGGCTGTGGATAATACCAGGCCGCATCCGGGTTTTGTTTGCCGTTAACATTAAGCGTATAATATGAGGCCAGGCCCTTCCAGGGGCAGGTTGTATGGGTATCAGTATTCTCCAGGTATTCAGCCTTTACGCTTTCCAAAGGGAAGTAGTGGTTGTTTTCAACCACTATGGTATCATTACTTTCGGCTATAACCTGATCGTTCCAAATTGCTTTCATAGGGAGATGTTTATTTATTTATAAAGATAGCTTTAACATGGCCAGAATTACAATGACGAAGGCACGATTTTGTTAAAAGAACTCTAAAATAACGCATGTTTAAGGGCGTAGATATTTTTTTTTAAATTTATTTTTAATTTATCGGTAAAGCTATATCTTTGCAATCCCAAAACAAGGGAAACAAAATAAAAAAGGGCCCGTTCGTCTAGGGGTTAGGACGTTAGATTTTCATTCTAGAAACAGGGGTTCGATTCCCCTACGGGCTACTTAAAACAATATCGAAAGATGCTAAAAACCTGCAAATCAAATGATTGCAGGTTTTTTTGTTTCTATCAAAACACCATTTTATGCACCAAATTGCAACAAAAAAGACGCAAATTCGGTGCGTACCTAAATGGAAAAACACTACGCACCGAATTGATCATAATTAATTGATTATCAAGATGTTCAATCATTAAACATCTTGATAATAGCAGGCTACAAACTTACTTTTGTTTCACTTTTAAGCTTGTAATTATGAAAAGTAATTTCCACCTGCTTTTTTACCTGAGAAAGCAAAAAAACTACAAAGGCGGCCCTATGGCTGTCTACATGCGCATTACCGTAGATGGTAAACGCGTAGAAATGTCTGCCGGACGTGAATGTGATCCGGCCAAATGGAACAGCCATGCGGGTCGGGCCATCGGCGCAAAAGAAGAGATCAAATCGCTTAACAATTATCTGGACAGTCTGCTAACCAAAGTTAGGAATGCGCACCAGGTGCTGATTGATGCAAACCAGCGCATCACCACTGAAAGCCTACAGAACCAATTCACAGGAAAAACAGAAAAGGGCCGCTATCTGATGCAACTGTTTGCTGAACATAATGCTAAGGTAAAGGCACTGATCGGAAATGGGTTTGAGGCTAATACGTTGAAGGGATATAATACGTCTGAAAAACACCTTACATGCTTCCTGCAAAAAGAATATGGCAAAACAGATATAGAGATCAGTCAATTAAACTACGCCTTTATTTGGGTGTTTCGGAGATATGTTACACCCTATTCCGTGGCAAACTGACCACCCTTTTTGCTGGCAAAGAAATGCAGCTGATGCTTTAGCAGCATAAACAAAGATAATTATTTACCGATTTCCAGTTAGCTTGATGCTGCTCAGGTTATCTCATCTTTCTTTTTTTCGAAGCTTTTATACTTGGGGAGTTACCGGATACCCCTTGCCCTTGATGGCCGCTCATCGCTTTAATAAGGGCTTTACAGCGCGACTTTGCACAAGTGACCAGGCTCCCGATTAACTTGTTCATCCGGCAACGGTCTTTGGCATTTAAACAGGACAACCAGTATCTTAAGCCTAATCACAAAAAAGGAGGGGTCAGTTTGTTCCGGAATACCCTGGTCAGTTTGAACCCGGAACGGGTGGTCACTTTAAATCGGAATCAGGTGGTCACTTTTAGCGAAATCTCCAGCTTTGGCGCTTCGAGTTTATATGCCGGCACGAATTTTTCCATCAGTTGGAATAGCTCAAGGTAATTTCCTTCGTATTTATAATGTTCACCGTGCGTTTGAGGTGTCCTGCCTGCAAGCGAAGCAAAATCATCTTGCGCGAGTTTGCTGCCATCCGACTTAACGTCGAACCGCTTGGTAATATATGCAGGCGCGCCATTTTTAAAAAAAATCAGAGCATTCTCGGCGGTTTCAATACCGTAGACCTGGCGGGCGATTTGCATCGTTACATGCTCATTTGCCGGCATTTGATCCGATTTTCGGCCAGCATTTGGAATCGGTTTAAGAATATATTTTCCACGCTCCCCCACGCTGATCAGCCTAAGTTTGTTCTTTTTCAGCAAGACCGAGAATTTCTCCTGTACGCCCGAGATGGACATTTGTTTCCTGTTTTCTTTGCGCTGATGAACCCTTAACATTTATCCGGCTGTGTGAAAGAATATATTGCAGGTATCGGAAGGACTTTATAAAAAAGCAAAAATAAAAAGAAGCGGACACCTGTTCAAAAAACAGGTCAGGCGGTAACCTTAGATTCTCTTAGTTCTTCAAAAAGCGCAATAACTTTTTTCTGCAGATCTATCACCTCAGCCTCGCGGCTAAGCAATTTTTTATTCAGCGTATCCAATGCATTTGTAGATTGTTCCTGATTCCCATCATTAAGAGTTAGTAGTTGAATCACTGAAATTTCAAAAATGGCTGCTACTTGTTCCAGGCGGGATAGATTAATATCAGTAAAACCGGTTTCTATTTTTGAAAATGCCGGGATCGAGATATCTAGTTGCTTAGCAACATTCTCCTGACTCCAGCCCTTCTGGCGACGTAAAATACGAATGTTTTGTCCTAGTAATTTCATAAATCCCGTAAGTTTCTTATTAATTAAATTTATTACAAATATAACTACAAATACCTGATTTTTAATTTACCTTAATTAGCTATAATGTACTTATAGGGAAATGCCTGATTGAGTACTTGAATTCAAACTACCTGGTAATCTATCGTTTATAGCAAACCGTTTTTGGATTTTTTTATCCAAAACATCCTTTTTTAATAAAAAAAGCATCTCCAGCGGAAACCATCCCAAAATTCTATTGTTGTGAAAATAAATCAATTAAAAAGTAAATCATGGATAATAAGACAATTACAGGCAGTCCGGACAGTAAATTGATCAATACCAGCGAATATTATGAGGTTGAATACTGGGCAAAGAAATTTAATGTAGGTGCGGAAGACTTAAAAGCTGCGGTAAAAGCAGTAGGCAATTCTGCCGCGGCTGTTGAAGTTTATTTAAGGAAAAATTAAAATTTTAAGTATGGAAGATAATTCGATTACCGGCGACGCCGAAAGTAAACAAATTGATACTGATAAGAGTGTTGATGTAGAGTTTTGGTCAACTAAGTTCGATGTCAGTACAGATCAACTAAAGGAAGCGGTAAGGGTTGCCGGTAATTCCGCAGATGCCGTAGAGGCTTATTTAAAAAAATAGAACAAAAAGCGATGTATCTAAACCAAATATATCAAAAAACGAATCTTAAAAAACGCTGAACCCACAACCGGCAAGAGCAAGGACAGCGACTATTTGATTTACGTCTTGCAAAAGCTTGACGCTTTCAGATTGCAGTATGATTGGCAACAAACCTAATTCATTACAGATAACAATTTAAGTTTTAACTTTATTAGAAAGAGACTCTAATGACTGATGTAGAACGACTACAGCAAGAAATTGATTTTCTGAAAAGGGAAAAAGTGATCTACGAGGAAATTCAGCATCGTTTCGAAACGGTGTTCGAGCGATCCAGGCTGGGTAACAAAATAATTGACCAGGATTTAAAGATTCTCCAGGTCAATCAATCCTTGGTTACGATGCTAGGCTACGTAAATAAAGAGGATATCATCGGGACCCGGATCTTCGACTATGCGCCGGCTGATCGCCGCAAGGACTGGACTTTTCTCCAGCAAAAATTATGGTCTAATTTAACGCCGTCATTTAGTTTAGAAACCTGCTTGTTAAGAAAGGACGGTTCATTGATCTGGTGCCAGGTAACTTCCATTTTAATCCCTGAAAACGGGCAGCGATTGGGATATACTATATTGGAGGACATAACAGAGCAGCATAATTTGCGTTTGCAACGGGAGGAATTTATCAGTGTAGCCAGTCATGAACTAAAAACGCCCATCACCAGCTTAAATGCGACCCTGCAGGTGATGAATAAGATCATCAACGTGAAACCGCAAACTCCACCCGAACTGGTACAGTTTGGTCAGAATGCACAGCGCTACGTTGCCAAACTTACCCATTTAGTAGAAGATCTGCTGAATACCACCAAAATAGAACAAGGGCAGTTAACCTTAAATAAAACCATATTTACAATCTCGGATGTGATTGATAGCTGTTGCAGCCATATTCTCTTAAGTGGCGTATACAAGATCATATATAAAGGCGATCATTCCTTAAAAGTGTTTGCCGACCAGTTTAAAATAGACCAGGTTATGGTTAACTTAGTGAATAATGCGGTAAAATATGCGCCACAATCAAAAGAGATCTTCATTCGCGTCGAGCACCTGGGGCATGCCACACGTATTAGCGTAACCGACCAGGGAAACGGGATCGAAGAAAATCAATTGGAACAATTATTCGACCGTTTTTTCCGCGTAAAAGGGCAAGCGGCCAAAGCCTCTGGATTAGGGTTGGGATTGTACATTTCCGCGGAGATCATCAGGCGCCATGGCGGTGAGATCGGTGTTAAAAGTAAGGTGGGCGAAGGGGCTACCTTTTGGTTTACACTACCTGATGCAAACAATTAGCCTGTTCGGTTGCTTTTATAAAAGAACCCTCAATCAGCGATTAGCCGACAGCAAAAGTTTCTTTCTCTTTTTGGATTCCTTAAGAAGGAGAATCTATGGAAACTATTATTATCCAGGACACTGAAAAAGATATTTTGGACATCCTGACCACCGCTCTTGAACTCGAAAATTTTAAAGTTTTTACTGTTATGGACGATGAAACCAACCTGTTGGGCATGATCGCCAAATTTCGCCCACACGTCGTAATCCTCGACTACCGCCTGGAAGGGACGGACTGTATACGGATCTGCCGGGAAATAAAAGCCCGCCACGCGCACTTGCCGGTTGTTGCAATGAGCTGCAACAGTAATATAAATGAAGTATATGACCGGGAGGGTTTTGATGATTATATTGAAAAGCCCTTTGATCTCGACCATTTATACGAAGTGCTGCGGAAACATATACCTAAACACGAAAAGCATTCACAAGTATGTGCCAACGGTCAACCAGACATCATCAGTGAACGGTAAGCAGAGCAGGCCCCATTACTGCAGAATCACTTTATTTCGATATCGGCAATCAGGGCTAGCCTTTGGAGCGTCGCAAAGAAGTTTATTCTAATTATCGCCAATAAGCCTCAGGACTGATCGAATAGATTTCTTTGGTTCAGCCCCGGCGTCACTTCTTTAAATGGATACTTATTTTTGATATGTCGGTTAAACCAGATGCCTTTGACCATGGTAGCACGCATCTCTTTAAATACCTTTTCAGGAATGTCTAAATAATGATATACTTTCCCCGAATGGTAACGTACCTCCAGCGTTTTGGTAACGGGATCGTAATGATAGGCAGCGATAACAGCAGATGGCATAATTAAACTTCTTTATCCGGTTTTTCATCAGGATGTTCCTCGAAATACTGCCGAGCCTTTTTCAAACCGGTTGCAATGGCAATGCCTTCATCGTGGCTATCCTTTAATACCTCATTAGCTATTTCTACGGCTTTTTCCCGCAGGTATTCCGGTTGGTTCTTGTAGGATGGCGGATAATCGCCATTATACCAGGGCATAGTTCCTCCTTTTTTAAAAATAACAGTTTTTCACAGAAAAAGTTTAAACCCGAATTGTCGCCGGATAATCTTCCTGCACATTGAGTCTAAGTAAGTTCAAAAAGAACCAGTTCACAGCGTTGAACGGGGCTTTCATTATTGTTCAGATCTTTATCTGGAAGCGGCGTCCTCAATCTTAACGGGTTCGGTATTGTCGGTTGGCTTTTGCTGTTCCCAGGGTTTCAATACCACCTTCACACAGTCCTCTTCTTTTTTATCAAAGATCTCGTAACCATGGGTAACCTCGCTTAATGGCAGGGTATGGGTTATGATGTCATCCAGTACCACTTTTTCTTCCTTGACGAGGTCAATTAAATGGTCGATATAATTCAATACTGGTGCCTGACCCATTTTCAGGGTGATGCCTTTATCGAATAAACGGTGCAATGGGAAATTATCATAAGTTGAACCGTAAACTCCCATGATGGATACGGTACCCATGCGGCGCACAGCCTTAAATGCCATATCCAGCACTTTCATACTGCCCACCTCGAAATTGAACAGAGCTTTAGCTTTATCCAGCAGATCGCGTTCGGGCTCAAAGCCTACGGCATCTACGCATACATCGGCACCACGGCCACCAGTCATTTCACGAATGGCTTCAACTACGTCCACTTCATGCGGGTTCAGGGTATCTGCCTTGTTTACTGCTTTGGCTTTTTCCAGCCGATAGTTCAAAGGATCAATAGCGATCACACGACTTGCGCCGTTGATCCAGGCCGCTTTCTGTGCCATCAGGCCTACAGGGCCTGAGCCGAAGATTGCTACCACCTCGCCGCCTTTTAACTGCGCCCAGTCTATAGCCGACCAGCCGGTAGGGAAAATATCCGTCAGAAATAATACCTGCTCATCGGTCATATCATCAGGTACTACACGCGGACTGATATCGGCATAAGGAACCCTTACATATTCCGCCTGCCCACCGGAGTAGCCGCCATACAGATCGGTATAGCCAAAAAGAGCCGCGCCTTTTTGGTCAGCCATATCACCGTCAGGGCCGTAATGTTTGTAATTGGAATTTTCGCACGCCGGCGATGCATCATGCTGGCAGAAAAAGCAATGCCCGCAGGAAATAGGAAATGGTACAACAACGCGATCACCCTTTTTTAGTTTGGTCACGCCCTTTCCAACCTCTTCCACGATGCCCATAAACTCGTGGCCCATGATCATGGGTTTGGTTTGCGGCACACCACCGCTCAGGATATGCAGGTCGGAGCCACAGATCGCTGTAGAAGTAACTTTTAAAATGACATCGTTATCCTGTTCCAGACGAGGATCTTCAACGGTATCATAACGGATATCGCCGGGTTTGTGAAACACTGCTGCTTTCATAGATAGTTTGGTTAGTATGTATTAATTTAACTTAAAGTAAATTTTTTTGTTTCGTGATTTATGAGATAAATGCAAACAGTGGCCCGCCAGTTTTGTATTAAAGTAATGGTAACAAAAAATGATCCTATCATCGCCCGCGACGGGGCGCTACAAAGTCCCTGGCAAGCCGGTTTAAATCCAGGCGGTCGGCAAAACCTGTTCCAGGCAGACGCAGTTTATGACGTCCTGGTCATTGGCGCTGGTATTACCGGGATGACCGCCGCGCTGCTGTTGCAGAACGCAGGTCGTAAGGTGCTAATTGCGGATTCGCACACACCAGGTTTCGGTACCACCGGCGGTACGAGTGCGCACATAAACACCTTTGCCGATACGACGTATAAAGAGGCGGAAAGCGCCTTTGGCAAAGAAGGGGCTCAGGTCTTCGCCGATGCCGTCAATGAGGGTTTTGGCCTCATTAAAGCCAATATCAGGACTTACCGGATCGATTGTGACTTTGAACCCAAGACGGGTTATGTTTATGCCGAGGATGATGAGCAGGCTGATCAGTTGGATGACATTTATGAAGGAGCGAAAGCCGTTGGTGTTTCCTTGAACTACACCATTGAGGTACCAACCCCTTTGGCTTTCCAGACGGCTTTGGAGTTTCCGGGGCAGGCGCAATTTCACCCTTTGAAATATCTGCAGGCGCTGGCTTCAGCCTTTACTGTTGCCGGCGGCGTTATAATGGAAAATACAAAAATTGAAACGCTCGAAAAAGAAGCAGATATTCATGTTGGCCTTGCCGGGGAAGTGCAGGTAAAGGCCCGCAATATCATTTATGCAACACATATTCCGCCGGGGATCAATTCCTACAGCCTGCGTTGCGCACCGTACCGGAGTTATGTATTAGGCGTTAAATTAAAAACTGATACTTACCCTGACGCGCTGGTTTATGATATGCAGGAACCTTATCATTATTTCCGGACGCATGTAATTGGGGGGGAGAAACTTTTGATTGCCGGTGGCAATGATCATAAGACAGGTCATGACGACCCGGAGGCCGCCTTCGCTGACCTTGAAAAATATGTGCGGAAACATTATAACGTTTCATCGGTAAAATACCAATGGTCAAGCCAGTACTATGTACCGGTAGATGGCTTCCCTTATATAGGGCAAATGCCTGAAGCATCGAAAGGTGTTTTTTGCGCTACCGGTTATAACGGCAACGGGATGATGCTGGGCACTATCGCAGGCAAAATATTAAGCGATCTGATACAGGGTAAAGCAAGCAAGTATGAAAAGATCTTCAGCCCGTCAAGGTTAAAGCCGCTTGCTGGATTTACCGCTTTTGTACAGGAGAACGCGGATGTCGCATATCATTTTGTGGCAGATCGTTTTAATATCCATGAAACGGATTCGCTGAAACGCCTGCAGCCCGGCACCGGCAAAGTTGTAGAGGTGGACGGCAAAAAAATTGCCGCTTACCGGGATGATCAGGGAGAGATCTTCGCGCTCAGTCCTGTGTGTACCCATGCGGGTTGTATCGTGAATTGGAACGGTGAAGAGAAAAGCTGGGATTGTCCGTGTCATGGTGCGCGATACGATATTCGCGGACAGGTATTGACCGGACCAGCAGTACTTCCTCTTAGAACATTAGACCTGGAAAGTCATGAATAAATCAGCCAATACCCTATTATCGGCTACAGCCGGAACAACGATGATGACTTTATTCAGTTACCTCGCATCGCTTGCAGCAGATAAAAATTTCAGCGAACCTGAACACCTGGGTACAATGATCCACCGGCTGTCGCCAGGCACCTCGAAAAGACAGAGCCAGTTAGCCGGCTGGGGCGCCCATTATGCAGTAGGCGTATTATTTGTGCTGGTCTACCGGGAACTTTGGCAAAGCGGAAAGATCAAAAGGAATTTACGCAACGGCATCATCCTGGGCGCGCTCAGCGGCACATTGGCCGTAGGTGTCTGGAAAGCAACGCTGAAAGCGCACCCTGCACCGCCATGGATTGACTTTACCAACTATTATATTCAACTGGTGCCGGCTCATATCGTATTCGCGGTGTGCGCGACGCTGACCTCAAGGTTGCTGGACGAGCGCATTTAGCGTGATCAGGTTCTGCACAGCTTCGCCCATGGTATTATTGAAATAAGCATAAACCGTTTTGCCTTCTTCCTGCCACTCGCGGATGTACGTACTGTATTCGGTTAATACATCGTCGGGGTAACTGCCGCGGTATTTTCCGCCAGGACCGTGAAAACGAAGGTATACCGTGTCGCTTATGGCATATTGCAGCGGCGTGGCAGAAGCCGGGATATCTTGAATAACGATACTGAGTTTATTCGATTCAGCAAATTGAAGTAGTTTATCTGTATACCAGGAAGAGTGGCGGAACTCCAGCGCTATTTTCCACGTTTTTTCCGGATCAGCGTTTTGCACACAGCCAATCAGATGCTTTAGCTGCGGCATCAGGTTAACTTTGGCCGACGGCGGCAGCTGAACGAGCAAACAGCCTTTACGGGCTCCAGCGCTGTTGATCGCTTCCATAAAGCGGATGATATCAGCCGGGTTAAATTCCAGGCCTTTTTCATGGGTTATCCCGCGCCAAAGCTTGAAGGTGAACCGGAAACCATCCGGCACGTTCTCGGCCCATTTAGCAACTGTTTTAGCCTGGGGTATTTTATAAAAAGACGAATTGATTTCAATACTGTTAAACAGGGAGGCATAGTAACACAATCTGCTTTTTTCTTTAAAAGCGGGAGGATAATGTGTTTTATTCGGCACAGGTAAGACCAGGCCGCTTGTGCCGGCATAATAATTAACCATTGACCACTTCACCGCCATTCACATGGATGACCTGTCCTGTAATAAACGAGGCATCGTCAGACGCCAGGAAAACATAGGCCGGACCCAGTTCAGATGGTTGCCCGGCTCTTTTCATGGCTGTTTCTGAACCAAATTCTTTGATCTTTTCCTCAGTAAATGTAGCCACAATAAGTGGTGTCCAGACCGGGCCGGGCGCCACAGCGTTTACCCTGATGTTTTTCTTAACGATATTGGTCGCCAATGAACGGGTAAAAGAAGTGATCGCTCCCTTAGTGGAGGAATAATCAACCAGGTTTGGCGAGGAACGATAGGCAGTTACCGAAGTGGTATTGATGATACTATCGCCAGGCTTCATAAATTCCAGAGCCTCGTTGGTAAAATGAAAATAAGCGAAAATGTTGGTGCGGAAGGTATCCTCCAGTTGCTTTTCATCGATGGCTTTAGGGTCCTTTTGTGGTAACTGCATGCCTGCATTATTAACAAGTATATTAAGTTTGCCCAATTTTTTTGCCGTTTGCTGTACCGCTTTTTTGCAGAAAGCAGCTCTTTTGACGTCGCCCTTGATCAGCAGGCATTGCCTGCCTTCCGCTTCAACCAGCTTTTTGGTTTCTTCGGCATCTATATCTTCGTTCAGGTAAACAATAGCGATATCTGCACCTTCGCGTGCGAAATGAACGCTGACGGCGCGGCCGATGCCGCTGTCACCGCCGGTGATCAGGGCAACCTTGTTCTTCAATTTCCCTGAACCCTGGTAGCCGGCTTTGATGTATTCGGGTGCCGGATCCATTTTGGCTTCGATGCCGGGCTGCCGGTTTTGTTTTTTGGGTGTCTTGGTCATGGCTTTGCTTTTTTATACAACCGCATTTGTTACTTATAGTTTTTCAGTTTTACTGTAGTTAAAACAGTGGCCTTGCTTTGTTGTTGAATTAGAATGAAAGACATCGCCCGGCGTTTTCCGGAAAATCCACTGTTACTCCCCAAAGACCTAAAACCAAGCGGTGATGGTTTGCAGATCATCAGCTTGCTTAATCCGGGCGTTTTTCGTTTCGCTGGTAAAACCTGGCTGTTGGTCAGAGTTGCCGAGGGCGTAGCGCAAAAGGAAGGTGTGCTCTTTTTTCCCGCACTGAATGCGACCGGTAACACCGAGATCATCGAGGTGCCGCTGAACGATCCGGATCTGATCGCTACCGACGCGCGGGTAATCAGTTACAAAGGGCTGGATTACCTGACCACCATTTCTCACTTACATCTTCTATTTAGCGAAGACGGCGTGCACTTTACCGAACCCGAAGGCTATGCTTCTTTGTTCGGGCATGGCTATCTGGAAAGGTTTGGTATTGAAGACTGCCGGGTGAGCCAAATAGACGATACCTATTACCTGACCTATACTGCCGTATCTGATAGTGGTGTTGGCGTAGGTTTACAAACAACCAAGGACTGGCAGCATTTTGAATCTGGCGGGATGATCCTCCCGCCGCACAATAAAGACTGTGCGATATTTGAAGAAAAGATCAACGGTAAATTTTATTGCCTGCATCGCCCCAGCAGCAGGGAGATCGGAGGTAATTATATCTGGCTGGCGGAATCCCCGGACGGGCTGCATTGGGGCAATCATCAATGTTTGATCAAAACCCGGTTAGGATTATGGGATAATGCCCGTGTCGGGGCCGGCGCAGCACCTATCCGGACAGCTCAAGGCTGGCTGGAAATTTATCACGGCGCTAATATGGAACAGCAGTACTGCCTGGGTGCCTTTTTAATGGATATCAATGACCCATCAAAAGTGATTGGACGCACGACAGAACCGATTATGGTGCCAACAGAAACCTACGAGCTGAGTGGGTTTTTTGGTTACGTGGTATTTACCAATGGGCATGTGGTAGATGGCGACACGTTAACGATATACTATGGCGCTGCAGATGAGTTTGTCTGCGGCGCGCATTTTTCGATCAGCGAGATCCTGGATGCCCTAAATTGATTTCGATAAAAGTAAAGTAACGAAAAATGCCAGCCGCCAGATCAAGTTGAAATAATTGAAATATATCAAGGTGGTCCTTTACATCCATCAAACAATTTCGTTTTTGATTGTTGTACTATCATACAATTCCTATTCAGCAGTTCGCTTAAGCTTCTATCCACTTACCCGTAGCCGTTTATTTAGGCTTATATGCTATGACAGATAATGAAAAAATACAGGCGCTGGAGCTCCGTGTGGCCGACCTGGCCGATTTTATTGAGCAGGGAGCTATGCCATTGCACTGGGTAGATGGCAACGGCATTATTATCTGGGCCAATCAGGCAGAACTGGAATTACTGGGTTATACTGCTGAGGAATATCTCGGCCAGCCCATTGCCCGCTTCCATGCAGATCAAATGGTTATTGGCGATATATTAAAACGGTTAGCTGCCGATGAAACCATCGCCAATTACCCGGCGCAACTCCTCAGTAAGGATGGCGGCATCAAGCGTGTGCTGATCAATTCCAATGTCAAACGCGAAAACGGCGAATTCATCCATACCCGTTGCTTTACGCGCGATGTATCGGCTATGTTTGATGAAGAAAAGCGGATGGTTGAAGTGCTGCGTGAATTGGAACAAAGTGAAGCAAGGCTAATTATGGCGATGGAATCGACGGGGCTGGGCACCTGGGATTACAACCCGCTCAGCGGTCAGCTAACCTGGTCCGATCAATGTAAAAAGATCTATGGCCTGCCATTGGGCGATACAGTGGATTTTGATACGTTCTCTCAACATATATATTCCGAAGATGTGGATCTTGTACAGCGGGAAATCCAACGGTCGATGGACGCGAACGGTGACGGACAGTATGATATCACTTACCGGATCACCCGCTTTGATGATCAAAGCCCGCGCTGGATCAGGGCACAGGGAAAGGTCTATCATAACCATGCGGGCCAGGCAGAGCGGTTTATCGGCACCGTGGTCGATATTACCGAAAGTAAAGTGGCGGAAGAAAAGAGCGCCGTGCTGGCCGCCATTGTAGCTTCATCAGATGACGCCATCATCAGCAAAAACTTTGAAAGTATTATCACCAGTTGGAACGATTCGGCGGAACGCCTGTTCGGCTATACTGCGGAAGAGATGATCGGCGAATCGATCCTCAAACTGATTCCGCCAGACCGGCAGGATGAAGAGCCACAGATCCTGTCCCGTTTAAGGCAGGGCGAAAGGGTGGAACATTTTGAGACCAAACGAATGGCTAAGGACGGGACTTTACTGGATGTTTCGCTGACAATATCGCCGGTCAGGGGACCGCAAGGGAACCTGATCGGCGTTTCCAAGATCGCGCGGGATATTACCGACAAAAAGCAGGAAGAAATGCGGAAGAATGATTTCATCGCGATGGTGAGCCATGAATTAAAAACGCCGCTAACCTCAATGAAATCTTACTTGCAGGTGTTATTGAGGATAGCCAAAAAAGAAGGCAGCTCCTTCCAGCTTAACGCGCTTGCCCGGGCGGAAAGCCAGGCCAAGAAGATGAGCGTGATGATCCATGATTTTTTAAACCTGGCCAGGCTTGAAGACGGCAAGATCGCCCTAAATAAAACTTTATTCGATTTGCACCCACTGATTGAAGAGATATCGGCCGAAGCGCCTTTCCTTACCTCCAGTCACCAGGTCAAGTTGGTAGACTGCGAAAATATATACCTGGAAGCTGACCGGGACAAGCTCGGGCAGGTGCTGAATAATCTATTGAGCAATGCCATCAAATATTCGCCAAAAGGCGGAAGCATTGTGATTGGCTGTGAAAAGCTGAATAAGCAGGTGAAGATATTTGTAAAGGATGAAGGCGTGGGTATTAGCGCCGAGGATCAGAAGCGCCTGTTCGAGCGTTTTTATCGTTCTAAAGATGAAAGGATCAAGACCGTATCAGGTTTTGGTATTGGGCTCTACCTGGTTTCGGAGATCCTGCGTTACCATGGAAGCGAGATTAAAGTTGAAAGTGCGCCGGGGGCCGGGGCTACGTTTTATTTTGTAATGGACTGCACGTAAAAAGCTGCCTATTACTAACAGCCCTGTAAAAACACATTCACATTAAATTTTATTTTGTCTTTTAATTACAAGTAAGGTCAAACTACGATGTAATTAACTAACATTGAAGTAAATAAGGTAAAAAAATAGGATATTCCGAACAAATTAACGATCTTTAAGATGTATGGATTGAGGACCTGATCCCGGTCGACTTGCGAAGATGGGCATTGCTACCGTTTTTCCGCGCGACTTTATCGCTTTCAGCTTTTTAAGCTTATCACCATACTGAAAGCGTTACCATGAAAAAGATCTTGTTGTTAGACGACAACCTGGATATTATTCAGATTGTTGAAGAAGTGCTGACTTACGAACAATTCCATGTTCAATCGACAACCAAAAGTGCCGAATTTGTATCTATAGCCGAGAAATACCGTCCTGATCTCTTTTTGCTGGATTTTCGTCTGAACGATGGTAACGGCGGCGATTTGTGCCGGGCGCTCAAGGCGCATACTTCGCTGAAGCATATCCCCGTCATTATATTTTCTGCTTACTTCAGTCCGAATGTCGATTTCAGTGATTTTGGTTGCGACGAGGTGATCAGCAAACCGTTCGACCTCGACGTGCTTGTCCAAACGGTGCAGCGGCTAATTGAACAAAGCATGCCAGCGAATAGCGAGAATTCCTGACTGTCTTTCGATATGGTTCTCTGCTCAACCCCTGATCACTTTCGAAGCCTTTTTCAACTATGCATAAAGAAGCAGGCTATTTAGCTTAACCCCGTTAAAGTATTACCTTTCTAACACCATTATATTACAATCTTTTCTAATAACTATCAACTATCTGCCCACTAATATGGATTCACAGAATCAATCGCTAAACATTATTACGTTGCGTACTGTTTTTATTGAGCAACTCAGTATCCTTTACAACGCAAAGGTTAGTTTAACCAACCGCCTTCCGCAATTAGTCAGCCAAGCTACCTTTAAGAATCTTAAAATGGCATTAGAAGAGGATTTCGACGACACAAAAAGGCAGATGATCGCCCTTAAAACGATCTTTAAGTTAATGCAGGAATCCTGGCTAACCCACAGTTGTTTAGGCATGAATGCTGTTATCGAAGAAGCACATAAACAAGTGACCTTTAATCAGGATAAACATTTTGAAAGCGATATGTCCATCCTGTTTTATATGTCGGTGATCGAAAATTTACAGGTGGGAGCCAGCCAGATGCTAAACATGATGGCATTAAAACTCGCCTATCAGCCTTACGCCCAACTTGTCGGTGAATGTCTGGATTTAGTCGAAGACAATGCAAGCCTTTTCCACTATGTTGCAGAAGAATATTTACGGAGTTAAGAGGCGGATAGCAATTCTAAAGTGCCCGGCTTGCATGGCAAACCGGGCTCATTTATTTTTATACTACCGTGGTGTCCTTTCTCAGGAAACCCAATATCAGGGAGATCACGGCGATCACCAATAAAATATGTATTAAGCTGCCCGCTGCATAGGCAAAAGTTCCGATAGCCCATCCTATAATAAGGATAACTGCTATGATGTACAAAATTGATCTCATGGTTATATGTTTTTTATAGATAATTATTCCTCAGCTGATTCAGTGCTGGCTTCGTAATTAGCCTGGCTCTCGGCAATCTCTGTTAATTTGGCGTCTGCTGTTTTTTCTTCACCCAGCGTCAACACAAATAATTCAGCAATTTCATAATAACCCAAAGTTTTAGCCAGTGCGATCATACCACCATAAGAAGCTATCTCATAATGCTCGGCTTTTTGCCCGGCAAATATCAGCCCTACATCGCGTTGCGCGGTACCTTCTTCTGTCGCGCTGATGATCTCATCACCTTCATCTGTTATCCCTGCCATAGCTTCGCATTTCCGGCTTTCGGGCTCCAGACCCAGGATAGCGAAAACTTGTTCCAAACGTTGAACATGGGTTTCCGTTTCCGACAAATGCATTTCAAAAGCATTCTTCAGTTCAACAGAAGTCGCTGCTTCGGCCATATCCGGCAGGGTATCCACCAGTTCACGTTCGGCCCAAAGCAGGTCTTTTAATTCATTTACAAAAAACTCCATCAGTTTGGAATTACCACTGCCGGTTTCTTCCCATTCTTCTTCCTGTTCAATACTTTCCGGCTCTGGCGTATAAGCCGCTTGGTTTTGGTATTCTCCGGCCGCACCCTCGTACGATGGCTGCTCTGTAAATTGCTCCTGTTGTTCCTGGTAGGCAGGTTCTGCGGATGCTACCGTGTTTTTATCGCTTTGTTCATCATCGTTATCGGATGTCTCCACCTGGTCGCGTAAAGATTTGATCAGGTCATGACCTTCATTAATGCCTTGCTGCTGTCTTTGTAAAACTTGCGTAAGTTCAAACTCCATTCTGTTCTCCGGATCCAGCGCATCGCGGTAAGCAGCTTTAGCCGCATCTTCGCCGCGCTCGCATTCGTTCAGTACAGCCAAAAGATCATGGCCGGTAAAAGTGGCCTTGATGTCTATCCAGGCGCGGTGCAGATCGCCAGAGGTACTGGTGCCTTCGGCCGGTTCGATACCGTATTGCTGCGCAATATCGGTTAGTTCAGCAACATATTGCTGGCTTTCGCCGGCCAGTTTATTGAAAACGGCTATCAGGCCGTTGTCGTCATTTTGCAGGTCGGCGCCCGCTTTTTCAAAACCGGCTACGCGGTCGTTATTGATCTTGATGAGGTCATTGATCACATCAATCGCTTTTTCAGATATTTCCATAGGTATTTATTTTTTAATTGATTTTTTAACCGGCATTACTGTCATCCTCTACTTGATCCGAAGGAAATGTTACGGTCGAACCATTATCCAGTTTAACTACTACCTTGTCTCCGATAAGTTCAACCACCTCGCCCGATCCATCAGGAGAAGTGATCCGTTGGCCCTTTGGTAAAAAAGTACTATCCATCAGTTTACTGGTTTTTGATATGGCCGGATGGATCTGCATTGCCCTTAGCCTGACCAGATTTAGGCCGTATTTTAGCAGAATCCTGACGATCCTTGTTAATTGTAGATGTATCCCTGATTGGAGGCCCTCCTGCTTTAGTAACACTGGTCGTATCCTGGCTGCCACCTATTTTTTTCTGACTATCGTGCTCATTGCAGGACGCCATGATCAACGGCAATGAAAAGGTCATCACTAAGCCATACAATTTTTTTACACGTTTCATCTTGATTGAGGTTATGTAGTTACAGGTTCGTAAGTGCTCCATTGCGCAGTGCCTTTTGGCTCTGCATTTTTTACTTCGGCGCTTTTTACCGCGCTCATTTCTTTGTCCAGCTTATCTTTGGCTTTCAATTCTTTGCTGAAGTCCTGCGGCAATTTGGTTTGCCCTTCGGTTTCCTCCACTTGCACTATAGGATTTTCCACAAAAATCCATTCCTTGCCAATGCCCGGCATCTCGCCCTGGTTCCATGGACCGCGCACGGCGCCATCGGATAGATTGAACGCCTGCTGCGTAAAACGTGGATCAGCCGCTAATACGCCCGGCGGGAAATTCGGCTGGATAGTTTCCAGCGCCGCCTCGAACATTTTATAGTGGGCCACTTCACGGGTCATCAGGAACGATAATGTTTCGTGGATATATGGATCATCGGTAAATTTCATCAGGTGTTCATAAACCAGCTTGGCTCGTGATTCGGAGGCCAGGTTACTGCGCAAGTCGACAGTCAGGTCCCCATTGGAATGGATATAGGATGCACACCAGGGAATGCCCTGGCTGTTGCGCGGGGTTACACCACCGCCGGTGATCATCACAAACTGTGGATTAGCGGTAAGTGCTTCATGGATAATGTTTTCCTTAGCCGCTTTGCCATTCATTACCTGCATGATCTCGGAATTGTCGGCGGCATCTTTTAACTCGCCATTGATCCCTTTTAACAACATCTGTATAGTAGCACCTACAATTTCGAGGTGACTGAATTCTTCGGTCGCGATATCCATGAGCATATCGTATTTGTCCGGGTGTGGCACCTTCGCGCCAAATGCCTGGGTGAAATACTGCATGGCCGCGGCCAGTTCTCCATTTTCCCCACCGAATTGCTCCAAGAGCAGGTTGGCAAAACGCGGATCAGGGCGGGATACCCTTGCATTGAATTGTAAATCTTTGACGTGGTGAAACATAATTTTACGTTTTAGTGGTGAACTTTTTCATATACAATTTCCATTCCAAAACTATGCTTTGAATTAAATAAATAATTTTATAAGAAAATTAAAACAATTTGATTTACGGCACAGTTTATGACTTACATCTTTTATTGGCGCTAACCGCAGCGTTCACGGCGTATTAAAGTTTTGTTTAACGATTAAATTTTTTTTACAATGAATGCAACCTCAGCCTGGCTATTGACTGTGAATAAAAAACTGAACAGTCCTGACCTTACCGCCGTTTACCAACAAGATAAAGCGGGCTATTCCTTTAAAGTTTTTTTGATCGACGATTCCTGCTGGCTGGTTGCCTCCTGGCCGAAGCGGAGCCGTATAGCCTTTCGGCTGGCTTATTCCCCCAACGACAAGCTCGACCTGAAAAAGCTGGTGGAGAAGGACGAAAATATTACCTTTCGTATCACATCGCTGATGGGTGAGTACGAGGCTGTTGTCCGGTTACCCGCTGGAGAAATCCCCGTACTGCGCTTAACCACAACGTTGAAAACGGCAGCGCCGGTTTTGTTCCCTTACTGGCCGCGCGATATTGTGCCGCTTGGTGCAGCAAGCAGTGATATTTTAGCTGACGGCGAGATCAAAGTGAGCCAGGTGGGTACCCGTTCGGGGCAGCTCTATTTTAGCCTAACCAGGCCAAAGGCAGGCTCAGTGCTTTACTTGCAAAACCTGACCGCACTGGTAGATTATAACCAGGATACGGAAACATCGGCAGGCAATACCGTTGGAGGCGAATGGCCGGAGATTGGCTTTGCCCTGCCGCCGACTTTAAAAAACAAACCCTTAGTAGCCGGTAAAAGTTACGTTTTGAGTGATGCCTTTATCGCTTTCAGCGAAGAGGTGCCAGTGGATGAAGCGGCAATGGTGCGGCAATATCTCGACCTGCTTTCAACAGTTTATCTGGCTTTGCCCAAGCCGGCAACTAATTACCAGCCCTGGCCGGAGATTCTGCAAAAGGGCTTAACCGACCTGCAGGAAAGCCCCGGTTGCTGGAACCAGGTTGATGGCCATCATTATCTGAATGCTTATGTATGCGACTATGCAACCCCGCCGGAGATCATGGTGCAATTGGCGGTGCTATTGCCCTTGCTGGATTATGTAGAATGGAATGATTCGCAACTGACAGTGATGAAGAAGATCAAGGATGGCCTGCCTGCCTTTTATAACAAGGAGTTGGGCACCATTATGCGCTGGCATCCGAAGGTTGCAGATTCCATGGAAGGTGAAGAAGAACACAAAAAGCCTATGGTGATGGATTCCTGGTATTTACAGCATCCCCTGCTCAATCTTTCCCGCCTGGCTTTAAAGGGTGATAAAGTAGCCGAACAGCTGTTTTTGGATTCACTGGAATTCGCTATTAAGGTAGCCCATCATTTCAATTATAAGTGGCCGGTATTTTATAAAATGGATACCCTCGAAGTGATCAAAGCGGAAACACAACCGGGCAAGGGCGGCGAAAAGGATGTGCCGGGCTTATATGCGCATGTGATGCTACAGGCCTGGGAACTGACAGGTAACAAACGTTATTTGGCTGAGGCTGAAAAAGCTGCTTTAAAATTAAAAGGTCTTGGATTTGAATTATTTTATCAGGCGAATAACACTTCCTTTTCGGCTGGCGCTTTATTACGTTTATATAAGATCACTAAGAAGGAAGTCTATAAAGAACTCAGTTATCTCTGCTTGGCAAATGTGTTCAAAAATGTCAAACTTTGGGATTGTGACTATGGCTATGGAAAAAAATATCCGTCCTTTTTCGCCCTGTTTCCGCTGAACGATGCGCCTTATACGGCCGTTTACGAGGAACAGGAAGTTTTTTGCGCTTTTCACGAGTATCTAAGGCATGCTGAGGGCGAGGCTATCCTGCCATCCGCCCGCCTGCTATTAGCGGAGTATATCCGTTTCCTGGTGGACCGGGCGGTATACTATTATCCCACCATGCTACCCCAAGAAATGTTATCCGATGAGGTGAAAACCGGTGAGGTCGACCCGAACCTTTGGATCGCGCTGGAAGATATGCACGACGGTTGGGAAAAATCCGGGGAGGTTGGTCAGGAAGTTTACGGCGCAGGAAACTCATTTGGAATTTTACCACGTCACTACATGCAGGTTGAGGGACAGACTTTCCTGATCTATACCGATTACCCGACTTATGGCTTTTCGCCGAAAAAACATAAGCCGGCCAAATTCAAGCTGGCGGGTGATGCGCGGCTTAATGCCCGTTTGCTTTTGGTTAAGACGGACAAAGGCAAGATGCCGGAGTTTTCGGTTAGACTCAATAGCCTTAAAGAAGATCTAAAAGCGACGAAAACAAAAGATGGCCATCTGGAATTTACGGTGCCCGGCGACAGTGATATTTTGATTAACTGGAAGTAATGACCGGTTCAAAAAAATGCCGGTAGAATGCAAGCGAATTACACATAAAAGCAATGAAAAAGAAGATTAATTTATTTGAGCGGTTCTCCAATTGGGCAACGAATGCGACAGGCAGTTCTGCTGCGTTTATTATTGCCGCTGCTGTTATAATTCTTTGGGCGGTAAGTGGCCCTTTGTTTCATTATTCCGAAACCTGGCAGCTGGTAATCAACACGGGCACTACTATTGTCACCTTCCTAATGGTTTTCCTGATCCAGAAATCGCAAAATAAAGATTCCAAGGCGATCCATTTGAAACTGAACGAGCTACTGGCTTCTCACGAAGGCACCAGTAACCGTATGGTCAACATCGAGGACCTGACAGAGGAAGAGCTGGACCATCTTTATAAATTCTACATCCGGTTGTCAGACCTGGCGCAAAAGGAAAATGACCTGACCCGTACGCATTCTATCGATGCCGCCGAGGAAAATCAGCGAAGGAAGTCGGGGAACCGTAAACCAGCTAAAATCAGCTAACCTATGTCTGAACTTTCCGAGCGTTTAAAAATCTTTAATGCTGGCCTGTTGCCTGAAAAAGTGCAGCTGAAATATGAAGCTATGGCTGAAAATACCTTTCGTTTTTACCGGGGTACCTGTCATTTGTTTTACGATGCCCTGGCCGATGCCGATGCCCTGCCACTCTCTCCGCTTGCAGGCCTGATTTGCGTATTCGTTATCTAGGGCATTTTCTCCAGTGGCGGTCTGGCGACGGCATATCTCCGCCACGAGATCAATAGTATAAAAACTTGTATCCGGCTAAAGGAGGGCATCCGCTTGCACATTACCGATACCCGCCTTTTTTGGAACGGAGATTCAGTAACAGGCATAGATACATAGCATAATGGCAGGAAATAGATGATGGCCTGCTAAATTTTACTAAATCAATTCTCGTTTTTCCCCGGGCGTTTACCTTTGACTTCGCTTGTTTTTCGACCTGTGGAACTATTTTTAGTCCCATTCTCCTCAATTTCGATAGTAAAAGCTGGCCTTTTTTAAAATAAATAATTGAAATTCAGTAAATCAAGCAGGTAAACATTTGTGCCCCTATTTCTAAACAACTGACTGCGTTACACCATGTAATTTTAACCTCTATAAAAGCGGTATAAGATCAATAACCTCCGTATGCTTGTTGTCCCTTAATGTTCCACGCATAAAAACCAATTTTATCATGGATCGCCTTAATATCTCAATTATTATAAATTAACAGTAAAAACAAACAAAAACGATGACGTACTTGGTGTTAAAAATGGAGGCTTTCGCGACCTTTATGGTCGCAACCCCGCTATCAAATGAAATACCGATCTCCGTAAGTGCACTCTCTTCTTAAACATATTAACATCAAACAAGTAGCCTTTTATGAAAAAATCTATCTTCTTTTTATTAATCATTATATCACTTATTACCAGTGCACAGCAAACTAAGCATAAAAAAGCCACTATTGTGCTTACATATGATGATGGTTTACCTTCGCAGCTAAATGTAGCTATTCCCCAGCTTGATTCGGCGAACCTTACCGCTACATTCTTTTTAACCGGAAACATGACGGAAACTTCATTGCCCCTTTGGCGCCAGGCAGGTAAAAAAGGGTACGAACTGGCAAACCATACCCTATACCATCCTTGCCTGCTAAACGTAAAGTCAAATCCTGCCGAGAATTCGGCCAACTATACGCCATATATCATGGTGCGCGAAATAAAGGAAATGAACACGCTGCTTTTCGCTCTCGACGGCAAAATGGGGGGCCGCACCTATGCCTACCCATGTACAGAACTTGAAGTTGGCGGCCTAAACTATGTTGACACCCTCCGTAAAACAGGGCTTATTAAATACGCCCGCATAGGCGGAGGTCCTGATGCGGTGATCACTGATTTTAAGAATCTTGACCCCTTAAAAGTACCCTCGTGGGGCGTACCAGGTAACCAGGTAACCGGTGATGACCTGATAGATTTCGTGAAGAAAGTACAGCAAAGTGGCGGCCTTGGTATTTTTATGTTTCATGGCATAGGCGGTGACTATCTGGTTACGCATGAGGACGCACACCGGCAACTCCTTAGGTATTTAAGCCAGCACCGAAATGAAATTGAAGTAACAACTTTTATAAAAGCTATGGACGAGATTATGGCAGCTAAATAATTATGCTATGAGCGGATAATATGAAGCTGCCTCGCTCCTAATTACCCATTAAACTTATACACAGGTTGGCAAAATACTGATCGTCAACTTCAACCATAAAGGGGGTGGCTTCGTTGGTTTTAAGATCCGGAAAAAGCGACCAGACATTCCCTGGTGGCTTTTCCGCACTGTTTGGTGTAAGCCGTCAGGCTTATTACTTAGCCCATTCTAATGTGGCAAGGACGAGCATCGCACATGCGGTTGTATTGGCTGGTTAATGATGATCTGTTCCCGGATGTGTTTAACAATATCAACTTTATTAACCAAGTTGTTTATGCTACAATCATGGCCTTGATTACGCCGTTCTACGCGTTAAGCCAGCTTTTAAATTCATCCGCCGCGTTGTCGAAACGCACTCGATGTGTGATATAATTTCCCGGCTGCACCAGCCCTTCTTTTATTGATGTGATCACATGTTCAAAGTCTTCCCCGGTTGCATTGCGGCTACTCATGAGCGTGTCCTCGCGTTTATGGCAGCATGCCTGAGGAAATGAAACAACGATTCCTCGGCAAAGCTGCTGACCTGGGTTTTGATATTAGTAAACTGCCATGGATGGACTATTTGCTGGTGAGCCTGCTGCTTACCCCGCTTGAATGGATAGAAAACCGATGAGGTGCTCTTCCAACAAGTCGGTGTTGTAATCCGAATCGATGGTTTGGATGCTAACGATTAGTTCATCATCTGTAACGGTAATGGTTAACGCCGGGCCTTCGATCACTTCGGGGAACATCACGTTAATTACATCATATACGTGCGCGTATTCAATGGCCAGGTTAGAACCCAGCTTTTCATTGATATAATTCGCAAATTCCGTTTTTAACAGGTCAAACAGCTTTTCTGCGCTGAGTGGTTTTACATTTTTAATGGTTGCCATAGGTTTACATAAGCGTTGGTAACGTTTTAAGTTTCATTGAGGGTCAGTTATATATTTTTATCCGTTATTTGGCACAGCATTCTATTCCGAATCACAGTTGAATAGGAGGCAGTAAACACACTGTCCAATTTGTATTAGTTTGATCGTATTGCAATTGTTTTAATTGGAATAGTGTTTGTACAGCGGGAATTATGAAAACGTTATTTCAAATATCACTGCACATTAAAACGCCGTCAGGATTTGAAACTTACGGCACTTTCGATCTGGGCGAAGACCGGCAACAGGCAACCGAAATTTTCAATCAGTTAAAGGGCACGCCGGATATCGCCCTTCATTCAGTCCTCTATATGGACCTGTCAGAGATAAGAGATGGTATTCCCATACCTATGGAAATCCGGCACTGCACCCTGGAAGATATCGCTTATAACGCGCGGATCATCACCCGAGATGTGTTTAAAAACCTGAGCCTCTGAAAACCTGACATTTTTCCTGTAATTTTTTCAGAGAGAAACTGTAATTTTTTTATCTTTTTGAAATTGGCATTTGACTTGTAAGAGGATGTATATAACATATTAAAACCCTAAATAGAAAGAGCCATGACACTGGTAAAATTTAACAACAACAAAGGAGCGAACGCATTATTGCCAGGCTTTAATGACGTTTTTGAATCGATCTTTAATGACACTTTTTTTAATGACCGCATGGTAGCCCGTGTGCCTGCAGTTAACATCAGCGAAACAGCGGACCATTACCATGTAGATCTTGCCGCACCTGGACTTAAAAAACAGGATTTCAAGATCAGCCTGGATCGTAACGTACTGAATATCGCCGTTGAAAACCAACCTGAAAACAGTAAAGAAAACAAACGTTACGCCAAACGTGAGTTTAGTTATTCCTCATTCGTTCGTTCATTCACATTGCCTGAACAGGCCGATCACAACCGCATCGAAGCGCGTTATGAAGACGGTATCTTAAAAGTAGATATCGCTAAAAAAGAAGAAGCGAAAATGGCGAGTCGCCAGATCGAGCTTAAATAACACAGTGCATTTATTATCGGAGGCGGGCGGGATTTTCGCCGGCCTTTTTTTTGCAGTTCACAGATTGTTTTGCCATATAGCCCTCAACCATATCTTTTATAGTTTCCGGAACAGCGACATCATTTCCAAAGGTCCAAATTCAACGATCATGTGTGGAAACAAAACAATTCCTTCTTTAATTGTTACTCTAATACATACATTCCTATTTCAATAGCGCACCGCTTAAGTTTCCACTCTCTTATCCTGCACATGTTTATTTAGGCAAAACGATTGTTTATGGCGAATAAACGCATTTTAATACTAGATGATAACGAAGCGATACTCGGTGTAGTAACGGAAGCGCTGGCTTACGAAAACTTTGAGGTCATGGATATTTCCTTTGGATACCAGTTGCTGGAAGCCATTACAGAATTTTTGCCGGATCTGATCCTGATGGATTACCGCCTGGCGGATACGAATGGCGGCGACCTATGCCGCCGCTTAAAAGGCGATCCTGAACACCGGCATATTCCGGTTATTATTTTTTCTGCCTATTTCAGCCCCAACGATGCCAATCAGCCCGCTAATTGCGACGGGATGTTATACAAACCCTTTGATCTGGAACAATTATTAAGGATCGTGCACCTGCATATCGAGCCTGCACCGATGAAACAATTCGGCTAATTCACCCCAAATTAATTTTTTTGAATTTTATTTTATTTTATTTCGGGCGGTAATTATTATTGCGGTTCGATTTAGAATACCATAAGGATTTATTTTAAAGTATAATTCATTATAACTTAAGTTTAACACCATGCCATTTTTAGATCATGTATTACAACGCCCGGCTTACGGCTGGCAGGACGGTCAGGGAAACCTGGTCAAACCGAATGCCGGACAGATCTTCCGGGAGTTTTTTTTGAGGCTGAATATTTTTAAAGACCGTAAGAACTGGCTGCCGTTTTTTAGCTGGCTAAAGGTGCTTTGCCTGGTACCTTTTTTTATTGTTTTCCTGGTCTTTTATCTGCACTGGTGGACACTGTTAGCAGCATTCCTGTACAGTATGGTCATTATGGGTACACATGGCACCATCTGGCACCACCGTTATTGTACACATGGTGCCTATAAATTCAGGAACGCGTTCTGGCGCTTCGTTACACAGAACCTGACCATTAATGTGATCCCCGAAGAGATCTATGTTATATCTCACCATGTGCATCACGCCAAATCGGATCAGCCGGGTGATCCTTATAATGCGCAAGCGGGTTTTCTTTATTGCTTTTTAGCGGATGTTAATCATCAGCCGATTGCTAAGGATCTGAGTGAGGCGGATTATAACCGGGTTAAATTACTGATGCGGCACACGGGTGTGGCCGCCAACAGCTATGAACAATATTTAAAATGGGGTTCTTATGTAAAACCGGCAAACGCGGTGCTGTCCTGGATATTAAACTGGTTGTTTTGGTACGCAGCTTTCTATTTATTAGGCGGTCATGCGCTGGCCTGTAGTTTATTCGGTGCCGCCGGCTTTTGGGCTGTCGGCGTGCGCACTTTCAATTATGAAGGCCATGCCAAAGGCGAAGACAAGCAAAGGGAGGGTGTTGACTTCAGTCAAAAGGATAAATCGATCAACCAGCTTTGGCCCGGATTCGTCGCGGGTGAATGGCATAACAACCATCACTTGTTTCCTAAAAGCGCGAGAAGCGGATTTAAACCACACCAGATCGACCTGGCCTGGTACTATATCAAACTGATGCATAAATTAGGTGCGGTCAGTAGCTACAAAGATTACAAAAAGCATTTTTACGAGCAGTATCATGATCCCTATTTGCAGTCAGGAATAGCTAACACTCAAACGTCATCGTTATGAAAGAGCAACATATTTTAACGCTTTATATAGCGGGGAAAACTCAAAAAGCGGTACGGGCCATTGAAAATATTAACCGTTACTGTGAGGAGCACTTGCAAAACAGCTACACCCTGGAGGTGGTCGATCTCAAGGAACACCCGGAATTGGCAGCCAGTGAACAGATCATTGCCATCCCGACACTGATCAGGAAGCTTCCGGCACCTATCAGGACCCTGGTTGGCGATCTGTCGGATAAGGAAAAGGTATTAGTCGGTTTGAACCTCAAACCAGCCTGAGGCACTAAGGTTGCTTACGGGAATTCAATAATTATAAAACAAATCGGAATATTTTTCTTTACCTGATGCATTTACCTTATTATAAACCCTGGGAGCGCCTTTAACAATGATAAAAATTAATAAATTGTTCCGTTTTTCCGCTGATCTGATCTGTACGATCGACGTTTCAGGTCGGTTCGTTGACGTGAGTGACGCAGCCCTCGGGATACTCGGCTATTTACCTTCAGAATTATCCGGACGGTCTTACCAAGATTTCATCATGCCGGCGGATCTTGCCTCCGCTACCGAAACAATTACTGAACTCCTGCGCGGGCAAAGCATGGTGCAGATACAAAACCGCTATATTCATAAAGACGGACATGCTGTTCCCCTGCTCTGGTCAGCTCAATATGATGAACAGGAAAAGTTGTTGTATTGCATTGCCCGTAGCGGGCAGGTGACGAAGCAGGCAGAATTTATGCGGTCATCACTGGAAGACAGTAACCTTCGCTACCAATATGTTTCGCGGGCCACCTCCGATGCGATCTGGGATTGGGATATTGTAAAGGGGACCTTATATTGGGGAGAAAATTTTGAAACGATATTCGGCTATCAACTTGCCGCAGTTCAGCCGGGAATTGAGTCCTGGACAGCACATATTTATCCCGATGATGCCGGTCGCATTCTGAAAAGCATTTACGCAGTGATCAATGGCTCGGAAACGAATTGGAAGGAAGAATACCGCTACCAAAGGGCGGATGGTACATTTGCGGATGTTGTGGATCGCGGTTTCGTAATCCGCGACATGTCGGGTGTGGCCACCAGGATGGTCGGCGCGATGCATGATATCAGCGAACGCAAGAAAGGGTTGAAAGAAATGAAACGTGTAACCGACGACCTTTACAAACATAACCGGGAGCTACACGAATTTGGTTATATCGTTTCCCATAACCTGCGGTCACCAGTTGCCAATATTATGGGGATAGCTAACCTGATGGAAACGGAAAAGGACGACCCCGAAACGATTGCATATTGTGTGAACAATCTTAAAAGTTCAATTTCCAGACTGGATGAGGTGATCAAAGACCTGAGTAAGATCCTCAGTACCACGGACAGTTCGGTGGACCTGATCTCTGAACAGGTGGACCTGGCTGAAACGGTCCGGAACATCAAAAAAGACCTGTCTGATAAAATCACAAGAAGCCACACCCGGATCGATATTACACCCGGCACTTTTTGCATCTATTCCCATAAAGCGTATATCTACAGTATCTTTTTTAACCTGATAAGCAACTCCATTAAGTACAGGTCTGACGATGAACCGATCATTGATATTCATTTGTCGCAGGATGAAGAAAGTGTATTTATCAAATTTACGGATAATGGCTGCGGTATCGATCTTGAACGGCATGGGGGAGATCTGTTTAAACCGTATAAGCGGTTCCATACCCATATTGAAGGCAAAGGGCTTGGCCTGTTTCTGGTGAAGAGCCACGTTGAAGCATTGGGTGGTGAAATCAGTTTAACAAGCGCGGTCGGTAAGGGTACCACCTTTACGATCAGTTTGCTAAAAGACGAATTGCCGCTCCCTTAATTCGATTGGATGGTGAATTAAACAAATTGCCTTTTCCCAATTCACTTTCGGCTCAGTCTTACCGCTATGGCGCTTAATGATCTTGACACATAAAAAACTTGAAGTCTTTTCTGTCACCTTACTTTACACCCGGTAATGCGAGAAAAAAAGCTTTCGAGGTGTATGGCGTCATACCCAGTATTTGCCAAATAGGAGCTTTTTTTAGTAAATGAACGGATCAAGGAAAGAATTATACCTAATGACAACCGTTATTGATTTTAAAAGCTCTTGAATTTTAAAAATCAGTCAGATGTGGTTGATCTATCGGCAAACTAAAATAAAAGGTCGATCCCTTACCCGGCTCGCTTTCTGCCCAAATGTGGCCGTCATGCCGTTCAATGATCTCCGATGACAAGTACAGGCCGATTCCAAAGCCTGAAATATGACTGTTGTTTTGCACCCGGTAATAGCGTTTAAAAAGGTGCTTTAAATGATGCTTTTCGATACCGATCCCTTCATCGCTCACACTAAAATGGGCAAAGCCGCCCTCGGTAACACAAGCAACCTGGATAGTGCTTCCTGTTTTTGAATATTTGACCGCATTGCTGATCAGGTTATTGATCACGTGGCTGATCTTATCTTTGTCCGCAAAAAGCGGGGTCGGCTCTACGGGGTGGAAAATAAATGTATGTGTTGAATTCATTAATATGGTTTCAGCTTCGCTTTCTTTAACAAGGTCAGCCATATCGAAGTGTTGTTTATCGATCTGGATCTTGCCTGATTCCAAACGGGATACATTTAGGAACCCATTGATCATGGTGGTCATTTTACGGACCTGCTTAACGGATTGTTCGAGCGCATTTACCGTAAAATCATCGGCGTTATTTTGCGCCTTCTGACTCAGCATTTGCAAATATGCGTTGAGTGAGGTCAGTGGTGTTTTCAATTCGTGACTGACCATGCCTATAAAATCATTTTTACGGGCCTCATCCTGTTTTCTTTCCGTAATGTCCCTGGCGATCTTGGAAAGGCCGATGATGTTGCCGTCACGGTCCCTGACAGGCGAAACGGATACGGAAACATCGATTAACCGGCCGTCTTTTGTCAAACGCTTGGTCTCAAAATGCTCCAGACGCTCACCTGATTTCAGCCTGGATAATATTTGTGGCTCTTCGTGGTGCCGGTTCTCCGGGATCAGTTTATAGATCGTTTCGCCGATCATTTCTTCAGCGGTGTAACCAAATATCCGCTCGGCAGATTCGTTCCAGCTGGTAATCACGCTTTCCAGCGTTTTACTAACGATAGCATCGTTGGAAGAGGCAATGATCGCGGCAAGCTTGGCGCTTTTTTCTTCCGCCAGTTTTACATCGGTAATATCAAGCACGGTACCGATAAAGCGAGTCGCTTGTTCCTCGTCGAAATATACGGCCCCTTTGACTTTTATCCAGCGGGTTTCCCCGTCATCATAGCGGACGATCTTGTAACTAAGATCATAGGGACTTTGCTGGTCCGGCCGCATACTTCCCGCAATTCTTTCCAGCACTTTGCTACGGTCTTCCGGATGGATCAATCCGGTAAATAATTCGAAACTTGGTTCCTGGTTTTGAGGTATCCCATAAATTTGACGGCATTCTTTTGACCAGTGAAGTTCCCCGCTCTGCGGATTGTAGTCCCAGGTACCCAATTGCGTAGATTCGATCGCCATACGCAGGCGGGACGAACTGGCGACGAGTTCCTGATTTGCATGCTGAAGCTGGTGTTGGGTCTCGGTCAGTTCTTCATTAGAGGCGGTGAGTTCTTCATTGATCGCCGCATGCTCTTCATTCGAGGCAGCCAGTTCTTCGTTAAGTCCCTGCTGTTCATTGAAACTTTCCTTGTATCTGTTTTCGCTTTCTGCTAATTCGCGGGTACGCCTTGCCACACGTTCTTCAAGCTGCGTGTTTAGCATGGCCAAATTTTGCTGAGTTTCCCGAAGTTCGATATTGGTCCGTAGCAATTCTGCATTAAGGACTTTCATCTGTTCCATAGTTGCCACTTGTTCCAACTGGCTTTTAAGCAGTGCCTGCTCAGTAGTAACCTTATCAGTCACATTTGTTGCCAGTTGGATGATATAAGCGACATTTCCATCGTTATCCAGCACCGGCGTATGGCTGGGATCCCAGTAACGCGTAATGAATTTGCCCGGATGGTTCCTATCTGGTACATCATAACGCTGTATGCGCATATAATTTGGTTTCTTAGTGCGCAACACTTCCTGGAGCGAAGCCTTGATATTTTGTACCCCGTCATCGCCGTCCGGCAAGTCGGGGTTGTCCGGAAATGCGTCAAAAATATGTCTGCCGTTGATCGCTTCACGGGTGGCCCCGGTCGCCTGCAGATACAGATCACTGGCCGTAATAATATACAGTTCAGGGGATAGCACCAGATACATATTCGGCGCGGTCTCCAGTGCTTTCAGGATTTCGGGACCTGGCCCTTTAGTCACAGACATTTTTTACCAAATTATATATTACAATACTTTTCCGCCTTTTTAAACAATCTCTCAAATCAATTCCCGTGCCCAAACCAATGATCCTTTCAGCTGGCAATCATCACGCAAGCGGGATTGTCATATTTTGAGACTAAATCAGGATCGGCGTCCTGTTCCCTGGGGCATTCGATCCGGCCCATCCCTATTTGTTGAGATATTCCCGTACGGCCGCTGCCGAAGTACCTGCAGCAGCTACAGCTTCCTTTAATTTCTCCCTACTGACACTCAGTTCTTGGTCCAGTATTCGACTTCATAATTTTCATTCAGATTGATCAGTTTCCTATCCGGGCTACCGGTTTTCGTTTTATCGTCCATAGTTTAATGATTAGTTTTTAATTTAATAATTTGCTAAGAACAACACATCGGACAGATAGTTTTAGGTTGACCTTAAATGGAAACAGACTGTAGGCTGGTGCTTAATTCCCCGTGTTGTTAGATGGAGTTTAATTTATTTCAGCACAATTAGCCTATTTGGCAGATTGCGGATAGATTATTGCTTTACCGTCCAGGGCTAAGCATATGTTAAAAAAAATACTGATCGTGGAAGACGATTCCGATATATTAGAGATACTGACTTATATACTGGAATCGGATGGTTATGAAGTTGTGCAGTCGGAAGATGGACAAGCCTGTGAACATTTGCTGAAGATCCTGCCGGATCTGATCCTGATGGACATTAGGCTGAAACCACCGGGACAAAATGGAGATATGATCTGCCTCCGGCTCAAGTCCAAGTCTTCTACCCGCTGTTTTCCGGTGCTGCTATTATCGGCAGAGATGGGTCTGCAGGCATTAAGCAAGGCCTGCGGAGCTGATGGTTTTATCAGCAAACCTTTTGATTTAGGAGTACTTAAAGAAAAAGTCCACGAGATCATTCACCGTCCAAACTTGTAAAATTTCACAGAGCATGAATTGTTAACGCGCTTAAAGAATTTAGACGATACGGTGGGTCGAAAATTGACTTACAAATTATAAAATTCCTTTTTTTGGCAGGAATTTAATTTTCTAATTTTACCCCCTAAGAATACATTGCGAAATTAACTTTATAAAAAATTGACTATGAAAAATCCATTTAAAAAAAGTGATCCTACCGCAATTATCGCGGGCGTCGCGATTGCCAGTATCGCTGCTGGCGCATTAGCGTATCTTTTTCTATCCGAAAGCGGCGGCGAAACCCGCAAAAGTTTGAAAAAAAAGATCGAAGAGATCGCCAAGGAGGCTGTTACTAAATTCAATGACCAAAAAGAAAAGTTCGCCCAAAAGGCAGGTGCCGCTAAAGAAGAGGCGGCTAATTAAACTCGCTACCGCATGTTAACGCATCCTGCTCAGGCGGGATGCGGTTTTTTAAGTGAACTAACCCATATCTTGATTATACTCCTTATGTGTAAACTAACCCTGACGGAATTTAATAAGCTGAGTATACATGACCAGGAGGAAGTTATCTGGAACGGCACTTTTTTAGCTGACCGAGAGGAAAATGGCCTGATCGTGCGATTATATGGGCTGAGCGCATTTTATGGAGAAGTGTTTTATGATGCCCATACTAATAAAGTGCTAAAGGTTAGGGCTTTTATTAACACCAATAACCTCGTGCCTTACCTTGCACACATTAAATTTACCTTGCATTGAAACAGGCAGAGATGACGACGTGACCCCATTCAATTTTCAAAAGAATAGCGACATTTAACTATCCGCTAACTAATGGCGGCGCTAAGATTAACGATTTAATAGTGATTAACCAAATTAAAATAGTATCTTTCAGAAATATTTAATAAAATTATAATGCAACAAGGAACAGTAAAATTTTTTAATGAAACAAAAGGTTTCGGATTTATTACACCTAACAACGGTGGTAGCGAGATTTTTGTTCATTCCAGCGGTCTGATCGACAACGTTCGCGAGAACAGTGTTGTTAACTACGACGTTGAAGAGGGCCGTAAAGGACCTAACGCAGTAAATGTACAAGTAGCTTAACATCTATAAAAATTATTGTGGGCATCCTCCTTAGCGGGAGGATGCTTTTTTTTTGCTTAAAAATCCGGTCAGCAATTTCCACTTGTTTTTGCAGATCGAAATAGGGAAAGCGGGTTAGCCGGACTAGTGGATGATGCCTTCCCAGATATCAAATTACATGCCGGCGAGCCGGAACTCCGGGATCTTTCCATTGCTTTTTATATGCAAAACATCGAAAGCATGGAGATGGCATCTTTTCAGGTGCTGCAAATGGCCGCCGTTAAATTAAAAAATAAACAGATCAAACAATTGATCAAAGAAAACTACGATGAAGCTAAAGCTGACCGTACGTTATTAATACTCATCACCCCAAAATATATCACCGCAAAAGCTTAAAGGCTACAGCAATCAGGATAATCGCGGTACGTTTTTTACCAGGCTCAATTTACAGGAAGTGTAAACTTAAACGTACTGCCTTCACCCGGTTCGCTTTCCACCCATATTTTCCCGTCGTGTCTGCTGATGATCTCGGAGCATAAATAGAGGCCGATACCAAATCCTGTAACCTTTTCAGTCTCTTTACTTTCAACTCGGTAATGCGGAAGGAAAACTTTGTCTATTGCTTCCTGAGCTATACCCAAACCTTGGTCCAGGACGCTGATTTCCACCATTTCCCCCTGCAATTTACATGAGATTCCGATAGATGTCCCTTTTTCAGAATATTTTGCCGCATTGCTGAGCAGGTTAACAAGTACCTGTTCAATTTTTTCCCGATCAGCATTGACCTGAATATTTTCACAGGGCGTAATCGTAATATGGTGAGAGGAAGTCACAAAAAGCGTTTCTTCAACTACTTCCGCAATCAGCTCATCTACGCTGAACAACTGTTTATTGATGTGGATCTGGCCTACCTCAGCGCTTGATAAATTAAGGAGGCTATTGATCATATTAAGCATTTTTCTTACTTGCTTGTCAACCTTAGATAATGCACCGGTAGCGAATCCGTCCTTTTGTTTTTTTGCCCAATTACTTAGCATCTGGACATAGGCTTTCAAAGCAGTCAGGGGCGTTTTTAACTCATGGCTAACCATACCTATGAATTTGCTCCTTTTCAGTTCGTTCTGTTTATGTTGCGTGATATCCATCACGATCCCGGAAAAGTAGCTGCTGGTTAGGTCAGGATTTGTAAAGCCGCCCGTTATACTTAACCACCGGCTTTGATGGTCGTGTAAACCAATAACCTGATATTCGACATATAAGTTGGTTTGTTTTTTATAAGCGTTCTCAATAGCCGCGATGGTATTTTGCCGGTACTTTTCAACCACCTGCTGCATAGCGGCATCAAACGTCATCTCTTCGTCCGGAGCAAAACCGAATAATTCTTTCGTACGGCTGGACGGCATAAATTCCCCGGTTACCGCATTAATCACCCATATACCTACATTGGCAGAATCGATCGCGATCTGAGCAAGGTCGAGGGGCGGATGCAGCTGCCTGGATTCGGTTGACGAACCATCTTCAGGAAATTCATTGATATTGTTATTACTCAAAGTCAGGAATTGTGTTTGCAAAAGTACTATATTTTATGCAAACCTTGAATGGAAACACTTATGATGAAAACGTATCGAGCATATTGAGATGGTAAGAAAGGAGACTTCGGCATAGTCAACCTGTTGAGATTCGATTATTCTTTTCGAAGTTGCAGCTATACTTGGAAAGATAAAGCAAATTTTGTATTTTTAAATCGTAAGATTTGTAAATAGTCTGCATCAAAAAGTGGTTGGCAATTTCGGTGCGTACCCAATTTGAAACCATATAAAATATTGAAAGTCAATTGGTTGCGAGTCGAGTTCGATTCCCCTACGGGCTACAAAGCCGCTTTACGAAAGTAGAGCGGCTTTTTTATTACTGTGCAGCTGCAATTCACAGTAATATTTTGATGACAGACAACCTTATTCTGTAGACTATCGTAGCTTTGATAAACACTCATTATAAGTTTAAATCAATCAGCCATGATCAAAAAATATTATTGCCTGTCTTTTTTAGTTTTCAGCTCTTCGCTCCTAACAACCCTGTCTGGCCTTGCCCAATCGAAGATGCTATCAAAAGGAGATGCAGCGCCAGTATTTACTGCTCAAGCCAGCCTGGGGGGCAGTGAATTTAATTTTTCGTTGAAAAAATCCCTTGCTAAAGGACCTGTTGTGGTTTATTTCTACCCTTCTGCCTATACCGGCGGCTGTGATGCAGAAGCACATGCTTTTGCTGAACTTAAAGATAAATTTACAACGGCAGGAGCTACCATTATCGGTGTATCTGGAGACGATATTAAGCGACTGAATACATTTTCTTCTGATCCGAATTACTGTGCAGGCAAGTTCGCGGTTGCCTCAGATGCCGGAGGTAAAATTGCAAAAACCTATGGCCTTGTCATGACACCACCAAAGCTTGGGATGAAAGACGTGCGTGGTATAGAGGTTAACCACGGTTTCATCCCACGAACTACTTATGTCATTGGTAAAGACGGTAAAATTGCGGCTGTCTTTTCATCAGAAACTGATCACATTTCAGCTACTGACCATGTTGAAAAATCGTTAGCGATTGTAAAAGGGATGTAATTCACGGGTCCCGGATTCAATATTTGTCCTGCTCTCATTAGCGAATAGGACGAGCATTAAGACGCTAAACGTTTTAAATCAGCAAGAAAACGGTTCGATATCTTTCCCGTACGGGCTACTAAGCCGCTTTACGAAAGTGAGCGGCTTTTTTTATTTTATATATTTATACTTCTATAAGATTAAATCTATTAAGATGCTAAGAAGTGAATTAAGATATGCCATATGGGTGGCTCATGGGAAAAGAGATGCATATAGTGGTGATAGGATAGAGAATTTTGAGGACTTGGAGATAGATCATATTATCCCAAAATCGACAGACAAAATATTACTCCAGGAAAAAATTTCTAAATATGATTTAGGCACTGATTTTAACCTGAATTCATTAGCCAATTTATTGCCAACTTCTAAGTTACTAAACCGGCAGAAATCACATTCCGCCTTTAATGAATCTTCTGAAAGATTTTACTTAGCTTATGCCAAGGAAAAAAAAGCAAAAATTGAAGACGAATGTAAAAAAGCAATCAAAAATCGTAAACTGAAGGAGAAAGTACAATTTGGGAAAAGCTATTCAATTGTTGACCATAACGAACCGACATTCAATCCATCGTATTTCAACTCTGATACATTGATTGTTCTAAATGCTCTTTTGCCATCGAAATTTATTGAGTTGGGCAGTTGTGCAATTGAGTTTTATGAGGTCAGTAACATGATCACATTAAATCATGACCAGATTGTGCATTTAATTGAGCGGAGCAAAGAATATACTCTAGAGGAAGTATTATTACATTATTATAATGAGAAAAGCGAAACAGCATTTGTAATAATTGGCACAAGTTCGCTTCACTTAAAAAAAGAAGCATACAATCAATTAGTAACCATTCTGAAGGATTTTTTAAGAGTATATGTGGAATTTTCACCACGGTTTAAAATGTTTATGGGTATTGGTAACCTTGAATTGTACCAATCGAGAGAATGCTATAAAATGACGACAATAACATCTGTAGAATGGGACTTCATAATTTCTTACGCTGCTCAAAATGATCATGATAGCTCAAATAATAATTCGTTCTATTTTAGTTCAAACTCCAACTGCTTAATTGCCGTTAATTCTGATGACCCAATTATCGTCTTTACACTATCACCGGTGTTTGAACGTGATAGGGTAACCTTAATATGGCACTTGCCGCACAAATATGACCGAAAATTTATTGAAGATGACAAAGTGTGGACTGCGCAGAGAACACTTAATTGGCTTTTGCAATTGCTTAAAAATAATAAAAACCTAAATGCACGGATAGAAACAAAACAATCAAAAACAATAAGAGGGTCAATATTTTCCAGAATAAGAAATAGTTTTAGGTAAAATGTACAGACTTTAGCCCAAGTCATCCTCAACTTGCTAAGCTTTTTAAATCATCAAGAAAGCGGTTCGATATCTTTCCCCTACGGGCTACAAAGCCTCCAACTTTCACTGGAGGCTTTTCTGTTTTAATCTGCTTATTTGCGACAACGCCAACAAGGCTGGGGAAGCCAATGGCCTTATGTGCAATTCAAAACCGAATGTCCAATGTTCGCTTCCGTAACAGCAAATATTTCAATCGCCGTATAATTTTCTATATGCCAATATGTTGTAAATTTGGAACAGCCTTTGGGTTATCTAAATTACTTGAATCCCTATATACTCCATATTAACCTGTATGACCTGGCCTCCATGGGAACCCTGTTCTCGGGGCTTACACTTGCGCTGCTTTTAGCGTTAGCAAAAAGGGAAGGCCAAACAGCCAACCTGTTTTTAAGTGCAGCCTTAGCCATAGTGGCACTGAAGACTGGCGGACTTTCACTGATTTTTTTACCTGCGCTTGGGCCGCTGTTGTACTTTTATGTGCGACAGCTAACAAACCCGCATCGGCATTTCCGCCGGAAAGATATGCTGCATTTTTGCCCTTTGCTGGTAGGGTATTGGATGCCGGACTGGCTGATTTTAATTTCGGTCATGATCTATTTGTACCTGTCGCACCGGCTGATACAGGATTTCTATAGCCGCTTGCGGCCGGTGCTGATGGACAGGCCCCGTTTTGCTTTCAGGCGGCTGAATAGGGCGCTGCTCCTGCTCGGTTCGTTTTGCGTGTTATCGCTGTTTAGCGATATTTTCTATTTGGCTGTTGCCCTGGTGCTGATTGGAATGGCCGCGGACGCAATACTGAAACCGGATAGTAGTGTCCAGCTGGCAATGCCAATAACTGATAGATCAGATGCTAAGGAGAAAAGCCGGAGGCTAAAGGAAGCCGTGGCTGCAAATCGGCTCTACGAAGACGCCGAACTGACGCTGACCACATTGGCGGTTAAACTGGTAATCCATCCGCATGACTTATCCCGGATCATTAACCTGGGACTGGATAAGAACTTCAGCGATTTTATAAATGAATTTCGTGTGCGTGAAGTTGTCGGGAAAATGCAGGATCCGGCCTTTGATAACCTCACCTTACTGGGAATTGCGTACGAATCAGGGTTCAATTCTAAAACAACCTTCAACCGGGTTTTCAAAGAGATGACCGGCAAAACCCCGGTGGAATATAAAAACGGCTTGAAAAAAGAGGTGTCAATTGATAAGTTGGCACCCCGGTCACCAACAAGGCTGGTAATATTGCGTTCAGAAAGCCCGCCAATTTGGGCTTATGAAAAATTAAACCGCAATTATATGTTTAGAAATTATTTAAAAGTTGCTTTAAGGAACATTTGGAGGAACAAGGCCTTTTCTGCTATAAACATAATCGGATTAGCATTGGGTTTGGCGATCTGTTTCCTTATTTCACTATTTGTAATTGATGAATTAAGCTATGATAAGTTTAATTTAAAGGCAGACAGAATTTTCCGTGTTAATGCTGACTTCAAAGTGAACGGAACTCAATTTAATGCCCGCGAGACCCCCCCTTCGATGGCTTCAATATTGGTTAACGAGTACCCACAAATTGAAAATGCGGTCCGCATTAAAAGTAATGGGAAAATTTTAGTTAAAAAGGGGAATGAGACCTTAAGCGAGGATAATTGTTTTTATGCAGATAATGCATTATTTGATGTGTTTACAGTACCTATGATTGCGGGAGATGCTAAAAGTGCTTTATCACAGAGTCATTCATTGGTAATTTCAGAGAATATTGCGAGAAAATATTTTAACCGTACAGATGTAATAGGTAAAACTATGCATTTGGATAATGCAACTGACTATAAAATCACTGGGGTAATAGAAAATACACCAGTACAGTCCCATTTGCATTTTGATTTTATTAAATCAATAAATGAATTACCCGATAGAAATTTCCCTGATTGGAGTAATATAAGTTACATTACTTACGTGTTGGCACGACCTGGTGTCACTCAAAACGAATTAGACAATTACCTCAAAGGAGCCACAAAGAAACATGCGGAACCTATTTTGTTGAGAGACCTTCATAGTTCATTGTCGGATATTGAAAAAAACAGCGGTCATTTTAGGTTTGTGACTATTCCCCTGACAAAAATTCATTTATACTCCACATTAACGGATGAACAGGAACCATCAGGCAATGCGGAATACGTTTATATATTTACTGTAATTGCCATTTTTATATTATTGATCGCTTGTATAAATTTCATGAACCTTTCAACAGCCCGGTCTGCTGGCCGTGCAAGAGAAGTAGGGGTTAGAAAGGTTCTTGGATCTAACAAAGCCCAATTAATTCGACAGTTTTTAATTGAATCAATCATAACAAGTTGCTTTGCAGTAGCTATTGCTTTTGTTATCGCTATTTTGCTGCTTCCATATTTTAACGATTTATATGGCAAGCAAATCACTTTTAGCTGGCTTACTAATATATGGTTTATACCTGTACTAATAACAATTACATTAGTGATTGGTGTTATTGCTGGCTTATATCCCGCATTTTTCTTGTCCGCCTTTCAACCTATAAAAGTGTTAAAGGGTAAACTGGCGGTTGGGTTTAAAGGCAGTATGCTTCGTAGCGGTTTGGTTGTTTTTCAGTTTGCAACCGTAATAATTCTAATTGTTGGTACGCTCGTCATATACAAACAATTAAAATATATTAGCAATAAAAAGTTAGGCTATAACCGCGATCAGGTTTTGATATTAAAAAACACAAGCGCATTATTCCCGCATGCAAAATCTTTTTTAAACGATGTGATAAAAATGACAGGTATTCAGTCAGGTACAATGACGTCTTGTCTTCCTACATCTATTAATAATTACACCCAAGTTTACGGAAAGGATGCGTCTTTAAGTAAAGACCAGACCATGGCATTGGCCACTTGGTCTGTTGATGAGGACTATATCCCGACATTAGGGATGCAAATGGCTGATGGCAGAAACTTTTCCAAACAGATGTTAACAGATTCCTCAGCTGTTATTGTCAATGAAACGGCTGCAAAAATGCTTGGGTACCAACAACCGGTAAATAAGTTTATTTATGGACCGGGTGGAGTTCCTTTCCATATTATTGGTGTAGTAAAGGATTTTAATGCGGGCTCATTACATAGTAAAATATCCCCCCTGGTATTTAGAAATGCATTAGATAACGGGGCTATGGCTTTTCGGGTCGAAACTAAAAACCTGTCAACGCTTATTTCTGAAATAAGAATGTTATATCATACAAAATACGCAAATATGGCCGGCCAGCCATTTTCTTATTCCTTCATGGATGAAGAATTTAATCATCTCTATCAGTCTGAGCAAAATATTGGAAGAATATTTATTTCATTTTCTTTTTTTTCAATACTGATCGCATGTCTTGGCCTATTTGGTTTAGTTACCTACGCTGCAGAACAACGCATAAAGGAAATTGGCATTCGAAAGGTGCTCGGTGCCAGTATAACTAACTTAATAATGATGCTTTCCAATGATTTTTTGAAGTTAATCGGTATCGCTGCCCTTATTTCTTTTCCGATTGCTTGGTGGGGAATGAGCCTATGGCTTCAAGACTTTGCATATAGGACAAGTATTAGCTGGTGGATATTTGCGGCAGCCGGGCTCGGCGCTATTTTGATTGCACTCATAACGGTGAGTTTCCAGTCGGTTAAGGCCGCACTGGCCAACCCGGTCAAGAGTCTTCGGTCGGAGTAGCTATAAAATTCCACTTAAAAGATAGCACATAAAGTGCCCTCTCAACCACTCTTGTTGTAAGGATAACGTCCATATTTTCACCTTATTGCGCGAAAAAAAATATAGTTGAAAAACGTTATTTTAATACATCATACCTTATATTTTTGGTTTTGCAATCTCTAAAAAAGCCATCATTATGATACCGGAAAACAAAAAAGCAGAAGAAAATATGAAGACCCATATACTTGGTTTTCAGGAAATCGACAGATCAAAGTTTATGGTTGCAGGAGGCAAAGGCGCTAATCTGGGCGAACTATCCGGAATCAAGGGGATACGGGTACCGGAGGGTTTTTGTGTTACCACTGAAGCCTATAAAAAAATAACCGAAGATAATCAGGAGCTTAACAGCTTGCTGAATGAATTAACGCATTTTAAGGCAGAAGAGCGGGAAAGTATCAGCGAGATCAGCGCAAAAATCCGTATGGCTATAGAAAGAACCCCCATTTCTGAAGATATAGCAGAAGAGATTGCGGGTTATCTCACCAAATTCGATGAAAAAGATGCCTTTGCTGTGCGGTCCAGTGCTACGGCGGAAGACCTGCCTACGGCATCCTTTGCAGGCCAGCAGGATACCTATTTGAACATTATCGGAAAAGAGGCCATCCTAAAGCATATCAGCAAGTGTTGGGCATCGTTATTTACCGATAGAGCGGTAATTTATCGCCTTCAAAGCGGCTTCGACCATCGTAAAGTTCACCTGTCTGTTGTTGTTCAAAAGATGGTTTTTTCACAGGCGGCAGGAATTTTATTTACTGCCGATCCTATAACTGGTAACAGGAAAGTGTTATCCATTGATGCCAGCTTCGGTCTTGGTGAGGCTATGGTCTCGGGCCTGGTGAATGCTGATCTCTATAAAGTATGTAATGGCAAGATTATCGATAAAAAGATATCCACCAAGAAACTGGCTATTTATGCCTTACAAGATGGCGGTACGAAGGAACAGGAGATTGAGTCGGAACAGCAGAATAAACAAGCGCTGACGGATGAGCAGATCTTACAGCTTGAGCGCATAGGCAGAAAGATCGAAGAACATTTCGGCCGCCCACAGGACATCGAATGGTGTTTGGCAGATGATACATTTTATATTGTACAGAGCAGGCCAATCACTACTTTATACCCGATCCCTGAAGCGAATGATCAGGAGAATCATGTTTATATATCTGTTGGCCACCAGCAAATGATGACCGACCCCATGAAACCACTGGGATTGTCTTTATGGCAGTTAAGAGCCGGTAGGCCCATGTATAAGGCTGGCGGAAGGTTGTTTGTTGATGTTGCGGATAGCCTGGCTACACCTGCCGGCAGAGAAAATTTATTAGAGGCCATGGGGCAACATGATCCGCTGATAAAAGACGCATTGCTGACCATAGTAGAGCGGGGAGGTTTTATAAAGTCGTTGCCAAATGATGAAAAAGGACCGGTGCTTGTTAAAAGCAATAAGGGTATGTCGTCCGCAGATATTTTGGCGCAAGTGGGAAACGACCCGGCAATCGTTTCTGATCTTATTAAGGATAGTGAGACATCGGTAGAAGCGCTAAAACAAAGCATCCAAACGAAATCGGGACCAAATCTGTTTGATTTTATTCTGGACGACATCCAGCAATCAAAGAAGATGATATTTCATGCACAACATATGGGTGTGATCATGGCTGCAATGAATGCTTCAGCGTGGATCAATGAAAAGATGAACGAATGGTTAGGTGAAAAAAACGTAGCAGACATACTTTCTCAATCCGTATCAAACAATATCACTTCAGAGATGGGCCTGGAACTATTGGATGTGGCAGATGTGATTCGCCCTTGTCCAAAAGTAATTGAGTATTTACAACAGGTAAAGGATGATAACTTTTTGGATGAACTGGTTAAGTTTGATGGTGGACAGGAAACCCGCGACGCTATTTATGCTTATCTCCACAAATACGGCATGCGATGTGCCGGTGAGATCGATATTACGAAAACCCGCTGGAGTGAAAAACCATTAATACTTGTCCATATGATTCTTGGTAACATCAAAAACTTTGAACCTGGGGCCGGCAAGCGAAAATTTGAACAGGGGCTACAGGAGGCTCTGAAGAAAGAACAAACGTTGTTGGATCGATTGAAGCAATTACGGGATGGTGAACAAAAAGCAAAAGAAACAAAAACAATGATCGACCTGATCCGGAATTTCGTCGGTTATCGTGAATATCCAAAATACGGTATAGTTAACCGCTTCTTCGTTTATAAGCAGGCTTTGCTGAAAGAAGTCGAACAACTCGTACAAGCCAGCGTTATTCGCGATAAAGAAGATACCTATTATCTCACTTTTGAAGAATTGCGCGAAGTTGTACGCACCAATAAATTGGATCAGCAGCTCATCAGCAAACGAAAATACGAACACCAATTATTTGAAAAACTAACTCCGCCACGTGTTATTACGTCTGATGGTGAGATCGTTACAGGTAAGTATAAACACGATGATCTCCCGGCCGGGGCTATTGCAGGGTTGGCTGTTTCATCCGGAGTGATAGAGGGACGGGCACGTGTAATCTTAAACATGGAAGATGCTGATCTGGAAGATGGAGATATATTAGTAACCTCATTTACCGACCCCAGCTGGACCCCGCTGTTTGTATCCATAAAAGGCCTGGTAACTGAAGTTGGTGGATTGATGACCCATGGAGCAGTTATAGCACGTGAATATGGCTTGCCGGCAGTTGTTGGAGTGGAGAATGCTACCAAACTGATCAAAGACGGACAACGGATCCGGGTGAATGGAACGAACGGATATGTAGAAATACTATAAATTAAGCTGCTTTTTGTTAGTGAAGGGAAAAGAAGGGAGCGTGGACTTGAGGACCGTGTTAGCAAACAAGACAAGGAAATAACTTGGAAGATTTATGCAGATTATCAAGCATATTTAAAGACGCACAGTGTCGGTTTTATGCTGTTAATGAAGGCCAAAAGTGGTAAGATACCCGGATTTTTCGGCAGAGTTTATTACTTTTAACTTGTAAAAGAGGAGTTCACACAAAGCAAACGATGAATAAAGATAGTTTAATTCAGTTTATTCAACAGGTATTGCCAATGAGCCCGGCCAGGGCAGAGCAGGTGGTGGCCAAGTTTAAGCCGATGCAAATTGAAAGAAATGAGTATATTTTGGAGGCAGGCAAAGTTTGCAGCGAATCTCATTTTATTGAGAAGGGCGTTATCAGATCCTATACGTATGACCTCGAAGGCAATGAGGTAACAACTGCGTTTTATTCAAAAGATACTTTTACGAGCGACTTGCTCTCATTCTTCAAGAGAAGTCCTGCAAAAGAATATATCCAAACAATCACCGATTGTGAAACCTGGTATATAACTTACGATGATATGCAGGCAAGTTTCCATACCATCCCGGAGTTTCGTGAATTTGGACGGCTGAACATAGTGAATAACTATAGCACGTTGAAGGAAAGAATGTTGTCGATGTTGCAGGAAACGGCGGAACAGCGATACAACGATTTAATCAATTCGAGTCCGGAAATCTCTCAAAACGTGCCTTTAAAGTATATCGCCTCCTACCTTGGTATCACCGACACTTCGTTAAGTAGAATAAGAAAGGAGTTTACGAAAAAATAGCCCGTTGCTGATTTCTTGCCATTTGCTAAGTGTAAGCTGAGACATTTGATTTTCCTTTGTCTTATTAATTAAAACAATATATCAAATGGCAAATCACGTATCAGGCATGCCTCTCTGGGCCGTCATATTATTTATTGCAAGTTTTCTTTATTCAATCGCTTTCATTACCAAACCGGCAAAACAAGCAGCGCTCGACGCTGGCATGACGCCGCGCAAATCAAGAAATATTCAGATCGGTATTTTTGGCTTTTACTTTGTTTATCTCGTTTATGTTTCGGTGTTCGCCTTAAAAGGTGTGTTTGACGTCAATTCCCTACCGCCTAAAGTAATGGTTTGGGCTGGTATGCCGTTAATGGTCATCTTATTTGGATTTATTGGCAATACTGGATTATTTAAGACATTACTCCGGTCAATTACACTCGAATCGCTAATCGCCGTACATGTATTCCGGGTTGTTGGCGTATTTTTTATTATTCTTTATTGCTATCACCTTCTGCCTGCGAAATTTGCTTTTTCGGCTGGCCTTGGAGATATCATTACCGCAATTTTAGCATTGCCAGTAGCAAAGATGGTTTCAAGGGGAAATCCATGGCGAATAACTGCTGTTTATGCCTGGAACATTTTCGGCATACTTGACGTCATTGATCTGCTTGTGATTGCGGTTATTATCGGTGCTAATGGTAATCTCCGGGAAATGACTGTATTTCCGTTTGTTTGGTTCCCCGCTTTTGCGCCCGCCACCATCTTATTTTTACACACCGCGGTTTTCAGAAAATTGCATCAGCTGAAAAATCCACAAACTATTCATAACGGTTAATAGTTGATTTTCTAAAACCGTTAAAATCGAATTCAGGTGTTCAAAGAATCTTTCATCGCTACAAAGCCTTCAACGAAAGTTGGAGGCTTTTTTTGTTATGGATAGTCTGAAGACTTCGGACAGCGAGTTACTTGGAAACCTGGTGAAGCGCATCCCGAACCTTATATAGCATTTTTTTTCATCGCTAAATTGTGATATAAAGTATCAATGTTTTTTTAAATTTATACTCAATAATCTATAAACCAACAAAATAACGCAGGCGCCCAAATGTTATATACTGCTTTATACAAATGAATATGCCCGGAACAGTAATGAATAACTTTTGTGTGCAGGTTTGAAACAATTATCTATAAACAAATAAAAATTCGTTATGTCAACAGTAAAAGCATGGGCGGCCCTTGAACCAGGCGCCAAACTAAAACCCTTTAATTACGAAATGGCTACCTTAACCGCTGAAGAGGTGGAAATAGAGGTTGAATATTGCGGGTTATGCCATACGGACTTATCCTTTATTAAGAACGAATGGGGTACTATCCCATTTCCTTTGGTTCCGGGACATGAGATCACGGGAAGGGTTGTGGCTATGGGAGAAGTAGCCAGCCAAAAAGGACTAAAAATTGGCCAAAAGGTTGGTGTTGGCTGGAACAACGTAAGTTGCGGGCATTGTGCGCCATGCCTTGATGGAGACCAACATCTATGTTATGAAGTTAAAGCTACAATTTGGGGAAACCACGGCGGTTTTGCCAACCGGGTGAAAGCTCATTGGATTTGGACTGTACCGATTCCTGATAATTTGGATAGTGCGGATGCCGGACCATTATTTTGCGCTGGTATTACCGTCTTTGCTCCGCTGATGGAATATGGGGTGAGGCCAACAGACAAGATAGGTGTTTTCGGTATAGGGGGATTGGGTCACCTGTCCGTCCAATTTTGCCACGCCTGGGGCGCGGAGGTTACTGCGTTCTCCTCAACGGAATCGAAGCGTGATGAGATCGTGAAGCTTGGGGCTGACTATGTAGTTTCCAGTAGAAACACGGATGATTGGGCATCGTTAAAGGGTAAATTTAACCTGATCATTATTACGGTGGCCGTGCCATTGGACTGGGATAAAATCATTGAAATGCTTGCCCCGAAAGGCCGTTTACATTTTGTTGGTATCATATTCGAGCCTATTCCAGTCTCCGTAGTCGCATTATTAGGAACACAGAAAGCAGTATCCGCCTCGCCTGGAGGTTCAAGGGGGGTATTGGACAAAATGCTTCGTTTTGCGGCCCAGCACCATATTAAACCAATGACAGAACATTTTCCGATGAGCAAAATCAATGAAGCTATTGAACACCTGGAATCTGGTAAGGCAAACTACAGGGTAGTGTTGGACGCCGATTTCAAATAGTGAATACAGGGCAGAAAGCTGAATCCTTCTTCAATATTATTTATAAGAAGTTACAGTTAGCCCTGTTTTTCCATATTTTTTCTGGTATTCCTTTGGGTTTATGGCAACATGCCTTTTAAATATTTTTCTGAAAAAACCAATGTCATCATAACCACATTTCATCGCTATCTGCTCAATATTATCATTGCTATTTTCAAGTAACTTTTTTGCTGCTTCTATACGTACACGCTGCAAATATTCAAGAGGTGTATTGCTGGTAGCCCCCTCAAAACGGCGAATAAAATTCCGGATGCTCATGTAGTATTCTCCTGCTAATTTTTCGATAGATAAGGTATGCTGATAATTTTTTTCAATAAAGATCTGTGCTTCCATAATCTTTTCATCGGAGTGAGTGCGTTGAAGCTGAAAAACAGAGAATGTATGCTGGGGTTGCTGATGGGTATTGATCATTAGGATTTTTGACACCGTGATAGCTTCCTCATGTCCAAAAAACTTTTCAATAAGGTATATCATAAAAGTGGTAAAAACGAAAGCCCCACCACAGGTATAAATATTGCCCTGGTCAACAATAATTTTATCGTCCTCTACCTGTACTTCCGGATATTTTTGTCGAAACAGATCAGCAAACCTTAAATTTGTTGTCACTTTTTTACCTTTAAGTAATCCGGTTTCAGCAAGTAAAAAAGCTCCTATGCAAATACTGGCTAAATCAGCATTTTTTGTGTGCTGTTGCTTTAACCAGTCAACAAGCATGCGCTCGTGATTTACAACATGATCAATTTTTGCAGAACGCATAGCAGGAATGATCACCAGATCATATACCTGTTCAATTGCCAGTTGCTCTTCTTTACCTGTATCTAATGCTTTACGCCATAACTTTTTTTTATACGCTCTTATATAATCAATCCCAATATTATGTTTTAAAGAGCTGTCTGCGAGCAAAGGCTGCACATGATTTAATGTGCTCCATATTTCAGCCGGGCCGGTTACACAGGTAGCAACTGCGTGTTCAAAATTAAGTATTGCTATGCGCATAAAAATACCTTGAGATAAAACTGATCAATAAGTATAAAGGTATTCTTCACGTGGCAATATCAACTAATTTAATTGTCATTTCTGCCACTCTAATATCTCTGCAAATCCATCTAATTTTGACTTATTAAAGTTTCTGACTTTTATAGTTGCCTGAAAAACAGGTAACGGCAGAATAAAACATAAATCAATAAAAAAATGAAAACATCAGAATTCACCACTACCTTTTTGGTAGATCAGACCCCGGAAGAAGCCATTAAGGCCATCAAAAACATTCGCGGATGGTGGTCAGAAGGAGTTGAAGGAAGTACAGACAAACTTAATGATGAATTTATCTATCATTATAAAGATGTTCATTACTGTAAAATGCAATTGATTGAACTGGTTGCGGATCAAAGAGTGGTTTGGCTGGTACTTGACAATTATTTCAAATTCACTAAAGACAAAAGCGAATGGATAGGTACAAAACTCGTATTTGATATTTTGCGAAAAGATGATCAAACAGAGATCAGGTTCACGCATGAGGGTTTGGTTCCTCAATATGAATGTTATGAGATCTGCAGGGAAGCATGGACCAATTATATACAGAACAGTTTACGCAACCTGATTACTACCGGCAAAGGCGAACCCAACCCCAAAGAAGAAGATGGCTTTAATGCAGAGTTGGCTCAAAAATGGAAACTTGTATAATGATATCCAATTTCTTGGGATACGTTTCTCGCGAGCCTGCAGGCTTACCTTACAACAGGTAAAGGCTCGCCCTTTTTGAAACCGCAGGCAACAAAAATTAGGAAGAAAAAAAAGCAATAGGTTAGTTATATCTGCCGAATTTGCTTATACTGGGCAACCCGTTCTTAACAGGTAAACATATACCTGTTAAGAGCGGGTATGAAATTAAAAATGTCCCAGGTAATGAAGATCATGAAAGTGAATAGAAAACGACTTCGGTCAGTTAATGCCCTCTTTTTATCATGCACTTTGTTACTTGCCGCCTGTGTAACAAAAAAGAAGGTGCCCGTTATTTCTGCTGCCGTACCAATGGCTGCCCTGGAAGCAGGATTTATGACCGTTCCTGATTCTATTCAGACCAGTATTTACTGGTACTGGTTATCGGATAATATTTCAAAAGAAGGCGTTATCCGTGATCTGGAATCGATGAAAAAGGTTGGGATCAACAGGGCATTCATTGGCAATATTTGGCAGGATGATGTTCCTGCCGGAAAAGTAAAAATATTTACCAATGAGTGGTGGGATATTTTGCATGCCGCCCTTAAGCGGGCTACCGAACTAAATATTGAAATAGGAATATTCAACAGCCCGGGATGGAGCCAGTCTGGTGGTCCGTGGGTGAAGCCGGAACAATCCATGCGATACCTTACGTCAACAAAATTCAACGTTAAAGGACCTTTGAAGTTAAACAAGCTGCTGGCAGTTCCTGAACCTAACTTTCAGGATGTAAAAGTTATTGCTTACCCGGTAAATAGCGAATATTTTAGAGACATGCGGGCCCTCAAGCCAATAATAAATGTGGTTCCCGCTATTGCCGGCATAAAAAGTATCATGGACTTTAATGATACTACCGGCGTAATTTTTAAAGGCGCTGGCCCATATACTATTGATATTACCGCAAGTAAACCATATACTGTTCGCAGTTTAACTATTGTTCCCAACCGTAATCCAATGATATTGGAAGGCGACCTGCAAATAGAAACAAATGGTATTTATAAAACAGTTAAGCATTTTAAAATAGACCGCAGCAACAATGAACCTAATGTTGGGTTTAAACCATATGGTCCTGCCGCGATAGCCGTTATGGCAAGTAAATCAAATAATTTTAGGTTAGTGTTTACTAAATTCTCTAAAAACGGTGGAATTGCCGAAGTAAAACTGTCGGCTACTCCTGTTGTTGAAAATTATATTGAAAAAACGCTGGCAAAAATGTGGCAAACACCTTTTCCATACTGGGATGCTTACCAATGGGCACCGCAGCCTATAACTGATAGCAACCTGGTAATTGACCCAGCGAAAGTTATTGATGTTTCTAAATTTATGACGGCCGATGGCATTTTAAAATGGGATGTACCTGCGGGTAACTGGGTAATTGAGCGTAGTGGTATGGCGCCAACAAATGTTCATAACGGGCCTGCATCACCACAGGGTACTGGCCTGGAAACGGATAAGATGAGCAAGGAACATATCGCCGCTCATTTTAATGCATATTTAGGCGAAATCATCAGGCGTATACCTGCAGCAGACAGGAAAACCTGGAAAGTAACCGTGGAAGATAGTTATGAAACCGGAGGGCAGAACTGGACGGACGGATTTATCGGAAAGTTTGAAAAACAATATGGCTACGATCCTACTCCTTATATCCCGGTTTTACAGGGAAGTATTGTTGGAAGCGCAGAGAAATCAGACCGCTTTCTTTGGGATTTGCGCCGTTTGATTGCCGATAATGTAGCTTATGAATATGTTGCAGGTCTTAGAGAGATCAGCCATCAACATGGCCTCACGACCTGGCTGGAGAACTATGGACATTGGGGCTTCCCGGGGGAGTTTCTGCAATACGGAGGACAGTCAGACGAAATCGGTGGGGAGTTTTGGAGTGAGGGGAGCCTGGGAAACATCGAGAACCGGGCAGCTTCATCAGCCGCGCACATTTACGGCAAAACCAAAGTATCGGCCGAGTCGTTTACCTGTGCGGGCGCGGCTTATTCCCGTTACCCGGCGATGATGAAGCAACGTGCCGACCGGTTTTTTACAGAAGGTATTAACAATACTCTTTTGCATGTATATATCAGCCAGCCTTACGAAGATAAGGCTCCAGGTGTTAATGCCTATTTCGGGAATGAATTTAACCGGTTAAATACCTGGTTTTACGACATGGATATTTTTTTGCAGTATATCAAAAGATGTAACCTGATGCTGCAGCAGGGCAAGTATGTAGCAGATGTGGCCTATTTCATCAGTGAGGATGCCCCCAAAATGACAGGTGTTCAGGATCCTGTTTTACCGCAGGGTTATTCCTTTGATTACATTAATGCTGAAGTGATTAAAACCCGGTTATCCGTTAAAGATAATAAACTGATATTACCCGATGGCATGACTTATAGTATGCTCGTTCTGCCGCAATTAAAAACGATCCGCCCGGAGTTGCTGATGAAAATTAAAAATTTGGTTGAGCAGGGGGCTATTGTACTTGGCCCAAGGCCTGCAACATCGCCAAGTTTACAAAACTATCCTGCGGCGGATAAACAAGTTAAGCAACTTGCAGATGAGCTTTGGGGTAACATTGATGGGAATGCAATAAAAATTAACCGTGTTGGAAAAGGTATGGTGATGAGTGGCATGAACATGCAGGAGGCACTGGACGCGGTTAAGATCAAACCTGATTTGAGAATTCCACAAAGCGATTCGGTGCTGTTTATTCATCGTGAATTAAAGGAGGGTGCTGTTTATTTTATCTCAAACCAAAGAACAAAAACTATAAAAATTGAACCGGAGTTTAGGATCAATAAAAAATTGCCAGAATTGTGGGATCCGTTAAACGGCACCAGGCGTAACCTTACTGCTTATCGCCAAACCGAAGGCCTAACTACTATTCCTCTGCAATTGGAGCCGATGGAAAGCGCATTTATTGTTTTTAGAAAAGATACTATTTTAAATAAAATAAACACCTTTGATACGAACTATCCAGCCCCTGTTAAAACGATAACGATTGATAAACCCTGGTCTGTTCAATTTGACCATAGCATGCGTGGACCGGCTAATCCTGTTATCTTTAAAACACTCACCGATTGGTCAATCAATGAGAACGACAGTATTCGTTATTATTCGGGCGCTGCCAGGTATTATAATTCATTTATGTGGGATAAAATTACCGATGGCGACCAGGTATTTCTTACAATGGCAGCAACGAATGCTATAGCCAAGGTAACGCTTAATGGCATCATGCTCGGCGGCACCTGGACAGCTCCTTATAAAATAAATATTACAAAGGCACTAAAAAAAGGTGTAAATAAACTGGAGATTAAGGTTGTAAATACTTGGGTGAACCGGCTTATTGGCGACAGTCGTCTGCCGGTTAATGAGAGGAAAACCTGGACCATGCATAACCCTTACAATGCGAACAGTAAACTGCAGTCATCAGGATTGCTGGGGCCTGTGAAACTGGAGTTAATTAAAAAATAATTAAGCCTATGAAAATAAATACCCGCCAGAAACAATGGTTGATCACACTTTGCTGCATTACTGTTTTCAGCACCTTGTGCTCTTTTTATCTGGTTAAGCAACCCGTGCTAAAAAACAATGATGAATCTCCCAGGATCGTCAATATTGTCAATTTTATCCGCTTGCTTGAACCAAGAGATCCAAAAATTACGCAGGAGGTGCTTTTTCAAACGGTAGTTAAGCAGGTGGCAATCATGAAAAAATACAAGCTTGGCGGAACGTTTCTTTTACAATATGATGCATTGCTTGATAAAAGATATCAGAAATTATTGGCCGGTCTTCCCAAAGGTTCCTTTGAAATAGGTGCCTGGTGGGAGATCCCTCAACCGCTGGTTGAGAAGGCCGGGTTGAAATGGAGAGGGCGCTATCCTTGGGATTGGAGGGCAAATATTGGTTTCTCTACCGGGTACACTCCCACGGAACGAAAAAAACTTATTGATGTTTACATGGCCGATTTTAAGAAGATCTTTGGCTATTATCCCAAATCGGTTGCATCATGGTTTATCGATGCCTACAGCCTCAATTACATGTATAAAAAATACCACATCGTTGCATCTGCAAATTGTAAGGATCAGTATGGTACAGATGGGTATACCCTATGGGGTGGTTATTGGAACCAGGCTTATTATCCAAGTAAGCTCAATTCTTATATGCCCGCCCAGCATGAACAGAACCAGATCCCTGTACCCATTTTTCGCATGCTCGGCAGCGATCCGGTAAGACAGTATGATACCGGATTAGGATCTAACAGGCAAGGGGTGATCACCCTGGAACCTGTTTACAAATTCGGGGGCGGCGATTCGACCTGGGTAAACTGGTTCTTCAAAACATTCGCTGATGATAATGCACTGGGATTCAACTATACGCAGGCCGGACAGGAAAATTCTTTTACCTGGGATGCCATGGCCAAAGGCCTTGAATTACAGATGCCGTTGATAGCAAGGCTTAGGGATGAACATAAGGTAAGGGTAGAAACATTGGAAGCATCGGGCCGCTGGTTTAAAAACAAGTACAGGGTTACGCCATCAACGTCCTTTTCGGTAAGTAAGGACATAGACGGAAGTGACCTTAAAACAGTATGGTTTAACAGTCGTTTTTACAGGGTTAATATGTTATGGGAAAAAGGCGGGTTGAGGATACGGGACATTCACCTGTTTAATGAAAAACTTCCATCTGTGTATGAAACGCAGGCAGCTACGTCAAATGAATGTACATTTTTCACCTTGCCTTTTGTAGATGGCTATATATGGAGTGCAAAAGATCAGATTGCCGGTTTACGGTTAAAAGCAATAGTTGACGGAAAAGAAATATTATTGCAGGGAAAAGATCCTGAATTCATTAAAACCGGACCGTCAGCAATGCGTATTACCTGGCCTTTAACATCGGTGGAAGGAACATTTGAAGTTAATTTGAGTGAAAAACAAATTAAAATGAAACTGGTGACTCTTAAGCCCATCAACTGGTTTTTTGATCTGAATACGGCGGATGGTATTAAGCTGCCGTTTACCGGGGTAAATGGTAAAAGCCTGGATTGCCGGTTTGAGGGTATGAACTATGCTGTTAAAGCAGTCGAAGGGTTTTTTACCAAGCCAGATAACGGATGTATATTAAGAATCAGCCCGCAGGTGAATACCATCACATTAAACCTTGCTGAAACGTCAGGTAAATAAAATTATTGCTGAATCCTGAGCTGCCAGATATAATGCTTTGCTGTAGCTCGCTGCTTGTATTATTTTTGTTTACAGCAATTTTTTTTCTTATCATTGCCCGCATAATCATAAGTACGCCTATATGTAATAAATAATTTCTTTCAGGAAAATAAACAGAGCCATCATAACAGGTTCCTGTAATTATTCACTCTTTAAAGGAATTAAATATGCTTATTCTTCAAGGTGTTACTTACATACATCCCAACAGAGATTTATTGTTTGCTGATATAAATCTCGTCATCAATAAACAGGATAAAATTGCATTAATAGGCAATAACGGAGCAGGGAAATCCACCCTTCTGAAAATCTTAGCCGGAAGCTTACCTCCTACAAGCGGACATGTTAAAGCTGCTTCAAGGCCTTATTATATACCCCAGCTTTTTGGCCAGTACAATAATTATAGTGTAGCTCAAGCCCTTAGGGTTGAGGATAAATTAAAAGCGTTAAAAGAAATTCTTGATGGCAATGTAACCGATGAAAATATGACATTGCTCGGCGATGACTGGGCAATTGAAGAACGGTGCAAAGAAGCTTTTACGCATTGGAAGCTTGATGAATTGGACCTGTCTCAAAAAATGGGAACCCTTAGTGGTGGGCAAAAAACAAAAGTTTTCCTTGCCGGGATCAATATACACCGACCTGAAATAGTTTTATTGGATGAGCCAAGCAATCATTTAGATACGTTCAGCAGAAGCATTCTTTATCATTATATAAAATCTACTAACAATACTTTAGTGGTGGTAAGTCATGACAGAACTTTATTAAATCTGCTTGATAACGTTTACGAACTCAGCAAACGTGGCATAACAATTTATGGCGGCAATTATGATTTTTATGCTGAGCAGAAAATGGCTGAAAGCGATGCATTGAATCAGGATTTGAAGAGCAAAGAAAAGGCGCTCCGAAAAGCAAAAGAAACAGAGAAGGAATCACTGGAAAGGCAACAAAAGCTGGATGCCCGTGGAAAGAAAAAACAAGAAAAGGCGGGGCTTCCTACCATTTCCATGAAAACGTTTAAAAACAATGCCGAGAAAAGCACTTCACGTATGAAGGGTGTTCATTCCGAAAAAGTGGATTCCATTTCGTTGGAGCTGAATCAATTGCGCAAAGAATTGCCTGATGTAGACAAGATGAAGATGGGTTTTGACAATTCGGCACTTCATAAAGGGAAAATATTGGTTACTGCAATAGAGGTTAATTTTGGATACAATGATCAATTGCTTTGGAAACAGGCATTGAACTTTCAGATCACAAGCGGTGAACGTATTGTTATTAAAGGGTTAAACGGCTCAGGCAAGACAACGTTAATAAAAATGATTTTGGGTGAACTTAAACCCCGGTCAGGAACAATGGAGAGCGTTGCTGTTAAGGCCATTTACATTGATCAGGACTATTCATTAATAAACAACAAGCTTAACGTTTATGAACAGGCACAACAGTTTAATTCTGGTGTGTTGCAGGAGCATGATATAAAGATTCGCTTAAACCGGTTTTTGTTTACAAAAGAATATTGGGACAAACCTTGTAAAGCACTTAGCGGCGGGGAGAAAATGCGATTGATGCTTTGTTCCTTAACGATAAGTAATCAGGCCCCTGACATCATCATATTAGATGAGCCAACCAATAATCTGGACATTCAAAATATCGAAATTTTGACCGCTGCTATTAACGAGTATAAGGGAACGCTCATCGTCATCTCTCATGATGAATATTTTTTGAAACAAATAAATATAGAACATTCAATGGTTATTGGATAGTTTGTCATTTTATATCATGTTCGGGAAAGCGAATTTTAAAAACGAGTAGCTTTGGAAGATTAAAACCAAAACCATGAAAATAAATTTTGACCTGCCGCAATTATTTCTTCGCCTTGCTTTGGGCTTTGGCTTTATCCTCCCTGTAATGGACAGGTTAGGCATCCTGGGCGAAGCAGGGACAAATGGAAATGCGTGGGGCAACTGGAGCAATTTTGTAACATATACCCATTCACTGGTACCCTATGTAAACAACTCGGTAGCCAATATATTGGCTACAATTGCAACGCTTGGCGAGCTGGTGTTTGGGATCCTGCTTATTGTAGGTTATAAAACAAGGTTTGCAGCGCTGGGCAGCTTTTTGTTAACCTTGAGCTTTGCGCTGTCTATGTTGTGTTTTGCCGGTTACAGGGCTCCGTTCAGCTATTCGGTATTCGTATGTTCGGCGGCGTCATTGTTATTGGCAAATATCATACACTACAGGTGGAGCATTGATGTTATAAAAGAAACCCCATCAAATAACTAACCCAGTTCTTCATTGTCATTTACTTGAAAAATACCAAAACAAAAAAGCTGCAAATTTATGATTTGCAGCTTTTTTGTTTTGTATGACGGTATAGAACTTAAAATTAACCCTGACCTGGCTGATACATTCTTTTTTCAACAGGTTGGTAATATTCGTTTAAATTTTCAGGTATCCTGGAGTTATAGCCCAAAACTTGCCTTAAATGTTCACTTAGTCCCTCGCCAAAGGTGTAGCCCAATGCCCTGGGATAATCAAGTTGTGGTTTAAAGAACGGACGGGTAAAGGCCATGGTTAGCGTTCGTCTTTTCCCGTCTGTGTTGTTTTTTCCGGCGGCGTGCCATAAGTTGGAGTCAAACAAAATAATGCTGCCTTTTTTTGCCACGGCGCGTTCGGCGTTATGGTAAAAATAATCGTCTTCTGGCTTATCATCTTGTTTATGAGAGCCCGATAAAAAATAGGTCGCCCCATTTTCAAGGGTAAAATCATCTAAAATAATCATCATTTGGATCATCATTTTAAAATCTCCTGTAAAACTTCTTATATCCCTATGGATATTCTGAACGTATGGCTTGTCATCTCTTAAATTGATCACGGCTCCTAATGAATTTAGAATGTAATTTCCTTTTAAAAAATGCTTTATTTGATCTTCACAATATCTTTGTTCGAGAAATTTTAAAGTAAAGGTATCTCTTTCAACAAGATGGTGAAGTGTTCCGTTCATGTTTGCACTTATCCCATTTGCAATTTGAATTTCGCGCCTTACCTCATATGCCTTTACCAATGAATCGGTAATTTCTTTAATAAAAGCAGCATCCATCGCATCTTCATAAACAATCCACCCATAATCAGCCATAGTCTGATCAAATGTAGCTATGTCAGCATCCGCATATGTAAATTTATTTTTCATGTTATTAATTGGTTAAGGTTAATTTAGGCAGTCATGGTTTCTATATTTGAAATATATGCCTGAGTATTTCTTTTTGGCTGACGATATAATGGGAAGTAATTGGCTCCAGCATTGACATCCACGCCGGCTTTTAAAACAAGGTCATTATAAGCCGTGTTGTCATTAATGTAACACCATATATGATCTTTTACCTGTAAATCTGAGAAATACCTTTTGAATGTAAAAAGAGAATCTTCTTTACCACCTACTCCGCCCCCAAGATGGAAGATTTTTTTTCCAAGCCTTCTTCCAATCATACTGATTTCGTCTGTTAATAATTTGCTTGGGGATTCTTTCAAGTATTCTGGTGACGTTGCCGAAAGGTGATTTCTGATAATGCTATTTGACAATAAAAGAAGTGCACCGCAAATAAGTTCTGGTCCATCGTAAATAAGAAGAAGTTTGTTTTCAAAATGCTCTGCATTAAGAAGATTGGCAAAGTATTGCTCATCAAAATAATAGTTTCGTGAGGCATTAACCCGATCCATATTTTTGTAATACATTTCAGTGAAGTTTTTAATTCCTTCCTGGCTGTTGAGTTCCTTAATGATATAGCCTTTTTCACGCAACTTTCTTATCTGGCGGAAAAGCCTTTTATCATACTTACTTCTTTGATCTTCAACAGACAATGAAAGGTCCATATATAGGGTTGTTCCATTTTCATGTAAACCGCCAATGCTTTCCAATATATTATATTGATTAAGGAATGGATGCAGCCTTGAAAATATACAAACCGCGTTTTCTTCTTTCATGAAATTCACAAAAGAGGTTTTAAAAGACGCGATTGTTAGCACCGATAAGCTCGAGAGATCAATATTAGATATCGGCCCACAATAGCCGTAGGCAGAAGTCATGTCGAAAAATAGAGAGTTTTCGATTTTTCTTTTAATTACAGGCAATGCAATGAAAAAGCCCTCTTCCTCATATACAAATAAAAGAGGTTCTCCTTCTTGATTTAAAGAATGATAGTTCCAGGTATGGAAAACCTCGTGTATTAGAGACTTGTCCATATAAGCATCCCATTCTTTTTTATTTCGAATGGTAAAGTTTTGGGGATACATAAATTTATTTTAGTTTAATACAATTGTTAATAATGTTCTTTTATTCTTATAGGCATTGTTCACTGTTTTTAGCTTTTTTACGGGTAAATTAGATTATAAATGACGATGTCCCTTGATGTAGCGATGTCCCTTTCTGGTATAATAAATGAAGTATATGTAATGTACAGGTAACTACTGTTCACATATTTGGCGGAGTGGTAAATAAAAAACACCTGTCTGCAATTAGTAGCTGTTTAATAACCATAGCGCAGAAAAAAGGGAATAAGAGGTTAATTGCACAGGTAATGATGCCTGCAACAAAATAAGGATTACAAATAATGACTAAAGGAGATACAATACAGTATCGTAAGCTTTACGTATCCTTTGCCGCTTTAACTCAAATAATAAGTATCTTCTTAAATATAGCAATAACAATCTTTTCTTCCGGATGCTGCGATAGGTGAAATGTTTAATGATCAGGTTAAAATCATTGATCATCATCTCCAGGCGGGCTTCTTCTCTGATCATACTCCATATACCGCCAACATGATTACGATAACAGCTCATTACCTCTGGCATTACATATATTTTACGGCCGGTATTATATGTTGCAAAAATTTTTAACATTTTATCGGCCGCATAACAGGTAAAGTACCAGGGCTTTTCAAATAACTCAGACACCTCAGGAATATTATGATATACTACCGAAGCGGTTTTCGTTTCCACCTGTTTCCCTACAAGCAGGTCGTTATAAGTATGTACCAATGGAACAGGCTTAGGATCTACATACAGCTCATTCCCATCTGTGTCAACTACCCGCGTATAATGGCAACAGATGACATACTCTGGATTTTGCTCTAAAAAGTCAACCTGTTTTTGCAATTTGTAAGGGTCTGTCCAATAATCATCCCCATCACAAAGCGCAATGTATTTCCCCTTACAAACATTAACCGCATTAATCATGTTAAGATGCGGACCTACATTTTTTTCAGGAGTCATCACTTTGATTTTATCCGGATACTTTTCCTCAAATGATTTAAGTATTTCGGATGTCCCATCGGTTGAGCAATCGTCACCAACAACAATATCAAATTGAAAATTTGTTTTCTGCATCAAAAAGCTCTCAACGGTTTGGGCAATAAATTGCTTTTGATTGTAAGCTGAACAGCAAACGCTGACCATCAAATCCTGTTTTACCATAATACCCCAATTATTTTTACACGGTCAGTGTAAATTTTAAACGGCTTATTTTTTTTGTTAAATTCTAAGGCTAACGGGTGGCCAATATATCTAAGGCCTATAATTCCAATATTATTTTTATTCGGTTGCATTGTTATTATGAAGATTTAATTGGTTAGCTTGATATGCTGAAAATATAATGCTGATTACCCGAGCTAAAAACAGGTCAATTTACTGGTCGGTCACAGCTTCGCAAGCTCACTTACATGACCCATTTTAAAATAATTATTTTTTGAATTAAATATCAACCAAAGGGTTGGTAATTGCATAAGAGCACGCTTTATTACAATCCCTTTTTATATTATTAATATTTAATCGCAGACCAGTAATCTGATCTGCTCTTTTAAATTTAGAGCAATATTACGCTACCCGCACTGGCGGAGTTTTCTATTTTCGCTATAACTTTAATATGAAGCTTTGTGTAAGGCTTTTATTCATCAGAACAAAAAGGTTAATAATTTTCTTTTGTTTTATCAAATGTATTTAATTGGTGTTCAATAATAAAGCAACTTTTCAATTTAATATAAAATTGTAATTTACCCCTGAATATTTACACTTGTTGTAAATATATTTATACAATAACTGTAAAGTATAGTATACCCAAATTCAGACTGATTAGTAAATTATTTTTTTGATTCAGGTTTTGTCAAGCTAATTAAAAGGGTGCTCATGTCTTTTAGTTTATGGATGCTTAATGTTAATTTTTAGGCAAATTATTGCAAATATTATAGCGTGATTTGTAATGTACTGATTACAATATCAGCAATGCAAAAGTCATAAACTCTCCTTCGACTAACTGCTGTATATTCACTTCTTAAACCTTTATCGGGGGCTTACGTTAATATCAGATGCCGGTAGCATAACAATTGACTAAAAAGCCGAGTGAAAAAAAATTTTTTCGAAGTTGTCCAATTTCTATAATCTCAATCATTATTGGAGTATAATTTAATATTCAACAAAAATTAAAAACAAAATGAAACAAAGAGTTAATGTTTTCGAAAAAGGACAAGGTGCAATAAAATCGATGTATGGTTTAGGGATATACCTGGCTAAATCACCAGTGGAGCAATCGCTTTTAAATTTAATTTATTTCAGGGTGTCGCAAGTTAATGGCTGTGCTTATTGCCTTGACATGCACTCTAAAGATCTGCTTGCAAAGGGCGAAACCGGGCAGCGTCTTTTTGTTTTGGATGCATGGCGTGAAGCTCCTTTTTATACCGAACGTGAACGCGCGGCACTTGCCTGGGCCGAAGCCCTTACAAAACTTGCCGGACCAGTTCCGGATGCCATTTATGAAGAAGCAAGTAAACAATTTTCTGAAGAAGAATTGGTCGATCTGACGATGGCGGTTATCACCATAAACAGTTACAACCGTCTTAATCTTGCTTTCCCTGCCCCCGCTGTTGTTGGAACTTACAAACCAGGTGCACACGCGATGTAAGTAAGATAGCATTTAATTATCGGGATATTTTGACGCAAATGGCAATGTTGAGATTCGGCCCTTTATACATAGATCAATCACCTGTGAACAAAACCCGCTCTCGCATCAAGGCGGGTTTTGCTATTGAGTTTATAAACTCAATTGTAACAAGCTATATGCTTTTTGACAGAGTTAACACAAAGGTAATACGGGTGCATTTATTTTGCCGGTGGTTCCCAAAGACCCACAAAATATCATGTTAAAAAAATCAATAATACGGCATATGCTTGCCGTGCTTTTCGTGGCATCAGTGGCAAATGCCCAGGATCAGTCAAAACCTAAAGAGCTAAAAACAATAATCGTTTTTTTTGATGGCCTAAGACCTGACTATATTACACCCGAAGCAATGCCTAACCTGTATGCGTTCAGCAAGCGGGGGGCATATGGTAAACAGCACCATAGCGTTTACCCAACGGTAACCCGTGTAAACTCATCGGCATATTCAACAGGCAGCTATCCGGCCAAAACCGGCTTAATGGGCAATACAGTATATTTTCCGGAAGTGGATAAATTAAAAGGGTTAAATACAGGTGAGGCGGAAGACTTGAACAGGATCACCAAGGCTACGAACGGCAATTTACTTACAGCCATATCGCTGGGCGAATTATTACAAGCTGCGAGCAAACGGATGATGGTTTTTAGTTCGGGCTCAACCGGGCAGGCATTGCTGCAAAACCATAAAGTTAGCGGCGGCGCTATTGTTAACCCATCCATGATCCTTCCCGAATCGTTTAAAGATACCGTAGTGAACGCTATTGGTCCGATACCTCAGCATGCAAAACCTAATATGCCGCAGCATAAATGGGTAGCCGATGCATTGATCAGATTTGGTTTGGCTGCAAATGGCCCTGATGTAAGCGCTATCTGGTTTTCTGACCCTGATGGTACGGCACATGAAGACGGTATTGGCGCAGAAACATCCATGGCTTCCATTAAATCTGTTGATCATGAGTTTGGCCGCATTCTGGATTCACTGAAAAGTAAACACCTTGATCAGAGCTATAATATCATCGTTTCTGCCGATCATGGTTTTATAAGCCATGCCGGGGGCGGCGCCAATGTGGTAGGGCTGCTGATTGCTAAAGGGTTGAAAAAGGATAAGTTATCAGACGATGTAGTAATGGCCGATGGCGCTATTTATGTAAAAAACCATGATAAAGAAACGATAAAAAAGATAGTAGCCGTTTTGCAGGAACAGGAATCTGTTGGTCCGGTGTTTACAAAAGGCATTAAGAAAGGTGATTTGAAAGGTTGGGTTAACGGTACGCTTTCTTTCGAATCCATCCACTGGGATCATCCAACCCGCTCCGGGGATATACTTACAGGTGGAAACTGGGACGACCGTAAAAATAAATTCGGGTATGCTGGCACAAGTTTTTCGGGTGGTGTTGCTGGTCACGGTGGGTTTAGTCCTTACGAAGTACATATTGCCTTGCTGGCCTCAGGACCAAGTTTTAAAAAGGGTTTTGAAAGTGAGTTGCCAACTTCAAATGTTGATATAGCACCTACAGTACTGCACCTGCACAATCTCCCGGTGCCGCAGCAAATGGACGGCCGGGTTGTATATGAACTGTTAACAGAAAAGGTGCCGGCAACCGCTCCTTTAAAAGCCAAAACAGACAGTATAGTAACCGAAGTAAATGAGCCCTGGGGAACTTACAAGCTAATGCTGTATCGCACTATATTAGGTAAATATATTTATACCGATTATACCAGTACAACCCGGGTTTTAAAAAAGTAAGTTATAACATTGTGCAATTTGTCATCCCGAGGAACGAAGGATCTATTATAGGATTATGTAGCAGAGCAGATGCTTTACTGTCGTTCGGCATGACAAATGTTTTTTAAAGGCAACGTAAACTTATTTGATCATGATGCCGGCGTCTTTGAATCCGGCCAAGTCTGCTATGGACGGATCTTTTTCTGTGATCAGTGCATCAATGGCATTGGCGGCACATACATAGTATGGATCCGATGCGCCTATTTTTTCATAGGTAGATAAGGCTATCACGTGTTTTGAAGTTTCAATCATGGCCCTGTCAACCAGGCTTTCCTCGTAAGTAAAGCCGGTTATACCAATTTTTAAATCAATACTGCAAATACCCAGCAGGCATATATCTGCTCTGAAATTACGGATAGCTTCGATGGTTTCATACCCGGTTGTTGAAAAGCTGTGTTTATTAAGCTGCCCGCCAATAAAAAACACATTTACGTTTGGGTACTCTTCTAAAACCGATACGATTGGAAAGCAGTTGGTTATAACAGTAAGGGAAATGTCTTTAGGTAATGCATCCATTACAGCCGTGGTTGTTGTACCAGCGTTTGCCAAAATAACCTGTCCGGGCTTAATAAACTCTAATGTTTTTTGGGCTATTACCTTTTTATGTTGTGTGTCGATATTTTGACGCTCTTTAAAATGGGGATGCACAGGCGAACCAATGATGGCCCCTCCTCGCACGGCCTTCAATAAGCCTTTATCAGATAATTCTTTGATATCTCTCCTTACCGTATCTGTTGATACGTTAAGCAACTGGCTTAGGTCATCAAGAATAACTTTATTGTCTTTTGAAATTTGTTCTACTATTTTTTGAAGTCTTTCCGCTTTCAGCATAAACAAATATAGGTTATAAATCAATAATTGCAAATTGTTGCAGTTTTATTATAATTATCTGCAATTAATTGAAATATATTGCATAATATTGCAATATGAAAACATTGAAAAGAATCGCTGTAGATATGGATGGTGTGCTGGCCGATACCGACACACACTTTATAACCTGGTATTATAATGCTTACGGGGTACAGGTTCCGTATGAACAATTGTTGGGAAAGCCTGAAGGCGAAGGCTTCCCTGAAAAAGGAGCCATCCGGAAATTTGCATTCACTCCAGGGTTTTTCCGTACGCTCCCGGTAATGCCTGGTGCAATTGAAGCCATAACAGAGTTAATGGAGGATTTTGAAATTTATATTGTATCGGCTGCCATGGAATTTCCGCAATCACTTGCCGAAAAACATGCCTGGCTTCAGGAACATTTTCCATTTATACCATGGAACAATATTGTTTTTTGCGGCGATAAAAGCATCATTAATGCAGATTATATGATTGACGACCATCCTAAAAATCTGGATAAATTTGAAGGTATAACCATTATGTTTAATGCTGCCCATAACACTAACATCACCCACCATCAGCGGGTTGTATCATGGCAGGAAGTGCTTAATTTATTAAAAACCGTGGAAGCCCCATATTTAATTAATAGTAACGGTGATCTAACCTAATATAAACCTTTACGAAATCATTTCATTTAATAAAGTAAGCCAGGTGCAGCAGCAAATCGAATTGGCCAATGCTTATACCCAAGCGTAGGTATTAAAGCATTCTTCATAGTATTATTCTTTTTCCGAAAAAAGACAAAGCCGCTCTACAAAAGTAGAGCGGCTTTGTAATGTATAAGATTTTCAATGCTTTGCCCTTATTCGGCATCATAGATAACTACCTTTTCAAAAAAAACACGAAACTCTTCTAAAAAGGCTTTGTGCAGTGGATGAACCTGGTAAACATCATGCGCGGCAAGGTCCTCAAAAAGCAGGATCAGGCTAAAAGTATAACTTGTATCCACAACAGCACGCTCAATTGGAGCAGGCGTGCCAATATGGAATGTTTTTACACCTTCTATATTTTCTAAAGTTTGCAGGCCATTACGAAAGGCCAGTTTTTGTTCTGTGGATGTATCGGCTTTGAGCCAGAATAATACGTGGTGTGCTATCATTTTTTGTTTTTTCGGCAAATGTAATGAATAGGCGCTTGTTGCCGGATGAAAAAAACAGACCTATTTATGTAGAGACGTATCACATGTGTCTCCCTGTTGATTAGAGATGCATGTGATACGTCTCTACATTAAAATCCAATCTTTCGAACACTTATGATGTTATCTCCGAACCATTTTTAACAGATTATTTAACTCCCACTTAAGCTAAAATCAAAATAGATAAAGCAACTTTGCATTTATATAGCTTAAAAAATTATGCAAAGAAGATCGGCGCTGAAAAACATTGGGGGATTGCTTTTGGTCCCCTCTCTGAGTTTTGCTAATACCTCAACAAAAAAACAACCGGGTTTAAGGGTGGCTCATTTAACTGATATACATCTTAAAAATAAATTTGATGCTCCGGCCCGATTCGTAAAGTGCCTGCACCATGTACAGCAACAAACCCCAAAGGTCGACCTGATATTAAATGGCGGTGATGCGGTGTTTGATATGAATAAAGAAAACCTAAGTACCATTAATGATCAATGGCAGCTTACTAAATCGACCATGAAAGCAGAGTGTAGCTTGCCGGTCCATTACTGTTTGGGTAATCATGACATTTGGTGGAACGAGAATGATAAAGGGCAAGCCATATATGGGAAAAAATATTCCATGGACCAGTTAGGGCTGGTTAAACCATACTATAGTTTTACTAAAAGTGGATGGAAATTCATCATCCTGGATAGTGTTCATTTAGATATTGACAATACCTGGTATATAGGTAAATTAGGCGAGGAACAATTTGCCTGGCTCGAACAGGAATTGAAAACTACCGATCCTGCTATGCCGGTACTGGTCATGACGCATATCCCTATTTTGACAGCTACCAATTTAATTGAGGATAATACGGTTAACAAATGGGTAATGCTGGGTGGCGATATGCATACCGATAATGCCAAAATAATCAGCCTGTTTTATCAGCACCCAAATGTTAAACTATGCTTGAGCGGCCATATTCACCTGCGCGACAAAGTAGTTTATAACCATGTTACCTATATATGCAATGGTGCTGTGAGCGGTGCCTGGTGGGAAGGCAACAGAAGGGAAACCGCCCCGGGCTATGGTCTCCTTGATCTGTATGCCGATGGCAGTTTTACCGAGGATTACGTTAATTATTAATACAGCTTTTTAATAGAGGCAGCTAATATATCAACAGCAGTTTCCAGTTCTTTAGGGTTCATGGACGCGAAACCCAGCCGTGCATAATGTAATGGTTGGGTTTTGTCTTGAAAATAGCTTTTACCATCACTCATAGTAAGGCCGTTGGCTGCCGCTTTTTGGGCTACCTCATCGGCTTTGATACCATTTAAATAGTTTATCCAAACCGCAAAGCCACCATCCGGAATTTTAAAGCTGATATATCCGGCAAGCTGCTCCTGAAGCAGGCTGCAAAATATATCGCGCCTTTCATGGTACACTTTATTTGCTTTTTTCAGGTGACGGCTGATATCGCCATTTTTTAACAGGTTGGCCATGGCTTCTTCCAAAAGTAATTCGCCCTGTCTGTCAATAAGCCTGCGCAGCCTTGTGGCCTGATCAATGAGGTTGGGCGGCGCCACCATAAAGCCTATGCGGATACCCGGCGCAATGGTTTTACCGAACGACCCGATATACACTATACTACCGTAATAGTCGGCGCTGGCTAAAGGCAATATAGGGCCGCTGGAATAGTGGAAATCATAATCGTAATCGTCCTCAATAATAGCGAAGCGGTATTGGTGGGCAAGTTCCAGCAGCCGCATGCGCCGTTCGGCGCTTAACGTTACCGTAGTGGGGCGATGATGATGTGGAATTACATATACCAACTTTACCTTTTTCTTTTTACAGATAGCCTCTACCGCGTCCAGGTCGATACCGCATTCATCAACAGGCACCAGCGCCACCTGAGCGCCTGCCTGTTCAAAAACATTATTTGCTTCGGGATATCCCGGGTCGGCAGCTATCGCCGTATCGCCTTTTGAAAGCAGGATCTGTGCGGTAAGGTACAAGGCCATTTGCGCACCCTTGGTAATCAGCACATGGTTTGGGTTAACCTGCAGGCCGCGGGTTTCGCTCAGGAAACCGGCAAGTTCTATCCGCAGGTTTTCTGAACCATGCTCCGGACCGTACATCAGATATTTGGATGTAAAATGATAGTTGGCAAAACGGCGGTATTCGCGCACTATGAGCTCAACCGGGGCCAGGCGGGTATCAGGAAAACCTTCATTAAAAACAAGGTGAGTGTTGTTGGCCGGTTTAAACTGCAGCGGATACGGGATCTTATTGTCATCAACATCAAAATGGGTTTTCGATGCCATGCCGCTTTTCTCGACGGTTTCCAATAAAGGGCGTGGGGTGATATCAGGCAGGTTTTTAGCTACAAAAATGCCTCTTCGGGGGTAAACTTCAACCCAGCTTTGCGCATACAATTCATCATAAGCCGCAACTACCGTTTGGCGGTGTATCGCTAATTTTTTGGCGAGTACTCGGCTGCCGGGTAAGGCAGAGCCGGGTTTTAGTTTCCCCTGCCTAATGTGGTTTATTATCCCATTAGCTATTTGAAGGTATACCGGTGTTTGAACCGATTTATCAATGTTTATGAGGTTTTCTGTCAGTAGCATACTGGTCTATTTGATTGGTAATTTCTTTCATATAAATATAGGCCAATTGATTTGATAAATCAAAGACAGTGGACCATCTTGTTTGTTATTTGTGGACCAGCTGTATGGTCCAATTCGTGCTTACCTTTAGGTATTATTTATTAAATCCTTACCATTATGCAACTCATTCAAAGTTTTAAACTGCCCTCCCTGTATCTCCGTATAGCCATCGGCTCTGCTTATTTATGGGAAGTTGCTGATCGTTTAGGGGTATTGGGAGCCAACGGTAAACCACATGTAGGCTGGGGCGATTGGGCTCATTTTGTAGCTTATGCCCGTCAGGTAATGAGTTTTTTGCCGGCATCACTGATCCCTGCTTTTGCAACCCTGGCCACTATTGGCGAAGCTGTTTTTGGTTTTTTGATCCTGATTGGCTTGTTTACCCGCGTAGCCGCCATAGGCAGCGGAATTTTGGGTCTTTGTTTTGCAATAGCTATGGCCATATCATTTGGTATCGAATCGCCGCTGGGCTATTCGGTTTTTACCCTGAGCGCTGCAAGCTTTTTACTGGCTACATTACCATCTTATGCATGGAGTACCGACTCCTGGCTCTCACACATAAAAATTAACAAACAATTGAGTGCTTATCAGAATATGAACAGCGCCGAAGCAATTTTAAACCACAAATAAAATGAAAATATTAGTTATAAGCATTTTGATCCTTTTTTTATCACACCAGGGTGTATTACATGCGCAGGATCATGATCACATGAATACAAAGGATAAAATAACAGAAACCTACCTGCTTAAGACCTTGCTGAATCAACCCGGCATCAGCAATAAAGAAGTGCAAATGCTGGTGGTAACTTTTCCACCTTCAAGTGTATCGGCAGCTCACAGGCACCCATTCCCAACCTTCGGTTATTTGCTGGAAGGTGAACTGGAATCAACATTTGAGGGTAAAACATACCATTACAAACCGGGCGATTCATTTTATGAAAAGCCCAACGGCCTGCATGCGGTAACCAAGAATAGCAGCCCGGATAAACCCGCAAAGCTGTTAATATTCTTTATCGCCGAAAAAAATAAACCTACTTCTGTACCTGTAAAAAATTAAACAACATGGAAACTTCATCATCATCAAATAAACCATCAACCCTTTTCGTAGTTATCGCATTTGCTATTGTATATGTGGTATGGGGTTCAACCTACTTTTTTATTCAGATGGCCATACATGACTTTCCACCTATGCTGTTGGGAGCCCTGCGCTTTTTTACCGCAGGCATATTATTGCTTATATGGTGCAGCATCAAAGGCGATAAATTATGGGTTAAAAAAGATATCATTACTTCAGGCATTAGTGGTTTGCTCATGCTTTTTGTTGCCACCGGGATAGTAATATGGGCAGAGCGCACTTTACCCAGCGCTATGGTAGCCATTATGGTATCCGCCAATCCAATTTGGTTTGTAATATTGGATAGGGTAAACTGGAAGGTAAACCTTAAAAGCAAAACAACTATTGCCGGCCTCTTGTTTGGTTTTGCGGGGGTGGTATTATTATTTGGCGAAGCGATAAGCAAGTCGCTTGTGGGTGCTATCAGTCATGCGCAACTAAATGGTTTGCTTTTGCTGTTTGCAGGACCAATCGCATGGTCTGCCGGCTCGCTATATTCTAAAAAAAGAGGAAGTGATGCACCGGCCCGTGTAAACACCTCATGGCAAATGATCATTTCGGGCCTGGCATTTATACCTGCCAGCATGTTTAATCATGAATTTAAGTCATTTCATTTTAGCCAGGTGCCTGCACAGGCCTGGTTTGCCATTGGCTATCTTATCCTGTTTGGTTCTATAGCCGCCTTTAGTGCCTATGTATGGCTGTTAAAAGTACGCCCGGCCACACAGGTTAGCACACACTCTTATGTAAACCCGGTTATCGCGGTGGTGTTAGGTATTTTGTTTGCCCATGAAGATATTTCAGGATTGCAAATATTTGGTTTATTGGTCATATTATTCAGCGTATTGCTTGTTAATATGGCCAAATATGGAAAATTTACTATATCACTGTCACATTTTCCATGGAGTATTCGTAATAATAAGACAAAGAGTTCTTTGAGCGTAGCTCATGAAAACGAGATATGTCTTAATCAATCGTAATACTATCTAAAAAAGCAATTGCATGTCTACCAAAAAAATCAACATTACCTACTGGGTATTCACTGGCCTTTTATTGGCTTTTATGGGGCCCGGCGCTATTCTTGATCTGCTATCCACGTCCGAGGCACTTGCCGTGTTTAAGCATTTGGGTTATCCGGCTTATTTATCACCCTTTATGGGGGCTGTTAAATTACTGGGGGTAATAGCCATATTAATTCCTGGCTACCCAAGAGTTAAGGAGTGGGTTTACGCCGGATTTGTTTTTGACCTTACGGGGGCTATATTTTCGGGCCTTGCCGTAGGCGACTCACTGCTACAGGTATCTCCAATCCTGATCGGGTATATTTTGATAGCAGGTTCTTATATTTATCATCATAAAAGGCTAAATATAAGACCGGTAAGGTTGAGTGTAGTTTAGGCTGTTAATATGCATTTTCGAAATTGATGAGCCAATGGGTCCCAAATTTATCGGTAAGATCGCCAAATATGGCGCCCCAAAAAGTGTCTTCAAGCGGATGTGTTGCTTCACCATCTGTTGATAGCTTAGCGTAAATGGTTCTTGCTTCTTCTTCGCTGTTGCAGTTCAATAACAGCGAAACTGAATTTCCTTTTATCAAACCCGTTTCTGGTACCATGTCAGAGGCGGCAAGCACAATAGAACCATTAATAAGCGTGGAATGTACGATGCATTTTTCCATACATGGCGGCATGGGTTCGGTAATCGGTAGCCCTAATTCGCCAACTGTTTGAATGATCAGTTCGCCGCCGAGGCATTCTTTATAAAAGGTCATTGCCTCCAGGCAATTGCCATTAAAGGTTAGGTAAGAATTGATATTTGCCATCTGAATATCCCTTTTTATGCACAGTTTGATTGACAATACAAAAATCGGTGTTGTAACGCAAATTGATAGGGGGGCAATACGACAATTGAGCGGGTAATTACCGACAAAATGCCGTGGATTGTAGTAAAAAGGCTTACGAAGTTTTTAAAACTTCGTAAGCCTGTCTATTTCAAGGATGATGGCAGCCTTTGTTTTATTTACTGTTTTGCAGCCCAGGCGTCCATTTTTCCTTCAAATACGGCAAGCGGCATGGCACCGTCTTTTAAAACCTGGTTGTGGAACTCTGCCAAATCAAACTTGCCGCCCAGTTGCTTTTCGTATTTGGTGCGAAGCTCCCGTATTTTAAGGGCGCCCATTTTATAGCCTAATGCCTGGCCTGGGATGGCCATATAACGCTCAATTTCGGCAGTGGCACCTTGTTCGCTTATGGCCTCGTTATCCATCATGTATTTAATGGCCTGTTCGCGGGTCATGCCTTTGGTATGGATAGCCACATCAACCACCAAACGGATAGCGCGGTGTATCTCATCGCCCAGGGCGCCCATATATTGATATGGGTCGGTATATAAGCCCAGTTCCTTACCCAATGATTCACAGTATAAAGCCCAACCTTCTACATAAGCATTCTCGTTACCATCAAACCTGCGGAATTTTGGCAAGGACGTGTTTTCCTGCGTTAAGGAAATTTGGTAATGGTGACCTGGAATAGCTTCATGCAGGAATAATGACTCCATGCCCGATGTAATGTTAAATTTAGTGGCATCAAGTATCGGCACATAAAATATACCCGGCCTGCTGCCATCAGCCGAACCTTGATTGTATTCGGCACTTGCTGATGCTGCACGGAATGCCTCGGTTTGCCTGATCTCGAAAGGCGTTTTTGGCACATGGTTAAACATCTTTTTCAGGTTGGGCTCCATGCGTTTGTGGATGCTCTCAAAAGCATCCAAAACCTCTTTTGGAGTTTTATAGGGCGTAAACTTGGGGTCGGTTTTCATGTATTCAAAAAACGCTTTCAGATCGCCTTTAAAGCCAACCCTGGTTTTAATGCTATCCATGATGCCGCGAATGCGGCTTACTTCTTTTAAGCCTATCTGATAAATTTCTTCGGATGTTTTATCGGTTGTGGTTTGTTGTTTTACGAGGTAGGCATATTTGGCAGCGCCATCAGGCAGCGATGAATAGCCCGATGTGGTACGTGCATGGGCAAGGTATTCGGTTTTTAGATAGTCTGCCAGTTTTTTGTAAGTAGGACTTATAACGGTGGATATGGCTTTTTTATAAGCTTCAGTTAACTGCTTTTTATCAGCATCCGAAAAATCTTTCGGTAAATTAGTTATAGGGCCATAAAATAAACTCTTGGTTGGGTCCGCAACTACCAAATCCTCTAATTCAGGGATGGCTTTTACAACCAGTGCCTTAGGTAAAACCACGCCTGTTTTAATGCCTTTGTTAAAATTGCTGATGACAGTATCGGCCCAAATAGAAAATGCCGACACGCGTTTAAGCCAGTCGTTATAATCCTTAACGGTTTTAAATGGCTGCGCACCTGAACCCGAACCTAACTGCCCCATAGTGAGAGGCAAAGCATAAAATTGGTTAAAAGGCATGTATTCAAAATGATTTTTGAAACCATCAATGGCCAGTTGTGTCTCGTAGATAAAAATATCATACGAAAGCTGATCAGCCTCACTCAGGTCCTCGCGGTTAAAGTGTTTAACCTGATCGAGGTAGTTGGTATAAAAAGTTTTGGCTTTTGCTAAAAACTCTGCCGAACCATCATTAGGAAGCTGGTCATTGTAGCGGTTATCGCCAATATAAGTGGCATTAAGCGGGTATAGTTTTAATGACTCCTCAAAGTAATTATCAAATACTTTGGCAAGCTCTTTACTATCTGTTTTGGATGAATTTGTTGTTTTGGGCTGATTACAGGCCGCTAATGTAGCCGCAGCAAAAAGGAATAGGAAGGTTTTTTTCATTTTAATGAATGCTTTATAGGTAAAGCTAATAAAATGAAGTATAGAATTTAAGCTATGCCGAATTTATTTCGGCATTCCACATGCTAAGCATCAGTATATATGTAGTGTTGGCCTGCCTTGTGAGATGCTGAAACAAGTTCAGCATGACAATCTTATTGTTTTACTTGATCCCCATTTCCTTTTTCAAAAACTGACCGGTAAAGCTATTTTTTACTTTGCACAATCCTTCAGGAGTGCCTGAAAACAGTATATTGCCACCACCTGAACCACCTTCGGGGCCCAGATCAATAACGTGGTCAACTACCTTAATTACATCCAGGTTATGTTCAATCACCAGTACGGTGTTTCCTTTGTCAACCAATTGATACAAAACACCTAACAGTACGTTGATATCCTCGAAATGCAAGCCGGTTGTAGGCTCATCCAGTATATAAAAAGTGTTACCGGTATCTTTTTTAGAAAGCTCAGTTGCCAGCTTAACGCGCTGCGCCTCGCCACCTGATAGTGTGGTTGACGACTGACCCAAAGTGATATAACCCAGACCAACATCGTTCAGGGTTTTTACCTTACGGTATATGGCCGGGATATGCTCAAAAAATGGCGTGGCATCTTCAATGCTCATGTCCAATACATCGCTGATGGATTTGCCGCGATAACGCACTTCCAGCGTTTCGCGGTTGTAACGCCTGCCGCCGCACTCCTCACATGGTACTTGTACATCGGGTAAAAAGTTCATTTCAATCACCTTCATGCCGGCACCCTGACAGGTTTCACAGCGACCGCCTTTTACATTGAACGAAAAGCGACCTGGTTTGTATCCCCTGATCCTTGACTCAGGCAATGCCACATAGAGGTTACGGATATCTGAAAACACCCCGGTATAAGTAGCCGGATTTGAGCGTGGCGTACGGCCAATAGGTGTTTGATCTATCTCAATTACCTTATCAACATTTTCCAGTCCTTCAATTTTTTCATAAGGCAAGGGATGTTTTTTGGCCCTGAAAAAATGATGGTTCAATATAGGGTATAATGTTTCGGTGATCAGGCTTGATTTACCGCTGCCGGATACACCCGTAATACCTATCAATTTACCCAACGGAAAATCAACAGATACTTTTTTAAGATTGTGACCTGTTGCTTTTTTAAGGCTTAATATTTTTCCGTTGCCTTCTCTCCTTTTTTCGGGGATAGCTATGGAGCGTTCGCCGTTAATGTACGAAGTGGTAAGTGTATGTTCTTTCATGAGTTGAGCCGGGGTGCCTTGCGCAACTATCTGTCCGCCGTGTACACCTGCGGCCGGGCCCATATCAATTACATGGTCGGCTTCCAGTATCATGTCTTTATCATGCTCAACCACTAATACGGTGTTGCCCAGGTCGCGCAGGTTTTTAAGGGCATTTATTAAACGCTCATTATCGCGCTGGTGCAGGCCGATGCTTGGCTCATCCAGTATGTACATAACGTTCATTAACTGGGAGCCAATTTGCGTGGCCAGCCTGATACGTTGTGCTTCGCCGCCCGAAAGGGTTTTAGCCGTACGGTCGAGCGTTAAATAGCTCAGGCCAACATCAAGCAGGAATACAATACGTGCCCTGATCTCCTTTAATATCTCTTTGGCTATAACATTCTGGCGTTCAGTTAGCCTGTCCTCCAGGTTGGTGAACCATTCCTGCAGGGTACGGATATCCATACAGGCCAGTTCAAATATATTTTTGTTATCAACCTTAAAATGCAATGATTCTTTTTTCAACCGGGCGCCATCGCAAACCGGACAGGTTCTAAGCACACGATAGTTTTCCATATCGTCCATACCTTCGTCGCCGCGGCGTTCCTGTTGCTCTTCCAGCATCCTGATGATGCCATCAAAAGTGATCTGGTAGCTCTGTACGTTCCATTTATTATACTCCACGGCAACGGTAATCATTTCCGGCGATCCGTTCAGGATGATATCCAGTTGTTCCCTGGTTAGTTTTTCTATGGGTGTGGATAAAGAGAACTCATATTTTTTGGCCAGCGATTTCAACACCTGGAATATCCAGGTTTCGCGGTACTCGCCAATGGGGGCAAGGCCGCCGTTCAGGATGCTTAGTTTTGGATTAGGGATAACCGAAGCTTCATCAACCTCAAAAATATAACCTAAACCATTACATTTTTCGCAGGCACCATAAGGCGAGTTAAAGGAGAATGTATTAGGCTGAGGCTCATCATAGGATATACCCGATACCGGGTCCATCAGGTATTTACTGTAATAGGCTACATTATTGTCCTTATCGCCCACCCGGATAATGCCTTTGGCAATTTTAAGGGCAGCCTGTACCGATGTATATAAACGTTTGCTATCCTTTTCGCTCACCACCAGGCGATCAACTACAATATCAATATCGTGTATCTTGTAGCGGTCAACCTGCATTTTGGGTTCTACATCGGCCATAGCGCCGTCAATCCACACCTTAAGATAGCCTTGTTTGCGTATTTGCTCAAAAAGTTCGCGGTAATGACCTTTACGGGCTTTCACCACCGGGGCCAGGATATTAACCGGCTGCCCGTCGAATTTTTCGGTAATGGTTTTCAGGATCTGATCTTCAGACATGCGCTCCATCTTCTCGCCGGTAGTATAGGAGTAGGCATCGCCGGTACGGGCAAAAAGCAAACGCATAAAATCATAGATCTCGGTAATGGTTCCTACGGTTGAGCGTGGGTTTTTGCTGGTTGTTTTTTGTTCAATAGCAATAACCGGACTCAAGCCCGATACTTTATCCACATCAGGCCGCTCCATGCCGCCCATAAACTGGCGCGAGTAGGCCGAAAATGTTTCCATATAACGGCGCTGCCCTTCGGCATAAATAGTATCAAAGGCCAGTGACGATTTTCCGCTGCCGCTTAGGCCGGTAATAACCACCAGCTGGTTGCGCGGAAAAGAAACGTCAATATTTTTTAAGTTATGAACCCTGGCGCCATAAACTTCAACTTCGCTTTGTTCGCCCAGGTCAACAGTAGTTTCGTTCATCATGTATTATCGGTACCAAATTTATTAAACCCGGGTAAACGGGCTTGGTTTTAAAAGCTTACGTAAATTGTTTGTGAGATAGTGGCCTTTAAAAGCATTGCTAAAAAATTACGCAAAGATACAGAAATTGGTGTAGATTTTTATGGTAAGCATGTCAGCATAGGGTTAATATTTACAGGGTTATAAATTTAATTATGGTAGTCCGGGAGGAAGTTACACTGTTGCAGGAATTTCGCAAACTGGCGATATTAAACTATTAACCACTGATAAACTCGTAATATTCTTTAATTCGTATAATTTTACCAAAGGTGATACTACCAGAATAACGGAAGCGGCCTACTTCAGTAAATGAGATAACCCCGACCGCCAGCTGAAATACATTACCTGAAACATAAATAGTGGTGCGGTGATAGCCCCACAGGTGTTCTGAGGATTATAGGTTTGGCTAAAGCCCATATCAGATTGCTCTATCCGTTCCATAAATGGAACGGCAATGAATTGAAAGTCATTCTTTAAATATTATTGCCGTTGGCTTTAGCCAACGGATTACAAGTGAAATTTATATGGGCTTTAGCCAAAACTATCGTGTGATTCATCCACTTTGATTCTTCGGAACAGCTGTAGTGATAGCCCCGACCACGAGCTTAAAGTTCAATAACTGCCTTAAAAAAGCCTCAGGCTTCAGTTCAGCTGAAAGCTGAAGCCATGCTATCCACGAGCTGGAAGCTCGCGGCAGCGAAAGAAGAAAATCAATAAATCACTAATTCAGTCATTCAATAATTAAAAAAGGCCGACCTTCCATCCTGGAAAGTCGGCCTCGGGGTGCTCCGTAATGTAATCTTTAATTAATTATGACACTGAATATCAATATTAATTAAAGTTCAGCAACGGTGTAGGCTGGGTCATAGCAAAATAATTATTATACCCATACTTTTTTGGTTGCTGGATAATTGCTTTCATTGCCACAAGCTTGTAAATGTATGAACCGGTTTCGCGGTTCAGGCTCATGCGAAAATAATTATCCTCATTTTGTTTGTTAATAGCCCGTTCAAGCTTAATGGAGCCGTTGTTATAAGCGGCTGCCGCCAGTGTCCAGCTATTAAATTCACCGTATAGTTCCTTGATATACTTGCAGGCTGCAATGGTTGATTTACGCAGGTTATTACGTTCATCAACACCATGGCCCACTTTTAGTCCGTAAGTACGCGCGGTACCGGGCATAAACTGCCACAGACCTCTTGCCCCTTTTGGTGATGTACCTTCGCAAAGGCCCGATTCAACCAGCGGGACGTACTTAAAATCATCGGGAATGCCATAAAGTCTTAAAATGGGCTCAATAATAGGGAACCATTTTTCGGCTTTGCGATGTAAAACGTTTGACTGAACGGTTTTAAAGTTGTGCTTATAAAGCGATCGTTTCAGTTTACGCGTAACCCTGGCGTCATTAACAGGTAAGGCTTCGTTTGCAAAACTATATGCATTTGCATTGCTTTTTATAAAAATAAATTTCGAAGTCCAATGGCTAATATTTCCATTATTTACAACCTTTTCAGTTATGGTTGTGCTGAAAATATTAAGCTTTGAAATGAGAACCAGCACCAGCATTACGGAGCACGTAAGTAAGTGTTTTTTGATCATTTCTTTTTTTATCATTAACTATACATTTAGGTAAAATGTGCTGCAAAGGTATGTCATACAATTCACATAATCAAATACTTAGCTTTTTGCTAACTTTTTTAGTTGCAGTTTTCGGTTCAAAAACTGGCTTTAAAACTGTTTAAACACAGTTTTTGAACCGCATAAAATTTTTGATTTTTTTGATCAGATTTTGCCGAAAAAGCGTACCTTTGACCCTCACGCTGCGAAAGCGCAAAACAAAAAAATATGGTATTTAAGAGACCAACAGGTAGTCGCGACGACAAGCCCAAGAGAACAGCGGGCCGGAGCTCAAGAGGCGACGATAAACCTAAAAGACCTGCAACGGCTAAAGGCAAAGCCACTCCAAACGGAGAGAAAAAGAAATTCACAAAGCCAGAACCCAAACCTTTTCAAAGCAACAGGTTTAGTGATGACAAACCTAAAAGCAGTTTTAGGGATGGAGCATCATCAGGCGATAAAAAATCATCATCAAGACCAAGACCTTATTCAGGACGCCCAACCGGCGAAAGCAGCTTCAGGGATGGCGCTTCATCTGGTGATAAAAAATCATTTTCGCCACGCAGCAAGCCTTACTCAGGCAGGCCAACCGGCGGCGATGATGAAAGACCAAAAAGAAGCTTTGGCGCAAGTTCGGCTGCCGGCGACAGGAAACCTTACTCAGGCAGACCATCATCAGGCGAGGACGAAAGACCAAAAAGAAGTTTCGGAGGCAGCTCTGCCGGCGAAAAGAAACCTTACTCATCACCACGTACCAGAACATCATCAAACTCTGAAGACAGGCCTAAAAGAAGTTTTGGTGCTGAATCGACCGGTGACCGTAAATTTGATGCCGGTTCAAAACCAAGAGAACGCTCAACCGATAAAAAATTTGGCGACAGGCCAACCGAAGGTGGATTTAAAAAACGCGAAGGCGCTGCTAAACCATATTCGGGCGAAAGGCCACCACAACGCAAACCAGTATACGATAAAATAACCAAGGACCTTGATGCTCCGGTTAAAACTTTACGCGGCCGTAAAAAATCTGCTGAACCTAAAACCAAGGATGATGGGCTTATCCGCCTTAACCGTTATATTTCAAACGCGGGCATTTGCTCACGTCGCAAGGCCGATGAGCTGATTATTGCCGGTGTAGTAATGGTTAATGGTGTAGTTGTTGATGAGTTGGGTGCCAAGATCGATCCGATGAGGGATGAGATCAAATACAATGGCGAAACCCTGCGTCGCGAAAAAATGGTTTATGTATTGTTAAATAAACCTAAAGACTATATAACTACTACCGAAGATCCGCAGGAACGCCGTACCGTAATGCATCTGGTTGAAAAAGCCACTAAAGAGCGCATTTACCCTATAGGCCGTTTAGACAGGAACACCACCGGTTTACTTTTAATGACCAATGATGGCGAACTGGCCGATAAGCTATCGCACCCGCGCAGCAATATTAGCAAGTTGTACCAGGTGGAGCTGAGCAAAAGCTTAACCCAGGGCGATTTGAATAAAATAGGTTTTGGTATTGAGCTGGAAGATGGTTTAATAAAACCTGATTCGGTATCATACGTTGCCGGCGGTTCAAAAAGAGAAATAGGTATACAGATACACAGCGGTAAAAACCGCATTGTACGCCGTATATTTGAAAGCCTTGGTTATGAGGTAGTAAAGCTTGACCGGGTGGTTTACGCCAACCTTACCAAAAAGGATCTGCCGCGCGGCAGGTGGCGTTACCTGGATGAAAAAGAGATCATTCAATTAAAACATTTAATAAAATAAAAAAACGCCCTGTTTATCAGGGCGTTTTTTGTTGGTTTTATTAACTTGCGCTCTGTAACCAATTTCATTCCACATGAAAAAAATTGTTCTGATCATCGCTTTGTTATCGCCGTGGTTTATTTACGCGCAAAATAAATCAAATAAAAAAAAGGGTCCTTCAACCTATGATCTGGTCATAGGTACTTATACCACAGGTAGCAGTAAGGGGATTGCGGTTTACCGCTTTTATGCAGAAAATGGCCGCCTGGCTTACCTAAGTGAGATTGATGGGGTAGATAATCCTTCCTATTTAACGTTAAGCAGTAATAATAAATTTATTTACGCTGTAAATGAACTGCCCAAAGGTGAAGTAAGTTCTTTTTCATTTGAACCTAAAACAGGTAAAATGGTGCTTATCAACAAACAGCCCTCAGAAGGCGCCGACCCATGCTATATAGCAGTTGATAAAGCGCAGAAAAATATTTTTGTAGCCAATTACAGCAGCGGCACTGTAGCTGTATTGCCTTTAGGTACGGATGGCTCCATAGGTAAAGCTACCCAAACCCTGCATGATGCTGGTCACGGCCCTAATAAAGAACGGCAGGAAGCGGCGCACGCACACATGTCTATACTTTCGCCCGACGAGAAATACTTGTTATATAATGACCTGGGTACTGATAAAGTAAATGTGCTCCGTTATAAAGCATCAAAAGATAAACCTCTTGAGCCGGCGACTCCTTCGTTTGTGAGTGTGACCCCGGGCGACGGTCCAAGACACCTCGAGTTTTCGCTGGATAAAAAGTACGTATACCTGGCAACTGAAATGGGCTCGAACGTTCATGTGTTTGATTATGATAATGGAAAACTAAAGCAAAAACAAACAGTAAGCCTGCTGGCCGAAGGGTTTAAAGGTCAAACTGCGGCAGCTGCCATACATTTATCTCCCGATGGACGCTTCTTGTATGTTTCAAACCGTTTGGAGACCAATGAAATTATTGTTTACTCCATAAACCAGGAAACAGGCGAACTTACCTTTGTTCAGCGTCAATCGTCTTTTGGTAAAAACCCGCGCGATTTTGCTATTGACCCAACCGGTAAATTCATGATCGTAGCTAATCAAAACAGCGATAGCATATATGTATTCAGAATTGATAACGCCACCGGCAAACTGACACCCACTGGCTTTAAACTGGATATAGGTAATCCGGTATGTTTAAAATTTGCACCGGCCATGTAGAAGGTGAAAGGGTAAAGGTTAAGGGTGAAAGGTTTGAATGCTGTCCCCCTAATAAACTAAAAAAGGGTAAAGGTGAATGCCTAAATTCCCTTTACCCTTTTTTGTTTGTCTAAATTGCGAACCTTTTACCTTTCGCCTTTATCCTTTTACCTTTTTAATTGCTTTTTGTAAACGAGTAAATAATGTATCCTGTTCCGTTGCCAACGGCAACCGGCGATTTCAGGGTCATTGCTGATCCATCATTACTGGCTATATCCAGGCGGTAACCTTCGGCAACATTTTTAGCTTTGTCGCCTTCAAAAAGTTTTTTAAACTGAAATTGTGTGCCCGTGGTGCCGCCATTGTAAACAGACCAAAAAATAGTTTGTGAATTACCGTTTGCTAAAGTATACACACCATTGCCGCTGTTTGTTAATTTCCATGTGCTGCCAACAAAGGCTTCGGGAGGTGCCTGATCAAATACATTTTGAACCGCGTTTTGAACCAGACCATCGTAACTAACATTGTTTAATGTCCATGTGCCAACAAATTTACCACGTGATACATTGCTCGAAACCGTGTTTTTAGGAGCAGAACAAGCTGATAAAACAACAATAAGTGATAGGATTGCGATTGAGGTTTGAAATATTTTTTTCATGACTGAGGTTATTTTTAATGCTTAAGAGCATAAACCCTGCCAAATATGATTTTACACCTTAATTGTTTTTGAGTTTAAGTTTCTTTTGAATTTCCTTTAATCGCTTAGTAATAGTTTCGGTTACCTGGTCGGCTTCTTTAACTTTGCTAAGGCTGTTGGCAACACTTTGGTTGGCCTTTTTTGAAAATAAGGCGCGGCTTAAATTTATTACTGTTTTCATCGGCTATATAGGTAATAGGTAAATGTTGTTATACGAATAGCCCAAACTAAGGTTGCACCGAATGGAGTTAAACTAATGGCACAGGCTAATCCTGAACTGTATTCAGAAAATTGATTAGCTGATCCATAGCTCTGGCGCGATGGCTTATGCTGTTTTTTTGTTCAAGGCTCATTTCGGCAAAAGTGATGTTGTAACCATCCGGCTCAAAAATCGGATCATAACCAAAACCTGCTGTGCCACTGGTGGCGGTACGGATTTGCCCTTCTACAGTTCCGTCAAAAAAATGCTCCTCCCCGTTCCATATTAATGATATAACCGTACGGAAGCGGGCTTTACGATTGGTTTCGCCGGTTAAATTTTGAAGTACTTTGCTGATGTTGGCTGCATGGTTACCATGCTCACCTGCATACCGTGCCGAATAAACGCCAGGCTCGCCGTTTAAAGCGTCTATTTCCAGTCCACTGTCGTCGCCAAAACAGTTCAGTTTATATTTCTGATAGATGTAGTGACTTTTGATCGATGCGTTTTCTTTAAAGGTTGTACCTGTTTCCTCAATATCATCGGTACAGCCAATATCATTCAGGGTTAATAATTTAAACTCACCTTTTATTTTAGTAGCCACTTCTTCCAGCTTGTGGCGGTTATTTGTTGCAAAAACTAATTGCATTTTTGGGGGATTAAGGATTTGGGGATAAAAGACAAAGGACTTTGGAGTTAAAACGTTGAGCCAGGACTTACAAAGTTTTCATCTGTTCCCAAAAGGCTTTTTTGTGATCAACACTATCCATCATTTCGCCAAAGCTAAAACTATATAAGCCGGTGATACCGCCTAAAGGTTTGGGGGCATTTAAAGTTAACTGGGCAATGCCTTGCGGCAAGGCGCTTTTGCCTAATACTAACAGTTTAGCAGGCTTAAAAAACTTTACCAACTCATCGTATTGCGCATTGGCATGCCGGGCCAGGTTTACAATGGCAATATCCTCTACACTTAAATCCTTTCGCTTAATAATATTGGTAAGGGCAGCTAAGTGGCTGTCGTCAATAAACTCCAACTCGGGGTAATAAACCAGTATCAAAAAGCTTTTTAAATTTTGGCCCAGATAATTAAAATTAATGGCTTGCGTTTTTACTTCAGGTAGCGGTTCTTCAATAATAATAATGGGATCAACAACCTGTGCTTTTACTTCAGGTATAGGTGCTTCAATAACGTGATCGGGTATGGCCTTTTTTTCATACAGCGTTTTATCCGCGTTTAAAAGATAAAGCTCATCTTGTAATATAAAGCGCAGGGCAACCGGATTTTCAACTTTCACTTTAACAAATTTTAACCAAAAGTAGTTAAACGGTTTCAAGCTTTATAACCATATTAGCACAATTATAAGCTGTTGTATTTTAATTGACATTTTTTGTTCAGCTATAATTAATAAATTTTACCGAAATTCGAAGTTTTTAACGGACTATTGATCCGTTTTATTTAGAGTATAAGAGCATTACATGAGAAAGTTAGGGATAGTTATTTTAAGTTTTATTTTAAGCATATCAGTTGCCAGGGCGCAAACAAAGCCCGATTCAACTGCAAAAACACTTGCCAAGCCCGATTCAACTACAAAAACGCTTGCCAAGGCCGATTCAACTGTTGCAAGCGGCCCGCGCCGTACGCTTGATAAAATTGCTGCCATTGTTGGTAACAGCCCCATATTACAATCAGATATCGAATTATCATACGCTCAATACCTGGTTCAGGGTAACCAACCCAATCCGGATGTTAAATGCAAGATACTGCAATCATTATTAACCCAAAAACTACTGGCGCAACAGGCTGCTATTGATAGTATTGAGGTAAAAGATGATGAAGTTGATAATAATGTGGACCGCAGGATGCGCGAAATGACCCAAAGGGCTGGCGGGCAGGAAAAGCTGGAAGCATTTTTAGGCCGCTCCGTTATTCAGTATAAAGATGAGATACGCCCGGATTTGAAAGAGCAGTTGGTTGCCCAGAAAATGCAGCAACACATTACTGAAAAATTAAATGTAACCCCACAGGATGTTAAAGACTATTTTGAAAAAATTCCAAAGGATAGCTTACCATCATTTAATAAAGAGGTAGAAGTAGGTCAAATAGCGTTTCAGCCACAACTGAACAAGGAGGAGAAGGAAATGTATAAGCAAAAGGCCGAGGAACTGCGTGCAAGGGTTAAAAAGGGAGAAGATTTTGGAACACTGGCCAGGCTATACTCGCAAGATCCCGGATCGGCACCTGATGGCGGTGACCTGGGTTTTGCCGACCGTACTACTTTTGTAAAGGAATTTACAGCCAACGCATTTAAGTTAAAGGCAGGCGAAATATCGCCGGTGTTTGAAACTGATTTCGGGTTCCACTTTTTACAGGTAATAGAGCGCCGTGGTGAGCAGATACACGTAAGGCATATATTAATAACACCCGTAGTGACCGAGGCAAGTTTGGAGCGAGCAAAAACCAAGGCAGATAGTATTTATACGCTGATGATGAAAAACAAGAAAATTGATTTTTCAAGCGCGGCAGCCTATTACTCTGATGATAAGGATACAAAATACAATGGTGGTATGATGTTAAATGCAGAGAATGTTCAAAACCGGTCAACCTTTATCCCTACTGACAAGCTTGATCCTAAAGTTGCTCTTACTGTTGATACCATGAAAATTGGAAGTATTTCAAAACCGGATTTGTTTGTTGGTGCCGATGGTAAAAAGAGCTATAAAATTTTGTACCTTAAATCGGCAACAAACGCACATAAGGCAAACCTGGCCCAGGATTTTCCTAAAATAAAGGAGTTTGCTTATGAGGATAAAAATAACCGTATGGTAACTCAATGGTTTGAAAAACGCAGGAAAGAAACCTTTATTAAAATTGACCAGGGATACCAGTCATGCGATATATTAAAAAAATGGATTACCACACCAACTGCTACTGCTACTGCGGAAGTTAAACCTTAATTAAATATGCAACACCACTCTGATGTGGAAGCTGCTGATGCTTTAAGGCAGGCATATCAGCAAATACGCTCCGAAATAGGCAAAGTTATAATAGGACAGGATGAGGTGGTGAAATTTGTGCTGGTGTCCATTTTCAGCAATGGCCACTGTTTGCTGGTAGGCGTACCTGGTTTGGCTAAAACCTTATTGGTACAAACTATTGCCCGGGTGCTTGACCTTGACTTTAAACGCATACAGTTTACACCCGATCTGATGCCATCAGACATTATCGGGTCTGAGATACTGGGCGAAGACCGGAACTTTAAATTTATACCCGGCCCGGTTTTTTCCAATATTATTCTGGCCGACGAAATTAACCGTACACCGCCCAAAACACAGGCAGCTTTACTTGAAGCCATGCAGGAAAAAGCAGTTACGGCCGCTGGGGTTACCCACAAGCTTGCACAGCCATTTTTTGTATTGGCTACGCAAAATCCCATTGAACAGGAAGGTACTTATCCCCTGCCAGAAGCACAGCTTGACCGGTTTATGTTTAGCGTAGCACTAAACTACCCATCGTTTCAGGAGGAACTGCAGGTAGTTAAAAACACAACCAGTACCCTGCAACCAGATGTTAACAAGATTTTAAATGCCAGTCAGATCATTTATTTTCAGCAATTAGTACGCAATATCCCGGTTACTGATCATGTAATGGAATATGCTGTAAAATTGGTGTCAAAAACAAGACCCAACAGTGAGTTTGCAACACCGCAGATCAATCGTTTACTCAGCTGGGGTGCAGGTCCGCGTGCTTCGCAATTTTTGATTCTGGGGGCCAAATGCCATGCTGTTATCAACGGAAAGTATTCGCCTGATATTGAAGACGTGCAGGCCATTGCCAAACCTATTTTGAGCCATCGTATTGTACGCAGCTATCACGCCGAGGCCGAAGGCCTGTCGGCTGATGATATTATTGAACAGCTGTTTTAATTAACCGATGAAGTCATGCCGAACTTGTTTCGGCATCTCACATATAAAGTTGTATACTATGGCAACTTACCATCCTGAGAGATCCTGAAACAAGTTCAGGATGACGTTAGGTATAAAAAAAGCGAGATACACTTAAGTGTATCTCGCTTTTTTTATATAGTCAATTACTATCTATTCGTTTTCAACTGCCGAAAACACTTCTAACAGGATATCCCATTTCTTTGTCTTATCCAGCTCCCAAATACGCACATAGTTGTAATTACTTACTACGTTACCTTTTGTAATGCGTGCATGACCATAGCTATAGGCCAGGTCGTTACTGCTTGAGCGGCCTGCGTCGGTAGTTTCGGCAGTGATGCTGATAGCCTGATTATTTATAAATTTCATAATTACATCAGGACCGGTCATTGGCTCAAAACCAGGAAAATAATAACGGCCCTCAGGACTCAAAAATTCTTTATAACTGGCTAATGCCGATATGGTTAAAGAATGGTTGAATATTTTATCGGTATTTATAATAATGCTTTTCCCGGTAAATGGGTCTTTACTTGGTGCTGTACGGGGTGCAGTAGGCTCTTTAAAGTCAGTTATTACATCCTTCTCGGCCTCTGGGTGTTGTATGCCCAGGTCAATAAGCAATTTTAGCTTGTTCTCGGCATCGGCCCGCCAAATAGAAACATAATCGCCATATACCTTATCGTCTTCACTTTTACCGTTCGAGTAAATGTAGGGGCCGGCAGTAAATGCCAGGTCGCCGTTGGCCGAAATCCGGGCAAATTTTGGTTGCCAGCTTAGTTTGCCTGCTTGTTTATCAATGTTATTATAAAAATCAGTTATTTTAACGGCATTGGGTTTAAATACAATACCCTCGGGATCAGTAACAGATAAAAAACCATCTTTTATACCTTTACGTTCAACTAATTTATTAAAAGCTTCTTCGGCACTAACTACCGTATTTACTTGAACAGCGGCCGTTTGCGCTAAGGCAAATACGCTATAGCCAATAAATGTAGCAGCTAATATTATTTTCTTCATGTTATATTAGATTTTTGGGCAATTTAATAATAAATTTTAAGTCAGGAATGTAATTTGAGCCGTTGCTATGCGTAAATCCTATTATAGCATTGCAGCTAAATATACTTTTATCTGAAACGGATATGATTATATTTAATTGTAATTGAGAGGAGTTTACCATGCAAAAACTTATACATTATACAAAACGCTAAACTATTAACTTAAGCGCCGGGATAAAAACTAATTAACCCAATAAGCATAATTATGTTTGGATTTAAAATATCACAGTGAACATATTTATAAAAAATTACCGTGTGATGAATAAATGCATCTTCTGCTTCCGAAGTTGACGGCAGCCTCATCTTTTCACTAATTGGGTCGTAGCGTCTGTTCACTTTGTTAATGGAAAAACAACTGTTCAGCGTGCTCCCTTGGGTGATAAGGCAGATCAATTACAAAACTATATGAAAAGGAATACAGTGAATTGTAAAAGCGATGCTGCTTTAGCCAAATTGTTCAGCTATTACAACTCGCTTTAAAAATCAGGACTTACTCCAGTGTGTACCATCTTTGCTGTCTTTTAGCTGAAAGCCTATTTTTGACAGGCCATCACGTATTTTATCAGACATGGCATAATCTTTATTGGCTTTTGCTTCACTCCTCAAATCAACTATCAGGTTCAGGATGTTTGGTAGGTCATCATTGTCAGCCTGTTCGTCCTTTAATCCCAGCACATCCAGCACAAAAGTGTTCATGAGCGTTTTAAGCAATTGTAAATTGGGCTCATCAATCTTCATTTTACCATCATGCACGGAGTTAATAATGCGCGATGCCTCAAATAGTTCGGCAATAAGTACCGGACTGTTAAAGTCATCGTTCATAGCGGCGTAGCAACGGCCCATTAAGGGCTCTATCTCAATTTCTGTAGTGTTACCGGCCTTTAAGCCATTAAGCAGGGCAAAGGCGTTCATTAGGCGCTTAAAACCTTTCTCAGATGCTTCCATAGCCTCGTTGCCAAAATCAAGCGTACTGCGGTAATGTGCCTGCAACATAAAAAACCTCACGGTCATGGGGCTGTAACCTTTGTTGAGTATAGAGTTATTGCCTGTGAAAAGCTCATGAGGTAAAAAACTATTCCCTAATGACTTTGACATCTTTTGACCGTTTACCGTAAGCATATTGGTATGTACCCAGTAATTGGCCGGATTTTTACCGCAGCAGGCTACATGCTGCGCAATTTCATTGGTATGGTGTGTTGGTACAAGGTCAATACCACCACCATGTATATCAAACTGGTTGCCCAGGTATTTCTGGCTCATGGCCGAGCATTCCAGGTGCCATCCCGGAAATCCAACGCTCCAAGGCGACGGCCATTTCATCAGGTGCTCGGGTTTGGCTTTTATCCACAGGGCAAAATCAAGCTTGCCATGCTTTTCCTGCTGGCCGCCCAGTGTACGGGTATTGTTTAACAGATCTTCCAGGTTACGGCCGCTTAATATGCCATAATTCTGGGTGTTGTTATATTTTTCAACGTCAAAATAAACAGAGCCATCAACTTCGTAGGCGTAACCTTTTTCAAGTATAACCTTTATCAACTCTATCTGTTCAATAATATGACCTGTGGCGGTAGGTTCAATACTGGGAGGTAGTGTATTAAATATCTGCATTACATCATGAAAGCCAACGGTGTACTTCTGCACAATTTCCATTGGTTCCAGCTGGGCTATTTTAGCTTTTTTTGATATTTTGTCTTCTCCCTCATCCCCTGCATCGCCTTCCAGGTGACCAGCATCGGTCACATTACGAACGTAACGTACTTTATAGCCGATATGAGTAAGGTATCTGAATATCAGATCAAACGATATATAGGTGCGGCTATTACCCAAATGCACATCGCTGTAAACAGTTGGGCCACATACGTACATGCCAACATGTGGCGCGTTAAGTGGTTTAAATTCTTCCTTTCTACGTGTTAAAGTGTTGTAAACAAACAAATTTTGTTTCATGAGCGCAAACTTACGATTTTTTCAATTTCAAGCTAATGCAGTAATGGGAAATGTATTTGGGCTGACAAGTGTATCATCTTAAAATTGAAATCAAGATACAAGAATCAGGATAAAAACAAGATATAAGATTGTTGCTAATGGTGATAAATTACCACGGCCATTTTTCCTGGCTCTTGATTCTGATTAAGTTATCAATTCAGCACCACGTCACTGCGCAGGGGATAATGGTCAGATAATTTTTTTTCGATGATCTTGTAAGTCAATACATCAAACTGCCTACTGGCCATGATATAATCGATCTGGTAATTTGGAAAATCGCCATTATAGGTTCGCCCAAAACCCGATCCTTTTTCCCGGAATGCGTTTTTCAAACCTTTAGCCATTTGGTTAACGGCAAATGAAGTAGGCGTATCATTAAAATCGCCGGTGATGAGGTAAGGATACGGGCATTTGGCGGCATGATCCTTTACCGTGAATACCTGCTTACTTCTTTTTATAAAAGCTATTTTTAATTTACCGCCCAGCCTTTTGGTTGACCCCATATCTGTTTTGCCCTTTTTTGAAACGCTGTCGAGATATTTATAATCTTCGGGATCAAAACGAATGGATTGCAGATGTACACTATATAAGCGAAAAGTTTTTTCACCTTTTTTCACATCAACATACAAACATTGATTCTCTGATTTGGTATCAGAAAAATGGATCATGCCTTTAGCTACTATGGGAAATTTGGAGAATATGGCCATGCCTATGGCTTCTGTATTGTTAAAATTAATAGGCTCAAAATAAAAATTATTGGCACCCATGATTTTTATAATGGAGTCGCGCATTTCATACTGACCCCGGTTTTTGGTATAAAACTCCTGGAACCCAATTATGTCAGGCTGCTGCTCATTGAGCATAGCCAAAATTTCATGTTTGGTTGGTATATCATTGCCTGATCCATAACGCTTAAAATTGTGTGCGTTATAGGTCATTACCCTGATTGAATTTTCCTGTTTGGGTTTAGCTACATCGGCCCCTGAAAATCTGAAGCCTATATTATTGAATAATACATTGTACCCTAATAAAATAGTGATAAGTGATAGCACGAACTGCCATCTTTTACGCAGTAGCCAATAAGCCATCATAATAAGGTTGGCTATCAGTAGCGGAGGGTACGCTAATCCGAAAAAAGCAAAGACCCAAACTTTTTGAGGGTTAACATGAGGAGCTAAATAACTGATAAGTAATGCCAGGCAAAGCAACAGGTTTATCCATAGTAATATTTTACCGATAAAACTTTGTTTCCTTTTAACTCTCATTATTGCTTGCGCGAAATAAAATTTCCTTTTCCTGCTTACTCAGGCTTTCGTAGCCCGATTGTGATATTTTATCTAATATACGGTCAATTTCCTCCTGGCGGGGATACTCGCTTGAGTTTCTGCTGGTATTTTTGGTCACTACCTTAAGTTTGGATCTGGATTTAAAAATACTACCGATAGCTCCGATCCAGTCGTGTCCTCTTTTTAGCTGCTTAATGTATACAAAACCCAATAACGCGCCGCCCAGGTGTGCTATTTCGCCGCCGGCATTAGGCCCAACAATGCTCAGAAAATCAATAACCAGGAAAACAAACACCAGCCACTTTAATTTTACAGGGCCTATTAATATTAATGATATGGTATAGTTGGGTAATAAGGTAGCTGTGGCAACAACAATGGCCATAACACTGGCTGATGCCCCTACAATTGTACTGTTTACAGCGGCATGTAAGTTTGTAAAAGCAGGAATTGTATTTAAACATAGCAGGTAAGCTATTGCGCCCCCAAGCCCTCCCATAATGTATAAACCTATGGTGCGTTTATTACCCAGGTATTCTTCAAATATTTGCCCCATCCAATACAGCCAAAGCATATTAAACAGGATATGAAAAATACCTGCATGCATAAACATGTAGGTTAAGGGCGTCCAGAAACGGGTAAGCAGTTTTGGTAAATCGGCCGGCATGCGCAGGTATTCATTAGCATAAAAGGCAATAATGCTTTCGTGATCAAATCCTGTAAAAAGAAGCTCAAGCACTGCAGGGATATTAATACCTAAATAAACAATAACGTTAATACCGATAAGCAGGTTTAACTTATTGCCCGACCGCAGCATTTTGTATTGAATATTTTGCCAAAGGGTACTCATAATAAAGCGCTATTTATTTTGATAACTCCTGTTTCTTAATAAAAATTGTCGGGCCGTTGCATTCTCCAGTACTTTAGCAACAGGAAGCCAAATAAAGCTCCCCCAAGATGTGCAAAATGTGCTACCGAATCGCCGGCAAACTGCCCAAAACCACCAATTAATTCTAAAACTATATATCCGCCAATTAAGTATTTAGCTTTAATAGGAACGGGGATAAACAGTACCATCATTTCCACATTGGGGAACAGAAACCCGAAAGCGAGTAACAATCCGAATATGGAGCCTGATGCTCCTAAAGTGATCCCATAATATATCTCTTTTAGTTTATTAAAGCCCGCATAATTAACATAAGGACCGATATCCCTGTTTGCAACAGTGAACGACCCAATTACGCCGTGCACTTCTATGGCCTGAACCAACATTTGCAAAGCCAGCGCGCCTATGCCTGTAATAAAATAATACTGCAAGAAACGCTTTGGCCCCATAATATATTCAAGAGTTGGGCCAAACATGAACAAGGCAAACATATTAAAAAATATATGCGGAAAATTTGCATGCATGAACATGTAGGTAACTACCTGCCACGGGCGAAATAATGGCGAATTAAAGTAAAATGCAGAAAGTAACACATCCAAATTAATACCCGCTCTTTCTAAGACATAGGAGCCTATAAAAAACAAAACATTAATGATCAGCAGGTTTTTTACAACTGGAGTTATACTGGCAAATGGTGATTGATTCATAGTATAATAAAAGCCCGAGGCTATTTTTCAAATCGTTCTAATAATTCAGTTAATGTAAAGGTACTGATTACGGGCTTACCGTTCAATGCCTGGTTAGGCATTTGGCAGGCAAAAAGCTGATCAATCAATTGGTTCATTTCTTCTAATGATAATTTGGTCCCGGTTTTAATAGCCGCGTTGCGCGCAAGTGATCTGGCCAGGTTATCACGTTTATCTAATTTCAAAATGGCCATATTGTTTTTAAAGCCTTCCAGCAAATGCTCCAGCAGCTCATGTTCGTCTACATTATTCAGTTCGGCAGGCACACCTTCAACAACTACGGTGTTTTTGCCAAATTCGCGTATATCAAAACCAAGTGCTTTTATATCGGGCAAAAGTTCTCTTAATAACTCAAAATCGCTTCCGTTTAGTGTTACCGATTGCGGAAATAAACTTTGCTGGCTCACTCCCGAATGATTTTGCAATTGCTGTAAAAAACGCTCATACAAAATACGTTCATGTGCCGCCTGCTGACCTATCAGCATAAAACCCGATTTGATTTGCGACAAGATGAAACGGTTATGGATCTGGAATAACTGCCGCTCGCTTGATTTACTTATTTCCTGCTCATTAACAGCGATGCTCTCCTCCTGGTGCATTTCGTGCTGCAGGCTGGTTTCCTTTTTACTGATCTCATATAGCGTATCCCAGTTTTTAGGTATGGGATTGCTATGATAGTTGTTACTATCCTTTAAAAAGGGATGTTCACGTACAGGTTTCTTCTCGGCAGCAAAAGGGTTAAAATCAGGATTGAATGAAATGGTTGGCGCTATGATCTCCTCAAATGGCTTAGGGGTAATCAGGTGCTCAATGCTGTTCTCCTGGTCAAAATCAAGGCTGGGCGTAATGTTATACCTGCCCAGTGAACGTTTTACCGCCGACCGTATAATAGCATAAATAGCTTTTTCGTCCTGGTATTTGATCTCGGTTTTAGTTGGATGTACGTTGATATCGATCTTGGAAGGGTCAATATCAATGAACAGCACATAAAAAGGGTAGCAATCATCGGGCAATAGCTCTTCAAACGCGGTAAGCACCGCATGGTTTAAATAAGCATCGCGTATAAAGCGATAGTTCACAAAAAAGAACTGTTCGCCCCGGGTTTTACGGGCAAATTCGGGCTTGCCAACAAATCCGCGTAAATTAATAATGGTGGTATCCTCCTCAACCGGCACCAGCCTTTGGTTATAGTTATTACCAAACAGGTGCACAATGCGCTGTTTAAGCGCGGCGCCTGGCAAATGGTAAACCTCCTGCCCGTCATGGTGCAGCGTGAAAAATATCTGCGGATTGGCTAATGCCACCCGTTGAAATTCATCAATAATATGGCGCATTTCCACCGGGTTGCTTTTTAAAAAGTTACGGCGGGCAGGCGTATTATAAAATAAGTTTTTAACAGAGATGGATGTACCTGTATTGGCCGAGCACGCCTCCTGGCTTATCACTTCTGATCCTTCAATAAAAATACAGGTGCCCAATTCATCTTCATGGCGGCGGGTTTTCATTTCAACCTGTGCTATTGCGGCAATAGATGCCATGGCTTCGCCCCTGAAACCCATGGTTCGTATGGCAAACAGGTCATCGGCTTTGCGTATTTTTGAGGTGGCATGGCGTTCAAAGCACATGCGCGCGTCAGTAAGGCTCATGCCGCAGCCATCATCAATAACCTGTATCAATGATTTGCCCGCGTCTTTTACAATGAGCTGGATTTTTCCGGCCCCTGCATCAATCGCATTCTCAATCAATTCCTTTACGGCAGATGCCGGCCGCTGCACTACTTCGCCCGCGGCAATCTGGTTGGCAACGGCATCAGGTAAAAGCTGTATTATGTCTGACATTTAAAAAAAATCCCTCCAATTTCGAATTCGATGCTAAATTAAATATTTGAAGGCATAACTTTATGATTTGATACTTGTATATACATTTAACATTTAATAATTACATTACCAATATATTATATAAACCGCCTATGAAGAAATTATTGCCAGCGCTGCTCCTTTTTGCTGTAGCCTGCAAACAAAAAGAATACAATGCCGACCTCCTGGTTAAAAACGCTGTGGTTTACACGGTTGATAGCAACTTTACCACGGCCAATGCATTTGTAGTAAAAGCAGGTAAAATTTTGGCCATAGGCAATGCAGATACGCTGGAACAAAAATACCTGGCACATGAAGTTGTAGATGCCGGAGGTAATGCGGTATATCCGGGATTTATTGATGCACATGCCCATTTTTATGAATACGGCCTGGGCTTGCAGGAAGTTAACCTGGTGGGCACACATAGTTGGGACGAGGCTGTTGACTCGGTGGAGGCTTATTCTACCCGCAATACCGAGGGCTGGGTAATTGGCCACGGATGGGATCAGAACGACTGGGCAAAAAAACAATTCCCGGATAAAGCCAGGCTCGATTCACTGTTTCCGGTAAGGCCGGTGATATTAAGCAGGGTTGACGGCCATGCGGCCATTGCCAACCAGGCCGCCCTGAACATTGCCGGGGTAAAACCAGGGCAAACTATTAACGGCGGGGAAATTGAGACCATTAACGGCAAACTTACCGGCATATTGGTTGATAACGCCGTGGGTATTGTAACCCGCAAAATTCCCGAACCGCCGGCTAACATTATAGAAAATGCACTTTTAGATGCTCAAAAAAATTGCTTCGCGGTTGGTTTAACAACGGTTGATGACTGCGGACTGCCCTATACCATGGTAAATACCATTGCCGAGCTGCAACATAAAGGCTCCCTGAAAATGCGCATGTATGTGATGCTGGCCGACAGGGAAGAGAATTACGAATACCTGTTTAAGCGCGGCGCCTATAAAACACCAGGCTTAAATGTGCGCGCATTTAAGGTTTATGCCGATGGCGCCCTTGGTTCAAGAGGGGCGTGTTTATTAAAGCCCTATGCCGATCAAAAAAACTGGAATGGGTTTTTACTGAGCAGTCCGCAGCATTTTGCGGAAGTAGCCAAAAAGATCTATGACCGGGGGTTCCAGATGGCTACCCATGCCATCGGCGATTCGGCCAACCGGGTCATGTTAAAGATCTATGCATCCGTACTAAAAGGTAAAAACGATAGACGCTGGCGTATTGAACACGCGCAGGTATTATCGCCCGATGATATCAAAGTGTTTGGCGATAACAGCATTATTCCATCTGTACAGCCAACACATGCCACATCAGATATGTATTGGGCCGGCAAAAGGCTGGGTGCGGCACGCTTAAGATCGGCCTATGTGTATAAACAATTATTAAAACAAAATGGCTGGATCCCTTTAGGGACCGATTTTCCGGTAGAGAATATTAACCCCATGTACACGTTTTATGCAGCGGTGGAACGTAAGGATCTGAAGGGTTTCCCGGCTGGGGGCTTTCAACCCGAAAACGCGCTGAGCCGTGCCGAAGCGTTGAAAGGCATTACCATTTGGGCCGCCAAAGCCAACTTTGAAGAAAAAGAAAAAGGCAGCCTGGAGCCCGGCAAATATGCAGATTTTGTGATCCTTGATCAGGATATTATGAAAGTAAAAGGAGCTCAATTACCAAAAGTTAAAGTGATCAAAACTTATATAAACGGAGTTAAAGTATATGATAAAAAATAAATGGAGCTGTGTTCCTTTAGTGTTGTTAGGGTTTTCATTATTTAATACGGCTTGTGCACAAAACCCACCTATTGTTATCCCTACAGGACAGGCTTATGTTAACGAAGAACGATTGGTTGAACACTCCACTGTATTGTTTAACAATAGTAAATACCTGATACCGCTGCAAAACCTTGACCAGTTAAAAATTGCAAGTGTACATTTTTCAAACCAGTACGCTACCGTTTTTGATAGCTTGCTGAACAAGTACAATAAGGTGCAAACCTTTGATGGTAATGCGTACACTGGTTCAAAAACATTGATTGATCTGTCGTCTGATCTGAAATGGTATAATACCATTATACTGCAGTTAACTGAGGCCGACCTGGCAAATCCGCAGATCATTGATTTTATCAGCAGTAACCAAAAACTAAAAAATGTGATCGTGACTGCCTTTGGCGGTGGCGGTATACTAAGTAAATTGAATAATGTTACCGTGCCCATTTTATGGAGCGAACGATTAACACCGGTTTCGGTATTGTATAGCGCCCAGGCTATTTTTGGCGGAATGCCTGTTACACAAAAGCTCACTCGCACCTATTCGCCGCAGTTTGCCGCGGGCATGGGTTTTATTACCAATAGAATAAGGCTGCAATATACCGTTCCGGAAGATGCAGGGATTAATGCGAATAACCTTAAGGGTATTGACGATATTGCCCGGGAGGCTATAGCTGAGCATGCTACCCCTGGTTGTGTAGTATTGGTGGCTAAGGATGGTAAGGTAATTTTTAATAAAGCCTATGGTTATCATACTTATGATAATAGTATACCCGACAGGATAACCGATATTTTCGACCTGGCTTCCATGACCAAAGTATCGGCCACTACCATGGAGGCTATGAAGCTTACCGACGAGGGTAAGCTGAGTTTGGAAGGCACCGTTGGCGATTATATCCCCCTCGCACGTAATAGCAATAAGAATAATATACAGGTACGCGAACTATTAATGCACCAGGCCGGACTAATACCGGATATTAAAGGGTTTGAAAAGGTAAAACCTGCAGACCATAGTACCGATTCGTCGGCTGCTTACCCTATCCATGTATCTGATCATTATTTTTTAAGAAAGGATTATTACAAAGATGTAATGCTGCCCGATATGCTGAGCTCACCGCTTAAAACAAGGGGGCAATATGTATACAGTGACGTAAGCATGTTATTGATGATGGAAGTGCTTGAAAGTATTACCGCTATCCCCGAAAATGTATATGTTCAGCAGCAGTTTTACAACCCTCTGGGTATGCAAACCGCCGGATTTTTACCGCTGCACCGTTTTAACCAAAATCAGATACCGCCTACAGAGAACGACCAGAAATACCGCCAGTCGCTGTTGGATGGTTACGTGCATGACCCAACCGCGGCCTTAATGGGCGGCGTTGCCGGGCATGCCGGTTTGTTTGCCAGCGCCAATGATGTGGCCATATTGTACCAGATGGTGCTAAACCGCGGCACCTACGGCGGCACCCAGTATTTTAAACCCGAAGTGGTTGATCTGTTCACCTCCAAACAATCGGCTGTAAGTCGCCGGGGATTGGGCTTTGACCGCTGGGACCCTATTGAAGATCGTCATTACCCTTCAAAATTAGCTTCGCCGCAAACTTATGGGCATACCGGTTTTACGGGTACCTGTATCTGGGTTGATCCTAAATATAACCTGGTGTACATATTCCTGTCAAACCGGGTACACCCCGATGTCAGTAATAAACTGGGCAGCCTGAACATCAGGCCGAGGATACAGGATGTGGTTTATGAGGCGATAACAAAGGGAATGGGGATGTAATTTTTTGATTTGGGATTTCGGATGTTCGATTTGGGATTTGAGATATTTTTGATTTTGAATGGAATTGATGGAACATCCTCAACTGGCGCAAGTATGTCGGGCTGGCAAGGGTGTAAATGCTACTTGTGCCTTACGAGACACAAGTACTCCACTCTTTAGCCCTCCACTGCATACTTGCGCCAGATGGAGAAATAAAAGATGCGTCATTGCGAGGTACGAAGCAATCCCCGACTTACAGAGCAAGGCGAAAAAGGATGTCGCATACCCGCTCTTGGCCGCGGGAGGCCAGTTACTTTTGTCGCCACAAAAGTAACCAAAAAGGTTTTCAGCAGAAATGCTTCTTTGCCACACAGGGCCACTACCCTGCAAACCTGACAGAACCACGGGCTGCCAAATTTTTACTCCACTTTGTTCCCGCCCGCCTGCGCTTCAGTAAAAATTGCTAATGCCCTTACAACCGCACGGGCCCAACTTGTTCTGCCCGATTTCGCCCGAAGCTTATCTGCTGAGTAGGGAAGAAAATTTCAATAGGGGCGATTTGGAACAAAATAAAAACTCCCCCCCAACTGGCGCAAGTATGTTGGGCTGGCAAGGGGGTAAATGCTATTGTGCCTTAATAAATTGAAAGTGGTGACAGAAACTTGTCAGTAGGGCTAAAAGTATAAATTATTGATTATCAGATATTAATTAGTGTTCATGGGTGTTCACGGGTGTACATATGAACACTTACAGACAGCCCTTTTAGCAACGTCATTTCCCCTTCAGAGTCCCCGGATTTTATCGCTCAGCACGACAAAAGGGATTAATTTGTATTTGTTTTGATGACCTCCCTGCTGTTAATAATTACGGCTAACTGATCTTAAATCAAGATTTGGGTAAACCGGATTGCCATCGGTTTTGTAAGGAAAATATGTTTCATCAAAGGCGCTATCCTTAAACACAGAAACGTTTTGAAGTATTTGCTTGGTCAAATCAACATTTTTTATCTCCGGATATTTAGAAAAATCAGGGAATTTTATGTTAACAGCGCTTCCGGCAGCCGGGCCAGACAATTGCACAGAGAAACCGGGCGTGTCGAAGCTTGCAAAATAGGCCGTATAGTAATCAACCGGACCCGAAAAAGAGGGTTTAAAAGTTGTAAGGGTTCCATCCGGAGTATTAATAACTGCACTATAGGTATCGGCTTTATCAGGAATAACAGTAGTGTTTTTGGTAAAGTAGTAGTTATACTCGTCGAGCGAATACCTTATTTTAGTAATATACTCAGCAAATGGTTCCTGCGGATAATAATAGTTAACCTGGTTACCTTTAGAACTTAGCAATCCCAAATAATAACTGCTGTAATAGTTTTTATCGGCCCTGGCATTTACCTCTACTATAAGATTTGATCCGGGCGAAGTAATGCTTTTAACTAAAGGGGTCTTGTTTATCTTGGTCATATCTATATTAAAATCAGTTGCCCCTTTAGTAACATCAAAGAAATTGTATAAATGATGATTTTCATTTATGAGTAAATGCACATACAGTTTACCATCATCAGTTAATCCCGGATAAAGACTGAAAACCGTATCTGCAAGTTTGCCCAAACTATAACCGTATTGATCGCCTCTAATATCTAACTGATCAAAATATACCGGATTTTTTAAATGGTATTTTAATTCGTGAACGGGTTTTTGCAATAGCCGCTTACTAAAATCCAGATAGTGGCTTCCTTTTTTTACCTGTAAAAAGCCCTTGATAACAGACGGTGTAACTGTAGCGTCTGCACTTACATCAATCTCATAAAAATTGAAACGCTCTTTTTTATATGGTTTTAATGAGGTTATTTTTAACAGTTTGGTACCGCTTACATATTTAACCTCATTCAGTATTTCTCCGGTTTCGTCGGTAAGTACAAAATAGGTGCTGCTGTAAAAATGAAAATCTTCGTTTGCAAGATTTAATGTGAGCAGTGTATCGGCCGGGGTTTCAACAGGCGGTTTGTTCCCATCATCGGGCTTGTTGTTTTTATTTTTAGAACAGCCGGCAAAAATAATAACCGCAACAAAAAATAATAATGTGAGCTTTTTCATGGTGTCGGTTTAGGTGATAGATAAGGTTAGGCTTTTAGTTATACGAATATAACAGTATTAAAAGTTGCAAATCAAACATTTACAACATTGTATAGAGCTCTTTCCATAAGCCGATGCACGCGTGTTGTGCATGCCCTTATGAGGCTCAGTTTGTTTACATCATGTAAATTTTATAATGGATCTGGTTTGATCTGAATTGCGTGACTATTAGTTTGACATTCACAAAACATGCCTCCTGATTTAGAATACTAATTTTGCTGCATCTATGATCACGTCTACATCAAAAACAACAACTATTAAAGAACATCACCAGGGAATAGCAACCTTGGTGGCCTTTGCCTTGATCCCATTATCCGGTTTCGCGACAGACATTTATATTCCTTCCTTACCTACCATGGCTGGCGAAATGCATGTTGGCAGTATTCAGGTGCAGTTAACATTGAGTATTTTTTTGATAAGCTATGGTGTATCACAGCTATTTATCGGTAGCATATTAGATAGTTTTGGCCGGTATAAGGTTAGCCTTGCCTCATTAATTATTTTCGCGGTGGCCAGTGTAGTCATAGCCATCACCCATAATATTTACCTCATATACCTCATGAGGGTTATACATGGCGTAACTGTAGGCGCTATTATAGTAGCCAAGCGGGCTTATTTTGTTGATCTGTTTGCTGGTGAAAAATTAAAGCACTATTTAAGTTTGTTCTCTATTATTTGGTCAACCGGACCTATTGTGGCCCCGTTTATAGGGGGCTATCTGCAAGCTGCTTTTGGTTGGGAATCTAATTTTTATTTTTTGGCCGGATTTGCATTGGTGTTTGCCATTTTAGAATTCATATTTAGTGGAGAAACCCTGGTACATTTTTCAGATTTTCATCTCCAAAAGATCGTAAAGATCTATACCGGCATGATCAAAACTACCAGTTTTACCCTGGGCATTGTTATGCTGGGGCTGGCTTATTGTATGGTAATGACTTACAACATGACCGGACCTTTTATCATTGAACATCATTTGCATTTATCACCTATTATTGCAGGTTACAGTTCCCTGGTGCTGGGTTTTGCCTGGATGGTAGGTGGTTTTATAGGTAAGGCAACTATCAACCGCCCATTTTTCAGGAGATTGGTGATCAATGTAGTGCTGCAGTTCCTTTTTGTGATATTGATGATCATCAGCCTTAACTTTATAAACAATTTATACTCGCTCATCTTTTTTGCATTTATTATTCACGTAGGTGCAGGCTACACGTTTAATAATTACTTTACTTTTTGCCTGAGTAAGTTTCCTAAAAATGCCGGCATTGCAGGGGGCCTTACAGGGGGCATTACTTACGTGATTGTTTCTTTTTTGAGCTATGGCATCGTTAATGTTGTTCCGGCAAAGGATGAGCGGAACCTGAGTTTCAGTTATTTGATGCTCATTTTGCTGTCGGCACTGGTTATGTTTTTCATTTTTAAAATGAAAAATAAGGATAAAATATTATTAGCAGAAACTGCTTAATGATATGGCTTATAAGCGGCTATTTTTTATAAAATTAACCAATATTTAAAACAATTTCACTTACAAGGCGTTCTAATACCTTTTACGAAATTAAATGTTAAGTATGAGAAATATGTTCAAATTCACCCTAATTGCTGCGAGTTTATTATTTGTTGGGACGTTTTCCCAGGCACAGACAAAAATCGGTTATATCGATTTTCAATCTTTAGTTGGTCAAATGCCCGAAGCCAAAACAATTAAGCCACAAATTGATGCTTACCAAAAGCAGTTTGTTGATCAGCTAACAACCATGAACAATGAGCTGCAAACAAAAGGGAAGGATTTTCAAGCACAAAGCAAAACAATGACAGATGCTGTGCGTACAACCAAGCAAAACGAGTTGCAGGATTTGCAGAAACGTATGCAGGATTTGCAAACCAGCGCTCAGCAACAGGTTGAAGCTAAATCAAACGAACTTGTAAAACCATTATCAGATAAAGCTCGTGCAGCTGTTAATGATGTTGCCAAAGAAAAAGGTATTACTTATGTATTGGATGCTTCACAAGGCTCACCGCTGCTTGTTTCAAATCAAGGTACCGATCTGATGGTGTCCGTTAAAACCAAGCTGGGCATTAAATAAAATTCATTTTTCTACTTATTAACAATTGTTTGATTATATAAGCTGCATTGATCTCTTTACATTAAGAGCGCTTGTGACTTTATGATTGAAAAACACATTATTGCAATTAGCCCTACCTAATCCTCCCCGGAAAGGGGAGACTTTTAGGACCTATCGCAATGACGTGGTAGTTGTGCGCAATTTTGCCATCAAATTAAGGTCCTGATTATCAATTTTTAAATTAAACAATTAGCACTAACTTTATAAAAAGGATAAATCCGCAATCGAACATCCGATATCCGAAATAAAAATGAATTACTACACCATTCAGCCACCGGATATATTAAAACCTTTTGTAAGGTTTTTTTGGGTGCTGGAGCATGAGCTATCGGCAGATGAACCTCAATATGTTTACCGCTCCATAGCTGATGGGTGTACCGAAATGGTGTTTCATTACCAGGCAAGTTTTGATGAAATTACTGATGATGGCAGACAGAATGGTGGCCCCTCAGGTATTCAGTTCCAAACCGATACCTACCGGCGGTTTATAACGAGCGAAAGCTTCGGCATTTTTGGGGCCTATATATATCCTTTTGCTGTTCCGCGCTTTTTTAATATCCCCAGCAGTGAAACCAGTAACCTGGCCCTTGATTATGATACCTTTTTAGGTAACGCCGGTCGCGAGCTGGAAGAGCGGATCATGCTGGCCCCCAATAACCTGAAACGCGCCGAAATACTGACCGACTTTTTACTGATGCGCCTGCGCCACAATACCCCCACAGATGATCGCATCATCACTTCTATACGCCACGTAATTCATTCCAAACAACGCAGGACAGTAGGGCAACTGGCCGATACATTTAACCTTTCTACCAGGCAGTTCGACAGGCGGTTTAAAGAATATGCTGGTTTTAGTCCTAAAACTTATTTGCGGTTAATACGCCTGCAGGATGCCATTCAGCAATATGGCAGCAATAAATCACTAACCCAAATAGCCTTGGAGTGCGGTTATTATGACCAGTCGCATTTTATACATGACGTGAAGGCCTTTACCGGCTACCATCCTGGTTTTTACTTTTCGGGCAAGGCCGAGGGTACAGAGTACCGGAATGCTTGACAGGTAATTGTTTAAAGATCCGACATCAAAATGTCCGGTTTTTACAATTTTGCTGATAGCGGGCTGGTTAAATTTGAATAAAAAACAGAGATCAACATGGAAACAGTAAACAACATCCCCGAAACCTATCAGCGTATCATGCCCTACCTTATTGTAAAGGATGCGCCTAAATTCATCGAATTTATGCAAAGCGTATTTGGCGCACAGGAGCAGTACAAACAAATGCGCGATGAAAACCATATTATGCACGCTGAGCTAAATATTAAAGGCAGCACCATTATGTTTGCTGATTGTAATGATGCATACCCTCAGCAAAATGCCGGCATGTTCATTTATGTTGACAGCTGCGACGAAACCTATAAAAAAGCATTGGATAACGGCGCCGAAAGCATCACGCCACCCGCCGACCAGCCTTACGGCCGCAGCGCGGGAGTTAAAGACCCCTTTGGCAATACCTGGTGGATAAATAATCCACTTTGATTTCGGAATTGGGATGTTCGATTTCGGATTTGTATTAAACAGGCACAAATAAATAATTCCCAAATCGAACATCCCAATTCCGAAATGGTAAGCCTCCCTAAATTACCTGGTTAAACTCCAGTCGTTCGCCATCTGGCCCGGTGATGTTAAAATACTTGCACCCGTTTTTCCAGAACTGCAGAAAAACGGGTGCTTCTTCTATGATGTTAAACCCCGCCTCTTTAATTATTTTAAAAGTTTCATCAATATCGCTCACATCAAAAGCCACATGGTCAACATGGCCGTTGCCCCGGCTCCTGATCTCGGCCAATGCCGAATCGGGAAGCTGGTACAGCTCCATGATCATATTTCCGCGCTGCATCATTACACAGGTGCCCTTTTCTCCCCCGTGCTTAAACGGGGCCTCCATTACATTACTAAAGCCAAGCCTGCTGTAAAAAGATTGTGACATATTAATATCAGTTACCGGTATGCCTATATGTTGTATGCTGTTGATTTTTAATTGAATAGCGTTTTGCATGGGTGATAATTTTGATGTAGCTAAATTAAAAAATTGAGTAACTTAACTAAGTTAAATCATTTTACACAGTGTTAACACATTTGCCGTAAATTGCTGTTAAACTTGCAGCCATAATTAACCAACATTAATGAAAATTGGAATAGTATGTTACCCAACCTTCGGGGGAAGCGGGGTTGTTGCTACAGAACTTGGTAAGGCCCTGGCAGACCGTGGTCACCAGGTTCATTTTGTTACCTATAACCAGCCAGCCCGGTTAGATCTTTTTTCCGAAAATCTGTTTTATCACGAGGTATCGGTATCCAATTACCCATTGTTTGATTTTCCGCCTTATGAACTGGCCCTGGCCAGCAGGCTGGTTGATGTGGTGCGGCATGAAAAATTGGATGTGCTGCATGTTCATTACGCTATTCCGCATGCATCCGCAGCCTTTATGGCCAAGCAGATCTTGTTAACATTCGGTATTTATATCCCGGTGGTTACCACCCTGCATGGTACTGATATTACCCTGGTAGGTAAAGACAGAACTTTTAACCCGGTGGTTACATTTTCCATCAACAAGTCTGATGGGGTTACCGCCGTATCTGAAAACCTAAGGCACGATACCTATGAGTTTTTTGAGATCGAGAACGATATTAGAGTAATACCAAATTTTATTGATCTTACCCGTTTCAGCCTTAAAGCAAAGGATCACTTTAAAAAAGCTATAGCGCCATCGGGCGAAAAGATATTGGTGCATACCTCCAACTTCCGTAAGGTAAAACGTACCGAGGATGTGATCAAGATATTTGCTAAAGTGGTTAAAAAGATCCCTTCAAAATTGCTGATGGTTGGTGATGGGCCTGAGCGTTCTGCCTGTGAGCAGTTATGCCGCGATCTTGGTGTTACTGATAACGTACGTTTTTTGGGTAAGCAGGATGCTATTGAAGAAATACTTTCTGTAGCCGACTTGTTCCTGATGCCATCGCAGTCAGAAAGTTTTGGTTTGGCAGCATTGGAGGCTATGGCCTGTAAGGTCCCGGTGATCAGTACCAATGCCGGCGGCCTTCCCGAATTAAATGTTGATGGCATAACCGGCTTCCTGAAAGATGTTGGCGATGTTGATGGGATGGGCGAAAAAGCCATCTACATATTAGAGGACGAAACCAGGCTTAACACTTTTAAAGATAATGCGCTGGCCCGTGCCAGGGAGTTTGACCTGGCAACCATTTTACCTTTATATGAAAATTACTATCTTGAGGTAATTGATAACTGTAAAGACAAATGTAAGGAACTGTGCAGGGATATGGGAAATAAGTAAAATAGTCCATGTGCCCTCTTTCCTGTAGTAAAAAACGCCATATAATTATGCAACTTATTGATATGTAGTTTTTTACGGATTTCATGTAAATTCCTGCAAGGGATCGTACTATTTCTGCCGATGTAATATGCCTGATACACTTGAAAATTTATTTTCTAAAAGTTAAAATTTATCGCGGATGTTAATTAACTTAGTTTATTGTTTCACTTTTTAAAAATTAAACTTATGGCAAAGCACACAACCCTAAAGCGTGGTCAATTACTTAAGTACATTGGTAAAAGATGGAAGAATTTAAATATAATAAGTGGTAACTCTTTCATGAAATTTTTAGGTTACGATGGTAATGGTTTCGCCGATGTTTGGGTTGAATACCAGGGTCGTTTATTATTCCTTTCAATTAAAGAGGTTGAACTGGCTGTTTAACTATAAGTTTCATATTATTTAGGATAGGGTTTGTTTTTAGCTTACCCTGAATAATTATGGCATTTTCACAAAAAAAGCTATATTCGTAGTAAGGAAATGGTGTCTTCCTATTTAACCGCCTTAAAAAGCTGATGACGCCTGCAATTAATTGACTTATAGCGTTTACGCTGTATTAATTTTTTGTGGGTGAAAAATAAAATCAACAAATCTGTTTTAAAAGTATCCGGCCGTAATTCCCGGTGGTATTTGCCTGCTTTTATTATTTCACTGATACTTATGGGCTTGATGCTTTATAAGGGAGCTTTCCTGTGCCCTTATTTAAAGGAAGCAATTTATTCTTCATCCCCCAATCACGTCATAAATAACCTAAATTAGCCTTCAATAAAATGAATGATAAAATTTTTACGTCCGAACATTTTTCGATACTGAAGCACCTCATCCGCTGGACACTCATCATTATCCCCATCGCGATAGCAATTGGTAGCACGGTGGCTTTATTTTTATGGTTGCTTAACGTTGTGATCCATTTTAGGTTTCATAATCCGTTTATCCTGTATCTTTTACCCCTGGCGGGGGTGCTGATCCATTTTATTTACAAATGGATAGGTAAATCATCCGAAAAAGGGAACAACCTTATTATTGACGAAATTCATACCCCAGGCTGCGGCGTACCTAAACGCATGGCCCCCATTGTGCTCATTACAACCATCATCACCCATCTTTTTGGTGGCTCGGCAGGGCGCGAAGGTACAGCTGTGCAAATTGGCGGCAGCATAGCCCAAATGTTTGGCAAATGGTTTAAACTGAACGAAAAAGATACAGCCATTATCCTCATAGCTGGTGTGGCAGCAGGTTTTGGAGCTGTTTTTGGCACACCTTTAACCGGGGCCATATTTGCCATGGAGGTACTCACCATTGGACGCATCCAATACGATGCCTTGCTGCCATGCCTTATAGCCAGTATTGTTGCCGATGTAACTGTAGCCGCGTGGGGCGTTCATCATACCGCTTATCATATTGACGCTTTTGCTGCTGTGCCACATTGGTTTTCGGCCTACCTGCCATTTGATTTTATATTGCTCTTTAAAATTATTATCGCCTCTGTAGCGTTTGGGTTGGCCAGTTACCTGTTTGCTATTTTGGTGCATAGCATGAAAGCTTTTTTTGTTAAACGGGTGTCCTTACCCTGGCTTATACCTGTATTAGGCGGACTCATCATTATTGGCCTTACCACCCTTATTGGAAAACCGGATTACCTAAGTTTAGGCATTGATCCGGAACATGCGGGGGCGGTTACCATTCCATCTGCTTTTCATGCCGGTGGTGCTGATTCCTGGAGCTGGTTGTGGAAAACCATTTATACCACAGTTACGTTGGCCACCGGGTTTAAAGGAGGTGAGGTTACCCCGCTTTTTTATATCGGCGCTACGTTGGGTAACACCTTATCGGTATTGATGGATGCACCGGTAAGTCTGTTTGCTGCATTGGGTTTTATAGCAGTTTTTGCGGGGGCAACAAATACACCGTTGGCCTGCACCTTTATGGGCGTGGAGCTTTTTGGTGGGCAGTATGCCTTGTTTTTCGCGGTGGCTTGCTTTACGGCCTACTTTTTCAGCGGGCATTCAGGTATATACAGTGCGCAACGTATCGCAGTGCCAAAAGTATCCGGCACCCGCTTTTCTGATTCGGCTACCCTGTCAGAAGCCGGCAACCGGAGACAAAGCTATGTACAAAAAAAGGCAGCTAAATACGGATTTGGAGGTAAAGGGAAAAAGTAAAGTTGAAACCTCCATCACTTTATTAGAACGAAGAAATAACAAGCTTGTCATTCTGAGGTATCAAAACCAGTGATATCTAAGGTTAAATAACGTAGGAAGCGGAGGGTTGTGCGATTCCCCTCTTGAGAGTAATTAGCCTATGAAAAGACAGTATCTGTACTAATTCAAGAGGTGTAGCCCCTAACGGGGCAAAAAACCTTTTGGTTCTATTTCTACAAATATGTAGTCCCTACGGGACATAGAGCAACAATTTAAGCTGCAAATGTGGCTGTATTTCATGTTCCGTAGGGACTACATATTTGTAGAAAATAATTGTAAAAATTTGGTGTGCCCCGTAGTGGGCTACCCTTCTGTCATATGATGGGCTATTCCCCTCTTGAGGGGGGTGGAGGGGTGTGTCCTTTTCATCGCACGTATAAACACACCCCTGCCACCCCGATTCCTACGCGCCCCCTCTTAAGAGGGGAGCTAAAAACAAACACGTCATGGGTAGGAACGAAGAACTATTTCTTGAACGTAGTGAAAAATCTAATCGCTAAATAGATCCTTTGTTCCTCAGGATGACAAGTGATTTTGATGTATTAATCCAACTAACTGCCCGGTTTTTTAGCCGGACTTTTCACTGTATCCTTAACGGCTTTTATATTATCCTGCGGCTTTCCTGTACCTGTTTTATTGGTCGTATCCATAACGGCTTTTATTGATGGCAGACTTACCGCTCCAGCTTTGCTTGTTGTATCCTTAACTGCCTTTATTGCAGGTAATTTCCCTGCACCCACTTTGCTTACCGTGTCTTTTGCAGTTTTAACGGGTTGCGGTTTGGAGGTATCCGTCTTGAGCTGTGTTGTATCCTTGCCTGGTTTTTTCAGGCTATCTGTTTTGAGCTGTGTTGTATCCTTGCCCAGCTTTTTCAGACTATCGGTCTTAGCTTTGGTTAAACTATCAGGTTTATCTTTAGGCGGCGGTTTTACTGCCGGTACTTTTTTATGCCGCGATGGGATAATGGATTCCTTCGACACCGGTCTGTCCTTGGGTTTCCAGATAAAGCCTTTCAATACCTTATCATCATCCGATACTTTATTTATCGGTATATACCTATTTTCGGGTTTGGTTAAAAACGTGATATCTGACACCTTGCTATCCTTAAAAGTAGAACTGATACGGCTGCTGAGTGATCGTTGCATACCGGCAACTTTGCCACTATCCCGCTTAAAATAAATACTTTCGGCATTTACAGCTACATACATTTTATGGAGCTTGTCGTTTTTAAAGAAGCCCCGCATTTTTCTGCCCGATGACTGATTAAAATGGACGGAATCGTCCTTTTCGATATTAACAATAAAGGCGGATGGAAAAAGCTCTATATTATCCAGTTTCTTGTTGCGCATCTGCAGGTAAACCGTATCGCCCGAAAGTTGTGAGCCTTCTGTCCAAAACATCGGTTTAACATAACACCGTATGGTTGAATCGCTGTTGCTGTAAAAAATAGAGTCGGCCTTGCCCTGCAGATCCGATTTAAATATTTTGGCATGATGATGTGCAATTAATATCCGCACCCTGGCCGTATCGCTAATATTAAACTCGCGGGTTGCAAAAACCGGATCTTTTTTCATGGCTATCCGCCGCACACTGTCCTGTTTTGCTTTTCGCAAGGCGGTTACCACATCTTTTTTTATCTGTGTTGAATCAACTTTAGGCTTCCCGAAAATATAAGGGTGTAAATAAGTGGTATCCTTGGGGATGCGTAATGATACCGTTGGCATTCCCTTAAGCTTTGCATTCAAAACAGCCAGTTTCAGGCCCAATTCTGAAGTGTCTCTGAAATGCAACAAACGCTGTTGTTCCTGGTATATCTTTAGGTTTTTATAGGTCATGATCTGGGTTTCAAGCGTGTCGGCAGTCATGAATATCGAATCGCGCTTTATTTTTTCAGGCTGCTTGCCGGTATCTGCAGGTATTTTTTTACCATCCTTATTGGGCGTAATATTTTTATTTTTCAAAGCCAGTGCTCTAACAACTGAGTCTGCTTTTGCAGAGTCGGCCTTATTGATCACTTTGGGCTTAAGATTTGCTGCCATCTTTGCCATGTTAGTGATGTCTTTAGCATTAGCAGGTGGCTTTACATTTTTGTTTTGATTAGCAAGTGCCCTTACAGCCGCATCAGCTTTTGCAGAATCTGCCTTGCTTATTACTTTGGGGAAATTTTTAGCATCAGTAGGTACTTTTACATTTTTGTTTTCTACAGCCAGCGCCCTAATGGCCGAATCCGCTTTTGTAGAATCAGCTTTATTTACTATCCCTTTAGGCTTAAGGTCCTGCGCCATTTTTGCCATATTGGTAACGCTCATAGAGCCAGGGGGCGCTTTAATTTTTTTAGAGTCGGTTGGAGGAACTTTAGCAATAGCCGAATCTGTTTTGGTGGTATCCTTTTGTTCGGTTATCATCACCACATAGGCATACTGTGTAACCACGGTACGCTCATCGGCCTTATAATAGGTACCGAGGTCACCTTTGAGTGTTATTTTCTGTTCGGTATCATTAAAGGTGATGTTTTTAACCGCGCGGCCGTATCCTTTTAGCCTGTCGTAAAACAAACTGTCGCCCTTTAATGATTTGGTGCCTTGTTTATACAAATTATGCTTGCCAAAAAATGCCTGCTCGGTTACGGTGTTATACAAACCGTTTTCGGTATACAAGGTATCCTTATCTTTTTTGCCGTAAATATTGGTAGGCCCGTAAAAATAGGCAATCCGGGTGCCTGTATTATACCTGAGGGTATCGTTTTTAATAATGGCATCAATGGTAGTGAGCACCACATCATAACGAAAATAGGAGTCGCGCGACTTAGCAAAGTAATACCCATTTTTACTGGTGAGTACGTTATCCTTATTCACCAGTTTGCCGCCACTGGTGTAAGTACCTATGCGGGTGGCAGTATTATAGGTTAGATAATTGGTTGTTAGTGTGGCGTCCCTATCAACCATTTTTACATTATCGGTTAATATGGCCAGCTTCGTGTTGCCATTATAATTCAGCTTATCCGAAAAAATGTTCAGCGTATCGCCCTGGTTTATATTTACATTACCAAAGGCGTCAAAGGCATTATCCTGCGGGTAAAAGTAGGCACTATCAGACCGTAAGGTAGAAAAATCTTGCTTAAATGTGCCTTTATATACCTTAATTACATCGCGGCCTTTAATTTTAGTACCCGTACTGCTTTCTGATTGTATTAAATTTACAATTGATTTTTTTTGTTTTTGGGCCATAGCAGCGCCCGCCAACATCAATAACAAAAAGCTTAAAACATATTTCCTCACGTTGGCAAAATTAGTTTTTTGTTGGGGTTATTAAATTAATAATTTTGGTGAATGCTACCAGTTAAACAGTTTGCCCGTTTTATTGAACAAAATACTTTGTTTACGCCTAACAGCAAAATTTTAGCTGGAGTAAGCGGTGGCATGGATTCTGTTTTAATGACCCATTTATTAAAAGCTGCCGGCTTTAACTTTGGCATCGCCCATTGTAACTTTCAGCTGCGCGATGACGAAGCCCTGCGCGACCAGGAATTTTGCAACAGCCTGGCCAATCAGCTTCGTGTACCTTTCCATACCATCAATTTTGATACCCGGAATTATGCGGCCGATAATAAGGTATCTATCCAGATGGCCGCGCGCGAACTGCGTTATCAATGGTTTGATGCCGTTTGCCAGCAATCAGACTACCAGCTTATTGCGCTGGCACATCACCAAAACGATACAATTGAAACAATATTGTTAAACCTTACCCGCGGAACCGGCATTGCTGGGCTGCATGGTATATTACCCAAAAATGGCCGGTTGGTGCGCCCCATGCTATTTTTAAACCGCGACGAAATAGCAACCATTGTTGCCGATAACAATTTAACTTATGTAGAAGATAGCTCCAATGTTTCGACAAAGTATGCCCGCAATAAAATACGGTTGGAGGTGATACCTAAACTAAAGGAGCTGAACCCAAGCCTCGAAAAAACTTTTGAAAGCAACCTGAAACACTTCCGCAACCTGGAAATACTACTCGAAAGCCAGGTGGATGGCTTAAGGAAAACCTTAATTAAACACGGGCCCGACGGTATATATTTATTACTTGATGAGGTAAAGCAGTTAAACCCAGTGCGCTTATTACTGTTTAAGTTATTACAGGAATACGGTTTTAATGAAACCTCCGTTGATGATCTGATATCTGTATTGGATAAACATTCGGGGCGGGTTTTTGAATCAGACAGGTTTATATTGATACTTGACCGCGACAGGCTGGTGCTGCAAAAAAGAACAAGCAGGGAGCCGGGAGTTGCGCTTATTGCCGAGAAAACCCATGAGGTACATTATGGCAATTACAAGTTGAATTTATTGCATGATGATAGCCCGCTGATTGTTAAGGACAACCCAATGGCGGTATCTATTGATTCGGCATTATTGATATTTCCTTTAACGTTGAGGGCCTGGCAGGAGGGTGATTATTTTTATCCCCTGGGTATGAAAGGACGGAAAAAGCTAAGTGATTTTTTTATCGGGCAAAAGATCGCGCTGCATCAAAAAAATGAAATCCCTTTGCTGGTAAATGGCAATGGCGATGTGATGTGGGTTGGGGGCTACCGGCCCGATGAAAGGTATAAAGTAAACAATAACACTAAAAAAGTTACTATCTTCGAATTGTATAAATTAAGATGAGCGATAAAACCACCTTTGTAGAAAAACAATATCTCGGCCGGGAATTTATACCTATTACAATACGCCTGGTTTTGGCTATGTTTTGCTTTGCGGCCTATTTTTTTACTGATGAACGTGAACGCAACGGCGACCTGCTGGTAGTAGTTGGTTTTGCTATTATCATCATATCCATTATCATGGGGTTTTTGCTTCATTTTGGCACCCGTGTTGAAAATAAAAGTATACTGCTTAATGGTTTATGGACTGCCCGCCTGGTAAAAATTGACTTGAACAGTATTGTAAAAGTTGAAAAAGGATCATATAGCCGATACCTGTTCAATAACCCGGTATATAACCTGCACACCAAAGGGACTATCCGCTTTTATGCCGCCGGTAATGATGCTATTCATTTAACCGACAGGGATGGCTTGCTCTATATCATCGGCTCTCAGCATGCCAATGAATTTTTAAGAGCGATACAGGACGAAATGAAAAAATAGGAATGACAGCAGGTTCCCCTACTGCCATTTTATCAATTGTTGCTTGGTAATGCTTATTTCATATAGGGGAAATTTCTGGAAACTTTCCGCATTTGACTTTCAATTACATCGTCTGTAGATGTTAGCAAACCTTCGTTCATGCTTTTAGTATACCTCCACAAAGTTTCTCCATCAGTCCCGTTGGCTATCTGCATGGTAATAATGCCATTACCTGTTTTACCCCCAAAGCCAAATAGCGCGGTTGTAACAATTGCTCCGGCCTCTGATCTGGTAGTTGCCTGTGAGTAGGATCCATAAATTACGGCATCTACACCCAGTATTTTGGCTATTTCATCTTTGGTATGATAGTCAAGACTATCCAAAAGTTTGTTCTTAAGCAAAAGGATATTTGTTTTTTCTACATCCTGGAAAGTAACAGTGTAATCGCTAACACGGCGAAGCAAATAAGTATACATGCTTGCCTGGATAGATTTCCCAGATTTTAATTCCTCTGCTTTATTAGCAGCGGGGTCGTATCCTTTAGGCTGTTTTTTATAAGTGATACTTACTACAAATGGTAAAATAGCCACCGTTTTTTGGGTTTTGATAGCCGTTTTCAAGTTAGGGCTTTCAAAAATTTGTTTTGTGCAGACGCCTTAAAAGCAATAAGACAAATAATGATAAGAGTTAAGGTTTTTTTCATTTTAATAAATTTTGATGCGAAGATGCTTAAAACATTTGCAACGGCTTCATAATCATAGAAAAAGAATTACAATCCAAAATTTATGTATTGTAAAGTTTATGTTATATCAAACATTGTGTACTTAAATCTATTTATATCAGTTTATCGAAATGTATATCTTTAAGCCGAAATGTTTAAAATGCCCCCAAAAACAATAAATGCCATTACATTAATACTGGTGAGCTTTGTTACTATTATTTATACAGGCTGTAATAGCGCAAGCTCAAGCAATGGTAAAAAAGAACTTATATCGTTTAAATCATTTAATGGCATAAGTTACAGCGAGGTGGCCAGACGCCAGCTAAACGGCCTGTCATTTAATGAATATGGTTACCAGCTGGAGCCGCAATGGAAGCTACAGTTTGTTTCTGACGATTCGGTGAGCATTTACAGCCCCACAAAAAAACAATTCATCAACTTTCCGCTTACCCGCGGTTATGATTCTGTTTTTAACGCCGCACGGTCATGGCTCAAAATTAAAAAGATGAGCAAAGACAGCATCGTGATGGAGATACTCAAGGCCCGGGGCGACTCTATTGATATTTCGGGTGCTAAGGTTTATATGCTTTTTTACGCCGATAATTATGTAAAGAACGTTTTGCATACCGATACAGCTACACTCAGGCATCCCAGCCGTAAGGATACTTTATTTGTAAAATCATTGGTAGTAAAGGCTAATAAAAATATTACCAAAGCATTCGCTGCCCGGCAGCCAGTTCAATTAATAAGTAAAAGTCCTTTGGTAACCATAAAGCAGTGGCATACTAAGCCCGACATTATGAACAATTTCGACTCGTCAGATGATTATCTTGATCCTACGTTTGATATTACTATTAATAAAGCGTATCAGGATTTTAATTATTCGTTTTCGGTATATGTTGATAATAAGGGGCAAATGTATTACCGGATACCACTGATTGACTTTATGGGAGATAAGGATGCTAAGCAATCATATATAAGTATTTCACAAAGTATCATGAACAGCTATCTTAAATATTACCTGAAAGTAATGCCTGGTACAACATTGGGTATGCCGCATGCAAGCGTTATATCTGTGCATGTGGAAGGGAAAGTCGCGGCACCATCTATCGCCAAAAATTAAACGTTCAAAATATATTATAATAAAACGCGTCATGGCCTGTTGTTCATGACGCGTTTTACTTTCCCGATGGGGAATCTTTTACATTTTTAAGCCTATCTCTCTCAAACGCTCGTCCAGGTATTCGCCTGCAGTAATGTCTGGATATAATTTAGGGTGTTGTGCATTAATGCAGGTTTCCAGGCTCGTAAGGTCCATGTCTGATACTGGGTGCAGGAAGAACGGAACCGAGAAACGAGAATTTTTCATAAGCTCCCGCGGTGGGTTCACTACCCTATGCGTGGTTGATTTAAGTTTGTTGTTGGTTAAGCGTTGCAGCATATCGCCTACATTAACTACCAGATCTTCGCCATGGGCTTTAACCGGGAACCAGACTCCCTCGCGGGTAAGCAGTTCCAAACCATCGGCACTTGCGCCAATAAGCAGGGTAATGAGGTTTATATCCTCATGCGCGCCGGCACGTACCGCATCATCAGGAACCGAATCAGGATCAAGGATAGGGAAGTAATGTAAGGTGCGCAGTATGGAGTTTCCATTATGCACCTTATCATCAAAATAGTTTTCGTCTAAATTTAAATAAACCGCAATAGCCCTGAGCAGGTGGATACCCGCGCTTTCCAGTTTTTTATATACTTCGCGTGTTGTGGTATTAAAAGCGGGCAGTTCATCAACTACTATATTATCAGGATATTGCTCCTTAATGGCCGAACCATCTGTAACAGTTTGGCCTATCTGCCAAAATTCTTTCAGATCGGGTGTTTTAAATCCTTTGGCAGTTTCCTTGCCCTTACCGGTATATCCCCGCTGACCAGCAAGGCCGGGTATTTCATATTTTGATTTGGTGGCATCGGGCAAAGCAAATAAAGCCTTTACCTGCTCGTAAAGCTCATCTATCAATTGTTTGCTCAGGCCGTGATTGGTGATGGTTACAAAGCCGGTTTCATTAAATGCCTTGCCAATATCATCTGAAAATTGCTTGCGGTCGGCCGCGCTGCCATTTATATAAGTGCTTAGATCAAGCCTTGGGATATTTACTGTGCTCATGGTAATAGTATGGATAATGAAACGTAAAATTATTTAAATTTTAATATAGCATATGCAAGGTATAAATAAAAAAAATGAAGACCTGCTAACTACGCCAAAACAATATTTACTAACGAAACAATTCTTGGTTTAAATGTTTTACATTAAACGTTTTAGGATTTTTTTGGTCATACCTATGTATATTAATCATTTTAAACCTGATAGAAAATGAAATTTATAAAGAAAATATGCGGTTTAAGTTTAATAGCATTTTTAATAATGCTGGCCGCTCCAAATAAAACCCGGGCACAGGAAGGTGGATATGTTTCTGACCAGGAGTTTTATGATGAATTGGATCCTTACGGTACCTGGGTTGATGACCCTACCTATGGTAACGTTTGGATACCAGATGCCGAAGATGGATTTAGACCCTACGCCACACGTGGCCATTGGGTGGTAACTGATTATGGTAATACCTGGGTTTCTGATTATCCATGGGGATGGGCGACCTTTCATTACGGTCGCTGGCGCTATGACGATTATTACGGATGGGAATGGATTCCTGGCCATGAATGGGCACCGGCCTGGGTTAACTGGCGCAGTGGTGGTGGTTATTATGGATGGGCCCCTTTACAACCAGGTATAAGTATCAACCTGTCATTTGGTAACAGTTACCGTGTGCCCGATTATTATTGGGTATGTGCTCCGCAGGCTTATATAAACCGCCCTAATATTTATAATTATTATGTGCCACATACCCGGGTAGTTAACATCATAAACCGCACCACCGTTATTAACAATACTTATGTTTACAATAAGCGCACTTACGTAACCGGACCGCGTGTTGATGAGGTTAGGCGTGTTACCCGTCAAAATGTACAAGTTTACAGGGTTAATAATGTAAACAGGCCAACCAGGGAAACAAGCATTACCAACAACAGGCTTAATATTTATCGGCCCGAAATTAAAAGAACACCTGATGCGCGCCCTGCAAGGGTAGTGAACGCAACCGAATACAGAAAGGAACATCCTAATGAAGGTATTGCTCACAGAGTTGGCGGACAGGCAACTGTAAACCGTGGTAACGCCGCAAGACTGGCACAGGTTGCAAAAAGCGATAACAACAACTTAGTAAAGGTTAATAATAACAGACCATCAAGACAAGGTCAGCCTGATAACCAACGCCCTGATCAACCAAATGCAAGACCCGGACAACCGGCAAACCAACGCCCTGCACAGCCAACAGGCTCAGGACAACGAACCGGACAGCCTGATGTAAAACAGGCTCAACAGCAACGTCTGCAGCAACAAGAAGAACAAAATAAGCAACAAGCAGCTCAACGTCAGCAACAACAGGCAGTAAGACGTCAGCAGCAGCCGAATGAGCAAAAGCAACAAGCGGCTCAGCGTCAGCAACAGCAGGATGCACAACGTCAGCAGCAATTGCAGCAGCGTGAGCAGCAACAGGAAGAACAAAAGCAACAACAGGCAGTAAGGCGCCAGCAGCAACCTGATGAGCAAAAGCAACAAGCAGCTCAGCGCCAGCAACAACAGGATGCACAGCGTCAGCAGCAATTACAGCAACGTCAGCAACAACAGGAAGAACAAAAGAAACAACAGGCAGTAAGGCGCCAACAGCAGCCTGATGAGCAAAGGCAACAAGCAGCTCAGCGTCAGCAGCAGCAGGAAGCGCAGCATCAACAACAAGCAGCTCAGCGCCAGCAGCAGCAGGAAGCACAGCGTCAGCAACAACAGGCACAACGCCAGCAGCAGCAAGAGGCTCAACGTCAGCAGCAGGATGCACAACGCCAACAGCAGCAGGAAGCTCAACGTCAGCAGCAACAGGCACAACGCCAGCAACAGCAGGAAGCACAGCGTCAGCAGCAACAGGCTCAGCGTCAGCAGCAGCAGGAAGCACAGCGTCAGCAGCAACAGGCACAGCGCCAACAGCAGCAGGAAGCACAGCGTCAGCAGCAACAGCAACAGCAGCAACGTCAACAGCAGGATGCCCATCGGACAAAACCGCAGCCTCCTAATAATTAATACAGATTTTAATTATAATAGCACAGCACATATAAACCAATCCGGTTTATATGTGCTATTTTTATGATTTATATATGAGCCACTAAATCCTATGAAATTCCTATTTTCTAAACGATCTTTTACCTTTTTTATCATCTTATTTTTGTTTTCGGTTGCTTTTGATAGTAAAGCTCAGGGTGTTTCAAAAACTACCGTTAAGCGATCAACTCAAATTGATTTTATTGAAAATTCATGGAGCGAGGCTTTGAAACAGGCCGCCGCTCAACACAAATATATTTTTGTTGACGCATACGCCACCTGGTGCGGCCCCTGTAAAATGCTTAAGGCCACCACATTTAAAAACAATAAAGTGGCTGCTTTTTATAATAGTAACTTTGTTAATGTAGCTATTGATATGGAAAAAGGACAAGGGCCAGCCCTTGCAGCGCAATGGGGTTTACGCGCCTATCCAACAATGATTATTTTTGATGCTAAGGGAAAGCCGGTTTTGGGAACAGTAGGTTTTATAGGAGCCGATGACCTGGTGAAGTTTGGTGTAAAGGCTTTAAATAAGTAGAATTTTAAACGCATAAAACCGGACAGCAAATATGCTCCCGGTTTTATATACGCTGCAAATTGAGGGTTAGTTTTTAACTAAAAAACTTCCTTGTAATAAGGCAAGAACCTGATCACTGCTTAGTGCCTCGTCAAACGCCGCGGTAGCTATGGCTACCGAAGTGGTGCTGCCAGTTACACTTTTCAGTTTAGTAACATCCACACCACCTTGAGTTATATTCTGCTCCCCATCATAATTGCCATTTACAAGCGCTAAACCTGTATCATTACCTAAACTCGCGGTACTGATGATCCATGGTTTTTGTAAACGGATCTGGCGGATAGCAGAAGCATGGCGCGCTTCAACTGCATGAATTGATAGTGCAGCTGTTAATACAACCTGGTTTTTTAACAAAAAGCCGGCCTGACCTTTATACGCCCTTACACCAGTGTCTTCAAATACCTGGGCAACAGCAAGAAATGTATCGTAATTTGTTAATACATCTTTAAATGGCCCGTTTCCACTTCCGTTACCTGCTGTTAAATCAATTTCTGGCGGAGATACGGGAGTTCCGCCAAGTGAACCAATTACCGATTTTAAAAATGTAACATGATTATTTTCATCTGTTGTTACCTGGTTAAAATAGTTAGTAGCCGCGGCTGCAGGTATTAAAGCTGTGCCTTTGGCTGTGCCTGCATTGTAAAAAGCTGACTCCAGGTACTCTAAAGTAAGGGCGTAGTTTAATACATCAATTACGGATGGAGCTGTTGAATCAGCGGCATAAGCCTTTTTAAACATGGTACCTACAGCAAATGGTAATGCGGCAATAGCCACTTTTGAACCAAAGCTGGTTATGTTTTTGATCACATCACGGCGCTGGCTTAGTTTGCCGTAAACTTCCGGATCAACGTTTTCGATTTCTTCTATTATGTTTAGTAAATTCATGACGATGGGGTTTAAGCTGGTACGTAACCATAATTTGATGCACTAACTTTAGTTTTTAAGAAACCGTTGGCAATCTTAAGAACCTCTGCGATAGTTGCGGATTTGTTTAAGCTATTAGTAGGGTCGATCACATCGGGTCCGGCGAAAGATCCCGGAGTGATCAGATTGCTGATCAATGCTGCGTGACGAGCCTCTACAGAAACAATTTTTCCTGCTATTAAAAGATAATCAGGACTTTCAATAAGGTATCCCGCCCCATCATAAGCGGTAACACCTGTGTCTTCAAATGCTTTTGCTGCTGCCAGTACCTTTGCACGGCTGCTAAAGTCAATAGACGAAAAATCAGGTGTTAAAGCAGGAATGGCCTTTGCTCCTAAGGCTGCTTTAAAAAATTCACGGTGTAAAACCTCATGATCCCGAATATCAGTTAACAAAGCAGTTTCTGCCGCGCTTATACCACTATAAGGAGTGGCTGCAACCTGTAAATAAAATGCGGCTTCGAGTTGTTCTAATGCGTAAGCATAATTTAAAATAGCGAAGTCGCTTTTAGCACCAAGATCTATCCAGGTTGATGTAGGCATGATCTTGTGGTCTTTGTGGCAGGCCGCAGTAGCTAATAAGCCTACTGATGCAACCCCAACCCCGGCATACCGCAAAAATGACCTTCGGGCCATATTTGCATTTAATATGCTTTCTTGTGATTCTGTTTTCATAAGATAAGTTTTTAAAAGTGTTTCAATTAGTTTTGTTTTGTAAATGATATACGCCTAATTAAATACGCCAGATTTTGAATACGAATAATTAATTCACTCTTAATGGGAGTAATTTTCTCGCGGGTTAATTTAGTTAAATTTATTGTTGGTGAAAACGTTATTGAGGTGAGCAGAAAACGAATATTCGGATCACAATAAAATGATAATGGTTACCGGGGGATTTTTAGACAAAAAAAGGCCGAAAAACTCTCGCAGTGTTTCGGCCCTACATCTACCTATGAAAAACAACCCTTTGAGAAGGGTAATAAGTTTAATTCAAATGCAATGCCAATTGCTAAATGAATGTAATTAAGCGCTTAAAGGGGGATTTTAATTGCTGATAATCAATGTGCTGTAGAAAATACTTCCCAACATGAGGTGATTATTTACACCGTTTAATTTTTAGCAACAGATAATTAATATAAATAATAGCTCAAAGAAACCATACATCAATAAGATTGTTGTTGTTTTTATGGACCATAATATTTATTTATTGGCTACTGACCCTAAAAATCCTTGTCGGGATGTTATTCATTCGAGAGATACCCGATTGAAAGTGAGAGTGTTTTGCCTTGATAAAGAAAGGTTTAGTCCTGATGATAACGAACTGCAACTATATGGATATGCAAATAATAAACTGTTTGCATTTGAAACCATTGATATTGTAGCCGAAGATGCTATTGATTTGGTTAATGCTATTAAATGGTATGCTAATTATATTAACTACCCCAGGATGGAAATACTACCCGAAGACCCACGCCCGGGTCAGAATATAGCCATGTAAAGCACCCAAAAAAGAGAGGAATAAACATTTAAAAAAATTCAATTACCTAACTGTCAGTAGCTTAATATAAAATTAAAATATTTTTTTGAAGAATAGATTAGAACTTCTATATTTGCAGACCCAAAAGCAAGGGAGTTTAGCTCAGCTGGTTCAGAGCATCTGCCTTACAAGCAGAGGGTCACTGGTTCGAACCCAGTAACTCCCACAAACGTTCGCAAGTTGCTAAACACTTGCGAACGTTTTTCATTTATGAGACTATGAAGTATTTTGATTTATCGCATTATAATATAGAAAACCGACACTAACCGAACGCCCTGTTATTCTGGCCGAACAGTTAATGGCGAGTTGCTCGAAAAGAGCAATAAAGCGATTTGAACTGATAAATAAAAAAGTTGCTCAAGAAATGAGCTTTCTCCCTTTTCATAGCCAAAACACCCATCTATAAGTGGACATTCCGGGCCCCTTGACCAGCCCATTCCGGATTGGCAAACCAATCGTTCTGGAACACTTTGTCCATGCTAATAATCTTATATTCAATAGTTGTTTATTGAATCGTTATACACAAACGAATGAATCTGGAACACGGAATAACGTGGTCAAGGGGCCCGGAATATCCAGCGTAAGGGCCATGAAATGACCATGAACCAATGTAGCATGAATTCAAAGACTACCGGTCTCGTAAAAGTTTACTTCATACATAAACAACGGTGGATAAACGTTGCAGTAAAAATAACGCTATGGGGTTTGCCAAGGCTTTTGGCCATCAATTTCAAAGTGAAAATATTTAAGAGTTGAAACCAAGGGTAAAAAATATTATCAAAGTTTTAATTAAAGTTGAATGAATATTTAATAAATAATAATAAAAAAAATGCATCTAGTTATTATTTAATCATTTAATATTATAGTTTTACATTCATAATCAAAATTATGATACTAATATTCTCAAGAAACCTGGAATCTTCTACTAACAGCATCATTGAGTGGATCGAAAAACTAGGAGGGAATTGTAAGCAAATTAATGATACAGATCTCAAAACATTTGATAAAGGATACGCCCTGCAAATATCGGGGGATGGTGAAGGAATTAATTTTGATTATCCCGCGTTAAATTTTGATATAGAAGAAGTTTCAATAATATGGTTCAGAAGATGGATATATCCTGAATCGTTCAACAATTTGCTGAATCTGTCCGAAGACAAACACTGGGCACTAGGTATTTTTGAACATTTATACAAAGAGGTTAACACCTTGAGTGATGCTTTCTTTTCTTTATTTAAAAACAAGAATTGGTTTGATCGACCAGAACACATAAGAAGAGTTAAAAAGATAGATGTACTTAATTTAGCCCAAAAGTATGGGCTAAAAATTCCTACAACGTTTATAACCAATAATCGAGACAGGGCTCTGGAATTTTTAAAAACATACGGGCGCCTAATATCTAAACCAATATCAGATATAGCTTATTTTGATAACGATAGTTATGAGTTTAAACTGCTTACCACAGAGATAACAGAAGAACTTTTATTGGCAAGTAATGAATGGTTCTATCCTACGCTTTTTCAACAGTTACTCGAAAAAAGGAGTGATTTAAGGGTGTTTTATTTGGCGGGTCAATGCTACGCGATGGCCATACTTTCTCAATTTGATCCGGATACGATTATCGATTTTAGAAATTATAATGGTAAAAAATTTGCCAGGATGATTCCGTATAAGCTTCCGGCGGAAATCGAATTGTCGGTAAATGATCTCATGAAAGAACTTCAACTTAAAAACGGTTCATTGGACTTTGTATTGACAACTAACGGTGACCATTACTTTTTAGAAGTAAATCCATTAGGGCAATTCGGCATGACGTCGTATCCGTGCAATTATAAATTGGAAAAAAAGATAGCCCAATATTTGATAGAAAATGATAAATAACAAAGAAGTGCCAAGCTTGACTGATTTTTTAAATCAGAATGAACCTGACTTTCAAAGATTGCCCATTAATTATTTTTTGTTCACGACAAAAACATCCAATGAATGGGAACAAAGCTATAATCAGACAAAAAGTGTATCCGTAGGGAGCAATGCTTTAAACAAGATATTTGTAAGGCCTTTCTATAAAAGAATATCTAAGTGCTATTAGAAGTACATGAAAAACGATAAGATTTTTAAACTCTATGCAAACTGTCTACCGGTAAAAGGGGCAATAAGGAGTGTGGTTTGTGATCTACATTACAATTCCTACAAATTCATTCCTAACATTTTATACGAAATTTTGACAGCTCACAAAAATAAACCGGTCGGGATTGTAAAAAGCTGTTACGAGAACAAATATGATCCACAGATCGATAGCTACTTTGACTTCCTGATGGAAAACAATCTGGGATTTGAATGTAGCGAATCGGAAGTCGATAATTATCCCGATATGGACTTGCTTTGGGAATGCCCGACGACTTTGACAAATGCAATTATAGATTTAGATGCAATCAGTTGTTATAACCTGAAGAAGATTATTGGCGAGCTTAATGCATTGAAGTGCAAAGCCGTTGAGATACGAATCTTTCATAAGATGCAATTGGATAAACTGTCTACGCTGTTAAATTTGTTTGAATCAACAGTTGTACAGGATATCCAGCTAATCCTATGCTATGATGCGGATAAGGCTTTGCAGTACTTTGAACTTTGTGAAGAATTTCCAAGAATAAACCTAATAACGTATTATGCTAGTCCCTTTGAAGAAATTAAGGAGATCAATCACCTTGGCGTCACGATGATGTACATTCAAAAAAATATTGATTCTGCTTCGCACTGCGGAATAATTAACCCTTCGTATTTCAACGTTAACTTAGATATGTATTTGGAAGCCCTGAACTTTAATTCATGTTTGAACAGGAAAATTTCAGTTGATTCAGGTGGCTTTATCAAAAACTGCCCAAGTATGTCCAAATCTTACGGACACTCATCGGAAGTGAATATAGCAGATGTTGTTAAAAATGATGATTTTAAGGCTTTGTGGTTTGTAAACAAGGATCAGGTGAACATATGCCGGGACTGTGAGTTCAGATACATTTGTACCGATTGCAGAGCTTTCACACAAGATCTGAATGTTAGCCAGAATAAACCGCTTAAATGCTCATACGATCCTTATCAGGCAAAGTGGGGAAACTAAAGTTTAGAAATCCTGAACTCCACATATACTTACTTGTATTGGTTAACAGAACTTAAATAATATTTGAGCGGAGGAAGCCCCAACGGCTGTCGCCGCTTATCTACATTCCGTACGTCTAAAATAGGCTGTGGAATAAGCAACCCATTTTTTTCCAGTTTAAGTTGAGTACCATACAGTTGATACTTATGCAAATATATGGAAACTCTATCTTCGAGATAAGCATAATCGGCCTTCTCATCAGAAATACCGCTTTTTATGGCCTGTTTAAATATTTTAAGATATTTGACCTGATCATCAGGATGATTATCAGCATGTTGTATAGTTAAAAATAACGCTTTTTCTCCTTTTCCTCCCACTTTGTGAGAGCCAAGCCAACCATACTTGTCAATAATTTGGCTTACTAATGAAAAATTTTTCTCATCGTCATTACTAATTTTGCTTTGCAAATCATTTACCTGGTCACTCTGGATTCCGTATTGTTTGATTGCTTCGTTCAACAACCGCCTGTGCTGCTGATCATTTTTATAAACTTCGTCCAATATTGTTTTTACCTTCAAATTATATTTTTTTTCAGCCTCCGCCTGATTTGCTTTAATTATTGCAGTGACCGAGTTCCATCTGGCATCTTTTTTTAACTGATTGAGGTTGTTATCATCTTCAACTATAGAGAGATCATTAAACCTTCCTTTTTCTGCTAATACTTTTAAATATTTGAACGCGACATCTTTTTTATTTGCCTGAGCGTAAGAAGCCACCGCATTATAGTAGTCTTCGTTAACAATAATATCCGTATTGTCGATGGCTTCAGAGTAAGACTGACCCGCGGCAAGATATTTTTTGTGGAACAATAGAGAATCCGCCTTGAATACGGATCTGAAATATTCAAGATTTTGCGCAGAAGAGCTAACCGTAATAAATACCAATGGAATCATAAAACGTGTTTTCATTCAAATAAAATAAATTGTGGTTGACACTTTTAGTACATGGAAATAAACTTCAATATTGCATTTTTTCTAATTACCACTATAAAAAGTTTTTAAACTGCAATCAATATTTAATACTTATTAAACGGTATTCTAGCAAAATTGTTTCTATTTATAGTTTTTGAAGACAAAATTATTAATTGAAATTATTTTTCTTATTATTTCGAAAAACCATAGTCAAGTTAATAAAAATATTATTATTTTACCTTTCCTTAAAAGCAATACCGTTTTTCAATCTTTACTACCAGGTTGAGAAGCGTTTGACATAAAACCTATGCAAAAAAAAGAATACTTAACGACACACAAAACATTTAGTTCCGAGTGGTGGAACGATTTTTTAGAACAATCTGATGGTATGAAGAATGCTGTCAAAATAAGCAGTGCATTGACTTCTGAACAGGTAGAGAATTTCAATGAGGAGCTAAAAAAATTATTAGGTCAGGCATCATTAGGAAATAAGTTCAGGATATACATAGATGGGGTACAGCAGGACAATAAGGTCATGAACATTTCCATGCCTGACATGGGAGAAAGCTTAACCAACTGGGTAAAAAGAATATTTTGCGAAAGAAAATTCGGAATGATAATAAATCAAAGCGAACAGCTATCTGAGTTCTTATCTGCTCAAATTTTTCATGACCTCCAGCCGCTGATTCAGCACATCGGTATACCTTTAAGAGGATATAATATTACTATATTTCTTGGGAACTATGGTTATACTCCGTTAGGAATACACCAGGACGGGCCGGGTAATAATGTTTTACATTATCACCTGGGGCCATCTGAAAAGATTATGTACAATTGGAATGAACATGATTTTGACATTGATGCTTTACGTGCGCTACCGCAGGAAGAACAGTTGCTTCACGCTGATAAGTTTGTTATTAAAAGCGGTGACTTGTTTTATATGCCATGGAATAAATACCACATAGGCTATACAGGTGAATTTTCTGTAGGTGTTACAGTTTGGTTTAACAATCCTACCAGATTTTCATATCTCCATAGGCTGTTCGAGGAAACAATGAAATACGATCTTAAAGAAAATGAGTCAATTCTCCCAGCCGATTTATTTTCACTCGTCACGAATAAAGACACGTTTTCGAAATACATTATTAATCAAGAAGGGTCTTTTAATTCTGTTGACGATTTGATGTATAACTACTTCAATGCTGAAAAGCTAAAACTTTCAAGCAATGCCTACTGGAATTCTAAAACCCTTATAGAAAGCGGGAAACAGTTATCAAAAAATGACCTGGGGAAATTTGTGCATATTGTTAGTCCTTATAAAATATACTATGAGGTAAAAGAGAATCATTGTCACCTCTATTACCGGGGACATAGTTTGATACTGAAAAACGAGCCAAAGATTTTTCAACTAATCGAAAAATTAGACTCACGTGAAAAGCTAACTGTCGCTGATATATTAAAGTATTTGTCTCCAGAGTTATCTGCCAGGGAAACGATTATTTTTCTGACTGATCTATACCAAAAACAGTCAATTACCCTCTCTTGACCGGGTGGTTAATAACATTTACTTATAATAAATCCATCAATATAAAGCACAAATCAATTAGCAATTCGAAAAATACAAACATGAGAGTTTTATTTTTATTTATATTTCTTTGTTTGACCAAGGCGGTATGGGCCCAATCAAATTATGAGGTTAAGGGGAGTGTTTCGAATACGTCTTCCCATCAATACTTGGCTAATGCTACGATAACTATTTTATCAGCAAAAGATTCGATCCTGAAAGACTTTTCATATGTCCTAAGTAATGGAAGTTTCCGAATGACCGGATTAAACCCGGGCAAATACATTTTAATAGTTTCTTATCCTGATTACGCAGACTTCGTGGAACGCATCACGCTTGATTCGTTAAACCATCAAATTGATTTTGGTGTCATTGATCTCGAGCTGAAAAGTCATATTCTCCAAGAGGTCATTGTGAAGGCGAGAAAAACAAGCACAAAACTTTTAGGAGACACGTTAGAATTTAATGCCGGCAGCTTCGTGATTCAACCCAATGCAAATGTCGAGGATTTGCTCAAGCAACTGCCAGGCATACAGGTAAACAAAGATGGTAAGATACGAGCGCAGGGACAGGTTGTAAATAAGGTATTAGTAGATGGCGAGGAATTTTTTGGAGATGACCCTACACTGGTAACACAAAATATACGGGCAGACATGGTTGAAAAAATTCAGCTATTTGACAAAAAGAGTGATCAAGCTGCATTTACAGGCGCTGAGGATAACAAAAAACAAAAAACGATCAATATTAAACTGAAAGCGAATAAGAAAAAGGGAACATTTGGAAAATTAGATGGCGGTATCGGCACGAATAAATATTATCAAAATCAACTTTTGGCCAACAAATTTAACGGAGACCAAAAGATATCTGCTTATGGTACGCTTGCAAACACTGGCAAACTTGGCCTAAGTTATCAGGATAATAATCGTTATACATCGTCCTCTGACGTTCAAATGCTGGATGTAGGAGGCGCCGTTGTCGTGAATATTGAGAGTACTGATGAATTGGAATCGTACAATGGCAAATACAACGGCCAGGGAATCCCAAAGGCGGCGGCAGGAGGTCTGCATTTTAATGATAAATGGGATCAGGGCAATCAATCTCTCAACGCTAATTATAAAGCGGGGTCCTTATCTGTTAATGGCAGTCGAGATATATTGACACAAAACAGCTTACCATCAGGATATCTCAAAAGCGATGTTAACCAGGTATTCGATAATGATTTTTTCAAACAAAAATTTGATGTGACCTACATGAAAAAATTAGATACGACAGCTATCCTAAAAATCGCGATTGATGAAGCAACGACTAATGGAAAAAGCCTTAATCGGTTTAATACAGTCGGATCAAAGGAAGATGATGTTCTCTTAAACCAAAATAACCGGGAATTGTACAACGATGCCGATCGGTCTATATTACACAGTAATATCTTGTTGACTAAAAAGCTAAAGAAAAAAGGGAGGAGCATTTCTTTTACTTTCGATGAGTACTTTAATCAAAATAATGCCAATGGCTATATCAACTCGAATACGAATTTTTTTGGCGCTGGTGGACGGTTAGACAGCGTTCAGGTTACCAATCAATTGAAGGTAAGCAAAGAGAAGAATACTGTGTTACAAGCGAATGTCAGTTATACCGAACCCATTTTAAAGGACTTAAGTGGTATATTCAGCTATGCGTTAGGCATCACCAATAACAGCTCCGATAAACGTTCTTTTGACCGGGCTTCACCAAGCATCCTGGATTCCGCTTTTAGTAACAGCTATCATTTTGATCAGTATTATAATGAGCTCGGTTTCAATTTTAAGTACTTTAAGAAGAAAGTCAATTACAACCTTGGCACGACGTTAGGAAATGCCAAATATGAACAACTTAATAACTTTACGAACGAAATAGCCAATCGCAATTTTACGGTGTGGAACCCGCATGCGGGGATCAGCTACGCTTTATCCAAAGAAAGTTCGCTTAAATTAAATTACTACGGCAATACGCTGCAGCCAACAATAGACCAACTTCAACCGCTAACTGTTAATACGGATCCGCTCAACTTAACAGTTGGAAATCCAAATCTGCAACCAGCGTTTAGAAATATAATTAGACTGGATTATACATCTTTCAAGGCAGTGAACGACCAGTTTATTAATGCAAGTGGTTCCTATTCAATTATCAATAAACCAATTGTGTCTAATATTATGACTGACTCTTCAGGAAAGAGTACTTACCAATATGTAAACATGACCAATAAAAATTCGTTAGCGTATAATTTAAGTGTAATCATGCAGCAAAAATTACAAAAATCAGATGCTACGCTTGGTATCCAGCTGGATGCTCATAGCAACAGTTATTATAATTTAGTGAACAACCAAGAAAATTTCACCAGGGGAGCCAATTACTCCATGCTGTTCAGTATAAGTAAATACAAAGAAGAAAAATATGACTTTTATGTCGCGTTAGGCCCGGAGTATACAGTTAGCAAATCATCTCTGCAGGCGATAAACAACAATGGGCCAGGTTTTAACGGGAGCGCCTCTGTCACAATTTACCTGCCGGGAAAAATTCAGGTTGGGACAGATGGCGATTATCAATTCAGGGCGAAAACTGACGCCTTTGATAACAACTTTAGCCGTATTCTTTGGAATGCAACTTTAAGCAAATCTTTTCTTAAGAATGAAAACCTGAAAGTATTGCTTAAGGGGTACGACCTGCTTGATCAAAACAAAGGCTATGACCGGGTCACAGCTGCCGGTATACTTACGCAAACAACTTATACCAGCATCCGAAGATATTTTATGGTTTCAATAAATTACAACTTTAACAAAGTTAATTCTCCAAAATAACTGCTATGAGAATTTTAATCTGTTTTTTATTTTTTGTGCCAACGCTGGTTAGCGGGCAGGCAAAGCGGTTCATAACCCAAGGTCGGATAGAATATGAGAGAACGGTAAACATGTATGTAATAATTGCAAAAAACACTCATAAAGATAACGAAATCTACAGAACCAAAGCATTTGAAGACTATAAGTCTTCAAATCCACAGTTCAAAAAACTTAAGGGAACGTTAACTTTTCTTAATGCGGAGTCCGTCTATGAGCCAGAAAGTAACATTGACAAGATAGATCAATTTGACAGGGACCCCATGGCCAGTCAACATAATATTACATATAGCAATATGAAATCTAAATCCTTTATCACTCAAAAGGATGTCTACGGCAGTACCTTTCTGATAAGAGATAGTTTAAGAAGCATCAAATGGAAGATTACTGATGAAAGGCGGGACATAGCAGGTTTTCAATGCAGGAGAGCAAATGGCTTAACAAAAGATTCAGTTTATGTGGTTGCTTTTTATTGTGAGCAAATTCATGTTTCGTCGGGGCCTGAATCTTTTTATGGATTACCGGGAATGATTCTTGGGGTAGCGCTTCCTCACGAGAATGTGACTTGGTTTGCTACTAAAGTAATAGAAGAACCAGTTGGGGCCGGCATGATTAACCCACCTGTCAAAGGCGAGCCAATCACTTATCGTGCATTGGTGTCAAAATTAACGAGTTCGCTGAGTAAATTAGGCTCGTTAGCACCAGCTGCGCTAAGGGATTTTAAATTATAAACTGAGACGAAAATCTTCGCTAAAAGGAATATTAAAGATTGTTATTATCAAATATGATTCGAATGGAAAAGAGCAAAACTCAAAAAATAAAAAAAGTAAAATATATATTTAAAATAATTTTATAATATTAAATAAATTAAATATACTTGTATATGACGACGTTATTCACTGTAGACTAACTGGTTGCATAAAAAAAATACTTATGGAAAATTTCGAAAACCTATCTGATGAGCTTTTCAAACCAGTTGAAAAGGAAGAACTAAATTCAATGAAAGGTGGCAACGCACCTGCTTACGAAGTTACTATTACCGCTAAGAGCAGTGATCCTACCTTCCAAGACAGCTCATCACGCGACTAATCCCATTAAAAATGGATTAACACAGCGGAAAAGGGTGGCAATAGCTGCCCTTTTCCGTTTAAGGTGTCTTTCGTAAATCTCGTTTACGGAGTCAATACACTTAACTAGAACCCCCATTTAACCAGATAAGGATCATAAGAACATTTGAGTGGTTTATTATATTGAACTGTAAGATTTTGTGTGTAAGCTCTGCAATCGGTACAAATATATCTGAACTCGCAATCCCTGCAGATATTTATCTCGTCTTTATTTATATTCCAATATTCTTTGAATTTTAATATTTCTAATACTTCATTTAAATTTGTTTGTGATATTTGGCCATACGATTTATCCATGGATGGACAATTTTTTATATAACCGTTAACATCAATAGATATTTTCTTATTGAGGCAAGTATTAAATTTGAGCGCTTCCCGATACATGGCTTGATTAACATTAAAATATGCAGGATTAATAATTCCACAGTGAGCGGCTGACGTAATATTGGTATCGATAAAATTAATTGTCACGCCAACCCTGTTTATTTCTTTTAAATAAGATCGAGGACTTTTGAACAGGGTAATTAGGTTAATTCTTGGAAACAGCTCACATAATTCGATTAAGGCTTGTTCACTAATTGAATCATCAAAAGGCATTAATATTTCAATGCCTGGAATTTTTGTAACATCAAAGGTTTTTAATATTTCATTTATTCGGCTTAAGCCAACCATTGAAAACAAACGAACTTCGACCGCTTTGCATCTTAAGGAATCAATTTCCATTACAAATTTGCTTAAATCATAGGTGCTCTGGGCATCAATGTCTATGATCGCATTTGTTATCTTTTCCGGGCGTTCCCAGTTAAGGTTCAAATCTGGATACCGTTCAATTTCCTCTTCGCCACATTCAAAACCTAAACCTTCTTCAATCAAAGTGTTAAAATACTCTTCTATTTTAGAATCATATTGATTGTTGTAATAAGATTTAATTGATTCCATTGTCAGGTTTTTATGTTCAGTGAGAATCTTAAATAAGATATTCGGTATGAATTTATAAGTGTAATATTGAAGATCACATATAACGCTTCTTTTCGCCCCTTTTACTGGTAAACAGTTGGCAAAAAGTTTAAAAACTGATTTGTTTAACATATGTTAAATTAAAAACATTTGGAAATTCTTTTATTAAAAGCTTGGCAAAAAACGATGTGGTCAGGATCCGAAATTAGCGCGAATTTTTTGGTGTAGTTAAAATCATTCTCCCATTCCGCTGACGTTCGGCATTTGAATTGAGAGAAATTTGCGGGTAAGTGATTAATCAGTTCCTCTTCTTGATTGAAAAGATCAATTAGTTCAGGATTGAGTTTGTTGTCGGTCATAATTAACTAAAAATTGGGCTATTTTCTTGTCTATTTCATAATTACAGGGATACGAGGTCATTCCAAACTGACCAATGGGATTGACTTCTAAAAAATAAAACTTATGGTCTTGGGAAAGCACAAAATCTAATGAACCATTTGATAGGTTTATTGACCTCATCAATTTGCATATTTTATTTTCGATCTCAGCCGGCAATTTATATGGAATTGTTCGGGAAGGCCGCTCGAAATCATAATTTCTAAAATCTATAGTTGTTTTGGAATCGTTTTGAGAAAGGATTGCCATCGAATAACATTCATCATTCATGAAAAAAACCCTTATGTCATACTTTTTTTCAATAAGCTGCTGAAAAAGTGTGGGGTAGAAATTAGCGGGTCCTGAATTAAGTATATCCTCAGTCATTTCAGACGTGAAGAGAAAGAACTCGTATTGGATATCATGAAAGTAAGGAATTTCTGTGATAGGCTTAGAAATAATTCTTTTATTTTGAGATAAAAACTGCAAGGCACTTTTTTTATTATTCGCAATGATTGTATTCGGTATCAAAAGATTAAACTCCTTTGCTTTAACTAGAATTTCCATTTTCCTATTCTTCCTTACGTTTTCAGGGTGGTCGAACCATTTAGCACCGACGATCGACGAAAGAAATGCATTTCCGAAGGCATTCATTTCCTTGTATATGTAATCGTAAATATAGGAAGCCCATATCTTATTATCCGTTAGTTTAAAAAGATCATTAAACGCTTCTTGGTAAAACCATCGGCGAAACCAAACAATTGTAGTTTGATCTAACTCCATGGAGATATTTGTATCATCAAAATGGAAATCATCATTGGATAGTTTAAATTCAAAATCAGATTTTAGACTCGTAAATTGATTTTCATTGAGTCTTTTATACTTACCTCCTAATGCCTCGATCCACTCAATTACCGCATAACTTGAATAATCGGACGATCTTGACAGGATTAAAATCATATTTCAGCTAATTAAATATTAATAATGTTAAGGTTGTTCTTCTTGCAAAAACTGAGATTACTTTCCTATTGAGTATATTTCTTCTTACTATAACATTCAATCATATGCGCTAATCTCAATAAGCACTCTAATGAAATTCAGCGTGTGGATACTTTGGTAAATTTTTAAATATCCCTTCGTCATATCTGATTTGCCCTAATACTATGTTCTAAACCTCGCTCTTAAACAAGTGTATTACAGTATGTATCAAATCTCGTCATTCTGAAATAAATATGATTAAGAAAAACATGACGTCACCATCATCGCCTATGAATTTCACCAATCACCATGCTTCTGTCATCAATATTATTCAGCGGGTTACTCTAAAAAGCAATTTTGAACGAAATTCGTAATTAGTCTAAAATTTAAGCGGCATGTAGATTCGAACTATTTATTATTCAAACCCCATGCCGTTTAATAAAAACCTGGTTCTCAATTGCCGGGATCATTGGCGTAATCGCTCACCTCGTGCCCAATAGTCGTAATTGTCCGAACATTGGCTTCAGAGACTCCGCCACGAATAAGCACAAGTTCTTCCTGTTTAATCCTTTGAAAAAGGGTGTCATTTAACTCTTCAAATTGCTCCATTTGGTTTCAACGCATCCATTTGTCATAAATTAGCCAAAATCGTCGTTGATGCAATATAATAATATTATTTAATAAAATTCGAAACTCTCCATATATGATCATTATGTTTGCGTTTAAACTGATAACTTCTCTACTAATTCATTGCAAATAGCAGTTTGAAACTATTTTTTCCCGTTGCTTGTCGAATAAAAAAATCTGACTTTTGAAGCCCTCGTTAGTAAAGTAATGAATATTATTTACTGAAAATGCGCTCATTATAGCTGCCTTTCTGTATGAATGTGTAAAGGCCACTTCGACAACTTACTCATCATTGCCTTAATATATCTTGCTGAACTATGAATTACGACGACAACTGACGGTAAGCGAAAAAATAATTATTAAAACTGCGGCTTTCTGCATTTATAATTTAAAATTACCATATTATTTTTTATACTTGGTAATACAATATGAAATTTAAGTTTTACAAACAACTGGATGTGATGGATTGTGGTCCCACGTGCCTGAAAATGATTTCCGAATTCTATGGCAAGACTTATAGTATTCAAAGCATTCGCGAAAAATCTTTTATAAGCAAAGAAGGTGTGTCCATGTATGGGATCGGACAAGCAGCTGAAAAACTAGGATTTCGTACGATGTCCGCTAAAGTTAATGGGGAAACATTACTAACAAAAGCTCCCTTGCCCTGTATTATCCATTGGAATCAAAACCACTTTGTCGTTGTTATCGGTACCGTAATCCATAAGGTGCGAAACGAAGTTACCGCAGTTAAAGTTGCTGATCCAGCAATCGGAATTATTACTTATACACTTAATGAATTTTTTCAAAAATGGGAACGGTCTGGTGAGAATGGCATAGTGATGCTATTGCAGCCAACACCTTCATTTTACGAATCTGTTGATGAGGGTGAAGCAAAAAATGTGAGTTTTAAATATCTTATCAAATATTTGCGGCCCTACCGAAAGTTAGTTATCCAATTACTACTTGGACTAATTGTCGGAAGCTTGATTCAGCTAATATTTCCATTTCTGACGCGGGCACTGGTTGATTACGGAATTAACAAAAACAATCTTCAGTTTATTTATCTAATTCTGTTTGCCCAACTGATGCTTTTCACAGGCAGAGTTTCTACCGAATTTATAAGAAATTGGATCCTGCTTCACATAAGCACCCGTATCAACCTTTCCATACTTTCTGACTTTTTAATCAAGCTCATGAATTTACCCTTGTCCTTTTTCGATGTCAAGAAGCACGGAGACATCTTACAAAGGATCCGGGATCATTCATATATTGAGGCATTCCTCACCAATTCGACTCTTAACATGCTTTTTTCAGTGCTCAACATGCTCGTCTTCGGCATTGTTCTGTGCTATTATTCGGTGACGATCTTTTTAGTTTTTCTTTTCGGGAGTGCTTTATATGGCGTGTGGGTCTTACTTTTTATTCAACAACGCAGGAACCTCAATTTCAAGAGGTTTGATATTCTGTCAAAGGAACAATCAAGCCTTTTTAGCCTCATCAGCGGAATGCAGGATATCAAATTGGCAAATGCTGAGATGCAGAAAAGATGGAGTTGGGAGAAACTGCGCTTGATATTATTTGATGTAAATGTTAAGATCATGACATCCAGTCAATATCAACAGATTGGCGGGCTCTTTGTTAACGAGGGAAAAAATATAATTATAACTTTTCTAGCTGCTAAATATGTACTTGAAGGAGACCTCTCACTTGGCACTATGCTATCTATACAATATATAATAGGGCAGTTAAATAGTCCAGTTGAGCAGTTAATTCAGTTTTCCCAGTCAGCTCAAGATGCCAAAATAAGCATCGAAAGACTTAACGAAGTTTATGCTATAAGGGGTGATGACTGGCAAACAGGTAAGGAACTTAAGGAAGTGCCACATCAGAAACTTATTAGTATAAACAACTTAAGATTTAACTACCCTGGATCGAACCAATTATCAAAGCCCGTATTAAATGATATAAATCTTGAAATCGGGGAAGGAACATTGACAGCAATTGTCGGCGTGAGCGGTAGTGGAAAAACGACGTTACTCAAATTGTTGTTGAAATTTTATTTACCAACGGCCGGGAAAATTTTAATTGATGGTCACGACTTACAATCAATCAATAATTCGGCTTGGCGTTCGGAGTGTGGTGTAGTGATGCAAGATGGATTTATATTTTCCGAAAGCATAGCAAATAATATCGCCTTAGGGGATGAAAATCCCGATGAAAAGAGATTGGCAGAAGCGACGAGAATTTCTAATATTGATGAATTCATAAACTCACTGCCGCTAGGTCTCGACACGCTGATAGGTGCCGAAGGAAATGGAATTAGCCAAGGCCAAAAGCAACGCATTCTTATTGCGAGGGCCGTGTACAAAAACCCCAAGGTTCTCTTTCTGGATGAAGCAACGAACTCTCTTGATGCCAATAATGAAAAGGAAATTATGAAGAATTTTCAAACATTCTTTAAGAATCGCACCGTTATTGTTGTTGCCCACAGGCTAAGTACGGTTAAAGACGCTGATAAGATCATCGTGCTAGACAAGGGAGAAATCACAGAAATAGGGACGCATGATTCGTTGGTAAAGAAAGCCGGGAAATATTTTGAATTAATAAAAAATCAATTGGAGCTTGGAAACTAAATGAGCAAAATTAAGCCAATCAACATTACTAGCCACAATGAGAAAGTCGATGAGGTTATTACACGAGTGCCGTCCTGGATCCTCCGGTGGGGGATATTGACAATCTTTACAACCCTAGTGGCAATTTATTTATTGCTCAATAGCATTAAAACACCAGAGTCGATAAACGTAAATCTTAAGTTAACCAACGGTAGCGCTCCTGTTATAATTAATGCCAAATCTTCAGGCACGCTTAGTTTAAGCCCTTTGTTGGAAAGCCGAATGGTACGCAAAGGCCAATTATTAGCACTGATTACGAGTGGTGCTGATGAGCGGCAGATCAGCTATTTAGACTCGCTCTTAAATAGATTAACGAAAGATAGCTCTACAATAAAATTACCGGAATTCAGGGATGGATTGCTTTCTATAAAAGATGTAGGCGAGCTAGCAAAGCCGTTGGCATTATTCAAAACACTTTTTATAAAATACCATATATTGTTGGATGGACATAATGAGACAGAACTCAATTGTTATAGCAATATTCTTGAAGCGCTTCAGGAAATTAATCGGACCCTTGATGAAAGGAACAGATTACTAGTTAGCATTCAGTTGGCTGCAAAATATGCTGAGACAATTAAACCTACAATTAACAAAAGAACTAAAGCACTGGAGAACCAGAAGCTTGAAACGGAAAGATTGTCGGAAAATCTCACAGTAATACGAACCAAACTTGATACCTTAAGACATTTAGCTCGGCTGTCCTCACCAGAAGATCGGTTATGGCAATCTTTCACCGCGTTGAACAAAGCGGTTGCAAGTTATAAAACTAAATATATAATAACAGCAACATATAACGGAAAGGTCAGCTACTTGCAGCCTAACCATTACTCAGTTTCAATAGGAAAGCCATTATTCGTATTGACACCCTCAAAAGTCGCTAAACTACAAGCTGAGGGAATAGTTACAAAGAAAAGAGCTTTAAAGATAATACCTAAGCAAGAAGTGCTGTTGAAAGTAACCGGATATAAATTTCAAGAAATAGGTTATCTAAAGGCGCAGATAGCTGCCATCGCAAGTCTTAATGGTGAAAAGGTCTTGGTTACTGTTGACATACCTATAAAGGATTTGCCTGTCAAGTCAAAAAAAATCGCAAACTCACTTACAGCAGGAATGCAGTTATCGGCAGAGATTGTGATAGGTAATAAAAGCCTAATTGATAGATTTTTAGGATATTAAATGTTTTTTCTTTAACCTTGAAATAGCGAAACTCAATTTCAAGGTTGCTATTTTCAGCTATCCGTTTTTTTAAACCAATAGATATACGGGCCATATCATCGAAGGCGCGAAAGGGGCATTGACGCTATTACCCAAGAAAGTTGTACTTGGTTAATGAATGGAAAATAGTGCGTATCCTGTATGTTTTCACTGTAGGCTCTACTGAACCGTTCGAAATAACTGTTCTGCATAGGTTTGTCAAGCTGTGAATATTACACTGCGATTCTTTGCTTTCAAATCGCCCCTTAAACTCTTTGTCGATAAACTTGGGGCCGCCATCTACTCTAATGCAGGTTGATCTTGTTCTGCTCATAAAAAGTCAGCTCCATACCCGCATGATTGGCTCGGTCAAACAGTTTCCACAGCAATAGCTTAACGGTTATAGCCATCCATTATTCAGCATTCGAACCTTTTGTTCATTAGTACTTTCACATTATATTTTGAGTAATAACTTTTCAGAAATTTAAATTAATTTTCAAAATTCAACAGCTTGGTACTTTTAGGATCCAATGGCTCGAACTTTAACTCAGCATTGCCGCTTGGGTCGCTAACAAGTAAAATTCTGTCCGTTTTGTAAAATACAAGTTCATCCTCTTTAAGAGAAATTTTTATCTCATTTGAATTTAACCAGACTATATTAGGCCGTCCCTCTGTTACCTGCCTTATTTTTTCTTTATATGATGAGTCAATAGCAGGGAGTTTCCTGAGGTCAAGATAAATTTCTTTTGCTGATACCGCTTCCCTTAAAATAAAATACATTGAAGGCTTATTCTCTGGAAGTGATGTGTCAATTATTAGCCTTTTTCTTAGATCTTTATTATATATTTTCATGTCTTCATCCGTCATTTTATAAAGCTGACCTTGCACGATCTTAATATTTATCTTAATATTTTTTTTTGAATTGACTCCAAGACTGCCGACTATAGTTGTGTCGCCATTTGAAAGAAATGATAATAGGGTTTTAATGTTTATAACCTTAGATTTCTCCGAGTTGCTTACTTGAATGGGATTGGGAGCTGGCGTGTTATCCCTATATTCAACTAATCGGACAGTTTTATTGTCTTGTCCAATCCGATATATTCCTCCAGGGCTATCCATATCGTTTAATGAATTATACATTACAAAACCCGGGAGTATTTCTTTTTTTGAAACACATGAGGAAATAATTAATAATAACAGCCAATAAGCGTGTTGAATGCCTCTTTTTTTCATAATACGAGTTATATTTTTATGAAGTTAGAAATTTAAACAGTTAATAAAAAAATATTATTTATTAAAGATATATTTGCTTTTAGATTAATGGAGTCAACAAAAATCGCTGTACAAAAAATTCATCTAAAATGGAGATAATTAAACTTACGCGCTTAGAAGAAGAGGTAATGCAAATTATATGGGAATTAGAAAGTGGCAATGTAAATGAAATTATAAAAAATTGGAAAAAAAAACCACTCCCCGCTTACAATACTATTTCAACCATTGTCAGAATTCTTGTAAAAAAAGGTTTCTTAACAACTAATACGACTGCTAAAGCACACATTTATATTCCGCAGATTTCCAAGGAAGGCTATCTGGAAAAATTAGTCGACGATTTGGTAGACAATTTTCAATTCTCAATTGCGAATCTTATCCTTAAAAATTTCCAAATAGGAAAATGTTCATTAACAGATCTGCATCAAATGGAAACTATTTTAAAATAAAGTAGCCAAACTGACGGCTAATCGAACCCCAAATGTGCGTATTTAGCCGAGAATGAGCGATTGTATTATGGTAAAAATTAAAAACCCGATCTACATCAAATTTGCAGGCAAGCCCATGATTTGTCGACTTGTCAAAATACTCAGCTTTCCAATAGTGGATATCATTGATGTCCCGATAATCGATATCGTTAAGTTTGTAACACCCAATAAATGGGGATTTTAGAAAAACCATAATAGTTTCTTCGTTCGGCCAACCTTTGGAGGTTTCAACAATTTCGTTACCAAGTCGAAGTTCGGAATTTAAAATCTTCGTCAATTCACTACTAAAATTGTCTATGTGCTCCTGAGTGATCATTAAATTAATTGCCTTATAATTTTAGATAAATATAATTTTAATAATCATTGCAAATAAATATAGTAAATAATTTATTGGTTCAAATCCGCTATTAACCGCAAATCAACAAGGAAATGGTTCGATATAAGGTAAGCTCTAAATAAGAGCTCTTTTCCATATATAGTTTGAGTAATAATCCAGACTTGTGGCTAACACCACACGACCTAAACTTTGATGTGCTGAAGAAATCTGCATAAATAAAAACCATCCATGCCAGAAAACTGTTCATATGTGATAAAGCGGTTGGGTAAGCATATTTGGTGTATCTCATCGGCCGCGATTGAATAATGTCGCAATCTACCCCTTAAATTGTCTTTTTATGCCTCACGGCCTCTTGTATTATACTATAATTTTGTTGTAATAAAACACAAAGCTCTTAAAAATAAGCTTATGAAAACGTTACAGTACACAAAAGAAATCAAAGCACCGGCCCAAAAAGTTTGGGATACGCTTTGGAATGAAGCCACGTATTCCCAATGGACGGCCCCCTTTAATCCTAACGGCGGCTCTACTATGCAAAGTGATTGGAAAATAGGCGGGAAAACACTTTTTCTGGATACTAAAGGCAACGGCATGGTGAGTACCCTAAAGGCTAAGAACGAACCACATGAAATTGTGTTTGAGCACCTGGGCGAAGTAATAGATGGAAAAGAAGATACCTCCAGCGAAAAAGTGAAGAGCTGGGCGGGCTCCTTAGAAGAATATCACCTTTCCGAAAACAACGGCATTACCACCCTCAAAGCTTCTGTACAAACAGGAGAAGAATGGGAAGAGATGATGAACAATGGCTTTACCAAAGGCCTGGAAATAGTAAAGGAACTCTCAGAACAGTAAACTTTAATTTTATAAAAAGAACACAATGGAAAAGCCTGTAGCTAAATCATTGACAATCGTTATCCCGGCTTACCGCATGCATAGCCAGATGTTTAACAACATGCTGTATGGTGTTCGGGAACAGGATGCCCAAACGCGTATTGAAAATAAAACCAACCATTTGGCCTGGATGGTGGGGAACCTGGTTAACTGCCGGTATTGGCTGGCTGGTGTTTTGGGCATTCCAGGGAAAGATCCGAACGAAGATCTGTTTAAGGATGCAAAAGCGCTGGATATAAACGCCAAATATCCATCGCTTGATGTGCTAAAAAAGGAATGGCATAAGATATCACCGCTGTTATATCAAAAGTTACTATCCGTGGAGGAGGCGGAACTTGTGCAGGCCCATGAATTCGGGATGAATGTTTCTTACGTAGAAGAGAACAAGCTGAACACGGTGGGTATGTGCATAGACCGTGAAAGCTATCTTTTCGGGCAATTGGGCCTGATGCGTAAGGTGTTGGATTATGGAGCCGTAAAATATGATATGGATGATGGCTTAGGCTATTAAGCGGCAGGTTTACAGTATTGTGAATTGATTATAATAAATAACTTTTTTAAATAATTATCATGGCAAAATTGAATTCGTATCTGAACTTTGACGGCAATGCCGAAGAAGCGTTCATTTTTTACAAATCCGTTTTCGGTGGTGAGTTTGCAGGAGGTGTTATGAGAATGGGTGAAGCGCCGGGCTGCGAAAATATTACTGAAGCAGAAAAAGGCCGGGTGATGCATGTTGCCTTGCCAATAACAGGTGGCGATGTGCTAATGGCTTCGGACACTATGCCTTCTATGGGGCAAAAATTGGTAGTAGGCAATAACAACTACATCTGCGTTAGCCCGGAAAGCAAAGACGAAGCAGACCGATTATTTGCAGGTTTATCAGAGGGCGGCGAGGTGGAAATGCCCATGCAGGATCAGTTCTGGGGTGATTATTTTGGCAGCTTTAAAGATAAATACGGGGTATGCTGGATGGTCAATTATGGTACAGAAAAGAAAGCGTAAAAATAAATAACCCTCGACACTTTTAAACCCTTCAGATTAAATTCTGAGGGGTTTTTTGTTGATTTCCCCTGCTAATAGGCTCTTTCTGATGCATTATTTTATTTAAATAATAACAGTCATAATAAAAATATAATATATATGTTATTACTATGATTGCATTAGTTTCTTGTTATGTATAAGAAACTAATTATATTATTTTGTTTATAAACCTTATCGTCTTTAAAAAATGAATGCCTTGTATGGAAAGTTTAATATTGATATGTTACCTTCTGATGTTATCGATGTTACCGACAAAGTTAAGAGGTATTTGAATGGTAATATAATTGAAATTCCAAAACATACTAATTTTGATACGCTGTTTGGTAAAGTTGGCAATAACAAAAGAAACTACCTGCAAATATCAGTCAATGATCAAGTTTTCAATTTAGCAGAAGACGAATATATTGAAAATATAAAACTTGATCTGACAAACAAAATTAATAGAATAAAGATCATATATTATATATACACAAGTCCAAATTCAAACTGGCGTGCCATAGTTTCAGGCCAATTATATCAATTGAAAAGCTATGGTATATTATCAGAGGCCGATTTGTATATTCATGTTACGGACAGTAATAATTACCTTGAAGAAATAAAAGGGCTAATTAATAGCATAGTACCTGCCGCTATAATTAGCGCCTCGTATAACAATCAATTTGAGTATCCTGCAATTAAACTTTTATATGACTTGGCAATACAATATCCCGATAATAATTTCATATATTTTCATAGTAAGGGGATGACCCATAACCTGCATTCACGATCTCTGCAAGAAATAATGTTGCTTACAAAAACCTTTGAAAATTGGAGGAAAAACATCCAGCTTTTGAACAAGGAAGGAATAAATAAGGTGGGTTTATTTTCATCAGAACAAGGATGGATCTGGTATAACTTCTGGTATGCTAAAGGAGGATATTTGGCAAGTTGTACTGCGCCTGAAATATCCGATTTTAGATATTATTATGAGTCATGGCTTGGATTAGCCGACCCTAACAGGCAAACACCTGCCAGCGATTGTATCAATCTTTTTGAAATAAAAAATATTTCGAAGCCATATTTTACCCCCGTTGAGGCTGATATCTATAAGGAAAACCTCATGGAAAAATTATTTTCACACGCCGAATCAAAGGATTTTCGCGTGGTAAGAACACCCTTAATGATATATTGTCAGTTAAAGGTAGATTCATTCTTTAAACTATTCAAGAAATCAAATTTAAGGAAGTTGGTTCGAACCCAGTAACCCCCACACTTTTAAGCCCTTCAGATTAAATTCTGAGGGGTTTTTTGTTGCCTGAAGATTTGCTCTGGGTAAAAAAACTACTGATTAATAAAACTACACAGCTATAGTCGGTTTAATTTTATTTTTGCGATGATCTGATAAATGATTTCCTCAGCCAGGTTGCCGGGATTGCTGCATGTGCGTAGATAAGGACCTTCCGGTTCTAAGCTCAGTACTATAGCTTCATTACGAAATACCTCAAACTGGCATTTACCGTTACCATGGTCCTTATTATCCCTAACATCAAACACCTCAGATTCTTTGCCGTGGCCTATTACTACTTCGAAATTCCTCATCACTGATTACTTATTTATTGACTAACAACAAAACAAGGTAATTGTGAAAATTATTTTAATTGCATTTATATGTGCTGATAATTGTAAGCAAAACCTGACCGGTTTAGAAGAGACATTTGATATAAAATCACATACGAGGCCTACTTGATATGAAAAGGTACATATGAGCTTATAGCCGGGATGTTTATTAACACGGTAGTGTTAATAACTGTTATGCTGCTTTGTAATTGTATGTTAATCAATAATTTATTTGGCTGTTGGTAACATTTTAAAATGTTTATTATTTGGGTTTAATAAACAATGAATGCAAACCTTACCGGTTTAAATAATGCGGATAAAACCATTATGGCTTTATCCGCATTATAGGTAAACTATGGAATTTTATCCAATGCCGGAACGTTACTTCCTGAGCCTGAGTATCCCTTATTTTGATTGATATGCCCGTTAATATTTAACTGAATATCGCTATTGGGTATAGGCCATAAAACATGATATGGCGATATGGTAAAAGTGTTTCCTGAATTGGTAATTACCCCTTTATTATAAAAATCATTCTTTTCAATAATGCGATCATAAAAGAAGTTGGATTCAGAAAAATTATTCTGGTTGTATGTTTTGCCGCTGTTTGATGCTTTACCGGTTAAAGCAAAAATATAGGCCATACGGGTGAGCTCGGTTTTACGGGGCTCTTCCCAATAAAGCTCCCTGGCCCGCTCGTCAAGTACGGTGCCTATATTAACCTTACTGGGATCGGTTAACGGGGCTGCCTGCGCCCGTGCCCTAACTACATTCAGATCGGCCATTGCATTCACCAGATCGCCTTTCCATACATATGCTTCGGCTCTTAACAGATATGTTTCGGCTAAGCGGAACACATACCAGTCAGTATTGGTACCACGTGGCGGACTCCAATACTTATCAGTAGCTAAATTAGTTGAACTTATAAATACCTTATAATGAGGCCAGCCAAACCAGCAGCGTATGGTATCCCGGGGACCATTTATAAATCTTGTAGCTACGTTGTCTTTTGTCCATTGTTCCAGGTGCTTGCCATACCAGTCGGGATCTGCGTTTGAACCTGATTTTAAAGCCGGGTTGTTATAAACCAGGTCGGTCATGTTTATCCAGTTTCCGGGAGCATGTCTTAAATCGGTATTGTCTGTCCAGATGTATTGTGTGCTATATGGTGTTCCCCTGTACCTGCCTATTCCCCTGCCGTAATAAAGTGTAAGCGGAATTTCGGCCGTTACCGCGTCAACTATTCCTGCTTTGTTTTTACCTGGCGTAAGTATCGTATTAGCCTGAGAATAAAATGGCGTACAATTACGCATGAGTTGTGAACCATTGGCTGTGTTACCTTCCAGGTTATCCCTGTCAATTACCAGGTATAAAGCCTCGGTATTAGCAGCAATGGCTTTATTATCCGGGCGGTGCAAATCCCAGATAACATTCTTGCTTGCGTCGGCGCCGGTGCTTCCAAAACGGCCAGTCATTAAATGATATGGGCCACTGTTTATTACAGAACTTGCAGCTGCAATGGCATCATCAAACTTACCCAAAGCCAAATCAACTTTGGTAAGTAAGTGGTTAACGGCTCCCTTGGTAACATCACCTTTATTGCCGCCATCGGTTACCCATTGCTGTGCAAACTCCAAATCAGTTTTCATTTGCTGAAGTATTACCTCCCGTTTTACCGTGGCATAAGCAACATTAGGAACCGTTTCTTCTTTAATTGGACAGGGTACATCGCCAAACTCATGAACCAGGCGGTAATAGCAATAGGCCCTATGGAAATATGCGGTGCCTAAAATCAAATTTCGCTGTGCATCAGATGTATATTTAACATTATCAATGCGCGATATGATAGTATTGGCATAACGCACTCCCTGGTACCATTGTCGCCAATACCAGCCAATTTTGTTATAATCATCACTGTTCAAATTAGCAGTAGGGGTGATACGCACATTCAGATCCTGGGCTGGCGTTGTTTTATCTGTAGTACCCTCAACGGCAACATCGGAAAAAATAGACTCAGTAAGCATCGGTGCCGAGTCGCCAAAAAACTCTGCTCTTAAATTCTTGCTCAGATAATTAAGCGCCGCCTGCATAGCAGGTACAGAGTTATAGGTAAGATCCGGAGTAAAGTCAGAAAGATCTTTAGGTTTTAAAAAGTCCTTTTTACAGCTTCCTGTAATCAACAATGCTGTTAAAGTAATCATTGCTGCTATTTTTTTATTTATCTTTTTCATGATCATCAGTTCAATTTTTAAAATACTACGTTTACGCCTACTGATATATACCTTGGAGTTGGTCCGTCATTTTCAGGATCCCAATAATCCCAGCTGGGGGCATATACCGAGGCATTGGTTACGTTAGCATATAATTTTGCACTTTGTATTTTTAAAGGTGTAAGCCAGGTTTTAGGGAAATTATAGCCTATTGAAACTGTATTAAGCCGTATAAACGAAGCTTTTCGCCATACATTGATAGTGGTACCACTTGAGCCTGAATTTAAGCGGGCATAATCATTTATGGGATTAGCCGGTGTCCAGTATGGCTGTACATATGAGGATGTTCTTGAAATACTTACACCACCCTGATTATTTATAGACTGATTATATTGTCTGAGCTGGCCCCAGTTTGAAAGCAGCAAAAAGGAAAAATCAAAGTTTTTATAGATATTGAAATCATTGCGTAAGGTCCAGGTAAATCTTGGCGACTTTGAACCTAAAAACTGTTTATCATCATCAGTGTATTTATATTGATTAGGGCCGCTGTTTACCAGCTTTTGCAGCTTAAAATCGCCAGGTACAGCACCGTATAGGGCAGCCTGGTCCTTTTCATTGGTTTGCCAAACCCCTAATATCTTATAATCCCATACAGCGTTAATATCTTTTCCTATAAACCAGCCATTGGCCTTATCACTGTTTTCAACACGACTTGTGGTTCCGTCGGCGTTAATAACATTAGCTAAACCATATAAATGTTTGATGGTATTGCGGTTTAAAAAAAAGTTGAGTGTACTGCTCCAGATAAAATTACTTGATGCTATGTTTTTACTGGTAAGGTTAAATTCAAACCCTTTATTGTTTACTTCGCCTATATTTGATATAACACCCCTGTTGCCGGCGTTATTAGGATCTGAGAAGCCCGCCACATCTGGCAATGCTCTTTGGACAAGCAGGTTGGTTGTTTTTTTATTATAAACATCTATTGAACCATTTAAGCGGTTGTTAAAGATCGTGAAATCAATACCAGCGTTTAATGAAGTGGTTCGTTCCCACTTTAATTCAAGGCTTGCCATCCTGCTGATGTAAAGGGCGGCGTTTGCAGTGGCTGTACCCCCAGGCGTTACCGTTGGATATTTCTCATTCGTGATTACGGCCAGCGCCCTGTTAGGGTCAACTGTACCGGTAGCGTCTCTTATATCACGGTTACCGTTAACACCGTATGATAAACGTAGCTTTCCATAGTTTAGCCACTTATTTGATTTCATAAATTCCTCATCGGTAAATATCCAGCCTGCTGCCACTGAGGGAAAGTTGTCGCTCGGATGCCTTTGTCCGAAGAGCGAATAACCATCCCGCCGGATGGAAGCAGTAAGCAAATAACGCTGCATTAAGGTGTAGCCTATACGACCCAGGTATGCATTTGCAGTGGAGTAACGGTCATCGCTGCTTGCTGTTGGTTTATTACCTGCACTAAGGTTATGAAAACTCAGGTCGTCATCAGGACTAAAACCTTCATTGGTTTCCCTGGTGAGCCATGATTGATATTTTTCTGTATTAACCAATAAGGTAACATCAATATTATGAATATTATTAAAGGTTTGGTTCCATTTGAGTAAGTTATCTACCTGGTAGTTATACCTGTTTTCCATTGACCTTTGAGCCTGACCGCCTGGTACAGTCACATTGGGGTTATGTGATGAACTGTGATAAAAATTGCGGTAGGAGTCAAAACTGGGTGTAAAATTTGTTTGAAAAGTAATATTCAATGGCAATGTTACCCTGGCATACAAATTTGCAAACAGTGTATTTTGCACATTCATACTTTCATCGTAATAATTATTTAAAAAGGGGTTCCTGGCGTTTAGCCCGGCATCGTCGGTTGGTATCCTTCTTAATGAACCATCAGGGTTATAAAAATCGCCATAAGGAGAGTTATTGGTGATCTGGGTCCAGTCAGCTTCGGTGGTATGGGTCCGGTCAACCGTATTATCAGTAACATTACTAATAGTTGGAAGGCCGCTCTCATCTCTTACTGCATACTGTGCATTAATACCAACGGTTAAAAACTTAGTGGCCTGTCCTTCCAGGTTTAACCGGGCGCGTATATTGCTATATTTACCCCCGGCAATAAGGTTTTGATTATTGGTATAGTTTAATGACATGTAATAACTAACATCTTCCCTTTTGCCCGACATGCTGACCGTATGATCCTGTCTAAAACCATTACGAAAAACCTTATCAAACCAATCAACTGTTTTGCCGGCTGTGTAATTAGCTCTTTCATTTGCTACCAAACCAAGTCTGCTTAACCATTGATCAACCGGGTCGCCGGTGGCTTTTGTTAAATCCATCCATTGCTGCAATGTAACACCGGCAGGTAAATTTCTGGGGTCAGTATATTGATAACCAGGGTTGTTGACGTTGATGCTTCTCATTACATCTGCACGCCAGTCTAAAAACCCTTGAGGGCCATATACTTTTTGCTCTTTTTCTAATTGTGCTATACCAAAATTGGAATTAAGTGTAATAACCGGCGGGCCGTTTTTGCCCTTTTTTGTAGTGATGGCAACCACACCGGCTGCTGATCTTGAACCATATACGGCAAGCGCACTTGCATCCTTCAGTACATCAATTGATGCTATGTCATTAGGGTTGATATCAGCAAGCTGACCAGGATAAATAACCCCATCCAATACTATTAATGGCGATGTATTACCGGTTAGCGTGGTTTTTCCGCGCACCAGCAGATCGCCGCCGCCCTTTGCCGATGTATTCATGCTTACGGAAAGCCCGGGGATATTGCCTTTAAGCACATCGCCAATACTGTTGGGGTTTTCGTTTTCAAGCTGTGTAGCCTTTACGCTGGATACCGCGCCGGTAACGTCCTTTTTTTGCCGCGTTCCGTAACCAACCACAACTACCTCGTTTAGCTGTTTGTTATCTTCGGCCAGGTTAACATTAATAGTTGTGCGATCATTTACAGGTTGCTCCTGCGTTGTATAGCCAATTATACTGAATACCAGTGTGCCGTTTGATGGTGCGTTAAGGGTATAATTACCCTTTAAATCGGCCGCGACGCCCTTGGTGCCGCCTTTTAACCTGACAGTTGCGCCAGGTATTGGCAATCCTTTATCGTCCTTAATAGTACCCTTTACAGATATATCCTGGGCGAGGGCAAGCGTACAGCTTGCCAGTAAAAATAAAATAAGGAGAGTAATTTGTTTTCTCATAATTTTAATACTTAATTGGTTGGTTTGTAGGTTGTTTTGATTCAGTAAAGCAATTACCTGATTCATTTTGCTACGCAAACAGCTAAACAGATCCTGCATGCAGGACCTGTTTAGCTTACCATAAAATTTAATTGATGCAATACAGGGAATTTAAAACCCGGAGTTATAGGTTAGGTATCTTAATTATTACAGATAATATCCTGCGTAAAAGCCGTTTATACGACAAATTGTGAAAGTTTTTTCTTCATATTTGTATTGCTTATTTAAATTTCCGTTTGAATTAGGCAAAAGAGTCCCCTGCAACATTTAATGTTGTTGTTTGGCTTAACGGGACAATACAGATTTCGGTAGTGCTGAACCCACTACCGATTCTTTTTTTTGGTGAGCCTTGATTTATTTTTTCATGATCTAAGGTTAATGGTTTATCAATATGCTACTATTTACCCTGTCATGCAATATGCAGCATAACAGTATTCATGTCTGCAGGACAATGAAAATTCACGGAATATAGAAAGCAATATTTACAATTAATAATTAAGTCGTTTTTAATTAAAGCGCTTATTTATTTACAATTGGTTAAAATTTTGTTATTGTACTTATCAAAAATATTCCGAGTGAACAGTTTTTCATAGGCTTTACCTGTTTTTATTTACGATAACGTTTTCGTTGATAACGCGTAAGTTGCTTGATAGGGTAAATCCTTTTAACTTATTGGTAAATGGTTTTACAATGACGTCCCTTTAAATAATGGATGGAACTTTGATGATGCGATGGGGGAATAAATGTTTGTAGTATCAGCTGTTTGACAACTTAAGTTGTAGTAATAACAACTTCCTTTTTAAATATTTTAAGTAATGCAAAGGTTAATAAGCCCGCCGTTATCCCGGCAACTATGGCAAGGGATATGCTGCCATATAAGTATTGCTCCATGTGAAGGCTAATTGATTTTATAGTCATGTTAGCGGTAAAAGGAATATCTGTATTTTTGTTTCCCACCCAGTAACCACCTGCTTTATAGCTCAGAAAAATTACTACAGGTATCATAGGTGCAAAGCTGATATGTGCTGCTAAAATAACCAGGGCTTTATTTAACCTGAATAACATAGCCAGCGAAAAGGCCACTAAGAGCTGAAATCCCCAAATTGGAACTATGCCCATAAATACCCCAAAACCAATTGATGATGCTTTGAGCCGGGCAGAATGATGAGGGTTAAACAGATGATCTTTTATAAATTGTCTGCTTTTCTCTTTGCTAAACAGGGTAGTGAAAAAATTGACCACATAACCCCACAACACATTAAACTTTGCTTTTACCTTTTCCAAATTATATAATAGCTATACCACGCGAATCTACTTATATAAGCATTAAGTAATTCTTAACTTTTTAATAAATAACCACTTATGCTACAGCGATGACAAAAGTAAATATCTTTGATGGATTAAAAACAATAAAACTCCTGTAAGCATGGAGCGGATGCCACCCCACCAGGCATGTTATAATGTGTATTTGTTAAATAGATATCGTCTTAAATAACCTGTTTATTAGCTATAGTGCACATTATAAGCAAAATGCATGTTAAATTTTTATTAAAAAATTAGTCTACTAACTCTATAGTGCATATATTTGTAACAATTGTTATTATCGATCTAACCAATTAGTTCTTTATGGTAAATAATGAGGTCAGTCAACTAAAAAAAAGAGAGAGCCCTGGCTTTCTCTTTTTTTGTTTTAAATGGGTTTTATAATTTTATTTACCGATAAATTAAACATCATGCAACTTAGTGTGTTAACACCAATAAACACTGTATCATGATCGATCCAAAAGACACCTCACCTGCAGCTAAAGATGGTAAATACGAATTTCACATCAATTATTCGGGCCGGGAGCTGGCCTGTCGGGTAGAAAAAGAACAAAACAAATTACATGTTTTTATAGATAGTAATATTAAAGCTGAACTGGCGATTCAGCCTGATGGTAGTATCGTTCAAACTGGAGGCAGTGATTTGCCAGATTCCAGTATTGAGTTTATAAAAAAACATGTTTTAGAACATTCTGAACAGTAATTCAGGATACCGGTATCTCGATCAGATTCAGATGGGACACAGTAATTTTATTGCGATGCCGGTTATTCATCTCACTAAGCAAGCACCTCTTCCAGCACATCTGCCGAGCGTATATTGCCAAAGCCCTCGATATGCAGGGCGTAATATTCCAATAGTTTTTGTATCAGATACCGGCGTTCGTCATTACTAAACTTTAATTGCTGCATATTTTCAAAACTCCAATGCAGCAGCAGGCTAAAGTTTTGTGTATGCGGCGGCGACAGGTATAAAACACTGTCGGGTTTGTATTTGCTGAATGTGCCGTTCTTCATGTCAAAGTAATCGGCGTTGCCGGCCAAAAATCTATCGGGGTAAAAGCCCAGGTACCGTGTAAGCTGTACTAAAAATAACAGGTGGAAATTGGCCACATTGTCCGTTTGATGATCAAGCCACTCTATGGCGCTAAATACAAAATCAAACAAATTTTCATCGGCCGACTGCTGCTTTATGGCTTTATATAATACTTCGTTCAAAAACATAGCCAGGCAGCTTTTTATTACATCATAAGGAATAGTTTGCAGTACCGGCGAATTTTTAAGTTCGGCTATTCGCTGTACGCTGCCTGTATTTTTATGATAAACCACCAGGTCAAGCAGGTGGAGGGGTTGCAGCATATTGCGGCCAATTTTGGCTTTTGGCTTTTTAGCACCATTGATTATGTATGATTGCAGACCAAATTTTTCAGTAAAGATCTGTACAATAACACTGCTTTCGCCATAGTCGGTTGCCTTAAATACAATGCCCCTGGTTTTATGCAGCATGTGGTAACAGTAAAAGAAGTTTCGGTATAAATATGATGAGGCCTGTAATAAAGGCAAACGCGGCAGCAACTACCACAGCTCCGGCGCTTACGTCCTTAACGTGCCCGGCTTTAATATTATAAGTAGGCGAAACCAGGTCGGTTAATGTTTCAATAGCCGTATTTAAAAGCTCTGTTACCAGCACCAAAGTAATGCTCAGCATGATCCATTGCCATTCATCAACAGAAATTTGCAGTGCAAAGCCCAAACCTATAACAACAATACTGGCCACCAGGTGTATCCTGAAATTGAGCTGGGAAGCTGTTGCATATTGTAAGCCTTTAAAGGCAAAGCCAAAACTGCGTATCAGTCTTTTCATGTACAAAAATACATTGTTATTGGTACTTATTAACTTAATTATTTACCCTCTGGTGGCTATAAAAAAGTGCTGGCGGTTATGGCATTGTCACAAAGTCAATATCTTCAACCGTCACATAGATCAAAATTCGTAGTTTAGCACCGCCCTTAATATCACAAATAATGTTCTGGAAACATACTGCTTCTTTTATCCTTAAAAACAGGCTTATCGTATTTGTCTGCGTTATAGCACTGAGCGCTTTTATGGGATTTGAGGCATCAAAAGTAAAGATAACCTTTAATGGCGGCAAGGTGCTCCCGGTTACCGATTCGGCCTATATACGTTACAACCAATTCAAAAAAACCTTTGGCCAGGATGCGTCATCCATGGTGATTGGTATTAAATCTGATAAAATTTTTGATAAGGATGTATTTAACGATTGGTATCAGATAGGCACCCAGTTAAAGCAGGTAAAAGGCATTAAAGCAGTAGTTTCTGTAGCTAATGTTTACAACCTGCAAAAAGACACCACGCACCATCGCTTTTTAATTAAACCGTTGGTTAACGGAGTATTGCCAAGCACGCAGGCTGTTGATAGTATAAAGCAACAGCTTTTAAATCTGCCATTTTATAAAGGCCTTGTATTGAGCGATGATGGCAAATCAACTTTAATGGCCATTACTTTTGATGATAAAATTATCAATACACCTTATCGTGTACCCATCATTAAAAAGATAAATCAGCTTGGCCAGCAGTTTGAACAAAAACATGGCATAAAGGTACATTACTCTGGCCTGCCGCTTATACGTACTGTTGTTGGCGATCTGGTTGCGCACGAGTTCTCGATGTTTTTAGGTCTGTCGATATTGATCACAGCATTGATATTATCAATTTTTTTCAGGTCGGTTTTTCCAGTTATTTTCCCGGTGCTTATTGTGGTGCTTGGGGTAGTGTGGAGCCTGGGGACACTGGTGTTAATGCATTATGAAATGACCATCCTTACGGGTATCATCCCGCCGCTGGTGGTGGTTATTGGTATCCCAAACACTATTTTCATCCTGAATAAGTATTACCACGAGTTTGAAATATCGGGCAATAAAATGGATGCCCTGACAATTGCCCTTGAAAAAGCCGGGATAACCACTTTTATAGCCAACATTACTACCGCTATTGGTTTCGGCGTACTCTGCTTTACCAATAGCGAATTATTGACCCAGTTTGGCCTGGTAGCCTCGCTGAGCATACTGGCTACATTTGCACTGAGCCTTATACTGGTACCCATTGTTTTTAGCTATTTGCCAAGCCCCAAAGCAAAAACGGGCATTAAGGATAGTAAATTAATGAAAACCCTCCTGATTAAATTGGATACCCTGGTGCACCATAAACGTAAAGGTATTTACATTGTAACGCTAATACTGATCGTTATTTCGGTTATTGGAATATTCAGGATCAACATTAATGGCTATGTGGTTGATGACCTGCCCCAGCATAACAATACACTCAGCGATCTTCGGTTCTTTGAATCGAACTTTAACGGGGTGCTGCCTTTGGAGGTAAGTATTGACACCAAGCGTAAAAACGGTGTCATGAACCTGGGTACCATTCGCAAGGTTGAAAAACTGGAAAAGCTTATTTCATCCTATCCTGAGTTTAGCAGGTCAATATCTTTGATACAGGTATTGAAATTTTCGACCCAGGCATTTTATGGGGGCAACCCTGAATACTATCGTTTACCCGATGGTTTGGAGCAAAATTTTATCCTCAACTATGCAGGTAACTCCGGTAAAAGCTCCGGTACATTAAACAGTTACCTGGATAGTACCCGCCAGGTAACCCGGGTAACGTTCGAAATGATTGATGCCGGGTCTAAAAAAATGAATGCCGTGCTGGCCGAACTGCAGCCACGTATCGATTCTATTTTCGATCCTAAAAAATTCCATGTGGAGCTTACTGGTTCCAGCATTATATTTATAAAGGGTACCAATTACCTGCTAACCAATCTGTACGAAAGTTTGGCCTGGGCCATTTTATTAATTGCCGGGGTAATGTGGATCCTGTTCAGAGGGGTAAAAATGATTGCCGTTTCGCTATTGCCCAACCTGGTGCCGCTTATCATTACGGCCGGTATCATGGGCTTTTTTGGTATCCCGTTAAAACCATCAACTATATTGATCTTTAGTATAGCGATGGGTATCTCGTCAGATCAAACCATTTATTTTATAACGCGTTATCGTCATGAACTGCGGCACAGCAAAAAAACCATATCGCACATCGTATCAGATACCATCCGAGAAACCGGGGTGAGCATGATATTTATTGCAACGGTATTGTTTTTTGGCTTCGGTATATTCGCGGTATCAAAATTTGGCGGTACGGTGGCTTTGGGTGTTTTGCTATCTATTACCCTGCTGGTAGCCATGATCAGCAACCTGACCCTGCTGCCTGCATTTTTACTAAGCCTGGAGCGTGGTATCGATCGCCAAAAAATTAAAGGACCAGATATTGAGGAATAACCTCACCCCAGCCCTCTCCAAAGGAGAGGGAGTTGGAAACAATAATTTTAAATATGTTAATTAAAGTCCTCTCCTTAGGAGAGGATTTAGGAGAGGTTTTATGGATCTTAAACTCAATAATAAAGTAGCTGTAATATTGGCAGCCAGCAAAGGATTAGGGAACGCTATAGCCACAGCACTTTCTGCCGAAGGTGCAAGAGTGATCATTGGTTCGCGCGATGAAACGGAGCTTGCCAAAACAGCAACCGAGATAAAACAACTTACCGGTAACGTGGTGATCGATATACCGGTTGATGTATCAAAAGCCGATGAGATAGATGCATTTATTAAAAAAGCGGCTGCAGCATTTGGGCAGATAGACATTTTATTGAACAATGCCGGCGGTCCGCCGTTTGATAAGTTCGAGAACTTTGATGATGAACAATGGCAAAAAGCATTTGAGCTAAACCTGCTCAGCTTTGCGCGTTTGAGCAGGCTGGTGTTGCCGCACATGCAAAAAACAGGCAGCGGGCGTATCATCAATATCATCAGCGGCTCGGTAAAGGCGGTGCTGGGCAATTCGGTATTGTCAACCAGTATGCGCATGGGCGTGGTGGGCATGGCCAAATTAATGGCCGACGAATTTGGACCTTATAACATCACCGTAAATAACGTAGCCCCGGGCCTGGTCCTTACCGACAGGATCAAACATACACTACCTCAGGATATTGACCCCGAACAGGCTTTAAAAGAAAAAACAAAAGGTATACCGCTTGGCCGCATAGGCAAACCCGAAGAACTGGCCGCCCTGGTTGCCTTTTTAGCATCGGAACAGGCAGCCTATATTAGCGGAACCACCATACAGGTTGATGGGGGAGCTAACAGGAGTATTTATTAGCTTAGCTAAGCTCCCCGTTTACTTTCCCGCAAATAATCAATGATCAGGGTAATTATGCTGATGATACCGGCAAGCGTTAAGCCCAACGCGCCGCCCTGTACCAGGTCTTTAAATTTTGAATTATGTAACGCGGGGATCACCATTGATGCCGAAAATAGTATCACGGCAATTAATAGCATTAATATAGTACGCTTTACTTTATTTTTCACTCGTCTAAATTAAAAAAATCATTTATAAATTCCGTATTTTTGCAACCTCTTAAAAAAGAGGTGATAAAAGGTAGAATATATAGATGTACAAAGAATATAAGCAGTTAAACTTATCGCAAACAGGCAAAGAGATACTGGATTTTTGGCAGCAGAACAGCATTTTTGAAAAAAGTATCAGCAGTCGCCCGGCAAATAACCCCTACACGTTTTACGAAGGGCCGCCGAGTGCTAATGGTATGCCAGGTATTCACCACGTAATGGCACGGTCAATAAAAGACATTTTTTGCCGTTACAAAACATTAAAAGGCTTTCAGGTTAAGCGTAAAGGCGGTTGGGATACCCACGGTTTGCCTATTGAGCTGGCTGTTGAAAAAGCTTTGGGAATAACCAAGGACGATATCGGCAAAAAGATCAGCGTTAAAGATTACAATGATGCCTGCCGCAAGGAGGTTATGCGTTATACCGACGTATGGAACGACCTGACCGAAAAGATGGGCTACTGGGTCGACCTTAACGATCCGTATATCACCTACAAAAACGAATACATTGAAAGCCTTTGGTGGATACTGAAGGAGTTTTATAAGAACGACCTTTTATACAAAGGTTACACCGTACAGCCATACTCGCCAAAATCAGGTACAGGCTTAAGCTCGCATGAGCTTAACCAGCCGGGTACTTACAAAATGGTGAAGGACACTTCGATAGTGGCCCAGTTTCATTTAAAGAATGACCAGCAGCACCCCTTAATACCGGTTTTATTTGAGGATACAAACGAAGATACTACCATATTGGCATGGACGACCACTCCGTGGACATTACCGGCAAATTGCGCACTGGCTATTGGCGAAAATGTTGACTACGTAAAGCTGCGTACTTTCAACCCTTATACTTATGAGCCGGTTAGCGTGGTGCTTGCAAAAGCATTGGTTGGCAAATATTTTAAAGCCGAGGGCGAAAATGCGTCGTTCCAGGACTATAAAGGTGGCGATAAGGTTATCCCCTGGGAAGTAAGGGCTGAGTTTAAAGGTGTTGAAATGATCGGCTTACGCTATCACCAGTTGATGCCTTATGTAACTAACGAGGACCTGGAGAAAAATGCTTTCCGCGTGATCCCGGCCGATTTTGTTACTACCGAGGATGGTACCGGTATAGTACATACCGCATCTGTTTTTGGTGCCGATGACTTTAGGGCCTGTAAAGAGAATAACGTACCATCGGTAATGGTGAAGGACGAATTTGGCAAGGATGTTCCCCTGGTTGATAAACAGGGCCGTTTTGTTGATGAAGTGACCGACTTTGCCGGTTTTTATGTTAAAGATGAATATTACAGCGACGAAGAACGTGCAGTACCCGGTTTTAAAGGTACCGATGTGCTTATCTCTATCAAATTAAAAACAGAGAATAAAGCATTCGACGTTAAAAAATATGAGCACAGCTACCCACACTCCTGGCGCTCAGACGAACCGATATTATATTACCCGCTCGATAGCTGGTTTATCCGTACCACAGCGGTAAAGGATAAAATGGTGAAGCTGAATAAAACCATTAACTGGAAACCGGAATCAACCGGAACTGGTCGTTTTGGTAACTGGCTGGAGAACCTGGTTGACTGGAACCTGTCGCGTTCACGTTACTGGGGAACACCGCTACCTATCTGGCGTGAAGAGAATGGTTCGGAAGAAAAATGCATAGGCTCCATTGCCGAATTGGAGCAGGAAATAGCCAAAGCAATTAAAGCCGGCTTTATGCCCGAAGGCTTTAAGTTGGAAGACATGCACCGCCCTTATGTTGATGATGTTATTTTAACTTCATCAGCCGGTAACAAAATGTTCCGTGAGCCCGATCTGATCGATGTTTGGTTTGATTCAGGTGCTATGCCTTATGCGCAATGGCATTTCCCTTTCGAAAACAAGGAGTTGTTTGCTACAGCCTACCCGGCCGATTTTATTGCCGAAGGTGTTGACCAAACCCGTGGCTGGTTTTTTACCCTGCACGCAATAGCGGTAATGCTGAGTGAATGCAGTGATGAAGTAAAAGCGGTAAATGCCCAGGTTGGTAACAAGGGAGTTGCTTTTAAAAACGTGGTCTCAAATGGTTTGGTGTTGGATAAAAACGGCAACAAAATGTCTAAACGTTTAGGCAATGCTGTTGATCCTTTCGCAACCATTGAACAATATGGTGCAGATGCTGCCCGCTGGTACATGATCAGCAATGCATCGCCATGGGACAACCTTAAATTTAATGAGGAAGGCATAGATGAGGTTCGCCGTAAGTTTTTTGGTACCCTGTACAACTCTTACTCGTTCTTTGTGCTGTATGCCAATATTGATAAGTTTAAATATAGCGAGCCAGAGATAGCGTTAGCGCAACGCCCGGAGATTGACCGCTGGATTATATCATTATTAAACACCCTGAGCCGCGAGGTTGATGGTTTTTATGCCGATTATGAGCCTACCAAAGCTGCCCGTGCCATACAGGAATTTGTTGACGCACACTTTAGCAACTGGTATATCCGCTTAAGCCGCCGCCGCTTCTGGAGGTCTGATAAATTGGATGATAAATTGTCTGCTTACCAAACGCTATATACTTGTTTGGTTACTATAGCCAAATTAATGTCGCCTATAGCGCCATTCTTTGCTGATCGTTTATATAAAGACCTGAACAAGGTAACCGGTAAAGAGGAATTTGAATCAGTTCACTTAGCATACTTCCCAACCTATCATGATGAACTGGTTGATGCCGACCTGGAAGAGCGCATGCAGTTGGCACAGGATGTATCATCGCTGGTGCTATCGTTACGTAAAAAAATTGAAATTCCGGTACGCCGGCCGCTTGGTAAAATATTGTTACCTATTTTAGATAAAGGGTTTAAGCTGCATGTGGAGCAGGTAAAAGAATTAATATTATCTGAAACAAATATTAAGGATATTGAGTACATTACCGATACGGCTGGTTTCATTAAAAAGAAGATAAAACCAAACTTTAAGGCCCTGGGACAAAAAGTTGGTAAGGACATGAAGGCTGTAGCAGAGGCTATAAATAATTTTACACAGGACGACATTGCTAAACTGGAAACTGAAGGGGCCGTTAACGTACTTGATAATAAGTACTTAATACAAGCTTCGGATGTCGAAATTATAGCAGAAGATGTTCCCGGGTGGCAAGTTGCAAATTTAGGAAAACTAACTGTAGCTTTAGATGTTACCATAACCAACGAATTGAGGGAGGAGGGTATAGCGCGCGAGTTGATAAACCGCATCCAGAATCTGCGTAAGGCGAAAGGATTTGAAGTTACAGACAGGATAAATGTGCGCATTAGCGATCATCCTTATATTAGAGAAGCGGTAAAAAATAATTTATCTTATATTTGCGCCGAAATTTTAGCTGACAGTATAGTGCTTGATGCTCAGTTAAATGAGGGTGATAAAGTAGAGATTGATGGAAATGAAATATTTATTGTTATTAGTAAAGTATAAATGAAAGTAGAAAACGAAAAAACCAGATATTCTGAATCAGATCTGCAGGAGTTTAAGGCTCTTATTCTTGATAAACTGCGTATTGCCAAAGAAGAGTTAAACTCCCTGGCAACTTCGTTAAGTTCGCCTAACGCTAACGGAACCGATGATACTGCCGGTACTTATAAAACCCTTGAAGATGGGTCTGCAACACTGGAAAAAGAACAAATAAACCAGTTAGCTGCCCGTCAGAAAAAATTTATTGACCAGTTGGAAGCTGCCCTGGTACGTATTGAAAACAAAACCTATGGTATTTGCCGCGAAACTGGCAAACTAATACCAAAAGAGCGCTTACGTGCCGTGCCGCATACCACCCTTACTATGGAAGCTAAATTAAAGCAATAAATGAAGGCCGCTTACACCAAACCTTTTCTAACTGCTATATTTATTATTCTTATTGACCAGATCATAAAGACCTGGGTAAGGGCACATATGTTTATGGGCGAAGAGATTCGCTTTTTGGGCAGCCGCGGTATGTTGCACTATACCGAAAACAATGGAATGGCCTTTGGCATGGAATGGGGCGGTGATGCCGGTAAACTGGCTTTAACGCTTTTCCGCATTTTTGCGGTATGTGGTATTGTTTACTGCCTTATTTACCTGATAAAGCATAAATACCACCGCGGCCTCATCATGAACGTAGCGCTTATTTTGGCCGGTGCGGTGGGCAATATTATTGATTCAACCTTTTATGGTGTGATGTATAATTATGCCCCGCTTTTTCACGGGCGTGTAGTTGATATGTTTTACTTCCCGCTGTTTAGAGGCACTTATCCTTCATGGTTCCCGATATGGGGCAATGAGCCTTTCGAGTTTTTCAGGCCGGTATTTAACCTTGCCGACTCGGCGATATGCGTAGGGGTAATTATGATACTGATTTTTCAGAAGCATTACTTCAAACATGAAGTTCCTGAAGTAAACAGCCCCAACAGTGAGATGGTTGAAGAGTAAGCTAATTTAAGATGCATTTAAAATATGAAAAGCCGCTTATCGCGGCTTTTTTGTGTTGTATTGTTTTCCTTTCTCTCCCGTTGCCTGTGTCTTCACAGGCAACCTGTTTGTGAGGACACAAACAGAGGGGGAAATAAAAAGAGCCGCAATTAGCGGCTCTTTTTATTTAAACTTTAAAACACGTCATGCAATGACGAGCTATTTTTTATGGCAATGGAACCCGCTCACCCTTCATTTTTGATGCTATCTGCAAAGCTTTATAGGCATTTACAATGCCGCCGGTTTTGCTTAAGCTGGCAAAATCAACCTTGATGGTTTTGCTGCCGGGTTTAAGTACCATGGTGCCTGTTAAAGGCGTGGCCGATTGAAGGATAACCTGCTTAAGTTGTTTGGAGCTAAGGGTTGGATAATACTCCAGTACCAAAGCCGCGATGCCGGCTGTAATAGGCGATGAAAAGCTGGTGCCATCTTCTGTCATGAACTCGGCATCGGTATCAACGGTGGTTACTTTAACGCCGGGGGCAAATACATCAACATTGGTTTTGCCGTAGTTGCTAAAATCGCCGGCAAGATGTTCGCCTAATTTGGGGCCCGATGCGCCAACGTTAACCACATTGTCAGCATCGGTTGAGCCATCTAAAAATGTATCGTTCGGAAAATCGGGATTTACATCCATATCTTCACTGTCATTTCCTGAGGCCTGCACCAGCAGCACATCTTTTGACGCCGCGTATTTAAAGGCCTCGTCAAGCCATTCCTTATGAGGCGATATTTTTTTGCCAAAGCTCATGTTAACTATCTGCGCGCCATTGTCAACAGCATAATGTATGGCATTGGCAATATCCTTATCATATTCGTCGCCGTTAGGTACAGCTTTTATGGCCATGATCCTTACATTATCGGCAACACCATTAATGCCATAACCATTGTTACGTACCGCGCCAATAAGCCCGGCCACGCCTGTTCCGTGCGATGCATCAGCAAACTTAAGCAGGTTGTTACCGTATGGTTTGTGATCCATGCTATCAACGTTATCCCCAACTATACGTTTGCGGGCTTCCAGATCAGGCGACAGATCATTATTCAATTTGGCCAGGTATTCGCTCAGGTCCTTTATAATAGCGGCATTGTTCTGGTTGCCACCCTCCTGCGAAAATATAGAATCCCATACGTATTTACTTTGAGTAAGGGTATCATTGGTCATTTTAAGTTTTACCAGATCGGCCTGTTTAAAAGTTCCGTTAGCCGGTAAGTTAAGTCCTCTTTTAATATAACCACTGGTTACCATGAGCGCATTCATGATGGGTTGCAGCTGTTCAGTTTCGGTACGGGCCTTGTTGGTCGTAGTATCGTAAATGGTTTTTACACGCTTCCAATAGGCATATTGCTTTTTATCTACGGAGTTGGTATCGGTAATAGCTTCGTATTTGCCTTTGAGCTTATTATATTCCCTCACTTCTTCGGTGGTTTCATTAAAATCGGCTTTGCCATTTGGGCCACCCAAAAAATTCCATCCGTGTACGTCATCAATATAACCGTTATGGTCGTCATCAATGCCGTTACCCGGAATTTCTTTGGTGTTTACCCACAAAATGCTTTTCAGGTCCTGCTGTAAGGTGTCGATACCGCTATCAATAGTGGCCACTACAACGGGTTTGCTTTTTTTGCCCTGTAAAAAAAGATAGGCTGGTTTTAAGCTGATGCCAAAGAACCCGTTTTCTTTCAGGTCCATCAGCTGCCAGCCTTTGGGTGGTTCGGGTTCTGGTTTTGGAAGTATTTGTGCCGAAGCGGGTAGGCTTAAGGTTAATGAAACTAATAGAGCGGCGCCGGTAATGTACTTAGGGAAATTAAACATGTATAAAAGTTAGTAATAAAAAAATTTTAGAGGTCGAACTTGATCCCCTGCGCTAATGGCAACGTTTTTGAATAATTAATAGTATTAGTTTGACGCCTCATGTACACTTTCCATGCATCAGATCCTGACTCGCGACCGCCGCCGGTTTCTTTTTCGCCACCAAACGCGCCGCCAATTTCTGCACCCGATGTACCTATGTTTACATTGGCAATTCCACAATCAGAACCAGCGTAAGATAAAAATTGTTCTGCCTCACGCAAATTATTAGTCATGATAGCCGATGACAAACCCTGTGGAACACCATTTTGCAGCTCAATAGCCTCATTAAGCGTGCTGTATTTTATCAGATAAAGTATAGGTGCGAAGGTTTCGTGCTGTACAATTTTAAAATGGTTTTCCACTTCAGCAATACAGGGTTTTACGTAACATCCCGATAAATAGTTTTCGCCCTCGAGTTTACCGCCCTCAACAACAAATTTACCGCCCTCGGCTTTGCATTTTTCAATAGAATCCAAATACAGACTCACCGCATCATGATCAATCAGTGGCCCCATGTGATTATGCTCATCAAGCGGGTTGCCAATACGGATCTGTCCGTAGGCATTCACCAGCTTTTGCTTAAATGCTTCGTAAACACTTTCATGGATGATGAGCCTGCGGGTGCTGGTACAACGCTGCCCGGCAGTGCCTACCGCACCAAACACAGCGCCAATGAGCGACATATCCAGATCGGCATTTTCAGTAATGATAATAGCATTGTTGCCGCCCAGCTCCAGCAAACTTTTGCCCAGGCGGGCACCTACTGCCGCGCTAACGGCTTTCCCCATACGGGTTGATCCGGTAGCCGATATTAATGGTACACGGGTATCAGCAGCCATCATCTCACCGATGTTGCGGTCGCCAATGATCAGGTTTGATACGCCTTCGTCAATATTGTTCCTTTTAAATACCTCCTGCGCTATGTGCTGACAGGCAATGGCGGTTAAAGGTGTTTTTTCTGACGGTTTCCAGATACAAACATCACCGCAAACCCAGGCTAATAAAGCATTCCAGCTCCAAACGGCCACCGGAAAGTTAAATGCCGAAATAATACCCACAATACCTAAAGGATGGTATTGCTCATACATGCGGTGCTCGGGCCTTTCGGAGTGCATGGTTAAACCATAAAGCTGGCGGCTAATACCAACTGCAAAATCAGCAATATCTATCATTTCCTGTACTTCGCCAAGGCCTTCCTGCAGGCTTTTACCCATCTCGTAGGATACCAGGGTACCCAGATCATGCTTATTGACGCGCAGGGCCTCGCCTATCTGGCGTACAATTTCGCCCCGTTTTGGGGCGGGAGTGGTACGCCAGGTTTTAAAAGCTTTGGCAGCCTGTTCAACAACCTGGTTATAATCGCTTTCGGCAGCAAATTTTACCGATGCTATTTTTTGCCCGTCAACCGGGGATATGATATCTTTTACAGTAGCGCCGGCACTGCTGCCCCAGGTACTGCCCGTACTAAAAGCATCATTTATATCGTTTATATGTAAACGTTTTAGAATATCTGAAATATCGAGGGTCATAATTGTTACTTTTGTCAAAGGTAAAAATCTTAAGGCAATTTTTTGTTCGCTCACCCTTGGCCTAATAATTGATTGTTAATTAATTATCAATGCTTTGCAAACCAACAGTGTTAAAAATGTGTGAATGTTGAAAACTAAATTGCCGTATGGACACTTACTTGTTGTATTTTGAACTCAATAAGTCTTTACAAGGCAATAACAATTGTTAACCTAAAGCGGATGTTCTGCAAACAAAATTGAATGGAAGAAGAATTTGAATTTGGTTTTACCGAAGATCCAAAGTTTTCGGTAGAACGGTACGAGGAGATGATTCGTAATCACGACCAGTACTTTTTTGATGCCCAGGCGTTTGAGAACATTATCGACTATTACATCGAAAAAAATGATCCGGCCAAAGCACTGCAAGTAGCAGAGTACGCGCGTAACCAGCACCCTTTTGCAGCGGTTTTTTTAATTAAACAAGCCCAGTTACTGGTAGTAACCAACAAAGTAACCGAGGCTTTTGCGGCTTTAGATAAAGCGGCCATGCTCGAAGCTTCTGACGCTGATATTTATATTATTCGCGGCAATTTGTACGAGAGCATGGAGCGTTTTGGCGAAGCCCTGGAAAACTATGAAAAAGCGTTGGGCCTTGCCGAAGAAACCGACGAGATCCTGCTGCATATTGCCTACGTTTATCAAAACATGGGCGATTATGATACCGCGATAACTTACCTTAAGCTATGCCTTAAGCAAAACATGGAAAATCAGGATGCTCTTTACGAACTGGCTTTTTGCTACGACGTAATGGACAACCAGCAGGAAAGCGTGCAGTTTTATCAGCAATATATTGATAATGAGCCTTACAGTTATGCCGCATGGTATAACTTAGGCAACGCCTATACCAAGCTGAGCCTGTTTGAAAAAGCCATTGACGCTTATGATTACGCCATACTGATCAAAGACAGCTTTGCATCAGCCTATTTTAACAAAGGTAATGCCCTGGTTAACCTGGAAAAATACGCCGAAGCTATTGAGGTGTACCGTCATACCTTTGAGTATGAACAGCCTAATGCCGATACGTATTGTGCCATTGGCGAATGCTATGAAAAGCTGGAGCAAATGGACGATGCGCGTGCCTTTTACAAAAAATCGGTTAAAATGGATCCTAAACTGGCCGATGCCTGGTTTGGGATTGGTGTTACACTTGATTTTGAGGAACGCTATTTTGAGGCCCTGCACTTTTATAAAAAAGCGCTTGACCTGGATATTGCCAATGCCGACTACTGGTTTGCCATTGCCGATGCCGAGTATAAGCTGGGCCATATGACCGAAGCTGAGCAGGCCTATGAAAAAGTGGTTGAGCTAAATCCGCTGGATATTGACGCCTGGTTGGACTATTCGTCTATACTATATGAACAGGACAGGTTGGTTGGCGCTATTGAAATAATTTCGGAAGCCATAAAAAACAACCCTGAAGCGGCCGAGCTATATTACAGGATGGTAGCCTATTTATTTGCCAAAGGCGAATATAACGAAGCCCTGAACCACCTGGAAATGGCACTTACCAGTGACCCCGAAAAGCATTATATACTTTTTGATTACCTGCCGCAACTACAAAAGAATAAGGTGATTGTGGATATTATTAACAGGTATACGAAGTAGATTTGCAGATCCCGGATATGCAGATGTGCAGATTTAAAATGTGCAGATGATGATTGATATTTTAATTGATCATTATCTGCATTTTTTTATGCTTTAGATTTGAAATTTGCATATCGGCACATTTGAAGTTTGCAAATCTCTGATCTGTACATCTTTTATCCGGATGGCTGAGTTTACAAAAACTTCATCATTTACACATCTGCATATCTGAAATTAGCATAGTTGATTTCAGTTTTTTTTCCGACATTTGTGTCGTTAGAACTTTTAGTTATAGGCTATAACCAACTACTGTATGAATTATACCATCAATGATCTACCCGAACGTACAAGCAAACCCCGTGATAAAGGCATTACTATGGTGATGGATAAAGGGTTAAGTTTAAGGCAGGTTGAAGATTTTATTGAGGTTGGAGGGGCATATACAGATATCGTTAAGTTGGGTTGGGCAACATCATACGTTACATCAAACCTAAGCGAAAAAATAAAGCTGTACCAACAGGCGGGTATTCCCGTATATTTTGGGGGTACATTGTTTGAGGCCTTTATTGTAAGGCAACAATTTGATGACTACTGTCGTATACTGGATAAATACAAACTGGAGCACTGTGAAGTATCTGATGGGTCGATCACTATTGAGCACGAGGTTAAATGTGAATACATTAGCAAGTTGGCCAAACAGGTAACGGTAATATCAGAGGTAGGCTCAAAAGACGTTCAAAAGATATTTGCCCCTTACAAATGGATCAAGCTGATGAACGCCGAAATTGAGGCCGGCTCCTGGAAGGTAATAGCCGAGGCCCGCGAAAGCGGTAACGTGGGTATATACCGCGACTCGGGCGAGGTAAGACAGGGCCTGGTTGATGAAATATTGACCCAGATACCCGAAGGAACCATTATTTGGGAGGCTCCGCAAAAGGCACAGCAGGTTTGGTTTATTAAACTGATTGGTGCCAACGTAAGCCTGGGCAATATTGCCCCGGCAGATATTATCCCACTCGAAACATTGCGCCTGGGTATCAGGAGCGATACTTTTGACCATTTTTTAAATTTGTAACTTTTGACTGATCTTACTATAAAGTTAACGGAGCCTTCGGATTAATTTCTGAGGGCTTTTTTATTCTGCACACATTTTATAGTTTTATAATTTAATTAATAACTCTTAATGGATTTACAAGACCAGATTATTCAAGCTGCCATACTGGAAATTGAGCAAAAAAGCTGGGGAGCTACAGAACAATATATGCAAATTCATGATGTGGTAAGAATTAATGGGATTCCAAAGATTGAAAGGGTTGATTTAAAAAATGAGGACGAAGGCGCAATTGCCTATCTTCCTGTAGAAGGGGAAAGATTTTATCTTGCTATTTATTTTGATACTGTTCCTGAGGTTTCAATCAGGTATATAGGAACAGAAGATTATACTAAGATTTATTTGCGTGCCACTTCAGATACACTTACCTGGCAGGAAATTACCGCAATGACAACATTAAAAGCAACTGAAACTTTTAATAAAGGGGACAAAAGAAGATCTGGTACGGCTGTTTATAAATACAGTTGTGCTAACTATGAACCTAATCCTGAGCCGGACACCTTTGAAAATAAGCTTAAAAATTTACTCGATTATTTAGAGTAAGACAAAAAAGGTGTAGAAGCTTTGGTAAACAATACGGATGCATATATACAGGTTGATAAAGATATTCATTACGGAAATGGTCTTATTGGTGGTCCGCATATTGATATTTTAAATATCAACCGCATGGCCAAAATGAAATTGGAGATTTCTTTTAGTCAGTATGTTACAGGTAATCCTTTTAAATAGATATTTATAAGGGTTATTAAAAATAAATCAATAATTATCTTTAGCTGTTTTCTTGCTAATATTACCACATGAAACAATACGGACTTATAGGATATCCGCTTTCACACTCTTTTTCAAAGAAGTATTTTACCGAAAAATTTAAAACCGAAAATATTGAAGACGCGGTTTATGATTTGTACCCGCTTGAAAATATCAAAGACCTGCAGGATCTGCTTGATGAAAATCCCAACTTGTTAGGAATAAATGTAACCATCCCGCATAAAGTGGCGGTGTTGCCCTATCTTGATTGGATAGAGCATGATGCCCGCAAGGCCGGTGCGGTAAACTGCATTTGCGTAATTGCTGAAAGCCCATTGCAGGCGGCTTTTACGGGCGAGGTGGGCGTACAAGGCCATGATTTCAGGCTGGAGGGTTACAATACAGATCTTTACGGTTTCGAAATGTCGATAAGGCCATTAATTAAAGATACCAATGATGAAGCACTGGTACTTGGCGATGGCGGGGCGGCACAAGCTGTGAAATGTGTGTTGGAAAACCTGGGCATCACCTATAAAACGGTTACCCGCAAACCTCATCCTGATCATATTTTATTTAGCGACCTTAAACCGCACCACATAAAACAGCACAAGATCATTATTAATACCACACCGGTTGGCACATCGCCTAAAATTGATGAATGCCCGCCCATACCTTATGAGGCCATAACTGATGGTCATTTGTTGTTCGACCTGATATATAATCCCGAAGAAACTTTGTTTTTAAGAAAAGGGCGTGAACAGGGGGCTGTTACCAAAAATGGCTACGAAATGCTTGTTTTGCAGGCCGAAAGATCATGGGAGATATGGAATGCAAAAGATAACCGCCTATGAAATATATAGGTTTAATGATCATAGTAATGATATTTTTTGCGGCTTGCGGTGGTAACCACGATTATTCGCCGAAGCCGCGGGGGTATTACCGCATTGTTTTCCCAAAAAAGGAATACCAGGATTATAATGCGGGTTGCCCGTATACATTCAGCTACCCCAAATACGCCTTTATTGAACCTGATAAAACCAAAGGCGCAAAACCCTGCTGGGTAAATATGCAGTTTCCGCAGTTTGGGGCCACGCTGCATTTAAGCTACCAGCCCGTAACATCAAAAAAAGTGTTTAATGAACTGGTGGAGGATGCTCGCACATTTGCCTTTAAGCATACCGTAAAAGCCACCTCTATTGATGAAGGTGTGATCAGCTTTGCCGACCGTAAGGTTTATGGTATTTACTATACCATTGATGGCAACGCGGCATCATCGGCACAATTTTTCCTGACCGATAGCACCAAAAACTACTTGCGTGGAGCGCTCTATTTTAATACCGAGCCCCGCCTTGATTCCATACAACCTGTGCTCAATTTTATAAAAAAGGATATGGAGGTGATGATCAAGAGCTTTAAATGGAGAGCTCCCTACCCCCCTAAAGGGGGAACTTTTGATTAGTGCGACCGCTTAGAGCTCCCCCTTTAGGGGGCTAGGGGGCCTAATACGCCAGCAATTTCCCCACTGTTCCTTCCAGCCTTGCCTTAGCCAAAAACTGGTCTTCCAATGCTTTGTTCATGGGGATGGCAGTATCCAGGCTGCCGCAACGCATTACAGGGGCGTCCAGGTATTTAAAACAATGCTCAGCAATATGAGCGGCTATCTCCGCACCGAAACCGCTGGTTAAAGTATCTTCATGCAAAACCAAAGCGCGCCCGGTTTTCTTTACGCTTTTTTCTACCGCCTCCTTGTCCCAGGGTAGTAGGCTGCGCAGGTCAATGATCTCAATAGATTGTTCAGGGTGATTTTCTGCATGCTCTAAAGCCCAATGTACGCCCAGTCCAAAAGTAATAATACTGGCCTGTTCTCCCTGTTTTACAATATTGGCCTTACCTATCTCAATCAGGCAATCATTGTCAGGCACTTCACCACTGATGCTGCGGTAAAGGTATTTGTGTTCGAAGTAAATTACAGGGTTGGGATCATCAATAGCAGCCAATAACAACCCTTTGGCATCTGCCGGGAAAGCTGGGTATACCACTTTAAGTCCGGGAGTTTTTGTAAACCAGGCCTCATTGCTTTGCGAGTGAAAAGGGCCTGCACCCGTACCCGCACCGGTTGGCATACGTATCACCATATCAACGCCCTGCGCCCAGCGATAATGGGTTTTGGCCAGGTTGTTAATGATCTGGTTAAAGCCACAGGTAACAAAATCGGCAAACTGCATTTCAACAATGGCTTTGTAGCCGTTTAGCGCCAAACCCATGCCTGCCCCTACAATGCCCGACTCACAAATAGGGGTGTTACGCACCCGGCCTTTGCCAAATTCTTCAACAAAGCCCTGGGTTATTTTAAAAGCCCCGCCATATTCGGCAATATCCTGACCCATGATCACCAGATTGGTATGTTTGCGCATAGCCTGCCTTAATCCATCGCTTATAGCATCAATATACCGTTTGCTGGTTGCTGGTGACGCAGACGGTTGTGCGGCAGGGAACTGATAAGGCTGGTACATATCCCTTATTTCGGTTTCTATATCCGGAACAATATCAGCCTCGCTGTATACCTTTTCAAATTCCGATTCGATGAGCGTGGTCATTTCCTTTTTGATCACCGGGATCAATTCGGGCTGCAGCACACCTTCGCTCAATAAATAATTTTCAAAGTTAGTCACCGGGTCTTTACCTTCCCACCACTCAAATAAATTGTGCGGAACATACTTGGTGCCCGAAGCTTCTTCGTGACCCCTCATCCTAAAGGTCATGCATTCCAGCAACACCGGTCGTGGGTTTTCACGAATGCTTTGGTTAATATCTTTGATGGTATGGTAAACTTCCAGTATGTTATTGCCATCAATTCTACGGCCCTCTATACCATAACCTATAGCTTTATCCACCAGTTTAAGGCAGTTATATTGCTCATTAACCGGGGTTGAAAGACCGTAGCCATTATTCTCGATCAAAAATATAACAGGCAATTTCCATACTGAAGCGATATTGAGGGCCTCATGAAAGTCGCCCTCGCTGGTGGCTCCTTCGCCTGTAAATACCAGGGTTGATTTTTTCCGCTCTGATAAAACATCCGCCAATGCAATGCCATCGGCAAGGGCCAGCTGTGGCCCCAGGTGCGATATCATACCGATGATCTTATATTCCTGCGTGCCAAAATGAAAGGACCTGTCGCGCCCCTTGGTAAAGCCTGATGGCTTACCCTGCCACTGCGCCATTAATCGCGAAAGCGGGATATCTCTCGATGTAAAAACGCCCAGGTTTCGGTGCATGGGTAAAATATATTCGTCGCTTTGCATGGCCAGTGTACTGCCAACAGCAATAGCTTCCTGCCCTATTCCCGAAAACCATTTGCCAATGCGTCCCTGTCGTAACAGGATCAGCATTTTCTCCTCAACCAGGCGCGGCAGCAACAATTTTTTGTAAAAAAATGTTAAATCTTCGTTATTAAGGTTTTTACGGTCAAAAATCATAGCGTAAAACTACTGAAGTTTTTAAAACTTTGTATGTTTGATGATCCTATCTAAAAACTATGAAACGAATCGGTTTTTTATTGTTCGCGTTATTATTGATCATTGGTTTTGCGGCCAGTTCTCAGGATTATTTTTTATTGCCCCAAAGTTTTTATCTGAAAAAAGGCGATAAGCTTAATCTGCATTTATTGAGTGGCAATGAATTTCAAAAAGACGCGGAATATAAATACGAGGCCGGCAAGATCTCGAAATTTATGCTGTATGAAGGATCAAAAAAAACTGACCTGAGCAAGGCTCCGGCTCCGAAAGACACATCGGCCAACATACTTAATTATCAGTTTGAAAACAGCGGTTTAGCCTTGATAGAACTGGTGAAAAGTGAAAGCATAGAATCTGAAAGAAACAAATTTTTAAAATACCTGGATAACGAAGGACTGGATAAGATAGCCGAAGACGCTAAAAACAGTAATCAGCAGTATTTTGTTGAAAAGTCAAACCGCTATTTAAAAACATTGATTGCTATTGATAAAGCTAACGGTAAAGATTTTGATAAACCGCTGGGCGAAGATTATGAAATAGTGCTGCAACAAAACCCATATAAGGCCAGCTATGGTGATGATGTGACTGCTCAAATACTATTTAAAGGCAAGATATTAAAAGATGCCGTTGTTATAGTTTATGTAAGAACCATTAACGGCAATGTGTTTCCGCAAAAGTTAAGTTCTGATGCCCTGGGACAAGTTTACTTTAAACTGAGCCGTGAGGGTATATATATGGTTAGTTCAGTACATGTAGAAACATCTACCGATAAAAATGCTGATTTTGAAAGCTGGGGCTCTACCTACACCTTTGCTTTCAGCAATGCCGATAGTAAACCTAATACTTACAGGGAATTTGGTTTGGGAGATAAACATTAAGTTGGTTAGGAAAACATAATTTGTCATTCTGAGCATAGCGAAGAACCTACTCTTCAATATGCATGTCTGCGAATAGATCCTTCGCTACGCTCAGGATGACCAGGTAAAAAATGTAATCACCCTCATCATTACTCAAAAAGCAATATATCCAAACGTACTTAACTGCCTGCTGCTCCTGTTGGCATCTGTAATGATCAAAGCGCCTTTTCTGTAAAGCGTTATACCTTCCCAATTATTTTTTGGTGCCGGGAAGGCTGATGTAACCTGTTTCCAGTTAGTATCCTTACGGTTATCGAGCATTACAATACGGCCGTAGCTGGTGGTTTTTGCTTTTAAATAGTCGGGGTTACTGGTCAGGCTGTCTTTCAGATCAGGGATAGTTTTTTTAATTTTTTCTTCCTGGTTCTTTATGATATCGTTGTTCAGGTAGGCATTATAGTCGCCGTTCCAAAAGTAATTGATGCCATAAATTTTATCATCGCTGGTAGTGGCAATATCTGTTATCCTAAAATAAAGCGATGGCGTTTTTATTTGTTCAACCTTTTTAAAAGCAGTATCAATTAAATACCCGCTGCCACCTTTAGGAGCTCCGTTAAACTCGTAATATGCCAAAAGTTTTTTTTCTTTAGGCAGCCAGGTCATGCTTTCAAATCCGGCGTTTTCAATATGAACCGGTCTTTTAAGCGTTATGAAATTCAGCGGGTCAATTGTCAGTATATTTTTAGCTGTATCAAGTTTTCCTTTCAGCAAAAAGCAGTAGTCAGAGGTATCATTGGTTTCTATGGACAAGTAGGCAGTATTGTTGAATAAGGCTATAGCTTCGAATCCCTCATACCAGGTTTTTACTGAATCGGGTAGTTTATTCAGGTTTTTAACGCTGATGGTTCTGTAGCTGGTTAGCGAGGTGTCTTTACCATCTATAACCCTACCTATGCTGTCGGCCAGTATGCTATATATAAAAAAGTCGCCGTCAAGTTTGGTTTCTTTGCGACTGCCATACTGCGGTTCCAGATAAAGCCGGTTATTATACATGGTTATGCCCGAGTACTCCTCATTTACACTGTTAATACTGGGTGGTAAAGAAATGGGTTTGAAGGAGCTTTGAGCGCTTACGCCGATCGAAGTGCATGTAGTTACCGCTATCAGCAGTACATACCAGTAATAGTTTTTATACATAAGGCAGGGGTTAATATATAGCATAAATATAACTTATAAATCATATTCATTAAGATATAATGTGATGCACAATATATTGATCGTCAAACTATATGCGTTTAGTTTTAACATTTAAGCCAGAATTAAGCTTTAATGCCTGCTATAACATATATATTTATGGCCGCAGATGAAAATTTAACAAAATTTAACATTTAAGCACCGTTTTTTTTTGGCGAAAAAATGATTGTGTGTTTAAGTTTGCCTACCGAATTAAAAAGATTGCATGGAAGAATTAAAAAGTAATACCGAAAACGTTTCATCAGGCACAATTCCTGGTAACTTATCGTATTCAACCGATATCAGGGCACTGAATGAAATGATACAAAAAGAAAGTGCATTTATCGATCTGCTTAAAATGGAGATGGATAAAGTGATCATCGGACAAAAATATATGGTAGAACGATTGCTGATCGGTTTATTGGCCGATGGCCATATCCTTTTAGAAGGTGTTCCCGGGTTGGCAAAAACGCTGGCCATCAACACGCTGGCAAAAGCCATACAGGCCGATTACAGCCGTATCCAGTTCACTCCCGATCTTTTACCAGCCGATTTGCTGGGTACCATGATCTATAATCAAAAAAAGGAAGAGTTCATTGTTCGCAAAGGACCGTTGTTCTCCAACTTTATCCTGGCCGATGAAATAAACCGTGCTCCCGCCAAAGTGCAAAGCGCGTTATTGGAGGCTATGCAGGAACGCCAGGTTACTATTGGCGATAATACTTTCCCGCTACCTAACCCTTTCCTGGTACTGGCTACGCAAAACCCCATAGAGCAGGAAGGTACATACCCATTGCCCGAAGCACAGGTTGACCGTTTTATGCTGAAGGTAGTTATCAATTACCCGGATAAGGAAGAAGAAAAAAGAATTATCCGTGCCAATATATTACCTAATGGTATGCCTAAACCTACGGCCATCATTAAACCCGAAGAAATTGTACGTGCCCGTAAAATTGTAAGGGAAGTATACATGGACGAAAAAATTGAGCAGTATATTATTGACATTGTTTTCGCTACCCGTTACCCTGAACAGTTTAAGCTGGCTCATTATAAAAATCTGATCACCTTTGGCGCGTCGCCAAGGGCGAGCATTAACCTGGCGCTGGCTGCCAAAGCTTACGCCTTTATTAAACGCAGGGGATATGTGATCCCTGAGGATGTGCGTGCCATCTGCCATGATGTGTTGCGTCACCGTATAGGTTTAAGTTACGAGGCCGAGGCAGAGAACATTACCAGCGAAAATATAATCACAGGGATTTTAAACGCGGTAGAGGTGCCGTAGCCTCACCTCGGCCCTCTCCAAAGGAGAGGGCTTTAAAAGGAATTACACCTAATTATTAAAAATGCTGATCAAAAGTCTCACCCTTCAGGGGGAGATTTAGAGGGGGCTCAATATGGCTAAGGATACCAAAGAACTGCTTAAAAAAGTAAGGAAGATCGAGATCAAAACCCGGGGGTTAAGTAACCACTTATTCTCGGGCGAATATCATTCGGCTTTCAAGGGCCGTGGTATGGCTTTTAGTGAGGTGCGTGAATACCAGTTGGGTGATGAGATAAGAACTATTGACTGGAATGTTACCGCCCGCTTTAATCACCCTTACGTTAAAGTATTTGACGAGGAACGTGAACTTACCGTAATGCTGCTCATGGACGTGAGCGGCTCTGAAAATTTTGGTACCCAAAACCAGCAAAAGCAGGATTTGGCTACCGAGCTTTGCGCAGTGCTGGCATTTTCGGCCATACAGAATAACGATAAGGTGGGGGTGATCTTCTTTAGCGACAAGATCGAGAAATTTATTCCGCCTAAAAAGGGCCGTACCCATATCCTGATGATCATCAGGGAACTGATTGACTTTAAACCGGAGAGTAAGGGCACCAATGTTGCCGAAGCCCTGAAATATTTTACAAGGGTTATCAAGAAAAAATGCACGGCTTTTATTCTCTCCGATTTTATAAGCCCCGGTTTTGATGATGAATTAAAGATCGCCAATAAAAAGCATGACATCATCGCTTTAAGGCTGTATGATAAACATGAAGAAGAGTTCCCGAACCTGGGCCTGATCCCGATGAAGGATGAAGAAACCGGGGAGCTGTTATGGATTAACACCTCCGACCAGGCCGTGCGCAATGCCTTTAAAGCAGAAGCATTGAAAAGGAATGGCTTGCTGAAAGAAACCTTCCGAAGATCAGGTGTTGATTTTACCAGCGTGGGTACACATGAATCATATGTAAAGCCATTAATGACATTATTTAAAAAGCGGGAAGGCAGAAGATGATTATGCGGAGTTTTAAATACACCCTGATCCTGTGTATAGTACTAATGGGTTCTTTTTATAAGGCCGGCGCGCAAAGCATCAGGGCCGAGGCCAAGCTCGACAGGGCAGTGATACTGATAGGCGAGCAAACCCAATTTCATTTGAGCGTTAAATTCCACGTAAAGGATAAGGTTGATTTCCCGGTGTTAACGGATACCATCAGCGGTAAAGTTCAAATTGTAAGCGTTAAGGCCGATACTACATTTGATAAAGAGGATGTAAGTATGGAAACCATCAGAAGGAGTTATACCATCACTTCGTTTGATAGCGGCGATTATGTGATCCCATCATACGCGTTCCACGCAACGGGCGGCGATTCTAAAACTGAGGCATTAAGGCTGCAGGTATCGCCGGTAGCGGTTGATACCACCAAAGCTATTTATGATATTAAGCAGCCGCTTGCCATAAAATATTCTTTGTGGGACTGGCTGCGCGATAACTGGCAATTGGTGGTTATTGTTTTAGGAGTTTTACTGGTGATTGGCGCGGTTATTTACTATTTACGGAAAAGACCTAAAAAGGAAGTTATTGTAGAAGCTCCCAAATCTGTTATACCAGCCTACATTACCGCTTTACAAAAACTAACCGAACTGCGTGATAAAAAACTATGGCAGCAGGAACAGGTAAAACAATACCATACGGAATTAAGCGATGTGATACGCGAATACTTAGAGAACCGCTACACCATACAGGCACAGGAGCAAACATCTGATGAAATATTTGCCAGTCTGCGGTACATGGATATTACCGAGGAGAACAGAAACATGCTGCGCCAGATGCTGATCCTGGCCGATTTGGTGAAGTTTGCCAAGGAAAAACCGTTGCCTTATGAAAATGAGCAAAGTCTGGATAATGCTGTGGCTTTTGTAAACAACACAAAGCAAGTGATTCAAGCACCTGTTGTAAAGGAAGAGGATAAGAAATGAGCTGGTTAAACGGAATCGAATTTGCCCATCCCGGATTTTTCTGGTTACTGATCATCATACCCTTAATGGTGAGCTGGTATATATGGAAACAGCGCCAGCTGCAAGGGAATTTAAGTGTGCCTACGCTTAAGGGTTTCACTATTAAAAAAAGCAATATAGCCCCTTACAGGCACTCGGGTATTGTATTGCGATCATTGGCCCTAATTGCGTTAATAGTTGCGCTGGCCAGGCCGCAATCGTCATTAAGCTGGCAAGACAGCACTACCGAGGGTATTGATATTATGATAGCCTCAGATATATCAGGCAGTATGCTGGCGGAGGATTTTAAACCCAACCGGTTGGAAGCCGGCAAGAACATCGCTATTGACTTCATAAAAAACCGCCCCAACGACCGGATTGGCCTGGTCGTATTCAGCGGTGAAAGCTTTACGCAATGTCCGCTAACTATTGATCATGATGTACTGATTAACATGTATGCTGATATCAAAAACGGGATGATTGAGGATGGTACCGCTATTGGCATGGGCCTGGCAACCGCGGTGAACCGCCTGCGGGGCAGCGAAGCAAAAAGCAAAGTGATCATTTTGCTTACTGATGGTTCAAACAATGCCGGATCGGTACCACCCATTACCGCTGCTGAGATTGCCAAACAATTTAATGTAAGGGTGTATACGGTAGGGCTTGGTACTAACGGTTATGCGCCGTATCCGGTTCAAACGCCTTTTGGGGTTCAATACCAGCGCATGAAGGTTGATATTGACGAGGGTACACTATCAAAAATTGCCAGCATAACGGGGGGTAAATATTTCAGGGCCACCAATAACGAAACGCTGAAAGAAATTTATACCCAGATAGATAAACTGGAAAAAGCTAAAATTGATGTAACCCAGTACCGCAAAAAAACAGAAATGTTTTTGCCATGGACCATTATAGCCCTGGTATTGTTATCACTTGAATTTTTATTAAAAAACACCCTGTTTAAAGGGGCCTTAACTTAATAAAATGCTACGTTTTGCACATATAGATATTTTATGGGGACTGCTGGTAATTCCGGTTTTTATCCTGCTGTTTTTAGTGGTAAGTCGCTGGAAAAAGAAGGCTGTTGCCTCCCTGGGGGATAAAAATGTAGTGAAACTGATGATGCCCCAGGTTTCTTTTTCAAGACCATGGCTTAAGTTCATCTTTTTCCTGGTAGCGTATGCCAGTTTAATAGTAGCCATGGCCGATCCGCAGATGGGTTCCAAAACCGAGGAAGTAAAACGCAAGGGCGCCGATCTGATGATCCTGCTGGATGTATCAAACAGTATGCTTGCACAGGACCTGGCCCCAAACCGCCTGGAGAATGCCAAGCAAGCCATTGCGCAGTTGATTGATAAAATGCATGACGACCGGATAGGTATCATTGTTTTTGCAGGTCAGGCCTATGTACAATTGCCGGTTACTACTGATTACTCTGCAGCTAAGCTGTTTTTAAATACCATCAATACCAATATGGTGCCTACGCAAGGTACAGCTATTGGTGCGGCAATAGACCTGGGCATGAAATCGTTTGATTTTAAGAACGGGACCGGTAAGGCTATGATCCTTATAACCGATGGTGAAAACCATGAGGATAATGCAATTGAGGCAGCTACACTGGCTAAAAACAAGGACGTAGCCATCAATGTAGTAGGTGTTGGTTCTGCTGAAGGTGCACCTATACCCATTTACAAGGACGGGCAACCCGCAGGTTTCCATACCGACAGCGCGGGTAAACCCGTTGTAAGTAAGTTAAATGAGGATATGTGTAAGGATATTGCAGCGGCGGGTAATGGCGTGTATGTAAGAGCCAACAATTCCAACAGCGGGTTAAGCATTGTGATGGACCAGATAGGTAAAGTACAGCGTAAAATGTACGATAGCAAAACTTATAAGGATTTTGAAGATCGTTTCCAGTTTTTTGTGGCCATTACGCTGGTGTTATTGATGATAGAGTTTTTTATCTCGAACCGCAAAAATATGCGCTTGAGCGGGTTGAAATTATTTGAAGTAAAAAAGCCATGAAGCAATTTATCATAGTTGTATTATTAGTACTGCAAGCTTCTTTCCTTTTTGCCCAGCAAGAAAAAAAGTTCATCAAAAAGGGTAATGAGCTATACCAGCAGCAAAATTATAAAGATGCCGAAAGCAGCTATAGGCTATCAGTTGGTAAAAAAGACAAAACGGTTGAAGGTAACTTTAACCTGGGCGACGCCCTGTACAAGCAAAAGAAATATGCCGAGGCCGGTGCGCAATTCAATAAAATTGCATCCTCATCAAACAATAAAGAAGTGTTGGCCAAAGCATACCATAATTTAGGTAACTCTCTGCTCGACTCCAAAAAACTGGAGGAAAGCATTGCCGCCTACAAAAAATCACTGCTGAACAATCCGCAGGATGATGAAACCAGGTACAACCTGGCCTATGCTCAAAAAAAGCTACAGCAACAAAAGCAACAGGACAAAAAGAATAAGGACGATAAGAATAAAGATAAGAACAAGAACGATAAGGATAAGAAGAATCAGGACGATAAAAATAAAGATAAAGACAAGAAGGATCAGGACAAAGACAAAAAGAACCAGGACGACAAGAATAAAGATCAGGATAAAAAAGACCAGCAAAATGGTGAGCAGCCACAGCCAAATAATGTATCCAAAGAAGATGCGGAACGGATGCTGGAAGCCCTGAACAACGATGAAAAACAAACGCAGGATAAGCTGAAAAACAAAAAGTTAAAAGGGGCTAAGGTGAATATTACAAAAGACTGGTAAGCGTTAGTGTTGTAAACAATGAAAAAAAAATATTCCATATTATTGCTGTTACTGCTTCAGGTAAGTTTGCTTTTTGCTGCCGATATAAAATTCACCGCATCGGTTAGTAAAACTGAGGTGGGTACCACGGAGCAGTTTGAGGTTACTTTTACTGTAAATGCTAATGGCGACCGCTTTACTCCCCCTTCGTTCAATGGTTTCCTGGTCGTATCCGGTCCTAATGTGTCTACCAGCATGTCGGTTATCAATGGCAATGCCTCGTCGAGCATGGCTTATAGTTATGATCTGATTGCGGTAAAAGAAGGTACCTATACCATTGGGCCTGCAACTATAGTGGTAAACGGCAAAAAACTGAGCACCAATCCCATAAAAATTAAAGCGGTTAAAGGGCAGGCTGTTCAGCAAAATAATAACGCGGCCGCGCAAAGTCAAAATGGTCCTAATAATGGCGTAACCATGCACCAGCCCGGGACTGATATCGCCAAATCATTATTCATTAAGGCGGTGGTTGATAAAAGCCGTGTTTACCTGGGCGAACAAATAACCTTAACTTACAGGTTATACACCAGGGTGCCCCTTGTTGGTAGCGAGCCTGAGAAATTACCCGATCTGAATGGATTTTACAGTCAGGATATTAAAAACCCCGATCAAAATGTACACTGGCGTACCGAGACTTACAAAGGCGTAAAGTATAATGTTGCCGATATGAAGCAAAGTATCCTTTTTCCGGAGCATGAAGGCGACATTACTATTGATGGCATGTCCATGTTTTTTGTGGTAAGGGAATCTGCAGCATCCCGCGATCCGTTCGATCAGTTTTTTGATTCGTACAATGATGTTAAATACAAAATAAAAAGCGCCCCGGTAGTTGTACACGTTAAGCCCCTGCCTCAGGGTAAGCCCGATGGCTTTGGCGGTGCCGTTGGTCGCTTTTCTATCAGTACCGGTATAGATAAAAAAGAGCTTAAAGCCAATGAGCCCCTCAACTATAAAATAAAAATTTCGGGAACAGGGAACCTTAAACTATTGAAACCATTAAGTCAGGAGTTCCCGGCCGATTTCGAAAAATATGACCCTAAAACGGTTGATACCATTGCCGAAAAAGAAAGCGGAGTATCAGGCAGCCGTGTGTATACTTATCTGCTGATACCGAGACATGAAGGGAATTTCAATATTGAGCCTGTAAAATTCTCTTATTTTGATCCTTCAACCGGCAAATATGTAACACTGCCAACAAAGGCGTTCTCTATAAAAGTAAATAAGGGATTGTCTGAAAGTAATGTTACCGCTTATTCAGGTGCTGATAGGCAGGATGTTAAAATGCTGAATAAGGACATCCGCTATATTAAAACCGATGGTGACGATATCATCAAAAAAGGCGAAGGGTTTTATGGCTCGGGTTTATATTATAGCCTGCTTGCCTTTGGGCCGCTTTTGTTTTTAGGAGCTTTGACCTATGGTAAATGGGACGAAAAGAACAACAGCGATATTGTTAAAGTAAAAAGCCGCAAGGCCGGTAAAATAGCAGCCAAACATTTGGCCAGCGCGCACGCGCAACTATCGGCCAATAATTCAAAAGCATTTTATGAAAATGTGTTTAGGGGCTTATATGGTTATTTAAGCGATAAACTGAATATTGCTGCAGCTGATTTGAACCGTGAAAGGATAGCTACCGAACTAAAAATCCGGGCGCTTGATGAAGGGTTGATCAATGAACTACTGGATACGCTTGATCTGTGCGATATGGCCCGTTATGCACCTGTATCGGGGATATCTGAACAACAGATGTTTGACAAAGCAAAAAATATGATCAATGACATTGAAAATAAAATATAACATGATCAAACGAATCATATACCTGTTGCTGCTCATTGTATCGCCATTATTAGCTTTTAGTAATGATGATGCAGCAGCTGCGCTGTTTAAAAAGGGAAACGAACAATATGCCAAAGCCCAATATAAAGAGGCTATAACATCTTACCAAAAGTTAGTGGATGGTGGTTATCAGTCAACGGCGGTTTATTTTAATTTGGGTAATGCCTATTATAAAACAGATGATATCGCACCGGCATTGTTGTATTATGAAAAGGCGCATAAGCTTTCGCCGGGCGATGAGGATATCCGCGTTAATATCCAGCTGGCCAACTTAAAAACCAGCGATAAGCTGGATGAAGCTCCGGAGTTTTTTATAAGCAAATGGTGGCATGCCTTTATTTTAGGAGCTTCGTTAGGTACATTGGCAGTGCTGAGCGTGTTGTTCTTTCTGGCTGGTTCACTCGTTTTTATCCTTTACAGGTTTACCAATTCGGTCAGCGTGAAAAAGATCTCTTTTTATACCGCTATCCTGCTATTGTTTTTTGGTTTGGCTACCATTTTTGTGGCCGCAAGGCAAGCCGACTATTTTGAAAGCCATCGGCAGGCCATTATTTTTAGTAGTTCGGTGACCATAAAAAGTGCACCGAGTAATACTTCAAAAAACTTGTTTGTGCTGCATGACGGAACCAAAGTTGATATTTTACAGCACAGTAACGACTGGGTGAAAATAAGACTATCCAACGGTAACGAAGGCTGGATAAGCGCTACTGATGTAAAGGAAATATAAGTAAACTATTTTGTCATGCTGAACAACGTGAAGCATCTATTCTACGATAGGCACGTTCAATAATAGATCCTTCGCTGTCGCTCAGGATGACAAATTATAATTTAGTAACTAAAAGTCTTTTGCCCAATTTCCAGCAAATTCATTACATCCTCCTTAGTACCGGTAAACGGCCCTGATGATTCTATTTTAAAGCTGGCCATAGCCGCGGCAAACTCTCCGGCCTCCTGGAACAAAGCGCCTTTGGTACGCTGATATAAATAGCCAGCCATGTAGGTGTCGCCGCATCCGGTAGCGTCAACAACAGCAGTTGGTATGTAGGCAGGTACATTATAAAAAATACCATCAGCATAAATTACAGAACCCATGCTGCCCAGGGTAACTACCACTTCTTTAACACCCCAATCGGCCAATACTTCAGCGCCTTTCTTGATGTCTGTAAGCCCGGTAAGCGCTTCCAGCTCGTGCTCATTCACCTTTAAAATATCAATGTATTGCAAAGCTTCTTTTTTGGCCGGCCAGTCAACAGCAATTACATTTTTGTCCTCAACCTTGCGTAAATAACCTTGTGCATCTAACGATACCCTGCCCCGGCTGCTTAGTTCTTTGATCAGATTAACCGGAATGTCATCAGCAAGCAGCGGACCTAAATGGAATATACTGGCATTGATACCATTCAATTGCTCAATAGTAAAAGGATCGGCCTTTTGTAATACCCTTTGGGTACGATGATCCTGATTACCTGAATAAATGTTTTCGAAATATACAGTATGCGCACAGGTAGAAGCATGTACCTCGGTGCCTTTTGCGCGCAGGGTTTCAACAGTATGCATTTCGCTTTCGGCAAGCGAAGTTACCAGTGTATAGCTCACATCCATATTGCGGATGGCGCTTGAAAAGTAAAATGATGTGCCACCGGCCATGTGTGCCACCGCCCTTGGTGTAACCACCTTATCTAACGTAATATGCCCTATGCAACAAATATCGTACATGAAGTTTCTGTTTATGATAAATTGCCCTCCGTACGTTTATATTTTGGGCAAACCGCAAATGTAGGGAATAAGATGGTTTTTAACGTATCGGTACATTAACATGTAAAATAAATGACATTTAAGTAAGTAAAACTATAGTTACTCCTGGCAGTGTGTTACATTATTCAAAAGCAAAGGCCGATATGATGGGAAGACCTTTGCTTTTGAATGTATGGCTTAAAAAACACTAAATAATGTTACTGCACTCATCACAATCATCAAAGCGTCTTCCACAATGGTAACCGTGCTCATGGGTAAATTAAAAACAGCGCCGAGACATGCGCATTGTATCTTTCTTTTGTTCAGCACGCTTTGCAGCACACCTATCAGGCTCACGCTCATTACTATAAAGGTGATCAAATTTACGGTGAACGGTTGAATATCCAGGGCAAAGGCCAGGCCTAAGCCCAGTTCGATAAAAGCATAAATATATCCCCACTGCCTGAAACGTTTGGCTATAATATCATACATGGAGTAGCTATCCGCAAAGCCCTGCAGGTTAAGTAGTTTAAAAAAGGAGAACACCAGGAAAAAGCCGCTCATGAATATGCGCATGGCGGTCATGGTCATAAAACCATGCGCGGTGTAACCAGCAATAAGCGCTATGGTTAATATATAGCCAAATATCAGCAGTATGGGTTTGTAGGTAGCCAGCCATGATCTGCTTTCGATATCATCCATTTCCATACTGGCCATGTGATTGTGCGCAGCCTCGCTTAGCTGATATTTAGGAAAATCTTTTAAAGCATCCTGTAATGCTGATGTAGGGACATGCCGGCCCATGGTAATATCGGCTGTGCCCTCGGCAAGTGAAATATCTACGTTCCGCACGTCTTTTACCTGCGAAAGCAAGGTTTGGACTTTATGCTGGCAGCCGCTGCAGGTCATGCCGGCTATTTGATAAGTATGTGTCATTTGATTTAAATAATTAAATTGATAACACAAATTTACCCGCCGAAGCCCCTGTAGACTTTACAGAATTATAGATGGATTTTATAAGATTTCACTTCGTTAAGAGATAGTTTACACATCGTCGAGATTTTGACGGTGATGTATCTGCAGGCTTTTAAACTTTGAGGGTGTCATGCCGGTTACCTGCTTAAATTGTGCCGAAAGGTGAGCCACGCTACTATACCCCATCAGGTTGGCTATTTCTGACAGATTGAGCTCGTTATAAACCAGCAGCTCTTTTACCCGTTCAATTTTTTGGGCGATGTAGTATTTTTCAATAGTAGTGCCCTCCACCGCCGAAAATAAATTGCTCAGGTAGCTGTAATCGTGGTGCAACTGATCTGTTAATATGGCTGAGAGTTTTAATGGAGTTGACGTATCGGTATAATGCACCAGCTTAATGATCTGTGTTTTGATCTGCTCTATGAGGCGGCTTTTCTGGTTGTCAATAATTTCAAATCCTAAAGCGTTCAATGCTTTTCCCAATCCATCGAGTTGCTTTCCTGTTGGATTTTCGTTAAGGGTTATCTCACCAAGTTCTACACTCAGTGGCTCGACACCGGCTTTTTCCAGTTCGGTTTTTACCGCCATTTTACAGCGGTTGCATACCATATTTTTAACGTAGAGTTTCACAGATTATAAATGTGGTGCAAATTACGGATAAACTTATGGTACAACAAAAGCCCCTGCATAAGCAGAGGCCTTGTTTTACAGGCAGGTGATACAAATCAGCCACATTCCCCTTATTGATCCTGTATACCTGGTTCTGCAGTAGTTTTAATGTGTTTAACGATAAATGCTCCCGAGTACCTTTAATTAAAAACAAATCTTGAATGTCATTTCGAATGAGGAACGAGGAGAAATCTTATAAAATGTACAAAGGGCGAATAATGCAAGTAGTATAAGATTTCTCTCTACGTTCGAAATGACATCTATTTTTTTACCCATTGAAAATTCTAATCGATAAACACATTAATTTTCTTCGTCAGATGCCAGTACTTTGCCCGGACTTAGTAGTTTGGCACTTTCTGCCAGTTTTATAAATTCGGCGCGGTAACCCTCGGTGTCCTCTCCTTTTGCGGCGCGGGCCATTTGTATGGCCTGGTCATAGCTTGAATGTTGTTTAAACTGCGAATCACGTAACACCATACCAAACTCAGCAACAGCGGCCGCGAACCTAAAATCAATTGATGTTGCTTTTAACGCTATCGGAGTATCTTTAACGATAACCTGGCTCACTTTACTAACTGATGAGGTTGGTTGTTTGTACCTGAATTTAATGGTCAGCATTTCGTCGGTAGTGCTTATATAGGTAACAGGTTTTGGTTTTTGATATTTCAACGGATCAACACTGCCCGAATAATCATCCTTAATTCCGGCTGGCACTATTTCATAAAACGCGGTTACCGTATGACCAGAACCCATATCGCCGGCATCTTTTTTATCATTGTTAAAATCCTCTTTGTTTAAAGCGCGGTTCTCATAACCCAGCAGGCGGTAGGCCTGTACTTTGGCCGGGTTAAATTCTACTTGCAGCTTTACATCTTTGGCAATGGTAAATAAGGTGCCTCCAAATTCGCTGATCAGGGTTTTGCGGGCTTCGGTAATATTATCAATGTAGGCATAATTACCATTACCCTTATCGGCAAGGGTTTCCATTTTGCTGTCTTTATAATTACCCATCCCGAAACCTAAAACAGATAACGATATGCCACTTTCACGTTCCTTTTCAATCAGTTTTTCCATATCATCATCGCTGGATGCGCCAACATTAAAATCACCGTCGGTTGCCAGCATCACGCGATTATTGCCGCCTTTCATAAAGTTTTCCTGTGCAATTTTGTAGGCCAGTGTAATACCAGCTCCCCCGGCTGTAGAGCCGCCGGCTTGTAAATTATCAATGGCATTGTTTATGGTGTTTTTTTTATCGCCGGTGGTGGCTGGTAATACCACGCCGGCTGCTCCGGCATAAACCACAATAGCAACTCTATCCAGTGGTCTTAATTGGTTAACCAGCATTTTTAATGACGACTGTACCAACGGCAATTTGTTAACATCATTCATCGATCCCGAAACATCAATCAGGAACACCAAATTTGAAGCGGGCAGTTTATCGGTAGCAATGGTTTTAGCTTTTAAGCCGATGCGAAGTAAACGATGTTTGCTGTTCCAGGGTGCGGAAGATAGTTCGGTATTAATGGCTACAGGTTCATTGTTGGTTGGACCTGGTATGTTGTAATGAAAGTAATTGATCATTTCCTCAATCCTTACGGCATCGGCAGGCGGCAACTGCCCGTTATTGATAAAGCGCCTTACATTGCTATACGAGGCTGCGTCAACATCGACAGAAAAGGTAGATAAGGGTTCGCTGTCGACAGTTTTAAAGCCATTTTCGTTGATGCCCTTATAGCTTTCATCGTTTTCTGTCGGAGGGGGCATCATTCTTGCATCAGCCGTTATATAACCATTTGAGGACATTTTGCTTTTGCTGACAGCAATCCCGGCTACCTTGCCAGCCAGCTTTTGATTAGCTGAAGCAGGTGCCTGATTGATGGTTGCTACACTGCCGGTAATGTTTACTTTTCTTTGCGTTCCATAACCTGTCACTACTACTTCGTTAAGTGTTTTAAATGATGCTTTGAGGTAAACATTTATGGTATTGCTTTTACTTATTTTAATGGTTTGAGGCTCAAACCCAATAAAACTGAATGTTAAACTGGTTTTACCCTCCGGTACGTCAATGGCGTAGTGCCCTTTGGTGTCTGTTTGTGTGGCAATACGGGTACCTGTTACTAATACCTGTACACCCGGCAATACCGAGCGGGTATCATCATAAACGGTTCCGCTGATGTGACGGCTGCTGGTTGGCTTAAAGCCTGTTAAGCCCGCAAGTATCAGAATGAATAATAGCTGTTTCATAACATTTTTGTTTTTAATAAGGATGTATGCAACTGTTAATTTCCATAAACGATTTAAAAAATTTATTTTGCGCTTTTTAATGGCCAATTCTATCAAACCAAATAAACAAAGCTCATCAACCGACGATGAACTGCTATCTATTTATCGTAGTAGCGGTGATGTTGCAGTTTTAGGGCAACTGTATGAAAGGTATATGCCTTTAGTTTATGGCGTTTGTTTAAAATACCTGAAGGATGAAGAATTGGCAAAGGATGCGGTGATGGGGATATTTGAAGAGTTGGTGACCAAAGTTAAACAACATGATATCAGCATATTCAGGAGCTGGTTATATGTACTTGGGCGCAATTATTGCTTAATGCAATTAAGGGCCGGTAAAAAATTAGAAACGGTTGCTTTGGATGAGGTTATGGAATTTACCCCGCTTTTGCATCCTGATGATAATAACCGCGAAGAAGCTTATAACGCTTTGGAGCGTTGTATTGATAAACTAACCGGGGCGCAAAAACAAAGCATTGATTTGTTTTATTTAAAAGAGAAGTGCTATAAGGAAGTGGCAGATGTTACCGGTTTTAGTTTAAATGAGGTAAAAAGTTATATACAAAACGGCAAACGAAACCTGAAAATTTGCCTGGAGAAGAACAGTGAGCAATAAAAAAGTAGACATAGCGCAGATCAGGAAGTACCATAACGGGGAGCTTAGTGCCACTGCCATGCATAAGCTTGAACGCGAGGCCCTTGACGATCCATTTTTGATGGACGCGTTAGAAGGATATGAAACTGCCGGTAAAGATCAGCAGACTAATCTTAATGAGCTATCTGAACGATTGGAACAGCGTACCAGTGTAAAAAAAGCTCGCATTATTCCATGGAAGATATTGTCAATAGCCGCGTCAATTATTGTGGTATTAACTATTGGCGGCTTGTGGCTTAAAAAAACACCTCCGGCAGAGAAAATAGCCAATATTGCGCTGCCCGTCCCTGATAAGACCAAGGTTGAACAATCAAAAGACACTTTAAAAGCGCCCGCTGCTTCTGTTGCACAAGCTCCGTTAATTACACAAAATGCGAAACCGGCCGCCGTATTAAAACCGGCCGGTAAGCTAAGCGATAAGGCCTTATATCAGCAGGAAATATCAGCGAATGATAGTAAAGTTGCTTCTGATTCAAACTATGGGTACACGGCGAATGAAACGCCTCCGGCCGCGCCAACAATTAAACTGCAGGAAGAGAAAAAGGATAATACGCAACAACTAAGCGAGGTTGTGGTCATGAACTATAATCAGCAAAGTAAACAGGATAGTCTGGAAAAGGCCGAATTGGCCAGGGGAAAAGCAAGATCTTCCGCAGCGACTATCGACTCAAAGTTGCAGGGTAAAGTAGAGGGTTTAACGGTAATTACATCAAAAGATTCAAAAACGCAATTTGGCCCCGGACACATTGCCGGTACTAATATTTCGGGCATCATTATTTCAAAGGATGATGGTCAGCCTGTGATCGGCGCCGCTATACGCATTAAGGGAACAAATAAATCAACAGTAACCAATACCAACGGGTATTTTGCTTTACCCGTGTCAGGAAATAAAGAAACATTGGATATTGCATCTATTGGTTATGAGCACAAGCAGGTAAGTGCAAAAGGAGGTGATAGCTTAAAAGTAGAACTCGATCAGATTAAAGGTGCCCTTAGTGAAGTTGTAGTGACTAAAAAAGATGCAAATGATGAACCCGCCGCTGAAAGTGCACATCCGCAGGATGGATGGAGTTCGCTTAAAAAATATTTACAAACAAATGCCTTTTTAACCGATGGTACAACGGGGAGTGTAAGTGTTGCTTTTACTGTTGATACAGATGGTAACCTTAGCGATTTTAAAATTAAAAAGAGCCTGAATGCCACTGCTGATCAAAAAGCTATCGATCTGATTAAGGCTGGCCCTTCATGGGTTGGCAATAACAACCGCCAACCTGAACAGGTTACGGTTAAGGTGAAGTTTCAAAAACAAAAATAAGCTTAATATAGACATTGCCTCCCAACTCGTCATTGCGAGGAACGAAGCAATCTTTATGCTATACAGAGCGAATATGCCTATAGCAGACCCGCTCTTGGCCGCGGGTGGGCCAGTTACTTTGTAGCCACAAAGTAACCAAAGGGCTTTCCGCAGAAATGCTTCTTTGCCGCACAAGGCCTTCGCCTCGCAAATCAGCCAGAACCACGGGCTGCTTAATTTTGCCGCCACTTTCGTTCGCTCATAGCCATCGCTTCTGGCAAAATTGCTAATGCCCCTGCAGTCGCACAAGTCCAGCATGTTCTGTCTGCTTTCATCCGAAGCTTATCTGCTGACGGGAAGAAAAGAAATAAGATTTGTGTTTCATGAAAGGGTTATTGACCATAAACAAAAAGCGCGATGGTGATCACCATCGCGCTTTTTGTTTATGCTATATTTCCTTATCAGGATTTTTTCTTCTTATCAGCAAAAGAGAACACTTTTTGCAGTAATGGTGTGGTACGTGCGCCCAAATTTGAGCGGATGTTCAGTTCTTCTTTCGCTATCTCTACAAATAAACCATCAATGGCTTTTTGAGTTACATAATCGCTGATATCGGGATTAAGTTTGGATACGAAAGGTACCTTGTTATATGCAGTGGCTGCATCTGTGTAGTATTTTGTAGCGTTTACTTTATTCAGGCTGCCCTGTATCACCGGTTTAAATTTAATAGATAATTGTGAGGTGGTAGTGCGCTTAAAGTATTGAGTTGCCGCATCCTGGTTACCTAATAAAATGTTGGTGACATCCTGCAGTGTCATTTGCTTAATGGCATCAACAAAAATGGGTTTCGCTTGCTTGGCTGCGTCTTCGGCAGCACGGTTAAGTGATAATATCACGTTATCACATAAACTGTTCAGGCCAAGTCCGCGCAATGTTTTTTCGGCCTTTTGAGCCTCAGGAGGGAAGAGGATTTTAATAGCCGCGTTACCAAAAAAACCATTCAATGCCGATAGTTGGTCAGAGCTTTTGCCAGTGCCAATTTCAAGGGCTTGTTTAAGGCCATTGCCTATCTCTAATGTTGATGGGGTTCCCTGTTGTTGCACAGCTGCCTGTGCTGCCTGGTTCAGTGTATCACAACTGGTTAATGTTATAAACACTAACAAAGAGGTTATTACTAAAATTTTTGATCTCATAAGCGGTTAAAATTATTAAAAAGTTACTGCCACAAAAAATTACCCTATCACCTTTAATAGAGCGAATACGCCACCAGCAATAAGGGCCGATATAGGGATAGTAATGATCCAGGCCCAAACCAGGTTAATAGTTACCCCCCAGCGCACGGCCGAAACCCGCTTGGTTAAGCCTACACCTATAATTGAACCTGTAATAGTATGTGTGGTTGATACCGGGATACCAAATCTTTCGGTAATGAACAGGGTTATTGCACCTGCGGTTTCGGCACTTACACCTTCAAGTGGTGTAACCTTGGTGATCTTTGATCCCATGGTTTTCACGATCTTCCATCCGCCCGACATGGTTCCGGCAGCAATGGCCGAATAACAAGCCAGCGGGATCCACTCAGGCATTGGCGCACCGCTTTTAATTACGTTTGATGTAACCAGGGTTACATATAATATACCCATTACCTTTTGCGCATCGTTACCACCATGCGCGTAACTTAATGCTGCAGCCGAAACTAATTGCAGCCTTTTAAACCAGCGCTCAGCAACGGCAGGTTTTGCCCTTTTACAAATGTGTAGTATGGCAATAGTAACCAGGTAGGCTATAAGCAAACCAATAAACGGCGCTAACACGATATAGGCTATAATGGTTAAAACGTAGTGCATTTCAATAGCGTTTAGCGGATTGGCATGCATATAAAGCGCATTGGTCATACCGGCGCCGGCAAAACCACCAATAAGCGTATGGGATGAACTGGAAGGAATCCCGAACCACCAGGTGATCAGGTTCCAGGATATGGCTGCTATTAAACCAGCCAGTATAACGTGAATAGTTACATAATGCTCTAAAACTATTTTTGATACAGTTTGAGCCACAGAGTGTTCCTTTATAAAGAAATAAGCAATAAAGTTAAAGACCGCTGCCCATAACACCGCTTGAAAAGGTGTTAGCACTTTGGTTGATACTATAGTGGCAATGGAGTTGGCTGCATCATGAAAGCCGTTGGTGTAATCAAAAATAAGTGCAAGGGCAATAACAACAACAAGTAGGGAAGTAACCATTTAATGATGATTAGGTATGCTTAAGCGTTTTTAACTAAAATTGATTCCATAACATTTGCTGCATCTTCGCACATATCAGTAGCGGTTTCAAGGGCAGCAAGTATTTCTTTATATTTTATTAGGCGGATAGCATCCTTTTCGTACAGGAACAGATCGGCCACGGCGCGGTCAAAAACATAATCGGCCTGGTTTTCCACGCTGTTTATCCTGATGCATGAATCGGCAATATTACGTACGTTCCTAAGGTCCTTTAGTTCCTTAACCGCTTTTTCCAGGTCAATACTGGCTTGCAATATCAGGTCAGACAGTTTACGGATATGCTCGTTAAAGTCGTCAATTTTGTAAAGGCTCATGCGGTTAGCAGCCCCATGAATATAATCAGCCACATCATCAATCGCTGTAGCTAATGCATGTATGTCTTCGCGATCAAAGGGGGTAATAAAGTTTTTGCCCAGTTCCAGGTATATCTGGTGGGTTAACTCATCGCCCTTATTTTCTAATTTATCAATCTGTTTATACAGTTCCTCCTGGGTGGCGGGGTTATTGGAGTTAACAGCCTCAACCAATACCGTAGCCATGGTAACTACATTGCTTGCCGCTTGCTCAAATAAAGGAAAAAATATTTTTTTGTCCTTGGGTACAAAATATTGGAATATACTGTTAAGTGACATAATGCTTTAAATTGGGATAAAGGTACGGTTGCTTATGTTAATTTAATGTTAACTTTTTAGCGCTGGTATGTGGGGAAAGGGTAAGGTTTGTTTAACAATTTGCAAGGTAAATCCAAATGTTGAACCAAGCCCCTCGGTGCTGCGCACATTAATAGTTTGCTGGTGGGCTTCAATAATATGTTTTACAATGGCCAGCCCCAACCCCGAGCCGCCAATTTGCCTTGATCTGCTGGTGTCTGTGCGGTAAAAGCGCTCAAACAGACGCGGAAGGAACTTTTCTTCAATACCAATGCCATCATCGGTCACTTCAACTAAAACCTGGTCATGCAATACAAAAAGGCTTACGGAGGTGCTGCCTTCTTCTTTGCCATACTTAAAGGAATTATCAATCAGGTTAACCAGCACCTGCCTTATTTTTTCACGGTCGGCATATACCAGGATGCCTTCATCGTATTTTTGTTTAAATATTAATTTAATATGGTATTGCTTGCCTTTTATCTCCAATGATTCAAAAACCTCTTTAATAAGATCATTGATCTTGAATTTGCTGTAATTGATAGGTATTTCGCCCGATTCAAGTTTAGAGATCTCGTCAAGATCCTTGATCAGATAGCTTAAGCGATCTACATTTTTTGATGCCTTATCCAAAAATTGACGGGCCATTTCGCGGTCGTCAAAATCATCATCCTGCAGGGCTTCAATATAACCCTGTATAGCAAAAAGTGGGGTTTTAAACTCATGCGATATGTTTGACAGAAAGTCGCGGCGGAATTTTTCCTGTTTACGCAACTCGTCAATTTCTATTTTCTTTTGTTTGGCCCATTCCTTCACTTCCTCTTCCACATCATTAATGGGGTTGGCGCTTACATGCTCGCCCAGTGCATCGCGCAGATCGCGGCCCAGTTTTAAATTGTGAATAAGCTTATAAATAAGTTTTATACGGGAGTAAATGTATTTTTCAATGAGGTAATAAAAAACTACATAGCTGGTAACCAGTGTGGCTACAAAGGTCACCATTACATCATACCACTTATGTTGAAAATAAAAGTTAACAGCTGATAGCGTTATAGCCACGCCCAGGGCGGTTATTAAAACCAGTACACGCAAATTCATATCCGTAAAGTTACGATTTGTAGACAATTAACTGCCAGCGGAATGGCCAATGCCATGTTAAATTATAGTTATCAATTTCTGCATTTTTTAATAAAGCCACTAATTCCCCTTTTTTGAAGGCTCGTTTTACAGAAAGCGGGCCATCATTACGCACCATTTTGTTGCGGGTGAGCATATGGGTTATGGCCATAACGCCATAATACAATAACCAATGCCGGTGCAGATCAGTAATGATGATGCCTTTACGTGCCGATGCCTGCATGTTTTTGATGAGCTTTATCCAGCGTTCATCGTCAAAATGATGGGTAAATAAACTGCTGATGATGATGTCACATGGCCTGATGCGGTCTGCATCATCAATAACATCGGCTTGTAAATAGTCAATGTTATTAAGCCCGGCTGATGCTTCACGTGCAAAACTGATGGCCGCCGGTGCTGCATCTACCCCTGTTAATTTTAGCTTTAGGTTATTTTTAGCAGCCCACTTGTTAATGGCAATTAAGGTGTCGCCACCGCCGCAGCCCCAATCGCTTATGGAGTAACTTGTACGCACGGGGAAGTCTTTTAAGGCTTTTATTAAGCTGTTATGCCCGCCAAACCATGCGTTAACCTTGCCTAACCCTATCAAAACGGGTGCGATCTCACTGTTAGGTAGGTCAAAATCGTCCATTATTTCAGCGTCGAAGACACGCATTTTTAAATCAGCCATGCAATAGATACGTTAGACTCATACAAAAGGTTTGCCGTGTGTTTTACTGATCAAAAAACGGGATACGGCGGGCAGGCCATTTAAAATATTTAGGGTAAGGGCGGTAGTATTGTTATTGCCGAATAAGCGCTGCAACTGGCGGCCCACCCACAGGCGCTGGGCAAACTCACCGTTCCAGCTTTGGGTATAATCGGCTTCGAGAGCTGCACGGGTACTGTCGGTAAATTTACCGCGCTGATAATGGCTGATGATCTTTTCGGACAGTATTTTAGCGGAATGGATGGCCATGGTCATGCCGTTACCGCAAAGCGGGGCTATCATACCGGCGGTATCGCCGCTCATCAGGATATGGTTTTCAACCGGTGCCTTTTTTTCAAAGGAAATCTCGTTGATCACCTCTGGCTTATCCAGTAAAAATTCAGCATTACGGAAAATGTCATCGAGATATGGGTTCTTCCGGATCACGTTCTCTTCCAGATCGGGCAGATTGCCATACTTGCGCAGGTCATCGCGGTGGGCCATATAGCACATGCAGTAGCGGTCGCCATCGGTTTTGCTTACGCCACAATAGCCATCTTTATAATTGTTGAGCTGTATCAGATCATCGGGGAAATCCATCCTGACATGAAACTTTACGGCCAGGTACGGACTGCGTTTATAAAAAAATGGCCGTTTTAATTTTTGATCCAGATTGGAGCGTTTGCCAAAAGAACCGATCACCAATGGAGCAGTTAATACATCGCCGGGTGTAACCACTTCGAAATGATTGCTCATGAAACGGATATCTTCTACCCTGGTATTGGTCATCACATTTACCCCTTCGGCAAGGGCTTTGCGGTAAAGGAAGTTATCAAAAGTAAAACGACTTAAACCAAAGCCCCCCAGATCAAGCTTTTGCGAAAGTTTGGTGCCCGATGCCGCGGTGACCTCCAGCCGGTTGATGCGTGCCACATTCAGCGGTTCCAGGTCAATATCCAGTTTACTGAGAAAGGGAATTACCTCGTTAGATATGTACTCCCCACATACACGATGCATGGGGTAGCTTTTTTTTTCGACGACTGTAACCTGCAAACCGGCCCGGTTAAGCAAAATAGCATTGAATAAACCTGCCAAACCGCCGCCAACTACAATTACATCGCTCATGGGTTAATGCATTTCCAGTATCATGCCCTCAACTGTTAAACCCGGCCCAAAGGCAAAACTCATTATTTTTTGACCATTGAGATTTTGTGCTGCCAGCATTTTTTTTAAAACAAACAGTATTGTAGCCGACGACATATTGCCATACTCCTGCAGTGTTTGATAAGCAAAGGCATTGCTTTCTTCGGGCAGTTCCAATGCTTCTTCAACAGCTTCCAGTATTTTACGGCCACCAGGGTGTACAGCATAAGCGGTGATCTGCCCGGCATCAACCTTAACTTTTTGTAAAAAACGACCCATCAATGCCTTGATATGTTTTTTGATCTGCTTAGAAACCCGCGAGGTGAGTTTCATTTCGAACCCGGTATTGCCCACATACCAGCCCATATCATCACGGGCCTCGGTTACAAACTCTGTATAAAAGTTTTTTAATGACAGGTATGTTCCCTTACCCAAACGATTAGCGGTGTTTTCGACCAGTACTGCAGCCGCGCCATCACTAAACAGCGAGTTGGCCACCCAGTTATCAAGGGTATTATCTTTTTGAAAATGCAGCGTGCAAAGTTCAACACTTACCACAAGTACTTTTGCACTTGGCTCGGCACGGCAAATATAGTCGGCCACCTTTAGGGCGTTTATAGCGCCGTAGCATCCCATAAAATTAATGCAGGTACGCTCGGTATCGCGGTTAAGTTGTAGTTTTTCAACCAGTTCAATATCAATACCGGGGGCATGCATACCGGTACAGCTAACGGTTATCAGGTGGGTTATCTGCTGTAAAATACCATCTTCAAAGCCAATCAGGCAGTTGTGTACGGCATTAATGGCAATAGTTATGGCTTCCTTTTCGTAAAACTTTAACCGTTTTTGCGTGCCGGGAAAAGGTTCAAGATTGGCAGTTTGTTCAAAAAAAGTGTATTGTGAAGGATCACTGATGCCAAAATCAGGGATCACCGAGTAGCGGTAATCAATACCCGAATGATCATAAATACTTTTAAGCCGCGAAGCATTACTTGTATCCAACCCAAACGCGTTCACCATAAAATGGTAAATGTCATTTTGCGCAATACGGTTGTCGGGATTTGCTATCCCAATAGCACTTATGCAACTATCCATTTAAATTTTATAAACCCTGTTACTTACTGATCTCGGTATTCACTGTAATTGTGGCTTCGTCTGATAAGATCATGTTTTTGCCACCAATGCCAAAATCAGATCTGTTTACCTTAAAGCTACCATTAAATACAGCGGTATTGCCTGTTTCAGTATAAGTAAAAGGTACTTCAACCAACTTTGTTTTATCTTTTATAGTTACGTTAAAGTTGCCGGTATAGTTGCCTCCGTTTTTATGTTTAAATGATATCGATTTCAACTTGATTTTTGGGTAGGTGGCTACATCAAAGTAATCCGCACCTTTCAGGTGGCTATCGCGCATATCATTGTCGGTATTAATAGAGCCCGCATCAACCGATGCTTCAATAATACTGCCAGTCAGATCCTGGGGTTTAAATTGTATATCGGCCTGTAAACCGTTAAAACTTCCGCTGGTATTAATACCCAGGTTTTTAATTTTAAACGAAATTGTTGATTGGGTAACCGTGGTTTTTACCTGTGCAAAGTTGCTGGTTACTAAAAGAATTAAAATTACGGTGATATAAATCTTTTTCATCATGAATACGAACGTCATTTCAAACATAACATTTTATACAATACAAATTTTTATATTAGACGAAGACGAAGCAACTATGTTTAATATTATCACGTTGTTATAACTACAAAAGGTTGCCCTTAAAAGTTTAATAATGTTTACTTCTTTAAAAAAAAACAAACTGCTTTGAATGAAATTTAAACAGCTAATACCCACCCCATCGGCATGGGCGCACCTGCGTTTTGTTTTTTCTGTTTTTTTGCTCCCGGTATATTTATTTGCCTTTAGTCAGGCCGATGTTGTTCACCCGGCTCAGGCTATACTGATATTTTTTATCTGGCATTTGCTGGCCTTCCCGGCAAGTAATGGCTATAACAGCTATTTTGATCGCGATGAAGAAAGCATTGCCCTTTTAGCTAAACCCCCCGAAGTGGATATCAGTCTTTATTATTTTTCGATACTGCTGGAAGCCGTAGCTTTTTTATTGGGATTCTTGATCAACTGGGAATTTGCATTCGCGGTATTGTTGTATGGCATTATGTCCAAACTATATAGTCACCCGGCTACACGCCTAAAGAAGTATCCAATTATTAGTTTTTTAGTAGTTTTCTTTTTTCAGGGGGCATTCATTTATTATACAACCTATTCGGCCCTGACCGGTTTAAGTTTGATAAGGCATTGGGATACGGGTTTTGTGGTGGCCGGAGCTATATGCTCCTGTTTAATAGGGGCATCGTACCCGCTTACCCAGGTTTATCAACATGCTGAGGATAGCCGCCGGGGCGATAGGACGCTGAGCCTGTTGCTGGGCTATAAAGGTTCTTTTATTTTTTCAGGGATCTTATTTGCCATGGGGATAGCCTTGTCCTGGTATTACTGGCATTTGGCGGGTACAATGCTGAATTTTTACTTTTTTCTGCTTTGCGCGCTGCCTATATTTTTGTTTTTTAACTACTGGTTTTACAAAGTGGGCAAATCAACCGAAAATGCTAACTATAAAAACGCCATGAGGATGAATTTCCTTAGCTCGGCATGTATGCTGATTTATTTTGGGGCGCTGGCGATATTTGGGTAGTGGAGAAGCATGATGACAGGGTAGCTCCTATGGAGCAAAAGAATCTTTGGTTGGTTTGTCTACAAATGGGTAGCCTCTACGAGGCATCGTGAAGGATAACAAGAATAGCTTTCTTTGTTCTATGCGAGATTTCTTTGCAAACGGGAACCACTTATGAGGATAGCCCTACTGAGCAAAAGAATCTTTGGTTGGTTTGTCTACAAATGGGTAGTCTCTATGAGGCAGTAATTCTGTTCTCTATGGATATGTAAATGATTTAAAGGCAGTTGAAACGTTATCTCAAGGCGGTAATTCTTCTGCGAGGATATATAAATGATTTAAAGGCAGTTGAAATATTATACTGAGGATGATATGCCTCGTAGAGGCTACCCGTTTGTAGCAAATAATTCATTTTATTTTTGCTCCGTAGGAGCTACCCTTATACAATAGTAATTAATCCATTAAATCCTGGAAAATATACTTTTTATCGTACTTGATTGAATAATCTTTTAATATATCAAGGTATTCTTCTTTAAAAGATTTTTTAAGGTGGTGCTGCTTCTGGTTATTAATATATTTAACAACAGCGTCAATTTGCGAATTGCTGTTACTAAAAGCACCATACCCTTCCTGCCATTGAAATTTCCGTTTCGTATATCCTGCCTTGTTTATAAACTCAGAACTATCACCTTTTACAAGTCGCATCATTTCAGATATTGATTGTTGGGGATTAAGACCGATAAAAAGATGCAAATGATCTGTGGCTGAATTTATTGCCAATAATTTATGGCCGTTACGTTGCACAATGCCGGTAAGATATCTATGTAGATGATCTTCCCATTCAGATTGAATAATCGCCATCCGGTATTTTACAGCGAAGACACAATGGATGTATAGTTGAGTATAGGTATTAGGCATAATCAAATTTAATGTTGTTGATGCCAGCTACCAAATGTTTTATAGGGTAGCCACCTACGGGGCAAAAAATAATGGATTTTTTTCGTCTACAAATGGGTAGCTCCTACGGAGCATATCAATTAGCTGATGACTCTTAATTAGCGAATACCTCCATGCCGTCGCTCGGCTCCAGCCGAGTGACTACTATTACCCGGCCTCTGGCCGCAATTGCAAATCAAGTGCGTCTGTAATCACAGGCCGGAGGCCTGTGAGATAATCTTCACTCGGCTGGAGCCGAGCGACTGCGGGGGAAGGAATCGCACGAATCCTTACTTTTTTTATTTTATACCATCCCATTAAAACTCCACATGCGCCCTTATCGAGAAAACATTTACCGGTCCGCGGTCTTTGTTGTAGGCGGGGTTTAGGATAAACTGGTAGCCGGGTGTAAGCCAGAATTTCTTTTGAAAAGCGTTTATTTTATAATCCAGTTCGGCAATCAGTTCGGGGGCGTAATTCAGTTTGCCATCGCCTATAATGAAGCCATAGCCACCGGCGGCAAGGTAATCTTTATGCGGATTGGACAGGCCATTTGCCACAAATGCAAGGCCCAGTTCGTCATCGGCTCGTTTCCATGAACTGCCTTTAAGTACGCCCCCAAAACTCAGCGAGCGGTCAATCTCGGTAAAGTACCAGGTTTCCGTACGGCCGTTATTATAGCTTAGTTTGGCAAATACACCAAAATCTTTGCTCAGATACTGGTCTGCACTGATGCCAAAACCATATTTATGTTTGCCGTATACCAGATTGGTATCAACCACCGGGTTTACCTGACTTGCAGCCAGTGCCTGGCGATAATCACCCATTTTACCATTGTTCCTGAATGCTAAAAGCCTTACTGTTCCTTTATTCCCGTTAAGGGTGTATCGCCTTTCATACTCCAAAGTTTGGGTATTGGCCTTGCCTAATTTGGCATCCCATATAGCCCCATTGGCTGTAGTGGTAGACATGGTGAAGGCAAAACGCAGCGTCCAGTTAGGTTGTCCTAATTCGGTATGGATGCCCATTACATAGCCGCGGGTATTGGCCGGGTAATCCCAAGCGCCATTATCCATTAATGACCAGTTCATGAACTGTGTACGGGGATCATGGCTAAACTCATTGCCATCATAAAAATCGGCCATGCCAAATTTACCCACGGTAACAGAGAAATAGCGTTTGCTTTTTAGTCCGCCCAGCTGATTGGCATCATCCTGAATGGTGTCCTTTTCCGTACCCCACTCAAAATTCTGTGTAAAATATAGTCGTGCGATATAAATTTTAGGCTCAGCGCCACCAACGCGAAAGGTTTCTCCATTAGGGAAGCCGGCTGCACCAAGAGTTTTACTTAAGCCCGATCCGCCAGACAGCTCCGGATTAAAATAGGCCTCGGCCCCCTTCCATAACCTGGCCCCGCCAAAAAGTGTAGTAGTTATAGAACTTTGTGTTTCTGAACCTGTAAGCAAACTGTTTGCGCCGGTATAATCAGCACCAAAGGATGGTTTATATTGAGTAATAACGGTTTGTTGAAAATGAAAGTTAAAACGCTGTTGTTTCAAGGTATCCTGCGCCCGCACCATACCTGCAATATTCAGCAGGAGAGCAATAAGTAGTAAGGTTTTTTTCATAAGCCCAATTTTTGCGCAAAGAAAGCAAACTTTATTTAGTTTACAATCCGCATTCCGCATAAAACTGTCGTAAATAAGCTGTCATGAAATCATGCCGTTGTTGGGCCAGCTCTTTTCCCGTTTGGGTGTTCATTTTGTCTTTTAGTAGCAAAAGCTTTTCGTAAAAATGATTAATGGTGGGGGCCGATGTGTTTTTGTATTCCTCCTTGCTCATATTCAGGTTGGGCTTAATTTCAGGATTGTATAACTCCCGGCCTTTAAATCCTCCATAAGTGAATGCGCGGGCAATACCTATGGCGCCAATGGCATCCAGACGGTCGGCATCCTGTACTATGGCCAATTCGGGGGAGTGAAACGCGGGTTTGTCAAAACTTGATTTGAACGACATGTGCCTTATAATTTGTTGCACATGCTCAACAATAGCGGCATTAACACTCATGCTGCGCAAATATTGACCGGCAGTAAAGGGGCCAATCTCTTCGTCGCCGTTATGAAATTTACTGTCAGCAATATCATGCAGTAAGGCTGCCAGTTCAACAGTAAGCAAGTGGGCTTGTTCGGTTTGGGCTATCAGTTTGGCATTGGTCCAAACCCGGTTAATGTGCCACCAGTCGTGCCCACCTTCGGCGTTTTGAAGGGTATCGCGTACAAATTGTACGGTTGCTTTAATAAGGTTATCATATTCCATCTGCCGCAAATTTAAGCGAAAAGCCCGAATTTGAGCAAAAAGCTTAAAGCAGAAAGCTCAAAGCGAAGGAAATGATCTTTCGTCGTATAACTCATCAAAGCTTTGGGCTTTTGCCTTTGGCTTTGCGCTAATTAAGCAGCTGCTACTTTTTCGGTATCAATCAGCTCGTGAACATCTGTCTCTAATATGGCAGCTATTTGAAAAAGCCTTTCAACAGTTATTTTAGTATAGCCCAGTTCAATTTTGCTATAAGCATTTTGAGATATACTCAATTTTGCAGCAAGGTATTCCTGGGTATAATTCAGGCGCTCCCTTGTGTTTCTGATGTTAGCTGCAATTGCTTTTATTTTATAATTCAGCTTCTCGTTCATGCATTTAGTGTATTGATAATGTATTATTAACGAGATTAACCACTAAAAGGATTGCTGATTTTTAGTTTAAATTAAAATATTTTTTTATTTGGGGAATAATTTGGGGAATAAGTGGTGTCAGGGAAACGAAGAATCTACCGTTAAATATGTATAGATCAACGGATCCTTCACCTGGTTCAGGACAACAAAATAATAAGAAAATAAGGTACAACCTTACTCCGGCACATCATAGCTTACCACAATCGTTGGCAATAAAGTAGCATACTCTAATGGCACCTGGTTGTAGGATATAATGGGTTTACGCTGACTATAAAATTTATAAGCGTCTTTAATAGTAGCGTTACTTGCCATAGCCGGCGGATTAAAACTGATGGAAAAGGGGATAATAAAATCATGGAATTTTTCATGATCAGGAATAACCCATTTATGATTTGATTTTTTAAGCGCTTCAATAATTGGTAAGGTTAAAAGATAATCATCGGCATAGTAAACGATTATTTTTTTAATAGTTCCCTTTTCATCAGCAGTAAACTTAAATACTGCGGTGCCGGTAGCTTTCTTTTTAATGATCTCGGGCGAAACCTTTAGGCTATCCCTAAAAAAACGCGTCATTACCGTACCGCCGCCCTGAAAAGGGAAAGCCAGTTCGGTTTGTGCGCTACAGTAAACGGATGATAAAACAGCTATAGTAAATAATACGATCTTCTTCATTTATACTTCTTTTGGTTCTCTTTTGCTGCCTTCGTACAGCTCATATTCCAATAAACGGCAATCCAGCTTGCCATTGTAAAATTCAATTTTCCGTGCCGGGCGTAAGCCTATCTTTTTGGCTAGGTCGGGGTTGCCGGTAAAAATATAGCCACGGTATCCCAGGCATTTCTTTTTCATGAAATCGCCCATGCGTTTGTAGGTAGCTTCCAGTTTGGAGTGTACGCCCAATCGTTCGCCATACTCGGGGTTAAACATTACCACGCCTGCATCCTCGGGCACTTCGGTATCTTCAAAATCACAAACGCTAAAGTCGATCAAATGTTCTACCCCGGCGGTTTTTGCGTTTTTTTGAGCTATGTCAACCGCGTCTTCAGATATATCTGTAGCTATAATTTTAAAGCCTGTTTCTTTTTTTGCTTTGTCCTTTAACTTACGGCGTTCGGCAAAAAATACGGTTTCATCATAGCCTAAAATATGCATAAAGCCATAATTCATTCTGAATAAACCAGGGCATTTATCAGTTGCCAGCAGGGCTGCCTCAATAGCCAGCGTACCTGAACCGCACATGGGGTTAATAAAAGTGCTTTGCCTGTCCCAATGGGTTGCCATGATGGTTGATGTGGCCAAGGCCTCCAGCATAGGAGCCTTGCCCGGTATTTTGCGGTAACTGTGTTTGGCCAGTGTTTCGCCCGATGTATCAATAAAAATATCGGCCTCATTATCCTGCCAGTACAGGTGTATTAGTGTTTTATTGGCTTCGGCGCCTGAGTTTGGTCTGATACCTTTTACTGATTTTATCCTGTCGGCAATGGCATCCTTTACCTTTACGTTGGCAAACAAAGGCGTAAGAATATGCTCATTATTAACATTTGACGACACGGAAAAATATCCCGAGAAGTCGATCAGTTTTTCCCATTCAATGGTAACAAGTTCATCATAAAGCTGATTGGGATCATCGGCATTAAAACTTTTTATTAAATAAAGCACCTGGCTTGCACAGCGCAGGTTAAGGTTAAGTGCAATAGTATCGGTAACGGTACCTTTAAGCTCAACCCCGGTTTGAAAAACGCGGACTGGCGTAAAGCCTAATGCTTCTACTTCCTGTTGCAGGTATGATGACAGCCTTTTATTACAGGTAATGATGATTTTACTCTCGGTGTGGAAAACTTGCATGATATTTTGCGAATTTATGAATTAAAAACACCCTATTTTAATTTCTTATCTATTAACTTTACATTTTAAATTTTTTTGAGAAGATTATTATGGAAGTTAAAGGTAAAGTATATGAAGTGTCGCCAACAGTGCAGGTAACTGAGTCACTTAAAAAACGCGAATTAATACTTGAATATATTGAGAATCCTCAATATCCTGAATATTTGAAATTTGAAGCTATACAGGATCGCTGCAGCTTATTGGATAATGTTAAGGTAGGTGATGATGTTGAAGTTTTCTTTAACCTGAAAGGCCGTCCATGGACCGATAAAGCGGGCAAAAAAAGTTATTTTAACTCGTTACAGTTATGGAGAGTAAATGCATTGGCAGCAGGTGCCGGTAGCGCTACTACGCCAGAATATGCAGCACCGGCATCAGATATCAGCTCATCAAGCGATGATGATGATCTGCCGTTTTAATTAGTGCCTAAACAATAAGGTAATTATGTAAATAAAAAGATCCCTTTTTTAAAAACTAAAAAGGGATCTTTTTGGCTATAGTTGTTTTGTGTAGCTATAGCACACATCATCTCTCCCAGCGGCGTTTAATTTCCGCCTTTCCCTCCCATTTTGTATATTGTGTAATTACGGCCTGGATATTGGTCGGTTAAAATAGCAACGAGTTATATTTCAAACGGTTATTACAGCTTATCAATTGTTAAATTTTGTTAAAAGCAGTTATTGTCCGGTTATTTAAAATAATTTTGTTTGTTAACAAATGAAGAAAAGAAGTATCGGTTTAATTATTGGGTTAATGGGTTTTGCACTTTTGGGTGTAATGGCCATGCAATTGTACTTTTTAAGGCAATCGTACCAGATGCAATCCGAATTGTTTGACCGATCTGTTAGCGAGGCACTTAACAACGTGGTGTCAAAAGTTAGCAAGCAGGATGCTGTTAATTTTTTAAGTAACAAAGCACAAAGGAATGTTGCAGCAGGAAGTGATAGTGATGCAGGCTTAAGGATAGTAAAAAGCAAGGATAACAGGCAGTATGCATCCAAAACAAGAAAAAAGCAAACCTTACGCGAAAAGAAAATAGCCCTTTTACGCGATAGTTTGGAGCGGATGATCATGCATAAAAAGATGGATGATGAACTGGCCAATCTGCTGCAACAGGAAGGTACTGTTGAGTTTCAGGTAAGGGTAGAGGAATATACAGATGACCTTGGCGTTGTACATGGTCGTTTTACACCGCAAATAGTACGAACCCGTACCATAAACCGGCCTAAAAAACTGCACAAGTATGATACTTTACGATATGTTTATATTGATCCACAATTTGGTAAACAATTAATTTCTCAACCACGCATCAACCCATTGTGGCAGCAGGAACAATTACGTAAGCAAAAGGAACGGCAGGTTGTGCAGATAAAGAAAATGCTGGAGACAGATTCGCTGCAAAATTTAAACAGTGGTAAAACAACCGTGATCGAAAACCTGGCCGAGGAATACCGTAAAACCGGCGAACCTTTAAACAAGCGCGTAAACCCTTTCTGGATAGATTCCTTGTTAAGGTTCGAGCTGCATAACAAAGGGATCTATCTGCCATTTAGCTACGAGGTAACAACCGCCAACAGCGATTCGCTTATATTTTCGAGCGCATATGACAATGATGGTAATAAACCTATATTCATTGCAGCCAATACTTATCAAACCCCCATATTCAGTAAGGATGTAATCAATGACCCGGGTAAGATCAAGCTGGCCTTCCCTCAAAAAAACTCATTGATATTAAGAAACATGACCGCCACTATGGGTACCACCGGCGGTTTACTGGCAGTATTGATATTTTGTTTCAGCTATACCATTTTTTCCATCCTTAAGCAAAAAAAGGTATCCGAAATGAAGATTGATTTCATTAATAATATGACCCACGAGTTTAAAACCCCGGTATCAACCATCATGATAGCCAGTGAGGCTTTAAAGGATAAGGAAATTGCCGAGGATAAAAGCCGTGTATCACGTCTGGCTAATATTATTTTTGAAGAGAACGAGCGTTTGGGCAGCCATATTGAACGTGTGCTGAACATTGCCCGTATTGAAAAGAACGATTTTAAGCTGGATAAAAAACCGCTGGATGTGAACGATATGGTGGCTGTAGTGCTGGATAGCATGGCCCTTAAACTGCACAAGTGCAGTGCCAAAACTACCCTGAACGTTGCCGAAGAAAACACAGTGATCATAGCTGATGAACTGCATTTTTCGAACGTGTTGTATAACCTGGTAGATAATGCCATAAAATACAGTATAACTGCACCTGATATAACCATAACCACGCTGGTTAAAGGCGGACAGGTGCTTATCAGGGTGGCCGATAAGGGCATAGGCATGAGCAGGGATCAGCAAACAAAAATATTTGAACAATTTTACCGTATCCCTACCGGGAACCTTCATGATGTTAAAGGATTTGGATTAGGATTGAGCTATGTAAATACCATAGTGAAAAGGCTTAACGGTACAATAAGTGTAAGATCTGAAAAAGAAAAAGGCTCGGAATTTGAACTGAAATTTCCGCTGGCCTAACTATACAATATGAAGAAAATACTACTGGTTGAGGATGACGCCAATTTGGGTTTACTGTTGCAGGATTACCTGCAGTTGAAGGGTAAATTTGATGTTGTTTTGTGTAAAGACGGCGAAGAGGGTTTGCGCGCTTTTACCAAACAAATATATGACCTGTTAATATTGGATGTAATGATGCCCAAAAAGGATGGCTTTACCCTGGGTAAGGATATCAGGAAAATAAACCCGCATGTGCCTATTATTTTCGCCACTGCCAAAGGCATGATAGAAGATAAAATGCAGGCCTTTAACCTGGGCGGCGACGATTATATCACCAAACCCTTTCGTATAGAGGAATTACTGCTGCGTATAAATGCTTTGCTTAAAAGAACCGAAAATACCGACAAACGGGAAGAAGAAAAGCAAACTACGTTTAAAATAGGAAACTATACTTTTGATTATACCACTCAGATCATCATCATAGGCGATGCGCAGCAAAAGCTATCAACCAAGGAGGCCGAATTGCTCCGTTTACTGTGTATGCGAAAAAATGAAGTGCTTACCCGCGAGGAAGCGTTGCTGAACATTTGGCATGATGATAATTACTTTAACGGCCGTAGTATGGACGTGTTTTTAAGCAAGATACGCAAGTATTTAAAAGACGATCCTAATGTGGAAATCATTAACGTGCACGGCAGGGGCTATAAATTACTCATCAATTAATTGCCCGAAATATCCTGGCCAAAATGGATGAGGTTGCCGTTATTGTCCAGGATACTGAATTCCCTCATTTTCCAGGGTCTGTCCTGCAGCTCACCATTGGGATGGACAACGCCCGCTGATTTGTATTCGGCATATAGCTTTTCTACTTCGGTTACATTCATATAGCAGCTGGTACTTTTTGCAATTGCAGAATCAGTGCAGGGCCACAGGTGTATAAAAACCCCATCGCGGCTCATGATCAGGTAGCCATCCCAACTGGCATGAAAGGTAAATCCCAGCTTTTCGGTGTAAAATTTTACGGTTTCGTCTTCATTAAGCGAAGCTAAAACAGGAATGGCGGTTTGGAGCATGGTAACAGAGTTAGGTTTCCCAAATACAAATAGTTTCTCTAATATATAAAATACTACTCACCTTAATTCGATATTACACTTACGTGTAACAACTTTGTTAACACTTGATGGTGGTTTTTATGATGATTAATAAATAGGTTTGTTATTAACTGATCACATTAATTTATTGTTATGAAATTAAAACTACTTTTTTCATGTCTCATTTCGGCGGGTATAAGCCTACCCGTATTTGCGCAGGAAACCGTTGACCCGGCAATTGTTCAAAAGATCCGGGAAGAAGGTTTAAACCATTCAAAAGTAATGGAAACCGCTTTTTATTTAACCGATGTTTCGGGACCGCGCCTCTCGGGTTCACCCGGATTAAAACGCGCTCAAAACTGGGCGGTTAGCCAATTGAAAACCTGGGGAATGGCCAACGCAAAACTGGAGCCCTGGGGTAAGTTTGGCAAGGGTTGGGAAGTTCAAAAAAACTATGCCGCCATTACCGTTCCCTACTACCATGCTATTATAGCTATCCCTAAAGCCTGGACACCCGGCACCGGCGGATTGATCAAAGGCGATGTAGTAATAGTAAAGGCCGATTCAGCTATCGACCTGGATAAATATAAAGGGAAACTACAAGGCAAGATCGTGATATTTGATGTAAAGCCATTGGTTGAACGCAGCTTTAAATCAGATGCGGCCCGGGATACTGATGAGGAACTTGCCGAAATGGCTAACGCCACTATGCAGCCATCTGAAGGGCGCAGGGCACCCGATATGAACTCGCCGCAGTTTGCTGCCATGCGTAAGTTACGTGCTTTTCAAACTACCTTACGTGCTTTTATATATGACGAAAAAGCGGCGCTGATATTAAGCCAGGCCCGCGGAACTGATGGTACCGTATTTACCACCAACGGCGCATCATACGCCGATACCGCTAAAGCTGTAGCGCCAGAACTGGAAACCAGCAGCGAGGATTACCAGCGCATTTTGCGCCTGGCAAAGGCCGGACAAAAAGTAGAACTGGAAGCTGATATTAAAATCCAGTTTTTAACCGACGATATGCAAGGCTATGATGTAGTGGCCGAAATACCGGGTACCGATAAAAAATTAAAAGAACAGGTGATCATGATAGGCGGCCACCTCGACTCCTGGCACGCGGCCACAGGCGCTACAGATAATGCCGCAGGCAGCGCGGTAATGATGGAGGCCATGCGTATTTTAAAAGCCATCAACTTTAAACCTAAACGTACCATACGTATAGCGTTATGGAGCTCAGAAGAGCAGGGCTTGTTTGGTTCGCGCGGGTATGTGTTAAACCATTTTGGCGATCCTAAAACCATGCAGTTAAAGCCAGAACAGGCCAAATTATCGGCCTATTATAACCTGGATAATGGTACGGGTAAAATACGCGGTATTTATTTACAGGGCGATTCGGCGGCCGGACCGATATTTAAATCGTGGCTGGAACCGTTTAAAGACCTGGGCGCTACTACCGTAACTATCAGGAATACTGGTGGAACCGATCACCAATCGTTTGATGCGGTGGGCATCCCCGGTTTCCAGTTTATACAGGATGCCATTGATTATGGCTCACGTACCCATCACAGTAACCAGGATACTTATGACCGCCTGATTGAGGATGACCTTAAGCAGGCTGCAACCATCATAGCATCCTTTGTTTACAATACTTCGGAACGTACAGAAATGATACCCCGCAAAGAGTTGCCAAAAGTGCAGCTGGCAAGGTAAAAAAGAAAAGCGATGGGTTTAGTTACCCATCGCTTTTTTTATAAGCCGCCTCATTGAGGAACGAAGCAAATAACAAACTTGTCATTCTGAGCATAGCGAAGAATCTATCGCCGAATAGATCCTTCGCTCCTCAGGATGACAAAGTTGTGAACGTGATTGCTTCGTGCCAACGACGTATTGTAGATTAAGACATTCTACTCCAACTCTATCTTTTGATGCTGATATGGTATCTCGATATGCCTAAACCCTTTCTCCTTCAGTTTGCCACTAAAGTGCTGTTGTACTTCGTACTCGCCATGAACAAGAAATATTTTTTTAACCTTTTCAGGGTCCTGCACAGCCAGAAAATGCAGCAGGTCCTCATAATCACCATGGGCGCTCATTGATTTGATCGACCGTACTTCGGCCTTAACCTCATACATCTCGCCATAAATATGTACTTCGTGGTCGCCATTTAGTAAGTGACCGCCCAATGAGTTGGGTTCGCAGTATCCTACCATTAAAATGGTGTTCCTATTGCTGTTGATATTGTTTTTAATGTGATGCTTTACACGCCCGGCCTCGGCCATGCCCGATGAAGAAATGATAACACAAGGCCTCGGGTCATTATTTAACGCTTTTGATTCTTCTGTTGATTGTATGAACCGCAGACCCTTAAACCCAAACGGATTAACATCGGTTTTTAAAACTTCTTTAACACCTTTATTATATACCTCGGGATGGTTCATGAGCACCTCGGTAGCCTTTTGCGACAGCGGGCTATCAACATAATAAGGTATATCGGGTAGCGTGCCATTTAATTCGAGTGTATTTAAAGCATACAGTAATTCCTGTGTGCGGCCAACGCTAAACGCGGGAATAATTACCTTACCCTTTTTTATCTCGCAGGTTTGTTTGATGATATCAAGCAATGCATCCTCAATAGGGCCAAGGTCTTTATGCAGCGAATCGCCATAGGTTGATTCCAGCAGAATATAATCGGCCTGCTCAAATGTTTCGGGGTCATTTAGGAGCATATCATCATAACGGCCAACATCGCCACTAAAGGTAATATGAGTAAGCTTTCCATCTTCCAGTATGGATAAATGTACGGCGGCACTGCCCAAAATATGCCCGGCATCGGTAAAGGTGAGTTTTACGCGGGGTGTTATTTCGTACTCCTCGTGATATTCCACAATTTTAAAAAGCCTAAGCGCATCCATCGCCTGTTCATCGGTATACAGCGGGGTTAATAGCGGCAAACCTTTGCGGGCACGGTGCTTGTTGCTGTAGGCAGCATCCTGCATTTGTATATGTGCTGAGTCCATCAGGAGGATGCGGGTAAGGTCCATAGTGGCCGATGTGCAAAATATGGGGCCATCAAACCCTTCGGCCACCAGGCGGGGTATTAGGCCGCAATGGTCAATATGCGCATGTGATAGTATCAGGTAATCAACCTTTTTAGGGTTAAAGCCAAAATGCTCATTCATGTCTTCAGAATGTTCGCCCATGCCCTGAAACATGCCGCAATCCAATAAAATAGAGGTATCGTCTTTAAGTCGGATCAGGTGTTTGCTGCCTGTAACATTGCGGGCAGCGCCATGAAAGGTTATATTCATTTATAAGTGGTGTAAAAATGCTAATGCAAGATGATAATAAAAGCCTAAAAAATAAAAACTAAAGTTTTAGTTGTTATTTTCATTTATAGTATTTATCTTCGAATTAACCAATTGGATATTTGATGCAGTGTTGGTTAATGCATCAAAATTTTATAATAAAGTACTATGGAAATTAAAGAGCTAACGCGCGCCGAAGAACAACTTATGCAAGTATTATGGCAACTTGAAAAAGGGTATGTAAAGGATGTGATCGATCTGTTACCTGAACCCAAGCCTGCTTATAATACGGTATCAACCATTATCAGGATATTGGAAACAAAAGGTTTTGTAGGGCATACTGCATTTGGCAAAAGCCACCAGTACCATCCGGTGGTAAGTAAAGATCAATACCAAAACTTTGCCGCTGATAAGTTATTGAGCGGATATTTTGATAACTCGGTAAACCGCATGTTGTCCTTTTTTGTGAAAAAGGAAAAGATTGACCTGAAAGAGGCTGATGCCATAATGAAACTGATAGAGAAACTTAAAGACAAATAATCATGAGCTGGTGGCAATACTTATTACTGGTAAATATTTACCTGGTACTGTTCTATGCGTTTTATGTTTTACTGCTACGGAAAGAAACTTTCTTTCAACTTAACCGGGTTTACCTGGTAACGGCCGCGTTACTATCGTTCTTTATACCTCTTATACAGGTAGATTGGGTTAGGAATTTGTTTATTACGCAGCAAGTAAAATATACTATTTATAGCAGTCCGGTAATGGTTTATGGTTTTAAGCCGATAGAAGCCACCCACATTAGCATAGGTCAGATACTTGCCGTTTTATATGGCGCGGGTATATTGTTTTTATCAGTACGGCTCATTTGGCAGCTTATTAAATTAAAAAGAGTGATCAACCAACCGCAGGCAACTGCCGCTTACTCCTTTTTTAAGAAGGTTAAACTAAATGAGGAAAATGCCGACAACCTGATCATAGAGGCACATGAGCAGGTGCACGCACAGCAGTGGCACTCGGCCGATGTACTGCTTATTGAGCTCATCATGATCATTAACTGGTTTAACCCGGTGGTATATATGTATCGTTTTGCCATTAAACACATTCATGAATACATTGCCGACAGGCAGGCTGTACAAGCTGGTACCAACAAAGCCGAATACGCCTTATTACTGCTGAGTCAAACATTTAACACGCCGGCACATCAGCTGGTAAATCCATTTTTTAATCACAGTTTATTAAAACAGCGTATTATCATGTTGCAAAAAAATAAATCACAGCGAATATCGCTTATCAAATATGGCCTTTCGGCCCCTTTATTTATCCTGATGCTTATTTTATCATCAGCAACAATAAATAACAGTAAAACGGTTACGGTTATTAATAACAAGGCGCACCAAATATTTTTAACACCTGCCACACCTGTGATTTTAGGGGATGCACTTGCTGGTGATAAACCAACTGTAGCTGAAAAAGGAACTTCTGGAACTAATGAAACCACTGTTGTTGACACCACAAAGAAAAGTGGGCAAATATTTACTGAGGTTGAACAGGTTCCTGAATTTCCGGGTGGGCTTGATGCCTTCGGTCGTTTTTTAGGTACAAACGTCAGGTACCCTAAAGCCGAACGGGATAAAGGTATACAAGGGAGGGTTATTGCAACCTTTGTTGTTGAAACAGATGGTTCTTTATTGGGTTTAAAAATTGCAAGGGGTATCAGTAAGGGTTTGGATGAGGAATCATTAAGGGTGCTCAGACAGTCACCAAACTGGAAACCGGGCATACAGAATGGCAAAAAAGTAAGGGTTCAATATTCTGTTCCAATAAGTTTTACATTAGCTAATGACAAATCGGGTAAGCCTGTTTCAGATAAAACAAAGGAAATAGCTACTGCTAATGAAAATGCATCGCAGGGAACGGGAGTTATTTACACATCGGTTGAGCAGGTGCCTGAGTTTCCGGGAGGCCTCAATGCTTTAGGCCGTTTTTTAGGAACAAACATCAGGTATCCCAGTGCAGCACGTGAAAAACATATACAGGGAAGGGTCATTTTGACCTTTGTTGTAGAGGCGGATGGTTCTTTATCAAGCTTTAAAATTTTAAGGGGGGTTAGTCCAGATCTTGATGCAGAAGCATTAAGGGTAATGGCGATATCTCCAAAATGGGAGCCGGGCATAGAGAACAGTAAAAAGGTGAGGGTACAATATTCTATCCCTATCAGTTTTACTTTAGCTGATGATAAACCAGCATCCAATAAAACCGGAGCTATTAAAAGCGATAACAATGCGAATACTTATGCAAATGTAAAACGCTCGAAAGATGAAAATGATTCTGTCTTGATTCGCAGGTCTTTAACTGGTCCGCAATTGTCTAATGAGCCATTATATGTATTGGATGGTAAAGAAATAACAGCAGGTGATATGAAAATGATTAACCCGAACACTATTCAAAACATAAATGTGTTAAAAGATAAATCAGCTGCTGCAATTTATGGCGATAAGGGAGCTAACGGCGTTATCGTGATCACCTCTAAAAGCAAAAAGAAAGCAGTTGAGCCTACTAAGGACAATTAATTGACTAATAATCTTAAACGATAAAAGCCCTTTCATAGCAAGAGTGAAAGGGCTTTTATTGTTATTCTGAATTACTTTTTCTTTTTGGCTGGATCGCCAATTGGCTTTACGGAATCCTTTTTACCCGATTGATAATCAGAAGGAGCTTTTTTACTGCCTTCTGCAGCGGGTTTCTTTTTCTCTTTTACGGCTTGTCTGTCCTTGCTCATAGTTTTATAGTTTTTTAATGATAAATTATAACAGGATGCTGATATTTGCATCCGTTAGTGTGTATTATTGCAGTAATTTGCGGGCTAATGGTAGTTAATGCCCGACTTACAGGAAGAAAAAGAATTGCTTTAATTTTTGAAACGTATATCTTTAGCTCAATATTGCAGCAATTAATTAAAGGTAGTTTTTTTAATTAATAATAAGCATGGTGTAGGGTAATTATATTTGCCAACTGCCCGCATAAATGCTAACTTTGACACAATTTTTGATACACATATATTTATATAGATAAATTACAACAATTCGCTAAAAAATGAAAAGTTTTATTCCAACAACATTTTATGCAGGTTTAAACTATGTAGTTGCTATTGTACTGATCGCATCTCCATGGTTATTTGGTTTTGAAGGTCATAAAATAGGCGCCGCTTTACTGCTACCCATGATCATAGGATGGTTCCAGCTTATTATGGCTATTTTCAGTAATAACAAACTGGGTTTTATTAAGCAGTTCCCTATGCAAATGCATAACTTTTTGGATGTACTTTCTGGTTCATTCCTGTTATGCTCACCATGGATATATGATTATGCTTCAGTAACGTTTTGGCCACAAGTAATTTTAGGTGGTTTAATTTTAGTAATGGGTATTTTTGTTCAGGGTTCGCCATTTACAGATGGGCCGCATGAGCCGCTTCGTGAAGGTTCGCTCATGTCAACAGATGCACATGAAGGCAGATTATCTGTTTAATCAAGACATATTTAAATTTTAATATAGAACAAAAGGGGTGCAAAATGCACCCCTTTTGTTTTGATATGCGTTTTAAAACACTTCATTAAGCCCTAAGAAAAAGCCGCTGGAGCCATAGCTGCCCCGGCCATAATCGATACACAGGTTTGAGCGGGTATATTTATTAAACAGCAACCTTAGCCCTACCCCCGCCCCCGGTTCCCAATACCTGAATAGTTTGATGTCGCGCTGGTTATTAGCCGATTCCACATTTACAAAGGTTACACCGCTCAGCAGTTTGTTGGCAGTAAGCGGGAAACGATATTCGGCTTCATTATATACAAATGATAAACCCTTAAAACGGCCAATAATAAATGCCCTGCCTATGCGGCCATAAGCATCGCTGCCTGTACCCGGCAGGTCAAGGTAAGGTACCGAACCATTGATCAGGTAGCTTGCCCAGTGCCAAAAGGCCAATACGTTTTCGGGCTGGGCGTCTGAGAGGCTCCAGTATTTCCTGAATTCTACTTTTAATTGCATGGCTTTGCGGTTGCTCCCCAGCCAGATTTCATTTTCCTTTAAAATAACATCCGCATAAATCCCCCTGAAGGGTCGATTGGGCTGATCGCGGTTGTTGAACTGGAAATTTACCAATATACCATTGGCCTGATAAGCATTAACGGGATAGCCATTTTTAATACTATACCTGAAATTGTGTGTTTCAGTTATCGGGATGTTTTTGCGATCGTCATCAATATGGCTATAGAAATTGAAACTGAGCCCAGCGCCTACGTAGAAATGTTGAGCAACTTTTCTGTAAATACGCTCATTCATTTTTATATATACATACCTCACCGGGAACTCATTGGGGTTGTTTGGAAAATGCTGGTCATTCATGTGGAGCTCTCCATCGCCAAAGCTTTTGCGCCCGGTGCCCAGGCCGTTATCTTTAGCTATTGTTTTACCAATTTGCATGGTACCCTGCAGGTTCCATTGATTTTGGGAAGAAAAAGCATTGTGCTTAAACTCAAATGTAGAAAGCTTGTTGGTTGAAATATATGCCCCGGCATTAATTACGGATAGCGTAGTATTGACCGGATCGCCAAAGTATTTACCACCTGACGAAATTGCCCCGATAGCGAAACCAACGCTGGGGTTATAAGCAGCAGATGGCAGAACAGACCAACTACCTACCTTGCTCATATTAACAGGGTTGATTGGCTTGCTATTGCCGCTGAAAAAAGAACTTAAAATGCCATTGGCATCCCGTTGCGACTCTAAGGAATCTGTAGTGTTTACCTCTGTTTGGGCAAACAGCGTACAGACGCTTAAAATCACAAAGCATACTATAAGCGCATACCTGCAAATGAATAGTATCAATTAGGGTTGATTTATTAGAGTTCCCCGCTAATATAAAATTATATAGGGAGGATTAAAATAGCCGGCCATTAATTGATCGTTATATTTTACTGATTTTTTTTTAGATAAAACGCCACCCGCGTTAGGGATAGGAGCGGATACCGGCTTGTGGTGTGCAGTATGAGCGGATAGCCCGGCCGCAGGCAACGCCCTAAAATTCGTTAGCTTTAATAATTAGACCTGAGCCGATAAGTAATTAAAAACAGATAACTATTACTATATTAACAGTTTTAACTAAACCTATTTATGGATAAAAATGTACTGCTCCAAAAGCTCGATAGCGTTTTAATATATCTTGAAAAACAAAAGCAACCACCAATTAAGAGTATTGGTGAGATTTCTAAGGATTTGGTTAGTCTGACAAATGAAAGTGAGTTGCTTTTAATCCTTAATAAACTGATAAGTGACGGATATGCTCAATTTGAAGATAGGCAAATATTTTACGAAGATGAGGAAGGGGAGTATTCATCAAAAGTACGGTATTACATTATCACTTTTGATGGAAGGTTTTTTGTTTTAACTTCAGGTTACGCTAAAGAGAATGAATTGATTTCTTATAAAGACGCTCGATTGAATACCTTAGAAGTTGACAAAATAAAAGGTGAAAAGAGCATAAAGAATCTGACGGTTTGGATAGCAGCTGGAACTTGCATTGCGGGAATTTATTACATAATAGAAATTTATAAAGAGCTTCATTTATTTTTTCATCGTCATGGGCTGTATTGGATATGGGAAGTCGTTCCTCAAAAACTTAGATAAATTTGTAAAGGCATTCAATACAATATCCATATCATTAATTATCCTCCAATAAAATCCTCAAAACTATTTGCTTATAAAACAAATAAGCGTATCTTTGCAGTCCCGAAAATGCGGGGTATAATAAACGTTTAAACAATTTAATTTAAAGCAAGTGAATACGTTAAGTTACAAAACTGTCTCAGCCAACAAAAAAACCGTTAACAAACAATGGGTTGTTGTTGACGCACAAGGCGAGATTTTGGGGCGCTTGTCCACTAAGATCGCAATGATCATCAGGGGGAAAACCAAGCCAGATTTCACCCCGAACGTAGACTGTGGTGATAATGTAATAGTTATCAATGCAGACAAGGTAAAGTTGACCGGAAACAAATTCAGCGAAAAGCAATATGTTTCTTACACTGGTTATCCAGGTGGTCAGCGTTTCATTTCTCCTAAGGAGTTAATGGCAAAACATCCTGAGCGCGTAATTGAAAAAGCCGTTCGTGGTATGTTACCTAAAAGTCGTTTGGGTAAAGCATTATTTGGTAATCTGTATGTATATGCAGGTTCTGAGCATCCTCATGCAGCACAAAACCCAACAACCATTTAACTTTTAATTTTAAAGGAGAAAAGAAATGCCAACAACTAACACTTCAGGCAGAAGAAAAACAGCCGTTGCACGCATCTATCTTACCGAGGGTAATGGTGCGATCATCGTAAACGGTAAAGATTACAAAGAGTACTTCCCAACATTGCCATTACAATACATCGTTACTCAGAGCACTGAGGTTTCTGGCTCAACCGGAAAATTTGATGTTAAAGTAAATGTTGCAGGTGGTGGTGTAAAAGGACAGGCAGAAGCCGTTCGTTTAGCTATTGCGAAAGCCATTGTTGAACTTGATCCTGAAAAGAAACCTTCACTACGCGCTAAAGGTATAATGACACGTGATGACCGTATGGTTGAGCGTAAAAAACCAGGACGCAAGAAAGCACGTAAGAGATTCCAATTCAGTAAACGTTAATCAAAGGAGGACAACAAAATGGCAAGAACAACATATCAGGATTTACTTGATGCAGGTGTACACTTTGGTCACCTTACCCGCAAATGGGATCCGAAAATGTCACAGTACATTTTCATGGAGCGTAACGGTATCCACATTATTGATTTAAATAAAACCTTAACCAAGGTTGAAGAAGCTGCTGCAGCTATCAAACAAATTGTAAAATCAGGCCGTAAGGTATTATTCGTAGCTACAAAGAAACAAGCGAAAGATATTGTTGCTGATTACGCAAAAACAGTAAACATGCCATACATCACCGAGCGTTGGTTGGGTGGTATGTTAACTAACTTTGCAACTGTTCGTAAGTCGATCAAAAAGATGTCAAACATCGATAAATTGACTAAAGACGGTACTTACAGCAACCTTTCTAAAAAAGAAAGACTGATGATACAACGTGAGCGTATCAAATTAGAAACACTGTTAGGTGGTATCTCTGACTTGAACCGTTTACCTGCAGCATTATTCCTGATCGACGTTAAGAAAGAACATATCGCGGTTTCAGAAGCGTTAAAGTTGAACATCCCTACATTTGCTATGGTTGATACCAACTCTGATCCTTCAAACATCGATTTCCCGATTCCGGCAAATGACGATGCTACCAAATCAATTTCATTGATCACCAGCATTATCATCAAAGCCATTGAAGAAGGTTTGGATGAGCGCAAACGCGAAAAAGAAGACGAAGCAGAAAAAGAAGCAGCTGTAGCGAAAGCTAAAGCAGATGCTCCTGAAGTGGCAGACAGAACCCCTAACGAAGGTGGTAAAAGAACCCGCAAAACTGCCGAAGTAGCAGATGTTGCAGCCGACACTGATGCTGAAACTCCTGCTGCCGAAACAGAAGAGTAATTTTTTAGTCGTAAGTGCTAAGTTATAAGTCTTAAGTTATTTAGACTTCAGGCTTAGCACTTACGACTTTTAATTTTGTAAGTTGCGGGTTATAAGGTTTCTTGTAATAGCAGTTTACAGCTCATAGTTTTAATATTAAAAATAGTTTTAAGTTATAACAGCACATTAATTTTACTCAAAACTTAAAACTCACAACACAAAACTTAAAATTCAAAAAACATGTCTACAGTACAAATATCTGCAGCCGACGTAAACAAACTGCGCCAGCAAACTGGTGCCGGTATGATGGATTGCAAAAAAGCTTTGACCGAAACTAACGGTGATTTTGAAGCAGCTATCGATTTTTTAAGAAAAAAAGGTGCTAAAGTTGCGGCAAGCCGTCAGGACAGAGAGTCAAACGAAGGTGTTGTTATTTCACGCACTTCACAAGACGGAAAGATCGGTGTAGTTATCGAGTTAAACTGCGAAACTGACTTTGTTGCCAAAAATGCTGAGTTTATTGCTTTTGCTAACGCTATTGCAAACGAAGCTGTTGAAAACAAACCTGCTACTATTGAAGAGCTTTACGCCCTTTCAATTGACATTGATACCACCCGTACTACTATTGGTGATGCTATCATTGACAAAACAGGTAAGATCGGCGAAAAAATTGGTGTATCTAAATATGAAGTTGTTGAAGGCGAAAAAGTTATCGCTTATGTACACGGTAACTTCCGTTTAGGTGTATTAGTTGCTTTAAGCGCTAATGCAGCCGGTGCTGATGAAGCAGGTAAAGACGTAGCCATGCAAATTGCTGCCATGAACCCTGTTGCTATTGATAAAGACGGTGTTGATGCTACTACAATTGAGCGTGAGCTTGAAATTGCAAAAGAGCAGATCCGTGCCGAAGGCAAACCAGAAGAAATGGTTGAAAAGATCTCTTTAGGTAAGCTGAACAAATTCTACAAGGACTCAACCCTGTTAAATCAGGAGTTTGTAAAAGATCCTTCAAAAAGCGTTGCTCAGTTTTTGAGCACTGTTGAAAAAGGTTTAACAGTAACCGCCTTTAAGCGAGTAGCTTTAGGAGCTTAAATATATTATCCCCCTCGTTTTAAAACGAGGGGGATTTTTTTTGCGGTATTATTACTGAACATTTAATAATAAGCATTAAAAATGGCCTGTCATCCTGAGCTTGTCGAAGGATCGCGCGTAAAGGCCTGCCCACCATGCTTCGACAAGCTCAGCATGACAACCGCCCTTTAATCGGGTCTTTTAAGAACGACGTTACAAAGAATTATTACTATGATAACAGCGCTTCACAATCTCAAACTTATTTCAGGTGGCCAGATCACCGATGGTAAAGCCGTTTTAATATCCGGTAGCCAAATCATTGATGTAATTGCAGACAATGCCATTCCTCAGGATGCCGAAAAGATAAGCCTGGAGGGTGCATATCTTGCCCCTGGACTTATCGATCTGCAAATTTATGGCAGCGGTGGCCAGCTGTTTGCCGGTATCCCTACCGTTGAAGCCCTTGAACAATTGGAGAACGACCTGTTAAGCCAGGGAACCACCGGTGTGTTTGCCACTTTAGGTACCAACACCAATGATATTGTTGAAAAAGGTATCGAAGCAGCAAAAATATACCGTACAAAAAGTAAAGGCGCCTTTTGGGGCCTGCACCTGGAAGGGCCATATTTAAACCCGGCAAAACGTGGGGCACATCCAGAAAAATTTATAAAGAAAGCCACCCTTGCCGAAGTTAAGAGCTGGGTTGAGCGTGCTGATGGTGTTATTAAAATGATCACCATAGCACCCGAGCTGCAGGATCAGGAAGTAATAGATTATCTGTACAGCCAGGGTATCATCATATCATCGGGCCATAGCAACGCTACTTATGCCCAGGGAAAAGCATTTTTAAATAAACCGGTGCAGGCCGTAACGCATTTATTTAATGCCATGCCGCAAATGCACCACCGCGAACCGGGCTACATTCCTGCAATTTTTGAGGAAAGGCCATATACCAGTATTGTTGCCGATGGCATTCATGTTGATTTTGCCATGGTGCGCCTGGCCAAACGCGAACTGGGCGATAAGCTTTTTTTAATTACCGATGCCGTTACTTCGGCAACCGAAGGTGCGTATCAGCATGAGTTAAGGGGCGACAGGTATACCATGCCTGATGGTACCTTATCCGGCTCCTGTTTAACCATGCTTAAGGCTGTTGAAAATTGTGTAAAACTGGTTGGTATTGACTTGGCCGAAGCGGTGAACATGGCTTCATTATACCCGGCCGAGTTGGCAAAACAAACAAGCAAGGGCAAAATTGAAAAAGGATTTGATGCCGACCTCGTTATTTTTAACACTGAGTTTGAGGTTAAAAGCACTATTTTAAATGGTGATTTTTTAACAAAGACAACATAAAATTTTAACACTGGGTTTTATTCTTTATTTTTGGCGAACTACTCCCATATGAACAGAGCTTTATCAATTCATGATATACACAAAAGCAAGCTCCTTCTATTTCTATTCAAATTCCATCTATTTCTATTATTAACAAATCACACCAAATGAAGTACAAAAGAATCTTACTAAAACTTTCGGGCGAATCGCTGATGGGCACCAGGCAATACGGTATTGATAATAATCAGGTTTTGCAATATGCCCATGATATTAAAAACGTATATGATGCGGGTATTGAAATTGCGGTTGTTGTAGGTGGCGGTAATATTTTCAGAGGATTAAGTGCCGAGAAGTCAGGTATGGAACGTGCTCAGGCCGATTACATGGGTATGCTGGCTACCGTAATTAACTGTATGGCCCTGCAAAACGCGCTTGAGAGCATTGGTGTTGAAACACGTCTGCAATCGGCTATAAAAATGGAGCAGATCTGCGAACCTTATATTCGCCGCCGTGCTATGCACCACCTTGAAGTTGGCAAAATTGTGATCTTCGGAGCTGGTACCGGTAACCCATATTTCACAACAGATACTGCCGCGTCACTGCGTGCTATTGAAATTAAAGCCGATGTTGTATTAAAAGGCACACGTGTTGATGGCATTTATACTGCCGATCCTGAAAAGGATCCATCCGCTACCCGTTATGATGAAATATCGTTCCAGGAAGTATATGACAAAGGATTAAACGTGATGGATATGACTGCCATAACCCTTTGCCGAGAAAATAAACTGCCTATCATTGTGTTTGATATGAATGAATCAGGCAATTTTATGAAGATTGCACAAGGCGAACCTATTGGAACGCTGGTGCACTAATCCTAATATTCTCGTCATCCCGAATTTATTTCGGGATCCCACACGCAAAGTATTCTGCATGATGATTAATTGGCCGATGGGGTGCTGAAACAAGTTCAGCATGACAGTTAATGCTTTAAACAAAAAGAGGTCGCCATTTAAATAGCGGCCTCTTTTGTTATAAAGAGAATCAATTACTTGGCTGGTGCCATAGCTTTAATAACACCATCAGCAACATTTGCCGATGTGGTATCATTCATTTGGGTACGTTTGTTTTTAATATCAAGCATCGCCTGACTTACAAACTGATCGGCTCCATACATTTTATATTTAATGCCGAATGCCTTTAGCTCTGCAATACCTTGCTGAGCATATTCAGGTTTTTCAACCCGGCCGGTCATTTCGGCCAAAGCCCTTACGCTGTTAAATTTATTTTGTAGGGTGGCATTGGTAAAGGTGTCATAAACATAAGGCCACTGATCGTTACCACCGTTGGCGGCATACAAACCAAATATTGCCGTAGTTAACGCTCCTTTATTGTCTTTTTCAAAACCTTTAGCCAAAGGCAAAGCTTGTGCAGGATCTAACAAACCGATGCCGGTTAAAGCAGCTCCCTGTACAGCATATGATTCGCTTTTTAATGATTCCTTGAACAGTGTTAAATTGCCCGCCATTTTTAATTTGCCCAAAGCAGTAATTGCTGCTGCCCTTGCCAGTGTATTATCATCGGTTTTGGCCAGCGAGGTTAGGATAGGCTGGGCAGTGTTACGTACATCATCATTGGTAAGGTTTAACGCTTTGATAGCCTTAATGCGCAATCCGTAATATTTATCTTTTAAAGCTGCAATTATTATTTTTTGATTGGGTTTTTCTTTCTGATTGGCTGCTGCCGCCTCAATGGCCTCATACCTGTCCATATATAATGGTGCATTAAAATACTGGAACGAGAACCCTTCAATTGTTTTGTTATCAGTTTTTTTGGCAAGCAGTATTTTTTCACCATCAACATTTACCAGGTCGGGTTTGGCTGCCACATGAAAAGTTAAAGTATCGGCTTTATCATTCATCCATACTTTATGGCGCTCTTTTTTACCGCCTGTATAAATATCAATAGCTATTGGCAATTTGAAGGTTTGTCCGTCCTGGCTTTGTTGCAGGTAAACGGTTTGTGTTTTAGTGGCATCGTCCCATTTATAGCTGATGTTTAACACCGGGTTACCTGCACCGTAATACCATTGGTTAAAGTACCAGTTCAGATCAAGCCCGCTGGCATCTTCAAGAGCTAAACGCAACTGCTGGGCTTCGCCATTTTTAAAGGCATTTGTTTTCAGGTAAATATTCAAACCTTTAAAAAATGCCGCATCACCTAAATAATTGCGCAGCATGTTTAAAATACGGCCGCCCTTTTGGTAGGTAACCGCATCAAAAACGTCTTCTTTATCAGCGTAATGAAAACGCACCAGATCTTTAGTCTTACCATCTGCCGATCTTAAATAGGTCAGCATATCATCATGGTTATGCTCATCACCGGCATCTTTACCGTATTTGTGCTCGGCCCACAGGGTTTCACTAAAATTGGCGAACGATTCATTCACGGTAAGGTTGCTCCAATTTTCGGCGGTTACATAATCGCCAAACCACTGGTGAAACAGCTCATGCACAATAGTGCTGCGGCCATTGTTGAAATAAGCATCTATCAACTCGCGGTGCGTACCCTGTACATATTCACCATGTAAAGTGGCTGTGGTGTTTTCCATAGCACCGCTCACATAATCGCGTACTACAATTTGAGCGTATTTGTTCCACGGGTAATCAACACCTAAAGTTTTGGAGTAAAACTCCATCACCTCGGGAGTAAAGCCGAATATTTCTTTCGCGTAAGGTGCATATTTAGGCTCCAGGTAATAGTTTACCTCCTTGTTGCGCCATTTATCTTTATAAATTTTAAAATCGCCAACGGCCATCATAAACAGATATGGCGAGTGTGGCAACTCCATTTTCCAGGTATCGGTACGGGTGCCATCGGTATTTGTTTTTTGTGAGGCCAGCCTGCCGTTTGATAACGTAACATATTTAGCAGGTACGGTCATGCTGATCTCTTCGGTAGTTTTTTGGCTTGGCTTATCAATAGTAGGGAACCAGGCCGATGAGCTTTCGGTTTCGCCCTGTGTCCATACCTGGGTTGGTTTATCCTTTTCAGTACCATCTGGGTTTATGAAGTATAAACCTTTAGCATCATTAATGGCCGCGCTGCCTTTTTGCTTTAACTCGTTTGGTTTAGCGGTATAGTCAATGTATATGGTATAGCTTTCGCTGTTGCGATAAACTTTATCCAGTTTAATTGCAACCGAAAGGCTATCCTGGTAAGTGAATTTTAGCGGTATATTTTTGCCGTTTTTTACCACCGATATGTTTTTAAGGTCCATACCCTTGGCATCAAGTCTTAAGCTATCGGTTGGATAAAAGTGAGGTTTTAACGTAACCCATTCTTTACCGTACAGGTAACGTTTTTTATAATCAAAGCGCACATCGAGTTTGGTGTGCACCAGATCGTTCACCTTGGTTGGTGTTGCACGGAAAATTTTTAATGCCGGATCCTCCGGTTTGGGCGCCTCCTGCGCATGGGATGAAGTAAAAGCTACCGTTAACATACATGATAACAGTAACGTTGAAAATGGTTTGAGATCAGTCATATAGCAATATTAATATTTTGCTGTCAAACTAAAAAGTTTGACTTTAAAGTACCTATGACGCACAGAAATATTTTATGTTACTATGTGTATGATTTATTTGATAACAGAACGGTATAAAAGCGAACACCCGCTGTTCGGTTTCGTACAGTAGTGAATGTGTTAAATATTTAATTAATTGATAATTAGATAGTTAAATGAATGGCACATATTTTATTCTATATACTTAGTAGAGTATATCCATTTAAAACAAGGCAAGCCTATTGATAAATTATGAACACAGAGGATCATGTTTGGAACCTGGCGACAAAAAAATTAGCTAACGAGGCTTCGGAGGAAGAGTTGAGCGAGCTAAATGCCCTGCTGCAGGAAAACCCTGCCTTAAATAATACCGTGAAGCTCATGTTTGATTGGTGGGATAACGATGAGAAGCAAAAGGTTGAAAATAACAGCCATTTCCTCTTTAAAAAGATACAGGAACATATAAAAACGGCAGAGGTCAGGAGCAATGCGCCAGAGCAACAGGATAAACCTCCTGTTAAACCCAATAAGGCAGATAAAAAAATTATACAGGGCTTTAACTTTTTGAATAAACCCACGATGATCAAAAATTATTTAAAAATAGCGCTAAGACAACTGCGCAAACAGAAAATGTACGCTGCCATTAAAATTGGAGGCTTTGCCCTTAGTATAGCAGCTTGTTTACTTATTGGGTTATACATTCGTAATGAACTGAAATTTGATAAGAGCTATCCGGATGGCAATCGCATATACAGAGTTGTTGGGGCATATCATGCTGATGGGTTTGACGGAAAAGGAGTTGATTGGCCTGCTGTAATGGGCCGCACGGTTAAAGCTGATTTCCCGGAAGTTGAGAAATTTGGCAGGCTCATGCCCAATTCATTGTTCTCGGGTGCAGGCAGCAATGAATTAAGGCGTGCCGAAAACGTGGAAAATACCCATGAAGAGGGCTTTGCATATGCCGATCAGTCGTTGCTTGACATATTGAAGCTACGCATGGTTTATGGCGACAGGGCACGCGCGCTTGCTGAGCCGCTTACCATGGTGATATCAAAAAGCAAAGCCGAAAAATATTTCCCTGGCCAAAACCCTGTTGGCAAAGTAATGTACCTTAATAATGATAAAACCAAGCCATACAAAATTGGCGGCGTAATGCAGGATTTATCGAAAACCACCCACCTCAATTATGATTTTTTATTAACACTTACAGGAGTTAAATTTTGGGATGAAGAGCAAACAACCTGGAACGCCAGTAACTACAGCGTTTATCTGTTGGTGAAGCCAGGAGTTAATGTTGCTGTACTTGGAAAAAAGATCAACGATGATATAATCAATAATTATTTTATCCCGAGTATGTTAAAAAACGGGGATAAAAACGCAGCAAAAATTGCAGACGTGCTAAAAATGTACCTGCAGAATGTTAAGGATATCAACCTGCACTCGTATGATATACATGATGGCATGCAGCATGGCGATATCCGGTTTATATGGTTGTTTGGCGCGGTAGCCATCTTTATTTTATTTATTGCCTGTATCAATTTCATTAACCTGTCAACAGCAAAATCTGCCAACCGGGCAAAAGAAGTGGGTTTGCGCAAGGTGGTAGGTTCACAGCGCAGCGGGCTGATCACCCAGTTCCTAACCGAATCGTTAATTTATAGTTTTTTCTCCTTTGTATTGGGGCTAATATTGGCTACTGTATTGCTTCCTTATTTCAATGTCCTGGCATCCAAAACACTTACCATGCCTTGGCTGCAGTGGTGGTTTATACCAGCTATACTCATATCAGCAGTTTTAATCGGCGTGATTGCTGGTATTTACCCGGCGTTTTATCTTTCGGGTTTTAAACCTGTAGAAGTACTGAAAGGTAAGCTAAGTATAGGCAGTAAAAGTTCGATGCTCCGTAATGGTCTGGTTGTTTTTCAGTTTACTACATCTATTATTCTGATCATCAGCACGGTTGTTATTTATAACCAGATGCAGTTTATCCTCAATAAAAAAGTAGGGTATGAAAAAGATCAGGTAGTGATGATACAGGGTACCAACACTTTAAATAATGAAGTAAAGAACTTTAAAAATGAACTGCTGAAATTATCCTCAGTGCAAAGTGTGTCCATAAGCGATTTTCTTCCGGTATCAGGCACCAAGCGAAATGGTAACGAATTTCATAATGCAGGTAAGGAAAAAATTGAGGCCGGTGTTGGTGGCCAGTTTTGGGATGTAGATGCCGATTACATTAAAACATTCGGGATGAAAATAGTGGCAGGCCGCAATTTCGACCCCGCGCTGAAAACCGATTCGGAAGCATATGTTATTAATCAAACTTTAGCAAAAAAGCTCAATCTCAAAAACCCGGTGGGTAAACGGATCACCAATTATGGTAAGCCAATGTTGATCATTGGCGTGGTGCAGGATTTTAATTTCGAGTCGTTGAGAGACGGGATAGACCCGTTGGCGATGCACCTGGGTAACAGTAACTCTATAGTATCGGTAAAAATAAAAACCGGTGATGTAAAGAATACGCTGGCGCAGATCAGCTCAACCTGGAAAAACTTTGCGTCCAACCAGCCTATCCGCTATACATTTATGGATGAACGTTTTGCCGGCATGTATGCCGATGTGCAACGCATGGGCCGCATATTCACCACATTTGCCGTATTAGCTATCATTATTGCATGTTTGGGTCTGTTTGCTTTAGCAGCGTTCATGGCCGAGCAACGGAGCAAGGAAATTGGTATCCGTAAGGTATTGGGTGCAAGCATCAGCAATATAACTACCCTATTATCTATGAATTTTATAAAGCTGGTATTTATAGCCATAGTTATAGCATCGCCAATTTCCTGGTGGGCCATGACCAAATGGCTGCAGGATTTTACTTACCGCATAGCCATAAGCTGGTGGATGTTTGCCCTGGCCGGAGCAGTTGCTGTAATAATAGCGCTGCTTACAGTTAGTTATCAAAGCATAAAAGCTGCGTTAATGAACCCGGTTAATAGTTTGAAGGCCGAATAAGAGCTAAAAGCCGAAGGCGTAAAGCTGAAAGCAATAAAATATATAAAAAGCTTTAGGCTTTGAGCCTTTTGCTTTAAGCTAAAATACACAACAATGATAAAAAGTTATTTAAAAACAGCCTGGCGGTTTTTGTTAAAGAACAAAACGTTTAGCCTCATCAACATTATTGGGTTGGCAACCGGTACCTTATGTTGCCTGTATATTTTACTGTATGTGCAGGATCAATATAGTTATGATAAGCATCATAAAGATGTGCAAAATATATACCGCGTTACAACTGATTTGGAGTTAAGCGGCGATAAGCATCACGGGGCAGCAAGCTCGCCACCCATTGCACCGGCCATGAAAAATGATTTTGCCGAAGTGCAGCAATTTACACGCGTTGTAACCACCGAAGGCTTTGGCGCTAAACAACACTTGTTGCGCTATAAGGAAAAATCATTTTATCAACAGGATGCAGCTTATGTCGACTCAACCTTTTTTGATATGTTCAGCTATCACTTTGTTGGCGGGAATGCATCAAAAGTAATGGCCGAACCTTATTCACTTGTACTTCTTAAACCTGTTGCCGACAAACTTTTTGGAAATGAAGACCCGGTAGGTAAAATGATATCTATTGATAATTCATTTGGCAAACATGATTTTAAAGTAACCGGGGTAATTGACGAAAGCCTGGGTAAAACACATATTCATGCCAGTATGTTTATGGCCATGAATAGCGGCGGATTAGGCCAATACGTTCGACAGAACAATACCTGGGGCGGCAATAACTTTCTGTACGCCTACGTAAAGCTCAGGCCCGATGCCAGCGCCGCAGCGCTTGAAAAAAAGCTGCCCGACTTTTTAAATAAGTATGGTGCGGCGCAAATGAAGGAGATAGGCATGAAAAAAGTGCTGCACCTGCAACAAATTACAACCATACATACAACGCCAGGATTTGAGCATGAATTGACCAAAACACTCGATCCTTCGTTTCTGTACATATTGATACTGATAGCGGTATTGATACAGGTAATTGCCTGCATCAATTTCATGAACCTATCCACCGCCCGCGCATCCCAACGTGCCAAGGAAGTAGGCGTGCGAAAAGTAATTGGCGCAGGCCAGGGCGACCTGATAAAACAATTTTTGGGTGAGTCGTTTTTGCTGGCCCTTATTGGAGTAGCCATAGCGCTGCCGCTGTTAATGGTACTGCTCCCTTATTTAAACCAGGTAACCCGTACAGATATACATTTATCGTTTTTTACAAATTACAAGCTTTGGCTTATGCTGCTGAGCCTGGTAGCGGTTACAGGCCTGGTTGCGGGTAGTTACCCTGCTTTTTACCTATCGGCCTTTAAGGCAGTAAAGGTGATAAAAGGCAATTTTACCAGTCATATTTCGGCAGCAGGCATTCGCAAATCATTGGTGGTGTTTCAGTTTGTTTTATCAATTGTACTGGTAACCGGTATCATTGTGATTTACAGTCAGCTTAACTATATTAAAAATAAGGACCTGGGTTTTGATAAAAGCCAAAAACTGATCTTTAATTTTTACACCAATACTACCCAGCGCAAAATGCCTGATTTTACCAACGACCTGAAACAACTGGCCGAGGTAAAAGCAGTTAGCAACTCCGATAATTATTTAGGCCAGTTTGTACCGCATGATCATGGTGTTTACCTGGCCGGCGGCAATATGGCAACCGCTATCGACGCGCAAAATATAAATACCGATGAAAACTTTGTAAAAGCAAATGGTATAAAAATGATCAGCGGTCGCGATTTCAGACAACGTGATTCCTCAAGGGTGTTAATTAACGAAACACTGGCCAAACGCTTAGGCTTAAACCCGCAAACCGCTCCCGGTACCCGGTTGTATACCAAATATGAGCCCAATCCCGTAACCTTTGTTGAGGTAGCCGGGGTAATGAAAGATTTTAATTATAACTCCCTGCATAGCGAGGTAAAGCCCTTTATGTTGGTTTATGATGGTCAGCAGAGTGATCTGAACACCATTGTTGTATCTGCCGATAGTAAAAATTTTAAAAACCTGCTGGCAAAAATGGAAACAATATGGCATAAAGACATTCCCGACGCGCCTTTTGAATATTCATTCCTGGATAGCGAAGTGCAAAAGCAGTATGACAACGAGATTACGCTGTCGCAGATCATTAACACATTTACGCTCATAGCCATTGTTATTTCATGCCTGGGCTTGTTTGGTTTGGCCGCCTTTAGCGCCGAACAGCGGAGCAAGGAAATTGGCATCCGTAAGGTATTGGGGGCAAGTGTATCGGGTATAGTGGGGTTATTATCAAAAGACTTTTTAAAACTGGTTATGGTAGCTATAGTAATTGCAACACCAATAGCCTGGTGGGGCATGAGCAAATGGTTACAAGCCTTTGTATACCGTATAAATATAAGCTGGTGGATGTTTGCCCTGGCCGGGTTGCTGGCCATTATTATTGCTTTGGCAACGGTAAGTTTCCAGGCCATTAAAGCCGCATTAATGAATCCTGTTAAAAGTTTGAAGACGGAGTAGTGAGGTGAAAGGATAAAGGTCAAAGGCGAAAGGCAGAAAGCCAAAGACCAATGAACTAATGAACAGTTGAACCAATGAACTAATTGTTATGTTAAAAAACTATTTGAAAATCGCCTGGCGCAACCTGATCAAAAACAAGGCGCACACTTTTATAAATATCGCAGGCCTCTCGGTTGGGCTGGCTTGCAGCCTGCTTATTTTATTATGGGTACAAAATGAGCTGAGCGTAGATGCTTATCATAAAAATGGCGACCGCCTGTATTCGGTTTATGAGCGGCAATATTATGATAATAAAGTTCATGGGCAGTATGGTACACCGGGTGTGCTTGCGGATGAGCTAAAAAAGCAGATCCCGGAAATTGAAGCAGCTTCAAATTTGATATACGGAGACGAGTATACTTTTCAGGTTGGCGATAAAATACTGAAAATGAATGGTGCCGATGCCGGCGACGATTATTTTAAAATGCTGAGCGTGCCGTTATTACAGGGCAACGCGCAAACCGCGTTAAATTCGCCTGTAAGTTTGGCTATCTCCCGCAAAGTGGCGGTGGCTTTTTTCGGCAGCCCGCAGGCCGCTATAGGTAAAACCATCCGTTACGAAAACAAAAAGGATTTTAAGGTAACGGGAGTGTTTGAAGATGTACCCAAAGCCTCATCACAAAAATACGATTTTGTAAGAAACTGGTATAGTTTCCTGGAAGAGAATGATTGGGCGAAAGACTGGGGCAATAATGGACCGGCCACCATGATCATGTTACGGGCCGATGCCAAACCCGCATTGGTTGAAAAAAAGATCACCCACTTTTTAGACAATTTAAATAAAGATCAAAAGAAAGGCACTTTTACCGAAGAACTGGGCATGCAGCGTTTAGACGAAGGTTACCTGCATGGCAATTTTGATAATGGTAAAATTGAAGGTGGCCGTATTGAATACGTACATCTGTTTACCATTGTGGCCATTTTTATTTTACTCATAGCCTGCATTAACTTTATGAACCTTACCACCGCGCGCTCGGTTAAACGTGCCCGCGAAATTGGGGTGCGTAAAGTAGTAGGCGCGGTACGGTCGGTTTTGATCAAACAATTTATCGGCGAATCATTACTCATCACCTCGCTGGCTGTAGCAGTTTCGCTGGTTTTACTGGTGCTTTTATTGCCGGTGTTTAACCAGATCACCCTAAAAGAGATTGATTTGCCCTTTAATCAGCCTTTATTCTGGGTAAAACTGGCAGCTTTAACTATCATAACCGGTTTAATATCGGGCAGTTATCCTGCTTTATTTTTATCGTCGTTTAACCCGGTTAAGGTGCTGAAAGGTACCATTAAGTTAGATTCGGGTACCACTATGTTTCGTAAAGGGCTGGTTATATTCCAGTTTACTTTATCGGTTATACTGATAACCGCTACTATTGTTGTATCCCGGCAAATGGCCTATGTACAATCAAAAAACCTGGGTTATGACCGTGAAAACCTGATATACGTACCCATGAACGGCGATCTGATATCTAAATACAGCACTTTTAAACAAGAGGCATTGCGTATGCCGGGTATACAATTGGTAAGCCGCATAAGCAGCGTGCCAACTAACATGTCAAACACTACAGGTAATGTACAGTGGGAAGGTAAAGATCCTAATATTAACATTGAGTTTACCCAGGCATCGGTAGGATACGATTTTGTAAAAACACTAAAGCTGCAAATGCTGGCCGGACGCGATTTTTCTAAGGATTACCCGACAGATTCTGTAGGTTATATCATTAATGAGGCCGCGCTTAAAAGGATTAAATATGCAGATCCTATTGGCAAACCACTAACTTTTTGGGGTAAGAAGGGTACAATTGTAGGGCTGGTTAAAGATTTTCATTTTAACTCCCTGCACGAGGAGATCCAGCCTTTGGTGGTGAGGTCAAGAGAGCAGGAAAGTTGGGGAACGGTAATGGTAAAAACCCAGCCAGGTAAAACCAAACAGGCGTTGGCCAGCCTGGAAACCTTGTGTAAACAAATTAACCCATCGTTCCCGTTCGCTTATAATTTCTCAGATCAGGAATATGAGAAGCTGTATCAAAACGAGCAGATAGTAACCAAACTTTCAGACGCGTTTGCTTTCCTGGCCATATTTATTTCATGCCTGGGCTTATTGGGTTTGGCCATGTTCACGGCCGAACAGCGTATTAAGGAAATAGGTATCCGTAAAGTATTAGGTGCGAGTGTAAGTTCACTGTTCGCGCTGCTGTCATCGGAGTTTTTGGTACTGGTGGTTATTGCGCTGTTTATTGCCCTGCCTGTATCCTGGTATGCTATGAACCACTGGCTGCAGCGGTTTGCCTACCGTACGCCCATACAATGGTGGATGTTTGCTTTGTCAGGAGCTACTATTATACTTATCGCTGTACTAACGGTAAGCTTCCAGGCAATAAAGGCGGCGCTGATAAACCCGATTAAAAGTTTGAGAAGCGAATAATGAGGTGAAAGGATAAAGGTCAAAGGCAAAAACACCAATGAACTAATGAACAATTGAACCAATGAACTAATTGTTATGATCAGGAATTATTTAAAAATCGCGTGGCGCAACCTTGTCAGGAATAAGGTGCATACCTTTATCAACATTGCCGGTCTTTCGGTTGGTTTGGTGTGTAGCCTGCTTATTTTGCTTTGGGTGCAAAATGAGCTGAGTGTTGATAGTTTTTATAAAAACAGCGATCGTTTATACTCCGTATATGAGCGACAGTACTTTGATCATAAAATTAACGGTTCGTATAATACTCCCGGCCCTACCGCCGATCAAATGAAAAAGGTAATGCCCGAGGTTGAACATGCCGTTAGTTTAGGGTTTGGTCAAAACAATACATTTCAGGTAGGTAACAAGATATTGAAGCAGAAGGGCTCATCGGCAAGTGCCGAGTATTTTAACATATTTAGTTTTAAGCTGCTGCAGGGCAATGCACAAACCGCGTTAAACTCACCGGTAAGTTTGGCCATATCGCGCAAAATGGCCGAAGACTTTTTTGGCAGCCCGCAGGCGGCCATAGGCAAAACCATCCGTTATGAAAACAGTAAAAACTTTAAGGTAACCGCTGTATTTGAAAACCTGCCCAAAAACTCCTCGCAAAAATTCGACTACCTGGTTAACTGGTATACTTTTTTACAGGAAAACAGCTGGGCCCTTGACTGGGGCAACCAGGGACCGTCGACCATTGTCATGCTAAAACAAGGCACCAATCCGGCCCAGTTCGAAAAAAAGATCATCCATTTTTTAGATACCTATAACAACACCAACCGTAAAACAGCAACCTTTATTATTGATCTGGGTATGCAGCCCATTAGGGAACAATACTTGCATGGCAGTTTTGATAATGGAAAAATTAGCGGCGGGCGCATTGAATATGTGCGCATTTTTAGCATTGTGGCCGTATTTATTTTGCTGATAGCCTGCATTAACTTTATGAACCTTACTACGGCACGCTCGGTTAAGCGGGCTAAAGAAATTGGCGTACGCAAGGTAGTTGGTGCTGTGCGGTCGACTTTGGTAAAGCAATTCATCAGTGAATCATTATTGATCACTTCGCTTTCGGTAATGATATCCCTGCTGCTTTTGGTTGTATTATTGCCGGTATTTAACCAGGTAACCCAAAAGCAAATTGAGCTGCCGTTTAATCAAGCCGGCTTTTGGATAAAGGTAGTTTGTATTACCCTGGTTACCGGTTTGGTATCGGGCAGCTATCCGGCTTTGTTCTTATCGTCGTTTAACCCGGTTAAAGTATTAAAGGGCACCCTGAAGTTAGATTCGGGCACTACCTTGTTCCGTAAGGGATTGGTTATATTCCAGTTTGTACTATCAATTATATTAATTACAGGTACTATAGTTGTTTCCCGGCAAATAAACTATATCCAATCCAAAAACCTGGGATTCGACCGCGAAAACCTGATCTATGTACCGCTGGAAGGAGATCTTGCCCACAAATACGATCTGTTTAAGGAGCAGGCTTTGACCCTGCCTGGCATACAATCGGTTACGCGCATGACCAATGCGCCAACAAACATCCAGAATAGCACCGGTGGTGTTGACTGGATTGGCAAGGACCAGACCGTAAATATCCAGTTCACACAAACCTCCGTAGGTTATGATTTTGTGAAAACTATGAAGCTAACGATGCTTCAGGGGCGCGATTTCTCTAAAAATTTCCCTACCGATACCGTTGGCCTTATACTGAACGAGGCGGCCTTAAAACGGATAGGATATAAAAACCCTATTGGACAGCCACTCACCTTCTGGGGGCGCAAAAGCAAAATAATTGGCGTGATAAAGGACTTTCACTTTAGCTCCATGCACGAAGAAATAATGCCTTTAATTATCAGATCAAGGGCAGATGAAATTTATGGCAACATCCTGATCAGGACACAGCCCGGCAAAACCCGTGCGGCGCTGGCCAGCATGGAAAAGCTGTGCAAGCAGATTAACCCAGCCTATCCGTTTACCTATACTTTTTCTGATGACGAATACCAGAAACTATATCAAAACGAGCAGATAGTGGGCAGACTGTCAAACGGGTTCGCGTTCCTGGCTATTTTCATTTCATGCCTGGGATTATTAGGCCTGGCCATGTTCACGGCCGAGCAGCGGTTTAAGGAAATAGGCATCCGCAAGGTATTGGGTGCAAGTGTAAGCTCGCTGTTTACTTTGTTATCATCTGAGTTTTTGGTGCTGGTGGTAATTGCCTTGCTCATAGCATCGCCAATAGCATGGTATGCTACCGGTAAATGGCTACAGGGTTTTGCTTATCGTACGCCGGTGCAATGGTGGGTATTTGCCCTTTCGGGTGGTGTAATTATCATGATAGCCCTGGCTACCGTAAGTTTCCAGGCGGCAAAAGCAGCATTAATTAACCCTATAAAAAGTTTAAGGAGCGAGTAGGTAAGCTGAAAGCACAAGGCTAAAAGCCGAAAGCAATAAACCAGATTATATAAAAAGCCTTAGGCTTTGTGCCTTTAGCTTTAAGCTTAAAACATATAACCATGATCAAGAACTATTTAAAAATCGCCTGGCGAAATTTCATTAGAAGTAAATCGCATTCATTTATAAATGTTTCGGGTCTTTCGGTTGGCCTGGCTTGCAGCCTGCTGATCATGCTTTGGGTGCAGGATGAACAAAGCGTAGATGGTTTTCATGCCAACGGCAAACAGTTGTATCAGGTTTATGAACGCCAGTCTTATGATGGTAAAATTGAGGCCAATTATCTTACGCAAGGTTTACTAGCCGAGGAATTAAAAAGAAGAATACCGGAAGTACAATATGCAAGCGGCCTGGAACAAGGACATCCGTTGACGTTTCAATCAGGCGATAAGATCGTTAAAATGGAAGGGACATTTGCCGGGGCCGACTTTTTCCGCATGTTTAGTTATCCACTATTGCAGGGTACTCCCGAATCAGCCTTGAATACGCCTGCTGGTATTGCCATCTCGCGGAAAATGGCTGAACTTTTTTTTGGGTCTGCAGAGAAAGCCATTGGGAAGAGCCTTCGTTATGAGAACAAGGACAATGTTCAGGTTACAGCGGTTTTTGAAAACCTGCCGGTCAATTCTTCCCAACAATTTGATTTTTTGAGAAGCTGGAAAGCATATGTAAAGGAAAACACCTGGGTAAATAACTGGACTAATGCCAGCCCTGCTACCTTTTTGCAATTACGTGCCGACGCTGATCCTGCTAAAGTAACTGCTAAGATCAAAAACTTTATCAACCTATATGAGTCGGCAACAAATAACAATCATACGGAACTATACTTGCAGCCATATGCCGAAAAATATCTTAACTCTACGTTTAAAAATGGCCAAATTGATGGAGGGCGTATAGCATATGTACATCTTTTTAGTCTTGTGGCTATCTTTATTTTGCTAATTGCCTGCGCCAATTTTATGAACCTGGCAACTGCACGTTCTATCAAACGATCTAAAGAAGTTGGCGTCCGGAAAGTTATTGGAGCGGCACGGTCAAGCTTAATAGGGCAGTTTTTGAGCGAGGCCGTGCTGCTCACATTTGTTTCTATGATACTCGCGGTTATCCTGGTGATTGCCCTGCTACCCGCATTTAATAATCTTACCGGCAAACACCTGTTTATACCTGCTGAGCAACCTGTTTTTTGGGTAACTATATTGGGCATGTTACTATTTACGGCCATTGTAGCAGGGAGTTATCCCGCGTTTTTCCTGTCTTCGTTAAACCCTGTCCGGGTTTTAAAAGGCAGTCTTACCTTTGGCCGGGGAGCAACTTTTTTCCGTAAAGGTTTGGTCGTTTTTCAATTTACACTCTCCATTATACTTATAGTAGGGATGATTGTGATTTATCGCCAAATGGAATACATGCAGACCAAAAACCTTGGTTATAACCGCGACAATCTTTTATATATTCCCATAGAGGGTGATTTGATTAAAAAATATGATCTATTCAAAGAAGAGGCGGGTAAAATACCAGGCATCCAGTCTGTTTCAAAAATGAAGGAGTCGCCTACTGTAATTGGTCATACTAAAGGCGATATCGAATGGGCAGGGAAAGACCCCAATCTGATTACCTCGTTTGCAGATGCTACAGTGGGGTATGATTTTGTGAAAACCATGAAGCTGAAATTAAAAGACGGGCGAGATTTCTCCAGGGATTTCGGTACCGATTCTGTAGGTTATATGATCAATGAAGCGGCTGTTAAGAAAATGGGGTATCAAAACCCTGTTGGCCAGCCATTATCAATGGGTAGCCGCCAGGGAAAGATTATTGGTGTGCTAAAAGATTTTCATTTTAATTCAATGCACGAGGCTATTGTACCTTTGGTTATCCGTCTGTCAGAAAATCAAGCCTGGGGAACGATATTAGTCCGTGTTGAAGCCGGTAAAACCAAACAGGCCATTGCCGCACTGGAAAAGATCTGCAAAGATCTGAACCCCAACTTTTCATTTACGTATCAGTTTTCTGATCAGGAGTATTCCAAATTATACAATAGTGAGCAAGTGGTCAGTCAACTTTCAGGTTACTTTGCATTTTTAGCAATTTTTATTTCTTGCATGGGTTTGCTGGGTTTGGTGATGTTTACCGCAGAACAACGTGTAAAGGAAATAGGTATTCGTAAAATATTAGGTGCCAGCATAGGCTCACTATTCGCTTTGTTATCATCAGAGTTTTTGGTGCTGGTAGTTATTGCCCTGGTTATAGCATCGCCTATAGCCTGGTATGCCATGGATAAATGGCTGCAGGGCTTTGCCTATCATACGCCGGTACAATGGTGGGTGTTTGCCTTTTCGGGAGGCTTGATCATATTGATAGCCCTGGCAACAGTAAGTTTCCAGGCAGCAAAATCAGCGCTGATAAACCCGGTAAAAAGTTTAAGGAGCGAGTAAGGGAGTTGCGGGTTATGAGTTTGGAGTGGTGAGTAAAATAAAAAAGTTCAGCATGACAGCCTCTTTAGAGTTTAGAAATTAGATTTTAAAATTTAAGAAACCATGATCAAGAACTATTTAAAAATCGCCTGGAGAAACCTGGTTAAGAACAAGGTGCACTCGGCTATTAATATTGTGGGTTTGTCAGTTGGTATGGCTATCGCTATGCTTATCGGTCTTTGGATCTGGGATGAGCTGTCGTTTGATAAGTACCATCGTAATTATAGCCATATAGGTCAACTGATGGTGACCCAAACAGCCAATGGCGAAACCGGTACATTTGAATCAACGGTTGTGCCATTGAGCGCAGAGCTGCGTACCAAATATGCTGCAGACTTTAAGCTTACTGCGCTTATTTGGGAAGGGGCACATATACTGGCTGTAGGCGATAAAAAGATATCGCAAAATGGTATGTGGGCCGAACCTGATATGCCCGCGATTCTTTCACTAAACATGGTAAAGGGCAGCTATGCCAATTTTAAAGATCCATCATCATTTATACTATCACAATCGGTAGCAAAAGCCCTGTTCGGTAACGCCGATCCTATAAATAAAGTAGTACGTATTGATAATAAAACCAATATGAAAGTGGCCGGTGTATATGAGGACCTGCCACATAATACCACCTTTTATGCTGCAAAATTTATGTTGCCGTTCAATAACCCGGCAAACTGGTGGAACACCCAAACAGCAGCCTGGGATAATCATGGTTGCCATTTATTTGCACTGATGAATGATCAAGCTGATTTTGATAAAGTATCAGCCAAAATAAGGAATATCACCAAACCTCATTTTAAAATGAACGATGAGGTAATGCAGGTACACCCCATGAGTAAGTGGCATTTGTACAGCGATTTTCAGAATAGTGTATCTATTGGGGGACGCATTCAGTTTGTGTGGTTATTTGGCATTATTGGTTTATTTATACTGTTGCTGGCTTGTATCAATTTCATGAACCTAAGCACCGCGAAAAGCGAGAAAAGAGCTAAAGAGGTAGGTATACGTAAAGCTATAGGTTCGGTTAGAGGGCAACTGATCGGTCAGTTTCTGAGCGAGTCATTGCTGGTGGTGTTTTTAGCATTGATATTAACCATCATCCTTACAGTTTTAGCTATTCCTTATTTTAATCGCATTGCCGATAAAGATGTAACCGTGCCCTGGGCTAACCCATCATTTTGGTTGATCACCTTAAGTTTTTCAATTTTCACCGGATTGGTATCGGGCAGTTATCCGGCTTTTTATTTATCCGGATTTAACCCGGTAAAAGTTTTAAAAGGCACATTCAGGGTGGGGCGTTTTGCTTCGGTTCCGCGCAAAGTATTGGTCGTGGTACAGTTCACAGTGTCCATCGTTTTAATTATAGGTACCGTAGTTGTTTTAAGGCAGATCCAGTTTGCAAAAAACCGGCCTGTTGGCTACACCCGGGCGGGATTGATCAGCATAGAAATGAATACCCCCGAAATTTACGGGCATTATGAGGTGATGCGCAACGATCTGTTACAAACCGGCGCGGTTGAAGACATGGCAGAGTCAAACAGTACAACAACGCAAATATGGTCACGCAATGGTGGTTTTACCTGGGAGGGAAAAGCTCCGGGTTATGACCCTACATTCGGCACCATAGGTGTAACGTATGATTATGGTCACACCGTGGGATGGAAAATATTACAGGGTCGCGATTTTTCACGTAATTTCCCTACCGATACAGGTGCCATCATCCTTAATGAATCGGCACTTAAAATGAGTGGCATTAAAAATCCTGTAGGCAAAATCATGCACTGGAACGGCGGCAACCACGTAATCGTGGGTATAAGCAAGGATATGGTGATGGAATCGCCCTATGAAAAAACCGTAGGTACTGTGTTTTTCATGAGCCCCGGTTGGGTTAACTGGATGACCGTGCGCATAAAACCAACTATGCCTATACGTGATGCTTTGAGCAAAATTGAGCCTGTTTTTAAAAAATATAATCCGGGAAGCCCGTTTGAATATAAATTCAATGATGATGATTATGCCCAAAAGTTCTCGGATGAAGAACGGATCGGTAACCTGGCTTCCATATTTGCTGCGCTTGCCATTTTTATTTCGTGCCTCGGCCTGTTTGGGCTGGCATCGTTTGTGGCCGAGCAGCGCACAAAAGAGATTGGGGTACGCAAGGTGCTGGGCGCATCAGTAGCTAACCTGTGGCGCTTATTATCAACAGAATTTGTAATGCTGGTCTTTATATCCTTGCTTATAGCAGTTCCGCTGGCGTATTATTTTATGCAGCGCTGGCTAATGACCTACCAGTATAAAGCAGCAATTTCCTGGTGGATATTTGCTTTGGCGGGTATAGGGGCCATAACTATTACCTTAATAACGGTAAGCTTTCAGGCTATAAAAGCAGCACTGGCTAATCCGGTAAAAAGTTTACGGAGTGAATAATGAGGTGAAAGGGTAAAGGCGAAAGGCAAAAATACCAATGAACTAATGACCAATTGAACCAATGAACAAATTGTTATGATCAGAAACTATTTAAAAATCGCGTGGCGGAACCTTGTTAAAAATAAGGTGCACAGTTTTATCAATGTAGCAGGCTTGTCGGTTGGTATGGCGGTAGCTATGCTTATCGGGCTCTGGATCTGGGACGAGCTATCGTTCAACAGGTATTTTAAAAACTATGACCGTATTGTGCAGGTATGGCAACACCAAACATTTAATGGTGAAGTAGGCAGTCAAACCGCCATGCCTATTCCGCTGGGGTTAAAGCTCCGGGAATCATATATGAACGATTTTAAATATGTGGTGCTTTCTACATGGACAATGGAACACATTATTACCAATGGCGACAAAAAGTTCACCAAACTGGGTAACTATGTGCAGCCGGAAATGCCCGATATGCTTACGCTGAAAATGATTAAAGGAACGCGTGCCGGGCTAAAGGATCTTTCATCTATCATGCTTTCCGAGTCGCTGGCAAAAACGCTTTTCGGCAATGCCGACCCTATCAACAAAACACTGAAAATTGATAACCAATGGGTGGTTAAGGTAACAGGTGTTTATGAGGATATGCCTAACAATACCGAATTTAAAGAAGTTACTTTTTTTGCACCCTGGGACCTGTACATGACCACCATGCCATGGCTTAAACGGGCTGCCACCCGCTGGGGTAACAATTCATGGCAAATATTTGCGCAGCTGGCTCCCAATGCCGATGTTGATAAGGTATCGGCTAAGATCAAAGATATAAAGCTCAAAAATATAGCTGCGCAGGGCGACAAATTAGGGGCCGATTTTAAGCCGGCCGTGTTTTTACATCCCATGAACAAATGGCATTTATATTCCGAATTTAAAAACGGTGTAAATACCGGCGGGGCTATACAGTTTGTTTGGATGTTTGGTATTATAGGTGTGTTTGTGTTATTGCTGGCCTGTATCAATTTCATGAACCTGAGCACTGCAAGATCCGAGAAACGGGCTAAAGAAGTAGGTATCCGTAAAGCCATAGGTTCGCAGCGGATACAACTTATCGGGCAGTTTTTTATGGAATCGCTGCTGATAGTTGCCTTTGCTTTTGTTTTTTCAATAATACTGGTAATGCTCACCCTGCCCTGGTTTAATGGTGTTGCCGATAAAAAGATGACTGTTTTATGGAACAATCCGTGGTTCTGGATATTGGGCCTGGTTTTCAGCCTCATATCCGGGCTCATAGCGGGTAGTTACCCGGCACTTTACCTGTCATCTTTTAAGCCCATAAAAGTTTTAAAAGGAACATTTAAAGTAGGGCGGTTGGCTGCTATACCGCGTAAGGTACTGGTGATTTTACAGTTTAGCGTTTCGGTAACGCTTATTATAGGAACAATCATTGTTTTTAGGCAGATACAATTTGCCAAGAACAGGCCTATAGGCTATAGCCGCGAAGGATTGGTGTATCTGGTACAGAAAACAAGCGATATACATAATCACTACGTCGCTTTTAAAGATGAACTGATAAAGTCAGGAGCTGTTGTGGAAACCGCTGAATCGGGTAGTCCGGTAACCGGTGTGTGGAGCAATAACAGCGGTTTCGACTGGAGAGGAAAGCCCGCTGGCATGCTGGATGATTTTGCAACCGTAGGTATAAGCCCCGATTTTGGCAAAACCGTTGGGTGGAAGTTTAAGGACGGACGCGATTTTTCGAGCGCATTCAAAACCGATTCAAATGCCCTGGTGATCAATGAAGCGGCTGCAAAGTTCATGGGTTTTAAAAACCCGGTAGGCGAGGTTATAACAACCGACGGCAAGCAGCCACACCACATAATTGGGGTTATTAAAGATATGCTCATGTCTTCGCCTTATGAACCAGTTAAGCAAACTTTCTTTTTTCTGGATAAAGACCCGCAGGGTGTTGTAAACATAAAGATCAATCCGCGGATGAGTACCCACGAGGCGTTGGAAAAAATTGCCGTCATACACCAGAAATATTCGCCGGCCTCGCCATTTGATTATAAATTCGCCGACGAAGAATATGCCAAAAAATTTGATGGGGAAACACGTATAGGTAAGCTGGCGAGCTTTTTTGCCATGCTGGCCGTATTTATTAGCTGTTTGGGTTTATTTGGTATGGCAGCCTTTATGGCCGAGCAAAGGGTTAAGGAAATAGGTGTGCGCAAAGTTTTGGGCGCATCGGTATTTAACCTGTGGCGCCTGTTATCAACAGACTTTGTTGTATTGGTTATCATCTCCTTTGTTATAGCATCGCCAGTGTCATACTATTTTATGCATGGCTGGCTGCAGGGTTACACTTACCGGTCAGAAATATCCTGGTGGATATTTGGTGTGTCAGCAGCGGGCGCCATCGTAATAACATTGGTTACAGTAAGTTTCCAGGCCATTAAAGCAGCGCTGGCCAACCCGGTAAAGAGTTTAAGAAGCGAATAGATAAGCTAAAGGCTTAAAGCAAAAACAAATTCATAAAAAAAGCTGAAAGGAATCCAATATTCTTTCAGCTTTTGCTTTTAGCCTTCGGCTTGCTTAGCAATATTGTTCAAATGCGCCAATTAGATTATCGGCTATCATTTGGGCAGGGCGACCTTCAATTTGATGGCGCTCTATCATGTGTACCAATTTACCATCTTTAAATAATGCCATTGCCGGTGATGATGGAGGGTAAGGCAGCATATAATTACGTGCTGTATCAACCGCTTCTTTTTCCATGCCTGCAAAAACAGTTACCAATTTAGTAGGGTGTTTTTCGTTTGCTGCAGCAATTCTTGCTGCAGGGCGTGCATTAGCCGCAGCGCATCCGCAAACCGAATTTACCATTACAAATACAGTGCCTTCGCTTTCAATGGCTTGCTTTACAGCTTCGGCATCTTTCAATTCCTCAAAGCCAACTCTTGTCAAATCTTCCCGCATCGGGGCAACTAAATATTCTGGATACATGATTTTTTTCTTTACACTAAAATTTACCTGATACAAAAATAAGAAATGATTAACAGTTTGTACCTAAAAAACACAATAATAACACTTTGCTGACGATGTGTTATCAAAGGTGCTAAATAAGCTCAACCGTTAATTATTTATTCCAAATGGTTTTATTTAGAACCGGTATTGCTTTATAAATAGTAATAAGTATATTGCATTCCCTAATTACAATGAATTTGATGAACAACAAGCCCTCTGATATTAGCACGGTTGTTATTATTAACAAAAACCATCAGCCCACCAAGTCATTACAAATAAAAACAAAACATATTAACAGATTAAGGCACTATGCATTTAGTACCTTGTGTGTTTTATTTGCGTTAATTGGTTTTATTATTTATTTAAGATCACAAAACTCAAAACAGGAGCAGGAAAAACAGCAATTGTTGGCACAAATAGTGAAATTGAAGGGTGAGATTCCGGTGGTTTCGCCAACGGTAAACAAAGAAGGGAGCGCCCAATCTTATATACAGGCTATTGAGGGTAAGTTAAAAACCATTAACGGTTACTTAAAAAGGCGCGGCTTAAAGGGCTTTTCAACTAAAAATATTGGTGGCGATAACAATGCCGAAGGTGCTAAACTATCTGACAAGGAAGTTTACTCCCTTTATAACGATTACTTAAATCATTTAATGGGCGCTATTGCGTTTACCCCAATGGGTTACCCCAGGGTCAGTTCTTTTACCTCATTCTTCGGCTATCGTAATGATCCGTTTGATGATGGGCGTGCCGAGTTTCATCCGGGTATTGATTTTAAGGGTAAAAGGGGCGATGAAGTAAAATGTACCGCAAGTGGTAAGGTTGTTTTTGCCGGCTGGGCCGGTGGTTATGGCAATTGTATACGTATAGCTCATATTAATAATTTCGAAACCGTGTATGGCCACCTTTCGCGCATCAAGGTAAAAGTTGGCCAGGAAGTAAACGTTGGCGATGAAATAGGTTTGGTAGGCTCAACCGGACACTCAACCGGGGCGCATCTACATTATGAAGTGCGTAAAAACGGCAGACCTATAAATCCGGTTAATTTTTTAACGCTTAATAAGTAAGTGCTGTTTGTGAGTGATGATTAAATGTATCGTCTTTCTTACAAACATTTTAGCCTCAAATTACGTAAAAGGGCTCAAATAACTCAAACCCCATACTTATAACCCTGAATTCGAAATGGCTATTTTTGGTAAAAAAGATAAAGTTGCGCTTGATCTGCAGGCTATATCAACACTGATAAGCGATGGTAGTATTTTAGATGGTAACCTTAAAGCCCCGGCTTTTGCACGTATAGACGGGCAGGTGAACGGTGAAGTAGCTATTGACGAGGGCTTGATACTGGGCGAAAAAGGCCTGGTAAAAGGGAATATTAACACGAAGGAAATTGTTGTGTATGGAACCGTTACCGGTGATATAGAAACCAACTCACTGGAGATAAAGGCAACCGGCAAAATAACCGGTAATATTAGAACGCAAAACCTGGTAGTTGAAAATGGCGGCGTTTATAACGGAAACCTTAATATGCTGCAGGCCGAGAAATAGCCCTTTTAGGTTATTCGCCATTATAAAATACCTAATATATATCCTGTTATCCTCCCCCAGGAAGGTAGTATTTCATTTTGATATTTTTATAAGTTAACTTTGCAATTCAAAAAATTGAAATGTTATGTCATCAGTAGAAACTGCATTTGTTAAATACAAAGTAAAAGACCTTTCCCTGGCCGAATGGGGCCGCAAGGAGATTGAACTGGCCGAAGCTGAAATGCCGGGCTTAATGGCTTTACGCAAAGAGTATGGTCCAACGCAGCCTTTAAAGGGCGCGCGTATTGCGGGCTGTTTGCACATGACCATTCAAACCGCTGTTTTAATTGAAACCTTAATTGAGCTTGGCGCCGAAGTTACCTGGTCGTCATGTAATATATTTTCAACCCAGGATCATGCTGCTGCAGCTATTGCTGCTGCTGGTACTTCTGTTTATGCCTGGAAAGGTATGAACGCCGAAGAATTTGACTGGTGCATTGAGCAAACCCTTTATTTTGGCGAAGACCGCAAACCATTGAACATGATATTGGATGATGGTGGCGATTTAACCAACATGGTACTGGATAAATATCCTGAACTGATTGCCGACATTAAAGGTTTATCAGAAGAAACTACTACCGGTGTTCACCGTTTATATGAGCGTATGAAAGCCGGTACTTTACCAATGCCTGCTATCAACGTTAATGATTCGGTTACCAAATCAAAATTTGATAATAAATATGGCTGCCGTGAATCACTGGTTGACGCTATCCGTCGTGCTACCGATGTAATGATGGCTGGTAAAGTGGCTGTTGTTTGCGGTTATGGCGACGTAGGTAAAGGTTCGGCCGATAGCTTACGTAACTCAGGTGTACGTGTTATTGTTACCGAAATTGACCCTATCTGCGCATTACAGGCAGCAATGGAAGGCTTTGAAGTTAAAAAATTAGGTACTGCTATTAAAGAAGCTGATATTGTGGTAACTGCTACCGGTAACAAGAACATTGTTCGCGAAGAGCATTTCCGCGCTTTAAAAGACAAAGCCATTGTATGTAACATTGGTCACTTTGATAACGAAATTGACATGGCCTGGTTAAACGGCTCTTATGGCAATACCAAAATTGAAATTAAACCACAGGTTGATAAATACACCATTGATGGCAGTGATGTTATTGTACTGGCCGAAGGTCGTTTGGTTAACTTAGGTTGTGCAACCGGTCACCCAAGCTTTGTAATGAGTAACTCGTTCACCAACCAAACTTTAGCCCAGCTGGAACTTTGGACAAACGGCGCCGCTTACAAAAACGAAGTTTATACCCTGCCAAAACATCTGGACGAAAAAGTTGCCCGTTTACACCTTGCCAAAATTGGTGTTGAACTGGAAGTACTTGATCAGGATCAGGCGGAATACATAGGTGTGACTGTTGAAGGTCCGTTTAAACCGGAGTATTACAGGTACTAAGAAGTTGTGAGTGCTGAGTCTTGAGTTTTAAGACTTATTAAATTTAAAAAGGCATGGTTTTATGACCATGCCTTTTTTGTTATGATATTATTTTGATGCCCCGGAGTTTGCAAATATATTAACGGAGTAACCTAACTGTATCTGAGTAAAGTTATTTTGGAATGTGTGACCATCAAACAGCCAGCGAAAACGGAAAAACATCTTCGAATCTTCATTAGTTTTTATAAAAGCGTCAAAATTAAATTGCGTTAAGCCGTGGTTCTTTTCAAATTGATATTCGTTATTGAATGCTTTTTGCATAATAAAGGTGGCGCCAACATTTGCACCCCATCTGCTGTCGGGCTTAAATGCCAACTGGCTCCCGAAAGAAATGTAACCGTTATTAACTGCAACCGAATTATTAGTGGCAGTATCTTGTATGTTTTGCACCCTTGTGCGGTACCAAAATGTGCCTACGTCTAAAACATTCCAGGTTAGTTTGCTTTGTGGATATGCTATTTTTAAAATACTTGTAGTTAAACCAAATGAAGCCAGTTGATATTGAAATTGTTTAAGCGGGTTGATGCTCTTTGTTGATGAATATGCACTGTCAAGGTTAAGGAATTTATTGTTTCCGTCGAGTTTTGAGAATAATAATTTGGGTTCGATGGAGGGGATCCATGCATAATATCCGAATTTGTAATTTCTGTTTGCCACTTTTATCACCTCATAAGGCACATTCTGGGCCTCGATTATCAGGTGTTGGGGATTACGGATAACATATACGGCTGCGCTGACTGAATCTGGAAAAGCAACCGTTTTATTTGTTTTTACAAACCACACAACATTATTGTTTTTCAATTGACTGCTGGGGTTGTCTTTTACATATTTAATTGCAATGGTAGAATCTGTAAAAAGGATATCATTGGGCTTTTTATTGATTTTTATAACCCAGCCCGGCTTGATCTTGCTTAACTTACTTTTAGGATTTTCTTTCTGATATTTGGTCGCAGCTATAGAATCGGTAAAATAAGTGGGTTTGAGAGGTTTTTGTTTGATTTCAACAGCCCACTGCCCTCGCTTAATTAGCTGATTGTCGGGATGTTCTTTCACATATTTAATCGCACGTAAAGAGTCAGTAAAAGAGATGACGTTATTAAAATTTTTATTGGTTTTTATAAGCCATACCCCTTTTTTGATTAGCTGATTGCCGGAATATTTTTTTACATACTTATCGGCACCTGTTGAGTCTGAGAATGGGATTGATATGTTATATTTTTGATCGGTAACTATCCATTTCCCGCTTACTTTAGTTATTTGGTTGCCAGATGTATCCTGAACATATTTGTCGGCACTCGCCGAGTCTGGAAAAGCTATCCGTTGATTGGTTTTTAGAATCCATTTATCGTTTTCTTTTTTTACCTGATCGCCAGGATGTTCTCTAACATGTTTGTAGGCACCAAGAAAGTCTGAAAATGAAATCGTATCCTTAAATTTTTGCCTGCTTTTTACAACCCAAACGTTATTGATTTTTTTTTTAGAGTTGCCGGGGTGTTCTTTAACATATTTATTAGCTGTCAGTGAATCGGGAAACGAAATTGTATTTTTATAGGTTTCTGCAAGCCACGCTTTTTTTAAAAGAACCTGGTATGTTGAATAATCGCTTTTTTTGCTTTGAATTGTATCAATTCTTCTAAAGCTATATTTTCCGAGATCATAGTTTGATATTTGTTCGTCTAAGTCGCGCTTTTTTTGGCCGCCCCAAAACGAAGACACGGCAAGATAGTTGGTATTTATATTAATTTTACGCTTTGCTTCAATTTGTAAAAGTCCGTTTGGTTGTTCCTGGTCAAGACCCACAAAGTCAGAAAATGCGGCAACTGACAATATCTGGGATCTTTTCTCTTTCTTTAATTCAACAACCGAGGACTGAGGGGTAAGTTTGAATGTTTTATTTGCCGGGCTATAGTCTTCTTTGTCGTTTTCTAAAGTTATGTCGAGCTCTAATATATCAGAAAATAGAATATACCTGTTCAAGCCTTCAATACCGTTACAATTAAAGCTATAAAGCCTTATTTTTGAAAGTCGTTCAGCATCGTGTTTACCTGATATACTGATGGGGTATGTGTTTTTAAATTCTAAAGATCCCCTTGAATTTTTAGCTTCCAACAAAACGATAATGTTTTTTATGGTACCGTCTTCAGTTTCAATGTCTACGCTTTTAATATTATGTTTTATTACAGGATAACTTAAACTGGCATTGTAGAAGCTTGACGAATTTGAGATGAGGATACTATTAACTCTGTCTTTTTTCAGTATCATATGCGCGGTTACCGGTTCATCGTCTAAAAACTCAAGTTTCGACTGGATAATAAAAAACAACTCCAGGCTTTTTTTATTCAATAAGTTTTTAGATTCATTGTCCTCATTAATGCCATATTTTGTTATCATTTGATGCTGAAATACCACTCCGAATGCTTCTTTCGAGAACTCGTCAAATATTTCGTTGCTGGTAGATTTTTCAGCAGTTTGGTTGTGGTAGTGCCAATGGATGAGGGTGCAGCGTCTGGTGTATTAGAAGTTGTATCAGGAAGCGGAGAATTATTTTCAGCGTTGGCAATAGTATCAGCGCTTGGAGTGGGATCTGTTTCAGTGCTTGAAGAGGCACCTGTAGAGGCAGTGTTACTATCAGTTAAACTATTGATTACAAATGAATAATTATTACTCGCAAGCTTATTAAATTCATAATTGTAGGCCTTGCTTTGGTAAACAAATGTCCCGGCCACTTTTTTCGCCTTTTCCTGTGCAAATGTGCTACTGGTTAAGCCTGATAATATTATTATAGGGATGGCGTAAAAAAAGCATCTTGGAAGAAATGAACACGGAAAATTTTCTTTAAAAAAAAAGTTACGGCATAGCCTTGCTATGCGGGTAACAAAGAGGTTGGTTTTTAACATCAGTAATAAGGTTGATATAAATATAACAAAAATATTTCAATCCCCTGAGGGCTATGCAATCCAATAGCATTGCAGGGTCTTTAACAGGAACACCGCTCAGACAAAAACTTCGTAAGTTTTTATATTTTTCTAAAGCTTAATTATAAATTATCGTATCCAGTAAAAGATGCTTTTTATAATTTCTTAAATCTAAATTGATAGAGGTTTTTAGAACGTACTTAGCTGTGAGGTAAATGCTTTTCTTTTTTATGCCTGAAACTTTGGGCGAAAAAATTTGACTAATATAATATTCCAGCATTCCTATAGTTTCAACAGAGGCTTGAAACTTATCATTATTTATGCAATACAGGTGTTCAACTACAGCATCGTACCGTTTCAACAAAGATTGAAGCATACAGCCATTTGAATGAGAATATTCAGCTGAATCATTTAACAGCTCATTTAACTCGTTAAGGAGATTTACATATTCAGTCATATCGAAAAGATTTGTAGAGGGGAATCAGCTCTCGCCTATCCCCTTAATGAAAAGCTGATTAAATATGACCTTTAATTTAACATAAGTCAATTATTTATTGCAAATTGTAAACCGGAATTAACATTTTGTATACCCGAATGGTGAAATTTTACAGAAAGGATTAGCACTTAGCTTTTGTAAGAGTCTCGCTTCCGGGGTTTTCAATCCAGATCAATTACTACCCTCAAACTCTTCCTCCACGCTTTCTCTCAAATCATACAATAACCATTGTTTTTGGGCAATGGAGCCGGCTTTTGATTGCAGCAATTTAATAAAATCATTTACGCCGGTTGGTTCGTTGCCGTTGCCGTGTATCAGTACAATACTGCCGGCCTGCGGTTGCTGACCTTTGGCCAGCCAGGCATCGGTGCCAATAGGGATAAGGCCATAGTTGGTTAGTTTATAAATCAGTTGCTGGTCTGATACCAGGCCCGGGAACCTGAAAAATACCGATGGCAGTAAACCATTTTTGAGCATGGCTTTCTCGGTTTCCAGTATTTCATAATTCATATCGGTACCGGGCTCCAGCAAAAAGTTTTCCTTTAGCGGCGCTTTAAGGCTTACCCGGTGGTTAAAGGAATGATTGATCCAGGTAATGTAGATTTCGCGCCTGGCCTGCATTTGTTTAAGCCACTCCAGGTCCTGCGGATGCTGGCGCATCCACACACCAGTAACAGAAAGTGCAACAGGTACCGGGCGTTCTACCTTTTGAAACTCTGTGAAAATATCGGTGAAGATCCGTTTGTCCAACGGGCGGTGCGATGGACAAAGATCTGCTGTTAAGCTAATGCCTGTTTCTTTGGGGATGCCGCTTTCAATGCCTGCATCCTGCAGGGCTACCGATTGTTTTTCGGCTTTACGCAAGGCTTTTTGATAAGGCGTACTTTTAAAAAAAATGCGGGCCTGGGTAATGCTCATCGGTTTAACCTGGTAAAAACTGCGCTCATCAATTTTAGTTTCCAGCGTTTGCGGGTTCACTAACAAATAATAATCCTTGCCCTCGTTTTCAAACTGGCGCAGTATCATCCAGTCCTGCGGAAAGTGGTGCGCCCAGCCGTAAAAGGGTTTGTAGTTTTCAATTTTACGATAATTGGCCTGGGCTTTGGCCAATTGGTGAAGGCCCGTTAAAAGGAATAAGGTGAGTATATATTTAAGAGCTCTGATTTTCATTTTTGTTAAGATTCCAGTTTTTGCCGGTAAGCATGGCGGTTATTACTAATATCGACAAAAAAATGATTACGCTAACTAATAAGGTTTGTTCAAGCCAGTTAACCGGGTGTGTATTTGCGGGCTGCGATCTTCCTTTTAGTATCGTTAGCGCAGAATTTGAATCAATACGGCTTAAAAATGCGTATGTCTTGATGAGTATGATAACAAATAAAAAATCACTGGCGATCAATATAAGATTTTGTAACTGGTTTTTAAAACGATTGATAGCTGCACGTATAGCGTAAACTAATAAAGTAAGTAATAAAAATGGTGCAAATATTAAGTTTTGCCATGAAAACTGAATTACAAAATAGGTATCATTTAAATTGATGTCAAACCTTTTCTCGTCCCCATAAACACCGGGTACAAACATGACAGATATCATTATAATAATGAAAAGTATGATCAGAATAAATAGTTCAACGATAAAGCTTTTAGGTTTCATGATCTAAATATAAACGTATCAATTCATAATAGGTTTATAATTGTATAGATGAAATATTAACTTTGAACCATGACCCGTTTATCTGTCAATATCAACAAAATAGCTACCCTGCGCAACTCGCGCGGCGGCAATAACCCAGATCTGATACAAGTAGCCAAAGATTGTGAACGTTTTGGTGCACAGGGCATCACCGTGCATCCCCGGCCCGACGAAAGACATATCAGGTACAATGATGTTTTTGAACTAAAAAAAATTGTTACCACCGAGTTTAATATTGAAGGCAACTGCCAGGAACAAAAGTTTATTGACCTGGCGCTGGCCAACAAACCCGAACAGGTTACTTTAGTGCCCGATGTGCTAGGGCAAATTACCTCCAACCATGGCTGGGATACCATCACCAACTATCATTATTTAAAAGATATGATAGCGGTTTTTAAAAATGCGGGTATACGTGTTTCTATTTTTGTTGACCCCATTGTTGATATGGTTGAAGGGGCCGCAAAAACCGGCACCGACCGCATTGAACTGTATACGGAAGCCTACGCCACCCACTTTCACCAGGGAAGGGAACTGGCCATTGCTCCTTATATTGAAGCTGCAAAAGTGGCCCAAAGCGCAGGCCTGGGTATTAATGCGGGCCATGATCTTGATTTACATAACCTGAAATATTTTGCCGAAAATGTTCCCGGTTTGCAGGAAGTAAGCATAGGCCACGCCCTCATCAGTGATGCTTTATATTACGGACTTGAAAACACCATACAGCTATATCTGCGACAACTGGCTTTACCTGATAATGGTTAAACTACCCGATAGCAGCGTGCAATTTTTGTTGAGGTTAATAATGTAATAATAAGCACCATTTGGAAGCAGTTTGCCATTAAACGTGCCATTAAAAGGTTGCTGATATCCCTTTGATTCAAATATTTTTTGCCCATAACGATTAAATATCTGTATCTGGCCGTTTGGGTAATTTTCAATACCATCAATTTTCCAGTAATCATTAATGCCATCGCCATTGGGGGTAATGGTATTGGCAATATTAATGGCCGAAAGACTGATAGCTACCTGTACTTCTGTACGGCTGCTTTCGCAGCTGCCCGATACCTTGCTTATATAAAAAACCGTGCTGGTTTTGGTGTTTATGGTAAACCGTCCGTTGGCTTGCTCGGCAAGCGGCGTAATACTGTTAACCGATTCATACAAACGGTAAGTATAACCTGCAACTGTGCTATTAACTGTAAGTAAGGCATTGCCAGGAGTGCACAATTGCACATTATTAGCGGCAGGTGCAGCAATGATACTGCTATGAGCTGCTATATCATAATTGGCAATTGCTTGTCCGCAACCACTGGCATCATTTACTATTAATTTATAATTGCCAGCGCTTAAACCAGTGGGTGAAATGCCTGTTGATATCTGCTCATTATTGGCATTATGCCATTCGTAAGTATATGGTTGTAACCCTCCGGTGATCTGTATGTTTTTAATGCTACCTGTTTTAAGATCACATTCATCGTCGGTTTTTTGTTCGGTATTGGGTATTATTTGTAGCTGAGGTATTTCATTAATAGTATAGCTGTTGTACAAGCTTTCGCAATCATTTTGATCGGTAAAATAAAGTTTATAAGTACCTGCTGCCAGGCCGCTGATCTGCTGATTGCCGGTAATTGTTTGATCCTGTCCATTAACCCACCTTAATGATTTTACCGTGGCATCAGCTGTAACCAAAATAGAACCATTGGTTTCACCAAAACAAGTATTTTTACGTGTAATTGTATAAGCCGGATAGGTAGTGCCTGGCAATTCAAGGATTTGAAATAGCTGGGTTGTTTTACTACAGCCAAAATTGTTACTTGCGGTTAGCTGGTAAGCTCCTGCTGGTATATTTTTCAGATCAAGATCAGAGCCTGCTAAGTTGTTATTAGCATCGCGCCATTCAAATTTAGTAGCGCCAGGTGCAGTAATACCAATAATGGAGCCATTAGCTTTATTACAGCTGGCATCAGTTTTAGGGTTTGGTGGAATATTAAGCGTGATGCCGTTGGTTTCGGGGATCTCAATTTGACTGCTGTAAACCGGGCCGCACTCAGTATCATCAGTGACCTGCAGCGTGTATTTACCGGCGGGTCGACCAGTAAGGTCTTTAGTAGTAGCAACTTCCTGGCTCAATTCATTTTTCCAGCTGTATTTGGGATTGGTTCCGGTAACGGTTATGTTTTTTATAGAGCCGATTGACTGCCCGCATGGGGTTGTTTGGATTATTTTTGTGGATTCATCGATATTAGGGCCATCGATATTTTTAACAATTATAGGAGAAATCGTTTGTGGGCAACTACCATCTAACGCTGTAAAGGTAAATGTGTAACTTCCCGCAGGTATATTGGAAACCTCGGTACCATATACTGTACCGCTCAAATTTCCACCATTCCAGGTAAGAATTACAGGAACATTGGCTTTTATACCCCAAATATATCCTGTAGATGAGCCGCAGGACGCAGGTTTAATGTTAAGGCCGGTAGTATTTATCAGGTTTGCCCCGTCTTGAATCTCATATACAGGGGATGATATAGAGCACCAACCATCACTCACTATTAAATGGTATTTTCCAGGAGGGATATTAAGTAGATTGCTATTATGCCCAACAATTGTATTGCTTTCATTTAGCCAGGTATAGGTGGCAGGCGTGGTGGCCGTAATGCCTGTTATAGAGCCATTACTTTGATTATTACAAGCCATTTTGATTTTTATATCGGTAGGTTGATTAGTGAATTTTAATCCTGTAAATTCTGAAGTGGTGCCATCAGATGTGGAAGAAGCAATTATATTATTATTTGATAAAGTGCCATTATAATTCCAGTTTCCATTATTATCAGCATTTACTGATTTGAATAGTTTCTCGGGCTCACAATTGTTACAGCTTAAACTATAATAAAGATCAACTCTTGAATTTGCAGTGGCATTTCCTGATATGCTATTCGTATTTCTGTTTTTTATATTAACAAAAAATTTGGAAAAATCGGCTCCCTGAAGCTGATAGGGATAGGTGCTGTAGTTGCATTTAAAAGAATTCCCTGTAAGTTCTACATTAGGTGAGCCAATATTGATTATTACCCCGCTTTTTGCCTGATCAGGGTCTGGGTTATCTTTATAAGCGCCGCAAAATATATTCTGATCATTCGGATCATTTCCGCCTATTATCCCTCCGCCATTGCAGTATCCCAGAACCAGGGGAAACATAATTGTTCCTAAGGTTTTTGTTCCTGTAATATCCGTGCCAAATTTATTGCCCGTTATCTTAAAAAAGCAGTTTATTCCAGTTAATCCTAAATCACTTCTGGCAACAAATATATTCTTACTTACTTCAAGTTGTTGAAGAGAACCGCCGGTTATGAGTAATGTAGTTCCACCATCAAGGAAAGGCCTCCCATTGTCTATTGCATTTGTCCCCGTATAATCAGAGCCAAAAAAATTATTGGAAATGTATAGCCTGCCAGTATTTGTAGTATAGGAAAATTGTTCATCATAGTTTACAGATCCTCCTAATATGTTGCCTTCCTCAGGTGTACTACCACCTATTGTTAAATTTTTTAGCCCAAACGCAGCTATAGCCGTTGTAATAACGTCAGCCAATGTTTCACCATCTTCTTCTAATCCAAAAATATTGCTGGATATCTTTACATTTTCAGATAAAACCTCTTTTGGGGCGTTTTCAAAGTTTGACTGAAAAAAAATGCCTGTTATATTTTTAATAAGGTTACCCTTACCAGGAGCTCCTATAATAATATTTTTAGAATCATAATCGCTAAAAATGGCACTCGAATTAAGTACGCTATTGGTTGCTAAATTAGGAGGCACATCTATAAATAAACCATATAACTCTACGTCATGTTGTCCTGTAATGTCAAAACAGTATGTAATAGGATAGGTTGAATTAATGAGTGCCAATATTTTTACTTTAGTATCACTAATTCCAAATTTAATCCCCGGCTGGGTTGTGCCATCTATAATTAAGTTTGATGATGTTGGTAGATTTGCTAACAATGTTATCGTTCTGCCCGCCTCACTCAAATCCGGCAAATTAAAATTGATATAATCCTTAACCGCGCTACCATTAGCCACAGCCAGCGTTAAAGCCTCCCGTAAAGTGCCGGGGCCAGAGTCGGCATTATTGGTTACCACAAATACCGCGGCAAAGAGGTTTGCACAGCTAAACAGTAGTAAAAAAAGGATAAGTATTCGCTTGCAAACCATGGTTTAGGCAATTCGGTAGCCAAAATACATTTTTTATCTGTAAACACTTTGTCAATAATATATTAGGTAATTGTTACTCAGTTAGTAAAATAGTACCTTTGCGCTAAATTTAGAGGGACACTTGATTCATGATGTTGAACGCAGACTACCAGGAGAAGTTTCAGTCGAGACATATTGCTCCAAATGAGGCCGATACGGCAAAAATGTTAAAAACTATCGGTGTAAATTCACTTGACGAATTAATAGCGCAAACTGTACCTGATAGGATCAGGTTAAAAAATCCGCTTAATTTACCTGCCGCCAAAAGCGAATTTGATTATCTGAACACTTTAAAGCAAACCGCTTCAAAAAATAAAGTATTCAAATCGTTCATTGGCAAGGGATATTATGATGTGATCGTTCCGGGGGTTATACAGCGTAATATACTGGAAAACCCGGGCTGGTACACCCAATATACCCCATACCAGGCCGAAATTGCTCAAGGCCGTTTACAAGCACTGCTCAACTTCCAAACCATGGTGATTGATTTGACCGGGATGGAAATTGCCAACGCGTCATTACTGGACGAAGGTACTGCCGCTGCCGAGGCAATGTTTATGCAATACAGTCTGCGTAAAAATCAAAATGCTAATGTTTTTTTTGTTTCGGAAGAGTTGTTTCCGCAAACCATTGATATTTTAAAAACCCGTTCAGAGCCTTACGGCATTGAACTGCAAATAGGCGATCACCGCACAGTTGCGCTAACCGACAATATGTTTGGTGCCATAGTTCAATACCCTGCCGGTAATGGCGCTGTGTATAATTATACTGATTATGCAGCCAAAGCACACGAAAAAGGCATTAAACTAACCGTTGTTGCTGATATCATGAGCCTGGTGCTGCTAACCCCTCCGGGCGAGTGGGGTGCCGATATTGTTGTTGGCTCAACCCAGCGTTTTGGCGTACCAATGGGTTTTGGTGGCCCACATGCCGCGTTTTTTGCTACAAAAGAAGAATATAAGCGCTCTATCCCCGGCCGCATTATTGGTGTTACTATTGATAGCGCCGGTAACTATGCCCTGCGCATGGCACTGCAAACCCGTGAGCAACATATCCGCCGCGATAAAGCTACTTCAAATATTTGTACCGCGCAGGCATTGCTGGCCATTATGGCTGGTATGTATGCCGTATATCATGGTCCGCAGGGCGTTAAATTAATTGCCGAAAGGATTCATGGCTTAGCGGTTCTGCTGGCTAATTCACTTAACGAATTAGGTTACGAACAGCTGAACGAGTCGTTTTTTGATACCCTGAAATTTGATGTTGGTGTATTGGCCGGCCCCTTGCATTCAGAAGCATTGAATAACGAAATGAACCTAAGTTACAATGGTTCGGTTGTTACTATTGCTGTTGACGAAACTACATCGTCAGAGGATATTAAAACACTGGTTAGGTTTTTTGCCAAAGTAAAGGGCAAAACCATTAACGATGTAAATTTTGATGAACTAAAAGCAAACCTGCAAACGGCTATCCCTGCCGAACTGCAGCGTAAATCGGCCTATTTAACACATAGTCTGTTTAACTCGCACCATTCAGAGCATGAAATGCTGCGTTACATCAAATCGCTGGAGACAAAAGATCTTTCGCTTTGCCATTCCATGATAGCCTTGGGTTCATGTACTATGAAACTGAACGCTACTACCGAAATGGTGCCTGTTACCTGGGCCGAGTTTAGCAAGATACATCCCTTTGCCCCTGCCGATCAGGTAGGAGGTTACATGCAACTGTTTGATGAGATCAATAACTGGCTGAGCGAGATCACGGGTTTTGCTGCCATGAGCTTGCAGCCAAACGCGGGTGCCCAGGGCGAATACGCCGGCCTGATGGTTATCCGTGCATATCATTTGGACAGGGGCGACAGTCACCGTAATATTGCCTTGATCCCATCATCGGCACACGGCACTAACCCCGCATCAGCAGCTATGGCTGGCATGAAGATCGTAGTAGTAAAATGCGACGATAACGGTAACATTGATGTTGCTGATATGAAAGCCAAAGCCGAGCAATATAAAAATGAACTTTCCTGCTTAATGGTTACCTACCCATCTACTCACGGGGTATTTGAGGAGTCGATCATTGAGATCTGTGATATTATACACCAGAATGGTGGCCAGGTTTATATGGATGGCGCTAACATGAACGCGCAGGTAGGCTTAACCAGTCCGGCCAATATTGGTGCCGATGTTTGCCACCTGAACCTACATAAAACCTTCTGTATTCCGCATGGTGGTGGTGGTCCGGGTATGGGCCCTATAGGCGTAGCCAAACACCTTGTACCTTATTTACCGGGCCATGCCGTGGTTGATATTGACAGGGGTAAATCTATTCACGCGGTATCAGCAGCGCCATGGGGTTCTGCTTCCATCCTGATCATATCACATGCTTATATCGCTATGATGGGGGCCGATGGTTTAACCAATGCCACCCGTTATGCTATACTGAATGCCAACTATATTAAAGCAAGGCTACAGGATCACTTCCCGGTATTATATACCGGTGCCAATGGTCGTTGTGCTCACGAAATGATACTGGATTGCCGCTCATTTAAAGCTTTTGGTATTGAGGTTACAGATATTGCCAAGCGACTGATGGACTATGGTTTCCATGCGCCAACTGTATCGTTTCCGGTTGCGGGTACGGTAATGGTGGAGCCTACGGAATCAGAACCTAAGCATGAGCTTGACCGTTTTTGCGATGCCATGATAGCCATACGTCATGAAATTGCCGATGTAGCCGATGGTATATCAGACAAAACAGATAATCCGTTAAAAAATGCGCCACATACTGTTGCTGTAATTACTGGTAACGAATGGGAGCACCCATATACCCGTCAAAAAGCGGCATTCCCGCTCCCTTACGTAGCAGCGTATAAATTTTGGCCATCGGTAGGGCGTGTTAATGATACTTATGGCGACCGTACACTGATCTGCTCATGTCCGCCGCTGGAAGATTATGCCTTCGAGGAAAGCGTGATAGAGTAAGTGTGCGATTTCAAATGTGCAGATGTGCAAATTATTTCAGGTCAGATGATCCATTATCTGCACATTTGAAATTTGCATGTCTGCACATCTTCTAACCATTCGCCTCTTTTTAGTCATTTGATCGCTCGGTAATCATTTTATTCACCTGTTTTTTTAAAATTTCCGATTTTACAATGCCGCAACTTCCGGTACACAATTGCTTTTTTTGCTTGTGTAAAGTAAAATTAATGTTAAAAAAACGTTCTTTTTGGCTTTGATTGAGTGTTTTTACTTTGGGACTTGTAATTGGTGTTTTTAATTACATATAGTTCAATACACTTTGGTGGTATGGTTTTGAAAATTATATAAGGCAGATTAAAATAAATACCTTGCTTTTTCAGTTATTAATCCACGCAATTAAAACAATATTTGGATTTACAACTTATAGGAATATAACTTTTTAATTTCGCGCAGCGTATAAGTATAATCTATTAATAAAGTACACATATTTAAAATACGTTATGACAATTAATACCAAGCCTGTTAGTGTATTATTGATTGATGATGATGAAATAAACAATTTCATTTCAATTAAATTAATAAAAAAAGCATTATTAAATACAGAGATCATGGCCTGTTTAAACGGAAAATTTGCCATTGATCAGCTGGCTGATATACAGCGGAAAGATCCTAATAAGATGCCTGACTATATTTTGCTGGATATAAATATGCCTATCATGAACGGATGGGAGTTTTTAGAAGAATTTAAACGCCTTAATATTGATCCTTTGGGTAAAAGTAAAATATATATCATTTCGTCATCTGTGTTCAGCAACGATATTAATAAGGCAAAATCATATCCGTTGGTAAAGGATTTTATATCCAAACCGCTTAATGTAGAAAAAATAAAAGAGCTTTTTGAAGTAGAACCCCAAAATTAAGCGGGTGTAACTTTAAAGTGGTCACCATCTCGCAATACGTTACCTATAGCATACGATTTAGAATGATAAAACAGGCAGGTCCATCCCTCCTCTGCTGCCTTTTTCCCATACTCCTCACGTAGTTGCATTGCTTTCCGCCCGTCCATATCATATTTAGCTATAAATTTTCTGATCAACTGTTCTGGCTCTGGCAGCTCGTCACCTCCAAAAAGTACTTTTTCCCCTTCCATTTCTATCCAAAACACCTGGTGATAAGGACAATGACCGCCGGAATGCTCATACCTGATGCCTGGTTGTAACTCACCACTACCTTCAACAAAGATGATGTTGGCGTTTTGCAGCGCCTCAAATATTTCCTTATGGTATGATGATGACTTGCCGGCAAGACCGGTTTCCCATTCCTGGCGTTGTATCACATGCTGTGCATGCGGAAAACTGGGCTCTAATTTGCCATTACGCTCAACCACCAAACCACCTGAGTGGTCATAGTGCAGGTGCGACATCAGTACCAGGGTAACCTCTTCGGGATCAAAACCGGCATTGCGTATGTTTTGATGTATCAGTAGCTCATCGCGCGTGTCTTTAAAACCAAGACCTGTATCCAGCACAATGAGATCATGGTTTGTTTTAATAAGGAAAGGGTTAACGTGGATAAATAATGAGGCCGGGCGATCTTTTGGATTGTCAGTTTGGGGGTTAAAGGGAATAAATTTCTTGGTTGCATCAACCGAATACGAGCCCTCACCTAACGCGAAAATTTCCATAGTATATATTTTTAGTATCAGGTAGTTAGTATCAAGCATCAAGATTTTGAGGTCTTTATAAAAAACACGACTGTCTTGATACTTGATACTAACTACTTGATACCCGATTTAGCTATCTTTACTGTTTTTAAGCTACAAATGTATGAATAAACGTTGGACGGTAAGGGATAATGCTGATCATGAGGTGGTCAAAAAATTAGCCGTCGACCTTAATATTGATACGGTTTTGAGTACACTGCTGGTTCATAGAGGTATAAGTAACTATGATGAAGCCCGCTACTTCTTCAGGCCCGATCAAAGGCACCTTCATGACCCTTTCCTGATGAAGGATATGGAAAAGGCCATTGTACGTATTGAAGATGCCATAGTCGCTGGCGAAAAAATATTAATATACGGTGATTATGATGTGGACGGTACAACCGCGGTTGCTACCGTTTACGGGTTTTTTAAACAACGTTATCAAAACCTGGAGTATTATATACCTGATCGCTATAAGGAGGGTTACGGCATATCGAGCCAGGGTATAGATTACGCTGCTGAGAATGGTTTTACGCTGATTATTGCGCTTGATTGCGGTATTAAATCGGTTGATAAAATTGATTATGCCAATACCAAAGGTGTTGATTTTATTATCTGTGACCACCACCTGCCTGGTGCCGAACTGCCTGCCGCTGTAGCGGTGCTTGACCCAAAGCGTAACGATTGTGAGTATCCATACAAAGAACTATCAGGTTGTGGTATTGGTTTTAAACTGATACAGGCCTATGCCGAGAAACATGATATCCCCTTTGAAGAGGTGAGCTGCTTTCTTGACCTGGTAGCCATCAGCATATCCTGTGATATTGTACACATTACCGGCGAAAACAGAGTTTTAGCGTACTTTGGTCTGCAAAAAATCAATACTGATCCCTGCATCGGCGTAAAAACATTAATGGAGGTAGCCGGGCGCACAGGTAGCTTTACGATATCAGACGTGGTATTTTTGCTTGGGCCGCGTATTAACGCTGCCGGCCGAATTGATGATGCCAAACACGCGGTAGAACTGCTGATAGCTACAGACGAAAATATAGCCAAAGAAAAAGGCCTGATGATCAATACCCGCAATACGGAGCGCAAGGGCCACGACCTGAACATTACCGATGAGGCTTTGAGCATAATAGATAATGATGAGGTACTGATCGGGCGTAAATCTACCGTGGTTTTTAATGAAAACTGGCATAAAGGGGTTATCGGCATCGTAGCATCGCGCCTTACTGAAAAATATTACCGGCCAACCATTGTACTTACGCGTTCAAACGGGTATGTGGCTGGTTCGGCACGTTCGGTTTTAGGTTATGACCTTTATGAGGCCCTTTGCGAATGTAAGGACCTGCTGATACAATTTGGCGGGCACAAATATGCCGCCGGGTTAACCATGGCCCCCGAGAATGTAGAAGCGTTTAAGACTCGGTTTGAAGAAGTGGTGAGTGCAACCATAACAGCCGAACAATTGATACAGCAAATACAAATTGACGCCGAATTACGTTTAAGCCAGATAGAACCAAAATTTTTCAGGATACTAAACCAGTTTGCACCGTTTGGTCCCGAAAATATGGCGCCGGTTTTCATAACTAAAAATGTGTATGTTAGCGGTAATGCCGGCCTGGTTGGCGCGGCACATATTAAAATGGCCGTGATGCAGGAAGGTTCGGCAGCGTTTGATTGCATAGCCTTTAATCATGGCGAATATCTGCCACAATTAAAAAGCGGGGTGCCATTTGATATTTGCTACAGCATTGAAGAAAACGTATGGCGCGAAAGACGCACAATACAATTGAATATAAAAGGAATAAGGATTAAGTCGTAAGTAAATAGTCTTAAGTCATAAGGTAAAGTGTTAGGTATTGGCCTTGCTTTATACTAAACGATAACTCAAGACTCAGAACTCAAGACTCAGAACTCAAGACTTAACATGATACTAAGAGCAGAAAATTTAGTAAAGAAATACAAACAACGAACGGTTGTTAACGATGTATCGTTCGAGGTAGCGCAGGGCGAGATAGTGGGCTTGCTGGGGCCTAATGGCGCCGGTAAAACAACTTCGTTTTATATGATAGTAGGGCTGATTAAACCCAACGAGGGTACTATTTTTCTGGATGATAAGAATATAACCGGCGACCCAATGTACCGTCGCGCTCAGAAAGGTATTGGGTATCTGGCACAGGAGGCCTCGGTGTTTCGTAAGCTTTCGGTAGAGGATAATATCAAAGCTGTGCTGGAAATGGGCAATATGCCCAAGGACAGGCAGCGCGATAAACTGGAAGAATTGATAGATGAATTCAGTTTGCATAAAGTACGTAAAAACCGGGGCGACCTGTTATCGGGTGGTGAGCGCCGCCGTACCGAAATTGCCCGGGCCCTGGCTGCCGAACCAAACTTTATTTTACTGGATGAACCCTTTGCCGGGGTTGACCCTATCGCGGTTGAAGAGATACAGGCCATGGTGGCCAAGCTAAGGCACCGTAATATAGGCATCCTGATCACAGACCACAATGTACAGGAAACATTATCCATTACCGACCGCGCTTACCTGCTTTTTGAGGGTAAGATACTGGAATCGGGCGTGCCCGAAATATTAGCCGAAAATGAAATGGTGAGGAAGGTATATCTGGGGGCTAATTTTGTTTTGAAAAGAAAAGTATTTCCTCAATAAGAATCAAGAGATTAGAGCAAGGAATCAGGGAAAATAATAATAGGTTGAGTGGGTCTTTATGATTAACTTAATTTTTTCATATCTTGATTCTAATCTCTTGATTCAATTATATAACCTATGACTATCTTTAACTCTGTATTTACCTGGTTCATGAAAAAGCGTATCCATCAGATAGAGCTTTTTATGAAATACCCTAATGAAGTGCAGGAGGAGTGGTTTGAGCAATTAATATCAGGTGCCGAAAGTACTGAATGGGGCCGAAAATACCAGTACAAAAGTATCGAGAACCTTAACCAGTTTAAGGAGCGTGTGCCTATTCAAAATTACGATACACTTAAGCCCTATATAGAGCGGATGCTCACCGGGGAGAAAAATGTGTTATGGCCATCTGAGATCCGGTGGTTTGCCAAATCATCGGGCACCACGAACGATAGGAGCAAGTTTATACCGGTTAGTGAGGAAGCGTTGGAAGAGTGCCACTTTAAGGGTGGTAAGGACCTGTTAACCATCTATTTTAATAACCAGCCCAATGCCCGTATGTTCACGGGGAAGATATTGACCCTGGGGGGCAGTCACCAGATCAGTCAGCTTAATGCCGAAACTTCCTTTGGCGATCTTTCGGCGGTGATCATGAAAAACTTACCGCTGTGGGCCGAATTTCACCGTACCCCCGATCTGGATATAGCGCTGCTCGAAAATTTTGAAGAAAAAATTGAGAAGATAGCCCACGCTACCAAAGATGTGAATGTTACCAGCATCAGTGGTGTGCCTACATGGAACCTGGTGCTGTTTAAACGTATACTGGAAATTACCGGCAAAAAAAACCTGCTCGAAGTATGGCCCAACCTGGAGATGTATTTTCATGGCGCAGTTAATTTTACCCCCTATCGTGAGCAGTTTAGAAATTTGATCCCCAGCGATGATATGTATTACCTGGAGAATTATAATGCATCTGAGGGCTTCTTTGGCATACAGGATACAAAAGAACCCGGTGATATGCTGCTCATGCTGGATTATGGTATATTTTATGAATTTTTGCCCATAGAGCATCTGCATGACGATAATCCAGCCACACTTACGCTTGATGAAGTGGAGCTGGATAAAAACTATGCCCTCATCATTACTACCAATGCCGGGCTTTGGCGGTATATGATAGGCGATACCATTAAGTTTTCATGTTTATCTCCTTTCCGTATACAGGTTACAGGGCGTACCAAGCACTTTATCAATGCTTTTGGCGAAGAAGTGATCATTGATAATGCCGAGCGTGCCCTGGAAGAAGCCTGTCGCCAAACCGGCGCCATTATCAGGGAGTATACCGCGGCCCCCGTTTACTTTAATGGCGACCAATGCGGCGCGCATGAATGGATCATTGAATTTGAAAAGAAACCCGCCGAGTTTGAACGCTTTGTTGACCTGCTCGACGAAACCCTGCGCCGTATCAACTCCGACTATGATGCCAAGCGTTTTAAAGATATGGCGCTGCGTCGTCCCATTGTACGGCGCGCCCCTGAAGGCACCTTTTTTAACTGGATGAAAGAGAAGGGTAAATTAGGAGGCCAGCATAAAGTCCCCCGCCTGGCCAACGACCGCCAATATGTAGACGCCATTTTGAAAATGATGGCGCCTGTGGAGGGATAAGAATCAAGGTAAGGTATTGTGGTTTCGCAGGCCGTATTAAAGGATATTTGTTATTATTAACAATTACATTACCTTTAATACCTTAAACCTAAATCTTACCCAATGGATTTTAAAGACCAAATCTTACAGCTCGCAGCGCGTGCTGAAAAAATGCTTCCACAAATTCAAACCGAAGAAGCTACTAAGAATGCATTAATTATGCCCTTTATACAAATAATGGGGTATGATGTATTTAATCCTGTTGAAGTAAATCCCGAATTTATCGCCGATATAGGTATAAAAAAAGGTGAGAAAGTTGATTATGCTATAATGAAAGACGGCGAGCCAGCTATCTTAATTGAATGCAAACATCATCTTGAAAATCTTGACCCACATAATTCTCAGCTATTTAGATACTTTCATACCACAAAGGCTAAATTTGGCTTATTGTCAAATGGGATGACCTATCGTTTTTATACCGATTTAGTTGAGAAAAATAAAATGGATACAACCCCATTTTTTGAGTTTAAACTAACTGAGATTAAGGAAGTTGAAATTGCAGAATTAAAAAAGTTCCATAAATCTTATTTTGATGAAGGTAACATAACAAATACAGCAAGTGAGCTTAAATACCTTAATGAGTTAAAATTAATTCTTAATAAAGAGATTGATTCACCTTCTGAAAACTTTGTTGCATTTTTTACTAAACAAATTTATCCTGGCGTGTTAACGGCAAAAATTAAAGAACAATTTATACCCATAGTTAAACGATCATTTAATCAATTAATAAATGATACGATTAATGAAAGGTTAAAGTCTGCACTAAATCAAGAAAAGAAAAAGGATACAGAAGAAGCTACAAAGGTTGAAGAGGCACAAGAAAAAACGGCGTCAAACATTATTACTACAGAAGAAGAACTTGAAGGGTTTTATATTGTAAAATCAATTTTAAGGCAAATTATCGAATCAACAAGAATAACATACCGGGATGCTCAATCTTACTTCGCTATTTTGCTTGACGACAATAATAGGAAAACAATCTGCCGCTTATATCTTAATAGCAAAAAGTATCTTGTTGTACTTGATGAAAGCAAAAAAGAGATCAAGTATGACATTAATGGAATTGATGAAATATATAAATATGCAGACATATTAATTAAGACAGCCGAAAATCTAAATAAAAAATAGTCAGCCCCAGCAGTCGTTCGACTTGAGCCCACAGGTGTTCGGAAGAAATAAAAACGTTGTCATTTCGAACGAGGTACGAGGAGAAATCTTATACGATCCGCAAATTCGCTTTGTATATTATATACAAGATTTCTCTTTCGCGCAGCGCTCATGCCGACCCATGCTCAATCGAAATGACAAATTTTCATAGAAAATAATTCTTCTGAACATCTATGGGCTTCAGCCGAGTGGCAACTATTATCCGGCCTCCGGCCGACATCAAACGCCCCTTTGCAACAAAAAAGCCCTGCATAAAATATGCAGGGCCCCATAGTAATATGATAATAGGTCTGTTAAGACATTTTAAGTTTCTTTTGAATGTCGGCAACGTAACCTTTAAATTTCTTATCGGTATCAATAAGGTCCTCAACGGTTTGGCAGGCGTATATTACTGTAGAGTGATCACGACCGCCAAAGAAATGACCAATAGATTTTAATGAGCTTTTGGTATGTGCCTTGGCCAGGTACATGGATATTTGTCTTGCCTGTACAATTTCGCGTTTACGGGTTTGTGATTTTACCATCTCAATGGGTACTTCAAAATACTCGCAAACCAGGCTTTGAATGTATTCCATCGAAATTTCTTTGGATGAATTTTTTACAAAATTTTTGAGCATCTGCTTAGCCAGGTTCAGGTCAATCTCCTTGCGGTTAAGGGTTGATTGTGCCAGCAGGGATACCATGGCGCCTTCAAGCTCACGCACATTGTTATCAATGTTATGTGCAACGTACTCAATTACATCGTTTGAAAGTTCAATGCCGTCCTGGTATATTTTATTTTTCAGGATAGCCATGCGGGTTTCCAGATCAGGGATCTGCAGATCAGCCGAAAGACCCCATTTAAACCTTGAAAGCAGGCGTTCTTCCAAACCAGCCAAATCCTTAGGCGCTTTGTCTGATGTAATGATCAGTTGCTTGCCTGATTGGTGCAGGTGATTAAAAATATGGAAAAAGAAATCCTGTGTTTTTTCTTTACCGGCAAAATTGTGTACATCATCCATGATCAGTACATCAATAGCCTGGTAAAAGTTCACAAAGTCATTAATGTTATTATGCTTAAGTGCGTCAACAAACTGTTGGGTAAACTTCTCGCACGATACATAAAGTACAAGTTTGTCAGGTAATGAGCGTTTTATTTCGTTACCAATTGCCTGGGCCAGGTGGGTTTTACCCAAACCTACGCCGCCATATATCATTAAAGGGTTAAATGAAGTGCCACCAGGTTTTGCAGCAACAGCATAACCTGCAGAACGTGCCAAACGGTTACAGTCACCTTCAACAAAATTTTCAAAGGTATAGTTCCTGTTCAGTTGCGGATCTACATTTAATTTTTTCAAGCCGGGTATCACAAAAGGGTTTTTTATGTCCTTATTGATCGAGATGGGTATCGGCATTGACTGATGTTTTGACTCGGCGCCATTTCCGTTCGAAGGCATGTTAGTTGTGTATGGTTTACTTGATGATTGCTCAACAACAATATTATACTCTAAACGCCCTTCGTCGCCTAATTGTTTTTTTATTGTTTTGCGTAGTAAACCTACATAGTGTTCTTCAAGCCATTCGTAAAAAAATAAACTTGGTACTTGTATCGTCAAGACGCTTCCTTCCATACGCAAAGCTTTTATTGGCTCGAACCAAGTCTTAAAGCTTTGTGCTGGTATGTTATCTTTTATGATCTGGAGGCAGCTATTCCAAACGCTAGTACAAGTTTTTTCCATATATATATTAGTAAAATATTGATTTCCAACCCCCAGCGAAACATCTTTTGGGCCTGCTACGGAACATCGAATATTGCCAAAAAAAGCTTATAAAAAAATTAAATTTTCACTTTTTTGACAAATAAATTTATGATATAATAATCAGTTCTTTAGTGAGAAATCCATATAAAATGTTATATTTCACAATAAAAATCATAATTATATTTCCATTAGCTCCCAATTGATATTGTCCGATCAATTTAACAAAAAATAAGGACAACTATCTGGGTTATAATTATTTATTATAGAGTTGCTTTGCAGCAATTGTTGAGCCAATAAATGTGTATCTCTACTGTTAAAAAATAAAGCTCTGGTTTAGTGCTAAATAAATTTAATATTGATTTTTGATTATTGGTGAACCAGTTTGGCAGTTTTCAAAAAAAACTACACACTGTATTAATATTCGCCAAAAACATTCCGGAGGGTATCTGCAATTTCGCCTAAGGTAGCATAGCACTCTACAGCGGTAAGTATATAAGGCATTAAGTTTTGTTTCCCTTTCGCGGCTTCTTGTAATTGCTGTAAACTGATGGTAACCGCCTGGTTATCCCTGCCGCTTTTCAGTGCTGTTATCTTTTCAGTTTGCATTTTGCGGATAGCATCATCAACCCTGAACACATTTATCGCGGCATCTTCCTGTTGTGTAAAGCGGTTTACACCAACCAATACTTTTTCTCCGCTTTCAATATCATTCTGGTACTGGTAGGCCGAAGCCGCTATTTCCTGCTGAATGTAATCCTGCTCAATGGCTTTAACAGCGCCGCCCATAGCATCTATCTTATCCAGGTACAGTTGCGCTGCCGCTTCTATCTCATCGGTTAATGCCTCTATAAAATAGGAGCCTGCCAATGGATCAACAGTATCGGTAACACCGCTTTCAAAAGCGATGATCTGCTGGGTACGCAGGGCTATTTTGGCCGCGGCCTCGGTGGGTAATGACAAGGCTTCATCATACCCGTTGGTATGTAATGATTGCGTACCACCCAATACGGCAGCCAATGCCTGATTACTTACCCGTATAATATTATTAAGCGGCTGCTGTGCGGTTAAGGTTGAACCCCCTGTTTGGGTATGGAAACGCAGTTTTTGCGCACCGGCATCTGTAGCGCCAAGCTCTTTGGTAATATGCGCCCACATACGGCGGGCTGCCCTGAATTTGGCTATCTCCTCAAAAAAATTATTATGGCAGTTAAAAAAGAAAGAGAGCCTTTTTGCAAATACATTAATATCAAGGCCTTTATCAATGGCGGCTTTTAAATAGGCTTTGCCATTGGCCAGGGTAAACGCCAGTTCCTGTACGGCGGTTGAACCAGCTTCGCGTATGTGATAGCCCGAAATGGATATGGTGTTCCATTTAGGTACTTCTTTGCTGCAATATTCAAAAACATCTGTTATGAGCCGCATGGATGGTGCTGGCGGATATATATAGGTGCCACGCGCAGCATACTCCTTTAATATATCATTCTGTACCGTACCCGAAATTTGTTTCAGATCGGCACCTTGTTTTTTTGCCAGGGCTATATACATGGCCAGTAATATAGGCGCCGTGGCATTTATGGTCATGGAGGTGGTGATGTCCTTAAGGGCAATACCATCAAACAGGATCTCGATATCTTTTAAGGAGTCAATAGCTACCCCTACCTTGCCTACTTCACCCTCGGCAAGTTCATGGTCAGAGTCATAGCCTATTTGTGTAGGCAGGTCAAAAGCAACCGATAAACCTGTTGTGCCCTGGCCCAGGAGGTAGTGATACCGCTTGTTTGATTCCTCGGCTGTTGAAAACCCGGCATACTGGCGCATGGTCCAGGCTTTACCCCGGTACATGTCTTTCTGGATGCCGCGGGTAAAAGGAAATTCACCTGGCAGCTCATTCATTGATGATGGCTGGGTGTATACCTCCTTAATTTCGATACCCGATGTTGTGGTGAATTTTTTTTCGGCCATGGGATTAAAATAATTCTTCCATATCCTGCCTAACCAGGCCGGTAGCTATTTCATAAGGGTCCTGCTCCAACTGGCTTAAATGCAACAGGATGGTTTTACTCAGGTCCATAGCCGATGCATCCTGCGGCAGAGCCTTAACCGCGTTGTTTACCAGGCTCAGGGTATCGTCCTTAACCCGTTTAACCACGTTCCAAACGCGGTTGCTTACATAAATTTGTTGCGTAATATTATGCTGAAATTCGTTACGGATCTCGGTAATTACCAGGAGTTGCAATTCGGCAGCCAATAGGGATGTTGCATTCAGGCGTACAAGCATGCTGGCCGGGTTAACCCGTTCAATAAATAATACAACCCGTTCATAAGCCTGTAAACGCAAAGGCAGTGTTTGGTTGCTAATGGTTCTTTTCAACTCCAGCAGTTGTATGTGTTCGGCCCTGTCAAGATATGGCTTAAATAAATATAACGCTACCCATACAACGCCAATGCCGGCAATGGTATATTTTAAAATATCAAGTAAATAGGGTAACGTTTGCATGTTTTATAAAATGTTAAACAGAGGTCATAAAATACCGGTTGCAGCAAAAATCCACATTTTACCTTATATTTGTATAGTTAAATAAAAAATAAGATGAGTACTGCTGTTGAAATTGCACCGGTATCCTTTACACAGGGAGCCGTTAAAGAACTTTTTAAATTAAGAGACCAGCAAGAAATAGGTGACGACTTTGGCTTGCGTGTTGGTGTTGAAGGTGGTGGCTGCTCAGGCATGAACTACATTTTGGGTTTTGACCAGAAAAAGGATGGCGACCAGGAACATTACATTGACGGATTAAAAGTATTTATGCACAAAGCCCATGGTATGTACCTGATGGGTATGCAGATAGATTTTCAGGATGGCTTAAACGCACGCGGGTTTACTTTTAACAACCCCAATGCTGCAAGCACCTGCGGATGCGGAACTTCGTTCTCGGTATAAATTTATAACATAAGATATTATTGAAAGGCAGCCTTTAGGCTGCCTTTTTTTGTATACCTAACTCTCCAAAATTTATATGTAATAATGAAGTATCAATGATTGGTATTCATCATTATATGTTAAGTAGCCTTGATCTTCGCCTTAGCAGCCCATAATATATTTCATGGATTAGTTGATTTTCAGATATATTATGCATAAATTTATTATACCAATAAACTTCAAAACTAAATTTATGAGAAAGGAGACCCCATGCCCTTTATAGCGTTCTCATAAGCATTTTTACTTGCCAGTAATAATGATTGCAGCTATAAATAAAATAAGACTCTCATCAATAAATGGTATCAAAATCACTATTAAACTTAAACAATATGAAAAAATTTATAATAGTTGCAGTTTTGCTTATCTCCGTAATAGCGGGCTGCAAATCATCAAAAAAAGCACCAACTCAAGAGGGTGTATATAAATTGGAAAAACAAATGCTTAGTGGTGGTGGGAAGGATACAATTTATGCAAGAACACAAGTAAAGATTTATACCGACAAATATTTTATGTACGCGGCTTTAGCGCCCGATTCTTCTGTTGGATTTGGCGTAGGCTCCTATAAACTGGACTCTGTTAATAAAATTGTTGAGAGCAACATCTACAGCAGCCGCCGGCTTGATTCGACCATTAATTTTAATCTGGAAGTAACCAGAACCGATACGGGTTATACGCAGGTTATTCCTGATATATTAAGATTGCGTAATGTAAGCTATAAGATGACCGAGGTTTATGCTAAAGTGCCGGCACCGGATACTTCGGCTTTGGATGGTTTATGGAAAATGGATGCAACTTATTCGGTAACGGGAAAAGACACCGTAAAACAAACACCAACCCAATACAAAATATTTAAGGGAGGGCATTTCATGTTTGTTCACCGTTACCCAATTGATAAAGATGGCCGCAAATTTAAAAACGGATTTGGTTATGGTGTTTTCAGCTTAGTAAACGACACCCTTAGAGAAGAAGATGAAATATCGAATCATCCACAACTGTTGAACAGGAAATTTGCTATTAAGATCACCTTTCATGGTAGAGATGAATATTCACAGGTTATAACCGATTCTACACAAAAATCAATAGAAACATATAAGCGTTTGAAATAGGGAGAGTTATTAAACTCTTTTATTATTCTTTGTGAAGCTGGAGTGAGGACATGAAAGTGTTTTACACTTATGTTTCGTGATGACTTATTTGTATATTTTCCTGTAACAAATTGATATAGTACACAGTCAAACCCCAAAGTTTTTTTATTTTTATACCATGCCGGTTAAAACCTCCTATAAAGAAAATATTTCGATAGCGTTACAATCCATAGCCGGCAACAGGCTCCGTACGTCACTTACATCGTTAATTATTGCTATTGGTATCATGGCCCTGGTTGGTATATTAACCGCTATTGAGGGTATACGGCAGTTTACTAATGATGCCTTTGCAGATCTGGGTGCAAACTCATTCACTATTCAAAACCGTGGAGAGGGGCTCAACTTTGGTAGTGGAGGCCACCGAAAGGCTTATCCGTCAATTACTTATGACCAGGCCGAACGCTTTAAAAAAACCTTTAAACTGCCAGTAGTAACCGCTATTAATTTAGATGTTACCGGTACAGCGGTAGCCAAATACGGCAATCAAAAAACAAATCCCAATATTTCTATTTCGGGCTCAAATGAAAACTACCTGATCACCAGTGGAAAAAAATTATCCTTTGGACGTAGTTTTTCGTCATCAGAGTTAGAGCATGGGGCCAATGTGGTGATCATAGGTGATGAAATAAAATCAAAACTTTTTAAAAGCGAAGATCCAATTAACAAATCACTTTTTATAGGCGATAATAAATACCGCATAGTTGGAGTAATTGCGTCAAAGGGTTCAAGCTCTTTTGGCGGCGATAAATTTTGTGTTATCCCGATACTTAAGGCAAAACAGATTGATACGGTACGTAACCTATCATATACCTTAACGGTTAAGGTAAACGGCCCGGGCGCTTTAGATGCCACCATAGGCGAAGCTACCTCCTTATTTAGAAATGTTCGCGGCCTTAATATTGCCAACGCTGATGATTTTGAGATAACCCGGAGCGACTCTATACAACAAGAGCTTTCAAGCCAGTTGCTTGGTATTACCATTGCAGGGTTTGCGGTGGGTATTATTACCTTAATTGGAGCAGCCATAGGGCTTATGAACATCATGCTGGTATCAGTTACCGAACGAACCCGCGAAATTGGTGTGCGTAAGGCTATTGGAGCAACGCCTGCCGTAATACGTAAACAATTTTTAATTGAGGCTATTGTAATATGCCTTATAGGTGGTGTTGCGGGAATAATATTGGGTATGGCAGCGGGTAACCTTATTGCTGTTCAAATTAGCGGAGCATTTGTTGTGCCATGGGCATGGCTGATTTTTGCCGTATTACTATGTACCTTTATTGGCCTTATATCGGGCTATTACCCAGCAAAAAAAGCGGCTAAACTTGACCCGGTTGAAGCTTTACGTTACGAGTAATTCTTAGGATAAAAGATTTTTGGACAAAAGATGAAACACCAGGAATGAGCAATTAATCTGCATGATGAGATTGCCGCGCTACGCTCGCAATTACGTTTTTCTTGTATCCTGATTCTTATAGTCTTGTATTTTGCGATTTAACCCCTGTTCCTTGCTCCAAAAGTCCGTTCTCTCTTAAAACAATAGTTTGTTTTTTAAAGGATAATCAAAAAGCAGCTTTTCAATATAAGTTGTACGTAATGCTTCGCCAAATGCCGCTGCATGTTTTGGGTGGTGCATATCGCTTGATATAAAATCTATCAGTTCGTTATCTATTAAAGTTTCGGCCAGCCTTTTAGCATCCTTACCATAATAACCGGTTAACGAAATGGTATTTAACTGGAAGTTGCAACCCCAGTGATGCAGGTTTTTAAATTGTTCCAGATCCATGTATGGGTATCTTTCCGGATGGGCCAAAATAGGTTTATATCCTTTATCATTCATTTTTTGTATAACCGATACTGCATTTGGCGGTTGGTTGATGAACGAGAACTCAAACAAAGCATAATTGTCGCCCATGGTCATTAGTCTGCCTTCATTAACTCTTGCTTCAAAAGTTTCGTCAAAGTAATGTTCGGCAGCTGTTTCAATAGGTATGTCAATGTTTTCCTTTATCAGCTCGGCCCTTAATAAGTCAAGAGAATCGGCTATGGTTTCGGGGGTGTTTCTGTAAAAGTCGATCATAACGTGTGGCGTGGCAATAATCTTTTTTATCCCCAGTTCCATCATCTTACGTATAAGTATAATGGAGTCCTGAGGTGTTTTTGCACCGTCATCAATCCCAGGCAATATATGTGAGTGCATATCAACCATGATTGATTCATAGTTAAAGTTCACATGTTTTTTTTCCTGCTTCTTTTTAAATAACCCAAACATAGTTAACGATTAGTATACTGTTCGTTATAATACTGCTGATAATGGCCCGATGTAACATTTTCAAGCCACTCTTCATTAGCCAGGTACCAGTCAACAGTTTTTTCAAGTCCTTCTTCAAAGGTTATACCGGGTACCCATCCCAGATCATTTTTAAGTTTAGAAGCATCAATTGCATAACGCAGATCGTGCCCTGCCCTGTCTGTTACATAAGTGATCAGTTTGGCCGATTCGCCAGCCGCCCTGTTCAGTTTTTTGTCAAGTATACTACATAACAAATTAATCAGGTCAATGTTCTTCCATTCATTATGGCCGCCTATGTTATAAGTTGATCCGGCTTTAGCTTTATGAAAAATAAGATCAATTGCGCGTGCATGATCTTCAACCCAAAGCCAGTCGCGTATGTTTTCGCCTTTACCATACACAGGCACAGGTTTGCCTTGTTTAATATTATTAATGGCCAGCGGAATCAGCTTTTCAGGAAAGTGATAAGAGCCATAATTATTTGAACAGTTAGACAATACAGTGTTTAAGCCATAAGTATCCTGGTAGGCCCTCACAAAGTGGTCTGAGCTGGCTTTTGATGCCGAGTATGGAGAATGGGGGTCATAGGCGGTTTCTTCGGTAAACATCCCTGTATCGCCCAGGGTTCCATATACCTCGTCAGTTGAAACGTGGTAAAAGCGCGTTTGGTCATACCTGCCTTTCCAGTTTTCGCGGGCTGCATTTAACAGGTTAACTGTACCTACCACATTAGTCATTACAAACTCCAACGGACTTACAATTGAGCGGTCAACATGTGATTCTGCCGCAAGGTGTATCACCGCATCAGGCTTTTCGTCAGCAAATAATTCATTAACAAACGGTATATCAACAATATCGCCTTTTATAAACCTGTAGTTAGGCTCATCTTCAATATCGCGTAAGTTGGCCAGGTTACCCGCGTAAGTAAGTTTATCTAAATTAATAATAGTATAGTCAGGGTAGTTTTTTACAAAGCGGCGCACTACATGCGACCCAATAAAACCAGCACCACCCGTAATAATGATCTTTTGCATTTGACAAATATTAATTTACAAAGGATTTTGTGATATGTATTTTTCCCATTCCCAGGCTGATGACATCATGGTATCAATACCCAGTTGAGCTTTCCAGCCTAATTTATTTGTTGATTTAGTTACATCGCCCCAAACCTGCTCCACATCACCGCTGCGGCGGGGACCTATTTCGTAGTTTACTTTTACGCCGGTGGCACGTTCAAAAGCATGTATCACATCTAATACCGTATTACCACGGCCAGTACCTATATTAAACACATCGTATCCTTTAAAGTCGTCCTTTTCCAATAATTTAAGGGCTGCTACGTGTGCTTTAGCTAAATCAACCACGTGTATATAATCACGAACACAGCTACCATCAGGCGTATTATAATCATTGCCAAACACGGTTATTTTTTGGCGCTTACCTATGGCGGTCTGGGTAATGAAGGGTACCAGGTTTTGCGGCACACCTATAGGTAGTTCGCCTATGAGCGCGGTTTCATGCGCGCCTACCGGATTAAAATATCTTAACGATATTACCTTATAGCTACTGCCCGATGCGATCATATCCTGTAATATCTCTTCGGCTATTTGCTTGGTATTGCCATAAGGTGACTGTGCGGGTTGTACAGGTGCAGACTCATTAACCGGTAAATGCTCAGGCTGCCCATAAACCGTGCAGCTTGACGAAAAAACAAAATTCAATGGCTTACCGTAATAGGTTTCCAACAAATTAATTAAGGAGTAAAAATTATTACGATAATATTTAAGCGGTTTTTGTACCGATTCGCCTACTGCTTTAAAAGCGGCAAAATGAATAATGCCATCAATATCAGGCTCATTAACAGCCAGCTCCTTTACGCTATGCTCATCGCTTAGGTCAAGTTTATGAAAAACGGGTTTGTAACCTATAATTCTGGCTATCTGATCCAATATTTTAGGGTCGGAATTTGACAGATCATCAACAATAACAGGTTCATAGCCTGCATTTACTAATTCAACAACAGTATGGGAGCCAATAAAACCCAGGCCGCCGGTAACTAATATTTTCATTTTAAGTAGTGTATGTTATCGTTTATTATAGTACGCAAAATCCTTGTGGTTTATTTCCTTTTGGGGCAGGGATTTAAAATAATCCAGGGTGATCTTCAGCCCTTCGCTTCTGGCAACTTTGGGTTCCCAGCCTAAAATGCTCCTTGCCTTGGTAATATCCGGGCGGCGCTGTTTGGGGTCATCTACCGGTAACGGCAGGCTGATGAGCTTTTG